>NZ_PXUE01000010.1 GCF_003020585.1 Chryseobacterium aurantiacum
TGACCTTCGGGTTATGAGCCCGACGAGCTACCTACTGCTCCATCCCGCGGTGTATTTTTAGAGTGCCTACCGAAGGCACTAACTTAGTAGCGGGAACCGGACTCGAACCGATGACCTTCGGGTTATGAGCCCGACGAGCTACCTACTGCTCCATCCCGCGGTGTATTTTTAGAGTGTCTACCGAAGACACTTAACTTAGTAGCGGGAACCGGACTCGAACCGATGACCTTCGGGTTATGAGCCCGACGAGCTACCTACTGCTCCATCCCGCGATATTGGATTGCAAAGGTACAAATATTTTTTACAAATCCTAATTTTTCTTTTAAATAAAGGACTTTTACAGAAACTATTTTATTATTTGTATCTTTGTTCTATGGCAAAGATATTAAAAATTTACCCAGACAACCCTCAGGAAAATCTTGTGAATGAGGTTATTAAAACATTAAATAACGGCGGACTGATTATCTATCCTTCAGATACAATTTATGCCCTAGGCTGTAACATTTTTGATATAAAAGCCATGGAAAAACTGGCCCAACTAAAAAAAATGAAACTGGAAAAGTCAAAATTCTCTATAATCTGTAATGATTTGAGCCATCTTTCCGACTTTACAAGACCTATTGACACTTCTGTTTTCAGGTTTCTGAAAAGTCATCTTCCGGGTCCGTTTACATTTATTCTTGAGGCTAATAAAAGTTTGCCATTGGCTTATAAAGGACACAAAACAATTGGTATTCGTGTTCCTGATCATCCTATCCCACAGCTTATCGTTGAGAAATTGGGGCACCCTATTGCATCAACATCTATTCACGATGATGATGAGATCATAGAATATTCTACAGATCCTGAGCTTATTGCTGAGAAATATGATCATCTTGTAGATATTGTTATTGATTCAGGATATGGAGATAATGTAGCTTCAACTATTGTAGACCTTACTTCAGGGGAGCCGGAAATCATCCGTCAGGGAAAAGGAATTATTTAGTTTAGGGTTTAGAATTTAAGGTTTACGATAGACGGAATTAGGATTATGGGGATTAACGGGAAATATTCTATAGGAATCTTACTCACTTTTATTCTTTTGGCTGCGGTAATGCTGTATATTTTTCCTGTTATCAGAATGTTTACTGGAATAAAAAGTATTACGGCAAATAGTTTTTTTCTAAGCCGACTAGCCATCTGGAGTGTTCTGCTCATCGTATTTTTGTATTCATACTTTTTTGAAAAAGGATCTTTTCTACTAAAGGATGAAAAGAAATACTCCCTTGGATTCTATATAAAAGCTGTGATCTGCTTATACTTGATTTGTGCAATAGGGGGAGCGTTTATCAATGCCTCGCTTCAATTCCTGTTACAGGAAAAAATCAGTAATAAGCTCCTTCAGCTTACCTCAATTTTTAAGAATAATTATTTTTTAATTATTTTAACATGCCTTACAGCGGGCATTGTAGAAGAGTTTTTGATGCGGGGATACATACAGCCCAGAATTGAGAAAATATACAGCAGCCCTCTCTTGGGAGTTGTGGTGTCTGCATTACTGTTTGGAATTCTTCACAGCACCTACGGAACAATAGGTCAGGTTGTAGTACCTTTCTTTATTGGAGCCATTTTTGCTATGTTTTATAAAAAATATTCAAATATTAAAATTCTGATCATCTGCCACTTTATGTTTGATTTTATATCTCTGATGATCATGAACTTTATGGATCTTAAACACTTATCTGTATTTTAACATTATGAAAATTATAACATCTCCTGCAAAATTAATGAACGTAGAAAATTCAACAGACCTGTTGAAGTCCACTACTCCGAAATTCATTGAAGATGCAGCATTTATACATTCTTACTTAAAAGAAAAATCTCCAAAATATCTTTCCGAACTGATGGAAATATCGCCTAAACTGGCTGATGAAAACTGGGAAAGAAATCAAAGATGGAAATCTAAACCTACCGCAAAGGAGTCTGCGCCGGCTATGTTTGCATTCACAGGTGAAGTATACAGAGGATTGGATGCAAAGACACTTGACAAAAATGCCATAGACTATTTACAGAAAAACTACAGAATTCTTTCCGGATTATACGGATTATTAAAACCATCTGATAAAGTAATGCTGTACCGGCTTGAAATGGGTCGTCATTTTGAGTTTGAGCAATACAAAAACCTATATGAATTCTGGAGAGAAAAGATTACAGAACAACTAAATTCTGAAATGAAAAAAGGTGAAGTTCTGCTTCATCTGGCTAGCAATGAGTATGGAAAAGTAATCGACAGGAAGAAATTAAACCACAAAGTAATTGACTTTGATTTTTATGAATTGAAAGACGGTAAGCTGAAAACTATTGTTGTTTATACAAAGCATGCAAGAGGGCTTGTGGTAAGGTTCTGTGCAGAAACCAATGCAAAAACACTGGATGATGTAAAAGCTTTCAATTACGAAAGGTATATAATTGATGAAGAGAAGTCTACTGATACAAAACTGGTTTTCACAAGATAAATGACAATTTCAGCCTATAAAAAATATTTTAAAGCAGAACTTTCCGACCTTTATACAGAGTCGGAAAGCGCTTTTTTATCATCTCTGTTCATTCATAAAATGGTGGGTTTCGATAACTTTCAGCAGAGAAGATCACCTGAACAGGAACTTTTAACAGATGATGAGAAACAACTTTATAATCTGGTTTCCGAATTAAAGACCGGAAAGCCATATCAGCAGATTTTGGGTGAAACTGAATTCTATGGAATGAAATTCTTCGTAGATGAAAATGTTCTGATTCCTCGCCCCGAAACTGAAGAATTGCTTGAAATAGCCATCCGTGAGATTCAGGGACTGAAGGATAAAGAACAGGGATTGAGAATTTTGGATATCGGAACCGGCAGTGGTGTTATTCCTTTGGTTTTAAAGAAGCACTTTCCGAATGCTGATGTTTCTTCAATAGATTTTTCTGAAAAAGCTTTAAAAACAGCTCAACGAAATGCGGATTATCATCAATTGGAGGTTCAATTTATTCATGGGGATTACCTTAGTTTGAAATTAACTGAACAGTATGATATTATCATCTCAAACCCACCTTATATCGGGATTGAGGAAGAAGTTGAAATAGCTGAGTCTGTGAAAGAGTTTGAGCCTAAAATGGCGCTTTTCTCTCCTACTTCTGATGCTTTAATATTTTACAGAAAGATTGCAGAAGATGCCAAGGATCATTTAAATGATAATGGCCTTCTATTTTTAGAAATCAACCAAAAACTTGGACCCGAAACCCTAGACTTGTATACATACTTTTCCAACGCTCAACTCGTAAAGGATTTATCTGAAAATGACAGATTTATCTGCGGAAAGAAATAAGTAAATTTGTCTTCCATACAACAAAACCATTTCACTGAAAACATGATCATTAAATCACACCATATCAGCAATATAAAAGTTGCCGAAATAATTTCTGATGAAATAATAATTCAATCGGCGCAGGATGGATTGGATATAATGGGAGATATTTATTACCAGGGCTTTGACAAATTAATTGTCTATGAGAAAGATATTACCCCGGATTTCTTTGATTTAAAAACTAAAATTGCCGGGGAAATTCTGCAGAAATTTTCCAATTACCGCATTGGATTAGCCATTATAGGTGATTTCAGCAAGTATGAAAGTAAAAGCATGAAAGATTTTATTTTTGAAAGCAATAAAGCCAGACATGTCAATTTTGTAGAAACATTGGAAGATGCGCTGGAAAACTTCTTAAAATAGCCTTTTTTTTTAAGATTATAGCCTGTTGCAGGTTTTCCTCATCATCATTTTGTTGGGTAAGTTAATACTCTAAAAATCCGTTCTTCATATCATTCCAACTTCAACCATTTTTTTGAATATGGGTTAGCTTTTTATGGTATAATAAAAAGTAGATTTATAAAAAAGCAGGTGTAGAATTTTGTGGATACAATACTCTATTGAATCATATTTTATCTCCATCAAATCAACATTTTAAAGTTAAAATATCAAAGAAAATAAATTATTCAACTCGTTCAGACTCTCCATTGCATAAAAATAAAACTACAAAAATTATTATATAAATAATAAAAATAACCAAAAATCTAATATTAGCTTAAAAATTAAGTCAATGTAAATTTAATTTACAGAAAGTGACAAAACAAGATAATTTATTCATATTTTTGCATAAACACAAGCATTATGAATATCATTATTTTAGATACTACAACTACGATTTCGACGTAGCCATTATTTGCTAATCACATTTGAATTTCTTAGCAAAATCAGCATAATAAAAATAGCATTATAACAATAAAAACGCTTGTTTTTATTGACGTTATTCTTGTATGCTCACAACCTGACAATTCATTATTTTCAAAGAAGTTGATAGATCTATCAATTTCCTAGATCAATAGGTGATCCGAAAATCAAAAACAATATCCATCAAAAAAAATTAAAGGTACTGTAGGTATTTTTAGTGCTTATTATTGTTAGCAACTATTATTAACACACAAATAAATTCACAAGCAATGAAAATTTTTCTTTTACAAATTTCGATTTTTTTAGTTAGCATTTCTGCACATGCCCAGGTAGGGATTAACATTCCTAATCCTGACGAAAGTGCGGCTTTAGATGTTTATAGCCAAAATAAAGGAATGCTAATCCCTAGGCTTACTACAGCAAAAAGAGATGCGATAGCTAAGCCGGCAAACTCTCTTCTTATTTATGATACGGACAAAAAGTGCCTGAGTCAAAATATTGGGACTCCTACTGCTCCGGATTGGTTATGCATTAGTAACAATGCTGTTAAGATGTTTTATATGCCGAGTGTTTCTTTCGATACATCGCAAAATGCAAATAGTCAAACAAAGGATTTATATACTCTATATAAGAACCAATTTGGCTCTCCAAAAGCAAAAAGCACAAGCGCTCCTGCTTCTATTCCATTTTTCCCATCGAACAAAGATCTTTATTACTATGTAACTGATGCTGATCCTAATGTATTCAGTAATATTTCGATTTCAGATTCTGGTGTAATGACTTATGATGTGAGAGCTGCTGCCACAGATTGTTCTTTTATTAATATTGTTTTTGTTGTAAAATAAGTAAGCTATGATAAAGAGCAACCTAATTATACAACATAAAAGATTTTTGTTTATTTTTTTACTGTTTATTTTTTCTCAACATATTTCAGCACAGAATGAACAAGGGACAGGTTATCCGTACTTCGTAAGTTTTACACAGGGATTGCAGCCACAAGAGGCTTATAAAGTATCCACAAGTGGGGTTCAGAATGATGCTACATTTACTACCGATGGTTTACGATTAACCCGAAATGTAACCAATACTTCCGGAGGAGTGATATTGGCGGACAAAATATTTAAAAGTAATCAGGGGATTAAGTTTGAATTTGAATATGCAATTTATGGTGGAGATTCTAATGGTGGAGATGGTATATCAATATTCTTAGTAGATGGGTCAATTCCTAAAGATCAACTTAATCTTGGATATTTTGGAGGAGGTTTAGGGTATACTTTTGTTCTGAGAAACTCTAATCAAGGAGGAAATTTAGAGGGCTTAAGAGGTGCCTATCTGGGAATTGGATTGGATGAGTTTGGAAATTTTAAAACGAGATTTCGTCAGGGAGACAGAACAAGGAATGGACTATCTGATGTTTCAATAGCCAATTGGCGAAGTAATGTAACTTTAAGGGGAAAACGTGGTAATCAATATCTTTCGTCTTCTGAGCCGGCAGGATACAATGGTTATCCATTGCTTTACAGTACGGCAACCAATACGGCTCCATCAAGCAGTAATCGTTCAGTATATCTGGATGTTCAAACAGGAAAGCATGTTGCTACTCAAAATTCAAATTTCAAACAATTCACTATAGAGAGTGGCGGAAGTACAATTCCACCAAGTGACAGTGATGTGAGATATCGAAAAGCGTTTGTAACATTAGTTCCTAATCCATCCGGTGGTTATAATGTGACCTTAGAAATACAACATGGGGATGTTAAGGAAAAAATTATTGATAATTACTATTATCCTACATCCTTGAAATATACAGAAAATGCAACACAGAATAATCAGGTAAGAACATTGGATACTTCTCCTCCTGCAACTTTCAGAATTGGTTTTGCGGCATCAACAGGGGATGCCAAAAACATTCATTTATTAAAGAATTTAGGAGTTAGCAAACCTTATGCTGCTGAAGTAACGGATGATTTATTTGCGGGATGTCCAAAGATAAAATCCATGTACGCTCCATTACTTAATGATGTTGCCTATTCTTCCATCAATGGTCAAAATCCACCGACACCATCTTATAACAATATTGATTTTAATTCATTCCGATTTTTAGATATCAATGGGGCTGTGATTCCCAATATAGTGGGCGGCGTTTATACCAACAGCGAAGGTACGTGGACCTATTACCCCTCAACAGGGAAAGTTTCTTTCAAGCCTGCCAATGGATTTACCGGAACGGCTAAAATAAGATATGATATTAAAGGTGGTGGCAGAAACGGAACCGAAAGTCCCTACAATAATGAAGACTACAGATCAATGCCGGCACTGATACAGGTTAATATCTCAAGCTCCAATAACTGTAGTAAAGCCTGCGTTATTTCTAATAAAAATGTAACACAAAAAATAGATTATCCTCGTTAACAGAAACCAGATAATACTAACAATTAAACGAAACAAAACCAGCTTTTAAAGGCTGGTTTTTGCATTATCACCTATTTCTGTTTATCTTTTTTAATAAAATAATGAATAGCATCTTCTATGGCATTATCAATGGCGCGATACTGAATACCCAGCTTTTCTACCGATTTTTGACTGGAATAATAGTTACAGATCTGCAGCGCTTTCATATTGGGGATACTGATTCCTGTCTTTATTTTTAACATTCTCAAGCAATCTCCTATCCGCCCAAGAACATTCAAAACTTTATTGGGAATGGGAAGCATCACGGGATTCTGATCTGTAATTCTGTTTATCTTTTTGAAAAAATCTCTGTAGCTTAAGTTTTCACCAGCCAAAAGATATCTTTCCCCGTGATTTCCTTTATCTATAGCGGCCACTACTCCATTCGCTACATCTTCTACATGAACAAAATTTTTTCCTCCTTTTGGATATAGAACCACTTTCTTTTTCCAGGCCCAGAAAATGAGTTTTCCAGAGCTTGGCTTGGTATCGTAAGCTCCAATCATAAAAGTAGGATTCAGAATGATAACATCCATGTTCTTACTGTTTTCTAAAAGAAAATTTTCAGCTTCAAGTTTACTTTGTGCATACAATATTTTTGTAAAAGGATACTTTTGTTGTTTTTCTTCATTTCCCAGCTGTTTTTCATCTCCATATCCTAATGTATTGGCAGAGCTAATGAATATCAATTTTCTTACCCCACAAGCTTGTGCCTGAATCATTAAGCTTGCGGTTATTTCATAGTTTACTTTTCTGTAAGCATCATAGCTGAGCAAGTCCTGTCGTGTTTCGGCAGCAATATGAATGACACAGTCAGCCTTTCTAAGAAACATGGAGAGATCGGATGAAAGGTCTGCTTCCACCAGCTTCAGGTTTTCATTTTCCTTGCCCACATAGTTGCTTTTCTTGCGCACCAGAGCAATAACAGTATAACCATTTTTTAATAATTTAATAATAACATTGGTTCCCAGAAGTCCTGTAGCTCCTGTTACAAAAACGTTTTTCATGCTTCAATCTCTCTTTTTATGGCCTGGGTCATCAGGGGAAGCTTAATCCATATCGGGACTATCTTCATTACCAACCAGCTTATCGGATTCACCATAATTACGGAATCTTTTTTAAATAATTGCTGAATACATCGGGAAGCTACTTTATCCGGATTTAAAAGGGTCATTTTACCCCAAAAGCCTTGCTTTTCAATTCTTTTACAGACGTCGGCATTTGTTTTCATAGCTCCGGGGTTTACAACACTTACAAAAACATTGGTATCTTTTAATTCTTCATGCAGCCCTCTTGAAAATGAGTGAATAAAGGTTTTTGTTGCGGGATAAACGGTCTTAAATCCTATTGGAGAAAAGGCAGCCATACTGGAAACATTTAAAATATATGCTTTGGGTTGTCTTAGCAAATTGGGCAAAAGTTGATGAGTAATGAGTGAGGTTGCCGCTACATTAACCTGTAGAATTGTATTGATGTAATCTGAGCTTGCTTCTGTAAATCTTTTGGTTCCTCCAAGCCCTGCATTATTGATCAGGATATGGATATTGAAAGAGGAATTAAGCC
The DNA here is from genome assembly GCF_003020585.1 of Chryseobacterium aurantiacum. Lineage (GTDB taxonomy): Bacteria > Bacteroidota > Bacteroidia > Flavobacteriales > Weeksellaceae > Chryseobacterium > Chryseobacterium aurantiacum. The sequence continues at coordinate 8,259 of NZ_PXUE01000010.1, forward strand.
ATTCTGTAAGCTCCAACACATTTTGATTAACGGAAAGATCTACTTCATAATAATGTGCCTTTATCTGATATTTTTCTTCAAGCTCTCTGGAAAGCTCTTTTAGGTTTTGGTTCGGAAGGCTTACCAAAATAACATTAATGTTTTTCATTGCCAGATTTTCAGCAAATGCTTTTCCTAGGCCCTGGCTGGCTCCTGTAACTACTGCGTACGATTCCTGAGTATCCATAAGATTAAATTTTACAGTACAAAGCTATCGTAGGAATAGGCTTTTAATGTTCCGAATTATCTGAACGAACCTATTTTTCAACTGAAAACAACAAACACTCAATTAATTAAAAATCAACTAATTAAATATTATAAAAAAGTAAAACTTTATAAATCGGAACCTATTTTTTGAACTCGGACGGGGTTTGCCCGGTCAGTTTTTTGAAAGTTGTATTGAATGAGGTTTTAGAATTGAATCCTGATTCGAAAGCGATCCCTAAAATTGATAATTTGCTGTCGCTCTCCTTTAAAAGAACTTTAGCATATTCTACCCTAAATTCATTGATGTACTGGAAAAAGTTTTTTCCGAAGCCTGAATTAATGACATAGGATAAGTGATGGGTAGAAACGGATAACATTTCAGCCAGTTTAATAAGGTTCAGCTCACTATCAAGATAAGGTTTTTGGATGTCCATTATCTCTTCCAGTTGGGTTTTAATTTTTAGGAGCTCTCCATCAGAAATCAGTTTTCTTTTTACGTCTTCTGAATCTGAGTCTTCATTAATGGAAATGAGTTCTTCACGTTGCTTTTCTTCCAGGGGATAGATCTCTTTTTCTTTCAGGGAATAGTAACCCACACAGTATACAACAAGTAAAAAAACGGTATTAATAAAGAAGTTCAATGATTTTGGATCATAAAACAGATTATAAATTACATAGATAATATTCACGGCAAAAAGCACCAGAATAATATATTCCAGCCAATTCAGATCGATTCCTTCTGTATTGGAAGAAAACTGCTGGATTTTTCGCTGATGTTTTCTGATAGTAATGTAGGAAAGTCCTGTATAAAACAGAGCCTGAACTAAAATAAGAATAATAGCCAGAGACTCAAACGGATTCTTATACCCAAGTCTTACTAATATAAGGCAGGTTAAAAATGCTGCGGGCAGCAGTAAAAATTTAAAGTCTGTTATTTTAAACCTAAAGGACGGGTTGGTATAGAATAATACACTTAGGTAGAAAAAGATCGGGGTCAGATATTGTATAGATCTTATGAGAAACAGGGAATGAAATTCAATAACTGAACCAGTAATCAGGAAAAGCACCTCGTCCATCCAAAATGTGGACCATAGGAAAAGAAAGACTCCAAACCAAAAATTAGCTTTTCTGTTAACTTTTAAAGGGTTGGCAAGCTTTAATAAAGAAAGCAAAACCAATGAACCATAGATAAGTATCACGATGAAACTATTGAATTCTGATGTGTTCATTGGTTTTGATATTTTAATTAAAAATAGTTTTTATCCTATTCGTTTCCTGACAAAGATCTGATAGCCCAGATAAATCAATGGAAGTGACATTACTCCAAGGTAGAACAAATTGCTCATTGCCAGCTGCGGATGCATTACTATAGAGTAAACAAGTCCGAAAAAGGCACCTCCAAGGTGTGCAGCATGCCCAAGGTTATCCCATTGCTTAGGATTTAGCATCATGTATACTGAATATCCGAAATACAGGGTTCCAAATAACCATCCCGGTAAAAAGTTGACGCTAATTTCATTCGGGGCCATCGCTATGGAAGCAAAAATAATACCTGAAACGGCTCCTGATGCTCCGATTGCGGAATACCAAGGCTGCTTTTGATAAATCTGCAAGCTGAATAGGTTACCCAAAATCATTGACCCGAAATAAATGATTAAAAACCCTATTTCTCCAAAAAAATGGATCACCACTCCCTGGAAAAAATAGAGGGAAAGCATATTGAAAAACAAATGCATAAAATCTGCGTGCAAAAATGCAGAACTGATTAACCTTATATATTCTTTTTTGTGGGCAATGGCTCCAACATTGAATTTATATTTTTCGAATAAACTGGTATTATTGAATCCCATGTAACTAAAGATACAGGTGATTGCCATGATAACCAAAACTACTATACTCATCTGATTTTTTATTTTAATTTTTGAATCGGAAGCTTTTTCCTTTCATCATTTTCGGACGGAATCATTCCTGATTTGATATAAAACCTATTGTCTTTCTCGTACAGGAAATAGTCTTCTTCCATTCCTCTGCCATCCCCGGCTTCAACTTCCGGTAAAAACTTAATTTTGGTATTTGTATTGTCTGCTTTACCAAAACTTCCAAATATACTGATGGTATCGCTATTCTTTTCATGGGGAGCTTCCCACCAAATCCACAAATTACTGGATTCCGGATCATCCAGTTTTAATTTCACTTTAATAACGGCATTTCCTTCTCCTGCATAGTCTTTATATACAAGGAAGTACTCTCCTTTCCATTTCTTAAAGCTATGAGCATCTAACACTTCATAATCCAGATCGCTTTTTCCTCCATCATCCCCTTCTTCTTTATCTCCCTGAATACTATCATAAGTATGGGCAGGTACCTTTGATTCTGTGGTGACAACCTTTGTTACTACTGTTTTCTTTTCTTTGCACGAAAGGCTCAATAAGGCAATTAGCAATAAGGTGGAAAATACGTTTTTTTTCATGGATCTGGGTTGATTTTATTCGGTTTCACTATCTCCGCCTCCCTGAAACAGATCCCCGATGATACCTCCGTCTTCATCCATATCCCCTGTTGGTTCAGGTTCTTCATAAACTTCAGGTTCTTCTTCTATAGGTTCAGGAATCGTAATATTAATGGTCTTTACCTTGAATTTTGTAAACTGGTTTCCGATTGCCTTTATCCCTTTTACTGCAATAAATTCATCGATATTGATGGTTTCCGGATCACGTTCTTTGCCTTTATCTTTTGCAAAAATGATTTCTGCGGTAACGTTATTGGAGATAATTACATTTTCTATGAATGACTTTGGATGTTCTGAAGGCATAAAGGTTTGTAAGTTAACCGTATTTTCTAGCAGGAATCTCTTGATAAAGTAAATGTCCTTTTCTCCATCGTAATAGATGCAGGTAATAGGCTGCGCAGGTCTCCATTTTTCAAGAACCAGGTATTCATCATCAAAGCGGTTTCCTAAATCGAATGAAACAAGCTTCACTTCACCATTGGTATTGATTGTCAAGATCTTGTCATCTCCTTTAAAGCTTCCCAATAATGTTCCTCTTGCATCTGCATTCAGTCTTCTTACTGTATCATCAAACCAGATTCTTCTTGGAGCGAGTGTAGAGACTCCCTCCTCTTTCATATCTACTTTCTTCACAGCATATTTGGTCACCAGATTTCCTTTAGAATCACGTCCTTTAATGGCAAGCTCAGAGAAGTTGATCTCCATTTTATTCTTTCTGATTCTTGGGTTTGGCTTTAAAAGTACTGTTACAGTTTCCGCTTCTCCATTAGGATTGGCTGAAAAATACAGTGTTTCTGAACCTTTTTTATCAGAAGCCAAAGGATAATCTGTATTTCTTGTAACTCCTGTTACAGAGAAACGCTTCATATAAAACGGTCCTTCTCTTCCTTCACGGTAGATCATATTGTATACCGTTCTCTTATCATTTTTCTTCCAGATAGCAACATGAAGGATGTCTTTTCCAATGAATGTTTTAGCCTCCACTTTTACCACCTTCATACTACCATCTTTTCTGAAAGTAATAATATCATCAATATCCGAACAGTCGAATAAATATTGATCCTTTTTCAATGAGGTACCAATAAAGCCTTCTTCAAAGTTGGCATAGAATTTCTCATTGGCAACAGCAACCTTAGTAGCATCAATGGTATCAAAAATTCTAAGTTCGGTTTTTCTTTGCTTGTCTTTTCCGTATTTCTTCTGAATATTTAAATAATAGTCAATAGCATACGTGATCAGATTGGCAAGGTGGTGTTTTACCTGCTCTATTTTGCCTTCAAGAGAGGCAATATTTTCTTTAAATTTATCTAAATCGAATCTTGAAATTCTCTTGATTCTGATTTCTGTTAATCTTAATATATCCTCTTCTGTAACGGCTCTTAAAAGATGTCCGGTATGAGGCTTCAATCCTGCATCAATTGTTTTCAGGACATCATCCCAGGTTTTCACCTCTTCGATATCATGATAGACCCTGTTTTCAATGAAGATTCTTTCCAGGGATGAAAAATGCCAGCTTTCCTGAAGTTCATGAAGTTCTATTTCAAGCTCTTTTTTCAACAATGAAACCGTGTGATCTGTATTCATTCTCAGAATCTCGGAAACGTTCAGGAACATCGGTTTATCTCCTACAATCACACACGCATTTGGAGAAATGGTTACCTGACAGTCGGTAAATGCATATAAAGCATCAATGGTCTTATCCGGAGAAACATCATTATGAATATGAACCAGAATTTCTACTTTATCAGAAGTATTATCTTCAATCTTTTTGATCTTGATCTTTCCTCTCTCATTAGCCTTTAAAATAGAGTCAATAAGATCACTTGTCGTTTTTGAATAAGGAAGTTCCGAGATCACCAACAGATGTTTGTCTGTCTGAGTAATTTTTGCTCTGGCTCTTACCTTGCCCCCTCTGTGACCGTCATTATATTCGGAAACATCCAGATATCCGGCTGTTAAAAAGTCTGGATACAGTTCAAATTTCTTTCCTTTTAAATAGGCTACAGATGCGTTAATCAACTCATTGAAGTTGTGTGGAAGTATTTTTGTGGAAAGTCCTACCCCAATTCCTTCTACACCCTGGGTAAGAAGTAAAGGAAACTTAACCGGAAGATCAATAGGTTCATTGTTTCTTCCATCATAGGATTTTGTCCAATCGGTTGTTTTAGGATTAAATACTACTTCCAGAGCGAAAGGGGTCAATCTGGCCTCAATATATCTTGCTGCCGCTGCAGAGTCTCCTGTATAGATATTCCCCCAGTTTCCCTGAGTGTCTATCAGTAATTCTTTCTGACCGATTTGTACCATGGCATCTGTAATGGAGGCATCACCGTGAGGGTGGTACTTCATGGTATTTCCCACGATATTGGCCACCTTATTGTAACGGCCGTCCTCCAGTTCCCGCATAGAGTGCATGATTCTTCGCTGTACAGGCTTCAACCCGTCATATACGGAAGGAATAGCCCTATCCAGAATTACATAGGAAGCATAATCCAGAAACCAATCCTTATAAAGACCGGAAACCTTCTTTAAGCTTTCACCCTCATGCGAATATTCTTCTGTCGTCATCTGTTATATTAATCTTTTTTCTCCTTATTTGCTTTCACAACTTTATTCAGAGAGAGTTTTAAATCATTTACTTCTTTTCTGCTCAAGTAGGAAATCTGGTACTTTAGTATAGTAGAACCACTATTCTTACTTGAAAGTGTAATGTATAATCTTTTGATAAAGAGAATACTGATTACATCATATTTTATCAGTTTATATTTTGGAAATTCGTCATGAAGAGGATGGCTTAAAAAGGGAATAATATTCCTGTTTTTAAAATTCAATGCTTCTCCGTCACTGTCATATTCAAAGATCTGCCTTCCACTAATATAAAAAACAATCAGCATTAATACGGGAATAATAATAAGCAAATAACTCTCATTTCCCAATGCATTAAACCTGTACTTATTAGCCAGAAATCCAAGTATTCCAAATACTACTATCATAAGCAGCAGGGAACTTAAAGAATTATAAACTGATATTTTATTACGGTTACTTAATCTCATTTGATTCTTATGTTGTCGTCAGTCTATAAACTGTCCACGTCATTCAAGATTTGTTTTTTATCAATATCAGTATCGTCTTCTACCACTAGATTTTCAAGGATAAAAGCCTGTCTGTCCGGGGTATTTTTCCCCATGTAAAACTCCAGTAACTGCTCTATGGTCTGATCTTTCCCTACTACAACGGGTTCTAAACGAATATCTTTACCAATAAAGTGTTTAAATTCATCCGGAGAAATTTCCCCTAATCCCTTAAATCGGGTAATCTCAGGGTTTTTACCAAGATCATTTAACGCTTTTACTCTTTCTGCTTCTGAATAGCAATACCTTGTTTCTTTTTTGTTTCTAACCCTGAATAAAGGGGTTTGAAGAATATAAAGGTGATTATTCTTGATCAGATCAGGGAAAAACTGAAGGAAGAACGTGATCATCAGCAGACGAATGTGCATCCCATCCACATCGGCATCGGTTGCAATGATTACCTGATTATATCTAAGATCTTCCAGACTTTCTTCAATATTTAAAGCAGCCTGAAGAAGGTTAAATTCTTCGTTTTCGTATACTACTTTTTTCGTAAGACCATAGCAGTTCAGAGGCTTACCTTTTAATGAAAATACAGCCTGTGTTTCTACATCTCTGGACTTTGTGATAGATCCTGATGCAGAATCTCCCTCGGTGATAAAGATCTGAGTATCTCCTTTTCTTTCGGCCTTTTGATCGTTATAATGCTGTCTGCAGTCACGAAGTTTTTTATTATGCAAAGATACTTTTTTGGCTCTTTCCCTTGCCAGTTTCTGGATTCCGGAAAGCTCCTTTCTTTCTCTTTCTGAGATTAGTATTTTTCTTTGAATGGCCTCTGCAATTTCAGGATTCTTGTGCAGGAAGTTATCTAGCTTGCTTTTAAGAAAATCAATAATGAAAGTTCTTACGGTAGGGCCATTAGGTCCCATATCGTTGGATCCCAGCTTTGTTTTGGTCTGAGATTCAAATACCGGTTCTTCAACATTGATGGAAATTGCTGCAATGATAGATTTTCTAATATCGGAAGCATCAAAGCTTTTATTAAAAAATTCACGGATTGTCTTCACATAGGCTTCACGGAAAGCATTCAGGTGGGTACCTCCCTGCGTTGTATTCTGTCCGTTTACGAATGAGAAATAGGTTTCTGTCTGAGATTTATCAGAATGGGTAATCGCCACTTCAATATCTTCCTCTTTCAAATGAACAATCGGATACAGAATCTCGCTCTCCAATTCTTCTTCCAACAAGTCTTTAAGACCATTTTCAGAAAAATAAGTTTCTCCGTTGAATAGTATTTTCAGTCCCGGATTCAGATAGGCATAGTTACGGAGCATTCTTTCGATATACTCTTTTCTATACTTGAAATGCAGGAATATATCTCCATCGGGAACGAATGAAATTTCCGTTCCGTTTCTGTCAGAAGTTTCTTTTTCATCAAAGTTTTCCTGGATCATACCGCGGGAAAACTCTGCTGCCTTCATCTTTCCGTCACGGAAAGAACGTACCCTGAAATACTCAGAAAGAGCATTTACAGCCTTTGTACCTACCCCATTCAGTCCGACAGATTTTTTAAACGCCTTACTGTCGTACTTACCTCCGGTATTCATTTTGGAAACAGCATCTACCATTTTCCCCAACGGGATTCCACGACCGAAGTCACGAATGGTAACCTTGCCATCGTCCAGTTTTATTTCAATTCTTTTTCCGGATCTCATTCTGAACTCATCTATCGAGTTGTCCAGAATTTCTTTAAGTAAAATGTAGATACCATCATCCGCGGAAGAACCATCACCCAGTTTCCCGATGTACATGCCGGGACGCAGGCGGATATGTTCCTGCCAATCGAGGGTTCTGATATTATCTTCGGAGTAGGTTGGATTTATTTCTTGTGACATATATGATTTCAGCAAACATACAAAAGTACGAAATTGTACAAAATTATCCGAATTTTAAAGTTCATTTTTTTATCAACATTCATCCCTAAATGAGTATGGATCTATCAAAAAAGTGGACTTAAATAATTTAAGAATAATAAGCAAGCGTTCCCGCCCCGATTTATTCTATATATAGAGCTGGTTGACAATCATAAAGGCAATAAAGAAATTTAGCCTAAAAAACTACTTTCCGCTTTCCAAATGAACTATCATATTTTTCAGCATGGCAGGAACAATGAGTTTGTGAAAAGGACGAACAGGCAGAAAATACAATATTCCCAGCCAGTTATGATATTTTACAGTCGTGGAAATGGTAATGAAATTGGCCTCTTTCTGGTCTATATTTTTATCAAACAAAAGAGAGACTCTGAAATCCAGATGTTTATCATCTTCTCCCAAAATAATCTCGTTACTTGTTTTACCAAATATTTTAAAAAGCCCTACACGCTCACCCACTTCGTATGTGAAGTTTTCTGGAGCCTTTACGGCGTCCTTTTCTGTACCGGTTTTCAATCCGAACAATGAAACAACCTTATTTCTGAATGCAAACATTTTCTTCCCCCATTTTGGACTGCTCGCAAAGAAAGCCTTACCCACATCAGAAATGTTAATAGTACGATCCGTATCTGCTAGTTTTCCTTCAAAACTATCGATATAATCAAAGTTTTCTTTTTCTTTGGATAAAACTGATTTTTCAGGAAGTTCAATCTTGTTAATATTCATGTTTATTGGGTTTTAATGTGGGTATCTCTCTAACAAATGTAAGCATCCCTGAAGATAATAGAAAGTAAAAAACAGCCATTTCTAAACGTTTGTTTAAAAGTCATGTTTTCTGAATAATGATTACTTAAAAATTCTTAGTTGTTTTACAGATCAAGCCGGTTTCCATAAGAGGTCTCATTTTTCCTCTTTTCCTCTTAAAATGCTTACTCCTTTATTCACTCTTAGCTCCAAGCTTTTTTAAAATCTCTAATAAATTCAAAAATGTTTTAAATATTTCATTAAATTCGGCTTCATAAAATCGTTTTTATGATACAACTTCCTTTGTCTAAACTTTCCAATGTAGGAACTACTATTTTCAGTCAAATGACACAGCTGGCTAATGAAAATGAAGCCATTAATTTATCCCAAGGGTTTCCAGATTTCATGCCGGATCCCGAACTTCTGAATCATGTAGACCATTTTATCAAGAAAGGCTTCAACCAATACGCTCCATTGGGAGGAATGATTGCTTTGAAAGAGGAAATTGCAAGAAAAATTGAAAACAGTCATCAAACAGCCTACCATCCTGACTCGGAAATAACCATTACCGCAGGAGGAACCCAAGCTATTTTTACAGCCATTGCAGCATTCATCAAGAAAGAGGATGAAGTGATCATCTTTGAACCGGCCTATGATTGCTATGAGCCTACTGTGGAGCTTTTTGGCGGCATTGTGAAACGATTTGAAATGAAAGCTCCTGATTATCAAATTGACTGGACTGCTGTAAAAGGGTTGATTAGTGACAAAACCAAAATGATCATCCTTAACAACCCCAACAATCCATCCGGAAAAATATTAACGGAAAAAGACCTCCAGGAACTTATTCAACTGGTAAAAGGAACTTCTATCCTTATTTTAAGTGACGAAGTCTATGAGAATATTGTTTTTGATGGAAAACAACACCTAAGTATCTGTAAATATCCAGAGCTCCGAGAGAGAAGCCTTCTTGTAGCTTCATTTGGAAAGCTTTTCCATGTTACAGGCTGGAAAGTAGGCTACTGTGCGGCTCCAAAAATCTTAACAGATGAATTCCGAAAGGTGCATCAGTTCAATGTTTTCTGTGTAAATACTCCTATCCAGCTTGCTCTGGCGGAATACATGAAAAATGATGAACATTATACCCATCTCAATCAGTTTTTCCAAGAAAAGAGAGACTTTTTAAGAAAAGGACTGAGCGGAACATCCTTTGATCTCCTGGATTGTGAGGGAACTTACTTTCAGGCATTGAAATACAATAAAATTTCAGATAAAAATGATTTTGATTTTGCTACTGAATTAACAGTTCATCACAAAGTAGCAAGCGTACCATTCTCTTCTTTTTATAAAAATAAGCTTAATGAAAATGTGATTCGATTGTGTTTTGCTAAAAAACAGGAAACATTGGAAAGAGCTATTGAAAATCTCTCAAAGGTTTAATTAAAAAAGAAACAATAAACGGATATTAAACGTGTATTTTATCTTCAATCAGTGATTTAATATTAAAACTTTTCATATATTCGTAACATTAACTTATTAAAAATCAGAATCATGAAAAGTAAAATCTTATCAACAGGAAAAAAGCTGAATAAAAAAGAGTTAAAAACAATTGCCGGAGGTATGCTGAACTGTATGCCTGCTCAGGTACTTTGCCCACCCCATCTTGAACCCTGCGAATCTCATGTTGATGCTAATGGCTGTTCTATGATTTCTCCTCATTGCGGACAAAAAATATGCAGACCGTAATCATATCCGATTAACTTATTTAAAACTAAACCCATGAAAAATTTAAACAAAGGAAAAAAATTAACAAAAAGTGAGCTAAGAGTAATTAGCGGAGGTAATGGCAATGTAAGATGTACGAATTCTTCAGGATATTGCGTGTTTATAGGACCCGGATGCAGAGAAGATAAGTGTCAGCTTCCTATACCTTTGGAGCCTATAGATCCTGATGGCCCAATCATTTTGCCTGATCCCGGAAGCTTATAGCAGACTACAATAAAAAAGAACCAACCGATGCAGGTTGGTTCTTCTATTTTTAAGGAAAGACATTGTCAATAGCCCAAAAACTCTATAAAAACATTCCTCCAGAAACTTCAATTCTTTGTCCATTGATCCAGCCAGCATCCTCGGTACATAAAAAGGATACTACCCCGCCAATATCATCCGGAAGACCTACTCTACCCAATGCGGTGGCATTTGCTACCACGGTATTAATATCTTTATTATCTCTCACTCTTCCACCTCCGAAATCAGTCTCAATAGCTCCCGGCGCTACTACATTCGCCTTAATCTTTCTTGCACCCAATTCTTTAGCCATATACTTTGTCAGCATTTCTACACCTGCTTTAATGGAACCATAAACAGAAGACCCCGGAGTAGCAAACCTTGCCAATCCTGAAGAAATGTTAACAATCCCGCCACCATCATTAATAAAAGGCAATAATTTTTGAGTCAAAAAGAATACTCCTTTAAAGTGAATATCCACCATATCGTCAAGCTGCTCCTCTGTAACTTCGGTAATGGGAGAATACAAAGCTGTTCCCGCATTATTGACAAGGTAATCAATATTGGAGCTTCCTGTTGTTTCTTGTAAATGATCTGTAACATTTTTTACAAAGTCATTAAAACTTTTATGATCCTTAGTATCCAATTGAAAGGCTATAGCGTTTCTCCCCCTGCTTTTTATTTCGTTAACAACTGCTTTTGCTTCTTCTTCATTATTTCTGTAGGTAATGATGACATCTAATCCTTTCTCTGCAATTTTAAGGGCTGAATTTTTACCCAAACCACGATTAGCTCCTGTTATCAATGCAATTTTTGTTCTTGTATCCATTTTTATTTTGATTTTTTTGATGATACAAAGTTGGTGTATTTTCAGCAGGGTTTGTTTGCTTGAATCAATCTGAAATTTGCAAAATTCAAATCATGACCGAAATTCCAACGGTGTATATGATGTTTTTCTTTTAAAGAAGTTTGAAAAATGAGCAATCTCCTCAAAACCCAAGACATAGGAAATCTCAGAAACATTCCATTGGGTTTGTCTTAAGAGTATTTTCGCTTCCTGAATAATACGGTCTCCAATAAATTCTGTGGTAGTTTTTCCTGTACTTTCTTTTAATCTTTTATTTAAATAATTAACATGCACTGCCAGTCTTTCTGCATAATCCTTTGCTGTTTTCAGCCGAAGCCTCTGTTCCAGGGATTGAATGGGAAATTGCCTCTCCAACAATTCTATAAATAAGGAAACCACCCTTAAAGATGCATCATTAGAAGTAGAAATTTTTGTTGCCGGTTGTAATTTTTGTCCATAATGGATTAATTCAAGAACATAGTTTCTGATCAGATCATATTTAAAGACATAATCGGAATCTATTTCTTTTTTTATTTTTTTAAAGAGTATATCTATTTCATCTGCCAGTTCATCATCAATTTCAAATACAGGAATGCCTCCAGGCTGGAAAATAGGCAGGCTCTCCAAACCATTGTAAGTCCTATCCTTGATGAAAAAATCCTCCGTAAAAACACAGAAGCTTCCTGACTGTTCACTATCTTCAGGTATCCAGTGGTAAGGAACTTTCGGGGTAGCAAACAATAAGGCGTTCTGCCTGATGGAGATTACTTTATCTGCATATTCTGCCCTATTATTGCCCCTGATCAGGCTAATCTTATAGTATTTCCTTCTGTTATAAGGCATTTCTGAGGTCGTCTTTATCTTTTCAATGGTTTGCGCGATGTCAAATACATTGAAATGTCCAATATCTTTATGAAGACCTTTGGGAAAAATATCTTCAAGGTTCTTACCCAGCTTGGTCGTCATCTCCCTATAAAAGTCTTCCAGTGAAGAATGGGCTATTTTTTCCATGACAAATGATTTGTAAAATTCAAATATACAAAGTTGATTTTTAATGATCTGAAAATAAAATACCATTTCATTTTTATCTACAGTAAGTGATATATGTGAAAATATTTACCTACATTAGTCATCGTTAACTTATTAAAAATCAAACCAATGAAGACAAAAATTTCACAAATCGGCAAAAAGCTGAACAAAAAAGAGCTGAAAACCATTACGGGTGGATTATTAATGTGTATAGACCATACAACAGGTCTATGTAGAACAACAGGAAAAATGTGTGCAGAAAGAGAGTGTAGATATGTACTGGAACCTCCTTTTCCATTTTAATTAAATAATACAACAAAAAATAGCTTTCTGACATCAGGAAGCTATTTTACTAATCATCAAAAAAAAGCCCCTTTCACCTTTTACATTCTAAAAGGCAAAAAACGCCCCCAAATTCATGGAAGCGCTTTTTTATAGACTAACTTTAATATTTTCTTTTATACGTTGAATCTGAAGTGCATGATGTCACCATCCTGAACTACATATTCTTTTCCTTCTACAGAAAGCTTTCCAGCTTCTTTGATCTTTACCTCAGAACCGTATGTCATATAATCATCATACTTGATAACTTCTGCACGGATGAATCCTTTTTCAAAGTCTGTGTGGATTACACCAGCTGCCTGAGGAGCTGTCCATCCTTGTCCGATAGTCCAAGCTCTTACTTCTTTAACACCTGCTGTAAAATAAGTCTGAAGCTTTAATAAATCGTAAGCCTTTCTAATCAAACGGTTTACTCCAGGCTCTGTAAGACCTAGTTCTTCAAGGAAAATCTCTCTTTCTTCGAAAGTTTCCAGTTCATTGATATCAGCTTCAATCTGAGCTGCTAATACGACAACTTCAGCTCCTTCATTTTTAGCCATTTCCTCGATCTTTCCAATCCAGTCATTTCCGTTTTTGATAGAGTTTTCATCTACATTACAAACGTAAAGCACAGGTTTATTGGTCAAAAGCTGAACTTCTCCAATGATTGATTTTGCAAAGTCATCTACTGCAAATTCTCTTGCATTCTTCCCATCTTCCAGGAATTTTTGCAGATTTTGAAGGGTCTCGTACGTCAAAAGATCTTCTTTCTTACCAGACTTGATGAATTTTTTAGCTTTTTCAACTGCTTTTCCTACTGTTTCAAGGTCTTTCAGCTGCAATTCAATATCAATAATTTCTTTATCTCTTAGTGGATCTACTGAACCTTCAACGTGGATGATATTTCCGTTATCAAAACATCTCAAAACATGGATGATTGCTTCACACTCACGGATATTAGCCAAGAACTGGTTACCCAATCCTTCTCCTTTGCTGGCCCCTTTTACAAGACCTGCAATATCAACGATTTCAACTACAGCCGGTAAAACTCTTTCCGGTTTTACTATTTTTTCCAATTCAAACAATCTCTGATCTGGTACGGAAACCGTTCCAAGATTGGGCTCAATAGTACAGAAAGGATAGTTTGCTGATTGAGCTTTTGCATTACTCAAACAGTTAAAAAGTGTTGATTTACCTACATTCGGCAGGCCTACGATTCCACATTTCATATTGTAAAATTCAAAGTTTAGGGTTTAGTGGCTAAAGTTCAATGTTTAAAGTTTAAGGGTATTGTTCCTTTTTCACTTAAAATTATTGAGTCTTTAACTTTCAGCGTGCAAAGATAGTGAAATTAAAGGGAGTTTCATAATAAAAAAATCTGTCAGTAATTTGACAGATTTTCAAACAGTTTTTGTTTTATTCTTGATTTTTATGGACGATCTCCCGTGGCCTCCTGAGCCAGAGGAACGTCGTTAGGTGCTTCCTGTAAAGCTTTATCTAAGGTAAATAGAGATTCGTCTGTTGCACGATCACCACCTGCAATTTTTAATTTATCAATTAAATTGTGAGCAAGGGTTTCTTCTTCAATCTGTTCCTGAACGAACCATTGCATAAAGTTCCATGTTGCCCAGTCTTTTTCGGTCATAGAAAGGTCTACAATTTTGTAGATGGCGGTTGTATTGTCAACTTCATGTTTAAAAACCCCATCAAAACAAGCTGTAAGAGATTCGGGATCAGCCGGAGGTGCAGGGATGGCAGTAACTTTAGGTTTTCCGCCTCTGTTTAAAATATATTCCATAAACTTGATTGAGTGGTTTCTTTCTTCCTGAGCATGCCTGTAAAGAAAATTGGCAATTCCCTGATATCCTTTGTCATCTGCCCAAATTCCATAAGATAGAAAAATGTGTGATGCATGAATTTCCTTGTTCATCTGATCACTAAGTGCTTTTTCCACTTTTGCGGAAAGTCTGTTAGTATTCATAATTTTATATTTTGGTGATTATGAGACTATTCATGCAAAAATGGTTCCGCTAAGGTTTGTGAATTATGTTAAATGAAACAAAATAAAACGTATCATACTGATTAAAAGTTACTTAAATCCACAATTTATAGTTATTCTAAAATATTACTTCTCTGTATATTATTATTTTCTGATCAATAATAAAACACTATAAATAAATATTTTACATTTTGCAATCACAAAAAAAGGGTTCAACTTTCCGTTAAACCCTTTTTATATTTTCAAAAATTTGATGGAGTCTGCTTTAAAGCATCATGTTTTATTTTACCTGATCTTCTTTGCGGTGTAATCACTTTCATTTCCTAATCTGTCAATGGCTTTAATGGCTACTCCATTTAGTTTTTTACCATCTTTGGATTTAGGAACGTCTTTTGAAAGCGTATCCAGCGTTAGAATCTCTGTCTGCCATTCTCCGTTATACTGGGTAAAAAGTACCCATTGAAAAACATCGGCTGCATTTTTTGTACTCCAGCTCACCTGTGCGGAGCTTCCATTGTCTGTGATAAACAATGTGGGTATTTGCAGTGGCAAAGCCTTAATCCATGGGGATTTTGGAACTAATGCTTTTTCATTATAAGGACCATTTTTCAAAGCAGGAAGCATTCCTGGATTTTTCGTAAGTCCGGCAATACTCCAGTGAATTTCTCCTGCATCATTTTTCAGAATTTTTCTGGAGATTTCAATTTGGTTTTTAATTTCTGTAGGGCGGTCAGATACTTTAATCTCAACTGTATTTAAGCCTGGCCACAGGTGTCTCTTCATTGTATTTTCAGACTGCCACCAGTTTAACAAGGATTCAAATGCCTGCCCTTTTGAATCAATAGGCCAGTATAATTGTGGAGAGAAATAATCTACCCATCCTTTATTCAGCCATAATTTGGCATCTGCATATAGTTCATCATACTGCGAAGATCCTACAACTCCTGCAGGATAACCCGGTTTCCAGATTCCAAACGGGCTGATTCCGAATCTTACATTATTTTTCTCTGCATGAATTTCTTTATAGATGCGTTCTACAAATTTATTAACGTTGTCTCTTCTCCAGTCTGCTCTTGACAAGCTCCCGCCGCTGCTTATGTATGCATTCCAACTTGCGTGGTCAGGAAAATCGGCACCTTTGTTATAGGTTGCATATGGATAGAAGTAGTCATCAAAGTGAATGGCATCAATGTCATATCTTTTTACAATATCCTTTACTACATTGGAAACATGTCCTTGTGTTCTTGGATTTGCGGGATCAAACCAATACATTCCGTTCTTTAATCTTACTACAATGTCAGAAAGGGTATTGGCCATTGACAGCTTTGTTACTGAACCTCCGTTGGTATGGTGAGCACGGTAAGGATTTAACCAAACATGCAGCTCCAATCCTCTTTTGTGAGATTCTTCAATCCAAAACTGAAGTGGATCATAATTAGGGTAAGGAGGTCTTCCGGTTTCGCCTGTTAAAAAGTACGACCAAGGCTCAATATTACTTGTATATAAAGCATCTGCCGAGGGTCTGATCTGAAAGATAGCAGCATTGAAGTTATTATTCTTCAGCATATCCAGCATATTGATGGCTTCTGCTTTCTGTTGTTCTACTGTAAGGTCGTTTCTTGAAGGCCAGTTGATATTGGCTACACTGGCAATCCATGCTCCACGAAATTCTCTTTTGATTTCCGGAAGATTGGTTCTGAAAGTTTCTTCCGTTTGATTTGTTCCTGTTGTGGGTTTAGTTCCTGCTACAGGAGGTTTGGGTTGAGTTGTATTGGTGTTGGGTTTTGTTGTATTTTTAGCGGGAGGGGTCTTTGTTACATTATTCTGAACTGAACATGAGGTACTGTAAGACGCAAAAACTCCTAATAAAACGATAAGTTTTAATTTATTCATTCTCATAGCCACAAAACTACTTTAAATTATATTTTAATATTTTGGATTTTCATCTGAAAAATAAACAATTTTTCCGATTATTTAGAAAAAAAGCCTCGAAAAATTCGAGGCTTTTCTATATGATAACAGTTTTAAATCAGAAGCTATTAAGCTTTAGCTGATCTTTCAACTCTTTTTCTTTCTTCTTCAGAAAGGATTTTCTTTCTCATTCTGATGAAGTTTGGAGTTACCTCAATTGCTTCATCACCTTGGATATATTCCATACATTCTTCAAGAGAGAATAAGATTTTCGGAGCAACACCTGTATCTTTATCTTTTCCAGAAGCTCTCATGTTATTCAACTGTTTTGCTTCTACGATGTTTACTACCAAGTCTCCTGGCTTGTTTTGTTCACCAATGATCATTCCTGCATAGATTTCCTCACCCGGATCAACAAAGAACTTACCTCTATCCTGTAGTTTAGCGATAGAATATTCTGTAGCTGGACCTTGAGTCTTGCTGATTAATACTCCATTGTTTCTTCCCGGAATAGCACCTTTGAAAGGCTTATATTCTGTGAAACGGTGTGCCATAATAGCTTCACCTGCAGTAGCTGTCAACATTTGAGAACGCAATCCGATCAAACCTCTTGAAGGAATTTCGAATTCCATGTGCTGCATTTCACCTTTAGTTTCCATAATGTGAAGGTCACCTTTTCTTTGAGTAGCTAAATCGATAACTCTTGAAGCATATTCTTCAGGAACATCTACTACTAAAGATTCATAAGGCTCACATTTTTCACCATCAATTTCTCTTAGGATAACCTGTGGCTGACCAATTGTCATTTCGTAACCTTCTCTTCTCATTGTTTCGATCAAAACAGATAAGTGAAGAATACCTCTACCGAAAACTAGGAAAGTGTTTGCATCGTCAGTTTGTTGAACTCTTAATGCTAAGTTTTTCTCTAATTCTTTTGTTAATCTCTCTTTCAAGTGATTAGACGTTACATATTTACCATCTTTACCGAAGAAAGGTGAATTGTTGATAGAGAACGTCATGTTCAATGTAGGCTCATCAATTGCAGTTCTTTCCAATGGTTCAGGGTTTTCAAGATCTACGAATGAATCTCCGATCTGGAAAGCGTCAAAACCTACTACAGCACAGATATCTCCTGCTTTTACTTCAGTTACTTTTTTCTTTCCTAATCCTTCGAAAACGTAAAGTTCTTTTACTTTTCCTTTTACAACTTTACCATCTGCCTGAGCTAAACCAATCCACTGAGATTCTTTAAGCTCTCCTCTTGTTACTTTCCCGATTGCAATTCTTCCTAAGAAAGAAGAGAAATCTAGAGAAGTAATCTGCATTTGAAGATTTCCTTCAGTTACCTTTGGTTCAGGAACATATTGTAAAATCCCATCTAATAATGGCAAGATATCTTCAGTTTGTTCTAATGAAGTGTTGAACCAACCTTGCTTAGAAGAACCGTAGAAAGTTGGGAAATCCAACTGCTCTTCAGTAGCTTCAAGGTTGAAGAATAAATCAAATACCTGATCGTGAACTTCGTCCGGACGACAGTTTGGTTTATCTACTTTATTGATAACAACTAAAGGTCTTAAACCTAATTCTAAAGCTTTCTGAAGTACGAATCTTGTTTGTGGCATTGGTCCTTCGAACGCATCCACCAACAAAATAACTCCGTCAGCCATTTTTAATACTCTTTCTACTTCCCCACCGAAATCCGCGTGACCAGGAGTATCAATTACGTTAATTTTTGTGTCTTTATAAGTAACAGAAATATTCTTGGATAAGATGGTGATCCCTCTTTCTCTTTCAAGATCATTGTTATCCATAATTAATTCTCCACTCTCCTGATTTTCTCTGAAAATATTGGTAGCGTGAATGATTTTGTCAACCAAAGTCGTCTTCCCGTGGTCAACGTGTGCGATAATCGCAATATTTCTAATGTTTTGCATATAGGATTTTTACGGGTGCAAAAATAGTGATTTAAAATGAATTAATTAAAATCTTTATGCAATATTTAACAATTTCATAATGAGAAATTTAGATAATTCCCTCTTAAAATGTCCGAAAAAATATAATACGTGAAGTTCTATTACTGGTTTATTTTAACTTTATTTCAATAAAAATTTTGAAAAAATAAATTGTGTTAATTAACAGTCTTAAAAATCCGCAATTAACTTTATTAAGCATTTCCTTATCAATGTCTTATCAAACGATAAAGCAAAACAAGGTCAATCAAAACCACGATGAAAAATTTTACAAGAAATGATTTTTTAGAAACCTTATGATTAAAGATGACCATTCCGGAAGCCGCCCCTACAACTCCTATCAATGAAAGTGCTAAAAGAACGTTCTCGGAAATCCTCCAATGATGTCTTTTGGCTTGCAGTTTATCAAATCCAAAAACTCCGAAAGTAATAAGGTTAGCGATCAGCAGAAAAGGAATCATTGTACATTTAATTTGCTGCAAAAGTAAAGTTTAATTTAATGATAGAAAAAGTTTGGAATTTAAAATATTCTCGCTCATCAATATTTGTAATGTTTTTCAAAATAAGATTTTTTAAATTTGCCATCCATAAAAAACGAATCAATGACAGTATATGATTTGGCAGGAACTTATTCCATCAAAGGAAGCAATCAGGAAGAGTCTGATCAGGTTTCTTATCAAGGTACATTAATTTTATCCGTTGATAAAAATGCCCGTGTTATTGCTCAATGGACGATTGGAGATCACACCCAGAAAGGAACAGGGTTTTATAAGGACCACATCTTGGTGCTTAATTTTAATTACAAAGGAGATGATCATAAAATCTATAAAGGAGTTGCGGTATACCGTTGCCTAAGCATGGATATATTGGACGGATTCTGGTCTGAAAAACATGGCAATCCTTTATATCTGGGAAGCGAATATTGTGTACGTATTCAGAATTCATGGGAGCTGAACTAATGGTTTTTGTAGAATTCTAAAATAAATAATCTCAACAAATATCCAATAAAAACACCCTAAACTCACCTTAGTTAGTATATTGTTTCATTTGTGAATGGTGAGATTTTAAAATAAAAAAGAGCTGCCTTATTCAGACAGCTCCATAATTATAATATATCCGGCTAATTATTTTTTAGCTTTTACATCGATTGCGATCTCAATATCTTTGCTGATCATCCATTCTGCAGGATCTGCTTCAGAAGTACCAAACTTAATTCCCCAATCTGTTCTGTTTACAGTAAATTTAGCCTGAACCGCTGCTGTATTATCTACTACATCTACTTTAGCAGGGAAAGTAACATTCATTGTTTTTCCCATTAATGTAAGGTTTCCGCTTACTGTTTTGTTAGCACCTGCAACAGCATCTTTTGGAGCTTCCTTAAGGTCTGTTACACTTGTGATTTTAAAGTCAGAAGCAGGGTTTTTCGCTACATCAAAGAAATCAGGATTTTTAAGGTGAGCTTCAAGATCTGCCGGTTTTTTATCTTTTTCAGTTACTGAAGCCGGATCAACTTTAATGGAAGTCATATCAATATTGAAGTTTCCTGCTACAACCTGTCCCCCTTCAATGCTTAGATCTCCAGATTTTACGTTAAGAGTTCCCCAACGAGGTGCAAAACCTCCTTTATGGAAAGCTTTCCAGTTAACGATAGACGTTGCCGCATCTACAGCCAATACTTCTCCTTTGCTTTCTGCAACGCTTTGCTCGGTAGCTACAGCTGTATCTGTTTTTTCTTTATTATTACAAGATGCTGCTAGCAATCCTACTCCTACTAATGCAATTACACTAAGTTTTTTCATATTATTAAATTGTTTAAAAAAGTTTAATCGAAATTTTTTTTGTTGTTTTTCGGTTACAAAAATAGAAAAACCATATTTCTATCATCTTAACATATATCAAGAAATGATTTTTTTAGATTTTATTATTCATTTGAGAAAAATAAACAGCAAAATAGTAAATTTATAGCTTATTACAATGATAATAGAAAATTTTGGATAAAGAAAGGTTTGTGAAATTCTTTCAAAAATTATTATCTTCGTGATTAGTCACAGCGTCGCAACCATTGAACTGCCAAGGGAGTTTGTTGTGAATTGCTTTCAAAAATTATTATCTTCGTGATTAATCACAGCAC
>NZ_PXUE01000011.1 GCF_003020585.1 Chryseobacterium aurantiacum
TTTTAATCGATAAAAACTTTCACAAAGAGGTAACCTTGCTGCACTTCCGTGCGCCATATTAGGCTATAAATCTACGGGTAATTAGTACTACTCGGCTATGACATTACTGTCTTTACACCTGTAGCCTATCAACGTCGTCATCTCCAACGACCCTTAAAAGATGTCTCATCTTGAGGCGAGTTTCGCACTTATATGCCTTCAGTGCTTATCTCTTCCAAACGTAGCTACTCAGCGGTGCACCTGGCGGTACAACTGATACACCAGAGGTTTGTTCAATTCGGTCCTCTCGTACTAGAATCAAGCCCTCTCAAACATCTAACGCCCGCAATAGATAGAGACCGAACTGTCTCACGACGTTCTGAACCCAGCTCGCGTGCCACTTTAATGGGCGAACAGCCCAACCCTTGGGACCTTCTCCAGCCCCAGGATGTGACGAGCCGACATCGAGGTGCCGAACCTCCCCGTCGATGTGAGCTCTTGGGGGAGACTAGCCTGTTATCCCCGGAGTACCTTTTATCCTATGAGCGATGGCCCTTCCATACGGAACCACCGGATCACTATGTCCTGCTTTCGCACCTGATCGACTTGTGGGTCTCACAGTCAAGCACCCTTATGCCATTACACTCTACGCACGGTTACCAAGCGTGCTGAGGGTACCTTTGAAAGCCTCCGTTACTCTTTTGGAGGCGACCACCCCAGTCAAACTACCCACCACGCAATGTCCTTCTAAAAGAAGTTAGGCTCCAAGTAAGTAAAGGGTGGTATTTCAACGTTGGCTCCACCTACACTAGCGTGCAAGCTTCAAAGCCTCCCACCTATCCTACACATTACTTACTCAAAGTCAATACGAAGTTATAGTAAAGGTTCACAGGGTCTTTTCGTCCCATTGCGGGTACTCGGCATCTTCACCGAGACTACAATTTCACAGAGCTCATGGTTGAGACAGTGCCCAGATCGTTACACCATTCGTGCAGGTCGGAACTTACCCGACAAGGAATTTCGCTACCTTAGGACCGTTATAGTTACGGCCGCCGTTTACTGGGGCTTCAGTCAATGCCTTCGGTTTAACCCTAAGCACCTTCCTTAACCTTCCAGCACCGGGCAGGTGTCAGACCCTATACTGCATCTTTCGATTTTGCAGAGTCCTGTGTTTTTGATAAACAGTCGCCTGGGCCTCTTTACTGCGGCCACCATTGCTGATGGCGTCTCTTCTCCCGAAGTTACGAGACTATTTTGCCTAGTTCCTTAACCATGATTCACTCTAGCACCTTAGGATTCTCTCCTCGACTACCTGTGTCGGTTTTGGTACGGGTTGCTTCACTTCGGCTTTTCTTGGAAGCACTTTCCCTGCAGCAGCTTCGCCCGAAGGCTAGGCCTTGACTATTCCGTCAGTCTCCAGCAGGTACGGCACTCCGTCCCCTTTTTAGTGTGAGCAAGTATGGGAATATTAACCCATTGTCCATCCACTACCCCTTTCGGGTTCGCGTTAGGTCCCGACTAACCCTCAGCTGATTAGCATGGCTGAGGAAACCTTAGTCTTTCGGTGAGGGGGTTTCTCGCCCCCTTTATCGTTACTTATGCCTACATTTTCTTTTCTATCCGCTCCACAATACCTCACAGTACTGCTTCGGCGCAAATAGAATGCTCTCCTACCAGATGTACACAAGGTACAAATCCATAGCTTCGGTAATATGTTTATGCCCGATTATTATCCATGCCGGACCGCTCGACTAGTGAGCTGTTACGCACTCTTTAAATGAATGGCTGCTTCCAAGCCAACATCCTAGCTGTCAATGCAGTCCAACCGCGTTGCTTCAACTTAACATATATTTGGGGACCTTAGCTGTTGGTCTGGGTTCTTTCCCTCTCGGACATGGACCTTAGCACCCATGCCCTCACTGCCGTAGAACATTTATTAGCATTCGGAGTTTGTCAGGAATTGGTAGGTGGTGAAACCCCCGCATCCAATCAGTAGCTCTACCTCTAATAAACTTATATACGACGCTGCACCTAAATGCATTTCGGAGAGTACGAGCTATCTCCCAGTTTGATTGGCCTTTCACCCCTACCCACAGGTCATCCGAAGACTTTTCAACGTCAACCGGTTCGGTCCTCCACTCTGTGTTACCAGAGCTTCAACCTGCCCATGGGTAGATCACAAGGTTTCGCGTCTAATCCTACTAACTATGCGCCCTATTCAGACTCGCTTTCGCTCCGGCTCCGGTACTTAATACCTTAACCTCGCTAGTAAAATTAACTCGTAGGCTCATTATGCAAAAGGCACGCCGTCACACCATATAGGTGCTCCGACCGCTTGTAGGCGTACGGTTTCAGGTTCTATTTCACCCTTCTATTCGAAGTGCTTTTCACCTTTCCTTCACAGTACTTGTTCACTATCGGTCTTTCAGGAGTATTTAGCCTTGGAGGATGGTCCCCCCATATTCAGACAGGATTTCACGTGTCCCGCCCTACTCATTTATCACTTAAATATGCCTTTCATATACGGGGCTATCACCCTCTACGGCCGTTCTTTCCAGAACGTTCTATTAAACATAAATTAGCTTTTGGGCTAATCCGCTTTCGCTCGCCACTACTTACGGAATCTCTTCGATTTCTTTTCCTCCGGGTACTTAGATGTTTCAGTTCTCCGGGTTTGCTCTCCAATAAATTGGAGTGACTGGTCTTCAACCAGACGGGTTGCCCCATTCGGACATCTGCGGATCAATTCGTGTGTGCCAATCCCCGCAGCTTTTCGCAGCTTACCACGTCCTTCTTCGCCTCTGAAAGCCTAGGCATCCGCCATACGCCCTTAACGATTTCTTTCCTAATATTTAAATTAGTTCAGTATTTTTTGATAAATAAATTTATCGATATTTTTATAAACTCGGCACTCGAAAGTGCTCGGTTATCTCTTTGTGATGTCTTTACCGTTAATGTCAATGATCTTAAATTCTTCTTGTCAAACTGATGAACAGATGTTGTTTTTGGCTCCATCCGTAAC
>NZ_PXUE01000012.1 GCF_003020585.1 Chryseobacterium aurantiacum
TCAAAACTTTGAGTGAGTCAGACAAACATACAATGGAGAGTTTGATCCTGGCTCAGGATGAACGCTAGCGGGAGGCCTAACACATGCAAGCCGAGCGGTAGAGATTCTTCGGGATCTTGAGAGCGGCGCACGGGTGCGGAACACGTGTGCAACCTGCCTTTATCTGGGGGATAGCCTTTCGAAAGGAAGATTAATACCCCATAATATTTTGAATGGCATCATTTGAAATTGAAAACTCCGGTGGATAGAGATGGGCACGCGCAGGATTAGATAGTTGGTGAGGTAACGGCTCACCAAGTCTGCGATCCTTAGGGGGCCTGAGAGGGTGATCCCCCACACTGGTACTGAGACACGGACCAGACTCCTACGGGAGGCAGCAGTGAGGAATATTGGACAATGGGTGAGAGCCTGATCCAGCCATCCCGCGTGAAGGACGACGGCCCTATGGGTTGTAAACTTCTTTTGTATAGGGATAAACCTAGATACGTGTATCTAGCTGAAGGTACTATACGAATAAGCACCGGCTAACTCCGTGCCAGCAGCCGCGGTAATACGGAGGGTGCAAGCGTTATCCGGATTTATTGGGTTTAAAGGGTCCGTAGGCGGATCTGTAAGTCAGTGGTGAAATCTCACAGCTTAACTGTGAAACTGCCATTGATACTGCAGGTCTTGAGTGTTGTTGAAGTAGCTGGAATAAGTAGTGTAGCGGTGAAATGCATAGATATTACTTAGAACACCAATTGCGAAGGCAGGTTACTAAGCAACAACTGACGCTGATGGACGAAAGCGTGGGGAGCGAACAGGATTAGATACCCTGGTAGTCCACGCCGTAAACGATGCTAACTCGTTTTTGGGCCTTCGGGTTCAGAGACTAAGCGAAAGTGATAAGTTAGCCACCTGGGGAGTACGTTCGCAAGAATGAAACTCAAAGGAATTGACGGGGGCCCGCACAAGCGGTGGATTATGTGGTTTAATTCGATGATACGCGAGGAACCTTACCAAGGCTTAAATGGGAAATGACAGGCTTAGAAATAGGCTTTTCTTCGGACATTTTTCAAGGTGCTGCATGGTTGTCGTCAGCTCGTGCCGTGAGGTGTTAGGTTAAGTCCTGCAACGAGCGCAACCCCTGTCACTAGTTGCCATCATTAAGTTGGGGACTCTAGTGAGACTGCCTACGCAAGTAGAGAGGAAGGTGGGGATGACGTCAAATCATCACGGCCCTTACGCCTTGGGCCACACACGTAATACAATGGCCAGTACAGAGGGCAGCTACACAGCGATGTGATGCAAATCTCGAAAGCTGGTCTCAGTTCGGATTGGAGTCTGCAACTCGACTCTATGAAGCTGGAATCGCTAGTAATCGCGCATCAGCCATGGCGCGGTGAATACGTTCCCGGGCCTTGTACACACCGCCCGTCAAGCCATGGAAGTCTGGGGTACCTGAAGTCGGTGACCGTAACAGGAGCTGCCTAGGGTAAAACAGGTAACTAGGGCTAAGTCGTAACAAGGTAGCCGTACCGGAAGGTGCGGCTGGAACATCTCATTTTAGAGCGTCTTCGGACGATAAAAAA
>NZ_PXUE01000013.1 GCF_003020585.1 Chryseobacterium aurantiacum
TAGTCTATAATGTCTCTGCCTATCAAAAGGCTCTTCTGCGCTACTGATCCACTCTCGTTTTCAGTGGGGCAAAGATAGAAACTTATGCCATAACCCGCAAGTTTATTTAACATAAAGTTAAGCCACATTATCCAATTGTGGAAAACATGGGTTTTAATCTTCTGATATTAAGTGAATTAAATACAAACATGCAGTTATCCACAATGAGGAGTAATAAATAGCCTGAATGGCGGGGAGGTGGCAAAGCCTGTATGTATCCTCTTGAAATGGCATAAACCGATGGGCATAAACCTAACCCGGGTTCAGGGGAATACAAGGGGTTGTGGCACTAAACCATTAATTAAATAAAAACCTTGGCAGAACCAGGATCCAGATAATGAGTGAAGATAGATGGACAATCAAGAATGGACAACGGCATTGTTTTAAGGTAAAGCGGGGAATTATGGAATATTGAAGGCATGGTCTACCAGATCCTTGTAGTGATTGGATTGGATTGGATAGCATCAACAAGGTACTTCATCATTCCGGGGGTTGTATCCCATGGAATGCACATCTGTTGCATAGGTTCCAGAAAGCAGTGCTGGATAGGACCTAATGGGGATTAATGGTGAACGGTAAATGGTAAAAAGGCCTGGATATTTTAACAGCCTGGAGGTAGAACCGCCATGGTCAAGAGGAATCAGGGCTACAGTTTATATGGGTAAATGGGTTATGATAAAAATTCACTAAAGGGGAAGTGAGAAGTAATGTCCAATGATGGACCTTGATTGATCTTGGGCCTTGGCTGTTGCCTACCCTGTGCAGGTGGGGCATACGGTGTGGGGTGCCTCTAGGATTTTTGCAGGTTCACCTATGTGCACAAAAAAAGTCCCATGCTTTTGCATGAGACTTTAAAAATAAAATAAAAACTGGC
>NZ_PXUE01000014.1 GCF_003020585.1 Chryseobacterium aurantiacum
GTTGTGAATTGCTTTCAAAAATTATTATCTTCGTGATTAATCACAGCGTTTTGACTCCAAACTATTTACAGGTATTAGTTGTGAATTGCTTTCAAAAATTATTATCTTCGTGATTAATCACAGCCTAGCGAAACAATAGGAATAGACTTAATTAGTTGTGAATTGCTTTCAAAAATTATTATCTTCGTGATTAATCACAGCTTTGAAATGATTAAGGAGCACCCGGAAAGCGTTGTGAATTGCTTTCAAAAATTATTATCTTCGTGATTAATCACAGCACCATTAAATAACATTTGCGCAAATGGAATGTTGTGAATTGCTTTCAAAAATTATTATCTTCGTGATTAATCACAGCTTTTAACGTAATTGCTTGGATTTTCTACGTGTTGTGAATTGCTTTCAAAAATTATTATCTTCGTGATTAATCACAGCAAAACATAGATAAAAACGCAGAGTATATAGTTGTGAATTGCTTTCAAAAATTATTATCTTCGTGATTAATCACAGCAAAAAATAATATTTGATAAAGTAACGCATGGTTGTGAATTGCTTTCAAAAATTATTATCTTCGTGATTAATCACAGCTTTGAAATGCTTAAGGAGCACCCGGAAAGCGTTGTGAATTGCTTTCAAAAATTATTATCTTCGTGATTAATCACAGCTAGATGCATTACGTGAAGTTGTTAAATCTGGTTGTGAATTGCTTTCAAAAATTATTATCTTCGTGATTAATC
>NZ_PXUE01000015.1 GCF_003020585.1 Chryseobacterium aurantiacum
ACACCTCAATCATCCTACCCCTGCGCTCCCATTTTATTGGGACTGCAAAGATACAAACTCTTTTTTATCTCGCAACCCCTACAGTGTAAAAGTTGAAGGTTTTTTTTTAGCTTGCCTCCATGGTAGTCTATAATGTCTCTGCCTATCAAAAGGCTCTTCTGCGCTACTGATCCACTCTCGTTTTCAGTGGGGCAAAGATAGAAACTTATACCATAACCCGCAAGTTTATTTAACATAAAGTTCATATTTTGTTCATGTTTTTTTTATAAGTAGCTGGTAGGCAGCGGGAAATATTTTAAACAAATGTTTGGGAGATGGGGAGGAGGGACATTAATAATGAATAATGGGTGATGGAAGACATGCCTATACATTATATAGAAAGGTTGGCAACCCCTCCTCTCCTACCTTATCAGGATATCATCCTTACCATCCTGGATTGGGGCAAGGGCCTGCCACTGGTGAATGTGGGTGGGTGTTCACAATCTATATTTATATATACGACATCTTCCATAGCCCTGATAGCAACGGTTACCCCGCAGCAGGGATCGGGAAGCGGGTGGACCTGGATTGGGGACGC
>NZ_PXUE01000001.1 GCF_003020585.1 Chryseobacterium aurantiacum
GGGAAGGCAACATCCAAGGCCCATCATTATCATTATATTCACTGCCTGTCACTAGCCCCGATAGCAGCGGTTACCCCGCAGCAGGGAAAAGGCCCACAAGGACGAGGCTGTTGGAAGCCATGGCGCAAGGAGTATGAGTGGATAGCGGGATTAGGCTCCTGATAATACATCTTTTCTAAATAGTGGTTGGACAGCTTATTGATTGTCATCCCATAACTTACCATATTGAATTCCTACAGCAATGAGGGCTAAATCGAATTTCTTTTGAATGAGATGTTATGAAAACTCACTAGAGTAATTTTAGTTAGGGCCTATGGTGAAAACTAATTTGGCATTATAGCTTGTAGCAGGAATTACTACGGAAACTCCGCTTATTTGCAGCTGGGTATTAATGCCCGAAAAAGATACACTATTGCCAAGTCCTAGAACTCCGGCGAAATTAATGGTTAAAAATGTTGCATCTACTCCTTGAGGAATTTCTATATAGGTAGTTCCTCCATTGATGGTAGCACTACAAAGAACACAGACTCCGCCTATACTTGTACTTCCACCGCTTCTTTTTGCATAAAGACGCAATGAGTTATTCCAGGCAGTAGGAATATAGTGCATGCTGATCTTAGCAGCTCCACCGGAAAGCAGATTTAGAAATGATCCGGGTAATAACCCAGAAAGTGTTAATAAAGTATCACTGCTTTGGTAGGTCCCTGCATAATTGGTCCCTGCTTCGGTAATAGCAGGGACACTTACGACCCAGTTACTTCCACTAATATTTAATGTTTGCGCTTCCATGCAACTACTCATTATTAAAGGAATAATGTATAGATGTTTTTTTAGGAGTATTTTTTTGAGAAAGCGACTATTGATCTTCATATTTCAAATTTATTCTGTAATGGTGTAAGTAATGGTAACTACTGTATTGGTTTGGGCTGTTATATTATTATAAGAGCCGGGAACCAGAGAAATGGTGATATTATGCCCATTATTGACTCCGTTTCCGGTATAAGCACCTCCTATACCACTGATGATTGTTATAGGCGTAGTAGTAAGGGTTACCTGCCCTGAGGAAGATCCTAAAGTTCCACCTCCTGCTCCTGAAGCTGCTGCGGCTTGCAACCTTATATTAACTCCAGGAACGAGTGGATTAACGGTTACTGCTGCGGTAATTCTTCTGGTAGCTCCTGATGGGGCAATAGCTGATGTATAATTAATCCATTTTGTGGTATTGGGTGTTGGATTAACAAGAGCTCTTCCCGCTTCTGTGGGCGCTGTGAAGCTTAGGCTAATATTTCCTGAAGGTTCAATATCCATTAAAGTAACAACGGGTAATGTTATAGACGGAGTGGTCTGGGAATATAGTAGTCCAGATAAGAGAAGATATGTTATTAATAGTATGGAGCGGATCAACATCATTTCTGTTTTTTTATTTCATTATATCCTACTTTTAAAGTTTCCTGCTGATATTTAATTTCAGTTTGCTGTTTTACAATATTGATATTTAATTTTTTTATTTCTTCCGGCTTTAGAGTAAACTGAAACTGATTGGTTGAAATTTTATACCGCTTGTCTAAACCATTTCTATAAATTTTCACTGTCCAATCTCCAGGGCGGAGATAAGTAAAATCAAAATCCTCTCCTATAAAACAAATTTTACGATAGGTTTGTTCACCACTTATAGCCTCTATAATAATGCTTTCCTTTTTTCTTTTTTGAATAGAATTAATCTGATCATTTTCTACAGGTTCTGTAAATTGGATATGTCCCTGTATCTTAGCTGCTCTAGTCAGGCCGAAGTTAAAGATATTTTCCTTATGATGAAGCGAAACTGATGCGGGCAATGCTACCGTTGGGATATCATTGATTTCGGTAGTTGACCGGTCCATTTCAAGATAATAATCACCAGGTGTAATATTTTTAAAGATGAAGTTTCCATCCTTATCAGTTATGGTAAGGTGGCTTCCGAGCATGAGCTTTACTTCTGATATTTTCTTCACGCCCATATTACCGATGTTTCCTGATAATGTAGTATACTCCGCAATTTTCTGTACAGGGACATTTAAACGCAATGTATAGCGCAGTGAGAATATAAAGTCCTTATTGGCAAGATCACCTCTTTGGAGGGTGTAACGTCCGGATATATCAAACTCATGTCCAGGGAAAAGCTGTTGATGAAAAAGAAGCTCAAGAAGATTTCTATCCTTGAAATAATACTCCGGCATATAGTTATTCTGATAAAGGAAACTAAGATATGTTTTTGGTGAAAAATGACTTATAATGTTTGCACCATAATAGACTTGCCTTTGATTTTTCAGTTGATATCTTGAAGTCACGGCATAGCTTCCATATAAATTGAATGATGTTTTAAACTTTTCAAATCCAATATTGGCCGTATATAATCTGGAAGTTCCTGAAAATCCAGTCAGATAATTATCTGTTTTTCCCAGCTGACCTTCCACGTTGATCTGAAAATTTCCAATTTTTTGATTGATGGCCAATCTGTAAAAACGCTCATCATAGTCAAACTGCTTGGGCTCCAAACGGTCCTGATACTTTTGATAACCGCTATAAAGCATAACAGTACCTTTACTCGTGTAGGAATACTGAATACCATATTGCAAAAATTTTCTATACGGAGCAGCAAGCAGTAAGGTATCTCTTTCAAAGTTTTTAGCATCCTGAACAAAGTTGGCAGTAATATTAAGTCTCTTTGAAATCCTATATTGAAGTCCTCCGTTAAATGTACTTGTATTGGTAAAATATCCTGCAAATTCAGGGCTGGATCTCATATACATCACATTTCCATTTAATCTTTCAAAATTAGCCTGCGCCTGAATCATATAGGCAGTTCCCTCCGTTTTATTGGTTTTACTATAGGATACCTCCCCTAAAAGATTCAGGTTTTTAGATATCTGGAATTTTCCTGTTAGGTAAGGCAAGTGTGCATTGGAATCTAATCTTGAAATGGCAAAGACATTTTCCTCCTTTCTTGGTATTTTGTATAAATATCCAGCTGTGATTTCTGATTCCTTTTTTATTTTAAATTTTGAATAGACATTAAACTCATCTTTGATATCTCGAAAAAATCTTGGATGATTATAAAAACCACCAATACTTACTTTATTTATATCAAATCGCACCTCCGCTCCACGTCCATACCTTGAATATTCAGTCAGAAAAGATGAAGAATAGGTTTTGTCACCTAAATGGATAAGAAAATGATCTCTCTTGTAGTTTACAAAATATTCTTCATATTGAGTAAAAGAACTGTATTCGACTGGGTTTTTAGTGGCAACATGAAATTCTATTTGTCCTTTATTGTTTTTATCCAGACTTCCTTTACCGTAAATTTCACCTTGAAAACCGTCATTATAATCTCCTCTGTTTCTCATTCCTATGAATGCCAATGAAGCTGAAACAGGTAATCTATGGTAGATGTCATCCTCAGACGGTTGGATAGATATTACCTTTACACTTGCATAGGCCGTTTCACTTTCCTTTGGATCATCCGAAGAATAAACAGTTAAGTTAAGGTTTTGAAACTCGTTTTTCCCTAATTGAGGGTCGGTTTTTCGGGAGATTAATATTTGCTTTGTTTCTCCTGGAGATAAGAAAATTTCCGAATCCTGATCTATGATGGCATTCTTACTTTCCAGGATAAGTTTTTCCGGAATGTTTCCATTATTTTTAATGAGAAAATTAGCTTTAATGGTTTCGCCGGCTTTTACAAATTCCGGTGAATTCAAAGCCGTGAGAGAAATATTTCGATTTCCGGAAACAGTAACCTTTGAAATTTTTGTAAAGGAAATTCCATTGTTTCTGTCTGTAATATTCAATGTTACAGTATAGGTACCTTGGCTTGTTTCTGTTGCAATACGCAGAGGAACCAGATATACTGATGTTTCGTGAGGGGCAATTTGGAATTCTCCTTTTGTTAAAATGGGTAGAATCTGTGGATTTGAGGTACTCACTGAAATATCATAAGTTCTGTTTTCAGCTGAATTATTTTCTAATGTGAATGGGATAGAAGTAGACATTCCCGGTAATAAACTATCTTTTTTACTAATCAATCGGTTAGATTGTTGTTGAGAAAAAATAAATATCGGGAATAATGATAGAATAATAAAGAAAGTCCAAGTTCTAATCATTTTTTACTTCTAGTTCCACATTGAGAGCAAATGCGTTCTCCTCTTCATCAGTTGCTATTATTGATGCTTTATATTTTTCTGGAGGTACTTTACTGATATCAATATAAAATGTTTTGGAAGTATTGGGCAGCAATCCCATTGTTAAACTTGAATAAGTACCTAACTTTTCACCGGTTTTACGATTATAGATTTCAATGGATGTGGTGGGTTTACAATAAAGATTACCATTGTTGGCTATGGCAATCATTAGAGTTTGCTTTCCCTCTTGCTTTTCTATTTTTACGCTTTCAAACTTAAGAATTGGCTTGGCTTTTTCTGTTTCGAAATCGGTAATAACCTGTATTGCATAACGTATAACAGAAGTAATATTCACTCCTTGCTTATTATCACTAGGCTTAATGTCTTCCACAGGTTCTACAATAATTACACTCCAGTAGCTTCCAGGATCCATTGCCTGATTAGGAACAGTAATTTCATAAAACACCTCTGTTTTTTCATTACCTTTAAGCGTAATCAGGTTGGTATTAAGTTTAACCCATTCTCCGTTAGTACGTTTGTTGGTATTCAGCGTTGTATAATTGATTGTTCCGTCAGCCTGGTAGGTGAAATCCTGTAAAAACAATTTTACAGTTTGGGGAGTTTTGCTTGTATTTTCAATGGCAACTTTTCCTTTGTAGACTTTTCCTGTTTCAATTTTGTAAGAATGCGTAAGCCCGTTGAGAACCACAATGCCGGCATGTAAAAAGCTGAACTGCAAAATCACGGTGATCAAAAGAAGAATACGCTTTATCATCATCATCATTATATAAAGTTTGGAGTTTAATCATTAATAATACAAAACCAGGAAGAAACTGAATATCAGCTTCTTCTTGTTTTTGAATTCAGAAAAGAATTTTATTTAAATTCTAATTATCTGATATTGTATACGTAACGGTAGCTACTGTAGTGGCTGTTGCCTGTAAATCTGCATAAGCTGCTACCCCTCCAGGGCCGCTTCCTGCAGCAAGAGCGTACGTAAGGTTGTGTCCATTGTTGGCACCATTTCCTGTATAAGCACTCCCAATACCTGAAATAATAGTCTGGTCGGCAGCACTTAAAGTCAACAGACCTGCAGACGTTCCTAATGTACCTGCACCAGATCCTGTAGCTGCAGCGGCAGTTACGTGAAGATCAACTCCGGGAATGATAGCGTTCATTTTTACACTTACATTACGGGTGGGATCTGCAACAGATTTGATGGAAGAATAATTAAGCCATAGAGTTGTGTTAGCCGTAGCCGGAATAATAGGATTACCTGCCTCTGTAGGAGCTGTAAATCCAAGAGTAATATTTTTTGTGGCAGCGGGTTCAATATCTACCAAAGCAACTTCAGGGATAGAAATTGTGACTGTATGGTTGTCTGTATTAGTATCCTGTGCACTTAAATTAGTGGATACAGCAACTGCAAATAGGGACATTGCAATCGTTAAGTTTAATTTTTTCATGATGCTATAATTAGTTAAGTGAATATAATGAAATTCGATATATTATAAAAAAAATATATTATAATTTTTATATTGTTAAATATTTGACCTTTTTAACGCAATATAATTGTGAATTATTTTATGTTTGAAAATAAAAAAATCCTGTACAGTACGTACAGGATCTATGGTCTTAATTGAAATAACTCCTATGCCCAATGAGGATCCGAAACAGAAACTTTACCCGTTTCTATTCTGCCTGCAAAATGCCATATGTGATTTTCAAGGGTTATTTTAAGATCATACCAGCCCTTGTATTTGCTAAGATCAATAATTATTTTATCCTCAGGCTTTTTTGTAGATATCATTTTTTTACTTTTTTCATACCCGTTTTCCAGAGTTAGATTGACATTGCTTTCTTTATGGTTTTTAAAAACTAATTCAATCTGACTTTTTGAACTGTTATTAATAAGAATCACCTCAACCTCTGGTTTTTTGGATCCCTTGAATTTTCGGAAAAAGCCATTAGGC
Organism: Chryseobacterium aurantiacum; assembly: GCF_003020585.1. Taxonomy (GTDB): domain Bacteria; phylum Bacteroidota; class Bacteroidia; order Flavobacteriales; family Weeksellaceae; genus Chryseobacterium; species Chryseobacterium aurantiacum. Next base: position 6,134 of record NZ_PXUE01000001.1, read on the forward strand.
CCAAACACTTCGTAATCATATGTTCCGGATTGTATCACAGGGTGTGATAATTCCTGCTTTGAATATAATGCATAGGAAAAATAATAATTATTACTATTCAATTGGGTTCTGTCATAAAGATGAAGAGGAACTCCATTTTCCTTTACATTGGTCATCGTGATCTTATCTCCACTTAAATTCACATAAAAATCATAGGGAAGTGGATTGGAGGGTTTCATTCCCTTTTCCTGAATATCAAGAAGACTGTTATTCAGTTCATTTTCAGAATACCATTTCAGTTGAGGAACAGGCTTGTTTTTGGCAGCATTAATGGTTTTAGCAAAATCCTTTTGATCCAGATAATCCATTTTTGGAGCTTTGGCATTGGGTAGGTTGAAAGCAGAAGTCAGATCTCCGCAAATAGCTCTTCTCCACTCACTGATAGTATCTACATGAACATTTTTATTAAACTTCTTCATGATAAATTTTTCAAGAAACTGCAGCACAGAGGTATGATCCGAAACTTCAGAGTTAACAAAACCTCCCTTGGTCCACGGAGAAGCAATAATCATTGGAACCCTGTAACCAAGGCCAACGGTTCCTTCTGCTTTTTCATAATCCTTTAATGTAGGATCGGACATATATTCCTGAGACTTGTCAACGTATTCAACCCCTTCTTTTCCATTCATATCAACGGGTTGGCTCGGGTTTAATGGTGGGGCAAAAGGGATTACATGGTCAAAATAGCCATCATTTTCATCATAATTGATAATAAAAATTGTTTTTTTCCAGGTTTCAGGGTCCTTGGTCAGAATATTTAAAACCTCAGAAATATACCATGCTCCATACCAAGGAGAACCAGGATGATCCGAGAAATGTTCAGGGGCTACCAGCCAGGAAACCAAAGGAAGTTTTTTCTCTTCCACATCCTTACGGAACTGAAACAATACATCTCCTTTCGGAACCACCAGCCTTTCTCCGTTTTCATCTTTACCAATTTCCAGATGATGATAATCGGGATCATTTGAATTGGTTGTGAACGCCTTTTCGTGGAGATTTTTCTCCAGTTGTGATAATTTTGAATAATTATCAGGATGATATGTTACCTGATCTTCCTGTAGTTCAGTAATGAGCGCTTCCAGTCTTTCTTTTCGGCTAGGGTTTTTTATGATTTCCTGTTTCAGGGAAGCGATCATTTTGGGAATATTCTCGTAATACCCCTTTGAAAATTTTACATTATATTTTGAAAACCATTCAATCGGGTTATCTGTAAAGTTGCTCAGCCATGCTTCCTGCTCTCCGGACATTCCTTTTGGCAGGCTGATTTCATTCTGATAAATGCGCCATGATACATTTTTTTCCTCTAAAATTTCAGGAAAACTCTTCCATTTTGCCTGTCTGGCTTTATCATAATCAATGTCATCATTCACAACATTGGCTTTTGATTTACCGTTTTGCTGTTCTCTTAAGGTTCCGGACCAAAGAAATAATCTGTTAGGAGTAGTCCCCGTAAGTGAAGAACAGAAATATTGATCAAATATGGTAAAGGCATCTGCCATTTGATAATAAAAAGGAAGATCTTCGCGGTTGTAATAGCCTAGAGTAAGGGGAATATTTTTATAATCCTTATTTCCTGAAGCTTTTGCCTGAAGCCATTGGTCATATTTTCCTTTATTCAATGCGTGTTGCTGGTTTTCCCAGGAATGAGGAAGTGAGCTCATCCATGTAGATTTAGTATTTCTAAGATCCAGGCGAGCCGGGGAAGCATATTTTCCGCTATTTTCCTTTTGAAAGAACACAGAATGCCCATCCTGTTTTACAAAAGCTCTTTTATCTAAAAAACCTCTTACTCCTTTTAAAGCACCAAAGGCATGATCAAATGAGCGGTTTTCCTGCATTAGGATAACTACATGCTCAGCATCATAAAAAGTAGATTGTGCGGCCGGATCAATAGCTAAGGCCTTTAAAATTGCAGGATGAAGAACACCTGAAGTTCCTAATCCGGCTAATAAAATACTTGATTTTTCTAAAAATTCTCTTCTGTCCATGTTCAGTCGTAATAAGAAAGAAACCGCAAGTTAATAGGATTTTCCTGCGATTTCTTTGTTTTGTATAAAATATATCAGATTTCTACTGTAACCACCAAGGTTTAGAGTTAATGTTATCATTCCCTCCATACTGAGAAGTAAGGGCTGCCTTTAAATTTGCATTGTTATAGCTATATTCGGATTGAGGATATCTGAATCTGAATGGTGCCGGAACGCCTGCCTTTAAAGGATAGTTTGGATATCCTGTTCTTAAATAATCATAATAGGAAGTCCATTGTGCCTGATGGAACATGGTCATGTACTTTTGAGTGATGATTTTTTCCACCTGGGTTTCTAATGGTGCAGAATTATTATAAACGACCAAAGGAGTGATAAGGTATTGGTTTACATCAAAACCTGAGAAATACTGTCCTGGATTTTTTACATACGTCTGATAGAAAGTAAAACTGGCCTTGATTGCATTGTCATAGTGCGTTTTTGCTGATCCTGAGATCCATCCTCTGGCAGAGGCTTCTGCTAAAATAAATTCTAATTCTGAATAGCTTAGTACTGACGAGGGCTCGTTGGTAGCATCTTTGTAAAAACGATCGTTTACCTTAGAGATATTTTTTGCAGTGATTAAAGCGGCGTTATCAGAATAAGGAGATGTAGGGTTTCCTCCATTATATCCTGTAAAATCTGTAATGGCTTTTCCTGCTTCCTTAGCTCCTGTAGTTTGGGCTGCAAATGTGAATAATCGGGGATCATGTCTGTCTTTAAACAGATTAATGAAATAATCGGCCATATATAAACTAGATCCATATCCACTGTTGTTGAACATGCTGTATCTGCTGTCTGCAGTATCAGCAAACTTAAGTTCTCCGTTGTCAGAAATAGAAGTCATTAAAGGCTGGCTTCCTGCAATGGCTGCAAATTCTGTTGCAATGTTGTAGCTTCCAACCGTAGTTTTTTTAGATAAGGTCATCAGTATTTTCAATCGGAAAGAATTGATCAGTTTTTTCCATTTTAAAGCATCTCCGCTGAAAACAATATCGCCCTCAATTTTATCATTGGTATTGATCAGATCATTGGCCTCTTTTAATTCTGATAAAATTCCGGACATGATAGCGTCCTGAGTGTCATATTTTGGCTGTGTAATTCCGGATTCACCTTTGGCTGCTTCAGAATAAGGAGCACTCCCTACTCTTAAGCTTATATTAAAAAAATGATAGGCCCTGTAAAATTTTCCAATGGCGATATAATTTTTATTATTGATCTTCTCTGCTTCCTGCATCATTTTTCCTGTATTCAAAAGCCCTTTGGTATAAACCTCGAAAGAAGTATCATTCCATTTCATGTACTGATATTTATTCTCTCCATCTGTACCAATCATCATTCTGGAAGCATACATATTATCACTATCTACCTGAAAAGTATATTTTGAAATATAGGTTAGAAGATATTTTGGATCAATACTGGCCGGATCATTTGGATTTTCATTAATAGTATCCAGGCTGGATTCGCACGAAGTTAATGCTAATGCTCCTGCAATAAGGATAGATTTTATGTTGAGCCACTTTGCAGTTTGTCTTGCTCTAGTGATCACATTGATATTATTTTTCATTGTATTGACGTACTTTTAATTAAAACTTAAGATTGAATCCTATTCCAAACCATCTGCTTGATGGATCCTGAATATCATTTGTGATGTCACCCGTTCTTCCTGATCTGATTTGGAAGTCAGGATCAGAATAAAGGTTCTTGGATTTTTTCCACATAGCTAGGTTGTAGGCAGAAATGTTGGCAGTGAAGCCCTTGATCATTCCCCTTGGATTCAATAAAGAAGAGAAATCATATTCTAATACTACAGACCTTAGCTTGATGAATGTTCTGTCGAAAACATTCGCAAATTCTTCACTTTCATCCTGAGTTACTCTTGCTTGGTAAGGATAGTTCTGGGCCCAGTCCTGGAAGCTGATGGCTGTTGTATGCGGAGTATAAAGCCCTGTAGCAGGGTTGTAGTTTACCCCATCCGGTACGAAATAATAACTTCCCGGTTTAGCGTATTCAAGATCCCTGTAAGCAACAGAATTAGGATGTTTTCCTCCCCACCACATTTTTTCAACCACCTGAGATCTCATCACGCCACCAATGCTTCCATCGATCCCAATATTTAGAGATAGTTTCTTATACTTGAAGCTGTTGTTAAAGCCAAATGTCCAGTCCGGATTGAAATGTCCCAGATTGCTTGGTGTATTTGCTCTGGTTGGCATTCCCGATTTAGCATCCAGAATTACTTTTCCGTCCGGAGATTTTTGCCAGGTGTAGTCATAGTAGCTGTCCATTCTTTCACCTAACTTGATATTATTATAGTTAGGCATATTATCATAAATGGAAGTCAGCTTTTGTTCATATGTACTCCAGTTGATTAGAGTTTTCCAAGTAAAATCAGATGTTTTTACAGGAACAAGTCCCAAGGAAACCTCGAATCCTTTTGTTGTATACTCATTTCCGTTTACATACTGGGAAATGAATCCGGATGACTCAGCACTCGGAAATTCAAGAATGTTGTTGTAATCCAAAGTTCTGAAGTAAGTTGCATCTAAGGTAATTCTGTTTTTGAGGAAGCCTGCACTTAATCCTAGTTCATAAGATTTTGTCTGCTCAGGTTTTAAAGAGTTTTCTATATTCAGAATTGTTGGATAAAGGTAGGTTGGGTTTCCATTGAAAGTAATTCCTTTATTATTCAAATAATAATTTCTGATTGAGTAAGGCTGGAAGTCATAAGCCACTTTTGCCCATGAAGCAGAAAGTTTTAGCATATTGATAGATTCCGGAAGCTTTACCAGATTGGAAATTACAGCACTTATGGAAGCAGATGGATAAAAATAAGATCTGTTGGCCTTAGGTAATGTGGAAGACCAGTCATTACGTCCGGAAATATTGATGAAAAAAGCATTGTACAACCCAATATCAATAGTAGAATAGGCACTGTAGATCAGCTTTTCTTTTAGATAAGAATATTTTTTGATGGCTCCTATGGAATTTTCCATTGTATACACTTCAGGAATCCTTAAACCATCTGTAGAGGTTTCATTATTGTTGTTTTTGTAGTAGAATGTGGAACCTCCGGCATTGATGGTAAAGTCAAAATTTTCAGAAATCTTTTTCTTGTACGTAGCCAATACATCGTAGTTAAGATTCCAGGTTTTTAGATCTTTCAATATATACCCTCCACTTCTTGGCGCATTATAATTGAAGTAAGAATAAGGGCTGAAAGTTTCCGTCTTGCTATGATTTTCTACAATGGAAGCTTTACCTTTTATAGAAAAATCCTGAGTTGCCTTGTATTCCAATCCGGCCTGTGCATTGATGATATTGGTTCTGTTTTGGTTTTTATAATATTCAGCTCCAAACCAGGGGTTATTGTACCATGCATAGTTCCAGTTGGCTTGTGAAGTACCTTCTTTTCCGGGAACCCACATATGATTTCTCAGTGCATTTCCGTCCACATCACCACCCATCCAGATCAGTATTGTGTACATGTGTCCGCTAGGGTTGTAATCATAATTTGGAACATTGGGTGTAAAGGCCTGATTAAAGTTAAATTTTGTATCCAATATAAGCTTGTCTCCCAAATGATTTTCAGAGGAGAAATTAATCCCGTATTTCTGGAGATAAGAATTAGGAACCCTGTCATCATAATTCATGAAGTTCCCGGAAAGCCTGTATATATCCTTATTATTCCTGTAGCTGATCGCAAAATTATTGTTATTGATAACCGCAGGCTTTAAAAATGTATCTAAGTTATTATGATACTTCCAGTCAATCGGAACCCTTTCGTATCTTGATTTATCATTATACTGAGTTCCTGTAACAGCTCCATACCAAGGCGTGATTTGTCCTGTTACTTTATCTCTGATAGGGCTGTTCCATTGGGCAATCTGCAATCCCGGAACAAACTTTGGTCCCCAGATCATATCTCCATCATTCACCCCGCCATCAGCACCGTCCCAGAATTCATATTTTCCATGAGATCCGTTACCATATTCTGTCTGGGTCTTTGGAAGATTAGTAAATCCCCCTGTAATCATGGTATTTTGAGAAAATTCTACAGAAAACCCTTTCTTTTTAGCACTTTTTGTGGTAATCAGAATAGCTCCGTATCTCCCTCTTGAACCATATAAAGCAGAAGCCGGAGCTCCTTTCAGTACGTTGACATTCTCTATATTGTTGGGATCCAGATTTTGAAAAACTTCCTTTTCCACAATTACACCGTCAATTACAAAAACCAAATTGGAATTTCCTCTCAATGTAAATTGGGGAGCCTGTTGCATCCCCGTTGGATTGGAAACATTAAGACCGGCTACCTGTCCAGAGAAGAGATTCCCGATGCTTGGAGTTGTAATGGTCTCAAACTGCTTGGTTCCTACTTCTTGCGTAGAATATCCTATCTTTTCTTTCTTTTTAGCAATCCCCAAGGCAGTGATGACAACTCCTTCAATCTGCTTTTCATTGGTTTTCTTTAAAACAACCGAATATTCCTTTTTTGAGGAAACTTCCACGGTGTAAACAGAAAAGTCAGGTGAAAAGAATTCGAGAATATCTTTGGGATTAGCTGAAATGGTGAAATTACCATTTTCATCAGTCATGGCGGTCTTTCCTGTGTTTTTATCGGTGATATTTACACCCGATACACTGGTGCCGTTTTCAGATTTTACATTTCCAGAAATGTTAATTTCCTGAGCCGTAATATATAAGGGAAGTAAAAAAACTGCAAATGTAGCTAAAGCTTTCTTCATTTTTTTTGAATGCAAATTTAGCCGGGCATTATTACCTATACTTTACGATCATATTAAAATAAAAATACGATTTATACATTTTTTAACAGAAATAATTAACAAAAGGGTAAAGTGAAAAAGAGCTTTTGTGTAAGGATTTTTGCTTTATTATAAGTTGAACCACAAAGGTCACAAAAGTATTGTTATACCAATGTTTTAAAGTTTTAGGAAATCTAAAATAAGACAACAAAAAAAGTTGATATAAGATGAAAATCCAATATTTAAAATAACTTTTGTGGTTGAAAAATATTTAGACAATTTAAAATCTACTCAAAATACCCCAATGGATCTTGATGTCATTGAATTTGAATGGGTTCCCGAATTCATTACCATTTGACAGCTGAAAACTCATCAGCCCGATGGGGATAAAGAAATTGAAACCTAGCCCAACGCTGTAGAGCTTGGGTTTTACATTCAATGATTTATTATTGAGTTGTCCATATTGCCCAAAGAGGTCAAAGAAAGCTTGATTGCCAATGAGGTACCGATATTCTAAGCTTCCGTAATAATAAAAATCTGCGGCGAGGGAGTTTTCATTAAATCCCCGCATGGAATTCCAGCCTCCGAAGCGATACAATTCGTTGGCCGAAAACTCTATTTTAGAATCCATCATGGCACCTTCTCCTTTAATATTCAGGAAATGGTTCCCGGAAATATGATAATTGTGCTCCCCAAAAAAGTAAAACTGGTTTTGGGTAGATTTAATATTTCCTTTGGTATAAGTTGTTGTTAAGTAATCATATCCTGCATTGATCCTTGTTTTGTAAAGAAAAAGATCAATATCGGTAGGCTCGGTCATTTCAAACCATATCCCGATTCCTCTTTTGTTGTAATCCTTTCCCTGAACATACAATGAATCAATAATAGTGGATGTTTCCAGAGTCGCTCGAAGACCAATTTTATTCCGATTGTTGATGTGATAATAGAAAGCAGGAAGAAACTTTACGTTGGCAAAGGTAGAATCCTGTCTGTAGATATTCACCTTGGTATTCATCCCCACATTGGATTTAAAAAGATAAGGGATGTCTACCTGAAGATCAAAGGTTTGCCCTTTGTCTGGGTTTCTCTGCCAGTAAAGATTAACTGCTTCAAAACCATTGAACATATTCCTGAAATTCACGTTCATGGTACCGTTTAGGGTAAACTTATCAGATTTGTCATTTCCAAAACCAATTACCCCATCAAAGGTATTGGTCTTTTTTTTCTCCAAAAACAGGTAAATATTGGTAGAATCTTTGGTGAATAAAGTCTGTGGCTGTCTTTCAAGCATGACAAAAGGATGGCTTTGGAAATTCTTATTAATGGCCAGCAAGTTTTTGTCATCATAGTTTTTGCCCTTAAATTCTTTTTCAAGGTTTTTGATGAATCGTTTGGGAACCTTATCGTAACCTTTTATGACGAAACCATTGATCGTTCTTTTATCATTTTTGTTGATATCCAGCTCTACAATCGGAAATCCATTTTTTTGTCCCTTATATTTAGACTTAATTCTACTGAAGGAATATCCGTCATCAATATAGCTTTTATTGATGCTTTTCTTGGTTGAGTCTAAATTTTTAGTAAAAAAATCTTTCTGAACTTTCAGCTTTTGAACAATGGAATCGGAAAGGTTAACATAGGTTTCATTGAAGTTCTTCCCTTTGTCATAAAAAATTTCCGTGCTGTCTCCTTTTATTTTTACATCTTTTAGCTGGGTGAAGAAATAGTTACTTTGAGCCAGAGAATCCAGATATTTTACCGCAGAAACAGAATCTTTTACTTTTTTTCTGACCTTGGTTTCAGTATCAATTAGCCAATACTGCTTTTTCTGCGCTTGTATAAAAACGCAGAAGAGCACAAAAAATATTTTTAAAAACAGCTTCAATTCTCAGTGTATTTAAACCATAGATGGGTTGCTAAAATTTAAAATAAGCTTACTCCTCCCTAATGGTTTAAAGTAATTATTAAATAACTTTTTATAAAACTGAAACTAGTCCAGTTTATTATACTTCTTCATCAAATTCTCATAAACTCCCTGCGGAAGAATCCATTTCAATGGAACTCCTATTTTCTGCCCGAATTTACCAAAATAATAATGAGCTTTCCATTTATTCTTCCCTAAAAGTTTTTCAATGTATTCTGCCACTTCTATAGGTTCGGTTCCTTCGTTCACATGGGCATTCATCAAAGAATATACTTTGTCAAATACATTTTTATAGGGTTGGGAAACCTGAGCAATGACTCTGTTTTCTGCAATATTGGTTTTAATATCTCCCAGGTGAAGAGAACATACCTCAATATTCCAAGGGTAAACTTCATACCTCATCGCCTCAGTTACTTTATCCAGAGCAGATTTTGATGCCGAATAAAACCCGCGGAATGGTAATCCCATTTCACTTCCGATACTGGAAACATTAATGATTTTTCCGAATTTGTTTTCACGCATTTTGGGAAGTACAGCGCTCATCATCTGAACAGGACCTGCCAAATTCAGACTGAAAAGTTTTAGAATATCTTCCTTAGTAGAATCCTCTACGGCACCTACCATTCCCATTCCTGCATTATTAATCAATACATCAATTCTGGTTTCGGTTTTCAGAACCTCGGCAATGGCGTTTTGAACAGCAGTGTTGTCGGTAACATCCGTAGGTATCGATTTGAAATACTGGCTTTCCGTATGCTTTCTGCTTAAACCATATACTTTGTTCCCTTTTTTACCAAAATATTCAGCTAATGCAAATCCAATCCCTGATGAGGTTCCTGTAATGATAATGGTCATTTAATCGTATGATTTTAATAATGTTTTATTCTTCTTTCCTGCACATCTATAGCCGGTTTGGGATATCTATGAACAAATGAAAAATCTATTTTCAGCAAATGTAAAAAAAGAATAATGAACTATGTTACTTATTGTATCTGAAAATATTTTTAATCCCAACAGGTTTATTGTCTCCAATTGATTATAAACTTAAACGAAAGTTAATGTCATCTATGCAGAGAATATCAACGGAATGATTACTTTATTTGTTTATGTTGTTGTTTTACAGTGTTTTAATTAACGATTGTGAGAATTTTTTTTTGATAACGGTTAAAGTTTCTTAATAAAAACATAAGGGAATCTTAATGAGGTGAGGGAATGCGCTGCTCTAATTTTGCATGTAATTAAAAAGGATGTCATGAATGTATTTAAAATCCCTGTCTCAGTAACTTATTTAACGGGTAGGGTATTACTTATTGGTGCAATATCTGCTTCACCGATGTTCCTATCTCAGAAAAAAGACAGCTTAAAGGAAAAAACCATCGATGAGGTTGTTGTTATAGGGTACGGAACACAGAAGAAAAGTAAAGTGTCCGGTGCTGTTGCAGAAGCTTCGCTGGATAAGCTTAGTTCAAGATCTTTATCTGGAGTTGGAGAGGTACTTCAGGGAAAAGCTGCCGGAGTAACGGTGGTAAATGAAGGGGGAGATCCTAATGGCTCGCCTAAGGTAAATATCCGTGGTTTGGGAGGGGTAAATGGAGAAACTCCTCTTTACGTTGTGGATGGCGTAGTTTTTAACGGAACCCCTGCCATTAATCCTAATGATATTCAGGATATTTCTGTGCTTAAGGATGCTTCTGCTGCAATTTACGGAGCAAGATCTTCCGGAGGGGTAATCCTTATTACCACAAAAAGAGGTAAAAAAGGGAGTCTGACTATTGATTTTGATGTTAAATACGGAATCAACCAGGCATGGAAGTTAAGAGAATCTTTAAATGCTGCAGAATTTCAGGACGTAATGCGTCAGGCATATACTAATGCGGGGAAACTAAATAGTCTTCCACTAGCTTTCAATTCGGAAAAATATGCTGATGGCGGAATTACAAGAACAGACTGGATGAAAGAAATTTTCCGCACAGGAACCATTCAGGAATATAATGTAAACCTAAGCGGTGGAAATGAAAAATCCAGATTCTTTGTAGGAATGAATCACAGGAATCTCGAGGGAATTTTATTAAACACCCAGGCAAAAAGATATAATTTCAGGGTAAACTCTGAACATAAAGTGAAAGACTGGCTGACGTTTGGAGAGAATATGTATTATAATTATTCCCAGGGAAATACTGCCAACACAAAGAACGGTTATACGGGAGCTTTGGTTGCCGCGATGTATTATCCGCCCAATGTCCCTGTATATACACCAACAGGAGCTTTTTCTGGATTACCCATTGATGTGGCAGGAGGTTATGGAGATATGATCAACCCTGTTGCCTATCTTAAAAGGATCAGTATTCAAAACCCTACCCATGAGATTTTGATCAATCCTTATGTAGAAATTACTTTGGCTAAAGATTTAAAATTCCGTTCAAATTTTTCTCAGACATTTAAGATCGGAAATGTTAAAGAATTTACTCCCAGAGTATTGGAGGTAGGAAAAATATTTGATACCAATAGTCTGGAATATCAGTCTAACAACATATCCACTTCTCTTGCCGAACAGCTCCTTACGTATAAGCTAACAACTGGTAAGCACAATTTTGATTTTCTTGCAGGATTTACTTTTCAGAAAACAACTGAAGATGGTTTCAAAGCTAAAGCTTTTGATTTCAGAAGTGAAGCAGAGGTGTTCAGATATCTTCAAAATGCAGCAGATACCAATAAAGAATTATACAGTTATAAATATCAGCAGTCTCTGGTATCTTATCTGGCAAGAGCCAACTATGACTATGCAGGTAAGTATATTATCAGTTTGCTGGGAAGAAGAGACGGAACTTCTCTGGTTGCTAAACAAAATAAGGTAGCCAATTATTATTCCATTTCCGGAGGATGGGTGGTTTCCAAAGAAAACTTTATGAACGATATTTCCTGGCTTTCCAATCTGAAACTAAGAGGAAGCTACGGAATTCTAGGGAACCTGGGAGGAGTTTCTTATCAGGCAGTGAATCCTCTGATGGTAAGGGATAATAATATTATTTTTGGACAGGATCCATCACAGAATATTGCCTATTATGCTACAACATTTCCTAATTCAGATATAAAATGGGGGAAATCTGAGCAAACCAATTTTGGGGTAGATGCTTCTTTCCTGCGAAACAGTCTTTCCTTACAGTTTGATTATTTTGTTAAGAATTCACGAGACCAGATTTTCAACGTTAATCTTTCAAGTACATCCGGTTATATAGATCAATATGTGAATGCTGGATTGTTTCAGGATAAAGGATTCGAATTAGGAATCAATTATAACAGCAAAAACACAGGCGATTTTACCTATTCAATAGGCGCTACTTTCAGTCAACTAAAAAATACGGCGAAGCAATTGGCCGGTGTAGACGAGATCTTTATCAATAGTAATAATGTTCGGGGAGTATTGAAGCCTACCAGAATAAAAGTAGGAGAATCTCTTTATTCTTATTATGGTTACAGAACAGACGGGATTTTCCAGACTCAGGCAGAAATTGATAATTATAAAGATGCCAACGGTAACCTTATTCAGCCTAATGCTAAACCGGGAGATATCAAATTCCTGAAAAAAGATGGAAATACCGGAGTATTGAACAACAATGATTTTGTAAACCTTGGAAATCCATATCCTAAATTCTCTTACGGACTATCTTACAATATGTCATGGAAGAACTTTGATCTTAACCTATTCTTTCAGGGAGTATATGGAAACAAAATATTTAATGGATTGAAGTTTATTTCATTAAATCCGGGTGGAACAGGGCAGAACTATAACATGGACAGGGATATCCTGAACGCGTGGACTCCGCAGAATACCAATACCAATATTCCTAGAGTAGTACAAGGTGACCCAAGTGGTAATTACTCCAAAGTATCAGATTTCTATGTGGAAGATGGCTCTTATTTTAGATTGAAAAACCTTACGATTGGATATTCATTGCCACAGGAGCTTTATAAAAGACTTGATGTAAATAAAATAAGAGTATATGTAACGAGCAATAACCTCTTTACCATTACCAAATATACAGGCTTTGATCCTGAAGTAGGCATGGAAACATATGGTGTGGATACCGGAAGATATCCTCAGGCCCGGTCATTTATTTTCGGACTGGAAGTAGGGTTCTAATCTAAACAAATTTAAAATTTAAAAAGATGAAATTTTTCAATACAATAATTGTACTAACATGGCTATCCGCATCATTGTTGTCATGTACCAATGAACTGGATATACAGCCTGAGGGAACTCCAACAGAAGCCAGCTTCTGGAAAACGGAAAATGACCTGATTACCGGAGCCAATGCCATGTATAAACCACTTTCCGATAGTGAATTCTATGGAAGAGGATTTTTCTGGTTCATCAATGCCAGTGACGATATGGTAACAGGAAGATCAAAAAGTGAGGCGGATAATGTGAAGAACTTTAGCAGTAACTATATCGCGGCAGGAGATCTGGAAACACAATGGAACAAAAGATATACTGTGATTGGAGTTGCCAACCGGGTGATCCGTAATGTTAATAATATTCAGGCTTCACAGGCCGTTAAAAATAAGTATTTGGGGGAAGCATTGTTTATGAGCAGCAGAATGTATTTTGAGCTCGCCTACAGTTATGGAAATGAAAAAGCAGGTATTCCTATTATAGATCGTACCAAAGAACCGGATCCAAACCCAATTCCAAGAGCATCCAATGTGATGGAAAATTACAATTATATTGTCAATGACCTGAAAAAAGCTGCTGAATTATTACCAAGCCAGGCAGAACTTCCTGCTAAAGATTACGGAAGACCTCATAAAGCCGCAGCATGGGCGCTTTTATCAAAAGTATACCTGTTTATGAAGGATTGGCAAAATGCAGCATATTGGGCAAATGAAGTAATGACAAAGGGAAATAGAAATCTTTTGAATAATTATGCAGATGTCTTCAAAGCAGAAAATAATTACAGCTCAGAATATATCTGGTCTATTCCAAGTACCCCCAAATTTAATTCAGTGGGAAGTATTCTTCCGGGGGTCATGTTAGAAAATAAAGGTTGGGGAGAATATAACGGATGGGGATATTTTCAGCCGACCAAAGAATTGTATGATGAGTATGAATCCGGAGATCTTAGAAGAGGAGCAACAGTTCTTAAATTAGGTGATAAATTCACTTTTAACGGAACAGAAAGAACATATGCGTCTTCCAACTCTCTCACAGGGTATCAGTTTAATAAATATATGGATGCTTTTAAATATCCGCTGAGCAGTGGCCATGTAAGTGCCAATGGAGACTACCCTTGTACAGACCTTGCCGTTCCTATTATGCGTTATGCTGAGGTTATTCTGATCAGAGCCGAGGCCTTATTGATGTCAGGCGGAAATGCAGACGCAGAAATCAACCTCATTAGAAAACGTGCGGGACTAGCTCCTAAAACCGGATGTACAATGGCTGATCTGAAGCACGAAAGACGTTGCGAATTAGCAGGTGAATGGGCAGACAGGCATAGAGATCTTGTACGCTGGGGAGATGCTCAGTCAACGTATTCTCAGCCTTTACACGGGATAGACGGAAAAGTGGTATGGGCAGCAAGAAGCTTCAATCCTGCAATCCATAACGTATGGGCAGTTCCACAGGCCGAAATCGTTAATAGTCACGGAGTGGTTAAACAGAACGAAGGTTGGTAAAATTTTAATCTTAAATAGTATTCACTATATCATTACAGAAATTTCTGTAATGATATAGTTTTTTAAACACGTCTTATGAAATTATCAAAAATATTAGGATTACTGGCTTTGGCCGTTTTTTTCGAAAATCAGGCACAGAATTATTTGAATTATAATGTTGGAAATGCACATTCTCACAATGATTATATGCAGGGAATTCCTTTCTGGCAGGCTTACTATGCTGAATTTGGTTCCATTGAAGCAGATGTTTTTCTGGTGAAAGGCAAACTTTGGGTCGCTCACACAGAAAAAGAACTTTCAGCAGACAGAACACTTGAAAATCTTTATCTGGATCCTATTTCAAAGCAAATAAAGCTGAACAAAGGGAATATTTACCCTGATGCTAATAAAAAACTACAATTGCTTGTCGACATCAAGCAGGACTATAAAACAACCCTGAACGCATTGGTAAGTACCCTGAAGAAATACCCTGAAATTACAGGAAGCTCGGGGGTGAAAATTGTTATTACCGGCGGTAGGCCCCAGCCTGCGGATTTTAAAAATTATCCCAGCTATCTTTATTTTGATGGAGATCTTGACAAAAACTATTCTGCTGACCAGTTGAAAAGGGTAGGGATGTTCAGTGCAGATCTTCCTGGGCTGGTAAAATGGAATGGAAAAGGTATTCCGAGAGATGAAGAAACAGAAAAGATAAAAAAAGCTGTTGATAAGTCCCATGCTCAACAAAAACCTATGCGCTTTTATGGAGCTCCCGATTTTCCCAATGCATGGGTAAACCTAATGGATATGGGAGTAGATTACATCAATACAGATCATATTCCGGATCTTAAAAAATTCATGAATACCATTCCAAAGAATTTTTACAAAAATACAAAGGAGTACGCAACCTATACTCCAACTTATAAAACAGATGGAATCAGTAAAAAGGTGAAAAATGTGATTCTTTTGATTCCGGATGGAACTTCCCTGCCTCAATATTATGCTGCTTTTACAGCAAACAAAGGAAAGTTGAATGTCTTTAATATGAAATCAACCGGTTTATCCAAAACCAATTCTTCCAATGCTTATGTAACTGATTCTGCACCGGGATCTACAGCATTTGCAACAGGAGTAAAAACAAAAAATACATTTGTAGGAGTTGATGATACAGGAAAGTCTTTGGCTCAGATTCCTGATATTATTGCAGCTAAAGGATGGGTGTCTGGTCTTATTTCTACAGGAGATGTTACTGATGCTACGCCGGCAGACTTTTATGCACACTCAGATAACAGAAACAGCTCGGAACCCATTTTAAAGGATTTTGCAGGCTCAAAAACCAAAATTTTAATTGGAGGGCCTACCAGTGGATTAACAAAAGAAACCGAACAAAAACTTAAGGAAGCAAAAATAGATCTATTTCAAAACCTCAAATCTGTTGGGAAAATAAATAATCGTACCCTGATCATTGATCCTCTGGCTTCACAAAGAGTAACCAATGGAAGAGGAAATTGGCTGGCCGATGCCTTTGATCTTACCTTAAATGATTTAAAAAATAATAAAAAAGGTTTTTTCATGATGGTGGAAGCTTCCCAGACTGATGGCGGCGGGCACAGTAATAATATAGAACAATTGGTTACTGAATTGCTGGATTTCGATCATGTGGTGGGGAAAGCCATGAAGTTTGCAGATGAAAACAAAGAAACATTAGTAATTGTAGTGGGAGACCACGAAACCGGTGGTTTAACCCTTTTGGACGGAAGCTTAAAAGACGGATGGATATTCGGAAACTTCAGTACAAATGATCATACCTCTATTCCGTCAAGTGTTTTTGCCTATGGTCCGAATTCAAAGGAATTTACAGGCATGTTTGAAAACACCGAAATTTTCAACAAAATACTCGCAGCTTACGGAATTCAGAAATAGCTTTTGATTTTTTTTCTCTTTATAAAGAAAGGCCGTTTCAAAAAAGAAACGGCCTTTGAGTATATCTAACAAATAATAATTTAGAAATTGGTTTTAACAATAAGTTCAGAAAGCTCAGCATTCACAAAGTCCATTGGCATAATCCCAAATGATCCGTGCGTATTTGTTTGAAAGAATGTTTTAAGCTTTGGATTAATATTGTTTGAAACGGTAGGGATGCTCGGGATTCCAAATATTCCTGGTTTATAACCGCTGGTAAAGTTGATGAAAAGTCTATCGTTATTACTGTTTTTTGCTTCATTCAAAAGACTGGAGACTCCATTCCATTTATCATCATTGTTAGTCACCTTATAATAATCCTGAACTTTAAGCAACGCCCCTGAGTTATTAATTTCAAATGTCGTATTATCTGCCCATGCCGTTGCATTAATTCCTTTTGCTGTCTCAGCAGAGAACCTCCTCAATAATCTGATCTTTCCTCTAATCTCTCCAAGAGTAGGAATATTAGTTCCCAGATTCCATTTCGATGGATTTTTCTGAACATAAGAATCAAAAGTTTTCTCGAAGCTTCTTGTGGTATTGGATGCATCATGCTCTTCCTTTACTGACATAATGATTGTTTCAGATGGATGGCTGTCCAAAAATGCATTGCAGGCATTAAGTACATCATCAAAGTTGAGGTTCTGATAAATAGGGCCATGATGAATGGTAAAAGAATTATCAATGTGCCTGCAACGGATATCAAGAAAACGAACACCCGCGTTAAGCTGTTCACTGATGCTGAGATTTTGGGTTTTTGCAGTACCTGTTACTACAGGAGCATCTATACGTGCTCCGGAATCATGCGTTCCTGGGATTGAAATCCTGGAAATCGAAATATTATCCTGAAGAGCAGACATCCAGCTGTTCATTTCAATAGGAGCTAAAGAAGATAATTTAGAGCTTGCTTTTTCAATGGAAGTAGGGCTTGCTTCATTGGAATCTCTTTCTATAAGACCATCAGAGCAAGAAAAAAAGACAGCTGCAGTAGCCATACTAAGGGTAAAGGTTTTTACATATTTCATGGGGTGCTTGAACATAGTTTATATTTTTAATTGTATTTAAAATTAATAATATATCAAGCAATGAGGAGTTAATTTAACTTTAAAAGATAATTAAGTTGCTGAGAATAAAAAAGAACGCAGATAAAAATCAAATACAAGAAATTTATCGCGCCCTATTTGCTTTCTAAAAAATGAAATCTTCTTTCAGTCCGGGAATTTTAAACTTATGTTCCCCGATTTTGAAATTTTCCATTTTTATTGGGTATTGAAACTTATGGGTAAACTCTTTATAAAAATCTTCAGGGATCTTTTCATTGTCATTACAAGATGAAAAGTCCTTGTCAACAATAACCTTTCCTGTAGAAAAATTGATTTCATAGGTAAAATCAAACTCACAGGTGTCTGCAAAATTTTCGTGGGCACCGATCAGGTAAAAATCGCCATTCTGAAATCTAAAAGTATGTTTATAGGTTAAAGAATGCCGGGAATTGGTATTAAACTCCTGAGTAATTGAAAGAGCAGCAGTTTTTATAAAAATTTTTGGAGGAGTATTATATTCAGGATAAAAGCCTGTTCCGCTAGAAAATAGGAGGATAGAGTTTTCTTTCCATATCTTAAGTTTTCCATGATCCTGTTTCAGAATGTATAGAATTCTTTTAAAGTCCTTATGCTCGGGATAATCTTTGTTTTCTGAAGCTTTTTGATCAGTCTCCAGTATAATTACTGTTTCCTCTTTTCCATCTTTATCCAGATCTCCTTTCTCCTCCGTAATTTTTGTGTATCCTTTCGGAATTGAAAAATCTTTCAGATTTTGTGCATTTGAAAGGGTACTGAATGATATTGTAATAAGGAAAAAAAGATTTTTCATAGAATAGTCTTGAAATTATAATCCCGTATCTTCTTTTTCTATCAATCCGGATTCCTCCAGGTGGCACATACAGCCTTTTATGGTTTTGTAGATTCCTGCAATATTAGTTTCCTTACCCTTGCTGTCCGTTACAGTGACTCCTGTAGAATAGGATTCATCCTCTGCATAGTAACTTCTGAATAGCTGATATTGGTAGCCATTATTGGTAAACGTAAGATAATTAAGCTCCATTCCTGCATTTTGCTTTCCTCCGCCTCTGAAATAAGAATTGTACTTGAATTTTTTCCAACTGTCTTTTGTTCTTTCCGCCGGAAACTCCATTTCTACATGATTTTTACTTCCAAAACGATATTGAATGTATTCATCCTTTTTATCCTTTACCAATGCCATTTTCTTTCCTGCTTTTGTTTCGAAGGAAAAAATAATTTCTTCATTGGGAAGAAGATACTGCGCCCAAATGGATAGGGGGAACGTTAAAGCAAATAGGATTAAATACTTTTTCATGAAATGGTGTTATTTATAAATGTAGTAATTTAAAAAGACTTAGCAGCTCATTTTCAAATTACTACATTTTCAAATTGTTAAATTATTGTACTGTTACACTGGCAAGGTCTTCCCAGAACATAGGATAAGATTTTTCCACTACATTCTCATCCTCAATGTTAAGTTCCTTAATCAGGCAGAAAGGAGCAAAGCTCATAGCCATTCTATGATCCTGATATGTTCGGATCGAAATATGCTCCTCTGGTTCCCCAAAACTTACAGAATCAATGGTTAGATCAGTAATTTTGGTATCAGTACCCAGTTTTTTCAGTTCATTATATAAAGCTTGAAGCCTGTCGGTTTCCTTTACCCTTAATGTTCCCAGTCCTGATATTTCAAAAGGTATTTGTAGTGCTGCGGCTGTTACGCAAAGCGTTTGGGCAATATCCGGGCAGTTATTCATGTCCAAAATGATTTTTTCAGGAAAAGAGAAGTCAGGTTGAGGTTCCAGTGTCAGTTTGTGTTCATCCTCAGAGAACGTTGTTTTAATTCCGAAGAAATCTTCGTAAATTTTTGCAATCGCAGAATCACCCTGAGTTGATGATTTGTAAAAGCTTTTCAGATGAATGGTTTCTCTTCCCAATGCACAGATTGAGTAGAAATAAGAAGCCGAACTCCAGTCGCTTTCAACCTCGTAACTTACCGTTGCAGTTTCAGTATCAGGATGGAAGGGTTCTACTTTAATAGTATTGCCTTCAAAGCTGTTTTTAATTCCAAATCTTGTCAGAATATCAAGAGTCATTTCAATATAAGATCTTGATGTTACTTCACCTACAAGATGAATTTCCAGACCGTTTTCAAGTTTTCCTGCAATTAGCAGCAGAGAGGTAATAAACTGGCTTGAAATATGAGCAGGAACATTGACCGAAGTTTGAGTGATCTTTTTACCGGTGATTTTTAAAGGAGGAAAACCCTCGTTCTCCAGATATTCAATCTCTACACCAAGATCTACTAAGGCATTCACTAAATTCTTAATAGGTCTTTCTTTCATTCTTCCGGAACCGGTAAGTACAGTTGTTTTTCCCTCCTGAATTGAATAATAGGAAGTGAGAAAACGCATGGCCGTTCCCGCATGGTGGATGTCCACCACCTCTGTGTTTTCAGATAATGCTTTCTTCAATAATTGGGTATCCTGAGAATTGGATAAGTTCCCGATTTTAATATTACTAAATAAACTTTCCAAAATCAATAAACGATTCGAAATACTTTTCGAACCGCTGATTTGTACTGTCTTATTGCCTATTAATTTTGATTTTTCTAGCTTCATTATTTCTTCGGATTTAAGAAGTAAGGAACCAGATAACAGATATCAGAGTTTACGATCCGAGATCTGTTATCTGAGAACTTTCTCTATTTTAATTTTTCATTATTCTGATGCCGATCTTTATCACGGTCAGTTTTAATCTTCATTTTCTTGTCGAATGCTTCCTGTAGATTCACTCCGGTCTGATTGGCCAGACATAGTGTTACAAAAAGTACATCTGCGAGTTCTTCTCCCAGGTCTTTGGTTTTGTCACTTTCCTTTTCACTCTGTTCACCATATCTTCTTGCGATGATTCTGGCTACTTCGCCTACTTCCTCAGTTAGCATGGCCATGTTGGTCAGCTCATTAAAATATCTTACACCGATGGTTTTAATCCACTCATCAACCTGTTGTTGTAGTTGGGTAATTTCCATTATTGATAAGCTCCAAGAGTAGGGTTAGTGGTTCTTGATACATTGACAATGTCAAAAGGTACAGTTCCCGCTACGGAAACATTTCCTTTTCCGATAGCCGGAGAAGTAGTTTTTACTCTTAAGTTCATTTTTGCCATAAAATAGTTCACAAACTCAGGTTCCACATTTCTAATTGTTTGTACGATATTCGTATTATTCTCAAAAGAGAAACCAGCTTCGGATGGACCGGAATATTTTATTAAACAATTTTGAATAAGATATTCAAACTGTTGTCCGGGTGTAGGTTCAAACTGAACAGAATTATCCCTGTCAGAGTAAATAATACTGTTTCTTATATTAAGCTGCTGTAAAGCGCCCTGTTCTATTTGGCCGGCATCATTTTTCCACTCATTCGTTGCAAAGACTCCATTTCTGTCAAATGTTCCCATTGATTTGGAGTAGTTGGCAATTGTTGCATGAGTATAATTATGATTTCCTCCTTTGAAAATTCCAATACATGATAATCCACAATTGTTCATCACAAGATTATTGGCATTCACCTTAGAATTTACAGCATAAATTCCGTACTCAAAGAAAGTATGGATAAATGAATTGGTGATGGAAGCATTGGTTTGCTTCATTTCCAGACCCCTTGTTCCGCCAAAGAGTCTTGCATGATTCATATTAAGGATAGAATTAGCCTCCATTCTTATGGAGTTCCAGTTTTTAGAAATAGTATCATAATAAGGGTCATTTCTGTCCCCACGAAGAATAACTTGGTTATCCTTTGTCCCATTAATATTTAAAACAGCATTGGAAGAGACTTTCATTCCACTGTTTTTATGGAAATATACCTTGGTACCCGGATCTATATCTAAAGTTACATTAGAAGCAAGACTAAGATCCCCGTAGATAATTTTCGCTTTATTATTAGTCCATGTGGTAGAACTGGAAATTATATTAGGATTGGTAGGAGTCTGAATAAAAAATTCTGCATCCTGAACGACTGAGAATAGGGTAACATGCTGCTGTCCGGTAGGTCCGGAAAAAAGAACCTTGTCCTCAGCAATGGCTTCAGGTCCTGTTGCCTGTGGTGCTATCTCCACATATATATAGAGACTGTCTTTTTTTCTCAAAGGAACATCCTTAAAATCATACCCTGGTTTTCCATCTACATTAATTCTATATAACGATGCTGCTCCTTTTTCAAGATTTACTCTTGGGATCAGAATATCTTTGTCTTCATTATTATATACCTTTACTACATAGGTTTCTGAACGTACCTGGTGATATACCGTGTCACAGAATACCGTGTCTCTTGAAAATCTTAACTCCTGCGAAGGAGCATCAAAGGTAATATCATCCTTATTACATGATACTGCAACAAGTAGCATCCAAAAAGAAAAAGCCAGTAATAATTTGAATTTCATCGAAATTAAAGTTTAAGTAAGTTCCAAATTTAACGAAAATACTTTGAATTTCTTATCAATAAAAAAATATTGGATTCAGTATTTGGAAATTAGAAAAAATGTTGTATTTTTGCAACCTAAAATTTAGCAGAGAAATATCCATTACTATTTCGAAAGCAAACTTAATTTTTTTAAAAAAAAGTATTATGAAAAACGGAATCCACCCAGAAAATTATAGACTTGTTGTTTTCAAAGATATGAGTAACGACGAGGTGTTTCTTTGCAAGTCTACTGCAGAAACAAAAGACACTATCGAGTTCGAAGGACAAGAGTACCCTCTAATCAAAATGGAGATCTCTTCAACTTCTCACCCTTTCTATACTGGTAAAGTGAAATTAGTTGACACTGCAGGTAGAGTTGATAAGTTCATGAACAAATACAAAAAATTCGCTAAGTAATTTTTTGTACAATTAAAATATTAAAGTCTTCCAATTTTTGGGAGACTTTTTTTATTGTAAATTTGTTAATCTAGATCTTTAAACCTTAAACTTAAAACTGAATGATGCAATTAGTATTTTCAGACGCACAATATTGGGAAGACTTTCTTCCACTTACTTTTACCAGACCAGTTGCAGCAATGCGATGTGGTATTCTTACATTTTCAGAAAGATGGCAGAAAATTCTGGAGAATACAGAAGTTTCTTATTTTACAGAAATGTATCTGCAGGATAAATTTAAAGCCCCGGAAGAAAAGGAAAGTCTTTTTCTGGTTCCGAACTTTCTGCCTACAGAAACAGTAATTCAACAAATCAAGGATCTTAAACAAGGGGAAGCTTTGGTTTACGAAGATGAATTGGTGGCTGCAAAAATTAATATGAAAGGATTTTCTTTACATCAGATTGAAAAAATGACTGATATTAAAGAAGAACTTATTTTCTTTAAAAAACCAACCGACCTGTTTACCTATAACCATCACGCAATTGATTTTGACTTTGACCTGATTACCAAAGGAAGAACTTCGCAGGAATTATCTTCAACAAACGGATTTTTAGGTGATAAAAAAGACTTATTCATTGAAGAGGGGGCCCAAATTGAATTTTCAACATTGAATACCAAGACCGGTAAGATTTATATTGGTAAAAATGCAGAAGTTATGGAAGGGTGTAACCTCCGTGGACCGATCACACTGGGTGATGATTCTAAATTTAACCTGGGTTCAAAAATCTATGGGGCAACTACCATTGGGCCACACTGTAAAGTAGGAGGAGAGGTGAATAATATTATCATCTTCGGGTACACAAGCAAAGGACACGAAGGGTTTATAGGAAACTCAGTAATTGGCGAATGGTGTAATTTTGGAGCAGATACCAATTCTTCCAATCTTAAAAATAACTATAGCCATGTTAAGCTATGGAATTATAGAACCAAGGCTTTCGAAGATACCGGATTGCAGTTTGCAGGTCTTGTTGTTGGAGATCATTCCAAAACAGCAATCAATACTCAATTGAATACAGGAACTGTGATTGGAGTTGCTTCCAATATCTTCAAACCTGGTTTTCCACCCAATCTTGTAGAGAATTTCTCATGGGGAGGATTAAAGGATGATGAAAGATTCCGACTGGATAAAGTTTATGAGGTGGCTGAAAGAGCAATGGCAAGACGGAAAGTCCCTTTAACAGAGGAGGATAAGGCTATTCTGAAACATATTTTTGATACGTATTAATCTAATTATAATAAAAACTTCAATTTTTTTTGAAGTTTTTTTATTTTTGATGTAATAGATTTGAAACAGCAGTTGTCTTACCTATAAGAAACAAAACTCATGACCCAAGAAACTTTCAAGAATACGGTGTTTATTCTCAAAGACGAGATGTATCGTTTTGCGAAGCGATTCGTCATGAGTAGTGATGAGGCAGAAGATGTAGTACAGGATCTTATGATGAAGTTCTGGCAGAAAAGGGATGAACTTGAGCAATTTGGAAACTTTAAATCCTATGCGCTGAAGTCTGTTCGTAATGAATGCCTGAACCGGCTGAAGCATCACGATGTGAAGATAGGCTTTGCGGATATGCAACTTCATCGGTCAGAGCTTTACAGTATGGACGTTGATAATCTTAAGGACTATATCATAGGATTTATCAACCAGCTCCCCGAAAAACAGAAGATGGTTATCCACTTGAAAGATGTAGAAGAGTATGATGTTTCCGAAATTTCTGAAATGCTGGAAATGGAGGAAAATGCAGTAAGGGTAAACCTTATGCGAGCGAGACAAAAAGTAAAAGAACAAATCTCACAACTGATGAGCTATGAAAAAAGATCAATTACAAGATAAATACAACGAAGTCTTCCGGGATATAAAGGAAGAAAAAATGGACTGGAGCTTTGAGGATTTTCTTCAGAAAGCAGAAAGTGCAGAACCCGAAGGAAATATAACTCCAATTATTCCATTGGAAGAACCGAAAAGACCCTCCTTTCCCAAATGGTTCTGGATGGCCGCTAGTGTAATGCTGGTCTTTGGGATAGGGCTTTTCCTTAATAATAATTCTGAAGCAGATACTCAGGATAAAGAACAACTGGTGAAGAATGAAGTCTTAAGACAAAAATCCAGATTCATTGAAGAAAATAATGAACACCAGGAACAGGTAGCGGTTAACCACACCGATTCTATTTCAGGAACAAAAAAAGATTCCATATTTCAGGATAATCATGTAGCTGAAAAAGATGTTATGGATGAAATATTGCCAAAAAGAGGCAGGCTTAAAAAGGAAAGAAAGCCAAGATACGCGGATAATTCTCCTTTTAAAAACAATATGTCTAAAGATTCTACAGGCTATGAAAATTCTTACGTTATTGTAAACGGAAAAAGAATTGACAATGTAGAAGAAGCAATTAATGTAACAAAATACTCATTTCAGATATTTGCAAATAACGTTAGTGAAAAATTGGCACAGCCTACGGTGGTAGACGATGATTATTAATCAGAACAACAGTTGCCATCATTAACTTAAAAAAAATAAAATTGACTCATGAAAAAACTATTCATAATATTCGCTCTTGCTTTTTCCCATTTCTTTAATGTATATGGACAAAAAGATAAATTTGATCAGCTTTTTGACAAATATCAAGAGGTAGAAGGAGTAACCTCCATTAAGATTGCGAAACCAATGTTCGGGATGCTTAGCAGTCTCAATATTGATGACTCTCAGCTAGATCAGATTAAACCGCTATTGTCAAAGATTAACGGACTTAAGATTCTGATCACCGAAAATCAGGAAAAGGGAAATACCGCTGAAGGGCGTAAGATTCAAA
Organism: Chryseobacterium aurantiacum; assembly: GCF_003020585.1. Taxonomy (GTDB): domain Bacteria; phylum Bacteroidota; class Bacteroidia; order Flavobacteriales; family Weeksellaceae; genus Chryseobacterium; species Chryseobacterium aurantiacum. Next base: position 31,290 of record NZ_PXUE01000001.1, read on the forward strand.
CAAATATGTCTCAGCTAAGTAAAGATATTTCCTCTTACTTAAAGAATCTGAACTACAGCGAAATCATGTCGGTGAATAATGCCGGAGCTAAAGTGAAGTTTTTATCCGCAGAAGCTAAAAATGGAATTTTGGATGATTTGTTATTAAGTATTGACGGAGGAAGCGGGGAAAGTATTTTTGTAATGCTGGACGGAAAGCTTTCTATGGATGATGTGAGCAAAATCATTAATTCCAGTGAAACCAAGAAGAATCCAATTTCCAGCACAAGAAATAATCTTACCTCAGATAATAATTCGTCTTACCTTAACGGGGAAGCGAGAAACGTAGGTGATTTTTCAGGGATTCGCGTAAGTACAGGTGTAAACGTAATCTTTAAACAAGAAAAACCAACCAGTGTAAAAGTGATTGCTGATTCAGATAAATTAGAATACATTATTACCAAGGTGGAGAATGGTATTTTAAAAATTTATATTGATAATAAAGGGGTAAGAAATCTGAGATTCAAAAATCTAAGCGTTAACGTATCCTCTCCAAGAATGGAAGATATTGATGTGTCTTCTGGCTCTAACCTTACCATTGTAAACTCTATTCAGGAAAAAAACATGAAGATTGATGCTTCATCCGGTTCTAATATTACTGGTGATTTCAAAGTATCAAATGCGGCCACTATTTCAGTCTCTTCAGGTTCCAATATCAGAGCAGGAATTACAGCTGGAAATATTGATGTAAAAAGTTCAAGCGGCTCCAATATCAGTTTGAGTGGAAAAGCAGATTCCGGAACCATTGATATTAGCAGTGGAGCATTATGTAAAGCTGATGAGCTGAAGTTTACTTATCTTGAAACAGAAGCTACTTCCGGAGGAAATCTTAGCGTAAATGTGTCCGATAAACTAAAGGTAAGAGCCTCTTCCGGAGGATCTGTAAGATATAAAGGAAGACCTGAAATAGATGCAAATATTAGCAAAACCTCAGGAGGATTATTAAAACCAATGGACTAAAATCATCACCATGAAAACTCTTAAAAACTTTTTTCTTGCTATCCTGACAATAGGAATGCTTCAATCCTGTATTGTTTCGGAAAAACCTAATATGGCTTTCTTTTCGAATTCTAAATATGACTTTAAAGGGGCTACATTTATGAGTATTAATGTACCCATGTTTTTAGCCAAATCCTATATTAAGAAATCTCTGAGAGAAAAAGGAAAAGATGAGGAAGCGATCAATCTTGTTAAAAAAACCTCTAAAATAAAACTGCTTACAGTTGCCAATGGTAATAAGCAAATGCTTCGTGACTATGCTCAATATTTGCAGGATAACCACTATGAGGAATGGGCTACCATAAAGCATGATGGAGATAATATCAATATTCGTGTAAAACAGGATGGGGATGCCATTAAAAATATGTTGATCACCTTAGATTCTAATAGTAAAGAAATGGTATTTGTAGATGTAAAAGGAAACTTTACTCCTGATGATATTTCAAGAATGATTAGTTCTATTTCTGTGGATAATTAATACAATTATAATAGAAAGCAAGTAGTTTCAGACATACTAAATTTATTTTGTAAAGGAAAACCGCTCTTAAAAAGGGCGGTTTTTCGATTTAACTTGTTGATTATTAATTTTTATTTAAACTATTAAAAATGATTTTCATATGTCATTAAAATAACCTAATTTTGCAAAGAAAGTAAAGATGTCTATTCATAACAAAATTGTAGAGACAGCCATCACTTTCGATGACGTTCTTCTAGTCCCTTCTTATTCAGAAGTTTTACCTAACCAGGTTTCATTAAAATCAAGACTTACCGACAAAATCACGCTGAATGTTCCGATAGTTTCCGCTGCTATGGACACCGTTACTGAAGCTGATCTGGCCATTGCATTAGCAAGAGTTGGAGGGTTAGGCTTTATTCACAAAAACATGACGATTGCCGAGCAGGCAGCGCAAGTAAACCGTGTGAAACGTTCCGAAAACGGAATGATTTCTGATCCGGTGACCCTTTCAAAAGATCATACTTTAGCAGAAGCTAAAGAACTGATGTCAAAATTCAAAATTTCTGGTCTTCCGGTAGTAGACCCCAATAATGTTCTTATTGGAATCATTACCAACAGAGATGTAAAGTATCAGGAGAATCTTGATATGAAAGTGGAGGAGATTATGACCAAGGAAAACTTGATCACTTCAGACAAAGATACCAACCTTGAAAAGGCAAAAGAAATTCTTCTTAAAAACAGAGTAGAAAAATTGCCTATCGTAGATAAGGATAATAAACTTGTTGGATTAATTACCATCAAGGATATTGATAATCAGTTGGAATATCCAAATGCAAATAAAGATGACAACGGTCGCCTTATTGTAGGAGCAGGAGTTGGAGTTGGAGAAGATACATTGGATAGAATTCAGGCCCTTGTTCAGGCAGGTGTAGATATTATCGCAATTGATTCAGCTCACGGACATTCTAAAGGGGTATTGGATAAAATTTCTGAAATCAGAAAAGCGTATCCTAATCTGGATATCGTAGGAGGAAATATTGTAACTGCTGAAGCTGCAAAAGATCTTATTAAGGCAGGAGCAAATGTTCTTAAGGTAGGAGTTGGTCCAGGTTCAATCTGTACAACCAGAGTGGTTGCCGGAGTTGGAGTACCACAGCTATCAGCTATTTATAATGTGTACGAATACGCAAAATCTCAAAATGTAACTGTAATTGCTGATGGAGGAATCAAGCTTTCCGGAGATATTGTAAAAGCTATTGCAAGTGGAGCAGGAGCAGTAATGTTAGGTTCTCTTTTAGCCGGTACTGATGAAGCACCAGGAGAGGAAATTATTTTCCAGGGAAGAAAATTCAAGTCTTACCAGGGAATGGGAAGTCTTTCTGCAATGAAGAGAGGAGGAAAAGAAAGATATTTCCAAAGTGAAGCTAAAAAATTCGTTCCGGAAGGAATTGAAGGAAGAGTACCACACAAAGGAAAATTAGAAGATGTAATCTTCCAATTGACTGGTGGTCTGAGAGCAGGTATGGGATATTGTGGAGCTAAGGATATTGAAGTTCTGCAAAAAGATTCCAAATTAGTAATGATAACAGGAAGCGGATTGAAAGAATCGCACCCGCATGATGTAATTATCACCCAAGAAGCTCCGAATTATTCTTTTTAAAAAATAATTTAAATAGTACTATAAAAACCGCACAAAAGTGCGGCTTTTTTTTGGAGTTAATTGATGATTAAGTGTTGTTTTAGTAATTTTTGTATTGATTGATAGATTGTTGTCTTGATGTGTTGTGCTTTTAATAAATTACTTTAAAAGTGAATTTTAACCTTAAATAAGCTTTCTTTTAATTTTATTTTCAAGAAAATATTTTAATTATTGCGAAATAAAAAAAATAGAAAGTGTAACAAATTGGAGTTTTTTTCTACTTACTGTATTAAATATTTGGATTTTATTCATTTTTAGCTAATGTGAATTATGTATATCTGATTTTACTTTAGATAAAGTTGTGAATTTAAAACTTTTTAAAAATTATTGAAATGAAGAAAACTATCCTTTGTGGGGCATTGCTACTTTCCCTTTCTGTATCAGCACAGCAAAAAAAAGAGTGGTGTGAATTTGATAAAGAACAAAAAAATTATCAAAAACAGAATAAGGAAATTGACGAAATGATTCGTAATATCCGCAACCGTATTGTAGATTCTAATCAGAAAAGTAATGCGAAGAATGGGGGTGCTGCTTTTAAAACGGTGGATGGAGTTTACGAAATTCCGGTAGTGGTACACGTAATAGCACCTACTGATGCTGCTATAGGCTCTTCTTATAATAAAAGTGATGCTCAAATTCAGGCGTGGCTGGATCGTTGTAATGCAATGTATGCTGGTACTTATCAATGGGCTCAAGGCGTTCCTGCTGATTTTGGAAATGCAGCTACAATGCCAATAAAACTAGTTTTGGCTAAAAGAGATCCTAATTGTAATGCAACTACAGGAATCATCAGATACAATGGAGGTACACTTGCAGGATATAATGATTATGGAGTAAAGCGTAATGGAGCAAATGGAGTTACTACTACACAGGTAAAAACGATTGCCCCGCATTGGCCAGAAGCTTCTTATTTTAATATCTATATTATGAATAAAGTAGATGGAGGAGGGCAATATGGAATTATGGGATGGGCAGGCCTGCCTCAAAATCCTGATTCTGCATACGAATCTTTCATGAAGTCTTTTGTAGTGACACTACAGGATGATATTACTTTAGCTCATGAGTTTGGACATAGTATGGGATTACTTCATACTTTCGGAAATGTAGACCCTGACGCTCCACAAGGAGATACTACTACTAATTTTTGCCCACCAACTACTAACGACTGCACTGTAGATGATGATGGGGTTTGTGATACAGAAAGATCAAGAAGTTTACTTAATGATCCAGCACCTACCAATAATGATATGAATTATTGTACAGGAACTAATTATCAGGGAGTACAGTATAATATGATGAATTATACAAACCCGAATGCATTCAAATTTACAAATGGGCAACACGACAAAGCATCTCTTAATTTCTTCTTATTAAGAGGGGCATTAAGTACTTCATTGGGGGCAACTGCACCTTCTGCAACTACCTCTATTGGAACTCCTATTGCTGCTACATGTAACCCAACTGGGGTAATAACTCCTGCTAATTATTTTGTAGGGCCTACATTGGTAAAGCTAGGAAATATAAATAATGGTTCTGTAGGATTTTGGGCTGGTGCACCTAACTTTTATGAAGATTATACAGGGACAAGCTGCTTGAAAGCTACATCTACGGAGCTTTCAGCAACCGGTACACATAATCTTCAGGTTAACGTGTCTGGTTCAGAGAATGATGTGAGAGTATGGATTGATTTCAATAATAACGGAACATTTGAAGCTTCTGAGCTTGTTGGTTCTGGTGACAATATTGTTGCGGATCCAGCTACAGCAATAGGTATCTACACTACTACAGTTACAGCTCCTGCTACAGTAGTGCTTAATACTCCACTTAGAATGAGAGTACTTGTAGATGATGATAATCCAGGGATGGCTCCTTGTGGACAATTAAAGTATGGTCAGATTGAAGATTATACAGTGAGATTTGTTACCAACCTAGGAACAAGTGAGGTGAAAGCTGATAATGGTGATTTAACAATTTATCCTAACCCTGTTGCTACAGGAGAGAAAATTTTCATCAAGGCTAAAAATGCTAAGAACTTGAAAGTTTCAATTTCTGATATGTCTGGAAGATTGGTGGCAAGTCCATCTGTATCTGAAGAAAGAAATGGTGTTTTCAAAGTAAATCAACAACTTGAAAAAGGAGTTTATATGATTCAGGTTTCTAACGGAAAAGAGAATAAAACTTCTAAATTGATCATTAAATAATTTTAATCAATTTATAAATAATAATGCCTCCATTTAATGGGGGCATTTTTTTAGTATTCCGAATTCAATATTTATTCAAAAAAAGCTTCCGGAAATTCCGAAAGCTTTGTGATTTTAATTATTCAATATACAATACGTATATATTAGCTTTTTAAATTATCCTTGAAATCTTCAACACGGAAATCTGTCAGAGCATTCCCTTTTTCAATTTTTTCTTTAGAATAAAGACGGAAGTCATTTTCTGTTTTCTCTAAAAGATAATCATAAGGACCTACATGAGAGATTAATTTTACCAAAACAGGTGAAATTTCAAGACAGATAAATAATCCCATAATAAACGTAGCTGCAAGCCCTATAATGGCCGAATTCTTTCCAAGTTCATCCAAAGCCTGAAGCCTTGCTGCAAAACCATTGAATTTATCCTCAAAGGTTTCTGTAGATTTTCTTTCTGTTTCCAGATTTGTATAGACCTTTGAGATTTCCTGATCCAGATATTGCAATCTTGGAGCTGCCTGTTTCTGGTAATTTTCAAGATCCTGTCTTCTTTGTTCCTTCAATTGTTGCTTACGTTTAGCATTAGGACCAAAACCTTCTTTTCCGCTGGTTAAACCGGATTGTTTTCCCAAGATTTCCTTTTCCAGTTCCACAGATGCAGAATCATATGATTTTTGATACAGAGCTATTTTTTCAGAGATCTGGTTCTTTTCTGTTTCAAAAGGCCCGCTTTGTTGAAGAATTCTTCCACTCATTTCTCCCTGAAGCTGCTTTTTATTTCTTTGAATAATGGTATTTAATTGCTTATTAACCTCCTTTTCAAAAATTTTAAGCTCCAGAGGTTTTGAAATAATAATTCCTAGAAAAGTAGCAAGAATCAATCGGGGGATAGACATGAGTATCTGATTCCACCATGTTCCTGTTTTTTTAATAGAGGAAACAATATATCGGTCAAGGTTAAAGATCATCAATCCCCACAAAATTCCAAAACCTACAGAGGCCAAGATGTTGTCAAATACCGTATACATAGCATAACCTGCAGATAAAGTAGCAAATACTGCAGTAAAAAGTACAATTCCTCCAATCCCTGAAAATTTATTCCATTCACTTGGAGTTTTTCTTAAAATATGGATGTTCCCGCCAGAACAGACCATTAGAAACTTTTGGAACCAGTTTATTTTATGATTCGCTTGATTTATAGTTTGTTGGTTTGTTTTCATAACTGAAAATTTATACAAATGTAGTATTAAAAATCATACCAATGTAAAAGATAGTATTATGTTTTACCAAGTAATTTGGCTAAAAATATCAAAATGTTGATTTATAATAGGTTGGATAAACTGGATTGAATTGTATAAATAATAAAAAAAATATTTTTGTTTTTGAGTTAATTAGATTAAAAATGATATTTTTGCTTTTATATAATCAAAAAAAAAGATCAATATGAAGAAAATTACTATTGTTTCTGCGGTTTTGTTGTTTATTAATGTTTTTTCACAGAGCCACGAACATGCTTGTGGATTTGATGATGAATTAAGAAGAATGGATGCTCAGTTTCCTGAACTGAAAAAGAGAAGAGAAGAGACAGAACAAAAGCTTAGAAAAATTGATAAGCATGACTATCTGAATAAAGTAGGGGGTGGAACATCCTGGAACGGGTTATATACCGGTGAGGTATATGAAATTCCTGTTGTAGTACATGTTATTGAATCTAAAGCAGCTGCAAATGCAAATTTATCACTGACAGATCAGGAGATTACAGACTGGATTGACAGGGCAAATAAAATGTATGCAACTACTTACGGTAATGGTTTCTATCCAGAAGGCCCAGGTATAGATGGAGGAAATGTAATGCCTTTTAAATTAGTTTTAGCAAAAAGATCACCAACCTGTACAGCTACAAACGGTATTGTACGATATAACGGAAGCCCGATTCCTCAATATGATGCCAGTGGCGTAAAGCAAGGTTCTGGAGGTAGTGGTGCAAGTGATGCTGATATTAAAGCATTGGCTCCGCATTGGCCAGAAGGCTCTTATTTTAATATTTATGTTATCATTGGATTTAACGGTCAACAGCTAAATTCTGGTGGGTTGATGGGATATGCAAGGTTCCCCGAGACCTATGATTATTTTTATGAAAGTTTCATGAAAGTAGCTACCATCAAAAATTCCAATGATACAACACTTACGCATGAACTAGGGCACGCGTTTGGTCTTTATCACACTTTCCAGGGGGGGAATTATACTGTAACAAGTGGAAATGCTGGATATTGTCCTCCTGCTCAAACAGACTGTACAATAGATAATGACAGGGTTTGTGATACTGAAGTTTCCGGGGCTGCTTTCTATCAGAATCCGGCACCTGCTAACACAGCTATTAATCCTTGTACCGGGGTAAATTATCAAGGGGTTCAGTATAATATTATGAACTATTCTAATACGGAAAGAAAATTTACAGCAGGCCAGAGAGAAAGAGCTATCATGTTGATGATGGAGAACAGAAAAAATCTACTTAATTCAACAGCTGGTAAAGATCTTTCTGTTGTAATTCCGTCTCCTGTTTCTGTAGTGGCAGCTCAATGTAATCCGGCAGGAATTACACACCCTGCTAACAATAACTTTGCGATTGGACCAACAAGAGTGAGCTTTGGATCTATTGGAAGTTTAACTAACGGATATGATTCAGATGAACCAGCTCCTAAGTTTTATGATGATTACACTGCCGCAAACTGTATAAGACCTGCTTACTATACTGATATTCCTTTAGCTGGAAGCACAGCGTTAAAAGTTGGGTATGACAATGGCTTTAATCAGGCTGATAAATTTAAAACCAAGGTTTGGATAGATTATAATAACAATGGTTCATTCGAAGAATCTGAGTTAGTGGTAAACAATACTTCCGCTACTATAGCATCTGGAGGAGGGACTACCATTACTACCAATATTACTCCTCCGGCAGGAGCTGTTACCAATACTTACCTAAGAATGAGAATTGCGGTAGACGCAGCAACCTATGCTGGTGCAGCACTTCCTGATGTTACTGCTTGCTCTCAATTACAATATGGTCAAATGGAAGACTATGCAGTGAGAATTATGGGAGGTTTGGGAACTTCTGAAGTTACTGGTAATACAGAATCAAAATTAGTCTATCTGAAAGCTGAAAATAAATTAAGATTAGCTGGAAGAAATGACATATTTGGAGATTACCAGATCTATGACCTAAGCGGTAAGCTTATTCAGAAAGGAAATACCAAGACAAATGAAGTTCAGATTGATAGATCGCTTCCTAAAGGAGCATATATCATTAATTACTCTGATAAAAATAAGAAAGAATCTAAGAAATTCTTGAACAACTAAAACTAAGTAAAAAAGCCCTTGTAAAAGGGCTTTCTTTATTTTAATCTATTGGGATTCTGCTTTAAAAAGCTTTCCCAGCCTGAGTAAGATTTTGTATCTGTAATAGTCCCAGAATTGAAGTGATGACATACGGCAACAGCAAGCCCGTCAGAAGCATCCAGATATTTGGTGGGAAATTCTTTTAAATTAAGAAGATTTTGAAGCATTCCTGCGACCTGTTCCTTACTCGCATTACCATTTCCTGTAATTGCCATTTTGATCTTCTTAGGAGAATATTCCGTAATGGGAATATTTCTATATAGGCTGGCAGCCATGGCTACTCCCTGTGCACGTCCCAATTTTAGCATACTCTGTACATTTTTTCCAAAGAAAGGAGCTTCCAGTGCTACTTCATCAGGATGAAACTCATCAATAAGAGCCAGTGTTTTTTCAAAAATATATTTGAGCTTGGTTTCGTGATTGGGGTATTTTTTTAGGATAAGTTCGTGAATAGAAATCATTTCCATTTTACCTTTTTTAACGGAAATAAGACCAAATCCCATGATGGCGGTGCCGGGGTCAATACCTAAAATTATCTTCTCTGAAATCATTGGTTCAAAGATATGACTTTATAAAATAACAATAGAAACTGAAAATAGTTCAGTACTTCACTTCAATAAGAATTTAAAGGGTTTTTATAGAATCTAAGATGATTCTTCCACCCATTCATCCTTCTAATCTGTCAAGTGTTTTTCAGCAATAGGAACCCATTTACCATCATGACGAAGCAGTAAAATTTTCTCAACTATGAATTTAGTTTTATATTCTTTTTCCTTATATTCTTCCCATGCATTCAGATAGTTTTCCCATGTCAGATCTCTGTAGCCTACTGTCATATGTGGATTAAATGAATATTTTGTAAAATTAAACTGCTGATTTACTCTATGGTAAAGCTCAGTTAAATGAACATTATTTTCAGGATGTACAAAAATAACAGGGTTTTTTGGGTTAGGGAAACTACCAAATCCATTTAAATCCATTTCAAAGGGTGATAGACTGGTATTAATTTTTTGAAAAGCTACATGAATATCACTTTCCAATTCTAATTCTCTGGAAAAAGGAGGGAAAAGAGTGATGTGAGCATCATTCTTCAATGCCATGGTATTGCTATATGAAACCGCAAGATCTCTTTTAAAAACCCTAACTTCTTCAATAATTTCCTGAGGTGGATAAATGGCAATGAAATACATTTTTTTCATAAAGTAAATTTAAAATTTTAAAATAAATTTTGATACATAAGAAAATTATGCATATGTTTGCAATATATTAAAATTACTCCATGAAAAAGAACAGTCTTTATAAAGGAACATTACAGAATATCATTTTGAAATTACTTTCCAGGGAAGTTAAAATGTATGGTTACCAGATTACCCAGAGAGCCAAGGAGCTTACTCAGGGAGAGCTTGAAATGACGGAGGGAGCCCTTTATCCTCTACTGCATAAACTGGAGGCCGATGGAATGATCACTTCGGAAATTCAAAAGATTAACGGTAGAGACCGGAAATACTATTTACTGACTGAAAAAGGGAAAAAGCAGCAGGCAGAACAGGAAAGTGAGATGAAAAGTTATCTTATCAATCTGCAGACAATATTCAGTATCTAATAAGCTGTATTTAACCAATCCAATAAATATTTAAACTAATAATTCATTTTACTATGATGGCAATCAATCAGGAAAAGGAGATCGAAAGATATCTTTTATCTAAGAATTTAAATTCTGAATTGTTTATTGAAATTAAAGATCATTTCATAGAACAGATTTCAGTACAACAGGAAGAGAAAAACATCAGTTTTCAGGACGCTTTCCAACAGGCAAAAATGAGCTGGAAGAAAGAATTAAATATGGTGAAAGCAGATTTTCTATCATCCAGAAAGATCGCAAGAATTGAAAAATCAGTGATTCAGAAAAGATTTAAGACCATTACCTTTTCTGCTGTTGCTTTTTCATTGCTTCTTGCAGTGTTTATGTACAGCAATTCCAATGTATTCAGGTATTCTCAGATTTCATTATTAAGCATTATGGGAGTACTTCTGGGGTATAACCTTGTATTTGGAAAAATGAGACTATACAATTATGTACGACTTAGCTTTCATCCCTTAATTTTAAAGAATGCCTTCGTTGGTATTATCCTTTTTTCTGTTGCATGGTTTTGGGGTAATAATGTAACGGACGCAGGAAGCGGAATAATGAAGATTTTCTTCTTATACGCTATTGCAGTTAAAATTCAGTTACTTTATTACAACGCAAAGAAGACTAGTGTTTTGATTTAAGCTGCACTAGTGTGTTTTCAAGATTATCCGTGATCTTTTTCACCTCTATATGGGGTTTGAAGACCAGGCCTTTGCCTTTTTCTTCATCCGCAATATTGGAAAGGATAATAACAGAGGTCTTCGTTTCAGGATAATAGATATTTAGGGACGGAGATCCCTTTACATACCCACTGTGAAAATAAGAATTGGGCTTGCCGATGTTCAACATGATTCCGTAGGCATAGCCCATTTTTCCAAAGATAGCATGTCGTCTTTCTGCACTTTTGGCCATAAACTGATTGAGGGTTTCAGGCTTAAGGATTTTTCCGCCATAAAGGGCATTATTCCAGGTATGAAGATCCTGAATGGTAGAAAGTATCCCTCCGGCAGGAGTTCCAATTTCTTTTCCACCAAGTCTTTTCGGCATGTTCGGAACTTCTTCAGCTCTGACGGCATTGCCAACATAGGCCGAGGCAAAATTATTTCCTTTAAAAATTTCGTCCGTAGAAGAATGGCTCATTCCCGCCTTTTTAAAAAGCTCCACTGCATTTTCATCATATGATTTTCCGGACACTGTTTCTACAATTTTTCCTAGTGCATTAAAGCCGTCGTTGGAATAATAGAAATCAGACCCGCTTTTAAACATCAGTTTTCCACCCAGCATGTTCAATCCGGAAGTATGGTTCAGAAGCTGATGGATAGTGATGTTTTGATACTCTTTAATCTGGAATTCCTTCAGATATTTTGAAACCTTGTCTGTAACATTCAATTTTCCCTGCTCCATCTGAAGAAGAACCAAAACAGCGGTAAACTGCTTACTTACAGAACCAATGGCAAAAATAGTACTGCTGTCAATTTTTATTTTCCTTTTAAAATCTGAATATCCGCTTTCCTTTCTGTACAATGGTAGAGAGTCCTTAAAAACGGCAACACTGCCATTGAATTGATATTTTTTAAATACAGAATCAATCTGTTGTTCTAAAAGGGTCTTTTGAAAAGCGGTGATGGTGGAATCAATAACTGCTTTTTTATCAATGGGAGGGAGAGGGGTTTCAGTTTTACAGGAAAATAAAAAACAGAAAGGCAAAAGGAATACTAAATTTTTGATCACGGGTGTTTATTTTTTAAAATTAAAAATGATATTCTTAAAGATACTGAAACTTTTAAGAGCATTGGAATATGCAAAATGTGTGCTAACAAAGACTTTTTGAGGCATTTAATAAGTATTTAATAATTCTTTGAGGAGTATTCAATACATTTGAATAAATTATCTGTAATCCGAAAAATAATGAATGACCATTTAAAAAATGATGCTGCCCAAATTGACCATATTTTGGATGCCATAAAGAAGCAGGGTACAGAATACCTCAATTCTATTGCGGACAGACCTGTAACAATAAATAAACCTTTTGAGCCTGCTGAGCCGGAACTATCAAAGTCTGGTTATGGAACTGAAGAAACACTAAAAATATTCAATGAAAGATTCGAACCTATTATGGTTGGATCATCAGGACCCAGATATTGGGGATTTGTTACCGGAGGCACTACTCCCGCTTCCATTGCCGGTGATTGGCTGGCAACTATTTATGATCAGAATACTCAATCTGTAAAAGGACAGGGGGACATTTCTGCCAATATAGAACTGGAAACGATACAATTAATGTTGAAGCTTCTTGGGCTTCCAGATAACTTTTTAGGAGGCTTTGTAACAGGGGCTACTCTGTCTAATTTTACATGCATGGCGGTGGCTCGTCAATGGTTGGGAAAACAGCAAGGGAGAGATGTTGCTAAAGATGGTCTTTCCGAACCGGTGAGAGTACTGACAGCGACACCACATTCGTCTTCCATAAAATCACTTTCATTGCTAGGAATCGGAAGTAATAATATGATCAGAATAAAAACACAAGAAGATCGTGAGGCAATTTCCATCGCAGATTTAGAAGATCAGATTATGGGACTTAATGGAGAACCATTTCTCCTGATTTCAAGCGGAGGAACGGTAAATACTGTTGATTTCGATGATTTTGTGGAAATAAAAAAATTAAAAGATAAATATAACTTCTGGTGGCATATTGATGCAGCTTTTGGAGGTTTTGCCGCGTGTTCAGAAAATTATAAACACCTTGTGGAAGGTTGGGAATATGCAGACAGTATCACAGTAGATTGTCATAAATGGCTTAATGTACCTTATGAAAGTGCTGTTTTCTTTATTAAGGATCAATATAAAATTTTACAGATAGAGACTTTTCAAAATTCTAATGCTCCTTATCTTGGAGATCCGTTGGAGAGCTTCAGTTATTTAAATTTTCTTCCTGAGAATTCAAGGAGGTTAAAGGCCCTGCCAGCATGGTTTTCCATTATGGCTTATGGAAAGGAGGGATATCAGGATATCGTAGAGAATAATGTATCTCTTGCAAAACAGTTCGGGCAATTTGTGGAAAAGAGTAATGATTTTAAATTATTGGCTCCTGTGAGGCTTAATACCGTTTGCTTTACCTTAAAAGATGATAACAAGCAGGATGAGGTTGCTCATTTTCTGGAATTGCTTAACAAAATAGGAAAGGTTTTTATGACTCCAACCTTTTATAACCAACATAAAGGAATTCGGGCGGCTTTTGTAAACTGGCAAACCAATGAAAATGATATTCGCCTGGTATTTGATCTAATGAATGATATAATTACCACATTAAAATAATATTGAAAAGCCCGTTAAGAAATTTTCGGGCTTACTTTAATACCAGATCACAAAACCAAAAAAGATACTCTTCATCCTGATCTTCGGGATTGGCTTTAGGCTTGGGGTAGGTTTTCTTGACAATTTCTCCAATTTCAAAATCAATAGGATTCTTGAAAATAGGGCCATCAAACGTGAAAGTATGAAACTCTCCATTTTCTCCACAAGGGTCTACATTATCGGGCAAATCATCTATAAATTGTTGGTCAATAATACGTCCTGCAAAGGTTTTGTCCAGATAGTTTCCGTTTACACAGGTTACAATGGTTTTAAAACCAAGATTCAGAAACTCGTGGATAAGATTTAAAGTATCTTTTTTCCAAAGAGGAAATACAGCTTGCATTCCAATGGCTTTTAGTTGATTCTCACGATATTTACGAAGGTCTTCCAGGAAAATATCTCCAAAAATAGAGTAGGTGATGCCCTGAGCTTGTATTTCAGACATCGTTTTACTCATGATTTGCTGATATTCCTCCATAGAAGGTTCCTTGGGAAGTTCCATTTTAATTAAAGGAATCCCTAAACTTTCAGCTTGTTTTTCCAAAAGGGAAACATGTACCCCATGCATGGAAATTCTTTGAAACTCCTTATTAATGCTTGTCAATAGAGTAGAGACCTCATACTGATCTTCTTGTAATATTTTGTAAAGGGCAAGCGTAGAATCTTTCCCGCTGCTCCAGTTGAATAAGGCTTTTGGCTTCATGAGAATAATTGTTCTGCGAAAATAAAAAATCCCTGATCATTTTCATGGATTTATAGGCTTTTACTTAGAATAAAGTAAATAAAGGTTTTCTATAAAGCTTTTTTTAGACAGCTTCTTAACAATTACTTCATCATAGAATGCTAAATACTTATATTCAGGATGCTCAGCTTTTATTTTTTCAAATTTTCTTTTTCCTACTTTTTTTCCATCCAGAAAATAATAATCAGGAGGTTGATGATCGGATATGTAAACAGCTCCTATGGTTATATACTCTCTTTCAATCTCAAAGTTTTGTTTACCCAATAACTCATTGGTTTTAAGGATGGAAGATTTAAAATCAGTAACTTCTTTATTGTTTGAATCTATAGTCGTATAATCAATTCTTACGATGTTGTGTTCAGTTAATACTTTTTCCGGAAAAGATAAAGTGAAATTTCCGTTTTCATCGGCTTTTGCACTGTACAGCCTATCCAATGTCACTAATGATATTTCTCCTGCTGCTAACTTTGCATTTCTTGAAGAAACCAGCTTTCCTTTTATTGTAATCTCTTTTTGATATACATTTTCAGTGGTAGACTTATTATTTTCAGTTTGTGCATTCACATAGATTGAAGAGGTGAGTGTTAAGGCCAAAAATACACTTGAAAAAGTAGGTTTTAAATATGTTTTTTTCACACAAATAGAGGTGTTGCTTTCTAAAACTGCATCAATTTCTGTTTCAGGAAGATGATCGAAATCCCATACCTTTTTTTTGCATTCATCACAGAATTTGCCATCTGAAACCTGCTCCATGTTCTCCCAGTCCTGACTGCAGGGACTCGAAATTTGAAATTTTTCTTTCATGATTATACGTTGAAGAATAAAAATACAAAAAAACCTCAAAGAAATTCCTTGAGGCTTTTATATTTTCTGAAAATAATTCAAAAATAGGGTGTGGATATAATGTTTTCAGTAAAAACTGCTGGACGATCTAAATTATAAACTTCCTGTCGCTTTTTCTGCATTCACAAATACACCACCACTAATGGTTCTTGTCTGATTAGCCGTTACCCCATAATATTGATGATTCACCTTTGTTTCTATTTTACCGGACATCTTTTTTCCATCAAATGAAGTAATGGTAATTTTTCCGGTCGGTTTCCCATAGAAACTATTGGTACATCCCCAATAGGATGAACAGTTTGGAGCCACACAAGTCTCAGAATAGTTGAAATCCATATTCATGGAGGCGGGGAGATCGGTATGTACATAAACATATTCCTTACCCACTTCAATATTGTCTGTATAAATTTTAGAATCTAAATAAAATCCCTGGTCATAAGCATATATGAAAATCCCATAATAATCGCGGTTATGCGAATCTTTTGATTTTCTCCATTCTACATAATGGGTAGTTCCTTTATTTTCGACTTTTTTGTCTACACCTTCAATTTTTGCCTGGAAATATCCTTCCACTGGCGGTTCAGTTGGTTTGTTGTCTGATGAAGTGTCATCATCTGATCCACTACATGAAAATAAAACAAGGCAACAAATAATTTTAAAGAGAGTTTTCATTGTTAGTTTTTTTATATTCTACATGTTTCTTCTATATTTTCCACCTACTTCGAACAAAGCATTGGTGATCTGTCCCAGAGAACAATATTTCACGGCATCCATCATTACATTAAATAAATTCTGTTGATTGATGGCAGCGTGTTGTAATGTTTTTAAGGCAGCTTCTGACTTGTCTTCATTTGATCTTTGGAAATTATGAAGAGTTTCAATCTGAACCTGTTTTTCTTCCTCAGTTGAACGGATAACTTCTCCCGGACGAACCGTTGGTGAACCATCTTTACCAAGGAAAGTATTTACCCCGATAATTGGATATTCTCCAGTGTGTTTCAACCATTCGTAATGCATAGATTCTTCCTGAATTTTTGAACGTTGATACATCGTCTCCATTGCACCAAGAACACCTCCTCTTTCTGTAATTCTGTCAAATTCTGCATACACAGCTTCTTCCACTAAATCTGTCAACTCTTCAATGATAAATGATCCTTGAAGCGGATTTTCATTTTTCGCTAATCCTAATTCTTTGTTGATGATCAGCTGAATCGCCATTGCTCTTCTTACAGATTGTTCTGTAGGAGTTGTAATCGCCTCGTCATATGCATTTGTATGCAAAGAGTTACAGTTGTCATAAATAGCATAAAGGGCCTGAAGCGTTGTTCTGATATCATTAAAATCAATTTCCTGAGCGTGAAGAGAACGTCCCGAAGTTTGGATGTGGTATTTCAACATCTGGCTTCTTTCGTCAGCACCATATTTCAGTTTCATTGCTTTTGCCCAGATTCTTCTTGCTACACGTCCGATTACTGAGTATTCAGGGTCAATACCATTCGAGAAGAAGAAAGATAGGTTAGGAGCGAAATCATTAATGTTCATTCCTCTTGACAAATAATATTCCACATAAGTGAAACCATTCGCCAACGTAAATGCCAGCTGAGAAACCGGATTAGCACCTGCTTCCGCAATGTGGTATCCTGAAATAGAAACCGAATAGAAGTTTCTCACTTTTTCTGTGATGAAATATTCCTGAACATCACCCATCAATCTTAATGCGAATTCTGTAGAGAAGATACAGGTATTCTGAGCCTGATCTTCCTTTAAAATATCTGCCTGAACCGTTCCACGAACTGTTGCAATTGTTTTGGCTTTAATTTCAGCATAAGCTTCAGCCGGAATTACTTCATCTCCCGTTAAGCCCAACAATTTTAGACCTAATCCGTTATTTGATGGAGGCAATTCGCCGTTATATTTTGGTCTTTCTAAGCCTTTGTCATCGAATTTTGCTTTTAAGGCTTTCTCAACATTGGCTTCAAGCTTGTGTTCAGCAATATATTTTTCAACGTTCTGGTCAATGGCTGCATTCATAAAGAAAGCTAGCAACATGGGTGCAGGCCCGTTGATGGTCATAGAAACTGAAGTCATTGCATTCACCAAATCAAATCCGGAATACAATTTTTTAGCATCATCTAAAGTCGCAATAGAAACTCCTGCATTTCCAATTTTACCATAAATATCCGGTGGTAAAGCAGGGTCTTGACCATATAAAGTTACAGAGTCAAATGCTGTAGACAAACGTTTTGCATCCATTTCTGCAGAAACGTAATGGAATCTTCTGTTTGTTCTTTCTGGTCCTCCTTCTCCTGCAAACATTCTTGTAGGATCTTCACCCGTTCTTTTGAAAGGGTAAATTCCTGCAGTATAAGGGAATCCTCCAGGAAGATTTTCCTGGCCTTTCCATTTAATCAAATCACCCCAATCGGTATATTTAGGTAAAGCAATTTTTGGAATTCTTAAGTGAGATAAAGATTCTGTTGAGGTTTCAACCTTGATTTCTTTTCCTCTTACAAAATAGGAGTAAAACTCAGCATGGAAAGCTTTTTTCGTATCATCCCAAGTTTTTAGGAAGTCGATATTTTCCTGTTGAAGATCTTTTTCAGCCTTTTGATATTCAGCATCTAAAGTTTCATTAGAAAGAAAACTTCTCACTCCTTCAATGTGATACATTTTTCTGGCTAATTCTGCCTGTTTTTCAATATTAGCATCGTATTGTCTGTTGTTTTCAACAATCTCAGAAAGGTAACGAACTCTTTTTGGAGGGATAATGGTTACTTCATCTGTGATTTCCTGTTCAACAAAACCTTGTAAGTTCAAATCCGAGTACTTCTCATTAACTTTTTCAACCAATCTGTTGTATAATTCTGTTGTTCCGTGATCATTGAACTGAGACGCTTTTGTGGCATAAACCGGCATGTCATCCAATGGACTTTCCCACAATAAGTGGTTTCTCTGGAACTGTTTTCTTACTGCCTGAAGCGCATCCAAAGCACCTCTTTTATCAGATTTATTTAAGGCAACTAAATCTGCATAATCTAACATGTCGATTTTTTCCAACTGCGTAGAAGCTCCATATTCAGGAGTCATCACATACATTGAAACATCAGCAAAATCTGAAACCTCCGAACCCGATTGTCCGATACCTGAAGTTTCAAGAATAATTACATCAGGATGAGCAAGTTTCAAAACATTTAAAGCTGAATGGATAAATGGAGAAACGGAAACATTGTTTTCTCTCGTAGCCATAGAACGCATATAAACTCTGGAATCATTGATTGCGTTCATACGGATTCTGTCTCCCAATAATGCTCCTCCGGTTTTCTTTTTCGAAGGGTCAATGGAAATAATGGCAATTTTTTTACCAGGATTTGAACGAAGGAAACGTCTTACCAGTTCATCCGTCAAAGAAGATTTTCCTGCACCACCCGTTCCGGTGATACCAATAATTGGAATATTTAAATCCTTTGATTTTTCGTCAATGGCTTTTACTAGTTCAGGTTTATCTTCTGAAAAGTTTTCAACGGCAGAAATAATTTTAGCAATACTCGTAGAGTTTTCAAAGCTAATTGAGTCTAAATCTTCCGCAGTTACTTCTTTTCCTGTTGCGAAATCTGATCTTTTCACCAAATCATCGATCATTCCCTGTAAACCAAGTTCACGACCGTCGTCCGGAGAATAAATCCTGTCGATTCCGTAAGACATAATATCTTCGATTTCTTCGGGTAGGATTACACCGCCGCCGCCGCCAAAAATTTTAATTTGTGGAGAGTTTTTTTCTCTTAAAAGGTCATAGATATATTTAAAATATTCATTGTGACCACCTTGATAGGAGGTTAATGCAATAGCATTGGCATCTTCCTGGATCGCTGTATTTACAACTTCCTCTGCAGATTTGTCATGTCCTAGGTGAATAACTTCACATCCAGTTCCCTGAATGACACGACGCATAATATTGATCGCAGCATCATGCCCGTCAAATAATGAGGCAGCAGTTACGATTCTTACCTTGTTGGTTGGAGTATATTTTTGGGTTTCCATAAAAATTCTAGAAAGTTTCTAAGTTTCCAAATATAATAATAAAAAAAGAACCCTGTGTTTGATTTTATAGTATTGATTATCACTATTTTGGTTAAGGCTATTTAATTAAATGTCCCCTTTTTTGGGTTGAAGTGTTTAAAAGTTTGAAAGATCGGGAGTTGCAGAGTTAAAATGAGTTACAGGGATTTCATTTTCAAATGGATTCGGCTTTAGATTCTCAAATTAAATTCTCTACTTTTGCAAAATATTTTACAGACATGCAAAAAGCTTTGATGTACTTCGCATTGGGAACGGTAATAAGCTTCCTTATCAATTATTTCTTTTTAAGTTCAGAGAACATCGCATTGGATATTTATTATGCCTTTGCCTTTGGAACTGCATGGGGAATTGCTTATTATTTGGATACGCCCAACTTTACTTTACCTCAAAAACTAGGCTTATCATTTGTAGCCATGGGAATTCTTGTTCTGGTGGGAACCCTGATTTTTAAATTAGAATTAGCGATTCCTTCCATCCTAAAGTTTTCTACGGTTTTTGTAGCGTATTATTTATTTGCTAGCTTCAGGGGTAGCAAGTCATTAAGAAAATAAAAACTGAGGCTGTCAAAATAGACAGCCTCAGTTTTTTTATTTAGTGAATCATCAGAAAGCTAATTATAGCAAGACCGACAACTAAAAACGTAAATGCAAATAAATTAAGGGTAAATAATATGGCTCCAATAATAAAGCTTACGAGGCCATGTGCATGATAAACCCTACGGTGAGCAATAAAGAAATATCCAACACTATATATTGATAAGGCCATCACCAGAATATATAAAATAGTATTAGCCAGCCAAAAGTCTACTAGACCTATCAATTTGGTGAGTAAGAATATAAGCAGGATTGTTAATAAAAGAAACGAGAAATAATGCAGGGTAAAGATCCCGTGGTCAAAATACCACCATTTTTTCTTGCTATGAAAAACCCATAAAAAGAATGCAAAGAGCGGAAGATAGATGAAAAGGGCTTTGGGTAGGTTGTGAAATGACTTTTGTATCATATTAACAACAATTTCTTTTTTAGTTACTCCTTTCTCTTTAAGCTCAAAGAATTTATGAGCCACTGGTTTTTGAATAACATCAAAAATTGAAGGTTTTTTAGCCAGAGCCGAGTCATAGGATTTCCTCGTTCTGTATTGTCCATACTCCACATCAGGATCTATTGTCTTATTCAGGTTCAATATTTCTTTAACATCCTCTATTTTAGCGGAGTCCGGAAGTGCGTTTAAACCTTTAATAGTCATTGAATCCTCTGCTGTCAGGTTTTTTTTAGCCTGTATGCTGTCCAGTATTTTTTGAGCTTCCAGAGATTGTATTTTGGAAATAACACCTGTCTTTTCCGAATCTTTGTGGTCTTTCTCTTCATTAAAATTAAAATTCACCATAGGAAAAAGGGCAAACACAAAGAAAGTAATGAAACTGACAAATATATAGAGCTTTACAGGGGGAACAAATACCTGTCTCTTACCCTCCAGATAAGTGTTTGTAAGTTTTCCGGGTTTAAATAGTAGATTTTTTACCGTACCCCAGAATTGCCCATCATAATGGGTGAAGTCTTCAATAAAGTGGGTAAAAAGAAAATAAAACGGTTGGCGTCTTTCAGTATTTTCCTGTCCGCAATGGGGGCAGAAACGTTCTTCAACTTGATGCCCGCAGTTCAGGCAGGTTTTATCTTCTCTGATCTTTCCGTGGCTCATGAGTAAAAGTTTGTGAGGCAAATATAATTATTTCAGTGATAAAATAATGGGATCAGTAAGCTTTTGCGGAAATCTTTAAAGGAAAGTTAATAAAGAAAGAGTTGAGGGACCAAACTCTTACTTTATCAGTTGTGTTTTTAGAATCTTCTAAACGTTTTTTTCATCGCAACAACATTTTACAAGTTTTATGCCAAAAGTATAAATAGTGTTAAAATCTATTGCTATAGAGTTGAATAGCAGATATTATATAGATTAAATGAAATATGTTTTTGGGTTACGAAAATTATTTGTACCTTTGCACACCCTTTTAGGGGTAAATTATGTTTAATCTTTAACTAAAACGTGTGAATACATTAAGTTACAAAACTGTTTCAGCGAACAAAGCTACTGCTAATAAAGAATGGGTTGTGGTAGACGCTGAAGGACAGCCGTTAGGAAGACTAGCTTCTACGGTTGCAAAGATTTTGAGAGGTAAGCACAAAACGAACTTTACACCTCACGTAGATTGTGGTGATAACGTAATCGTTTTGAATGCTGGGAAAATTACGCTTTCCGGAAACAAGTGGGCTGATAAGACTTATATCTGGCATACAGGATACCCTGGTGGACAGAAGTCTATGACTGCGGCTGAACTTCAAAAGAAAGATTCTTTAAAGGTATTAGAAAAGTCTGTAAAAGGTATGTTACCTAAAAACAGATTAGGTTCTGCCATCCTTAAGAACCTTTATTTATATGAAGGAACTGAGCACAAACATGAAGCTCAACAGCCTAAAACAATTAATGTTAACGAATTTAAATAATTAATTATGTCTATAGTTCACAAAATCGGAAGAAGAAAAACTTCTGTAGCTAGAGTTTATGTAAAACCAGGTTCTGGTGTTATTACAGTAAACGGTAAAGATGCTGCAACTTATTTCTCTACAGACGTGATGGTTTATAAATTAAACCAACCGTTTATCCTTTCTGAGACTGTTGGTCAGTACGACGTTACCGTAAATGTTTTCGGTGGTGGAAATACAGGTCAAGCAGAGGCTATCAGATTAGGTATTTCTAGAGCTTTATGCGAAATCAACGCTGAGTTCAGATTAGCATTAAAGCCAGCTGGTTTACTTACAAGAGACGCAAGAATGGTGGAAAGAAAGAAGCCAGGTCAGAAAAAAGCAAGAAAGAGATTCCAATTCTCAAAACGTTAATTTTCAGACTTCAGATTCAAGATTTCAGATTTCAGAATTTATTCAATTTGTTGTCTTTTATCTAAAATCTATTTATCTAAACAAAAAAATTGCCCGTTACGTTTAGCATCCAAACGCTTCTCCCATCTAAAGAAGTTGTTGATTGTTTAAAAGACGGAAAGTAAACTAACAAAAACAGAAAACATGGCAAAAGCAAATGTAAAAGACCTTTTAGAGGCTGGCGTACACTTCGGTCACATGACTAGAAAGTGGAATCCAAATATGGCTCCATACATTTTTATGGAGAAAAACGGTATTCACATTGTAGACTTACATAAAACAGCAGTTAAATTAGATGAGGCGTGCAGCGCTTTAGAAAAATTAACTTCTGCAGGTAAAAAAGTTCTTTTCGTAGCTACTAAAAAGCAAGCGAAAGAAGTTGTTGCAAAACACGCTTCTGAACTTAATATGCCTTATATTACAGAAAGATGGCCAGGAGGTATGTTAACGAACTTCGTTACTATCAGAAAGGCGGTAAAGAAGATGAACTCTATCGACAAAATGAAAAAAGACGGTACGTTCGAAACTTTATCTAAAAAAGAAAGATTACAAGTTGACAGACAAAGAGCTAACTTAGAGAAAAACTTAGGTTCTATCTCTGACATGGTTAGACTTCCTTCTGCAATCTTTGTAGTTGATATCTTAAGAGAACACATCGCGGTAACTGAAGCTAAGAAATTAGGTATTCCAGTTTTCGGTATCGTTGATACAAACTCTGACCCTAGAAAAGTTGACTTCGTTATCCCAGGAAACGATGATGCTTCTAAATCTATCGATATGATCTTGAGCATTGTTTCTGATTCTATCAAAGAAGGTCAGTCTCAAAGAAAAGCTGATAAAGAAAAATCTAAAGAAGAAGGAGAAAAAGTGTCTGCTGATACAGATGCTGATTTCGATGCAGAATAATTAAAGATTTTCTTTAATATAGGAAAAACGCTGAACTTAGGTTCAGCGTTTTTTTGCTTTTATAGATGTTTAAATATTAGGTTAGTCTATTAAAATAAGAATATAAAAGAAAAGCCACAGAATTCTGTGGCCTTATGTTAGTTTCTAAGCGTTATAGAATAGGAACTTGTTATGTACTTTGTCGATTGATAGGACGAGTTGCAAACCATTCCTGAAAGTCGGTAGTTTTGATTTTTAGGAACCATGGTGTAGCCTATCTTTCCGGCTCCTATGGGAATCTTCTTAAAAAAGCCGTTTCCGCTTACCGTAAGGACCATATTACAAGAAGATTTATTCTCTACTGAAATGGAGGTTCTGAGGTTGCCGGGATCATCATCATTTAGAAGATCGCTGAGTACCTCTGCTGTTTCTGGTTTATAGGTTTTAATAAGCTCGTTATATTCTCTTGCTGTATTAGCCGCACTTCCACCAGAGTTATTGGTAGGGTAGGGATTTCTTATAGGGTAGCCACCATAGTTGGCACTACAACTTGTAAGAATTAATGAGATTCCTGTGAGAGCTAATAGCTTTTTCATACCTATTCTATTTTTTTCTTTTCTTTTTTAAGGGTTTTTCCGGTGGAGCAGCAGGCTTTTGTTCAGCTACTGGCTGTTTCGGATTATCAATGGTTACAAAGATACTTTTTTTTACCTCTTTCTGGGAAAAGTACTTCATATCACACACGTTACTGTTGAGGGTATAGGAGCCTTTGTTGATCACAATGAAGTTTTCTCCATGAGCAGGAACGGCAAGATTGTAATAATCTTTTCCTTCTATCCTAAGAACAATATTGCAGTCTGAGTTATTTTTAAATAAAAGGATAACTTCTTTTTTGGTAATATCCTCATTGAGCATTGCATTCAGGAGTTTTTCTGTTTTCTCCTTATGTTCGGTAGATGTTTCCGCAATTAATCGTCGAAATTCCTCCGCCTCTTTTGAATTGGGATCTTTCATTGCATTTTTGGGAATATCAGCCAATACAGGCCTTGCTTCCATCGGTTTGGCGGTAAGTGCTCCTTGGGTCCACTGAGAGTTTTTCAGGGCAATGAGCTTCGGTTTCAGCACACTCTTTTTCGGATCGTCAGGGTGTGCGTTCTTTAGATATTCTTCAATTTCCTTGATATTTGTGCTTTTTAGGATGTCTCTACTGCTTTTTTGTGCATTGGTAAAGACTGGGGTAAGGAAAGTGAAAAATAAAATCGTTAAAATTTTTTTTTTCATCAAGTGTTGTTTTATTTCATTAGCTTATTCGGAATTTTATATAAGTGATAGTTTTACCTTTAGCCGAAAATAGTTCTTCATAATACGTTTTGATGTCTCTCAAATGTTCTGTATCAGGATCATATTCCGGAGCTCCATAAATGTCATGGTGAGCAGAGATGATTTCATATCCTGCACCTTGTAGGTATCCTAAAGTATATCCGTGAAGAAACTCTGAATCTGTTTTCAAATGGATGATACCACCCGGCTTAAGGAATTTTTTATATCGGTTTAAAAAGTCAGGGTGAGTTAATCTGTGTTTTGTTCTTTTATATTTGATCTGTGGATCCGGGAAAGTGATCCAGATTTCATCTACTTCATTCTCGGCAAAGAAATGATCTACAAGTTCAATTTGCGATCTTAAAAAAGCAACATTATTCATATTGTTTTCCACAGCTTCTTTAGCTCCAAACCAAAATCTCGCGCCCTTAATGTCAATTCCGATAAAGTTTTTTTCAGGAAATGTTCTTGCAAGTCCTACAGAGTATTCTCCCTTTCCACAACCTAGTTCCAAAACGATAGGGTTGTCATTTTTAAAGAAGTTTTCTCTCCATTTTCCTTTAAGATCAAAGCCATTTAAAGCATCTTCTCTTGTTGGTTGGATAACATTTGGTAATATTTTGTTTTCAGCAAATCTTGCTAATTTATTCTTGCCCATTGAGATTTATAAAATGACTGCAAAAATAGTAAAAATTGCATAGATTATAGACCTTTTAGAACTAAAAGACCTATGGAGAATACACTATATTCGTTTGGTTACTTTGCCTTTGTGCTTCCGAGGGCTACCATAATTGGTTTTTGAATGGTTTTTTGTGAGGCATACTGCGCTCCGCAGACTAAGCTTGTGAAAAGATACTGTCCTTTTTCTATCACTATTGAGTTGTCAGCATGCGCTGGAATAGCAAGTCTATACTTGGTGGTTCCTACCCCTTCCATTCTCACAATGATATTACAGTCAGAATTATTTTGAATAAGAATAATGCATTCCTTAGCATTAGGATCATTATCAAAAAGGGAATTAAGGATTTTTACAGTCTTGTTTTGGTGTTCCACAGGAGAGATTTTCATCAGCATATTGAATTCTTCAGCTTCTGCATTGGGTATGGCTGTGTTGGAGGCTGTATTTACAACAAATGTATTTTGCGTGGTGCTTGGGGTGTAAACGGCTGTAGGTTGCTTTGATGCCAGTTCCGCCTTATACTTTGCGATTTGTTTCTCCTTGATTTTGGCGTTCATCTCATCAAAAGTAATCTTCGTAGAAGGTCTTCTTCTTAACAGGGCAAGCATTTCCTGCATATCTTTTACTTTCTGATCGTCAGGGTGTGCGTTTTTGATGTATTCTTTCATCAGTTCCATAACCCTTGGTTTCAGTACAGATCGTCTTGGATCATCAGGATGAGCGTCTCTTAAGAAAGCATTAATTTCATAGATGTTATTGCTTTTTATAACATCGCTGTAGTCTTTCCCTCTTTTTTGGGCAGACAGACTGAAAAACAAGACTGAGCTAATAAGTAAAAGTATTTTTTTCATTAATGAGTTTTTAGTTAAAAATGATGTACTTTCTCTTAATTTGCGTTTAGGTTAAATAGTTTATATGATAACGTAATAGTATTTTTTTTATTTTAAACACTTGTATGTGACATAAAATTACGCATATTTTTGAATATTAAACAGAAGTATTTGATAAATTTTGAATAGCCTGTATAAATGATAAAAAAATAATCCATGTAAATGATACATGGATTATGGTTTATATGAAATTTTGGTTTCTTTTTCAGATCAGATTTTACTTGGCAACTACCTCCTGAAGATGAGAGTTTCTTAATCTTTTTTGGTAGATAGGCACATATTTCTCAATAGGGATTTTTATGGCTTCGAAGTTTCCGGCCAATACGTAAGGCTGTATATTTTCTGACGTATAAACAAACTGAAGGAAGTTGTCAATCAGGTTTTCAGGAATTTTAAATCTGGTGAAATATTCTTTACCTAAATAATTCTTTATCTGGGTAACAGAACTATTCATCTTTTCATAGGCCTGATAACGTTGTTTTTTCTTTCTTTCCCCAGACAGCATATCATAGATGCTTCCAAGGCTTAAAGTAAGCCCACCATCTCTTAACCCGGCAACCGGAAGCTCAGGAGGAGTCCCGTCACCTTTAGGTTCTGGAAGACCAATTACTTTCTTAATAGCTAATCCTTTGTCTTCTTTCCTCAATGAATTTACATCATATCGAAGATTTCCTGTAGGCTTGAATCTGTTGAGTACAATTTCCTGAATCTCATAATACGCAATCTTTAGTTCTACAAGATTTTTCTGACCCAGCAATTGCGGAGTCATCTTGATGTCTTTTCTTTCGGTAACAATAGAGGTAAAACGGATAACATCACCCGGATTTGCGGGAACATTAAAATTACCATTATAGTCCGTAAGAACAGTCTTTTGTGTGTTCAGATTGGTAACATATACCTGGTTAAGATACAAGATAGAGTTATCCCTTAGAAATACTTCTCCGGAATACATTTGAGCATTGATTTTTGCCAGAAAAACCAATAACAACAGAGTAAACAGTTTCTTCATATAATTGGCAAAATTACATAGAAATACAGCAATTTGTGTCTCATTAGATAAAGAATAGTGGTTAAAGTTATATTAAACTTTAGGATTAAATTGTTAATGAGTGTTATAAACCTCGTTTTAATTCAAATGAAGGCCTAAAAAGCAAGAGGCTGAAAGAAAGTTTTGGTGATTTGCTTTCTTTCAGCCTCTGATCTTTTACCTGTGTTTTACCAACAGCCAGCTTGAATATTTTATGGAAACTGAAGACCCATATTCTGTCCAGGTGATAAAATACCAATAAGTAGCAGTAGGAACATATCTGCCCCCGATTCTTCCATCCCAGGTATATCTGTTTTCTGGAGTTCCTCTGAAGATTTCGGCTCCATATCGGTCAAAGATGCGGAATACAAGATTATCATTGGCCATTAGAGCAGAATAATCAATGCCCTCATTGCGGCCGTCACCATTGGGTGTAATGGTATTGATAAGATTAATAATGGCAAATTCCTTTTTAACTTCACCACATACCTTAGAGTCTCTTACCATAACATAGTGTGCTCCTCTTGGTACATCATAAAAGACATTTGAGTTTTGCCACACAACGCCATCCAGTGAATATTGATAAGGAGGTGTACCTCCGGTTACTCCAACTTTTACTGTAGTTCCATCAATTTCAATTGAAGTAATTTGAGGAAGCTGATATTCTGTAACGTTTACAAGTTGTTTATAAACACATCCATTGAAAGTAAGCTCTACCCAATAGCTTCCTGCAGGAACGTTGGTGATTGAGTGGGTAGTTGCACCGGTACTCCATAGGTATTTTTCAAATCCAGGGCCGGCATCCAGTGTTGTAGTTGCTTTTGGACAAATGGTTTGGTCTATCAGTATATTTGATTTTTTTGGGATCTTAATGGTAATTTTAATAGAAGCGACTTCCGGACAGACTCCATTTTTTTCAAAACGAATATAAAAAGTCTGGGGAGCTGTAATATTGATTGTTGCAGCAATTGGGTTGATGTCATTTTGAGCATCCGACAAGCTTCCATGAAATGTATACGTTACAGTAGGATCGGTTGTGAACATAGGAATGAACTGAGCGAGATTTACGGATTTTACTCCATCCAGATCGTCATCACACACAGTATCGGTAACAGATCTGCTGGATAATGGTATCCTTGCTCCGATACTGAACTGTAAAGGTTTAATTACTGAGGCGCAGCCATCAGGAGAATCTACTCTGATGTAAATGGTTGTTGTAGCTGTATAGCTCCAGATATTGGGAAGTGTGTTGGCATTTCCTGCATTGGCATCAGCTAAGTTTGCATAATATCTTACTGTAAAATACGTCGGGTTATTAAGAACAATACCCGTGATGTTGGATAGTATAATATTGACTGTTCCATCCATATTGTCATCACAGAAAGTACCATTGTAGTTATCCACAACTATGGCCTTGTTGTAAAGAGAAAGAGTTATCTGCGCGATACTTTTACATCCCAGACTATTTTTTACTACGGCATATACGATGGTTCCGTTGGGTGCGGTATAGGAATTGGCTGTTGTAATCAATGCAGCAGGATTTTCCGTTTGAGCATCTAGCAGTGTAGGGTAATAGGTGATATTTACAGGGGTATTTGCCGTTACATTGGCTGTCGTCAGATTGAATGTTCCCTGTCCATTGATGTCACAGGCTTTCATGGTTACATTGGTAACGGTAATAGCTTTGATATTGATGGTTACTGTCACGGTTTCACAATCCGGGAAGTCAGGATCATTGCCACAGAAGGTATACGTGAATGTATCTGTTCCGGCGGTACCAGGAGTATTAACTGTATAGGTGATGATTCCTGTAGTAGGATTTATAACTGCTGTGCCAAGCGTGGGTGGAGTTGTAATAGCAACAGTGGCAGGTACTGGAGTTTGTGGGGAATTACTGAATGCAGGAGGTATGGTCTGGGTGGTACACACGTCATAGGAGGCGGCTGTAAGTTTGGTACAGTTCAGTACTTTTAACTGCTCGGTAACTAATGGGGCACAGCTGCCCATAGTTACGGAACAGATGTAATATCCAGATTGTGTGGGAGTAATTGAAGAACCTGTAGCACCAGAAACAGGATTGCCGTTTCTGTACCATTGATAGGTATCATAAATGATGGGATCTACAGTAAGTACAATTCCCGGAACACAATTTCCTCCTGATTTTATAATAACTGGCTGTGTAGGGAAGCCTGCAAAGAATCCTCCATAGCCTACTGCATCACTGCCTGCAGTAATACCCGCAGTGATTGCTTTGTTGGAAACTATGGTTATTGTTCCCGTCGTATTAGGAATTCCATAAGTAACCCAATTGTTGGTTCCTGTCATATTGTAGGGGCCGGTTGAGGCTGGTGGATTTACACCATTTACAGTAACCGTGGCTCCTCTTTCTGTAATAAGATTCAGCTTTGTAGGAATATTAAGAATTCCCAGAGGGTTTCCATTAGAATGAACAAAGTTTTCATCAATAAAGCCCAGCTCATTGATTTGCTTGGGAAGATAACAGTTTAGGGCAGGAATAAAATTAAAACCTCCGGTAGCTACTTCATTTCCTGTATTAGAATCTCCCGATAAAATTTGGTAGACATAGGCGTTTTTAGAAGTTTTAATATATAAGTTATAATGTCCTCCACCTTGAAGCATGTATTTCGTATCAGGAATAATAAAGTATTTTCCGGTGTTGAGGGTAGCAATAGGAACCAGTTCGTTATTTACATAAATTTGAGTATTGTCTTCGGTGGCCACAATGATGGCCCCTTCCATATTGGAGCCAATAGTTCCGTTGCCTTTCACGAGGGCAAATTCATTACCAAGACGGTCAACCGGTACTGCCTGATCCATTAGGATATCAGAGCTTGTGGAGAAATTTCCTGCGTATTGGCCATTGAAGTTTCCATTGGTTACATTCACTGGTTTGTTTGACGTGATTTTGGCTCCGATAAATCCATCAAGATTTCCAGTCATGTCTCCAATCCCGTCAATGATATAAGATTGTCCTTTGTTTAGGGCTATCGTCATGGTGGGATTCGTTGCTCCTGTAGTTCCGTTTGAAAACTGTACCTGCGGGCTGTAACCAGTAATGGTAACCATGGTATTATCCTCTGTTGCCAGAATACTGGTCATGAAGTTTAGAATGCCATTGCTTACGGTAATAGGAGCAAAAGCGGTGAAGAAATTTTTTCCGGTGGAAGGAATTCCTTTGGAAGTAATAATTTCTGCATGGTTATGTACTGAAAATCTTAAGTTGGCATAAAAAGGAAATTCAGCCTTTAGGTATAGCCCTTTTGTAGTAGGGGTAAATACATCTGACTGTTGTGTGGTAATAATATAATTCCTTAAAACGTCAAATTTCTGGGGATTGTTTTTACTGATATTTACAGTTCCGATGAGAACATTATTGTTATAAATATTCACGGGAAAGGGGGTCGTTCTACTGGTAGACAGATAAATTTTCTGGTAGGGGCTGGGTGCTCCTGATCTATCCACCATTGGAGCAAACCAATGTTCTCGGTCCAATTGTGCAAAAGCAGAGGTGAAAATGTAGAATATAAATAAAAAAGATAGAACTTTCTTCATTCAGTAAGGGTATTTATCACAAATTTAATAATAAAAAGTATTGTATTGTTGAAAAGGTAATAAAAAAACCGCGATTTTAAAATCGCGGTTTTGAATGTTGTATTTTGAATTTGTTATTCTCTGTTTTTTACTAAAATCCAGCCAGTGTATTTTACCTGAGTCTTTTCTTTATTAGCCTCATTCCAGGAAACGTGATACCAGTATGTACCGGTTACAAGTCTCTTGTCAAAATGTTTTCCATCCCACTTGTAATTGTTGAATTTAGTTCCGGTGAATATCATGTTACCATATCTGTCATACACTACAAAAGATAGGTTGTCTTTATAAGCAAGTTCACTGTAATCAATGAAGTCATTTACATTATCTCCGTTAGGAGTAATGGCGTTCAATAGATTTGGAACTGTAATTTCTGTTGCAACAGGTGTACAGTTGTAGGCATCTTTTACATAGAATGTGTGCTGGCCTCTGGTTAATCCTGTGAAAGTGTTAGAATCCTGCCAGTTTGCAGTACCGTCTACAGCAAATTTATAAGGAGGTTTACCACCTATTGCAATTACTGTTGCACTGTTATTGTTGATTTCTATTTGTTGAATTACTGGATCTTCGGCTTTTTTCACTCTTACTACTTGTGTAAGGAAACATCCGTTTTTACTAAGTATTACAGAATATTCACCAACTCCAACGTTTCTGATTCCTGAAGTAGTAGCACCATTGCTCCACTGATAAGAGTCATATCCAGGTCCTGCATCTAAGTCTATTTTAGCATCCATACAAATATATCTATCTACCAGGATCGGAGACATCTTGATTGGAAGAGGAATAAGTTCAATCTTTGAAATAGCGGTACAGCCTTCGGCAGTAGATACTTTTACATATACAAATCCACCAGTTGCAGGGAAGTTGTCAGGTGTAGTTATTTCATTGATACCTGCATTAAGGTCATTTAATGAACGGTAGTATTTCTTTATTGCAGCTCCGTAATCTGTAATTTTTGCCTTAGTTAAGTCAAAATAAGCATAAGGTGCTACATCATACCAACAAGCTTTAATAGTGTCATCTTTTACAACAAAAGGAATTACATTAAGCTCCAAGGTAACCTCTTCACAGTCTGTAAACTCTACAGAGTCTCCACAGAATGTATAAACGATTTTGTCTGGTCCCTCATAATTGGCATTTGGTGTATAGGTAATTGTTCCGTTTGGATTTACAACTGCCGTACCTTTAGTAGGAGGGGTCAAAATCTTTACTGTAGTTGCTACAGGAGTCTGTGTTGAAGACGTAAAAGTAGGTGTAATTATTTTGGTAGCACAAACTGCAAGGTTTTGTTTTGTAATTTTTAAACAGTTTTGTACTTTATAAATAGGCGTTGTAACAGGCGGACATGTTCCCATTGTTACTTTTACCGTATAATTTCCGGATTGCGTAGGAGTATAGCTGTAAGATGTTGCTCCTGGGATAGCCACTCCGTTTCTGAACCACTGGTAAGTTTCATATCCGTCATCTACTTCCAGAATAAGTCCAGGAACACAGTCTCCTGTTTTTTTAGCAATGACAGGAATTGAAGAGAATCCTGCAAAGTAACCTCCATATCCTGCAGAGCTGTATCCTCCATTAATACCAGCAGTTACAGCTTTTGTAGAGGTAATGGTAAGGTTGTCAACAACTCCGG
Organism: Chryseobacterium aurantiacum; assembly: GCF_003020585.1. Classification (GTDB taxonomy): domain Bacteria; phylum Bacteroidota; class Bacteroidia; order Flavobacteriales; family Weeksellaceae; genus Chryseobacterium; species Chryseobacterium aurantiacum. The sequence continues at coordinate 63,693 of NZ_PXUE01000001.1, forward strand.
ATATTGCATAAGTTACCCACTGGGTATTTCCTGTAAGAGGATAGGGTCCTTCCGCTGGGCTAGGAGGGTTACTGTTTACCAATACGGTAGCTCCGGCCTCAGTTAGAATGTTAAGTTTTAATGTAATATTATCGGTAATTCCTGGCATTTCATTGATCTTACCAATCTCATCAATTTTTCTTGGTAAGAAACAGTTCAATGGTGGGATATAGTTAAATCCATTGGTTGCTGCATTGCCATCTATTCCTATAAACTGATACAAATACACATTTTTGGATGTTGAGATAAGCATGTTAGAATGATTTCCGGCACCAGGTTGTGTTACATAGCTGGTTTCGTTAATTCTGTACCAACCTCCTGCGTTAATAGTTTCAATAGGCGTTGAAGAGCCATTCAGGTAAATTGCAGTGTTGTCTTCAGTAGCAATAATAAGTCCACCCTCCATGTTAAGTGACGGATTTGTGGATCTTGTTTTTACCATGGCAAAAGTGCTTCCAAGTCTATCCACAGGAACAGACTGGTCAAGAATAGGGTCAGAGCCACTTGTAGGTGTTGAGAAGTTACCGTTGCAACTTCCGTTCGTAAGAGTCACCGGTTTGTCAGCAACCACCTTTGCACCTATAAATCCGTTCTTATTAGCTGCATTGGATCCACTTCCTGTAAAAATAAAAGATTCTCCTTTATTTAAAACAAATGTATGGGTGTTTCCGGGAGGTGTTCCGTTAATGAATACAAGTCCCGGGGTATTCCATGATACTGTTACAGTGGTATTGTTCTCAGTAGCCAAAATTCCTGCTGTAAAGTTGTAAAGACTGTTAAGGTCTGTATTAGGGCTGGCTGCCACATAAAACTGCTTACCAATTCCGGCTTTTCCTTTACTGGTAATAATTTCACCGTGTACAGATTGTGCTAATCTTAAACTACAGTAAAAAGGCTTTTCTCCTTTTAGATAAAGCCCTTTGCTGCCAACATTAAAAGCTTGAGTAGTCCCACTGGCAGATATGATAGATGCATCTACATCAACAGTCTGGGGGTTTCCTTTACTAATGGTAACCGTTGTAAGAACGTTATTGTTATTAAATACTTGTACGGGAAAGGGAGTTGTGGAATCTGTGGATAGATACAACCTGTTCTCAAATTCCCCTACAGAGGGAGCTGTGTAATAAGGTGCAATCCAATGTTCAGTATCCCTTTGCGCAAAGAGGGTATTAATTGTAAAAAAAAGTAATACCAAACTGAGTAGAAATCTTTTCATGTGTATGGAATTAGGATTTCTACAAAATTAAAATAAAAAATCAAATACCTTTAATAAATTACAAACAAATGTTAGAAATTACTCTCGATTTTTAATTAAAAGCCATCCTGAGTGTGAAACTTGTAATTTTGAATCTGGCTCAATCCATCTTATTACATACCAATAGGTTCCCGTAGGAAGGTTTCTTCCATTTGATCTTCCGTCCCAAATATAATTTTTATCCGAAGACTTATAAACAGAGGCTCCGTAGCGATCTGCTACTTCTATGGATACGTCTTGTTTTATTCTTAATTCAGAATAATTAAGGACATCATTGATGCCATCTCCATTAGGAGTAATTGTATTGATAAGATTGATCACTAAAAACTCCTTGGTAATATGACGACACCCATCTGAACCCAATACATATACAGTATGAAGACCCCTTGATAATCCTGTGAAAACATTGGATGACTGGTAATCGAAACCATTTAATGAATACTTATAGGGAGGAGTTCCTCCGGTTACATAAACCGTTGCCGTAGTACCGGAAACCTCTATTCTTGTAATAGTAGGAGATTGTGCTGCTGTTACATTTACCTGCTGACGGTAAACACATCCATTGAATCCCAGGTCTACATAATAGCTTCCCACATTTCCAATAATAGTTTGAGTAGTAGCTCCATTGCTCCATAAGTAAGAAGAAAACCCGGGCCCTGCATCCAATAGAATCTTTTCGTTGGAACAGATGATCTGATCATGAAGCGTGTTCGATTTTTTTGGAGTCTTCAACGTAATTGTTAATACACCGGAATTGGGACATCCTGTACTGCTCTGGAATCTTACATAAAATACACCCGTAGATGTAACAACTTGTGAAGCAGCAATAGGGTTGATTCCTGCCTGAGCATTGGCAAGTGAAGCATAAAATGATAAAACTACTGCCGGATCTATTGTAAATAAAGCCTTGTAGTCATTAAGGTTTACAGATTCTGAACCATTAAGATCATTGTCACAGAGGTCTGTTTTTGCATTGTCTGTTATTAATGGGATTTTATTTCCAATGGTAAAATTAATTTGCCCCAAGGCTGGTGGGCAGTCTCCCACATTAGCAGTTACCCTTACGTATACAATGGTACTGGCTGTATAAGTCCAGTTGGCAGGAAGAGTATTGTTATTTCCTGCATTGGCATCTGCCTGGCTCAGGTAATATTTTACAGTAAGGTTGGCGGAATTAGCTACAATTTGTGGTGTTACATTGTTGAAATTAACATTCACTATTCCATCTAAATTTTCATCACAAATATTAGCATTGAAGTTACTTGTATTGATGTTAGGGGTAGGGTAAATAGTTAATGTAATTGCAGACACTTTAGAACACCCATAAATAGACGTTACATTGGCATAAACAGTTCCGGATGGTCCTGAATAAGCAGTGGGAGTAGCTATTGGTCCTGTTAAATTAGCATTTGTAAAGTAAGTTACCGTTGCGCTGGCATCCGGAGTTACATTGGCGGTCTTCAGATTAAAAGTTCCGTTTCCGTTGGCTGCAGCACAAGAAAACAGACTGTCATTAGTGGTCTGAAGAACATGGGTATTCACTACAATTTTAAAGTATTCAAATGCTGCAGGAGTTCCATTTCCCTGAATATAATAAGTGAATGTATCCGTAATATCTGTAGTAATACCTGCATTGGGGGTATAAGTAATTTGCCCTGTTATAGGGTTTATTGCCACTGTTCCATTAGTTGGCTGTACAATAATGCTTGTATTGGCCGGAACTACCGCCTGGCCTGAGCTTGTAAATGTAGGAGTAATTGCTTTCGTATTGCATGATCCAATATCATAGATTGTTGTAGAAATTGGCGGGCATGCTGTATAGTCGTACTCTGCAGTCATTCTGGATTCACAGCCGGTTTTAGTAATATAACAGGTATATATTCCAGATCCGTATAAATCAGGATTGATGGTAGGTGTTATGGCTCCGGGAATTTCAACTCCGTTAAGATACCACTTGTAGGCATCATGTCCCGCATCTACCTCAAGAAGTACTCCATTGTAACAATCGCCGCTTTTGGAAATTACCGGAATAGAAGAAAAACCGGCGAAATATCCTCCATATCCTACAGCACCATTTCCTGCTGCAATTCCTGCTGTAATGGGTTTTGTAGAAGTTACGGTGATATTTCCCGTTACATTGGGCATGGAGTAGGTTACCCAATTTGAATTTCCATTTACAGGAGCAAATCCTGTTACAGGATTTCCATTAACGGTTACAGTAGCCCCGGTTTGGGTAATAATATTAAGTTTTGTATTATAAGCAGTACTGCCTATCATATTAATGAGACCTATCTCGTTAATTTCTTTTGGTAGAAAACAGCTTAACGGTGGTATGAAATTCATCCCTCCTGTCTGATAAACTGTACTTCCTGAAGCTCCGGCAAGAAGTTGGTACACATACACGTTTTTGCTGGCCGAAATATTCATGTTATAATTTCCGTTACCCTGATTGATGTAGCTTGTCGCTTCAATCATACGATACTCTCCGGCATTAAGGTTAACACCGGCTAGTGGATTTCCGTTAACGGTAAGTGTAGTATTGTTTTCTGTAGCAATAACCAATGCTTTTTCCATTCCTACAGTATTGGGTCCATTTCCTTTTACCATTATAAAATCTTTTCCAAGCCTCTCTGTAGGAACAGCCTGGTCCATCAATATATCTACATTGGTGCTGTTTTGAGTTGTATACAGACCATTGAAGTTTCCGTTAGTTACCGATACTGGTTTGTTGGCAACCAATTTTGCCCCTAGCAATCCTTTTCTGTTATTAACGCCGCCCATATCACTATTTACATCAAGGATATAAGATTTACCTTTATTAATAGTAAATGTTCTGGAAGACATTACACTGCCGTCAGCAAAAACAATATTAGGACTATATCCTGAGAGAGTTACCGTCGTATTGTCTTCTGTAGCAGTAACTCCTACAGTGGAGTTTACATAGTCTTTTGGAGAGGTAGTAGGAGCCGTTCCTATGAAAAAAGTTTTTCCAACTCCGGCCATTCCTTTAGAAGTAATAATTTCAGCCTGTTGCGGAACTGAAAATCTAAAGTTAGCAAAGAATTTTTTAGATCCTTTTACATGCAGCCCCATTGTGTTTTGGCTAAACAGATTATTCATGGTGGAAGCAATCATGTAAGTGCTTGGAACTGCAAGTTGCACGGGATTTCCTTTACTTACCTGTACGGTAGAAAATACAATGTTATTATTAGAGACCTGTACAGAAAACGGAGCCGTCTCGTTGGTTGATAGATACAAATAACATAACGGGGGATTATTTCCCTGAAGCGAACTTGCAGACATGGGAGCAAACCAGTGCTCGGTATCCAATTGTGCATTAACAATTAAGCAAAAAAAAGTGCAAATAGCTAGTAGAAATTTTTTCATGTATTATTATAAGGGGCCGCAAATCTAAGCATTAATAGTCACATTTTTTATGTGAAAAAAGCGTTGGAATTTAGATTGCTATACAATTGTTGAATATTTAAAATTTACTTCATTTTGCGTTCATATTGATGAATTGATTCCAAAAAAAAAATCCCGATGAAATTCATCGGGATTAAGTATTTTCTTTGAAAGAGAGATTAAGCTAGGCTTACTCTTACAAATGCAGTTACTTTAAGATCTGCATTTACAGACTTTACATAGTCAGCTACAGAAATAGAGCTGTCTTTGATGAAATCTTGGTGTACCAAAGTGTTGTCTTTGTAGAATCTCTGCATTTTACCTTTCAAGATATTGTCGATAATGTTTGCAGGCTTCCCTTCTTCAACAAGTTTGTGTCTTTCGATCTCTAATTCTTTATCAATAGTTTCCTGAGAAACAGAAGTTTCATCAAGAGCAATTGGGTTCATTGCAGCAGCCTGCATAGAAACAGCTTTAGCAGCTTCGTCAGCTCCTTCTACTTTAGCAGAAAGTGAAGTGATAGCAGCAATTTTGTTTCCAGCGTGGATGTAAGCTCCTAGGTAAGGACCTGTAATTCTTTCGAATGCACCGATCTCGATTTTCTCACCGATAACTCCTGTCTGCTCGATTAATTTCTCAGCAACAGTCATTCCGTGGAAATCTGTAGCCAATAATTCTTCTTTAGTTGCAGCGAAAATAGCCATTTCAGCTAATTCGTAAGCAAGCTCGATGAAAGCTTCGTTTTTAGCAACAAAGTCAGTTTCACAGTTTAAAGAAATTACAACACCTAAAGTGTTATCTTCGTTTACTCTTGCGATTACTGCACCTTCACTTGAATCTCTGTCAGCTCTGTTAGCAGCAACTTTTTGTCCTTTTTTTCTAAGGATATCTACCGCTTTTTCGAAGTCTCCTTCAGCTTCAACTAGAGCTTTCTTGCAGTCCATCATACCTGCACCTGTTTGGTTTCTTAATTTAGCTACGTCTGCAGCAACTGGTGTATAAGACATAATATCTATTATTTTTTATTTAAGATTAGTATTAATTTTTAGCTTAATTTTAGAGCAGTGCAAAGATAATGATTTTAATGATAAACTAAAAAATGACTTTTCACGTTATTAATATATTTAATACTATTTTAAAGATTTGATTAATGAAAAAAATCTTCCTTCTCCTATTTATATGCGTTTTTTCTCTTGGATTTTCTCAAAAAAAGAAAAAATCAAAATCTAAAGCTGTTGTAGAAAAAGAAACTGTGATCATTTATACAGAGCAGGAAGCAGAGACTTCTAAAGAAGCAAGAGTCATTGCAGGCTTTATAAAGCAGAACCCAGGTCATGCGAAAACTGATTACTTGAAAAAAAGATTGATGGATATTATCATGGCAGATAATTCTCCGGAAGCTAAACCTACCATAAAGCCAATCAGTAAAGAAAAAATCGAAAAGATTGTAAAAAATAATGAACTGAATAGCGGTAAAGTGCTGGCCAGCAATAATACTTCGGGTAATACCAAAGCTGCCACCACAAATAACGCAAAGAATACTGATAAAATTAATGATGCTATTAATGCTTTGAAAGAAGAAAGACGAGTTACCTATGCATCAGCAGGATCTGCCAAGAGTGCCGGAACTGCAAAATCGGAGCCTAGCAGCGATGCTAAAAGAACAGCAGCAATGTTGACGCATATCTTTAATACTGATATAAGTTCTAAAGAAGCTTATATTAATATTAAAAACAGGTCCAGTTGTAATTTGGTCGTAAAAATCAGTGGAAAGAAATATTATAATTTAACTGTTCCTGCGAGGGGACAAAATTTTATTTTGATAGATAAAGGAGAATATGTGCTGACAACAATGGTTTGTGATGCGAAATATTCTTCATTAAAGAAAATTACCCAGGATATTGAGATTGCCCTCAATGTTGCTGAGGATTAAAGAAGAAGACTAAAGTAAAAAAGGTTAAGAAAATTTTCTTAACCTTTTTTTATTTTTATCCTTTAAACTGACCCATCGCAATGAACTTGTCCTGTCTCTGGGTTTCAAGCTCCTGTCCTGTAAATTTGGAAAAAGCCTTGATATTTTGTAAAATAGAATTTTTCAAGTTTAAATAAGTGGTCTCCTGATCGTAGTGAGCGCCTCCTAGTGGTTCTTCAACAATTCCGTCAATGAACTTTTCTCTTAAGGCATCCTGAGGAGTAAGGTTTAATGCATTGGCTGCATCTTCCTTGTGATCCCAGTTTCTCCATAGAATAGAAGAACAGCTTTCTGGTGCAATTACAGTATACCACGTATTTTCCAACATATATACTTTGTTACCCACACCTATTCCTAAAGCTCCACCACTAGCTCCTTCACCAATGATGTAAGTGAAAATTGGAGTCTTCAGCTGAACCATTTCAAAAATATTTCTTGCAATAGCTTCACCTTGTCCTCTTTCTTCAGCTTCTAATCCTGGATAAGCTCCCGGTGTATCTACCAGAGTTACCACAGGAATATTGAATTTTTCAGCAAGCTTCATTAGTCTCAAAGCTTTTCTGTATCCCTCTGGATTTGGCATTCCAAATCTTCTATGCTGTCTTTCCTTAGTTGTTCTTCCTTTTTGAGTCCCTATGATCATTACTTTCTGACCATCAAGGGTAATCAATCCTCCAATCATTGCCGGATCATCAGCGAAATTTCTGTCTCCGTGAAGTTCTAAGAAACTGCCTTTGTCTGCCATTCCGTTAATATAGTCCAATGTATAAGGACGATCCGGGTGACGGGACAGTTGTACTCTTTGCCAAGGTGTAAGATTTCCATAGATTTCTTTTTTCTTTTCTAAAATCTTATCCTCAATCTGGCTGCATGCTAATTTTACATCAACACCACTTTCTTCTCCTACTAAAGAACACGTCTGGTATTGGTCCATCAATTCTTTGATAGGAAGTTCGAAACTTAAATATTCCATTTCTTGAAGTAAATTAAATCTTTCAAATGTATGAAAAATTATGTTAATTCTATTTAAAATTATTTATAGCATTGCTTATTCTAGAGGTACTTTCCTCTTTACCAATGATTTCCAGAATGTCCGGAACATCTGGTCCTTTCAATTCTCCTACTAAAGATAAACGTAGAGGCATCATTACCTTACCCATTCCTAAGCCTTTGTTTTCCGCGAAATCATGCATAGCCTGCTTTAAGGTTTCAGCAACAAAGTCTGTAGATTCAAATATTGTGGATAATTCTCCTAAAATAGCAGATGTTTCGTCATTCCAAGCTTTTTTGGATGCCTTTTCATCATAAGAAGTTGGAGCCTCAAAGAAGAACTTTCCATTTTCATAGATATCCTTAGGGAAAGTAGCTCTTTCTTTCATCAGGTGAATCACCTTTAAAAGTTTTTCATCAGAAGCGGCAGAAAGATCAAGATCTGTATTTTTAAGGATCTGAAGAAGCTCTTCATCAGACTTCATCTGAATATACTGGTGGTTAAACCATTCTGATTTTTCCTTACTGAATCTTGCCCCAGCCTTGTGTACTTTATGAAGATCAAATTCCTTAATCATCTCTTCCAAAGGAAGAATTTCCTTATCATCCGCAGGAGACCATCCCAATAAAGCTACCATATTGATAAATGCATCAGGAAGATAGCCGTTTTCTCTGTACCCTTTAGATACTACACCTGTTTCAGGATCCTTGAAATCAAGCGGGAATACTGGGAATCCGAATTTATCACCATCTCTCTTGCTTAGTTTTCCTTTTCCTTCAGGCTTTAGAATTAAAGATAGGTGTGCAAATTGTGGAGCTTCCCACTGCATTGCTTCATATAATAAAGTGTGTAATCCTAAAGAGGGTAACCATTCTTCACCACGAATCACGTGAGAAATCTCCATTTCGTGGTCATCAATGATATTGGCGAAATGGTAAGTAGGCATTCCGTCATTTTTTACAAGAACTTTGTCATCCAATGTATTGGTATTCACAGAGGATTTTCCACGGATGATATCCTCAAGATTTAAAACTCTGTCAACAGGCATTTTAAACCTTACTACATAAGGCGTTTTTTCATCCAGTAATCTTTGAACTTCCTCTTCAGAAAGTGCAAGGCTATTTCTTAAACGGTTTCTTGTTTTGTTGTCATAAGAGAAAACATCCCCTTTTGCTTCGAATTCTGCACGGATGGCATCCAGCTCTTCCGGAGTATCAAAAGCGATGTAAGCATAATCTGTCTTTAGAATCTGCTCTGTATATCTGTCATAGATGTCTCTTCTTTCAGATTGTCTGTAGGGAGCAAACTTTCCTCCTTTCTTAGGACTTTCATCAGGAATAATTCCGCACCATTCCAAAGCTTCTTCAATATATTCTTCAGCTCCTTCTACATATCTTGCGGTATCTGTATCTTCAATTCTTAATACAAATTCTCCCCCTTGATTTTTAGCAAAAAGATAATCATATAATGCGGTTCTTACGCCTCCCAAGTGCAAAGGTCCTGTAGGACTTGGAGCAAAACGTACTCTTACTTTCTCCATTTTCAATTTAAATTTTTGCAAATTTACTTAAAATTATGCGGTTAAGAGATGATTTATCACTTCGTCTTGGCTTTTTTGTTTTTAAATATAAATCTAAAAGACGGAAGGTTAGAAAATGATATTGAGAGATGACCGAATTTAATTGAAATTTTGAAAAAGGCTGTCAGAATAATCCGGACAGCCTTTTTTGTATTGTTATAGTATTACTTCTTTTTTATTCCTATGACCTTTAAAACCTTGTTGATTTTATATTTCATAGTTCTTTTATAGCCCAGCAGCTTAATTCTTTCCATTAGTTGAAGGTTCTCCTTCATGGTAGCTAAAAGATCCTGCTTGAAGAATTCTCTAAGTAAATCCTTATCTGAAATTACCTGTTCCAGCTTATCAAGGGCTTTTATTCTATTTTCCTGCATAAAAAATAAATTATGAGTCATACCGGCAGAATTCATTCTGTAAGCCAAAAGATATTCTGGAACAAAATGGGTTTCCGGTGAGTTTTCATAAGCCTGAAGCCAAAAAAACCAATCTTCTTTAGCTTTAAGTTCTTCGTTGAACTTATATTTTTCTACAATATCCCTGGAAAAAATAGCACAGTGAATAGGAATTGAAAAAGTATTGTCCCATTTCAATAAGATTTCTTTTTGACTGAAATATTCCGTCTTCAAAATACAATGGGGAGGAAGAATTGTTTGTGTAGCACTGTCAAATCGCTGGAAATCTGTAATTACAATGGCATTTTCTTGATTCTTGATCTCTTTAACAGATTTCTCGAATTTTTCATTGTATAAATAATCATCACAATCCAGAAACTGAACAAAGTCACCCGTGATATTTTGAATGCCGGCATTTCTTGCAGAACTTAATCCTCCGTTACTCTTCTTGATATACTTTATCCTGTTGTCCTTTTTCTGCCAGTTCAGGGCTATTTCCTCGGTATTATCCGTACTCCCGTCATTCACCAAAATACATTCCCAGTTGGAGTAGGTCTGGTTGATTAGGGAAGTTATACATTCATCCAGAAAAACAGCCTGATTATAGCAGGGAACAATGACAGATATCTTGAGGGAATTATTCATATGTGCTGGTTGTTTTATATTTTTTTTCTCCTGAATTATTTCTCTGATCCAATTACTGAAACCATATTGTTTTACAATTTCATCCGGTAATTCATGATAGGGCGTACGTAAAAACTGATCAATATTGTTGTAATTGTTATTTTCTACAACAAAGATATTATCGGGATGGTAGAAATTGTATTGCTTTACCATTATATTATCCGTAATCACTTTTTTCTTGTAGTACATTCCTTCAAAAAAACGGATGGAAAGCCCGTTGTGTAAAGGATCTACAAAATCTAAAAGAACATCGGAATCTTTTACCAGTTCATGGTTTTCTTCAAAGCTTATCCTGTTTTGGATGTATTTGATCTTATCATTTCTTTTTTCAGGCTCCTTAAAGTATTGGATGAAAATTGAAAGGTCAACGGGCAGATCAGAAACTTCTTCAATGAACTTATCTATCTTTTCCTCACGGCTTTTCCAGTATAATCCCACGAAATACAGTCTTGGTTTCTCCGTATTGTATTCTTTGTGAGCAGGAGGAAGATGATCAAAATAAAAATTAGTAATGGACTTGATATTGGGCTGAGATTCCACATTTTCAAAACAGAAGAATGAATCAAACAGATTGAAATAATTTTTGATTTCAGGAAATTTCTCAATGCCATCCCATTGATAGGCAATAAGTTTTTTTGTTTTCTTTTTTAAATTCTTGATAAAGGAAATAGGAAAAATGTCCGGACGAATCACTAAAATATAGTCCAATTCTCCTTCAATGGCTGAAATACTTTTATTAAGGTCTTCAAGAAAATGTTTGTTAATAAGATCTTGCTTGTAACCCTTGTTTCTCAGAATATTTTTAATGAAAAAATTTTTTATACTTTCTGTGCCTTGGTATCTAAACTTTGAAACTTTATCTGTTATCAAATAGGTTTCAAATCCTTCTTTTTCCAAATTATCTAAAAATAGTTTGGGAAAATCAGAATAGTCCGGCATTACCAAAAGAAATCTTTCCTTCTTTATCACGTTGCTTATTTTGAATTAAAGATACTGAATAATACTATTTTATAATGTTTTCTGATACTGTTGACAGGAGAATTAAAATATTCCTTTTTTATCGTGTCGGAGTCTTTTAAACTTACATGATTGAGAAATTTAAAATAATTTTTTTCAGTATTGCTCAGCTTAATATTATCCTTAAATTTAGGATTTACTTCTCGGAATGTTCTTTCCATTTCCTGAAGGGCTTCTACAGAATAATTTCCATGGTGCTTGTAATTTCCAATGATTATTTTTTTCAGATAAGCAATATAATAAGCAATAACACTCTGATCAGGAAACTTCAGATAATATTTCTCATAAATAGTTTTGATTACACTAAGATACCCAAGCAGATTTTTATCACTGTTTTTTTTGGTAATCGACTGAGAGTTGTCGGCAGTGTAGTGGTAGGTAACCTCCGGTATAAAAGTGACATTTTCTGCGGCAAACATAACTTCGAAAAACCAAAGTTCATCCTCGTGATAAATTTTACTGAGGAACTGTAACCTGTTTTTTTTCAGAAACTCTGTTTTGTAAAGCTTATTTTGAGCCATTGGACTTAATCCTTCGGTTATGTTTTTAATAAGAACCTCAGAATGTTTATTCTCAATAGTCTGTTTTTTTTCCAGATGGGGTAGGTGGGAAAGAATCTTTTTTTCTTCCCAGGATACAAGTGCTGTTCTACCTACAATAATATTTTCTTTACCCGTATAGGCGGATAATAGAGATTCTATGGCATTGGGTGGAAGAAAGTCATCACTGTCACAAAAAAATATAAAATCTCCTGTAGCTTTTTCCATTCCCAAGTTTCGGGTATCGGAAAGACCTTTATTTTCCTGGCTGAAAACCTTGAATCGGGTATCAGAAAAAGTATTAATGATATCCAGAGTATCGTCTGTACTGCCATCATTAATGATGATACATTCAATATTTTTATAAGATTGGCTTTGAATGCTTTCAAGAACCTCTTTTACATAATAGGATGCATTATAGCAAGGAACAATGATGCTTACTAAAAACTTACTCATGGTTGGTTATAATTTTTTTAAAGTAGTGCTTACGGCCTCTATTGAAAAAGGTTTTAAGCTATCAACGGAGTTTTGTCTTAATGTATTCCAAAGTTCTTCATTATTATTCAATTGAATAATAGCTTCTGCAAAACTTTTTTCATCATTGGCAATCAATACATTTTTTTTGTCAATCAATTGCATTCCTTCAGCTCCTATATCTGTAGTCACCACCGGGAAAAAATATTCAAAAGCCTGTCCAATCTTTCCTTTCACGCCAGCCCCAAATCTTAATGGAGCTACCATAATCTTTGAATGCATGAAATGTTCTTCAATACTTTCTACAAAGCCTAAGAACTTAAACTTGGGATATTGCTTGATGTCCAGTTTATCTGCAACATTACCAATGACGCTTACTTCCAGATCAGGGTTTGTTTTCCAGACAATGGGCATTATTTTTTCATATAAAAACTTTACCGCATCAATATTGGGCTCATGGATGGATCCGATGAAGATAATTCCCTTGCTTTCATCAAAGTTTTTTCTGTCCGAAATATCAATCTTTGGGTAGTGAATGTTGGAAATTGTAATGATTTTATTTTTGTCCGCATATTGACTCATAATCTCTTTTTCCTTGTCAGAAATAGCAATGATATAATCCAATTGCGGAGCTACAACAGTTTCCAGGTGGAAAAAGTGTTTATAGTTTTTCTTTAATGAAATACGGGTAGGTTCTATTTCAATGGCTCTCTTATATCTCAAAAAATGAATATCCACCATGTCATACATAAACTTTGTATGGGGCAGGATGTTTTTCATTTTTTTGTAGAAAAGATTCAGGGCAAGAGGCCCATTGAACCAAACGTAATCTATTTTTTTAGATGAAGAAAGAAAAGCATAGATGTTTTTATATTTATTATTCTCTACAAAAACAATGATGCCCTGTTGCTGGTAAAATTTTACGTAGCTACTGTCCTCAAACATATGAGGAGCAAATAAAATACAGTTATATCCTAATTCCTTGTAAATTAGAATGATTTCTTTCAGCCTGTTGGATCCGGAATCCTTATCGTGAGTGGGGAAATCCCTTGAAGTAAAAAGAATTGTCTTTTTCGATTCATCATACAGATGAATATTAATGATATCCGGAGTTTGAAGATCTTTAAGCCTCTTCTTTCTTTTAAAATGTTTTTTTATATCCTTTAAGATTCCCATCAGTTAGCTTTTATTATCTAATCCAAAAACTTTGTTTATCCAGCTGTCCAAAGTATATCTTTCATAGACATCCTCCGGAATACTTTGATAGGGGCTTTCAAAAAAAGATCTGTCAAGATTAGTGATATTTTTATTTAAAATCAAAATATTGTTTGGATTATAAAAATCATAGGTTTTAATAGACTCATTATCCGTGATGATTTTCTTTTCCAAAGACATGGCCTCAAAAACCCTGAAGCTTAATCCATATTGGCCTTCGCGCATCAGATCAAGCAAAACTCTGGAATTTTTATAATATTTCGGGAGATCATTATGCGGAATCTTTTTGATGCTGAAAATCAGGAAAAGGTTCTTTGGGATCTTGATAAATATATTGGTCAGCTGATGTCTCCAGGATTTCTTTCCAATCACCATGATCTGGAATTTCAGCTCCAGGTCAATTAGTTTTTTTGCCAAAAATTTCACCAGTGAAACTCTTCTGCTATCGTAGGATGTGATATAGAATAAATCCATTTCAGGATTTTGGTTTTCTTTTGGAATATGGGGGAGATAAATATAATTGGTTATTTTCTCAAAACCATGTTGCTTTACATCTGCAATATCAAAGGAAAATACCTTGTCAAAAAGATATAATTTGTCTTCTACAGGCACTCTTTCAAGATTGTCGTAAAGATAAGTGATCAGTCTATCTGTATATTTTCTGATCTTTTCAAGAGTGGAAAGATCAAAGGTGTCCGGATTTAAAACCAATATCTGATCCTGATGTCCCAATTTTTCAAGGGAATCAAGAACATATTTTTGTCTTTTTTCTGTCTTAAGGTTCTTGTTTAAAAAAGTCTTGCTTAAGGCATTTACAGCCCTTTCGTTAAAGTTGGAATGGGTTACGGTACTTATTTTTATATGATGGGATTCAATACCTCGTTTGCATAGTGCTTCAACAATATACTTATCATAATCCCAGAAGTCATAACTAATGATACAAATCTTCATTCAACTAATTTTGCTCTTTTTTTAATGATTCATAGGTTTCAAACACACTTAAGGATTGCAGATAGGAAAGCTGATAGCCTTCTTTTCCGTCTAGAATACCAAGTCTCATTATGTAGGCTTTAAAGAATTTAAAAGCAGTTTTAAGATATTGAACTAAAACACTATACTTTTTCCCTTTTGCAGCCAGTTCTTTTCCCTTTAATACTCCGTAATGAATCATTTTCTTTTTGTAGGACTCATAATCTGAAACGGAGTAATGTAATAATTTATTTTTTAAAATTCCAATGCTTCCGTTTACCTCAAGCGTTTCGTGCACCTTTTTGCCAGCCATATACCTTGCCTTTGATCTTCTGAAAAGTCTGAAATTTTTATCAGATTGAGTTCCTGAAAAATGTATTGGTTTTTGGGCGAAAAAGAATTTCCTGTAAAAATAATAGGCATCTTTTTGCTCGGGCTTGTTCAGTTCATCTATAATCTCTTGTTTTAGATCCGGAGTAATTCTTTCATCTCCGTCCAGAAATAAAACCCAATCATGGGTTGCGGCATCCAGGGCAAGATTTCTTTGCTTTGTAAAGTCTTCAAATTTATTTTGAATCACCTTTACATTAGGGAATTTTATTGCAATATCTACAGTTTTGTCCGTACTGAATGAGTCTATTATGATTATCTCATCACAGAAATCGAAACATTCCAGGACTTCCTGTATATTTTTTTCTTCATTATATGTTATGATTAAACCACTTATTTTCATCACAACGTATTGTTAGACAGAGATGTAATTACGATCTCGTTTGATATCATTTTTAGTCAATTTTTATCTGTCAAAGATAAGTTTTAATTTGAATTTTATAGACGAATCCTTGCCATTTATATCCATTCTATATATGCGTCATAAATATAATATAGGAAAAAAAATCTACTTTATTACAATTTACAATGCAAATTCGAGTCCTAAATTTCTTTACAGGGAAAATGTCATTTTTTTAACATCAGTTTAACGTATTTTAGGCCGGATTTTATATTCTTATCCTTGGATATATAAAGTATGGGTATGATTTTTAACAAACCATACCCATATTTTTATGATTCAACAATTAAAATCTTGTTGATCATACTATGCTTTGAGAAGACAATTCTTATTTGTTATATTCAAGAATCGTCTTTTCTATAATTTTTACACAATCCAGTAATTGCTCTTCAGTAATTACCAATGGTGGTGCCAACCTGATAATGTTTCCATGTGTTGGTTTTGCCAATAATCCATTTTCTTTTAGTTGTAGGCAAAGATTCCAAGCAGTAGAACTGTCTGGGGTATCATTGATCAAAATCGCATTTAAAAGTCCTTTTCCTCTTACTTTGGTAATAAGATCAGTTTTTTCAATCAGCTTTTCAATTTCAGCTCTGAATAACTGTCCAAGCTGTTCTGCTCTTTCAGAAAGTTTTTCATCTGCAACTACATCTAATGCTGCTACAGCCACTGCGCAGGCAATTGGGTTTCCTCCAAATGTAGAACCGTGCTGTCCAGGTTTAATGACATTCATGATTTCATCATTTGCCAATACTGCAGATACAGGATACATCCCTCCAGAAAGTGCTTTTCCAAGAATTAAGATATCCGGTTGTACGTTTTCATGGTGACACGCAATTAGCTTACCAGTTCTTGCAATACCTGTCTGAACTTCATCTGCAATGAAAAGAACATTGTATTTTTTACACAGTTCAGAAGCATTTTTAAGGAAATTTTCATCCGGAACATATACACCGGCTTCTCCCTGGATAGGTTCTACCAAGAATGCTGCAATATTTCCAGCTTCTCTGCTTAGTACTTCTTCCAGGGCTGCAACGTCATTATAAGGGATCTTGATAAATCCTGGGGTAAAAGGTCCGTAGTTTTGGTTTGCATCAGGATCGTTAGAGAAAGAAACAATAGTTGTAGTTCTTCCGTGGAAGTTGTTTTCACAAACGATTATTTTTGCAGCGTTTTCTGAAATTCCTTTTACTTCATAACTCCATTTTCTGGCAAGTTTTACAGCCGTTTCTACTGCCTCAGCTCCGGAATTCATAGGTAAAACCTTATCAAATCCGAAAAGAGTAGTGATCTTTTGCTCATATTCTCCTAATTTGGAGTTGTAGAATGCTCTTGAAGTTAAAGCCAGCTTCTGAGCCTGCTCTACCAATGCCCCTACAATTTTAGGATGAGAGTGCCCTTGGTTCACAGCAGAATATGCTGAAAGAAAATCATAATACCTATTGCCCTCTACATCCCAAACGAAAACACCTTCGCCACGATCCAGAACTACTGGAAGAGGGTGATAGTTGTGTGCTCCATGTTTGTCTTCAAGGTCAATAAAATACTGTGAGTTTTTTGTTTGTTCTGCTGTTGACATATGTTTGGTTTTTTACAAATTTACATAATATTAATGAGATGAATGAACAAATACCCAGTGCGGTTAACAACTGTAATTGAAGTAAATTTTGAGAAAGAATAAAGCCGATTTAGAGAATATTTTCTTTTTTGAACGGATATCGCAGGTATTATATCTTTACAAAAATTGAATTTTCATATATTCTTTTTAGATTATTTTTTGTTAATCTGTAACCGGATGATATGAAGTGACTTAATATTAAGTCATTCCTGCTGTAAGGTTCGAATTAAAGCTAAATCCTTATTGATAGAATATTTTGAAAAAGGAAAGAGGCTGTCTCAAAAGTGAAACAGCCTCTTTCCTATATGAAGATTTTTAAACTTAATGAGATGCTAAAAATACTTGGTTATTGGTCAGATACTGATCAACATATGATTTTAACTGAGCCTTTTTTGATGGGTCTTTTATTACATCATAAATCAATACCAAACCATTGGTTCCAAAATCTACCAGAACTGAATTGTCTTTAGTAGAGGTGCTCTGCCATTCAGAAATATTGATTTTAGAGTTGGGTTGATCAAGATTAAAAACTTTTGCGAAACCTTTCGATTTGTCTCCTCCTCTGGTAACGCAATATAGCTTTTTAGAATAATTTTTAGAAGCCTCCTGTGCATCTGCATCATTTGATACGTTTGAGTTCAGGGTATTAATAACCGTCATTACCCCTGCTCTTGCAGCACGCTGACGATCAGGATTGGTTGTTTGGGCCTGAAAAATCATATCTACTTTAGCGCCTGTGTAAATGTCCACCGTAACATGTGTTCCGTAATCACGAACAATTTGTTCCGGTGTTTTGGACTGGAGGTCCTGTAAGAAACCTTGAGTAAGGTAATTGCTAAGCATGTCAGGAGTAGTATTTAGACGATATCTTTTTTGCTTAATGATAAGATTGTAACTTCCATAAATATACTTAGCATCAAAAAGAGTCGGGCTATTGGTTGTAGCCGAGTTGATTATGCTTGATATTGTTTTTCCGTAAAGCTGCATCTGTTCTGTAGCACTTACTTTTTTGGAAATCACTTTTGAAAAAGCAACCGCATCTGCACCATATTCCTCTGAGTATTCCTGAGATAAGGTGTTTTCGTCAAGTAATCTTGCACTTTGTTCTGCTTGAAATAGATCAATATTGATTACTTTAGAGCCTGTAGCATTCGTATTTGCATATTCTCCTGTTGCATTATAGCCGTATCCAAGGGCATTATAGGCTCCAAATACTTTATTGTTTTCGAGTAATGTTAGATTCTCACTAGACGGGTTTTGAGTGTGTGTTTCAACAAGTGTTTCATCATTTGAACATGATGATGTAGATAGCATAAGTAAAGCACTTATGCATAATAAAATTTGCCTTTTCATAGTTATCAAAATAATTTTTACCAAAAATAGAGGTAAATCAAAAAACCGGGAAATAATAAAGTGTGATAAAAGTCATGATTAGGGATTTACAGTGAAATTGTTATAGCTTGGGTTAATATGAATGCATTGTAATGAACACAGCTCTGTAAGGATACTTGCAAAAAAAAACTGCCTCAAAAAGAGGCAGTTTAAAGTCTTTATTTTAAAATAATCTTAGTGATTATCATATTTTCTATCCATCACAAAATCTTCCATGAATTTTGTAGTATAGTTTCCTGCAAGATAATCTTCATTATCCATCAGTTGTCTGTGGAAAGGAATAGTGGTTTTTACGCCCTCAATATAGAATTCTTCCAGAGCACGTCTCATTTTTGCAATAGCTTCCTCACGGGTTTGAGCCGTCGTGATAAGCTTAGCGATCATAGAGTCATAGTTGGAAGGGATTGTATATCCTGAATAAACGTGAGTGTCTACTCTGATTCCGTGTCCGCCAGGAATATTTAATCCTGTGATTTTTCCTGGAGAGGGTCTGAAGTCTGCATAAGGATCTTCAGCATTGATTCTACATTCAATTGAGTGTAATTTCGGGTAGTAGTTGATCCCTGAAATAGGAGTTCCGGCAGCAAGAAGAATTTGTTCTCTGATTAGGTCATAATCAATTACCTGCTCAGTAATAGGGTGCTCTACCTGAATTCTTGTATTCATTTCCATGAAATAGAAATTTCTATGTTTGTCTACAAGGAATTCAATAGTTCCTACTCCTTCATATCCAATAAATTCAGCAGCTTTTACAGCAGCGTCACCCATTTTCTCACGAAGTTCATCAGTCATGAACGGAGATGGAGTTTCTTCAGTTAATTTCTGGTTTCTTCTTTGTACAGAACAGTCTCTTTCAGAAAGGTGACAAGCTTTACCGAATTGGTCACCTGCAACCTGAATTTCGATGTGTCTAGGCTCTTCAATTAGTTTTTCCATGTACATACCTCCGTTTCCAAAGGCAGCCACAGCTTCTTGAATTGCAGACTCCCAGTGATCTTTAAGGTCTTCAGCTTTCCAAACAGCTCTCATCCCTTTACCACCACCACCTGCAGTCGCCTTGATCATAACCGGATATCCGGTTTCTTCAGCAACTTTTACAGCGTGCTCGTAAGATTCGATCAAACCATCAGAACCAGGTACACATGGTACACCTGCTGCTTTCATGGTAGCTTTAGCATTTGCTTTATCTCCCATTTTCTCAATCTGTTCAGGAGAAGCACCAATAAATTTGATACCGTTCTTTTCGCAGATTCTTGAGAAGTTAGCATTTTCAGATAAGAATCCATAACCTGGGTGAATTGCATCCGCATTGGTAATTTCCGCAGCAGCAATAATGTTAGGGATTTTAAGGTATGAGTCTTTGCTCATTGCAGGACCAATACAAACAGCTTCATCAGCAAATCTTACGTGAAGGCTGTCTTTATCAGCAGTAGAGTATACCGCTACGGTTTTGATCCCCATTTCTTTACAAGTACGTAAAATACGCATTGCAATTTCGCCACGATTGGCTATTAATATTTTTTTGAACATCTTTTTAGATTTTAGGTAATAGGTAGTAGGTACTAGAAAATTAAGTCTGCAAAACATTTTTTATTCTGCAACCTAAAAACTGCAACCTAAATTAAGATGGGTCTACTAAGAATAAAGGTTGGTCGTATTCTACAGGAGTAGCATCATCAACTAGAATCTTAACGATTTTTCCGCTGATTTCAGACTCAATCTGGTTAAATAATTTCATTGCTTCGATAACGCAAACTACTTTACCTACAGAAACTTCGTCTCCTACATTTACAAATACATCTTTATCTGGAGATGGCTTTCTGTAGAAAGTACCGATCATTGGAGACTTGATTGTTACATATTTGCTATCATCAGATGCAGCTTCAGCCTTTTCAGATGGAGCAGCAGGAGTAGCAACAGGTGCTGGTGCAGCTACTGCTTGTGGAGCTGTGTGGTATACTGCAGGTTGTGCATAAACAGCATCGTTTCCAGCTAATGGAGTTTTAATAGTGATTTCGAAATCCTTAGTCTTGTACTTCACCTCTGAAACTTCAGCCTTAGATACAAACTTAATAAGATTCTGTATGTCTTTAATGTCCATAAATTTGATATTTGATTTTGGTTCAAAGATACCAAAAAAACGTAAAAAACAACAAAAAACCGCCAAATTTTATCAAAATTGGGCGGTTTTTGTATTAAAATGAGGCTTTTTCAATGAAAAGCGACTCTTAGTTTTCTTCAGTAGTAGCTACTTCTTTTTCCAATACTACTTTACCTCTGTAGTAAAGTTTTCCTTCATGCCAGTGAGCTCTGTGGTATAGGTGAAGCTCTCCTGTTGTTGCATCTTTAGCTAATTGAGGAACTACAGCTTTGTAGTGAGTTCTTCTCTTATCTCTTCTTGTGGACGACTGTCTTCTCTTTGGATGTGCCATTTTCTAATAACTTTTTTAATTGATGAGCGATGAGATTCATCATCTCATCATATTTAAATTATTCTATTTAATTATTGTCTCTTAATTTTCTTAATGCGTCCCATCTTGGATCGCTCTCATGTTCTTTTTCTTCTTCTTCAGCTTCCTCAATTTCTTTTGGGCTGAACTGATCAAGGATTTTTAGATCTTCTTCATTTACGTTGGGTGATATTTTCTTCATCGGGATAGAAAGCATTACATTTTCATATATCAAATGTGCTACATTGAATGCATGATCTCCTGTAGGGATTGTAATGACATCTTCATTGCTGTCATCATATTCTTCTCCGAAATTCACCAAAATCTTGATTTCATTCTCAATAGGATAGTCGAAATCTTCATTTGTGATATCACAAACCAATTCGATCAGTCCATCTATTTTAATCTCAAATTCCAGAAAAGTAGTGTGTTTATCAAGTAATACACTTACTGTTATTCTAGGATTTGTAAATTCCTGCTCAGTATCAAATAATTGAAAGAACGTTTTATCTATCTCAAACTTGAACTCGTGTTTTCCGTTTTTAAGTCCGGAAAAGCTTACGTCATAGTTTCTTAACTTGTCCATAAAATGAGTGTGCAAAAATATGCATTTTTTTTATAATAACAAATAAAATCTAAAACAAATTAATTTAAAATTTGTTTCAATGGTTTATGCTTCAGTTTCCTCAGGTAGATCTTCATCTATTCCATTGTCTACAGCTACTTTTCTAGGCTGAAGACGGGTACTCATTAGTTCGCCGTATTCACTTCTGTTCTTAAAAATCTTAATGGCAGTGAAAATAGCTTCCGTAAAGCTCTGCTCATCAGCTATATTTTTCCCTGCAATATCATAAGCTACTCCGTGGTCTGGAGAAGTTCTGATAAAAGGAAGTCCCGCTGTATAATTTACCCCTTCCTCGTAAGCCAGTGTTTTGAATGGGGCTAATCCCTGATCATGATACATGGCTAAAACAGCGTCGAAGTTCTTGTATTTGTTCGGTTGGAAGAAACTATCTGCAGGGAAAGGGCCAAATGCCAGTACTCCGTTGTCTGATAATTCCTGAATAGCCGGACTAATGATTTCAATTTCTTCATTTCCGATTACACCACCGTCGCCTGCATGGGGGTTTAATCCCAACACAGCAATTTTAGGCTTCTGAACACAGAAATCTTCAATCAAGGTTTGGTTAAGTACCCTGATCTGTTTTTTTATTTTTTCCTTGGAAATATTCTCTGCAATCTGAGAAATAGGAATGTGGTGAGTGGAAACTGCTACTTTCAGATCTTCAGTTACAAGGAACATTAATCCTTTTTTACTGAATTTTTCTTCAAAATATCCGGTGTGTCCGGCGTGTTTAAAGCCCATTTTTACCATTTCGTCTTTGTTGATAGGAGCTGTTACAAGAACGTCAATTTCTCCTTTCATTAAAGCTTCAGTGGCTGCTTCTAAAGAATCAATAGCCATTCTGGTAGATTCTTCAGTAGGAATGCCAAGTTCTACGTTTACGTTTTCCTTTGTCAGGTTAACCATGTTGAGTTTTCCTCCCTGGGCCTGCGAAGCTTCATTAACGTAGTTGAAATTAAGATTCAGCTTGAAAATATTTTTCTGATAAGTGAATAATTTCCCCGAACCAAAAATTACAGGAGTGAAAAAATCTGTAATGGTTTTGTCTTTCAGAGACTTCATGATAATCTCCGGACCTATGCCGTTGAAATCACCTATTGAAATTCCTACTCGTACTTTATGGTTTTTTGGGCTCATTTTGATTATCTTTGAAGATTATAATTTACAAATTTAGCAAAAAATAATATGTTCACAGGAATTATTGAAGCAGTTGGTGTTATTGAAAAGATTGAGGAAAAAGGAAGCAACATAGATTTCACCCTGACATGCCCTTTTACAAACGAACTAAAAATTGATCAGAGCCTGGCACACAACGGATGTTGCCTTACTGTGGTAGAGATTAAAGACAATCAATATGTGGTAACGGCCATTAACGAAACATTGGAGAAAACCAACCTTGGAAAATGGGAATTGGGAACTGTTGTTAATCTTGAACGTTGCATGAAGATGGACGGAAGGTTAGACGGTCATATCGTTCAGGGTCACGTAGATAAAACCGGTGAGGTTGTAGGAATTGAAAACAAAGACGGAAGCTACTTCATCACAATGAAATACGAAGCAGACGGAAATTTTGTGACCGTACCTCAGGGCTCTATTACTGTAAACGGAATCAGTCTTACGGTTGCAAAAAGCGAGGATACACAGTTTTCTGTAGCTATTATTCCTTATACATGGGAATTTACCAATATGCAACACTTGAAAATTGGTGATAAAGTTAACCTGGAATTTGACATCATTGGTAAGTATATTGCTAGGTTAATTAAAAAGTAGGATGTCAATTAATAAATATAAAGGATATAGCTTAAGGAATCGGGTATTTTTCGGTTTCCTACTGGTATGTTTTTTAAGTGTTGTGGCAACTTCGCTTGTTCCTTACTTTGTTTTAAGGAATAACTCTCTCCAGCAGAGTAATATTGATATGCAGGAGAAAACCAATGCTGTAATGAGGTATCTGGATTATGCAGTAAGCCGCACGCTTGTAGAAACAAAAGACCTTCCGAAAGTATTAGGAAATAAAATCTTTGAAATAGCAGACATCAACCAGCATGATATTGTTATTTATGATCTGAAAGGTGATTATGTCCTTTCTAATAAAGATGAAAGCCTGATTGATCAGAAGACGCTGCCAATAGAAATTATCAACAAAATTCTGGCTACAGACGCAAGAGTGGATATGACAAGGTATGATGCCGCTAAAGATGCCAAGCTTACCTCTTCCTATCTTCTGTTGAAAAACAATGAGCTTGAACCCATTGGTGTTGTTTATATTCCTTTATATCATAATGAATCTGCATATCTTGATGTTCTTCATCAATATGTAAAATATATTCTTTTAGTAGATATTTTCCTTATTTTATTCAGTGTCTGGATTAGCTGGGTGACTTCCAATAGTCTGGCAAAAACCATTACTAAGTTCTCTGATATGATTACCCGTATTACATTGTTTGAAAATGAAATGCGTCCTATCAGGTATTATAAAAATGATGAGCTTAATGCTTTGGCAAGAGCTTACAACAGAATGATTCTTCAAATTCAGGATCAAAAAGAGAGATTGCGTTTCAAGGCCTCAGAAGAAGCATGGAGAGAAATGGCAAAACAGGTTGCCCATGAAGTGAAGAACCCCCTTACACCTATGAAGCTTACCATTCAGAACTTTGAAAGAAAATTCGATCCTGAAGATCCGAATATCAAAGAAAGAGTGAAGCAGATGAGCAAGACAATGGTGGATCAGATAGACCTGATTGCCACGGTAGCGTCAGCTTTCTCAGAATTTGCTAAACTTCCTGAAAAGAATAATGAAGTCATTAATCTGAATACTGAGGTTGAGGATATTCTTCGCGTGTTTAATGATGACAGTATCTTTATGCATGCCAATAAGAGTAATATTATGATCAATATGGATAGGATTTATCTTTCCAGGATCATTACCAACCTTGTTACTAATGCCAAGCAGGCAGAAAGTGATGAAAGAAAACTCATCATTAATGTTGATGTAGAGCAGCATCAGAGAAGAGTGATCGTTTCTGTTCAGGATAACGGAATCGGAATTCCTGAAAATATGTACGAAAGAATCTTTGAACCCAATTTTACATCAAAGAGTAGTGGGATGGGACTTGGTTTATCCATGGTAAGAAAGATGATCGAGGATTATAAAGGAGAAATTTCTGTGAAATCTGAGGTAGGAAAGGGGTCAACATTCATTATAACATTACCTACCAACTTATAGTGAAGCCTTTTAAGTTTAAACAATTCGAAATTCAACAGTCTAAAAACGTCTTCCGTGTAGGAACAGATGGTGTTTTGCTTGGTGCCTTGGCTGATGTTGCATATGCTTCTCATGTTTTGGAAGTAGGAACGGGTACTGGGTTAATCTCCTTAATGCTTGCACAAAGAAATGTACAGGCTGATTTTTTAGGACTTGATATTAATGAAGAGGCTGCGAGCCTTACAAAGATGAATTTTCAAAACTCACCCTTTTATGTAAGGTTGAACAATGTTCATCAGGATTTTAAATCTTTTGATACAGATAAAAAGTTTGACCTGATTGTCTCTAATCCTCCTTATTTTGAAGAATCCGGATCTGAAAAAGATAAGATTGCACGGCAGACCGTAGAGTTAAATTTTAGACAGTTAATTGAAAAGTCTGCAGAACTTTTATCTGAAAATGGGCTTTTTTCGGTCATTATTCCTATTGAAGCAGGGGAAGTCTTTGTTGTAATTGCAGAAGAAAATAATCTGTTTTTGAATCGCAGGATAAATATCAAAGGTATTGAAGGGTCAAAAGCAAAAAGGGTTATTTTGGAATTTTCTCCAACAGAAAAAAATCTTGACGAGTCTGAGTTTATTATAGAAAAAAGTCCGAGAATATACTCGGACCAATATCTTGAACTCACTAGGGAGTTTCATGTCTTTAAGAAATAAGATTATAAAGGTGTTTGTACAACTTTATAATTTCTAAATCTAATTTTTTTTTATTCAAACAATTCTGCAGTATCCAATACAGACACTTTTCCGTCTTCACATCTGATAGCTTCACCAGGGAAGTTTTGAATCATGTGGTAGTCGTGTGTTGCCATTACTACTGCCGCTCCGTTTTCAAGGGCTACCTGCTTCAGAAGCGTCATGATTTCATTAGAAGTTTCCGGGTCAAGGTTTCCTGTTGGCTCATCCGCTAAGATTAGATCCGGGTGATTAAGTAGCGCTCTTGCGATGGCAATACGCTGCTGTTCTCCTCCAGAAAGTTCGTGTGGCATTTTGTGCTTTTTGCTTTTCATGTTCACACTTCCGAGTACTTCATTGATGCGGTCTTCTATTTTTACCTTATCGTTCCATCCTGTAGCTTCCAGAACGAACTTTAGGTTTTTCTCAACCGTTCTGTCAGAAAGCAGCTGGAAATCCTGGAATACAATTCCTAATTTTCTTCTAAGGTTAGGGATATCAGACGGCTTTAGCTTTGCCAGTTCGAATCCTACCACAGCTCCGTGTCCTGATGCCAATGGAATGTGACCATAAAGCGTTTTCAGAAGTGAGCTTTTTCCAGAACCTGTTTTTCCGATAAGATAACAGAATCTCCCTTTTTTAATGTTAAGATTTACATCAGTAAGGACCGTAAAGTTTTTCTGTGCAATTTTTGCATGCTGTAAACTTATGATATTGTCTCCGGAGATATTTGTATGTGGCATAATTAAATTTTAAAGGCTGTTTCTAATAAAAATATTTCAACTTTTAAAAATAGAAAAAATAAGTCTATTTGACTTTAATTTTAGTAAATTTTAACAACAAAAAATGCCTGAAAAGCAACTTTTCAAGCATTTTTTGTATATGATAATAAAAAGATTATCTCTTAGCGCGTGCAGCACTTACAGTTAAACTCTTTCTGCCTTTAGCTCTTCTCGCAGCCAAAACTCTTCTTCCATTTGGCGTAGACATTCTTTCTCTGAAACCGTGTTTGTTTCTCTTTTTTCTTTCTGATGGCTGGAATGTTCTTTTACTCATTACTATATGTTTAAATCGTAATTAATCTATTAATTTTCAGGTTGCAAAGATATAGAAATTTTTATAAGATACAAACTTTGAATATCTTTTTTTGAAAATATTTACAATGTTTTTTTGTTAAACATTTCCAAACCCTGATAAGAAACGAATTTCTCAGTGCAAAAATAATATTAAAATGATTTATATAAAAGCTCTATCTTTGAAAACTTAAATTTTAACGAAAATAAACACAAGATGTTTACACCAGCAGAACTTTTAGAGATCAATACATTACTTACACCTGAAAACAAAATAGTTATCCTTACCCATTATAACCCGGATGGAGATGCTATAGGGTCCAGTCTTGGATTGAAGCATTATTTAGCAGCTAAAGGAATTCATGCTGAGGTTATTGTTCCGAATGATTTTCCAAAGTTTCTGAAATGGATGCCGGAATCTAAAAAAGTTATCATTGCAGAATATAAAAGGAAACTTGCTTCTGATATGATTTTCGGGGCAGATGTGATTTTCTGTCTAGATTTTAATTCCCCATCAAGAATAGGATTATTAGGAGACTGGTTGGTAAAGGCCCCGGGCAAGAAAGTGCTTATTGACCACCACCAGCAGCCGGAACCATTTGACTTCGTATATTCAGATACTGTAATTCCTGCCACTTCCCAGATGATCTATCATTTCATTGAAGCAATGGAAGGTGAAAATTTAGTAAATCAGGATGTTGCTGAATGTTTGTATACCGGGATCATGACTGATACGGGAGGTTTCCGTTTTCGTTCTACCAGTGCTACTACACATAGAATTATCGC
Organism: Chryseobacterium aurantiacum; assembly: GCF_003020585.1. Classification (GTDB taxonomy): domain Bacteria; phylum Bacteroidota; class Bacteroidia; order Flavobacteriales; family Weeksellaceae; genus Chryseobacterium; species Chryseobacterium aurantiacum. The sequence goes on from NZ_PXUE01000001.1 coordinate 90,897, forward strand.
TAACCTGATTGAAAAAGGAGCTGATCCCGCCATGATAACTTCCAATACATGGGACACGAATACCGTTTCCCGTCTTCATTTGCTGGCTTTGGTATTAGGGAGGATAGAAGTGGTAAACGAAGGGAGAGTAGCTATCCTAAGTCTTACAAGAAACGAGCTTAAAGAATTTGGTTTCCAGAAAGGAGATACGGAAGGTTTTGTAAACTATGGATTAAGCATTGCCGGAGTAAAAATGTCAGCTTTTTTCATGGAAGACCTGTATGATGACTTTATTAAAATTTCATTCAGAAGCAAAGATGATGTGGATGTGAACCAGTTCTCCAGAAAATATTTCAACGGAGGAGGCCACATTAATGCTGCAGGAGGAAAATCTGACGATTCTTTATCAGGAACCATAGAAATTTTCAAGAACAGATTAATTGAAGAGAATTTGTAGTAGATAAAAGATCATTAGCCTGTTTAGGTTTAAAATATTGAGTGTTATAGATTTCTATAGCACTTTTTTCTTTAGTAGACTTTCATTTTTAGATTGTTGAACCTTTTTTATAACCTTTTTCTTCCAGTTCCATACAGGTGTATTCATAGACCTGCTGAAACATTTCATCCATATATTTCTTGTTAAAAAGGCTGTACTTTGTCATTTTAGGAGGATCTAAGAATATGTTACAGTATTTCACCTTGGAATAGACTGATTTTGCAATGGCTAAGTGAAGGATCCTGTCAAATTCTTTCATTAGGCTCATTTTATTGAGTTCATCGTAGCTTATTGAATTGACATGTGAGGCTATCAGAAAGTCACATTTGTCCATGATGGGTTCAATAGGAAGATTGTCCAAAACTCCGCCGTCTACATATATTTTATCCCCTATTCTTACAGGAGGAAGAATAAATGGCACACTGGATGAGGCTAAAAGAGGACTGAAAAGTTCTCCTTCAGAAAAGAAATCAATAATTCCATGGGTCATTTCTGTGGCAGCAACATAAACAGGGATTTTTAAGATATTAAAATTATCCTCAGGGAAGTAATCCTTGAATAGTTTTAAAATAAAACTCGAACTAAATATTCCGTTTTTAGATAATTTCAGGGAAGATCGGGAGAAGAAAGAAGTGTGTTTTACTATTTCCATCATTTCATCCGGAGTTTTCCCATAAGAATAAAAAGCACCAATGATAGAGCCTGCACTTGTTCCTGAAATGATGTGGGGTTTCAGATTATATTCTTCCAATGCCTTTAGAACAGCAATGTGGGCAATTCCACGCATTCCTCCGCCTGAAAGTGTAAGTCCGATAACCGGTGGTTTCGGTGGTCTCTTTTTTTTGAACGAGAATAAACCCATTTCTAAAAATTATTCTTTACTAATATACAGTATTTTTTATGAACAATTCTTGGTTATGAACCTTATAAAACCAGTTTTTTAGGAAGATTATGAAGAAGCTCTGTATTGATAATTTCTGCGCATATTCCTGGTTTTTCCCAATGACCGTTGTGGCCGCAATCTAAGACATAGGATTTTATATTTGTTCTGTCCGGAAGATTCTTGATGGTTACATCTGTTTTTACAGCATTGTCATGCTTTCCTGCCAATACCAAAATTTTGGCTTCCAGATTTTCCATAATATGCTTTTTATCCGTTCTTTCCACCATTCCTTTTACACAGGCAAGTGCTCCCATGTTGTTTGTGGAAAGGGCCGTTTCAAGGGCTATTTCAATTTTGCCCTCCAGAATGTCCCTTTCATTGGGGTTGAACAGGTTGGGGACCCCGGCTCTTGCATAATGGGCAAAGGCATCCTTAATGATTCTATAGCTTTTTATACGCTGTTGTTTTTTCTCTTCATCATCTGCAAAATAGGTGGAGAAAAATAAGGTTAGACTTTTTAAAGTATCCGGATATTTTTCAGCAAAGGCTAATGAAGTATAGCCTCCCATAGAATGCCCCAATAGGTGTATTTTTTCTAGATTCTGATCATCCAGGACTTTTTTCACTTCATCAGCCATTAGTTCCATTGTGTGAACTTCTCCCAGGATGTCAGATTGTCCGTGGCCGGGAAGATCTATTTTTAGCAGTGAAAAATCCTTGGAAAGATGAGGTTCCATATCACTCCAGATAGATAGATTTTCCATAAAGCCATGAAGGAGTACTAATGTTTCTTTTCCGTTTCCTTTTCTTTCAAAGTTCAGCATGATTTCAAAATTATAGAAGTTAAAATAATGCAGTTTGCCTTGGATGTAGTAGAGGCTTACTGCGGATGGATTCTACTTTCAAATGTAAACAAAAAAGAGCATTTTAAAAATGCTCTTTATCTTTTATTGAGTTAATTCCTCGTAAATTTTTGTTTCCCAAGGCTTGATGTCTGTAACACCATATCGTTCTTTTTTAGAAATAGCCAGATTGTCCAGCATATCTACAAAATTTTTATAATTAGCTTCATCGGTTGGTTTCACTATAACAGTGAAGTTATCCGGTTTAGGGGCGTTTTTAGAGGCCTCAGCAATGATCTTGGAAATTTTTATTCCACTGAAATCGGTTTCCTTAAGATTTGTGGTATTGAGATCTTTCTCATTGCTTTGGTGATAAAATACCCGGTTATCTTTTCCAAGAATGAAAGTCACCTGGTTTTTGTCTCCAATAACGGGAGGGGTATTAATAGGATTTGGATTGGAATCTTTTGCCGGTAATCCTAAATCCATTACGTTGGGTTTTGTAAAGTTAGTTGTAAACATAAAGAAAGTGATCAGAAGGAAACCCAAATCTACCATGGGAGTCATATCTACTCTGATTAATTTTTTCTTTTGCTTGCTGCCCTGCTTCTCTTGTGCAATTACTTCAGCCATAATTAATATTTTAAAATGTTAAACGGTATTTGATGAAAACTTTAAAAACCCGATCGTGATTTTGATAAATTCATACAAAGTTTGTACCTAATTTTAAAAATAAATAATAAATTTTTGTTTTTATTGTGTAATTATACTTAAATGATGTTAAAGTCAATGCATTAAAGTTGTGGTAAGCAAGGATGGCTAATAGTTTATTTTCGGTTACTGATTTTAATTTTAGTAATAAAAAAACTCACACTTTTCGGTGTGAGTTTAGAGATTTATGTAAATGATTTACTTACTTTTTTTATAGAAATTTACTCCACATTCAAGGAATTTCTTAAAGTCCTCTTTTGGCATGTACCCGGAAACCGGAGTGTTAATTACTTTTCCGTCAGGAGTTATTAAAACATAGTGAGGCTGAGAGTTATTATTAAAGTTAACCTGTTGGAATAAGCTCCATCTGTCACCAATTGTTTTTACCTTTTTGATTTGCCCCTCTCCAATGTCAATCTTTGTTTTTTGATCCTCAGGAAGTTCTTCTTTATCATCTACATATAAAGAAGCTACAACCACATCATTTTGTAGAACTGGTAAAATATCCGGCTCGCTCCATACAAACTCTTCCATTTTTCTACAGTTTTCACAACCATAGCCGGTGAAGTCAATCAGGATAGGTTTATTTTCCTTTTTAGCAATTTCAATAGCCTTGAAAAAGTCATGTTCCGGATGCATTCCTAAAATTCCGTCTTTTTCATCATGGAAGTAGCTTACATTCAATGGAGGTAAGATTCCGCTTAACATCTGAAGTTTTGGACGGTCAGACGGAATTAATCCCTGGATCAGGTAAATCACAAATCCGATTCCTAATGCTCCTAATATTTTTCTTGTAATGGAAATTTTAGGCTTTTTATCATCATGTGGGAATTTGATTAACCCAAATAAATATAGAGCTAATCCTAAAGCAATGATAATCCATATGGCGATGAAAAGTTCTCTTTTTAAGAAGAAAGTTTTAGATACCAAATCTGCCTTAGATAAGAATTTTAAAGCTAAAGCTAATTCTACGAAACCTAAAACCACTTTTACCGTATTCATCCATCCTCCTGATTTTGGAAGACTTTGTAAAGCTTGCGGGAATAAAGCCAATAGTCCGAAAACAATAGCCCATGCTAATCCAAATCCTGCCAAGGCAAATGTTAGCAACATTGGAACATTGGATGATCCTGTTACTGCACTTCCCAATAAGCTTCCCAAAATAGGGCCTGTACAAGAGAAAGAAACAATAACCAGTGTCAATGCCATAAAGAAAATACCGATAATCCCTCCAGCCTCTTCAGCTCTTGATGATTTATTGGCAATTGAACTAGGTAATGTGATATCATAATACCCGAAGAAACTTCCGGCAAAGAATATAAATATGATAAAGAAAGCAATGTTCAGCCATACACTGGTTGAAATCTCATTGAAGATATTTCCTGCAATTCCATCAATGATATGGAATGGAATACTCAATAAAACAAAAATAAGAAGAATGAAAAACCCATAGATGATAGCATCTCTTTTACCTTTTGCCTTGTTCTTGCTTCCCTTAGTGAAAAATGATACAGTTAGAGGAATCATTGGGAATACACATGGTGTTAATAAAGCAATTAGCCCTCCAATGAAGCCAAGAAATAAATAAGTCCAATAATTTTCCTCTACCTTGGTCGTAGCCGTTCCACAATCCGTTAATGGATTTTTGAAGTCCAATGTTTCAATTTTTAATTGCTTTGGATCTAATTTTGAAGCCTCAGTAATGGTTACATCTGCTTTTGTTGGACTTTCAGTAACGGTTTCTAAAGTTTTTACAGAATCTTTTGCTGCTGTTACTTCTTCAGTTACAGCCTCTTCAGTTGCACCTTTAGGGGTGACTTTCTGATTGAATTCTAATGTATTTGGCGCAAGGCACACCCTGTCATCACAAGTTTGATAGGTGATTTCAGAAGTGACATCTGCTGGTTTTGTAGGATCTTTTAGCTTGAATTTTTGCTTGAACCCAGCTGAATTGGAGTAATAAACAATGGTTCCGCCAAAAGCCTCAGAAAACTCCTCATGCTTTTTACCAACCTCTGTAAACTTTCCTATAAGTTCAATGTTTTTCCCCGAAACCTTATACTCAGTCGGGATTCCTGTATCTTCAGGAAGATCCTTGGAATAGATATGCCAGCCGCTTTCCATTGTAGCATTCAGGACCGCTTCATACTGGTTATTGCCCAGGTCATTGACTGTGAATTTAAACTTTACAGGATTCTTAATCTGTGCATTGATTCCTGTTGCTAAAAATAGTAGAATTAATAAAAACCAATTTCTAAATTTCATTTTTCGTTTCATTAAAAATTTTGAGAATACATTTTGTTTTCTCATCCTTTGCATATCTTCTATCCTGTCTGAAAGGTAATACTCCAAGTACGGAATTGTTACTGTCAGTCAGTATCCAAATTTTTTGCCTCGCTAAAATAGATAATTTTTCGTCCCTAAAAAACTTAGAAACTTTCTTTTTCCCTGAAAAACCTGTCGGGAAAAATTCATCACCATCCTGCTGTTTTCTTAAATGCAGCGGGAAGTGAAGTTTTTCAGCATCAAAGCTCCATTCAAAATCCTTATCGATTCCATCAATGTCTTCAATAGAATTACGGAGGTTAATGTCAGTCTGGTTTTCTGAAAAATCAAAATAATCAATCAGTAAAGTTTCATTTTTTATTTCCTGTTCGTTGTTTTTATCAATAAAGATCAATTCATTTCTATTGACAATCAACTGATATTCTTTAGAAAAAAAAGAACTGTTGTTTTCTGCCTTGAAAATCTTAGGAATTTCTTCTTCCTGATTGAACCCGTATTTTTTTAAAATTTCAAACTTGACAAAATTGCTTTCCTGATCCAGCTTTTCCTTTGATAGTATTTTATGCTCTTGGTTAAATACCGTTAGCTTATTTTCTATTTCCTGAATCTGTTTTTGAACAAAATCATGAGCTTGATTCAGATAAAAAGAACTTTTTTTGAAGTTTTCCAGAAAATGATCATTAGTCTCCTCTAGTTTGGGAACGATTTCATTTCTAATTTTATTTCTTAGATAGTCACTTTTTTTATTGGACAAATCTTCCCGGAACTCAATATTATTTTGTTCAGCAAACTGATAAATTTCCTGTTTTGAAAAATTTAAAAGTGGACGGAGGATATTATTTGAGTGGGAGGGAATTCCGCTCAAACCTTTCATTCCTGCAGCTTTTGAAAGGTTAATAATGAATGTCTCCAGTTGGTCGTTCAAATGATGTGCTGTAACAAGAAATTCCAGTTTTTCCTTTTGCTGAATTTCCCTGAAAAATGCATAGCGAAGTTCTCTTGCCCAAAGCTGGATAGAATTTTCCGGTTTTTGATCTTTTCCCGAAACTTCATACAGATGGAATTTAATATGATTTTTCTCACAAAAACGCTGTACCACATTTTGATCAAGATCTGAATCTTTTCCGCGAAGTTTATAATTGATGTGAGCAATCTGAAATGAATGCTCTTCTCCTGGTATATTATCTCTCAAATCCTGAAATAAAGAGGCAAGAACCATAGAATCGGCTCCTCCGCTCACAGCCAAAAGATAGGTGTGATTTTCAGGTTTGTTAACAAGATTTTCTAATTGATTTTTAAAGCTTAATTTTTTCAACATATATGTTGAGAATTTCTTTTATGCAAAGATAAACCATATAATTCAATTGAATTTTCCTAACTTTGAGTAGTCTAAAAATGATTACTTATGAAGATTTTTAAAGTTTTAGCGGTTTCTGCAATGGCGTTGGCAATGACCTCTTGTGTGAGCAAGAAACAATATGATGCCTTGAGCAGCAACTATAAGCAGTGTATTGAAAATATCGGAGAAAGACAGAGAGAAATTCAGGATCTAAAATCCCAAAACTCTGCATTGACAGGTGAAAACAATTTGTTGAAAAGCCAACATGATGCTTTAAAATCATCATTGGATGCATGTCTTTCAAATACAGGAAAAAGTTCTGCAAATATTGATAAGCTGGTAGGAGAAATTAATGCTTCTAATACTTATATCAAGCAGTTGATTTCAAGTAATGCTAAAAATGACAGTTTGAACCTAGCGTTGTCTAACAAACTGAAGAGATCTTTGGATAATGTATCAGATGAAGATGTACAGGTGAAAGTATTGAAAGGAGTAGTAATGATCTCCCTTTCAGATAAAATGCTATACAAAACAGGAGATTATAACATTTTGCCTGCAGCTCAGGAAGTGTTAGGTAAGGTTGCGAAAGTTATCAATGATTACGATAAATATTCAGTATTAATTGAGGGTAATACAGATAATGCTGCATTAAATTCTCCAAACCTGCCAAGAGACAACTGGGATCTTTCTGCATTGAGAGGTACCTCTGTTGCTAAAGTTCTTCAGACTCAGTTTGGTGTAGATCCGGCGAGAATTACAGCAGGAGGACGTTCTGAGTACAATCCGAAAGCTACCAATATGAGTGTTTCCGGTAGATCTGAAAATAGAAGAACAGAAATCATCATTATGCCTAAGCTGGATGAGTTTATGAAACTAATGGATATTGCTCCAAAGAAATAAGCAAAACTTAATACAAAAAAAATCCCGAAGTAATTCGGGATTTTTTTTTAATCAAATTAATTCTTCTTTTTTTAAAAGAGAAATAATTCGCTGTAAAAATGAATTGGATATTTCAGTCTTGGTTTTTTTTGCAGAAGACCTCGTATTACCTTTCGGTGATACGTTTTTTTGATTCCCATGGTTAGTTTGTTTCTCTCCTGCAATCATTTTGTTTCTCTTAGTGTTTTTACCCCTTTGTTCTCTGTGCAAACTTATAACTAATACCACAGAAAAAACATCCGTATTTTCACGGTATTTTACATGGGGGTTTTCCCAAAAATGGGTAGAGCTGCTAATAGTTTTTTTAATTCTAATTCTTTGGTTTATAAAATAATGTGTATATTTAATTCTCCTTAAAAGGAAATAATATAAAGAGGTATCCGAAAATCTTATAGAGTAGGAAAGCTAAACCAACAAATTATTACTATGAAAAATCTACAAAAACTTTCAAGAGAAAAAATGAAAAATGTACAAGGTTCTCAAGACAACGACTATTGTAATCCTCAGATTATTTGTCAAAGAACTAGTGACTGCTGTCCAGGATGGGTATGTGGAGGAAAAGGAGAGTATTGCATTGCTTATTAATGATTAAATAGGTATATATAAGAGAAGAGAGATTGATTTCTCTCTTTTTTTGTGTCAATATGTTATTCAAAAAGAAGTTTTAAAATTCTTAAATTTGTTTAAATTAAAATTGTATGAGTTTTTTTGAAGAAAAGAATCCTGAAATAGATAGGTATTTGGAATCACATGCTTCTGCGGAATCTGAAATTCTGAAAAAGCTGAGAAGAGAAACTTATCAGAAGACGACACAGCCACATATGATCTCCGGATATCAACAGGGAAGATTACTGACAATTATTTCACAAATGTTGCAGCCTAAAAATGTTCTTGAAATAGGAACGTTTACAGGATATGCTACCTTGTGCCTCGCTTCAGGGTTGGCAAAGGATGGTAAAATCACAACATTGGATGTAAATGAAGATCTGGCTTACCTTCCAAAAAAATATTTTGAATCCAGCGAATATGTTAATCAGATTGATTTTAAACTTCAGGACGCCAAAGAATTTTTAAAAGAAACAGATGAAGTCTTTGATTTAATTTTTGTAGATGCTGACAAAGAAAATTATGCAGACTATTTCAGATTAATAAAACCTCATACAAAATCAGGATCAGTAGTGATGTTCGATAATGTTTTATGGTATGGAAAAGTTCTGGAAGAAAATCCAAAGCTGAAATCTACACAGTCCATCCAGGAGTTGAATGATTTAGCCGCAAAAGACGATGATTTTGAAAATCTTATTCTACCTTTGCGTGATGGAGTAAACTTTCTTCGTAGGAAGTAACTAAATAGTAAAGGAATAAATATTCAAGGGGTATATCCTATGGTATTTTAATCTTTTAATTATTCAATCTTTTAATTTAGAGTTAATGAATAAAGGAATTTGTATTGTTACAGTAGCGCCGGTTCGTGCAGAAGGTTCTGATAAGGCAGAAATTGTTACTGAAATGTTGTTTGGAGAAAGCGCGGATATTCTGGAGGTAAATAAAAACTGGACCAGAATAAAAATGCATTATGATGGCTATGAAGGATGGATGGATACCAAACAGCTAAAACCTGTAACAGATGAAGAACTGGCCAATAGAAAAGTAACTGTAGTTACGGAGGACTTTTCTTCTGTGCTGATGAATGACGGAAAAACGTTGCTTTCAATGGGTTCTGAAGTAGAATTTCCCGTTGTGGCTTCAAGAAGAAGTCATGATGTAAGAGAAAGCATTGCTCTGGCCTCAAAAGAATTTCTTAATGTTCCTTATTTGTGGGGAGGTAAAAGTTTTTTTGCAGTAGACTGTTCCGGATTTACACAACTTATCTATAAAATTCATAATATTAAACTTCCTAGAGATGCTTCCCAGCAAGCTGAGGTAGGAGAAGCACTTACCTTTGTAGAAGAAACCCAGCCAGGTGATCTTGCATTCTTTGAAAATGCTGATGGGAAGATTATCCACGTAGGAATTATGTTGGAAAATCAAAAGATTATTCATGCATCAGGAAAAGTAAGAATCGATACTTTGGATTCTACAGGAATTTTCAATAAAGAAATGAATAAGCATACCCATAAACTGAGGGTTCTTAAAAGTGTTATTTAAAAAGTACACCCCCAAAGTCTAACGACTAAATCAATCAAAAATTGAACTTACTTTATAATATATTCATCAGTCTTCTCATTTTTGGAATGAAAGTTTTTTCATGGTTTAATGATAAAACTAAAAAAGGCGTTGAGGGAAGAAGAGAATCTTTGAATAAAGTGAAATCTGTATTTTCAAAAACAGATAAAGTAATTTGGATGCACGCAGCAAGTCTGGGTGAGTATGAACAAGGACTTCCTGTTTTAGAAAAGCTTAAAGAGCAATTTTCTGATCATAAAATTCTGGTCACTTTCTTTTCCCCGTCAGGGTACGAGAATGTTATTAAAAAGAAACATATTGCAGATGTAATTTGCTATCTGCCTTTTGATAAAAAGAGTGCTGTAAGAGAGTTTGTGTCACAGTTTGATGTTAAACTATTTTTTACGGTTAAGTATGATTATTGGTATAATTTGCTTGCAGAACTTAAAAATAGAGATGCAAAGGTTTATGTAATTTCTGCATTGTTTTATGAAAGACAGTCTTTTTTTACCTCCTATGGAAAGTGGTTTGTGAAACAGCTTCAGAAGAATGTAGATTGGTTTTTTCACCAGACTCAGTTTTCCCTTGCTTTGGCTAAGAGTGTTGGGTTAATGAAGTCTTCTGTAACCGGAGATACAAGGTTTGATAGGGTAAAACAACTTAGGCTGCGAGATAACCATGTTGATCATGTTTCAGAGTTTATAGGAGGACATAGGAGTATTGTTTTTGGAAGCTCCTGGCAGGCCGAGGAGAAAATTGCAGAAATGATCTCCCGTAAAAATAATACCGTAAAAATAATCATTGCACCTCATGATTTGAAAAGGGTAGGGCACTTGAAAAACATGTTTACGGATGCACTGCTGTATAGTGAGATCCAAAGTTCAAACCTTTCAACGTTCAGTTCTCAACTGCTGATCATAGACAGTATAGGTTTGTTGTCAAAACTGTATTCCTATGCAGATGTGGCTGTTGTTGGGGGAGGTTTTCATGATGCAGGATTACATAATATCCTGGAAGCAGCAACATTTGGGGTTCCTGTAATCTTTGGGAATCATTATAAAAAGAATCCTGAGGCAGACGATCTTATTTCCATGAATGGAGGAAAGTCCTTTGCAGACGAGCAAACCGCCGCAGAATTCGTTTTATTTCTTGCCAATGAAGAGAATGAAGAAGAACTTGAAGAAATGTCCCAGAATGCAAGGAATTTCGTTGATGAAAAGCCTAATTCCACAGAAATGATTCTGCAGAAAATTCTATCTTAAAAATCCCTGACTTTTTATCTCTTTCATTGTTTGCTCAATATTTTCAGGAATGTTATCGCACTCCAGCCAGTTAATATCCAGCCCGTTATTGATGCATAATTTTTGGAGATAATGGTTTTCTGATATTTTGGATTGAGTATCTCGCAGAAACTCATCAATTTCCATCCAATAATCTTCATCCAGTTTCTTAATTAATATCAAGGATTTAAATACTTTATTGATGATGTAGATGTACAGTTTGTAAACATTGTCAAACCTCTGTCTGCTTAGCTCATTATTATAATCCAGAATCTTATTAATCATAAGTAGATTAATAGAAACTTCCCCAAACTTGTCGGTTGTTATTTTGACATGTTCAGTAATTTCAGCACTTATTTTTCGGATGATGGTGAGGAAATATTTGGCATTGCCAATATATTTTGAAGATAAAAGAATTTTTTCCTCCACATCTTCTTCCATGGTACTCCTCTTATCATCGGTGGTAGCCGGATCAATAAGCTCGAAGTACAATTTTTTAGACAGCAATTTATCTTTTCTCAGTAATCTGAAGATAAGCTTATCCTTTTCGGTGCTGGAAAAAGCACTTAAAGCTGCCTTAAACTCTTTTGAATACTCCATTAGTTGAAAATTTTCGAATATTTTAGAAATCCATTTATAGCCCAGTTAGCTGTATAATACAATGATTTTAGCGTGGAGAATCCCATAAAATCTTTATAGACAAGATATTGATCCTTAATGATGTTTTTTTTATTTCTGGAAACACTGTTCTCACGCATTCTGTATTTTGCCATGGTTTTATTAATGGGCATTCCTTCAGGGATTACCTTTAGCAGGTTTAGCCACATTACATGATCTTCACGTTTACTTTTAACAGGGAATAAAAACTTTCCAACTCTTTTGGTGTCATACATTGTGGAAACAGGGGCCAGTCGGCATGTCTTTAGAAGATTGGAAAATGTAACTACTTTGTCTGCAAGAAAATCTTTCAGAATAGGCTGAAGCTGCTCATTACACCTTGAGTAGTTGCAGTACACAAGTTCTGCATGATGTTCCTGCATATAATCCGTCATGGTCTCAATGTATTCGGGATACCAATAATCATCAGAGTCTAAAAATGCAATATATCTGCCTTTAGCTCTTTCAAGGCTATTGTTTCTTGCATTTCCGGCACCACCGTTTTTCTCCAAAACTTGAAGCTTTATTCTGGGGTCATTATATTTTCGGATAATTTCAACTGTATTATCCTTGGAAAGGTCGTCAGTGATGAGCCATTCCCAATTTTCATAGGTTTGGCTTAGGACAGACTGTATGGTTTCCTCGATAAATTCAGCAGAATTGTAGCAGGGAGTGATAATGGAGACAAGGTCTTTCATTTATGCTTTTAAATATCTTCCAAAATTATAAAAATCTTTTTTCATAAAGATGCCATGAGGCAATTCCGACTCCAATTACTACCAGCATGCAGACAAATCCCATCAAGAAAGGATTATAATTGGCAAAAAGCCCCAGCGTGGCAAATACCCTGATGATAGGGAAGTGGAAGATATAAATTCCGTAGGTGAAGTCTCCGTACTTCCCGAAATTATTTAAGAATTTGAATGAATAAGCAATGTATATTACGATAACACCGATCATCATTGGAGAAAAAAGTTGAATTTTTAAGTATAAATCAATCCACACAGTAGCGATAGCAATGATGAAAATTATATTTTTATGTTTGATGAATTTATCAAAATTAAAATAAATTAGCATTCCGGGGATAAAATAGGATAATGTTCCGGGAAGCTGCTTGGCAAGTGAAATTTTATTTAAAGATTCAAAATAGTTTAGATAAATAAGAGATAGAAAGTATAAAATAACCAAACTTATATTTCTGTATTTATTATTCTTTCCGAACAGCAAAAACAACAAAGGAACCGCAAAATAGTAACACATTTCTATTTTCAGCGTCCATAGGGCACCATTTACTGCTTGATTTCCAAAAACCCCGGGAAGCCAAGGTGCTTTAAAATTTAAAAATAATGAATTCCAAAAAAGGTATTTGTAAACTTGTGTATTACTGAAATATTCGGTGAAAGAATATGTACTTACCAAACTTAATAAAATCGCACATAAAAAAATAACCAATAAGTAAGCGGGAACAATTCTTTTGACTCTCTTTTTTAAATAGCTTTTCAGGCTTGAAGACCTGTCATAGCTCCTTGCAATAAGAAATCCGCTCACTGCAAAAAAACCGAAAACGGCAATTTCTATAGGACTATGCTCAAAAATCTTGAGATCAGGAGATGCACTAAGGGTGCCAAGATGTCCAAGAAAGACAATAAAGGCGAGCAGAACGCGTATAAAGTCAAAATTGTTTTTCGTTATATCTTGCATTTTTTTTCTTTGACTACAAAAATAACTTTTTTAATAAAACATAGGGATTTTCGGATGTTCAATATTTGTTAAATAAAGGGAATATGGCCTCTGACTGTTCTAAAATATATATAAATAAAGGTCGATAAAATAATTTTTCACAAAAAATAGTAATATAAATCAAAAAAATTATAATTTTAGCCCTTGAAAAAATTAATCTATGAAGAAATTAGCACTACTATTTTCAGGCTTATCATTACTGGTAGCCTCCGGATGTTCTACTAGTAACGATTATGTTGAAGAAGCTCCACTTATTGGGTTTTGGCAGCCGTTAAAAGAGGTGGTTACTACTGTAGAGGTAGGCGAACAACCAATTTCGGATGTGATTACCTATACAGACTGTCAGAAAGAGTCCAGATGGTGGTTCAGTAGTGAAGTAAAAGGAAAGAGAATTGACGTGAAAGATCCTGTTACACCAGGATTGTGTGATATTCAGCCTGATGCCAACTTTACCTATACCTATGATAATAGCAGTAAGAATATGCAGATGAAATATCAGGGCATAGTAGCTCCTGTTAACGCAAAAGTGGTAACTCTTAGCGAAACAACCCTCAACCTGGCTGTAAGAGAAGAGACAGAAGATCCGGCTGTGTTTAAAACAAGAACCTATACTTTCAAGAGAGTAAATCCTCAACATTAATAAGTGTACTTCAAGATATAAAACAGGTCTCATCTTCGGATGAGACTTTTTTGTTGAGCAGAGAATTATAATTCATCATAAATTAAATTTTTATTTCTTTTAAAATCATTAATTTTGTGAATCTTGTAAAAAAGAGAAAATCTAAATATTTAAAGTCTAACATATAACATATATATAAAGTGTTTTACGATCATCAGCAGATAGAAAAAAAGTGGCAGAAATATTGGGAGGACAATCAAACCTATAAAACCTCCAATAATACAGATAAACCTAAATTTTATGTACTCGATATGTTCCCGTATCCATCAGGGGCAGGACTTCACGTAGGTCACCCGCTTGGATACATTGCATCGGATATCTACGCAAGGTACAAAAGACATCAGGGGTTTAACGTTCTCCACCCGATAGGGTATGATAGCTTCGGGCTTCCTGCTGAGCAGTATGCAATCCAGACAGGACAGCATCCGGCAATTACTACAGAGCAAAATATCAACAGATACGAAGAACAATTAAGAAAAATTGGATTTTCATTTGACTGGAGCAGAGAAGTAAGAACTTCAGACGCATCTTATTATAAGTGGACGCAGTGGATCTTTATAGAACTGTATCATTCCTGGTATAATAAAAATACAGACAAAGCAGAATCCATCAATACCCTGATCAAACATTTTGAAGAAAAAGGAACAGAGGGATTAAATGCCAATCAAAATGACGAGTTAAGCTTTACCGCAGAAGAGTGGGCTGGTGCTTCTGATATTGATAAAGAAGATATCTTATTAAATTATCGTCTTTCTTACAGAGCGGAGACTACCGTAAACTGGTGCCCGGCATTAGGGACTGTTTTAGCGAACGATGAGATAAAAGACGGAAAATCCGAAAGAGGAGGATTCCCTGTATTCCAAAAGAAAATGATGCAGTGGAGCATGAGAATCTCTGCATACTCTGAAAGATTATTACAAGGGCTTTCCACACTAGACTGGCCACAACCCTTGAAAGATGCCCAGGAATACTGGATTGGGAAATCTCAGGGAGCCCAGGTTCAGTTCAAAGTAGAAAGTCACGAGGAAATCGTTGAGGTTTTCACTACAAGACCTGATACTATTTTCGGAGCAACATTCATGGTTTTGGCTCCGGAAAATCCTTTGGTAGAAACAATTACTACAGATGCTCAAAAAGTAGAAGTAGATACCTATATTGAAGAAACTTCCAAGAAAACGGAAAGAGATAGAATGTCTGACGTGAAAAACGTGAGTGGAGCTTTCACCGGAAGTTATGCAATCAATCCTTTCAGTGGAGCAAAAATGCCTATCTATATTTCAGACTACGTATTGATGGGATATGGAACCGGAGCGGTAATGGCTGTTCCTGCACATGATGAACGTGATCACAGATTTGCAAAGAAATTTAATCTTGAAATTAAAAAAGTAATTGAAACTGAAGAAGACGTTCAGGAGAAAGTTTTTGATTCCAAAGATTCCGTATGTATAAACTCTGAATTCTTAAACGGATTACATTATAACGATGCGAAGTCAAAAATGATTTCAGAAATCGAAACCAAAGGAATTGGCCACGGAACAACTAATTATAGACAACGTGATGCTATTTTCTCAAGACAACGTTATTGGGGAGAACCAGTTCCTATATATTATAAGGAAGGAATGCCTTACACATTACCGGCATCTGCATTACCGCTGGAACTTCCTGAAGTTGAAAAATATTTACCAACAGAAGATGGAGATCCACCACTAGGAAATGCAAAAGAATTTGCCTGGGATGAGGTGAACCAGAAAGTAGTTTCTACAGATTTAATAGATGATCAAACTATTTTCCCGCTAGAATTATCTACAATGCCTGGCTGGGCTGGAAGCTCATGGTATTTCCTTAGATATATGGATCCTCATAATGAAGGAGAATTCTTCGCAAAAGAACTTTCAGATTATTGGGGACAGGTAGATCTTTACATTGGAGGTAGTGAACATGCAACAGGTCACTTATTATATTCCCGTTTCTGGAACATGTTCTTAAAAGATAGAGGATACATTAACCACGATGAGCCTTTCCAAAAATTGATCAACCAAGGGATGATCTTAGGAATGAGTGCATTTGTATACAGAATTGACGGAACCAACCAATATGTTTCTAAAAACTTAGCCGGTAATTATCAGACTCAGCAGATTCACGTAGACGTATCCTTATTAAAAGGAGCATCAGATGAATTAGACACAGAAGCATTCAAGGCCTGGAGACCAGATTATGCAAATGCAGAATTTATCTTGGAAGATGGAAAATACATCACAGACCGTGAGGTAGAAAAAATGTCCAAGTCTAAATATAATGTAGTAAACCCGGATGATATTTGTGAAGAATACGGAGCAGACGGATTAAGACTATATGAAATGTTCCTGGGACCATTGGAGCAATCCAAGCCTTGGAATACACAAGGTCTGAGTGGAGTATATAGTTTCCTTAAAAAATTCTGGAACCTACATTTCAATGGAGATACATTTGAAGTTTCTGAAGAAGAACCTACAAAGGCAGAATATAAAGTATTGCATACCTTAATAAAGAAGGTAGTTTATGATATAGAAAACTTCTCATTCAATACCTCTGTATCTTCATTCATGATTGCTGTAAACGAGCTTCAGAAAATAAAATGCAACAAACGCAATATTTTAGAACCACTTGCCGTTATCATCTCTCCATATGCTCCCCACATTTGTGAAGAACTATGGAGTTTATTAGGTCACGATACTTCAATAGAATTTGAACAATTCCCTACATTAAATGAGGATTATCTGGTTGAGGATGAAATTGAATATCCGGTAAGCGTAAATGGTAAAATGAAGTTCAAAATTTCGCTTTCAGCACAATTATCTGCGAAGGAAGTCGAAGATTTGGTGATTTCAAATGAGAAAATGCAACAGATTTTGGAAGGTAAAACCCCTAAAAAAATCATTGTTGTCCCTCACCGTATTGTGAATATCGTAATTTAAAAAAAAATTAACATTGGGAAATTAAAAAAAATGGGTGTCTTATTTTTATGATTTTTTAACTCAAATGTTAAATTTGGGAAAAATAAATAAAATATTTAAGAATAATTATTATATCGAAATCGTATTAAAATTTCTTTATCAAAAAAAAGCAAAATGTTTAATTAAGACTCTTGCATTTTAATTAATTTTGCCTTTAATTTACACCCTGTAAAATTTTAAAACAATATAATTTAGTTAAATATGGAAATGAATGTTTCAAAAAATGATGAGCAAGTAGTTGCTAGAAAGGCAGGAGGTTTAAATCCAGCTGTTATTATTCCTATTCTATTTGCTATAGGAGTATGTATTTATTTATTCGTTCTTGGGAGCCCAGGAAACTTTAAAGATGCAGATAAACTAGGAAGTGGGTCTGTAGCTTTTTCAAGCATTGAAGGAAAAGACATTCATCCAGAATCGTTCTTAGGTATTATCTACAAAGGAGGTATCATTGTACCAATCTTGATTACTTTCATGATTACGGTAATTGTTTTCTCTTTTGAAAGATATTTCGTTCTTGGTAAAGCTGCTGGAAAAGGAAACTTAGACAACTTCGTAGTACAAGTAAGAAGCTTACTTAACCAAAACAAAATTGACGAAGCTATCGAAGAATGTGACAGACAACAAGGTTCTGTAGGTAACGTAGTAAAAGAAGGTCTTACTACTTACAAAGCACTTTCTCACGATAATACATTAAATAAAGAGCAGAAAATGGTAGCGCTTAACAAAGCTATCGAAGAAGCTACTACTCTTGAGATGCCAATGCTTGAGAAAAACATGATGATCCTTTCTACTTTAGGTACAGTTGCAACGTTAGTAGCACTACTAGGAACTGTAATCGGGATGATCAAGGCATTCTTCGCATTAGGTTCAGGAGGTGGTACTCCAGATGCTGCTGCTCTATCTACTGGTATCTCTGAAGCATTGATCAACACTGCATTAGGTATTGGTACTTCTGCAATCGCTATTATCCTTTATAACTTCTTTACATCTAAAATTGATGGATTAACTTATAAGATCGATGAGATCTCTATGAGCATCCAGCAGTCTTTCGCTGAATTCAACTAAGAATTAGCAAGAAATTTGCATTAGCAATTAAAAGAAGTTTAATTAAAAATATTTTATAATAATGGCGAGAGTCAAACCAAAAAGACATGGAGTAGTGACGGACATGACCGCAATGTGTGACGTTGCGTTCCTACTTCTTACGTTCTTTATCTTGACCACTCAGTTTAAAAAACCTGACGTGGAGCAGATCAAACCGCCATCTTCAATTTCGGAAAAATTGCTTCCTGATGCTAGTTTAATGACTATCAACGCTACTCCGGACGGAAAATTCTATTTCCAGCCAGTAGAAAACGCATCAGAAAGAGTTGCCCTTTTGGATAAAATGGGACAAAAGTATGGTATTACTTTTGACAATAATCAAAAAGCAGCTTTCCAGAAAGTTCAGGCAATTGGAGTTCCAATGAACCAACTTAAAGGTTACTTGGATATGTCTGGAGATGAGCAGAAAAATTATAAGAGTCCTACAGGTATTCCTATGGACAGTACAAATAAGCAATTAATTGATTGGGTAAAAGAAAGTTTAAGCGTTAACCCTGACTACAAGTTAGCCATTAAAGGAGACGTTACAACTCAATATCCTAAAGTTAAAAGTCTATTTGAGGGTTTAAGAGATATTGATTTTCTTAAATTTTGGTTGATTACATCACAAGAAGGTAAACCTAACGAATAATATCGATAGAAATGGCAGAAGTACAAGTACAAGAAAAAGGCGGCAAGGGCGGCAAGGTCCGTTCCAAGAAGCAGAACACCAGAGTCGATATGACTCCGATGGTAGACTTGGGTTTTCTATTGATTACCTTCTTTATGTTCACAACTACATTTAGTAAACCGAATGTTATGGATTTGGGTCTTCCGGCTAAACCGAAAGATGAAAAACAAAAACCACCTCCAACAGAAATTAAACTTTCGAACTCAATTTCTATCTTATTAGGAAAAGACAATAGAGTATTTTGGCATCAGCAGGATAATTCTTCGCTGAATGATCAAACTCTTATGGAAACTACTCTGGATAGAGAAGGAATTAGAAAAGTAATTCAGCAGGCAAAATCTAGAGCTGCAGATCAAACGAAATTTACCGTGATCATTAAGCCAACTGACGATGCTGTATATAAGAACTTTGTTGATATTCTTGACGAAATGGCAATTACCAAAAGTGAGCAGTACGGTGTTACTGATATCAAACCTTGGGAGAAAGCTATTTATGAAAAGAAAATAGGTGGTGCTGCTGCACCGGCTGCTACAAAGTAATTTAACCATAAAATTGTTATATCTAATCTATGGCAGATGAAAATGTATACAATCAGAATCTTACTTTAGACGAGATTGTATTTGAAAATAGAAACAAGGAATATGGTGCCTATGATCTTAGACATCAGTATCCGAGACTTTTAACAAAGTCTTTTATCATCGGAACAGCTTTATTCCTTTTGGCAGCTTTGTCTCCGTTCATCTATCTTACGATTAAAAATCTTACAGCTCCGCCTAAGCAAGAAGTAAAGGCAGATCTAGTAGATATTATCGAAGAAGATCCGATTATCGAGCAGCCTAAAGAAGAAGAACCACCTCCACCACCTCCTCCAAAAGAAGAGGAAAAAATTGAGGTAATTCAAAACGTAGTTCCAGAGCCTGTAAAAGCTCCGAAAATTGAAACTCCACCTCCACCAATTTCTAAGCAGTTGGAAACAACAACTGGTTTGAATAATCAGGAAGGGGTGAAAGCTCCGGCTTATACGCCACCACCACCACCACCATCTACAGGTACTAAAGCTACCACAGTAGAAGTGAAGGCGAATAACCCTAATGAAATCTACAAAGATGTAGACCAGTCTGCAGAATATCCTGGAGGTATGGGTGCATTAAGAAAATTCTTAGGAGATAACTTCGATACTTCCCTAATGGAAGGAGGTGAAGGTACACTTAAAGCTAAGCTTAAGTTCGTTGTAGAAAGAGACGGAACTGTTTCTGCAGTTACTATTGAAGAGAAATCTCCAAATGGCGACTTCAACAGTGAAGCTGTACGTGTAGTTAAGAAACTTAAAAAGTGGACTCCTGCTAAGAGAAATGGAGAAAGCGTTAGATCTTACTATAGCGTACCATTTACTATGAACTTTGAATAATTAGACTTATTTATTCAGAATATAAATAAAAAGGGAAGCTTATGCTTCCCTTTTTATTTTTTTTGTATTTTTGTTATATGATGTTCAATTGGTTATCCCTGGTTACGGGATTGTTTTATATCGTTTTAGGAATTGTAGTAATTATCTATAAATTCTTCTTTACCATTTTAGAACCTGCTATTGCTTATGCATTGGGTGCGCTTTTAATTGTTTATGGTATATTTAGAATCTATAGAGCTGTTTCTAAAATCAAAAAATCGAAAGATGAAGAATAGTTTTAAAGTTGCGCTTGTCTTCGTAATAGGAATTATGCTGGCAGGATGCAAAAAAGAGGAGAAATCTCCGTCCTACCATAAAGGTGATCTTACGATTTTTACAGACGAATCTTTTCAAAGTGTTACAGAGGCATTAGCTGACGGCTATATGATCAATTATCCCGAAACACGCATTCAAGTGGAGACAAAAAAAGAAGATTTGGGTCTTCTAGATTTGTTGAAAGGAAATGCCAAGGTAATTGTGATGTCCAGAAACCTTAATCCTGAAGAAATAAAAACCTACGAAGAAAGAACAGATCTAAAGTTTCTTCCTGCTAAATTTGCAGCCGATGCGGTGGTTTTTGTCGTTCCAAAAGACTCTCCTAAAGAAAGTATTTCGATGGATGAAATCAATAGTGGACTTCTTTCGGAGGATAAGAAATTTATTTTTGACGGAACCAATTCTAGCAATCTGAACTTTGTTGCAGAGAAGGTGAAAAAACAACCTAAGGATCTTAAATTTTCCATTATTCCCGGGAATCAGAAGATTATAGAGGAACTAGGAAAATATCCTGATAAGGTAGGAGTTATAGGACTTAATACATTCAGCCGTCCCTACGATAAAACTTCTGAGAAACTTAGAGAGATGGTGAAAGTACTTCCCGTAGTAAATAATGGGAAATTATACAATGCCGACTTCGAAGGGCTTCGTTCTATGGAGTATCCATTCACAAGAGTACTTTATTTCCTTATCAATGAAGGAAACTTTAATATTGCTAATGGCTTTATACGATTTTCATGTACGCACTTAGGACAAAAAATTGTTCAGAAAGAGGGTTTACAGCCTTATAACATCTATAAAAGAGAGGTACAAATGCGCTAAAAATATTAAATTCACAATTTATTCCCATTAAAAAAAATGTTTTGGTCTGAAAGTTGTGTAGAATATAACTCAATTATTTAGAAAATATAAAATGAAAGATATAATGAATATGAATGTAAAAAAGATTGCTTTTGGAGCAGCCGTGGTATTTTTTACCGGTTTCGCCTCTGCACAAACACTGCAGGATGGTATTAACAGTATAGACAGTGATAAATTTGCTCAGGCAAAAACCAACTTCACTGATATGATCGCTAAAGAGCCTACTGCTGAAAACTACTTCTATTTAGGAAATACTTTCTTAAAACAAGGAGAACCGGATTATGCTAAGGCTACAGAAAGCTTTAACAAAGGATTAGCAGCTGACGGTAAAAGCTATCTTAATAAAATTGGTCTAGCAGCCGTTAAATTAGGTAAAGGGGATAAAAGTGCTATTGCTGAAATTCAGAAAGTAGTAACGGATTCAAGAGAAAAAGATGCTGAAGTATTGTTCAGAGCAGCAGAAGCTTTAACTTTATTTGAAAAAAACAGCTCACCTGACCTTGCCATCCAATTCTTAACTAAGGCTATTGAAAAAGCTGAGAAAAAAGGAGTTCCTGCACATTACTATTATACATTAGGAGATGCTTACAGACTAAAAAGAGCGCCAGGTGAAGCTATGTCTGCTTATGACAAAGCATTGCCTTTAGCTAAAAATAAAGCTTCTGTTTATACAAGAATGGCTACTCTATGGATGGCTGCTCAAGTATGGCAAAAAGCTAAAGAAAGTGTAGATAAAGCTATTGCTGTAGACCCTACATATGCTCCTGCATATAAAGCATTGGCTGGTTATGACATCAGATACCAACAAAATGCTAAGGCTACACAAGACCTTATCAACTATACAAAATATGCTGATGAAGATCCATATACTCAATTAGAAATTGCAAAATTATACTTCACTAATGAGGATTATGTAAACTCTAAAACAGTATTAGACAAGATTTTTGATAAGATTGAAGATCCTATCAAATTCAAATTAAGAGCTTACCAGTCTTATGCAGATAAGAACTATGCAGAAGCTAAGAAAAATATGGATACTTTCGCTTCTCAAGCTGAAAAATCAAGACTGCAGCCTGCTGACCAAGGTTTACAGGGGCTTATTGCTGCTGGTTTAGCTAAAGACGAAAAAGATGCAGCTAAAAAATCTGCTTTAACTACAGAATCTCAACAAAAAATCGCTATTGCAAAAGCTGCAAAAGATGAAACAATGAAATGGGATCTTGAATTGGCCAACATCGCAGGAGGTGGTGGTGCTTCTCAGGCAGATGTAGACAAAGGACCTACAAACCCTGCAATTGAAGGATTGAAAAAGCAAGTTGCTGCTAATGCTCAGGATTCTGATGCATTATTTAAGCTAGCTACTGCTTATCAGGATGTTAAAAACTGGAATGGAGCAATCCTTACATGGCAAAAAATGTCAGCTCTTCTTCCTGATTGGGCTCCGGCATACTACAGCCAGGGATATTCTTACCAACAAGCAGGAAATAATGATGCTGCAAAATTGGCTTACGAGAAATTCATCACTACTGTAAAACCTGCTGATCAGGAGGCTAACAAGCAAACTCTTGCTTATGCTTACTTCGCAGTAGCTTATATGAGTAAAGATTCTGATGCTGCAAAAGCAAAAGATTATGTTGCAAAATCTTTACAATTGGATCCTACTTACCAGGATGCTGTAAAATTAAATGCAGAGATCAACAAGTAATTTAAATTTTAAATTATAGATATTAAAACTTCCCATTCGTAATGTTTGGGAAGTTTTTATTTAAAACCTATCTTTGATTTTATGAAAACTGATATACTTGCTTTTGGAGCACACCCTGATGATGTAGAGTTGGGATGTGGAGGAACTATTGCCAAAATGGTTTCAGAGGGTAAAAAATGTGTAGTGGTAGATCTTACCAGAGGAGAGCTTGGTACAAGAGGTACAGATGAAACAAGGAAAGCGGAAGCGGCAGATGCTGCCAATATCTTAGGACTCTCTGCCAGAGAGAACCTTGGAATGAAAGATGGCTTCCTGGTCAATTCTGAAGAATATCAAATGAGGATTGTAAAAATGATTCGCAAATACCGCCCGGAAATCGTCTTGGCGAATGCAATTGATGATAGACATCCCGATCATGCAAAAGGAGCGAAATTAGTATCGGATGCGTGCTTTTTGTCCGGACTGAGGAAAATTGAAACAACTGAGGATGGAGAAATTCAGGAAGTATGGAGACCGAAGCATGTTTTTCATTACATTCAGTGGAAAGATATAAAACCGGAGTTTGTGATTGATATATCTGGGCATCTGGATAAAAAACTAGAAGCATGTATGGCTTATAAAACTCAATTTTATGACCCAACTTCTAAGGAGCCAGAAACTCCAATTACAACAAAAGACTTTTATGAGAGCTTAACTTACCGTGCTCAGGATTTAGGGCGATTATCGGGAGTTACTTATGCTGAGGGATTTACGTCTGAGAAGTTAATTTCTTTGAAAAATTTTGACGGAATTGTTTGGTAGTTGAGGAAATTGTCCTATATTTGCACTCAGAAAACGGTGATTGTAGCTCAGTTGGTTAGAGCGTCGGATTGTGGTTCCGAAGGTCGGGGGTTCGAGACCCCTCATTCACCCAAAGAAAGTACACTTTTTGAAAGTGTACTTTTTTATTTTATACCTGTTTTAGAAGGGAAATAAATCTCAATTTTCTGCTTTTTCTTAGAAGCTTTTTCCCGTTATCCACTCATACTCCTCACGCCGACGCATAAAAAGGGCATTGCCTGTTGCGGGGTAACCGTTTCTATCGGGGCTAATGTTCAAACAATTGTAGCCAAAAATCAATATTATATAATTTCTTTTATACTTCTTTAAGTATTATCTCCTTTTCTTGATATTCCTCATAAAATCTCAAATTGATCCAATAGCACAGTGAAATTTTCCTATATTTAGTCACACTAAGTTCAAATATGGAAATAAAAGTCACTGTAAAGCAGTTGGGGAAGAAACATCCTGTTCTTTCGGAACAAAACATTGAGATCGCCTACGAAGATGTCAATATCACCTTAGAGAGTTTATTAAAACTAATCGTTCAACAACAGGTAGATGAATTTAACACAAAATCTTTTGAGTTGGAAGATGAAGATCATCCCAAAATTCCGCAAGATAATTATCTGAATCTACTCACAGATACCGGGAAAGTAGGTTTTGGAAGTATCTATAATCTCAAAAAGGCAGACCCGCAAAAAGCACAGGAAAATGCTCTTCAGGCTTTTGAAGACAGGATGTTTGCTGTGTTTTACAATGATGAACAACTTGAAAATCTTACCCAAACCATCGATTTGGGCTTAAAACATACATTCACATTTATCAGGCTTACATTTCTTGCAGGAAGCTATTGGTAATCAAATTATATTAAGTAATAACATACATGGAAATCACAA
Organism: Chryseobacterium aurantiacum; assembly: GCF_003020585.1. Classification (GTDB taxonomy): domain Bacteria; phylum Bacteroidota; class Bacteroidia; order Flavobacteriales; family Weeksellaceae; genus Chryseobacterium; species Chryseobacterium aurantiacum. The sequence continues at coordinate 115,668 of NZ_PXUE01000001.1, forward strand.
AAAAATTAGAATCGAAAAAACTTGTTAAGAATTATTACGAGAAACTAAGGAAAGATCTGGTAGAACAATCTGAAAAAGGCTTGTCTACAGAGGTTTTTCCGGATAAACCTATACTTAAGAAAGAAGTAGCAGAATTAGGTTTATTCTTAATGGGGAAGACAAATTATTATGAGGCAATGACTCTGGGTTCAAAGGATGCAGAGAAGCTGAAAGAATATATAAAGCCTGATATTTGGGAAGATGCAGAGTATCATCAGCTCCTGGTTTACTATTTTGGAGAAAATGCAGATCTTGTAAAACACGTTTGGAGCAGAATGCCTTACAAAATGTATCAGACGAGTTATTTCCGTCGTTCGTTTCGCGCTCCTCATAATGAAAGATATGTCCTCATGAATCAGGCTAACCTGATAAGAGAACTGCTGCGTTCTCCTTATGTTTACTCTTATGCAAGTAATGATCAGAACTATGATTTATCATTGGAAGAACAGATTATCTATGATAATGAGGTCTCAAACAACTCCAGCCAGTTCTATGTTTGGGCAGCTGCAATTGATACAGGTAATACAACGATCTATCAATTAATAGAAGATATTATTTTTAATAAACATGCGGACGGAAAGGTTTCCAGAAATATCATTAAAGCTTTACTCAACAGTGAGCAGAAGCATTGTTGGGAATTGGTGGAAAAGCTTTTACTGGCAGCACAGCGACAAGAAGGGCTAAGGCAGACCATATTGGAAGCTTTGGATGAAACCAGTATTGGAGCTTTGGAATATATGACCAACGTGATTGTGGAACATAAGCTTACCCGTTTTTCGTCTGTCGTACGTTCTATAGATACTTGGACGGGATTAGGTTGGGAAGCAGAAAAAGAATCAGTCGTAAAGAATATTGTATCACTGGCTCATGCATACTTCAGCAATCCGGAACTTGTGCCTGATGCTATTAAGAGCAAGAATAATAACGAAGTATATATGGCTCTTTGGGTACAGGGGGTGTGGGATGTGGATAAAACGGTTCCTTACCTGCATTACTTATTTGACAAAGGAAGTATAGAGAAAAAATGTCTAGCGATAAAATTTGCCACAGAAACAGGTGACCCTTATATTCAAATGCCTTTGTATTATAAAGCCGTACTTGAGGGGAATGTAGAAGTGCTTGCGTTTGTGGGAAGCCATCTGTCGGATTTATTAGGAGCCAATACCCAATCGAAATTTTTTATCAATAATGCAGATTATCCGGATTTCTTTGAAAAACTGCACGAACTGACGCAGAAGATAGAAGTGAAAGAAAAGAAATTTGAAGGGAAAATATTTTCATGGCTTAATGTGACGTTTAAGAAGAGTGATCTGTATGCCTCCATGTTTTATCTGGTAGGAGAGGATAGCAATAAGCTGGATATTATTTTGTCTTACTTTGATCAGTTTGATCTTGCCCTGCGCGAATTACTGACCCGAAATATTTTAGGAGAATTCTATTGCTACTCATTCTCTTATGGGCTAGGAAAGAAGAAAAAAGAAGTAACTCCTTTTCAAAAAGAGTTTGCGTTTAAAATTATAAAAGACAGGGGAGAATCCTTGATTGCCTCAGGAATGAATATCTTGCTTCAAAATCCTTTAAACAAAGAAGAAATTATGGTTTTCTTTGATATGTTTAAAAGAAAAGGAGGCGTTTTGCGTCAAAAGCTTACAGAGCTTGTTACAGCCCAGGAAGATGAAATTGTGACGCCGCTGGTTGAAGAATTAATGACCAAAGGTGATGTGGAGCAGAGGGCTGCCTCCCTGGATATTATGCTTCAGCTTCAGAAAGGAAAAAGGGCATCTTCTCAGATTATCCGTTGGACACAACAATATTCTGAAAGGTCAAAAATTTCAGAAAGAGAAAAAGGCTTACTTGAGCAAATTAATCCATCAGGAGATCAGGCTATACTTTCCGCTGAAAACGGATTTGGGTTTTATGATCCTACTGTAATCTCAGAGTTTGCATTACCCAAAGTAAAGGAAGATTCAATCTATCTACAGGCAACGAAAAATAATAAATATGGCTTTACGGTATCCGTTGCTAGAATAAAGGAAGAACTAAAAAAGCTTAATGATTTATTTCTTCAGCACAAAGACCACGAATACGAATCAGAAGAATGGGATAATTCTGTAACCAAAGTATTAATGGGAAATACCTTCCGTGAGATAAAAAGAAATACAGAAGGATTTACTCCTCAGCAATTAGCCGAAAATTATCCCCTTCATGAAGTATGGGAACAATGGTTCAAAGATTCTGGATTGCTGCCGAGAGATTTATTTTTGCTGACATTTGCCGAGAGTTGCGACCGAAAAATCTTTAGAAACTTTCTGAAAGATTATGTATTCTATCATAAAGAGATTATTCCTAACCCTACAAAAGGGACCTATTATTGGGAGAATCCTATCATAAGGATTTTGGGCTCATTAAAGAATAAATTCGTTTTTGAGGAAGTGGTTGATTTTGCAATAGATGCTTGTAGTACATTATTTGCCCATCTTCCTGAAGATGTTATTAACTATAAAGGAAAAGATAGCGGAGATTATTATTACCGGGATCAAGGAAACGGTTGGCAGCAACTAGGTTTTTTTGATGTCTTTTTAAGGGTTATTCCAATGAAGAACCTAACAGACGAACAGTATATCAAGCAATGGAATTTATACCGATGGATGCAGTTTAATGGGTTGTCGGAAAACATCAAAAAATTTGTTCCCGATTTCTATTTCTTCTGTAAAGCTTATGAATTAAAAGTTATTACAAAAGAAGAATTGTTTGAGGGAATTCTGACTGCTAGCTCAGCCATCAATGATCTTACAACAATTAAATCCAATTACAACAATGAAAAATATGTAGAATTATTTCCTTTCCTTAAGCCCATGATTAAAGAAATTCAGGATAAGTTTCTGGATATAGAACTGATTCGTGGCGATGCCAATACCTCCGTTTCACATTTTGTACAACAGTTTAGGTCTATATATGGAGCCCATCGTTTCGTTCAGATTTTGAAAGGATTAGGTAAATCCGGATTATATGCCAATTATATATACAGCTATGGAAGCGAAAGTATGACCAAGCAAAAACTTTTCTCCTGGCTTATTTCTAACTGCTATCCTCTAGAAAGTGATATTCAGAAATCATTCGATGAGCTCATCAAAAAAGAAAAGATTACAGAACTTCGTTTAATACAGGCTGCAGTATATGCTCCGCAATGGCAGCAGTTTATAAGTAATCATTTAGGTTGGAAAGGGTTAGATTCAGCGATCTGGTGGATGCATGCCCATACTAAGACCGGAGCCTATGAGGCCCAAAATGCAAAACTGGAAAGTGAAGTTGCCAAATATTCATCAGTAGACATTCAGGAATTTAAAGACGGTGCTGTAGATAAAGATTGGTTTACAAAAGCTTATAAAGAACTCGGTAAAGCCCGCTGGGAAATGCTTTATGAATCTGCGAAATATATATCAGATGGAAATGGACACCGAAGAGCAAGGCTTTATTCCGATACTTTGGCAGGAAGCTTAAAAATAAAAGAAGTAACAGCAAAAGTAAAGGATAAGCGTGATCAGGATTATCTGCGTGTATATGGACTTGTGCCTTTAAGTAAGGCCAATCCGGAGAAAGATGTTCTGAACAGATATGAATATATCCAGCAATTCAAGAAAGAAAGTAAAGACTTTGGTTCCATGAAGCAGTCCAGTGAAGCTCTGGCTATTCGCGTAGCATTGGAAAATCTTGCGAGAAATGCAGGGTATCCGGATCCAATCCGATTAACGTGGGCAATGGAAACCAAGCAAATTCAGTCCCTATTATCAAAGGATACTCAGGTTACCATAGATGGGGTTACAATAGGTTTAATTATAGAAGATAATGGAAAAGCTGAATTGGTCGTTTTCAGGGATGATAAACAACTAAAATCTATTCCGCCAAAAATTAAGAAAGATAAAGCAGTTGTAGAGTTGGGGAATAATCGTAAGATTATGCGTGAGCAATGGACCCGCTCCAGAAAAGGACTGGAAGAAGCAATGATAAGAGGTGATGAATTTCTTTTAAAAGAGATCAAGACCCTTTTTGAACACCCTGTTATTGTAAAACATCTGGAAAAGCTCGTATTTATTTCCAATGATCAGAAAATAGGATTCTTCCATGATGGAGGTTTGGTAAATGCTCATGGAGAAATTCATGAATTGAATGAAGAGAATAGCCTTCGTATTGCCCATTGCGTAGATCTTTACCAGCATTCTGTTTGGAGTGATTATCAGCATTATTGTTTTAAAGAAAAGCTTGTACAGCCATTCAAGCAGATATTCAGAGAATTGTATGTCCCAACGCCAGATGAATTAACTGAAAAATCTATTTCACGCCGTTATGCAGGACATCAGATCCAGCCAAAACAAACTTTGGCACTCCTTAAAACCAGAGGCTGGAAAGTGGATTATGAAGACGGATTGCAGAAAGTATATCATAAGGAAGGCTTCCAGGTTAAGTTATATGCCATGGCAGACTGGTTCTCTCCGGCAGATGTGGAAAGTCCAACCTTAGAAACAATAGAGTTCCATTCATTAAAGGATTACAAGAACATCCCTTTTGACGACATCAATCCAAGGCTGTTTTCGGAAGTGATGAGAGATATAGATCTGGTTGTTTCAGTTGCTCATGTAGGAGATGTAGATCCTGAAGCAAGTCATTCTTCTATTGAAATGAGAGCTGTATTAATGAAAGAAACAGCACGTTTATTTAAATTGGATAATGTAAGGATTGATGGTTCACATGTACTTGTGAAAGGGCAGATGGCGGAATATAGTGTGCATTTAGGAAGTGCAGTTGTACATCAGGTTCCGGGCAAATATCTGTCTATCCTACCAGTTCATTCTCAGCATAGAGGCAGGCTGTTCTTACCTTTCGCAGACGATGATCCAAAGTCTGCAGAAGTACTGTCCAAGGTCTTATTACTGGCTAGGGATAATGAAATACAGGATCCAACAATACTTTCCCAGATAAACCGGGAATATGTATAAAAAAAAGGTGTACTTTTCAAAAAAGTACACCTTTTTTTATGTCTTAAATAAAGAGTGAATATTTGGGCTTTATGGCATAAAAAAAGCATCTTTTTCAGATGCTTGTGTTTTTAGATATTCTTTTTTTAAACTTCTTCGTCAGAATCTATTGTGTAAGATCTGCTTTTGAAATCTTTGTCATGTTTTTCTGAAATTACATCCTCACCCTTTTCATTAATGATGAAATCTGTGGACTCATTAAACATCTCCTGAAAACTCTTAAAATCTTCCTTGTAAAGGTAAATTTTATGCTTCTCGAATGTAGCTTCCCCATTCTCTCCGAAATTTTTCTTACTCTCAGTGATTGTAAGATAATAATCTCCTGCTTTCGTCTCGCGCACATCAAAGAAATAAGTTCTTCTCCCTGCTTTTAACACCTTCGTGAAAATCTCATTTTCATGGCGTTCCTTGTATTCACTCATTGTTAGATATTTTTTAATCTTGTTAAGAACAAATATAAAAGAATTCTTTTAATCACAAAATTTTTTTTATGATTTATTTAACAATTGAGAACGAAACAGCTAAGCGGTTACAGAATTGGCAATTTCGGTTAGATTGATGATTTGATCAGCTTTTTGAGCGCTAGACTCTCTGTGTGTGATGATTATGGATGTCGCATTACCAATTTTTTTATCAATATTTTCAAGAATATTCTGCTCTGTTTCCGTATCTAAAGCAGACAAAGAATCATCAAAAATAATGATATTTGGGTCCTTGATTAAGGCTCTTGCTATACAAATTCTCTGCTTTTGTCCTCCCGAAAGCATCACTCCGCGTTCACCAACAAGTGTTTTATATTGTTCCTTAAACTCAACAATATTTTTGTGTACATCTGCAATCTGAGAATACTCCACTACCTTTTCATGAGAGGGATGATCAATTGCAAAACCTATATTATTTTCAATAGAATCTGAGAATAAATAGCTCTCCTGAGGAATATATCCAATGAAGTTCCTGTAATTAGTCAGATTATGATCTTTCAGGTTTTTACCGTCAATCAAAATTTCCCCTTCAGTAGGGTCTATAAGCCTACATAAAAGAAGTGCAATAGTAGATTTTCCACTTCCGGTTTTACCCATGATGGCCAATGATTTACCTGCTTTAATCGTAAAGCTTAGATTATCCAGAGCCTTGATTCCTGTATTAGGATATATATAAGACACATTCCTGAATTCAATGTCTCCTTTGATAGGATAATTCTCGAAGTTCGTATTAACGATTTCCGATTCTTTATCCATAAACTCATTAATCCTTTGCATGGAAGCTTCAGCTCTTTGATTGACTGAAGTTACCCAGCCTACCATAGAGAATGGAAAGATCAGGGTGTTGATATACATAAAGAAATCAGCAATTTTACCAATGCTTAATTCTCCTGCAATATATTTTGTTCCTCCAATCCAGATAACGGCAACATTCAATAATCCAATTACAAATAAAATAATAGTAAAGAAATAGGCTTCTGTTTTAGCAAGATCTAATGCTTTGTTTTGATAATCTGTTACCTTGATTCCATAGTTTTTTTGAATGTATTTTTCTCTTGCAAAAAACTTTACAACACGAATTCCCGAAAAACTATCCTGTACAAAAGTTGAAATAGCAGACTGGCTTTTCTGCATTACTTTCGATTTTTTGTTGATAATTGAACTTACCTTATAAATAGCATAGGATAAAATAGGAAGAGGCAGCAATGTCCATACCGTCATGGAAGCATCTGTTTTCACCATATAAATGGCAGTAATCACCACCAGAACTATAAGGTTGGCAACATACATTACACCGGGACCCAAATACATTCTTACCGCTACCACATCTTCACTCAATCTGTTCATTAAGTCTCCAATGGTGGTTTGCTTGTAATCCGTTAAGGACAAATCCTGATAATGTCTGTAGATTTTATTCTTCAGTTCATATTCAATTCTTCTGGAAGCCACAATGATGGTTTGCCTCATCATAAAGGTGAAGAATCCTGTTAAAAGTGAACAGCCCACAATGATTCCAACATAAATTAAAACCTGGTTGTTGAAACCAAGGTTCCCGTTTTTAGTAAGTTCATCTACAGATTTTCCTACAAACTGAACTTTATATATATTGAAAAAATTACTGGCAATGATAAATAATACCCCCCAAAACAATAGTATTTTGTGCTTCCAAAAATAGGGGTTTAAGGTTTTTAGCGCTTTCATATAGTTTTACAAATTTACAAAAATGTAGTCAGACTACGAATTCAATCAATTTTAAATTTTGTATCTTTGCAGTCATAAAAAAGCTCTTTGAATGTTAGGAAGACGACAAATCCGTGAAAAAGTAGTACAGACAGTGTATTCATACTATCAGAATCCTGTGAAATTTGATGTTTTAGAGAAAAACATGTTCGCTGGAATAGAGAAAATCTATTATCTCTATATCTATCAGCTTAATTTTTTAGTAGGACTTAAAGATTTAGCGGAACATCAGATTGAAATCGGGAAAAATAAGTATCTGAAAACTGATGCAGACATCAACCCTAACCAAAAATTCATCAACAACCAAGTATTGCTTAAACTGGAAGAAAATCCAGAAAGATTGTTCTTCACAGGTCAGCACAAGCAGCTGAAATGGGATATGCATGATGATTTATTGGTGAAAACTTTCCAAAGAATTACTGCCGGAAAGCGTTATCAGGATTTCATGAAAGAAGAAGGATACTCCTTTGAAGAAGATCAGAAATTTATCGGAAAATTATTTTTAAGATATATTGCTGAGAATGAAGATTTTCATGATTACCTTGGAGATAAAGAACTTTCTTGGTATGATGATATCCACATTGCCAACTCAATGGTACAAAAAACAATCGGATTCCTAAGAGAAGATGAAGAAAGCAGAACTCTAATCAAGATGATTAAAGATGAAGAGGATAAAACTTTTGCAGGCAAATTATTGAGAGATACCCTGAATAACTGGGAAAACAATGAGAAAAAGCTTGAAGAAAGATTAGAAAACTGGGATCTGGAAAGAGTTTCTTTAATGGATAAAGTGATCTTGTCTACTGCAATTGCAGAACTTGATAACTTTGCTTTCACTCCTTCAAGAGTTATTATTAATGAATATATTGAGATTGCTAAAGTATTTGCAACAGACCGTTCAAATATCTTCATTAATGGTATTTTAGATAAATATTGTAAAGATCAAAATAGAATATAAAATGAAAAAGACGTTATCAATTATCGCCTTGTCAATTATAGGCTTTGGTTTAGTTTCATGTAAAAAAGAAAACAAAGAAACTCAAAGCCCTGAAACTATCGTTACTGACTCTGCAGCTGCAGGTGCTTCGGTAATTACAGATTCTGCTGCTGCTCCTGTTACAGGTGAAGCTGTTGCACCGGTTTCTAACGAACCATCTACTTCTATTGCTTTATCTGAAAGCAGCTTCGATTTTGGAAAAATCAAAAAAGGAGACAAAGTAGAGCACGTATATGAAGTTACCAATACAGGAAAAAATCCTTTGATTATTTCTGAAGTAAAGCCTGGATGCGGATGTACTGCTCCTGATTTTACAAAAGAACCAATCATGCCTGGTAAAAAAGGAAAAATTACTTTGCATTTTGACTCTTCAAGCTTTGACGGTAACGTTCAGAAGTATGCAGATGTTTTTGCAAACGTAGAAAAAGCTCCAATTAAATTAACGTTCACTGCGAACATTCAACCATAATAATATGTTGACATTATTTTTACAGGCACAAGGATCTTCACCAATGATGCTGATCATGATGGGTGTGATGTTTGTAGGGTTTTACTTCCTGATGATAAGACCTCAGATGAGAAAACAGAAGCAGGAAAAAAACTTTCAGGAAAACCTTAAAGTAGGAACAAGAGTAGTTCTTACCTCTGGTCTTCACGGGAGAATTGCTCAGGTTCAGGATGACGGTTTTGTAATCGAAACATTATCAGGAAAGTTGAAATTCGAAAAAGCAGCTGTTTCCAGAGAAATGACAGAAACTCGTTTTGGAGATAAAGCAAAGACTGCCGACAAAAAAGAAACTCCAGCAACAACTGAAGAGAATAAATAATTCAGTTTGAAAATACAAGCTGCGGCGGGTGAACGAAGTTCACCCGCCGCAGCTTTTTTATGCCCCTTACTTTTAAAAAAGAAATTATCTTTGCCCCATGAATCAAAACACAAACAAAACTGTTCTTATCCTTGGTGCTAATTCAGATGTGGCAAAGCAATGCATCAGGCAATATCTTGGAAAAGGTTTTTCAGTAATAGCTGCTTCACGAAATACACAATCTCTGGAGAATTTTATTCAGGATAATAATCTGGATCAATCTAAGTGTTCAGTTTTGTATTTTGATGCTGCTGATTTTGATTCTCATCAGAAATTCTATTCAGAACTTCCCGTAAAGCCTCATATTGTGGTTTATGCTGCTGGTTTTTTGGTAGATAATCAAAAAGCACTCACTGATTTTAAAGGTGCAAAGCAGATGATGGAAGTTAATTATATGGGGGGAGTTTCTATTCTAAGCATTATTGCCATGGATGAAAGCAACCGTAACCTGGAAAGAATCATTGGATTATCTTCATTATCAGGAGTGAGAGGGCGAAAAAGTAATTTTGTTTACGGAAGTACAAAAGCAGCTTTCACACAATATCTCGCAGGTTTAAGACAGGAATTGGCTTCCAGAAAAATAATGGTTAATGCCTTAGTTATAGGTTATATCAGAACAAAGATTAATGAAGGATTAGAATTGAATGAATCCTTGATAATGGAGCCGGATTATGTAGCGAAATTTATTGTTAATGCCGGAAATTCTTTTACCATCGTTCCCAATTTTAAATGGAAAATAATTTATCACATTCTTAGGCTCTTACCGGAAAGCCTAGCCGCAAAACTACCTTAGCCATAGGATGAAAAATAATGTTTTTACAACTTAAAAACAGTTGATTCCATTTTCTATTTATAAGCCTTAAATTAAAAAAAAATGTTCTTTTATTAACAAATAAGAGATTTTAATCTTTGAAAAAGATACTTCGGTATTTTTTTTGTTATTATAGAAACCAAACTATTTCTTCCCAGCAAGAAATTTCTAAAATGATCATTGGTAAAGCAGCAATCATCTTTTCTGCTACCCATCTATTTTAATTCATAATACTATTGACTTTCACTCTAAAGGTTAAGGTTAAATTTTCTTTTGAAAATAGATTATGTTTTTGTTCAATTTCATTTTAAAATCCTTTTGCCAAAGAAATTAATAGGCTAGTACAAAAAATAAGTAGTATATAAAAATGGACGATTTAAAATTGAATAACATTCAGCAACATTGGGATACCTTAATTACTTCAGCAATTTCGTGGGCACCAAGAATTTTTACGGCAGTTATTTCTGCATTACTGATTTACCTAATCGGTTCCTGGATGATAAGAATGATTAAGAAGCTTGCTGCAAAAGGCTTCAAAAAACGTAATATGGAAGCTTCATTACAGCATTTCCTTTTAAATATTATCAATTGGGGGCTTAATATTCTGCTTTTTATTGTTGTAGTAACTCAATTGGGAGTACAAACCTCTGCATTTGTTGCAATGATTGGTGCAGCAGGTTTGGCTATAGGTTTAGCCCTGCAGGGGTCTTTGACCAATTTCGCAGGAGGAATTCTTATATTATTATTAAAACCATTTAAGATAGGAGACTTTATCTCTACCAATTCCGGGGCTTCAGGAACAGTACAGGCAATAGATATTTTTCATACAAAATTGGTTACACCGCAAAACCACTTAATTGTTATTCCTAATGGAGTAGTTTCAAACAATAGCATTACTAATTTCACCCAGTTAGGTACCCGAAGAACATCATTAGATATTGGGGTTGCTTATGATGCCGACCTTAAGAAAACAAAAGATATATTAATGGGAGTCATTAAAAATAATGAATATGCCCTTACGGATCCTGCGCCACAAGTGGTAGTAACAACGCTTGGTGATAGTGCAATCAATTTATCAATAAGAGTTAGCTCTTCCACAGAAAATTTCTGGAAAATGAATGAAGAACTCATCATTGATTGTAAAGAATCTTTAGATAAAGCCGGCATAGGAATCCCCTTTCCACAAAGAGACGTTCATGTTTATCAAAAACAATCAATATAACTTTGATTTTAAATAATAGAAAAATCCTGCATCAATCATAATGCAGGATTTTTTTCACGTAAATAAAAGATTTTGTTGTCAAATGACAATTGTTTTTACCTTTCACTTTTATACCTTTATATTTCCAATTCATGGGCAAAAAAACTATGGAAGAACTTTTTAATTACATCAAGAAATTTGGGCTGTTGAATGAACAGGATGAATTACTCATTGCTGAGGGTATTCAGGAGATTTCTGTACGTAAAGGAGAAGTTTTTGTGGAAGCAGGAAAAGTAAGTCAGAAAATTGCCTTTGTAAAGGAGGGGGTTTTCCGGTCTTTGTATTACAATAAAGAAGGAGATGACTTTACCCGCTACTTTATTTATGAGGGAAGATTTATCGGAGATTTTCAAGGATTTACAGATCAGCTGCCTGCCCACGAATATATTGAAGCCATTACGGATGCCGTTCTTCTGGTTATTGACTTGAAGTATTTCAAAACCCTTGAAGAAAAGATTGCCATTTGGCCTGTTTTATTTGCAAGAATTCATGGTTTTGTGGCAGAGAATAAACTTAAGGTCGCAAGTATCATGCTTAATCAGGATGCAAAAGCCCGTTATACCCATTTTCTGAATCATTATCCCGGTTTGGCAAACAGAGTTCCACAATCTATGCTGGCCTCTTATCTGGGGGTTACTCCATCTTCCTTAAGCCGCATTAGAAGAAACATCGTATAGAATCTTAAGTAACAATTAAGAACTTTAATGTTTACGGTCTTTACAGGCAAACTATAAAACGTGATTGCAAACTACCTCTAGCTTTGCTTTCAACTATCATCACTACTTTTTACACTCTATATCATGCATTATAGAAATTGATCCTTTTTGCCAAATGACAATGGCCTCCTTTTTAAACCTCCATAGCTTTGCATCATAAAATTTAAATATATGGATATCGTATTAGGATTGCAGTGGGGTGATGAAGGAAAGGGAAAGTTTATTGATCTGATCAGTGAAAATTATGACATTACAGCACGTTTTAATGGAGGTTCCAATGCTGGACATAGTATAGAGCGAAATGGACAGAGAATTACACTTAAAATGATTCCCTCAGGAATTTTTATGAAGAATGTTCTGAATGTTATCGGGACAGGAACGGTTCTTGATCCTGTGAGCTTTAAAAAGGAAATTTTAAATCTTAAGATATTTGACGGAAGTATTCAGCCGGAAAAAAATATAATCATTTCCCGAAAAGCACATTTCGTACTACCTACCCACAAGCTTTTGGATATTTTCATGGAGGAAAGCCCAGAGTATACAACGATTGGGACAACAAAAAATGGAATTGCACAAGCTTATTCAAATAAAATTTTAAGACAAAACCTAAGGGTTGGAGATCTGTTTTCACCTGATTTTAAAAGTAGAGTAGAACAGGTAATGGAAAGGGAATACAGATTTATTGCCGAAAGAAATATGGAGCTGCCTTCTCTGGAATCTATTACTACAGAGTTTTTTGAGGCGGTAGACTTTCTAAAGCAATTCAATATTACGGAAACAGAAATTGTTTTGAATAAGGCTTTATCTGATGGAAAAAAAATATTGGGAGAAGGTTCCCAGGCAGCAATGCTGGATATTGATCATGGTACCTATCCTCATGTAACCTCATCTTCAACAACAGCTGCGGGAGCTTGCAGCGGATTAGGTATATCACCGAAAAAAATAGGTGAAATCTATGGGATTGCAAAAGCATATTGCACAAGGGTTGGTAACGGTGTATTCCCCACTGAGCTTTTTGATGAACTGGGTAATGAAATCAGAATCAAAGGGAATGAGTTTGGGTCCAATACAGGGCGTCCCAGAAGAATTGGCTGGCTGGATCTGCCCGCTTTAAAATATGCAGTGATGATCAATGGGGTTACCCATTTAGTACTGACTAAAGCTGATGTTTTAAGCGGATTGAAGTCTGTTGCAGTATGTACACAGTATGAATTGGAAGACGGAACAATTCAGTCTGTTTCCGGAATACTTCCTGAAACTGCCAAGCCCATCTTAAAATGGATGAATGGCTGGGATGCAGACTTTTCAATTATTAAGGATCCTACAGCACTTCCGCAAGAACTAATGGATTTCCTTTCGTTTTTAGAAGAGGAGTTGGAAATTCCTGTGACTTATCTTTCTACCGGTCCGGGAAGAGAACAAATATTGAAAATGAAATAATTTTCTATAATTATAAAAGCGGGAGTTATTTCCCGCTTTCATTTTGTTTTTTCCAGTTTTTTATGAATTCCAGATCCAGATAATAATTGGTTGGAATGTATTTGTCAAAGTAAACCTTTGTTGAGCTGTATTGCTGAAAAATTTCTTTTAATTGTATCTTATCAATATTTGTAAAAGCAGTAAGTGTAATTAAAGAATTGTTTTGGATGTGTTCAATGGTAATTTTGGATTTTACAAACTCAATATCTTCTTTATTGTAGAAAATATTAGCATAATCATTTTGGTCTTTACCAACTCCAAAAACATAATTCTCTATAATACAGCGACTCAAATCTATATTTTCATAGATTTTGTGACGTTTTATATCTTGAATAACAATGTCTTTATTAAAATTTTCAAGAGGAAATCCTTTTTCACTTTCAATAATCGAATGAATATAATAGTAAATAGGAGCAAGGATAAGAATTCCGATTACAAAATAACCAGCCTTAAAATCTAAATTACTTTTATATTTTGAATAACCAATTCCGTGATAAAAACAAAGGAGGCCAACCAGCCAAATGATATTGATTGCCCATTTCCATGGTGTCTTTTTTTTATTTTTCGGAAGAGGAGTGCTTGGCTTTTCCTCGAATGTATTCATCTGTTGAATTTTCTTTTTAGATATAAAAAAAGCGGGGCAAATACCCCGCTTCTAATTTATGCTTTTAAATTCAATTTCAGTTCAAGTTCATCGAGCTGTGCATCAGCAATAGAAGCCGGCGCGTCAATCATTACATCACGACCTGAGTTATTCTTAGGGAATGCGATATAATCTCTGATTACTTCGTTTCCGTCAAGAATCGCCACCAAACGGTCAAAACCAAACGCCAAACCACCATGTGGAGGTGCTCCATACTTAAAGGCATTCATTAGGAATCCGAACTGAGCCTCAGCTTCTTCTTTTGTGAATCCTAATAAATCAAACATTTTAGATTGCAGATCTCTGTCAAAAATTCTGATAGATCCACCTCCAATTTCGTTTCCGTTCAGTACCATATCATAAGCGTTTGCTCTTGCCTTACCAGGATCAGTTTCTAATAAATGAAAATCTTCAGGTTTTGGAGAGGTAAAAGGGTGGTGCATTGCGTGGTATCTTTCGGTATCTTCATCCCATTCCAATAGAGGGAAGTCAACTACCCAAAGTGGTGCAAATACATTTCCTTTTCTTAATCCCAAACGGTTTCCAAGTTCCATTCTCAATGCAGAAAGCTGAGCTCTTACCTTGTTTTCGTTTCCTGAAAGAATCAACATTAAGTCTCCTTCTTTTGCTCCAAATTTTTCAATGATCTTACCAAGGTCTTCTTCATTATAGAACTTGTTAACAGATGAGGTTTTCACTCCATCATTCTGGAATTTTGCCCAAACCATTCCTGAAGCTCCAACCTGAGGACGTTTTACCCAGTCTACAAGCTCATCAATCTGCTTTCTTGTATATTCTGCACATCCTTCAACATTAATTCCAACAACCAGTTCTGCTTCATCAAATATTTTAAAGTCTTTTCCTTTTACAAGCTCATTAAGCTCTACAAACTCCATCCCAAAACGAATATCCGGCTTATCATTTCCGTATTTTCTCATCGCATCTGCGAAAGTCATTCTTGGGAAATCTCCGAATTCCTGACCTGTAATATCCTTTATAAGGGTTTTAGTCATTCCCTCGAAAACATTCATTACATCTTCCTGCTCTACAAAAGCCATCTCGCAGTCGATTTGTGTAAATTCCGGCTGTCTGTCAGCTCTTAAATCCTCATCACGGAAACATTTTACAATCTGGAAATACTTATCCATACCACCTACCATCAAAAGCTGTTTGAATGTCTGTGGAGACTGTGGCAAAGCGTAAAACTGCCCGGGATTCATTCTGCTTGGTACAACAAAGTCTCTTGCTCCTTCTGGCGTAGATTTAATTAAAACAGGAGTTTCTACTTCAATGAAACCTTCATCAGATAAATAATTTCTTACTTTCTGAGCCATTTTATGACGGAAAATCAATTTATCCTTTACCGGATTTCTTCTGATATCAAGGTAACGGTATTTCATTCTTAATTCCTCACCACCGTCAGTTTCATCTTCAATGGTGAATGGAGGAAGTTGGGAATCATTTAGAATTGTTAGTTTCTCAACTAAAATTTCAATTTCTCCTGTAGGAATATTAGGATTTTTACTTACTCTTTCAATTACTTTTCCGGTAGCCTGAATGACAAATTCACGCCCCAATTTTTTAGCTTCTTCCATCAATTGTGCTGAAGAACGCTCCTGGTCAAGAACCAATTGGGTAATTCCGTAACGATCTCGAAGATCTACCCAAATCATAAATCCTTTATCACGGATAGTCTGTACCCATCCTGATAGTGTAACTTCTTCATTCAGATTTTTCAGAGATAGCTCTCCGTTTGTGTGCGATCGAAACATAATTATTTGTTTAAAGTTCAATGTTTAAGGTTCAGCTTCGAACCTTTTTTTTCGTTTGCAAAGATAAGATTTTTACAGGTTTTATAAATAAAAAAAACTCCCTTTCGGAAGTTTTTGAATATTGTTTTTTGATTTTTTAGTTCGTGTTACCACCTCTGGCAATTAATAATTTTATAGTCTCAGGATTTTTTCCTATCTCTGCCAATTCAAGAGGTGTTTGGTTTTGGCATTTCTTATTCACATTTACCTTATTGTCTAACAGAAAAGCTATAAGAGTGTTTTTCCCAGATAATGCACTGAAACCAAGTGGAGAAAATGATTCGTTTCCTACCATGAAACACTTATTATAATCCCCTGGGGTAAACTGCTTTTTAAATGTTGCAATATCATCAGAATGAATGGATTTCATTTTGTCCTGAGTCATTTTCTGAGCTGACAGCATATTGGCAGATGCTAAAATTCCAAAAAGAAAAATTGTAGAGATTATTTTTTTCATAAGAATTATTTTTAAGAATGTACAAATCTAATTAATTTTTATTATCATTTGCCAAGTTTTAGTAATAAATGGATTTGTATTTTTGAATTTATATAAATTATTGATTGACAAATGACAAAATATGTTGACTTTTTGAAAAAAGCCTTTAGCGGAGAAGAAACCGATTTTACAAAGGTTAATATTAGAAGTGCTGTTCTTCTCTTGGCGATTCCTATGATGCTGGAAATGGCTATGGAATCAGTATTTGCACTGGTTGATCTGTACTTTGTAGGACATTTGAAAGAGAGCGGATACGCTATTCAGACGGTTGGGCTTACAGAATCTGTTCTTTCCATCATGTACTCTATTGCCATTGGGATGAGTATGGCCGCAACAGCCCTGGTAGCGAGAAGAATTGGCGAGAAAAATCCGGAACAGGCCTCCAGAAGTGCGGCGCAGGTTCTGTTGGTTTCATTTGCCATAACTTTTATTTTAAGTTTATTCGGGGTGATCTACGCAGAGGAAATTTTGGTTCTTATGGGATCTAAGCCGGAAGCTGCTGCCTACGGAAAAGACTTTACAAGGATTATGATGGGAAGCAGTACAATTATAATGCTTTTATTTCTTATCAATGGTATTTTTAGAGGAGCAGGAAATGCGATGATTGCAATGAAGAGTTTATGGATTGCCAATATCGCCAATATTATCCTTTGTCCTATCCTGATAAAAGGGATGGGACCTATTCCCGCGTTGGGACTTACAGGGGCTGCGTTGGCAACAACAATAGGCAGAAGTATAGGGGTAATTTACCAGCTGTATCATCTTTTAGTAGCAGATACCCAGATTCGTATTAAGCTTGAGTACTTTAAGCCCAAATATGATCTTATTGGATCGATTGTAAAAATTGCAACTCCCGGAATTTTTCAGTTTGTGATTGCATCATGCAGCTGGATTTTCCTTGCGGAGTTGGTTGCTACTACAGGCGGTGAAAATGCTTCAGCAGGCTATCAGACTGCATTAAGGCTTATGATGTTCTTTATGCTTCCTGCATGGGGACTAAGCAATGCAGCTTCTACTTTGGTAGGGCAGAATATGGGGGCCAATGAAATGCTTCGGGCAGAGCAGTCTGTGATGAAGACCGTTAAGTATAATGTGGTTTTCATGTTGGCGGTAAGCCTGATATTTATTCTTTTGGGTGATATTTTAGTTAGTTTTTTCACTCAGGAGGCAGAGATAAAAGATTTTGCTAAGAATGCTCTTCATATTATGAGTGTTGGTTTTATTTTTTACGGAGTGGGAATGGTAATGATTAATGCATTCAACGGAGCGGGAGATACCTGGACGCCAACGTGGGTCAATCTTTTTGGATTCTGGTTGTTTCAGATTCCCTTGGCTTTTTTTCTTGCAAAATATATGGGAATGGGGCCAAAAGGAGTTTTTATCTCAATTCCTGCAGCAGAGACCCTGATTACCATCGTTGCTTTTATTTTATTTAAAAGAGGAAAATGGAAAACAGTAAAGGTTTAGAGAATTGGAGATTTACAGAAAGAGAATGTTGAAAAGAAAATGAGGAGCAAAATTTTATTTAATTTATAAAACTTTAACAGCTTAATCCGTTGTGTTTTAATAGGATGTTTCCTAAATTCGTAGTAACAACAAATATTTATTACTATGGGAAAAGGAGACAAGAAATCGAGAAGAGGTAAGATCAATTCCGGAAGTTATGGAAAAAGAAGACCTAAAAAGGCTTCAAAATCTTTTGTAGCAACAGAAGAGAAGCCTAAAAAGTAAAAACAATAAAAAAGACCAAAGAGATATTCTTCGGTCTTTTTTTATTAAAAATTAAATTAACTATTTTCCAAAAATATTTCCCAGGATACCTCCTAGTCCGCCTCCTTGCTGTTGCTGATTTCCACCTCCGCCAAGTACACTTCCTAATATATCATTTAAAGGGTTACCTGATGATTGAGATTGTCCGCCACCCAAAACACTTCCAAGAATGTCATTTAAAGGATTTGACTGCTGAGTCTGAGCCTGGTTAGAAGCATTTCCAAGGATTCCTCCCAAAAGATCTCCTAAACCTCCTGCTCCAACATTGCTTTGCTGTTTTTGCTGACCAATGTATCCCATTACTACAGGAGCTAACATGGCAAGGATAGGTCCTATTTTATCTATTGAAATTCCAGTATTTTGTGATAGCTGGTTTTCTACAGTACTTTTTTGCCCGCCAAAAATATGGTCAAGGATAGAGCCGCCTTCCGCTTGTCTTGCCTCAATTTGTGAAGGATCATTTAAGATACTTCCATTATGATCTTTATCAAGAGCACTATTCAAAGCCTCAGCTTCTTTTGCATCTTGTGACTTATTTCTAAGATAAGAAATGATAAGAGGGGTAGCAACGGCTAATAGAGCAATTACTTGATTTCTATTGATTCCGAATTTGTTTTCAGCCTGTTCAGCAACCTGGTTGCTAGTGTTCCCTGTAAGTAGGTCTATTAAGCTCATTGTTTGTGTTTAACGTGTTAACTGTACCAAAGTTATCAAAAAATATGCCTTCCAAAATATTTTGGATTCATAATTATTGTTAAAGTTTTCGGATCTGCTCCTCTGTGTAACCTTTGCTTTTTAAGACCTTTATATATTCCAGTGCGCTGAAGGTCATCCAATGGATAGGTTCAGGAGCAGTTTTCTTATCAATCGTAAATTCAAGGATGCCTGCATTGTTGTTCATCCAAGGAAGTAAGTAATAGTTCATACCACCCTTATACTTTTTAAATTCATGAGCCTGCTTTCCTTTTTCTGTAAAGAGGGCAATATTATAGCAAAGTACATATCCTAGAGGGATAAGCAGACAAATCCATGATACTTTTTTGAATGAAGCATATCTTGCTGAAGACAATCCATATCCGATGGAAAGAGCAAAAATAATATTAAAAGGGATAAAGAATACATAATTGTCGGAAACAATATAAAATGTAGAAAAACCATATACCAAGACAGCTGCCACAAAGAATACATAAAACATTTTCTTGTTTAAGCGATATAGCAAAGCAATTCCTGCGATCCCGAAAAATATAAAAATATTGAAGTTATAAACCAGGTAGGTAAAAGATAAAAGGAGATCTTTTATTAATTGTACCGTTGTCTGCTTCAATGAATCCTGAACCCATGTTCCCTGATCTGAAGAGTAAGGAGACTTGAAAGGCAAGCCTTGTGCAATATTCAGAATAAACAAGGATGAAAACAATATAATAAAAAGAGCAAGCGATGAATACACATGCCTTTTTTCTTCTTTGAAATAAAATAAAAAAAGAAGCAAAGCAGGAATTAACAAAATGTTCTGGATATGTACCCAAAGACTGATTCCCAGAAACAAACTGCTCAGTATAATATGAATGTTTTTCTTTTCAATAAAAACTTTGGCCATCGAAAAGAAAAAAAGACTTACCCATAAAGAGTTGTAGGTATATACTTCTACAATTTCAGCATTTCTCCAGAAAGAAAAACTGAAACCAAATACAAAAGCTGCTGTAATGGCGGCCCATTCGGTCCTTGCAATACTTTTTACAGTAAGGTAAATAACAGAAACGGTCGCCGCACCTGAAGTAACAACAAGAAACCGACTGGCTTCAATGGCGCTAAGGTCTATCAGGTTTTTAATTAAAATAGCAGTGTTAGTATATAAAAAATGACTGGTAGCCGTAGCTGTGGTTTCAAATTCACCCTTTTCTACGGAAAGAACAAATCCTACACAATCAGCAAAGGGAATTTTGGTAAAACTCCCGATATAATAAATTACTAAAAAAACAAAAAATAAAACGATAGCAGATAGAGATCTCTTCATTCTTAGTTCTTTACAATTGGAACATTGGAGCAGGCTTCCCCAAACATCAGAGATTTTACTAAAGGTTTTAGCTGTTCTACCAGCTCTATATAAGCGTTTTCAGGAATTTCTTTATCTGAACAGCCTTTTACCAATACTCTTTTCCCCCTCATATCTTCAAAATCATAAGTCTGGATGGCTTTGTGCATCAGCAGAACTTCAAGATCTTCACGGTTTCCGAATACAATCTTTTTGGTAACATCAGTAATCTTTGCTGTTAATACAAAATAGGCCCAAAGCGGAATGATGGTGTCCACAGAATTATAGATATACACATAACAGTCACTATATTCCTCTACATTAATTGCTTCCACCTTTTCACGGAAATCTTTCTCCTTCAGGATCATTTCCTGAAAAAGAAAATCTTTAAGGTCTATACCTTTTCTTGTGCCCTTTGGAAGTAGAGTGGCAAGGTCAAAATTCACAAGGCCGCTTTCAGCAACTTTATTTCGGATTTCAAATTCTTCTGACATTTTTATCATTATCTTTGAACAAATTTACGAATTAAGATCAATATACATTTTAATTTGTTCTCTATCCTTACCATAGAGACCACCCATGATCCAACAATGAAAGTTTTGGGATGTTTCTGATGGTCATTAAAACAAACAACAAAGATTTCGGAGGAAATGAAATATTACATTATTGCAGGAGAAGCTTCTGGTGATTTGCATGGAAGTAATTTAATGAAAGCCTTAAAACACAAGGATCCAAATGCAGAATTTAGATTTTGGGGTGGAGACCTTATGGCAGCTCAGGGCGGAACGTTGGTGAAGCATTACCGTGATCTTGCTTTTATGGGATTTTTGGAAGTGGTTATGAATTTAAGAACCATTTTGAATAATATCAAATTTTGTAAAGAGGATATTATTCAAAACAAACCCGATGTTTTGATCCTGGTAGACTATCCTGGTTTTAATTTAAGGATTGCCAGATTTGCCAAAGAGCTTGGAATTAAAGTGATTTATTATATTTCTCCACAGCTTTGGGCCTGGAAGGAAGGGAGAGTGGAAATCATCAAAAAATATGTGGATGAAATGATGGTGATTCTTCCGTTTGAAGAAGATTTTTATAGAAAACATGGCGTTCATTCCCACTTTGTAGGTCATCCTTTACTGGATGCTATTTCTGATTTAAAGGAAATTAGTATTGAGAAGTTTAAAGAAGAAAACGGACTGAACGAAAAAGAAATCATTGCACTTTTACCGGGCTCCAGAAAACAGGAAGTTGAAAAAATGCTTGAAATAATGCTTTCTGTAAGACCGCATTTTAAAAATTATCAGTTTGTGATTGCCGGTGCGCCAAGTCTTCCGAAAGAATTTTACCAAAAATATGTGGATGATAGTGTTCACTTTGTTTCCAATAAAACATACGATTTGTTGAGGTGCTCAAAAGCTGCTTTGGTCACTTCCGGAACTGCTACTTTAGAAACTGCCTTACTGAATATTCCTGAGGTTGTTTGCTACCGTGGAAGTAAAATTTCCTATGCTATTGCCAAAAGATTGGTGAAAAATATCAATTACATTTCTCTGGTTAATCTGATTATGGATAGAGAAGTTGTAAAAGAATTGATTCAGAATGATTTAAATACCAAAAACCTTGTAGAGGAACTTAATAAAATCATAGAAGGAGCAAAAAGAGAACAGGTTTTGAATGACTATAGCCTTTTGAGAGAAAAGCTAGGAGGGAAAGGAGCCAGTGATCATGCTGCTGAGGTGATTTTGAGCGTTTAAAATATCTTTTTTGTGAGAACTTAAATTACTTTGTTAAAAATGAATTGTTTTAAAAATCTTTTGTTATTCATTGTTTGTACGTTTTTTTTCTCAAATAGTTTTGCACAGCAGAACAACTCAAGAGATCAAGTTCAGATCTTTTATTACGGCTGGTACGGAAACCAGTCAACGGATGGAAGTTTGCAGCATTGGAACCATGAAATAATCCCTCACTGGAGTAACCCTAAATGGAATAATCTGGGACATTACAAAGGAGGAGATGATATAGGGGCCAATTTTTATCCTGCCCTAGGTAACTACAGTTCCAGCGATGTGAATATCATTAAAAAGCATATGAAGATGATGAAGGAAGCTGGAGTGGGAGTCGTTATTCTAAGCTGGCTAGGTAAAGATTCTTTTACAGATAAAAGCGTAAAGAATTATCTGGATATTGCAGATCGTTTCAATTTAAAAGTAGCTTTTCATATAGAGCCATTTTATAAAAATATCACAGAACTTCGGGATCAGCTTTCTTATCTTGTGAAAAGCTATTCTAAGCACCCTGCTTTTTACAAAAAAGATGGAAAACCTTTGTACTATGTATATGACAGCTATAAAATTGCTCCGGAAGAATGGTCAAGACTTCTGTCTAAAGATGGAGATAAAACTGTTCGAAATACAGAACTGGATGCTCTTTACATAGGATTGTGGGTAGAGAAAAATGATTCTGCTTTTTTTGATAAAGCCAGTTTTGATGGCTTCTACACCTACTTTGCCAGCGAAGGATTTGTTTTTGGCAGTACTACTTCTAATTGGAATTTTCTTTCCACTTATGCAAAAGAGCATAAGCTTATTTTTATACCTTGTGTAGGACCTGGATATTCCGATACAAGAATAAGACCCTGGAATGAAGACAATTTTAAAAGCAGGGACAATGGTAAGTACTACGAAACGATGTTTGATGCCGCTATAAAAGTAAATCCTGAGTTTATTGGGATTACTTCATTTAATGAGTGGCATGAAGGAACACAAATAGAACCTGCAATTCCTAAAAAGGCAGGAAATTTCACCTATGAAGATTATGGTAGTGATCCATGGTTTTACATTAAACAAACTAAGCAATTGACCAATGAATTTTTGAAAACTAAATAGATTTGAATTTTTTATTGTAAACCTTGTTTTTTAAAGCAAAAAAATAAGCGTTCTATTGCTCTGTTTAATCAGAGTCAATACGTTTGTTTAGCAATTATAGAGCTTATATTCAATTGATTAATTTCCTATTTTGGATTTCTAATTAATTGAATTTGAATAGACAACCTCTCCTTATTTTAGTCATCTGCTTTATTCTTGGAATTTTTTTTCAGGACAAGATCTTATTGGAAAAAAACGCAGTGTATGGAGTAGGTGCTATTGTCCTCAGTATCTTAATGTCAATGTTTTTTCAGGCTTATTTTTTACATAAAGCCAGAACGGTTTTACTAGGTCTATTATTCTTTGGAATAGGCATTATACTTCATTTTTCTAATACTTTTTCCATACGTGTGGAAGTACCTGTAAAAAAGAAAGAAACCGTTATTTTTAAAATTTCCAATAAATTAAATTCTACTGAGAAATATAGAAAATATGAGGGTGAAGTACAGGCTGGATCCAGGAACTTTAACTCTATCCTTTATCTTCCAAAAGGTATTAAGGAACTGGACTTTACCCATTATTATACCTCAGAAGCCTATATCACAAAACCAAATTCTCCACCACATGATTTTCAGTTCGATTACGCTCGTTATCTGAAAAGAAAAAATATTGAATATCAGATCTATTTTTCAAAGGAAATACTTTCTGTAAAACGAAATGATATGAGCTTTACAGATTATATAAAACAGCATAGGTTTGATGTTCTGAAAAAAATTGATAAAACAAAAATGTCAGCAAAAACCAGAGACTTTTTAAAAGGAATCATCTTGGCTGACAGAACGGAAATGGAAGCAGATATGGTGCTGGATTTCAACAGATCAGGACTAGTGCATTTTCTTACTATTTCCGGAACTCATATCGTTGTTATTTTCGGAATTTTTTATTTTTTGATAGTTCGTTTTACACCTTTACAGTTCCGAAAATATGCTGTTATTCTAAGCTTAGGATTCATCTGGCTATTTGCCATCTTCATTGGCTTTGGAAATTCTGTGTTGAGGTCCTGCATCATGCTGAGTGTCTATTTTATCTTTGTACTGCTTCAGAGAAAGCCAGACTTACTTCACTCGTTGGCATTATCCGCATTTGTTATTCTTATTTTGGATACCCAGCAGATTTTTGACGTTGGGTTTCAACTTAGCTTTGCTGCCGTGCTGGGGATATTTTGGCTCAATCAGCCCCTGCTAAAATATTTTCCAAGGCAAGATCATTATTTGAAGAAATTGATTTTTAATACGGTCACAATCTCTATTTCTGCACAGCTGGCCACCCTTCCTTTGGTTTTGTATTATTTTCATCAGTTTTCTCTTGTTTCCATTCTTGCTAATTTTATCATAGTTCCTTTTTCCGAAGTAATTATTGTTTTTTCATTCCTTATGACGACGCTTATCGCCTTCGGAATTAATTTTATATTTATTGATAAAGTGTACGACCTTGTTATTCAGATTTTATTGAGATGCATCCACTGGTTTGCGGAGGTTGATTTTCTGTTTTTTAAAAATATTCCGATGAATCTGATCGAAGTATGGGCTGCATTAGTGATAGTATATTTGCTAAGACCAACGATTTTAAAATTTAATTTTAAAAATAGCATGAAATTGACAATGGCTTGTTTGCTCCTTTTCATGGTAAGGATGGGATTTGATATTTTTGAAAATCAAAAAGAAGAAATACTGATGCATACCTTTAAAAAAAGTAAAGTTTTTTCCCTGAAAAAAGGAAGTAGGGTCTGTTTTTGGATTCCTGATAGGGCAGAGCAGGAAAAGGTTTCACGGTTTATTATTGCTCCTTATTGTTCCTCACGAAGAATAGATGATTTTAAAATAAAAGTAATTCCTCCATCAGCTCAAAAAATAGTTTTCAGAGAGCACATCTACGAAATAAAATAAGATTTTCTCTTTTTTTTATTTTCCTTTATTTTACAATATGTCGCGATCTTATTTAGAAAGATTACAAACTGCCTAATTGTGAGATTTCTCACTTTTCGATATTGTTAACATTTCTTAATTTTGTGGGAAATTCAAATTTAAACTTATATGGCAGGTTTAACGAGTTCTACGATAGGTAGAAAATACGCTATGGCATTATCAGCTATGTTTTTGCTGATTTTTCTTATACTGCATTTGACAACCAATTTGTTATCAGTCCTGAACAGGGATGCTTTCAATACAGCATCTGACTTTATGGGCTATAATCCTTTTGTGCAGTTCTTAATGCAGCCTATTCTTGGTTTTGCAGTAATTTTCCATTTTGCGATGGGATTTGTACTGGAGATTAAGAATAATAAAGCACGTCCGGTAAAGTATGCATCCAACAATGCTTCTGTGAATTCTTCATGGATGTCTAGAAATATGATTATTTCTGGAGCTGTTGTATTGGCTTTCTTGGCGCTTCACTTATATGATTTCTGGCTACACGAAATCACTTACAAGTATGTTGATGGAACGGCTCCTGATGCTGAACGTTTCTGGCCGGAACTTCATGAGAAGTTTGCTGATCTTTGGAGAGTGGCTTTATATGTGATCTCTTTTGTATTATTGGGATTACACCTGGCTCACGGATTCCAGTCTTCTTTCCAGTCAATTGGAGCAAGACATCCAAAGTATACGCCGGTAATTAAGGCTTTTGGGAAGTGGTATTCAATCCTTATTCCTGCAGGATTCATCATCGTTGCAGTTTTTCATTTTGTAACTCAATAATATCAATATACTAGTATGAGTAAGTTAGATTCAAGAATTCCAGCGGGTCCTCTAAAGGATAAATGGAAAAATCATAAAGACCATATGAACCTTGTTGCACCAAACAACAGAGATAAGATTGATATTATTGTTGTTGGTACAGGTTTAGCAGGTGGTTCTGCTGCTGCAACTTTAGCAGAGCAGGGATATAATGTAAAAGCATTTTGCTACCAAGATTCTCCAAGAAGAGCGCACTCTATTGCGGCTCAAGGAGGTATTAACGCAGCTAAAAATTATCAGGGAGACGGTGACTCTACTTACAGATTGTTCTACGATACCATCAAAGGTGGTGACTATAGAGCAAGAGAGGCAAACGTTTACAGATTAGCTGAAGTTTCTGCAAATATTATTGACCAGTGTGTTTCCCAAGGGGTTCCTTTTGGTAGAGATTACGGCGGTCAGTTAGATAACCGTTCATTTGGTGGGGTTCAGGTAAAAAGGACTTTCTATGCTAAAGGACAAACAGGTCAGCAGTTATTATTAGGTGCATATTCTTCAATGAGCCGTCAGATCGGTAAAGGTAGAATTAAAATGTACAACCGTCACGAAATGATGGAATTGGTAATTGTAGATGGAAAAGCAAGAGGAATCATTGCAAGAAACCTGGTGACAGGTGAAATCGAAAGACATTCTGCTCACGCTGTTGTTATTGCTTCTGGAGGTTATGGAAACGTATATTTCCTTTCTACAAACGCAATGGGTTCAAACGTTTCTGCGGCTTGGAAAATCCACAAAAAAGGAGCGTATTTCGCAAACCCTTGTTATGTACAGATTCACCCGACTTGTATTCCAGTTCACGGAACACAGCAGTCTAAACTGACTTTGATGTCTGAATCATTAAGAAACTCAGGAAGAATTTGGGTTCCTAAGAAAATTGAAGATTCAGTTGCGATCAGAGAAGGTAAATTAAGACCTGAAAATATTAAAGAAGAAGATAGAGATTATTATTTAGAGAGAAGATATCCTGCATTCGGAAACTTGGTGCCTAGAGACGTTGCGTCTAGAGCGGGTAAAGAAAGATGTGATGCTGGGTTCGGAATCGAAAATAATGAAACGAAAGAAGGTGTTTACTTAGATTTCTCTACAGAAATCATTAAGAAAGGTAAAGAAGCCGCTATCGAAAAACATATTCACAATCCTACAGATCAGCAGATCTATGATTTAGGAAAAGCTTGGATCGAGGAGAAATACGGTAACTTATTCGTAATGTACGAAAAGATTACTGCTGATGATCCTTATAAAACTCCAATGAAGATCTATCCTGCAGTTCACTATACAATGGGTGGTGTATGGGTTGATTATAACCTTCAGTCTACAATCCCGGGATGTTTCGTAATTGGTGAAGCTAATTTCTCTGATCACGGAGCAAACAGACTGGGTGCTTCTGCTTTGATGCAAGGTTTGGCAGACGGATATTTCGTACTTCCTTACACGATTGCAGATTACCTTTCAGCAGACATCAGAACAGGTGCAATTCCTACAAACTCTGCAGATTTTGATAAAGCTGAAAAAGAAATTAAAGATAAAGTTGATTTCTTCTTAAATAATAAAGGAACTTATTCAGTAGATCATTTCCACAAAAAATTAGGACACATCATGTGGAATAAGGTAGGAATGGGAAGAACTCCTGAAGGTTTGAAAGAAGCTATTGCTGAAATTGCTCAAGTGAAAAAAGAATTCTGGGCAGACGTGAAAGTTCCTGGTGATGCCGATGGAATGAACACTGAGCTTGAAAAAGCATTCAGAGTGGCAGATTTTATTGAGCTTGGACAATTGATGGCTATCGATGCTTTACACAGAAACGAATCTTGTGGTGGACACTTCAGAGAAGATCATGCTACTTCAGAAGGTGAGGCAGAAAGAGATGATGTTAACTTTAAATATGTTGGAGCTTGGGAATATCAAACAGATGATATCACAACAGAAGTTCTGCATAAAGAAGACTTGATCTACGAAAACATTGAAGTTAAAGCAAGAAGTTACAAATAATCTCCAACCTATAAAAAAATAATTATGAGTGCAAAAAAAGGCCTTCATCTTACCCTAAAAATTTGGAGACAAAAAAATAGCAAAACTAAAGGTCAGTTCGAGACCTACAAAATATCAGATGTTTCTACAGACTCTTCTTTCTTAGAAATGTTAGATATTTTGAATGAAAATATCATTAACGAAGGAAAGGAACCTATCGCTTTCGATCACGACTGTCGTGAAGGAATCTGCGGAATGTGTTCTCTTTACATCAACGGTAGAGCACACGGTCCGGATACAGGGATTACAACTTGTCAGCTTCACATGAGAATGTTCAAAGACGGTGAAACTATCGTTATTGAACCTTGGAGAAGTGCTGCTTTCCCAGTTATTAAAGACTTAATGGTAGACAGAAGCGCATTTGACAGAGTAATGGCTGCAGGAGGTTTCATTTCTGTAAACACCTCTGGTAATACGCTGGATGCTAACGCAATTCCTGTTCCTAAAGAAGATGCAGACAAAGCAATGGATGCTGCGGCTTGTATCGGATGTGGAGCTTGTGTAGCTACTTGTAAAAACGGATCTGCAATGTTATTCGTAGGAGCTAAAGTTT
Organism: Chryseobacterium aurantiacum; assembly: GCF_003020585.1. Taxonomy (GTDB): domain Bacteria; phylum Bacteroidota; class Bacteroidia; order Flavobacteriales; family Weeksellaceae; genus Chryseobacterium; species Chryseobacterium aurantiacum. Next base: position 144,084 of record NZ_PXUE01000001.1, read on the forward strand.
CTCAGTACGCTTTATTACCTCAGGGTAGAGTAGAAGCGAAGAGAAGAGTTCTGAACATGGTGAAAGCTATGGACGAAGAAGGATTCGGTAACTGTTCAAATACCGGTGCTTGTGAAGTTGAATGCCCTAAAGGTATTTCTCTTGAAAACATCGCAAGAATGAACAGAGAATACATGTCTGCTCTTGTAGATCAAGGATAGAATTGATTCAAAATAGATAAAAAAACGTCTTCATTTCGAAGACGTTTTTTTTATGCAGACTATTTTGTTGTTAAAGTTTGTTAACTTATTGTCAGAACTTAGGTTTTCTTTATTTAATAAGTATATATTTGGAGGGTAGTTGGATTGTATTGAAAACATATATTTCAATTATTATTTTGCTGAAAAAAAGGACAGATAAAGTAATTGAAAGCTCCCTTTTAATCAGTAATAATAAAATTTTTAAAAAAAATAATTAGTGTGAATTAAGAAGCCCTAAAAAGCGTATTTTTGTGTAATATTAAAAATTGAAATGAAAAAATATCTTTTATTGTTTATCATTGCGGTTTTCGTGATGTCTTGTTCAAAAAAAGTAGAAGTAAAAGGAAAAATTACCGGAAGCTCACCATTAGAAAGAATTGAGTTTGTAGAAGCTTCGGGAGTAGGAACCTTACCTTTAATTAATATAGGTTTAGATAAGGATGGTAACTTTTCAGGCAGCTTCGAAGCTCCAAAGGATGGAATGTATGTTATCAATTATGCCAACAAACAGAATCTAATCTACCTTGAAAGAGGCCAAAAAGTTAATATTTCAGGAAATGCAATGACTTTCCCGAATGAATATATCATTACCGGTGATGCTAAAAAGAATAACGATTTCCTTCAGGGTAATCAGAAGTTTCTAGCAGAATATGGTAACAAAGTGAACTTAGGACAATTAATGAGTAGTGACGAAAGTACATTCTTAAAGGGAATGCACAAAGTAGAAGCAGACATTAATAAAAATGTAGAAGACCTTGCAAAGAAAAATAATCCAAACAAAAATCTTTTGGAATGGAAGAAGAATGATGTTAAGGTAACTATTCTAAACTTGCTTGCCAATTATGAAATGTCACATGGCCCAATGGCGGGAAATCCATCTTACAAAGCTTCTAAAGCTTTCAAGGATTATGAAGCGAAATTGGATAGTGATAAAGAAGCAATGGTAAAGACCATCCCTCTTTACAGACAGTACCTACTTGTAAAAATGACTCCTGATTTCCAAAAATATGCAGAGGCAAACAGCAAGGGGAAAACTGGAGTTACTACTTCAGAAATGTTTGCTCAGTATTTAAAAACTAAAAATGATTTGCCACAGATTGCAAAAGATTACCTTTTGGCATTTGTAATGGCTCAGTCTGATATTCATCCAACAACTCCGGGTACAAATATTGACAAAATCAAGAAAATTATCGATACTGATATTAAAGATGCCACCATTAAAGCTGACCTGTTGAAAATGCAGATGGCCATTACAGGACTTAAAATTGGAGAAGTAGCACCTGATGCTTCTTTAGTGAAACAAGATGGTAAAGCTTATAAGCTTTCTGAAAACAAAGGAAAACCATATATGGTATTTTTCTATGCTTCTTGGAATCCTTACATTGGTGAAGCAGCAGTGCCTGTTTTGAAAGAAATTGTTAATTTCTACAAATCTAAAATGAACTTCGTATTTGTAAATGTAGATGATACAAAAGATCAGTTTACAAAAACTAGTAATTCTTTATTAAAAGGAGTTCAGGGAGTAAATGCTTATGCAGAAGGAGGAATGGAGTCTGATATTGCTAAAAAATATGGAGTATACGGATTCAAGCTACCTTGTTTCGTGATCATTGATAAAGATGGTAAAATTGCAAGTAGATCTCTTGTAAATCTAGGAGAACCGGAACTGGTAACGATCCTGGATAAATTAACCGGTCTTTCAGCTCCAAAAGTAGATCCGAATATACAAATGCAGCAACAATTACAGGTTGATCCGTCTATGCAACAACAAGCAAACCCTCAGCCGGCTCAAACAAAATAATAAACTTTAACATAGAAAGAAACCTTATCTTCGGATAAGGTTTTTTTTATTGTATTTTTGCAAACGAAATTAGAACTGAAAGGTTTTAAAGTTTATTAGAAAAAATAGAAAATAGATGAAGTGTAGAGTAGAAAGCTATCTTCGTCACAAGAAATTGATATGAGAAAGAAGAAAGATGTAATTCTAGAAAATATAAAACTTTTTGCAGCAGGAGCAAAAGGTGTAGCTATCGGAAAAACTGAGGAAGGCAAAACGGTTCTGGTTTCCGGAGCGATTCCTGGAGACGTTGTAAATGCAAGAGTTAAAAAATCAAAGTCAAAATATTTTGAGGCTGAAGTAAAAGAAATCGTTGAGAAATCACCATTCAGAATTGATCCAAAATGTGTTCACTTCGGAACTTGTGGTGGTTGCAAATGGCAGAATATGAGCTACGAAAAGCAGCTTGATTTTAAACAAGAAGAAGTTTACAATAATATTAAAAGAATTGGAGGAATTGAAGATTTTGAAACCGTTCCAATTTTAGGGGCTGAAGAACAATATTTCTATAGAAATAAAATGGAATTTTCTTTTTCTAATGCAAGATGGTTGACTCAATATGAAATCAGTTCTGAAGAAAACTTCGGAAGCAGAGATGCGCTTGGTTTCCATATTCCGGGAATGTGGAGCAAGATTTTAGATTTAAAAGAATGTTTCCTTCAAGAAGATCCGTCGAATGCAATTCGTTTGGCAGTTAAAAAATTTGCTGAGAATAAAGGGTTAGATTTCTTTGATGTGAAAAATCAGGAAGGCTTCCTGAGAACTTTAATGATGAGACAAAACTCTAAAGGAGAATGGATGGTTTTATTCCAGCTTTATAGAGAAGAAAAAGAAAATCGTACTCAGCTTTTTGATTATTTGTTGGAGCAGTTCCCACAGATAAAAACGTTGGTGTATGCCATTAATCCTAAGCAGAATGATTCTATTTATGATTTAAATATCAATGTGTATTTCGGAGATGGTTACCTTATGGAAGAAATGGACGGGTTGAAATTTAAGATAGGACCAAAATCATTCTTCCAGACCAACTACAAACAAGCGTTGGAGCTATACAGAAAAACATTAGAGTTTGCTGACTTGAAAGGTGATGAAGTTGTTTACGATTTATATACAGGAACTGGAACTATTGCTCAATACGTTGCAAGAAATGCAAAACAGGTTATCGGAATCGAATCTGTGCAGGAAGCAATTGATGCTGCAATCGAACATGCTGAACTGAATGGTTTAACCAATACAACTTTCTACTGTGGAGATATGAAAAATGTCTTTAATGACGAGTTTTTAGAAAATCATCCAAAAGCAGATGTTTTGATTACCGACCCTCCAAGAGACGGAATGCACCAGAAAGTTGTAGAACAGATCTTAAAGCTTTCTCCTGAAAAGGTAGTATATGTAAGCTGTAATTCTGCTACACAGGCAAGAGACCTGGCATTAATGAAAGATCACTATACCCTGGTGAAAATATTGCCGGTAGATATGTTTCCACAAACCCACCACGTGGAAAACATAGCATTATTGATTAAAAAATAATTTAATTAAATTTGAATTCAAATTTTAGTATGAAGTATTTTAAATTTCTCATAATGTTCTGCTTTGTAGGAATGTTTTTTTCCTGCGGTGGGGATGATGATATCTGTGAAAGTGGAGAAGGAACTCCGAGAATGAAGGTTGCTTTCAGAACACTCTCAACGGGAAAGGAATCGACGGTGGATACACTATATGTATCAGTAGACTATGGTGCAGGAAAAGTGGACCTGGGGAAACTTGCAAAAATTGACTCAAGGCTTATTCCTTTAAGGGTAGACGATTCACCTTATACAGATATCTATTTTAAAACGAGAATTAAAGGGCCAGAATCCAAGCTAAGAGTGAAATATACTACAAAGTCAATCTATGTATCTCCTGGATGTGGTGCCAAAAAGAACTATGAAAATTTAACTTCAGAATTAATAACTCCTAATCCTGTTCTTAAAGTGGAAGAGGGACAAAATCAAATAGAGAATGAAGACAAGACTAATCTTTACCTTTCTTTTTAGTTTATTTGCCACAATAAGCTGGGCACAAGAGAAAAAAGAAGAAGTGAAAAAGGTTCATTGGAAGTATGAACCTAATTTTATGGTGGGATTTGATGTTTTGAATACCGGACTAGGATTCTTTTCGGACAGAAAGTTGTATCAGGGATTTATTTCCTCAAAGATAAATGGAAATGTTCATGCAATTGCTGAGGCCGGATTTGAGAAGAATGTATACCAGAAGAATGGTTATGATGCTAAAGTAAATGGTCCTTTCGTTAAGTTGGGGGCATTTTATATGCTGGCAAAAGATGCGGAAAATGAATTTAACGGATTCTATGCAGGTGGAAAAGTGGCCGGATCATTTTATAACCAGGAATATATGGCCATTCCTATCCGAGGATTTGGAGGGAGTAACTCTTCAGAATCCTTTCCTGCATCATCGCAATCTTCCTTTTGGCTTGAAGGTACTTTAGGAGGGCGAGTACAACTGTTTGAATCCAATTTTTATATTGATGTGAACCTTCAACCCCGCTATTTGGTATATACCTCTAAGCAGGATGAAATTTCCCCAATGATTGTTCCGGGATTTGGAAGGAGTTCTTCAAAATTCAATATGGGTTTTGCATGGAATATTGCATACAAATTTTAGAAAACAGATAGTCAATTATCATATTAGTAAACCCAGGATAGTCTCCTGGGTTTGTTGTTTTTACCAATTATCATTTTGTAATAACCTTGTATAGTTTTTCAAGTTCTTTTGGAGGGAAACCGGAGTCAAAGCTTGAAGATATATAAGTTTTGCCATCGGAAGTAATATAAACATTTGCAGTAAGTGCTCCGTCCGAAAAGCGGGCCGTAGTAGGAGACTGCAAGGCTGATATTTTTGATAATTCTACCCGATTCACCTGCTCAGTAATCGTTTTCCATTCATTAGATGACAATGGGAAAGTGGTAATCTCTCCATTTAAGGATACAGTTTTTGCATTGGGAGTGAATGTGACAAATCTCCTTGTTCCTCTTGTTTGTTCTTTTAATTCTATTTTCTCAATTTTTGGCTTTTGAACATCAGATGTTGAGATGTTGTTGTTTATTTCTGCTTTTTGTTGAGAAGTGCAATTTATGTTTAGTGAGGTTGCTAACATAAGTATTAATAATGATTTTACTTTCATTCTTTTAAATTTGTTTATGTTTTTTTATTATTTATTTTATATCTATTATTATTTACATCTAAAACTGATATATTTGTAAAGTTAATAAAAATAAGAAATGCAAAAATCTACTACTTCAAAATCCCTCTTTTTATTACCTTTATTATGTGCCGGCTTAATGAGCGCACAGAATATTAATGGAATAGGAAAGAAATTTGAATTTACTCAAAAAACTCCACAACAACTAGTTAAATCTCATGGTTTCGAAAAATGTGGTACTGTTGAATATGAAGAGTTTTTGAAAAGAAACTTTCATGGAAGAATGAGTACGGATCAATTTGAGGCTTGGTTAAAGCCATTGGTTCAGAAAGCTAAAAATGAGAGATCACAGAATGGAGGTATTGTTACCATTCCTGTAGTGGTTCACGTTATTCATGGCGGGCAGCCTCTAGGTACTGCTCCAAACATTATAGATGAGCAGGTGATGTCACAAATAACGGTGATGAATCAGGATTATCGTAGACTGGCTGGAACTCCGGGATTTAATAATAACGTTGTAGGAGCAGATGTAGAGCTTCAGTTTGCATTGGCAAAAGTAGATCCAAATGGAAATCCTACCAATGGAATTGATAGAGTAAATTTATGTACTACAGCTTTTAACAAAAAAGAGATTGAAGCGTATGTAAAACCAGAAACAATCTGGGATCCTACTCAATATATGAATATGTGGAGTGTAAAGTTTGCTGCTCCAAATACCAATTTATTGGGATATGCTCAGTTTCCTGATGCTTCTAACCTTCCAGGATTGGATCCTCTAATGGGATATGATATGACTGATGGAGTTGTGGCTGGTTATGATGCTTTTGGAAGTAGTGATTTTGGAAATAACTTTTTATTGAATCCTATTTACAACAAAGGAAGAACTATGACTCACGAAGTAGGGCACTTCCTTGGTTTAAGACATATTTGGGGAGATGCTCCATGTGGAGATGATTTTTGTGCAGATACACCTGTAGCTCATGAGGATAACTATGAGTGTATAGAAATTGTAAGCTGTAATGACCCTGCAGTATTGGAAATGGTTCAGAACTATATGGATTATACCAATGATGCCTGTATGAATATCTTTACTATTAATCAGAAAGATAGAATTACAGCGGTTATGAACAACTCTCCTAGAAGACAATCGTTAAAAGCTTCCACTAGGGATCTTCCAATTCCTTTATTTCCAAATGATGCTGAAGTAAAATTGGAAAAAACGTGTGGAGCAATAACTTGTTCAGCTTCTCAGAATGTTCCGGTATCATTATTTAATAGAGGAACAGGAGCGCTTACAGCAGCTACTATTAACTATACTATTAACGGTGTTGCTCAGACTCCATTCACTTGGACGGGTAACTTGGCTCAGGATAAATTTCAATCACTAAGCCTTCCGGTAGCAGCAGGAACTTTAGGTGGCCCAATGACTATCAGTATTGCAACGGTAAATGGAGGAGCAGATCAAAGAACATCTAATAATACTGTTAATTCCACTTATGTTGGTGCGCCAATAGCAGTAGGAGTTAATGTTGTATTTAATCTTCAGCTAGATTACTATGGATCCGAAACAAGCTGGGAACTGAAAAATAGTGCTGGTACCGTTGTATACAGTGGAAGTGGTTATCCAAATTCACCTAATAATGCTACTTCGCTTCCTGAATTAATTACTCTAAACTGGGTTTTAAACCCAGATGAATGTTATACATTCAAGATTTCTGATAGCTATGGAGATGGTATTTATCTGGAAGGTGGGTATTATAACATTAAAAACCAGGCAGGAACTACTTTAATTGCAGGTTCAAGCTTTGGACTTAATCAAAGTAAGTTCATGAAAGCTCAGACTTTAGGAACAAGCGAGGTAAATAAGAAAGATAATAACTTTGGAATTTATCCAAACCCTGTAAATGATATCCTAAACATTACCAAGGTTTCTCATAAAGCAACTTTCGAAATCCACAATGCAGTAGGTCAAATTGTGAAAAAAGGGTCAATTGATAATAATAAGGTAAATGTATCAGAATTATTAAAAGGAAATTATATTATTACAGTAAAAGATAATAATATTTCAGAGAGCTTTAAATTCATTAAAAAATAAGAATAACATTAAATCCTAATAAATCCTCAGAATTTCTGGGGATTTTTTTATTTACAATCATATAGGGTATTGTAGTTGAATTTTTGCAAAAAATCATTTTGTTGAATGTATTATAATGAAAAAATGATTAGATTTGTGTAATTATTAAAATATTAGCGTATGAGGTAAAATTATTTTTTCACTACAGATACTCTGTAAAAAGGGATGTTTCAAAATCGTATTTGAATCCCACAAAAAAGGAAATACTATAATTCTTTTATTATCGTTATCATTATTAAATTAAGAAAAATATGAGTGGACTTTTACTCTGTAAAATGAGCCGGCCTTTTAAGGTGCTCATTGCATTGCTCTGTATGGTCATCGGACTGTCCATGCAGGCACAAACAATTACAATTGGTACAGGAACAACAACAACTCAGAAATATCCTTTGGGTTGTAACTGGGGATTTGAGCGGTCAGCATCGCTTTATACCGCTGCAGAAATAACTGCTGCGGGGGGAGCTGCCGGGAATATCTTATCTGTAGGATGGAAAGCAACGGCAAGTGTGAACGTTGCCGTTCCTGTAAAAGTTTATATAAAATCTGTACCAAGTACAACCACAACCCTTACTGCACAAAACTGGGCTAATGCAACTACTGGAGCTACTTTGCTTTTCAGTGGAAATATAGACAGTATTCCAGTGGGGTGGTATACTATTCCGTTACAACTGCCTTATAATTATAACGGAACAGATAACCTTATGGTATTAGTGGAAACCAATTATGGGGGATCCGGAGGAGGATCTGCCACAGGTGCTAAATTCACTTATTCCAATGCAGCTTCAGGACACATGACTCTTCAGGCTGATACCAATCCTCCTACAGGAAATGGTACAGTTGGAAATAACAGACCTGATATTCAGCTAACTTTTGGTACACCTCCTACATGTTTACCAATGCCTCCAGGTGGGGCAATCACTACAGGAACAATAGCTGCAACCAGTGCTGTTATTAACTGGACTCCTTATAACCCTGTGCCAGCAGGTGGGTATGATGTATATTATAGTACAACCAATGTTGCTCCAACGGCTGCTACTGCACCCTCACAAACAGTGCCAGGGCCAACAGCAACTCTTACTCCGCTTGCGCCAACTACAACTTATTATGTATGGGTAAGGGCAAGATGTAGTGCAACCGATCAAAGTGTTTGGTCAGGTCCAAAATCCTTTGCAACACCGGCTACATGTCCGGCTATGCCTACCACGGGAACAATCACTACAGGAACAATAACACCAACGACTGCAGTACTAAACTGGACTGCTTACTCTTATGTGCCTGCCGGAGGATATGATATATATTATAGTACTACTGCTGCTGCTCCAAATGCTGCAACAGTACCTTCGCAAACTGTTCCAACAGGAACAACAGCAACGCTTACCCCATTAATTCCTGCTACAACCTATTATGCATGGGTAAGAGCAAGATGTAGTGCAACAGATCAAAGTACGTGGTCAGGACCAAAGTCCTTTGCTACACCACCTACGTGTCTGCCTGTACCATCAGCTGCAGGATCTTTAACTGTAGGTACAGTAACACTTACCAGTGCAGTTATTAACTGGACTGCACCTACCCCTGCACCAGCGGGAGGGTATGAAGTATATTACAGTACTTCCAATACGCCACCAACTGCTGCTACAGTAGGAACAGTGGTTCCAGGGACTACAACTACTTTATCACCACTAGTTGCAGGGACTACCTATTACTGGTGGGTAAGAGCAATCTGTACACCTACAGATAAAAGTACATGGGTAGCCGGACCTAGAGTTGTTCCGGGCCAGATAGGTACTGGTACTGCTACAACTACACAGCTTCCAGTGAACTCTAACTGGGGATTCAATTATTCTCAACAACTTTATAAAGCCGCTGAACTTTCAGCAGCATTAGGTACTGCTCGTTTGATTACTGAAGTGAAGTTTTATGTTGAGACTCCTCAAACTCCTCAAACAACATATAACGATTGGATCGTTTATATGGGAAATACATCCAAAGCAAGTTTTACAAGTGATACAGACTGGGTGCCGGTAGGTACTATGTCTCAGATTTTTGCTGGTACAATTGCTACAATGACAGCTGGAAATTGGGTGACAATTCCTTTAGCAGCTCCATTTGTATGGGATGGAACAAGCAATGTTGTAATTGCTGTGGATGAAAATGCAGCTAACTACACATTAGGAGGTACTGCTACATGGGGATCATATAATGCAGGAGCAAACAGAGGAATATTATATCGTAATGATAGCTCTAATCCTGATCCTGTATCTCCACCAACGGCGTCTGGAAGATATGCTGATATCCCAAGATTATTACTTTCAGGAGTAGACCTACAACCTTGTACTACAGCTCCTCCTACGGGTATTACCGTTACTAATATTACGGCAAGTACTGCTATGGTTAGCTGGTTACCTGCTGCGGGAGCAACTTATCAAATTAGATATAAGGCAGTAACAGCTACTGCATGGCAGCCAACAATTAACGTAACAGCTCCTTTTGCTAGCAGTCAGCTTCTTATTAATCTAGCAGATCAGACTCAGTATGAAGTTCAGATCCTTACTGTTTGCCAAACTAATACGGGAGCATTCTCTCCGAGTACTTTATTTACAACGCCGGCACTTACTTATTGTACGAATGTTCCTCCTAATGCTTCATCAGAAGGGTATATTAGTAAAGTAGTTGTTACCCCTACAAATGCACCATTAATGGTAAGCAATTCTGGGTATGATGGCTATAAAGATTACTCTGCTGATCCTACAAGATTGGTTACTTTAGTGAGAGGTACAACAGCTAATAAAATAAGCATCACTAAATTCTGGCCAGGTTCTACATCTAGTTATGGAGTAGGTGTGTGGATAGATTTAAATAGAAATGGAGTTTTTGAAGCTAGTGAAAGAATGCTTACAGCAGCTAGTAACACTACAACTCCTGTAACTAATGGAACAGCAGGTTTTGATATACAACTTCCTCCAAATGCAGCTACTTATACAGGTACTCTTCTTACCCGTATGCGTGTAGTAATGATGGATGGAACTGTATCTTCTGCTTGTGGACCATTTGCGTCATATAACGAAGGAGAAGTAGAGGATTATGCCGTGAAGCTTATTGATCAGCCAGCATGTTCTACTAACCCTCCAACAAATATTACAGTATCAAACATTACTGATATTAGTGCCACGTTCTCATGGCTAGCTGCTACCGGAGCAACATATCAGTTAAGATATAGGGAAGTGGGAACTGCTGCTTGGACAACGGTAACTACTATTCCTGCCCCAGGTAACGTTTACACTATTCCTGCAACAGCTCCTTTAAAAGAACAGACTCAATATGAAGTTCAGGTATCTACAAAATGTACCACTACATTTGGTTCATTCTCTGGATCTGTACTATTTACGACATTACCATTACAGTATTGTCCAATAACAGGAAGTGGAGCTAACGATCATATTTCAAATGTAACAGTTATTTCTTCTAACTTAGGGGTACCTACAATGAGTAATAATACTGTTCAGAATAATTATACAAGTTATACATCTGCAGCAACCCTTGTTACTTTGGATGCTGATTCTAGTAATAATAAGATTTCTGTTGCTAAAGCATGGACAGCTTCATCAGGTAATGATGCAGTAGCAGTTTGGATTGACTTTAACAGAAATGGACAGTTTGAAACCACCGAAAGAATTCTTGGTTCTGCAGGAAGTACTACTACGCCGGTTACAGCTACATTTAACGTTCCTCCTACACCAACTTCCTATGTTGGACCATATACAACTACAATGAGAGTGGTATTGAAGCGTTCAACAGGAACAGCTATTCCTACGGCGTGTGCAAACGCTATTGATGGAGAAGTTGAGGATTATGCGGTAAGAATCAGACCATGTAGTAATGTTACTCCAAACGCACCTACATTTGGTACAACTACACATACATCTGTGATTGTTAATCTAACTGGAGGAGCTACAACGTCAACTTACCTTGTACGTTATAGAGTAGCAGGAACTACTGCATGGACAGAAGTATATGCTTCTGCTGTATTAGGGAATGTTCCACTTACAATTAATGGATTAACTCCGGCTACAACTTATGAAATTGAAGTAGCAGCAGTTTGTGGAGGTACTATTGGTACAGCTACACCAATCAAGACATTCACTACAAGATGTGATCCTACCCCTCCGAATGTGACTATCAGTAACATCACCCCAACTTCAGCGTTGATTACTTGGGCGCCACTTGCTGCAAGTTCTACATACAAGATGAGATGGAGAAAAGTAGGGACTACAGGATGGCCAAATGCAGAAATTGATTTACCAGCTGCACCAGCAAATACTTATGTATTAGGTAGTGTAATTCCTTTAGAGTCATTCGTTACTTATGAGGTTCAGATTGCAAATAAATGTAATGGAGAAACTGTATTTAACGATTATTCAAACCCTAAAGTATTTACTACAGAAAGAATATGTCAGATTCCTCCTCCAGGTTTAACAATTACTCAATTATTGCCAACATCTGCAGAAATTACATGGGATCCGTTCCCAGGAGCAACATATGTTCTTAGATACAGAAAAGTAGGTATTCCAAGCTGGACAGAAGTTCCTACAGTTGTTAATAATATTGTATTGACTGGTCTTGTAGAAATGACTAAGTACGAAATGCAGGTAGTGAATATCTGCAGCGGTACACCAGGAAATTATACGCCTCCTTACTACTTTACAACACCTACGGTAGTGTATTGTAAGATGGCTTCTGCAAGTGCAACAGGTGAGCATATTTCTAAGGTAACTGTTATTCCAAATGGAAAACCTACAATGGAAAATGCTTCAGGTGCATCAACTTATACAGATTATACAGGAGTTCCTAAAGCGTTCATCGAATTGATCCAAGGATCTACAGATAATGAAATCATTGTCGAGAAAAAATGGACAGGAAATACTTATAATGAAGGAGTTGCAGTGTGGATCGATTTCAACAGAAATGGAGACTTCGATATCAACGAGAGAGTATTTACTTCATCTCCAAATACAACAAGTCCGGTATCAGGTAAATTTAGTGTACCAACAGATGCCTTTGTAAGTACAACAGACTACAAATATGTAGTAATGAGAGTTGCAATGGAAAGAGATGGTATCCCTGTTAGTTGCGTGAACCTTAAGAATGGAGAAGTTGAGGATTATACAGTGAGAATTTCTAAAAAATCAGTTGCTAACCCAATTGATCAGACAGATATCATGATCTATCCTAACCCTGTAAGTTCAGTATTGTTTGTTAAAAATATTAGCAAGAAAGCTAAATACAAAATTTACAATGCTGCAGGACAGGTAATCGGAAACGGTATCCTACTAAACAACCAAATCAACGTAAGCCGATTGATTAATGGTGTTTATGTAATAGATATCGAAGACAACGATAAAACTGTTCAAAAGAAATTTATCAAAGAATAATAAGCTAAATTTCAGATAGAATAAGCCTCCAGAAATGGAGGCTTATTTTTTTATTAAGAATGTAAATACGTGTCACCTGTTGACCATAAGATCCCGATTTAATACCCTTATAATATCGTAATATGTTTATAGGAATACATCATATAGAATTACTCATAATACATGAACATGGATGATCCTTAAAGATGCAAGTAACTCCCCATGGTTTGGCCTTAAATAAGGATGATAATAGTAATGATCAGATAAGAGTTTTAAATAACGAAACGCCCTCATTTTTGAGGGCGTTTCGTTATTTAAAACTAGAAAATGATTCTTCATTATTCAATAGAGAAGATCATTTTTTCGGTTTGTTCTTTTAATTCTTCCAGATTTGTATTATTATAAATGATACAATCTGCCATTTTTATTTTATCCTTTTCAGGCATTTGTTTTTCCATTACAGCTTCTACTTCACGGTAGGTTTTGTTGTCCCTGTCCATTACCCTTTTGGTTCGGATATTGTCCTCAGCTGTTACCAGAAGAGACTTATAGCATTGTCTGTTAAGTCTTAGCTCAAATAACAGCGCAGTCTCCTTAAAAACTAAATATTTGGTTTGCTTTTTAACCCAATTTTCAAAATCAATGCGAACAGCAGGATGAATAATTTCATTTAAGTGCTGAAGAAGATCTTTATTTTTAAAAACCTTATCGGCAACAAACTTCCTGTCATACATTCCATTTTCATCATAAGATTCTTCGCCTAGAAGGTCTTTGATTTTAATTTTCAGATCATCATTTTCATTGACGATGGCTTTAGCCCTGTCGTCAGAATAATAAACCGGAAAACCAAATTCCTCAATAAATTTAGCAACCGTAGTTTTCCCTGAGCCAATACCACCTGTTAAACCTATGATCTTGGGTGCGGGCGGCTCTGCCTGTTGTGCTTCTGAATGTAATTCTTCCATAATTAAAAATTAATATCCAAAAACATCATTAAAGCTGAACGTTTCATCAAGTCTCACCCCTTTCTCAGTCATTTTAAGGCTTGCCAGTTCATTGTGGGCGTCATGTTCAAAGAATAATAAATATTCGTTATCTACACACTGTTTTAGGAATTTTCCTTTTTCTTCCAGTGTTAAAAGAGGTCTTGTATCATATCCCATTACATAAACCTGATTGATATGTCCGGCAGTAGGGATAAGGTCAGCAGCAAAAACAACCGTTTTTTCCTGATACTGAATGACAGGAAGCATTTGTTTTTCCGTATGCCCATCCACAAAAATGACATCCATTTTCAGGTCCGGAGCAAATCCATAATTTCCAGTTGTTGGAAGTGGTAAAAAGTTAAGCTGGCCGCTTTCCTGTATTGGGATGATGTTTTCTTTCAGGAAGCTTGCTTTTTCTCTAGCGTTTGGCTCAGTTGCCCATTGCCAGTGGTTTTCATTTGTCCAGAATTGGGCATTTTTAAAAGCAGGTCTGTATCCTGTTCGGTCATCATTCCATTCTATGGCACCACCACAGTGGTCAAAGTGTAGGTGAGTAAGGAATACATCCGTAATGTCCTCCTTTATAAAACCGTATTTCTTTAAATTTTTATCTAGATTGTCATCTCCCCAAAGAGAATAATGTCCGAAGAATTTATCATCCTGTTTGTTTCCCAGACCGCAGTCTACAAGAATCAGTTTTTTTCCATCTTCAATAAGCAGGGAACGGGTTCCCAACTCAATTAGGTTTTTTTCGTCTGCCGGGTTGGTTTTCTCCCACAGACTCTTTGGGACGACTCCAAACATGGCACCGCCATCCAGTTTAAATTTTCCACATTGTATTGGATATAGCTTCATATGTATATTTTGATTATTTCTTTATTAATTTCATTTTTTCAGCAACTTTTCGGGCATTATCATCCGATTGTTCAAGTTGTGAAATGATATTTTGAAAATCGGCCTCTTTCCTGTTTTGAGACAGCTTTTGTTTGATGAAAATTTCAGTGGGTTTTATTTTAATACCAAAAGCCCCTTTCATTTCCTTTTCTACAAATTCATTTTCCATATCTTTTACCATCATGGGACACTGCTGAAACTTTTCATACTTCGATGTCAACTTATCTAAATGTGCGTAAAGCTCATTATGATCCATCAATTCTACCTTTCCATAAACTTGCACTGCTTCATAATTCCATGTAGAAACATTAATGTGGTCATACCAGCTGCTTGAAATATAAGCATGTGCACCTAAAAAATCACACAATACTTCATCTCCATCTTTTAAGCTTTTTGCCTGCGGATTAGCTCTTGAAATATGAGTTTCAATATAAACATTTTCCGGATCATTTTCATTCAACATCATCATGGAATGGGTAGCTCGGATCTTGTCAACAGATGAAATAAGTAAAGCAAAAGAATTTTCTCTGATAATTTCTCTCATCAGATTCATGTCTTCACTTTTGTATAATTTAGGAACAAACATAAATAACTTGTTTTCTTAAACCCTCTTGAACTTTAAAATTAAAAAAGTTCTCCCGGATTTCTGGGTCTTGAAATATTTAAATGCTGATAAGCCTTATCAGTAACCTCTCTGCCTCGTGGTGTTCTAATGATGAAACCCTCCTGAATAAGGAATGGCTCATACACCTCTTCCAACGTTTCCGTATTTTCCCCAATGGATGTAGCCAGCGCAGATATTCCTACAGGCTTTCCCTTGAAGTTTTCAATCATGACACGCATAATTTTGTTATCCATTTCATCTAGTCCAAATTCATCTACGTTCAGAGAGTTTAGTGCATATTTTGTAATGTTGATCTCAATTTCTCCATTTCCCTTGATTTCTGCGAAATCACGAACCCTTCTCAGTAATGCATTGGCTATCCTTGGCGTTCCACGGCTTCTTCTTGCCACTTCAATAGCTGCATCTTCATAAATGGTTACTCCCAATACCCTTGCACTTCTTTGAATAATCATGGATAAAAGCTCAATAGAGTAGTATTCTAACCTGCTTTGAATCCCAAATCTGGCAAGCATAGGCTTAGTTAGCATCCCGCTCCTGGTTGTTGCTCCTACCAGTGTAAAAGGATTCAGTCCAATTTGTACACTTCTTGCATTAGGCCCCGTCTCCAGCATGATATCAATCTTATAATCTTCCATAGCTGAATATAAATACTCTTCAACCACAGGAGAAAGACGATGGATCTCATCAATGAAAAGAACATCATTCTCTTCCAGATTAGTCAATAGACCTGCTAAACTTCCGGGTTTATCCAATACGGGCCCCGAAGTAATCTTACAATTAACACCAAGCTCGTTGGCAATAATATTGGCTAAAGTCGTTTTTCCCAGACCCGGAGGACCATGTAAAAGGACATGATCAAGCGCACCACCACGTCTCTTGGCAGCGGTCACAAAAACCTCAAGATTTTCCAGCGTTTTCCTCTGACCCGCAAAATCTTTAAAGCTTTGGGGGCGAATCTGTTCCTCCTGCATCAGCTCCTCTCGTGAGTAGTTTTCCTTATCTGGATGTAAAAAATCTGGCATTAATTCATTTCATTTACTTCAAAGATAACAAATTTAGGCTAAGGTTGAAATCAAGATTGACAAAAGGTGAGATTGATGCTTCGGTTAAGCCAAATATTAATAGTAGCCTCCGGAATGAATGCAGTCAATTGATATATTTTAAGTATTTTTGAGAAGAAAAATAAAGTTTGAATTATCAGGAGTTGAAATTATTTACTTTGTCTGGATTCCTAAGAAATGACAACCTAAATAGGGGATTTGTCATACCTAAGCATCTGGATATTTGAAATGATAAAACAAAATAATTCATTTTCTAACCTTTAGCTTAAACTAATGAAATTAATAGGACCATTTAAGCAAGTAGTAACCCTTGCCAACTTACCATTAAGAGGAAAACTTACCGATGAACAACTGGAAATTATTGTTGATGGAGGAATTGTAGTAGATAATAACATTATCCAGCATATCGGAAGCTTTGAAACTTTAAGAAATGAAAATCCTACCATAGAAATCGAACAAATGGGAGGGGAGCAGATTGTTCTTCCTGCTTTTGTAGACTCACATACTCATATTTGTTTTGGAGGAAACCGAGCCAATGACTTTGCAATGCGTAATGCTGGGAAAACATATCTGGAAATTGCCGAAAGTGGTGGCGGAATCTGGAGCTCTGTACAACACACAAGAAACGCCTCAGAAGAAGAATTACTGACAACTTTATTAGAAAGAATTAATTTTCTGATTGATCTAGGTATCACAACAATTGAAGTAAAAAGCGGCTATGGTCTTGATGTGGAAAACGAGTTGAAAATGCTTAGAATCATTAAAAAAGCTCAGGAATCTACAAAAGCTACCTTAGTTCCAACTTGTCTTTCTGCTCATTTAAAACCAAGAGATTTTGAAGGAAGTAATCCAGAGTACCTGGAATATATCCTTACCGAAATTTTACCAAAAGTAAAAGAAGAGAACCTTGCCAGTCGTGTAGATATCTTTATTGAAAAATCAGCTTTCCAACCAGAAGAAAGTAAAGATTTCTTACTTAAAACTAAAGATTTAGGTTTTGAAATAACCGTTCATGCTGACCAGTTTACACCGGGAAGCTCAAGAATTGCAGTAGAAGTGGGGGCGAAATCAGCAGATCATTTAGAGGCAACTATTGATGAAGATATTGAATTTTTAGCACAATCTAATACCGTTGCAACAGCTCTTCCCGGAGCAAGCCTAGGATTGGGAGAAAAATTTACACCAGCCAGAAAACTGCTGGATGCAGGAGCCATTGTAGCCATTGCAAGCGACTGGAATCCGGGATCAGCACCAATGGGGAACTTAATTACTCAGGCTTCCATATTGGCAACTTTTCAAAAGCTGACTACTGCTGAGGTATTGGCAGGAATGACTTTCCGTGCAGCATTTGCGCTTAATCTAGAAGACAGAGGAAAGCTGGAAGTTGGTAAAAAGGCAGACTTTGTTACTTTTGAAACCAATAATTTCCAGAATGTACTTTATAATCAAGGAAGTTTGAATGCTAAACATGTTTATATCGATGGAAACCTTATTGATTAAACATAGATAACATAGATTAGGAATAATCTTTAAAACTTATTTAGATAAATCAAAGTGGAAGAAAAACTCTTCCATTTTTTTATTTATTGTAAGCCTCATGAAAGGACTTATTATTGGCCAAAAATATTACGGCAGAAACTTTTCCAAATAAATCATTATTTTGGAGATGAAGGGGAGAGATATGATGTACAGTATTTTACCAATAATGAGTTGATTTCTGACGTACCGAAACACTATGAAAGATTTCTTGAAATTATCTCAGAAGAACGAAATGAAATGTTTGTCGGCAGCAATATCAATGAGAAAAAGAATTAAAATGTAATGTATTGTCTTTATAATGAAATCTTTATACAATAAGTAACAGGAGTTTTTTTATATAAACAATATTAATTAGCTTTACTGGATATAATGATGTGACTAAAATTGAATTTTTAAAGAATTATGCTTCAAAATATTTGGCAGGGTAGATTGGATGGAGAAGAACTTCTCTTCCACAGACTATTTCAGAGAGTAAAAGAAGAACACAATTACGACAATATTTCAACGGGTGATTTCGTTTTACACGGATTTGCTGTTGATGAAGGAGTAAGAAGAAATAAAGGTCGTCAGGGAGCAAAAGAAGCTCCGGATGTGATCAGAAAAAATATGTCCAACTTCCCTGTGATTCTTCCGGATTTCAGGTTATTGGATTTTGGGAATATTACCTGTGACGATGGTAACTTAGAAAATACCCAGAATAATCTTGCTAAAAATGTATCCAAAGTACTTTTAAAAGGAGGAAAATCCCTAGTGCTTGGTGGAGGTCATGAAGTAACTTACGCCCATTATTTAGGTGTAAAAACAGCTTTTCCGGAACAAAAAATCGGAATTATCAATATAGATGCCCATTTTGATAACAGACAACCGGAAAAAGGAGTGGGGCCAAGCTCAGGAACAGGATTTTGGCAGATTGCTCAGGATGGACCTATTAATTCTCTGCATATCGGTATTCAAAGGAACTCCAATACCTTAAAGCTTTTTGATACCGCACATCAGTATGGGATGAAGTACGTTCTTGCTGATGAATTATTCTTTGAAAACTTAACATCAATTTATCAACGCATTGATGAATTACTGAATAATGTAGATTTTGTCTATCTCACCATTTGTATGGATGTTTTTAATGCTTCCATTGCTCCCGGAGTTTCAGCTTCTGCATATAATGGTATCTTTGCAGATACAGCTTTTATGCATTTTTACAGACATATCTTAAAAAACAAAAAACTTGTTGCACTGGATGTAGCAGAAGTCAATCCGTCATTCGATATTCAGGATAGAACGGCAAGACTGGCAGCTTGTCTGGTGAATGAATGGCTAATGATGTAACAAGTATATTCTTCCGATAGAGAAAATCATTATTTTATTTACCCTTAAGGAATAGAATTTGCTGACTTATTCGTGCTTTTAAAATAAAAGCGCTCATAAATTCATCAGCTGAATTTAAAACAGAAATTATATTATGGAACAATTAATTGAAAACAAGCTTATTAAAGCAGATGATGCGTTTTCAGTGTGGAGAAAAGTGCCGTTTGAGGAAAGGCAGAAGTTAATTGCCAAAGCAGCAGAAATTTTTAAAAATAATTCAGAGAAGTTTGGGAGGATCATTACTACTGAAATGAATAAGCCAATCACAGAATCTATTGCTGAGGTGGAGAAATGCGCTTTAATGATGAAGTATTATGCGGATGCTGAGAATATTTTGAAACCCGAAAGAGTTGAATCTGAATTTGCTTATTCTGAAGTTCATTATGTTCCGAAAGGTGTAATTTTAGGAGTAATGCCTTGGAATTTTCCTTTCTGGCAAGTCTTAAGATTTGCTACACCTGCAATTTTATCAGGAAATACGGTTGTATTAAAGCATGCTTCAATATGTTTTGGAAGCGGTAATGCAATTGAAGAAGCTTTTCGAGAAGCAGGTTTCCCTGAGGGGATTTTTCAAAACCTTGAAGTAGGGCATAAAGCAGTAAAAGAAATTCTTGAACATGATGTGGTAAGAGGAGTAAGTCTTACTGGTAGTGGAAAAGCAGGAGGAGAAGTAGCTTCAATAGCTGGATTAAATATCAAGAAGTCCCTACTTGAATTAGGTGGTAGTGATGCTTTTATCATTTTTGATGATGCAGATTTGGAACAAGCAGCAAAGGCGGGAGTAAAATCTAGGCTTCAAAATTGTGGACAAACTTGTACTGCTGCGAAAAGATTTATCATTGATGAAAAGATTGAAGATGAGTTTTTACCAATATTCATTGAAGAATATAAAAAATATAAAGTTGGAGATCCTTTAAACAAGGAAACTAACCTGGCAGGAATGGCAAGACCGGACTTGGCAGATGAACTGGAAGCTCAATTCAACAGGGCTTTAGAAAATGGAGCAGAAATTATTATTCCTTTAGAAAGAATTTCCGATAACGAATTTATACCTGGGTTAATCCGAGTTAAGGAGGGTAATCCAATTCTAAAAGAAGAACTTTTCGGACCTCTTGGAATGGTAATGACTGCTAAAAATGATGAAGAAGCTCTACGAATAGCCAATGATATTCCCTTCGGGCTTTCAAATTCAGTTTGGACAAAGAAAGTGGAGCGTCAAGTATTCTTTATTGAAAACCTTGAATCCGGAACAGTAAACATCAACAGAATGACAAGTTCTGACCCGCGTTTTCCTTTCGGTGGAAGCAAGGGCTCAGGATATGGAACCGAGCTTTCTTTATTGGCATTAAAAGAGTTTGTAACGGCAAAAACTATTGTCGGAAATTAATTCGTACAATGATTATGTAAATTGGATTGATAATAAAGATCTAGCTAATAAATAAAAAGCTCCCGAAAATTAATTTTCGGGAGCTTTTTTATCTTGAACTTAAGCTATTTCGATATTTTACGATTTTGCCTAAACTGTTGTTAATCTCAACGTATTTGTTTTTCCACCCTCGTATGATGGAGTTGCATTAATGTTGATTACAAAGTCACCTGTTTCGATATATCCATAATTATGGGTTAACATATTTACCTGAATGATCGTTTCGTCAGTAGACTTTTTCATATCATAGTAGTAAGCGTGAACACCCCAAAGAAGGTTTAGCATTGTGATAACCCTTTTGTTTCCACTGTAGACAATAATCTGAGAGTTTGGTCTGTGAGCTGCAAGCTGGAAAGCCGTATATCCCGAGTGAGTAAGTGTTACAATAGCAGAAACATTGGTTGTTTTAGCAATTCTTACTGCTGCAAGACATACTCTGTTGGTAATGAATCTTTCGTCAATACAGTTGTAGTCTTTTTCAATAGGTTCATTCTTGTGTTGGTAGAAGTGAGTGGTTTCAATGTTTTTCACAATTTTAGCCATGTTTTCTACCACCTGTACCGGATATCTACCTACAGAAGTCTCACCAGAAAGCATTACAGCATCAGCACCATCCAATACAGAGTTAGCAACGTCGTTCACCTCTGCTCTTGTTGGAGTTAAGCTGTTAATCATAGTTTCCATCATCTGGGTAGCAATAATTACCGGCTTAGAATAGAATCTTGCCTTTTCTACCAGATTTTTTTGGATAGCAGGAACTTCTTCCATTGGGACTTCAACTCCAAGGTCACCACGGGCAACCATTAATCCGTCACATTCCAATAAAATTTCCTCAATATTTTTAACCCCCTCAGGTTTTTCAATCTTCGCAATAATTGGAGTCTTGAATTTACCGTTTGGATGTTTTGAAATTAATTCTTTCAGGTCAATGATATCCTGAGCATGACGTACGAAAGAAAGAGCAATCCAGTCTACTTCCATATCAAGCATGAAATTAGCATCTTGGATGTCTTTTTCTGTCAATGCAGGAAGAGATACAAGCGTATTAGGCAGGTTTACTCCTTTCTTAGAGCTCAGAGGCCCCCCTTGAATTGTTTTAGCCTTTACAGTATCAATTTCATTGGTTTCAGTAACCTCCAACACCAGCTTACCATCATCAATAAGGATTCTTTCACCTACTTTTACGTCCTGTGGGAACTGTTGGTAGGTCATGTATACCTTAGTAGAGTCACCCTCTATCTTCTCATTGGTGAAAGTAAGAATATCTCCAGGGTTTAGGTAAGAACCTTCCTTTACAACACCTACTCTTAGTTTAGGCCCCTGAAGGTCTCCCAAAATACCCACTGAATAACCATACTCATTATTGAGCTCTCTAATTATTTCAATATTTTTTCGAACTAAGTCGTAATCTGCATGTGAAAAATTTATTCTGAAAATATCAACACCCGCTTTCATTAAATCTAACATCACCTCCTTCGATGACGAAGCAGGGCCTAGTGTTGCGATAATTTTTGTCTTCTTTAAATACTTATTCATAATACTGGATAATTTGATAAAGTTCCTCATCAGAACTCAGTGTATAATCTTGAATTGGAAACACAAGATTTTCAGGGAGCAAAATTACGGAAAAATCAGGAAACTGTTCCGAACTATGCAGAATATATTCTACATCTACCTGATTATTTAATAAAAACTTAATATTTTCTTCTTCTGTAAAGAGCTCGGTTTGAACTTTTTTTTGCTTACTTTCCGAAGATTTATTAGAAATAAAGGTAAAGCAGGTCTTTGAAAACTTGTGGTAGGCCTCATATCTTGGGAAAAAATAGTCAAAGTAATCCCCATGAAAAACAAGATCTTTTTTTCTTGAAAAACTGAGATTGTTATTTTGATTTATTTTGTAGAAAAACTCATGAGCGGGTATATCTTTTGCTAATCTTACCAATCCTATGGCAATATCTTCAAATTCTATATCATCAAGATCATAAAGTTTTTGAATTTCCAAGTATATTTTCTTTTTTATTTAAAATATAAAATGCCCTTTGTGCAGCTTTTTCTTCTGCTTTTTTCTTGGAAGTTTCTGATGCATTGGCAATCTTTTCATCTCCCAACCATACATGACATCGAAATACAATGGCTTTATTGGCCTGTATTTCCTCACAGGTTTCGTACTTTATATTTACCTTCTTCTTTTGGCTCCATTCAAGAAGGAGACCTTTGTAGCTTACAATTTTGTTTTCAAGCTTGTTAATCTCGGAAGGGGTCAAAAGTTTTTCCAAAATGATTCTTCTGCAAGCATCATAATGGAAGTCCAAATATACAGCACCAATAAGGGCTTCAAATAAGTTTCCGGAGATATTTTCCCCTAAAGCCGAAGAATTATTCTGCTTTTGCAGAAGACTTGTGAGCTTAAGGTCTTCTCCTAATTTATTGAGATTTTTCCTATTAACAATCTTAGATTTCATCTGTGTCAGGTATCCTTCATTGGCTTGAGGATAGGTCTGGAACAAATGACAAGATATAATTGTACCCAAAACAGAATCTCCCAAAAATTCAAGTCTTTCGTAGTTGCTGTCTTGATTTTTAGAAGAATTTTTTAAAGAAAAAGCCTCACGATAAAGAGCAATATTTTGTACCTCTGTACCTAGAACTTTTTTAAGCTCGGTACTGAGAAAATAATCTCTTTCCGTTAATTGTCTTTTTCTTTTTTTGAGAAGGAATTTAGAAAAGTATTTCTGTAACTCCATTCATTGAATTTAGATTTTCTTAAATAGAACGCAAGCATTATGCCCGCCAAATCCAAAAGTATTGCTCATGGCTACTTTTACATCTTTCTTCACAGCAGTGTTAAACGTAAAGTTTAGTCTGCTGTCAATATTTTCATCATCAGTGAAATGGTTGATGGTAGGAGGAACAGTACCATGAATAATAGTTCCCAATGCAGCGATAGCTTCAATAACACCAGCAGCACCTAAAAGGTGACCCGTCATTGATTTTGTAGAATTAATCTGAATGTCAAAAGCATGCTCGCCTAATAACTTTGAAATTGCATTGGATTCTGCGATGTCTCCTAATGGAGTAGATGTACCATGCATATTGATGTGATCTACTTCATCAGCAGTTAAACCTGCATCTTCCAGACAACTTTTCATTACCAGATAAGCACCAAGACCTTCAGGATGCGGAGCAGTCATATGATGTGCATCAGCACTTAGACCTCCTCCTAGTAATTCTGCATAAATTGTTGCACCACGTTTTACCGCGTGCTCATATTCTTCAAGAATAATAGATCCTGCCCCTTCACCTAGTACAAATCCATCTCTGTCTTTGTCAAAAGGTCTTGAAGCTGTTTTTGGATCATCATTTCTTGTAGAAAGTGCCATCATTGCATTAAATCCACCGACACCACTTGCTGTAACGGCTGCTTCAGAGCCTCCGCATACAATTACATCTGCTTTTCCTAGTTGGATCAGCATTTTGGAATCGATAATAGCATTTGCTGAAGAAGCACATGCAGATACAGTAGTATAATTGGGCCCATGGAAACCATATTCAATAGAAATATGTCCAGGAGTGATGTCCGCAATCATCTTAGGAATAAAAAACGGGTTGAATCTCGGAATTTCCGTATTAGCCCATCCTAAAACTTCTGTTTCAAAAGTCTCTAAACCTCCGATTCCGGAACCCCAGATTACACCGACTCTGTTTTTATCCACATTGTCTTCCATAATTCTGGAATGTGCTACTGCTTCTCTAGCGGCAACAAGTCCCAATTGAGTATTTCGGTCCATTTTTTTAGCTTCTTTCTTATCGAAATGCTGTAATGGATCGAAATTTTTTACCTCGCAAGCGAACTTTGTTTTAAAGTTTGTGGCATCAAAAAGAGTAATCGGAGCGGCTCCGCTCTCACCTTTCACAAGATTTTCCCAGTATTCTTTTGCATTATTTCCAATTGGTGTTATTGCTCCAAATCCGGTTACAACTACTCTTTTTAATTCCATAAACTTTGTTTAATTTCTTTTTGTTGAAGAATATTATTTATTTACTACTTCTTCGATGTAAGCGATAGCGTGTCCTACAGTAGTAATTTTTTCAGCTTGATCATCAGGGATTTGAATGTTAAATTCTTTTTCAAATTCCATGATTAGTTCAACTGTATCTAGTGAATCAGCTCCTAAATCGTTAGTGAAGCTAGCTTCAGGAGTTACTTCTGTTTCTTCAACGTCAAGCTTATCAGCGATGATAGCTTTTACTCTTGATGCAATGTCTGACATAGTAAATTATTTTTTTTAATTGTTAGATGGTGCAAATATATAAAATTCTTTACGATAAAACATTTTTTTAGTCTTTTTTGTGGACACGTAGCTGTCATTTTAGATTGGGTAGCTTTAGTGTTTTAATTTTCAGCTATTTATATTTCATTGTATTATAGATGATTAATTTTTATTTTCTGTTTAGCTGACTTATTTAGGGTGTAAAATATTTTAAAAACGTCGATTTTGATCCTATTTAACATAAAAAAGAATCAAAAGAGCGTGTTTTTTGATGTTGAGAAATTAAAATATCAGTTTTTTGAAAGAGTGTTTTTCAATGGTTGTATTCAAAAATTATAAATACTGATTTTGACAGATGTGTAAAAGTTCTTTACTTATATATAATAGAGTAGAAGGGGGAGGATAGGTAGGGAGTAAAATAAAAAAAAACACTGAAAATATCAGTGTTTTTGTGGAGTTGGAGGGAGTACGAATAATTCAATTTTACAAATCTTATAAAGCACCTGTTTTAAATGTAATTACCTTTGTTTACAATGGTTTAAGTATGATTTTAGAACTGGTTTATTTTGATTTAAGTTGAGGTGAATTTAATTAAATTGAAATTTACCGTACAAAAACCGTACAGTATTTTATATATTTGTACGGTAAAACAAAAAGACTTGGCTACAATAAACTTTCTTTACCGCTCTGCCAAAGAGCAAGCACCCCTCAACATAAGGTTATTATTTAGGTGTGATGGAGTAGATTATGTGTACGGGGCAAAAACCCTGCTAAAAGTAGATAAAGAGTACTGGGAAAAATATCACGACCAAAAGCGCCCTAAAACCATTGAAATAGCAAACAGGCAAAGGGAGGTAAACACAGAGATAAACGATATTCAGAACTTCGTTTTAAATGCGTTTGAAAAAGCCTTGCCGACTGAGATTGATAAAGTTTGGCTACAAACAAAAATAGATAGCTATTATAACAGAGAACCTGATAGGGTTCGAATCCCGCAAGGACTAATACAGTTTGTTGATTATTATATACAAGAGAAAGGGAATGATATTACTCCCTCTACAGTTAAAAAGCTAAATGTAGTCAAGCATAAATTAGAGCGTTACGAAAAAGAAAAAAAAGTAACCTTACTTATTTCGGAGATTAACGAACAATTCAAAAATAATTTTATAGCGTACTGTACAAAGGAAAATTACGCTATTGGTACTGTGCAAAGAGATTTAGTATTTATTAAAACTTTTTGCAATTATGCCTACGAAAAAGGATTAGAGGTAGATAGAAACCTCAGCAAATTGCGAATAAAAGTAAAAAAAGAAATTAAGCACCCTTATTTATCACTTTCCGAACTTGAACAAATAGAGAAAGCGGAGCTAAGCGATAGCCTTTCAAATGTTAGGGACTGGCTAATTATTTCGTGCTATACAGGGCAGAGAATATCTGATTTTATGAATTTTAATACAGGTATGATACGTGTAGAAAATGGTAAATCCCTGCTTGAATTTAGACAAAAGAAAACCAATAAATTAATGACTATCCCAGTGCTTCCTAAAGTAATGCAGATATTAGAAAAAAGAGGTGGGGAGTTTCCCAACAAAATATCCGACCAAAAATATAATGATTATTTAAAAGAGGTTTGTAAAAAAGCGAAAATAAATCAAGAAATTGAGGGTAGCAAAAAAATGGAAGTAGAGTTAAACAGCGGGAAATATAGGAAAGATGAAGGAATATATGAAAAATGGGAGCTTGTATCCTCGCATATAGGACGGCGTTCTTTTGCCACCAACTTCTATGGTAAAATACCTACAAGCCATTTAATTTTTATGACGGGACACACTACCGAAAGAATGTTTTTAGAATATATAGGGAAAAGTACAAAAGATACTGCGCTTGAACTGTTTAATTATTTTTAGGCTTTATGATTACACACATTATAGACGAAGATGGTAACAAAATACCGATTGAAGATTTTTTACAAAAGCGTCCTGAATTTATTAACATCGATGAAAATTTTCATTTAAGAAAAGCTTATGTAGAGCGATTTAAAAGGCTGGCAGGCAGGAAGCCTGATTACGATTCAAAGGATATATTTAATGAGGATTTTAAGCACTGTATTGACGCATTTTACAGTGAGGAGTTTAAAAAAATTCAGACTAAAGAGTATGACTTGGTTATATTCTTAGATATGTATCAGTTACTATTAAATGCACTGAAAACACGCAAAGCGGATAACCTTATCAATAAAATTCAATACAAATATTTTAAAAGTCGTATTGAAGAGCTTATAGGAGTAATTCAGTTAGAACAAAAGTATTCTACCAAAAAAATAAATGAAAGTACTCAAAGCGTTAGTGATTTTATGGATAGAGTTTGGTTTAAGGCGGGAATACATATTGCAAACGGGGATTTATACAGAATGAGAAAGGAAAAGCAACTTAATGGGCGGTTAAAATCTTTTGATTTTATAGCTGGTGAATTGGGAAATAAAAGTTATGCTCCGTATTTTAGTTCTTCTTTTGATAATAGTACTCCTGATAGAAATAAAAATATTTATTTCGACCCCGATCATACACAAATAATTTATGAATATTGTATTGAAAATAATATTGAGCTTTGCGATGAGTTTCTCGATAAATACAATACTATTCAACATGAATCAAAAACAATACAAAAGTAATACGTATCAATAATTTGTATGGTTTGCAATGCATCTAATTTTGCTCTCAAAGCAAACAGATATGGACAAAGCAATCATTTTACAAAGCATTGACAAAGACGCTCTTTCGGAGCTTATTAGCGAAACTGTACGTATTCAGTTGGAAGAGGTTTTAAAATCCTACTCTCCTAAAGACTCCGAAGAGCTGTTAACTCGTGCTGAGGTATGTGAACTACTCAAAATTGATGCCTCTACATTATGGCACTGGACAAATAAAGGCAAAGTAAAAGCCTATGGTATAGCCAATCGTCGTTATTACAAAAAGAGTGAGCTATTAGAAAGTCTAATCCTAAAAAAATAGCTATGTGCTACGACTGGCTTAAAATAGAGGTATTAAGACCTTTTTCGGATATTCTTATAGAAAAATTAGACTGGGAAATACTTACGGGCAAAAAAACAGGAGATATAACAGGAAAGAACTACAAAGCCTACTTAAAAATATTCGATATAAAAGGATGTTGTTTTGAGCTTACTCAATTTGAAACAGGCAGGGTGTGGATAAGTGGTAGTATCCATAAGTACTGGAACGGAAACAATTACAGTTCTATTACACTTACTGAGATAGAAGAGGCGTTTACTCATTTGTTAGATAAATTCGGTATTAAACTTAGAGATTGTTTGATATTAAAACTGGAGTTCGGAATAAATGTACCAATTGATTTTGACCCGTTCGATTTTATTAACCGATTGATTGCCTATGGACACACATCTTTTGACCGTATGGGAAAGATTGGGCGTAAATTTACCCTTACAGAGTATGAGGATAAGTTTTATAGCAAGAGTTTTCAATGCCGTCTATCTACCCATGTTCTAAGAATTGAAAGAAAGGTTAAGGATAGTGGTTATTTGCGTGCAAAGGGTATTTATACACTGGCAGACCTATTCAAAAAATTAAATGTACAAAAACTTGCAAATGAACTATTAAAAATATTCAACCTTTTTATTTTCGATGATTGGAGTATAAACGAAAACGAATTAACGACCAAACAACAGGTAGAACTGGCAAAGTATCGAAATAGTGAATATTGGTGCAGGAAAAATAAAAAGCAAAAAAACACCTTGTATAGGGGGTTGGATGCGGAGGAACGCAGGAGCGCAAAAGATAAATTTCGTACTATCATTAAAAAATATGGTGACGAAAATTATTTATCGATTGTCAAAGAAAATGTTATATGGACTTTAGAGCTCTTGCAAAAAGAATATTTTACAAAATCCCATGTTTCCGAAGTTCAAATGTGAGTTCGGAAACATGGGGATTTTTTTATACATAAATAAACCCGAGCAGTAAAACTCAAGTAGTATTGTGCTATTCAAAGATTCGTAAGCCTACACTTATAATATTGCAAGTATAGATGTTATGAGAAACAAAAAAGGCAAATTGAATGATTTTGTGAAGTAGCCTATTTCTTCCTATTCATGGTGCTTTGCTTACAAAAAGAAGCGTAAATATATGTCACGTTATGGTACGCCAATGGGAGAGGAAAAGTAAACACAACATGAGTCAGGTGTAAAGCTTCCTTTTAAGAAACGAAAAAGCTTTGTTCATAGCCTTTTTCATCTCTTTTTCGCTTTACTATGTTTTCAGCTAAAGAGGCTTTCTAATTTTAATAAAAAGTGTTTTTCACCGTTTTTCTTTCTCTCATGTCAAATAAAGCAATGTTTTCCGCAGGAAAAATTATTTTTAGAATATCATATAAATATACTTTTCATGATTAGATACTTTTCAAAAGAATAAAGTAAATGAACACTTTAAACTGTCTGTTTAAAGATGTTTGACTTTAGAAAGTAGAAAGAACTGAAAAGCAAAAAAGCGGTCTTTTTATTAAAATCTATTTCGGGTGATAAAAAACTGCTGTAATGCCACTATCAATAGATGTTACAGCGAATAACTCGAATCAGTTGCCATGTAAAAAACGACTATAGTAGCAATGCCAAAACAAAACTCTCAATTTTTCGTTTTTATATTCATTTTGCAGGAAAGAAAAAAACACTACTTTTGACATTCAAATTTTTACGATAAACAAGCGTAAGCTATCGTGTCGGTTACAGAAAACTCGGAATCTTCTAAAAGACCAAACTCGATAGACTTACGCCCGTGCCTTATAGTGGGCGTGGGCGAAGTCTTTCTGGTCTTTAGGCATCCGAGTGCCTCTGTAACGGATTGGCTTTTGTCTCACGCCTTTTGCATTATAATTACTCTACTTCGAGACATGGTAGAACACCTTTTGAGAATGAAAAAAAGTGTTTTTACTAAATTTTTGTTTTTTCCTGCGGATTCCCGTAAGGAAACCTCATCCATTATTAAGTATTTGCATTCTTATTTGCTTCAAAAGAGGCTCAAAAATCCTTTTACTCTAATACAGTGTATAAAGCCTTACCTCTGAATCTTAAAACCTATTAAAATCAAATAAATGAAATCAAAATTTTACATCGCAGGACTGGTTCTTATTGTCTTTACCTCAACGAATGCGCAAAAGCTCTCTGAAATTGACACTTTGACCTATACAAAAATGCTTGATAAGCAGGAAGCAAAGAGTTTTAAAATGGGAATGGATATTAAACATTATTTAGCCTCAGATAAGAATGTTTACAAGGTTGGAGATACATTAGTGCTTGGTAATCCTACGGGAGAATCAAAATCCGCATTCAGCAAAAAAAGAAATTTCGAATACCTTTTTTACGGAAAGCCTGCGGGTGTATTGCTTAAAGGGATGAGGTATGTCGAGGAAGAATACAAAGATTACAAAGTAACAGTTGAAAAGATTCAGTTTAATAAAGGTTCTTTAGGTCTGGAAAATTATGTTTTCTTCTATGTAAAGCCTTTACCTTCTACTAACTTTAATCTGCTTGACCAGTATATTACCTTGACAATGGTTGATAATGCTATTATGAAAGGAGAAATTAAGCCGTTGAGAAGCACCCGACCATTAACGCGAGAGGAAGCGATAGAACTTCTTAAAAAGAAAAAGGAGGAGTTAGACCTCGATATTATTACTAAAGAAGAATTTGAAGCGTTTAAGGAGAAAATTAGCCCTATTATCAAAACGGGTAAATAGCAACCTCAGAAAAAAAAGAAAAAAAACAGACATCAAAAGTTAATGCGACGTTTTTTGTCGCATTCTGTTTTTAGATTTGTCAAAAATATAGGTGTAAATTCAAAATACCGTGAAAATACCTATAATATGTTAAAGACATTTTAATTATAATTGTCACTATAAAACACCAATGCAATGCGAAAAATTTATTTTACCGCTATCTCATTATGTATCTATCAGTTAGGATTTACGCAAATTCCTAACTTACCTACTATCTCCAGACCACAAGCAAGTGGGTTAGGCAATTACTCCAGTAATGATTTTGGAAGTTCTGTAAGTGGTAGAAGCTCCCCAAGAAACTATACTCCCAATATTCCGAATCGTTCAAACTCCGCACAGCAACAAAATGATTATGCACTACAACAGTCAAGGTCACAGAATAATGCTGTCATGCAGAATATAGATAGGGATATGGCAGAAGTTCAGGAAATGCAATTCCGTGAGTGGGTAAACAACGGTAGAAATATGCCGTATGATTTACCGTCATTATCAGCAAAAGCAGGAACACAATCTTATTATGATGCTTTTAGTACACTTTCAGGAATGGATTCCGAAAATTACTCGTTAGCTGATGTCAATTTTACAGTAGAAAATGCTTATTACGACAATAAACGAGATTTAAAAGGCTTCAAATCGGGAATCCAAAAAACAGCCAAACAATTATTGCAGAAAATGAAGGAACGAAAGCAGGACACGGAAAGCAATGTTTCTAAAAACCTGATGTTGTTTGAATATTTTTCTAAGGATATGAAATTAGGAGGAACAACCCATAAAGCCTTTGAATATGATTTTAAGGATTATATGGGCGAAAAAGATTACTCAAAGATGTTCGTTTCTAAATTGCTAAAGACGGGTTCAGGACAATGCCACTCAATGCCTTTATTATACCTGATTATTGCAGAAGCTATGGGAGCAGAAGCGCACTTGTCATTAGCTCCGAATCATTCTTACGTTCGTTTTATGGATGATGAAGGACAGTACAGAAATATTGAACTTACCAACGGTATGTTTTCAACGGATACCTCTTTGTTAGAATCTGGTTACATCAAGTCCGAAGCCTTGCAGAATAAAGCATACATGGAAAACCTTTCCAAAAATGAATTATTAGGAATGGCTTATTTCGATTTGGCGAGAGGATATGTTAAAAAATTTGGATATGACGAGTTTGTAGGCAAGGTAGTAGAAAAGGCGTTAGAACTTTATCCGAACGGACTTGCTCCGAACATGGAAAAGGCAAATGTAAGTCAGGCAAGATTTGCCCGTGTAATGAAAAACTTAGGAATCAATCCCGAAAACAGACAAGATTTACAGAGGATTGGATATTTCCCAAAGGCGATTGAACAACTAAATAATGTTAATCAGCAATTTAACAAGATTGATGAACTTGGTTATACGGAAATGCCTGCATCAGCTTATGAATCGTGGTTGACAAGTCTGAAAACGGAGAAGAATAAACAGGAAAGCGAAGCACTCGCACAAAAAATATATCTGTACCAACGTCAAAAACAAATAGATAAACAACAGCAGGAAGCAGTAAGAAAAGCACAGGAACAGAAGAAAAAAGAATCAGAGAAATCAAAGGGAAAAGCCCAATATTTCCCAATAGACCCAACAAAATTATGATGAAAAAACTATTACACATTAAACTCTTTACAATACTTTTTATCAGCAGTATTACAAGCATAAAAGCACAAAATAATCAGTTTTACAATGATTCCTACCAGACTATTGATAATATGCTTAATGATACACAGCTGTACAGCTTCAAAGAAGCCGTTTTTAGCGTGGAAAATGCCTATTATCAAGGGAAGTTAGATATTAACAAATTAAACGGAGAAATCGGCTTTTTAAAGAACTTCGCAAACTCTATTTTGAAGAGCCGAGATTTAACATACAAAGAATCCGATAAAGACAAGGTAAGCAAGTATGCAACAGTATATTCCATTATGTGCCAAACCTTACCTGTTGCCTACAAAGATACTGTGATACAGTACAAACCATTTACTTATGATTTTACAGATGTGTTCGGACATAATGATATTAGCAACCTGTTTGTATCAAAGTTATTGGTAACGAAAAAAGGAAACTGCAATTCAATGCCGTATCTATACAAGATTTTGGCAGAGGAAATCGGAGCAGATGCCAATTTAGCGTTAGCACCGAACCATGTTTATATCAAGCATAACATTAAAGCAGGTGGTTGGTTCAATACGGAGCTTACAAGCGGTATTTTTCCTATTGATGCGTGGTTGACAGCTTCGGGGTATATTCATTTGGATGCCATTAAAAATGGTGTATTTATGAAAGCCCTGAACAACAAGGAAAGTTTAGCATTATGCTTATTTGATTTAGCACAGGCTTACAATAGAAGTTTTCCCAGTAATGACGGAGAATTTGTTTTAAAAACGCTTGTCAGAGCATTAGAAGTCTATCCAAATTTTGCTAAAGCACTGATATTACAAGCAGAAACCCACAAAGAGCAGTTTACTAAATTGATGGATAGACACAACCTGAAAACAGATAATGCCGAAAATTTAAAACTCGTACAACAGCAAGACCCAAAAGCGAAAGAACTGTTTGAATTGATGAATAAGGAGTACGGACATATTTACGAAATAGGCTACCGACAAATGCCCGAAGAAATGTATTTAGATTGGTTGGTGTCACTAAAAACTGAAAGAGAAAAATTTGAGAACAAAAAATTATTAAACAACTTTACAAAATAACCAAATGAAAAAAATATTATTAATTGTCTTTGCCATATTAGCAGGATTTTTACAGGCACAGACAAAGAAACACACCTCCACCAGACAAAAAACGGAAAAGAAATGGGTAAACCCTGTTAAACTGACAAAAGAAGAGCGAAACCGTCCTTATATGGATGAGGTTTTGAAAACCCGAGATTCATTAACACCACAGGAAGCAGAAAGACGTAGAAAAAATATTGCTGTCGGAAATCCTTTTGCGAAGTATGGAGTTTATCCGAAAATTGCAACACTCAGCAAAGGAAAGTATCTGGAATTTCACGATATGGATAGTATTGTAAGCATTGGTTCAGTGCGATTCAACAGGAAAACAAAATCTATCATAGAATTTAGAGAGATTGATTTGAGCGACCCCGATACACAACCGTATTTAGATACAGCGGGACGTTGGATAAGCCCTGACCCATTGAGTGAAGAGTTTCCGAGTTGGTCACCATATAATTATGCGTTTAATAATCCGATGAGATTTACAGACCCGACAGGATTAGCACCAGAAGATGCAACACAATGTTGTTGGTGGTTTAGATTAATGCCATTATTTGAAGAAACATCTATCAAGCCAACTGTTATTGAAACTCTTACAAAAACAGGTGAGGCAGGAACTAAAGCAGGAGAGTCATCAGCTCAACAAGAACACTTTAATTTTGGTAGATATGTCGAAAAAAAGCAACTCGAAGAAATGGGTCTTGAAAAAAATAATAGAACATTTGAATTTAAAGACCCAAAAACTGGAAAAACAGAGAGAACCATACCTGATGCTATTACCGATGAAGGAGGAACTGTAGAGATAAAGCACGTACAAAAACAATCTCTTACTAAACAATTAAGAGGACAGCAGGAAATTTCAAAAGCGAATGGACAGGAAGCGTTATTAAAAATAAATGAAACGGCTAAACTATCCAAGCCATTAGAAAAGTCAGGAATTAATATTCAAAGATATACACCTCCTGCAAAACCTAAAATAGATAATATTAAAGTTACTCCTGCTCCTGCTCCAAAACTTATACCTGTGCCCAAGCCCAAGAACCCTTGTGCTGGTATTCCTAATTGTGCATAGTTTAAAATTTATTATATTTAAAAATGAATAATGTTGAAAAATTGCTTGAAGCAATTAAAGAACAAGCAGAAAAATTCTTACTTGAAAATGGCGAATTTGCTCCGTATGCTACTCATATTAGAGCGAACGGAAAACTTACATATATTGGTGCTTACTCGGAATCAACCGACTCACAAGAATTATATGATATTTTATTAGCTGGAGCTTATGACGACTTAAAAGATGAGGACGTTCGAATCTATGGTATTGCTATGGACGGGAAGTATCATGGAAAAGATGTGTTAGTTGTTGAATTTATTCTATCACCAGAAAATAAATATCAACAAATCTATCCCTACACCATAGAAAATAAAAAGGTGAAATTTGGCGAACAGCTTTAATGAATTTATTAATTTCTAAAAATAATGACTAATAATCCATATTTGACTTTTAAAAACGATGAATTGACAAAATCGAAAATTTTAGCTAAAGAGCTAAATATTTCTGAAAATGATTTCATCAACATTCAAAATTGGTTTGATTTGTTACTTTTGAAGCATGAAGAATCGAGTAGTGATAGAGAGAAGCAATTAAAAGCAGAAAAAGATTTAGAAACCAAATTCAGCGAACTTATTTCATCAGAAATTGAAAGAAAAAGCTATAAATATGTATTAACCAAGTTATTGAATTATAATAACGAATTTAATGGCTCATTTTTAAGGTCACTATATGTTGCAAGATTAGGGACTTTACTTAGAGAGAACTTAATACCCAAACTTGTAAATGATAACATGATTATCTATTCACCAGAAGATTTTTTACATACTACCGCTTATCTTAGAGATAATTATTTTGTTTCTCCAAATAGTAATTTTTTGGAAGACATATTTAAGATAGAACAGGTACGGGGTATTCTTAAACACGCTACGATTAAAGTAAAGTATGAAACTTTGAAGAATATATTGCACATTATATATCAAAAGACTTATCACCATGATATAATCTGCTTTAAAAAGATTTTAAAATTAGTTTCAGAAAAAGATACAGAGTTAATTGAGTATTTGAAGAAATTTAAAGTAGAAAATAAACAGGGATGTTATAAGATTATTAATGACATTTTAAATTTGAAAATATCAGATAACAATTGGAATGACTTTGAGATTAAAGTTCTTCTGATTAATTTTTTCGATACAGCCAAAGGTGCTAATCCTACGACCAGTTGGAAAAAAAAATTCAAAGAGCTGTCTGTAACTATTGATAAAAACAAGTTTTTACAAATTGTGCAATCAATTTTAGAAAATGAAAACTGTAAAAACTATGAGTTCGATTATGGAGCGCAATGGGCTGATGATACAGCAAAACGATTTTTGAAGTCGGCGCAATGGATAAAAAATATTTTATAATGAATATGGATTATATTTTTTTAGATACAAGTATTTTTGTGAAAGAAAACTTTCTTGAGGGAGGTCGTATTAGGGAATTAATGAAATTATCTGAGGAGAGAAAGATAAATATTGTAATGACAAAAATTACAATTGAAGAAGTTAAGGTAAGATTTAAAAAACAAATTAAAAAGGCTCTGGAAGAGTTTGGAAAATTTAAGAATAACTATGATAATATTGTTTTGAAAAATGATATACATGGTAAAGATATTTTTCAACGCCTTTATGATAAACCTATTTCAGAAAAATTTAATAGTGATTTAGATGAATTATTATTAAGGTCAAATGTTATTATTATTGATTATTCTGAAATAAATGTAGAGCCAATTTTTGAGAAATATTTTAAAGGACAATATCCATTTAATAATGCCGATAAAAAGAATGAATTTCCTGACGCATTCTCTTTGGCACTTTTAGAAAAATGGTGTAATAAAAAGAAAATTAAATGTACTTGTTTTTCTACTGATAAAGACTTCTTAGGATATATAAGTCCTGTTTTATTCATAACTAAAGATTACGAAAATTATTTAAATAATAAACTGAAAGAAATACTGGAAGAAGAAAGGGTTGAGGTTTTAGATGAAATTTTCGAAACTAATTCGGATAGAATTGATGAAGAAATTATCAAATGGTATACTCAGAGTTTGGATGATGAAACTCTTTATTATCATTTTATATATTACGAGATACATAATTTGAAAGTTACCGATATTACAATTTTAGAAAAGTCTTACCAAATAATTTCGATTGAAGAAGAATGTATAGAGATAGAAATAGATGTAGAGTTATCATATTATGTTGAATTGACTATTGATGATGAAGAAAATTCATATTATGATGATGAGGAAAAAATTATGCATTTTTATGGAGTGCGTATTGAGCCTATTGAAAGGACTACTACGGCAACAGTTACTGCATTAGCATATATAACTGATAAAAACGATTATGATAAGTTTTTAGAAATTACAGAGATTAATAAGGATGTTTCTTTGAAAATAAGCCCACATGATTATGAGTATTAAAAGTAATGATAGACATAAAATAAGAAGAGTTTTTTATCACGAATTAGGACATTATGTGTCTGCATTTTTAAATAAAAAATACTTTACTGGTTATGGCTCAGAATATATTAAAATACATAGGTGCGAAAATAAACAAGATGAATTTTGCGGAAAGACCGAACCTATAAAACCTAAAGATTACAAAAAGAATATATTATTCTATGAGACGTTATCTGAAAATCTTGTAAGCTATATATATGGGTGTCTTTTTCAATCATATTTTTCACAATCCCAAACATTAGAGTATTGTTTTAAATATTTTGGTAAGAATGATGAAGATGCATTTTATAACAACATTGCAATACATCGGTTAGGGCAAGAAAAAGCGTTTAGGTTGGAGCAATTAAACAATGAGCATTATAAGAAAATAGCTGATAATGAACTTTTAAAGGAGTTAGAAAGCATTGATATTTTAAGTATTCTTATTGAAAATGATATTAAAGACGAATATTTTGTAGATTTAAAAACCTTACACGAAATTATTGAAGGGTTTTTAGAATCATATAAAGATGTTTATTGCGAGTTTATTGAGAATTACAAAGATGTAATTAATGAGTAATAATTGTAAAAAAATATCTACCGTACAATAATCGTACAAATCAAGATAAAATAAAAGCCTTAAATAACTGATAATTAGTTAATTAAGGCTTTGTTTTTGTGGAGTTGGAGGGATTCGAACCCTCGTCCAAACAAGCAATACATAAGCTTTCTACATGCTTATTCTACTATTGGTTTTCGACTGAAAGCAGAGAGTAGACACCCAACTTCCAACTTATCTTCTAAGGTTTTCGAATTTCAGCCGAAGCTTCTGAAATCTTATTTCCGCATTCCTATATCCCAGAATCAAACGCCGCAGAACAGAGCATTTGTGGAATATCTTGCTTCCCTACTGAAATCTTCGGGAAAACGCTTGATCTACTATACTTCGATATTAAGCTGCAAGAGCGAACTCTTCGTTGCCAGTTAAAATTTTGTAGCAAGGGATTATAGAGATCGCGCTACGGTTCTCTGCATGCTTACTTACCCATTGGTCTTGCTGTCGAAACCAGTCAACCCCATGAATTAAGTGACTGCAAAGATAGAATATTTTGTTTAAATACCGTTAATACTAGTCATTGCTTTTTTAAATTATAATGAGAGGTATATTTATTGTGGTCTGCTCAATCATAACAAGGTGTCAACATAATGCCTTGTATTTGAGCATGAGGAAAGTAAAATACTTTAAGATTCAAGGGTTTTATGGAAAGTTTTAACGATTTTCAGTATAATTTGTTGTCAATAGGATGTTTTATTTGCCAAATAATAGAATGAGGTATATTAGACTTTAATCTATAGATTCTGTTTTCTGTTGATTTTGTATTGATGTTTTATTGGTTCCTTAAACCCTTTGTAGTAGAGCAATGTTGTAATTTTTTTAAAGAAAAGGGTAATGATATTTTGTACTTTAAGAAAAAAGGTCTAGTTTTGCAATCCAAAATGAGATGTAAAATATGTTAATAATTCCAGTAAAAGATGGTGAATCCATCGACAGAGCTTTAAAAAAATACAAGAGAAAATTTGATAAAACAGGTACAGTTCGTCAATTAAGATCTAGACAAGCGTTTATCAAGCCTTCTGTAACTTTGAGACAATCTAAGTTAAAAGCTGCTTACAAACAAAGAGCACTTAGCAAGGAAGAGCAGGCTTAAGATTTTTTCTTAACCATATACTAATTCACTTCTTAAATTCTTATATTTGAGAAGTGAATTTTTGTTTTTATACCATGATGCTGGATAAGTTCTTAGAATATCTACAATTCGAAAAGAGGTACTCACCTCACACCATTACAAGCTATAAAAAAGACCTTGATGACTTTTTTCATTTCTATCTCCGAACAGAGTCATCTGAAGATATAAGTAAAGCCGACAAGAAAATTATCAGAAATTTTATTGTGGAGCTCAGCGAAAACAATATTTCCAAGAGAAGTATCAACAGAAAACTGTCCTCACTCCGAAGTTTTTATCTTTTCCTTTTAAAGATAGGTGAAATTAAGGTTTCTCCTACAGAAGGTATCTCTTCCCTGAAATTTTATGCAGAGAAGCAAATTCCTATGTCTAAAGAGGAAATGGCCGATCTGAATGACCGGGTATTCGAACAGGTGCGGGATTTGCTGGAAAAATGTATCATGGAAGTTCTTTATCAAACCGGTATGAGGAAAGCTGAACTTTGTGGCCTGATATTTGAGCATGTTGATCTAAATGAATATGAATTAAAAGTCGTCGGTAAAGGGAATAAAGAAAGGGTAATTCCTATTTCCGGGGATTTGTCCGGGCTTCTTAAAAGTTATCAGGAAATAAGAAAACCCCAGGCAGAATATGAATCATATTTTTTTGTAAATAAGAAAGGGAAAAAACTCAGCGAAAAATTTGTTTATGTGGTAGTTAATAAGTACCTTAGTCTTATAACAACGAAAGAAAAAAAAAGTCCTCACATCCTTCGTCATAGCTTTGCTACTCACGTTTTGGATAATGGGGCGGAGATCTCCAAAGTGAAAAAAATATTAGGGCATTCAAGTCTTGCAAGTACTCAAGTCTATACGAATGCTAATATTGAACAATTGAAAAAAGTGTTTAATCAGGCTCACCCTCGAGCGTCAAAAAAAGAAGAATTATGAAGATTTCAGTACAATCAATTGGTTTAACACCACACGAACCATTAGAATCACACATTGACAAAAAAGTAAGCAAATTAGATACATTCTATGACAAGATTCAGGAGTGTAAAGTATTTCTAAAAGTAGAAAACAATGCTGATAAAGCAAATAAAACTGCTGAACTTATTTTAGCCGTTCCGGGAGATGATATCGTGGTAAAGAAGACTTCTGCAAGTTTTGAAGAAAGTTTGGACCTTTGTGTTGATACAGCTAAAAAGCTACTAATCAAGAAAAAAGAAATGGCTTAGAAAAAAAAGTTAAAAAAAGTTTATAAAATATTTGAGAATTCAAAAAATCCGTTCTATATTTGCACTCGCAAAAAAGGAACAGCGATCTTTTGAATTCTTTTTTATATTTGCCTCCATAGCTCAGTTGGCCAGAGCACGTGATTTGTAATCTCGGGGTCGTGGGTTCGAATCCCTCTGGAGGCTCATAAAATATAAAACTTTGGGGAGATTCCAGAGTGGCTAAATGGGACTGACTGTAACTCAGTTGCTTCGGCTTCGTAGGTTCGAATCCTGCTCTCCCCACTTTATATTTTTATAAAAAAAACTTGCAAGATTAAATTAAATTTCTTAGTTTTGCACAGCGTTTACCAATGGTTTTGGAAACAAAATTGCGGAAGTAGCTCAGTTGGTAGAGCGTCAGCCTTCCAAGCTGAATGTCGCGGGTTCGACCCCCGTCTTCCGCTCAATAAAATCACACTTTAAAAGTGATTTTTTTTAACACTGAAACGTGTAGAGTAGAGTTTCTCTATCACTTTCAGTCAATTATTAAAATGCCTCCATAGCTCAGTTGGCCAGAGCACGTGATTTGTAATCTCGGGGTCGTGGGTTCGAATCCCTCTGGAGGCTCATTTTAATATAAAATATCTGGGGAGATTCCAGAGTGGCTAAATGGGACTGACTGTAACTCAGTTGCTTCGGCTTCGTAGGTTCGAATCCTGCTCTCCCCACATTTTATATTATAAAAAAAACTTGCAAGATTAAATTAAATTTCTTAGTTTTGCACAGCGTTTACCAATAATTTTGGAAACAAAATTGCGGAAGTAGCTCAGTTGGTAGAGCGTCAGCCTTCCAAGCTGAATGTCGCGGGTTCGACCCCCGTCTTCCGCTCAATAAAAATCACGCTATTCAGTGTGATTTTTTTAATTAATGCCGACTTAGCTCAGCGGTAGAGTGCTTCCTTGGTAAGGAAGAGGTCACGGGTTCAAGTCCCGTAGTTGGCTCTCGAAGCTCCCGAATTTCTTTCGGGAATTTTTTTTGCCCAAAATTTACAAGGTATCCCTATAGGAGAGATCAAATGCATCATTCAATTTTCAATAAAATCCTTTGTACCGCTCCTGCCTTTATCCATATTATATCTAAAAACTTTTTCCCTGAGACTAATAAAAAGAAGAATCCTAAAAATTTTCGTTAAATTCGTGTAAAATAATTTTTGATGAATATTCTTTTATTAGAAGATGATCTCATTCTTTCTGCAGAACTTTGCAGATTTTTAGAATCAAATAATTTTGTCTGTGATAAAATATATGACGGAGAAACATTTCTTCGCCAGATTAAAAGTAAGACCTATGATCTGTATTTGCTGGACATCAATGTTCCCAAAATAAACGGACTGGATGTCTGCCAGACCATTCGTTCTTTTGATAAAAATACCCCCATCATTATTATCTCTGCCTATGGAGATCTTTCCGATAAAAAGGATGCTTTTACCAGACTTGCGGATGATTATCTGGTGAAACCTTTTCAATTTGAAGAGTTGCTTTTAAGGATAAATTCTTTGCTAAGAAGAAAAATGCCGTCAGATACCTCCGATCAGGATATTTTGAGAGTGGATGACCTTATTATCAATAAAACGGAACAGAAGGTTTACCGCGGTGGAATCGAAATTACGCTTACCCTGAAAGAATTTCAGCTATTGGTTTATCTTGCAGAAGCGCAGGGTAGAACTGTATCCAAACAACAGATCACGGAACATGTCTGGGAGCATAATTTCAACACAAACACAAATACCGTAGAAGTTTATATCAATTTCTTAAGAAAGAAGATTGATAAGGATTTTAAAATAAAGTTAATCCATACCCGCTCAGGGTTCGGATATTACCTAAGCCCATTATAGATCAATGTCTTTAAAAAGAAAGATAGCCTTAACGATCAGTATCGCCTTTTCATTGCTTTTTGGAATGGTGATGGCGGT
This sequence comes from Chryseobacterium aurantiacum, assembly GCF_003020585.1. Taxonomy (GTDB): domain Bacteria; phylum Bacteroidota; class Bacteroidia; order Flavobacteriales; family Weeksellaceae; genus Chryseobacterium; species Chryseobacterium aurantiacum. The sequence continues at coordinate 186,071 of NZ_PXUE01000001.1, forward strand.
TATTTATTTATCTTTCAATGATTTTAGAAGAGATGAATTTAAGGAAAGGTTCAGGCAACGATTAGAGTTTACCACTCATTTTATCTCAAAGTCCAAGGATTTTGAAGAAGAAGCTCCTATTTTTTTCAATGAAAATTCAGATAATATCCTTTTGAATGAAAAGATTTTAATCTTTAATGAACAAAAAGAACTTATCTATAGTACTATTAAGGATCGCAATGTTACCTGGGATAGTGCCATGCTGAAAGAGCTTGATAAAAAGAAGATTATTTACACTGAAAAAACCGTTCCGGAGATTTATGCCGCACTTAGGAATATTAATGGTGAAAATTATTATATCCTTACAAGTGCCCTTGACACCAATGGAAAGTCGAAATTAAGCTATCTTAAATATCTTTTGATCACAGCTTATGTAATGAGTACACTTCTTATTGGTTTTTTCAGCTATTATTTCGTTGAAAAATTTTTAAGACCCCTGGAAGATCTGAATAAGGAAATATCAGAAGTTACGGCTCATAAACTAACCACTCAGATTCCTGTTCAGCACTCCAGTGATGAGATCAGTGTTTTGGCAAAATCATTTAATACCATGATTGGAAGGCTGGATGATGTATTTCAGTCTCAGAAAGACTTTACAGCCAGTGCATCACATGAAATCAGAACTCCTATTACAAGAATGGCCTTTCAGCTAGAAAATCTGATTAAGTTTGAAGAACATTCTCCAGAAACGCTTTCCTCCCTGCAGCAAATACAACGGGACGTTTACCAATTGTCTGACTTAACCAACTCATTATTGCTTCTCACAAAATTTGATAAAGAAAATATTCAGAGTATTTATGAAGAAGTAAGAATTGATGAAGTTATTTTCGAAGCCTTTGATGGAGTTGAAAAAAGCTATCCGGATCTCAAACTGGATTTCCTCATCACTGAAGATACCTCGGAGAATGCCTATCTGACCATAGCAGGGATTCAGTCATTATTGGTGATTGTCTTTATCAATTTATTTAAAAACGCGGCAGTATATTCCAATAATACCCAGGTAAAGGTTCTTATTACAGAGACCAATGAGAACCTTAGTGTTGACGTAATATCCCATGGCGATACTATTTCCGAAGAAGAGCAGACGAAGCTATTCGAAGCCTTTACCCGTGGAAATAATGCTCAAAATATAGCCGGATCCGGTCTGGGACTTAGAATTGTCAAAAGAATTCTGGAATATCATGATGCGGAGATCATCTATTCTTCTCCTTCCGAATACATGAATAAATTCACTATAATTTTCAAGAAATAAATTCTTTTCATTGTTGTTCTCAAAAGTCAGAGTTGTTTTTTGTTAAACAACAGATTGAACTTCAGAAAAAACTCAAAGGTTGGAGAATAAAATATTTCTTCTTATTGTACTAAACCTATTTGAAAATAGTCTGTTTAAGGCGATTTTAATATTTTTTTAAGCCTCATTTAAGTTTCTTTTAATCGTATCCAAGCAATTTTGTAATTTAAAAATAAAAATAATGAACAGAATTGCAGTGCTGTGTCTTGCCGTTTCCTCATTCATGGCGGCACAACAGCAAATGTCTCTTTTGGATTGCGAAGAAGCCTTTCAAAAGAACAACCTCCAGCTGCTCGCCGAACAATACAACATCAATATGGCAGATGCTGATATTCTACAGGCCAAAATCTGGGAACTCCCACAACTAAGCGGGCAGTTCAATGCTTACAATCCACAAGGCAAAAAGTTTTTTGATGTAGGGCATTCCAAAGGAGCAGGAATCACTCAATTAATTTATATGGGTGGTAAAAAGAAAAATGAAATTGCCTTTGCAAAATCTAATAAAGAATTAGCACAGCTTCAGTTTTCACAACTTCTTGTTGATTTAAGAGCTCAACTACGTGCCGCGTACTTCAATCTTTACTACGAAAGACTCAAACTTGAAAATACTGAAAAGCAGCTAGGGTATATGAATGAGCTACTAAGCGCTTATCGTGTACAGTCGGCAAAAGGAAATGTATCTCTTAAGGATGCTGTAAGGCTTCAGAGCCTTGTGATCCAGTTGAATCATGATAAACTTGAAATCAACAAAAATATTCTCGGGTTTGAACAAAACCTGAAAGTTCTTACAGGAGTTACAGAAGATATTGAACCATTGATGTCTGAAGCTGAAGCCAAGGAAGCTTTGGCAACCCAGCCTTTTGGTGAAGAAGAAGAGCTGAAGAGGAAAGCATTGGAAAATAATGCAGATTATCGCTACAATTTAAAATTAATTGACAATAGTAAGCTGTATGCCCAATGGCAAAAATCATTAAATGTTCCGGATCTGAATGTAGGCGCAGCTTGGGATCAAGCGGGTGGGACCTTTAATAATGAAGCTAATCTGACACTGGGAATCCCCCTTCCTTTATGGAGAGTGAACCAGGGAAATGTAGAAAAGGCCAATTATGCCATTCAGCAGAACCAAAAAAATGCAGACTTTCAAAAATTGACCCTTGAAACCAAAGTGCAGTCTGCCTATAAAACCTGGAAAGCACAGTACGATCAGTTATTGGATATTAAAACCACAGATCTAAAAAATATGGAGTTGGTATATAACGGGATGATGACCAATTTCAGAAAAGGAAATGTCAACCTTATTGAATTTACAGACTTTATGGACAGCTATCGAGAGACAGCACTTCAGATCTATGATATGAAAAACGAGATTATGCAGTCTGCAGAACAACTTAATCAACTAGTACAAACGAAAATCTTCTATTAAAACAATGAAAACTTATATTATTCCGGTATTGATGGTATTATCATTAATAGCCTGCTCAAAAAAAGAGGGAGAGAAAAAAAATCAGGCCCAAAAAGGATTTGAGCTTAGTAATACCATGCTAAGTTCCATTTCTCTGGCAAAGGTTGAAAAAAAGAACGTAGAAGACGAATATAGTTTTTACGGGAAGATTTCTGCAGATAAGAACAGTTATATCGATGTTTATCCACTAGTGGGAGGAAATGTAATGAGCGTAAATGTGGAGCTGGGAGACTACGTGAAGAAAGGGCAGGTATTGGCAACTATCAGGAGTACAGAGCTGGCAGAAATTCAAAAGGATGTAAGCGATGCAAAAACGGATATGGTGGTAGCCAAGAATAATCTTCGTGTTGCCAAAGAGATGTATGAGGGAAAACTGAATACGGAGAGAGATGTACTGGAAGCAAAAAGCCAGTTGCAGAAAGCAGAAGACCAGCTACAGAGAGCGACCGCAGTAAGTACGGTTTATAACGTTAAAACAGGAAATATATACAGTGTAGTAGCACCAATTAACGGATATATTGTTCAGAAAAGTATCAATAAGGATATGCAGCTGAGAAGTGACCGAAGTGAAAATATTTTTGATGTTGCCAATACCACCAACGTATGGGCCATTATGAACGTTAATGAATCAGATATTGATAAAATAAGTCTTGGAATGAAAGCTCAGGTTTCTACACTTTCTTATCCAGATAAGCTATTTGATGGTAAAATTGACAAAATATTTAAAATCATCGATCCGCAAACCAATGCCATGCAGGCAAGAGTGGTTCTGGATAATGCCAATGGTCTGCTGATTCCCGATAGTAAAGCAACCATAAAAGTTTCCAGCCTGGAAAGTAATACGATGCTTACTGTCCCGTCTAAGGCAGTGATCTTTGATGATAACAAAAGCTTTGTTGTGATCTTTAAATCAAGAACAGATGTGAAAGTTCGTGAGATTAAAGTATCAAAACAGGTGGGTGATGTTACTTACATAGCAGACGGTCTTAAAGAGGGAGAAGAGGTGATTACCAATAATCAACTGCTTATATATCGTTCTTTGAACAGCTAAAGACAGTAATGATTTAAAATAAATCTTTCAACGACTTTTTTAGGTCATCAATTATCTATCATGAATAAATTCATAAAAAATATAATCGCTTTTTCCTTAAAAAATAAAGCATTTACCTTTATTTGGGTAGCTATTTTAGCGATTGCCGGTTTTATCAGCTTCAAGAACATGCCCATTGAAGCATTTCCGGACGTTACCAATACCCAGATTGTAATCATTACCCAATGGAATGGGCGTAGTGCAGAAGAAGTAGAACGTTTTGTCACTACACCTATCGAGTTGGCAATGAGCCCGGTTCAGAAGAAAACAAGCGTGAGAAGTACAACAATGTTTGGACTTTCCATTGTTAAAATTCTGTTTGATGATGGGGTGGATGATACTTTTGCCAGAAATCAGGTCAATAACCAATTAAGAACCATTAGCCTTCCTGATGAGGTAGATCCTGAAGTACAGCCACCCTACGGGCCAACCGGAGAAATTTTCAGATACACACTGGAAAGTAAAACAAAGGATTCCCGTAAGTTACTTACCCTGCAAAATTGGGTGATAGACCGTGCCCTAAGAGGAGTGCCCGGAGTTGCAGACATTAATGTTTTTGGAGGACAGGACAAGGTCTTCGAGTTAAGCATTGATCCAAGAGCCTTGGATAAATACAATTTGACCCCACTTCAGGTATATGATGCAGTTACCAAAAGTAATTTGAACGTAGGAGGAGATGTAATTGAAAAAAACGGACAGGCCTATGTAGTAAGAGGAATTGGTTTGGTAAAATCGATTGCCGATATCGGAAATATTACCATTCAGAATGACAGCGGAAACCCGGTTTTAGTAAAGAATGTTGCCGAAGTTCACGAAAGCTCTATGCCTAGAGTAGGACAGGCTGCATTGAATAATCATGATGACACTGTAGAAGGAATTGTCGTAATGAGAAAAGGAGAGAACCCAAGAGAAGTTCTGATTGGAGTGAAAGCTAAAATTAAAGAACTGAATGAAAAGATCCTTCCGAAAGACGTAAAAATGGTGACATTCTATGACAGGGATAACCTGATGGACTTTACCACCCATACCGTAATGCACAACCTGATTGAGGGAATTGTATTGGTAACAGTAATCGTTTTGATCTTTATGGCAGACTGGAGAACGACACTTATTGTCTCCATCATCATTCCTCTATCCTTATTATTTGCCTTTTTATGTTTAAAGCTTGCAGGTATGAGTGCCAATTTACTTTCGTTAGGAGCTGTAGATTTCGGAATCATTATAGACGGGGCCGTCGTCATGGTGGAAGGGCTCTTTGTAATGCTCGACCACAAAGCCAACAAATACGGTATGGAAAAGTTCAATAAATTGGCAAAAGGTGGTTGGATTAAGCAGACAGGAACAGGCTTAGGAAAAGCAATCTTCTTTTCAAAGCTTATCATTATTACTTCTTTGATTCCTATTTTTTCATTCCAAAAAGTAGAAGGAAAAATGTTTTCACCGCTGGCCTTTACCTTGGGATTTGCACTAATTGGGGCTTTGATCTTTACATTAACCCTTGTTCCGGTGCTTTCGCATATTCTTTTAAATAAAAATGTAAGGGAAAAAAATAACCCATTCGTTAATTTCTGGGATAGAATTGTGCTAAAAGGCTTCAATACTACATTTAAGCATAAAAAAACCAGTATGATTGTTGCCATCTCATTTCTTGCATTGACATTATTCTCCGGGAAATTTCTGGGAACAGAATTCCTACCCCAGCTCAATGAAGGCTCACTGTGGATTACTGCTGAGATGCCAATGAGTTCTTCATTAAAAGAATCATTAAAAACGGCGGATCTTTTAAAAAAGGATATCATGAGCTTTTCTGAAGTTACAGATGTTCTGGCTCAGACAGGGAGAAGTAATGATGGAACAGACCCGAACGGATTTGGGTTTGTACAGTTTGCCGTCAACCTTAAACCAAGAGAGGAATGGAAACGAAAGATCACCTATGATGAACTTATTAATGAAATTGATAAAAAGCTTAGAAGTTATCAGGGGATCACATTCAACTATTCTCAGCCTATTTCGGATAACGTAGCAGAAGCTGTAGCAGGTTTTAAAGCTGAAAACGGAATTAAAATCTACGGAGATAATCTGGAAACCCTGGATAAATTGGCTCAGGAAATCTTAGTTAAAATTAAAGATGTAGAAGGGGTAAAAGATCCGGGTATCATAAAAAATATTGGTCAGCCGGAAGTAAGTGTTGTCTTAGATCGAGATAAAATGGCAGCCTACGGAGTAATGCCTGCCGACGCACAAGCTGTATTGGAAATGGCCTTTGGAGGAAAAACAGCCTCCGAAATGTTTGATGGAGAAAGAAAGTTTCCCATCCGTCTTCGTTATTCCCAGGAATACAGAACCAATGAGAATGATATTGCAGCCTTGATGGTTCCTACACAGGATGGCGCAAAAATCCCTTTAAAGGAGATCAGTACTATCGTTAAAGACAACGGAGCCGCATTCATTTACAGAGATAATATTAAAAGGTATATTGGGGTGAAGTTCTCTATTCGTGACCGAGATTTAGGAAGTACCATTGCAGATGCACAGAAAAAAGTGGCCACCATTGAGCTTCCTGATGGATATTCTGTTGGCTGGACAGGTCAGTTTGAAAACCAGCAGCGTGCATCACACAGACTGGCGCAGGTAGTTCCGGTAAGTATCCTGATGATCTTCTTTCTGTTGTTTATCCTGTTTGGAAACATGAAAGATTCCCTTCTTGTGTTAGCGAATGTCCCTTTTGCATTGATAGGAGGAATTATTGCATTACATGTTACGGGAATCAATTTTGGAATCTCTGCCGGAGTAGGCATGATTGCCTTGCTGGGAATCTGCATACAGAACGGAGTAATATTGATCACAGAATTTCATCAGAACGTTAAAGACGGGATGGATATAGATACAGCCATCTTAAATGGAGTGAAATCCAGAACCAGACCGGTAATCATGACAGCCCTTATGGCTTCCATCGGATTAATGCCTGCCGCTTTATCCACAGGAATTGGTTCAGAATCACAAAAACCATTGGCCATTGTAATTATTGGCGGACTGATCACGGCAACGGTACTTACCCTGCTTATTTTTCCAATTATTTTCTGGATCTTCAACAGGACCAAAAAACTGCGAAATAGCTGATTTATCTTTCATTTTATATAGTAACGAAGCCTGGAATATTCTGTATTTCAGGCTTTTTCATAAAAGGTTTTAGAAAGTTTTTTTCAATCCAGAAAAATGTGTAAATTTGCAGTCTCAATACATTGAAATATAGAGATTGTATTTCATTGGATGCAAATATTGAATTTTTTTCCAAGAAAAAGATTTTGGTATTTAAAAAATCATTATATTTGCACACCGAAAATTTGAAAAACAATAAATAAATAATTTTAAATCATGGCAAAGGAAACGTTTAATCGTAACAAACCACACTTGAACATTGGTACTATTGGTCACGTTGACCATGGTAAAACTACTCTTACAGCTGCTATTTCTGCTGTATTAGCTAGCAAAGGTCTTGCTGAGAAAAAAGACTTCTCTGCAATTGACTCTGCTCCAGAAGAAAAAGAAAGAGGTATTACTATCAATACTGCTCACATCGAATACGAAACTGAAAAAAGACACTATGCTCACGTTGACTGTCCAGGTCACGCCGACTATGTTAAGAACATGGTAACTGGTGCTGCTCAAATGGATGGAGCTATCGTAGTATGTGCTGCAACTGACGGTCCAATGCCTCAGACTAGAGAACATATCCTACTTTGCCGTCAGGTAAACGTACCAAGAATCGTTGTTTTCATGAACAAAGTTGACATGGTAGATGATCCAGAGTTATTAGAGCTTGTTGAAATGGAGCTTAGAGACTTATTATCTACTTACGAATTTGACGGAGACAACTCTCCAGTAATTCAAGGTTCTGCACTAGGAGCTCTTACTGCTGCTACTTCATCTCCTGCTAACACAGAAGACAAGTGGTTCAAGAGCGTTGAAGAATTGATGGATGCTGTTGATACTTGGATCGAGCAACCACCAAGAGATACTGAAAAGCCATTCTTGATGCCAATCGAAGACGTATTCTCTATTACAGGTAGAGGTACTGTAGCAACTGGTAGAATCGAGGCTGGTGTTATCAACACTGGTGATCCAGTTGATATCGTAGGTATGGGTGACGAAAAATTAACTTCTACTATTACAGGAGTTGAGATGTTCAGAAAGATCCTAGATAGAGGTGAAGCTGGAGATAACGTAGGTCTATTGTTGAGAGGTATTGAAAAAACTGACATCAAGAGAGGTATGGTTATCGCTAAGAAAGATTCAGTTAAGCCACACAAAAAATTCAAGGCTTCTGTTTATATCCTTTCTAAAGAAGAAGGTGGACGTCACACTCCATTCCACAACAAGTACCGTCCTCAGTTCTACGTAAGAACTACTGACGTTACAGGTGAAATCTTCTTACCAGAAGGTGTTGAAATGGTAATGCCAGGAGATAACTTAGAAATCACTGTAGAATTGTTACAACCAATCGCTCTTAACGTAGGTCTTAGATTTGCGATCAGAGAAGGTGGTAGAACAGTTGGTTCAGGTCAGGTTACTGAAATCTTAGACTAATCATCTTAAAATAAATAAAGCTTCCGAAAGGAAACTCTCGGAAGCTTTTTTAACTACGGGCATCGTCCAATGGTAGGATACCGGTCTCCAAAACCGTTGATCAGGGTTCGAATCCTTGTGCCCGTGCAAATATAAATTATGAGTTCATTTGTCGATTTTTTAAAAGGTTCTTATAACGAATTCAGACATAAAGTTGAATGGCCAAAATGGGCTGACCTTCAGTCTTCTACAATTGTAGTGACTATTGCGACAGTTATTCTGGCTCTATTTACCTTTGGAGTTGATGAATTGTTTTCAAAAGCAATCAGCAACATCATCGGAATGCTAATCAACTTGTTCAATTAATTAAAAGTATTTTCCCATAATGAGCGAATTGAAATGGTATGTGCTGAAAGCTATCAGCGGACAGGAAAATAAAGTGAAAAACTATATTGAGACAGAAATCAAACGTTTAGGGTTTGAGCAGTACGTTACTCAAGTGGTTATTCCTATGGAAAAGGTTATCCAAATTAGAAACGGTAAAAAAGTTCCTAAAGAAAGACCTTACTATCCTGGATACTTAATGATTGAAGCTGACCTGATGGGGGAGATTCCTCACGTTATCAAAAACATCCCTGGAGTTATTTCTTTCTTAAGCTTAACAAAAGGAGGTGATCCTGTTCCAATGAGAAAATCAGAAGTGAACAGAATGCTTGGAAGAATGGATGAGCTTTCAGAATTCGCAAGCGACGTGGAGATTCCATATGTAGTAGGTGAAAACGTAAAAGTGATCGATGGTCCTTTCAACGGATTCAATGGTACAGTTGAGAAAATTCTTGAAGACAAAAAGAAAATTGAAGTTTCTGTATTGATCTTCGGTAGAAAAACTCCAATGGAATTAAGCTACATGCAAGTAGAAAAAGTATAATAATTACTTATATAATATAAAAAAGACTGCTATTTAAGCGGTCTTTTTTTTGCTTTATAATGCTCTAATTTATTGTGTTATTTTCTAACTCTTTAATAATCTTTTTCTCGCAAGGTAATAATTTACAAGATTACAATATAACCCACTGTTAATTAGGGTTTTATTGTGCTTTTGGAACTGTTATCCAATAAGGTTTTTTGGGGATAAAAATTCAACTCGTAATCATGTTTTTCTTGAAAATATATGAATATCGAAAAATAAAGTTAATATTTATTCTTATTATTTTATTTTTCATAATTTAATAAACATTATTTTATTGAAAATATAATTGCAAGACTTTCGTATCATGCTCCTGCACAGTGTTTAGCCTAAATATAATAATCACTCTTATGGGATAATGTTTGTGTTTTCCTGTATCCATGGACTTTTCTAGTGGTTATTTCATCTTTGATGGCATGTTTATTGTAACCTAACCTGCATCAACCCATAAAACTTTTTGTTTTTCATTTGGTACACTGCCCGGCAGATGTACAAAACGGTTTTGTGTTTTATTTTTAAATCGTAAATGAGTTAGAGGAAAGTTGGGTAGAGAAGTTTATAAATAAACACATCCACATAATGACAAAAATTACTTCGATGATCCTTTTAATGGGGTCAGTAGGACTTATGAACGCTCAGGTTGGTATTAATACTACGAAACCAGAAAAGGAACTGACCGTTAATGGTACTATGAAGACATCCGGAATGGTATTCAAAAAACCTATGGAAAAGCTTGGTGCTGATGAGAATTATACATTTATCATTAAGTCTCCAGCACCGGAAAATAAAATTACAGCTTATAATGACACTTTTGTGCCTAACTCTCCGGCACCCATTAACATTATTCAGTTTAAAATTACCTGTGATCCTTCAGATAAGGACTGGGTAAACCAATTTGATACTAAAATCAATTCCCAAAAATTTCTTGTTGTAATTTCTTCTTTTGGATTTACCCAGCCTATAAGAACTACTACTGCAGATTGGTTAACGCCGGTACCGCAGATTTTTGCCTATTCTTCAGGAGGAACATGGAAGTTGAAAGCCGATTATGAAGGGTTTTCTCCCGCTGCATCTTTCCCTACAGGAGAATGGACACTTAATTTATTGGTATATGACAGATCATACGCCAAGGAAGTTAACTCTACACAAGATCTTAAAGCTTCTACAACAGGTGCCGCGGCAGCACCTTTAATTCAATAAAAAATACAATAATGAAAAAAATTACAGCATTATTTCTTGTGGCAATTGCTTCTTTAGGCATGAAAGCACAAGTCGGAATAAATACTCCCAATCCAAAAGGTACCCTGGATGTAGAAGGCGAAACACTAGTTGAATCTTACTTGATTGATACAGAAAATACAACTGCAAAGGGAAACTATTTGTTACTTACACGTTCCAAGGATACTTCGCCTGTAGGAAAGGTTAAGCTTCTTGATATTACACTTCGTAACGTAGCACCGGTAAACATGTATAGGGTTATCTTAAAAAATGTGAGGCTGGATGAAGTAATTAACCTAAACACAGGGTTAGATGCTGATAAATATGTTTTGGCAATTACAGGAGCCGTTTTTAGTGGAGCTATATCAGCTGCAAATACTTCTACAAGCCCCAAATCTTATGGTGCTTATTCTACTGAAGTAACTAAAGTAGCGAAAGGTGGAAAAAACTATCATGCAGTTAATTTAAGTTTTAAAGGAGCTGGTACTACATCTGATCAGAATGGTACATGGACTCTTACCCTGAATGTATTTGAAAAATCACTGGTAAAAGATTGGGGAACATTTACAGGTTCCGTTTCTGCGGCGGCCTCTTTTTCGGGAGTATCAACCAACACGCCTTTAGGGCTTCAATAGAAAAAACATGAGAATAAGAATTTATATTACAATAATGATGGTTCTGGGGATATTTATGAATGCTCAGATCGGTAAAGTAGGGATCAAAACAGATAAGCCTACAGAAACTCTTGATGTAAATGGTAAAACACATACCAACTCTCTATATCTTAGAAATCCAGGAGAACCAACTATGACTGGAGGAAGCTTTCTGGCAACATCAGAAAATGCAATGCAGCTGTATGATCCAAATCAGGAAAGTAGTGGATTGTTCAATTATATTAAACTTTCACTAACGGGAGTATCTGGAGAAGGAATTACAGATTATGATACGAAAATAGATGCGAGTAGCTTTTTGGTGGTCCTGCATAATTATTCCTTTAGACTTAATAATGGCAATACAAATGTAATGCTCGATTATGCTGATAACGGAATTAATGACAATAAACAGGGGTCACCGGATGTTGTAGCATTCAAAAGCAATGGGACCTGGCACATAAGAGCAAAGTTTACTGACAGTAGAATTATTGCGAATGTTACTGGGGGGCCATCAAGATCCTATAATAATTTTACAGTAGATCTTTATTTAATGGCTTACAAAAGACTCATTACAAAACAAAATATCGGTGATGTTAATGCGGATCTGGGAGGGACTAATGGTTCTACACAGACAATTAATAAACCTTCAGGCTTTTAATATAATTAGCTTATATATTTACTTTCAAGAAAAACCAGGCAAATAGTCTGGTTTTTTGTTTTTGATAAATTTGCAGTTGTGGTTTTATCAGTTTTTGAGTATAGGTGAATATTACTTGTTGTTTTCTCAAATGATTTTATAATTTTATATGGAATTATATTAAAATGGGAAAAAATATACCTTTTATATTATTGTTATTGCTTTCAGCGGTGTTTTGTTTTGGCCAGAATAAGAAAGAGTACGAGCAATACCTAAATACTGCCAATGAATTGAAGTTTAAAGACTGGAAAAAAGCAGAAGCCAATATACAGCAGGCAAGAAAAAAGGTTTCCGATAAGGATTTGGGAGACTTCTATATGGAAACTGCAAAAATTTACAGCGATGTAAACTATTTTGATTTTGCATTGGATTACTCAAACAAAGCGTATCACCTATTTTTAGATAAAGATGAAGAGAAGATGGCGAAAATAGATGGTGTTTTTGCCTATACCTATTCTCAGCTTAACGATACCAAACGGGCTATTGTATATTATAAAAAGCTCCTAAGCTTTTATCAGAAACAAAAACGGGAAACAGAAACCATAAAATCTTTCAACAATTTGGGGAATGCTTATCTGGTAGTATCCAAACTGGATTCTTCAAGGTATTATTTTGAGAAAGGGCTGGCTGCTTTCGAGACCTATGACAATCCGGTTTTAAAGGCATTTGTTTTCTCAAACTTTGGTAAGCTTAATTTTCTGGAGGGAAATCATACAAAGGCGGAGGATTATCTTCTGGAGGCAGGAAATATCCTTAAAGAAAGCAATATTGAGGATGACAAATCAAACTATCAGGTCAATTATAACCTTGCCAATTTTTATATCGAAACAGGAAATCCTAAAAAAGCATTACTGTATGCAAAAAACGTGGGGAAATATATTGTTTCCAATACGGTTAATTTTGACAACACAAATTATTTAAGGACCTTATATAAAGCCTATCAATTAAACAAAGCCTATCAACTTTCTACTGAAACCTTTAAAAAATATGATTCTATCCGGGAGCTGCTGAATGTAGAAGAAAAAGCAGTGAATGTTGAAAGAGTGAAAATACAGCATGACTATGAACTGCAAAAAAGACTGGATAAAATAGAACAGGATCGAAAGAATATGTTATATATAGTGATGGTCATTATTCTTTTACTGGTTGTGATCATCAGTATCCTATTGTTGATTAATTTTAGAAATAAGGCAGAGAAACTTCGATTGGAAAAGAAGCTGATCGAAAACAGAGAAAAGCAATTGGAAGTAGATAATCAGATGAAAGAAAAAATGTTGGTTTATAAATCTATGGAACAATCCAAGATAGAAGAAATCTTTAAGTCCCTTCTCGAGCAGGTGAATGTATTGAAATCTAAACTCAAAGATAGCGAGATTAATGAAGTCTCAAGAATCATTAACGAAATTAAGTTTAATACTAAACAGGATTCATGGGGAGACTTTGAATATCATTTCCTGAATATTCACGAATCGTTTTATGAAAACCTTGACCGCAGGCATCCGGGCCTTACCATTTATGATAAACGGCTTGCAGCAATGCTGAAGCTTAAGCTATCTACAAAGGAAATTTCTAATCTTCTGAATGTTACGCCTAAAACGATCGAAAACTCAAGAACCCGTTTGAGAAAAAAAATGAATTTAACCAATACAAAGGAAGACCTTGCTCAATATCTGAATGAATTGTAATGATCTGTTTTGCAGTGTTTTGGTTTTTGGTGTGTGGAAATAGTGTGGTCTTTTTCTCTTGTTAAGTGGTAATTGTGTGTGGAATTTTGAATGCTGTTCCAAGACATTGCATTCCTTTGCTTCCCTATTAAAACAATACCACAATGAAAAAATTACTTACTCTTTTTATGAGCCTTTCAATTTACTTTATGGGAATGGCTCAATGGAATCCTGCCGTAGATCAAAACTTTCTAGTGACAAATCCTGGAGGATCTTCCTTTGCCGAAACCACAAGTGACGGAAAAACATATATTGGATTCTGGAAGAAAGTTCCGGCTCCTGTAAACTTTGAGCTATGGGTCCAGATTTTAGATAAGGACGGAAATAAACAATTAGGGATCAATGGAGTGAAAATAAGCGATCAGATTCCAATGGGTACCTATACTGTGGTAGAAAGAACAGCTGTGGATGCATCTGATAATTTTTATATAGGAGTTACAGGAACCGGCGCAGGAACACCGGGCTATGTTTTTAAAATTACACCACAGGGAGCATCAGTTTGGCCCAATGGTATCAGTTTAGGAGAAGCTTATCTGCCCACTATTCTGCCATTGTCTAACGGAGATATTGTGGTGGGATATTTTCCTTCAAGTCAAAAATATACTAAAGTTCAAAAATATAATCCCTCAGGGCAGCCATTATGGGCAAACCCAGTACAGATTTTATCAAATGATACCACAAAAAATACAATTCCCGGTGATCTCTTCGAGTTAATGAATGACGAATGTGAAATTATTTTTCATAAGCAACTATCCTTTGGTACAACAAGCTATTTGTTTGCACAGAAAATTAGCCTGAAAGACGGATCTCTGCTTTGGGATGGAGCCAAGCAGATTACAACCAAATCTACAGCCTATAATGCAAAATACTCCGGAGCTGTAGATGGGAACGTGGTATATTACGGATTTAGTACCGGTGAGAATATGAGATTTGACGGATATCTTCAAAGAGTAAATGCAGACAGCAGTCTACCGTGGGGAAATACCGGGATGGATTTTGATACCAATCAGACCTATTTTGAAAAAGATATGAAGATTGCCTTTAAGTCCGGGTCTCCTTATGTCTGGTCAATTGCTAACTACAGTACTTCTTCCCAGGGAGAGAATGGAGAATTTGTACAAAAATTTGATAAAAATACCGGAGCAAGGTTATTCACAAATAATGCAAAACAGGTATTTCCGGTGGATAATTTATCTATGTATCATTATGGAGGACTTCAGCTGGTCAATGATAGCCCATATTTTGTAGTGCAGAAAAAAGAAGGAACTGCTCTTAATATCTCTTTGAATGCTGTACTATTGAATGGTAATGGTGATTTTGCATGGCCTCAAAACTATCTTCCGGTGGCTACTTTCCCCGCTTCTAAAGCCTATATCTCTGTATTAAAGCCTGTAAATGGACAAGGAGTAGTGGTATTTCAGGAAAATAAAGGAACTGAAAATACCGGTATGGGAATATATGCACAGAACCTAATCTTACCCAATGGTACAATGGGAACTCATGAGTTGCCTGGTAAAAGTTCCCATATTAAGCTGTATCCAAACCCCGCAGTTGACCTTATTCATATAGATGGTGTGAAAGATCAGGACTTTAAAATCTACAATACAACGGGACAGTTGATAAAAACGGGGACTCTAAAACAGGGAATAGCAGAAGTTAGGGATCTTGTAAAAGGGATTTATATTTTAAAAATAAAGGAAAATGAGCAAGGGATGAAGTTCATAAAAAAATAATCCATCAGAATAGTAATAATAAATAGGATTACAATGGGAGAAGGAGAGCATGTATTTGCTCTTCTTTTTCTTCGTATAAATGTTGCTGAGAATGCTTACGCTCTATAAGCCTTACTGTCAATTTATTTTTTCAATAGTACAAGCATAAACTTTAAATAAATTTTTGAACGGAAAAAAAATTCACAAAGAAAAAAAATACAAAACTTTTTAAAAATCAGCATTATCCGTTTGTGGTTTCAAAAATATTTTATACTTTTGCAGTCCAAAAAGTAGGTTTATTGTTATGTGAGTGCATAACCTGCTGAATAATAAATGCTTCCAAACTCATTAATTATTCAAATTTAAAAAACAAACAATGGCTAAGAAAGTCTTTAAAATGGTAAAGCTTCAGGTGAAAGGTGGCGCAGCTAACCCTTCTCCACCAGTAGGTCCAGCATTGGGTTCTGCAGGTGTGAACATCATGGAGTTTTGTAAGCAATTTAACGGAAGAACTCAAGATAAGCCAGGACAAGTTTTACCTGTAGTAATTACAGTATACGAAGACAAATCTTTTGAATTCGTAATTAAAACTCCTCCTGCAGCAATCCAGTTAATGGATGCGGCTAAGATCAAGGGTGGTTCTGGTGAACCAAACAGAAACAAAGTAGGTTCTGTATCTTGGGATCAAGTGAAGAAAATCGCTGAGGACAAAATGACTGACCTTAACTGCTTTACAATCGATTCTGCAGTTTCTATGGTTGCAGGTACTGCTAGATCTATGGGATTAAGAGTAACAGGAACTAAACCAACTTTTAACGCTTAAAACCTAAAGAAATGGCAAAATTAACTAAAAAGCAAAAGGAAGCTTTAAGCAAAGTAGAAAAAGGAAGAATCTATAACCTTGAAGAAGGTTCAGCTCTTGTAAAAGAAGTGAACACTACAAAGTTTGATGCTTCAGTAGATATCGCTGTAAGATTAGGTGTAGACCCAAGAAAAGCAAACCAAATGGTAAGAGGTGTTGTATCTCTTCCTCACGGTACTGGTAAAGATGTTAAAGTATTAGCTCTTGTAACTCCAGATAAAGAAGCAGAAGCTAAAGCTGCTGGTGCTGATTATGTAGGTCTTGACGAATATTTACAAAAAATCAAAGAAGGTTGGACAGATGTTGACGTTATCGTTACTATGCCAGCTGTAATGGGTAAATTAGGTCCATTAGGTAGAGTATTAGGTCCAAGAGGTTTAATGCCTAACCCTAAATCAGGAACTGTAACAATGGAAATTGGTAAAGCAGTAACTGAAGTAAAAGCAGGTAAAATTGATTTCAAAGTAGATAAGTATGGTATTATCCATGCTGGTATTGGTAAAGTATCTTTCGATGCTGCTAAGATCAAAGAAAATGCTCAGGAACTTATCCAGACATTGATCAAAATGAAGCCAACTGCTGCTAAAGGAACTTATGTAAAGAGCATTTATTTGTCTTCTACAATGAGCCCTGGTATTGCAATTGATACTAAATCTGTTAACTAATATAAATCCTTAAGACAATGACAAAAGACCAAAAAGTTGTAGCAATACAAGAGATCAAAGACTTGCTTCAGGATGCAAAAGTAGTATACGTAGCAGATCTAGACGGATTGAACGCTGCTAAGTCTTCAGAATTCAGAAGACAGGCTTTCAAACAAAATATCAAAGTAAAAGTTGTAAAAAATACACTTTTACAAAAAGCAATGGAACAAATTGAAGGAGTAGATTACTCTGAAATGTTCCAAACTTTTAAAGGAAACTCTGCATTAATGATTTCTGAGACTGCAAACGGTCCAGCAAAATTAATCCAAGGGTTCAGAAAGAAAGAAGAAAAGCCAGCTTTAAAGTCTGCTTTTGTTCAAGAAACTTTCTACGTTGGAGACGAAAACTTATCTGCACTTGCTAACATCAAGTCTAGAGAAGAAATGATCGGAGAAATCATTGGATTACTTCAATCTCCAATTCAAAGAGTTGTTTCTGCTCTTCAAAACAAATCTGAAACTGTAGAAGCTAAAGCTGAAGAAGCTGCTCCTGCTGTAGAAGAAACTCCTGCTGAAGCTCCAGAAGCTGCTGCAGAAAGCACTGAAGAAACAAGTGCTGAATAATTATACTCAAAAAATTAAATAAATAATCAACAAAAACATTACAACAATGTCAGATTTAAAAAATTTAGCTGAAACGCTAGTAAACCTAACTGTAAAAGACGTAAACGAATTAGCTACTATCCTTAAGGATGAGTACGGAATTGAGCCAGCTGCTGCTGCTGTAGTTGTTGCTGCAGGTGGTGGAGAAGCTGCTGAAGAAAAGACTGAATTCGATGTAATTCTTAAGTCTGCAGGTGCTTCTAAATTAGCTATCGTTAAATTAGTAAAAGATTTAACTGGTGCTGGTCTTAAAGAAGCTAAAGATATCGTAGATGGTGCTCCAGCTGCAATTAAGCAAGGAGTTTCTAAAGACGAAGCTGAAGCTCTTAAGAAGCAATTAGAAGAAGCTGGTGCTGAAGTAGAATTGAAATAATTTTCAATTTTATTATAAATATAAGAAGCCCGGGCATTTGCCCGGGCTTTTTTTTGTTGTTATCCCTTAAAAATCAGTCATTTAATTGATATATGTATTAAAATATCTTTGCTTTGTATTGTGTAATATTTAATTATTGTTATTTATTTCTTAAAAACTAAGAGTATATTTTATATTTATTACATGTATTTTATGTTTTGTATGTGTTTTTTTTATTAAAAAATTGTTTTTATTGAAAAATTATTATATTTGCAGTAAGAAAAACACAATATAATTGGATAGAAATTATTTTCTTTCCTATAGTCAAATTGCATTCTTATTGCTTATATCGGCTATAGGGAAACTAAACACTCAGTTTGTATCTGTTACGATCAGTAAGTCTGAATTGCTGCATTATACAGATATAAATAAAACTGGTTCATATCAGCTGACGGAAAATAAAGAAATCCAAAAGAATATGAATGTGAAACCCTATCATCATACAGAAGATGATGATACATTTCAATATACTGAATTTCATCATCCTACTTTACAAAACAATTCTCCAATCATTAATGACAAAGATTTCTTTCTGTTTTCTGTTGAGAATATGAAGTTTATTTCCATACAGTATAAATGGAAAGAACAATACTCAGGTGATAGTGAAAATACAAAAGATGCATTTGAAAAAGTCAAGAAGTTTACTTTCAATTCTTTCAAATTGATTGATGGCTTTATGTGTATCATCAAGATTCCGGATAAATCAGTTACTCCTCTAATTATTTTCTAAAAATTTTACAACTCTTTGGCTAAGCCATGAATATTTTCATTTACAATTTTAAATGAGAAAGCTATCGGTTTGCCTATTTTATAAAACAAACACAAAAAAAACAACAAATATCATTACAATGAAAAGCAAATTATTCACACTAGCATTCTTATCTGCAGGTATTTCTATATATGCACAGGTTGGGATTAATGTATCGATGCCACAGGCCTCTCTTGACGTGGTAGGTTTTCCATCCGATAATAATAAACTGGACGGCGTTATTGCCCCAAGGCTTACAGGGGTACAGTTGAAAGCCAAGACCTATACAACAGCCCAAACAGGGGCAATAGTATATGTAACTGTAGCGGAAACAACGCCTACCGGACAAACCGTTGATGTTGTAGTGCCCGGCTATTATTATTTTGATGGTACAAAATGGAGCAACTTAGGTTCTGACTGGCGGACAACAGGAAATACAGGAACTGTAGCTGCCACTGCTGGCTTGGGAAATGATGTTTCCTCCGGTAATTATTTAGGAACCAATGATGGGCAAAATTTGATACTGGCAACCCAGAAAAATGTAAAAGGAATTTTGGATGTAAACGGAACCCTGCGTGGAGGGAATTCTAATTCTACATCAGGGACTTTTGCATCATTCACATGGGGGTCTAATAATACGCTCACAAATAGTACTTCTTCCAATGTGGCCTTAGGAAAAGATAATACAGTTTCTGCACAGGGAAATTTTCCTGCAGTTGCGATCGGATTAGGTAATACAGCAAATAATGGTGCTAAGGTTATTGGAAACTCTAATAATGCATCGGGAGCCAATAATTTAGTTTTTGGAAATCTGAACACAATAACAGGAATTACAGGGTTAACCCTTGGAAACAGTAATACTAATAACGGAGGTATTATTGTGGGAGCCGGAAATACAGCAGTAACCAATACCGTTGCCATAGGTTCTGCAAATGATGTTTCAGGAGGGCAGGCCATAGCCATAGGATTTACAGGAAAAGCATTAGCAGGCCAATCAGTATATGCCAATAAAGCTCATGCCTTTTTTAATATAGGAAACGGGACTGATGCCATTGTTGGAGTTAATATGGTGCCCACAGCAGATACAGCATCCGGAGCAGCTATTCAAATGAAAGGAATCGCTCCATCCAATAATACATGTACAAGCAAAGAAGAAGGAGCTATCCGTTACAATGCGACAGCGAAAGCGCACGAGGGATGTAATGGAACAATATGGAAAACATTCTAGCAAAAAAAATTAAACACAAACCTTAAAAATAAAAAAATGACCAAAAAATTATTCGAGAAATTGACTGCAATGCTCATGACATTAGTAATGTCTGCTGTAGTATTTGCACAACAAGGCTATGAACCTATCCGAGGGATGGGAGTAGAAGCAAAACCTGTAAACAATTCAGGGATTTGTCTGGCATGTTACAACGGAAGTATGAATCCGGTAGTAGATGCTAACTTAGATAACAGCGTAAGTATGGGGAATTTTGCCTCTCTGGTAAGTGGAAACGGAATCTCTGTGAAGAATAAGAATACCTCTTATCCGGCAGGATATATCACCGGATTTAATGTTGATCTTGGGACAAGCTTTATTACAATTGATCTGCTAAGTTCTTTGAGGATCAGTACGTATAAAAATGGTGTTCTTCAGGAAACAACTACCAGCAGTACTCTTTTATCGGTGCCCGCATTTGGAGGAAGCAAAAACAGAATATTCTTACATTTAAAAACCACCAAGGAGTTTGATGAAGTGAGGCTATACCAGACAAACGTTCTTTCTGTTTTCAGTGCTATGAATGTGTATTATGCATTTGCATTTGATCCGGCAAAAGTACCTACGGATAATAATGGTATTTGTGATGATATCATTGCAGGAAGCGGTGTAGATGGTAATGTGTCTGGAAGCAGTAGTTTCCTTGCTCCGCTTTCCTATGTTCAGAATAAAGAAAATATTGGAGACGGAAATAAAAACTCTTTCGGGAAAGTAGTTCTTCCAATAGGGTTGTTAGGATCTTATTCAGTGGGAGTTTTGGATAAAAATCAGGTGTATCCTGCTGGTAATAGAACGGGGTTTGTAATAGAACCAGATGATCAGGGGAAACTTTTAAGTGCTGAATTCTTAAAAAATATTACCATTGAAACTTATTTATTCGGACAACTTCAGGATTCAAGACAATTATCAGATGGTGGAGGATTAATCAATATTAAAGTTCTTGGTTATGGTTCCGGAAAACAAAAAGTTACCCTTACGACTACCAAGCCATTCAATGAAGTAAGATTGAAAATTACCCAGACTTTAGGGTTTAACTTAGGAGCGCTTAAAGTATATTATGCTTTTGAAGAACCCCTGTCATGTGAATGTGATGATAAAATACAGACAAGTGGCTCTGCTATCCCCGGAAACTTGGTAACAGGAGGAAGCTGGACATCAGGACCTGGTTTTCTGGGACTTATTTTAGCAAAAATGACAAATCCAGAGGCTATTGTTGATAATAATCCATCCAATTATGCAACAGCAACAGTTCCTGCGGCATCAATCTTTAGTATTTTCTCAGCATTTGCTACAGTAAGCAGTAACTCCATACTGCCTGTCAATACAATGGCCGGATTTACAGTAGAAAAGGCAGGAAACCTTCTTGGAGTAAGCGTTCTGGAAAATATTACAGTGACCTTGTACAATGGAAACGCCGTTACAGATACCTTTACAAGCTCAGGAAGTCTTATCAGCGGAAACTTCTTTACTACCAACTCAAATAAGTTCTATGTAGGAGGTAAAGCTACAAAGCCCTTTAACCGTATGAAGATTACTTTCAATAGCGGAACCGCTGTTCGTATTCCTCAGAACTACTATATCTACAATGCCTTTGCAAGTAAAGATGATGATAATGACGGAACACCAAATTGCTTTGATCGCTGCCCTGGAGGTGATGACAGCATTGATAATAACGGAAATGGTATTCCGGATTGCGCAGAAGGATGTACGGTGGTTAATGATAAGTCGCCAACATTAGATACAGATGGCGATGGTATTGTTGATGCTTGTGATTTTGATTCTGATAATGATGGTATTCCGGATTCAATGGAAGATTTTGATAAAAACGGAAAATTTGAAGATGATGATATGGAAGGAGATATTTTAATTACGCCTATACTTGGAGATGCCATTCCAAATTATCGTGACCTGGATTCTGATAATGACGGAATCCTGGATCTATTCGAATCTGGAATTCCTACCTCAGTAATCAATCAAATTGATGCAGATCATAATGGGGTCATAGATGCTGGGGTAGTGGTAGGAAACAATGGTTTAGCTGATGTACTGGAGACTTATCCGGATTCAGGTACTTTGAAATATCCTATTAAAAATACAGACGGAGACGGTCTTCCTGATTTCCTTGATCTTACTTCCAATGGTTCAGATCTTGACTTGTACCAAATTGGAAAAGGTAATCTGGATACAACAGGAGGAGGCTTTATTTCTACGATTGATGATAAGGATAGAGATGGTATTCAGGCAGTGGTAGATACTGATCTGGTGAAGAGAGGATCACCTAATTCTCCACTTTCTCCTTATGCCTCATTGTTGAAAAATGCATCAATGAATTTTGAGAAAATTACAAAAAGTTCAGAAATAACGGGTGTTGCAAACGATGTTAAGGTATTTCCTAATCCGGTAAAATCAGGGGATAACCTTATGATTACAGCGGCGGAAGAAGGAGTTTATACATTGTTCTCATCACAGGGACAAGTAGTTAAGTCTGATAAATTCACCGCACGTACAGGTATTAATACCTCTTCATTGCCTACAGGCATCTATATTATTAAGATAGAAACTAAGTCTACGGTAAAATCTTATAAGGTGATTGTAAAATAAATATAAAAATTCTTAATGTTAATAAGGGCTGTCCAATAATGGGCAGTCTTTTTTATTTTAATAATCTCAAAATGAGCGTATTTGTTTGTATTTGTGAATGAAATTTTGTATCTTTGCACCTCTTTTGGCGCGAAAATTTGTATGTAAATTTATAAAATATTGAAAATCAACTCTTTCATTGTGTAAAAACATGAAAGGGGTTTCGTGTTTATGGATATTGCAGGTAATATAGCCTCAAAAGTAATAAAAGTATTTTGCATTACGCTGTGAAAAGATATACCAGTGTTGCAGTTAGGAATCAGATAAAAGACCTAAAGAACATAGAATAAAGAACAAAGATCGATAATTGCGCCAAAATTTTCTTCTCTTTTTCTTTTTTTATTACTCTTTTCCCTTTTTCTCTCCTGATATTTTTTAATGAATCAAAATATTTTTTAACCCTTTCTTAAAAGTTTTATGAGTAAAACAAAATCAACAACTCAAGGAAATCCGAGAATTAATTTCTCATCAGCGAAAGGAAAAATCATCACTCCAGACTTCTTGGATATCCAAATCGAGTCTTTCAGAGAATTTTTCCAGCTTGATACACTTCCTGAAGCCAGAAAGACAGAAGCTCTTTACAAGACTTTCCAAGAGAACTTTCCAATTACAGATTCTAGAAATCAATTCGTATTGGAATTCTTGGACTATCTGGTAGATTCTCCACGTTATTCAATCGATGAATGTGTGGAAAGAGGACTTACTTATTCAGTTCCTCTAAAAGCAAGACTTAAATTATATTGTACTGACCCGGAACACGAAGATTTCCAAACAGTGGTTCAGGATGTATATTTAGGTCCGGTTCCTTATATGACTCCTTCTGGTTCATTCATTATCAATGGAGCAGAGCGTGTAATCGTAACTCAGTTACACAGATCTCCGGGTGTATTCTTCGGACAAACTTACCACGCTAACGGAACCAAACTTTACTATTCAAGAATTATCCCTTTCAAAGGATCTTGGATGGAATTTACAACAGATATTAACAGCGTAATGTACGCGTATATCGACCGTAAGAAAAAATTACCATTAACAACTTTATTAAGAGCTATCGGTTACGAATCTGACAAGGATATCCTTCAGATCTTCGACCTTGCAGAAGAAGTGAAAGTTTCTAAAGCGGCACTTAAAAAAGTAGAAGGGAGAACATTGGCTGCGAGAGTATTGAACACTTGGTTCGAAGATTTCGTAGACGAAGATACAGGTGAAGTAGTTTCTATCGAAAGAAACGAAATCATCTTAGATAGAGAAACTATTCTTGAAAAAGAACACTTAGATCTTATCTTGGATGCTGGTGTGAAGTCTATCTTGATTCACAAAGAAAACAGCAATGAATTCTCTATCATCCAGAATACATTACAAAAAGACCCTACTAACTCTGAAAAAGAAGCGGTAGAGTATATTTATCGTCAGTTAAGAAATGCAGATCCACCAGACGAGGAAACTGCAAGAGGAATTATTGAAAAATTATTCTTCTCTGAGCAAAGATATTCATTGGGTGAAGTTGGACGTTACAGATTGAACAAAAAGTTAGGTCTAAACATCCCAACTACAACTGAGGTTCTTACAAAAGAAGATATCATTGCTATCGTAAGACACTTAATCGAGCTTGTAAACTCTAAAGCTGAGGTTGATGATATTGACCACTTATCAAACAGAAGAATTAAAACTGTTGGTGAGCAATTAGCAGGACAGTTCGGGGTAGGTCTTTCAAGAATTGCAAGAACAATCAAGGAAAGAATGAACGTTAGAGATAACGAAATCTTTACTCCGCTTGACCTTGTAAATGCTAAGACTTTAACATCTGTAATTAACTCGTTCTTTGGTACCAACCAGCTTTCTCAGTTCATGGACCAAACCAACCCTCTATCAGAAATCACGCACAAGCGTAGACTTTCTGCACTAGGGCCTGGTGGTTTATCAAGAGAAAGAGCAGGTTTCGAGGTTCGTGACGTTCACCATACTCACTACGGAAGAATTTGTCCGATTGAAACTCCGGAAGGACC
This sequence comes from Chryseobacterium aurantiacum, assembly GCF_003020585.1. Taxonomy (GTDB): domain Bacteria; phylum Bacteroidota; class Bacteroidia; order Flavobacteriales; family Weeksellaceae; genus Chryseobacterium; species Chryseobacterium aurantiacum. The sequence goes on from NZ_PXUE01000001.1 coordinate 210,728, forward strand.
AAACATCGGTTTGATTTCATCTCTAGGTATTTATGCTAAAATCAACAGACTAGGTTTCATCGAAACTCCATATAGAAAAGTAGAAGACAGCAAGATTAATCTTAATGCTGACCCTATTTATCTTAATGCAGAAGACGAAGAAGACAAAGTAATTGCTCAGGCAAACGTTGAATTGAGTGATAATGGAGACTTCTTAACAGACAGAATTATTGCAAGATTAGATGGTGACTACCCTGTAGTTGAGCCATCTCAGGTTAACCTTATTGATGTTGCACCAAACCAGATCTCTGGTATCTCTGCTTCATTGATTCCGTTCCTTGAGCATGATGATGCGAACCGTGCATTGATGGGATCTAACATGATGCGTCAGGCCGTTCCTCTATTGAAGCCACAGGCTCCAATTGTTGGTACTGGGCTTGAGCAGCAAGTTGCAAGAGATTCAAGAATTTTGATCAATGCTGAAGGTACAGGTACTGTAGAGTATGTGGATGCTGATAAGATCACTATTAAATACGAAAGAAGCGAAGACGAAGATTTAGTACAATTCGAGTCTGCTACTAAAACATACAAACTTACTAAGTTTAGAAAAACCAACCAGAGTACAACAATCACACTAAGACCAAACGTAAGAGTAGGTGACGTAGTGGAGAAAGGACAAGTACTTTGCGACGGTTATGCTACTGAAAAAGGAGAATTAGCTCTTGGTAGAAACTTAGTGGTAGCGTTCATGCCTTGGAAAGGATACAACTTTGAGGATGCAATCGTAATCAACGAAAAAGTTGTACGTGAAGACTGGTTTACTTCAATCCACGTGGATGAGTACTCTCTTGAAGTTCGTGATACCAAATTAGGTATGGAAGAACTTACAGCAGATATTCCAAACGTTTCTGAAGAAGCTACTAAAGATCTTGACGAGAACGGTATGATCAGAATCGGTGCTGAAGTGAAGCCTGGAGATATCATGATTGGTAAAATTACTCCAAAAGGTGAATCTGACCCGACTCCTGAAGAAAAACTTCTTAGAGCAATCTTTGGTGATAAAGCTGGTGATGTAAAAGATGCATCATTAAAAGCTGACTCTTCATTAAGAGGAGTTGTTATCAACAAGAAATTGTTCTCTAGAAACATTAAAGACAAAAAGAAAAGAACTGAAGAAAAACTTAGACTAGAAGAGATTGAAAACACTTATAAGGCTAAGTTTGATGAGTTGAGAAACACTTTAATTGAAAAATTAAATACACTGGTAAGCGGTAAAACTTCTCAAGGGGTACAAAATGACCTTGACGAAGAGATCATCGGTAAAGGTGTGAAGTTCACTCACAAATTGTTAACTTCAGTTGAAGATTATGTAAACGTTAGTGGTGCAGACTGGACAGTAGACGCTGACAAGAATGAATTGATCAAACAATTAATTCACAATTACAAAATCAAATATAACGACATCCAAGGAGTTAAAAACCGTGAGAAATTCGCAATTTCAATCGGAGATGAACTTCCTGCAGGTATCATGAAGCTAGCTAAAGTTTACATCGCTAAGAAACGTAAACTGAATGTAGGAGATAAAATGGCAGGACGTCACGGTAACAAAGGTATCGTTTCAAGAATCGTTCGTGAAGAAGATATGCCATTCTTAGAAGATGGAACACCAGTAGATATCGTATTGAATCCACTAGGGGTACCTTCTCGTATGAACATCGGTCAGATCTATGAAACAGTTCTTGGATGGGCTGGTCAGAAGCTGGGTATGAAGTTCGCTACGCCAATTTTTGATGGGGCAACTCTTGATCAGATTACTGAATATACAGAGAAAGCAGGTCTTCCTAAATTCGGTCACACTCACCTTTATGATGGTGGTACCGGAGAAAGATTTACTCAGGCTGCAACTGTAGGTATCATTTACATGTTGAAACTAGGACACATGGTTGATGACAAAATGCACGCACGTTCTATCGGACCTTACTCATTGATTACTCAGCAGCCGTTAGGAGGTAAAGCTCAGTTCGGTGGTCAGAGATTCGGAGAGATGGAGGTTTGGGCACTTGAAGCATTCGGTGCATCAAACATCTTGAGAGAAATCTTGACTGTGAAGTCAGATGACGTGATTGGTAGAGCGAAAACTTATGAAGCAATTGCTAAGGGTGAATCTATGCCTGAACCAGGTATTCCGGAATCATTCAACGTATTACTTCACGAGTTACAAGGACTTGGACTTGACGTAAGACTTGAGGAATAATTTTAAATTTTGAATGTCAAATTTTGAATCAATTCAAAATTTTATAATCCAAAATTTATAATCCAAAATCTAAAATCTAAAAAATGTCAAATAAAAATAAATCAAGTAGATTTAATAAAATAACCATCGGTTTAGCTTCACCGGAGTCTATTTTACAAGACTCAAGAGGGGAAGTTTTAAAACCGGAAACTATTAACTACAGAACTCACAAACCGGAAAGAGACGGATTATTCTGTGAGAAAATTTTTGGTCCTGTAAAGGATTACGAATGTGCTTGTGGTAAATACAAGAGAATTCGTTACAAAGGGATCGTTTGTGACCGTTGTGGAGTAGAAGTTACTGAGAAAAAAGTAAGAAGAGAGAGAATCGGACACATTAATCTTGTAGTTCCTATCGCTCACATCTGGTATTTCCGTTCTTTACCAAACAAAATCGGTTACCTTCTAGGAATTCCTTCTAAGAAATTAGATATGATCATCTACTACGAAAGATATGTAGTGATTCAACAAGGTATTGCTAAGAAATTAGACGGTTCTGATTTTGAAAATATGGAATTCCTTACAGAAGAAGAGTATCTTGATATCATGGAGACTCTTCCTGTAGAAAACCAGTATCTTGATGATTCTGATCCAAACAAATTCATCGCCAGAATGGGTGCTGAAGCGGTAGAAGATCTATTAAAAAGAATCGATCTTGATGCATTGTCTTTCGACTTGAGACACAAAGCTCACAATGAAGGTTCTAAGCAAAGAAGAACTGAAGCTCTAAAAAGATTGAACGTTGTAGAAGCATTAAGAGGTGCTAATACAAGAATGATCAACAGACCAGAGTGGATGATCATGCGTGTACTTCCTGTTATACCACCAGAACTAAGACCATTAGTTCCATTGGATGGAGGACGTTTCGCAACTTCTGACTTAAATGACCTTTATAGAAGAGTTATTATCAGAAATAACCGTTTGAAGAGATTATTGGAGATCAAAGCTCCTGAAGTAATCTTGAGAAACGAGAAGCGTATGCTTCAGGAATCAGTAGATTCATTATTCGATAACACAAGAAAATCTTCTGCAGTAAAATCTGAATCAAACAGACCATTGAAATCACTTTCTGATTCATTGAAAGGTAAGCAAGGTCGTTTCCGTCAGAACTTACTAGGGAAAAGGGTAGATTACTCTGCGCGTTCGGTAATTGTTGTAGGTCCAAACTTACAGCTTCACGAATGTGGTATTCCTAAAGATATGGCAGCTGAACTTTACAAACCATTCATCATTAGAAAACTAATTGAAAGAGGAATTGTAAAAACAGTAAAATCTGCAAAGAGAATTATTGATAGAAAAGAACCAGTAGTTTATGATATCCTTGAAAACGTGATGAAAGGTCACCCTGTTCTACTGAACAGAGCACCTACGCTTCACAGATTGGGTATTCAGGCTTTCCAACCTAAGATGATCGAAGGTAAGGCAATCCAGCTACACCCGTTAGTAACAACAGCATTCAACGCCGATTTCGATGGTGACCAGATGGCGGTACACTTACCGTTAGGACCAGAAGCAATCCTTGAAGCTCAGTTATTAATGCTAGGTTCTCAAAACATCTTGAACCCTGCCAACGGTTCTCCAATTACAGTACCTTCTCAGGACATGGTTCTTGGTCTTTATTTCATGACTAAAGAATTGAGCTCTACAGAAGATATGAAAGTGAAAGGAGAAGGTCTTGCATTCTATTCTCCTGAAGAAGCGGAAATCGCTTATGCAGAAGGTAGAGTATCTTTAAATGCTAAAGTAAGATGTAGACTTCCTATCAAAGAAGATGGTGTAATCGTAACAAGATTAATCGAAACTTCTGTAGGTAGAATTTTATTTAACCAGATTGTACCTAAGCAGGTAGGATATATCAATGAACTTCTTACTAAGAAATCATTGAGAAACGTTATCGGTAAGATCCTTGCTGATACAGATTTCCCTACAACTGTGAAGTTCCTTGATGCAATGAAAGATTTAGGATATTCAAATGCATTTAAAGGAGGTCTTTCATTCTCACTTGGGGATATTGTAGTTCCTGTTGAGAAAAAACAGATGATTGCTACTTCAATTGAAACTGTAGACGAAATTAGAGCTAACTATAACATGGGTCTAATTACCGATACAGAACGTTATAACCAGGTAATCGACGTTTGGACAAACACCAACGCAGGATTAACTGAAATGATCATGAGCAGAATGAAAACTGACCAAGGTGGTTTCAACTCTGTATATATGATGCTTGACTCTGGAGCGAGGGGTTCTAAAGAACAGATCCGTCAGTTATCAGGGATGAGAGGTTTGATGGCAAAACCGCAAAAAGCCGGTTCTACCGGAGCGGAGATCATCGAAAACCCGATCCTTGCAAACTTTAAGGAAGGTCTTTCGATTCTAGAGTACTTTATCTCTACCCACGGTGCTCGTAAGGGTCTTGCGGATACCGCTCTTAAGACAGCCGATGCTGGTTACTTAACGAGAAGATTGGTAGACGTTGCACAGGACGTTATCGTTACAGAAGATGACTGTGGAACACTAAGAGGTACAGAAGTTACTGCACTTAAGAAAAATGACGAGATCGTTGAAAGAATCTCTGAAAGAATCTTAGGTAGAGTATCCCTTCATAATATCTACGATCCTGAAAGTGACGAGCTTATTGCTAGCGCAGATCAGGTGATCATTGAATCATTGGCGAAGAGAATCGAAGAAGCAGGATTAGAAGCTGTGGAGGTTCGTTCACCATTAACTTGTGAAGCTAAGAAAGGTATCTGTGCGAAATGTTACGGTAGAAACTTAGCAACAGGTAAAGTGATTCACATGGGTGAAGCAGTAGGTGTAATTGCAGCACAATCAATTGGGGAACCAGGTACTCAGCTTACGTTGAGAACTTTCCACCAAGGTGGTACTGCAGGTAACGTTTCTGAAAACCCATCCATTGTAGCTAGAAGAGATGGTATCGTTGAAATGGACGAAGTAAGAACAATTACTTCTGAAGATGAAAACGGTAATACAGCTGAGGTTGTAGTTTCTCGTTCAACAGAATTTAGATTAGTTGCTGATAATGAGTCTAGAACTCCATTAATGGTAGCTAACGTACCTTACGGATCTATATTAGCTGTAAAACCAGGTGATAAAGTGAAGAAAGGAGATACAATCTGTAGATGGGATCCATATAACGCGGTTATCATTGCTGAAACTTCAGGTAAGGTAGAATACGAGGATATCATCCAGGGTATTTCATTCCAACTTGAAATTGACGAACAAACAGGATTTGAAGAGAAAGTAATCTCTGAATCTAGAAATAAGAAAGCCGTACCTACCCTGAAGGTGGTAGACTCTAAAGGTGTTGAGCAAAAAGCTTACAACTTACCGGTAGGAGCCCACTTAATGGTAAACGATGGTGAAAAAATTAAGGCTGGTAAAGTCCTAATCAAGATCCCAAGAAAATCTGCAAAAGCAGGGGATATCACCGGAGGTCTTCCGAGAGTTACCGAATTATTCGAAGCAAGAAACCCTTCAAACCCAGCGGTTGTTACTGAAATCGACGGGGTAGTTTCTTACGGAAAAATTAAGAGAGGTAACCGTGAACTTATTGTTGAAGCTAAAACTGGAGAAAGAAAAATTTACTTAGTAAAACTTTCTAACCAGATCTTGGTTCAGGAGAATGACTTCGTAAGAGCAGGTTCTCCACTTTCTGACGGTTCTATTACACCGGACGATATCCTAAGAATTAAAGGCCCAACTGCGGTTCAGGAATACTTAGTAAACGAAATTCAGGAAGTTTACCGTCTACAAGGGGTAAAAATCGACGACAAACACTTCGAAATCATCGTAAGACAGATGATGACAAAAGTATCTATCGTAGATGGAGGTGATACTCAATTCCTTGAAGGCGCTCTTGAACATAAGTATGACTTCTTGGAAGAAAACAACAGAGTATTCGGTCTTAAAGTAGTTACTGAAGCTGGTGATTCTAAAGAATTTAAACCAGGTCAGATGATCACTGCAAGAGAATTAAGAGACGAAAACTCTAAGTTGAAGCGTGAAGATCAGGCTTTAGTAGAAGTAAGAGAAGCACTTCCTGCTACTGCAACTCCTGTATTACAAGGTATTACAAGAGCAGCACTTCAAACTAAGTCATTCATGTCTGCAGCATCATTCCAGGAAACAACTAAGGTTCTTAATGAAGCAGCAGTTGCTGGTAAAGTTGACTCTCTTGGTGGTCTTAAAGAAAATGTAATTGTAGGTCACAGAATTCCTGCAGGTACAGGTCTTAAAGAGTATCAGAATGTTATCGTAGGTTCTAAGAAAGAATTCGAAGACCTTAACTAAAATTAATGATTTGAAATTTGGGATTTGAATTTATTTTTATATTTTCACAATCTCAAATTTCGAATTTTAAAAACATAATTTATAACAATGGACAACAATCAAAATCCACAAGACGGAAACATCAACATCGAATTAAACGAAATGGTAGCTGCTGGTATCTATGCTAACCTAGCTTTAGTAAACCACTCTCCATCTGAATTTGTAGTAGACTTTATTCAGTTGATGCCAGGTGTTCAGCAAGCTAAAGTAAGATCAAGAGTAATTCTTGCTCCACTTCACGCTAAAAGAGTATTAAACGCTCTTCAACAGAACATCGCTAACTACGAGCAACAGTTCGGAGAAATTAAAGAAGTTGAGCCTTTCGTATTAGGAGGAAACAACGTACAAGCTTAAGATTTCTCTTACAATAAAATAGAATACCTCGGTTTTACCGGGGTATTTTTTTTGGCTGCCTAAAATAGCAATGATTCTTTTAAAAAGTTAAATTATTTATTGAATTGTTAATAATATTTAATAAAATAAAAAAATACCATATCGATATTTCATTTTTATATATTTGTTTTTAGAAAAAGTAGAAAATATTGATATGGTTAATAGTTCATTCATCCTAAGTAAATTTGGTTTTTTAGGAAGTGATTTTTTAAACGCACTTCAGCAGCATGCCGTTATTACAGATATAAAAGCAAAGACTGAAATAATAAGAGAAGGCCAGAAAAATAAATATGTTCCCTTTCTGGTTAAAGGATCTATAAAAGTTTTTACACTCAACGATGGAAGAGAGTTGATCTACTACTACATCAAAGAAAATGACAGCTGTCTTATGACCTTTTCATCTATTTTTACGGATTACGTAAGCAGGGTATATGCCATTGCTGAAGAGGACTCAGAAGCCTTACTAATACCTGTTTCCATAATGCACGATTGGCTGATCAGATTTCCTGAGATCAATAAATTGTTTTATCGCGAATATGACAAGCGTTTCTCAGAAGTTATGGGTATGGTAAATGATGCCGTTTTCCACAGGCTGGATAAAAGGGTACTGAATTACATCAAGCAGCAAATTTCTATCACCGGAAACAATCCCATCAAAATAACACATCGCGAAATTGCCAATAATCTTGGTACTTCCAGAGAAGTGGTAAGCAGGGTATTAAAAAAAATAGAAAGTGATGGCGATATTTCACAAACAAAAGAAGGCATAAAAGTCATTGTAAATGAAAAAGTTAGATTGATCTAATTAAAATTGTTTGAAAGTTTTTGTTTTATGATTGATAAAAACGATCTTCTTGGTGACTTTTATCACATGTATTTGAATTAATAACTCTATAGTTTTGTTATATCATAATTTAATACAAATTGTATATGACAAAAGCTTTCTTATTTTTATCAGTATTTTCATCAGTTTTTGCCTTTGCACAGGAAGATCTGCTGAAAGATATTGATACCATTACAACCCATACAGAATCCTCACAACCTGCCTTTAAGGCATTGCAGATTGTTACAGGGCAATCCACAAAACTTGCCGCCAAAAAAGAATGGTACATGGTGGTAGCACACCGGTTTGGTGATGTGAGTACAGGGTTCAAAAATTTTTTCGGACTAGATAATGCTTCTACTAAACTGGGGGTTATATATGGTGTTACTGACGCCGTTTCCGTAAGCCTGTCACGGGAAACCAACATGAAAACCTTTGAGGGCGGAGTTAAATACAGATTGGTAAAGCAAAATGAAAACTTCCCTGTGGATATTCTGGGATATCATGTAATGGGGGCCAATACAGATCTCGATAAGGATGCCTATCCACATTTAAGGTTCAGTGACAGACTTTCTTACCTTACCCAAGCTTTAATTTCCAGAAGATTTAGCGATAAATTTTCATTGCAGCTTACCCCATCATATGTTCATAAAAATCTCTACGAACTAACTATTGAAGATAAAAATCAATTTTTAGCCGGCATAGGAGGACGCTATAAAATTTCAAAAAGAGTTTCTGTAAATGCAGAATATTTTGTGAATTTCGACAATCACAGTTTCTATAAAAATCCATTATCATTAGGCGTGGATATAGAAACCGGCGGACATATTTTCCAGCTTTTATTCACGAACTCCCAGCTCAATTCAGATATCGGGTATCTTACGAATGCTTCTGGAAACTGGGGAAAAGGACATATTTTCTTTGGATTTAACCTTTATAGAGTTTTTTAAATATGAAAAAGATAATATACCTACTTACCCTGTCATCTGCATTAGCAACCATTGCTTGTGAAAGCAGAACCTACGAAGAAATTTCAGACAATACTCCTGTTATATTGCCTGTAAATTATACATCAGATATAAAGCCAATTATGGATAACAGCTGCAATGGATGTCATTCCGCAGGAAGCTTTAAACCTTTGGTTACTTATGATCAGGTGAAAAATAATATAGATGGAATCTTGGACAGAATTCAAAGGCCAAATGGTGATCCACAAAGAATGCCCAAAGGCGGCTCATTGTCTGCAACACAAATCAATGTCTTCATCAAATGGAAAGCAGACGGATTAACGGAAAATTAAAAAGATTTGATATGAAAAAAATAGCACTACTTAGCGTTTCCTTACTTTTTGCGGGTTACGCATCTGCACAGAAATACAGTTCCAAAACAGGTAAAATAATTTTTGAAGCCTCAGTTCCTTTGTTTGAAGATATTTATGCACAGGATGATAATAATCTTGTGATCCTCAATGCCGATAATGGAGAGATGGCTTCTGTTTCCGCAGTTAAAAATTTTCGCTTTAAAACCAAATTAATGGAAGAGCACTTCAATGAAAGTTATGCAGAAACCTCGAAATATCCGAAAGCTACCTTTAAAGGAAAAATTGCAGGTTTTGATAAAACGAAAATTACAGCCAGCCCTCAGAAATATACCGTTCAGGGAACATTAAACTTTCATGGAGTAGATAAGGCCGTGGTCTCTACAGCAGCCATTTATACAAAAGACGGAAAAATCTATATGCAGGGAAATTTTGTAGCAAAACCTGTAGATTATAAAGTAACGATTCCTAAAATGGTTACTAAGAAAATTGCAGAAAATGTTAATGTTGAGTATAACTATATCTTGATAAAGTAATGAGAAACCTGATTTTAGTGGTAGGCCTATTTTTGAGTTCCCTGTTCTTTGCTCAGGAAAAAGTGAAGTCAATATTTGATGTTGCCAGAAGCGGAACAGTATCCGAAGTGAAAGAACTGATGAAACAGAACCCGGACATTATCAATCAAACCAATGAAGGAGGTTTCTCACCCCTTATTTTGGCCTGTTATAGAGGAAATGTAGATGTTGGCGAATTTTTGATAGATCATGTAAAAGATGTAAACTATAAAAGCCGGGAGGGAACAGCGTTGGCCGGCCTTTCAGTAAAGTATAACAAAAAATTGGTGGAAAGCTTATTGAATAAAAACGCCAATCCCAATATTGCAGATGACACAGGCTCTACACCCCTTTTTTGGGCAGTAAAGCTAGGAAACAAAGAATTGGTTGAACTGCTGCTTAAATACAAAGCAGATAAATCAATAAAAGACTCAATGGGGGTAACCCCTTTTGAATATGCTTTGAAAACAGACAACAAAGAAATCATTAGCCTTTTAAAAAATTGATATGAAAAAACTTTTACTAACAGTCAGTATGGTCCTTGCCAATTTTGCCTGGGCCCAGTTTTCATCGGGAACAGTACCCCTTTCGGCTACTACCATGACGGTGAAATTAGACACTACCCCTACAGGAGCAACAATTACAGTGACAGGAGACAGTAATTCAATGCTTGGAATTGGTTTTGGAAGCGTAGGGATGGCTACGGGTTCCGATGGATTTATATATAACTCCTCTTCCAACAGAGATTATACATTTCCAGGTCCTATGATGCCGCCCACCATTGACCCGTCACAAGATTGGACAGAAACTTCCAATACAGTATCCGGAAGCACAAGAACTGTAGTTGCTACAAGATCTCTATCCGGAAGTGCAGGAGACTTTGCTATTTCCAATGCAGCAGGAGCAATCAATATCTTTTATGCAAGAAAAACAGGTACCGGCATAGGATATCATGATGCAGGAAGAGGGTATGCAACTTTAACAATGACTGCCAGCACTTTATCTACAAATGAAATTACTGCTTCTGGCAAGAAAGTTAATTTTTATCCCAATCCGGCCAAGACAAGTATAAGCTTTAATAATTTTGACAAAATAAAATCTATTGATGTCTATGAAGCTACCGGCAGAAAAGTAAAGTCATTACAGTCTGATCAGCAAAATATGAATGTTGAAGACCTGAAATCAGGAATTTATTATTTTGAAATCAAATTGAAAGACGGAACCTTATCCTATGAAAAATTGATTAAAGAATAAGTAAAAGAACACAATCGAAATATTTAGAATAATGCCTCTGTTTTTTCAGGGGTATTGATTATTTTCAGATTTTGATAAAACCTCTAAAATGCTTAATTCTAAAGGGATTGATTGAGTTTTTGTATATTTGTGTAGGAGCCGGATACCCATGAAAATTACTTTTGGAAAAGTGAATTTGAATCCATTACAAACCGTGCTTCTGTAACTTTAAAATACTTATGCCCTACGATTGGAAAGAAGATATTGATAGGGAGTGGTAATTGCAAATGAATAATTTTTTAAATAAAGATCAATGGAGTTTAAAACCTTAAAGAATTTAGATGTAGAAGAACTTTTATCAGTGTTCAACCTTTCTTTTTCAGATTATGTAGTTCCCTTTCATCTGACAAGGGAATTGTTAAATTTTAAAATAGCTACTGAAAAAATTGACCTAAGTTTATCAGTAGGAGCATTTGAAAATGAAAAGCTGATAGGGTTTATTCTTCAGGCAGAAAAAATGGAGAACGGAGAGGGAATGGCTTACAATGCCGGAACCGGAGTTGTTCCTGAGGGTAGAGGAAAGGGCTTGGTAAGAAAAATGTATGATTTTATAATACCGGTTTTAAAGGAAAAAAATATTAATACTTTGGTTCTGGAAGTCATTGATGAGAATCAAAAGGCTATCAGGGCATATGAAAATCTTGGATTTACCATCGTCAGAAGATTACTTTGCTTTAATGGAAATATTAATCCAATGAAGGATAACCCAGAGATTGTAATTAAAGAATTGACAGGTTTTCAATGGGAAACATTCTGTTCATTCTGGGATATTGAACCATCATGGCAGGGATCAGCTTTTGTACTTAAAGACATGAAAAAAGATTGTACGGTTCTGGGAGCTTTTAAGGGCGAAAGGCTTGTAGGATATGCTGTTTATAATTCTAAAGTAAGGAAAATATATCAGGTTGCAGTTGATAAAAACTATAGAAAACAGAGTATTGGTACCACACTTTTTGAAGCTATTAAAAGTAATATCAACGGGCAGACAGTATCTCTAAATAACGTAGATGAAATTTCCGAAGGCACACGTATTTTTCTAAATAAAATAGGTCTTGAAAACAAGGTTTCACAATTTGAAATGAAAAGAGAAATCTGATTACAACTCAAAAATAACAGGTTTTAATATACTTTTAATCTTTTAAACTTTTCAGGGTGCAGTAGAGAATGTAACTTTGTCGAAAATTTTAATAATGAAGCGAGGAATACATTTTTTACTGCTGTTTATTTCCTTAACGGCTTTTGCTCAACAAGTAAATATTGATACGGCTCAGGTAGTCGTTCCGGAAAGACAGAATAGTACGGAAACCCAGTCCAAACCATATGTTATCATGATTTCTACAGATGGTTTCCGATATGATTATGCTAAAAAATATAATGCTGAAAACCTCTTGAAGTTCTCCAATAGCGGAGTAAGGGCTGAAGCAATGATTCCGAGCTACCCAAGTATTACTTTTCCCAATCACTGGAGTCTGATCACCGGGCTTTATCCATCACATCACGGTTTAATTGATAACTTTTTCTATGATTATAAGAGAAAGGAAGCTTATGCCATGAGCAATAAAAAAAATGCAGAAGACGGAAGTTGGTATGGCGGAACTCCGCTTTGGGGATTAGCCGAAAAACAAGGAATGGTTTCTGCTTCATTAATGTGGGTAGGCTCTGCCAGTGATGCAGGTGGAATGAGACCATCGTATTATTATCCTTATCACGAAAAATTTACCCCCTCCGAAAAAATAGAAAAAGTGGTCAACTGGCTGAAATTGCCTGAAGACAAAAGACCCCATTTTATTTCCCTATATTTTCCTGAAGTGGATGGAAGCGGACATCATTACGGACCTGATGCCAAGGAAACAGAAACTGCTGTTCACCTGATTGATGGGGCAATAGGAAATTTAGTTCAGAAAGTAAATGATTTAGGATTGAAAAATGTCAACTTTATTTTTGTTTCCGATCATGGTATGATTAAGGTAGATGGGGGGACTCCATTGGAAATTCCGACTCTGCTTTTTGATAAAAACAGGTTTGATTTTTACAACTCTCAGACCCTTTTAAGAGTATATGTTAAAAATAAGGATGAGGTAAAATCTGTTTATAAAGAATTAAAAAAGAATAAAACAGATGACTATGAAGTTTATTTAGATAAAAAGCTTCCAAAATATCTGCATTTTGCAACTAGAGATGATCAGTACAACAGAATTGGGCAGATTCTCCTGATTCCGAAAGCTCCAAAGATCTTCCTTGAAAAAGGGAAAAAAACATCAGTAGGAAAACATGGATACAATCCTAGATTAGTTCCTGAAATGAAAGCCACATTCTATGCATGGGGCCCGGAATTTAAAAATAATCTGGTCATTGATGAATTTACCAATATTAATGTTTATCCTTTGGTCGCTGAAATTTTAGGATTAAAAATTGACCAGCCTATTGACGGAAAAATAAAGGTGTTGAAAGAAACATTAAAAGAAAAAAAATAATATAATAATCTCTACAACATAAGCTTCGGCGCACCTTTGGTGCGCCGAAGCTTATGTTGTAGAGTAATACCAAAGAAATAAATTAAAACTGACTTGAAAATTCTTTGGCAAAATCTTCCAGTTTAATTCTTCCTGTTACAGGAGAACCATTTTTTATAAACCCTTTCTGTACCACTCCGGTTCTCATTCCTAGCCCCATTTCAACATATAATTCCGCCATATCTTGGGGAAGACCTGCCTGCAGCATTCCGTTGAGGGCTTCTTCATCCGAAAATTCTACCCATGGCAATTCAGGTTTTTCTACAGAACTTCCCAGTACTTTTGCAAAATCAGAAGCTTTTCGGGAGTCACTTACGATATATCGGATGTTTTTTCCGATTTCATTTTTTACAAGTTCTTCAGCTGCGGCATTAGCAATATCAATGGGATGAACCACAGGGATTTCTATGTTTTCCGAATAATTTCCACCTATGATTCCTGCATTTTTAACCAACGGAATATCATTAAAGAAATTCGTATAAAAATATCCGGCTCTTAAAAAAGTAAATGAAATGTTTTCTAGCTGATTGTAAATTTTTTCTATATGATATAGACCTTTAATAGGACCGTTTTCCACGGGAGATTCAGCACCTACACTGCTTAGCATTACTGCTTTTTTTACATTAGCTTTTTGTAAAGCTTCCGCATAGTTTTTTCCTACGCTTATTGTATTTTGAACAATGTTGTCGGGGCTTATAGCAGGAGGGGTCATCACAAAGACAGCATCTGCTCCGTCAAAAGTTTGAGTTAAGAAATCAATATCTGTAATTGATCCGATGGCAGACGTTGCTCCCAATGATTCAATATCGTGCTTTCTTGCCTCATTACTACTGATTACGGTGATGTCATGTCCTTGTTCTACAAGTTGCTGTGCTAAAGGCTTGGCTACATTTCCTAGTGATCCTGTGATTATAATTTTCATATGTAAATTTTTTATTGTTTTAATGATCCTATGTAATCACTGCATATTGATGAGTATTGATGAATTGATCAAACGACAGTGATTTTATAATAAATATTTTTTTATTTCGTAATACAAAGTTATATTTGTACTTACTTTTATGCAAGTACTTACCCTAAAGTATGTAGATATGACAGCTATCAAAGAAAGTTCAACCATTCAGGAGAATAAGAAAACAGTACAGGATTGTCCTGTAATGTATGTTATGGAAAGAATTGGAGGATTCTGGAAACCTATCATCCTGTTTAATCTTTCCACAGGAGAAAAAAGATACAGTGAATTGAAAAGAGCCATTCCTGCAGTAACAGAAAAAATGCTCATTCAGCATTTAAAACAACTTGAAGTAGACGGATTAATCATAAGAAAGGCAAAACCCGTAGTACCACCTCATGTGACTTATAAGCTAAGTGAAGCCGGTAATGAGCTGGCTCCCGTAATTGATGCCATGGCTGCATGGGCTTTTCAGGATATGGAAAGAAACGATATCAAAGGTGCTGAAGCAAACAGATACATCACAAATCAGGATCAGAATGCTTTTAGTCAAAACCTTAAAAAATAAAAACAGGCTCTTCAATCCGAAGAGCCTGTTTCTGTTACTATTCTATAAAAGAATTATAAAGACTGCATGTCAATAACGAAACGATATCTCACATCACTTTTCAGCATTCTCTCATAGGCTTCGTTAATTTCCTGCATTTTAATCATCTCAATTTCTGAAACAATATTATGTTCACCGCAGAAATCCAATAGTTCCTGAGTTTCTGCAATACCGCCAATTACAGATCCGGCTACAGATTTTCTTCCCAAAATCATAGGAACGGTATTCAGCATTGGTTCCAGACCTCCAAGGTAACCAACAAGAACATGGGTCCCATCAATAGTTAAGGTGGCAACATAAGGATTCACATCATGTACATAAGGAACCGTATCAATAATCAGATCGAATTTTCCTTTTACAGACTTCATTTGTGCTTCATCTGTGGAAATGATAACATGATCCGCTCCCAATTGCTTAGCATCCTCAGTTTTTCCCGGAGTTCTGGAGAATAGAGTAACTTCAGCTCCCAATCCTTTTGCTAATTTGATGGCCATATGACCTAATCCTCCCAGTCCAACTACAGCAACTTTAGAATCCGGTCCTACGTTCCAGTGTCTCAAAGGTGACCATGTAGTAATTCCTGCACACAAAAGAGGTGCTACAGCTGCCAGATCAAGGTTTTCAGGAACTTTTAATACATGCTGAGAATCCACTACCACTTTTTGAGAATATCCCCCGAAAGTATGTCCTCCCAAATGTTTGTCCTGCCCGTTATAAGTTCCGGTAAATCCATTTTCGCAATATTGTTCCAAATCGTGTTGGCAGCTTCCGCAATGACCGCAAGAATCCACAATGCATCCTACGCCGGCAAGGTCACCTACTTTAAACTTCGTTACATCACTTCCAATCTTTGTAATTCTTCCTACAATTTCATGTCCCGGAACAGCAGGGTAGATGGTTCCTCCCCAGTCGTTTCTTGCAGTATGAAGATCAGAGTGGCATACTCCGCAGTATAGAATCTCAATTTCTACATCCTTGGGGGTAACCTCTCTTCTTTCAATATTCATTTCTTTCAGATCTGCCGTGGTAGACTCTGCTCCATAGGCTTTTACTGTAAATGTGCTCATTTGATTATTTATTTTTAATTAGGTTTAAGTTCTAAATTGTTGTATTCTTCATCCGTTACAGGTTCCAGCCATTCCACAATTCCGTTTAGGGTATTAGGGTTAATGGCAATATGTGTAAATTCACTGTCAGAAGCAGCACCATGCCAATGGACCACATTGGGGAGGATATTAACCACATCGCCCGGCTTTAAAATCTGTGCAGGTTTACCCTTTTCCTGATAAAAACCTGTTCCTGAAGTTACGATTAATATCTGTCCACCTCCATGAGTATGCCAGTTATTTCTGCACCCGGGCTCAAAGACGACATTTCCAATCTGACAGTTGAGTTGATCTTCGTTGGGTTTTATAATATGTACCCAAGCTGTTCCTCCCGAAAAATAATCGGATGGAGCTTTTTCTCCTTTTGGAAAAATGTTTGTATTCAAAGTTTCCATAACGATACAAAAGTCGAAACTTTTTAGTAAACCTAACTTATACAGATTACCGAATTACTTACCAATTTTACAGACATCATTTCAGTTACAAAGGAAAGTGGTAATTTTGAATGGTAATAAAAATATACTTCATGGAAAATCAGGAGGTTGAAATCTATAATAGTGTCTCGGAATACAATAAAATGGCCAATCATGAAACCCTGCATCCCTTAGTCAGTGTCATTGATTTTTCCAAATCTGATCCTATTTGCCAGCATAAAAGGAAATTTGGGTTTTATACCGTTTTTCTGAAAGATGTTATGTGTGGAGACATGCTGTATGGGAAACATAGCTACGATTATCAGGAAGGAACACTCGTTTTCATCGCCCCGGGGCAGACTTATGGGATTTATAATAAAGACAAATATGTTCAACCCGCAGGTTCTGCATTAATTTTCCATCCTGATTTAATAAAAGGAACAAATCTAGGAAAGCACATCAAAGACTATAATTTCTTTTCCTATGATGTACACGAGGCCCTGCATCTCTCTGAAAAAGAACGAGAAACTGTTTTGGAGTGCTTTAAGAATATCAGATGGGAACTCGAGCAAAACATTGATAAGCACAGTAAGTCTTTAGTAGTGAATAATATTGAGTTGTTTTTAAATTACTGTATGCGTTTTTATGACCGCCAGTTCATCACAAGAGATCACATCAATCAGGGAGTAATCGGAAAATTTGAAAATCTTGTTGATGATTATTTAAAATCTGACAACCCTAAGAATATAGGCTTTCCAATGGTGAATTACTTTGCCGAAAAACTCAATTTATCTGCCAATTACTTTGGAGATTTGATTAAAAAAGAATTAGGAATTTCCCCACAGGAATTTATCCACAATAAATTAATAGATGTAGCCAAAGAACAAATTCTGGATCATAGAAAATCCATCAGTGAAATTTCCTATGACCTAGGCTTCAAGTATCCACAGCACTTTACAAGGCTCTTCAAAACAAAAGTAGGTATTTCCCCAAGCGAATACAAGGTCCTCAATTAAAGGACAAATGATACCGTTTCTATTGATGGAATCTATCAATAAGTATTTGTGTTTAAAAGAATCAATTAAATTTTTTCTTCTCAAAAAACCGAATTAATTTTAAGGATAGAAGTTTTCATAATTTTTTTTAAAATGAAATCACAACAGAAAGGGATACTTATTTTTGATACCCGTTTTGGGAAAATTGCAGCTTTAAAGAAAGACGGAGTGATCAGGGCTAAAAGTATTCGGTATGCCCGTTCCGAACGATTTCAAAAACCTGTTCCGATACAATATTCAGCTTCCGATAGCCTTTATCCGGATAAAACTCCGGTTTGCCCACAGAAGCTCAGCCCACTTGTAGAAAAAATGATTGGGAGAACTCCCGTTGAAGAATTTGAGGCTAAAGAATCTACCCAGTATCTTTCAATAACCCGTCCTGAAAATATAATTGAAAAAGAAAAACTTCCTGTGTTGGTCTGGATTCATGGTGGTTCCCATGAAATTGGGTGTGGAGATCTGGCTACTGCAGATCCTGCAGAATGGGTAAAGGAACAGCATATCATTATCGTTACTGTTTCCTATCGTTTAGGGCTCTTTGGTTTTTTGGGAGGCAATGAAAAAAGACCTGCAAACCTTGGGTTATTTGATATGATTGAAGCTTTGAAATGGATAAAGACAAATATCACAGACTTTGGTGGAGATGCTGAAAATATTACATTGCTTGGGCAATCTTCAGGAGGAGATGCCATAGCCCATTTGATGATCTCGGACGGTATTGATGATTTATTTAAGCGGGTCATTATTCAAAGTGCACCTTTGGGTTTGCGACATAAAAGACAGAAAATGTCTGTAGAATTTCTGAAAAAAACTGAAGATATGAAAGATGACCCCGATGTCTTAAAAATGATGGATGAATACGATAAATTGGTACCCTCTTTTATGAAATTCGGTTTGAAATCTGCTATGCCTTTCGGGACCCAGTATGGTTTTCCACCCTTGTGTAAAGAAGAAGAGGCTGTTGAAAAGTGGAGAGAAAATGCAAAAAAATATGATCTGCTGATTGGCCTGAATAATGATGAAACAGCATTTTATCTTAAAACTTCAGAAGCTTTAAATAAATACTTTGGAAAAGGATTGGGATTAAAGATCATGGATAAGGTGGTTGAAAAAACTACAGAATTTATCTATGGAGTTCCATCCAGACAATTTGCGGAAAACCATTCAAAAGGCGGTGGAAATGCCTATTTATTCAGGATACATTCTCAATTAAAAGAAAATCCTATTGGAGCATCCCATTGCGTTGATCTTCCTTTAATCTTTGGCAACGAATCTGCCTGGAAATCCTCAGAAATGTTGAAAAATATTCCTTGGGAACATATTCATGAAAACGGTAAAAAGCTAAGGGCACTTTGGACTGAATTTGCCAGAACAGGGATCATTTCTGATCAATCAGAAAGACCGGAAATTTTAAAAATTAAAAAAATAGAGTTGTCAATAAATTCGAAGAAATAATTTTTAATTTAAGTGCTGTTTTTGTAATGTTACGGCTCTATTTAGTTGTTTTGTAGTTGATTATGATATTGGTGGTGTTTTTTTATTATATTTATAGAACCAAATTCTAAAACAGTAAACTATGAAATCAACAAAACTTCAAAACGCAAGAAAAGTTAACAGAGAAGAACTTAAAAATTTAAAAGGCGGAATTATCATCAGAGACAGAATATGCTGTTTTTATAACGAAGACAATTATTGCTGTGAATGGGCTCAGGATCTATGGAGCTGCCGCGGAATTAAATGCTAATACTCAGTAGTATATAAAATAAAGCGTATATCATTGATGTACGCTTTTATATTGTATTAGGTTTACTATAGTTTCTGTTCAGGAACCCATACACTTACATTTCCTGCAGGCACAGGAAAATTTCCCCAACCGTTTTCATCAATC
Source organism: Chryseobacterium aurantiacum (assembly GCF_003020585.1). Classification (GTDB taxonomy): domain Bacteria; phylum Bacteroidota; class Bacteroidia; order Flavobacteriales; family Weeksellaceae; genus Chryseobacterium; species Chryseobacterium aurantiacum. The sequence goes on from NZ_PXUE01000001.1 coordinate 230,264, forward strand.
GTTACTTTATCCTTGAATCGTTTTAGTAGATCCATAAACTTTTTACCAGCATAGGCTTTCCCTATTTCCATGGGTTTGTTGTAAGCATCTTTATTGCTGAGTACAACAGCACACCCGCTATACTGATCATCTCCTTCCCGTACCCATCCCAGACAGTTGGCGTCCTCAAAATAATCACGTTGCTCTCCATAGGCATGCTCTTTTCTGGCTTTAAGCAGCTCTTCAATTCCATCTACTTTCGGCATGAAAATTTCCTGGTCATTTCCTGCCTTGTCTTTATCCACATAATGAGCACCATACAAATCGGGATAGAATACACACGGATAACCATCCTTCCTTAGTAAAATCAGAGCATAGGCGAGAGGTTTAAACCAAGCTTCAACAGGGGCTTCCAGGTCTTGAAGAGGTTGAGTATCATGATTGGCAACAATACTTACAGCATGTAAAGGGTCTGCCTGTGTAAGGGTTTCGTCAAAAATTTTTCTAAGATCATAAGAATTTCCTTCCTTTGAAGCATTATGAAAATTGTTTTGTAACGAGCTATCAAAAAGACTCATACAGCCTTCGGTAACTTCAATATATTTTTGGAGAAGATGAAGGTAACCCGGTGCCCAATATTCTCCTACAGCAAAGATATTTTTGCCTGAATTGGAACGCAGCAGGGTAATCCATTCCTTATAAAAATCATGAGATATGTGCTTTAAAGCATCAAGCCGGACACCATCAAAATTTGTCTGATCAAAGTACCATTTTGCCCATTCATTAAGTTCTTCACGTACAAAAGGATTTCTGTGCTCAATGTCATTATACATCAGGTAATCGTAGTTTCCTTTCTCATCATGAATCATTTCCTCCCAGTCATCCCCATATTCAGATTGAATTTTATAAATATGAGAATCCATTCCCTCTGCATAGTCAACACCACTGAAGCAGGTGAAATTCCATTCAAAATCAGAATATTTTTTTCCTCTTCCCGGAAAGGTAAATTTGGTATAGGATTCTATTTCAAGGACATCGGAAATAACCTTATCCCTATTATTTTCATCTACTTTTACCACCTTGAATTTTTCCAGCTCATCGCCACCAGCTTTATGGCCCAGAACGATGTCTACAATGACTTCTATATTTTGTTTTTTTAAAGCTTTAATCGCTTTTAAATAATCCTCCTTAGTTCCGTATTTGGTAGCAATAGTCCCTTTTTGATCAAATTCCCCCAGATCATAAAGATCATAGGCATCATATCCCACAGAATAACCTCCATTTGTCCCTTTGTAGGCTGGAGGAAACCATACAGAGGTAATTCCCAGTTTTGCTAAATATTGAGCTTGTTTTTGAGCCTCTTTCCACAACTTTGCATCACCTTCAGAATACCAGTGGAAAAACTGAATCATTGTTGAGTTCATAAATTTTGCTGATTTGGTTTTTACAAGTTAGCGAAAAAATATGACCTACTGATTTTCGAATTCCTCAAACGGGATTTTTAGTTGAACCGAAATTTGTTTTTTTTCCTCTGTATTAAGGTGTGAGAGAGATAATCCGAGCAGACGGACGGCTTTATCATAGGGGCGAAGTTCCCATAGTTTTTTTCCGGTATTGAAATACTGTTCAGGAGAAGTAAAATAATCCTCTCTGGTCATACTTCTCGTAAAAAGAGAGAAATCTTTGTACTTAATTTTTAAGGTTAAGGTTCTTCCCAGAATATTATTTTTCTGTAATCTTTGGTGAAGCTCCTGGCTAAGGCTTTCCAGCTTCTCATTAATCTGTTGTTCATCAAAAAGATCCTCAAAGAAAGTTCTTTCCACGGCAACACTTTTCTGGATACGATGAGGTTTTACTTCCGAAGTATGAATACCACGCACCACGTTGTAATAATGATTACCGGATTTTCCGAAGAGTCTTACCAAATCTTCCAAAGATCTTTTTTTTAAGTCTTTTCCTTTATAAATTCCTAAACTAAACATTTTATTAGCCGTAACCTTTCCTACACCATAAAATTTTTCAACGGGCAGCTCCTCCAGAAAACTTTCCACCTTATCAGGGTGAATGGTCTTTTGGCCATTGGGTTTATTGATATCTGAAGCTACCTTTGCCAAAAATTTATTTACAGAAATCCCTGCAGAGGCCGTTAGCCCAGTTTCATCAAATATTTTCTGACGAATTTCTCTGGCGATGAGGTTGGCAGATTCCATTCCCTTTTTATTTTCGGTAACATCCAGATAGGCTTCATCCAGAGATAACGGCTCTACCAGATCGGTATATTCGTAGAATATTTCGCGGATTTTTTTTGAAATTTCTTTATAGCGGGCAAAGCGGGGTGGTACAAAGATAAGATCAGGACACCTTTCCTTTGCTGTTTTGCTAGGCATTGCGGAACGAACCCCATACTTTCTGGCTTCATAGCTTGCTGCTGCCACTACACCTCGATGCTGCCCACCTACTGCAATAGGTTTTCCTTTCAATGTTGGATTATCATATTGCTCCACAGAAGCATAGAATGCATCCATATCTACGTGAATAATTTTACGAAGCGGCAAAGAAAAATCCATATCACAAAGATATGGATTCCTTTATTTATTGTAAATGTTTCGTTACGCTTTCAGCCTCATTGTAAGAAGCAGTGGTTCAAATCCTGCTTTCTCATAAGCTTTTATAGCAGAATCATTTTGAGCATAAACATCCAGCCTTACTTCTGAAATATTCCTGGATTTTGCCCAGTTTACTAATTCATCGGTAATCAGCTTGTTGATTCCTTTTCCTCTATATTCAGGTTTTACATACATAAACCCCAGATAAGCATAGCTTTTAAAATTGTTGTAGTCCTTATCAGACTTCTTAATCAGGGCATAACCTGATGCTACAATTTCATTATTGTCTTCTACAACAATTAATGTTGCATCTGGTGATTGTATAAACTCATTCAGGTCATAATAATGAATTTCTCCATCAATTAATGTACTGTTAAAAGGTCTTTCCGCAAAAACTATTCCTTGTTCAAATTCTAAAAGAGTCTTTAAATCCTCCTTCGTAGCTTCTCTTGTAATCATGGTATGAAAAATAGGTGAGATTATTTTAAAAGATTATCTATAGTTTTTTGTATTTCAGGATCTTCCGGAGATATTGCATAGTATTTTGCAATAGACGATTTTTGGTCAATAATCATATATCTTGGAATCCAGTTCAGATCAATATAATTGTTGAAATCATTTTTCCATCCTGATGCAAACCAGTAGTTATCCTTATCTTTCATATTGAATCTTACAAGACTCTTATCAAATCCTTCTTTAGATCTCTCCAGAGATAGGAAGACAAAATCAACATTGGGATTATTTTTTTCCAGTATTTCGGCTTTTGGAAGAGCCTGTAAACAATCTCTACACCATCCTGCCCAGAAATCAATCACCAAAACTTTTCCTTTATGTTGATTCAGAATCTGCTGGATGGTAATTGCTTTTCCGTCTTCATCTTCCAGTTTCTGCTTTAAGGCTTCCTTGGAAAATCCGGTTTTAAGAACAGTAGGAATTTTCTGTGAATAGCTTAATCCAAATATTCCTATCATAAAAATTAATAACAACTTTCTCATTTCTTACAATTTCATTTATACAAATCTAAACAATGAATTGCAATTTGAGATTGATTTTTCATGAATTAGGAAAAATTTATAAAATTGAAAATTTCTATGGATAGATAGGGAGTGCTTACAAAAGAACTGTTCTATTGATAGTCTTTAACTAAGCCTTTCACTACTGTAATCACATTAGGCATTGCTTTGTTGGCTGCATTTAAAACCTCTTCGTGAGAAACTGCAAACGCAATATCCGGTCCGCCAAGATCAGTAATAACAGAGATACAGAACGCATCCATTCCCATATGTTTGGCAACAATCACCTCAGGTACGGTACTCATTCCTACCATATCACCTCCAATGGCTTTGATCATTCCGTACTCCGCAGGAGTTTCAAAAGTTGGGCCCTGTAAGGCAACGTAGATTCCCTGGTGGATTTTAATATTATTTTCAGAGGCTGCCTTTTCGGCTACGGCAATCATTTTTTTGTTGTATGGTTCACTCATATCCACAAATCGTGGTCCGAGTTCATCAATGTTTTTCCCTCGAAGCGGGTGTTCAGGCATCATATTGATGTGATCCTTCAATATCACAACATCTGCAATGTTATAATCAGGATTTACTCCTCCACAAGCATTGGACAGAATTAAATTTTGAATTCCTAACAGGTGGAAAACCCTTACAGGAAAAGTTACCGTTTCCATGGAATGGCCTTCATAATAATGAAAGCGGCCACTCATCATCAGAACTTTTTTTCCTTCCAATATTCCATAGATAAGCTTACCGGTGTGGCCGGCAACTGTAGTTTGTGGAAAGTTGGGTATGTCTTTGTACTCTAAAACATGGATCGGTTCTACTTCATTCTGCAGTTTTCCAAGTCCGGATCCTAAAATTACAGCAAAATCAGGTGTTTCCTGAATGATATTCTTGATAAAATCAGCTGTCTCATTAATTTTTTCTAACATAATCTAAGATGATTTGATTGAATTCCTCTTTTTTATCAATAATGACATTGATAGGCCAGTAGTAAACAATATCTCTAAGGTAGTCAAAAGTTTTCAGACGGACATAATCTTTCTCTGTGGTTAATATCAGTTTATATTCTCCTAATTTTTTATACTCAGCAAGAATTTTTTTAATATCATCATCCGTAAAATTGTGATGATCCCTGAATTTTAGATGCTTAACTCTTTTCGAGAATTTAGCCAAATGCTCTAAAAGTGGTTTAGGATTGGCAATTCCTGTGATCAGGAGAATATCATAATAATTCAGGTTGTTATCCGGAAGCATTTTATCTTTTCCGTATACATTCTCGTCATAACCAATAGATGAAAAGAATACTTTCTGGCTATAAGACGGTCTGATCCTTGAAATATAATACCTTTTGGTTTCCTCCGTAAGCTCATCAGGGCATTTGCTCACCATAATAATGTCTGCTCTGTTTGCGCCCGCTCGGGATTCTCTAAGATCTCCGGCAGGAAGCAGGTAATCCTTGAAGAAAGGATCATTAAAGTCAGTCATCAAAATATTGAAACCAGCCTTAATGGCTCTGTGCTGTAGGGCATCATCCAATACCAGTACTTCCAGATCCATATCATCAATTACTTTTTTAGCACCGGGCACACGTTCTTCTGATACAGCAATAACAAAACGGTTTTTGAAACGTTCAAAAAGCTGCATGGCTTCATCGCCTACTACTTTGTAATTACTGTCATAGTTGGTAACCTCATACCCTTTACTCAGTCTTCCGTAGCCTCTCGAAAGAACTCCGGTTCTGTAGTGTTTGGATAGGTATTGGGCAAGATACATCACCATTGGTGACTTACCGCTTCCGCCCACAGAGAGGTTCCCGACATTGATTATCGGTGTCTTGAATTTTGTCGACTTAAAAATTCCCCAATCATACATTGTGTTTCGGATACCCGTTACCAAATGATAACCAAGGGAAAAAGGATAAAGGTACCATCTTTTCATACGATTGCAAAAATAGGAATTTTCATAGGGATTTGATATAATATTCTCAAAGACTTTTCAACAAATATTTCGTTAAATTAAAGTATTTTTGTGGAGTTATTATAATACTTTGAGATACTTTATTGAATTTTCTTACAACGGAAAGAATTATTTCGGCTATCAGATACAGCCGGACGCCATTTCTGTACAGGAAGAACTGGAAAAAGCACTTTCCACAATTTTAAGGGAAGAGATTAAAACTACTGGTGCCGGAAGAACGGATACAGGGGTTCACGCTAAAAAAATATTTGCTCACTTTGATACAGAACATGAGCTGAATAACGAATTTCCTCGCAGACTGAACGGTTTTCTTCCTCCTGATATTTCCATCCACAGGATTTTTAAGGTGAAAGATGATTTTCATGCCCGTTTTGATGCTACATACAGAACCTATGAATATTATATTTCACTGAAAAAAAATCCATTTACCCAGGAATCAGCATGGCAGCACTGGAAAAGGTCATTGGATATCGACAAAATGAATGAGGCCTGTAAAATTTTATTCGAGTATGAAGATTTTACAAGCTTTGCAAAATTAAAAACAGACAACAAGACGAACATCTGCAAAATGTATAAAGCACATTGGGAACAGGAGGGAACAGAACTGAAGTTCACCGTTTCTGCCAATCGTTTTCTGAGAAATATGGTACGTGCTATTGTGGGAACCATGGTGGAAGTGGGGACCGGAAAACTGAAGCCTGAGGATATGCGTAGGGTAATTGAAGATAAAAATCGTAATGCAGCAGGAACTTCAGCACCAGCCCATGGACTCTACTTAGTAGATGTAGGCTACGAATTTTAAAAAACTAAAAAACAAAATAATAATCATGTTATCAATTTTTATCCTTATCGGTGCCTACCGATATTATGCCCAGTTGGCTGAAAGGTTTGGGAAAACAAAGTGGCATTTTGGCCTTTTGGCAATAGGAATTTACCTTGGGTCTCAAATCTTTTTAGCATTTAGTTTCGGGATGTATCTAACTATAACCAACCCGGAATCTTTGAATAATGTAAACTATACAGGTTTTTCGGCGGTTAATATTGTCGGCTGGCTGATTTCCATCGCTTTAGTTTGGGGAGTTCATCAGTTTCTTGAGAAAAAGTTTAAAAGAGAAAATATTCAAAAACCATCTATTGAAATAGAAAAAATAGGTGAAATTTCTGAACATCAGTAAATTGATAGATATACATGAAACGTCAGGAGACGGAAGATATTCATTTTGTAAATGATAGGTATCTGAAATTTTCTATAACGATTTGCAAAAGTTCTAAAGGCTGGCAATTTAGAAAGTCTTATTTTTGCATAGAATTTTAATTCTTTTCTTCGATTCGTACAATGAAAAAACAAGATACCTGGGGAATTGTAAAAAGGCTGTTCTTTATCGGAATGAAATTTCGTTCTTGGTTCATCCTTACTTTAATCATCTCCGTAATACTTTCAATTGTTTCTACTTACAGACCATACCTTACCATGGAAGTGGTGGATAATGACATCACAAAGCTGCAGGACAAGGCTTTAATGATGAAGCATATCTATATCCTTGTGGGATTGGTTTTTGCAGAAACCGTTTTAAACTTTTTTTTAGTCTATTTTTCAAATTTTATCTCACAAAATGTAATCAGGGATATCAGAGAAAGATTATACTCTAAATTGATTTATTTCAAAACATCATTTTTTGATAAAACTCCTATCGGACAATTGGTTACCCGTGCTGTAGGTGACGTAGAAACCATTGCAACGGTTTATACCGACGGTTTCCTGATGGTTTTCGGTGATATCCTGAGAATTGTGTTTGTGTTGGTAATGATGTTCAGTACCAATGTGCACCTGAGTTATATTACATTGGCAATTCTACCTTTAATGGTGGTTATCACAAGATTCTTTCAAAAAAGGCTGAAAAAGGCATTTGGAGATGAAAGAAACTGGACGGCTACCCAGAACTCCTTTGTACAGGAAAGGTTGGCGGGAATGTCAATTATTCAGGTTTTTAACAGACAGGAGTCAGAATTCAAGAAATTTGATGATATTAATATTACGCTGAAAGGTGCTTTGCTGAGAACAGTTTTTATTTTCTCATTATTCTTTCCCGTAGTAGAACTTATTTCTTCCCTGTTCATCGGATTTATTCTTTTTTATGGAGGTTACATAACAATCAGTGCCGGTGTGGTGATTGCATTTATTCAGTATATTTCAATGCTAATCCGCCCTTTAAGGCAGATTGCAGATCGTTTCAATAATATCCAGAGAGGGATTGTAGGAGCAGAAAGAGTATTGGGATTAATGGATGAAGAAATTTCAATGCCGAATACTGGAACTGTGAAAAAAGATCATTTTGCCGGTAAAATAGAATTCCAGAAAGTACATTTTGCCTATGATGAAAAGCAGGAAGTATTGAAAGGGATTGATTTTAAGGTAAATCCGGGAGAAACTGTAGCAATTGTAGGAGCAACCGGTGCCGGAAAATCTACAATTATCAGCTTGATTACCAGACTTTATGATATTAATTCCGGGAATATCCTCATTGATGATGTGAACTTAAAAGATTATGAACTGTACAACCTTAGAAGTCATATCGGTGTTGTATTGCAGGATGTTTTCCTTTTCCACGGAAGTATTTTTGAAAACCTTTCCTTTGGAGATGACACGATCACTTTGGATAAAATAAAGGCCGGTGCTAAGGAAATTGAAGTAGATCAGTTTATAGAACAGCTTCCGGGTGGGTACGATTATGTGGTAAGCGAAAGAGGCTCATCAATATCTTTAGGGCAAAGACAATTATTATCTTTCCTTAGAGCCTATCTATCTGATCCGAAGATTTTAATTCTGGATGAAGCAACATCTTCTATTGATCATGAAAGTGAGAAGCTTATTCAGAGAGCCACGGAAAAAATTACCAAAAACAGAACATCCATCATTATTGCCCATAGACTTTCCACAATTGAAAAGGCAGATAAGATTATTGTAATGGAGCATGGGAAAATTGTAGAAGAAGGGAAACACTTGGAGCTTTTGGATAAGAATGGTTATTATTCTACCCTTTATAAAGCACAACTGCGTCACGAGGTGGAAGTAGAAGTGGAGAAAGAATCATAGTATATAATACAATATCCAAGCAATATAACTGGATTAAATTAATAGAAAAAGAGAGCAAAATGCTCTCTTTTTTATTATAGGTAAGGTTGTTAGAACTTTAATTTCTGGGTAATTGTTCTCCCGTCTTTTAAAACAATGGCCACCATTAAGATGGTGTTTTTCTGATCTATCGGAACTTTCAATTCTGAAGAGTTGATATCTGTCTTGTGGGTAAGTAATTTTCCTGAGGCATCGTAGATATGTAGTGTTGAGATTTTAGAATCACTTTTTACATATACAGAATTTTCATCTTTAGTAATGAATGCGTTATCTTTTTTCAGACTGTTTTGTATAGATAATGAAGTCTGAGGCTCAATAATTACAGAATAATCTTCTACTTGTCCATACTTCGGAGTAGAGCAGGCAGTGATGGCTGTTCCGTTAAAATCCCCGATTACTCTCATTCTTAAAGGAGTATTGGTTACAGCTCCGGATGGAGGAGTGACAGAAGCTGTTGCAAATGCTCCATTGCTTATCCCACTCTGATTAAGTATCAATTCTGTAGATTCATTAAACTGGCCATCATTATTATAATCAATGTAGGCTTTTATAATATGTGAGTTGCTCGTTCCCGGAGCTACAGTAATTGTAGTTGCTGTATTTTGCGGAATAGTCGTTTTGCTTACTCCAAAGCAGTAGTTGCCCGTAAAATTTTCATAAAAATTATTTGAAGCCTGCTTATAATTATTGGAAGAATTATTGATGCTGCCAAACTTTACAGAGGTAATCCCAATGTTAAACCCTCCCGGATTGGTTATGGATGTTGGCGCACATGCATTCGTAAGAGATACATTGTTATTGATTGCCGTTGCCGAGGCTACAGGAGAGTTGATTAAAGATTGTCTGTACTGAAGAAGCTGTGCAGTTGCTCTGTCTGCTTGCCCTTGTGTGAATAAATCTCTGAAGCAATAGGTATAAGCCATTACATTTTTTTCTCCACCTGCATAGGTTTGGCTGGTACATGGATTAATTTGTCCTACCTGGCAATTCTGAGGAACAGAAGAGTGATAGAGGCTTTTCATAGGTTCGGTATCACAAACAAGATCTCCCTCCAGAGTACAGTCGTTATTTACGGGACAGGCTCCGGTACTTGTATTATATCCTTCATGGGTGTGTCTAAGTCCCAAAGCATGCCCAAATTCATGGGCTAGGGTCTGGGCATTAACAGAGGAGGCAGAGGTAGACATGAAAGAATAATCATTGCTCCCGCCCGGATAGTAAGCATAGCCGTTCAGCGCTCCAACATTAGAGGTTAGCTTTTTGACAACATAAATATTATAGTATTTGCTGGTATCCCATAAGCCCAAGGCTGTAATCTCTGTTGCCGGTACAGCATTAGTCGTATTATCATCATTCACTCCTCCGCTTACATATTTTGGAAGATGAGAAGCATTGATTCTGTTGATTCCATTGGTAGCATTACAACTGGGATTTATTTTGGCAAAAACAAACTTTACGGGCAAGATAGAGCTTGTAGAAGACATTCCACTGGAGGCACTTCCTGCAAAAACACCGTTGGTATAATTAACCCATGCAATAATATCTGCATCAGATTTATTATTAACGGTCCCAATTGCACTTCCATCACCTACAACGTGTACAACAATCGGAATTTCATACACTTGATTTTGATTGAGTCTGGAGGCTACCTTTCCACTTTTGATCATTCGGGATAATTCCAGATTAAAAGCATCGTCCTGCACCTTCTGTTCCGGGAACCTTGCGTAATGTTTTTTCATTAATTCATCTGTTCCGCATACTTCAAATTCTACCTTCTGTGAATAAAAATTTGATGACAAAGCCCCTGCAATACAAAGAAATAATAGTTTTTTCATAGTTTTTATATTGAATGTTTTTTCATTATTAAAGATAAATCAAAAATTCTATAAAAGAACTAAGGCTTCTTAAAGGTGCAGAAAACAAAATTTTGGGTAGTTCCGAAAGGAGTTTTATGATCTTCAGTAATGCAGGTTATTTTTTCAAATCCTGCTTCAAATTTTTCAGTCAGTGATAACTCGTCATATTGTTGAATATCCAGTCCGCTGCACTTTGTAGGTCCGTTTTTAGAAAATGTTCCTAAAACCATAAAACCTTTTATATTTTTTTCTGCAATATCTATATATTTTGAAACCTGTTCTGGAGTAGTCAGAAAATGAAAGGCAGCCCTGTCATGCCAGATATCGTAGGTTTCTGTAGGCTCAAATGTGGTGATGTCTGTAGCAATCCATTTGATTGTATTGGCTGAGCTTCCAAGCCTTTCCTTTGCTTTTTCCAACGCCTTGGCAGAAATATCCAAGACAGTGATATTTTCATAGCCTTCTTCAAGCAGATAATCAACAAGGTTGCTGTCTCCACCGCCAATATCTATGATTTTTGCCCCTTTATCCAATCCAAAAGAACGGATAAGTTCAAGAGAAGTATTAGGTTTTTCCTGAGTCCAGCTTACCTGATCCGGGTTCTTGGTTTCATATACATTTTCCCAGTGCTTTTTATTTTCGGAAGAGCTTGTCATTCTTTTAACTGATTATTGATTTCTTCAAATTTATTAATTAATCCGTCAATTTTCGATTGTTGCTTTTTGATTGTTTTTGGTCTCAGATAAAACCAATTGATTCCTATCCAGATAAACGTTAATCCATAAGCCAGTATCCCGTAAGTCAACTTCATTCTTGAGGCATACTCATACATGTACAGACAAATTCCCAGAAGCAACATGATGAAATATAGGTTGAGCATTGTGTTTTGCATGAATTTCTGCTTATTCTTCACCAGATAAAGATTTTGAAGATAATCACTGTTGGATTGAGTATTATCGATCTTATAAAAGATCATAAACAGCTTATTGTAGGCAAGTAAGAAAATAATCATTGCAAGAATAACAAGTACAATCCCAATTTTAGTTGTAGCCAGCTGAGGTTGATAATGATACCAGATGAAAGCAATACCCAAACATGTTGAAATCAGTAAAATATTGGTTAGAATAAGTTTACGCAGATTCTCATTCTTGAATTTTTTCAGCTTACCCAACAGCTCTTCCATATTGGGCTTGTTGGAAGTCTGTTGCTTCCATATATTTTTGAAATCTATATTAGTAGCCATTTTCTTTAAACTTTTGCGTTAATTTTTCTTTTATCCTATGAATCTTTACCCGTATGTTGGATTCTGAAAGTCCCACGATATGAGCAATTTCAGACTGTTTTACCTCTTCCAGTTCCAGAGAAATGATAATTCTGTCTGTTTCCGGCAGTTCAGAAATAAACTGATAAAGCATTTGTATCTGGGGCTCCATTGATTCCTGCTTTTTCTCTTCCAAATTGATCGGGAGATCTGTTTTAGCAAACCTTTTTTCCTTTTCAATCTGTCGGAGGCAGTTGTTGGAAGCGATTCTGAATATCCATGTTCCAATACTGGATTCATTCCTGAATTTTGGGAGTTGCTGCCATACAATGATAAAGGTTTCCTGGGCCAGATCCTGAGCCAGTTCAGTATCATTTACATATCCCATGCACAAACGGAATATTTTCTGCCAGTAGAGTTCGTATATATCCTCAAATACCATTATTTCGAAGATAAAAAATTATTTAACTGGTTAAAATACCACTCTTTATCATCATACATAATGAAGTGCAAGCCTTTTGTGGAATATTGAAAATTGGCATTTTTAAGATTTTTATATTGTGCTTCAATGGCTGGTTTCATCGAAACAAAATAGGCTTCAAGCAGAATAAGGGAAGGGCATTGGATATTTTTTATGGTTTCTCTAAGATCTGTATTGGAGAAATCACAGAACATTTTTGCAAAAGTTTTCCTGTCAGACTTCATGCTCCAGTCAATCACCGTGTTCTGCATAGAAGTATCTGCGAGAAGACGCGGAATAGACTGAATCTGCATTTTTTTGAACTGTTCATCAGACATCGCTGTGAAGGTATTAATCATCGCCGAGCAGTCATTATTTTCCCTGGAAGTAAAAGCAGGGTTGGAAATAGCAGCCAGACAGGGTAAAGTATCCACAATAACAATTTTACCCACAAGATCCGGATAGTCTGCTGCAATGGCCAGGGCAAGGCCGCCACCCATACTGTGTCCAATAATAACAGGCTTTTGAATGTTGTTCTCTTTTATATAAGCAGCAATTCCTTTTTCCCAGTCTTTAAAGGTAGGGTCCGTATCTGGCTTTGCTCCAGCAAATCCAGCCATTGTTAAAGTATAACAGGTGAAATCTTTTTCAAACTTAGCTGTTGTTTCATTCCATACATCTCCTGAAGAGGCAAATCCAGGAATAAATAGTAAAGATTGTTTTCCTTTTCCGGTTTTCTTTACTTCAAACGGATATGTTTTTTTCTGACCAAAAACATTGCATACCGCAGCAAAAAATAGCATGATAATAAGAAGGAACGTGAATTTTTTCATGATTTCTAAAGTTTTAAAGTTTATTTGCCTTTTAGAGACGAACCTTGAAAAAATGTTACACTCAAATTTATTTATTTTTTGAAAAAACATTTCTACTTCTTAGAAACCCTTATTGTTAGGGGAAAATTACATGAAATTTATTTTTATAAAAATTGATCATTGTTTTTAATGATAAAAAAATGATGAAAAACAGAAGATTATTAATCTAATATTCTTCCGTAGAATCTACTGATGTCAAAATAGAATCCCGAAATTTTATACTTACCTTTTTCAAATTCCTGATAATCACATTTGCCAGTGTGGCTTTGTGCTTGGGTTTCCATTTGAAATCTGTTTAAAAGGACATACTCATCCGTAACAGAAATCACATGAAAGCCTGTCTCACATTTCAGACCATCCCCGGAGGTAAGAATTGCATTTAATAATCCATGGAAATTTCCGGCAATTTTTTCTGCTGTGGCATCATCATTACTTAAATGATATAAATGAGCAAGATAATTCATTGCCCGTAGATCCAGTGGATTTTCCTCCAAAACATCCAGAAAAAGCTGAATTCCTTTAGAAAGATCTTTTTGCGAAATACCCTCCCCACGATAATACTTGGCAACCTCTTCCGCTTTCTTACCAATTTTATACGGCTGATATTCTTTTTGGAAGGTATAACCGAAATAAAGATGGCTGTAGTGATTGTTGGTAAGACTCGGATCATTCTGTTTTAATCTTTTTAAAAGGTTCGGATAATAGTATTCTGAATTTTTATCCTCAATATTTTTTTGAATCAGAAAATAATCAGGAGCCTTCAATTCCATTTTTTGAGCATGAAAGAAAGGAAGCAGAATTAAAAAGAATAAAGAAAAAAATACTTTAATATTCATGGTTTGTATGACGTTATTATCAATTTTTGACATGTTAAAAATACGGAATATGTATTAATCGAATTATATCGACTTGATATTTGCAAAAAAAACAATAAAATATTAACAAAGTGTTACTTTGTGTCAATAAATTTACTAACTTTATTCGGAATTTGGGACACTACCCCTAGTGTTGGGAGGGTGCCCAATGTGAATAGTAGTTTTTTAATTAAATCCAAAAATATAAATGAGCAATAACATCCAAGATGAATTTAAAGTCTTTAAAGACGAATTGAAGAAGTTGAATATCGAAGTACAGAAAGTTGTAAAAGTAGGAAATGGAAGTATGGACTTTCATGAGGTTTTCTACAAATCTCCAAGGTATGAAGAGGTAAAGAGTGTGTATGTCCAACGTCATAATCTGGACAGTATGATAGAGAAATTTAAACAAGCTTATCATTAAAATATAATGAGCGCCGCAGAAAATCTGCGGCGCTCACTTTTTATAGGATTAATCATCTAATCTTTATCCAGTGTTGAGGTTTTTTTGGTGTCTTTCATTCCGATATATACTACAAGAGAAAATAAGATACAACCTGTAATGTACCAATAGAAGTATTCTTCAGAACCAATTTTTTTAAACCAAAGGGCAATATATTCTGCAGTTCCTCCAAAAACAGCTACCGTAATGGCATAGGGAAGTCCTACCCCCAAAGCACGGATCTCGGATGGGAAAAGCTCAGCCTTTACCACAGCATTAATGGAAGTGTAGCCACTTACAATAATTAATGCAGCCATAATGAGGAAAAATGCACTCCACATTGAGGTTGTAGTGCTAAGTGCCGTCAAAAGCGGAACTGTACATAATGTTCCAAGAATACCAAAGCCTAAAAGAAGAGGACGTCTTCCTATTTTATCAGATAATCCTCCAAAAACAGGCTGAAGGCAGGCGAATATAAATAAAGATATAAATGAAATTAAGGTAGATTCTTCCTTGGTAAGATGAACGGTATTCACCAAAAATTTCTGCATGTAGGTGGTATACGTATAAAAAGCAAGAGTACCACCCAATGTTAAGCCTACAACAGTAAGTAAAGCTCTAGGGTGCTTCAGAAGTTCTTTTACAGTGCCTTTTTTCTCATCATTCACTTTTTTCTTGTTTTCAAAGGCTTCTGTCTCATGAAGATTGGCCCGAAGATACAATGCAATAATGGAAAGCATTGCTCCTATTACAAAGGGAATTCTCCATCCCCAATCTTCCAGCTGGGCTTCAGTCAGTAATAATTTTTGTAAAATAAGCTGAATTCCCAGTGCAATAAGCTGTCCGCCAATTAATGTTACATATTGAAAGCTGGAATAAAATCCTCGTCTGTCCTGGGTTGCCATTTCGCTGAGGTAAGTGGCAGAAACTCCATATTCACCACCTACACTCAGCCCCTGAAGTAATCTGGCAAGGAGCAATAATGCCGGTGCCAAAATTCCTATTGATTGATAGGTGGGTGTAAGGGCAATAAGCAATGAACCAAAAGACATCAACAGGACGGAAAGCGTCATCGCTCTTTTTCTTCCAATCTTATCCGCAATACTTCCAAACATCCATCCGCCAATAGGTCTCATAAGAAAACCAACAGCGAATATACCTGCAGTATTCATCAACTGTGCATTGAGGTCTGAATCCGGAAAAAAGGAGTGAGAAAAATAAATGGCAAAGGCTGCATAGGCATACCAATCATACCATTCTACAAGATTTCCGATGGAACCGCCTATAATGGCTTTAATTCTTTGACTGGTGGTAATAGAGGATGAATTCATATGTATTATTTTCCCGAAAATTTTGTAATAACGGCATCTAAAATACAAATTTTAGAAAAAAATAAACCATTCTGGAAAAGAACGGTTTAATATGATAAGGTTGTAATTTTTAAAATCTATATCCTAAGGAAAGTCCGCTTCTGAAACCAGCCCAAGGACCGTCTACTTTTATTTTGGCACCATTGGCATTGGTTTCTACGGTATATTTTACAAATGGAATATCCAGATTCTCTATCTCTTTTTTGAGCTGCTCCTGCATATCGGGAGTCAAAACGTAATCACTGGTCATTGTAAAATCACCTTTTCCACTTCCGTAGTGAGCTCCGGCAATCCAG
This sequence comes from Chryseobacterium aurantiacum, assembly GCF_003020585.1. GTDB lineage: Bacteria > Bacteroidota > Bacteroidia > Flavobacteriales > Weeksellaceae > Chryseobacterium > Chryseobacterium aurantiacum. The sequence goes on from NZ_PXUE01000001.1 coordinate 246,383, forward strand.
AAATCGAGTACAAGATTTTGGCTTCTGGTAAGGAAAAACTGTACTCCCACCATCAGGCCTCCGCTGTTTCCATTGGTGTCCCCTTGGCCTTTAAGAGGGATTTGATAGGTGACATTCCCAGGACCATTATAGTCATAATAAAAATCAAAAGTGTTGGATGAAACATCAGAATAGCGATAGTAAGGTGCAAAATAAAATCCTTTTCCATATCCTTTTCCAATATAAAATCTGGGTTCTATCGTAAAATTAGTGGCTTTTACTCTAAGGTTCTGAAATCTTTTTTCATCCTCATCTTTCAAAAAAGCGTTGATGAAAGGTACTTTTCCCTCGGGCATTGTTCCGAAGCCTACATTTACAGAAAACCACTGGTTGATCGCTCTTTCATAGGTGAGATTAATATTTCTGAACGCATAAGCAGTAACGTTGGTCTTGATGATATTCATCTTTTCTGCAGAGCTGTTTTCAATTTCCTGTGCACTTATTGTAGAAAACAATAAGATTGGAAGCAGCATGACTAATTTTTTCATAGCAATATATTTTGTGATGTTAAAAAGTACAGCAAAAAGCAATATGAATTTAACATAATAATTTGAATTTTAATAAAAAAAATGAATTTTTTTAAATGTCAGAAAGGGATAAATGTAATATACATCAGTAATTGATTGTCCTAAAAGTATAATTCCATTTCTGATATGAAAAAAACGATATATACCCTATGCCTTCTTTGTGGAACATTCATATTTGCACAGGAAAAGAAAAATGACTCTACAGATGCTGTGGCTACAAAGGAAATTCAGGAGGTTGTTTTAAAATCACAAAGAAAAAAACAGTTTGCTGATAAAGCTGTTTATACCTTTGATAAAGAAGCTTTGGAAAGAGCACGCTATGCAAAAGATTTACTCCGCACACTTCCCGAGCTACAGCTGGATCCTGTTTCGAATACAATAACCAGTACCAAGGGAGGAACTACCTTATTTTTAATCAATGGAGTAGAGGCAACAGACTTACAGGTTCGCAGTGTGGCGCCTGCTGAAGTGGTAAAAGTGGAATATTATGATATTCCGCCGGCAAGATGGTCTACGAGGGCAGATACAGTGATCAATATTCTGACAAGATCTACAGAGACAGGATATGTTTTTGGTGCTGATGTATTTTCTGCTTTAGATACAGGGTTTGTTAATGGTTCTGCTTATGCCAATTATACCAAAGGGAAAAATAATTTCGGACTAGAATATTCCCTAAATATTAGAGATTACAATGACAGACGTGTAAACAGCATCTACGATTATCAACTGAATGGTAATCATTACCGTTCTGATGAGAACAGGAAAGATCATTTTGGTTATACTTTTCAGAATATAGCATTACGTTATACGAGGCTTGTTCCGGATAATTATGCTTTTCAGGCAAAATTAAACATGGATATTTTCAGTAGATTTTCAAAAGGAGTTGGGCAAAGTATTTTCTCGGAAGATAATTTTAGTGAATCACATGCGATGTTTAAAAATAATGGATCAGATTATGTGATCCCTAAATTAGATTTGTATTATTCTAAAAAGATCGGTGAAAAAGATGAACTGAGTATTAATCTGGTGGGGTCGCATTACACGACCAATACTTCAGAAACAGCTAAAGAATGGATCGTAGGTTCCGGGATTTCTGTATATGATAATGATATGATGCTGAAAGCAAAACAAACAAGTATAGTAGGAGAGCTTGCTCATGTTCATGATTTTAAAAGTGGAAAATTGTCATCAGGATATCGTATTTCTAGATCTTCTATTTCCAATGACCTGAATAATCTTGCAGGCTATTCTCAATATAGCGTTACTTATTTGGAGCAATATTTTTATACGGAGTTTTCAGGAAAAATAAATCAATTCAGTTACCGAGTAGGAGCGGGTCTTACCAATATCCATAATAAGAGTGCTGAAAATGTTTTCGATGAGTGGAGCTTTACTCCCAAAGTTGTTTTAGGGTATCAGGTGAAAAATAATCAGAGCATTCGCTTTACGGGAAGCTATAGTCCGGTAAGCCCGGTAAGTAATGCGTTGAGTAGTAATGTGGTACAATTGGCTCCTAATATTGTGCAAAGAGGTAATCCTTTTCTGAAGTCGCAGCAGGTCTTTTCCAATAATCTGACGTATTCTTTTAATAATAAATATTTTGATTTCAATGCTGCTTTATTTTATCGCTATACAGATCGGGTAATCAATCAATATTATATTCAAGATAATGAATTGGGAGGTTATGCATTGACTTATGAAAACGGGAAAAGCGGACAAAGATATGGAGTACAGCTTACAGGTTCTTATAAACCCTTTGGAAACAGCCTGCTTGTTATAAAAGCCGTATTGGTACCTACTTCTGAAACCGTGAGAACAAGCAAGGGAGCTTTAATCAAGAATGATTATCTGGGGAACTATTTTGTGCTGTCTTCGGAATATAAAGCTTTTTCACTTCAGTATCAGTTCAATATTCCAACGTATAATCTTAACGGAGCTTTTCTTAATACCAATGAGAATCAGAATAATATTTTTGTGAGCTACAAGCACAAAAACTGGACGCTTTCTACCGGAATGTACTGGATGGGAATGCCATCTGAATATAAAACGAAAAGTCTACCGGAAAGCTTGGTTGATTATAAAGTTCATACCCAAATCATGAATAATAAATCAATGTTTGTATTAGGAATAAGCTATGATTTTTCCAAAGGAAAGAAAACTGAAATTCAGAGAAAACTGAATAATGAAACAGCGCCGGCTGCTACTTTTTAAATCAATATATTCCTTAATAGAAAAAATCCCCGTTCTTTACTTTTGAACGAGGATTTTTTATTGTTATTTCTTGATGAATTTCGTGTTTTTCTTTGCTTCAGAACTTTTCCCGCTTACTTCAATGAAGTAGGAAGCCGGAGGAAGATCAGAAACCGAAATATTTCCGGATTTTATGTCTGATGTCTTGATAAGTTGACCATCGAGGCTATAGATTTTTGCTGTAGAATAATTGTCGGTATTTCCCTTAAACCCGATAAAATCCTGTGCAGGATTAGGGTATACAATTAAGTTTTCTTTTTTAATCACATTGCTTACTGCCAGAAACGTCTCACTCAAAGCTTGTGCGCTTGACGTAGACTGATTGATTCCTAATAATGTAACGGTGATATTTCCATTGGTAGAACTTAGCAGTGGATATCTGTGGGTGGCGTCATAATAAGAATAAGCAGTATTGGTTACGGTTCCTATGGGGTTAGAATAGGTTAGATCGATAGGTGAGTATAGGTTAAAGTTCTGTGTAAATTTTACTCTGAGAACATTGCTATAAGTATGTCCGCCTACCATCAATGTTCCGTAGGCATCAGCGACGGTATTTAGTGTACCATTGAATAACCCGTTGGCTACAGATGAAGAAAATGTTCCTTTAGCAGTGTCATTTTGTGGAGTGTTGTAAGCTGTGGGATAGGTAATATAGGTTCCATTATCCAGTGTGAAATTCAAAGTAGCTTGAGGATTTACAATTCCGGTAATTTCAAGTTTTGTAGCCGATGCTTTATAAAAGATTGTTGTTGCCCCATCTATCATTTTAAGGTTTGATCCAGGAAATGTAGTAATTTCAGAAGATATTGGAGCTAAGTAATTGGTTTGTGAAGCACTTCCCATGACAAGGCTACCATTAGAAAATGTAACATTAGGTCCTGTGGCAGAGTTATCTACCGTTCCGGTTATCAAATTGTTGTTAACGACATCACTGATAACAGGATCGTGAGAAGCTTTTGTAAGGGTAATCTGTGCGGAAAGAACAGCTGAAGTTCCCAGTAAAAAGAGTATAGATTTTTTCATGTCAATTTTTTGTTAAATATAGTTAAAAACAGTTATTGTATTTTAATATAATTTACTTTCAATGAAATATCTAAAAAAACCGCCCGATAACTTCGGACGGTTGTTCTGTGCATTAAATATATAAGTTTAGTTGCTCATGATCATTTTGCGGTAAGCATGAATATCTTCAATGGTAACGACGCTCATCCCTTTTTTGATTGCAAAATCTACAATTTCCGGAAGTCTTGCCATGGAACCATCCTCATTGGTAAGCTCACAAAGTACGGCATCATCACCAAGGTCTGCCATTTTCACAAGATCTACACTCCCTTCGGTATGACCACGTCTTTCAAAGACTCCTCCTTTTTTGGCGATCAAAGGAAAAACATGCCCAGGGCTTGCAATATGTTCTGCCTGAGCATTGGCTGCTATTGCCGTTCTGATGGTTGTTACACGATCTTTAGCTGAAACACCGGATTCTACTCCTTCTCTGGCTTCGATTGTAATGGTAAATGCAGTTTGATTTTTTGAATTGTTGTTTTCCACCATTGGACGCAGGTTGAGGTGTTTACTTTTTTCCTCAGAAATGCATAAACAAACGATGCCGCTGCATTCGCGGATCAAAAGTGCCATGTCCTGTTCTGTAATAGTGGATGCGGGAAAGATGATGTCACCTTCGTTTTCACGGTTTTCATCATCTACTAAAAGAATACCTTTTCCCTGTTGTAATGTTGAAAGTGCCTTTTCTACACGTTCTTTGGAGGTTGCTCCGAATTGTTCTAATAATTTTTCCATGTTATTTTACTTTTAAAAGTTAAAATAGTCTTCGGTACATGGAAATGAAATACGTCACAACAAGAATCCGTAAGGAATCTTACTGTTCGTTTCATTTTCTTCTCCCATCCAGACTTTAACTGTCGGTTTTGGAATTTCACCAAATCAGTCCTCTCAAAAGAAAGGAGTCGCGGACTGTAACCGCCGGTAGGGAATTTCACCCTGCCCCGAAGAAAACTTATACTAAGTTTTGCTGTATGTTTTAATTTAAATTTTTATTTCATTGAATAAATTTAATGCACAGGCCGCTAATTTCGGGAAGTTTTTTGAAATGAGTACAATTCTTTGATTTTTTTTATCAATGGATACAAAAAAAACTATGCAGGTGACTTTTAATCATTCAGTTGCATAGGTTTTGAATTTTAAAGAAAAAACGGTTCTGTTCTACTTAATTTGTTGTAATTGTTCATTATAAAGTCCTATTAATAAACTATTTCCGTCTTTATCAGTTTTTATGCCGCCATAGGCTGCTTTTTCATATTTTTTGGCATGCCCTTCCTGAAAAAAGAAAGATTCGGCACCAATATTAATGTTCCACTGATTAGGAGAAGAATATTTAATCAAATGTTCTCCTGCTTTCAGAGGTATTGGATCTTTTTGAAACCTTACTGCCCGGGCAATGCCCTTTGTATCTAGTGTTACAACACAATAGCCTCGTTTGGGAATCTTTTCTGCGTCTATATTTCTTGAAATATCATATCTCAGACTCATATAGTCACCCTGCATTAATGAGCGGGGATCAACGGGGGCTAGTTTTAATAAAATGGGTTGCCCTTCCTTTAATAATGTCTCTTTTTCTGCTACCGAATAGTTGAAATATACCAGTAACAAAACCAGGTTTAAGAGTATGATTATCCATTTATACTTTGTCATCTGTTGTCAGTTTTTTGTGGGTGAAGAAATAAATTGCCAGAAAAATAACTCCGGACACGAATAAGAGTATTGATTTGGTTAGCAATGTAAAGTGAAGGTCATAGTAAAACTTTCCAATAAAGTAAACTAAGGCAATAATGGCTACAGCAAATCCGGTTCTGTAATTAACAAAAAAGCTTAACAGAATAATAAGCATGGCTCCTGATATAGTAGGTGTTAACAAGGTGGGTAATAGAAGTAAAACAGTAAGAACATAAACAATGCCCTTGTGTGTTGTATTGGTAATATGCAGAGTTTTGAATAAAAGGGTTACCACATAAAGGATGGCTAAAACGATCACGATAGAGGTGATATAATTGTAAAAAACAGGTACAGCAACAAGGGGTTCCATACTCAAAAATGCAAGTGTAGATAAGAATGAAAATACCATTCCTGTTCTAACCGGATCATACAGCTTAGAGAAAGTCCTGTTCCTTGTTATGATCTTTGCTTCCTGTAGAAAAAGAAAAGTGATGGCGATAACCTGCAGTGCCATAATGATATAAGGTAGGCTGTACATATTGTTGTCTGCAGCAAATGCTATAATACATCCGTTGATAATCAAAACTGAAATAAAGGAAAGAATATAGGTTTGTACGAAAAATAGGGTACATAATGACAAGAGGATAAACACAATATAGACGATATTTTCATCCTTGGAAATACCAAAACCCAGAAGGGTAAATCCTGTAATAAAAAAGGTAACACTCAGAGTATCCATGATGGTTTTGTCGGATAACCTGCTGATAAAGCCAGACCCTGCAATACAGATGCCTCCCAGTATAATGAGTCCTATTTTAGAATCGAAGATTTGTGCTATAAAAATAAAACCTAAAAACGCAAGACACGCCATTACCCCTCCGAAAATAGAGAGTATTTTGATGGATAATGACTGGTGGTTGGTGCTTTTTTCCTGATAGGCTGCAATAATGGCTTCTTCATCAAAATGAATTTCTTTACTGCTTGCGGCACGAAGATCGTCCAGTAAATTTTTTATATTTTCTTTATTTCTCATTTTTCCATTTTTTTTGAAGGTCCATCAGATTTTTAATAATGAAAGTAATGCTCACAATAACAAAAAGGCATACCAATAGAAATACAATTTCATTATCTCCTGTCCGGAAAAGTAAAGAGCAAATAATAATGACAATACTAAGTGGAATGATGGCAAAATAAAAGCTGTTTTTTGTTTTAAAACCATACCAGATTCCCAAGGCATATACGCAGGCACTCAGTAAGCATAAAAGATATAATGATGTTTCATCTCTATCCATAATTCCTATAGAGATCCCGAAAGTAGATATGCTTACAATGGCCAGAGACAGAATATTAGTAAACCAATTGGGAACACTGACTGTTTTTTTATAGTGAGAAAAAAGAAGGGAGCCTATCAATATAACGGTATTCAGCGCAAAAAGTAAGAGATTGAGGACCATGGTATCCCAGTCTTTTACCACTTGTTGTGAATATAAAACCAGAGTGGTATTAACTAAGGCTACATAAAGAAGCCACAAAGGAGCAAAATCCGAGATGAGCACCCATAGTGTTATAAAAATTGTCCAAGCCAGGAAGAAATCATAGGCATCGGCTCCGGTTTGATAGATTTGTCCAAATACGGCAAATAAAACTCCCACAAGGGCCGAGGCTCCGGTGAGAATAATATTCCGGATGGTAATGTTGATTTTGGGTAATAAAACCAGTCCGGTAGTAGCAATTACAAGGGCTTCTGTTAATCCTAATTTTGCAAATTTTGGCAGCTCTGCCCAGTTGTAGGCAAAGAAGAAAATAATGCCGGATACTGTAAAGCCAATTCCAAGACTGATAAGAAAAAACCGAAGAAATTTCTGCCAGGCATCTTTACTGCTATAAACATTGTTGGTAAGAATTTCGGAGATGTCTTTTTCGGTCAGATTGCTGTGCCGGTTAAGGATTTGAATGTCTTCTCTTTGTACGTTCTTCATTTAAGTTTTTTTTAATAGTCTATTTTAAAATTTTTAGACAATATTGAGGATAGCTAAAATCATTCCCTCAATATCTTTTCCATTTTTTTTCCTTTGGCCAGTTCATCTATCAATTTATCAAGATAGCGGATGTTTCTCATTAGTTCATCCTGAATGTCTTCTACTCTGTATCCACAAATCACACCCTTTATTAATGATACATTGGGATTCATGTGAGGAGCCTCGTTGAAAAAAGTTTTAAAATCATTTCTATGTTCCAGTTGTTGTTGCAGGCCCTGTTCATCATAGCCGGTAAGCCAGCAGATAATTTCGTGAACCTCTGATTGGGTGCGTCCTTTTTTTCTGCCTTTTGAATATAATGTGGATAAACACTGGCAAAAGCTGTGGTAAAGATTTTAGTGTTTTGCATGGCTCCGTATTTTTAGATTAGTTTTTTAGCTCAATCAGGAGCTGTTTTTTTTATTGAACTTTAAATAGCTTAATGGTATAGTCAAGCAATTTTTTATCTCCATATTCCCCATGCCCCGGAATTACAATTTTTACATTCGGATACTCCTTTTTTACTTTTTCAACAGTGTTGGACCATGTTGAAACGTTGGCGTCTCCTAAATATCCTTTGCTGGCTTCTAATTCTTTTAACAGGCATCCTCCGAACAAAATATTTTCGCTTGGAAAATAACCGACAGTATTGTCTCTTGTATGTCCTTCTCCGAAAAACTTGGCGACCACTTCTTCATTGCCTACTTTTAAAGTTATGAAATCATTAAAGCTGTTTTTAGAAACAACAAAATTATTCTTCTTCCCAAGTTCAATGGTTTTAGAGTAGGAATACGAGGGGATATTATGATTATGAAATACCTGCAACCCGCCCATGCTGTCGTCATGAAAATGAGTTGGAATAACAGCGTTGATCTTAGAATGGAGCGTTCCGGTGATCCATTGGATCAGTTCTTCTGAATCTTTGTCATTTGTTGGAGTGTCAAAAACGATTGCTTCCTGCTTGCTTGTGACGATGAGACCATTGCAGGGGACATTTCCGAAGTCATTGGTCTGTTTAAAAGAGGTATGGACAAACGAGTTTTCAGAAATTTGAGTAATAATTAAATTGTCAGATTTGTAAATTTCCTTAGCCTTAAATTTATCAGAATGCTGAGAGCTGCAACTGAAAATAATGAACGAAAATAAAATGATAAATATATGCTTAATGGTGAATAGTGCTGGCTTGTGATTTTTTATAGATATCATGATGATTGGTTTTCTGTAGAGAAAATTACTAAATTTCAACAAGTAATCATCATGATGAAAAAGTTATTCACATAATTTATCCACAATTTAAAAATAAATGTGGATAAACTATATGGGTTGTTTGTTTTAATTTAATGTATTAATTATCAGTTTATTTATTTTTAATTCTTGTGGTTTAAAAAAAGTTATCCACATTTTATTCGTAAGGAAATGATGAGTGTGGAAAAGTTATCCACATAATATTGAACATTATAAATAACCTAAAAAAATAGAATACTTATTTTATTTCTGATCCTTATAAATATTCCAGAAGTTGTAATCTGTCATGGGTGCATCCGTTATTCCTACATTTCTCCCCATGGTTACAATTTGCCCCCTGTGATAGGTCCCATGAAGAATAACATGTTGGATGTATTCATATTTTGAAAAATCACACTGAAACCATTGAGATTCTATCTTTACATTTTTTGTAAGATCTTCCTCAGAAAGGCTTTCCACATAATCCATTAGCTTTTGCGAATTACTTTTGATATTTCTAAAAACTTCTTCTTTGCTGGTTTCAGCAGTTGTTTTGGCAAAATCAAAGTCGTTGTTTTCAGAAATATGACTCCACCAATATTCTTGGGTCTGCCAAATATGATGTAGGGTTTTTAAAATGGTAGGAAAGCTGGAGATGGTTTCCTGATTAAGCTGTTCATCAGATTTTGTGGATAACCAGTCAATGTATTTATTGACCACCCAATTATTGTACTGAACGGTTTTGTTGATTAATGTTTTTAAGCTCATTGTATTGTTTTGTGTTGGTTTTAAAGAAAATTAAAGCCCAAAATGCCTATCCTGATCTCTATTTTCAGGATTAATGAGGGCCTTATTGCTGTAGGTGGCAGCTTCAAATTCACTGATGTTTACAGATAGAAAGGAAATATCCTGCAATAATTCTGTAAGCCGGATGCTAATCTGCCTGGATAGACTGGCCTTTTGTTCTGTACTACGGCCCTCCATAATATATCCGAAAACATGCAGGAAGTTTTTCTTTTGGTCACCCAATTGGTAATATTGATAGGGTTGGAGCCGCACTTTAATATCATTGATGGCAAACAAACCCGTAGAATCTGCAACTTTATATACAGCATCCATGATTTCTTCAGGCGTCTTTTGCAGGAGAATATCCTGTGAACAATCTATGATAAAATGAGGCATAGCGGTTAATTTTAATTAGTTTGTCGCTGGGGATCATTGTATTGCCAAAGAACATTGACAATCTTCCATGTATCGTTTAGTTTGGCAAGATGCATATAATCAATCCATTCATCTGCAATTAATTTGACCGAAGCTGTTTTTTGAGAAACATCAAGAAATTTGACTTCTTTTCTTGGGGAAGCAGGAAATTTATCCTTGTTTTTGTTATAGCTTTCTGCAAGTAAAATCATGGATTCAGCATTGGTTTCACGCAGATAATCTTTACCTGTGGCTTTGTCTTTCCAGAAAGTTCTTTTTACCATTCTGGGGTGTAAAGCACGTTCCATTCTGGATGTGTTGGGGGTATGCTGTGATTCAATATAATCCAGTGCCGCCTGTTTTATAGCCAATGAATCCTGTTGGGTTTGGCCTGAAACAAGCTGGTTTATTGAAAAGAAAAGAATATAAATGAAAAAATATTTCATATACAATTTATTAATGGTGATCTGTGCTTCCAACGATTTGACTATGGGTGAGATAGCCGATTAGAATACCATCGAAATTAATAAAAAAGACAATACAAAAAACAACAATTTTTCAAGGGATGTTTTTTGTATTGTTTGAATATCAGGTTTTACTTCACAGATTTCTTAATGCTGTAAGTAGGTTTCATTTTATTAGACATGTCAAGGACAATATCATAAATCCCATTTTCTTCTATGGGGAAATCATAGGCATCAAGGGCAATGCTTTTACCATCGTTATTTAAACCAAGGTTGTAACCCCAATCATTATTTTGTCTGAATTTTAACCCGCCTTTATTTAGCTGATAGTTTTTAAGAAAATAAATGTCCGGATTTTTGGGATCATTCTGCAATGGAATATCATTTTCACCCCAACCGGCAGGGGTTGCGTTTCCGATAATTCCCCAACGGATACTTTTCATTTCTCTCTTCCCTGTTTTTACACTGCCGTCTCGAAATTGAACAGTAAGTGAATTTATTTTCCCTGTTTCATCGGGCTTAAATGTAAAAAAAATCTTGTCATACAATTGAAATGAAGTATTGGTAATAGGGAATAATGAACATCTTGGATAATTTTTTTCCTTAAAGATAACCAGCCCGTCTACCACTGTTACATTGAAGTAGGTATCTTCAGCAGTATATATTCCCTCCAGTTTTTTTAAGTCCTGCGGATTTATCTTAGCTGCTACTGTAGTGTAAGGCTTGTTGTATAATATGCTTTCTATCTTTGGGATAATGGCATCTGTATGGGATAATTCAGAATTAGAAATTACAATAACGCAAATGTCATCTTCCAAAACCCTATAATATCTGCTTCGGTAGCCAGGCCCGCCACCATCATGTCCCGCTTTCTTTTTACCAAATACGGTGGAGCTGTCAGTCCCCAGTCCATAATGATCATTAAGATAAGGGGTAAACATTTTTTCAATAGTTTCTTTTTTCAGAATCTTATAATTTTTCAGGCTCTCATTGAATTTGAAAAGATCTTCAACAGTAGAATACATAGCTCCTGCAGCAAAAGGATGATCGGTTTTAAAACGAAGCGCTTCGTTGGAAGTATTCTCAGATAAAAACTCATATCCTAAAGCCTTGTTTTCATGGTTTAAAGCATTAAAATTAAAGCCGCTATTGTTCATCTGTAAAGGTTTAAGGATGTAGTTTTCTATAGCTTTATCATAATCTAAACCTGTTACCTTTTTGATGATATATCCAAGGATATAATATCCGGAATTAGAATAACTCCATTTTGTACCTGGCGAAAAATCCAACGGTTTTGCAGAAATATACTTTATGAATGTTGCTTCATCTACCGTGTTGTCAGTATTTTCGTCACTGGGAATTCCCGCGGTATGAGAAAGTAAGTTGGCAACAGTAATACTGTCTCCTTTTGGAAAGCCCGGATAATATTTGGATAGTTTATCATTTATAGACAGTTTTCCCTGTTCTTCCAGCTTGAGAATAACTGTTGCTGTAAACATTTTTGTAGTAGAGTAGATTCTATAAAGACTATTATTGGTATTTTTTTCTTTTTTAGGCCCATTTCTATACCCATAGCTTTTTTCGAAAATAATTTTTCCTTTTTCAGCAACGAGCACGGACCCGCTGAATTGTCCGGCTTTATCATAATTAGCTAATAATTGTTCTAATTGCTTGGTTTTCTGAGATAAAAAAGGATTAACGGCCACTAGTAAAATAAGGCAGGTTAAAATAGATTTCATGTATTTTTTTAAGTAAGACAATTGTAAATGAAATAGTATTACAGATTGTTTTCAAAAAAAGTCAATTTGTTTTCTAAGTTAATTTTTTCTTTTACTTGGATGACTTCAAAAAGGTATCCTATTTTCAGAGATTAATTTGCTTTTAAGTTTTTCTGCATAGGTATGTGCAAATTTTTCCTTTTCACTCTTAGGAATATTAAAATAAAAATCCAACCTTCTTTCTTTCTCTTCATCGTTCTCATCATCATTTTCAGGACGTTCTACTACTTCTAAATAATGAACATAATGCCCAAATTCGTGAGGTAAAGTTCTGTAAAGCTGGGTGTTTCTTACTAGGTCAGGTTTAAATTCAGCTATAAAGTTTCTTTTTGTTTCAGTAAAGATATGGCCATCTGTTTTCAGTCTTTCGAATTCTTTTTGATCTTCAATAGTTTGCTTTTTTGGCCATAATAATTTCTTTTCCAGGTCAATTGCATCTAAAATTATAGCAGGGTAGTATTCATCTTCGAATTCATAACTGTAAATTAATCTTCCCCAAACAGGAGATAGTATTTCCTCCTTTCGTTTTGGCTGTCTTAAAATAATGAACCGTAATTCTCCATAGTCTTCTGTAGGAATTTGTTCTATTATTTTTTTTATGTCACTGATGGAGCAAGAGTGGATAGAATGCTTGCGTGTTTCTTCAACAATAAATACAAATTCATGATTATTTATTGTCCAGATTTCTGTTCGATAAATGGTAAGCTGTTCGTGAAATGATTTTAAACTTCCATAAGGTGAAGATATTTTTAACTTGTTATTTTGTCCATAACCTTGCTTTTCAGTTCCTATATTTCTGTTTCTTCTGACTGGATTATGCATCTATTAAGGGTAGTTTTTTAATTGTAAAGAAGAATTATGAAAATTTTTATTGGATTGATCTGAACTATAAGTAGATATGGCAATAATTAAAATTAAATAAAATAGAACTGTAAAAGATGTTTAAAAATTTAGCGCCATGCTTTTTTTACTTTGTCTACTATTTCATTGGCCTTGTCTTCCGTAATCCAGTTGATTAATCTTTTTTCATAATCTTGAGTTATCAAAACAACAGAATAGGTAGTTCCTGTCCATGAAAAATGATAACGGACTCCATATTTATAATGTTCTATGCTATAATCTATTGCCTGAATATCCTTAATCTCATTTTTCAAGAATGTCTTTGGCTTTGCAAATAATTTATTTTTATAGCTTATCGTAATAGCATCTGCTTCAACATGAAATACTGTTCTCCCAAGGGTATTCCATAGCCAGATGTACAGGAATAGTATAAAAAATCCAATTGCAACTCCAGCCATTGATAGGATGCTTAAAATAGCAGAAATATCAATATTCTGAAGAAGCCCAATAAGAAGAATAATAACGATGACGCAAGAAGATAGTATTAATCCAATACTCATGGCAACAGTGAGTAGCCAGTTCGTACTGTTCTTTATTTCAATAGTTACAGGCATTATTTTCTATATTTTAATTGAAATACATTGCCTTCTGGATCGGTGCCGTCACACAACCAAAAATCATAATTTTCAAATGTCTTGATTTCTCTCATCTGGATATTTCTTGACAATAATTCATTTCTTGCAGCTTCAATATTCACATTAATTTCAAAAACGAGCTTGGTATTGCTATCAAACCGATATCCGGCTTCTATTTTTTCCAAATATTCATTTCCGATTTTATGAAGTCCAATATTGATATCACCGGCACTCATAAGGACCCAAATGTGATCTTCCTCAATCACTTTTAGATTGAAATTTTCAACATAAAAGTTTTTGAGCAGTTCAATATTTTGTACGTACAGGATAATGGAGTTCAGTTTTACATTCATTTCCTAAGGTGTATTGATAAATATTCAGTTGTGGAATAAATAAGATAATCTAAGCTTTGTATTTTATGGATGGTAAATAAGCTGTACAACACCGGATTTGAAAACATTCGTTTCAACAAGCTTTAAATTTAATCTTTCCTTTAGATCTTCAAAAAGAGGTTTCCCTTTTCCTAAAGCTACTGGGTGAACAGATATTCTGTAAATATCAACCAAGTTATTTTGAATAAAGTTTTTGATAAGGCTTGCTCCTCCATACAGCCAGATGTCTTTTCCTCCTTTCTTTTTTATCTCTGAAACTTTTTCTATAAGATCAGAATTGATAAAAGTGGCATTTTCATCTTCGCGGTTCTGGCTTGAAAACACAAATTTATTTTTTGCATGAATGGTTTTCCAGAAGTCATGTTCTTTTGGGTCAGCATTTTCGTCGGGATGGTAATTTCCCCATGCATCATAGCTCACTCTTCCATAGAAAATAGTATCAATACCTGAAATAAAGCCATCAAAATCCATGTCATCATCCATAATGCACCAATCGATTTCTCCGTTGGGACCTTCAATAAATCCGTCTAATGTTGTGGCTAGGTCTACTATTATTTTTTTCATGGTAAGTACTAAATAATTGAGTATTAAATGAGAGTTTTAAAGATAAGGATATTTTAATTTTTAATGATCATCAACCTTTATTTTGGTTCTGTAACTCCTATGATGACCCCGAAATTTCCATCTTTCTGAATCCATTTTTTCTCAGGAAGATAAGCTCTTGAAACATATCCATCCAAATACAGCGCATTTTTGCATCCCATTTCTTTGAACAGCTCTGCGAGGCTATAGAAATTGACCTCTTTTTTAGACATGGCAAAAATAATTTCCCCATTTTCCAGAATTCCGACTCCATTTCTGATATTCAGATTTTTAGAATCCTTTTGGAAAATTGGATTTATTTTTCCGTTCAGTAGTAACATTGGCCCGGATTGAGTTGCGTACTTGATGCTTGTATTTTGAATATATTTTTTTGTTTCAGAAATTCCCGGCTGATTGTTTTGGTTTACATAAAATATCCCATTAGGCTGAAGATAAAAGTTTCCGGAACCTTGCAGAGTGTCTATAGATTTCAATATTTTAGAATTCTCAATGTAAAGGCCTTTCGGAGAATTATCCAGCTCAAACATTCCGCCGTTCATGGCAAATACAAGCCTTTCGTTTTTGGATTCTACTTGATTCTTTAAGTGATCGATACTTTTCAGAATCTCATTTTTATCATTTTTCCAATACAACTTTAAGCTCTGTTTTTGGGGATTAACCTGATAAATGATAAACTTATTTTCATCCTGTATTTTTTCTTGACAACATATGAAAAGTAGGAGTAGGAGGGAGAGGAGATGGTGATATTTTAGTTGCATAAATAATTTTCTAAATAGATAGATCCTCTTCGGCGGCCCAACTACTAAAGGCAGTATCTGCGCCTCCAATCTCAATTATCCTGTCTTTATGGGTCATTATTCCTAAACCATGTTCATTATCCCAAGAACAGGAAAAGCTAATGCCAATGTAGGGGTAATTATCCTTAATCATAGAGGTGATATAGAAACAGTTCGGAGATAAAAGAGGAGCAAAGCCTATACTATCTTTTAAATCTGGCATAAAATCTACCTTATCTTCTTCGGAATAATCATATATTTTTTGCAGTTCTTTATATTTTTTCAAAAGTTCATTCAGGATATTTTCCAAGATTATTTTCTGGTTTTCCTGTAGATAATCAAGGCCATTTTGCTGCTCTGGAGTTGGTTCTTCTGCATAGTCATCATCTTCATCCAATATTTCGTAGCTCAGTTCTTCGTCCTCTTCATCGAAAAAAGATTGCCAATATTCTAATTGGAGTGGAGGGTAGTCAATGGATTCATATTCACAAATTTCAGTTTGAGATAAGTCTCGGGGATTTTCAAGATGTTTATTAAAAAATTCATAGCAGAAAGGAGCACGGGAAAAAATATAATCAGGATTTTCTGCATAACACAAATTAAAATACTCAAGAGCCTTTTCTTCATTGCCACATTCCAGACAGCATTGACCTGCATAATAATTCCGGATATAAAGGGCATTGTTCTGAGATGCTTTATGGAGATCCGAAATTTCAAGCCATCTCATCATATTGTTGAAATCCTTTTTCCAGATATATTCCTGGATCATTCTGTTAATTATAATATAGGCTGTGTAATTATTATATTTTTCATCATCAGCCTCTTTCCATTTTTCTTCAATAAAATTAATAACTTCTTCTTTAGTCGTTTTGGAAGTTTTCAACATTGATTTTTCTAGAAATACATTGATTTCTTCAATAGTTTTTTCTGCGTTTGGCATGGTGTTTTTTATAACAATAGATTATCTTTCTTTTTATCATATCCCATTATTGCATTTCATTATTCACTATATTATTATGAGATAAAAATGATTGAATACAACCAGTCTACTTTTTTTCATATTTTTTAATCAAATCATAATCATAAGGAATCATGATTGATAAATCTTTTGCTTCCCAGATATCTCCTTCAGAAGGCTGATAAAAATCATAAGAATTAGACAAGAAGTTATCTCCGTCGGGAGCTTCCTGCCAATCTTTTTTATCCCTGTTATACAATAAGATCATACAGCTTACACAGTTGAAGTTTCCCTCTGTATTTGGATTTTCATAACATTTTCCGATTTTTATATCCAATTTTTGATTGATGATCACATCCGTTAATTGACCTTTTGTTAGTCGTATTAAAGCAGCCTGGGCTTCATCATCAGACGGTTTGTTTTTGGCAGGAACTAGGTTTTCAAAGTGTGCATTTTGAATCTTTTTCAATTCCTCTTCCTTGGCACTTGGCGTTAGCATATTAACATCATAAGGATGAAAATCTAGCACAGGTGCTGCTACATCCGTTTGGTTGCTACTCACAGGATTTTCAGCCAGTAATTTTTCATTGGTTTCGTAGTTTTTCCAGTCTTCTTTGCTGTAAGTTGCATATTGCTGAATTTTGTAAAGGAGATTTTCTCTTTCGTTAAGCCATATAAAGTTGCTGGCGATGAGAAATAATACAATGATTCCCAAGGTGATTCCTACGGCTTTAAGTAATTTTTTTACGTTCATAAGGTATTTAGTTTTTTTATTGAAGTTGTAGTCTTATCCAGTTAAGAATAAAAAGTAAAATAAATATTCCGGCAATGTAGAACTCTACTTTATTCACTTTTTGAGATCCAAATTTCCAGACACAAATTCTGTCCAATATAATGATTATTATCACAGGAATCAGCCCGAATAATGCATAAATTCCTGCCAGTCCATCTACCGCAGAAACGCTGTTGAATGCAACGACGGCAAAAATCAATCCGCCAAGAACCGTTAATAGTCCTAAAATAAAAAATAAAGTAAGTTTTTTTGTCATTGTAATGGATGGTGTTTTCCGTCTTTTGTTAGGAAATTAGTTTTTAAAATTAAGGTTTTTGTTCAGCTCCATATCGTATTGCAGCTCCAAGTACCTCAATGTTGATGTCTTTCAAAGCTTTGAATTTGATGCAATATCCGGTCACACTTGCCTTGCCTATTTTTTCTCCAAAATTTTCAGACAGGTAGGTCTTATCATTCATCCCCATAATATAGACAGAAATTCCTGTTGTGTTGGCACTCATTCCAATTTGATAAAACTCCTTGTTTGTTCCGTCAGCATATTGAATGGTATAAACTCCATAGCCTATATTCGGGTTGGAAACTGTTTTGTTTTCACTGTTTTTACCATCCAGAAACCATAGCTTACATGCCGGCATGAGGTCCAGAATAAAGTGATGCAGCTTTTGCATATCTTCACGTTTGGGTTCAGGCTGGCTGTCAATATAGTCTTTGATTTGTTCCTCGGTGCGCATGTTTTGTTAGTTTTAAAGTCTTCTATTTGAAATTTGCAAAAAGAGTTTGAAGACTTGATTTTTGTTGATTAATGATCAAAAGCTGGCTGTTATCATCCAAAAGAATTTTGTACTGAAACTCTTTGTCAGGTGTATATTTCCATTGCTTTAATTCCTTGAACTGGCTTTTAATTAACTTAAGTTTTTCATTATTATTTTTTGATACAATAATAATCTTTGTTAAAGATGTTTTTTTCATTTTTTCAATACTAAGCATAGAAATTTCGGTCTCAGTTTCCTCGCTTGAACGGGCTGGATATATTTGGCGTATCGTATTAAAATCGGTTTTATTCTCAGACAATATATATCTGTAAGTCATGATATGATCAAGCTCACTGATCCACTCAGGAAAACTTTCCTCATAAAGCCTGATGTAGGTATCAATAAAATTCTTATCCATAGGTTTCTTCAGAGCAATATATTCTTTTACCAGTGGATATATTTTTTTTGCCATCAGATCTATGTATTTGCTGTTGTACCACTCATCGGTTTCTGTCTTTCCATTTAGGCTCTCGTAGACATATCCGTTTCCTAAAGCAGTTGCCAATGCCTCATTTAATAATTGGTAGGCGTAATTGCTGTATTTTGATGGATTTTTTTTAAAGTTTTGAGCAATTTCATTTTTCATCTCCAGAGACTGTTCATCATAAAGAATATGATAAGTTTCATGCAGCATAACACTGAACAGGTCTTTGTAATCTCTCAAATTTGTTTGAACAGCACTTATAAAATTGTTGTAAAAGGCCTGCGCTGTAAAGCCTGTTGAATTAGGCAAGGGATAAAGTGCAATTTCAAAAGGGATAGCAGGATCCCAACTTGAATTATAAAAAAGTAAACCTGTCTGAAAATAAGATTCCATATTTTTATCAACAGAATATGCACTCATGGCTTTCAGTTGAGCTTCAAATTTTTCTTTATTCGGAATATAAATGAGCTCATTGTAGACAGGCATGAATATTGAGATAATTTCAGCCAGACTATGTAGGGTTGCATTAGGAAGAATTCCGATGGTGCGAAGTTTAAAATCATTTAAATTTTTGGTCTCAACAAGGTTTTTTTTCAAAATGTCCCTCGACTGCATCGGTATTTTTGAACCATAAGGATATTCTGTAAACGAATAACTGTAATCAATAGGCAGTTTATCAAAGTTGACAATGAGATCCTTATATTTTTGAGTATTATATTTTGATTGACTAAATTCTGTTTTAAAAATATTTTCAGGATAATTATCCGAAAGGTTTTGTATAAAAACAAAAACAGCCAATTGCTCAGAATATTTAATATTGAAATTAATTTTCTGCCCAAAAGCGAAAAAGGACAGTAAAAAAAATAATGCAAAAAATTTCTGTTTCATGGTGTTTGTATAATGAGTATCCAAATGTAAATAATTATCGAGATATTCTACCATGATTGTTTTTTGAATAATAAAAAACCGCTCTGCAAAACAGAACGGTGATGTATGAGTTATTTTTCAGTCATTATCTTATCTTTTTCCTTTTGGTATTCATCTTCAGATAAAACTCCGGAATCTTTAAGATCCTTTATTTTTTTCAGTTTATCATATTTTGTTTCTGAATGAAGAAGTTGGGATTTTTCTTTAGGCAAAAACTCATCGGGAACAATCAACTCACCTGATTTAATTGCATTTTCAAGATCAATTTCATAGTTCATTATTCCGTTTCCAATTTTAGCATAATAGACAAAACCATTTTTTTTGTTTCCTCTTGTCATTATTTTTCTAACCTTAAAAGTCAATCCTGAATTACTTCTTTTAAAAGAGTTGGCCTGATTGGCAAGCCCCTGATATCCCGTTGTTGAAGAATAATTAAACATTGAAGAAGCATTGGTTCGGATAAATTTAAAGTCACCGTCATTCATAGAACCGGTTCCTATTTTTAGATCGAGACCTTCATATACTTTAAAGCCTGTTGAAGTGGTGAGGGTGTCATTTTCAAATTTTGGAGCGATTTGAGAATAAAAGATTCCAGAGATTAAAAGGGAAAAAATTAATAGTACTTGTTTCATTGTTTTATTTTTAATGGTCAAAAATTGAAATCCAAAAGTAAAACAAGTGGCAAGGCAAACCTTACGGGAATCCTTATCAGGAGGGAAATTCTATACTAATTATCTTTGAAGAACAAAAGCCGCTCTGTTTTCAGAACGGCTTTTGTTTTTATGCTTAATACGGTAATGAAAAATATTAATCCAATAAATTATTCTGATGTAAACTGTCAAAAATTATTTTGTCAACCTCAGATATTTTATCCTTGTCTGAATAGGTAAGCCATTTCATTTCTTCAATTTCAGAGCTGGCATTTAATTCCCCAGAATATTCTCCGGAATAGCAGGTCATTTTTACGATGATACCATCCGCATGTCCGTGGGCTTGGGCTTCAAAAGTTCCAATATAATGTAATGTTTTGCTGTCAATTGTGACATTTAATTCTTCCCATATTTCACGAACCAGGGCTTGTTCATCCGTTTCTCCCGCTTCTCTTTTGCCTCCGGGGATGTAATATTTTTCTTTTCCAAAACTTTTTGTGGAGAGAATGGATTTGTCTTTCAATTCTATCCAGGCGAGTTTATCAATGATTGTTTTGTTTTGCATTTTTTTAGCTATAATATTTAATACGTGATTGTTCGGGATTTTGATCATAAATAATCAATCCTTATTTTTAGTAAGCTTGTAGTGTCTGCTTTTTTCATCTTTTTTGATGATATACCCTTTGTTGAGCAGGAGTGTCCAGCCATCACCTTCCACCATTTTTTCATTTATTTTTGTGGGAAAACTTACCGAAATTTTTTTCCAGTTTTTCTCCATTAATGCTCCCTTTTCTACCTCCAGAATTCCCCAGTTGTCAGTTACTCTGATCTGTGGATAAACAGTGCCTTTGTCTTCGATCGGAAGAATATTTCTAGGATCAAAGGAGACGTTCATTTTCTCAAATTGTATATCAAGATGTGGCTGTTCAATCAATTTATTTGTATATGCGGCGATTTGTTTTTTTATTTTTTTTTCTCTCGTTTTTTCTTCCAATACAATATTTCTTCCGTTATATTGGGGAGCAATGCTTTCAACAGATGTTTTCAGGTTTACTGGTATTTCTACTCCAAAATCCTGAATAAAAAAATCTATAAGGTTAGTATTTGCTTTTATTTTTTGATTCCAATATTGATTTTGTAAGCTGAGTAAGTACCCATAAACAGGAGTTGTACTGTAAGCAAATGAGCGGACATATGTAGGGTTTTTAAGAAAACGATTAATGGTATTTAAAAAATGTTCTTTTGCTTGTGTTTCATCTCTTCTACTGATTATAAATCCGGTATATTCTGCAAGACCTTCATTCAATTCCAGTTGGTTTTCAAGGGTTGAAGACTCCGGGTAAAGAGAATTTCTGTATTTCCTGAAGATAAGTGCATGAGTAAGGTGTTTTTTTTGCTCTGCTTTGGAACTGGAAAGAACTGATTTTGTAAGGGCTGCAAGCTCTAAACGAAGATAGACCCTTCCATTTTTTTGATCTAAATGATTACTTTCTTTATTGCTTTGTATAAATCCTAAAGAAGACTGTGCTTTGTGGAAAAGTTCATGAGCCAATAAGTTGATTCTGTCATATTTATTCTCTGGAAGAGGAAGCATAATCATTGCCCAGTTTTTACCATTCCATAAAATAGAGGTGTTGGCAATATTAATGTTTTCCGGAAGTATTCCTGTATAGATATTTCCGTTTTCTTTTAAACTGTTGTGAGAATCTGGTTCATTGCTGTATACTTGTCTGGTTTTAGGTTCTACCAATAGAATTCCACCATACAAGTTTTGATTCCATAATGGAGTCTCTTGCTGTGTTGCTGTTTTAATTTCTTCAAAATAATTAGAAATAGGCTCTAAATTTTGCACTTCCGATTTTTGTGCGGATATAGCGGCAATATGAATGAGAAATATAAAGTTTAAAAATTTTCTTTTCATGAATGCTTAGTTGGGTTAGATCTCTAACAGATAAATTTACGTATTAAATCTTATTGTTGGTCAGATGTGTACGCTCTCTATTTTTTTAAATTTATTTTCAGGTTTAACTTTTTGTCTTTTGTGGTGGTATAGTACAGTGTCAAAGTGCTTCCGAATACTTCCATCCTGTCATACAGCCGTTAAACTGTTTTTCTGAAAGTCAAACGGAACTGTCAACACTTTCTTTTGATCGTAAAGAGATTCAAAAGTCAAGATAAAAATGGAAGTGTCATATAGTCACTAACGGAAAAAATAGAGGTGAAATGCTGGCCAGATTTAACTGAAGGCTAATACAGTAAAATATTTTTTTATCCAGTGGGTTCCGGTTTTAAAATAAAGGTTCCCCATTGAGATCCGTCGTCAGCACTTCAGTCATATAATCAAAAAAAGGACGCATGGCCAGTAAGGTGAGAAGAGCTTCCTTTTGAAAACTGTCAGAGAAAACCTCCTTATCTGTAAATTTTCGCATCACTACGAATTGCTTTTTTCTGATTAAATCTATGGCCGGATGATTTTTATCAAAACCTCGTGGAGCCGTTTTTACAGAATCTCCTTTAAGCTCTCCAAAATATTTCACAAAGGTTTCGTCAGAGGTAATTTTTTCGATTTCTGTGGTATTAAGTTCAAATTCTTTACGGATGCGGAGTAAGTCCTTGGCTTCAGGGCCCCAAAATCCACCTCCTACAAAACTGTTGCCGGGTTCCAGTTGAATATAATAGCCACCTCTCAACATCGGTTTAGATCGAGAATATCCCACTCCAAAATTGGTTTTGTAAGGAGTCTGATCCTTGGAAAAACGAACATCTCTGTAAATTCTGAAAATATGAATTCCTTTTAACTTGTCATATTCCTGAAGCTCAGTAAAGATCTGATTAAAAAGAACTTTGTTTTCTTTTACAATCGAATCATATTCAGACTTATGATTGGAAAACCATTCCCGATTGTTATTTTCTTTTAAATGAGTAAGGAATTCAAATGCTTTTTTCATGTGGGTATAATGATGTTTGATGCTGTAGGTTTGTGGTAGGAATCTGTTTTGATCTTTTATAATTTATGCTTCTTTAATTCCTGTTCATTAAAATGTATGGTGAGATGATCTGTCCAATAATTATTGTTTCCATCTTCATTGATCTCAAATGCTGAAATATATACTTTTTCTTTATCTACATTGATTTCCCAGGTTAAAGGTATTCTAATAGTTTTTTTAATATTTTTTGAAACCAGACTGTTAGTCATTTCCCGATATTGCTGAATTTCAGCTTCATCCCAATAAATAGTAATGGATGATATGTTTTTTAGAATTTTGGACTTCCAATTTTCATTTTCTGTGACATTAATTGTTTTGAAACCCTCTTTTATTTTCAGCTCACCAATTTCTTCAAACCCTATTCCATAGGAGTAAAATTCACTGTCCCATTTTATTTGAAACAATTTCCCATTTTCCATTTTGAAAATGACATTCATATCAACAGAGTGAATATTTTCTGCAAAATTCCAATATTCTAACTCTGTTTCATAATTTATTTCTTCATAAAAAACCTGTTCTATTTTTTGTCCGATAAAATTTGAATGTATTCTTTCGATATAATCTGTTTCTAGTTCCTGAGCAGTCATATTACGGTTATTAATCACCAAATCTACGAATTACAATACTATTTTTGTTGATAAAAAACCGTTTTGTAAGGTAGTTTTATATTGTAAAATAGATTGATGATTGTTGACTGGCTCAAACTTGCCAGGGAATAACTTTATTTTTTCTCTTTTCTTTCAAGAATAAGATGGGCGGCATCCAGCATTTTAGTGAGGTGAATGTAAGGACTCACAATATTTCTTTCCGGCAGGTTATCATATACTCCCATTGAGAAGTAGACGATACCCGACATAAAATAATCAAACTCCTTAATGCTGTATTCCCTAAATGCTTTTTTGAAGACCAGCAGAGGATTTTGATATTCTTTCTCAGAGAGCAAGCCGAGAAGAGATGGAGAAACACTTTCCAAAGGGACATTGATATTTTTCTTCTTTTTTTTCAAATGGATGAGATAGCTTGCCCGTACAAAGGACCGTATAGACTGGTGAAACTGAAAGATAACGGATGGATCCTCATTGATCCAGCTATTTCTCTTTACCGCGTAGTTCATAATGTTGTTGAGTCTTTCCTTAGAGGCTGTAAGGTCATGGAACTGAAAGAAGGTCTCCATTAGCTGCAATCCTGAGCGCTTCCTATTGCCTGCCCAAAAGCTGGCTTCAAAGGTAGCTATTGTTTTCTTCATGGGGTTGTGTTTTTGTAATACGTCTTTTTTCATCATGCTTGGGTGGTTTTGGGTTGGGCACAGCGCATTATGCACCATGAAGATTTCATGATACCAATAAAAGCCGAATTGTCTTGTAATTCTTCTGTGCTAGATACTATTGGTTTTCTGTTAACGATTTTTAGGGGCTGTAAAAGAGGAAGCCCAAAAATGTCGAGCCCCCTGCCCATACGAACCTAAAAATAATATGACATAACTGTGTTTTCCTGAAAAGCCTATGGCCCCAATGGATTGTACACCCCATTGTAACATCTCATGATACTTAATGTGGGAAAGCGGGCTTAGAAAAGATAATTGTAGAAAAGCAGAACAACATGAAAATAAAAACGGCATGGGACTCTACAATATCTGTAATAGAGGTACTGGTATACCGTGAGACAGATAAGGAGAACCCACGCCTAGGTCGTGAGCTTCCTGCTTATCTTCTTGTCTCTTAAAAATTACCAGTTTTCTATTACAAGATTCTAAGCAATAGCTTCTATATTTCGTTGAAGTATCGCAAAATTACTTTAATGAGTAATCTTTTCCAAATATAATAAAAATATCTTATTGTTACCGAATTCGGTAATGATAATTTATGCTAATAATTACAATTTGCACTAAACAGTGCGATTATGAACGAGTTTAAGACTGATGAAATCAAAAAAATGGTATCAGAAAGAATAAAAGAAATAAAAGGAGAAACTCCTTATTCTAAGATTTCTGAAAGGTGTAATGTTACTGCTGCTAGAATTAGTGATGTTGCTAATAACAAGATTGATTGTCAACTCAGTACTTTCATTGAAATTGCGACTGGATTAAGAATACACCCAAAAGAATTATTTGATATTGTTTTTGATTTTGAAGAATATTATTCTGAATTAGATAAATAAAATAATCTCCGAAGTTTGAAAACTTCGGAGATTATTTTTTAATAGATTTATTTTATTGGTTCAAAGTCAGGAGACTTTGCGCAGCGGGGTTTCTATTTGCTAATTTATACAAAAAAGCCAATAAAATTGGCTTTTGCGGATTACGAAACCCAAACTTTCAACTATCACTTAACCCGCCATTTTGCAAAGCCCTTGTTAGCAGCAGTAATATTCTAGTTTAATAATTTAAAATGTTTAGTTTTTTCCTGCCATTTTAAATGTTTCTTTTTATTAAATTCGATAAATATTTCCCATGTAGGTTCTGCAATACAAATATTTTCAAATGCATTATCAAAGGTTAGACTTAGTGGTCCTATGAAAATTTTCCTTTCGTGGATAAGTGTTTTCTTTTTAGTGTAGTAAATATTCAATTTACTTCCTACGTTTTTTTTCATTTCAGCCTTATATCCTTTGTACTCAGCAATGTTAGTAGGGAATTCTCTTCTTACTAGTGAATAGTAATTTACTTTTTTCCCTTTTAATTTATCCAGGAATTTTGAACTATAATCCCTATTAAAACATTCAACTAATTGAATATTTCTAGGAATTTTAAATAGTTCTCCAATAAAATTTATAATCTCATCGTCTGTAGTAAAACTACCAAAATCAGTTGAAATAAAGCTTTTAGTTAGTAATTCTTTACCAATATAATTATAGTTATTTTTTGTAGTGTCTGATAAATTAATTAGGTTCATAAAATCAATTTCGTTGAACTTTAATTTATTTAATGTTAACGGCGTTAAATAATATTCACTGCATTTTGAATAATAATTTTTTGCAGTGTTAAGATAGTCACTTACCTTTAAACTTTTTTCAGATTTTAATCTTTGGAAATCTACTAATTCTTTTATAAAAGCTTGGAGTAAGTCTTTCTTTTTTTCATGAACATTGTTTTCGATATAATCAATAATTTCTCTATTTATTACAAATTCGTTATGCTCATTAAAAACAATATTTATTAAATCTTTTGTAATGATTTTATCATTACAAAAGATTTCTTCGTAAAATTCTAATTCAGGGAGAATATTCATTAAATTAAGTCTTTTGCTAAATTGTAAGATGTATCATAAAAACCATTTGGAAAGATATGGTCTAATAATCCATCTTCCATAATTTTGTGTTCGGTGATTTCAAATTTCTTTTCTCCTCTTTTAAAATAATAAATACGTATATCTTCATTAGAAATTCCAAAAGTTTTATTTTTTACTAAAACTTGAAGTTTTCTAACCATATGTTCACTGTGAGTTTCTATGAAATATGAGTTTTTATTACCAATACTTAATAATGTTTCTATGAAATTAGCTTGTAATTTAGGGTGTAAATGAACTTCTGGTTGCTCAATTAATAGAGTTTGTCCGTTCGTATAATTTTCAGATAATATTGCCTGAAATAGAATTGGAAGTTGTAGTGAAACTCCATACCCTACATCAGTTAAATTTGACCAGAATTCTTTAGTTTTTACATTTATGCTAAGAATTGACATTTCTTCATTTTTTTTAATCTCTATTTTCTCAGCAATTCCAAGTTTCTTAATAACTTTATTTAAAGTGTCAAGTCTATCCTTTGATTCTTGTTTTGTCAAAAAAGGATCTCCTATTATATTTATAAATTTCTCAATGTCAGTTATATTGTAACTTGATTTTCTATCTTCCTGAAAATAGAATCTTTTTGGTGAACTTCCAACTATTGGATTGACATATCTCAGCTTATCAATGTTGATAATCAAAAAGTTTTGATACAGAAGCAAATATGCAATTGTATAAAATAAATAATCTTTATGTTCAGGATGTTGTTCAGTAAGTGTCTTTTTTAGATTTGCGTTAATTATGCTGAAAAAACCTTCTTTATAAAAAGTTACATTTTTTAGTACACCTTTAATCTTTTTAAAATTAAAAACTAGGTCGCATTTCATTTCATTGAAAAAATCTTCATTATCACTTCTTAATTGTGGTATGATTTCTAAGGTTCCTGCTTTTGTATTTGAAAAAATAGTTTTTATATTATTGTGAATAGATAAATTCTTATTAATTGTGAATTCAACAGATGTTTCCTCATTTATGTATTTTTCAACAATTTTTAAAAGAGATTTTCTTTTTTTTTCATCTTCATCAAAGTCAATGTAATATTGATAGTTATCTGTGAAATATTGTGCATATTTTACAGTGTTTGAGAATTTGAATTTTAAGTCCCTATTAGGATCCTTTTGGTAAATCATTTCTTCATAATTTCCTAAATCAATTAAGTTACCTTTCAATTTAAAATTAGATTCTACTTGGGATTTAAGCGTTTGTTTGCAAGCAAGTAAGAATTTTATAAGAGAGCTTTTACCACCACTATTTTCTCCGATTAAAATATTTATTCTTGAGAAATTAAAATCTTGTTCTTGAAAACTTCTAAAATTATTTATATTTATATTAAACATAGTATTTGTTTTATTATTGCTTCTAATTTACGCACTGCACCAATGTAGCTTGCACAATTGAGCTAATGTTATCTTGGCTTTAGCTATTTATTAATAATTAAATTAAAATCTAAATATACTATTTTTCCTTAACGGAAAATTATAATTCAAACAAAAAATCGCCCTATAAAAACAGAGCGGTTATATATTAAATTATCTAAGATATGCGCTGTTAATTAGATAGCGTGGATTTATATTATAGAGAAGTCACGGTTTTAAATCCGCTCTGTCAGATATATATTGGATGTTTTAGTTTTTAAAGCTAATATTAGCTTTTCGAAAAAAAGATTAATTTCAAACAATAAAACTTCGCAAAATCGACTATCTATTTTTATTATATGATGCTCGTTTTCGAATTCTATAGTTTCTATTTCTTTAAGGTGTTTAAAAGCTTCAAACTGTCTTTTGTTAGCTACATTATTCTGATGCTGCAATACATTTCTGGTAGTGTATTTATTACATATTGGAGTATAATATCTCTCTACTTGATTTGATTCTTCTTCAAGAAATCCTTTTAATATTTTCCAATAATAAGGAATATATGATCCTTCTTTTTTTGGGAAGTCAAAATTAAAATATTTCTTCAATTTTTCGCAAATCATTTTCATTTTATTTTCAAAAACACTGAATATAGCACCTATTTGATTTGCAGTTTGAATATTTTCCATTTCCAATAAAATACTCTCCTCAATACCATGTAAATGTCCAATGTATTGCTCAAGTTCATTCTCGTTCATAGACCCATTATCCCGTCGAGTAGATTTTATTTTCATATATAATTCAGCATCTAAAACGGAATAAGCTCTATTTTGTAAATCAATCATTGCTTTTAAAGCATCAATTGACAGACTAATGTCATATTCAATCAAAAATATTTCTGTCCACAAAGCTGGGCTATCTTTAGTAATCCCAAATTTTCTACTGTATTCCATAATTATTAATTTTTAAAATAGATAAAAAAACCGCCCTACAAAAGCAGAGCGGTAATATATTAAATTTGTCTCAACGACACGTTGTTGCATCATTCCTAGCACTCCACCACCCATTGACATAGTTGGTTTAGCGCTCTTTACTTCAGTGATCTACTTCAAGTATGTTTATATATGCTTTATTTTTTTATTTAACTACCGCTCCCACACGAATCTTTTCATGTGGTTTTTAGTATTACCGTGCTCTCCAAACTCTCTCAACTTCGGAGATTTTATTTCAAACAAGAACAATACAATTCATTAAAACCTCACTACAAAGTCTGTAGACCGTTCCAAAGTGCCACTAGGCAATTCCTCAACTATATCAAGGTTCTTTCCAATAGCCCAAACGTAGTTGAGGAACCGCAAATACCCCCTTCCCCAATGGGGTAGAGCCAGTTATAAACGGCCTCGGGACACTTACCAAACGGGCTATAGGCGGTTCCAAAGCACCTCTGGGCACTTACCTAACCCCCTTTACCCCCTTGAGGAAGTGCCTATACCCCCTTACCTAAGGGGGTAGAACCGGTTACATAACGGGCTAGAGATACTTACCCAACGGGCTTCAGGCCGTTATGAAGAGGGGGTCACCCCTTATCATAGTCCCTAGAGGGGGTTATGATAGGGGATGCTTTCCAAAAGACTTCTAGCCAGAGGAACCAATCTTGGAGGAGAAATATGAATTGGTAAGAGAAATAAAGAAAAAATCCTAGTGAGAACCGGGATTTTTTCTTTATTAATTGATTAGGTAATGGAATAATGTTTCGGGGCTTGGAGAGGTTGCGAACTACGGAACCGATTGTTTTCTATGAAAGATGAAATTTTTCGCGAACTGTAAACGTGTATTCACTACAAAATTTGCAATCTTGCCAAACACCTGTTGTGTGATGTTTTTATTTTTCTAATGTTTCTAGTAGCCAATTCAGGCAAACTTCGGAATCCATAATTGACCAAGAATGTGGATTTTTGGTTCCGTCTAATCGAACTCCTTTTCCTTGACTAACGATTACTCTGGCGTTTTCATTTCCCATTATTTTTAATTGGTTTATCATTGAGATGATATCAATTCCATTCCAATCATGTAGGTCACGATGTCTTTGATTAATTAACCAATCTGTATCCAAATCAGTAAACATTAAAAGAGGCATTTTCTTTAAATACTTTGCGTTTCCGCCATCTTTTGCTCCGTAAGAATAAATAGAATTTTCCAGATATTTTTCCGGAAATTTGTCTGGAGATCCTCCATAAATACTGTCCCAATTATTCTTTATCCATTTTGCTTCATCTACTGCAGGCTGATAAATATTTCTTTCGATTTCTCTTTCGCAATATTTGTAAAATCTGGCCTGGTCTAAAGGGGCGTCTAATGCAAAAACTCCTTTTGGTATTAGAAAGAACTTTTCCGGATTTTTAGTTGCCTTTTCAGCGTAGGTTAAAGAAATCATTGCGCCACTTGAAAGGCCCCCGATTATAAATTTATCTTTCGGTACTTTATGCTTTGCGACAATTTCACTGAAAATTTTATCAAGTAATTTGAATTCTGCTTCTCGATTATCTGTTCCCCAATTGATTGATGGAACAATGACCATAATTCCTTTTTCAACTGCTATTTTTGGCAGAGTTATTTGTTTTATTGTATTTTCAACAAGTTCTCCACCAGAAGGAATAATAACCAAAACACCTTTAATACTAGTTTTTGGTACATATTTATAATAAAATAATTCTGTAGAATCATCATCATTAATGTACAGGTCAGAATCATCTGTTTTTGAAACAGATAGTTTTTCGAATTCTTGTGCTTTACAAGATAAAAGATTAAAAATTAGAGCAAAAATTAATAGGTTTTTCATTTTTAGTTTTTTTCGGTCAAAACATTGTACAACATCCAAATTTACGCATTGCGCTAATGTTGTTTTGGTTTTAGCTATCTATTTATTAATCATTAAATGTATTATTTCCTCTGTTCTCGCACAAATCCTTTTGTGTGATTTAAATAGTATAAATGAAACATTCAAATAAATAACCTAAAAGCTAATTTCATAAGATAGCGCGGTGTTTATTTATTCTGTTCAATCTGTTGTATTAAAAAGTCCATAGGTCTGTCAAATTTTGTCTTCAAGTCACTTGGTTCAATTTGTATTTCTACGTCTGGTTTAATGCCTTTTGGATCAGACTGAAAATTGGGTGTCCTCATTTTGTATTGGAAAGTAGGGATCCAAACCAGTGTTTTGGAATAGGGTAGAATAAAGGCTTGCCCGCCTGCATTGCTATAATTACTTCCTTGGGAATATTCGCCAAAAAAACTTCCGATTTTATATTCCCTCATCAAGGCCAATAAATGTCCTGTTGTAGAAAAACATCCTCCGTTTATTAATACGCTGATTTTACCTTTGTAATAATTGGGCTTGTTTTGCTGTTTTTCAAACCACCAATCATCTGTGCCATCAGTTTCTGTATAGCAGTGCAGCCCATTTTTAAATTTTGTTTCACTCAAATCTATTTCTTCAATATAGTCCGGATATTGGGCATAATGTTTCCATTCTTTTACCGTGCTATATTTGGCTCCTCTATAATCAAGATAGTAAAAAGGTTTGCCGGATAAATAGGAGAAAAGATAGCTTGCAATATCCGCAGAACCACCACCATTATTTCGTAAATCTATAATTAAGTTTTTTGTATTTAAACTGTCCAGTTGTTTAAAGAATCGATCGATTTGCTTTTCAGCAATTTTTCTGTCATTTTCATTATAACCATTTTCAAATGAATGAAATTTCAAAATTGCCAAATTATCGGTTTTAAATTCGGTTGTTAAAGGGTCAATTTTTTCAGTATTATTTTTTGTGTAAGTTTCAAAAGTGATCCCTTGAAGTTTTTCTTTTTGCTTATGATTGTTATGGTCTAAATATTCTATCTCAAATTTATTTGTTGGATTAAAAATAAAATAGAAAAAAGGAAAGTTTTTAAATCGGGTGTTCAGTCCTGTTTCATTTCTACCCTCAAGATGAATGAATTTCTGGATTTCTTTCACAATAGAATTCATCTCTTTTCCATTGATTTTTAATACTTGCAAGCCCGTATAATCCTTGTTTTCAATAGTGGATTTATCCAGATAATACTTGTCTTTAATTTTATAAATACTGAATGGAAATACAGGCCTTTCTTTGAGTAAAGTTGTAATTTGGTTTCTGTCAACAGCGGTATGTCCATCTTTAATTTTTGCCATTAAAGTTGCCGTTATCTTGTAGTATTCTGGAATGGAAAGATCTGTTTTGATTGACTTTCTTAGTGATAGGTAGGTTTTGTCGAATTCATTTTTAGAACAGAACAAAAACTGTCCCGGATGAATGGTATTGGTAAGGCGATACAGTTCTGCAAACTCTGCCAGAACGCTGTCTTTTTTTAATGATTTTTCAAACAACAGATTTTCAGTCTTTGTATTTTGTCCGAAAACAGTATGAATGGCTAAAAGCAATAAGGGTAATAATAATTTAAAATTCATCTTTGATTTTCTTTATACTTGAGTTTTCTTGAATGATATCCGGCGTGGCTTGCACAAGAATTCTTTCGTACGTTAACGAGGTAATAGCTATGATATTTTTAGGTTGATATAGTAATTTTGTTTATTAAGAATAAACTCTATTCTTTCTTTTGTATGTTCAATAATGTTTAAATCTCCATAATCAAATTCTTTATGATGATTAGGGCATAAAAGAATAATGTTTTCCTCTATCTCTTTACCTTTTTTATGCTTTGGATTTATATGTGCTGCTTCAATATATTTAGAGCCATCTTTTTTCAATATGAATGTGTTGCAAATTTGACATTCAAAGTTTCTTAGCAACTTAATTAATGCAATTGTTTTATTATTTCTTTTGTATTTTTTTACATTAACTGTCACTTCTTCATCCTCGAAATTTCTGTTTTTCTGTAATTCTTCTATTAATTCATCTCTGCTTTTCTCCTTTGTATAAAATTCAGCAATTTCTCTTTGTTCTTTTTCATTAATGAAATTTTCGCTTATCTCAAGAATGGCTGTATTTTCAATTAATTCAATATATCTTTTGAAAACTTTTCTGAGTTTTACCTTTGCATCTCCTTTTGTCTTAATGTAATCAATATGTTGTTTTAAAGCATTTAGTGTAATTTCTAATTGTTTGATTCCATAGTTTTCAAAAGTAAGAAGTAG
The DNA here is from genome assembly GCF_003020585.1 of Chryseobacterium aurantiacum. Classification (GTDB taxonomy): domain Bacteria; phylum Bacteroidota; class Bacteroidia; order Flavobacteriales; family Weeksellaceae; genus Chryseobacterium; species Chryseobacterium aurantiacum. The sequence goes on from NZ_PXUE01000001.1 coordinate 279,221, forward strand.
CAGATCATCAAAAAGTTGAACATTTAGAGTTCTTGTAAATTTTTCACCAGTAAAAAACTTTGGAAAAATCTGTCCAATAATCATTTGAGCATAGCCTTTATTAAAATTGGTTTTTTCTACTAATAATTTAATTCCATCTTGCTTGGATATGGTTCCATTCACTATTGAAGTTCCAATATTAAAGATTTCTATATGGGTATAATTCATTGTTGAATTTTCTTTAAGATTATTTTGTAAAACAGTATGTTGTATTCTGCGAAACCAATGTTAGGAAAATAAATCCTTGTAGTCCTACTACCGCACGGGTCCTTTCGTGAGGTTTAGATATTATTAGAACGGTTAGGATATTAAATGGTCTCTTATGTATGCTTTACTTTGAAGATTTAGATTTTTTACTATTCAATGCTTTCTGCTGTATCCATTGTACGGCAGTATCAACAGGGGCTGTATCTTTGCTGGAGGAAGTATTGTGTCCCAATTGGGGGAAAGAAACATATTCGAAAGGTTTGCCCTGAGCTTTAAGGGTATTCAATTCCTCTATACACAACTTTACAGGAATCTGTATATCTTTTTCACCAAAAAGCCAAAGCCCGGGAATTGAAAGGGTATTCAGATAGGTTTTGGGGTCGGTGGCTACAAATTGGTATTTGTCCGGATCATTTTTAGTATGCTCAACGGCATCTGCTTCGGTATGATTTTCCCAGAAATTTTTGTTTCCATTGGTATAAAACTGAAATCGAAGTTGTTCCAGAGTGGTAATGGTAGGGCCGCTAAATAACACCATAAAGTCAATCTGCGGGTTTTTGCTTGCCGCCATCGGGATGATCCATCCTGCCTGACTGAAGCCAACTAATCCAATGGGTATTTTTTTATCTTTCAAATAGGTTTGAAATGTTGCTACGGCTGCATTGGCATCCTGAGCCAGTAAAGTAAGATTGGCAGGATCTATATTATTGGTGCCCACTGAGGGACCTACATATACACCACCAGATTCTCCAACTCCGCGTTTGTCGTAGGTGAATACGGCAATGCCTTCTTTGGCAAGACGTTTTGCGAATTCCATTTCTCTTTTTACCGGATCTGATCCGTGAACAATGACCACTGCTGCAACTGATTTCTTAGGTTCTAAAATGGAGCCCGCAAGAGTGATATTCTGACTTTCAAACTTTACATCCTGAATGGTAAAATCGACTGATTGTGAAAATACCATTTCTGGTAAGGCTATTAATAACAGCCAAATAAATAGGTTAGAAAAAAAGTTATTTTTCATGGGTTATAGTTACGGGTCAAATATAATAAAAAACCGCTCTATAAAATAGAACGGTTTTAGTTTATATATAGTAGTTAAGACTACATCATTCCTGGCATTCCACCACCCATTGGCATAGCCGGTTCTGCGCTCTTCACTTCAGTGATTACACATTCAGTTGTAAGAAGCATTCCAGATACAGAAGCTGCGTTTTCAAGGGCAACTCTTGTTACTTTAGTTGGGTCAATGATTCCTGCTTCAAGTATATTGAACTACTCGTCGATTTTTGCGTTGTGTCCAAAATATATTGTTTTGTAAGGATTTGTGTCAAGAGTAATTGTATTTATTTTTTTACAATAACTTGCTTTGTGAGGGATTTATTGTTTTTGAAAGTTAATTTTAAGTAATATATTCCAAGAGAAAAATCAGTCATATCTAATTTAATGAAATCTTTTGTATTTGTAATGAATTTAGGAGTTAAAAACCTTCCATCAGTACTATATAATTCTACTTTTTCGGCTTTACCATTTAAACTTACATTGATATAATCGGAAGTAGGATTTGGATATACAACAAATTGTTTTTCAGTTTCTTTTTCTGATGTACCTAAAACTGTATCCCCGGTAAAGCTTCTGTATATTTTTCCATTTGTTCCTGCTGTGAAAATATAATTATTAACTAATTCAAGAGAGTTTAAGCTATACTGAGTTGTTAATGATGACCAATCTATTCCGCCATTTATGGTTTTGTATATTTCACCATTTTTATTTACAATATATCCTATATTAGGGGTGTAAAATTTTGTTAACGTATAATCGTTGTAAGGAACAGATATTTGTGTCCAACTTGTACCACCATTAGTTGTTTTGTAAAATAGAGAATTATCTCCCGCAAAGTAACCATTATTTTCATCAACAAAATGAAAAGAGTTGATTCCCTTTCCTGCTAATTCAATGAGAGGATTCCATGTGTTACCTCCATCTATTGTTTTATACATCGCACCATCATAATTCCCGATTCTATTGGCATAACCCACAAGCGAGTTTACAAACTGAATATTTCCAAAGGCTTGGTTTGATACCTGTGTCCAACTGTCTCCTCCGTTTGTTGTTTTCATGACTTTTCTTTGGTTAAAACCACCAGAAATAAAACCAATATTACCATCTAAAAAACAAATTGCAGTTATCCCTTCGTCTATAATATCATTTCCATTATTTAATATAGACCATGTTGCTCCTCCATCAGTTGTTTTATAAACATGTCCTCCATATGTTCCTCCAGTAGTTGCATACCCTAAGTTTTCATTAATAAATGTGAAATCACTACTATTAACAGAAGTGCCAAGATTTAAGGTGCCAACCAATGTCCAAGTGTCACCAAAATTATTGGTTTTGTAAAATTGATTACCAGTTAATGCAAAACCAACATTATTATTGACTATTTGTAGTTGGCTAAAATCATCGTAGGTGGGCGAATGTTGTGTCCATGTGTTTCCTCCATCTATGGTTTTAATTATTCGTCCTCTTGCCCCTGTAGCAAAGCCTTTGTTACTGTCCTGAAAGAAAATGCCATACATTGAAGTATTGTAAAAGTATCCGTTTTGGAAAAGAATATAGCTCCAAGTAATTCCACCATTGGTTGTTTTATAAGTTGCTCCATACTTTCCTGTAGCAAAACCATTATTTTCATCTAAAAAGTAAAAATCATACATTGCTTCAAATGATCCTGTAATTTCTGTCCAAGTTTCGCCACCATTTGTGGTTTTAAATAAGGAATCGTGTTCTCTTGATGCAAAACCGATATTCTGGTTTATGAAATAAACTGTGAAAAAGTCAGATGGGGCTCCATTTGTATTATAAGTATTGTACCAAGTGTTTCCACCATCTACAGTCTTTTGTATCTTGCCGTCATTACAAACAGCATGTCCAACCAAAGAACTTGTAAAGGCAGTTTTGACAACAGTTACGTTTGGAATAGTATAATTTAACCATGTAATTCCACCGTCAAGGGTTTTAATAATACTATTCGAACCTGATAGAATAATTGTGTTATTGTCTATAATATTTACTGTATTAAAAGAATCATTAAAACCAGTAGCTATTTGTTGCCAATTTACACCATTATCTATGGACTTTAAAATATAGCCGGAATTCCCTACAATGTACCCAATCCCATTCTTAAAACTAATATCATTACCGCTGTAAATATTTTGTTTTTTTGTCCAAGTTGTACCAGAATCTATAGTTTCTAGGAGTTCATTTGATGTAATTATAAAACCTTTATTGCTAGAAATGAATTCAATATGCTTCCCAGTGTTTGCTGTTGGTTTGGGATTTAATAATTCCCAATTAGTCTGAGAAAATGTTTCATTAAAAGTAATAGTAATTAAAAATAGTAAAAGTATTTTTTTCATTTATGATTTTCTTTTTATAACGTTTTTATTGTGATCAAGTGTGATCAGGGGAAATATAATATTTATAAGCAAAAATATTGTGAATGCAATTTTAGTTAATTGCTAAATCTTTTTAGAGCTTTGATTCAAGTTTAAAGTTTGTATAATCAAGAACTTTATTGTATGTTTTCATGGTTTTATTTAGAGGTCCAAATATAGTTAAAAAACTAATACAGATAAAAAAACCGCTCTGCAAGGCAGAACGGTTAATATATTAATTTGTTTTAGCGATACGCTATTACATCATTCCTGGTATTCCACCACCCATTGGCATAGCTGGTTCTGTGCTCTTCGCTTTAGTGATAATACATTCAGTTGTTAACAACTATTGCCAAGCCTCTTTTTTGTCAAGCAATTCGATAACAGTACATATCTTAGTTATTTCTGTTGTCAAAAATTTATAAAATATCAGAGGTCCATTTGTTGTTTCCTGCTAGGCTTTCAACGGTATCAATTTTCCAAACTTTCCCTTGTTTAACCACGCTATATTTTTTCGACGGAGTTATGTTTTTAATTTTTGGTGTTTGTATTTCTACTTTATTTTTTGTTAATTCTGTGCACATTGCAATTTCAGAGCTCGAGTTATAAGTTCCACCATAGAAAAAATAACCTGTATGTGCCCTATGATATTGTCTGTTTTTTGAAGTGCAGTATTTGTTGTAAATGCTCTGCAAAACTTTTCTTGCCACACTGTCAATTTTTGCAAGTTCATCTAATTGAGTTCGGTCTCTTTTTACCAAATTATGACAGTCGTTCGCCCATTTGTTATAGACTTTTACGAACTCAATAACAGTTTCCATTGATGTTCTGTCGGTGTCTGGCAAAGTATTTTCTATGTATTTATCGAAGTCCATTTTGATCAGTGATGTATAGCTTAAAGTTCCTGCTAACACCCAAATTTACACATTGTGTAAATAGTATAGACCTATAGTTATTATATATATTTTTTGTAACCCTATTTTATATCAAGACCACAAAAAAACCGCTCTATAAAATAGAACGGTTTTAGTTTATTATATATAGTAGCTAAGACTACATCATTCCTGGCATTCCACCACCCATTGGCATAGCTGGTTCTGCGCTCTTCACTTCAGTGATTACACATTCAGTTGTAAGAAGCATTCCAGATACAGAAGCTGCGTTTTCAAGGGCAACTCTTGTTACTTTAGTTGGGTCAATGATACCTGCTTCAAGCATGTGAACATACTCGTCAGTTTTCGCATTGTATCCGAAGTCACCTGTTCCTTCTGCTACTTTAGCAACAATTACAGAACCTTCTCCACCTGCGTTAGCAACGATTTGTCTTAATGGCTCTTCGATTGCTCTTTTCACGATTTTGATCCCTGTAGTTTCGTCAGAGTTAATTCCAGTAAGGTTTTCTAAAGCAGAGATTGCTCTTACTAAAGCAACACCACCTCCAGCTACGATACCTTCTTCAACAGCTGCTCTTGTAGCGTGAAGGGCATCATCAACTCTGTCTTTTTTCTCCTTCATTTCAACTTCAGAAGCAGCACCTACATAAAGTACAGCAACACCACCAGCTAATTTAGCTAATCTTTCCTGAAGTTTTTCTTTATCATAATCAGAAGTAGATGTTTCCATCTGAGCTTTGATCTGAGCTACTCTTCCTTTGATTTTAGCTTCGTCACCACCCCCGTTTACAACAGTTGTGTTGTCTTTATCAATCGTTACTTTCTCAGCAGTTCCAAGCATATCCAAAGAGATGTTTTCCATAGTGAAACCTTGCTCTTCAGAGATTACCTGACCTCCTGTAAGGATAGCGATATCTTCTAACATTGCTTTTCTCCTGTCTCCGAATCCTGGAGCTTTTACAGCAGCAATTTTAAGAGAACCTCTTAGTTTGTTTACTACCAAAGTAGCTAAAGCTTCACCTTCAACTTCTTCAGAGATAATTAATAGAGACTTACCACCTTGTGCAATTGGCTCAAGAACTGGAAGTAATTCTTTCATTGAAGAAATTTTCTTCTCTACTAAAAGGATATATGGGTTTTCTAGTTCAGCTAACATTTTCTCAGGGTTAGTCACGAAGTAAGGTGACTGGTAACCTCTGTCAAACTGCATTCCTTCTACAACGTCTACTGTTGTGTCAATACCTTTAGCTTCTTCTACAGTAATTACCCCTTCTTTTCCAACTTTTCCGAAAGCTTCAGCGATTAATGCACCGATAGTTTCGTCATTGTTAGCAGAAACTGAAGCAACCTGCTTCACCATTTCTGTAGAATCTCCAACAGTTTGAGACTGTGTTTTAAGGTTTTCAACAACTGCAGTTACTGCTTTGTCAATTCCTCTTTTAAGATCCATTGGGTTAGCACCAGCAGCTACATTCTTAAGACCTTCTCTTACGATAGCCTGTGCTAAAACAGTAGCGGTAGTAGTACCATCTCCTGCAATATCATTAGTTTTGGACGCAACTTCTTTTACCATTTGCGCACCCATATTTTCTACTCTGTCTTCAAGTTCGATTTCTTTTGCAACAGAAACACCGTCCTTAGTTACGTGAGGAGCACCGAAAGATTTTTCGATTACCACGTTTCTACCTTTAGGACCTAAAGTTACCTTTACCGCATTAGCCAATGCATCTACCCCTCTCTTTAGAGCGTCTCTTGATTCAATATCGAATTTTATTTCTTTTGCCATATTTTTTTATTGTATTAATGTACTTTGTACAATGTATTAATGATTTTGTATTCCGAAAATATCATTTTACATGAATACATTTTACTTTTTACAAATTAACCGATGATTCCTAATAGATCAGCTTCTCTTACGATTAGATAGTCTTTTCCTTCTAACTTTAATTCAGCACCTGAATATTTTCCATAAAGAACTTTGTCACCTACCTGAACAGTTGTAGGCTCATCTTTTTTACCAGGACCTACTGCCACTACAGTACCTTCTTGCGGCTTTTCCTTTGCAGTGTCCGGGATAATAATACCTGAAGCTGTTTTAGTTTCTGCAGCAATTGGTTCTACTAGAACTCTGTCTGCTAATGGTTTAAAGTTTACTGACATAATATATTTATTTTTTAATTATTCCTGTCTTGTAAGACTCTAAATGTATGCCACGAGATGCCGGTGGATGAAATGGCAGACTTTTGTTTCTGAATGTGAAAATTTGGCAGAAAAATAAAAAAAGCCGGAATTCTCCGACTTTTATTTTTGTATGTTATGAGTTGATTTTATTATGGACAGTGCTGTCCTGGCCCAATCCATAGGATACATTGTCCTTTATAATTGTACTCGCAGCAGAAGCGTCCTGCAGCTCCGCCATTGATCGTTTTCTGAGCATCTCTGCTTAGTAATTTAGCATTTTTCATAGTTAATAATGTTTTATTTGTACAGTTCCTGAACATTTAAAGTCAATCAGGTTTTTGACATTTGGTGTTGAAGTGGTATTTCAAATATAAAACTTTTTCCTTAATATGTGATATATTTTTAAAATTTATTTTTAATTAAATAATTGGTTATCAGATTGTAATTAATGGATTGTCTTTATTTTATAGTTTCCATATACATTTTTCTTCCATTCATGTCGATGTCCTGCCTCATCATCTTTCTTGTTTCTGGATCGATGTAGTAGGTAACAATTGTTGTTTTATCACTAATGTCATCAGTTGTTTTTACAGCCCAAACTTTTTTACCGTTCAGATCGGTTTTCTTTACATCCAGAATATAGGCTTTGATTACTCCTTTTTTAGCCCGTGGATTATAATCGAAAATGGAAAGCTCTGTGGTACTATTTTCTTTCAATGGAAAGAAGCGTAACAACATTGGGTAACTGCTGCTGTCAAAATAATTTTCTGCAGGAATTTCTATATCTTCTTTTTGCTGGGTCTTTTTATCGAGGTAATAACCGGTTACTTTACCTTTATTATAGATAAGAGCCATATTTCTCATCATATTATAAGATGAATGTTGTACCGGCTGAAAATTAGCAGTCTTTACGATAGCGGAATCTACCCAGCTGGCATCAGGCATCTGTTTCATCTTGACGGTGGTCTTAATGAGCAGATCGTTTTTGCTAAGCTTTTTAAATTCTGTGATAATACTTCCGATCTCTGTTTTGGAGCCTGCATTTTCAGTATACCATACGGCCTCTGATGTTTCGTCTTTTATCAATTTGGAATTGATATTTACATTTTGCGGGGTAAGAAGCTGTTGTGAAAAAAAATGAGTAGTGCTAACTAACAAAAGAAAAATAAATGTTTTCATGATCTTTTTAATAGTTAGTTGTACTGATATTTAAAAAGTTACATGATGGGATACAAGGAGTTCATAAAAAAATAGCACTAAGCAGAAAGTGATTTGTTTTTCTGCTGTTGATTGATCTTTGAAATAATGGCGCCTGAAACTGCAATTCCTATAAAATTGGTGACGGATCTGGCTTCATTCATAAAGCGATCTACACTGTAAAGAAGAGCAATATCCGTCAACGGAATTTTTCCGAATCTGTTCAATGTAAAAATAAGGGCCAGAAATCCTGAACCAGGCACTCCGGAGGCTGTTTTTGAAGTAATGGAAATAATAATAAACAGCCATAGATAATCATAAATATTCAATGAAATATTATAAAACTGGACGAGAAAGCAACAAGTGACGGAAAGGTAGATACAGGCTCCTGCTAAATTGAAATTATATCCCAAAGGAATAATAAATCTTAAGATTTTTCTGCTGTATCCCTGAGATTCCATTTTCTCAAAAATTAAAGGAAAAGCTGTTTTAGAGGAAGATGTACTCACAACCAGAATAATTTCTTCCTTGATATCCAGTAAGAATTTCCAGAGATTAAATTTAAACAGGTAAGAAACAAGCCCCAGAACCCCAAAAATGAATACAATATCTGCAATATATACTGTGGCAACCACCTTACTCAAAGGTAAAAGGGTATTGATACCATATACAGCGACACCATATGCGATGTTGCAGAAAATAATAAGTGGCAGGATAATATAAAGATACTTAATAACCGTGTAGAAGATATTTCCTCCACGATCCAATATGTTCAGGAACTTTGCTTTTTGGGGCGTAAGGTTCATGGCAATTCCCATCAAAATAGAGAGAAGAAGAAAAATACCATGCCTGTTGAGATATAAAAGAGTAGATAAACTACCGTCTTTGATTTCAAATGTTTTGGGAAGAGAAGTATTGATTCTGGTGATATCAATTCCTGTATCAGCGCCGGGCTGCATCATTAACCCAAAAATAAAACCTATCATAATGGCTGCCGAACTCAGGATCAAAAAATATAAAATGGTTTGTCCTATCACATTTCTTGCATTTTTGATTTCAGACAATTGGCTGATTCCATACATGACTGCCATAAAGATAACAGGAAGAATCAGGGTTTCCAGAATCATAAAAAAATACCGGCTTACCACTCCCAGCTTAATGCTTTGCTCGGGAGCGTAGTGCCCAGCCAATACTCCGCCCATCATTGCTGTAAATACATACAAGGTGAGGTTTTTGAGATATCTGCCGGTGAATGTTTTTTGAGATTGTAACGGATTCATCTGGAAAAATAGGCTGTCTTTACAAAACTAATTTTTAAGTTTAATTATTATTTATGAAGTTGAAGATAACAATTATTCATCAAATTATGATCATATGGTTCCAAGAAGCAAGGCTCCAATCAGCATGATAATGGAAGATCCGATGGCCCACTTCAATGTATATTTCAAGTGATCTGAATATTCTACTCCAGCTAATGATACCAACAGATAGGTGGAAGGAACCAATGGGCTTAATAAATGGGAAGCCTGTCCTACAAGACTTGCTCTTCCTAATATTTCCGGAGCAATATCCAGCTGATGTCCTGTTGCCTCAATAATAGGTAGTATCCCGAAATAATAAGCATCATTTGTGAGGAAAAAAGTCAAAGGAACACTGAAGATTGCTGTAATAATATTCAGGTAACCGCCCCAGCTTTTAGGAACAATATCGATCATGCTATTACCCATGGCCTGCATAATACCGGTTCCATTTAAAATCCCTGTAAAAATCCCTGCTCCAAAAATCATTCCTGCTACAGACAATGCATTCCCAGCGTGTTTTGAAATAATTTTCTGCTGATCTTTAAGTTTAGGATAATTGATAACAGAAGCAATACAAAAGGCAATCATAAAAGCGATACCCAATGGAACAATATCTAAGATCATCACTGTTAATAGAACAAGGGTTAAAATCAGATTCACCCAGATTAGTTTTGGACGGAGAAGCTTCGGGTCAGATTCTCCGGCAATATCACCAGCGCTGTATTTGGTGTATTTTCCATATTTTGCGATGCGTTTTTTTTCTTTGTTTCCCAGAATATAGGCCACAAATATCACCCAGATAATGCCTAAAGCCATAATAGGAATCATAGGAACAAAAATTTCCGTATGCCCTAGCTTCAAAGAGCTCATCACTCTTGCAGTGGGACCGCCCCAAGGTAAAATATTCATAATTCCGCCCGCCAGCATAATGATGCAGGTTAGGGTAAGAGGGTTCATTCCTTGTTTTTTATATAGTGGAAGCATAGCGGCAACTACAATAATGTAAGTAGAAGAACCATCACCATCCAAAGAAACCAGTGTGGTAAGAATGGCTGTTCCAATAGTTGTCTTGATTGGGTTGTCTCCAACGGCTTTTAAAATAAGATTGACTAACGGTTCAAAAAGCCCGGTATCTATCATTAAGCTGAAATAAAGGATGGCAAAAATGAGCATAACACCCGTGAGGGCTATTTCCTTTACCCCGTTCTTCATCATTTCTCCCAATTGAGGCCCAAAACCGGCTAAAAATGCGATTGCCACGGGAATAATAACTAAGGCGGTGAGGGGTGTCATTTTTTTATTCATGATAAGCACCATAAAAATGATGATCATCAAAAATCCAAGGAGTGTAAGCATAAGGGGTATTTTTTAGTTATTTATTTTTATTTTTTCTCCAGTCAAAATTGTTTCGGAAACCTACGTAGGCATAGTTACTGGTAGATCCGGTTTCCAGCTGGTTGATAAAAGCCACTTCAATGGCTGAGTTTTTTCCTGTTTTTATTCCTATACCCGCTGTTAAACGATTGCTGTCAAAAGTCTCTTCTTTGCTGGCATTCATTCTGATTTCATTTTTTAGAATGCCATAGAATTTTTCTTTTTCACCGGCTCTATTGAATGGAATTCTTAGAGAGATAAGGTAGCGGAGTCTTACGATAAACTCATCGGGATTACTGATAAACCGTTCTTCTACACGGAAGCGGTGTGAGATAGAGGTTCTTCCTATATTGCCTCCCAGGCTTACCTGTTGGAAAGGCCTTTTTTCATACCTTTCTTTTTTGGAATTATCAGATTTGTACGAGTCCAGAATAAGGAACATCATTCCTAAAGCAGGCCTTACGTCATTGGCTACTTCATAATCTACATAAGCGGAAACAAGAAAGAGTCTCGTGTCATAGGCCAGATCGAAAGATCGGTATTGAGAAAGGGCTGTTAATGTACTTTTGTCTGTCAGTTTTGCAGACATAAGGTACTGGAACCACATATTATAATTGTCTCTACTTTGAGCATAGATGAACTGGCTGAACCCGAGTAAGAGAAAGATGATTAATGATAATTTAATTTTCATGTAATACTGAATTAATATCCTGCTTTTCCAAATATATTTATAAGATGTAGCCGTGGATTTATTTTTCAATCAATGGCAGTTTTTATCAGTGAACTGCAATTTGGGGAGAAAAAGGTGTTATATTTGAAAGATTGAAAATTGGATATTTTAGATGTTTTTTATTATAAATATTGTATTTATATTATTGGTTTTTAGGGTTTTACTTAATGGTAAGATTTTAAAAAGACTGATGGAATATCATTGGGGGTTTTTGCTGAAATTTCAGCATGCTTTATTCTTTTTATTCTTTTTTATCATCACTTTTTTCACCGAAAATTACTTTTTGGATGTCCCCGAACTCATTTGGTCTGTATTATTTGTTATAATTTTCAATGTGGGAATTTACTATCTGGTCTATTTTTATCTTGTCCCCAGGTTTTATCTTTCCAATAAGTATCCTGAGTTTATTTTGTATGCCTTTATTTGTTTTTTGGTTTCAAGTCTTTTCAGGATTTTGCTGGAGCCTGCGGTATTTCATATGAAGTTTAATGAAACTCTTTCCAATACAAAATTTCTTTATAATGTATACACTGCGCAAGGAATTGTGATACTTGTGGCATCATTTTTAGGAATCACGAAAGATAAATTTTTAATTGAGCAGGACTTTAAAGAATTGGGTGAGGAAAAAGATCAGCTGTATCTGAACCTGTTGAAATCAAAGCTGAATCCTCATTTTTTACTGAACACTCTTAATAATATTTATTCTAAAAGTTTTAACCCGTCCGAGAATACTTCTGAATCTATTTTGCAACTAAGCAGATTGTTGCAATATGTTATTTATGATACCAATAAAGAGAAAATTACACTTATGCAGGAGTTTTCTTCCATTAAATCTCTGATAGGCCTTTATCAGTTGAAGTATAATAATTTGCTGGATATCAATTTTAGAATAGAAGATGAGGAAACGCTGGAAATTATTGAGGTTCCTCCGTCTATCTGCCTTACCTTATTTGAAAATGCTCTGAAGCATTCGGCGGTGGGAATAGAGGACAATAGTTTTATCAAGGTGTATTATAAAATACAGAATCAGGAACTTGTATTTGAAATAAAAAATTCTGTTGCCAGGAACCGTAATCTTATCGGCAACTTTAATGATAATGGACTCGGGAATGAAGCGGTTATCAGTATTTTGGAAAAATATTATCCCGAAAGGTTTACTTTTATATCTGAAGAAATTGAAAATAATACATACGAGACTATGTTAAAAATTAAATTATAATGGCAAACCTTACCATCGTAGGAGTAGATGATGAATACCCAGCATTAGAGCTTATCCGACATTATTGTGATCAGATAGAGGATGTGGATTTGCTGGAGATATTTCAGAATCCGGAAGAAGCCCTTCAATATTTACAGAAGAATAGGGTAGACCTTGTTATTCTGGATATTAATATGCCTTATATTAATGGGATTGATCTTCTTTTAAAACTACCGTATAAACCTCTATGTATATTTCTTACGTTAGAAACTCAATATGCAGTAAAGGCATTTGAATTGGATGTTGTACATTATCTGGTGAAGCCCGTAGATTTTGAAACCTTTAAAAGGGCGGTCTATAAAGCAAAAGATTTTTTACAATTTAAGAAGTCTGCCGAAGATAAAAAGCAGGAAGATTTTATTATGTTTAAGTCTAATTATATCATGAATAAAGTCCTGCTACAGGATATAAAATGGATACAAGGTTTTGGAGAATATATTATTTTGATCACCCATTTGAAAAAATATATGATTCTGGAAAGGATGTCTAATTTCGAAGAAAATTTTCAAAATCTGGGATTTATCAGAATTCACAAATCATATATTGTTCTCTTTTCACATATCAGTTCCTATGATGCTAATACCATTTACCTGAAAGGCGGGGAGCAGCTTCCACTGGGAAGAACCTATAAAAAACAACTGAAAGAATATTTTGGATAAAAGTTGAAAAGCAAAGTTTAACTTTTTTTGTAGATAATCTTATTGAAAAATAAAAAGCTCACCGTATCAGTGAGCTTTTGTAATATAGTTTAAGGACATGACTGCTTATAATCGTCAAGGAGTTTTTTGTACATTTTCGTATATAACTCAGTTTTGTAATGCATATTGATTCTTGCAGCTTCGGCTCCTTTTTTGCCCTTTACCATTGCCTTTCTTTCCACATCAGATTCTTTTTTATTTTCCTTAAAGGTTTTATTGGAAAAATAATCATTCTTTCTGGCTTCATCTACTTTTTTCAGAAACTCAGGACAGTCGGCACCTACAATTTCATAAGCGGTATAAAACTTTTTATAGAGCGTTTTCATATTGAATAATGCCAAAGGACTTAATGAGCTGTAATCTACCGGGGCAACGGCAACTGTCTCACCAGGTTTGCTGAGGTAAATCATAACATACATTAACTGGCAGCTGTCTTCATTTCCGTCAAATCCTGAAGCAAAGTTATTTCCATAGTTTGCTTTGCACATCATACTTCTGTACCCATAAAGGTTAATGGGGCCTTTCTCCATCAAAGGAAGCATCAATACTCTTCCTTCAGATTCCATTTTCAAGTCGTTATTGATTTCCTTTACAATTCTTTTATCCAGTTGAAATACTTCATGGGTGTCCTCGTTGGTATACATAAGACTTTTGATTTCAGATATGGGAATCAGTTGTATGTTTTTATCTTCTTTTGAGGATTTGAACTTAACTTCTTTCCTGTCTAAATGGGCACTTTTCTCACTATTTCCTCCTATAAACTGGAAAGTTGCAACATCAGGCAGCAAAAAATCCTGAGCTACTCCTTTCTTTGTACTACCGTCTTCCATAAGGATTTCAATCGGTAGAAAATCTCTTTTGCCGGTATAAAACTGCAGAGATTGGGCACATAGGGTAGAGGCTGTCACAAAGGACAGTAATAAGATAGTAAGTTTTTTCATGGTTATTGTTAATGATTGTATTAGCTTTTTCCTGCAGCCTGCATTGGATTTACTTTTCCATTTGAGCTTCCTCTCACAGGAGCCCCTTCCTGTTTTTGTTTAAAGAGTTGGAATTTTGAAGTTTCTGTACCGGAACCATTATTGCTCCAAAGATTATTATTGGTATCAATATCGGCTGTTTCTCTCATTGGATCAAGCTGAATCGATTTTAGTTTTTTATCAAAATAATAAGTCTTGGAAACCTTGTGTTCATTCAATCTCCAGATCTGTGCAGATGACTTATCATACAATTTTGTCCCATCTTCAAATGTGAATTCAAGGATAATAGGCATTACCAGTCCGCCTTTATTCACAAAGTCAATCTGATAAGCTGTAATGTTTTTGAATTTCTCCTTATCCTTAGCATCCAAAGGCAGAGTAGCATCTGTTTTAGCAGTGTATTCTTTTGTACTTGGCTTTTCCTGACCTCTGTCATATCGATAATAGAAATCCTGAGCATCTTTATCTGCGTCTACATAGAACTTAATATTCTTGTCCTCTCTATTTCTGATTTTTGAAATATCTTCAAAACTGCTCACTAGCGGCTTTTCAGCCTGATATTTTATTTCTTCAACAGCCTTTGGATTGGTTTCCAAATTGGGAGTTGCTACCGTTACCTTATCAATGGCAATATCTACAGGATCTGTTCCATAGAACCATCCTCTCCAGAACCAGTCAAGGTCCTCACCACTCGCATCCTCCAACGTGCGGAAAAGATCTGCAGGTTCAGGATGTTTGAACGCCCATCTTTTTGCATAGGTTTTGAAAGCTTTATCAAAAAGTTCTCTTCCCATAATGGTTTCACGAAGAATATTCAATCCTGTGGCAGGTTTTGAATATGCATTTGGACCATATTGAATAATATTTTCAGAATTACTCATGATGGGTTCCAGTTGATCTTTCGGAAGCTTCATATAATCCACAATTGTCCAGGCCGGACCTCTTTTGGATGGGAACTTGTTGTCCCATTTTTCCTCTGTAAGATATTCTGTGAATGTATTTAACCCTTCATCCATCCAGGCCCATTGTCTCTCATCTGAGTTGATGATCATAGGGAAGAAGTTGTGTCCTACTTCGTGGATCACTACTCCTATCATTCCATTTTTAGTTCCTTCAGAATAGGTGCCATCTTTTTCAGTTCTTCCGAAGTTGAAGCAGATCATAGGATATTCCATTCCGCTGGCAGCTTCTACAGATTGGGCAACGGGGTATGGATAAGGAATTGTAAATTCCGAATATGTTTTAATGGTATGGGCAACTGCCTTTGTGGAAAACTTTCTGTAAAGACCGTAAGATTCTTTTGGATAGAAGCTCATAGCCATTACCTTATTGTTGTTTTCAGGGATTGTTACACGCATACCGTCCCAAACAAATTTTCTGGAAGAGGTCCATGCAAAATCTCTTACATCTTTCGCCTCAAAAACCCAGGTTTTTCTTTGTTTTGAATGATTTTTCTCAGCTTTTTTGGCCTCATCCAATGTTACAATTTCGATAGGTTCAGAAGCGTTTTCAGCTTTTCTGTATCTTGAAAGCTGATCAGAAGTTAATACCTGATCATAGTTTTTACACTCTCCTGTTCCGCCTACAATATGATCTGCCGGTACATTCATAGAAACTTTAAAATCTCCGAAAACCAACGCAAATTCACCTCTTCCGGTAAACTGATGATTTTGCCAGCCTTGAAAGTCACTGTAAACACACATTCTTGGGTACCATTGTGCCATCGTGTAAAGATCGTTACCGTCTTCAGGGAAGTTTTCATAACCACCACGGCCGCCCATCTTCATTCTGTTGGATATATTGTAGTTCCAGTCTACCTTAAAGACGAATTTTTCTCCCTTTTTTAAAGCCTTGGGAAGATCAATACGCATCATGGTTTTGTTAACCGTATATCGTAATGGAGTTCCCGAAGCATCCGTTACTTTTTCAAGACTTACCCCATAGCCATTATCCTTTACAGGAAGTTCCGTTACCTTCAATTGGGTATCATTAGTGGAAGCCGGGAGCTTTGTGGAGGTATCATATCCGGCATTTCTTATACTTGAATGTTCATTTTCATCAAGCTGAAGCCAAATATAATCCAGTTCATCCGGAGAATTATTATAATAAGTAACCGTTTCTGAACCTTTCAGATTTCTTTTGTCCTCATCAAGGTAAGCTGTAATGTTGTAATCAGCCCTGTTTTGCCAGTATCCATGGCCGGGTGCACCAGAAGCTGTTCTGTAAATATTGGGTGTTGGAAGAATAGTTCCCAGCTGCTCAAACCTGTTTCCATGGTTGCTGCCCGGGTTATTCTGAATATTTTGTGCGGTGAAACCTGTATATGAGAATACAGAAAGTGAAAGTATAGCAACTTTTAGTTTCATAACCGAAAAGATTTAATATTTATCAAAGATAGTAATAAGCTGTTGAAAAAATGAAAATATTTCACGTTTAGAAAGGAATTCTTTCCAATGCCATTTTTAAGGATAAAGCAAATACACCGGATGAAACAAAGAGGATCCAATCCTTTTTATTGACCTTAAAAATATTGAGAAGAATAAACAAAACCACCAGAATAGCAAAAACAATAACGATTTGCCCAAGTTCCAATCCAATATTGAAACCCAGCAACGGAATTGCTATACTTTGGCTTTTTGCAATCATAACCCTTGCCGTATTGGCAAAACCCATCCCGTGAACAAGCCCAAAGATGAGAGCAAGGTAATAATTAGCCCGCATTAAAGTCTGTTTTTGATTTTTCATGATGATATTATCCAGAGAAGTCAGAACAATAGTAAGCGGAATTAAAAATTCAACCCAATCAGACGGAACCCTGAAAACATCCAGAATACTTAGAGCTAAAGTAATGGAATGCCCAATGGTGAACGCTGTTACAAGAATTAGAATTTTTTTCCAGTCACTGTAAGAATAAACAGCAATGAGCGCCAGTACAAAAAGCTGATGATCTAAGGCATCCAGAGAAATAATATGTTCCCATCCAAGGTTTAAATAAAATAGAAAGTCCTGCATTTAGTAATAGATTGTTAGTTTTGTTTATTATGTTAAAATCTTTAAATTGATGATTTTTGGATTACAATATTTGTTAATATTTTATTGAATAAACAATTAAATAAAATTTGTATTATTGTATTGTTAAAAAAAACAACATGAATTTAAAGAAATTATTTTTTACAAAAGTAAGCATTTCCTATGGTGGAGCGAAGCTTCTCAAGAATGCTACAGTTGCTTTTTTAGGGTTATATTCCTATGGTTTTTACGGACAAGTACAAAAATTGGATTCTCGATTTGATATTTTGTTAAAGAATAAAGAGAATCTGGCAAATGGAAAAGCCATAAAAGGTTTGGAAACCACTGATATGAAGCTGGATCAACATTTGGTAGTGACTTCAAAAGGGGCACAAACAATGTACTCGTGTATTATTTATACTAAAGATCCTGAAAAACTAAAATCTGATGGATTTTTAGTTCAAAGCCAGTTACCAACTTTTTCTACAGCTTTGGTTACTGTTCAGGATATTGAAAGACTGATGAATCTGCCATATGTAACATCTGTGATGGCTCCTACATTTGATGAGCTGCATAATGATGTGAGTAGAGCTCAGTCCGGAGCCAGCCTTTTACAGTCCGGAGCCTTTAATAATACGGCTTACAATGGGACTGGTGTTTTGGTAGGTGTTTATGATACAGGAATCGACTGGAAACATCCGGATTTTAGAAAGGCAGACGACCAGACAAAAAGTAGAATTGTTTCCATCTGGGATCAGACTTTAACCGCACAGGGTGCTGAGGTTTCTCCTACCGGATTTTCAACAGGGGTAGAGTATACAAGAGCCCAGATTGAAGATGAATTAGATGGTACTCCTCCAGGGTTTGTTCGTGAAAATGATACCAATGGACACGGAACTCACGTGGCAGGTACCGCAGCAGGAAATGGTGCTGCTTTTGCAGATAAGAGACATAAAGGGTTTTCAACTGATGCAGATATAGTTTTTGTAAAAGGGGGAAATGGATCTTTTCCTGTAACCAATACAATTAATGCACTGACTTATTTCCAAAATGTAGCAACAGCCCTAAATAAACCGATTGTTGTAAATATGAGTATTGGAGGACAGGCAAGTGCGCATGATGGTACATCATCTCATGAAGTTGCCGTTAACAATTTTACGTCTTCAGGACCGGGAAGAGTAGTTGTTATCTCTGCAGGAAATGATTATGGTGCCAACCTTCATAGAAAAGTTGATATAGAGCCAAGTGGTGCACAATCCTACGTTTTTACAGCAGGAAGTAATACTTCAGCAGCTTCAGTATTTAGCTTTATCATGTATGCTAATAATGATACGGCTGTTACCGCCAAATTAACGGCTCCCGATGGTCAGCAATATGTACAGAATATAAGTACAAATACTACCCACAGTATATTAGGAGGAGGATTTACTGCTGCTATGTACAATTATTGGGGAACAGATAATAACAAACGCTATGTTCAGCTAGTAATCAACAGAGTTGCCGGATCTACCGCCAACTGCCAAGGGAACTATACGCTGGAAATTACAAATAATGGAACACAAACCATCACTACCCACGGCTGGCTTTACAGTCAGGGGACAAATGTAGGGGTTACTTTACAGAATGGTGATAACGAGTATATTGTAGGAACCCCTGGGAATGCGTCCAGTGCAATTACGGTAGCTTCTTATATGGGGAGAGCAAGTTGGTATGCGCCTGCGGGAGGATATTTGTATACTACTCCACAAGAATCAATCTCTCCATTTAGTGCGCAAGGACCAAGAGTTGATAATTTTCAGAAACCGGATATCACAGGTTCTGGACAGGTTGTAATTTCTTCAAGATCCGGTAATTCTGCACCGGCAGCTACGGATATTATTGCCAATACCAATTATTATGTAAAAAATCAGGGAACCAGTATGTCTTCTCCTGGAGTTGCCGGAGCGGTGGGACTATTGCTTCAGGCGAATCCTACACTAACTGCAGCACAGGTTAAGGCGCGTCTTACTTCCAATGCAAGAAAAGATGGGGCAACAGGAAATATTCCTAATACAAGATGGGGATACGGAAAATTAGACATCTATAAAGCAGTTACGGATGAATTAGGATGTGTAAAATCTAACTTTGAGGTTGTTACCTATGATGAGCCTTATATTATTGCCAATACAGAAAGCAATAGTGCAGCCAGTAACTTTGATAATATGGCACTTGCTGTTCGATACACTCCAACTTTAACGGGTAAATTGGGAGGCTTTTCATTTACATCCGGATCCGGTGCAATTCCTGCTGATTTGGCTGTAGATATTCAAATAAGAAAAGTAAATGCCAATGGGGATCCTGGAGATATTATTGCTACAAAAACAGTTTCTTCTTGGATTAATGATGTGCAAAGATTCACCTGGAACTATGTTGATTTGTCCAGTTTAAATGTTCAAATGGTGACTGGGAAAGATTTCTATATTGTAATCAACGGTCTTGCAGGAAGAGTAGCCATTAAAAATGAATCTACCGCAGTAAGCGGACGCAGCAAAACATCAACAGATGGTACAAGCTGGATTACAAGAACTTTTGACCTTAAAATGAGAGCTACTGTCTATGAAGATGTAGCTGAAGTGAAAAATCTGGCTACAGCTAATCAAACTAAAACAGCTCCAGCAGCAGCCGGATATAATTATTTTACAAATTCATGCCAGTTAATTTCAAGAGTGGAAAAAGAAACGGCAAGTACAGTAACAGGAAATGTAACTTCAAAAGTATGGGTAGATAATGTACAGCCGGATTATGTATCAAGAAGATACGAAATAAATCCTGCAACAAATGCTACTACAGCTACAGGAAAAGTAACATTATATTTTAAACAGGCAGATTTTGATGCCTATAACTTGACGAGTGTTGTAAAATTACCTACTTCTGCCAATGACAATGGTAATAAAGCAAATCTTACTATTGAAAAATATACAGGAACAAGTACAACTGGTACTGTAGCTTCATATGGAAGCCCGGCGGCAGTTATTACTCCTAACATTACTGATATTGTATGGAATGAAACCTATCAATATTGGGAAGTGAGTTTCCAGTCAGTAGGTTTTGGTGGTTATTTTGTGAAAACAAGTCCAACTTTGGGTACAACAGAAGTGAAGCTGAATTCAGAAGTAAACATCACTCCAAATCCAGCTAAAGACTTTGTAAATGTTATGCTAGGAAGACATTCTAAAGGTACAGTAACCATTTATGATGCTTCAGGAAAACTGGTTAAAACTGTGGGTGTTAATACCAATTCAAACAGAATCAACGTTTCAGAATTAGTGAAAGGAACCTACTTGTTTACAATTATGTTGAACGATAATACTATAATTACTAAAAAGGTAGTTAAAGAGTAAGTCCTCATTCACTTCAATAATAATAATGGCAGCAGTTTCTATAACTGCTGCTTTTTTTATATTTGTCCCAAAATAAATGAATGCTTAATAAAGTTTTTTTCTCATTTCTTTTATGCCTTACGATGATTTTTCAAAGCTTTGTAGAAAATAAAGCTGTTCATCCTTACCATGTAGGCTCTGTGGAGATCAATTATAATTCTAAGTCCAAAACTTTTGAAGTGACAGGCCGCTTTTTTTTGGATGATATGGAGAATGGACTCAGTAAAAAATATGGAGGAGCTTTTCACTTTAATGATGAAAAATATAAGACCAAACTCAATGAGTCCCTGCAAAAATATTGTCAGGAATATTTTAAATTAAAAGCAGACAATAAATTTTTGAAAGTGAATTATATTGGATATGAAGAAGATCAGGAATCTGTAAATGTATTCCTTGAGTCAGAACCCGTTGCTAATCCTAAGAAAGTAGAAGCAGCAGTCAGTTTTCTGTATAATCTCTTTGATGATCAAATTAATATTGTTCATATCATTGTGAATGGGGAGAGAAGAAGCGAGAAGTTATCCTATCCTAATCGTTATCTGTTTAAAACTTTCTAATCTTAATCGGCAATATAAACCCTATAAAAGCAGGAACTTCGGTTTCTGCTTTTTTTATTCCATTTATAGAAAGTTGGAATTATGTAACTCTAATTCACTTGATATTGATTAATTTTGTTTTGTTGAGAAATCGACAAAATGTTAAATTTAAATTATTAACAATTATTTTATTTATATATATTGATATTTTGTTTATTTTCATTAAATATTTATTTTTTATCTGATTATTTTAATATTATTTTAATTATTTATTTATGTTTTTTTTAGTAGTACTAACCAAATTAATTATATTCTGGCATGAAATAAATTTATTCTCTACTCTTTTTACCAGTCACCCTTTTTTATAGTTGGTGTAAATCTAACTATAATGACCTCCATATTTGCGATGATTTCATAGTGCTTTTCTATTGGAACAACTCCTTAAGGTAGCATATGTTGTATCAACCAAAATCAAAAACTTCCCAAACTATTAAATACTTTAATATGAAAATGAAAAAAAAGAACTTTACATTGGTACTGCTTACTTTCAGCAGTGTAATTTTTGCTCAGGTAGGTATTAACACTCCTAGCCCTGCAGCAACTTTGGATGTTACCGCTAAGAATGCAACCGGAACTTCCAGTGCAGTAGATGGCCTTTTAGTGGCACGTGTAGATAGATTGAGAGCCCAGAGCATGACAGGGATTCCAACTTCTACCATGATTTACATAAATGGAGTTGCGAATGGATCACAAACAGGAAATGCTGTTAATATTGATGCTGTTGGCTATTATTACTATAATGGTGCCGTATGGGTGAAGCTTCATAATCCGGGTAATACTATTGATACTAATATTTATAATACAGATGGAATACTTACCGGGAACAGAGTGGTAACCCAGGGAGCTAATACATTAGCCTTTACAGCAACTTCAGCCAATGCTTTTTCGGTTGGAGGGAATATATTGTCAGTAGATGCCGCCACAAAGCGGATTGGAGTAGGAACCATAGTACCAAAACAACAGCTGCATATTGTTGAAACCGGTTCTACCAGTGGTATTACAACCAGTTTTATTTCAGGAATGGCCGTTACAGGAGTAGGTGCAGCAGCAGGGATAAGTGGACCAGGATTCTATTTGGAAAATGTAGGCGCGCCTGTGGGATCAAGATTATTTAAAATTAACTATAGTTTGAACAGCACAGAACCTATTTTGAATTTTCAAACGGTGAGTGACGATGCAAGTACTGCAGTAAGCCAGATATTAACCCTTACACGTTCAGGAAAGTTAGGAATTAATGCCGCTCCAAATCCCGGAAATAATCTTTCTGTAAATGGGAATGCCTCTGTTGGAAATAGCTACATTACGACTGCCGCACCTGCTAACGGAGCAATTATACAAGGTCTTGTAGGGGTAGGAAATAATGCCCCTACTAATCAATTACACGTGACGGCAGCGGCAGATCCTCTGCGTTTACAAGGGACCACAGTTGGGAATACCACTACAGATCCACTTATGGTTTTGGATGCCAGTGGTGTAGTGAAGACCATTGGTACACTCGGCGCTTTATCAATCCCCAATCCTGCTCTTTTCAGATTGGATGTAGCCCAGGCTGATTTCCTTAATGGTGTAGCAGCAGGAAGTTCATCAGTTGTTCCAATGGCTGTTGTGAAAAATTCAATTTCTGGAATGACCTATAATGCAGGTACCAGCACCATTACATTTCCTGCCGGAACTTACCAGATCACTTTTGTATATGAAGCACTTCATAACAATGATAACGGAACTACAGTAGAGGCTGATAAATGTAGAAATAGCTCCTATATTGTTGACTTCCCTACCGGAGCTGCAGGTACTCAGAGAATTCACAGTACGGCATATCATAATTCAGGAATATTATCCAATCATGGTGGTACTATTACATATTCCACTACTGTTCCTGCGGGTAGAACGTGGCCGATTCGTCTGGGAAGAGGACAATCCGGTAACTGTTCTGGTACGGGAATGACATTAGCTGCTGCTTCAACCCAACTTTTGGTATTCAGAATTGGAGATTAAAATAATTTTTCACAAAAGGCTATGATAGATAAGTGTTCCCCAATGGCTTTTCTATAAAATATTCAGGCAAAAAAAAATTCTAATAACACAACTTTATATAACACTTACCTTTTATCGGGTAGGTGTTTTTTTATTTTAAATTAATTATTTTCTAGTGATAAAAGAGTGTTGATTTCTTTAGCATGGCTTAAAAGATCAGGAAAAAAATCATCATAGCATTGCTGAAGATACTTTTTGTTGTCTAAAAAAGCCTCAAAAACAGGAATATCCTTATCCAGATATTGGGCCTTGTTCAGAACATTTTGAATACTGAACTTAATGCCCCAATCTTCACGATAATTATACAACCAGTCATCATGCTCCATTTTAACCAGCATTTTTTTGAAATTCTCCGGAAGCCATTCTTCATTCGCATTCAATACCCTGTAAACTCGAAGAGAATGCGCTTTCCATTCTGAAAGGGAATGTAAGGAAAGATCATTGGCTACAAAATAATCCATAGAGACATCTACAAAAGCTCCGGCATAAAGCCTTACTAAAGGAGCGAAAACCTTTTTAGCCTCATGTATAGCAGGGTGGGAGTCTGTAAACGTGTCAATAGCTCTGTGAAGAGTAATTCCATCCTGAATATCCTTAGGAAAAGAAAACCTGTCCCTGTTTCGGATGAAATCTTCCAAAAACTGACCAACAATTTGCCCGTCAGTAAAAGTGAGAAAGGAATGAGCCAAATAATTCATAAACGAATATAGAAATTTTTAGACAAAGTTTTACTATTGCGTAACGTTTCCACCCAAACCCCTTTTTCTGTTTCAAGATATTTAAATTGAATTTCCTGTAGATTTAATTCTTCGGGAGAAATCAGGCTGAGGTGAAGCTCTTCATCATTAATCACGCATTTAAGCTGAACAGGAAAAACAAACGGATTTTGAATCTGCAGATCTTTATAGCCATAAACAACCGTGCAGTCTGAACCCAAAGGAGTAAAACGTTCTTCCTCTTTATAAATATCCATAGAATGAGGAAATCTTTCTAAAATCTTCAACCCGGACTGAAGAGCCAGGAAATATAAGATTGAAGAAAATTGGCAGATTCCACCACCCAAATCACTTGAAATATTATTTTTGATTAAATTTCTTCCTTCCTTAAAATTATTTTTTTCGCTTGGCTTTCCAACCATTTTCCAGAAAGAAAATACCTCACCGGGATGAATCACAAGATTATTGACCTTATTTCCAACAATTTTTAAATTATGAATTTTATTATGATGAAAAGCTCCCTTTTTAATGACCTGTTGGAGCTTAACAGAATATTCGCCTATATTTTCTGAAAGATATTCACTAGGATAAGAATGGTTATTTTTCTTTTCATCAACGTACCGTTGCAAAAGCTTTATCTGTAGCTTCCATGAATGAGGAATCCAGTTTTTCAATTGTTTTTTCATATCTTTTCTAAAACGGTAATGTGATAGGATGCCCAGTTTTTTAGGAAAGTCCTGCAAAGTAGAATATCCAGTGGCAAAAAGAATTTTCTTAAAGATTTCGGTAATCTGTGAATCGGAAAAAAAAGGATTCCTGTTGTATTTTTAATTTTCCAACGACCTTTTGACATCTCTAAAATTTCTGAAGCGGAAAAACTATTGCCGGCATGCCAGTCCTCCTGCGGAGAAACAGTTTTTTTTCTGGTTTTCACAGGATAATCGAAAATTAAAGTTCCGGTTTCATTTAACTTCTGATAACATTCACTTAAAAATGCTTTTGTCTCATCCTTATTTTGATGCATAATCACATGAAAACAGAAAATACAATCAAACTCATTGTGAAAAGGAATGTCCGAAATTTCTCCTAAAGCAAGGGTTTTTTCAGGTTTTTTTTGTCTGGCAACATCCAGCATTTTCTCACTGAAGTCTGTTCCATGAGTAGCAAAATTGAGCAGTCGGCCTGTTCCACATCCCAAATCCAAAACAGTGGAATATTTTTTACCCTGAAAAAAGGACGTTAAAAACGATCTTTCCTGTTGGTCAATATATTTTCCATAGGAATTCCCGAAACGATTGTCATCATAGGATTCTGCAAGGTTACTGTAATATTCCCGGATATTTGTTTTCATCATTTAAAAATCTTCTGTTAAGATCTTTAATTTTACTGACTTCTACAATTTTTATTTAGATTTATTGAGGTGAGCAGTGCCACTGCATTTTTTTCTAAATTCTGATGGAGTCATATCTGTCATCTTTTTAAAAATAGTATTAAAAGCAGTCTTTGAATTGAAGCCGGATTCAAAGGCAATTCCTAATATGGAAAGTTTTTGAAAAGAATCATCAGTAAGCATTTTCTTTGCATGTTCTACCCTGTATTTATTTACAAAATAAAAGAAGTTTTCCTGAAACCCATTATTGAGAAGATAAGAAAGCTGATGGGCATTCATCTGAACCTTGTCAGATAGTTTCAACAGATTAAGATCACCATCCAGATAAGGTTTTTCTGTTTCCATTAAGATGATTAATCTTTGTTGTAAAGATTCAAATTCATGATCTGAAATTAGTTTTTTTCT
Organism: Chryseobacterium aurantiacum; assembly: GCF_003020585.1. GTDB lineage: Bacteria > Bacteroidota > Bacteroidia > Flavobacteriales > Weeksellaceae > Chryseobacterium > Chryseobacterium aurantiacum. Next base: position 305,082 of record NZ_PXUE01000001.1, read on the forward strand.
GGATGTTTCGTCAGATTCACTTTCCTGTTCTATAGAAAGAAGCTCTTCACGCTGGTTTTTATCTACCGGATAAATTTCCTTTTGCCGAAGTACATAATATAGTGTGCTGTAAACAATAAATAAAAAGAGTAAATCCATCACCAGATGCTGATGCATTTTATACACAAAAGTATTGAACAGTTCATATCCAACCGTTATAATAATGGTTACAAAAAGAAGAAGACTCAGTTTGATTAGCCATTGCAGATCGATATTTTCGGTATTGGCTGAAATGGATTCTATTCTCTTTTGATGCTTTCTGATTTTAAAATAAATAAGAGCAATATATGGGAGATTATGAGAAACATCAATAAGCATTACAATACTTCGGATGACAGGGTTGTTTTCTATATTGCAAAGTAATATCCAGTAGATTACAGGAGTAATCAGACAAACGAAATCCACTCTTTTAAATCTGTAATCAGGATTGATAAAAAATACCACACTGAAAAACAGAAGAATGGGAGTGAAGATTTGCAGCGCATAAAGAAAATAGGCAAACAAGGGATGGGGCGAAATCCCACAAAAATGTAAAATATCCAGAACCCAGTAGCTAGACCACAACAAAGTAAACATCCCGAAAAAGAAGTTGGCCTTTCTGTTAACGCGCATGGGATTAATCAGTACGGCAAATGAAAGCAAGGTTAATCCTCCATAAAGCAGTACAAGCACAAACTTCTGAATATTTTCGAGTTGCATTTTTTATTTTTTTCTAAAAAAGTCTTTCATGGAAATCTTCAATTTTGCTTACTTCCTCAATCTTAATCCCAAATTTTCTTTTCGGAATTTTATTAAGATTAGAAACGAATATCTTTTCATATCCCAGCTTTTCAGCTTCGGTAATTCTCTGCTCAACCTGGGCAACCGGACGAATCTCTCCACTTAATCCAATCTCTCCCGCAAAACAATAATGTTCAGAAATAGCAATATCTTCACTAGAAGAAAGTACAGATGCAATGACCGCCAAATCCAATGCAGGGTCATCAGTCTTTATTCCTCCTGTAATATTAAGGAAAACATCCTTTGCCCCAAGTTGAAAACCTGCTCTTTTTTCCAGTACCGCCAACAGCATATTCAACCTTTTTGAATCAAAGCCCGTAGAGCTTCTCTGCGGAGTACCATAAACTGCCGTACTTACCAGAGCCTGAATTTCCAAAAGCATAGGTCTGTTTCCCTCCAGAGTTACTGCAACCGAATTTCCTGAAAGTTCCTCAAATTTCTTTGTGATAAGAATTTCAGATGGATTTTTAATTTCTTTTAATCCTTGGGAGATCATTTCGTAGATTCCGATTTCAGAAGTAGATCCAAAACGATTTTTATTAGCTCTCAGCAATCTGAAAAGGTGATTTCGGTCTCCGTCAAAATTCAAAACTACATCTACCATGTGTTCCAATACTTTGGGCCCTGCTATTTGGCCGTCTTTGGTAATGTGGCCCACCAGAAATACAGGAATGCTGTTTTCTTTGGCATATTTAATGATCTCATTGGAACATTCCCTAATTTGAGATACTGTTCCCGGAGAACTTTCTATAAGTTGTGACTGAAGCGTCTGGATAGAATCAATGATCATAAAATCCGGTTCCAGTTTTTTGGCTTCGTGAAGAATTTTTTCCAGTGAGGTTTCTGTGAAAAGAAAACAGTTTGGGTTTTGAATATCCGTTAGCCTGTCAGCTCTCATTTTAATCTGAGAAGCACTTTCTTCCCCTGAAACATAGAAGATTTTTTTCTTCATTTTTAAGGCAAGCTGCAGCAAAAGAGTAGATTTTCCGATTCCGGGTTCACCACCAATTAAGGTTACAGAACCTAATACAATTCCGCCTCCCAAAACACGATTCAGTTCTTCAGACGGAGTTTTTATTCTCGGTTCTTCACTGGTTTCCACCTCGATGATATTGATGACATGTTGCTTGGTTTTTGAGAATGGTACAGCCTTGTGAGAAGTCTTTTCCACAACTTCTTCCACCAGGGTATTCCATTCTCCACAATTTTTGCATTGCCCCATCCATTGAGAATATTGTGTTCCGCAGTTTTGACAGAAATATGCCGTTTTCAGTTTTGCCATACTGCGAAGTTATAAAAAAGCATTTTTCTTTCGAGATTTAAGTGGATTTAAATATCAAAAAATAACATAGGTCAACGATAGAAATATCTTTCATATCTTAGCTTTGCTAAAATTAAAATATTAATGTAAAATATAATTACAATGAAAAAACTATTCTTATCCTTTGTATTCACATTTTTAAGCGTTTTCTCCTTTGCACAGAATAATTGGGAAATAGATCCCATGCATTCTTCCGTGAATTTTACCATAAAACATATGGGAATCAGCTTTGTGCAGGGAAGATTTGATAAATTTGGAGGAACTGTTGCAACAAAAGGTACCAGTCTGGATAATGCAGCATTTGATATAAATATTTCTACAGAAACCATCAATACAGGGGTGGAGATGAGAGATAACCACCTTAAAAGCAAAGACTTTTTTGCAGTCGGAAAATATCCTGATATGAAATTTGTAGGCACTTCTGTTGCTAAGGATAAGGGATCTTATGTATTAAACGGAAAACTGACAATAAAGGAAACAACTAAGGATATCAGTATACCTGTAACAATGGGTGGAATAGCAAAAAATAAAGAAGGAAAAGAGGTAATGGGACTTCAGGGGAAATTTACCATCAATCGTCTTGATTATGATATCAATTATGATCCAACAGGAACAGGTATTGCAAAGGATGTTGATATTAGCGTTTATCTTGAATTGGTTAAGAAATAATTTCTACATAAATAATAAAAAAGGCTTTTCAAACAGTTTGAAAAGCCTTTTTTATACTTAATAATTTTGTTAATGACTGGTCTATACCATTGGTGAATTTTGGGAAAGAATAAATCAGTCCGGAACATTTATTTTCCCGGAGGAAACCGTAAAAATTCCAAAATTATCAATCAGCATGCTGTCTTTTTGAACGGCATTGAAAGCCATAATTTTGTCCAGTTCTTTCTGTGAACGTCTTCTCATAATCCAATCTTTGTTTTGATGATTATTCAAAACATAGGCGATCATTTTCAGTTGTGGATGCCAAGGCTGGCCAGTGTAAACAAGGTAGGAGTTTTTTTCTGAGAGGGAAGTCACTCCACGAATAGCTCTGCTGGCCATTTCATTGTCTCCAAAAAGTTCCAGAATACCTGATACAATTGTAATATTAGGTTCAAAATCCAGTTTTTTATAGGTTTCAGGATCGAAACAATCGAAATTGGTAAACCTGACTTTTTGATAATTATTTTCCTTAATCACCCTTTCTCCAATTTCAATATTGGATTTTACAAATTCATTGATAACAATCTCAGCTTCCGGATATTTCTTCTTAATGTCAAATAAATAATTTCCTGTGCCGCCTGCAATATCCAGAATTTTGATAGGTCTGCCTTGCTGTTTCAGAATTTGAATATTTTGTTCTAAAAGTTGAAGTAAATGTTGTTTTCTGATACGAATTCCTCTCCAGCCGATTGCATTGAGGTAATTTTTATCCATCATTTTTCCAAAACCGAATTTTCCACTTGGTTTATTTTGATACACATAATCCAATGAAGCACCGGAGTCAAAGCCGTATTTTAATCCGATAGCCATTCCGTTACTTATTTTTCCGATGTTTCCCAGTGAAAGCTTTTGAAGCTTAAAATTCAGATTATTTCCAATATTATTTTGAAGATCCTGATATTCTTTTATAGAAAATGAGTCGGGTGATAGGTTAGACTGTCTTGGAGATCTGTTGAAGCATTTTTCTGTAAAATCCACAATTTTATCATACACCTTTTCTCTTCCGGAGTCAAATAAGATACCGTGAAAGAAATCTGGCAGAACCTCATATTGTTTTAAATCTGTATCCAATTTATCATGGAAAATTTTCTGATCCTTATTGAAAACAACATGATCTTTTTCAACGGCTAAGATTAAAGTAGGGGTGTCTATAGCTTCGGCATCTTCTACTAAACGTTTACCGGCTTTGGCGAGATCAATGAGTAATTCGGCATCAATGGATCTTGAGATCAATGGATCTGTATCGTAGGCTTTTTGTTGCTCGGGGTCATGAGTAAGCATTTTAGATTTTACATAGCTTTTGATAATCAAGCCTTTTTTTAGCTTAGTTCCCAAAGTAATCATTTCATTGGCCAGAGGAACAATAAGGTTGATCCTGAATGCCGGAGCAAGAAGAGCCATTCCTGCAATTTTAGGCGCAAAATCATGGGCCCAGGCAGAAGCAACCACTCCACCAATGCTGTTGGCAACTACAAAAATATCCGAAATTTTTACATCATATTTTGAATAAAGAAACTTGGAAAACGAATCCAAATCCCGAACATAATCCATGAAAACAGATGAGGTTTTTGTTTTTGTAAGACCATGTCCGCGGAGGTCAAATGCGAAGATATTGTATTTTGAAAACTGTGCGGATTGAGCAATGTCATTAAGCCTTTCGGAATGCTCGTGACCACGGTGGATCATGATGATACTTTTTTGTTGTGGCTGATAATTCCATTCGCGATAAAAAATCTCATGGTTATCAAAACTCGTAAAATGTCCGCTGTTCATAGTTTAATTTTTTTTCAAAAAATCCTGCAGATAAGAATGAATGATCATATTCTTGTTGCTGGTTTTCATTATGGTTATTGCTTCCTCTAAAGGTAAAGATAAAATATTTTTGATAACTAAAATTCCAATAACAGAACTTCTGGTAAAGCCCATCGTACAATGAATTAGAATCTTCCCATCTTTTGGAAGGTGTTTATATTGGTTAGAAATTTCAGCAATCAGTCTTTGGGTATCCTCAATATCAAAGCTTCCAATATCCAGAATAGGATGAAAATGATAAGAGGATTGCTCTTTTAATAATGATATTTCCTCCATTTCAGGGGATAAATCATAGACGAAAGTGTTTTTATTAATCTTCAATCGTTCAACAATATTACGATCAGGCCTTGATGAAATATAGAGATGGGGAATAGGTCCAGCAGGGTTTTTGTTTTTCCTTAAAAATTTCCAAAATCCCCGATACATTAAAAGATATGGTGTATAAAATATTTTTTTTATCCACGTCATGTTTCCATTTTGATCCTTCAAAAAGTAAATATTATTTTTTTGATAATGATATCCAATGGAAAAAGTCATTAAAGCCGGCCATAGTAAAATGAATCCGGGATACCCTGAAAATTGATTCAACAATAGGGCGAACAAAATAAATATCCAGCTTGATAAAAAATAATAATTGGCAACTTGAAAATTTCTGTATCGGAAGTCTTTTTTACGGTAAGGAAAGATAATAAAACTGATATGGGCAGCTAAACTTCCTGTTATGACGTCAATGAAATGATGCTGATAAGTCGTTAATGTGGAAGCTCCCAAAAGAATAAGCCAAAGCATAATAAAAAACTTTCCTTTTTTTCTATTTCTGAAAACAGTCCAAAAAATAAAGGCATAAGCAATATGTAAGGAAGGGGCCTGGTTAAAAGGAGAATCAAAAGTCTTTAAAAACTGAAAAGAATATCCCAAAAAAGGATTGTTAGTTTCAGGTTTGGGAAGAGAGAATTGTAAGGGAAATAAAAAAAAGCAAATTCCGGAAAGAATGGTTACGAAAATCATTCTTTGTGTTAAATTCTTAAGCTGTTCCTTGCTTTTACAGAGAAAAAATACCACGCAGAAAAACAATCCGCTTGTCATATATGGAATAATTGTCCATGGAATGAAAGGTATATATTTTTCAAAATCAAAAATGAATGATGGAACCTCCGCCAATGTTGAAATATACCATGCCGTATAATTGTACACCAACATGAATACAACGGAACAAAGAATCAGTGCATAAATCTTTTGCTTTATTTTTAATCGTTTTTCATCCATTTGGCTTTTCTGAACATGATTATATTTAATAAAGAAGAGGGAAGTAGGGATAACGATCTCATCATCCATTTCATTTTTGTTGGGAAAATAATTAACCTCTCTTTGTTTTCAATAGCTTCGGAAATAATATAAGTGGCTGTTTCCAGATTAGTAAGGAAAGGTTTTTTATTTAAATCATTTTGGTTTAGCTGCCTTAGTTTTTCGGTATCTACATATCCGGGAGCAATAGTGGTAATGGAAATTCCAAAAGGCTTCAATGCGCGGCGGTATGCCTCAGCAATCTGTATCACAGATCTTTTCGTCTTAGTATAAAGGCTGGAGTTTTCATAGTCTAATATCCCCGAAACTGAAGCTATAACTGCTATGCTTCCATTTTTTTGATTTTTCATTGCTTTTCTGGCTGCCTCAAAGCAATTAACAGTCCCTAAAATATTGGTCTGAAGCATTTCTTCTGCTTCTTCATAGGAAATCTTTTCTGCCACATCTTCAGCATAGCTCCCAGCACAGTTAATAAAAATATCCAGTTTTTTTTTATCCATCAGAAAAGACTCTAATGCAGATGAAATGGAATTCATCTCACAAACATCTGCCTGATATGCCTGTAAATTATTAAAGCTGTTCTCCTGTATTTTTGCAAGGTTTCTTCCACAGATTCCTACACAGTATCCTTTTGAAAGATAGTGCTTGGCCAGAGAATAGCCGATGCCTGAGGTTCCGCCTGCAATAAAAACATTCATGGGTATTTTGTGATTTTCAATTTTATGTAAAAATAAATTTTAAAAGTGAAAGTAGGATAATGGGAGGGATTTATTATCAAAGCTGTTTAAACTTTTTTATTAAACCACAAAAGATATACAAAAGCTTTTTAAACACTTAAGCTATTTAAGTGATATACTTTGTGTACAAGGAAGGACACTCAAGTTTTGTTGAAAATCAAAGATTTTCATCTTATGTGAACTTAATTGTGCAGTATTTCCTTACGCTTTCTAAAGTGTACTAAAGTGTTAAAAAAATAAAACCTTTTGTGACTTTTGCGGTTAAGTGTAAACAGACTTATCAATTAAAAAACTGGTTGAGGGCAAAAATTTAAGTATACTTTATAAACGAAAAGGTTGTCACTTAAAAAAACTTAAGTGTAAAAAATTATAATTGGTCCCTCATATTTTTCATTGTTTGATCAAAACCATATTGCCACTGCATTTCCATATCCTCTGCAAATTGTTGATACGTTTTCGGAAAGGAAAAATCGATCTCCAGCTTTTTCCAGTTGATCCTTTTTTCCAGATAATGCCCTTTAAGATCTTGCTTTATTCCGGTGGTATCAATTTGAAATTCGGAGATTATGTTTTCCGTTTCCTGCAGTCTCTCATTAGCACTGAATCCAAAAACAGAACGAATAAGTGCCTCTTCTATTGAAGTATAGGATTGCTTTTTTTCCGTAATCACTTCTTGGGAAAGATGTCTTGCCAATTCCATAGGTACCAGATCTATTACTCCGCCCATGAAATATCTATCGTGAAGAGAGAGAGGTTCTACATAAAACATATCCGAAACAGAAGCTCTGGTACTTTCAAGAATGGAAAAATCGGTGATAATTTTTGATCTTTCTTCAACAGCACTATTTATAAAGCTCTTGGGTTGGGAGATAATGTACTCTTTATCTATTCTTTGGGCGGTTTCAGGATCTGTGAAAATTATTTTTTGAAAGAGTTTTTTTTCATTTCTAAGCTGTAGAGAATCCTTTGGGGTAAACAGAAGTTCAGAACCTATGATGACGGATGGAATTTCTTTTGAAAATAAGGTGTTTTTTATGGAGGGAAAACATTCGGTAAGATCCTGAGGCATTTCAACCAGATGTCTGTTGAAGATATCTTCAATAAAAGGAGCCTTTCTTTTGTCAAAGCATTTTTTTAATGAAAAAATCCCTATTTCAGAAAGCTTCCTGTGTCTTGTTAAGGTAGTTTTTGATACAAACTGAAAATATTCCTCAGATTTCAGGTATTCTTTTCTTGAAATATGATCCGGAAAAGCATTGATAACAGTTGCTGCAAATGATCCACCACATGATGCGATAAGGATATCAGGCTTCATATTCAGTTCATCCAGAGCTGCAAAAATTCCAAGGTAAATCATTAACCTTGTTCCACCTCCTGAAAAAATTACAGCTCTTTTAAATTTTTCGCCCATGATTTTAATTCTTGATCAAAAATGATAATATCCAGAAAAATAAAGGAGCATTGAAAATGAGGCTGTCCATTCTATCCAAAAGGCCTCCGTGCCCGGGAAGAAGATGACCCGTATCCTTTACATTTGTTTTTCGTTTTAAATAGGACATGAATATATCTCCGCAAAATCCGGAAATTCCCAGTGTTAATCCAATAATGCTATTGGTTATAATATCTGTTTGAAGTAAAAAAAAACCTAAAATATTGCTTAATACTATGGTAAGAAAAACCCCACCGATAAACCCCTCCAGTGTCTTATTAGGGCTAATTTTAGGGACTATTTTATGTTTTCCAAAGAACTTACCCATCAGGTACTGAAAAACGTCATTCAATTCTGTTACTACAACAACGAAGATGATGGAGCTCAGACCATTGGAAGTATTTCTTATCCACAACAGATGAGGAAAAGCAAAAAGGCAGACTATTAAAGCCATGAAAATTCCTATCAATTGTTGGGTAGATGCCTTGAGCAGGAAAAAATAAAGCAATACAACAATTCCCAACAGGGAGCCGTACACGAAGTAATTTTCAATATTTAAAAAGTAAAATAGAAAAAACTGTAAAACTCCAATGAATAAAGATGGAATAATAGGTTTTTCATGAACTTTAAACATCCTTGAAAATTCAAAGAAAGATTGTGCGCCTATCCATGAAACAAAAATGGCAGTGGCAAGAGGATGTGAAATTCCGAGAGCGAAAACAATAATGATATAGATCCATGTTTTTACTCTTAAAGGAACATCTGCAAATTTATTTTCTTCAGGCTTCATTCAGAGATTTCTTAAGTCTGGTATAGGTACTGATAAGGAGAAGAATTATAATAATACCAAAAATATAATTTGAAATAGCGGTGATGCTTACTCCAAAAAAAATCAGTAAACCATACAATCCTAACATAAGGGCGCGGTCACTTTTCCCCATAGGACCATCGTAGCGGCGTTCTTTTCCTACAATTTTCCCCATCAGTCCTGCAAATTCATTAATAACACTTAAAACAATGAAAATAACAATCAGGTATAAACTTTCAGATTGAAATTTGAGCAAAGGAAAAAATATAATGACATCAGAAACGATATCACCTACTTCATTCAAAACTTCTCCTAATTTGCTGGTTTGATTAAATCTTCTGGCCATCATTCCGTCCAATGCATTCAGGGCCATTCGCAAAATCAGTCCAATAGGAAGGCTTAGGAAAAACCATTTCGAAACATCTGCATTCCAAAATAATACTCCGATTACTACTGATAAGAGGATTGAACTGATGGTAATCTGGTTGGCAGTAATCCCATTTTTATTTAAAAATAATAAAACAGGAGTGAGCAGCTGCTGGAATTTTGGTTTTAATTTATAGACGGAAATCATGGTTGTTTTTACTTTTTGTCATTCGCTTATATCAAATATAGATAAAAATTTTAATCAGGTTTTATAATTGTTTGAAGCATGTTTTCTCATTTTCAAAACGTAAAAGATTGCTTTGTGTTTCTTTTTCCCATAACTTTGCACAAACCTAATCTAATGAGTAAAAAGAATACAAAGTACATCTTTGTGACAGGAGGTGTAACTTCATCTTTGGGAAAAGGAATCGTGTCTGCTTCTCTGGGACTATTGCTAAAATCACGCGGTTTTAACGTAACGATCCAAAAACTTGATCCTTATATCAATATCGACCCGGGAACATTGAATCCTTATGAGCACGGAGAGTGCTACGTGACTGAAGATGGTGCGGAGACGGATCTGGATTTAGGCCACTATGAGCGTTATCTTGATGCTCCTACATCCCAAAATAACAACGTTACTACAGGAAAAATCTACCAAACTGTAATTGAAAAAGAAAGAAAAGGAGACTTCCTTGGAAAAACAGTTCAGGTAATTCCTCATATTACTAACGAAATCAAACGTAGAATTAAAATGCTTTCCAAGCAGAACTACGATATCATTATTACTGAGATCGGAGGAACTGTCGGAGATATTGAATCTTTACCTTATATTGAAACTGTTCGTCAGTTGAAATGGGAGTTGGGAGAGAAAAATTCTATGGTGATTCACCTTACATTATTGCCTTATCTGGCTTCAAGTGGAGAATTAAAAACAAAACCATCACAGCATTCCGTTCGTCAATTGATGGAAAGCGGAATTATGGCTGATGTATTGGTTTGCAGAACAGAACATAAAATTCCAAAAGATCAGAGAGCAAAACTAGCTCAGTTCTGTAACGTAGCTTTAGAAAATGTTATCGAATGTAAGGATCTTGAAACGATCTATGAAGTTCCAATGTATCTTCAGAAGCAAAACTTTGATGATGTAGTATTGAAAGAACTAGATCTGAAAAGTGATAAAGTTGCTGATCTTAAGGATTGGAAGAGTTTCCTTAAGAAATTCCAGAACCCTAAGAAAACTGTTGAAATTGCATTGGTCGGAAAATATGTGTCTCTTCAGGATTCGTATATTTCTATTGCAGAGGCATTTAAACATGCTGGTGCAGACCTTGAAACTGAAGTAAAGGTAAGATGGGTATACAGTGGAGATATTACAGAAGAAAACATTAAGGACGTACTGAAAGGAGTGAATGGTATCCTTGTAGCTCCAGGTTTTGGAGACAGAGGAATTGAAGGAAAAGTTCTTACCGCAAAATATGCTAGAGAGAATAAAATTCCAATGTTAGGAATCTGTCTAGGAATGCAGATCATGACCGTTGAATTTGCCAGAAATGTTTTAGGACATACAAAAGCAAACTCTGTGGAATTTGATACAGCAACTCCTGATCCTGTAATTTCATTAATGGAAGAACAGAAAAATGTAATTGACAAAGGAGGAACCATGCGTCTTGGTGCTTGGAAATGTACCCTAAAAAATGGTTCTAAATTATTTGATATCTACGGAAGCAAAAATATTTCAGAAAGACACCGCCACCGTTATGAATTTAACAGTGATTATCTTCAGGAATTTGAAAAGAATGGTTTCCTTGCTACAGGTACAAACCCTGAGACAGGATTGGTAGAGGCTTTAGAACTACCTGATCATCCGTTCTATGTAGGTGTTCAGTATCACCCGGAATATAAGAGTACGGTAGCTACACCACATCCTTTATTCAGAGCTTTCATTAAGGCTTGCGAAAAGAAATAAGGTAATTTTTTATTATAAACGTCTACTAATAAACTCAGGCTGATTATTCTCAGCTTGAGTTTGTTATATAGTAACATAGTAAAGCATAGAGTTTTGATAAAAAAACAGTATTTTTGTCAGCTCAAATTACGTACACCAGTACGCACATTTTAAATTTAAAATTTTAATATAAAATAAAATGCAACAAAACAACGGAATCGATAAGAAGCAGATGATTAGTTTCGCGGTTTTATGCCTGGTTCTCTTCGGCTTTATGTTCTATTTCCAGAACAAACAGGCAAAAGAAGAGGAGTTGAAAGCTCAGCAGCAAAAAACGGAACAGGTAAAAAATGCCGTAAAACAAACTCAGGCAACCAATATCAATCCAAATGTAACTCCTGGCTCCATTCAGACAGCGAATCTGTCAAACAAAGAATTGAATATTGAATTCTCTAGTTTAGGAGGACAGGTTTCTAAAGTTCAGCTTTCTGAATACAAAGCATATGACCACAAAACAGATCAGGCAGATCTTCCGCTTTATCTGATCAATAAAAATAATTCAAACTACGGTTTCCAGTTTAAGGACAAAACAGGAAAGGTTGTTAATACTAAAAACTTAGTTTTCTCACCTACTGTTAACGGAAATGCGGTAACCATGACAGCAAATTATAATGGTGCTGTTATCCAGTTTATTTATACTTTATTGGATAAATATACATTAGATTTTAAAGTAAGAACCCAAGGTTTAGCCAATATTACTTCTGATAACAAAGCAGATTTTATCTGGGATTACAGTGTAAGAAACTTGGAAAAGGGTAGAGCCCAGGAGCAGTCTCACTCAGAATTCTCTTATGCTTTCAATAATTATAAAGATTATGATTATGATGGAAGAACAACCATGGAGGAAGAAAAAGAGACGCTTAACTGGATTGGAGTAAAGCAACAGTTCTTTACTTCTGTTATTGAAGCTAAGAACGGATTTACTCAAAGTAAAGGAAATCAGGAAAATGTTGAAGAAGGTGAGTATCTGAAAAAATTAAACTACGAAGGTTTTGTTCAGATGACAGGAAGTGAGCTGAATCAAGACTTTACTTGGTACTTCATGCCGCTAGACTTGAAACTATTGAAATCTTACGATAAAAACTTTGATGAGATTCTTCCATTAGGATGGTCATTCATCGGGTGGATGAACCGTGGTTTCTTTATGCCGATGTATAACCTGATTGCTGATTGGGGATTAACTGCAGGTTGGGTAATTTTCCTAATGACAATTATCGTGAAACTAATCCTTTCACCTATTATGTACAAGCAGCATAAGCTAAGTGCAATGATGAAAGTAATTCGTCCTGAAATTGATGAGGTGAATGCTAAGTTCAAGGATGCTGATCCAATGAAGAAGCAGCAGGCTACTATGGAAGTTTACAGAAAGGCGGGGGTTAATCAGCTAGCAGGATGTTTCCCTGCACTGGTTCAGATTCCGATTTTCTATGCATTGTTCCGTTTCTTCCCGAACTTTATAGATTTGAGAGGGCAGGGATTCTGGTTTGCAAAAGACTTAACAGCTTATGACGATTTGATCAAGTTACCATTTAAAGTTCCTTTCCTTGGAGATCACTTAAGTATTTTTGCACTGGCATGTACCATTGTTATCCTTATTTATACAGTAATGACTTCAGGAAATATGCAGCAGCCACAACAAGAAGGAATGCCAAACATGAAAGTGTTAATGTACATCTTCCCGATTACATTCCTATTCTTCCTGAATACTTCAGCGTCTGGTCTTTCTTGGTATTATTTTGTTTCGAATGCCATTAACATCTTAATTATTCTTGTTATTAAATATGTGATTCTGGATGAAAAGAAAATTCATGCACAGATTCAGAGTAATAAAGAAAAGCCTAAGACGGAAGGTAAGTTCCAGAAACGAATGAGAGAAATGATGGAAAAAGCTCAACAGCAGCAACAGGCTCAAGAGCAACAAAAAAATAGAAAGAAATAATCTATCATACAAAAAAGAGAAGCAATTTTGCTTCTCTTTTTTTATTTGAATATATCCTGAAATTCTAAGAGTATCAGAGTTTATTAATCATATTTAAGTCTGAAGGACTGCCTGTGGTGTATTGTGGGCCCATGCTTAATAAGGGCTTCCTGATGTTTTTTTGTAGCATAGCCAAAATTGGTGGCCCATCCATATTCAGGGTATTCTTCATGAAGTTCAATCATGAGTTTATCTCTATAGTTTTTTGCAAGAATAGATGCAGCAGCTATGGATAAAACCTTTGAATCCCCTTTAATAATACATTGATGAGGAATATAATTGTAAGGGTGAAATTTATTCCCATCCACTAAGATCAGCTCAGGTATTATTGTTAATTGGTCCAATGCGCGATGCATCGCATGAATGCTGGCATTAAGGATATTATGTTCATCAATGAATGCAGGAGGAAGTTCTGCAATAGCATAGCTTTTTACATTATCCTTAATATAGCTGTCCAGTTCCATTCTGGTTTTAAAGGTTAATTTTTTTGAATCATTTACTAGATTCTGTTGAAAATTATCATCTAAAATAACGGCTGCTGCTACAACCGGTCCACTTAAACAACCTCTTCCTACTTCATCGCATCCTGCTTCAATATAGGCATCCGTCCACTTTTTTAATAATTCCATATTTATAGGTGATATAAAACGGTAAAATTAAAGAAAAACGAAAGTATTCGCCCTATCTTTTTATGTCTTTATCAATCTATAAAAAGGAAAATTATTGAATAATCATGTTGGTTATTTTAGATAATAATTCCATTTTTTACGATTGGTAATTATGAATAATTTTAAATATAAATCTGTTTTTTTATAAAGGTCATATTGATGGTTTTGATATCTTAAGTTATTCCTATTTTTTCTGTTTTTTTATTACGATTATAATCTCTTCCTCGCTGCCTTTAGAACTTTTTTCTTCTGTTTTTTATGATATGAAAAATTATGTGTTACATGGTATGTTTTGATAAATGCCTGTTTTTATTCCAATAAATGTGATTTATGTACCTGTAAACCAAATTGTTATTACCTTGTTTAGAATGAGTCTTTATAGACGTTATCAATAATTGATACTGTTGATTTTTATTAAATAAAATATCGATTAATTTTTTTTGTTTTTGTTAAAAAGAATGTTTTTAACTTAATTTAATAAATTAGTTGTTGTTTTTATTGGTAATTATTGAATAGTTTATATTTTTTTTAAAAATTCCTTTGTGTTGTTAAGAAAGTTTTACAAATTTGTAGGGTACAAAATTAATTTGATATGAAGAAACTAACAACAGGTCTTCTTGTTCTAGTATTGTCTTCTTCTATTGCAGTTGCCAATGCGCAAGAAAAGAAAGACACTGTTAAAACAAAAGAAATCGAGGGCGTGGTAGTAACTGCACTCGGAATTAAAAGAGAGAAAAAAGCACTTGGATATGCATCTCAGGAAATTAAGGGAGATGTTTTGAGAGAAGGAGCGAATACTGGAAACGTTTCCAGTCAGATGGCAGGTAAAGCAGCAGGGGTTCAGGTAGTCACAAGTGCCAACTTCGGAGGTGCCTCCAGCGTCGTGATTAGAGGAATGAAATCCATTGGAGGAAATAACCAGGCTCTTTTCGTAGTAGATGGTGTTCCGATCAGTAACAACAACAGCACTATTTCCGGTGCATATACTATTTTTGACGGAGGTAACTCGATCTCTGACTTGAACCCCAATGATATTGAAAGCGTTAACGTACTGAAAGGTGCGGCCGCTTCTGCTCTATACGGAGAGAGAGCATCTGCCGGGGTTGTGGTAATTACTACAAAAAAAGGAAAATCCAGAAAGAATGATGAATGGGGTGTTACCCTTTCTACAGAATATCAATACGGAGAAATTGATAGATCAACATTTGCAAAATATCAAAATAAATATGGGGCAGGGTATGGCCCGGCTTCTACTTTTCTGAAAAGAGATGTGGATGGGGACGGAGTTCTTGACCTTGTGGTAGGAACAAGTAACGATGCTTCTGTAGGGGCTGCGTTTGATCCGAACCTAATGGTTTATCAATGGTATTCATTGTATCCACAATTATCAGGGTATCATAAGGCAACTCCTTGGGTGGCTGCAAAACATACACCTGTTGATTTCTTTGAAAGTGCACAAACTACTTCCAATTCAGTTACCATTGAAAAAGGAAATGAAAACGGAGGTATCTTGTTAAACTATAATAACTTTATCACTACCGGAGTTCTTCCAAATTCTGAACAAAAGAAGAACACGATTTCTGCAAAATTTGATTACAAAGTAACGGATAAACTTACCGCAACGGTTTATTCCTCATTAACCATGCAGAATACAGTAGGTAGAAACAGTACAGGGTATAATGATAATATTCTTACAGGTTTCAGACAATGGTGGCAAACCAATGTTGATATTTTTCAACTTAGAGATGCCTATTTTGGAACAGGTGGACAAAATATAACATGGAACCCTTACGGGTATGATGATCCAGATAATTTCCAGGCACCTGCCTATTGGAACAACCCATATTTTGACCGTTATCAAAATTACCAAAGCGATTACAGAACCAGATTCTTTGGATATGGAATGTTAAACTATAAAGTTTCTAATGCAGTTACTATAACAGGAAGATTATCATCTGACTTTGCATACCAAAAAACAGAGGTTAGAAAAGCTGTTGGTAGCCACCCGGAATCTTTCGGAATCGTTCCTGGTTTACCATCAACGTTAAATCCACAGGCAAATGCTTCATCTGGATATTACTTGGGTAACATGTATACAAATGAAATCAATTTTGATTTATTTGCTAATTATAACAAGAAGTTTGATAATGGGATCAACTTAGGAGGTGTACTAGGTACTTCCCTAAGAAGAAATACTATTGAAACAACTGATGCTTCTACTCAGCCAGACCCATCTGGAGCAGGATTAATTGTTCCAGGCTTATATGCTCTTAGAAATTCTGCAGGACAGGTTGTTCCTACTCAGGAATTTACTGCTACTGCTACACTGCCTAGAGCTTATGGTCAGATTTCCTTAGGATATAAAGATACTTACTTCTTGGAAGGTACCGGAAGTGTTGATAAATCTTCAAACTTACCAAGCGGTAATAATGTCTATTTTTATCCATCCATTTCAGGATCTGTAGTGCTATCTAATCTTATCAATCAAGATTGGCTTTCTTTCTTAAAAGTGAGAGGAAACTGGGCTCAAGTTGGTAAAACTACCGATAACTTCAGATTGATAGATACTCAAAATATCAAAAACCTATACAATGGTATTCCTATTGTAGACCCAAACAGTTATAAAAATAATCCAAACCTAAAACCTGAAAGATCTACAGAGGTAGAAGTAGGTATGGAAGCTAGATTCCTTAACAACAGATTAGGATTTGATGTGAGTTTATACAAAACAAATTCAAAAGATCAGATTCTATTAGTGCCAATATCCGGAGCATCAGGTTACACAAGTAAGTGGTTTAATGCCGGTGAGTTGGAAAATAAAGGGATAGAAGTTCAATTGAATATCGTTCCGGTGAAGAATGAAAACTTCAGATGGGATATGAACTGGAACTGGGCTGTCAACAAAAACAAGGTATTAAGCCTTAATGATGGAATGACAAACCTACAGTTAGGAAGAGCAGTTAATGATGTAACTTTCAATGCTCCTGCAGGTGAAGCCTATGGGCAGATTTGGGGAACTGATTATGTATACTCTCCAGATGGAGAAAGAATCATTGATCCGAATACAGGGAAATACATGATTACTACATCAAAAACCAATGTGCTTGGTAATATCATGCCTCAATATACATGGAGTGTAAGAAACAGCATCAGCTATAAGGCATTTACATTTACTTTCCTTATTGATGGACAGCAGGGAGGAAGCGTGTTCTCAGGAGATATGTTGTATGGAACAGATACTGGTATCTATCCTGAAACATTGGCGATCAGAGAACCGGGAGCAATATTGCCAGGGGTAGTAATGCAAAATGGACAGTATGTTCAAAATAATGTTCCAATAAAGACAATGTCCGGATCATTACTACGTACAGGAAATTATGCAGCAAAAGAATTTGTATATGATGCAACATTCATTAAGCTAAGAGAGGCGGCCATCTATTTTGATGTTCCAAAGAGCTTATATGCCAATACTTTCATCAAAGGGATGAAGTTTGGAGTCTTTGGTAGAAACCTATGGATTATTCACAAGAATTTACCTTATGCAGATCCTGAAGCAGGATATACAGGAGGTTCAGCTACAGGTGTACAAGGTGCTAACCTTTCAAGAGGTTACTCTATTGGTGCAATGCCAACAACCAGAACCATTGGTGCTAACTTTACTGTTAATTTTTAAAAGAAGTCAAAATGAAAAAAACAATATTAAGCCTTTTTATAGCGAGCATGGCTTTAATATCATGCGAAAGGGACATTACCACATTAAATGACGACACTAAAAACCCGGCGAGCGTAAATCCTGAATTTACATTTGCATCAGCGGAATTGGGGTTAGTAACACAAATGACCAGCCCAAGTGTAAACCTTAATATCTTCAGATTCTTTACACAACAATGGTCTGAAACTCAGTATACTGATGAGTCTGTATATAATCTTCCCAAGAGACGAGTGCCAGACAATCATTGGAATATCCTGTATGCACAATTATTAAAATTGGAGCAGGTAAAAACTGCAACCAATACCATTGGAGATGCTTCTCTAAAAGCAAGTAGAATAGCAACCATTGAAGCCTTAGAAATATACATATACAGTATATTGGTAGATTCTTATGGAGATGTTCCATATTCTCAGTCTATTAAGGTTGATGACTATCCAAACCCTGCTTATGATGATGGAAAAACAATTTATGCTGACCTTATCAAAAGAGCGGATGCAGCTCTTGCCTTATTGGCAACTACTTCTGCTTCAGGTTTTGGAGCAAGTGATGCCATTTTTGGAGGAGACAAAAATAAAATTAAAGCATTTATAAATAGTACCAAACTGAGATTGGGTCTAAATTTAGCTGACGTAGATAACGCTTTGGCAAAATCAACTGTTGAAAGTGCTGTAACTAGTGGAGTTGTCCTTACCAATGCAGAAAATATCGGATTAAAATTTGCATCAGCAGGTCCATTTGTTAATCCTATCTTTATAGAAATGGTATCTAGTGGTAGAAATGACTTTATACCATCCGATGTATATTTGGATGCAATGAACGCAGAATCAGATCCAAGACGTGCCAGCTATTTTACAAAAGCTCCATCAGGGCAATATGTAGGAGGGGTGTATGGTTCTGAAAATGTATACGGAACTTTCTCGCATGTGAATGCTGAAATTTTAAAACCAGATAATTATGCTTATCTTTTTGATGCTGCAGAAGTTAATTTTATGTTAGCCGAAGCTGCTGAAAGAGGATACACTGTTGGAGGTACAGCGGCAACTTATTTTACCAACGGTATTAAAGCTTCAATGGATTTTTGGGGAGTACCAGCAGCTGATCGTGATGCTTATCTTTTAGCTCATAGTTATGCTACAGTACCAGGAACCTGGAAACAGAAAATCGGAAATGAAGCGTGGGTTGCAACTCACAACAGAGGGTTCGAATCATGGGAATTCTCAAGAAGATTAGATTTCAGAGTATTTGTAAAACCAGAAACAAGAGATGTACCTACAAGACTTTATTATCCAATTAATGAAGGAAGTGTAAACGGTGCGCACAGAGCTGCTGCATGTGTGAAACAGTGGGGATCTGTAGATGGAGATGTACAAGGAGCAAAAGTGTTCTGGGATAAATTTTAAATAATATTTTATCTATAATAAATTAAAACCACCTTCGGGTGGTTTTTTTTGTTTATATTGATTTATAGTATGTTGAATGGTGTATTGGTGATATTTTTAACTAAAATTTTCTCTACATTTTCATAAATAATTATTATATTTAATTTCACGCAAAAAAAAATAATAATATGAAAAATTTGAAAAAATTGTCAATCCAAAATTTGAAAAATATTCAGGGAGGTTATGCTCCGGAATGGTGTACAGGTACAGGCGGTTGTTGGGATCCAGTTAAAAAAAGATGTTATCCGGTAGACTGCCCTTAATCCCATTTTAAAAAAATGTCTTCCATTCAGAGACTAAAATTTGAATGTAGACATCAGTAAATTTTGAATTATGTCCTGAAAATGTTGAAAGGACATAAGTTTTTAGAAAAGTATAAAAAATTCTTATTTAACTATAAAACTGCTTTCGGGCAGTTTTTTTTATTTTCAATCATGTTTTTTCAAGAATATTATAAATAAAATTTGTTTTTAATATTTATATATGACAGTTATTCAGTGTGTTATGTGGTCAGGTTGATTTGTGGAAAAAATAGCATTAATTAAAATATTGATGTTATTTTTTTTTATTGAATATTTTATTTTTAATGTATTTTATTAGTTGTTTTAGTGTTTTTCCACTTGATTGTTGGTTTATTTATTGTTTTTATGTCTTTTGTTTGTTAAATTTTTAAAAAAAATACAAATTTGATGCGTAAAATTAATTTGATATGAAGAAACTAACAGCAAGTCTGATTGTTTTGGTATTGTCTTCGTCTTTTGGCATTGTAAATGCCCAGAAAAAGAAAAGCGATAGTACTACACAGACGAAAGAGATTGAAGGTATAGTTGTAACTGCACTTGGGATTAAAAGAGAGAAAAAAGCTCTGGGATATTCTACTCAAAGTGTTGCGGCGAGTGATTTAACAAAATCTCCAACAAGCAATTTCACAAGTAACTTATCAGGAAAGGTGTCAGGATTACAAGTTAAATCTGTATCTAATTTTGGTGGATCCGTTGATATTGTATTAAGAGGGTATAAATCTATAACAGGAAATAACCAGCCATTATTTGTAATAGATGGTGTTCCTATGATTAATGCTAATAACAATACTTCAGCTCAGTCTACACAAGGAAGACCTGGCTATGACTTTGGAAACACCATCTCAGATATTAATCCAAATGATATTGAAGAATTAAACGTCCTGAAAGGTGCTGCTGCAACTGCATTATATGGTTCAAGAGCGCAAAACGGAGCTATCATCATTACTACTAAAAAAGGTAAGAAAGGTAAAAATATCGGAATTGAATTTAATTCTTCCATAAGTGTTTCTGCCATAAATAAAGAAACATTCCCTACTTATCAAAAGCAATATGGGCAAGGGTATGGATATTATTATGGCGTTAATGAGAACTCTCAGTTTGCAGACTATAATGGTTCACCTATGGCTCCTACTACGGAAGATGCTTCTTATGGTGCAGCATTCGATCCAAATTCATTAGTATACCAATATGGTGCCTTTATCCCCGGATCATCTACTTTTGGTAAGGCAACTCCCTGGGTGGCGGGAAAGAATGACCCTTCTACATTTTTTCAGAAAGGAATTAATTTTAATAATGGAATATCCTTTTCCAAAGGTGGTGAGACAGGATCATTCAGGTTGTCATTTAACAATCAGAACGGATCTGATATCATGCCTAATACATATTTAAATAAAAATACAATTACAGGAAATGCTTCCTATAAATTGGTTGATAATTTAACCGCAACAATTGGGGCAACATATGTAATCCAAAATGTGAAAGGAAGAAACTCAACGGGATATAGTGGTAACCTAATGGCTGGGTTTAGACAATGGTGGCCGGTAAATGTTGACCTTAAAGATCAGCAGAATTTCTATATGAATTCCGGTAATAACTATACATGGAATATTGCTAGTCCGGATAATTTAACCCCATCATATTGGAATAACCCATATTTTCAGGTATATGAAAATGCCGTACGGGACACCAGAGAAAGATTTGCAGGAAACTTTTCATTAAGCTATGATGTTACCAAGAACTTTAATTTATTAGCAAGAGTAGGTACAGATGGATTTACCCAAAGAATGGAAGATAGAAAAGCAGTAGGGTCAATTCCAGAATTAATGGGATTTGGGCTAACTGATTTAGAACAACCATCTGGTTTTGCTGTAATGCAGATCAAACAAAGAGAAACCAACTATGACTTCATTGCGAATTATAAAAAAGACTTTAATAACTTAAATTTTAATGCCTTAATTGGTACTAACTTAAACGTTATCAATTTTTATAGTAATTCACAATCCACATCAGGAGGTTTATATGTACCGGGATTGTATACACTATCTAACTCTAAAGCAACACCTCCAAAATCAGTAACTATTGATACTACTAAGAAGATCGCTGGTATTTTTGCTCAGGCCAGTTTAGGATATCAGGGGACTTATTATTTAGAAGGAACAGTAAGAAGAGATCAGTCTTCTGCCTTACCAGTGAATAATAATGTATACTGGTACTATTCAGGTTCTGCGAGTGTGGTATTTTCCAATTGGGAATTTTTAAAAGGGTCTGTAATGAACTTTGGTAAATTTAGAGCTTCATATGCAGAGGTAGGGAGTGATACTGGAGCAGACCAACTGAAAAACAAATATTTTACTTCTACTTCATTTGGGGACTTGCCAATGATTTATTATAATACTTCAGAGAAAAATTCTGATTTAAGACCACAAAGATCGAAGCAAACCGAATTAGGGGTAAATGTTCAATTCTTTAAAAACAGAATAGGGCTTGATGTAGCTTGGTTCAGAAATGATGCATTCGATCAGATTTTAGCATTACCAGTATCCTATGGGACAGGTGTTGCTACAAAATTTCAAAATGCGGGTAATCTAAGAACTGATGGTTGGGAAATTTCGTTGAATGTTACTCCGTTAAAATCTGATAATTTCAGATGGGATGTTAATGCAAACTGGTCAAATCCACAAACAAGAGTAACTAAATTAGCCCCAGGGAATGAGAATATCACTTTAGGAACATTTCAGGGAGGGGTATCTATTAATGCTAGTTTAGATGATTTGTATGGGACTATTAAAGGAACCGATTTCGTTTATACAAACGGACAGAAAACAGTGGGGGCAAACGGTAGATATCTAATTTCTTCTTCTACAAATAATGTGATCGGAAATATGCAGGCCGACTGGTTTGGCGGTTTAGTAAATAAATTTACTTACAAAGATTTCCAGCTATCTTTCCAAATCGATTGGAGAAAAGGAGGAAGTATCTTTTCACTTGACCAATATTATGGCCTGGCAACAGGAATATACCCGGAAACTGTTGGAACTAATGATTTAGGAAACCCGATTAGAAACCCAATCAGTCAAGGAGGTGGAGTAATTCTTCCGGGAGTAAAAGCAAATGGTTCTCCTAATGATATCAGAGTTTCAGGAGCTAACTACGGACTATATGGATATAGATACGCTCCGGCTTCTGCATTTGTATATGATGCAAGTTTCGTGAAATTAAGAGAAGTAGCAATATCTTACAGTATTCCGACTAAATATCTGGCAAATACATTCTTTAAAGGACTTACTTTCAGTGCTATTGGAAATAACCTTTGGATCATCCATAAAAACTTACCATATGCTGATCCGGAAGCAGCACTCAGCTCAGGAAATGCACAAGGTTTTCAATCTGGTGTCATGCCAACATCAAGAGTCTTTTCTTTTAGTATTAAAGCTAATTTCTAAATTTTATTAACAATGAAAAAAATATTTAAATATATAGGAGTTCTATCCATTGGGGCAGTTGCATTATCATGTAGTAACTTTGAGGAATTGAATACGGACCCAAACAGTGCATATACCACTAAGCCGGAAGCTTTGTTATCTTATTCTCAAAAGCAATTAGCTGATTATTTGAATACACCAAGTGTGAATGAAAATAACTTTAGGTTAATACTACAATATTGGCAAGAGGTGACTTATGTAGATGAAAGTAACTATGACTTTGTGAACAGAAACATTTCTAATAATGTATGGTCAGATTTATATGTAGATACAATGCAGAACTTAGTGAAAGCTAAAAACATTGTTAATCAGTATGTTCCTACTGCTACGGAGCAAAGTGCTTGGGCCAAAACAAAAAAAAATCAATTAGCTATTCTAGATGTTCAACAGATTTATATCTATCAAACTTTAGTGGATACTTATGGAGATATTCCTTATTCCGAGTCAAATGGTATTGAAATCACTTCGTTGCCTAAATATGATAAAGGTGCAGATATATATACAAACCTGATCACAAAATTAAAAGCTGACTTAGCCTCTATGGATGCTACTGGTGAAAGTTTTGCATCAGGTGATATATTCTATGGTGGAGATGTTGCTAAATGGAAGAAATTAGGAAACTCTTTATTATTAAAAATTGCTATAGGTATTGCTGATTCTAACCCGGCTCTTGCAGAAGCAACTGCAAAAGAGGCAATCAGTAGTGGGGTAATAACTAGTTCATCAGATAATTGTTTGTTCAATTATCTAAGTTCATCACCTAACTTCAATCCACTTTATGAGAACTTAGTTGCCAGTAATAGAAATGATTTTGTTGCCGGGAAAACTTTGGTTGATTATATGAACACCAATGCTGACCCAAGAAGAGCAACTTTTTTTGATACAAATGTTGTTCCTTATAAAGGTGGAACTATTGGTACGCCATCCAGTTTCGCTACAAATAGTCACATTGGAAAATTTGCATATACTGAGACTACTCCTGGAGTTATTATGAGTAATACAGAAGTTGCATTTTATCTTGCAGAAGCTTCTGCAAGATGGGGAATTGGAGGTGTTCCGGCTGTAGCTTATGCTAATGCAGTAAATGCTTCATTAGTAGAATGGGGTGTTTCTACAGCTAATGCTGCTACCTACTTGGCTGCTCATCCATATAATGCAGCCAATTGGAAAAAGTCTGTTGGTGAGCAAGCTTGGGTTGCAATGTTTAACCAAGGAATGGTAGGATGGAACTTCTATAGAAGATTAGATTTTCCTGTTCTTTCAGCACCTTCTACAGCTGTTTCTCAGGCAGAAGGAAAAGTTCCAGTGAGATTACAATATCCTGTGAGAGAAACTACAACTAATCCTACAAACTATGCAGCTGCTTCTTCTTCTATTGGAGGAGATAAATTAACAACCAAACTATTCTGGGACAAATTTTAACACACAAGTTTTAACATTTAATATATTCTAGCCGCCTTCGGGCGGTTTTTTTATTTCCGTATATTTGTACTTCAAAATTGAAGATGAAACACTTCTATAAAGTGCATATCATCTTGACTATTAAAAAGAGAACTTACAGACATGAATATTAAAGATATTATAGAACAAAAGCTTTCAGACGTTATTTTAAATGTATATCAGTTAAAAGACATCAAGCTGGAAGTTCAGGAAAATAAAACCGAGTTTGAAGGTGACTTTACCATCGTTACTTTCCCTTTGGTTAAACAATTAAAGAAGAATCCTGAAAGCATTGGGGTTGAATTAGGTGAGGCTTTGACAGAGCAGACGGACATTTTCGAAAGCTTTAATGTCGTAAAAGGTTTCCTTAATGTTAAAGTGAAAAATCAATTATTTGTAGATAATTTCAGATCTGTATATAGCGGTTTTTCAACAATAGAAAAGAAGAATGCTACTGTAATGGTAGAATATTCTTCACCCAATACCAATAAACCCCTTCACTTAGGACATATCAGAAATAACCTGTTGGGTTTCTCTGTAGCACAGATTTTAAAAGAAGCCGGATATGATGTGATCAAAACACAGATTATTAATGACCGAGGTATTCATATCTGTAAGTCGATGTTGGCTTGGGAGAAATTCGGAAAGGGAGAAACTCCTGAAACAATAAATACAAAAGGAGATAAATTTGTTGGAAACTACTATGTAGAATTTGATAAAAATTATAAGGCTGAAATTGCAGACCTTGTAAGCAAAGGAATTACTGAAGAACAGGCTAAAAAAGATGCTCCAATGATTAAGGAAGCTCAAAAAATGCTTTTGGACTGGGAAAATGGTGATGAAACAGTAAGAAACCTATGGGCAGAAATGAACTCTTGGGTATACAAAGGATTCAATGAAACGTATAAGAGATTAGGCGTTGACTTTGATCAGGTTCAATATGAAAGTAATACCTACATCCTGGGAAAAGATCTTATCCAGACAGGTTTGGAAAATGGGGTTTTGTATCAGAAAGAAGACGGTTCTGTTTGGTGCGACCTGACAGATGAAGGGCTTGATCAGAAATTATTATTGCGTTCTGATGGAACTTCTGTTTATATGACACAGGATCTTGGAACTGCTGTAGAACGTTTTAAGCAAAATGATATTCAAAAATTGATCTATACTGTAGGAAATGAGCAGGACTATCACTTCCAGGTATTGTTTAAGATTCTGAAAAAATTAGGCTATGAGTGGGCAGATCAGCTGTATCACCTTTCTTATGGAATGGTAGAACTTCCTGAAGGAAAGATGAAATCCCGTGAAGGTACTGTAGTAGATGCCGATGACCTGATGCAGGAAATGTATGAAACAGCAAAATCTAAAGCTCAGGAACTAGGAAAGCTGGAAACTCTTTCTGATGAAGATAAAGAAATATCCTATGAAACAGTAGGATTGGGGGCATTGAAATATTTCATGCTAAAAGTGGATCCGAAGAAAAAAATGCTTTTCAATCCTGCAGAAAGTATTGACTTTAACGGAAATACAGGCCCTTTTATTCAATATACTTTTGCTCGTATCCAGTCATTATTATCTAAGGCTGAATTTGAATATAAAGAAACAGCAGAGGTGACTTTAAATCAGTTTGAAAAAGAACTGATTATGCAGCTAGCAAATTTTAAAACAGTAGTAGCAAAATCAGCGGAAACATTAAGCCCTGCTTTAGTAGCAAACTATGTATACGACCTTGTGAAGTCATATAACTCATTCTATCAGAATAATCCGATTCTGAATCAGGATGATGAAAACATAAAGCAATTCCGTTTGAATGTATCTGAAATCACAGCGAAAACGATCCAAAAATCGTTGGGACTTCTGGGAATTGGAACAGTAAACAGAATGTAAAAAAAAGATCCTCCTGAGTTTTCAGGAGGATTTTTTTGTATTTATATAAAATGTAATTATTTTTTTACTTCAAATCTCTTATCATTCATTATTCTCAGCGGGTGTCTGCTTCAGACTGTCTGCATACAATTTGGCAGCGCTCCATCGGGCATGTTTTGAAAGAGTAACCTTATAGCCTTTCTTATAGGTATACACCTTGGTGAACTTGGCCCCGAAAAAGATCAGCATACAGGAATAATTGATCCACATCATAATCAAAATTACAGTTCCGGCAGCTCCGAAAGCGGAAGTAGGCTTTACCTGACTGAAATAAAGACTCAGCAAAAATTTACCCAGGGTGAATAGTGCTGTCGTTAGAAATGCTCCTCTCCAAACGGATTTCCAGGTGATCTGAATATCAGGGAGAACCTTAAACATTAAGGCAAATAACAGCATCACAAGACCAAATCCAATGGAAAAATTGACCACTTCAACAAGCAGGTAGGTTTCAAATCCAAAATATTGGGTAATAATTGTATTAAAAAGACTGATGAGTGAAGATAAGATCATCGTAATCATCAGTAGAAAGCCCAGAATAAGAATCATACCTAGTGAATTGGCTCTATCCAGTAAAAATTTAATCAATGCCTTTTTAGGAGCAGATTCTACATCCCAAAGCGAATTCAGGGTATGCTGAAGTTGAAAGAATAGGGTAGTAGAACCAAAAACTAAGGCTCCAACTCCCACAGCTTTCATAAAGATATTTTTTTTGTCGATTAGGGCACCCGCAAGCATTCCTTCAATGCTTTTTGCTACATCAGGCCCCATAATACCACTGATTTGAGTGCTGATCTGCCCTCGGATAGCTTCCTCACCAAAGAAATTTCCAAGAACCCATATAATAATGATCAATAATCCCGGGATAGAAAAGATTGCATAATAAGCCAGACTTGCCGAATCTTTTGATGCGGAAGAGCTGTTCCATTCTGTAAATGTGTCCCTGAGGACTTCCCAGAAAAATTTAATGTTATTGATCATATTAAAAAGGATATCCGATGGCTATATTGAAAACAAGATTATCTTTTCTCCAGCTTGGATCTCCGAAATTAATTTTATCGAAGGCCCATCTGTTTCCTTTTTCATAGTAAGGTACTCTCAAAGGCATTGCTAAGTCTAATCTTAAAATTAAAATAGAAAAATCAAGTCTTAGGCCAACTCCGGCACCTACAGCAATTTCGTTCAAAAAATCTTTTGTAAATTTTGCTCCTGGTCTTTTCTCATCATCATGAAGCAGCCAGATATTTCCTGCATCTACAAAGACCGCAGCATTTAAAAACTTATAAAGATTAGCCCTATATTCTGCATTGAGTTCCAGTTTAATATCTCCGGACTGATCAAAATAAGTTCCAGCGTCTATCGTTCTTGGATCAAAACTTCCGGGGCCCAGTGTTCTTGCTCTGAATGCCCTGATGCTGTTACTTCCTCCAGAGAAAAACTGTTTGGAAAAAGGAACAAACTCCGAATTCCCGTAAGGATAAGCAATTCCACCAATGAACCTAGTGGCTAGTGAAGATTTCTCTGTAAATTTATGATAGAATCTAAAGTCATTTTCAATTTTCACATACTGGCTAAAAGGAATCCCGAAAATTTTTCTTTCCTTATCTTTCTTTACATCAGCTCCTGTAGCCAATCCGGTGATGTTTCCTGCCAGATCAAGTGTCCCTTTATAATAAATGGTATTGGCCTTTGGAAGCATGGTATTGGTATAGGTGTAAGAATAGGTAGGACCAAAAATAAGTTGCCTTGCTACCACTCGTTGCATAGCTGGGTTAAATTTTGAGATAGAATCGTATTCTGGAGTAATCTTTGCCGGAGAAACCAATGTAATATCAATTACTTTCAGCTCATGTTCTTTTCTGGCATTTTCTTTCCATAAATATCCAAATGACCCTGTAAAATTATTAAGCGTATAATATTTTGTCCTGTTTTGGAATTCATATCCCAATGTGATATTCGTTCTGGGAACAAATTCACTGGAAGAATGGAAACGGAATGGTGCAACAATTCTTGGGATGGAAAGCTGTACGTTCGTCCCCGCACGGAAAATATTATTGGCATTCTGAGCGCCCCCCATTTGAAAGTCGAAAGCTCCATAAATAGCAGCCTTGAATTGTTCTGCTCCCCGAAAGAAATTTCTGTGAGTCCAGTTAAGGTTAAGCTCACTACCCGCGTAGTTTGCAGAGTTTGTTCTTCCTAACGCTTCCAGACGTAATGATTGTATTTGTCTTGGGGTCAATAAATAATAAGCATCAAATTTATGATTTAAGGAATCCGATGTTACAAATTCATTTTTTACAAACTTGAATACACCAAGACTAATTAATCGGTTTAAGGTAAGATTATGGTTGGATCGGTTGTAAACATCTCCTTTCTTAAAGTATAAAGCCCTGTCAAAGATCTTTGGTTTGAATTTATGCTGCGGATCAATGACATAGATATCATCAAAGGCATATTTACCAAGAGAATCCTTGTCCATAGGGATAGAGTACTTCCCATCTTTTACATCCTGAATATTATAATTGGGAAATACAATAACCTTATCAATACTAAATTGCTGGGTTGCTAAATTGGGTGTATTTTCCTTAAGCTTTACATTCAGTTCTACCTTGTGATTTTTGTTCACTGTACTATCTGCCTGCACAATAATATTATCCGGATGAAAATAATAAAATCCTCTTTCTTTCAGGTTATTATCAATCCTTTCTCTTTCTGCTTTAATTACATCAAGATCAAACGGTCTTCCATTTTTAAGAAGAGTTTTGTTTGCTAAATTCTGAATTTCCTGATTAATAAGGGTAGAATCCTTCTGAAATTTTACACCATCAACAAGATATCTGGCACCCGGTCTTACCGTATATATAACCTGTGCTTTTTTATTCTTAGAAATAGTATCATAGGTAGCTTTTGCATTGAAATATCCTTTGTTCTCAGAATAATTCTCAATGATATCCTTATTGAATTCACGATCTACATCTCCCAGCAATACAGGTTTCTCACCCATTTTGTATTTAAGCCAGTAATTAAAGCCCTTATCCTTTTTGGGTTCCTTGGCTATATTATAGAAATACAGTTTAGGACGCATTCCCAAGAAAGTAGAATTGGGTTTGGGGGTAAGGTTTCCTTCCAGTGCAGACTGAAGTTCTTTTTTTTCTTTTTTCGAGATAGTATCGTTTTCAATTTTTACAGTGGCCCCAGTATAGAGCATCTGATTCTCTTTTAAAAATCGTGTATTGCTGCAGGATACTACAGCTGATGCCAGCCCGGAAACCAACAGATATTTATAATATGTATGGAATATATTACTCATTATTTAAATTCTACCACTTGATTGTTTTGATTCTTTTTAGGCTTTTTCTCTCTTGTTTTTTGGAAAATCTCCCGGAATTTGTCATAATCCAACGTAATGATAAATCCAACCCCGGTTTCTATGATTTGCCCCTGAAGAGCTACCTGATATTCATCTTTACGATAAGCACGCAGCATATACCTTCCATCCTTAGAAAGACTGTAATCTACAGAAACGTTACCTGCAATATTGGTCATATTTTCATTTTGGCGGGCTTGCCCTTCCAGTCCGAAATTACTTCCTACCGTTACTTTCAATCGGTCATTCAACAGTTTTTTACTGATATCTACATTCAGATCAGTTCTTGTATTTTTTTGTCCGGTGGAATAATCTTCAGAAGAATCCAGACCAAAGTTGAGATCCACCCCTTTAATAAGACCGGAGGCAAGATTATTAAGCTGTTGAGATAAAATTTTACTCACACTCTGTCTCGCCATGGTTTCTGCAGACATTCCGGCACCGCTTTCAAACGGATTTTCTCCGATAAAACGGTTTAGAAGCAATAATGCAAATACCTGCTTATTCAATTCAGATTCCTGAGTTCTGAGCTGGGCAAGTTTTTGATCAACAACATCCTTCACATTTGTAGATACAGAATTATTTTTCTCGTCTGTAGTAACGTCAAAACTAAGTTGAGGTTTCAACAGTTCTCCTTTCATTTTTAATAAAGCATTGAATGGTATTCTCTGCTTAAACTGATTTATCATAGATGCACCGCCGTCGCTTCCTATTTGTTGTTCTACAAGATCAATAGGAGCGGCTTCTGTTTTATAAACAGCCGTAATGTCCATTATAGCCATTGTAGGTTCACCAGTCCAGGTGATAGTACTTCCTTTCTGAATATCAAACTTACGTTTCAGGAAGCTTACTGAAAGATCATAACTTCCTTTCTCTACTTGGTATACTCCGACTAGCGTGGTTTTTCCTGAAGGATCAATTCCCCCCGTAAGTTCTGCCTCTCCCTGTAACTGTACAAAGTCACCATTTGCTTTGTCAATAACAATTGAAAGCTTCGCTTCCTTGCTTACCTCAATGTTAACGCTAACATCCATTCCTTTAATACGGCTTTGAGCATTCAGAGAGTCAGCTTTAACTGTTTTATTTAAAACAACCTGATCCTGATCTACAAATTCTACAATGCCATCTCTTTCCTGTAAAGATGGAGTAGACTGAGGAAGAACAAATGTGAAATCTGTGTTATCAGCAATACTTAATTTCCCATCCACTTTTGGTAAATCAAGATTTCCACGAATACGAAGTCCGGCATCTATGGCAAGAATACCATACATCATGGCATCATTTGACTTTTGGGAGTTAACCACCTTGAAGTCCTTGGCATTTACATTAAGATTAAACGCAAAATCCCTGTAGGTTTGGGTAAGAACCTGCCCGTCTACAACCAAAGCATTTCCGTCTTTATCGTTGATTTTAAATTTATTGAATTCAATTCCGCGGCTGGTAAAATCTATTTCATCATTCAGTTTTCTGAAATCACTGCCTGTTTTGGCAATTTCCAGACCTGCATCATTGAATTTTACTTTTCCTAAAATATTAGGTTTATCAGCAGTTCCTGTAATCTTTAAATTTCCTGAAAGATATCCTTCCGTATTGGTAAGAGCATTCATTGAAAACCCTTGAATACTCTTCATTTGAAGTTGGTTGATAGCCATATTCAAATCAAAAGAACTTGAAGAAGTGTTGTAATCCCCTAGAATTTTCACATCATTATTGTTTCCGGAAAGGGCAATATCAGCATTTAAAATTTTCGGTGAAGAATTGTTCACTTTTACAGCAAGATTTCCAATAGGACTTCCATAAACAATCAGATCAGAAACATTTAAGTCAGAAGTGAAAGTCATATCCTTAGTTACATCCCTTAGCTGGGCCGTTCCGTTGATGGTTCCTCTTGCCAGAACTGTATCTTTTTTAATAAGCTCAGTAATAGTTTCAATTTTGAAATCCTTTAATGCAATGTTTAAAGGGCTACTTGGGCTATTGCTTTCTGATTGAATGGAGACTTGGCTGGCTCCATTCGTTAAGGTGAAATTATCTGCCAGTATTCCTTTGTTGCTAATTTGGATTTTATTGTTTTCAGCAACATTCCAGTCCGTATAGTTTAGTTTTAAACCATTCGGATTCAGGGAAACTTCTGTAATGTCATTCATGGATTTTGCATTCCCGGCAATGAGGAAGCGGGTAGCGTCCTTGTCATCCTTTGTAGTAACATTATAGTTGATTGTATTATCTGCAACATCTCCATTGATATCAATCTTGTTTATGGAAAAGCTTGAACTTTTTAAAGCTGCAACATTAAGACTATATTGCAGCGCCTGATTTTCATTGGTTACTTTTAGAACACCTTTCTCAATAGTATTTTCACCATACAGCAACTGTGGAATTTGTCCGTCAATTTCAATTTTTTGAGAATCGGCATCATAATTTCCTGTGATATTAATCGTTTCAAAACTTTTTAGGTCCGGAACAAATTTTCTGATCAAATCATCATTTTTCACCTTTGCATTCAATGTAAAATGCTGCCCCGGATCAATTTTCTGTTTTTTATCCGGTTTCTGGAACTGATAATATTGATTAATCGTTTGGGTTAAAGCTCCAAAGATCTGAGTAAGCTTATATTTCCCTTTCAGCTCAACATCTGCAATTTGAGAATTGAAAAGAATCTGTGTAGAGTCTGTTGTTGAAGAAGCTTTCAGATGGACTTCCTGTACAGGATAAACCTCCTTGGTATCCGAAAATGCAAAGTCCTTAAGGTTTAAATAACCATTCAGGTTATTAGGATCAAGGCTCGTAAAATCTCCATCGATTTTTCCTGCAAGGATCATCGGTTTTTCATAGAAGCCCAGTTTATTTACATCCAGCTTGATGACTTCTCCATTTACCTTTATGGTAGGATTTTTTTCATCATAAATTCCGGAGGCAGTTAATTGTAAATCTGCATTTGGATCTTTTGAATTTAAAATAACATGGTAAGCTCCTTTATTGATCTTACCTGTTAAATTCATATTTTGATAGCGATAACCTTTATACACTGCAGAGGCAACATGTCCTTTTAAGTCTGCATTGGCATTTTTAAAATCAAAACTTTCTCCTTTTGCAGCAATTTGAGCCGTAATGGGGCCTATATCTTTATTCTGAATAATCTTTCCTACCTGAACTCCCTGAAGATTAGCTTTTATATCATACAACTCATGATTTTTTCTACGCATATCAACATTGGCAATGATTGCCGCATTTCCAAGGGTAGAGTAGAGATTAAGGTCTGTAGCAACCATTTTAGTAGTTCCCTTTGCATTTCCTTTTACGCTGAAGTTGGACGGAAGCGCAATATTGGATGGGATTGTATTTTTCGGAACAAGATTGAAGATAGTTTTGGCATTGGAAGAAAACTCTCCAATCCTTACATCATAATACAACTGAGCAGGATTCATTGCATTTTTGATTCTTCCCGATGCAGCTACCCTCAATTGGTCCAACCCTGAGACTTTAAGATCCTGAATTAAAAGATCATTTACATTTCCTTTTACATTAGCGTTTACATTTAATATAGCATTCGGATACTTATTGAATGGAACTGTAGTTCTTAAAGTAGGAACCAAATTTAAAATATCTGAAAAGCCAATTTTAGAATCCTTGATATTGGCTGAAATCTTTACAGCACCAAGGTTTGAAGTAAGTTGATCAATTGAGTTATAGTTTAGAATAACCTCATCACGCAAGATTGTTTTCGGAGTTTGTAGATAAAGGTCCTTGAGATAAGCTTCTTTTTCTGCATACACAAAATCCGTATTAAATTTTTGAATATCCAAACCTCTTGCTTCCCGAATTTCTGCAGAATTAACTGTTCCTGCAAAAGTATTATTCTCCATTTTGAAGCTTCTTACTTCCACATTCACTTTAGCAAAATTCAGGTGGTTGAAGTCCATTCCCTGTTTGGTCGGGGCAATGGCCGTATTGTTGTAAGTTGCCTTTACGTCATTCAAAACCAGTTTTCCTAAAAGAAGACTCATAGCTTTGCCTTGGTCAGAAGCTTTTGAAGTCTCTGGTTCTTTTTTATTTTTAGGATTAGCGTTTTGTGCAGGCAAATAAAGGTTGGCGTTAATGTCAGCCCCGGAAAGGAATACATTGGCTACATTATAGGAGTTGTTTTCAAGATCAAGTTTATTGACCTTTGTACTTAGTTCTTTAAATAAAACCTTGGCAAAGGTCTTGGTATTTTCATCACCATAATCTATGTCAAAATGAGTAAGCTTGATGCCTCTCAGTCCAATACTCATAGGTTTTTTCTCGTTGAGAGAATCTACTTTTTTCTCAACCTTTTTAGAAACTTCTTCTACAATCCCTTGTTTTAGCTTTAATTTTAATCCGTCAAGGTTAATATCGTTGACAGCATATTTATTTTTGTTGAGGTCAAAGGTTTTAACTCTGGTATCAAAAGATTTAAAATAGAGCTTAATATCATTCTTCGACTGCTGATCGTTGAATGTAACTCCAATGTCCTTTAATTTAATTTTATCAAGAGAAATAAGGAATGGTTTGGAAGAACTTTCCTCTTTGTCACTGGTAGCAAAAGCATCAATAATATAATCGAAATTGAATTTGCCATCCGGTTTTCTTACTACATTGGCACGTGTTCCCTCCATTTCTATAGAAGTAATATCTGCCGTTGAGTTGATGAGCTTTAACATGTGTAAACCTACATCCAGTTTTTTTACTGCTAAAAGAGTGTCAACATCCTGCCCTTTAAGATAAAGGTTTTCCATTATAAGACTGTTGGGAAACCCGATGTAGACTTTTTCAAGGCTTACTTTGGTCTTGATTTTTTTCTCAAGGTAAACAATAAGCTTGTCTTTAATGAAATTTTGAACGGCAGGAAGCCTAAGGCTCAATATCAACAGGGTAAGAAAGACCAGTATTGAAATAATGGTGATGGCGGTGCGCCTTAAAATTTTTGTTGTGTTGATTTTTTGTTTCAAAAGCGATGTGGTTTCTAACAAAGATAGTAATACTATTTGATTTGATCTTTGTTGTGGTACCCTTTGCAAATGCAAAAATCCTGCCTTGGCTGCCCTATTATGGAATTTTTAGTGTTGTAGTTGTCAAGTGAATAGTTGAGTAAGACGAGCCAAGGTGCGGATTTTATTTTTATAAAAAGCCCCCTTTATAATCATTTTTAATGTTGAAAAGGTTAGTTAGCAAAAATGAATATTCAAATGTTAGTGTAGTTCTAAAGGGGGCTTGGCATGGTTTATATGAGAAGATAATAAATTTTTAGTTGTTTCCGTTTTCCCATTTTGCGACTTCTCCCTGCGGAGTAGCGCCACCCTGGGCTGGTGTAATAGGAGCAGTTTCCTGATTGATATGATAAATATAGGCTGCAATTTTTTCGGCATCTCTTCCTGTAATGGTTCCATCCTTAATGAAAGGTCTCATAGTAGGATTATTTGGAGAACCGTTTTCAAGCATCCAGAAAACATTTTTAAATAAACTTTTTTCTTTGATGTTGATCCAATGAGTATCGGTAAGGTTAGGACCAATACCTCCTTTTCCGGCATCTCCGTGGCAGGTTACGCAGTTGGTTTTGAAAAGCTCCTGACCTTCTACAATATTGTCTGCACTGTATTTTGCGGTTTCCAGATTGATTTGCGGAGCTGTCTTTTCATATTCCTCAATGGAAGCCAACATGGTTTTCGTTTCCTTAGTGTATTCAGCTTCAGGGTGAGCGTAATCTGTGAAAGAAAAGGCCATCAGATACACTACGCAGAATATACATCCGAACCAGAATAAACCAATCCACCATTTTGGAAGAGAGTTGTCAAGCTCTGTAATTCCATCAAAACCGTGATCAATAAGAATATCTTTTTCTTCAGTAACAGACTGCTTTTTGAATGCTGAGTTCCAAAGCTTTTGATAATAAGGAACACTTTTTTCAGCCAGATACTGTTTTTTTTCTTCTTCGGATAGCCTGCTAAAACTTTCGTTTTCAATTATGTCTCCAATAGAGTTCATGATCATCAGGAGTATAATGGCAATCAATATCAATGCCCAGAAAAATGGAGAGGAAAAATATCCTGAATCACTGGCGAACATTTCAAAGGCCATAATTGTTAAGCCTATCGTTGCTGCAATATATATTGAAATAGGGGTTCTCGTTTTCATTACATCAATTTTTAATGATTACTCTACACTTGCTGTTTGAATTTGTGTTGTTTTAATGTCTGTCCCTAATCTTTGCAGATAAGCGATCATTGCAACAATTTCTCTTTGTTCAAGTGGTACATAGGCAGCTCCTTTAGCTCCTTTTTCTTTGGTCATCTGATCTTTTACATCAGTAGCTTCTGAGTAAATTCTCTGTACAATGGCTTTAGACTGATTGTCTGCCCATTGATTTGCAGAATCAATCTGAGCTTTCGTGTAGGGTACATCAAAAGAGTTTTTCATCAGCTTCATCTTATCCACCATTTGTGTACGGTCCAGTTTATTGGTAATCAACCAAGGAAAACGTGGCATGATAGAACCTGCAGAGGTAATTCTTGGGTTGTACATATGCTTAAAATGCCATGAGTCTGGGTTTCTGCCTCCTTCTCTGTGAAGATCCGGTCCTGTTCTCTTAGACCCCCAAAGGAATGGTCTGTCATAGATGAATTCTCCTGCTTTGGAATACTGTCCGTTTTTCCCTTCAAACCTCAATACTTCATCACGGAAAGGTCTGATCATCTGAGAGTGACATGAGTTACATCCCTCACGAACATATAAATCTCTTCCTTCCAACTCCAGTGGAGTATATGGCTTCACAGCGGTAATGGTAGGAACACTTTGCTTAAGTGATAGAGTAGGAACAATTTCTACGAGTCCGCCAATTGCTATCGTAATAAAAGCTAATATAGAAAGCAGAGTAGGAGTTCTTTCCAACCAAAGGTGTACGCCTTCTCCTTCTTTTCTGGTACCGCCAATGTTGGCTAATGCAGGAGCTTCCGCAGGAACATTTTTCTGGAATGAACCGGCTTTAACAGTTTTGATAACATTAACTACCATCAGGATTGCTCCGGAAAGATAAAGGATACCTCCTAAGAATCTCATTTTAAAGTATGGGATAATTGCAGTTACAGTATCTAACCAGTTTTTCCACAATAATGTTCCGTCTGGGTTGAACTGTTTCCACATCAATCCCTGTGTGAATCCCGAAATATACATCGGAACAGCATAGAAAATAATACCTAATGTTCCCAGCCAGAAGTGCCAGTTGGCTAATTTTTTAGACCACAATGGTGTTCTCCACATAATTGGAACCAAATAATATACTACTCCGAATGCCATGAAACCATTCCATCCAAGAGCTCCTAAGTGTACGTGACCGATAACCCAGTCTGTATAGTGTCCAATTTTATTTAATGATTTTGTCGCCAATAAAGGACCTTCGAAAGTGGCCATACCATAGCAGGTAACAGCTACCACGAAGAATTTAAGGATAGGATTTTCTCTTACTTTATCCCAGGCTCCTCTTAAGGTAAGAAGACCATTTAGCATCCCACCCCAAGATGGTGCAATAAGCATGATAGAGAATCCTGTGCCCACAGCCTGTGCCCATGCTGGTAATGCTGTATATTGCAGGTGGTGAGGTCCGGCCCAAAGGTATACAAAGATTAACGACCAGAAGTGAATAATGGATAGTTTGTATGAGAATACTGGTCGTTGTGCCGCTTTTGGCATAAAGTAATACATCAGACCTAAGACAGGTGTGGTTAATACGAATGCTACCGCATTGTGCCCATACCACCATTGTACTAATGCATCTTTTACACCTGCATATACAGAATAAGATTTCCAGCTTGTGAAAGATAACGGAACTTCCAGGTTATTGAAGATGTGAAGCATTGCCACAGCAATCCACGTTGCCAGATAGAACCATATCGCTACATATAAATGTCTTACTCTTCTCTTGGCAATTGTTCCGAACATATTGATTCCGAAAATTACCCATGAGAATGTAATTAATATATCAATTGGCCACTCATGTTCGGCATATTCCTTAGAAGTGTTGATTCCCATAAGGAAAGTAATGACTACAGCTACAATCATTAGCTGCCAAGACCAGAAGTGGATCCATGAAAGAGTATCACTATACATTCTGGTTTTAAGAAGTCTCTGCATGCTGTAATAAGCACCACAGAAAAAGGAGTTACAGACAAAAGCAAAAATTACGGCACTCGTGTGAAGCATTCTGATCCTTCCAAAGCCCATGGCTCCCTGAGTATTAATTAATCCCTGAATATTACCCGAGGCTAAACTTTTAATGGTGGTATCATCTGTACCGAATAAAAATTCAGGTAATTCAGGATAAAAAAGCATCAATGCGGCAGTAAGCCCCAACAGAAATCCGACGAGTCCGAATACGATAGTTGCATAGAGGAATGCTCTGACAATATTATTGTCATAATTAAATTTTTGCGTCTCCATAAATTCCAATAGTGTTTACCGAAGTGATATTTTCTCTGAAAATAGGCTCTGTTTATGCCTTTTTATCAACCGAAAATAAATATCATGTAACGTGTATAATGTTTTGCCAAAGGTATTTATTAACTTTGTTGATGGCTAATAGATAAACTTCTAAACTATACCAAAAACTACTAAAACAAAAACGATGAAAGTATGTGGACAAAATATCAGGAAAATTCGTAGGAGCAAAGATCTTACGCAAGAGTATATGGCTTTTGAAATGGGGATTTCCCAAAAGGCCTATTCAGATATTGAAAATTCTAAGGTGAAAATCAATCTGGAGATATTGACTAAAATATCTGATATTTTAGACATTAAGCCGTCCGATATTTGTAGTATTTCACACAAATGCGGAACGGATGACGGCTATGAAGATAAATACCAAAATCTTTTGGAGTATATGAAAAAGAATAATATCTCTATTCCGAAAGAATATTTAGAGGATAAAGAGTAAACGAGGAAACTCTTTTAACATATAAGATAATATATTTTAAAACCAGCCCTGACCAATGAGTCAGGGCTGGTTTTTTATTATTATTTTCTGACTGCCCTGTAAATAGGATGGGCTGTATATTTATTTTTGCTGTTTTGCTTTACCTCATTTGTCAATTTAGCCCATGGAATGAGAATTTCTGTTAAAAGTTTTTATATATTTAGCGACCGAATAATTCATTCTATGGACAGCGAGAAGAAAACAGAACAAAATGAAACTTTAGTTAGAGGATTAACAAACCGACACATACAATTAATTGCCCTTGGTGGTGCCATAGGAACTGGGCTGTTTCTGGGAATTGGCCCTGCAGCAGTATTGGCTGGCCCATCAGTAATTTTAGGGTATGCCTTAGCCGGAATTATTGCCTTTTTTATCATGCGCCAACTTGGTGAAATGGTTGTTCAGGAACCGGTATCGGGAAGCTTTAGTCACTTTGCCTATAAATATTGGGGAAATTTCCCTGGGTTTGCCTCAGGATGGAACTATTGGATTCTCTATATTCTCGTAAGCATGGCTGAACTTACAGCTATTGGCCATTATATTCATTTTTGGTGGCCGGAAATTCCTCTTTGGGTTTCCAGTTTATTCTTTTTTGTAGTAATTAATGCCTTGAATCTTGCTTCTGTAAAGGTTTATGGGGAGACAGAATTCTGGTTTTCCATTATTAAGGTAGTTGCCATTATCGCAATGATTATCTTCGGAGTCTATTTGCTAGCCAGCGGAACAGGAGGTGATAAAGCTAGTGTTTCCAATTTATGGAATGATGGAGGATTCTTTCCCAAAGGGTTATTCAATAAAACTGAATCCGGATATTCCGGTTTATTTGCTGCAATGGCAATGATTATGTTCTCTTTTGGAGGTTTGGAATTGATCGGGATTACAGCTGCTGAGGCAAAAAATCCTGAAAAAACCATTCCACAGGCAACCAATCAGGTTATTTACAGGATTTTGATTTTCTATGTAGGAGCTTTGGTAATCCTGTTTTCGTTAAGTCCTTGGAGAGAAATTACAGAGGGATCAAGCCCGTTTGTAATGGTTTTTCAAAACTTAAACGGATTGGAGTTCAGTCTTTTTGGTAAAGTAATTCAATTCAATTCTTTGATTGCAAATGTTCTTAATCTTATTGTGTTAACTGCTGCTTTATCTGTTTATAACAGTAGCGTGTATAGTAATAGCCGAATGCTGTTCGGATTATCACAGCAAGGAAATGCGCCAAAGTTTTTGAAAAAATTGAATAAAAATTCAGTTCCCATTAATGCAATACTTATTTCGTCTTGCTTTGCAGGAATCTGTATTATCATTAATAAATTGGTTCCAGAAAAAGCATTTGAATATCTAATGGCACTTGTGGTTTCTACATTAATCATTAACTGGTTGATGATATGTTACACCCATTTAAAGTTCAAGAAATCAATAAATCGTTCAGGGATTCAATCGAAATTCCCATCTATATTTTATCCGATATCCAATTATATCTGTATTGCTTTCCTTGTTCTTATTTTAGGACTCATGAGCATTACAGGAATGGAAATTCAGGTAATTCTGATTCCGGTCTGGATAGGATTTTTATTTGTAATGTATAAACTGTACAAGCCCAGTTAAAAAATAATAAATCATATTTATATGTTTTGAAAGGTGAAAGTCAATAGATGATTTTCACCTTTTTTATGGCCGTTTTTTCGTAAATTGGTTGTAGATTATTTATAATTTTCAGGAAGAAGTATTTTGAATCCTTGTTATTGGTCTCAAAATAGATTCTTCCTTATGAGTTGTCATTTTTAATATTAGATGTAATGGAATCTAGCTTTAATGATATCCAGAAGATAGTCAGCCATATTGAAGCCAACTTTGATAGGGAGATAACGGCCTACGAAATAGAATCTATATCTCATTACTCTTACCGTAATTTTCAAAGAATTTTTTTCAAAATTTTTAATGAAACTATTTCAGGATTTCAAAAAAGGCTGCGCCTTGAAAATTCATATAAAAAATTGATCTATACGGAAGATCGTATTTCTGAGATTGCATGGCAGGTTGGGTATTTCAACATTCAGTCTTTTTCAAAAGCATTTAAACTGCAATATTCTGTTTCTCCGGCAGAGGCAAGAAAACAAAAGCAAGAGGTATTTCAAAAGTTTATAGAAAATAATCATGCAGATTTAAAACTTGAGGTTAAATATAAAGACCCTGTCTCAGTTTTCTGTAAATTTATTAAAGCTGAAGATTATAATAATCAGGAAATTGATGAATTATGGAAAGAAATAGAGCCGGAGTCTGAAATATTTGAAGCAGCCTACGGAATTATTCGTGACCAACCTTTGATTACAAGTTATTCACATTGCAGATATGGGGCTGCGGTAATATCTGATGATGAATTAAGAGGATTTTTCAAAAGAGATATTTTTGGTGGAAGGTATGTAAAGTTTACCCATTACGGGCCTTATGGGGATATTTTGGAAACCTATCGTTCATTTTATCGCTATTGGCTTTCTGACCAACAATTTTTGCTTGATAATTCAGAGGTTATTGAAGAATATGAGGCTTCAGAGGTTACTCATATTTATTTTCCGCTCTATGGTTAGAATGTCCTTTTAGGACAAGTATTGTTTTTTTTAGAATCTAATTTTGCACCAGTAAATGATTACAAAAGGCATTTATAATGTAAAACATAAAAAGACAAAGAACAATGAAAAAAAAAGTATTTCTCTTAGCCTTGCTGCTTCCTTTTTATGGTAAGTCTCAGATTTCTGTTCAGGCTTATGCAGGAAATAAAGAAACCGAGTTACTGGGAATTTACAGCAAAGACTTTAATCAGAAATGGAACTATTTTGCATCGGGTACCATATCTTATGATTATGATACCAAAAAAGTAAACCCGGAAGTTTATCAAAATGTTAATTATGGAATTGGAAAAAACTGGGGTGTCTCGGCGGGGGTTCATATTTCAAGAGAAGATATAATGCCATCTGTAGGATTGGCCTACGGAAAAGAAAATGATGTTTTTGGAATTAATGTATTTCCGGCGCTTACCTACTCTATAGATGCAAAGAATTTTGGGTTGGGATTGTACACCTTATTGGAATATACACCGAAGATTAATGAAAAGCTTAACTTTTACAGTATGCTAATCGTAGAGTCTGATTTTAGTTTTAAGGAACACCAATCCAGTAGTCAGGTCATTCGTATCGGGTTAGAAAATAAGAAAAAAATGCAATGGGGGATAGGTAGCAATATTTCTCAAACAGGAGGCGACTTTGATACTGATGTTAACTTTGGATTATTTATTGGAAAAAAATTTTAATTATATGAACAAATTATTCACACTCACTTTTGTATTGAGTTTTATATGCACTATGGCACAGACTTATCATTTTCCGGAAGAATCTTCACGTCATGAGGGAACCTGGCTGCAATGGCCTCACCACTATCAGCACGGGAATACCTATCGTCAAAGAGTAGAACAAACCTGGATTGATATGACTAAGGCTCTGCAATCAGGAGAAAAAGTCCACATTATAGCCTATAATGAGGATGAAAAAAAGAGAATTGTAAGCCTTTTAGAAGGAAATAAGGTTCCCATGAAGAATGTGGACTTTAAGATTTATCCCACAGACGATGTTTGGGTAAGAGATAACGGACCTATTTTCGTGAAAGATAACAAAGGAAATGTATTGATCGAGGACTGGGGATTCAATGGCTGGGGCGAAAAATTTGATTTCGAAAACTGTGATGAAATTCCACAAAGTATCGGGAAAGATTTGGGAATAAAGGTAATTGACCTTAATGAAGAAATGGTGAATGAAGGTGGATCTGTAGAAACTGATGGAAATGGAGTACTGATGGCATGTAAAAGTTCAGTAATCAGCCAGAAAAAAGGTGCAACAAGAAACAAGGGGATTACACAGGAAGAAGCTGAGGAAATGTTTGAAACCTATTATGGGGTATCCAAAGTAATATGGTTGGACGGTGTTACAGGGTTGGATGTTACTGATATGCATATTGATGGTTTCATGAAGTTTGCAAATCACAATACCATGGTTACCATGAAAGAAGATGATCTTTTGGAACTGGGCCTTTCAGATAAAGATATCAATACATTATACACTGCTTCGAATGTTGATGGTAAGGAATATAAAAAAGTATTTCTGCCCGCTACCAAAAATAAAGTAAAGACTGCCTATGGAAAGCAACTGGATGAAAAAGGTTCTTATGTGAATTACTATGTGGCCAATACGGTGGTTTTGGTGCCTAATTACGGAGATCCAAATGATCAGACAGCCAATAAAATTATTCAGGATCAATACCCAGGCCGAAAAGTCATCGGAATAGATGTAAGAAATCTATATGAAAATGGGGGAATGGTGCATTGTGTGACCCAACAGCAACCTGAAGGAAAATTAATGAAGTAAAATCCAGTATTGGACTTTTTAAAAGGCATCATGATAGTATTTATTCTGTTATGATGCTTTTTTGTGATGAAAAACTCTATAATTAGCTGAGGGTTTGATTGCTGTATCTGTATTTTTTTTGTAAATTGGTAAGAGGTTATTATTCAAACTTGAGTGAAATTATAATCTGTTTTTGAAACTCAGGCGGACAAGCCGAACACCGCAAAACAAAGTAGGCAGAACAAAAAAAACACTCCAATGGCTAATTTATTTCAAACTCTTACCAACACAGTAAAACACTGGTATATTCCATTGATTTTTGGAATTCTTTTCTTGATCTTAGGTTTTTATATATTTAGTGTACCCCTAGCAACTTATATTACGCTTTCCATTTTTTTTAGCGTTTCATTTCTTTTTTCCGGGATCACGGAGATATTCTTTTCGCTGCAGAACAGTAAATCCCTGCAAGGATGGGGCTGGTTTCTCGTGAGCGGATTATTAACAACAGCAATAGGCGGCTATCTTATAGCTTACCCGCAAATTTCAATGACGGTACTCCCTTTTGTGGTGGGATTTACTCTCTTATTTCGTTCCTTTCAGTTATTGGGCTTTGCCTTTGATCTGAAAAGCATGAAAATAATGAGCTGGGGAAATGTAGCCCTTGCCAGTGTAGGAGGAATCATCTTTTCTCTATTGTTGATATTCAATCCTGTGTTTACAGGGATTTCCTTAGTGACACTTACAGGTGTTTCCTTCATCTTTATGGGAATAGCTTCCATTATGCTGGCCCTGGATTTAAGAAAGGTTAAAAAGATTCCCGGGAAAGTAAGTCATGAGCTTAGAGAAAGAATTAAGTCTATACAGGACGAAATTGATGAATTGAAGAAATAAAAACTCACTTTTTCCAAACTGAGGAAACGAAAGTAAATTATTCAAATAGAATGTAGAGATAAAAAACAAAAACCATCCTAAAAAAGGATGGTTTGTAGACCCACAGGGATTCGAACCCCGACTGACGGTACCAAAAACCGGAGTGCTACCGTTACACTATAGGTCTGTTTTATTTTTGGTGGTGCAAATTTACAAATTTTTTCTTTATGTGCAAAAACTGTTTTGAAAAAAAATTATGAGTTCAGTTTTTATTAATTAAATTTATCTCGAGCTGTAATTTTTAAATCAAGATCATCTGACTTATTGAATGAATTTAAAGAAGTCAGATGATATTATAAAAAACAAAAACCATCCTAAAAAAGGATGGTTTGTAGACCCACAGGGATTCGAACCCCGACTGACGGTACCAAAAACCGGAGTGCTACCGTTACACTATAGGTCTGTTTTATTTTGGTGATGCAAATTTACAGCTTTTTTGTTTAGATACAAGAACTTTTTAAAGTTTTTTTTAAATTTACATCGCTTTTTATTTATCTCAATCATGCTTATAGACTTCAATAATCTCAATATTAATAAATTATCATTCAATACAGAATTTGAAAAAAAAGTAGAAAACTTTTTAGAAGAATGGCTTTCTGGGAGTGAAATGGTAAAAGTGCAGACTTCAGGGTCAACAGGAGTTCCAAAAATTTTCGATATCGAGAAAAAGAAAATGATCAATTCTGCAGTAATGACCTGTAATTTTTTGGGATTGAAAGAGGGAGATAAGGCTTTATTGTGCCTGCCTGTAGAATATATTTCTGGAAAAATGATGATGGTGCGTTCTATTGAAAGAAAACTGGAATTAATGATTGCAGAACCATCTTTAAATCCTGTACAAGATCTGGAAGAAGAAAT
Source organism: Chryseobacterium aurantiacum (assembly GCF_003020585.1). GTDB lineage: Bacteria > Bacteroidota > Bacteroidia > Flavobacteriales > Weeksellaceae > Chryseobacterium > Chryseobacterium aurantiacum. The sequence continues at coordinate 349,868 of NZ_PXUE01000001.1, forward strand.
AGATTTTTGTGCGATGACACCACTTCAGGTGGAAAACTCATTGGATCAGTTACATTTGATTAAAAATTTGATCATTGGCGGGGCTGCCGTTTCTGAAAGCCTTAAAAATAAAATTCTTCAAAAAAATCTAAAGAGTTCCAATCGTATCTTTGAAACCTATGGAATGTCAGAAACTCTTTCCCATATTGGGCTTAAGCAACTGATGCCGAAATCTGAAGATTATTTTACTGTTTTTGAAAATGTATCTATTTCATTGGATGAAAGAGGCTGCCTTACCCTACTGGCACCGAATGTAAATGATGAGATTTTAAAAACTAATGATTTAGTTGAAATTAAAAATGATAAGCAATTTAAATTTCTTGGAAGAATAGACAACGTAATCAATTCCGGAGGCGCGAAAATTTTTCCGGAAGCACTTGAAACTTTGGTCAAAAAAGAAATCCCTAATGAAGCTATTTTCATAGGTTTACCAGATGAAAGTTTGGGACAGAAGCTAGTACTGATTGTTGAGGGAAATGAATCTGAGGAATTAAGGAGAGTAATTTCAAAGATATTATTTGAGAAGAAATTCCATAAGCCCAAGGAGATTATTTTTACCAATACCATTCCAAGAACTCCGAATGGAAAGGTCAACAGGATAGAATTATACAAAATGGTTAGTGAGAATATTTAGTTATATCTTGGATTTCAAAATTTAAAACAATGAAAGACTTTTCAAAAGAACTCAGTTTCAAAACTTCCCGCAGCAGTGGAGCAGGAGGACAAAATGTGAATAAGGTGGAAACTGCGGTTACCGTGCTTTGGAAAGTGGAAACTTCTGCTTTTTTTAATGAAGATGAGAAAATATTAATTCAGGATAAACTTAAAAACAGAATTAATGCAGATGGGTGGTTATTTCTTACCGTTTCTGAAAGCAGAACCCAGTTGATGAATAAAAATAAGGCAATTGAAAAAATAATGGAAATAGTAGAAAAGTCCTTATTTATTCCTAAAAAAAGGACAGCTACAAAACCATCGAAAAGACAAAAGCAAAAGCGCCTGGATACCAAAAAGAAACTTTCTGATAAAAAGGAAAACAGACGTTTCAAATTTTAATCGAAATCTAAGGTTTTACGGGGTAAAAGAACTGCATGTCATTTTTAAGCTTTATATTTGTAAGAATAGAAATAACAATTATAATGACAGCAACCATCTTTTTATCAACGGAGCGCCGAAGAGCAGGCTTGTTGCTGTCATTACTTTATCTACATACAGATTCTTTTCTGAAAAGTTCCAAGGACTTTATCAATTAAGCCCTGTCAGGATCCAAGACAGGGGAATATTCCAGATTTTTATTTATTGTTTTTGCGGTTTTCCATGGAAATGAGCGGATATACGCCTGATTTCTGCATTGGATCATCGGGAATACCTGCATTTTAATCTTAAAAAATTGAAAAATGTCCAATCAAATTATTGTAACTACCGGAATTTATGATGCCATAAAAGATACTCTTAGAAGAAAAAAAGTAAGCATCCCTGAAGAGAAGAAATTAACTGAAGAACTTAGAAAAGCCAAGCAGGTTTTGAGAAGAGATTTACCGGAAGATGTGGTAACAGTGGAGAGAAAAGTAACCTTAAAAGATCATACCCTGAATTTTGAACATGAATATATTTTTGTTCCCTCAGCTCAGGAAAAGGTTAAGAAAAATAAACATTCTATCCTTTCTGATATAGCACTGGCTGTAGTAGGATATAAAGTAGGAGATATTATAGACTGGCCTTTCAGGGACGGTGAAAGAAAAATAGAAATCCTGAAAGTAGAAAACTGGGAAAGATAAACCTTTGTTGAATATTATTTAGTTGAATGATAATGAAAGCGCGGCTCATTTTGGGCCCCGCTTTTTTTTAATAGCAGATCTTATGTTTGAAAAGGCAATGGCTCTCGATTTTGAACATGATCCCTGCTGAAAATTTTGGATTGCTTGTGGATTACAATTTCCTCAATAGATAAAACCCACTGCGGTTTTGTGTATACAAACAAATTACAATGAAAAGCTCAGTCCCAGATTAATTTAACAAATGATAAAAAAGCAACCTCTATGATACTTTCTTCGAGTGCTTTGGCTGCATTCCATTTTTAAGTTTTATCTTTGCAAAAATTATAAAAATGAACAAACCAATTTCTGAATTTATAGAAAAATATTTTCTGCATTTCAATGCAGCTGCTTTGGTAGATGCATCTAAAGGGTATGTTGCACATCTTAAAGATGGTGGGAAAATGATGATCACTTTGGCAGGAGCAATGTCTACTGCTGAATTGGGGAAAATTCTTGCAGAAATGATCCGTCAGGGAAAAGTGGACTTCATCTCTTGTACAGGAGCTAACCTTGAGGAAGACTTAATGAATCTTGTGGCTCACTCTCATTATGAAAGAGTTCCGGATTATAGAGATCTTACCCCTCAGCAGGAATGGGATCTATTAGAGAGAGGATTAAACAGAGTTACCGATACTTGTATCCCTGAAGAAGAAGCATTCAGAAGATTGCAGAAACATATTGTTGAAATCTGGAAAGATGCAGAAGCTAAAGGAGAAAGATATTTCCCGCATGAATTCATGTATAAAATGATTCTTTCAGGAGTATTGGAGCAGTACTATGAGATTCCTAGAGAAAACTCTTGGATGATTGCTGCTGCAGAAGCAAACTTGCCAATCGTAGTTCCGGGATGGGAAGATTCTACAATGGGTAACATCTTTGCTTCTTACTGTATCAAAGGAGAGCTTACCGCTACTACAATGAAATCAGGTATTGAATATATGACATATCTTGCAGATTGGTATACTAAAAACTCAGCTGGAAAAGGAGTAGGATTCTTCCAGATTGGTGGAGGTATTGCAGGAGATTTCCCAATTTGTGTGGTACCAATGTTGTATCAGGATATGGAAATGCATGACATTCCGTTCTGGTCTTACTTCTGTCAGATTTCTGACTCTACCACATCTTATGGTTCATATTCAGGAGCAGTTCCAAATGAAAAAATCACTTGGGGTAAACTTGATATCACTACACCGAAATTCATCGTTGAAAGTGATGCAACGATCTGTGCACCATTGATGTTCTCTTACATTCTTGAAAATTCTTAAGAAATAAAGACTTCTCAAACGAGATTAAAATAACAGCGTTTCAATTTATTTTGAAGCGCTTTTTTATTTGCTGATAATCCAGTATACAATTTATCGTAAAGAAAATTTTGCGTCATATAAACATCACCTATTTAAAATAGTCTTGCCCTTTTGTGTTTCTCAACAAACCATAGTTATATACAAAAAATTAATCCAGCGAATTTACCAGCACAAAATAACGATACGCCAAAATTCCCTTTTCAATCTTTGTCAATTGATTGGGATCTTTGTTGCTCAACTTTGGAAGGATCTTTTTATTGATTACATTCAGCAATCGGAAAAATGATTTTTTCATACCTTTATCTTTTAATGAAACATCATGAAGTTTATAGGACTTCAAAAATGATGCTATACCTCAATAAATTATGGATGAGATTTTCAAACAACAGGTTTACGAAGTGGCAAAACTTATTCCCAAAGGACGAGTTTCTACCTATGGTGCTATTGCTAAGGCAGTAGGTTATCCCAATCATTCAAGGCATGTAGGAAAGGCAATGGGAGGCTGCCCGAAAGATGTTCCTGCCCATCGGGTGATTTCCAGTTCAGGAGTGTTGTCTGTACCAGAATTTCAAGGGAAATTAGAAAAAGAAGGAATTACTGTGGAAAACCTCAGAATAAAGAATTTTAAAAAGTTGTTTTGGGACCCCATGGAGGAGTTGTAATAAATTTTGAGATGTCGTATGGTTTCAATTTTTGATACAAAAAAAACCATTACATCTTGATAAACAATATGAATGGCTTTTAAAGATGGCGGTTGTAAGCCGTATTATTTTTTAACCTTTGGATTTTTTAACTCCTCCTTAAGTCTTTCGTTTTCTTCTTTTAACAAAGCAATATATCCTTGTAGATTCTCAATAATAGTCCCTGGAATATTTCCATAATTACTCTGATTATTAATTAATCCAGCAGAAGTTCCTGAATTATCATTAAATACCGGATGATCATTATTAACTATAATTTTAGCATCCTCTTCTTCAAAAATTTCATCTAGCGGAACTTCCAAAAATCGGGCAATTTTGTCCCATTCTTCAGGTATAATTCTTACATCGCCGCTTTCTTTCCTGCTGTAGTTAGATACATCAGTTGCGATAAAATCAGCTACCTGCTTTTGTGTATAGCCTTTTTGCTTTCTAATGATGCGTAATTTTTCTTTTTGCATGTCCGACATTTTATACAAAAATGGAGAAAAACCACAATGTATACAATAAAAAATGGAAAAAAGATCCTTTAAAATGATGAGGACTAAGTGAAAACGAAGATGAGGTTTATTTTATGTGTATTATTCACTTGAATAGTTGATGATTTTCTCTTGATATTTCTTTTATCACTGAAATAGAAATTATTATTTAAACCCTTTGAATTTTTAAACCACAAAAGTCACAAAAGCTTTCTGTTTTAACACCTTAGTTCACTTAAGAAGTTCAAAAAAATAATATACTAAGTTCGCATATGAAGAAGAAAGTCTTTGATTTTTAAAACTAAAGCGCCCTTTTATGCATGCAGCTTGTCACTTAAAAATACTAAAGTGTTAAAATATTTTGTGACTTTTGTAGTTGAAAAAATATAAGAAAGAAAAAAGGCTGTCTCATATGAAACAGCCTTTTGTATATTATTTTTCAAGTTGCTTATAGCTTCTCTGTATAAAATCTGTCAGGTCTTTTCCTTTCAGTAGGTTTTGAGATAACTTGGCCAGATCCAGTGCGTGTTTAATCAGGCTTTCTTTTTCCTCATTGTTCTCTGTTTTTAAGATCTGATTAGAAAGATCACTGTTAGAGTTCACCACAAGGTTGTACATTTCCGGGAAGCCCCCCATTCCGAACATACCACCGCCGCCTGTTGCCTGCATTTCTTTCATTCTTCTCATAAATTCAGGTTGAGTAATTGTAAACGGAGCATCATTGCTGTCAAGATCTTCAAGTTGTACTGTAAATTTAATATCCTGAATAGCTTCTTCTACATTTTTCTTTAAAGATTCCTTTTCTGTTTCATTTAATTTTGAAATAATAGGTTCATCTTTTTTGATCAGGTTATTGATGTGATCTGCATCTACTCTTGCAAATGAAATATTTTCTTTTGACGTTTCCAGTTTTTGAATCACGTGTGGAATGATAGGAGAGTCTAATAAAAGAACCTCATACCCCTTGTCTTTTGCAGATTGAATGTAGCTGTGTTGCTCATCCGCATTGGTAGCATATAGAATAACCAGCTTGTTATCCTTGTCAGTTTGTGATGGAGTAATTTTTTCTACCAGCTCATTCCAAAGGAAATATTTTCCGTCGGTTGTAGGATATAGGGTGAATTTATCTGCCTTTTCAGCAAACTTTTCTTCCGTGATAATTCCATACTCAATAACGATCTTGATATCATTCCATTTTTGTTCGTAATCTTCACGATTTTCATTGATTAAGGAAGCCATTTTATCGGCTACTTTTTTAGTGATGTAAGAAGAAATTTTCTTTACAGCACCATCTGCCTGAAGATAAGAACGGGATACATTCAATGGAATATCCGGAGAGTCAATAACTCCTCTTAGAAGCATTAAGAAATCAGGAACGATCCCTTTTACTTCATCTGTTACGAATACCTGATTTTGGTATAACTGGATTTTATCCTTATCAATATTTAAGTTGTTGCTTAATTTAGGAAAGAATAAAACTCCGGTAAGGTTGAAAGGGTAGTCTACATTCAGGTGAATGTTGAATAAAGGCTCTTCAAACTGCATTGGATAAAGCTCATGGTAGAACTTCATGTAATCCTCATTTGTCAGTTCACTTGGAGAAATTGTCCATGCCGGTACCGGATTGTTGATAATGTTATCCACTTCTTCAGTTTCAGCAACAGCATCTTCCGGAGCGTCTTCCGGTAATGGAAGCGTATGTGTTTTTGTTCCAAATTTAATAGGAACAGGCATGAATTTGTTATACTTTAGCAGTAATTCACGGATTTTGCTTTCTTCTAAAAACTCTACAGAATCTTCTGCGATATGAAGAATTATTTCTGTTCCTCTATCTGTTTTTTCAGTAGTTTCTTCAAGGGTAAATTCAGGGCTTCCATCACATATCCATCTTACAGCAGGCTCATCTTTATAGGATTTTGTAATGATTTCTACTTTTTCAGCTACCATAAATGCAGAGTAGAATCCCAGTCCGAAGTGTCCAATAATCCCGGAATCTTTGGCGGTGTCCTTATATTTTTCCAGGAACTCTTCAGCACCGGAAAAAGCAACCTGATTGATGTATTTTTCAACCTCTTCACCGGTCATCCCAATACCTTGGTCTATAATGCGTAATGTTTTTTGCTCTTTATCAATTTTAACCTCAAGTTTCGGGTTTCCGTATTCAACCTTTGCTTCTCCGATGCTTGTCAGGTGCTTTAATTTTAAGGTAGCATCTGTTGCATTGGAGATTAATTCTCTTAAGAATATTTCGTGGTCACTGTAAAGAAATTTTTTAATAAGTGGGAAAATATTTTCCACAGATACATTAATATTTCCTTTAGTCATAATATTTTAGATTTTTTAATTTTCAAATATTTCTCAAAAAAAATACCACATCGAAGAAACTGACAGAATGGCATTTTTTTATGATGGGCAAATTCATCGCTTTTATTATATTTACCGCCAATTATAATAACAATATGGGAATCTTTGATTTTTTTAAGAAAAAGAATAATAGACAGGAAAATGTAAGTACTCCGGTTCAATATAATGAAATACCAGAGGAAAAAGTGGTTGAGAAAGTTGTGGAAGAAGTGGTAGAGACCATACCGGAAGTTTCGGCGCAGCCAATAGAAGAGGTGGTAATAAGTGAGCAGTACAGAAAAATCAGGATTTACAACGATTACATCATGTATTCCATTGCTCTTCAGCTAAGGGGTGATCTTGCGCCTATTTCTGCATTTGAAAAAGAAAATGGAGAAGTAGAAGGGTTTGCCTACATGGTGACAGAGGAGGGGTACACTCTTTCAGCTGGAGAGGTGATAGAAAGAATGACAACGAAGTTCGAAAGTGAACTTGAGGAGGGGAAAATTAAATCTTATATGATTTTGTATCACTCACAATTTGATAATGATGGTAATCACAGTCTGGCAACAAGAGAGAATGAATTTAAGGCTATTACAATGGCTTATCACTTTGAAGGTGAAAATCAGGATAAGATGGCATTACCTTATGTTTTCGAAAATGATAATATTACCTATAAAGGAATTGTAGAATTCTCTCATGAAGAAAATAATGATATCATGAACACTCAGTTGGTTGAGGGGAAAAACTATTTTACTAATATGGAACCCATAAAGGCCCCTGAAGTTACTAACGAAGCAGGTATCAAAATAAGAAAATCTAACGTACCTAGTCTTATTAATACCTGGAGTGGTATTTTTGGACATGATAACTTTCAGAATAATCCTTCTTACGCTGATCGTCTGATTACTCTTTTAAAAGAATGTAAGGCCAACGAACCTGATTTTGAGGAGAATAAAGCCGGCAAAATGGAGTTTGCAGATGTGAAATTCAAAACTCTTTTCAATGAAGAATTTGGTACAATTTATCCGGAAATTAAGACTGATTTTTCATTGGATTTTGAAACTAAAGTTATCAGTGAGCTAGAGAATGCATCCAATGAGGAGGCAATTGTAGCGGGGCCTGCGAGAGATACCTTTGGAGTTTGGTTCTTTGCTACAGATTATGCTGAGAAAAGAGAACAGTATTTGGTACAACCTCATTTACAAATTAATCTTAGCGGAATTGCCTTTGTATTGGATGTTCATCAAGATTTTGATTTACCGGACGGAACCAAGATGAGTGAAGAATTTACAACGTATATGCCAAGTAAAGATCTTCCTAATTATGCATGCTTTGATTTTATCGGTAAGGTTATTGATTTCAAGGAAACAGTATTGTTTGAGGATGGAAGCGTGCAGGCTTATATCGTAAAACTGAAATTAGTTACCCATGAAGAAAGGGAAGACTTCTTCACTATTGATGTTTTTGTTCATCAAGATAATATGAGATTTGAAACCTTAACAAAGGGAATGAAAGTGGCTGGACTTTTACAGCTGCAGGGTAAAATTGCAGAATAATAAAAAGGATATAAAAATAAAAACGGTCTGAATATTCAGACCGTTTTTTTATGAATTATTTGTTTTTCAATTCTTCCTTGATTTTGTTTTCCAATTCTTCGGAAAGCTCAGGGTTGTCTTTTAAAACATCTTTTACGGCATCACGTCCTTGTCCTAATTTGCTTTCTTCGTAGCTGAACCAAGATCCGCTTTTCTTCACGATTCCCATGTCTACTGCTGTATCAAGAATTTCTCCAACCTTGGAAACTCCTTCTCCATACATGATGTCAAATTCAGCTTGTTTGAAAGGAGGTGCTACTTTATTTTTTACAATCTTCACTTTCACACGGCTTCCGATAGCCTCATCACCTTGTTTGATAGGTGCACTTGCCTTTCTGATATCAATTCTTACAGACGCATAGAATTTAAGAGCATTACCACCGGTAGTTGTTTCAGGGTTACCGAACATTACACCGATTTTTTCTCTTAACTGGTTAATGAAAATTACGGTACATTTTGTTCTTGAAATCGTAGCCGTTAGTTTTCTTAATGCCTGAGACATTAATCTTGCATGAAGACCCATTTTTGAATCTCCCATTTCTCCTTCAATCTCCGCTTTTGGGGTAAGAGCTGCTACAGAGTCAATAACTACAATATCAATAGCTCCGGAACGGATAAGGTTATCAGCAATTTCTAAAGCTTGCTCCCCATTGTCCGGTTGAGAAATGATAAGGTTTTCTAAATCAATTCCCAGTTTTGAAGCATATGTTCTGTCAAAAGCGTGCTCAGCATCAATAAAAGCAGCAATACCACCTGCTTTTTGAGCCTCAGCAATAGCGTGAAGAGTTAATGTTGTTTTACCAGAAGATTCAGGACCATATATTTCAATGATTCTCCCTTTAGGATATCCACCTATACCTAATGCGATGTCTAATCCTAAAGATCCGGATGGAATTACTTCTATGGTAGTGTCTACGGCATCATCACCCAAAGTCATTACTGTTCCCTTTCCGTATGTTTTATCTAACTTGTCAAGCACTAATGCGAGTGCTTTTTTCTTATCATCAATGTTACTCATCTCTATTAAAATAATTTCTCAAAAATACATAATTTAAATATCAAAAACTAATATTATTTATCCCTGAAACAGGTTTTTAAAGTTAAAAAATGATAATTTTTTATTGCTGATCTTATTCATAACGAAGCAGATGCAAGACGTGGTATCTAAAGTGTTTTTAAATGTTTTGCTAAATAAGATAAGCTCTTTTTGTTGGAAATTGCAAAGACACCATTTTTTTAATGTCAGATGTTTTTAAGGTACAAAAATTTTATACTTCCTCTTTAAAAATTTAGGAATCATATAAATCTTTGCGCGTTCGTGATTTTCAACAGTTACTTTTAATGAAAATTTGAATTCTGAGTAATATTCAGATAATCTTTCAATACTTTCATTTGGTCTTTATTTCCTCTTTTAATTCTTGAGTCCCGGCTTACAAGGTTGTCATAGATTTTATTGAACAGTATTTTAGATTTTGGGAACAAATTTCTGTAGGAAGCCTCAGGAATTTGTAATCTTTTACAAACTTCATCATCCAATAAAAACCAGGTACAACAAATATGAAGATATCTCAGATTTTTCCTTTGGAATTCAAACTTTAAGATGGGATTTTCCAAAGATTCATTCAGTAAAGAATGAGCCAAAAGAACAGAGTCTTTATCAGACGGCGGCTGAAGAGAGGTCCATAAATAAAAATATTCTGTAGCCTGTTTTTTATCATCGGGTAGGAGTTGTTCCGGAATCCCAAGTAAATATCCAACATATTTCCATAAGTGAAAAATTCCCTGTTCTTCTTCTATAGAAAAGGTATTTCCTAATTTCTGAAGACTGTGGAGGAAAACAAGGCTGAAACCAATATAGGTAGCCATCATATCCCAGGAATTGATGGGCTCTCCCCAGTTTTCAGTATCCCAATCTTTATAATGCTTTTTAATGGAAAGCCTTGCGTAGGAATGAATCAAGCGGGTTTTTATGGCAAATTCATATCCTTTTGCATGAATTTCCAAAGCATCATAGCGAGTGGCATTTACCCAAAAATCCAAAGTTTCGGAAAGCCGTTTTACAGCTCCCTTTTTCAAAGCTTCTGTAACAATAAGGGGTTTGTTGAGATACGCGTAGTCATAACCTCCTATTAGACAATAATCCCTCAGGGAAATTAAGGAATCCAGATTGCTTCTCATACAGAGTTCTGCGCCGCTTTTTAATAGATTATAATCAAGCCAGTTTGGAATTTTCTGTGTTTGGGCAAAAAGGTTTTTTACACTTTCAGGAATGGAATCATTTTCAGAAACACCGTTTCGAATATAATGTTCAATTTCCCTTGAAGCTTCATGGAATTTTTTCGTAAAATAAACATCTTTTACAACTTCATCACCGGTTTCATCCACATGATAAAAGAAGGGAGCAAATTTTTCAAAATCCTGAAAGCTCACCTGAGCACCGGAAAATTCAATCAGTTGTTTCCCGTTCCCCTTTTCCCAAAAATTTCTAAAATGGGGAGAATCTTTAAACCGAGGTTGTATCATTGTTCATTCCTTTACAGATAAAAATACAAGTTTTACACCGAAATTCTCTGGTGAGATTTATCAGTTCAAAAAAAAATATCATAAGTATCCCCACTCAAAGGCCATTTTTATGAGTTCTGAACAATTTTTACAGTTAGATTTCCTCAAAATATTTTTTCTGTGTGTACGTACGGTCTCTTCTGAAATATTCAAAATTTCAGAAACTTTTCCGGCTGAGTATCCTTTTGCAATGTAAGTGATAATCTCAACTTCTCTTTTGGTAAAGGTAGCAGGGGTGGTCTGGAGTGCCTTATCATATTTCAACCATTGCATCTGATGAAAGTCTTCCCGCCCGTTGATACCGGAAATTAAGACGGTGTAAGAGTTTTGATGGGTAATATGCTCAATGTTGGTATGGATATTAATAGCCTGCAGAATTTTCCCGTATTCATCCCTAAATGTATGCAGGGACTGATGATGAAAAAGCTCATAGTTGCCTTTTGAGGTCTTCATCCGAAAACAATAGCTGAATTTCAGCTCGGGGAGATAGTCATTGGCTCCTATTTCTTTCATTTTATCCATGCACATTCTTTCGGCTTCCATCACAAATTCAAGATCATCGGGATGGATGAGGTCTATGATTTCCTTGAGGTGTACAGGATATTTACTTAATCCATGTATTTTCAGAATATCTTCATGATGGTTGTAAATAGTACTGTCTGCAAAGTTGATCACGTAATGATAAAACTGTCCCGGGGCAAAAACTTCTCCAATAATGCGCTCAACGGAGGGAACGGAGAGCATTGTTTTCTCATTCTGAAGAAGTTCCGGATACTTATTCCAGACTTTAGTGAGGGGATGCGGCTTTTTGGGCTGGGTTATAAATTTCTTATCCATGGTTAATGTTTTCATAAAATTAATAAAATTATGTTAAAAAAATACCCCTTTTGCGGTATTTCATTGAGTCTAAAACTATTGTAGCTTTATGTGAAACTAATGATCATGAAAGCTCAATTTCTGAAACTATCTGTTTTTACGGTTGAGGCTTTCTATTCTTTATTTCAATCAAAAAACTTTAACCTGAAAAACAAATAATCATGAAAACAAAAATTTTATTGCTGTTTCTGTTATTTCCTTTATCGGTACTTTATAGCCAAACTGTTGTTTATGATTTCTCGAGCGGAGAGTTTATAAACAAAGATCTTAAAGTAAAAAGAGGAAAACCTGTAAGTCTTAAAATACAAGGTATTAATCCATTTTTCTATGAGATTTTAATTAAGAGTGAGGATAAGGAAATATCTTATCAAAATACGGATGTAGAGGCTGCAAAGAAAACTTTGGATGAAATACAACAAAACAATTATTACAAGATGCAAGAAAGTTTTGTGTTTGAAGAGAGTTATGTAACCTTGTTATCACCCGGAAAAAGTTCTAATTCTAATCCTGAAATATTAAACCTCCAAAAAAAATATTTCAAATTAGATTCTTTAGATTTAAAAATTAAACAGTTTGAAAATGAAAGGAATAACCTGGCTGAGAAATTAAAAATGAATGAATCGTTAAGAGATGAAAATTATGAGAAAAATAAAAATTCTCTTCAGAATGAAATTGGGAATAAAAATAATGACATATATGCCAGTAATCAAAAAGCATTGAAAGTACAATATGAAATAAAACAATTGATTGGTAAATCAACAGATGCGGACGTGCTAAGGGAAAACATAAATAAAAGAATAAATAAACTCAATACAGCTTACAATAACTTTATAGATATATCCAGAGAGTTTATAAAACTTAATCAAAATTACAATAATTATATAGATAAGGTGATAAGTCCTGAACTTAGCCATGCTATGTATATGTCAATTATTAATAATCAGGAAGATAACGCACTTTACAAAAAATGTCAAAAAGACAACAATAATAAAGATTGTGAATTATTGAAAGGGAAGCGGGTTCCTATTGAAACTACATTTTTCCTTACCAAAGAAAATATAGATTATGCTTATGGGGTATTTAAAGTTTATCCAAAACTTTATCAGGAATTAATTACAAATGTTAATGATTTTATTTCCTTTCTGAATTATGATAACTTGAATTATTCTAGTGAAAATGATGTCCTAAGATCTGCGCTGACGAAAGATGTAGAACGAATTCAAAAGTCTATTAAAATAACAGATGATGTTATACAAAAAATAAATCTTTCAAAGAAATTGAATGAAGTAGAAATATTAGACAGGTTGCTTAGAGAGCCACAGACCTACGAATATGTTTCTGCTCCAATACAAGGAGAAGAAGATTACTTGGAATTTAATGTGGTAGTTAAAAGCAAAAGAAATCTTTCCAATACTTACCATATAAATAATGATAAAAGCTTCAGATATTTTGAGTATATAACTGGTGGTATTAGATTTGACTTTAGTGTAGGAACGGTATTTGATTTTGGAACAATTGATAAAAAGTATACTCTTGATTCCAGCAATCAAATTCAAAGATTAGATAATAATAAATATAACCCAACCATTGCAGGGATTTTTCATGCGAGCTTTAGAAATTCAACTGATTTTGCATGGGGAGTTTCTTTAGGAGCTTCATTTACTACAGGTCTTAGCTTTAATTCAATCTTTCCAGGCGTTAGTCTTCTTATGGGAAAAAGAAATAAAATAATTCTAACAGCAGGACCTTCTTTTCGAATGGTAGATGAGCTTAAGGCTAATTATCAGGAAGGAATGCAGCTCAATAATTCTTTGGCAGATGAAGATCTTCTTACTAGAAATTTCAAAATTGGTGGATTTGTAGGATTATCTTATAATCTTACTCCAAAACAAAAAGATACTTTAAAACTAAAATAAATTACTAAATAAAAAAACCTTCCCATCGGGAAGGTTTTATATTACAGATTGCTTATTACTTAATTATAAAGAAGCAGCGTGTACAAGCATATCAACTAACTTGTTAGAGTAACCCATTTCGTTGTCATACCAAGAAACAAGTTTCACGAAGTTAGGAGAAAGCATAATACCAGCATCTTTGTCGAAGATAGAAGTTCTCTTATCTCCTACGAAGTCCTGAGATACTACTGCATCTTCAGTATATCCTAGGATACCTTTCAATTCACCTTCAGAAGCTTCTTTGATAGCAGCACAGATCTCATCGTAAGAAGTAGCTTTTTCTAATCTTACAGTAAGGTCAACTACAGAAACGTCTACAGTAGGTACTCTGAAAGACATACCTGTTAATTTACCGTTTAATGAAGGAATTACTTTTCCTACCGCTTTAGCAGCACCTGTAGAAGAAGGGATGATGTTGTTAAGAGCAGCTCTACCACCTCTCCAGTCTTTCATTGAAGGACCGTCAACAGTTTTTTGAGTAGCTGTTGTAGCGTGTACAGTTGTCATTAAACCTTCTGCAATTCCGAATTTATCGTGGATAACTTTAGCTAAAGGCGCTAAACAGTTGGTAGTACAAGAAGCATTTGATAAAATTTTGATATCATCAGTAAGTTCCTTGTGGTTTACCCCCATTACGAACATTGGAGTATCATCTTTAGAAGGAGCAGAAAGAATTACTTTCTTAGCACCTGCATTAATGTGAGCCTGAGCAGAATCTTTAGATAAGAAAAGACCTGTAGATTCTACGATATAATCAGCACCAATTTCGTTCCACTTTAGGTTGTTAGGATCTTTTTCAGCAGTTACTCTGATTCTTTTCCCGTTTACTACAAGATCATTTCCTTCTACAGAAACCTCACCTGGGAAAACACCATGTACAGAATCATATTTTAACATGTAAGCCATGTATTCTGCATTGATTAGGTCATTGATTCCTACAACTTCAATGTTGTCTCTTTCAGTCATTGCTCTGAAAACAAGACGTCCAATTCTACCAAAACCGTTGATACCTACTTTAATTGTTGACATAATAGTTTGTTTTTATTAGATTTATAAAAATAATTAGATTGCTAAAATTTCTGAAATCAGCATTAGATCCTTGTTGATTTCGTTATGTTTTTTAATGGCTTCTTCAATAGGTGTATATACCACATCGTTGGAACGCATTCCTGCCATTACATTGGTTTGTCCATCCATTAATCCTACTACTGCACCATATCCAAGTCTGCTTGCCAATACTCTGTCTGCACAACTAGGAGAACCTCCTCTTTGGATATGACCTAATACAGCAATACGAATATCATATTGTGGAAACTCTTCTTTTGTACTGTTGGCAATATCATAAATACTACCTAGTTTCTCACCCTCTGCCACAACTACAATACTGGAAGCTTTTCCTGTTTTTTCAGCCTTTCTGAAGTTCGAGAAAAGATCCTGTAAGCTGTCCTTCTTTTCAGGAATAAGAATATCCAGGGCACCTGTTGCCAATCCACTGTTTAAAGCAATAAATCCTGCATCACGGCCCATCACCTCTACAAAGAAAACTCTATTGTGAGAAGTTGCCGTATCACGGATTTTATCAATGGCTTCCATAGCAGTATTCAACGCGGTATCATATCCTATGGTGTTATCCGTTCCGAAAATATCATTGTCGATCGTTCCCGGAATACCAATAACCCTGATTCCAAATTCTTCACTGAAGATCTTTGCTCCGGTAAAAGTTCCGTCTCCACCAATACATACCAATCCGTCGATACCAAACTTTACGCAGTTATCGTAGGCTTTCTGACGCCCTTCCTTGGTTCTGAATTCAGCGGATCTGGCAGACTTTAGAATGGTTCCACCTTGGTTGATTATATTTTTTACAGAACGGGCTCCCATTTTAAGGAAATCATTGCTGATAAGGCCATTGTAGCCTTCCCTTACTCCGTAACATTCAATATTATAGTAATTAGCGGTTCTTACCACCGCTCTTAATGCAGCATTCATACCTGGAGAATCACCTCCCGAAGTAAGAACTGCAATCTTTTTTACAGCACTCTCTTTCATCTAGTAAAAAATTTCGAACACAAATTTACAAAAACAAGTTCAGATTATCATAGTAACTTTTCAATAGTTTTGAATATAAATAATTAAAAGCTTCTGAAGTTTGTCGGTTTGAAAATATACCGCGCCGTTTTGGTTTCCTGTTCATTGATATCAAGATCATACCATGGCGAAATATTCTTATTAAAAGGATTAGACAGAAGATGAATAGACTGAGCCGGAGTAAATCCCTCACCTAATAAAAATATTTTTTTTCCATCTTTATTTTTAGAAACCCCTGCAATGAAGACGATATGGCCCGGACTTCCGGGAGTAATCAGAATGTCTCCTGTTTTTAAATCTGAATTTTGAATGACCGGCTTAGTTTCCTTGTTAAGAGAAATAGTTCCTGCATAGTTAAAGATCAAATCCAGATAATTTCTGAAGCCATGATAAGAATCATCAAATGCTGACATTTTTCTGAAGCTTACAGAATTTCCGTTAACGATGGCTCTTGTTCCATTTTTATAGTCATTCCAGCTCAGGAGGTCACCGCTCGTGAAGTGAAACTTAATTTCATCAAACCTCTTCATCTTATATAAATATTCAGCTCTTAAACGGATAACAGCATCAGCACACTGCTGCAAATCTTTACTTCCAGTATCAATATCAAAAATAGCTTCGTGAAGATGTTGCGTGGCAATAGGAGAACCATCATATTTTAAAATTTGACTTCCATAGGGCTTCAACTTAAAATTTTCAATAAAATATCCAAAAGAATCAGATTTTTCATCTACCCATTCGTAACCTTTAGGAGGTGAAAATCGTTCTCTGATGGTATTTTTATCCTTATTGATTTGTACTGAACTTTCCTGATGTAGATCTTTTGTTTCCTGAGAAGTAAGGCCCGATGGAGACTTATCTTTGGTACAGCCTGATAGAACAATGGCGATAACCATTCCGGAAATAATTTTTTTCATATTCATTTGATTCAATTACAAATATGAGGTTTTTTGTAATATGTATGATAGAAAATATTTTTTTTTAGAATTTTTTTTGCCTGAAAATCAGTTTAATCACCAAAAATAAAATTATTCACTAAGTTCTTCTTCTGGAATCAGTAGTTTTCCCCAATCATTCAACTGCCAAAGAATGGCAACAAGCTTTTCACCCAGATCCGTAAGAGTATATTCAACTCTGGGCGGAAGTTCATTAAAGGAATGCTTCGTAAGAATGCCATCTTCAACCATTTCAGTAAGTTGCTGATTAAGTACTCGTCTGTCTACCTTGGCAATTCCACGTAAAAATTCACTGGGACGTTTCTTTCCCTCATTGATCTGCCAAACAATGGGAATTTTCCACTTTCCACTGATGGTATTAACGGCAACTTCCAATGGACAGATTTTATTTTCTTCAGCTCTTTCCTTTATTTTCATAAAATTGACTTTTTGATCCCTATGGGTTAAAAATATGCGGTATTGCCTATTTCTAAAGGCTTTTAGACCTTTGTAAAAATAATAAATTAAAAACAATGAATACTACTTTGGCCATGCAGATAGAGCAATTGAATAGAGAATTTTCATCACAACTTCCAAATGAAATAGTAGAAACATTTGGACAATCTATTGAGGATTTAAAAAACAAGAAGATCGAGGAACATAGCATTCAGATTGGTGAGGAAATACCGGAGTTTTCCCTGCTAAACCCACGAGGAGAAATAATAAATTCTATGGAAATTTCTAAGAATAGAAAAATGATTTTGGCCTTTTACAGAGGAAGCTGGTGTCCTTACTGCAATTTGGAATTAAAATTTTTGCAGGATAATCTTTCAAGAATAAAAGATAAAAATACTGTACTGATAGCCATTTCTCCCCAAAATATTGATCATTCATTTAATATGACTGAAAAAAATAGCCTGGAGTTTGAAGTTTTGACGGATACTGATAATCATTTTGCTGAAAAATTGGGGATTGTTTTTCAATTACAGGATTTTGTACTTCCCTATTATCAAAGTCTGGGCATTGATCTTTCAGATTACAATAAAAACACCAACCACAAATTACCGGTTCCTGCTGTTTTTGTAGTTGATGAAAATAAAGTGGTTACCTATAAATTTTTAGATGTAAATTACATGAACAGAGTAGATGTAGAAGAATTAATAAGTGCGCTATGACAGAAAAACGAAAAGGAGCACGCTCCATCAAAGATATTCCCGCTGATATTTTGATACAATTAAATAGAGGTGAAATAGAAACCGCCAATCTTACAGAATGGCTGGCCGTAGATCAAAAGCTCTTGCTGGAAAATTTATTGTACCAGAATAACCGGACAGAATATTTAAAACCTATTCTGAAAAAAGTTGAGGAACTGAAAAAGCAGACAGTCAATACAGTTAATGAAACCATTGGAACTGGAATTCTGGAATTTGCACTCAAAAATACGGATGAAGATTTTCTGCTCAACCTATCAACACATCCTGCTGATTTGGTACGTTGCTGGGCTGCTTACACGGTGGGAAGAAACCCTGCTTTTAACATGAAAGATAAGCTCGAACGAATCCAGATGTTTGCTTCGGATCATCATTTTGGAGTACGGGAAATTTGTTGGATGACGCTAAGGCCGGATATTTCAAAAAACCTTACAGAAAGCCTTTCAATCTTGTCAGAATGGACGCTGCACAAAGATGAAAATGTAAGACGTTTTGCAAGTGAATCCACCAGGCCAAGAGGAGTGTGGTGTGAACATATCCTGGAATTAAAACAAAATCCAGGATTAGCATTGGAAATTTTAGAACCCTTGAAATCTGATTCCTCGAGATATGTACAGGACAGCGTGGGGAACTGGCTAAATGATGCAAGTAAATCACAGCCTGAATTTGTCATAGAAACCTGTGATGATTGGCTTAGAGAAAGTAATACAAAAGAAACCAATTATATTGTCAAAAAAGCACTTCGTACCATTCGTAAATAAAAGTTATCCACAAACTCAAAAAAAGCAATTGAAATTTTCTCTTTGGTTGCTGCCATTTCACTGGATAAATATGATCTCGATTTTTCCTCAGCGGACAGGATTTATCAAAGTTTTAAAAAAGAAAATAAGCCTGAAATCTGATGAATTATTCTCCTAAAAAGTTATCCACAATATGAAATTGTAGATTAATAACTCTTATATCTTTCATTAATTGAATAAGTTACGGAATATCTTTGTAAAAGGTGTTTCTGAGAATTAGTCTAATTTTTTGATCGAAAAAAGTTATCCACAATATGGAAATATGGATTAATTTTTTTTTCCATCGATTCAAAATTTCATTGTAATAAATATGATTTTTATTTTTTCTTCTGTAGGCAGTATTTTTCAAAATTTTAAAAAGAAAAAAAGCGTAAAACGAGCTCAATTATCCTACGAAAAAGTTATCCACAATATGGGATTGTAGATTAATAACTCTTATATCTTTCATCCATTGAGTGAGTTACGGAATGTCTTTGTAAAAGGTGTTTCTGAGTATTAGTCTAATTTTTGGTCTGAAAAAGTTATCCACAATATGGAAATATGGATTAAGGTTCTTCCATCGGTTTAAAAATTTAATTGAGATAATTTTATTTTTTCTTCTGCGGTAATATTTTTCAAAATTTTAAAAAGAAAAAAGCGTAAAACGAGCTCAATTATCCTACGAAAAAGTTATCCACAATATGGGATTGTAGATTAATAACTCTTATATCTTTCATCTATTGAGTGAGTTACGGAATGTCTTTGTAAAAGGTGTTTCTGAGAATTAGCCTGATTTTTGATCGAAAAAAGTTATCCACAATATGAGAATATGGATTAAAACTCTCAGATCGGTTTACAAATATTACAGAGTAATTGGAGAAAGGATTTTAGTATAATTGACCTTTACCATTTTTCAGTCAAATATTTCCAATATCTCTTGGGAACATGCTGAATATGTAGTTTCAAATTCTTTCGTTCCACAATATTGGTCTTTGTAAAATACCTCTTCCAAAGCGTTTGATAGTTTTTCTCATCATCATGGAATTTATCCTGATATCTATTTAAGTCTAATTTTTCCTCTGGATAAAAGAAATCACAGTTTTCAAGATCATACAGAATTCCATAGTTTCTACGCAGATCGTAGATCATCCATTTCTGATCCTGATATCGATCCTTAAAATGCTTTCTGATTAAAGGAAGAACATTGAAGTCAGGATCAATTTTTGAGAAAAAAAAATTATCCTGCATTTTTTCAAAACGAACAAACGCTGTCATTCGGTGGCTTTCCCTACCCACGGATTTGCAAATCTTTGAGACTTTCAGAATATCTTCATCAGCAAAGTTTTCCAGAATGTTTTCTGTGGGCTGTTTTATAGACTGTCTTACAACAGATAGAATTATCTTTTCGAGTTCAGAATCCTCCGATAAAAAAACTTTTAAAAGATTATAAATGCCTTGTTTTCCAAGATTTTGTTCTAGTTTATTTAAAACCCTTTCAGATTTATTGTTTTGGGTAATTACTTCATGGATCTCAGCAAAAATATTTTCCTGATGAAATCTTTCCCTGCTTACCATTTCCACATCCTGATAACGGTATTCAAAAACTTCAAATATCGCTGTGAAAAGGCCATCAAAACTTCCGTCGTAGAGTAGGGTTGTCATAGTTTGATTTGAAAGAGTAACAATTTTGTTGCTTTGCTATTTTTTATAGCAGATTAATTTCAATTCATTTTCGTCTGACTCCAAACAAAACTCACCAATGTTTTGTATAATTATGGAAATCTTTTCTAGATCCTGATAGGAACTTGAATCAATAACTCTAGGGAAAGAAAGAAATTCTATTTCATTGAATTGTAGAGGTTCTCCAAAAGAATTATTGAGCTCGAATCCTGCATGCCAGTATTCAAATCCATAAGAAGGGTTGTCTGCTATGTATAATTCTCCCATATTCTCATGCTGAATCTTTTTAAAGAAAATTTTTTGAACAGTTTCATTGTTATCAACTAATGTATCAATTAGTCTTACCCATTTTGAATTAGACATTAGAGGTTGAGAAAACTTGATAACTTCTTTTTCAATTTCTCTCTTCCATTGCTCACCGGAATGTATAGTTTTTTTTGTGCTCATCTTTAAAATAAACTTAATTGCTGTGAAAACTGATTGTGAAATTTAGAAGAGCTTCCACCTACTAATAATTTTCTGAAGTTTTTATCCGTTAAATATTTCAAATAGGCGTTCCCTGTATTAAAGTCAATAAAATACTTTGCCCGGTTTACAGCAGTTCCTAGTTTTTTCAGGTGGTCCATATTTAAAATCTGAAAACGCCTTGCACTTACTATTTTTTGTGCTGATTTTACCCCGATCCCCGGGATTCTTAAAATCATCTGGTAATCCGCCGTCTGAATATTCACAGGAAACTGATCCAGGTGTCTAAGTGCCCAGCTCAACTTGGGATCCATTTCCAGATCAAGAAATGGAACACTCGGATCCAGAATCTCTTCGGCCTTAAATCCGTAAAATCTCATCAGCCAATCCGACTGGTACAAACGGTTTTCGCGTAACATTGGTACCTCTGTAGTTAAAGATGGAAGTCTTTTATCCTCTAAAACGGGAACATATCCTGAATAATAAACTCTTTTAAGATTAAAATTCTTGTAAAAATGATCAGCAACCTTAATGATTTGCAGGTCATTTTCCTGAGTAGCACCCACAATCATCTGAGTAGATTGTCCTGCCGGAGCAAACTTCGGAACTGTTCTGAAAAGTTTTTTTTCATCCTTATACTGATCAATTCCTTTTTGAATATATCGCATCGGGCTAATCATGTCCTGCCTGTTTTTTTCCGGAGCCAAAAGTTTTAATCCACTTTCTGTAGGAATTTCAAGATTAACAGATAGTCTGTCTGCATATAACGCTGCTTCCTGCATAAGTTCATCACTCGCCCCCGGAATAGATTTTAAGTGAATATACCCATTGAAGTTTTCTTCAAGACGAAGTTTTTTAGCAACCCTTACTAGGCGTTCCATTGTAGTATCAGCATTCTTGAAGATTCCGGAACTCAGAAAGAGGCCCTCAATATAATTTCTACGGTAAAAATTAATTGTTAAATCTACAACTTCCTCTACTGTAAATGCTGCCCTTTTAATATCATTTGAACTTCGGGATACACAGTAAGCACAATCATAGATGCAGTGGTTGGTCAATAAAATCTTCAGAAGAGACACACATCTTCCGTCTTCCGTATAAGTATGACAAATCCCGCTTACGGAACTGTCTCCTAAAGCCCCTTTTTTATTTTTTCTTGTTCCTCCGCTGGAAGAACAGGAAACATCATATTTTGCAGCATCAGCAAGGATTTCAAGCTTTTCTTTAAGGCGGTCAAAGTTCATGCTTTTAAAGGTGTGTTATATTTTGTATCTAAATATGGCTCAAAATTAGTTCCAAAATTGATAAATATCAATATTTTTTCATAGAAGTTATCAACAAAATAAAACCTCAAAATCATTATATTTACGGCTCATTAAAGTTTATATTATGAATCATAAACCAATCGAAGGTTTTTCCAAGCTTCCAAAGCAAGGGAAAATCGACTGGCTCGTAAACGAATACCTTGAAGGAAATCAGGAATATCAAAATATATTAAAGCAATATTGGAATGAAGATGCAGACCTTCAGAAACTTCACGATGAGTTTTCTGAAAATACGATTTCCAATTTTTATATGCCTTATGGTATTGCTCCGAACTTTTTAATTGACGGAAAGCTGGTAGCACTTCCAATGGCTGTTGAAGAAAGTTCTGTAGTGGCTGCAGCCTCTAAGGCCGCAAAATTCTGGATTGATAAGGGAGGTTTTAAAACAACTATTATCAATACTGAAAAATTAGGACATACCCATTTTATTTTCAATGTAGAATCTCACAAGCTGCTACATTTCTTTAATTTCAGTTTAAAGAAAAAGCTTTTGGAGACAACAGACGATATCACTGCCAATATGAGAAAACGTGGCGGCGGAATCCTGAATATAAGCCTGGTTGATAAAACGGCGGAAATGGCCAATTACTACCAGTTGAAAGCCAGCTTTGATACGGTAGACTCAATGGGAGCCAACTTTATCAATTCTTGTCTTGAACAGTTTGGAAAAACGCTAAGACAGGAAGTGGCTACCAGCGAAGACTTTACTCAGGAGGAGAAAAATTCATTGCAGATTGTAATGAACATTCTTTCCAACTTTACCCCTGATTGTATTGTAAGAGCTGAGGTATCTTGTAAAATGGAGGATTTAAAGGATGACAGCGGAATTTCCCCTGAAGAATTTGCTTCTAAATTTAAGCAAGCCGTTACCATAGCAGAAATTGAACCTTACCGTGCAACCACACACAATAAAGGGGTGATGAATGGGGTAGATGCTGTAGTCATTGCAACCGGAAATGACTTTAGAGCAACAGAAGCGTGTGCCCATGCTTATGCTGCAAGAGACGGACAATACAGATCGTTAACTCATTGTACAACAGATAACGGAGTTTTCAGATTCTGGATTGATCTTCCCATTTCTGTAGGAGTAGTAGGCGGGTTAACCAATCTTCACCCATTGGTAAAATTCTCTTTGGCTTTACTTGGAAAACCATCTGCTCAGGAATTAATGAGTATTCTGGCTGTTTCTGGATTAGCCCAAAACTTCGGAGCATTGCGTTCATTGGTAACAACTGGTATTCAGAAGGGGCACATGAAGATGCACTTATTGAATATCTTAAACCAATTGGGTGCTACAGAAGAGGAAAAGCAACATTTTGTGACCTACTTTAAAGATAAAACAGTGAGCCACCACGAGGTGATCAATGAGTTTAACAGAGTGAGAGGAAACTAATGCTACAGATTATCCTACCTCTTATATTTCTTGCTTTTGGATTCTTTTTAAAAAAGACGACACTAGAGGGATTTAAAAGTTCCAAGAGATTTGCCAATATGTTTATCATACTGGGGATTTCTACATTGGTTGCCAAGTTTATTTTAATATACTTAAAATCAAAATAGTGAAAAATAGTATTTTATTTTTTCTGTTGATTTCCGGCTTAAGTTTTTCACAGCAGAAGAATGTAAAGATTAGCAACTTGCCGCCCAAAACAGAGGATTCTACTTTCCCGGTAATCTCTTATGCTGAGAATCCGGTAGTGGAACATAAAATTAATACTTTTTTGCAGGTCGATGAACTGGAATATATTCCGAATTCAGGAGGCAACCCTTTTAAGTTGGTTTCTACAGGAACAACTTCTTACTCCAACTACGTTTATTTCTATAGCTGGAAAAAACTGGAAACACCCAAAAATATTCTAAGTATTGGTTTGGATGGAGAAGCTTCCGGAGCGTATCCTGAAGGTTTTTCAGACTGGAAAAATTTTGATCTGAGAACAGGGAATTTTATCAATGCTCAGGATTTGTTTCAGCCTAGTTCAGTGAAAATTGTTGAAAAGATCCTTCAGCAAAAAGTAAAAAAAAGGGTAGATGACTATCTTAAAGAATTAAAATCTCAGAAAAACAGGACAGAGGAAACAGAAGAGCAGATCGGGATGTATGAAGGATGTTTCACAGAGCAATCTCTGGACGATATCAGATACTATTTTGGAAAAGATAAAATAACATTTGTGGCAGGAAGATGTTCCAACCACGCAATGAGAGCCTTGGATGATCTGGATAGCCATGAGATTGAAATACCCTATAAGGACCTGAATAAATATTGGAGTTCCTATGCTCAAAATTTAATTTCAGGTTCTGACAAAACAGATAAAACAAGTTTCCGAAATAAGCTGTACAAAGGAAAAATTGATGGGAAGTATCCCGTTACCGTTCTCATCAAGCGTTTTTATCCTGACAGTGATAATTCCGGAATGAGTTCCTTTAATGCTGAATATTGGTATGATAAAAATAAAAAGCTGATTAAGTGGGACGGACAATTGAAAGGAAATCATATTTCTATCACTGAAAACGACCGTTATGATGATGCCTCAAGCCAGTGGATTCCAAGAGCATTCGTTGAAGCTGAAATGAATGGAAACAAAATTATCGGAACCTGGCAGGATTATAAAACAAAAAAATATTTAACCCTAGAATTAGAAGAGTTATAAAATGAAAACAATTACCCTTATTTTTGGAGCTGTTTACGGAATGCTTTCTGTAATCCTTGGCGCATTCGGAGCGCATGCATTAAAGAAAATATTATCCGTAGAAAGACTGGAAAGTTTTGAAACCGGAGTAAGATACCAGATGTACGCAGCATTCTTTCTGCTCATCATTGGATATATTTTAAAATTTGAAACATCCACAGAAAAATGGACTTCAATTTTAATGATTGCAGGAACATTATTATTCTCAGTAAGCATCTATTTTCTTAGTTTACAGGATTATTTGGGAGCAAATCTTAAATTTTTCGGCCCTATTACTCCACTTGGAGGATTATTGATGATCCTGAGCTGGGGAATGTTGATTCTTTATTTTGCTAAAAATAGAATTTAATAGCGCAATTCAGGCAAAAAAAGGATTTACAATATATTATGTAGATTGCTTACAGAAAAATAAAACCATGAATCATTGTTTTTTATTACTTGTTATTGCTCTCACGATTTCTTGTATAAGTGTTCAAAAAATAAATGCACAAGGCAATAAATTGCTAAACAGAAATATTTTAGTAGAAATAAAAGATATACAAAAGTGTTTTTCGGATAGCATTAAACGGTATGATTACAAAAAAGATGAGGCTTTATATGCTCAAAAGTATAAACTTTTTTATGGTGAAAAATTAAAAAATCTGAAAGATTTATATCAAAGCATCTATGACAAAGAGGCAATAATTGGAAAAATAGATCCCAACCTATCATTTAAAGCAACCAACGGATTACAGATCGAAAGCAACGTACCCCAAGCAAAGGGTATCCCTCTGGAATCAGAGAAAAAGAAATCTGTTGATATTGCTGAGGTTGAAAATTATCAACAACTTGCCGAGTTGAAAAAACAGCTGACAGTGAATTTTCCTGTTTATTTAATGGAAGATTTTCCCGGCGGAATCTATCGTTGTAAGTTGAATTTTACAATTGATGTTGATGGGAAGTTCAAAAAAGTAAAGTATAGTGAGTCATCTGATACAGAATTTAGTATCATCAGCGGATTGTTCCTATATGCCATTGGCGGTTTGGAAAAACCTTTGATTTATAAAGGCAAACCAATTATACAAACCTTTGCACAACCTATTGTATTAACATTCGAATAAATAAAGAGTATACTGTAAAAGCTCTTATTATCAGTAAAGACAAATGATGAGGTACTTTTACTATTTTAAAATAAATTAAAATGAAAATCAATAGAAGGAGACGCTTAATCAGAACATTTAATCTCTTAGATCAACCGATGAGGTTTAATCCTTTTGTATTCAGCCGTACTTTTTTCATGTGGGCTGTTACAGGTCTGGTGGGCGGTATTATTGCCGGAGGATATTGGATCGTACTTGAACATTTTACTGAATTTTTAGGACATTTTCAAGGATGGCAGGTGATTCCTACCATGGCAATTTGTGGTTTACTGGCTGGCCTGGTTATCCATTTTATTGGTGATCCGGGAGAAATCCATCTGATTGTGAATAACATCAGATTCAATAAAGGAAAGCTGGAACCGAAAAATAACCCGTCCATGATTCTTTCCTCCCTTTTTTGCGTAGCATCTGGGGGAAGTTTAGGTCCCGAAGCCCCTTTGGTACAGGTTACCGGTTCTACAGGAACCTGGCTTGGGAAAATTTTCAGATTAAAAGGCGAAGAATTACGTTCTTTAAGTATCGCCGGGATGGCTTCAGGTTTTACCGCGTTATTTGGTGCACCCCTGGGAGGAAGTCTTTTTTCTCTGGAAATTTTGCATCATAAACACGCTGTTGAATATTATAAAGCAATTATTCCTGCGTTGGTAGCCAGTTGTTTTAGCTACTTAATGTTTGCCCTGATTATCCATTTGGGAATTGGTGCAACATGGGATCTGAAAGCTTACCACTATACAGGAGTCTATGATTTTGCTTATGCTACAGCCTTTGGAATAGTAGGAACTATCTTTGGATGGATCTTCATCTTTGTTGTAAAATTTTTCAAGAAAGTTTTTGAATACAAAAATTTTCCTATTTATATTAAAACATTAGCAGGCGGAATCATTTTAGGAGTTATTGCTTATAATTTCCCGATTACAAGATACTTTGGACATAACGAAATCAATCAGCTGATAGGCGGGAATTTTGGTTTGAACTTTTTAATCCTTGTTCTTATCTTTAAAATAATTGCGATTGCTGTTACAGTAACTTCTGGCTGGAGAGGAGGATTTATTATTCCTCTGTTCTTTGTAGGGACAACATTGGGGTTAATTATCCATAATTTATTCCCAAGTGTAGATACAACCTTGGCTATTGTTAGTTGTATGGCGGCGATTAATGCATGTGTAACAAGAACACCCATGAGTACAACAATTATTTTGGGAACACTTACTGGATTTACTTATTTTGTACCGATATTGTTTGCCAGCCTTACTGGATATTTCCTTGCTCCGAAGATTCCTTTCATTGGATCGCAGTCGGAAAAACTATCGGAAGAATAATATAATTTCCTTTACAATAACGATAAAGCTTTTCTTAATTGAAGAGCTTTTTTCATTAAAGAAGGAGAATACATTTACAGATTTATGGGAAACTTTTTTTTCATAAATGTCATAATGATCATTGATTTATCTAATAAGAAATCGAGAATGGTCAGCTAAAAATTTATTGAGTAATTGCATCTGGTCTTTTCTTGCTTTTTATGGAAGAAATATGATTTTTATCTCCCACTAATGCAATGCTTTCTTTAAAATAAAAATTGATATTTCATCTGTTTTTAGTAAATTTGTCAACCTTTAAATATTAAAATAAAATAATAAAAATAATATGAATCTTCACGAGTATCAATCAAAAGAGATTTTATCAAAGTATGGAGTAGCTATCCAACGTGGTTTCGTAGCAAACAACGTAGAAGAAGCTGTAGCAGCTGCTGAAAAATTGACTGCTGAAACTGGAGCTCAGGCTTGGGTTGTAAAAGCACAGATTCACGCAGGTGGTCGTGGTAAAGGTGGGGGTGTTAAGTTTTCTCCAAACATGGATAAACTTAAAGAAAACGCTCAGAATATCATCGGAATGCAGTTGGTAACTCCACAAACTTCTGCTGAAGGTAAAAAAGTACACTCTGTTTTGGTTGCAGAAGATGTTTATTATCCTGGAGAATCAGAAACTAAAGAATTTTATGTTTCTATTCTTTTAGATAGAGCTGAAGGGAAAAATACAATCGTATATTCTACTGAAGGAGGAATGGATATTGAGCACGTTGCTGAAGTAACTCCTCATTTGATCCACAATGAACTTATTGATCCTGCTTTAGGTCTTCAAGGTTTCCAGGCTAGAAAAATTGCTTTCAACCTAGGTCTTGAAGGAAATGCATTCAAAGAATTTGTGAAATTTATTTCATCTCTTTACAATGCTTACACAGGAATTGATGCATCTCTTTTCGAGATCAACCCTGTATTAAAAACTTCTGATAACAAAATTATCGCTGTTGATGCTAAAGTAACTTTAGATGGTAACTCATTATTCCGTCACAAAGATCTTGCAGAATTAAGAGATACAAGAGAAGAAGATCCTATCGATGTTGAAGCTGGTGAAGCTGGTCTTAACTTCGTAAAACTAGATGGTAACGTTGCTTGTATGGTAAACGGTGCTGGTCTTGCAATGGCAACTATGGATATCATCAAATTATCAGGTGGTAACCCTGCTAACTTCCTTGACGTAGGTGGTACTGCTGATGCTCAGAGAGTACAAACTGCTTTCGGAATCATCTTAAGAGATCCAAACGTAAAAGCTATTTTGATTAACATCTTCGGTGGTATCGTAAGATGTGACAGAGTTGCTCAAGGAGTTGTAGATGCTTACAAAGCTATGGGGAGCCTTCCAGTTCCATTGATCGTAAGATTACAAGGAACTAACGCTGTAGAAGCTAAAAAATTAATTGACGAGTCTGGTCTTCCAGTTCACTCTGCAATTACTTTAGAAGAAGCTGCAAACAAAGTAAAAGAAGTTTTAGCGTAATCTAAAATTTTTAAATAAAATAAAAAACCGTTTCATTTTTTGGAACGGTTTTTTTAATTCTAAAGCTAAAGGTATAAAGTTTTTCATGCCAATTTTTTGTTTGTAAATTGTGCGTTTTCGGCAACAAAGCCATATATCTTAGATTAAATTCTCACGCAGATCCTACAGATCACGCAGATTTTTATTTCTATCTGCTTCATCAGCAAAATCAGCGTGAGGATAAAGAAAATATATCTTAGATTAAATTCTCACGCAGATCCTACAGATTACGCAAATTTTTATTTCTATCTGCTTTATCAGCAAAATCAGCGGGAGAATAAAGAAAATATATCTTAGATTAAATTCTCACGCAGATCCTACAGATCACGCAGATTTTTATTCATATTTACTTCATCAGCAAAATCAGCGTGAGATAAAAATAAATATACCTTACTTATCTTGGCTATTTTCCGGTAGATTAGCCTCACTGCTAGTAATACTAATACTCGTTGGCGTTACCAACTGAATATGATCGGTATCAAAACGTTCTTTAATGCCCAAATAAGCCTTACTTTTTATCTGTGCCAGGTTAGCCCCTACTTTTATCCAGAACTTTACCTGAAGATTAAATGATCCTTGCTTCAGATCCGTAAAAATTACTTCTGCAGTATCCAACTTATCCACATTGTCCAGATTTTGAACCACCTCCATAATGCTCTTTTGTGCCTTACTGATGTCTTCATCTGCAGGTATTTCAAAATTTAAGATAATTCTGCGTTGTGGTGATGCCGTAATATTATAAAATGGGGCATTGAAGACTACCTGATTAGGAATGTAAGCCTTCTTACCATCATCCGTCAATATTTTTGTAGTCAGAAAACCAATTTCCTGCACGGTTCCAGAGTGAGCACCAATAGTAATGTAATCTCCAACCTTAAAGGCTTTATCAATTCCAATCAGCATTCCTGAAAAGATGCTGGATACAAGATCTTTTAATGCGACCCCGGCTATAACCCCGGCCACTCCCAAGCTTCCGATAAACTTCCAGAGAAAACCACTGAATCCCATAATCTCAAGAGAAATAAAGGTCCCAAACAGCATAATCAGGAACCTGAATATACTGATTAAAGTTACTAAAGAGCTTTCCTTTTGGCTTTTAGGAAAGAATCGATGGAATAACTTTACTGAGATTTGGCTTAAGTATTTACTGGTAATGAGAAAAAAAGTAAATACCAAAATTCCTACAATCAATTTAGGGGTGAGCTCTGCTAAAGTCACATACCAGCTTTCCAATACCTTATAAACAACGTCAATGTAGCTGAGTCCGGTTTTCTCCATGAATAAAATTTTACATTAAAGATATAAATTTTCTGTAAAAATTTTGCTAGTTCCAAAAAGTCTACTAAATTTGTAGACTAAAAAACACGAAATATTATGTCAATCAAACTAGGAGATACAGCACCCAACTTTAAGGCAGAATCATCTTTAGGTGATATTCATTTTTATGATTATCTGGGAGATTCCTGGGGAATTTTATTTTCACACCCGGCAGATTATACTCCGGTTTGCACTACAGAGCTTGGTTATACCTCAAAATTGCAATCAGAATTTGCTCAGAGAGGAACTAAGGTTATTGCTCTTAGTGTAGATGGAGTAGAGGATCATCAAAATTGGGTGAAAGATATTAATGAAACCCAAAATACGGATGTACAGTTTCCTATTATTGCTGATAAAGACAAAAGGATCTCCGAATTGTATGACTTCATTCATCCCAATGCTTCAGCTACAGCTACTGTTCGGTCTTTGTTGATTATTGATCCTGCAAAAAAAGTAAGGTTGATTATTACTTATCCTGCTTCTACCGGAAGAAATTTTAATGAAATTTTGAGAGTTCTGGATTCTCTGCAATTGGTGGATGCTCATCAGGTCGCCACTCCTGTGAACTGGAAAAATGGTGATGATGTAATTATTCCTCCTGCGATTTCTACAGAGGATGCCAGAAAAAAATTTCCCAAGGGTGTTACTGAGATAAAGCCGTATTTACGATATACTCCTCAGCCCAATATATGATTTATTTGATTTTTTATAGTTTAGTTTTAATTTGTACGAAAAGCGCCCCAGAAATAAAATTTCCGGGGCGCTTTCAATTTTTTATAAGTATTTCAGTGATTACTTAACGTCGTTGATGATTTGCTTACCTTTTGAAGTAGGTAAATAAATACTAAATCCTAGGTTAAAAGTAATGTTAGAAGTTAAACCAGTATTTCCGAAACCTGTAACACCTGCATATTTTACTAACCCTTCTAGTCCAATATTTGGAGTGATAAAGTAAGAGTAACCTGGTCCTACACCAAAGTCAAGACCTGTTGTAGAGTTACCTCCTTTGCTGATAGAATATCCACCAACACCTACGTTACCCTCGAAGAACCATCTTCCGTGATGTAACAAGTTGTTAACACCTTGTTCTCCTGGAGAAAGATAATAACGGCCTAAAGCTCCTACACCATAATCAAATCTTGTACTTGACTCTTTAGAAGATTTGCCAATACCTAAATTTACATATCCCCCAATAGCAAGATTATCTTCGATGAAATAAG
This sequence comes from Chryseobacterium aurantiacum, assembly GCF_003020585.1. Lineage (GTDB taxonomy): Bacteria > Bacteroidota > Bacteroidia > Flavobacteriales > Weeksellaceae > Chryseobacterium > Chryseobacterium aurantiacum. Next base: position 381,259 of record NZ_PXUE01000001.1, read on the forward strand.
CTCCTTTTGGTTGTAGGTTAATTTGGTATCCACCACCTGTATTTAATCCAAAATTACTTGTTGCTAAACTACTTCCTACCATCCAATTACCTTTCTGAATCTGAGCGTTTGCAGTTGCTGTTAAACCTGCTATAGCTAATACTCCTGTTAAAATAAGTTTTTTCATAATTTATTATTTTAATAATTAAATGTTTATTATTCACGAATTATAGAAAAAACAATAAATATGCCAGACTCTTAATTTTAGACAATTTTTCCAAATTAATGTTAACATTATGAGCCATATACAATTTAATTTTTTAACAATATAACTGACGATTCTGCAATGATAAATAATTGAGGTTGATGGTCGAAAGAGAGAATTTGATGATGTTTAAAAAATAATTATTTCCATTTTTATTATTAAATGATATTAAATAAAAACAGATATATGGTATATAAAACTACTTTTTGCCTCTTTTTCTACTTGTTTAATTTAAATAAATAGAAGAATCACAGAGATGATCAGACCGGCAATGGTAAACTTAATTCCACGTTTGAATGCTTTTGTTTTAGGATTAAACATCCAGAAACTCGAAATAACAAAGAAGAAAAGCGCAACTCCGAAGAATACACTTAGAGGGGCTATGGTATCTTTAGATTGTGATTTGTGAAGAGAAACCATTTTGTCCAGTGCAAAAGGAAGTTCCATTTTTGAATACTTTGCTACCCCAGTTGCTGAATCATAAGTTCCCTTTTTAAAATGAAGAACACTGCCTTCAGTCTTTTCCACTTCAAGGCCTTTCATCTTTAGTTCTTTTTTCAGTTCTTTTTCAGTAAGGTTGGCAGATAAAGTCTTTTCATACTTTTTTTCGCTCTTTAGAAAATCGGTGTCTCTGTAGACCAAAATAATTCCACTTACTGCATACACCGCCATAATACCTGCAAGGAAATACCCCAGATAACGGTGTGTAATTCTCATGAAACTTCTCGTGTCTTTAATCTTATCCATATCTAATTGTTTGTTTTAAATTTCAAAAGTGGAAACTGCAAAAATGCAATTTCCACTTTTAATGAAGAAGTAATTATGTAATTAATTCTAAAGTTTGTACGTCAATGTGAAATAATAATTTCTTGGCATAATCGGGTTTACTGAATAATTCTCGTGAACGTTATAGTTTTCAACGTTAAACAGGTTACCCACTTTCCCTTGAATTGAGAATTTCTTCCATTCGTAGCCAACAGATACCATTACAGTAGTATAATCTTTTAATGCAAATGATCTACTGATTCCGTTTCTTGCACCCAGTCCGGTTGAACCATTTTTTGTATCATTCCATCCTGCTAATCTATCTCCGATAAAGTAGGCTCCTGCACCTACTTTTAAGCCTTTTGCATAACGAGTGAATTTATAGAATACGGAAGCATTTGCTGTTGTAGCAGGTGTTCTTACCAATCTCTGTTTTTCAACATATCCGAATCCTTCCGGTGTATCTATATATACCGAATTATTGTAAGAGAAACCTCCGATGATGGATAAGTTCTCTGTTGGATTTCCTGTAATATCCAGCTCTACTCCTCGGCTTCTCATTTTTCCTGCAAATTCTTTATAGAAAGAATCTGAATTTGCCTGTCCGTTTGCTAGTTGAGGAGCTGTTTGGTAATAATTATTATAAACAATCTGATAGGCTGTTAGGTTTACAGCTAATGCATTATTCCAAAGGTTTTTCTTTACCCCTACTTCATACTGATCAATTGTTGTAGGTTTTAATGCTTGTTCAAAAATATCTTTTCCTGTATTTTGAGCAAAAGAGTTTGTATACGTTGCAAATACCGAAAGGTTTTCATTTGGCATGTAGACTAAACCTGCTTTAGGAGAAAACGCTCTGTCTGATATAGCTGTATTTTTTTGATCAACATCCCCAAGATTATTTGCAAAGGTATTCTTGGTGTTAGTCATTGTTTCCAGGTAAGACCATCTTAAACCTGCAATTACTTTAAATTGCTTCGTAAGGCTGATGAAGTCCTGAATGTAAATACCGAATCTCTGAGTAGGAATTCTAGTTCTGTCTTTTAGAGATGCATCAGGCATTTTTCCACTAGCCCAACTTGATGGATCATCTAGATAAAGATTATTGTTAATAGCTGAGGTATTGCCATTAGTTCCATAAACGGTTGGGTTGGTATAAGTGTAGTTATTTTGAACTCCATAATCCCCATCGGTACCAATTAAAACCTTGTGATTAATTTTTCCTGTATTGAACTCTCCATTAATATTAACTTGTAATGAAGTATAATTTTGTTCGTTAAATGTTTTATTTAAAGGTCTTACCCAGTAATATCTGTTGTTCGGCTTGTCATATGACCATTGTACTCTTTCTGTAGAGTAGTAGTCTTTAGTATAACTTTGAAATGAAGCAACGGTATTCAAAGTCCATCTGTCGCTAAACTGGTGGTTGAAAGTTACGTTGGTAGATACTTGTTCTACGTTCTGATATTGCCAGTCTGCTCCTAAGAATGCGTTTTTAGGTAATAAATCGTTTATTTTGAAACTTCCATCAGGATTGATAATAGATCCAAGACCAAAATCCGGAGTGAAATTATTTTTAAGGTAATCTGCCTCAACAATTAATTGGGATTTCGGACTTAAATTAAATAAGAATGACGGATTAAAATAGTATTTTTCAGATTCAACAACATCTCTGAAGCTTTCAGCATACTCATACGCTCCATTTATTCTAAACGCAATATTTTTAGATAAAGGACCATAAAAATCTACAGTTGGTTTGTAAGAATTCCAGCTTCCGCCATTTAATCCTATACTTCCTCCAAAATTGAATTTTGGTTTCTTAGTAATCATATTAATAATACCTCCGGCAGCAGCATTACCAAAAAGCATTGCATTAGCTCCTTTTAATACTTCCACTCTTTCAAGACCACTTACTTCAGGGAAAACTCCACTGTTTATCCTTGCTCCATTCTTGAAAATATTGTCATTTCCTAAGATAAAACCACGCCCTCCAAAACTATCCTGAGAATTACCTCTGGATGAAGTAACGTACATTCCGTTCACATTTTGAAGAACATCACTCAGTTGTTTTGCCTGTTGCTGCTCAATGATTTCATGAGTAACAATAGCAATGGGCTGAGGGTTTTCCATTACCGTAAGATTTGACTTTGTAGATAATGGCCTCGCCTGGTTTGGATTTCCTGTTTTATGAAGATTGATGTCTTCAATCGTTTGGGTTCTGATAGTATCTGCTTCCGCATTTTTCATCTGAGAACTTGCTGAAACAGCGATAAATAGAAGACCTAAAGAAAGTAGTTGTCTTTTCATTTTATTTTTATGTAGAACAGTTTTAAATAAGGCGCAAATGTAAGTATTTGTTTAGAATGAATAAAAATTAATTTATGACTTTTATCATGCTTTTTAAGGATATATAAATGGATTGTTTCTATCGTTATTGTGAATAGGGGAATCTGGAGTTTTTTATGAATATATTTGTTTTAAAAATAAATTTATGCAATTGGTAAAAGCAGGACTTTGCGCTTTTGGGATGAGTGGCAAAGTTTTTCATGCCCCTTTTTTGAAAGAACATCCTGGGTTTTTTATTTCTGCTGTGGTAGAAAGAAGTAAAGAAGAATCCAAAGAAAAATATCCTGAGGCAACAATCTATCGTTCAATAGAAGAAATGCTTCAAAGTGCAGATATAGAACTAGTTATTGTGAATACTCCTGTGCAAACACATTATGAATATGCAAAAAAAGCACTTGAAGCCGGAAAAAATATTATTGTCGAAAAACCATTTACAGTAAATGTTGCCGAAGCTGAAGAACTGGTAAAACTTGCTGAAGAAAAAGGACTGTTTCTAAGTGTGTATCAGAATAGAAGATTTGATCGTGATTTTCTACAGGTACAAAAGGTTTTGGCAGACGGAAAGCTAGGGAATATTAAAGAAGCTGAAATCCGTTTTGATCGTTTTCGTACCACACCAAGTGGGAAGCAGCATAAGGAAAATCCGGATCAGATAGGTTCAGGATCTCTCCATGATCTTGGAGCTCACCTTGTGGATCAGGCTGTACAGTATTTCGGATATCCGGAAAAGCTTTTTGCGGATGTATTTTCCATGAAAGGAGCAGAGTTTGCAAATGATTATTTTGAAATTCTGCTATTCTATCCAAATGATTTGAGAGTAAGACTGAAATCATCCGTATTTAGTAAAGAAGCTCACTATGCCTATACCATTCACGGGGATAAAGGTAGTTTTTTACAGGAAAGAACAGATCATCAGGAGAATGAACTGGTGGCAGGATCAATTCCTGTCTATGGTGAAGATTGGATGCAGCCTTTGAAAGAGGCGGATGGAATTTTAAATTATCTAAATGAAAATTCTGAAACGATAAGAACCCTAACATCTAGTGAGGCCGGAAATTATATGAATTATTACCAGCAAATCTATGAGCATATTGTTTTTGGGTATCCATTGCCTTCTCCGGGGAAAGAAGTGATTCAGAATATGAAGATTATAGACGCTTCCCTAAAAAGTACACAAGAGCAAAAAGTGGTTAAGCTTTAATATAAACTAAGAATTATGAATCGGTTCAAATGTTTCTGACCAATTCATAATTCTTAGCTCAAAATTTTATAGTGCTTCCTGTAATTCCAGCCATCTCATCTCATGATTTTCCAGTTTTTCGGAAATCATTTCCAGTTCAGAGGAAAGACTGGCTATTTTTTCGTAATCGCTTTCATTATTCAGTTGGTCCAAAATTTTGGCACGCTGTTCTTCCAGTTCAGGCATTTCCTTTTCAATGGTTTCCAATTCTCTTTGTTCCTTAAAGGTTAGTTTCCTTTTTGGGGCATTCGAAGATTGAGGAGCTTCCACAACAGGAACTGTTTCTTTAACAGGCTCAGGTCTTGCAGCTGTATTTTTTTCCAGAGCTTCTTCACGGCTTTTCGCCTCCCGATATTCTGAGAAGTTTCCAACAAAGTCTCTTATTTTTCCATCTCCCTCAAAAGCTAGGACGTGATCTACAATTCTGTCCATAAAATACCTGTCGTGAGAAACAATAATCAAAGATCCCTGAAATTGTTGAAGAAAATTTTCAAGAACCGTTAATGTCGGAAGATCGAGATCATTCGTAGGTTCATCAAAGATCAAAAAGTTAGGATTCTGATAAAGAATATACATTAAATGCAGTCTTCTTTTTTCTCCTCCCGATAATTTTGAGATAGGCGAGTATTGCGTCTGATCATCAAATAAAAATAATCTCAAAAACTGAGATGCAGAAAGACTTCTACCATTAGCTAAAGGATAGAATTCTGCAATTTCTTTAATAAAATCAATTACACGTTCATCTTCCTTGTAGGTAAGTCCTTTTTGTGCAAAATATCCAAAGGAGATAGTTTCTCCGGTTTCAATCTCACCTTTATCATATTTTTCAAAACCTTGGATGATATTAAGAAGAGTGGATTTTCCGGCTCCGTTTTTTCCAATAATTCCAACTTTCTCACCACGTTGAAATTGATAGCTGAAATCCTTTAATAATAATTTGCTGCCAAAACTTTTATCAATGTTTTTCAGTTCAAGAATCTTGTTACCCAGACGCTTCATCTCAAAGTCAAGTTCCAGACCCTGTTTTCTGGTATCTGTTTTAGCCACTTTTTCTGTTTCGTAGAAAGAGTCAATTCTGCTTTTGGACTTTGTGGTTCTTGCTTTAGGCTGTCTTCGCATCCATTCCAATTCCTTTCGGTAAAGGTTATTTGCTTTATCAATGGTAGCATTAAGGTTGTCTTCACGAATCATTTTATTTTCAAGATAAGTGGCATATGAACCATTATGAACATAAAGATTTCCGTCTTCCATTTCCCAGATAATATCGCAGACACTGTCTAGGAAATATCTGTCGTGGGTCACCAGTAATAGAGTGATTTTTGCTTTGGTCAAATAATTTTCAAGCCATTCTACCATGTCCACATCAAGGTGGTTGGTAGGTTCATCCATAATCAGTAGAGTATGTCTGTGCTCGGCTCTTGTTTCTGTTAATAATTTTGCCAGTGCCACACGCTTGATCTGACCTCCTGAAAGAGTTCCCATTTTTGCTTCAAGATCAGTAATCTTAAGCTGAGAAAGGATTTGTTTCATTTCATTTTCAAGGTCCCAGGCTTTGTGAGCTTCCATGTCAGATAATGCTTTTTCAATAAAGTCATTGTCCGTGGAATGAAGAGATTTGTGGTAGTTCTTCAGGGCAAGAATGGGTTTAGAATCCAGCGTCATCATAAATTCCTCAATGTTGAGGTTAGGATCATAATCAATTTCCTGGTCAAATAAAACAACCTGGATATCTTTGTTGATGATCGCAGTACCACTGTCTGCAATTTCTTTACCCATTAAAATTTTCAGAAGGGTAGATTTTCCACTTCCGTTTTTGGCAACAATGGCAATTTTGTCTCCCTCATTGATGTGAAAAGAAATGTTTTCAAACAAAACTTTGATGCCGTAGGATTTGGTAAGATTTTCTGCAGAAACGTAATTCATTGGAAATTAATGGTTTGATTTTAATTTTGAATAGAACGGCAAAAATACGAAAATGTAACCATAAAACTTTCCGGAACTTCTTTTATAAAAATGATTATTTACGATTTTTTAATAAACTGTGTCCACTCTCAGAAAAAACTATTCAGTAAATTTGATAGCAGTTGAAAAAAATAATCGTTAATAACAAATAATATAATGAAGTATGAAGAAAGTAATTGTTGATATGGATGGAGTAATGGCGGATGTGTATCATCAGTTGGCACAATTTGAAAAAAGAGATACCGGAAAAGATCTTGAAGTAGGTACCATGATTGGAAAACCGGAATTAGAGGTCTTTCCTAACGGGAAAAAGCATGTGAATGAGGAGGGATTTTTCCGCACATTGCCTGTAATGGAAGGGAGCCGTGAAGCGATGGAATATTTAAACAATAAATATGAACTCTACATTGTCTCTGCAGGAATGGAGTTTCCCAACAGCCTAAGAGAAAAGTATGATTGGCTGGCAGAGCATTTTCCATTCATCACATGGGAGCAGATTGTTCTTTGCGGAAGCAAAAGGGTAGTGTCGGGAGATGTAATGATTGATGATTATCCAAAAAATTTAGATCATTTTTCAGGTGATAGACTGATTTTTACCCAGCCTCATAATGAACTGATAGAAAATGAAACATATAAGAGGGTAAACTCATGGGAAGAGATCATGAATATTTTGTAGGAATAAGTTAAAATTTAAATCTTTGAAAAGAAATTTCCCTTAATGGCGAACATTTAAAATAACTTTAACTAAAATAACTTCAAATTTAATAAGGTCTTATGAAGATTGGTCATTCAAAATAAATAAGTTTGCATCAAACTTTTAACATGAAAAAACTTAATGCCTTATTCTTTATTTTGGCTGTTTCTTCCCTGAATGCACAAGTCATTTCCGGAACAATTATTTCTAAAAATGAAAACCAACCTATTCCTTATGTAAAAGTAGGGATTGAAAAAAAGACCAACGGAACCATTTCTGATGAAAAAGGAAATTTTTCAATAGATCTTTCAAAGCTAGATCCACAGCAAATTGTAAAGATTGAAGTGCCTGGATATGATCTGTATAAAGAAACAGTACAGGACTTTAAGAAGCATGACCAGCAGAAAATATTTTTAAAAGAAAAAATTAAAAGCATTAAGGAAATTGCCATTAAGCCCAAAAAGCTGGTAGATAAAAACTGGGGAGTCAATACAAAGACCAAAAGTGTCTTATATTCCGTAAATCCGGCAATGGGTAAACAGGATTTTTTAGGAGAAACAGCCCTTGAATTTAATGCAAAGAAAAGATCTAAAATCAAGAATATTAATCTGAATATTGCGCGCTACACCTCTACTGAACCGGTTCTGATGCGATACAGCATTTACAGTGAGAAAAATGGTTTTCCGGATAAAAATATTCTGGATGAGGAAATTACAGTTGAACTTACCGAAGATATGATAAAAGACGGTACCTATACGCTGGATGTTAATGACCATAATATCTGGGTGCAAGGGAAATTTTTTGTTGGAATTCAGTTTTTAAAAGAGTTTAATGGGAGCATTAAAATTAGTGCTGCCTTATTCAGAACTGGTTTTATAAGAGAATTTTATGGAGATTGGATGAAGATGTCAATTGCTGCACCGGCTATTAATATCGATGTGAAAATGGATAAAAACGGAAAAAATACAAAAGAGGATGAGGGCGGATATTCGGATGATGATCTTCAGGATTGGATTTCGGACAACTCAAAATATATACAGGAAGCAGATCAATCCATATACGGGAAAAATGAATCTGCAGGAAAGTATCTGAAATTGAAGGATCTGGATCTTTATTATGAGGTTTATGGAGAAGGAGATCCCTTGATTTTGCTTCATGGTAATTCAGGAAGTATAAAAGATTATTATCAACAAATTCCGGTTTTATCCAAACAGTATAAGGTAATTGCAATAGATACAAGAGGCCAGGGAAAAAGTAAGGATATCTCAAAAAAAGATTTTACTTATAAATTGTTTGCAGATGACGTAAAGGCATTGGCAGACCATCTGAAGCTTGATAAAGTGAATATTGCAGGATGGAGTGATGGAGGATGTACAGGATTAGAATTCGCTTTGAAATATCCGGATCATCTTAATAAGTTAATAATAATGGGTGCCAATGCTTTTCCAGAAGGGATTGAAGAAAAATTGTTTAACCGATTTACAAGTCAAATGACACAACTAAATCAATTAGGCGTTCCCGAAACATTCAATGAACGCAGGCTTTTAAAAATCATGCTTACAGAGCCCAATATCAGCAAAAATGATTTAAATAAAATAAAAAGTCCGGTATTGGTTATTGTTGGAGATAAAGATGTCATTAAGCCAGAGCATACAGAGTTTATCGCAAAACAAATTCCTACTACAGAGTTGAAGATTTATAAAGATACTACACACATGGTTCCTTTTGAAAAAGCAGATGAACTGAATGCTGATATTCTGAATTTTTTGAAAAAAAATAATTAAAAATTCAAGACAAGAAGACGGGGATTGGATATGATTTTTAAGGATTTATAATCCGGAGAAAAAAAATGCAAATTAAATTCCTGCTTAAACTGTCATTATTTCTGTCTTCTTGTTTCTTTTCTATCAATCCAATGTCAGTCTTTTTAAAGACCAGGAATTTCCATTATAGACATCAAGATCCACCTTGGTATTAATTCCGTGAACAATTCCGTTTTCAGTAAATTGCCAAAAATCCCATTGATCATTTGGAGATGGGGTAGGGACATCATTATAATTGGCCAGCCATAATGGATATCCTTCAAATTCTCCTTTCAGAAAATCCTTATAATAGTGGTAGTAGGTATAAATAATGGGCTTTTCACCATAAGTTTCTTCCACAATTTTACACCATACTTTTAGGTCTTCAATCAGCTTTTTATTGGTTTTACGCTTAGGGATCTTTTCAATATCCAAAATAGGCGGAAGATCTCCGCTTTCTAATTTTACATTCGCTAAAAAATTGTTGGCTTGAATTACAGGATCCTCATCAGCTCTGTAAAAATGATAGGCTCCACGGATCAGATTATGTTTCTTGGCCATTTCCCAAAATTCATCAAAGTGCTTATCTGCACTGCGGTTTCCCATGGTGGCACGCATTACCACAAATTCCAACGGAATCGTTTTGTTTCCAATACTTAGACTGTCCCATTTGATATCTTCCCTGTTTTGATAGTGAGAAACATCAAAGCCATAGGTTTTATCAAGGTTATTTGCTAAAACTCTTTGAATTCGGGAAGCCTCCTTTTCGCTGTTGTGCAGTTTTTTATGAGTAAATTTATTGAAGTACAGAGCGTAGTAGTAACTAACAGATTGTTTAAGATAAAAACCAGTTCCAATTAAAGCAACTATTAAAATTGCTAATATCACCCATCGACGGAAAAAATAATTCTTTCGTCGGTTCTTATGAATCTGTTTGGCAGTTTTTTTGGTGTACTTTTTTGGTGTCATAAAGTTTTGCAAAACTAACTTTTTTCACTGCTAATTGCTAAATAAAATCAGTAAATTTGTGTATTATGGAAACACGCGAAAAAATCATCATTATAGGAGGAGGATTTGCGGGGCTGCAGCTTGCAAAAACATTGAATAATAAGAACAAAAAAGTAATTGTTCTGGACCGGATGAATCATCATATGTTTCAGCCGCTTTTTTATCAGGTAGCCTCCGGGAGGATAGAGCCCTCCAATATTTCTTTCCCATTCCGAAAGATTTTTCAGCAATCCAGAAACACTCAGTTCCGAATGACAGATGTCAGAGAAATTGATGCTGCAAACAATAAGGTGATTACCGATGAGGCAGAATTCACTTATGACAAACTCATTATCGCAACAGGTTGTAAAACTAATTTTTTCGGTAACAAAGAACTTGAAGGAAAAGCTTTCGGAATGAAAAATACTCAGGAAGCAATCAGCATTAGAAATCACGTTTTAATGACCTTCGAAAAACTGATTATTGAAAAGAGCAGAAGCGATGACGGAAACTGGAATATCGTTATTGTAGGAAGCGGACCTACAGGAGTAGAGCTTGCAGGAGCATTTGCTGAAATGAAAAAAGATATTCTTCCAAGGGATTATCCTTATATGAACTTCGATCAGCTAAAGATTATTCTGGTAAGCTCCACAGAAAAACCACTTGCTGTAATGAGTTCTGAAGCTCAGGAAAAATCAGAAAAGTATCTTAAAGATCTTGGTGTAACTTTCATGAGTGGAGAAGTGGTTACAGATTACGACGGAGAAAAAGTACATCTGAAAAGTGATAAGGAAATACCCTCTAATAATGTAATTTGGGCAGCAGGGGTTACGGGAAATGTAATAGATGGCTTTCCCGAAGATAAATTAGTGCGAAACAGATACATAGTAGATCGATATAATAAAATAAAAGGCTACGACAATATTTATGCAATCGGAGATATTGCCTATATGGAGACTCCTAAATATCCGCAAGGACATCCTCAGGTTGCCAACGTAGCGATTAATCAAGCAAAAAATCTAGGTAAAAATCTTTTAAAGAAAACTTCAGGAGAATGGAACGAGTATGAGTATGATGACCAAGGCTCACTGGCAACAATTGGAAAGCACAGAGCCGTTGTAGATTTACCATTCATTAAATTTCAGGGATTTTTAGCATGGTATTTCTGGATGTTTCTCCATTTAATGCTAATTTTGAGCGTTCGAAATAAGCTGGCCATATTCTTCAATTGGATGTGGAGCTATATCAACAAAGATTCTTCTTTAAGATTAATTATTATACCTACTAAGAAAAACGGAACATTACAATGAGAATTGATATAATAAGCGTACTTCCAGAATTGATGGAAAGTCCGTTTAACACCTCTATTTTGAAAAGAGCAATAGATAAAGGACTGGCGGAAGTACATTTTCATCATCTAAGAGACTGGGCAATCAATAAGCATAGGCAAGTTGATGATGAACCCTATGGAGGTGGTGCAGGAATGGTGATGATGATAGAGCCCATAGACAAATGTATTTCAGAACTTAAATCCCAAAGAGACTATGATGAGGTAATCTATCTGACTCCTGATGGAGCAACCTTGAATCAGAAAATTGCCAATTCTCTTTCCATTAAAAATAATCTGATCTTTCTTTGTGGACATTATAAAGGAATTGATCAAAGAGTGAGAGACCTGCATATTACAAAAGAAATTTCAATAGGAGACTACGTTCTTACAGGAGGTGAACTGGCTGCATGTGTGCTTGCCGATTCTATTATAAGATTGCTTCCCGGAGTTCTAAATGATGAGCAAAGCGCTCTGACAGACAGTTTTCAGGATGATCTTCTGTCTCCTCCCATCTATACAAGACCCGAAAGTTATAAAGGATTGGATGTTCCCAAGATCTTATTAAGTGGAAATTGGGGTAAAATTGAAGAGTGGCGTCACGATGAGGCCGTAAGAATTACAAAGGAAAAACGTCCGGATCTCCTTTAAAATTTTTTTGAAACGCTCTTTTTTATTGATCAAGCCTGCTAATATATCAAATGGAATAATATTTGTTATTATTGTGAATAGGAAGTAAAATATTAACATTTCTGTTTTTAAGTTGAGGTTTTATTTTATTTATTTTAAGTTTTGTATGTTATTTCGATTTCGATATATGAAACAAATTAAATAAATGGTTGAAAATTCAATTCAATACAGGTGTTTTTATTGGTATTTTTTATTATATTTGAAATATTTATTGTTATAAATTGATTTTTCAATATTATAGATAGATCAAATGAATTTTGAAAAAAATAATAAATTTGCGTTTAGAAAAAAGGACATATTAATTAAAGTATAGAAATTTGTGTTGATGGAACTGTTCTCTTTTTATAATGTAGAAAATTTATTTTTACCCGATCCTAGGCCTGTTCATAAATTAGATCCTACCCAATCAGGTTTAAGAAACTGGGATGAAAAGAGATATAAAAACAAACTTTTTAAAATCTCTCACGTATTTCAATTGATGAAGGAGGATAATGGGGTATTGCCATTTGTAATTGGATTGTCTGAAGTTTCCGGAAGGAAAGTTTTGGAGGATCTTGTGGAGATGGAACCTTTTAATTCAGAATATGGAATTATACATTACAATTCTATGGACGAAAGAAAGGTAGACGTAGCCATGTTATATGACAAAAATAAAGTAAAGGTAATTGATTCTGAAACCATTACTTTCTTTTTTGAAATAGTAAATAAAAACACAGGAAATTACGATACAACTAGGGACGTACTTTTTTCTAAAATCGAATATAAAGGGGAAATTATTAATGTCTTTATCGCTCACCTTCCCTCTAAACGCGAGAAAGATGTCAATAAACCTAAAAGAGCCTTTATACTGAATGAGGTCCGGGAACGGATCCTGAAGATTGTAGATGATAGTAAGGAGCATGTCATATTGTGTGGTGATTTTAACGAAAATCCGGATGATGAAAATTTAGTACAAATTCTCTATGACAATGATCATGAAAAGGTTTTAATGAACCCATTTCAGGAGTTGTTTTCTACAAGAAATTATTCTACTTTTCATTATAAGTCTGGACTGCTGTATGATCAGATTATTATGTCGAGATCCTTTCTTGACAATAAAACTCTGGCTTTTCAGGATGCTCACATATTTAATTCTGAAAAAATCAGTAGCAGAACCAGAAATTTTGAAGGGCGACCTTTTAGAACTTATGCCGGTACGCGATATTTAGGTGGATACAGCGACCACTTTCCTGTTTTTGTAAAGTTTAAAAACTTACAGTAAAAACATAAATTATAAAAAAAATGAAAAATTCGAGCAACACAAGCTATCATTTAGATTCAATCGACAAGGAAATCATCTATATGCTGATGGATAACGCTAAAACATCTTTAGCACACATCTCAAAGAATGTAGGAATTTCCACCACTGCGGTACATCAAAGAATTAAGAAACTGGAACATGCAGGGGTTATTGAAAACTCAATTTCATTCCTTAATCCTAAAAAAATTGGATATAAGGTAATTTCGTACATTGGTGTATTCTTGGATCAACCAAGTCATTATCCTGAAGTGGTAAAATCTTTGCATGATATTAACGAAGTAGTGGAAGCCCACTATACAACCGGTAATTATACAATATTCTTAAAGGTTCTTTGTAAGGATAACGACCATTTGATGCAAATCCTTAACAAACTTCAAAAATTGAAGGGAGTAACAAGAACAGAAACTTTCATATCTTTGGAACAAGGTATTTACAGACAATTGAAAGTATAACGATATGAACATAGCCCAATATTTGGATTCAACTTATTTGAAGACACCCGAACAATCAGGTATTTCACATGAAGAAACTCTTCAAATAGATAAAAAACTTGCTCAGGAAGCTATTGATAATGGTATTTTTGCCGTAATGATCCGTCCGGATTATGTAGCAGAGATCAAAAAATATATTAATGAAAGAAATTCAAATGTTGCAGTTGGTACTGTAATAGGATTTCATGAGGGAACGTACTCAGTTGATGAAAAGCTTGCAGAAGCTTCAAAAGCAATAGAAGACGGTGCTGATGAATTGGATTTTGTTATTAATTACACGGCTTACCTTCAAGGGAATACAGAATTGGTAAAAGAAGAATTTGTGAAATGTACCCAATTATCTTTGGAACATCATAAAATCGCTAAATGGATTATTGAAATTGCAGCATTAACTGATGAGCAGATTGCAGATCTTACCAAAAATATTTCTAACTGGGCAGAAGAAAACTTCTCTGAAAGCGAATTGTCCGGGATTTTTGTAAAATCTTCAACTGGCTTCTATGAAACAACAGGTGGTAAACCGAATGGGGCAACATTTGAGGGAGTAAAGATCATGATTGATAATGCTGGAAAACTTCCTGTAAAAGCTGCCGGAGGAGTAAGAACTCCTGAAGATGCTGAAAAAATGATTAATATGGGGGTAAAGAGAATCGGAACCTCCTCTGCATTGGCACTCATTAAAAATGAATCTTCATCAGGAGGATATTAAATTTGATATTCAAATAAAAATAAGAAAACCATCAATCAAATTGATGGTTTTTTGTTTTATATCTGAGCTTGATATTCTTCGTAGAATTGTTGAGTTTCTTTGATTAAGCTGTCCATTTCTTCCATAGTGAAAACTTCGAGGAATTTTTTTCTAAAATCCTTGAAGTGAGGAATCCCTCTGAAATAGTTGCTGTAATGCTGTCTCATTTCAACCAGTCCCAATCTTTCACCTTTCCATTCTGCACTCCATTCAGCATGTTGACGTACTGCCAATAATCGGTCTGAAATAGTTGGAGCAGGTAAACGTTCACCTGTTTTAAAGAAATGTTTGATTTCATTAAATATCCAAGGGTAACCAATCGCTGCACGACCAATCATGATTCCGTCACAAGCATACTTTTGTTTGTACTCCAATGCTTTTTCACCAGAGTCTATATCTCCATTTCCAAAAATAGGAATCTCAATATTAGGATTTTGTTTGATTCTTGAAATATGTTCCCAGTCTGCCTCACCCTTATACATCTGTGCACGGGTTCTTGCATGGATGGTAAGAGCCTTAATTCCTGTTTCCTGTAAACGTTCTGCTACTTCATCAATATTGATGGAAGTACTGTCCCAGCCTAGACGGGTTTTAACAGTCACAGGAAGATGAGTAGAGCTTACTACTGCTTTTGTAAGGCGAACCATAAGATCAATATCTTTCAACACGCCTGCTCCGGCACCTTTGCAGACCACCTTTTTTACAGGGCATCCAAAGTTAATGTCTACCAGATCCGGATTTACCGTTTCTACAATTCTTGCAGACATGGCCATTGCTTCTTCATCACCACCAAAAATTTGTATACCGACTGGTCTTTCATAGTCAAAAATATCAAGCTTTTTGCGGCTTTTGATAGCATCACGAATTAAACCTTCAGAAGAAATAAATTCTGAATACATTAAATCTGCACCGTGCATTTTACACAAACGTCTGAATGGAGGATCACTTACATCTTCCATTGGAGCTAGCAAAAGCGGAAATTCCGGCAGTTCTATGTTGCCTATTTTTATCATGGTGCAAATTTACAAAATTCTAAATAGTGAAAAATATGATATTATCTATTAGTGTAAGTGATGAAGATATGGACGCAATGATAGCGAAATAGAAATAGAATTTCAATATAAAATTAATTGTAATAATTTGATAATGAAGCTTTTTAGAAGCTCGCCTTTACCTGCATACTTCCAATATGAATGGTTCTTTCGCCAGAATTTCGTCCTTCATAATTTAAGTTTAATTGGATGAATGAATTAATAGCCTGCTGAATAAATACACTCCATACCTGGTTTTTCCCGGGCTTTAGACCATCAAGCATCTGGTTGCCGACAATACTGAAATTATTTCCGTTAAAGTTATTGTTGATAAAAGAGAAATTTCCACGGATAGAAGTCTTTCTGTACTCCCATTGGATGGTTCCCGTAATATCAAATGCCTTTAGTATTTCTTCTCCGTCTAATCGTTTCTTTTGACGGTATGCAGAAGAAAGCTCAGTCTGAAGAGCATCTGTAAATTTATAAGTTGCTTTTGGCTTGGTTTCAAAGTTATTTAAGCGATAATCTCTTGTTGCAAATAGCTGTGAAGAGTTTTTGATATCATGAACGGAATTTTCCCAATCTACTCTGAATTCCTTATTAAACCAATATCCTAAATTCAGGAAATGAGAGGTTTGTTCACGCTCTTCATTGCTAAAATTCGCATTGATGAGGTTATCATTGGTAATAAATCTATAATTTCCGTTCCATCCCGATTTATCTGTAGGGTTGAATTGTACGGAGGCCAGAATATTTTGATTTTTAAGGATCTGGTCACTATTTTTTTCAAATGGATTTAATACCAGAACTTTATCTTTTTTATAGAATGAATTTTGAGAATTTAAAGAAATATTAAAATTCCAGCGTTTTAAAAATCCATTTTCAGAATTAAAAACAATGGCAGGATTAACAAACAAAGCAAGCTGTATCTTGTTCTTATTAGACGGAATATATCTTACGGAGTTGGTGTAAACCCTAATATATTGTGCCAAGTCAGAATATTCAGCAATTTCAAATTCATCAAGTTGCTGAATGCCATCCCCATTATAATCGGTCCATTTATAAACACCCTGTCCATCTGTTACTTTAATGTATTGGAACTCTCTTTGAGCTTCCTGTCCGTTTCCAAGCTCATAGAAAGCCTGAAGACGCATACCGTTTCTGAAAAGCTGTTGGTTGTAAAGAATATTTCCTACAACAAAGTCATTGTTTCGGGTAACATTAGCTTCTGCACTTTGGTAAAAGAATTTTCTATAATGAATTAAAGCATTTAAAGAGGTTCTTTCTGTCTTGATAATCTGACTTTCCGCCATAATTCCCAAAATATTATTCATGCTCTGAAGCCTGTTGTCGCGTACAGAGTCATTATCTCTCATATATACTTTTGCAAGCAATTTGGTACGGGTACTGTCTCCAATTTTCTTTTGAACAAAAAGTTCTTTCCAACTGAAACTTGTGACATCCATAAGCTGAGTGTCATTGTATTTTTTCTCATTATGCTCCATGCTTCCACCAATTGCCCAGCTTCCTTTTTTGCCGGTAAATTCTGTAGACACTCCTCCACGAATGAACTTGGTATCCTGAAGCGTTGCAGTGGTATTCAGATAAGATAAATTTCCTTTTGTAAAGAATTTTCCTGTAATCCAGCCGAAGTCCAGATCATTTTTAAGCCCCTTATAAGAATCCTGTTCATTCAAATAATTGACACGATAATTTAATGTAGACTTATTATTCCATTTATTCAAAAAGCTGAATATAAATCTGTTCTGCGTTTTTTTATTAAATTCCTGAACCAAGTTAAAATCCCTGGAAAATTCCACATCATTAATACGGTCAAGAATATGAAACTGTTTATCAATATATTGGTACTCAAAACTTGGAGTTCCTTTCCATGAGCTTTTTGTAAAGGTTTTATTTCCGAAAATACGCCACGCGTATCCCATATTCTGATTAGAATCTTTGGATGAGAATAAATTGACATCATAGTTACTCAAAGAAATATCTGTCCCTATTTTACCTTCATTCAGTAAGTATTCAGAGTTAAGAGAGAAAACCTGCGACTTCTGAGGAGAGGGAAGCTTTCTTACAGCTCTGTAGTCTCCTGCATTAGGCCCGGCATATTCAAAAACACGCCCATTATTGGTAGTTTGTGCCGTTTTATAATCCCCTTGATTGGGTCCAAAATAAGTAAAGGAAACCGTATAAAGTGTTTCATTTGGATCTGTTGAAAATTCATAAAAATTTCCTGCAGGACTTAGGCGGTATAGTATTTTATTCACATCATACTCCGTCACAACTCCGGATGGTGCAAACATCAGATTAGGATCATTTCCGGCATTCGCAAGGATCTGTTCATCCTCTTTAGATAAACTTAAGGAAAGAGGGGCATTTTTGTTGTCATTTTCCATGAACCAGTTCAACCCAACCTTGAATTTTTCTCTTTGATGCTCTAGCTTTCCGGTGAATAAGTATCTTGAGTAATTTCTATTGGCATAGTTATAAGAAATAGTAATAAAATTCTGTTGGAAAATAGGACGGAAACTGGTAAAAGTAACTTCACCGGTGTTATAGTTGATTACATAATCCTGGTTTTCACCTCGTTTCATCAAAATCCCGTCAATAAATACCTGTTCAGAACCGGAAATAAGAGTGATGAACTGTTCTCCGTTTTTCCCGGTCAAACGATAGGGTCCCTGGTTTCCTTCGATACCTTGAAAACGGACTCTGTGAAATTCACTTCGGGCTACCCCAGCAGAAATATCTACAAACGTTTTATTTTCTTTTCCAAATTCAGTCTGAAACTGTATCCCCATGCTTCTTCGCTGGTACTTGGCAAAATAGTTCTTAGGTTCTACAAGATCCAAGTGTCCGGCTCTAAGAATAGATTTATCCTTAATATTAAGCTGCATATAGATCTTATCAAATTCCTCCAAGGTTTGCGTGTAACCGTCGGCCTGAATAGGGAGGTTATGATCTGAAATACTTGCTAAAATGGTAACATCTTTAGAAAGTCTTCCGGAAATCTGAAGGTCCATAGAACTTTGTACAGACTGCCCCTGGTTATTACCAAATGTAATCCCACGAATAATGGATCCTTTGGAGTTAAGCTCTCCTAAAAATCTTTTCTTGTCATTTTTAGCCAGTACGGCCTCATCAATAATAACCCTGTTGTTGGTACGTATAAAATCCAGGGTATCTTTTGCAAAAATATCCTGTTCAAGCTTTGCTGTAAGGATACTATCTCTTTTAATACTGTCTTCAGGAACGTTAGGATTTTTCCATGAGAATACCTGAGCACCTCCTGAAAATATGCCTAAGAAAAATAAAACAAATAGGATAAAAAAATTCCGCAATTCCTGAAAAATAATTGGTAAAAGTAATTAAAAAATGTTAATGCTAAGATGTTTAGCATTATTAACAGAAAATTAATCCAATTATTGTGAATGCCTTAAAAATAGATGTAATTTAGTGGTTCAAATTATTGATAATTAAATTTAAAAACCATGAAAAAACTTTATTCGTTATTTGCAACAGCTTTATGTGCAACATTAGCCTTTGCCCAGACCACTATTTTCAACGCAACCTTTGATGATTTAAACGGTACAGGAGGAAATGATAATACATGGTCAGGGAATATAGGAACAAGTTCATTAAATAATTATTCATCTGCTGGCTGGGTTTTTTCCGGAGCAGGTGGAGCAGCACAATGTATCAAAGCTGGTTCTTCCAATAGTGTAGGGGCTGTAACAACTCCAACTTTAAACGGGCTTTCCGGAAATGCAACTTTAACCTTTAAGGCTGCCGGATACAGTAACGATAATACCAGACTTACCGTTACGATTACAGGTGGTGGAAGCATTAGTGGAACAAATAGTTTCATTTTAGTGAATTCTTCGTTTTCTGAATATTCTGTAAATATAGTAGGTGGTACCTCAAGCACGAAATTAAAATTCTCAGCCGCAGCTACATCAAAGCGATTCTTTATTGATGAGATCAAAGTTGTTACCGAAGCAGGTCTTGCTGTACATGATACAAAATTGTCTACAAAGACTTTTGTAAAGAATACTTCTGTAGACAAAGAAATTTATTTTGGGGCCCAATCTGATATTAAAATTTTTAATACAAACGGACAGGTTGTAAAAAAAGCTTCCGTTATTGAAAATGGATCTGTAAATGTAGAAAGTCTACAGAGTGGGATTTATTTGGTGACGGGAAATATTAATGGCAAAGCCGTTTCTGAGAAAATTATTAAAAGGTAATTTTAATAAATTGTTAATTATATCACCCTAATCTTTTAAAGGGGCGTTTTTTTTGTACTTTTACAATATAAATTTTAAAAAAAATTATTTTATGAAAAAGATCTTTACTATTTTAAGCGTTACAGCTGTAGCTTTTATGGCAAATGCTCAACAAACAGTTGTTTTATCTGAAAACTTTGCTGCTTACACAGCAGGTGGAAATACAGCTTCAACGGGTGCTAATGCTCCTGATGCAACAGATGTTTACAACCCGGGAACTTCTACAAACCCTCTTCCTCCTGTAGCCAACTTTCCTGCTGGTTCGAAAGTATACAGCGCAGGCGGTATGGCTAAATTAGGTACATCTTCTGTTATCGGAACAATGACTTCAAAGTCTTTGGACTTATCTACTGATGGAGGAAATGTAGTAATCACTTTTGATGTTAAAGGATGGACTGCTCCTTCAAGTACTATTGTTGTAAAAGTTACTAATTTGGCAAATCAAACGATAGCTTATACTGCAGTAATGAGTGGGACTCCTGAGTCTAAAACAGTGACTTTCACAGGAGGACAGGCAAATTCAACAGTTACATTCGAAACTTTAAATACTTCTTATAGAGCTTACCTAGATAATATCGTTATCAAAACGGTTGCTACTGGATCTCTAGCTGTTTCAGATACTAACAAAGCGAAGACTGTAAACTTTGTTAAAAACACTCTGGTTAAAAACAACGGAATTACTTTCGGTGCAGATGCTAAGGATGTAAAAGTTTTCAACATGGCAGGGCAAGTTGTAAAAACAGCTTCTGTAAAACAAAATGAAACAGTAAGCGTTTCTGAATTGGCAAAAGGTAACTATATCGTAACAGGTACAGTAAACAACCAATTGGTATCTCAAAAAATCTTGAAAGACTAATCAGGTTTTCAGATCAAAATACAGTCCGGCCATTTCAAAGAAATGGTCGGATTTTTTTATTACAATGAACTGATCATTTGCTCATGAAAGTATACTTATTTATGATGTTTTTTTTGTAAATTTCCCAATCAGATGGTATTGTTTTTGATATTTTTACCACAACTTACCTCTAAAATTATTATGATGAAAAAAATCTTTACTATTGTTGGATTAATATGGGTGACAGCCTCAGCAAATGCACAAATTGTGATCAATGAGATCTATGGCGGCAATGCTAGTTCAGGAGCTATTTTAAAGAATAATTATATTGTGCTTAAAAATATAGGCACGACGCTGGTTTCCTTAACGGGTGCCAGTATACAGTATGCTCCGGCAATAGGTGCTTTTACTCAATATCATACCTTACCGGATTTTACACTGGGTCCTGAGCAAACGTATCTTATTCAGGAAGCTGCAATAGAGGGAGGAACTGAAAGCTTGCCAACACCTGATTTTATAGCAACCAACATTACTAATTTTGATGGAAGTACTAATAAAACTACAGGGATTAGAATATCAAGCGTCTCCGGAAAGATTGCTTTGGCAGGGAATATTGTTCAGGTTACAAATCCTGCTTCTTCCAACGTATTAGATTTTGTAGGCTATGGTGCCAACGCTGATCAATTTAAAGGAGATGGGCCTGCTCCTTCTCCAACATCAACGGTAGCAATCAAAAGAAACATGGAGGGTAATAGTGATAATATGTTGGACTTTTCCCTTGAAGGGTCAGCTAAGTCAGGCTTTGTACAGAACCCATTTATAAAAGATGGCAGAATTGTCTTCGGAATGGAAGTAAAGGATGTGAAATTATATGATACATTTAGACAAGTTGTTAAAAAAGCGCCCACAAAATTTGCCACCTATCTTGATATTACAGAACTTCCCAAGGGAACATATATTGTAACAGGAACAATTAATAATGCTCCTATTTCACAAAAAATCATTAAAGATTAGTTTTTAAATAAATTTGATAAAGAAAGAACAGCTTACTGTAAGCTGTTCTTTTATTTTAATACCATCCTCTTCTCGCTGCGTTGATGATTGATCCAAGATTAAGAACCAAGGTGTATCTGATTCTCTTTGCATAATCCTTGAATGATGGTTCAAACCCTAAGGAAGATTGTATAGGGAAATAAACCTCCAGGAAATCCGGAATGATTCTCACCTTAACTCCGGTGTCCCAAATGAATTTTGCAGGCATATCTTTGTTTTTATATATTCCTGCATCAGCATAAACATGAAAAATTTTCCAAACGCTGGAATCCACATTGGCAGATGTGATCCATTGGTTAACAGTACCGGGGATAAATGACTTAAACCCTCCGTCGGCTAGAATAAACTGTTGCGACAGAAGTCCGCTGCTGGCACTTTCCCCTAAAAGATTGTAGGAAAATGTATAGTTTGAAACCCTGGAAATTCCATAATCAAACAAGTTGTTTCGGGTATCGTTTCTTAGGAAATATCCGGCAAATAGTCGAAGACTTAATTTCTGTTTAGGAGCAAATTCCCATCTATAAAACCCTTCCGCAGTAATCTTATTAAAGTCTTCCATTCCCTGTGCGCTCAGACTGAAACTTTTTTCATGAATCATCTGATTGTCGCTATATCCATATCCTACGCTCCAAAGATTATATTTTTTATAGTCATCATTGGCAATCATAAGAGGACTTAAATCTCTTTCAAAATAATTATAGGAAAATCCTACACTTCTACTAACCGTACTTCTAGGGTTCTTTCTAAAGTTGAAATTAGAAAATAAGGATCCTTTTCTATAAGCTAATCCATAATCATAATGAAAATAAGAACCTGAAGCTCCAAACGTGAGGCTTCGGAAAATACTTTCAGCAGGTAGAAAAGAATAAGAAGCCGCTCCCGAACCTGTTAGTTTTCCGGTACCAGTACTGTACGTGGGAGTAAATGAGTACAGAAATTTTTGATCAAAAAATGATTGATTTTTTAAATTAACTCCCAAAAGGAATTTATCATAGGTATTATTGAAACGAACTCTCGGGCTGATATAAATTTCATTGTATTCAGGATTGGGAATATCCTTTATCAGCTTAAGCTTAATCTTTTTTGTATTCGAAAATATTCCTTTTGCATACAGAAAATTGTCCCGATAGTTAGACTCTGGGAAAATATATCCGTTGTTTAAAGTAATTTTATAAATATTGTCTGATGCAGGAAGAGGAAAATCCTTGATTCTCTCGTTTTCTTCAGTTTCAACCCAATATTCTTTTTTTTCTCCCTGTCTGGTTTCTGTTTCCAGTTTTACAGGAATTGGGGCATCTGTATTTCTGGCTATTTTGATGTGCAGGGAATCACTTTCTTTCTGAATGCGCTTCAGCTTAAAGTTAACCCTGTTTTTCTGTTTAAAAAAATCTGTAAGGTAATTTGTGGACTTATCTTTTTTAGACAACTCTTTCAAAAAGTCTTCCGGATTGATTTTCTTCCCTGAATTTTGAGAGATATAAGTTTTTATAAGATCATCGAAAGTAGAACCACCTATTTTATCAGCTGAATAATTGAAAAGACTTCCTGTTTCAAAACTACTGATAGCCATGTCGTTAAAATTACTTAATACAGCAAAGTTTTCGTCAATTTTCTGATCCAGATTTTGAAGCATGATGTATTGATAGGCTAAACCATATCGGTCCAGAAGCTTGACTTTTGAAGCGTGAAATAATTTTAAAGGTTTGAGACCAAATAATTTTGCCTCTGGTAATGTACCCAAAAGCTTAGTGTCTTTATAGAATTTATTAAGGTATTGAATCTCAATATATGATTTTAAACCATTTTTAAACCAATGATCTTTTTGCTTATCTGCAGTAATATTCTCATCAAGAATTTTTTTTGTAATAATTCCAAAATAATCGAGGTCGGTTTTTTCAGCATCATTAAATAACTGGAATCTGAATTTCCAGAAAGTGATATCATTATTCCCGAAAAAATCTTCCTTGGCTTTAAATTTTTCTGAAATGAATATGCTTTCCGGCAGAAAACCTATTTTTTCCTTAAGAAACTTTAAATGGAGAGGCAGGTAAAATTCAAGATTTTGTTTCTCTTCAGGTTTAAGATTATACCCAAATTTAATTACAGTACTGCTCCCTTCAACGTTAGTTATTATAGAGGGATAGGCAGTTTGTGAAATTAAAAATTCAGGATCGGAATCCAGATATCCTTTAAAAGAATTCATTTGAACCTGAGGTAGGTTTCCTTCAATGAAATTATTGACAGGAATATCAAAATTTACAGTCCAAAAAGTATTGAAACTTACAGGTTCCTCAATGTCGTGATAATTATTTTGAGAAATATTGTCCGGATCAAAATGATCCGGAACAATAAAGAAATATTTTAATGCAGTCATCTGGGAAGATGTTCCGTATCCCGTAAATTTTTTATCGGGAAGCAACATCTTGTATTGAAGCTGTAGAGTAATGCTCTCGCCAGGTTTTAATGCTTCATTCAGAGGGAGAAAAAGATTTTCATCCGAAAAGGTATTGACGGGAATTTGCTGATTTTCTGAATTTTTAATATTCAGTTCCACAAGTTTTCCCAGTTCATCATTCTTAGCAAAATGCAAATCATTGTTTCTGTCTTCCAGTTTTCTGTAGACTAAAGATGTTCCGCGCTTGTTATAGGCAGAAACCCAATTCAGAAGTTTTACAGTATGCAGGTCTTTGTCAGAATGATTGTAATAAACAATTTCCTGATTGACTTCCAAAGATTTCCTGTCAGGAGACAGTTTAGCCTCAATATAAATACTGTCTTTCTGTGCAGAAACCTGTACAACTCCCCAAAACAAAATAAGGCAAATGCTGATCTTTTTCAAATATCCGTGATAAAGCTCAAATATAACTTATTTTGTATATACTTTATAAGATTTTAACCCTGAATTGCTTTTTTTTCCAAAGAATTAATATAAGCGTTCCACCCTTCCGTTTTATAGGTAACAGCAGATACTTCCGGATTATCAGACTTGTAGATTCCTCTTCCTACAATGATAAAATCAGTATGAAGGGTTTTGAAAACGTGTTCAGGCGTATTATATTGTTGCCCTTTTCCATCCCCTGAGTCTGCAAGATTTACTCCTGGAGTGAATAACAATAGGTCTTCCGGAATTTTATTCTGAGAAACTCCCCCAATTACGTTAGGATGAGATAAAGCCACCTTTAATGCTTCTTCACGATAGCTGGCAGTGGTTAAAGTCCCTTTGGAAGACATCCCAACAATTGCTACTACACCTACATTATTGAAACAGTCTAAAGACTCAAAACCTCCGATAACCTGAGAGGTTACAAAATCAGCCCAGTTTGTAATCTTAAAAACTCCGCTTGTAAATTGTAATTCCTGAGTATTTCCGATGTCTGCAAATTTTCTGTCTTCCATTAATAGGAATTGATGTCTTGCAGCAATTTCTTTTAAAGGAGTAATCGTTTTTTCGTAATCAAAATCTGAAATAATATCAATGTGCGTTTTTAAAGCAACAATGTGAGGTCCTACTTTTTCAGCAAAATTCAACAGCTCTTGAGTAGTGGTTACATCTGCAGAAGCAATAAGGTTAGATTTTTTAGCCAAAGCGGTTTCCAGTAATTTTTTTGAAACAGAATGTTGTGCATTCTGAAGCTTGTGCTCATAAGAAGATCTGGTTTCTTCTTCAAACTGAATGTGATTTCCTTGCAGGAAGTCCTGAATTCTTTTTACCTCCTCATCAGACAATTCTCCGGTTTGCTGAAGAATGTCACATACTTCAGAAATGTTGAAAAGAGTGTGTACTCTATATCCTTTGCTTTCTAAAAGTTGTTTTCCACCTTGTTCTCTGTCTAGTACCACCACAATGTCAGAAACTTTAAGATCTTCCTGTTCTATTTCAGGAATGGTTTCTAACAAAGATTTTCCTGAAGTGATCACATCTTCTACCAAAAGACAGTTTTGTCCTTTCTGGTAAATTCCTTCGATCAGCTTTTTTGTACCGTAGCTCTTCGCTTCTTTTCTTTTAATAATTAATGGAATATAGCTCTCCAATGACATTGCAGTAGCCATAGGAAGGGCAGCATAAGGAACTCCACAGATTAAATCAAAATTATCCAAAGGAAGCATTTCCAGTAAATAATTAGCAAGATTTTTTAAGATTTTAGGATCTGAGGCTAAAGGTCTCAGGTCTACATAAAACGGGCTTTCAATACCGCTTTTCAAGGTAAACCTTCCGAATTTAATGATACCTAGCTTGTAGCACTCTAAGAAGAATTCTTTTTTACTTTCCATTATTTTTTATTAGATATTGCAAATTTAAGGATTTGAAATAAGGCTTAAAAATTTATCGTTCATTTGATAAATAAAAAACCATCCTGTAACTTACAGAATGGTTTGAAAAATATAATAAACTATTGTTTTACGATTTCAGCATCAATGACTTGGGTACCCTTATATCTTTGTTCAGCTTCCCACATTAAAAATTTGTCTACCTCTTTAATGAGCTTTGGAATGGTAAGTGACAATACAGCCAAATCATCCATTACTCCAAGTACCGGTATGGCAAATTCAGGAAGAAGGTCAATAGGAGAGATGACATATAGAATTCCTAACAGAGGAAGAATAATGTCAATGGATTTTATTGGATAAACTCCTTTTCTCCATAGTTTTACCATTCTGAAAATATCAGGGATCTTTTTTACAAAGCCCTTGTGACTGATAGCTTCTTTTGCAAGATTTAATTTTGAATATTTCATTTTGTGTTTGGATTTAAATAAATTTTTCAATGCTATAAATTTCACAAATCCTGTACCAACAAATTATAAAATTTAGTTAAAAAATTATTTTATAATATTGTCAATGAATTGATGCACAGACTCTGTGTCCCAATCCTTGGATGCATCTTCCTTAATAAGGATTCTCCCGGTCTTATCCAAAAGGAAAGTAGTAGGAAATACTTTAGGAAGAATTTTCTCAGAAATAGGACTTTGGGCGATGTATACTGGAACTGTATAATTATTTTCCTTTAAAAATTTTCTTACATCTTCCTCCTTATCATTCATGGCAATAAGAACAAAGTCTACATTTCCTTTCCTGGAATCATACAGCTTTTGAATGGAAGGCCACTCTTTTCTGCATGGTGGGCACCACGTTCCCCAGAAGTTCAGGAAGACAGCCTTATCCTTAAAGTTTTTAAGATTGGTGCTGGGTGCATTGATTCCTTTAAGGTCAATATCGTAGTCTTCTTCACCTACATGCACCGCATTTTCAATGGTAGCAATAGGAAAAAACTGATTTTTCAGAAAATTCCTTACTCCCGGTACAATCGCAATGATACCGATGATGACAATTAGTACAATAAAAATGATACCTTTTTTCATAAGCCGTTTTTATAGCAGATCTAAAATTTCCTGAACAGCATCTTTTCCTCTGTTCTTGGCATAGTATACCTGTAGATCATTATAGAATGTCTCTTTTGGATACCCTTCCGGATCCGCTTTGTATTTCATTAGTAGTTCATACCCATACTTGGGACGAGGTCCCCAAGAATTTTTTACATTAAAATCCTTATCCAGAATAAGAACTTTAGGAATAGATTCCGTTCCGTTGGTTAAAAACTGGTTAATTAAGCTTTTGTCACTATCTCTTAAAAATACTCTGATTTCATTATGTCCTTCAAAGAATTTGAATAATGCAGGAACGGTTGCACTGGCATCGCCACACCAAGCTTCGGAAATAACTAGAATTTTTCCGTCAAAGTTTTTGGCTGCCAATTCTTTTAGTTGTTCTTCATCTGGGACATACTTTTTTATAGTTCTGTCCATTCTCTGAAGCCCAAGCTCATAGTATTGTTTATATTCAAGTTCCTGTTCGTTGGCAGGATTCTCTAATCTTTTGTTTGCTATTTGAAGATACTCTTCAAAAGAAATTCCCTGATCCCAGTAATTTTTCATTACCAAAAATATTTATATTAAAAATTATTGATGTTTCTTGTTTTATTGATCAAAAATAAATCTGCCAATACAAATGCAGCAAGGCTTTCCACTACAGGAACAGCTCTGGGTACTACACATGGATCATGACGCCCCTTACCTTCTACAATAACAGGATTTCCATCCTTATCTATACTGTCCTGAGGTCTTAAAATAGTGGCTACAGGTTTGAATGCTACACGGAAGTAGATATCCATTCCATTAGAAATACCACCCTGAATACCACCTGATAGATTAGATTTTGTAGTAAAATCAGTGTTGAATGCATCATTATGCTCCTTTCCTGTCATTTTGGCTCCACAGAATCCGCTTCCATACTCAAAACCTTTGCAGGCATTAATATTCAGCATTGCTTTTGCTAGTTCTGCCTGAAGCTTTGAAAATATGGGTTCACCTATTCCTACAGGAACATTTTTGATCACGCAGGTAATCGTTCCGCCAATGGTATTGCCTTCTTTTTTGATCTCCTTAATTCTGGAAATCATTTTTTCTGCCGTTTCAGCATCCGGACAACGTACATCATTGCTTTCAGTTTTAGAAAAATCTAAAGCCTGGTAAGGTTTTTCACAAAAAATATCACCTACGGAAGAAACGTAAGCATTGATTTCTATCTCCGGTAAAAGTTGTTTGGCAAGAGCTCCAGCTACTACCCAGTTCATGGTTTCTCTTGCAGAAGATTTTCCACCACCACGATGATCCCTAAAACCAAATTTTTGGTCATACGTAAAATCAGCATGGCTAGGACGATATGCTCCTGCAATATGGTCATAATCCTTTGATTTCTGATTTTCGTTTTCAATGATAAAACCAATGGGGGTACCTGTTGTTTTTCCGTCAAAGATCCCAGAAAGAAACTTTACAGTGTCGCTTTCCTTTCTTTGAGTAACAATAGCAGACTGGCCGGGCTTTCTTCGTCCCAGTTCATATTGAACTTTATCGAGATCTACCGTTAAACCTGCCGGAAAATTATTGATGATACCGCCGTAAGCCACTCCGTGACTTTCTCCAAATGTTGTAAGACTAAGAAGATTACCTAATGAATTGAACATGATACAAAATTACCTTTTTTTCTTCAGATAATAAAGTTTCTGGATTTGTTCTATTTATCAACGTTTTCGATATTATTGATCACTGTTGTAGCTTCCTTTTTCTCCTCAGGAGTCATCTTTTTCCAGATAAATCCTTTTCTTATGTCATTTTTGTCAATAAACTGAGGGAAAATCTGAGCTTTCACATCATCAAAAATAAAGCTGCCGGAGATGGCCGGAAGAGGGGTGTCAAAATTATAGGGGTAATTTTTAGAAACATTGAAATTTAAATTTCCCACCTTAAAACTATTGAATTGATGATATTGGTAGGTTGAGGGCTGATAAAGCTGTTCCTTTTTGAATCCAGCCATGAAGCTTCCCAGGCGGAAACTTGGAATGGATTGTTGAATAAAGCTGGGAAAGGACAATATTGAAATAAAAAGTAAACTGAGTCCGGAAAAAACAATCAGTGATTTTCTTTTGTCAAAATATTGATGAAAGAAGACAAGGAATATTACAAAAAAAACATCGATGAAAAATCTGTACTGTGCTGAGAAAGCAAGAACGAATATCGTTTTTATTAGTAGAGAAATACAAATCAGAGTGATCAGTTTTCTTTTCTTTATCCAAGTAAATACTGAAAAAATAAGTAAGCTGAGAATGAACAAAATATTAATTACCGATTTGATGCCTTTCAGAAAGAACCAGTTTTTAATATGATCAAATGTAGAAAACCTTTGAATTTCTTCATAAGAGTACTGCATATCATAGGTTTTCATAATGGCGTATTGTGACGAAATTTTTAAAACTTCAGGATTAGGCTTCCAGTTAAAACCCAAGTCAATTATTGCCACCGGAAATATTGGATAGCCGAATGTCCAGATATTTTTAATAAAGAATAAAAACAAAATTGAACTTCCGAAAAGAAATTTTTTGAACCCTGATTTTAAAACAATAATACCGTTCAGGAAAACGAATATTGGTACCCAAATCATGGTAGGTTTTATGATGAAAACAAAAACTGAAAAAGCAAATAGAAGAGATGTGTTTTTGTTTCCTGATAGAATTTCATTTAAAATAATCAAAGAAAATGCAATAACGGGAAGGTCGGGACTGGGCGACTGTGAGAATAATAGTAAAATAGGGAGAAAGCATAGATGGATCCAGTTTTTTCTCTCCATACTATAAAGGGTATAGACGATCAGCAGGATGGTGTTGATTCTTAAAAAAGGATCTGAGAAATTTGAAAAACCAGCCTGAAAAATGTGCCATACAGACATTTGTCCTAAGATAAAGTCCAGATTGGAAATTCCTTTTATCAATCCATATTCTGTAAGCCATTTGATGGTTGGAACATAGTATCCGAAATGATCCAATATATAAGGATAGTATGAACCGGATAATAGAATGATGACAGAAATAATGACGCCTAAAGTAATTTCTTTTTTTGTCAACCGATAAAACTCCAGATAAAGTTTTTCTTTAAAGAAATAGAATAGTCCTGGCAGAACAGTTATAATTTCTACATAAATATTCAAAGGGATAAAAAATGAAGTGACGTTCCACGTAAGACTTACCCCCATTATTCCCAAAAGAATTTTGCCTGAAATCCCGCGAAATAAAATTCCGAAGATTTTCTCCATAATTGTACCCAGTCCCATTAAGACCGGAACGATAAAAATTGAAGAAAACAGGATTAGTATCATAAAAAAAAAGATTGCCTAAAAATAAGCAATCTTTATATTTTATTGTAAAAAAAATTATCTGCGGGGTTGTACTCTTCCGTCTTTTCTGTCTTGTGATCTACCAATAGTATATCCTGTGGCTCCACCTACTACACCTCCAATTACGGCACCAAGACCTCTGTTTTTCTTGGCAATGATTGCGCCGGCAGCTGCACCACCTACGGTACCAATGATAGTTCCTTTAGCCGCTTTACTCATTCCTTTTTTTTGGGTGGTTCCTTGTGAAGATCCATTTCCGTTATCTGCATAACCTCCGTTGCTTCCTCCTCCAGAGTTAGAATTAGAACTTCTGTCGCGGTATACAGTTCTGGTTTCTCTTATCACCTTTGGTTTTGAATTATTATCAGCAGCAGCTTTAGCTTTTTTGCTTTCAGAGATGCTGTCTGATTTTTTTTGAGCCTCATATACGAGCTTTTCTTTCTCAATGGCAAGTTTTTGCTTTTCTATTTCAAGCTGTCTTGCTTGAAATTCAAGTTTTTGTACTTCCAGTGATTTTTCAGCAACTGTGTCATCCTTCTTACAGGCCGTCAATAAAAAGACGGATAAAAAACCTGTTAATACTATCTTTTTCATAATTCAAATTTTAATAAGCTTAAGCCAAAACGACTCTAGATCTATTTTATTTTCAATTATGAAGCCAAGTTTCAGTTAAAAAACGTTAAAGTTGAGATTGATACTATTAATAACTTTTAAATCCTGACAAATTTCAGGTGAAATAGGAGGTTTATTGATCATTTAGGCACAGAGTTTGTCGATATGTTTACAGTTTTCAAATTTGAAAATTAATCTTCTAAACAAGATTCATCATAGTTCCCTGGTATTTCCGGGGAATTTTTTTGTTATAAGTAATTGTAAAGTATAGTTAATCATTAGTTTTTGTTGAATTCATTTATGTTGACTATTTTTGAGTATCAAATTACTTTAAATATGAAAAAAACAATTTTTACAGTTGCAGCTGTTGTAGGATTACTGGCTGTTACTACTTCTTTTTCTTCTACGGAGGTTATTGAAGGTCAATCTAAAGTTCGTTCAGAAGTATCTCATAAAGATTCAAAAACACAGACTTTTAAAGTTCGTTATGGTCTTTTGTCAAAGAGTGGAACAAAAATTCTTTCAGGTTCAGGATTTGATTTGGGAGGTTTTATTGCAGAAAATACAGTGACCGGAGAGACGTACTATAGCAATAATGGGTATAATACCATACTTCCACAGTATTCTGAGGAGGATCTTCCGGCAGGAACGTATGCTTTTTCCG
The DNA here is from genome assembly GCF_003020585.1 of Chryseobacterium aurantiacum. Classification (GTDB taxonomy): domain Bacteria; phylum Bacteroidota; class Bacteroidia; order Flavobacteriales; family Weeksellaceae; genus Chryseobacterium; species Chryseobacterium aurantiacum. The sequence continues at coordinate 413,072 of NZ_PXUE01000001.1, forward strand.
GAATTCAGGGCCAGGGAGGCTGGGTAGGTTATGGAACGGTAGTTGCTACAGTTTCTGAGGCAAATGTAGATGCCGATGGATACATTACGGTATATGTTCCCATTACATGGGAGGAATAACTTTGTGAAAAACAAAATATTTATCTAAATTTACCAATCCTCGAAATGAGGATTTTTTTAATCAATATACAGTTATATATAATGGCTTATCCTGAAGTTTTAAATTTTATATGAAAAATAAAGGAAAGCATACTACAATATTCTGTTTAGATTTATCTAAATAGATTTTTTTCATCATTTGTGTTTTTTAGGCCTCCTGAATGGGAGGTCTTTTGGTTTTTTAGATTAAAATTAAAAATATTGACTCCTCAAAAGCAGAATTTAAGTCCAATTTTGCTTTATGAATTATTTTTTTAATTCATGAATTATACAAATTTCATTTATTTTTCGATTATTAATTATTTATTAAATTTTATTTTGTTGTGTTGTTTTTAATTTTATATAATTAATTGTTTTGATAAAATTATTATAATGTATGTTAATAAGGTTGTAAAAATAAAAAATAAGGTAGCTGATCTTAGGGGATAGAAACCAATTTTTTTTCAAAATTTGTAATTCTTGGCACGATTTTTCAATATACAAACGCAACTCATGTTTAATTTGAGTTTTCATGGTTATTAGTTTTTATCCTCGGAATTTCCGAGGATTTTTTTTGTTCCTATAGATTAAGTTGAAATTGTAGATTAAAAAAGAATTAAGCTTTTATTCTTTAGGGTGTCTCTAATGTAATACCGTATTTTCTTTTTCTGGATGAAATGAATTGAATTTATAAATTTATTGAAAAGGTATTTTAAAGCGATTAAGTTCTGCAGAATGGTCTTTTTTTGAATTTAAAAGAGAATGTAAGAAATAAAAAAACCTCTAAATTTTATTTAGAGGTTTTGAAGAGGTACCTAGCGGATTCGAACCGCTGTAGATGGTGTTGCAGACCACTGCCTAGCCGCTCGGCCAAAGTACCATGTTTTACCATTTTTGAGGTGTGCAAATATAGCGAAATTTCTTTATGAACAAAAGTTTTCATGCAATTTCTTTCTTTCCCAAACTATCAATTTCGCTTTTTGATTGATTTTCAGCAATATAATTTTTAACATTAATTACTCTTGTATAGCTCCAGCTGTCGTGCCATCCGTTTACCCCAAGAAATGATATTCCATCAAAAGGAACAATTCTGGAAAGAGTTCTGTAAATCATTTGTTGAGTAGTGGGTTTAGTGCCATCTGTACTGATTACTTTAGTTCCTGTGATATATTTTGAGATGGTTCTCCCGTCTAAATAGTTTTCCATTAGAAAGAAATAAAGACAATAGTTGAAATTTCCAATAAAAAGGCTCCATAAAATACTGCCATTACTATAGAAGTAGAAAAACTCAATCGAAGTTATTTTATAAAGGAAATTGAAAAAAATAGCGATGAGATAATTGATAATATATATGGATTATAAGGTCTATGAAATTGTTCGCAAACCTAGTCCATAACGAAGCCTTATTGTATTCAACAACATTTAGAATTCTTTTCATTGGGGGTATTAGTTTTTTTAAGTGGAGTTTTATTTATTATTTTAAAATCCGTTAACAAGTAATTTTAATGAGGCATTGGTATCAATGACTGCTGTAATGCCTGTGTTGTTTAGTAGTATTTTGCTTGGCTTCAGGTTAAATACCTTTCCACTCATTTTTAAACCTTTATAATATTCTTTATTAAAGGCATCTTCAATACTTTTTCTGGATGTTTCTTCCAATTCCTGAGTAGGAATTCCGTATTCCTCTTCAATCATTTTTACAATTTTCCCCTGAAAAAGGAGAGAAGCTGTTTTTTGAAGAATATTCATGGTTTTCAATTTGAACTTGGTATCAGACAAAACAATTTTTCTTTTGGCTTCATCATATACCGGAATTCCGGAAATAACAGCTGTTCCCTTTATATATCCATCCGTCTGCGCCTCAATAACAACTCTGTTATCCAAACCATAGACTCTAATGTCTGTTACTTTTACCTTTGAATCCCTGATGTCAAATTCCTTATTTAAGAAAGTCTTTCTGGCCATATTGCTAGCCTCTGTAAAAGGAATGTTGGCGGTGGTTTGCAGGAGAAACTTATCTGCAACAGTAGGAGAGAAGTTAAAGTTGGTAGCCGAGGCCACAGGTTGGGAAGCTACGGGTTTATTTCCTGTGAAAGTTTCAGAGTAAATATCAATACCCAACGTTGCATTGATCTGGTTTCCGTAAAATTTTAATGGAGTAATATTAACCCCCATCGGGCTTATCTTCAACCATGTATTGTATTCTTCAGAAATATTAAATGGCTGCAAAAAGGTATTCCATGCCATCACAGCATATTGCTGGAAATTCAGTTGAGTAGCCATCTGCTGATCTATGGTTTTACAAAATTTCTCCTGTTGCTCCTTGAGGCTTTTCTCTACAATTGGAGTAATAGGTATTTGTATTCTTCCATAATCCAGTACGGGTTTGGTCACCCATCTGAAACCATTTGGCCGTGTAGAGGTTGTAATGGTCCAGTTATTTTTAAAAGTAACGGTGGTGTTAAAGGACATTACAGTTTCAAAGGTTGTATTCTGATAGCTGTAAACTCCCAATGTTCCAATGCCCTTTTCTGCCCAGATTTTTAAAGGAACTTCAATCAACAGATTTTGGCTGGTTCCTCCTACCAAACGGATCGGTCTGGTTTTCCAGACTTTTACCTTAAACTGATCGTTATTGTTATCGGTATAAGAATCGTCCTGATAAACCAAGTCTTTCACAGAGGCATTAATCATGTTACTCAGTTCCGAAAGAGGAATAGTTACCGGCATAGTAATACTGGATTTGATCTTTGGAAAATTATAATTTGCCAATTGATTATCAACTCCAGATTGGCCAAAGGCGTTGATAAATGCTACTAAGAATAATATTTTAACGAGTTTCAATTTTGTATTTTTTTATAAAACGAAAATAAGAATTTTAATTTTCCGGCTTAAAGCTTTTTTCCAGTTCAATGCTGGCCCCTTTCATTTCTCCCTGCATTGGGGGAGCAGTCTTGGTTATTTTTAATTTAATATAATCGATTTGTGAAAAGCGAGCATGCATTGTTGAAATAATTCTTCCAGCCACATGCTCCAACAGTTGAGACTTTATTTTCATTTCATGGTGGATAATGTCATTAAGGTCTGCATAGCTGATGGTATCATTCAGGTCATCAGACCCTGCGGCTTTCCACAGGTCGGTATGGAGCTCTGCATTTAAAATATAATACGTTCCAATAATGTTTTCCTCAGGCAGCACTCCATGGTAGGCATATATTTTTACATCTTCAAGATATATTTTGCTCATTACATTTAATTTTTATCAAGCAAAAATCGGCTTAATTCTTCAAAATCGGAGTTTATTTCTACAGTTTTTTTCTCCTTTTTCATCAAGTCATTCAAAGATTCAGGAATTTCAATTTTTACTTTGATGGCTTTTTCTACAGCATCAGGGAACTTTACCGGATGGGCTGTTCCTAAGATGAATCCCTTTTTTCCAGGATTTTCACTCAAATATTGCTCCATGGAAGAGAAAGCTACTGCACTGTGAGGTTCAAGAGTGTATTTATATTTTTCATAAACTTCTGTAATGGTATTCATTGTTTCTTCATCATTAACCGAATAACCGGATATTTTATTTTTTAACGAGTCAAAGTTCTGCCCAAAGAGTTCCATAATTCTCACAAAGTTGCTGGGATCCCCTACATCCATTGCATTAGATAATGTGGCTAAAGCTTTTTTAGGCTTAAAATTTTGAGTTTTTAAATACTCGGGAACCACATCATTGGCATTACAGGCAGCAATAAAATGTTCAGCCGGAATTCCACGAAGATGAGAGAGAAGTCCAGCGCAAATATTTCCAAAATTTCCACTGGGAACACAGATTACGGGTAACTCTTTTTCCGTTTTTTGCCATTGTTTTAAAGCCAATAAATAGTAAATCTGCTGTGGAAGCCATCTCGCAATATTGATAGAGTTAGCTGAGGTTAGAAATAATTGTTGATTAATTTCCTCATTTGCGAAAGCCTGCTTTACCAGGTCCTGACAATCATCAAAGCTGCCTTTGACTTCCAATGCAAAAATATTTTTACCCAATGCCGTAAGTTGTTTTTCCTGAACCATGCTTACTCTGTTTTTAGGATAAAGAATAACAACGTCAATTTCCGGAATGCCATAGAATCCATGAGCAACGGCACCCCCTGTATCTCCGGAAGTCGCAACAAGAACTGTCACTTTTTTCTGCTGATCTTTCAAAAAGTATGAAAGACATCGGCTCATAAATCTGGCTCCAATATCTTTAAATGCAAGGGTAGGCCCATGGAAAAGCTCAAGGATTGAAATCCTGTCATTGATCTTCTGTAAAGGAATAGGAAAGCTAATGGTCTCAGAGATGATCTCCTGTAGTACTTCTGATGGAATTTCATCTCCTATAAAATCTTTCATGCATCGGTAGGCAATTTCCTCGTCAGAATATTGATGAAGATTTTGGATAAATTCCTCTTCAAACTGTGGAATGTTTTCCGGAAAAAATAATCCTTTGCTTTTTCCCTGACCTCTTATTGTGGCAGTTCTGAAATCAACTTTTTCCTGACTGTCTTTTAAATTATAATATTTCATTTGTTTTTTTAGTATTATTTGGATTCTTCAACGATTTCAATCCCAGTTGGATTTATTTTTGAAACATATACAAAGCTTTCAATATTGATTTCGTCATACACGGACTTCATCTGGGAAGCAATTTTTTCGGCTGTTTCCTTTTCTTCAGCCAACATGAAAATGGAAGGTCCTGATCCGGAAATTCCTCCTCCCAATGCACCCAATTGAATGCTTTTCATTTTAATTTCATCAAATTTTGGAATTAAAATGCTTCGTATAGGTTCTATAATGACATCGTTAAGGCTTCTACCAATCAAAGGGAAATCATTTTTCTGAATGCCTGCTACAAGTCCTGCAATATTTCCCCACTGCTCAATCGCACTTTTCAGAGTGATATTTTTCTTTAGAATCTGTCGGGAGTCTGATGTTTTTACCTCAACCTGAGGATGTACTGCTGCTACAAATAAATCAGGTGCATTCAGGGGAATAATATCAATAGGGTAGGTTGATTTCACCAATGTGATACCTCCATAAATGCACGGGGCAATATTGTCTGCATGGCGAACCCCGGAAGCGAGTTCCTCTCCAAACATGGCAAAATGAATCATTTCTTCCTTAGTAAAAATATTTCCTAATAAAATATTGGCTCCCAGTGCGGCTCCGGCGGCGCTAGCCGCACTGGAGCCAAGCCCGCTTCCTGGTTTTATGTGCTTATGAATCACAACCTCGAAACCTTGATTTAAGTTCAGATGTTCCTGAATTTTCAGAAGTACAACTCCGGCAACATTTTTAGAGGGTTCCTCGGGAAGTTTAAATTGATCCTTATGTTTGATGATGATTTCCGGAGTTTCCAATAATGTGATTTCCATTTCATCATAAGGCTCATGTATGGCCATTCCCAAAATGTCAAACCCACATACCATATTGGCTACTGTAGCCGGAATTTTTAATTTTATCTTTTTCATTTTTATGTTTTTAAATTGAACGTATAATGTCTGCAAAAATTCCACTTGCCGTTACTTCAGCTCCTGCACCAGCCCCTTTTATGACCAACGGCTGCTCTGAATATCTTAAAGTTTTAAAAATAACAATGTTGTCTTTTCCGTAGAGGTGAAAAAGATCACTTTCCGGAGCAACATGCTGCAGGCCTACTTTTGCTTTTCCATCCTTAAATTCGGCAACATACTTTAATATTTTGCCCTCTCTTTTTGCTTCTTTAAGAAGTGTTCTGAAATGATCTTCATATTCTGAAAGTTTTTCATAGAAATGTTCTACGCTTCCCTGCATGCACGCTTCAGGTAGAAATCCTATATTTTCAATTTCTTCCAATTGAAGTGGGTATCCGGCTTCTCTGGCAAGAATTAAAGTTTTACGGGCGACATCAGTTCCTGATAAATCCAGCCTTGGATCCGGTTCTGTATATCCTTCTTTTTGGGCTTGGGCTACTACTTCCGAAAATGTTCTGCTTCCATCATAATTATTGAATACAAAATTTAATGTTCCGCTTAGTACAGCTTCAATGGAAGTTATTTTATCCCCACTTTTAATAAGATCATTGATGGTGCCTATTACCGGAAGACCTGCACCTACATTGGTTTCAAAGTAGAATTTGCAATTATGACTTCGGGCTGTATTTTTTAAGGTTTTATACCTTTCAAAGTCCGATGAAGCGGCAATTTTGTTGCAGGCTACAATATTGATACTTCTTTTCAGTAGTTTTTCATACACTTCCGGAATATCAGAACTGGCTGTAATATCTACAAAAACAGAATTTCTCAAATTTCGGGAAATGATTTCTGTAGCAAAATGCTGTGGAGAGGATTCTATCCCTGACTCATTCCAGTTGAGGTACTCGTGCTCGGAGATTCCTTTGTCTGAAAAGATCATTTTGCGACTGTTGGATAATCCTGCGATTCTTAAATTAATTAAAAAATTTTCTCTCAGATACTGATTCTGTTCATAGATCTGCTGAATAAGCTTTGAGCCTACATTACCGGTTCCACAGATGTAAAGGTGAATTTGTTTTATTTCCGATTCAAAAAATTCTTCATGGAGGACATTTACCGCTTTTTTTGTATCCTTTTCTGAAATGACAATGCTGATATTCCTTTCTGAGGAACCTTGGGCAATTGTTCTTATATTGATTCCGTTATTTCCGAGGCATCCGAACATTTTCGCACTTACACCACTTTTACTTTTCATGCTTTCACCTACGATTGCCACAATGGAAAGCCCACTTTCAATATTAACAGGAGCAATTCTCTTTAGGCTGATATCATCTGCAAATGAGGAATTGATGGCACTTTCAGCAACAGACTTATCTTTCTCATGAATGGCAAGGGTAATGGAATGTTCCGATGAACCTTGTGTAATAAGAATAATATTGATTTTCTCTTGGCTAAGACATTGAAATAATTTTGCTGAAATACCGGGAATACCAACCATTCCACTGCCTTCCAGAGTAAGCAGGGCAATATTGCTCATATTTGAAACTCCTACCGCTACTTGTTGTTTTTCATTCTCCAGAATTTCCAGATTATGAGAAACCAAAGTTCCTTTGGCGATGGGATTAAAAGTATTTTTGATTTTAAGATCAATATTTTTCACCATGACAGGCTGAATGGATGGCGGATAAAGAACTTTTGCTCCAAAATGAGAAAGTTCCATGGCTTCATGATAAGATATTTCCGAAATGGGTTTCGCATTGGAAGCCAGACGTGGATCGGCAGTCATCATCCCACTTACATCTGTCCAGATCTGAAGTTCTTTAGCATGAACGGCAGCAGCAATAAGGGAAGCTGTATAGTCTGAGCCTCCACGTCCTAGTGTTGTTGCGTTGTTTTTATCATCACGGGCTATGAATCCGGGCCCTATGATGATACGGTTTGAGTGGTCATTAAGATAAGTCCTAATGTTTTTTTCGGTAACGTCAGAATTGACTTTTGCATGGGTAAAATTGCTGTCTGTTCTGATAAGATCGGCAGAATTCATCCAAACACAGTCAAGGTTTTGATATTGCAGTCTTGAAGCAATGATATGGGAGGACAAAAATTCTCCGTATGAAGCAACCTTGTCCTTGATCCTGTCTGTAAGTTCACCCAAAACAAAAATTCCGTTGTATAGATCTTCTATGTCATTGAAGTGTTTTTTAACGAAGCTTAGCCATGAACTTTGCTCTAAAATGGGGATAAGATCTTTAACTAGGGTTAAATGTTTTTCTTCAAGATTTTTTACTATTTGCAAATAACTTTCATCTTTGGAAGAAGCATATTCTGCTGCTTTAATGAGTTGGTCTGTAACTCCGTGAAGTGCTGATACGATAACGACAATCCTGTCTTGCAGGGATTCTTTTCTTATAATGTTTTCCACGAGAAGTATATTCAGAGAATTGGCGACTGATGTTCCACCGAATTTTAAAATTTTCATCAATTATTTATTTGAGGTTAGAGAAAGAAGAATGGTTACTCTTTAAAAAAAGAGTATAGGGTCCCGAAAATAATATGTGAAAATTTACCCCTTTATGGGGTAGTCGTTGTAGTTGTGAATGTAGAAACAGAAGATATGCCTGAAATAGGTGACTTCAGGGCAGAAATATCAGATATGTTTCTTAAAAAATTCATTGTAGTGAAACAAATGTACAAATTATTTTGGAATAACAAACTTTTAACATAATAAATTAATAATTCCTTTTTTAGAGAAATACTTGGTGTAATTGATTAAAAATCTTACATTTATATTCAAACTATAATTAAAATTAATCATGAAAAATTCAAAAAAAATTAACAGAGAGAACCTAAAATCAATTAATGGAGGAGGAATAAGAAATTGTAATGAGTCTTGTCCTCCGGGTCCTTATGGTCCGAATGAACCAAAATCGTGTGGAGAATTTATGGGCCTACCAGAGTGCTGTAAACTAAGAGTGCTGGTAAGCATGGATTGTTTTGGTCCTTATTAATTCTTTAAGGTATAGAACAGCATTGTAAAATAATGTTCTATGCTTCTCATTAACATCAAAATTAAAATATCATGAAAGCAATTAAAAAATTATCAAGAGAACAAAAGAAAACCATCAATGGAGGTGTTACAGACATGCAAATAGAAGCTTGTGGAGGTGCACAGTTTGTGTGCTTCAAAGGAGGTGGAAGATGGGGATGCTCCTTAAAACCGGGTGGAACTTGCTATGATCCTAAATTATAGTGAAGTATATATTCTGATACCTGCAATAAACATAACTTATAAAAATAAATAATATGAAAAAGTTATCAAGAACAAAACTAAAAAATATCAACGGTAAGGGAATGGCAGGATGTGCAGGTTGCCCAACCGGAGGAAATTATGGAGACGGCCCTGAATATACGAATAGTTGCTCCAGCTATTGGGCATTATCTCCAAACTGTAGAAATTGTGTTGATGTAAGTGCCGATTGCTATGGTCCGGATTATTCCGATTTTTATAATTAAAGATTTAAACTAATTCATTCTTAAGAAGAATTCAGTATCTAATACAAAAAATTAAAACCACTATGAAAAATCTAAAGAAATTAAACAGAAAAGAACTTGAACAACTCAATGGGGCAGCAGGACCAGGCTGCAGCGGGTGTCCAAGAAATACTACTTATGGAAATGGACCTACTGATGCGCCATGTGATGCTTATAATGCGCTTCCTTTCCGCTGCAAAATGTGTGTGATTGTAAGTATAGAATGCATGGATGGTGGCGTTTCTTAATAACACGATTCATTAAAATAAAAAAGCACTGTAAAAACAGTGCTTTAATTTTATTAACAATTAGGAGGGAAATGTTCTCCTTTTGGAATACAAATTGATTCTCCATTGCATCCTGATCCACAGGTTTCATGTATTTCACAAAAGTTGCAGAAATTTCCTGCTCCACCGTTTACTCTTTTAAGATTTTCTCGGTTTAATTTTTTAAGATTTTTCATATTTATTATTAGTTTGAATGCTAAATGTAATAAATATTCAAAAACGAAAAAATTATTTTATGCTTTTGGAAAGATCAAGCATAGCCTCAATTGGTTTTAATGCTCTTAATCTTAATTCTTCGTCAATAAGAATTTCAGGAAGCTCGTACTTCATGCATAAGTACAATTTTTCCATCGTATTGCGTTTCATGTAGAAACACTCGGAACAGTTACAGCTTTCGTCAAAAACCAAAGCTGGAATTAATTCTTTGTGTGGTGCGCGCTTTCTCATTTCATGAAGAATTCCTTCTTCAGTAGCAATGATGAATTTTTGGCAGTCATCTTTTTCTACAAAGTTAAGTAGAGCAGAAGTAGAACCAATGAAGTGAGCCAATTTTAGAACAGCTTCTTCACTTTCCGGGTGTGCAATCATTTTAGCGTCCGGATTGTCTGCCAACTGCTTGGCAATTCTTTCCATAGAAAATGCTTCGTGTACTACACAGCTTCCATCCCAAAGGATCATATCACGACCGGTCTTTTTAGATAAATATCTTCCAAGGTTTTTATCCGGTGCAAAAATGATAGGTCTGTCGGTTGGTAGCGCTTCAATTACCGTTTCAGCGTTTGAGCTTGTTACGATGATATCACTTTCTGCCTTTGTTTCAGCATTACAGTTAATGTAAGTTGCGATTAAGGCATTCGGGTGCTGCTCACGCATTTTTCTCAATCCTTCGCCTGAACATCCGTCTGCAAGAGAGCATCCGGCCATGGTGTCTGGAAGAACTACTTTTTTAGTTGGGTTCAGAATTTTAGCAGCCTCTGCCATGAAGTGCACCCCGCAGAATACAATCATGTCAGCATTGGTATCTTTTGCCTGTCTTGCCAATTGTAGAGAATCTCCAAGGAAATCAGCGATGTCCTGAATTTCTCCCGGTTGGTAATAATGGGCAAGGATTACAGCATTTTTTTCTTCCTTAAGTTTTAGAATGGCTTTTACCAATTCTTCTCCCTGAGGAATTGCTATATCTTTTATATCCAGAAATCCTTTTACAGGAATTGCAGATTTAGCTTTTTCTAATGTTTCGGTACTCATATCAACCTCAATGTTTTTTATTATCAGAAATTAGAGATTAGAAATTAGAAGTTAGATAAAAATGGGAGTGTATTGCTTCCATTTTCTGACCTCCATCTTCCAGCTATTAATTGTTGATAAAACTTTTTATTAAACTTTCTATTTCTTTTTTAGCTTCATCCAGATCGGAATTAATCACAATCTTATCAAACTCGCCGGCATAGGACATTTCTTCTTCTGCCTTTTCTACACGGGTTTTGATGGTTTCTGCATCATCTGTATTTCTTGTAATCAATCTTCGTTCCAGTTCCTCAATGGAAGGGGGTTCTATAAAAATAGACAATGCTTTTTCTCCGAAGTATTTTTTTAAGGAAATTCCTCCCTTTACATCTACATCAAAAATAACAACTTTTCCCTGATTCCAGATCTTTTCCACTTCAGATTTTAAAGTACCGTAATATTTATCAGTGTATACTTCCTCATATTCTACAAAAGCATCTTCAGAAATTTTCTGTCTGAATTCATCAGGAGATAAAAAATGATAGTCCACTGCATGAACTTCACTTCCTCTTGGCTGTCTCGTAGTACAGGAAATTGAAAATTCAAGTTCAGGAAATGTTTCCAGAGAATGTTTTACCAGTGTAGTTTTTCCGCTTCCAGACGGTGCTGAAAATATAATTACCTTATCCATAGAGTTCTCAGTTGCCGGATAGGAGTTATCCCTACTATCAGCAGTCAACTATTTATAATACGTTTAACGTTTGTTCTTTAATTTTTTCCAAATCATCTTTCATCATTACCACCAGCTTCTGGATTTCAGCATGGTTGGCTTTGGAACCTAATGTATTGATCTCTCTTCCGATTTCCTGAGAAATAAAGCCCAGTTTTTTTCCGTTGAAAGATTCATTGTCCATTACTTCCTTATAGTATTTCAGGTGCTGGGTAAGTCTTACCTTTTCTTCTGAAATGTCTAATTTTTCTGTGAAGTAAGCCATTTCCTGATAAAAACGAGTTTCATCTACATTTTCGAACTCCTTCAGAGATTTTTGATAACGTTCTTTTACACTTATGATTCTTTCTTCTTCAAAAGGAATCACTTCACCCAGATATTTATCAATATTTTGAATATTTCTGTTCAGTTCTTCGTGTAAAATACTGCCTTCAGTTTTTCTGAATTCTTCAAATCTATCAACAGCACCATTAACGATTTTTGCTAATGCTTCCCATTCACCCTCTGTAAGTTCATCAGGTCTTGATGTAATGGCGTCAGGAAGTCTTACAGCCATTTTTAGATATTCGAAATCAGGTCCGTCGGATGCAATATTTTTAAGTTCATTGACATAAGATTCAATTAAACTCTTATTGATCTTCACATCATTGGATTCTTCAAGGTTTTCCAGATTGACGTAGCAGTCTACCTTTCCACGGATAATTCTATCATTAAGAATTTTTCTGATTTCAAATTCTTTTTCTTTATAACGTAAAGGAATTTTGATATTTAAATCAAAGCTCTTGCTGTTCAATGATTTAATATCTATTGTTATTTTTTTTCCTTCAAAAACACCTTCGGCTCTACCGAAGCCAGTCATTGATAAAATCATAGTTTTTTATTGTTCTACAAAGATAAACATTTAAATTAGCACTGTGAAATCTGTAAAGATTCCATATGAGCAATAAAATAATGAACGTGAACTGATGAAAAATCTAATTTCTGTAGTAGGACCCACCGGAATAGGTAAAACGAGACTGGCAATTGATCTGGCAAAACATTTCAATACTGAGATTGTTTCCTGCGATTCCCGCCAGTTCTTTAAGGAAATGAAAATAGGAACTGCATCCCCTTCTGAAGAGGAGTTGGCTGAAGCACCTCATCATTTTATTGGAAATCTTTCGGTAGAAGACTACTATTCTATTGGGCAGTACGAAGAAGATGCCCTGCAAAAACTTAATGAACTTTTTCAAAATCATAACACCGTAATTCTTGTTGGTGGAAGTATGATGTATGAGAAAGCAGTTATTGAGGGGTTGAATGATCTGCCAGAAGCAGATGCTGAAAATCAGGAGAAACTTCAGAAACTTTTGGAGCAGGAAGGAATTGAAAAACTTCAGGAAATTTTAAAGGAGCTTGATCCCGAATATGCTGAGGTGGTAGATATTCACAATCACAGAAGACTTCTGCGTGCCATTGATGTGATCTGGCAAACCAATAAAAAATATTCTGAACAAATTGCAGTTTCCCAAGACTCCAGAGATTTTAATGTCATCAGGATTGGTATTGAAGCACCTAGAGAAGAATTGTATGACAGGATCAATCGCAGGGTTGATATTATGATGGAGAAAGGTCTTTTGGATGAGGTGAAAAGTTTGGAGAAATTTAAAGGTATGACTGCATTGAATACAGTTGGATACGCTGAATTATTTAAATATTTTGACGGAGAATGGGATCTTGATTTTGCTGTTTCAGAAATTAAAAAGAACAGCCGAAGATATGCTAAACGTCAATTGACCTGGTACAGAAGAGCCGAAGATATTCATTATTTGCAACTGGGATATTCTCAACAAGACTTTGAAAATCTGATTTTGTGGATTGCTGAGCAGTTTCAGAAATAAATGGTTATTTTTTTGTTGGCCATCGCAAAGACGCAATTTTTTTAATAGGTTTAGTGTCTTATCGTTTTTCCAATTTATTTATAAAGTCTGTTTAAACTTAACCGCAAAAGTCACAAAATATTTATTTTTTTTACCACTTTAGTACACTTTAGAAAGTGTAAGGAAATACAGCACAATTACGTTCACATCAGATGAAAATTTTTGATTTTCAACAAAACTTGAGTGTCCTTTCTTATATACAAAGTATATCACTTAAATAACTTACGTGTTTAAAAAGCTTTTGTATCTCCTTTGTGTTTTAATAAAAAAGTTTAAAAAGCTTTCTTATAAAAAATGCGGTCCTGTAAAGAACCGCACCTCAAACAATATAATTAAATTTACTACTTCCAACCGCCGCCTAGCGCTCTGTATAGATCTACAATGCTGCTTAATCTCTGTCTCTTAATGGAAGCAAGATTCAACTCGGCCTGAAGAGAATTTCCTTGTGCGGTAATTACCTCCAGATAATTGGCTGAACCTCCTCTGTAAAGAAGCTGTGCGCTTTTAATTCCATCTTTCAATGTAGTGGACTGCTCTGTCGCTTTTTGTTCCTGAATTTTTAAGTTTTCATTGGAAACAAGGGCATCAGAAACTTCACCCACGGCATTCAAAACCGATTGACGAAAAGCCAAGACATTTTTCTCTCTTTGAATTTTAGCTACAGCTAAATCTGTTTTTAATTGTCTTTTCTGGAAGATAGGCTGAGTAATTCCACCTAAAACAGATCCAAATAATGATGCCGGAATTTGAAACCAGTTGTCAATTTTGAATGAGTTAACTCCTCCGTTTGCTGTAATTTTTAATGCAGGATACATATTGGCCTGCGCAATTCCTACCATTGCATTGGATTCTAGTAAAACAAGTTCCTGCTGACGTACATCAGGCCTTCTGCTTACCATAGCTGCCGGAAGCCCTGCCGAAATATTTTGAGGAAGTGAAGTGTCAGACATTTCAATGGTTCTGTTCACTTTATTAGGCGTTTCACCCACCAAAATACTTAAGGCATTTTCCTGGATGGCAATATTTTGTTCCAGCTGAGAGATCAGAAGCTCTGTTGCCTGTTTCTGGGCTGCAGCCTGTTGTACTCCCAAAGAAGTTGTATCCCCACTTTCCCACATTTTTTGTGTAATCATTAGGGTGTTGCTGCTCAATTCCAGATTAGATTTTGCAATACCTAATTGTTTATCAAGCATCAAAAGATTGTAGTATCCTTGGGCAATGGCTGCAATAACCTGTGTCTGGATAGCTTTTGAACCTTCGTAAGTTTGTAGATATTGCATTCTTGAAACTTCCTGTTGGTTTTTAATCTTTCCCCAAATATCAGCCTCCCAAGATAAGTTGAATGCAGCGTTGTAATCTTCAACATGGCTTTGTCCTAAAAATAAATTTAAGCTTTGCCCATTCATACTGTTCTTGGATGGTTTTGAAATCTGCGCGGATACCCCGAAGCCAACGTCCGGATATTGCATATATTTTGCCTGTTTTAGTTTTTCCTGTGAAGAGGCAACCTGTTTTAAGGCAATTTGAAGATCATAATTATTTTTAATTCCTTTTTCAATCAATCCCTGTAAAATAGGATCATTGAAGAATTGTTTCCATTCCAGATTGGCAATGCTTGCTGTATCGGCAGTTGCTGTATACTGAAACTTTTCCGGAAGCGGGAGATCCGGCTCCGTATATGCCAGTTTTGACACACACGAAACAGATCCTATAGCCAGCGCAAATGTTAGAATAATATTTTTTACTCTTTTCATAGTTTTTAAACTTTTAATTGAATACAAAACTTAGAGAGGTTTCTGTTGATGCAAAAATTGTCTTTAGTAGGAGAAAATATTTAGCTTTTCTAAACCAATTAAGAACAGATAAGAAAATAGGTAATCTTTTGTGCTCTTAAAATTTTCTCTAAGTTTTTGTAATTCATTTTTATTAGTGAGTAGCAGTTGAAAGTTCTTGCTCCATTTGTTTTTTCAGAAGTCTTTTCTTTTTTCTGCTAGGCATTTTTTCATGCAGATACTGGAAGACCACATACATTACCGGAATAATAAAAATTCCGAATACAACTCCTGTAAGCATTCCTCCTACTGTACTATAACCGATGGAGTGGTTACCTTTTGCAGAAGCACCCTGTGTCCATACCAATGGAAGCATCCCCACGATAAAGGCAAAAGAGGTCATCAAAATTGGTCTTAGACGTAATCTTGAAGCCTGAAGAGCGGATTCAATTAATGATCTTCCTGCTTTTCTTCTCTGAACGGCAAATTCTACAATCAGGATGGCATTTTTCGCCAATAATCCGACCAGCATGATCAATCCGACCTGTACATAGATGTTATTATCAATTCCTGCCAGTCCTGTGAAGGCAAATACCCCAAAGATTCCCGTTGGAATAGTTAAGATAATGGCAAACGGAAGAATATAACTTTCATACTGTGCTGCCAATAGGAAGTAAACAAAAAGAATACTTAAAAGGAAGATGAATGTAGTTTGTCCACCAGTCTTAATTTCTTCACGGGTAATCCCTGTCCACTCATAGCCATAGCCTCTCGGAAGTGATTGTTTTGCTACTTCTTCTACTGCTTTGATGGCATCTCCGGTACTGTACCCAGGTTTTGGAGTACCATTGATGGTTACTGCGTTGAATAAGTTATTTCTGGTTACCGTTTCAGGGCCAAAGGTTCTTTTTAAGGTAACTAAGGTTTTAGCAGGAACCATTTCTCCCGATTTATTTTTTACATAAATTCCCTCCAAAGAGTTGATATCTGTACGATAAGGAATATCTGCCTGTGCCATTACTCTGTAATACTTCCCAAATCTGTTGAAATCTGAAACGAAGCTACTTCCGTAGTAAATCTGCATAGTCTGCATTAGCTCTGTAACAGAAACTCCTAATTGATTGGCTTTATCTGTATCTACGTCAATGGTGTATTGTGGATTTCCGGCTGCATAAGTAGTAAATGCAAATGCAATTTCAGGACGCTTCATTAACTCGCCAATGAATTGTTGTGTTGTAGTTCCCAATTGTTCAAAAGAACCGTTGGTTTTATCCTGAAGCATAAATTCGAAACCGGAAACGTTACCAAATCCCTGAATTGTTGGGAAGTTGAAAAAGAATGCATTGGCATCTTTTACCTGGCTTACTTTGCCTGTCAATGTAGCTGCAATCTGATCAGGATCTTTCATTTCACCACGCTTATCATAATCTTTAAGCTTGATGAAACCTGCAGAATAGGGAGAAGCATTAGCATTACTGATGAAATTCATCCCGTCTGCTACCCAAAGGTGATTGGTTGCTTTTTCTCCGTTAATGATTTTATCAATTTGTGCAGTTGCATTATGCGTTCTTTCCAGTGAACTTCCCGGAGGCGTATTCACGGCATACAATACGAATCCCTGATCTTCTGTAGGAATAAACCCTGAAGGAGCTTTTTTAATCATGAATATGCTGAGTGCAGTTATCGCTACAAGACCTCCTATGGCAACCCATTTGTTTTTAATTAAAAACTTAAGGCTGTAAATATATTTTTTGGTCATGTTATTGAAGCTCGCATTAAATGCGTTGAAGAACCTTGCTCCAAAACCTTTCTTGTGACCATGCTCACCATGTTCTCCCTGAGGATCATTAAGGAAAAGCGCACATAGGGCAGGACTTAATGTCAATGCATTTACTGCTGAAATCAAAATAGCAATGGCCAATGTAAAGGCAAACTGTCTGTAGAAAACCCCTGCAGGTCCCTGCATAAATCCTACGGGAATAAATACCGCACACATTACCAATGTAATGGAAATGATGGCCCCGGAAATTTCACTCATAGAGTTCATAGTGGCTTGTTCCACAGGCATTCCTGTTTGTTCCATTTTGGAATGGACGGCTTCCACCACTACAATGGCATCATCCACTACAATACCAATGGCCAATACCAATGCAAACAACGTAAGCATATTAATACTGAAACCAAATAATTGCAGGAAGAAGAATGTACCAATAATGGCTACCGGAACCGCAATGGCGGGAATTAAAGTAGATCTGAAATCCTGAAGAAAAATAAATACTACAATAAATACCAATACGAATGCAATCACCAATGTTTCTACTACCTGATGAATAGAGGCATCAAGGAAATCCTTGGAATTATACATGATAATGGGTTTCACTCCTTTTGGAAGAGAAGTTTCCATTACTTTTACCTGCTTTTCAATCTCAGTAAGGATCTCATTGGCATTTGAACCTGCAGTTTGAAGAATGGCAAATCCTGCAACAGGTTTTCCATCTACTCTGTTGGTTGCAGTATAGGTGTAAGAACCAAATTCTACTCTTGCAACATCTTTTAATCTTAGGAATGATCCGTCACTATTCGCTTTAATGGCGATACTTTCGTAATCTTCACCTTTGTTCAGTTTCCCTTTATATTTAAGGATATATTCATAAGTTTCCTTACTTCCCTGTCCAAGACGCCCTGGTGCAGCTTCAAGGTTATGGTCTTTAATGGCATTCAAAACTTCCTGTGGAGAAAGATTGTTGGCAGCCAGTCTATCCGGTTTTAGCCAGATTCTCATGGAGTAATCTCTAGTTCCGAAAACCTGTGCCTGAGCAACTCCAGGAATACGCTGAATCTGTGGAATTACGTTGATTTTAAGGTAATTCTGTAAGAAAAGTTCATCATATTGTTTCGGATCCTCACTGGATAGCCCCATGAACATAATCATACTATTCTGAACTTTCTGCGTAGAAATTCCCGCTTGTACTACTTCCTGAGGAAGCTGACTCATTGCCTTGGATACACGGTTTTGTACGTTTACAGCTGCATTATCAGGATCAGATCCCTGCTTGAAGAAAACGCTCAGGGTCATTGTACCATCATTACTAGAGTTAGAGGTCATGTAGGTCATATTTTCAACCCCGTTCACTGCTTCCTCAATGGGTGTTGCTACAGAACGAGCCACTACCTCAGCATTTGCTCCCGGATAAAAAGCCGTTACCTGAACACTCGGCGGAGCAATGTCCGGAAAGAGGGCAATCGGTAAATTAAAGAGAGACAAGGCTCCCAATAATAAGAGTATTATGGAGATGACCGTTGAAAGGACCGGTCTTTCTATAAATTGTTTTAACATAAGAAGTTTATTTTTTAATGTTGTTTAAACTTTTTTAAACACTTAATATTCTTAATCAATGTAATAGTCATTATTTCAAGTGATTAAGTGTTAAAAAGAATGGTGTTTAAACTGCTCTTAAATAATCATATTGATATCTATTACAAAGGTTTTGCTCTCAATAAACTATCAGAAGAGATTGCTTTCGGTTTAATGGAGGCTCCATCTTTCAGACTTCCAATTCCCGTAAAGACAATTTTGTCTCCTGGCGAAAGCCCTTCAGAAATAAAGTAATAGCTGTCTGTTTTTCCTGAGATCTTGATGGGTTTTCCAGTCACTTTCTGATCTTTACCCATTACATAGACATAGGTTTTATCCTGAATTTCAAAAGTAGATTCCTGAGGAATAATGACTGCATTTGAAATAAGCTGCGGCATACGTATTCTTCCTGTATTACCGGTTCTCAGAGTTCCGTTTGCATTAGGGAAAACCGCACGTACACTGATGGATCCTGTAGTTTTGTCAAACTGTCCGTCTACAATACTTAATTTCCCCTTTTCAGGATAAGTACTATTGTCAGCGATTACCAGTTCTACCATCGGCATATTTTTCAGCTTCTCATCTAAAGTAGCTCCCGGATATTTATTTTGGAAAGCAATAAAATCAAGTTCACTTAAAGAGAAGTAGGCATAGATTTCACTGATGTCTGACAATAAAGTCAATGGATTAGGATCTGTTCTGGAGATTAAACTTCCTTTTTTATAAGGAATTCTACCAATATAACCACTTACAGGTGCTGTGATTGTAGTAAATCCTACATTTATTTTTGCGCTTCCTACTGATGCTCTTGCCTGTGAGGCAGCGGCAACGGCAGCTTCATAATTGGCTTTTGCTGTTTTAAGCTGTACATCAGATACCACTTTAGCAGCTACCAGTGGCTGAAGTCTGTCAACCTCTACTTTCGCTTTCTGTATATTGGCATTAGCCGCCTGAAGATTAGCTTGTGCCATATTCATCTGCTCGCCATAGCTTCTTGAATCTATCTTAAATAAAGGCTGTCCGGCTCTTACATAAGCCCCTTCCTCTACATAAATTCTATCAAGATATCCATCTACCTGCGATCTTATTTCCACATTATTTTTTCCTTCCAAAGCGGTTGGTAATTCTTGATAAATGGTAGCAGGAGAGCTGATAACGGTATAAACCGGAAGTTCTGGAGCTGGAGGTGCGGCATTGGATCCTTCCGCAGCCTTGGTGCAGCTCTGTAAAAGAATTATACTTGATATAAGTACAATAAACCTTGTTTTTCCAGGTATTTTCATTGTTGGTTTAATTTTTTTAATGAAGTGTTAGATTTAAGTAATGTTTCTTTTTAATAAATGCTGTTTTTTTTCCTAACAGTGTTAACGATTTGTTCAAAAAAAAATACAGAATTTTTAATGTCCGATCAGATCGATAATTTCCATAATTGAAATTGTTTTTAATAAGTTTAAGTATATGAAGATGTGAGGTGTAATGTGTGTTATTTTTGCTAACAGTGTTAATTTTAAAAGAAAAAATCACTACTTTTAACAAATGAATTGATCAAGATTCTACATAAATGATTTTGTTTTTTTATTAGGTTTAAATGAATTGTGTCTATTAATTCAGTGTTATATTTCCTAACGGTGTTAATTTTTAGTTCAAAAAAATATTATAAAGACTTAATAAAAGACGAAACAGTTTCATCCAAAGCCGATTTATTCATTGTAGAAGGAATATCTGCCGTACGCATCATCATAATGGAAATCATTCCGTGTACTGCCGAGAACAGCGCATGAGACATATGACATGCATTATCAGGATTTGATCCATTCTTTTTGATAATACTCGCAGTACACTCATAAATCAGCTCCTGGAATGATGAGAATTCTTTCTTCATCTGTCCTTTTCCGCAGCATTGCATTCCCAAACCAAACATAAGCTGGTAATATTCCTTATTCTTAAAAGCAAAGCTCCAATAAGCATCCACAATAGCAACAAGCTGTTCTTCAGGAGTGTTGTGTTTCTGCTGTGCTTTTAGTAATTCTATATGTAACTTGTGAAAGCCATCTAATGAAATTTCAAATAAAATAGCTTCTTTATTTTCAAAATAATCATACACCACTGGTGCGCTGTATTCAATAGCGTCTGCTATTTTACGCATAGAAAGTGATGCCCAGCCTTCAGTTTTGGCCAAAGTGAATGCAGCCTGCAAGATATTTGCACGAATGGATTCTTTTTCTCTTTGACGACGTTCATGTAGGCCCATGATATTTGTTTACTAACAGTGTTAGCAAAACTACAAACTTTTAAGGTTATCTTCCAAACCTTATTTTAATTTTAACATTTAACGAAAGTTTATAAATTACTGAATAGGCTATTAATAAAAGAAATTTTTATCTTTGTGAACTAAAGAAAAAAGGATATGAATACTCCCTCAAATATGTTGGCATTAGGAACAAAAGCTCCGTTTTTTGAGCTTCCAAACCCGTCAAAAACGAATGAACTTCAGTCTTTAGAAGAACTGAAAGGAGAAAAAGGAACATTGGTGATCTTTATGTGCAACCATTGTCCGTTTGTTCTTCATGTGATCGACAAGATCAATGAATTATATGAAGACTATAATGAAAAAGGAATTGAATTCATCGCGATTAATGCTAACGATATTGAAAAATATCCGGCTGATTCCCCTGATAAAATGATCGAGTTTCAAATCGATAGAAATTTTGATTTTCCTTATTTATTTGATGAAAGTCAAGCAGTGGCAAGAGCATATGATGCAGCATGTACCCCTGATTTTTATTTCTTTGATGATAAATTGGACCTTGTTTACAGAGGTCAGATGGATGATTCAAGACCGGGAAATAATAAGGATGTAACCGGTGAAGATTTAATTATTGCCTTTGAAAATCTTTTAATTGGAGAACCTCAGGAAGAAATTCAGAGACCAAGTATGGGATGTAATATTAAATGGAAGTAACTTTCTGATTACTAATTCTTACTAGTATAATACTGAGCTGTTTTTTTTAAAGAACAGCTTTTTTATTTCCTACAGATCGCTCCGATTTCACTGATTATTATTCTCGCAGATTTAGGAGATTATGCAGCTTTTTTACTGTGGGAATTTTATACGTAAATATCTGCGAAATTCGCCAAATTTGCGTGAGATTTAAAATAAAGTCATTTGGATTCCTACAGAATGCCAAATAGAACGGTTAGTTTATCCATCCACTTTTATATCATATAAAAGAATTAACGTGGTCTCCTTACACATTTACCTTATTATGAGAATAATCCTTAATAAATTCAGAGGGTGTTTTCGCAGTATACTTTTTAAACATTCTATTGAAATAAGTCACATTGTTAAAACCACAGCTATAGCTGCATTCTGAAATGGATTTATCCTGGGCCATCAGCAAGCATGCCTTATTGATCCGATAGCGGTTCACAAATTCGGTAAATGTAATCTGGGTTGCTTTTTTAAAAAAATTACAAAAGGCAGGCAAGGTGAGATTAGCGAGCTTAGCTACTTCTTCAATGTTGATTTCCTTATCATAATGATGCTCCACATAGGTGAAAATATTTTCAAGACGGGTCTTATTCTTTGAAATAATGGTGTAGGGCATAATTTCCTTGTTCAGAAGATCATAGTCTTTGCATTTTGACAGTTCAAAAAGTATTTCCAGCAGAAGCAGATATCTTTTGTATCCTTCGGATTCAAGCATAAGTTTTAGCTTCGGAAGCATGGCTTTTTTTACCTTATGGTGAAAATGAATACCATATTTAGAAAGCTCCAGCAAGTTTTTGATAGATCGAGCTTCAACCTCCTGTTGAGGAAACTGAAGAATTTCTTCCTTGAATTGCAGTACAATCTCCTCATGTGGGTCGATAGAATTTAAGCCAAATCCTGAATGTGGAATATTGGTGCCTATCAGCACAAGGTCTCCGTTCGTATAATTGCTTTTATGGTATCCCACATGGCGGGTTCCACTCCCGGAAATAACGCAGACAAGCTCAATTTCGGGATGATAATGATATTCCCATTTGAATTCCGAAATAGGGGAGTTATTATGAATCGTGCGGAAAGAGCTTTTCTCATTGGGAATTACCCTTTCAAAAGTGACTTTCATTTAATTAATCATATTTAATCGCTAAAAATACTAATTATATTAATATTGTTCAAATATTGATTTATTGTGTTAAATTATCGTTAATACAAATGCTTCTATCTTAGCCGACAAGAAATGATCTGGATGAAAAATTTCAATATAAAGGCGGTTTTGTTTTTGAACTATTTTGTTTTCGCAATTCTTTTGAATTCTGTGGGAACGGTTATTTTGCAGGTACAGCAGAACTTTGGAATTTCAAAATCATCTGCCAGCATATTGGAAGGATTTAAAGATCTTCCCATTGCAATCTGTTCATTCATTTTGGCTTCGTTTCTTCCCAAAATCGGAATCAAAAAATCCATGCTGATTGCTTTGTTTTTGGTAAGCGGTATGTGTTTTGTGATGCCGTTTACAAATAGTTTTTGGGTATTTAAATTACTATTTGCCATTGTAGGAGTTTCCTTTGCCCTGATTAAAATATCTGTTTTTACTTCCATTGGACTGGTTACAGAAACGGATAAGGAGCATTCAAGCTTCATGGGATTCTTAGAAGGATTTTTCATGATTGGAGTTTTGGCGGGAAATGTTTTATTCAGTTTATATATTGATGATCATAATCCACAATCTACGCACTGGCTGAATGTGTATTGGGTACTGGGTGTTCTTTCAACATTGTCATTTCTGTTTTTATTCTTTTCAAAATTGAATGAAGGAGAGGCAAAAAGTGAGAAAACCGATTTATTGGGTGATTTAAGAAACAGTGCCAGTCTGTTTAGTTATAAAAAAGTATTGTTCTTTTTATTGTGTGCTTTCCTTTTTGTATTGGTAGAGCAGAGTTTTCAAACATGGACACCCACATTCTATAAAGAGATCCTAAAGGTTCCAACCTCAATGAGCATTCAGGCTGGGGCAGTATTGGCAGGAGCCTTTGCTTTAGGAAGATTTTTATCAGGTTTCTTTTCCAAGAAATTCAGCTGGATTTATGTTGTTTCATTCTGTGTAATTGGTTTTGCCATAAGCTTACTTTTGGTTTTACCGCTGACACATGATATTCATATTGATACCCATACAACCTGGCTGAACGCTCCGCTGGTAGTATATTTGTTTCCCTTAATGGGAGGTTTACTGGCACCTATTTATCCGAGTATTAACTCCGTTATTCTGGCTTCTATTCCTAAATATTTACACAGTGCCATGTCCGGTTTGATTGTCGTATTCTCTGCTATTGGAGGAACCATAGGCTCAATCATTACAGGCTTTGTATTTCAGGAGTTCAGTGGGCAGCAGGCGTTTTATCTATCCCTGATTCCTCTTTCATTGTTGATCACATCAGCAATTTTCATGAATAAATTAAAAATTAATCCTAAAAAATAACAATGAGTAATCAACTTTACATCAACGAAATCCAGACTCTTTTTGATGCGGTGCAGAAGTCGAAGATCTTTGAAGATCAAAAAATGATGACAGATGCAGTTCCGTTATTTCCGATTGCTGAAATCAACGCAAAATATCAGCAGGAGAAAGATTCTGCTGGTTTTGACCTAAGAAATTTTGTGATGACCCATTTTGATTTTTTAGGAGCAAGAGTTTCTGTTCGGAAAGAAGATCATCTTCCCATTGAGCAGCATATCGAAAAGCTTTGGGATGAACTGACTCGCACAGCCTATGAAGAAAAAGGTACGCTTTTAAAGTTACCCAAACCTTACATTGTTCCGGGGGGACGTTTCAATGAGTTTTTCTACTGGGACAGTTATTTTATCATGCTTGGATTACAGGTTTCCGGCAGGGTAGAAATGATGAAAAATATTGTGGAGAATTGTTCTTATCTTATTCAAAATGTTGGATTTGTACCCAATGCAAGCAGAACCCATTTCTTAAGCCGTTCACAACCACCGTACTTTTCGCTGATGTTGGAGCTTCTTGCTGAGACTACCAATGATGAAACCATATACACTCAGTATCACAATACTTTAGAGAAAGAATATACTTTTTGGATGGATGGAAAAGATGAGGTTGAAAATGGTTCAGGCCTTAAACGAGTGGTGAAAACCATTGATGGAGATATTTTGAACAGATATTATGATGCTGAAAATGAACCACGCCCTGAAAGTTATTTAATTGATATTGAAGATCAAGAGAATGCTTCAGGAGATGAATTTTACAGAAATATAAGAAGTGCCTGCGAATCTGGCTGGGATTTTTCCAGCAGATGGTTTGCAGACGGAGAACATATACAGACAATTGAAACGCTGAACCTTGCAGAGGTAGATTTAAATAGCCTTTTATGGCATTTGGAAACAACCCTGGCAAAATCATCAGCGCTTCAGAATCTGAGAGAAAAAGAAAATTATTTTACTGAAAGAGCAGCAAGCCGAAGACAGATGATCAATAACTATTTCTGGGATGAAAAGACTAAGATTTACAGGGATTATCATATTATAAAAAACACAAACACACCGTCTGAACATATTGCTGCTCTTTACCCTTTATTCCTTGGAATTGCCAATAAAGAACAGGCTGAAGCAATAGCAGAAGCTATCTCTGAGAAATTTTTATATCAGGGGGGGCTTGTGACTACTACCAAAAAGTCCGGACAACAATGGGATTTACCCAATGCCTGGGCTCCTTATCAGTGGCTTGGCTTTAAGGCAATGAAGAACTATGGCTTTGCTGAATTGGCAGAGCGTATTAAAAACAACTGGTGTTCTAACGTAGAAAGGGTTTATAAAAACACAGGAAAACTGATGGAAAAATACAATGCATTAGATACAGAAACAATAGCAGGAGGCGGGGAATACCCCAATCAGGATGGATTCGGTTGGACCAATGGAGTGTATTTAAAACTACAACAAAACTGAAACTAACAATAAAAAATATGGCTATGAAAAAAAAATCAATCTTTTTAATCGCCGCTACAGCTACATTATATTTTAATAATGCTTATGCTCAGGAAACTCCACAAGATTCTGCAAAAGTTTCCTCTATCGATCAGATTGTCATTACGGGTAACTCCAATCCCAAGAAAAAAATAGAATCCAGTACTGCTATTTCAACGTTCAGTGCCAAGGAAATTCAAAAGCAAAACCCTATCAGTGCTGCTGCTTTGTTACAGAGAGTTCCGGGATTTGCCGTGGAAACCTCAGGAGGTGAGGTTGGGAATAATCTTTTTGCAAGAGGAATTCCGTCTGCAGGAGCCTACGAGTTTGTACAGGTGCAGGAAGACGGCCTTCCTGTTTTTGAGGACGGAGCCCTTCAGTTTGCCAATGCAGATAATTTTTTCCGTGTAGATAATACAGTGAGTCGTATGGAAGCTTTGAGAGGAGGTTCCGGATCCATTTTTGCGACCAATTCACCTGGAGGTCTTATCAATTTTATTACCAGAGAAGGTACCAATGACTTCAGGGGTACTGCAAAACTGGAAACAAGTACCTATGGTTTGATGCGTACTGATATTAATGTGGGAGGAGCTTTGGTGAAAGATAAATTATTTTTCAATGTTGGAGGTTTTTACAGAACAGATGACGGAATAAGAAAAACAGGTTTCAAAGCCAATAATGGTGGACAAATCAGAATGAACCTGAAATATGTATTTGATAAAGGATATGTAAAAGTATATTACAAAAAACTGGATGACAGAAATACATTCTTCCTTCCGATTCCACTAACCCAAAACGGAAATAAACTGAAAGGATTCCAAGGGTTTGATCCTAACTATGGAACCTATAGCTACAGAGCAATCAGTCAGCTGAATATTCCACAGGCCGGAGGTGGATTTTTCAATAGAAATCTGGAAGACGGAATTCATCCGAAAGTAGATGTATTAGGTGCTGAGTTTAAATATGATCTTGGAAATAATTTCAGCGTTTTAAATAAAACCCGTTATACAAATATTGATATGAACTATACGGGGATTTTTCCAGCGGGAGGGCCAAAAACAGGAGCAGGTTTTGCTACAAAACCTTTAGATAAAGGAGGAATGGGAATGGCTAATTATCAGTATTCACTGGTGAGTACCGGAGCGGTTGTTGATCCTGCGTTTGTACAAAAACTTGGATTCTGGGCGATTGATAAGCAGATGAATAACTTTGTAAATGATCTACAGTTCAATTATAAATTTGACAAAGGAAATGTTACAGCAGGTTTTTATAAATCCAACTGGAAATCTCAACAGTATTGGAACTGGAGTAATGTTCTTGCGACTGCTACGGATAGACCAGAGCTTTTAAATCTGATAAACCCTTCTATTCATCCGTCAGATGATGGGTATTCTAAAACCTATAATGGGGTGATAGATATGACATTTTTGCAAAGAAGAACTCAGACTCAAGGAAGTTTGAATGACCTGTATGTAAACCTGGATTATAACATTACCGATGCTTTAAGTGTAAATGGAGGTCTTCGTTACAGCCATGATTATTATAAAGGGAATTTTGCCAATACAACAACTGCTAATTTAAATAACTCAGGGCTCACAACAGATGGAATTCACGGTTTCAGAACTACAACTGCTGATGATAATATGAGTGTATTGGGAAATAAATATACATACTGGAATTATAATATTGACAAAGTATCTTTCACGGTAGCTACAAATTATAAAATCAACAGAGAAAATGCGGTATATGCCCGTTTTTCTAACGGCTTCAGGTCCCCGAATGAAGAAGCTTACTATAATTATTTTTCCAATCCGACGCGTGATAAGCCTTTAAAGTCTGTAACGACCAATCAGTTGGAAGTAGGATATAAATATTACTCGCGTACATTTGATATAGCAGTTATTCCTTTCTATTCTACATTGAAAAACCTGTCGTTTACTGACATTTTCTCTGATGGAAAATCTGAAAATACCTTCGCTAATACTGAAAACTATGGAGTTGAGTTTGAAGGGTATACCCGTTTATTCAATAATGTTTTGGAAGTTACATTTAATGGGACCATCCAGAGTCCAAAATATAAAAATCTCGAAGCGGGAAGTCTGCTTGAAGGAAATGTGGTAAGAAGAATGCCGAAGTTTTATTTTAACATTTCACCGGCAGTTAATATTACAAAATCATGGAGAGCATATGTGAATATGAATTATTATGGAAAACGTTTCCAGGATGAACTGAATGTACAGACCTTACCGTCTTTCACGGAATTTGGGGCAGGAATGTCCTATCAGCTGGGAAAAATACGTTTCGCAGTTGATGGTACCAATATCTTTAACACAATTGGTATTACAGAAGGAGACCCAAGAGCAGGCTCGCCAAATGGTGACGGTACCATCATGGCAAGACCAATTATGGGGGCAGCAGCCAGAGCTTCCATTACTTTAGATTTCTAAACTCTATTTCTTTATAACACGAAACCGTCGGGAAAACAGATCCTGACGGTTTTTATGTATTGTTTGCCTATTTCAGGAAAAATGAAATAAGCTTTATCTGCAAAATCAACGAAATGAAAACATCATATTCGCTCAATCTTTAAATTTTGTTTGCTACTTTAAAAACGGATTATATTGTTTCTCAAAACCAATTGAGGTAGGATTTCCATGACCAGAGAAGACCTGTGTCTCAGAATCTAAAATGAAAAGTTTTGTCCTGATTCCTTCAATTAATTGTTCATAGTTTCCTTTGTAAAGATCCGTTCTACCAATACTTCCCTCAAAAAGTACATCACCGGAAATCATGAATTTCTGATTTTCGTTGTGATAGACAACACTTCCCGGAGAATGCCCAGGAACATGATAAATCTTGAATTTTTCACCATCAAGATCCAGTTCGTCATCTTCTTTTACATAATTAATATCCACTTTTACAGGATCTACAGAAAAACCAAACCTCATTCCGCTGGCCTGAAGCATATCCAGAACCTCCTGATCTTCCTGATGCATATATACAGGCACTTTAAAAGTATCAAATGCCCACTGAAGCCCTAAAACATGGTCAATATGAGCATGGGTCAAAAGAATTTTCTGAATGTTCAGTCCCTTTTCTTTGATAAAACCATCAATAGCCTGAGTTTCCTGAACATTCATATTTCCCGGATCAATTAGCCAGGCGTTCTTGTTTTCGTTATAGATGATATATGTATTTTCGCTGGCAAAGTTGAATACGAAACCTTGAATCTGAAGCATAATCTGAATATTTTTTATTCAAAAATACGATATTATTAAGAAAATGGCTATTTTTCGTTATCTTCGTAATAATGAAAACTTTGCGAATACTTTTACTCTCCCTGGGTGGACTGGTTTACGGACAAAATATCCAAAGTATCCAGTTATTCAACCCTCAGACGAATGATGAAACTCCGGTAATAAAGTTCGGTGAACAATTGGTTTTGAGCTTTGATGACCTTACCAATGGCAGCGAGATCTATAGATATACCATTAAACATTACGATAGAAACTGGAATGATGACAACCTCTTCTTCACAGAGTTTGCCAACGGAAGCATGAATGCACTTCTAGATAAATTTCAGTATTCTTTCAATACATTACAAGCTTATACTCATTATAAGCTGACGTTTCCCAATGATAAGATACAACCAAAAGTATCAGGGAATTTTGAATTGATTGTTTACAAGGATTCTGCAGATAAACCTCTTTTCAAAAGAAGATTTTATCTGGTAGAAGACATTGCATCTGTAGGAGTGAATGTTTCAAGAATTGCAGATGCAAAGAATCCTAATGTGAACCAAAGGATAGAAGTAAAAGCCTCTCCAAAAGGAGGAGATCTTTCTTCTAATGTTAATTCTATTTCCTTAAATGTGATGCAGAATAACAACCCGAATATGGTCATCTCTAATCAGAAACCAAGTACTGTTTTAGGAAATCAAATGCTTTTCCAGCAAATGAATCTTACCTTTCCGGGAGACAATGAATTCTATTATTTTGATAATAAAAACATGACTATTGCTGCAGATATGGTTCGGGCAGTAGAAGTAAAGGAGGATGGTAATTATACCTATTTGCATCCGGTGTGGGCATTTCCTTTAAATTATCAATATCAGCCAGACGTAAACGGAGCCTGGTATTACAGAAGAAATGATCTGGGAAGAGAAAGAGATGCAGAAAGGGAAGCAGATTATTCATGGGTATACTTTTATTTGGAATCAGAACCCGTAGATAAAGAAATTTATGTTCTCGGTGGTTTCAATAATTTTCAGGCAAGTAAAGAAAACCAGATGCAATATGACGCGGCAGGTAAGCAATATGTAGCTAAGATTTTCCTGAAGCAAGGGTTTTATAACTATATTTTAGCAACGAAGCAGGGCAGTGGTCCTTTGGATTTTGGTGAAGTGAATGGAAATTTCTGGCAAACGGAAAACCTTTATCAGGCATTTTTATATTATGCTCCTTTTGGAAGAAACTATGATGGTTTAATAGGGTATGGAGAATTCAGAACTCCAATTAGAAAATAATTCCCTTTTTAATTAAACTGTATAAAATATTTTTTGGCTGTCTCTATTGAGATAGCCTTTTTTTTTACGTAATAATTAATTTGTAGAAATATTTCAAGTTTAACACATGGACAGCGAGAAAAAATAATTCACAAAAAGTTGATTTTTATTAAATTAATTAATGAAAAATATAAATAATAATAAAATTATGTTTAATTATTTCTCTTCTTTTTAAAATCGTTATTGTGTTTTGTTTAATGATTTATATTTTCTATTGAATTTTAATTAAAACATATATCATTTTGTTGTGAAAAATTTATAAATTCGTTTTCACATCAAACCAATATTATTATGAAAACAAAATTTATCCTAGCAGCAAGTATTGCAGCTTGTTCTTTCGCTTTTGGACAAAACACACCATCAAAAGTAGTTCCTGGTAAAAGCGGACTACATGCAGAGTTTATGAGATTTGAAAAAAATGGACCAGCTTTTCAAGGAAGCCCGGTTTTATTTAATGAAACTTCTCAACGACTTTCTTCCGGAGAATCCCGTAAGATTGGATTAGAAAAAGATGGTTTAGGTTTTGAAACCCACAGATTTCAACAGACAGTCAACGGAATTCCTGTAGAATACGGAATGATGGCTGTACAAACTAAAGATGGCAAAATTGTAGGGCAGTCCGGAAAATGGATTCTTGATGTTCCACAGGGAATAGAAAAGAAATCCAATATTTCTGAAAGTACAGCATTGCAAAGTGCCCTTTCCTTTGTGGGAGCAGATAAATACAAATGGCAAAATAAAGAAGAAGAAGATTTTATTAAAAAAGAATCCGGCGATGATAAGGCAAGTTTTGCTCCTAAAGCTGAAATTGTCTATTATTCAGAGCCTACAGATGAAAGCTTAAAAGACCTTAAACTAGCTTATAAATTTGATATTTATGCAGAAAAACCGTTAAGCAGACAATATGTTTTTGTAGATGCAAAGAACGGTAAAGTCTTGGGGTTAGATGCCATTATTCAAGATGTAAACACTCCGGGAACGGCCACTACAGGTTACAGTGGAAGCAGAAGCATCGTAGCAGATTCTTATAATGGAAGCTACAGATTGAGAGAAACGGGTAGAAACGGAGGAACATCGGTAGAGACCTATAATTTGAAAAAAGGAACAAGCTATGCTTCTGCAGTAGATTTTACAGATACCGACAATGTATGGAACAATGTGAATACCAATAAAGATCAATATGCTACCGATGCTCATTGGGGAGCAGAAATGACATTGGATTACTTCTATACAAAATTTGGAAGAAAAAGTATTGATAACAATAATTTTGCTATAAAATCATATGTACATTATTCTACCAATTATTTTAATGCATTTTGGGATGGATCCAGAATGACTTACGGTGACGGAAGTTCTTCTACCAATGGAGGTAAGCCTCTAACCGCTCTGGATGTTTGTGGCCATGAAATTAC
The DNA here is from genome assembly GCF_003020585.1 of Chryseobacterium aurantiacum. Taxonomy (GTDB): domain Bacteria; phylum Bacteroidota; class Bacteroidia; order Flavobacteriales; family Weeksellaceae; genus Chryseobacterium; species Chryseobacterium aurantiacum. The sequence continues at coordinate 444,456 of NZ_PXUE01000001.1, forward strand.
CCATGGGATGACCTCCAAAACAGCTAACCTTGTTTATCAGAGAGAACCTGGTGCTTTGAATGAAGGCTTCTCGGATATTTTCGGAAATACCATAGAAAAATGGGCAAGACCAAGCCAGGCAAGCTGGACACTGGGAGAAGATTTTAGCTATGTGATCAGAAATATGGCAAATCCTAATGCTTACAGCCAACCGGATACGTATCTGGGAACTTATTGGAAAGCTACTACCACTTCAGGATGTGCCAGCCCTAGTCAGGCTAATGACTATTGTGGAGTTCATACCAATTCAGGAGTTCTTAATTTCTGGTATTACTTATTGGTAACAGGAGGTACAGGAACTAATGATAAAGGTTTTGCCTATAATGTTTCCGGAATCGGACTAGATAAAGCGGGAGCAATTGCTTATAGAACTTTAACTACTTATCTTACTTCTACATCTACTTATGCTAACGCGAGAACTTATTCTCTACAGTCAGCTGCAGATTTATACGGAGCAGGTAGTAATGAAGTAACCCAGGTTACCAATGCGTGGAATGCTGTAGGTGTTGGTGGTGGTACTTCTCCGGCAGGATTGGTGGCAACAGCAGCAAAAGAATCACCTTATACCATTAGTCCAAATCCGGCAACAGACAGATTTACGGTTGCATTTGACGGAAAAGCTGGTAAAGGAACAGTAGAATTGGTAAGCTTAACAGGGAAAAAAGAAATCTCTGAAAAAGTAACCCTTACGGATGGAGCTAATAAAATCAATATTCAGCTTCCAACCAATATGCTTCCTGGAGTTTACATTGTAACAGTGAACGGACAGACTGCAGGAAATCTAATCAAAAAATAAACTTTAATATATTCCGAAGAAAAGGCCGTAGAAGTATTCTGCGGCCTTTTTGTATATTTTGGATGAATGAATTATACCAAATAAAAATCATTCAGCTTTTCTTCGCAAAGTGTTTTTACCACTTCTATCCATCGGTCTTCATCATTTAAACAAGGAATATATTGGAACGTTTCTCCACCTCCATGCATGAACTGTTCTTTTCCTTCCACAGAAATTTCCTCCAGTGTCTCAAGACAGTCTGAAACGAATGCAGGACAAACAATGGCCAGATTTTTCACTCCTTTTTTAGGAATGGTTTCCAATGTTTCATCCGTATAAGGTTCAATCCATTTATCTTTTCCTAATCTTGACTGGAAAGAAACGATGGTTTTCTCTTTTGGAAGTCCCATTTTGGCGATCACAGCTTCCGTGGTTTTATAACATTGATGTCTGTAGCAATAGGCATTATGAGTATCTACCTGACTGTTGATACAATTGGTATCATCAATTTTACAGGTGTTGGATGGATCCGTTTTGTAAAGATGTCTTTCAGGAACTCCATGATAAGAAAACTGAAGCGCATCAAAGTTTTCAGGAAGCTTTTCCTTAATACTTTCTGCAAGACAATTAATATAAATATCCCTATTGTAAAAAGGCTGAATATAATTGATTTTCACCTTTGGGAATTTTTTCTTTCTTACTTCCTCTGCTTTTTCAATCACAGTTTCTGTGGTACTCATTGCATACTGAGGGTACAAAGGGAAAAGAACAATTTCAGAGATACCCTGATCCACCAGTTTTTGAATTCCGGTTTCAATGCTTGGTTCTGCATACCTCATTCCAATTTCTACGGGAACATCTACCACTTTCTGAAGTTTTTTCTGAATCTTTTCAGTAATAACGATCAATGGTGAACCTTGATCTGTCCATACCGTTTTATAGGCTTCAGCAGATTTGGCAGGTCTTGTTTTCAGGATAATCCCCTGAACAAGAAGAGCACGAAAAATCCAACGGTAATCGATGACTCTTTCATCCATTAAAAATTCGTCAAGATATTCTTTTACATCGTTTACCTCAGTAGACCTCGGAGATCCAAGATTAACCAGTAAAATTCCTTTTTTATTCAATGTTTTTAATTTTAATTATGAAACAGAATCGTTGAAATCTGTTACTAATTTTGATACTTTAGCAAAGGTATTACTTTCAACCTTGCCATTATTATTAAACTTACCTTTTATCCCCTTTATCAAAAGCTGATGTTTATCATTGGTCTTTGCTCCAAGAGTTTTTAAAAGCAATAATAATTCTTCATGACCTTTTTCACCACTGGCAGAACTTGTAATAAAAGCCACAGGCTTGTCCAAGAAAACATTGGTAGAAACACACCATTCCAGTAAGTTCTTTAATCTGCTCGGAATACTGAAAATATATTCCGGAGTAGAAAATATAACCCCCGCCGAATGGGTAATGCTCTCTCTCTGATCTTCACTACTTCCTCAGGTGTGTCAACATCAGTTAAGGACGTATCAAAGTGAGGAAGAATAGATAGATCATCATACCTGTCGAAATGAATACTGGAATTCTTTTCCAATACCTGTTCCATCAGTTTCTGATTGCTGGAGTTCTTTGTAGCACTTCCAACAATTACCAGAATTTTCTTTTGGGAGATCATGAAAGGTCTGTTATCCGTTTACAGCTTCCACTCTTTCTACAAGATCAGGAACAAATTGTTTCAAGATGTTCTCAATACCGTTTTTCAAAGTAGCGGTAGAACTAGGACATCCTGAGCAAGCTCCCTGTAAAAGCATTTTTGCAGTCTTGCTGGCTTCATCATATTCCATTAAGGAGATTTTTCCACCATCATTTTCCACAGCAGGAGCTACATATTCATTTAAGATATCAGAAATTTTCTGCTCATCATCGGTATAATCTCTATTGATGATCTTCTCAACAGGATTTTCATGTTTTTGAGGTTCAATGTTAGAAATTTCACCACCATTTTGAAGATAATCAGAGATAAGAGCACGAACAGTACTCATTACTTCATGCCATTCCACAGAATGATTTTTGGTAACTGCCACAAAGTTATCCGAAATGAAAACCTCTGTTGCAAAGTCAAACTCATTAAAGATAGCTGCTGCCAAAGGAACTTCGGTTGCTGCTTCTCTTGATTTTACCTCTACAAATCCCTCCATAAGTAGCTTGCTGGAAACAAACTTCATTACATTAGGATTAGGTGTCATCTCTGAATAGATCTGATACATTTCTTTTTTCTTCTGAAGATAAAGTCTAGGATTAGCCAATAATTCATCTTCAATTACATTTTTCAGACTTTCAGCTACATGCTCCCATTCTATGGTATCCTGCTTGGCTACTGCTACAAAATTAGCCGTAATGAAAATTCTTTCCACAAACGGATAATTGAAAAGCTCCTGTGCCAAAGGAATTTCTGAAACATCTGAAGTTCTGTCCAATTCTAAAGACCCCGGAATCAAGTTGTAATCTGCAACAAATTTCATCACTTTTGGGTTTTCGGTTGGTTCTATAAGTACGGTACGCATTTTTTCGTTAAATTTGAGATACAAAAATACGCATTAGAAGTCAGAAGCTGAAAATTGAGAGTTAGATTTTTGCTATCGCTTTAATTTAGAAGTTAGATACTAAAAATTAAATGGAGTAAATCGTAATTTTCAAACAGGCTTATTTTCAAATTTTCAAATTAAAACTATGGCACTAATAAAAGAACTTTTAGGGAAAAGCCCACAGATCGGCGAGAACACTTTTTTAGCTGAAACGGCTACTATTATCGGAGATGTTACGATGGGAAAAGATTGTAGCGTTTGGTACAATGCTGTAATTCGAGGAGATGTTCATTATATTAAAATGGGAAACAAAGTGAATGTTCAGGATAATGCAATGCTGCACTGTACTTATCAAAAATACCCCCTGAATATAGGAAATAATGTTTCCATCGGGCACAATGCAATTGTTCATGGATGTACAATTCATGATAATGTTTTGATAGGAATGGGAGCTATTGTTATGGATGACTGCCTGGTTGAAGAAAATTCAATTGTAGGAGCAGGTTCAGTAGTAACACAGGGAACCCACATCAAGTCCGGAGAAGTTTGGGGAGGTGTTCCTGCTAAAAAAATCAAGGATATTAATGCTCAGTTACTGGAAGGTGAAGTAAACAGAATTGCCGATAACTATGTGAAATATTCGTCTTGGTATAAAGAGAACGTAAAAGATTATGAATTGTAGAATCAGGGTTTAAATGTAAGATTCAATATTTAAAGCTTAGATGATAAATATTAGTCTCTTATCTTTCCTTGCTATATTCTCATTTAGAAATAGGTAAAAATCCCGGTCCTAAGACCGGGATTTTTGTTGATTTGATTATAGAACCTTTGCTTTATTTTTAATTATCATCAGGAGTGATAAGTCTTACTTTTCCGTGGATGCACTTCAGAGAAGTTGGAGGTGTAATCACCATACAATCAGACGTAATATTATATTTTTCATTAAAAACCCTTACTTTATCCGTATACTCATTGATCCTTGGCAGAATACTGGATTCAATCTTTTTAGGATACGCAATGTATTGTTGTGGTCCACCACAGGCTTTTACTCCCATTGCAGCAAATGTCCATTCACTGGCATTGGTACATTTTTCTCCGGTAGCTTCAGATTCAATGGAGGCTTTTAACCTATCCAGCTGAGCCTGATCATATTTTTGACTGTCCTCATCAGCAGGACGGTTGGCAATATCTACGGGAAGATTGGTATTAAGATTCTTCGATGAATTACAGGAAATCAGGGTTGTTGTAGTACAGAATACTACTGCCGGAATGTAGAGTAAAAATTTTTTCACAATAGACTTTTTTCTTTTTAAGAATTTTCAAAACTTATGCCAAGGTAAGAAATTCAAATTCATTTCCGTATTTTTGACAACGATGAACAATCATTTTTTTGACTTAATAGAGTACACCAATAGAAGTGTTTTCCTTACCGGGAAAGCGGGAACGGGGAAAACAACGTTTCTTAATGATTTTGTAAGAAGAACCAAGAAGAAGCATGTTGTAATTGCTCCTACAGGTATTGCTGCAATTAATGCAGGAGGGGTGACCATTCACTCCATGTTTGGATTGCCGCTGAGAACATTCTTACCTACGACTGAAAGAATAGATACCAGTTTGGCAAATAATATTGCCGATCTGATGCCCCATTTCAAATATAGAAAGGATAAACTCAAACTTTTAAGAGAGGTTGAGATTATCATTATTGATGAGGTTTCCATGTTGAGGGCGGATGTTCTGGACATGATGGATTTTTCCTTAAGATTTATAAGAAGAAATAATCAAAGGTTTGGAGGAGTTCAAATGCTGTTCATCGGGGATTTGTTTCAGCTTCCGCCAGTGGTGAGAGATGAACACATTCTGAAAATGTATTACAATTCGCCATTCTTTTTCGATAGTCATGCCATAAAGGATATCCCGATTGTTACTATTGAGCTGACAAAGGTCTACCGACAGTCTGATGAAGAATTTCTGGAGATTTTGAATGCTATTCGTGATGGTGATGTAGCCAATATAGACTTTGATCATCTCAACAAAAGATATGATCCTGATTTTGACATGGGTAAGGAATCCTATGTCTATCTGTGTTCACATAATAAAATGGCGGATGAGATTAATCAGGAGAAATTAACAGAAATAAAAGTTGATGCTCAAACCTACGAAGCGAAACTGGTAGGAGACTTTAAAGAAAATCAATTTCCCAATGAACAGTTTTTAGAATTGAAAATTGGTGCCCAAATTATGTTTATCAGAAATGATATTTCCGGAGAAAAAAAATATTTCAATGGTAAATTGGGTGAGATTATCGGTCTTGATGAAAATGAAATCCGTGTAGTTCTGGATGGAAATGAAAGAGAAATTACAGTAAAAAGAGAAACCTGGGAACAGAAAAAATATTTTCTGGATACCGATAAAACCATCAAGGAAGAAGTTTTGGGAAGCTTTGAACAGTTTCCTATTAAACTAGCCTGGGCGGTTACCATCCATAAAAGTCAGGGATTAACATTTGATAAAGTAATTATAGATGCAGGAAAAAGCTTTACGGCTGGCCAGGTATATGTTGCATTATCGCGTTGTAGAACACTTGAGGGAATTGTTTTAAAATCAAAAATTACTCCTGAAGTAATCTTTAAGGATAATAGAATTTTGCATTTCCATACAGATACAGTGGCGAATGATCATGTAGAATCTATTCTGAATCAGGAAAAATATGATTACAGCATCAGAAAAGTGCTTCGTACTGTGGATTGTCAGTGGTTTTTAAAAGAAGTTGAGGATTGGAATAAACTATCCATTGTTACTAAAAATATTGATCATGCAAAGACCAATCAACTTTATCTTCAATTGAAACATGAAGCAACCAATCTTGGGAAAATCTTCGAAAAGTTAGAAAGAATAATTTTTCAGAAAGTCAATAATTTCATTGAACAAAAAGAAGAATGGACAGAGATTGAGAGCAAGTCTAAAGGAGCCGTTAACTTCTTTTTTACTGAAACAAGAAATAAAATCTTCGATCCGCTAAAAGAATTTTATGCTGAAATAAAAGGTGCAAAAGGTCTGAAACAATACAATGAAGAATTCAAAGGCTGGCTGGAAGATATTGAAGAATATTTAAATAGTCTGAAAGAAATTCATCTTCTCGACACAAAGCTTTTAGACGAAAAGAATGATAAAGAAGTCAGTTTGAAAATAGCAAAAGTTCCATCACAGGTTTTAACCTTTCAGTTATTTGAACAAGGTAAAACCATTGGGGAAATTGCTTTGGAAAGGGGATTGGTAAAAGAAACCGTTATCGGGCATCTTGCGAAGTTTGCAGAGCAGGGATTGCTGGATATCTCAAGAGTAATTGTTTCCGATAAAATCAAGGCATTTGAAACAGAGTTCTATAAAAATCCACACGAAACCTTAACCGAATGGAAGAATGCATTGCCAAGCAATTTTGAGTTTAATGAGATCAGAATTTTGATCAATCATTATAATTATAAAAAGGAAAAGAATTCGTAAAGAATTCTTTTCCTGCTTTAAGTCTTTGATATTGTATATTATGGATACATCGTATTGATGGTGTTGATATCTCCGGTTGTAAAGCCGGTTCTATTATATGTAAAGGTGGTATTATTGGCTCTTTTGATGGTGGGTTGTCCATTTTTAGAATAAGAATTTGGCCAATACATCATTACTGAATTAATATTAAAAGGACCTATGTCTGTTCCTGAGTTGTAGATATTGAAATTATAGGCCTGTCCATCCTGAATATTATTCCACTGAATACTAAGATACTGATCCCTGTCTTTACGGGAATGTTCATGATAAAGCCCTACTGTATGCCCCATTTCATGAATGACTGATCCTACAGAAATGTATTGATCCAAAGAAACAGTCTGTTTTCCGCCCTGATAACCTATATGTGCCCATCCATCTGCTCCGGATGAACTTCCGAAAATAAATTCTACATAATTACTCTGATTGGTGCGGGGAATCCATTGGGTATTGGTTTTAGAATTATACTCACTAACAGCGGTATTGATTTTATTTACGTTGATAGAACCCATGTTGCTTGCAACAGTATAATAAATTTTACCTCCCGGCCATCTTGAAAAACTGGCCCCTCCTTTATTGGATGAACCTCCCTCTGTTAATTGCTGGTCCGTAAGAACGATATCTCCCTGAAAGAAATTCATCCCATTTTTTTTCTCATAATTAATCTCCTGACCATTCAATTGGCCTTTTATAACATTTTCCATATTGGAAGCCGTTGTTTGTGCTTCTGCTGCTATCTCTTCATTATTTTTACTACAAGAAATTAAAGTAGCTGCAACAATAAAACTCATGAAGATTGTTCTTTTAGTCAGTGTCTTCTGAGAAAATAAGTCATTATGTTGTCTGTTCATATTAATATTTTTAAAATGGTGTCAAATGTGGTGTGGCTAAATTTTAATACTAATATAATAATTTATTTCTCTTATCAATGAATTATATGTGTTAAAATATTGTGTTTTTTGATGATTATTAGTTTCTTGCGTAGTAAATAAAAATTGTAAATAATAAAAAAGAGATTTTGGCTACTGTCAAAATCTCTTATATTTTTATGAAAATAAAATCACTATTATTTTCTAGTCATTGCTTCAAAATAAAGTTTTACATTTTCCCAGTTTTGATCTCTTTTTGAATGATATCCAATAAATCTCTTTTCTCTGTCTTCAATTTCTTGAGGAAGTTCAATAAATTCTCCCGCGATATTTTTTAAATCCTCTTCTTTTGCATAAAAGATGATTTCGTATCGATTTTTGTGAAGAGTAATTGCTGTGACTTTAATCTTAGAAATAGCCATTATTCTCTGGACAATTTCAATCATTAATTGCTGAAGATGGGCTTCATCGTTTTCAACATCATCAAATTTTTGCAGCTCAACACGCCAACACCAGCTGAAGTCACCTTTATTAGGGTCATCCATTACACTCGTATTGATCCATAATTCAAAAGGGTGATTGTCTATGTTAAATATTCTTCTTTTGAATTTTACTTCTTCTTTCATAAGTTTATATAATATTAGTTTTTCAAATATAATAAAGATAATGGTTAGGAAATTTTTATTTCTCCCTCACATAAGGTTTCATAATCACCGTAAATAGAATCAAATCCATTATTCAATGTCCATTCATGATGATAGATAAAAGATATATAATTCCCAATATAAGGTCGGGGCTTTTTGTTGATTTCAGCATATTTATACTCTATCCATATCAATAAAGAATCATTTTCTTTCGGTTGATAACTTTCAAATACAGCTTTTGAGTTGAGTAACGATAGAATAGGTTCATGCGATAACCCACTAGTCAATTGAGTGCTTGAAGACCTATACTGAAAATCAATTCCGTTATCTTCCTCCATTTTTAGAAATCGGGACAGTCTCCACAGAATAGAAGTTTCTTCATATTGGGATTTTGTCAGTTTAATTTTATTCTTTCCTGTATTCTTATTGTGAATTGATTTTCTGTCCTCTATTGAAGCTTCTGACTCTTTCATGATAAAATCAATTCTGGATTCTGAATTTGTCATGGTTTTCTTCAATTGATTTGACGTTTTTTGATTTTTTCTACAGGTTCCAAATATACAAAATGAATTAAAAATGCTAAGCTTGAAAATGTATAAGTAAAATAGGTTAAATAAAAATTGAATTTCAATAGTTTTTCCCTGAACTAAGCAATCAATCCTATCAATTACAAAAAGTAACTAATGCAGTTTTTATGTTTTAAATTTGTTTGGTTTTTAAAAACCCAATTTAGAATTATGAAATCAATAAAGGAGATTCCGTATCACCTTTTGAAAATTAGCTTCTCAATATGAAAAATTTTGAAATTTCTGTTTTAGATCTTGCACCGGTAAAGCAAGATAAAAGCATTCATGATACTTTTCAGGACAGTCTGTCCTTAGCCAATCACACTGAAAACTTAGACTATAAAAGATTTTGGCTGGCTGAGCATCACAATATGGAAAGCATTGCCAGTTCTGCTACCTCTGTTTTAATTGGTTTTATTGCCAATGGAACAAAAAAAATAAGAGTAGGGTCAGGAGGAATAATGCTTCCGAATCACAGTTCTCTGATTATTGCTGAACAATTTGGTACACTGGAGTCTCTTTTCCCGGGAAGAATTGATCTTGGGGTAGGAAGAGCGCCCGGAACTGATGGTTTAACAGCGCAGGCACTAGGGAGAAATCCAGCGATCATTAATGAACAGTTTCCAAGACAAATTTTGGAACTCCAAAGATATTTTTCCAGGGAAAATTCTGATGCGATGGTTCGTGCTATTCCTGGTGAGGGATTGGATATCCCTATTTATATTTTAGGATCGAGTACAGACAGTGCATGGCTGGCTGCAGAGCTTGGTCTGCCCTATGCTTTTGCAGGTCATTTTGCTCCGGAACAGATGGAAATGGCTTTTAAAATTTACAGAGAACATTTTGAACCGTCAAAATATCTGGCCGAACCCTATATCATTGCCTGTGTAAATGGAGTAGCAGCCGAAACTTCAGAAGAAGCCCATAGAATTTCCACTACTTTATTTCAGGCATTTATCAATATCGTAAGAAATGATAGAAAACCTTTTGCACCACCGGTAGATGACATGGATGATATTTGGTCTCCAATGGAAAAATCTATGGTTTTGCAGAAGCTGAGATATACTTTTATCGGAGATCAGGCAGAAGTTCAGGCAAAGCTTAAGGATTTTCAGGAAAAATTCAATGTTGATGAGCTGATGATCAATTCACATATTTATGATCATCAGAAAAGATTAAGATCCTACGAGATTTTAAGAGATGCTGTGAACTCTCTATTCAAAGCGTAATAAACCATTCATATTAATTGGCAGATGCTTATTTTTATGAGTATCTTTGCAAAAATAAAAAGTAAAAATGTCTGATATTAAATTAAATACTATTCCAGAGGCTATTGAAGACCTTAAAAATGGTAAAATAATCATAGTAGTAGATGATGAAGATAGAGAAAATGAAGGAGATTTTCTTTGTGCAGCAGAGCTGACAACACCTGAAATTATTAACTTCATGGCACTTTATGGAAGAGGACTAATCTGTATGCCGCTTCCTGAAAAAAGATGTGATGAACTAGGTCTTGAGGTGATGGTAAGCAGAAGCAGTGACCCTAAAGAAACTGCTTTTACAGTATCTGTTGACCTTCTGGGTAATGGAACTTCCACTGGTATTTCTGCAGGTGACAGAGCAAAAACTATTTTAGCTTTAATGGATGAAAAGTCCAAGCCTACAGATTTTATGAGACCGGGCCATATTTTCCCGCTTCGTGCCAGAAAAGGAGGAGTATTAAAAAGAGCAGGACATACAGAAGCTGCCATTGATCTTACGCATTTAGCAGGATTAAAAGAAGGAGGGGTAATCTGTGAGATTATGAATGAAGACGGAACAATGTCCCGTTTACCTGAACTTCACGCTTTTGCTCAAAAGCATGATATGAAGATTGTTTCTATTGAAGATTTGATTCATTATCAGCTTAAAAAAGGAAACCTTGTTGAAAGACTTGAAGAGAAAAAAGTAAAGACCCACTACGGTGATTTTGATTTTTATGCATTCAGAGAGACTTCTAACGATCAGATCCACTTTGCATTGACAAAAGGAGCATGGACAGTAGATGAGCCGGTTCTGGTAAGAGTTCAGTCTTCGGATTCTTATTTTGATGTATTAACAAGATTGAATAATGGTGAAAAACCTTTATTGGAAAAAGTAACCGGTATGGTGAACGAAGCTGGTAAAGGAGCAATTATCTTCATCAACAACGTTTCAAACTCTGAAAATACATTAAGAAAACTTCAGCAGTTCCTAAACTATCAGGATGGGCAGGAGCAGCATCCTACTTTAGCGTACAACTATAGAGATTATGGTATTGGAACGCAGATTTTAAAGAATCTAGGAATTAATAAGTTTAAAGTAATCACTCAAAACCCTAATATCAAGCCTCAGGTTGGAGGATATGATGTAGAGGTTACAGAGTTGGTACAATTATAATACGTAAATAATCAGTGGTGAATTGAGTTCACAGTAACTGATGGTTTATCATATAGAACATAAGGTTTAGGATTTTTCTAAACCTTTTTTTATTTTTGAATTATGACAGAATCTTTAAAAACGCACGTCCGGGAATATGTGGACATTTCAGATGAAAAATTGGAAAGATATTGTAATGCATTTATTCTTAGAAAAATAAAGAAAAAGGATTTTCTTTTAAAGGAAGGTCATATTTGTGAATTTGAAGGATTTGTAGTCAATGGCTGTTTTAAAGTTTCCCATACCGATCGAAATGCTTCTGAACAGATACTGTATTTTGGTATTGAGAACTGGTGGATTTCAGATATTGATAGTTTTATCAATAGTATTCCTTCAAAGCTAAATATTCAGGCTCTTGAGGATAGTGAAATTCTTCTTATATCAAAGGAAAATAAAGAAAAATTATATCAGGAAATGCCGGAAGTAGAAAGATTGATGAGGCTTAAGTTTCAAATGTCTATTATAGCGTTGCAAAGGAGAATTATAGATAATTTAAGTAAATCTTCAGAGGAACGTTATATTGAATTTTTAAAGGATTATTCAGAAACTGCCCATCGTCTTACCAATATTCAGATTGCAGCTTATTTGGGAGTAACACCGGAATTTATAAGTAGAATTCGTAGAAAAATTGTCAATAGAAATTGATTCAAAAAAACCACCTTAGTTATGATAAGTGAACTTTAAGAGGTATAAAGTTTATTTCTTACAATAACTAAAGTGGTTGAAAATTTTCTTTATTTTGAGATTTAAATAAGTATGTATTTAATCTTGTAGAGTTATTTCATCAAAGTTTCTGAAACCATTTAGGAAATCTTTCACATTCATTCTTTTTTTACCCTCTAGTTGAAGCTCCTGTGGATAATAAATCCCGTCTTCGGTATAGATTTTAAATTCATTTTTCGAAATCTCTAAGGTCGCTGGATGTTTCCCGTGGTTTGAAATTTCAAATTTACCACTGAATATTTTTAATCCTTTTTCTTCCTCGCCAATTTTTAAAGTGGTAAAAGCTGCAGGATAGGGTGACATTCCAAGGATAAATTGATGAACCGTTTTTGATGGTGCATTCCAATTGATCTTAGTATCTTCCTTAAAGATTTTATAAGCATTTTTCGGATGTTCTACTTGTGGCTGAGGTCTTTCCTCTATAGCATTCTCAGCTAGCCCGTCCAAGGTTTTTACAACCAATTCAGAACCCATTTCCATCAATCTGTCATGAAGATTTCCTGCGTTTTCATCAGACAGAATCTCTAGCTCGCTCTGAAGAAGAATATTTCCCTCATCAATTTTTTCATTAATGAAGAAAGTTGTTGCACCCGTTTTCTCTTCACCATTAATCACGGCAAAGTTAATAGGCGCTGCACCTCTATAATCAGGCAATAAAGAGGCATGAAGATTGAATGTTCCCATTTTAGGCATTTCAAAAAGAACTTTAGGCATCATTCTGAAAGCTACCACTACAAAAACATCGGCATCAAGTTTTCTCAGTTCTTCCAAAAATTCAGGATTTCTTAATTTTTCAGGTTGGAAAACAGGAATGTTATTTTCTGCAGCATATACTTTTACCGCTGATTGGTTAATCTTTTGCCCACGGCCACTTGCTTTATCTGCTACAGTTACAACACCTACCACGTTATGATGAGATTGATGAATAGCCTCCAATGAAGTTTTTGCAAACTCAGGAGTTCCTAAAAAAACGACTTTCAATGATTTCATACTACAAAGATAAGTTTTTAGTTGAAAATTGAGAAAGAGGATCGTGTTATATACTAAGTGAAGTTACAGATTTCATGATTGAAATATGTCGTTGAAATAGAATTAAATTTTTAAAATTTCACAACATTTTATTACCCCTGATTCAGAGCATATGTTCTGAAATTCAACATTCTTACCTTTCCGGAATCCAGCAGAAAGATCAGGTTTTCCAAAATACTTTCCTTGGAATGATAACTTAGCTGTACAGAAAGCTCTTCTATAGTTGAAGATTTCTTGGCCAATAGATTGATGATCTGCTGAGATATATTTTTACCAAAAATAGACTGTTTATTTTTCTCACATACAGAGCAATGTCCACAGTTTTTGGAATTTTTTTCGCCAAAATAAGCAAGAATGAGTTTCATTTTACAATAATCATTGTCTTCCACGTAAAACTTCATTTCTTCCCATTTCTGGATCTTATTTCTTTGAATATGTTCGAAAAGTTTCCAATAGGCGTTATGAATAACCCTTTCATCGCGAGGTTTTAAAAACTTTATGCTGGATAATGCTCCATCTATATACTCCAGATAATCTTTTTGTTGAAGCTCTTTCAAACGTTCCTTGATTAATGGGACACTCACTCCAATCTTATTACTTACCTGTTGTTCACTGAACAATACCTTATGGGTTGTAATTCCGGACATGGTACGGAGAAGAAGCTCTATAAAATAAGCATCTTTTTGTGGCAATTGATCTATTTCATCCGCCTTGATGAAAAGCTCTAAAGATGAAAGGCTTTTGTTGGCGTTATAATAAATGATTTCCTGATTGTGCAGGAAGTTGAGAACATTGTTGATCTTTGCTTTGGATAATCTTGTGAAGTTTTGTATTCCAACTGTATTCAGCTGAAATGTTTTTTCTGGCAGCTCAAATTCTGCAACCTGAAAGATAGAGTAGAGGTAGCTGATGATTTTTAAAAATTCTGCCTTATTAGGAATCTGATTTTTTAGGATCTGATCAAAATTCAGAAGCTCCTGTTTATTCCATAACATGAATGCAAAACTTTCCTTTCCGTCTCGTCCTGATCTTCCAATCTCCTGATAAAAATTTTCCAGTGATGGAGCAGGAGAGTAGTGAAGAACAAATCGTACATTATCCTTGTCAATACCCATTCCAAAGGCATTGGTTGAAATAAGGACTTGGTTATCGCTATTATTCCAAATGTTTTGTTTTGTATTTTTTTCTTTTGTTGTTAATCCTGCATGAAAATAATCAACATTCTTTAATTGGTTTTTTTTGAGAAACTCGGCTAAAAGTTCTGCTTCTTTTCTCGTTCTTACATATACAATTCCAGAATCGTTATTATACTTCAGAATATCAAGCACTCTTTGAAACTTATCGGAAACCTCTTCTGTAAAGATTTTGATATTGTCTCTTTTAAAACTTTTTTGAAATACAGTGGGATTTCTAAGTTCAAGTTTGTTTTTAATTTCTTTAAGAACCTTAGGAGTAGCCGTGGCAGTGAGAGCCAGACAAGGGATCTCAGGATTATTGCTTCTGAATCCTTTAATATTTTGGTAGCTGGGACGAAAATCCTGTCCCCATTCTGAAATACAATGAGCCTCATCTACAGCAATGAAAGATAATTCAATTTCCTCTATGTTTTGAAGAAACTGGGTGTTGGTCAATCTTTCCGGGGAAACATAAAGAAGCTTTGTAAGCCCTTCTTTACAACGGTTATAAATGGTCTCCGCATCATATTCGTCAAGTTCTGAGGATAAATATTCTGCTTCTATGCCTCTAAACTTAAGCTGATTCACCTGATCTTTCATTAAGGCCAGTAAAGGAGAAATGACCAGACAGGTTCCTTCCTTAAGTAAAGCCGGAAGCTGATAGCATAGTGACTTCCCGGCACCTGTAGGAAGTAGTACCAGTGTGTCTTTTTCATTAATAACAGCATTGATAATCTCTTCCTGAGAATCTCTGAAACCTGTGTAACCCCAGAAATACTTAAGAGTATCATATTTTAGCTTTTGAAAATCCTGTGAAGAAATCATGATGTAAAAATAAGGAAAGAATTATGACAAAAAAAGCCACGCAATGCGTGACTTTTGTATAATAAATTAATAAGTTTATTATTTAGCTTCGAAGTATACTCTTCTGTTTGCTCTGTTTTTCCATTCAGGGCATTTAGTTGCTGGTTCGCACTCAGGGTATTTAAGGTCTGTTTCACCTTTACCTACTGCGTTTAGTTTACCAGATTGAACTCCGTTTTTGATTAGATAACTCTTAACGTTGTTTGCTCTTCTTTCAGATAGTTTTTTGTTATAAGCATCAGTACCTCTTGTATCAGTTGCACCTACTACGTTATAAGAACCGTTTGAAGAGTTGATATAATTTACAGCATTGTTTAGAATAGGAGTATTTGAAGGTAAAATTCTGTCAGAATTTAAATCAAATTCAATTCCTTCTAATTTAGTTTCTGTTTCTACTACAGCTCCTGTAGTGGTTGTAGGACATCCATTGTTTTCAACAGGCCCAGGAACAGTTACACACTTATCGTAAAGGTCAATAACCCCATCAAGGTCTGTGTCAAGGGCAACACCAGCACCATCTACTCTTGCACCGGCAGGAGTGTCAAGCTGTCTGTCCCAATCATCACATACTCCGTCATTATCAGCATCACCTTTCTTACATACTTCAATGTCTTGATTTTTATTAGCCAATACATCAAGCTTGTAATAAATCTCCTGAAGCGGGTCATGCCACATTAAGTGAGATTCATGTTTTCCTAGTTTTAAGGAAAGACCTAACGTTGCATTGAAGAAGTTATCAGAAACCTGTTCTTCACGTCTGTTGATCGCACTGTATTTGTCACCACCACCATCAAATTCATCATCACCGGTAACAACATACATTAATCTACCTTCAATGTCAATTCTTCTGTTTACCTTAAACTTCAAACCAGCACCAGTCTGCATAAACATAGATCCAAGTTGGAAAGGCTTGATTTCAGTCATCAAACTTTGTCCCTTGATGTCTTTCTGATATGCTCTGTACGCAATGGTACCAATACCGGCATATCCGTGAAGAGCCCATCTGTAAGGAGAATGGTTATCAACTCTTCTCAAAAGATTAGAGAAGTTAATATCTCCCAAGATTGAGATTGCATCATACTGAGTTCTTGCGCCTACAGCGGTTGCGTCAGGTGCAGCATCCTTGGTATTGAACCATCCTTGTCTTGTTTCACCTCTGTCATATTGTAAGTTAATACCAAAAGCATGGGTGATTGCCTTATCAATACTTACATAAGCAGAGTATCCAAAAAGGTTTTTACCGTTACCATTCTTGATAGAGGTTAAATCTGCTGACTGCATTAGTGGTACTCCAACCCCTGCAGAAATAGACCAGTCATTAAACCTTTTTGATTGATTGGTAAATGGGGAAACATTGGCAGACCCGGAAGAAAAAGTATTTGGGTACTTTCCATTTGAAACTGCCGTTGAGTCTTGCTGCGCATAGCTGGCGGTAGGAATAGCCAATGCTAATGCAACAATTGCTAAACTTAATTTCATAGTGTTATTTTTTTAAGTTAAGTTATATTAAATGATTTTTTACGCTAAAAAGTGATTTTGTGTTATTTTTTTTCAAATCAACAATGCTAATACCTTGTTTATTTGGGACATATTGCCCTGAAAATGATATAAAGGTATGTAAAATATTTCGTAGTAGAAAAAAAATAAACCGAAAAGAACAATTCTTTTCGGTTTATGTATTTAATAAGAAATTATTTTTTCTTTTTTTTAGCAGGTGCTTTTTTAGTAGCTTTTTTTACAGGAGCATCTTCATAATCTTTCTTTTTAATAGAATCCCATTCAGAACTTTCTATAAATCTTACTGTAACTTTTCTGTCAGCTAATCTTTCAGCATCTGAAGCTGAAGCAGGTATTATTGCTTCTGCAGAACCTACACCTCTAGATTTTAATGCATTATCATTTACTCCTCTTGTTTCTAAAGCTCCAACTACAGCAGCAGCTCTTTCTTTAGATAATCTTAGGTTATATGCAGCATTACCTTTGATATCGGTATGTCCTGTTAATAGATAATTACCACCATTTTCCTTAATAATTGAAGCAGCTAAGTCAAGTTTACTATTAGACTCTGGTCTTATCGTTGCTTTATTAAAGTTAAAGTAGATATCCTTAAGTGTTTTTTCTACTTCTATCGCAGTCTCTTTATTATCTTTCTTCACTGGACATCCATTATTTTCAGCAGGGCCAGGAACAGTTACACACTTGTCGTAAAGGTCAATAACTCCATCAAGGTCTGTATCAAGGGCAACACCAGCACCATCTACTCTTGCACCGGCAGGAGTGTCAAGCTGTCTGTCCCAATCATCGCATACTCCGTCATTATCAGCATCACCTTTCTTACATACTTCAATGTCTTGCTTTTTATTAGCCAATACATCAAGCTTGTAATAAATTTCCTGAAGTGGGTCATGCCACATTAAGTGAGATTCATGTTTTCCTAATTTGAAAGAAAGACCTAACGTTGCATTGAAGAAGTTATCAGAAACTTGTTCTTCACGTTTATTGACTGCACTGTATTTGTCACCACCACCATCAAATTCATCATCACCGGTAACAACATACATTAATCTACCTTCAATGTCAATTCTTCTGTTTACCTTAAACTTCAAACCAGCACCAGCTTGCATAAACATAGATCCAAGTTGGAAAGGTTTGATTTCAGTCATTAATTTTTGTCCCTTGATGTCTTTCTGGTATGCTCTGTACGCAATGGTACCAACACCGGCATATCCGTGAAGAGCCCATCTGTAAGGAGAATGGTTATCAACTCTTCTCAAAAGATTAGAGAAGTTAATATCTCCCAAGATTGAGATTGCATCATACTGAGTTCTTGCGCCTACAGCGGTTGCGTCAGGTGCAGCATCCTTGGTATTGAACCATCCTTGTCTTGTTTCACCTCTGTCATATTGTAAGTTAATACCAAAAGCATGGGTAATTGCCTTATCAATACTTACATAAGCAGAGTATCCAAAAAGGTTTTTACCGTTACCATTCTTGATAGAGGTTAAATCTGCTGACTGCATTAGTGGTACTCCAACCCCTGCAGAAATAGACCAGTCATTAAACCTTTTTGATTGTTGAGTGAAAGGGGAAACATTTGCAGAACCAGAAGAAAAAGTATTTGGATACTTCCCATCTGTGGTTACTGCAGAGTCTTGTGCATAGCTGATAGCAGGCATCGCCAAAGCCAGTGCAGCAATTGCTAAACTTAATTTCATCGTGTATTATTTATTTTGATTTTTTGAAAAGCAGTTCTTAGCTTCTTTTTATTATTTAATTGGGCATCCGTTGTTTTCAACAGGTCCGGGAACAGTTACACACTTGTCATAAAGGTCAATAACCCCGTCAAGGTCCATATCCAAGGCAACACCAGCACCGTCTACTCTTGCTCCTGCAGGAGTGTCAAGCTGTCTGTCCCAATCATCACATACTCCATCATTATCTGCGTCTCCTTTTTCACAAACTACAAGATCAGTAGTAGCATTTTCTAGAACGCTGGTTCTGTAGTATGCTTCCTGAAGTGGATCATGCCATGCTAAGTGAGATAGGTGTTTTCCTAATTTGAAAGATACCCCTAAACTTACTGTCCATGCATTGTCTGATCTTCTGGCGTTAAGCATATTATATTTCGAACTTGTTGAACCTGGCTCATAGTCACCAGGACCAGCCCATCCGCCGCCATCAAATTCATCATCACCACTGATAATGTACATGGTTCTTGCTTCTACGTCAATAAGTTTTGAAACATTATACTTTACCCCTAAACCTCCTTGATAGAATATGGAATTAATATCCATATCTTGTTTGATAAATAAAGGAATTCTTTTTGGGCTATTGCTCCATCTGAATTCATCATTGTCATGTAAAGACGTTCTGAATCCTTGGATACCAATACCGGCATAACCGTGAATGGCCCATCTGTAAGGAGAATGATTATCAACTCTTCTCAAAAGATTAGAGAAGTTAATATCTCCCATTAGAGCAATTTGGTCAAATTGAGTTGTTGCAGTACCTACTCCGGCAAGTTGGCCGGCTGTACCAGGAAGTTGACCTGTCTGCTTTGTCTCTCCTCTCGTATACATTAAGCTTAAGCCAAAAGTATGGGAAATTTGCTTATCAACACTTATATAAGCATTGTAACCCCAGTTGGTCTTATCCTTGCGAAGGGATTTTAGATCAGAGTGTACCATAAATGCGGGACCTCCACCAACTGAAATAGACCAGTCTCTGAAACGTCTGGCTTTGTTGTTGAAAGTTTGTACATTAGCGGAACCTGAGGAAAAAGTATTAGGATACTCAGTAGAAGAGGTTACTGTAGTACTGCTATTCTGCGCGAAAGCTGCAATTGGCAAGGTAGTAGCCAATAATAATAAACCTAATTTCATACAATATGTTTTATGTTTTAAATAAAATCTTTTAATAATACTCTTGAAAAATCCCTTTCAAAAAGATGTTTGTTATGAGGGATTTCTAATCTTTCTGACTTAAAGTTTAATTCATTGTACTTAATGATATCAATATCTATTACTCTATCTGTATAGCCTCCTGATACTTTTGAATCATTAATTCTTCCCATGTCAATTTCAATTTTCTTAATACAATCAAGCAATTGAATTGGTGAAAGATGCGTGAATATTATTGTTGCAATATTACAAAAAATATTGGAACTGACAAATTCTACAGGATCAGACATTAAAAATTCGCTGGTTTGGGAAATGGTGTTTCCAGCGGTACTTATTTTCTGTAAAGCAAGCTCTATATTTTTTTTTTGATCTCCAAGGTTACTTCCTAGTAACAAAACTACCTTTTGCTGCGACATATTAGAAAATTGATTGAATTTATGAGAAGTTTCTTTAAAAATGTTTTGGCAAATATAGTAGCTATAGTTATACTTTGCGCTGTATTTTTCATCTTTTTCATTATGTTGATTGTGTTCAGTTCTATGGGAAGTGATAAGGCTGTTGCTGTGAAAAAGAACTCGGTTCTTACGATTAATTTAAAGACAAACATAATAGACAGCCCTACGGAAGAAGAGATGGGACTATTCGGTATCAGTAATCAGAATAAGAGTGTTCTTCTATATGATGCATTGGAAGCTATTAATAAAGCCAAGACTGATGATAATATTAAAGGAATCAGTATTGAGGCTGATGAGCTGAATTCAGGCTTAACACAGATTGATGATCTTAGAAATGCTATTGAGGATTTCAAGAAAAGTGGAAAATTTGTTTATGCTTATGGTAACGGGGTTTCTCAATCTGCTTATTACTTAGGGTCGGTAGCGGAGAAATATTATCTGCATCCTGCGGGAGGAATAGAATTGAAGGGACTTGCTACTGAAGTTACATTCTTTAAAGACTTTGCTGATAAATATGGAATTGGGATTGAAGTGATTCGTCACGGGAAATTTAAATCTGCGGTGGAGCCATTTTTAAGAAATGATATTTCCCCGGAAAATAAGGAACAGCTAAGTACTCTATTGAATGATCTTTGGAAAAATACTTCCTATAAAATGGCAGCATCAAGAAAGATTGATACAGTTCAGTTCAGAACGATTGTTGACAGTTTGTATGGAATGATTCCGGAGCAGGGATTAAAATATAAGCTTGCGGATAAACTTATTCAAAAAACAGAATATGAAGATCTGCTTAAAGCTAAATTAAGTTTAACAGATAAGGAAAAGCTGAATAAGATCTCTTTGACTAATTATATCAGTTCTTACGAAGATGAGGATAAATCCGGTGAAAAGGTAGCTGTATTGTATGCGTCAGGATCTATCAACAATGGAGATCAGTATAACGACATCCATTCTGAAAAATATGTAAAGTACATTAAAAAACTTCAGGATGATGATAAAGTGAAGGCGGTGGTTCTTAGAATCAACTCTCCGGGAGGAAGTGCAAATGCTTCAGATGAAATTTTATTTGAATTACAACAGCTGAAGAAGAAAAAGCCACTGGTAGTTTCATTTGGTGACTATGCTGCTTCAGGCGGATATTATGTAGCAATGGCTGCAGATAAGATTTATTCGGAGCCTAATACGCTTACCGGTTCTATCGGAGTTTTCGGAGTGTTGCCTTATTATAAGGATATTGCCAGCAAGAATGGAATTCGTGCAGATGTGGTTTCTACTAATGCTAATTCTATGTATTATTCAGGTTTGAATGGAGTAACGCCCTACGGAGTAAATATGATGACGAAAAGTGTGGAGGGTACATATAAAAGATTTGTACATTTTGTTACTCAAAACAGAAAGAAAACTTTTGAAGAGATCGATAATGTAGGTGGAGGTAGAGTATGGAGTGGGGTTCGTGCTAAGCAAATAGGATTAGTGGATGAGCTGGGAACACTGAATGATGCTGTAAAGTTTGCTGCGCAGAAAGCAGGATTAAAGTCAGCATACCAGGTTGAGTCTTTCCCTAAGAAAATGTCTCCTTTCGAGCAGATCTTTAAGGACCTGAACGAAGAAGATGTTTCCGCGAGAATCATTAAGAGTAAAATAGGAAAATCTAACTATGAGATTTTACAGCAGATTACAGACAAGAAGCTGCAGTCTGAAGTGAAAATGGAAATGCCTTACCAGATTAGAATCAACAACTAACTAAATTATATTGAACGAAAATCCCGGATCTGAATTTCAGATCCGGGATTTTATTTTTTAATAATATTGATTAACCTTTCTTTGTAGCCATTCCGTAAATCCAAAGGACAATCAGTGATCCCCCTATGGCAAGTAGCATACTTCTGAAGTCAAAACTGTCTACTGTTCCCCAGCCAAGAAAATTTCCTATAAATCCCCCAACAAAAGCTCCTATAATTCCCAGAATAATTGTTATTAGCCATCCGCCTCCTTGAGTACCAGGCATTATTAATTTAGCAATGGCTCCCGCAATAAGACCAAATATGATCCAAGTTAAAATTCCCATAGTTTTAAGATTTTAATTGTTAATATTTATTGATTTGTTTTGCTAATATAAGGGAAAACATGACATAAATCATCTCTTCTTGAAGAATGAGTCTACAAATTCCGTACCATTAAAAAGCTGTAGATCCTGCATTTTTTCGCCTACACCTATATATTTTACCGGAATTTGGAATTGGTCTGAGATTCCAATAACAACTCCTCCTTTTGCTGTTCCGTCCAGCTTTGTTACCGCCAGTGCATTCACTTCAGTAGCTGCTGTAAATTGCTTGGCTTGTTCAAATGCATTTTGTCCTGTAGAACCATCAAGAACCAATAGGATCTCATGAGGCGCATCAGGAATTACTTTCTGCATTACTCTCTTGATTTTGGAAAGTTCGTTCATCAGGTTGACTTTATTATGAAGTCTTCCTGCGGTGTCAATAATGACAACATCTGCATTTTGGGCAACAGCACTTTGTACTGTATCAAAAGCTACAGAGGCAGGGTCAGAACCCATTCCTTGTTTTACGATAGGGACATCCACTCTTTCACTCCAGATGGTAAGCTGGTCAACGGCAGCAGCTCTAAAGGTATCAGCAGCTCCTAAAACTACTTTTTTACCCTCAGATTTGAACTGGTGAGCCAGTTTTCCAATGGTTGTTGTTTTTCCAACACCGTTTACCCCTACTACCATAATTACATAGGGTTTTTTGGAAGTGTCGATATTTCCTGTTCCTGCGTGAGGGTTTTCAAGCAAAAGACCAGCAATTTCATCACGAAGAATTTTATCCAGTTCGTTTACCCCAACATATTTATCGCGGGATACACGTTCTTCAATTCTTTCTATGATCTTGATGGTGGTAGAAGCGCCTACATCGGATGCAATCAGTATTTCTTCAAGATCATCCAGAACTTCGTCATCTACTTTACTTTTACCGACAACGGCCTTCGTCATTTTTTCAAAGAATCCCTGACTGGATTTTTCCAACCCCTTATCTAAGGTTTCTTTTTCTTCTTTTTTGAAAATATTTTTAAACCAACTCATAGTTTTAGTTTGTTCTTATCTTTTGTTTTTAATTACTGCTGTGGCTTCTACCTCTATCAGGACATCATCTCTGAAAAGCTTGCTTACCTCTACAAGGCTGCTTACGGGAGGGTTTTGAAGATTGACATGTTTGTCTCTTACTTTTCTGAAATCAGGAGTTTTTGATATGTCTGTGACGAAAATCACAAGCTTCACAATATCTTTTCCTGTACCTCCGTACTCTTTCAGAATATTTTCAATATTATTGAAAATTTGCTGTGTCTGTTCCTCTACATTCTTTCCCACCAGATTTCCTGCTGAATCCAGAGGAACCTGCCCAGATAATAAAATCATTTTGGAACTTCCACAATCAATACTTACTGATTGTGATAATCCCTGAATGTTGAAAACTTTTGAAGAACTTTTATATTCTATCGTATTCATTGTTTCCTGACTATATGAAAATAGAAAAATTACTGTACAGGCCAGAATTAGAATTTTTTTCATATTTCACTGATTAATAATCTGGTGAACAAAGATAACAAAAAAACTACCCAAAATATGAGTAGTTTTTTATATTGTAAATAAAGTATTAATTATTTTTTCAAATAACCATCTACTTCATCAGCATTCATTACTTTTTCTTCGAAAACGTAAGCTCCTGATTTAGAAGACTTAACCATTTTCACCACTTTAGTCATCTTTTTAGACTGACCGCTTTGTAGGGTTGCTACTACTTTCTTTGCCATGGTAAATTATTATTTATAAATTACTTGATTTCTTTGTGAAGGGTAGATCTCTTAAGAACAGGATTGTATTTTTTTAATTCCAATCTCTCTGTAGTGTTCTTTTTGTTTTTTGTAGAAATGTATCTAGACATTCCTGGCATACCGCTTTCTTTGTGCTCTGTACATTCAAGGATTACTTGAACTCTATTTCCTTTTTTTGCCATGATTTATTAATTCTTTTTAATCAATCCGTTTCTAGTAGCTCTTTCAATAGCTTCCTCGATTCCAATCTTGTTAATCACTCTCAATCCATGAGCTGATACTTTCAGTGTAACGTGCTTATCTTGCTCCGGAAGGTAAAACTTCTTCTCTAATAAGTTAATTTCAAAACGACGCTTCGTTTTGTTATTAGCGTGAGAAACGTTGTTACCAACCATTGCACGCTTTCCTGTTATTTGGCAAATTCTTGACATATCTCGATGTTCTTATTTGTATAATATTTGAGAGTGCAAAATAACGAAGAATTTTTTAGATAGACAAATCTTTTGGAAAATATTTGCAAATAAGTGGCTGATTAATAATATTGATTTTTTAAAATACCCGAATTTCTGGGATATAGCCGAAAATCCCTGCTGATATATTTCATACAGGCTTTTTTTTAACAAAGAAATTTAATATTCTATCTTTGTTTTTAATTAATCTAAATAAGAATAACATGAAGAGAATTTACTTTCTATTGTCTATGTTTCCTGTAGGCTTGGCAGCGCAAAGCTTCAGTGAGATACAGACCGGGATGAATAATTTTTATTTTTCAGCTTCTGATATTGCTGATATCGATAATAATGGCACCCTGGATATTGTAGTCACCGGAGCAATAGATTCTGATGGAGACGGACAGCCCGATGCTACCTATAACGAAGTTTATCAGAATAATGGAACAACATTTCAGCCTTACACTGATCTTGGTGGAGATGTGACGCATTTGGGAGACGTGAAATTTATTGACTTTGATAATGACGGGTTAATGGATATAGTCTCTACAGGGCTTAGCTATATGGATATTGTGAACTATAAGCATTATAGATTTAAAAATACCGGAGTAGGTTTTGTAAAACAGCAAGAGCTTCCCGGGAAAATCTATGGTTCTATGGAAGTCTTTGATTTCAACCATGACGGAAAGCAGGATTATGCAATTAATGGAACTCAATTTGCCCATGGTAGCGGGGAGTTTAATAATACATTAGATTTTTACCGAAATACAGGAACTGGTTTTGAAGTAACTGAAAACTGGGTTAACGGAACTCAAAACGGAAGCTTTAAGGTAGTAGATTTAAACAATGATCATCTTTTGGATCTTATTGTAATTGGATCTGATATCAACGGAGATCCTGTATCTAAGGTATATATGAATCAGGGGGGAACTTTGGTTGATACACAATCTCTGGATTCTTTGATATCCGGAAAACTTGAGGTTGCAGATTTCAATGCAGATGGTTTTCAGGATGTTGTAGTGGCGGGTAAAGATCCTAATGATGATCCTTATTTTGCCATTTTAATGAATGATGGAACAGGTACATTGGTTACTCAACAAATCAGCCCTGCTGAGATTTCTGACGCATCATTAAGTGTAGGAGACTTGAATAATGACGGATATTATGATTTTATCATCTCCGGTGATATCAACTATAATGCAGTTGTAAAGACTTATTTATATAATCCGGCCAGCCAGACATTTACAGAAGGAACCGCAACAGGTATCTATAAATTGGGAGGTCCGGGAATGGTTCAATTGTTTGATTTTAATAATGATAACCACTTAGATGTTGTATTAGGCGGGTTTGATTGGTCAGATTCAGGATTGCCATCACTCACAAAAGCTTTTAAAAATAATTCCACAGCTACAAATGCAAAGCCAACAGCTCCCACCAATCTTAATCTGACAAGAAACGGAAACAGGTTCAATTTTACGTGGAGTGGTGCAACAGATGATAAAACTCCTGTTAATGCCCTGCGCTACGAAATTAAGGTGGGATCAACTCAGGGTGCGCATGACATTGCTAAATATGTAGTAACAACACCGTCATGGTTTCTGGATTTAGATCCGTCTGTACAGAATGTATACTGGAGTGTAAGAACCATTGATGCTTCAAAGGTATATTCAGATATTTCTACCGTAGGTACACTGGCAACTAAAGAAAATAATATCAATACAGAAAAACAACTTGTTATCTATCCAAACCCAACCTCTGATAAAGTTTATATTAAAGGTGAAAAGGTTTCTGAAGCTGAAGTGTATTCAATGGATGGACGAAAGCTGAATGTCATTTTAAATGGAGACCAATCTATTAATGTCTCTCATTTACCCAAAGGAGTATATCTATTAAAACTGAAAATAAAAAACGAAATAACCACGAAAAAACTTACAATTAAATAACTGAATCATTCTATCATGAGAAAAGCCAGACGTCCAGCTGGCTTTTCTCTTTTTATTTAGTGAATCTTTTGGTATTTTAAAATAAAGAAAGAATTCAATCTCTTCTAAAAAAAAATCTGCGTTATCTGCAAAATCTGCGAGAACTTATATTTCTATCGCAAATCTGGCGGATAACGCAGATTCTTATATTATATGCTGTAAAGCGAGTATAATTACTATGGTAAGACTATGCTTTCTTCATTTTAGCTTGAAACCATTTAATCAGAAAATAAAACAATAAAAACCCTAAGGCAAAGATTGAAAATCTCGAGAGAAGATCTCCCGCTCTTGAGTAAAACGTCATGTTCTCGTAAAGATTTACCTTGGCAAACAGAGTAGTTTGGTCACCATAGAAGGTATCCGCCACTATTTCACCCTTTGCATTGATGTGTGCTGAAATTCCGCTGTTGGCAGAACGGGCAATTTCTCTTCGGGTTTCTATGGCTCTCAATTTAGCATAGGATAAAAGCTGCTTGTGTCCCTCAGTAACTCCCCACCAGGAGTCATTGGTCATAATTCCTAAAAAGTTAGCTCCTTTTTTAACATAATCGGTTACAAATTCACCGTAGATACTTTCATAGCAAATAATAGGAGCAATTTTCCCTTTATTGTAAGGATTGGAAAAAGCAATTCTTTCTTTATCTGTTCCCAAGGAAGCTACCGTTCCGCCCAGATTAAGCATTGCATCACCCAGAATAGGTTTAAGAACACTCATATAAGGGAAGATTTCAACACCCGGAACAAGTTTTCCTTTGTGGTAGGCCAGTACCTTTTGCTGAGGAGCAAGCTGAATAGATGTATTGTAGCTTGTCACCCATACCCCTGGGTTAATTTGATAGGCTTCATTGGGTACTTTTGCAGGATCAAAATAAAAACGATGTGAAGAAATTCCTGTTGCAAAGACAGAACCCGGATGTTTGGATAAAAAATCCTTGATATTATTTAAAAGTAAACTCTTTTCAAAAGCTGTTTCAGAAATAGAGCCTCTTCCGGGAAGCGCTGTTTCCGGAGCAATATAGTAATCTATTTTTGTGGTAGAGTTTTTTTCCGCAAGATTAAGAAGGTCCTGTTCAATGGCTAAACTATCCTTAGAGTATTTTTCTGCGTAAGGATCAAGATCGGGTTGCAGCATCAGTACATTGACCTGTCCTGATGGTTTTTCATTAAAATTATTGTACTTAATAATTGAAATAATCATCGGAATAGCAATTAAACCTGCTACAATGGATGAGTTTCTAATCAAATCTTTTTTCTTTCTTCCGGCTTCCCATGTTCTTACAGTATAGAAAATTAAAACATTGATAAGAAGAATCCAGAAGCTTCCTCCGGTTGCTCCTAGAGTATCATACCATTGAATTAGCTTTGGATAATCTGAAAATACATTACCTAAGTTCAGCCAAGGCCAGGTAAGTTCCCATCCTAAATGGAATTTTTCAAAACTCATCCAGATGGCAATAAAGAATCCAAGTCCCCAGTACGTTCCCTGTGCATTCTTGTACCAATGATAGCATTGGAAAATAAAGGAATATAAAAGGGAATTAACAAGTACAGGAAATACTACCGCCATCAGAGAATTGCTTCCATCCGGGTTTTTAGCACCGTATAGCCATCCTGTGGTAACAATATTCCAGATGATAAAGCAAAGATAAGACAGCCCAAAGATGATCCAGCCTTTTCTTTTATAATCTGAAAATTTTGAAATTCCATGTTCCATCATCAGAAGGGGAACTAGGGCGAAAAATATAAAAAACGGAACTCCATAAGTAGGCCATGAAACCGACAGCAGCATTGCTGAAATAAGTGTAAGTAGAACGTATTTCATTAAATTATTTTAACATACAAATTTAATGTTTTTGAAATGAATATATTAGCACCTGATGTTAAAGAAAATTTATAAAATCATTATTATTCCGTATTCACTGTTTTTGCTCTACCTGATGTTTCTGGGAATGGGCAGGTTTCAGTATGAAGATAACCTGATCACAGTGGAACCAGTGTTTTCTACCATCAAATTTATTCAGGGTGCAATGTCCTGGAAAGATGTTGTAATGATTGTTGTTGGAAATATTGTCATGTTTATACCTTTTGGCTTTCTGGGATGGAACTTTCCAAATTTACGAAAGCTGAAAACATTGATTTTTACTTTTGTGTCAGCAATCGTCATTGTAGAAGCACTCCAATATTTTACAAGAATGGGAATATTTGAGGTAGATGATATCATCCTGAATACCTTTGGAGTGTATTTGGGATGGCGACTTTGTAGGTTTATTGAGAAAAAATTTAGTTATTTAGTTCTTTAGCCCTCTTTTCGGCATTTAAAATTCCTTGTTTTAAGATTTCCTTAAAGCTGTTTTCTTCAAATGTTTTTAAAGCAGCTTCCGTAGTTCCCCCTTTTGAGGCAACATCCTTAATAAGCTCTTCCAGGTTTTTTTCAGAGTTATTGATTAAGTGATAGGCGCCCAGCATGGTTTGCTTTACAAAAAGCTTGGAAAGATTCTCTTCAATTCCCATTTCTACTCCAGCTTTGATCATGGCATCAATAATATAATAAAAATAGGCGGGTCCACTTCCTGAAAGGGCGGTAACACCATCCAAAAGGTCTTCATTTTCCAGATAAACAGATCTTCCGGTACTATTCAAAAGCCTTTCAATATTGATAAGCTGACTGAATGAAATGCCATCTGCAGCGGTATAGCCTGTAATTCCCATTCCTAAAAGAGTAGGAGAGTTAGGCATGGCTCTTACCACCAATGGATGTTGTAATGATTTTTGAATTTTCTCAATATTAATTCCGGCCATGATGGATAGAACCATCTGGTTTTCCTTTAGGGGAAATTGAATATTCTGAGCAACAGTTTGGAAATCCTGTGGCTTTACAGCAATAATAATAAGGTCTGCATCCAGATCTTTTACTTCTTCAAAGGTGGAAATTTTTGACTTAGGAAATTCTTCAGCTATTTTGGAAACTTTTGATGAATTTCGAATGATAAGATGAAGATTTTCCGGCTTAATCAGTTCATACTTCAAAAATGATTTTGAAAAGGATAATCCCATGTTTCCGGCTCCCAAAATAGCTATTTTCATATTGTTTGCGTTATTTCTTAACGAAAATAATGTTTTTTATTGTGACAGGAAAGACTGTTCACGTTAAAGCCTGAAGTTATCACCATATTATTCAACGAAAAAGTCCGGTATTGTACCGGACTTTATTTTTATTGTTTTAAACCATTTCTTATTCCACGGGGAATTCCGGTCTTCTCATTTTATATTTTGTTCCTGAAAGAGCTTCCAGGAAAGAAACCAGGGCTTTTCTTTCTTCTTTCGTTAGCTTTAAAGGCTTCAATAAAGGATCAGTCACAGGATAAAGAGGGTCTTTTTGCTTGGCTTCAGGAGAAGGATCTATCATGTGCATTCCGCTGTTGTACATATTTACAACTCCTTCAAGCTCATTGAAAAGCCCGTTATGCATCCATGGCTGGGTAAGCATCAGGTCTCTCAGTTGAGGCGTTTTGAATTTACCTACATCTTCAGCATTCTTGGTGATATTATACAGTCCGAGATCTTCATATTTTCTTTTGTAATAGGTTAAACCAATATTATGGAAAGATTCGTCTGTAAGGTACTGGCCACTGTGGCAGTTCATACATCTTGCCTTGGTTCGGAAAATATGCATACCATAAATTTCCTCGTCAGATAATGCGGTGTATTTTCCTTCTAAAAATTTATCAAAACGACTTGGCTGGCTTTTGATGGTTTTCTGGAAGTCTGCAATAGCTCTTACAATTCTGTCATAGGTTACCTTTTCATCCCCATAGGCATTTTTGAAAAGCGGCTTATAACCTTTTAATGCCTGAATTTTTGCAGGTAATGTTTTTACATCCATTGCCATCTCATGATGTGCACCCAAAGGGCCTGCTGCCTGCTCTTCAAGGGTTTTTGCTCTTCCGTCCCAGAAAAACAGTTGCCTTTCCGCAATGTTATAAAGTGATATTGTATTTCTGTTTCCTTGGAGGTGATCATTTCCTAAGGCTACATGTCTTCGGTCTGACCAACCCATTTCAGGGTCATGACAAGAGCTGCATGAGATTTGATTGGACTGGGATAATTTGGGATCAAAAAATAATGTTTTCCCCAAAATAACATTGGGTTTGTCCTGCTCTGCAAAAAATGAAGAATCAGATTTAATGGGTGAAAACTCATTCCATTTTACACCATAGTCAATATTTGGTTTTGGCCATTCTGATATTGCTTTTTTATAACTTTTAACAATATCTTCAATGGTAGGATCCTGAAATCTCAGAAGATCCTGATTTACCTTAGGAGTAAAGCTTAGTAAGATCATTACAGCTCCGCCTAACCCCCAATAGATTATTTTTTTCATGTCTAAAACGTTATCCCGATACTAGCACCTACAAAATTATTATTTTTTTTCTGAATTTTCTGGGATTGATACTGCGCTCCTACAAAGAACGCAGGAAGTTTTGGCAGTTTAAAGTCATATCTTACAGAGGCTCCCCATGTGGTCATGTCGCTCGCCTGATAAATATAATCCTGAAGAATCCACTCATTTACAGCAGCATTTCCTGAAGTAGTTAAGGCATTAAAATTTTTGCCAACCACTCGTTGTGAGAAATAAGGCTGTACTGTCAGTACCTGATTGTCTTTGATTTGTTGCTTATAATCAACATTAATTCCGAAATAGCTGTATATGAATTTTTGTCCTGCAGCAGGATAGAGTCTTCTTTCCTTAATTTCTTCATATGCGAAAAACGGAGTTGCAGTAATAGAGAAGTTTTCCTGATTGTATTGGTAAAACCCTTTCACTACAGTTGTATAATCTTCCTTACGGTATGATTTTCTTTTATAAATCTGTTGTAAGCTTGCCGTATTCAGTGAATACCCATATTCATAGCCTGTTTTTACAGAAGAAGAAAAGTTAGCTAAAAGTCCGATTCTGTTTTTTTCATTGATGCTGAAAAATTTCGCGCCCTCCACTTCAATGGTTTTATTTTCTAAATCGGAAAGATCATAAAATAAGTTGGAAGATGGACTGTTGACATAGCTTTTAATATTATTTGATTTCCCCCACACAGCTTGAAGATAAAAATCTCTGCCTTGTTTATTGGCTATTTGTATCCCTCCTTTGTAGGCAAATTCTTCAAAAGTGGTATTGGGATTGGCACTTCCGTTGAAGAGGTAGTTTGAAAATCCAAAACCTGACATTTGGTATGTAAAAGGTCTTCCTAATAAACTTTGGAATGTGATGGAGCTATTTTGGGTATACTTGCTGAATTCACCAAATACGCCTACTTCATATTCTTTGTAAAAAATATAGTTCAAACCTGCTTTTATACGGAGGTCAGAAGTCGTACTTTTTAGTCGTGGATCCTTCGCACGGAATCCCATCTGTGCAAGATAGCTTACCTGTCCGGCAATGGTCCATCGGTTAAATTTCTGTAAATATCCTCCGGCAAAATGATAGCGTTCAAGATTTAACTTCCCTCCGGCAGAATCTGCAGTGATGTAGGGAGCTACACGGTCATAATCTAATGATTCGTTCCATTGCAGCAGTCCGGTTTTTAGATTTTGATAGCTTGCATTTCCCCAAACATAACGGTTGGGTTTTAATTTTTGAAATGACTTTGCTTCAACGGTTAAACCCTTATCTCCGTTTCCGAGTTGCTGGCGGTATATTTTTTTATCATTTTTATGATAACCAACACTGAACTCCGAAAATGACGAAGGACTATAACCCGACATTGAAGCCGGGTTATAGAAAAAATTATCTTTAAAATTTCTTTCTGTATCGTATTGGTTGTTGATGGTCTTAAAAAGACTGATACTGTCCTGTGCTTTCACAGAGAGAAAACACATGCTGACCAATAGCAGGAAGAAAGATGTTTTTGTATTGAACATAATGTATTGAAAGTTAAACCGATATTTTAATGAACAATACCGTCTTTTAAACTAGCTTCGGAATCCTTAACGAAGTCATTCGAAGAATTGTTGGTGTCCATGTAAAGATTTTTATTCCCTACCATTTTTCCTGTAATCTTACGTCTTACAGATTTTCCGAAACGGGTAGGGTCACTATCTACAGATCCTGCAGAAGTCCATCCTGCATCAATGCTAGGAGATGTTAATGTGTGGAAAAACTTGGTAGGAACACTATTGTTAACCCCATCTATAATCCATGTATTCGGAATTGAATAAACACTTCTTTTGGTAACGGTCCCTGCAGAATTGATATAGCTAAAATCGTATTTACGGTTTTGAAGGAATGTATCTTTTGACTCTCCAGCCGGGAAACGTGCTATAACATAGCTTTCAAACCCTCTGTTGTGCATGATAAACATATTCTTTGCTGTGCTAAAAGCAACATCTACATTAGGAACAGCCGGATTGTCAACCTGTCCTAGGGCAGGAGCTGTTGATGGGAATTCAAAGTCTGCATTATGAAGATCAAAAGCTGTACTTGTCTGTGCTTTATGGTTAATTGCATTATCTGCTACAACGATAAAATCACCAGGCTGTACAGGGTATATTTTTTTAGTTGGGTCTGTTTCATGGGTTGGTAAAATCAGAACTCCTTTTACCGGAAAATATTGGTTAACGTCATAAGGAGTAGGGTTGTCATCTTCAGTTGTCATGAATTGAGACTGGCCAATGATCAGGTTATCCGCGTATAAAACTTTATCTGTATTATTTACGATTTTAAAATAACGGCTCGAGTTATAGTTTTTACCATCTGGAGTTTTAACTCCTGTAAAGAATACTTCCTCAATGATAAAATCCTCATGGAATGTTTTAAAATATAAAGGAACCGTAATATTGGTAGCCATTGTGGTGATATCTGCGACTGCTGTACCGGCAGCATCAGTAGTTTTCAACTGAGTGGTAACTACTTTACCGTTCACAATAATCTTATAAGAACCATAAGGGACTTCTATAGAGGTTGCCGTTACTTTTTGAGTTTTTTTGGTGATAATAGCTCCGGTATTCACTTCTCTAAGTTCAATATCCAGATTTTCGTAAGAATTAATATTCTCGCCAGTAAAAGATAAAGTTAAGACACCAATTTGTGCAGTCTGTACTCCGAATTCATCATCTGTACATGAGGTAACTGTAAATGCAGCTCCCATCATGGTTACAAAGCTTAATAGTAAAACTGTTTTTTTCATGCTATTTCCTTTTAGTATATTTTAAAAATTGTAGTTTAATTCCATTCCGAAGTAAGGCGTATTCATCCTTTTTCTGTAGACCTTTACATTGTTGAATGTGTAGGGGGCACTGTAGTTGAAAAGTCTGTTGACAAATAACGAAGTACGTAATGCCTTATAAATACTTTTTGTAACCTTTATATTTCCTGAGATTGTAAAGGTGGTAAGCCTGTCCAGATTATCAGAAACTGAAACATTTCTTACCAGCCATTGTTTGTAGGTATCTGTTTTGTCTGCCTCTGTGTAAGGATGTACTACACCGTCCATTCCATAATAAGAAATAGGTTCTGCGATTCTTCTGTCGTTTCTTGAATGATCATATAAACTTCCCTGAAATGAAGTTGAAACAATCAGATCCAGACTTGGAATATAAGTATCTACAAGAAGATTGTAATTTAAATTTGAATTAACATATCCATAATCGCTCTTGTAGATCCCGTAATAAGGGTAAATCTCTGAACCAATGGTTACCGGAGGTTTAAAAATAACAGGTGCTGAATTTCTGTATTGTGATTTAAACCATGCTCCTGTAAAGGTAAACCTTGTATTGATGGCCTTAATTCTTGGCGAGGTATAACCAAATTCGATACCTTGCTTCAACGTCTCACTTCCATTTTCTGTAGTGGTGTAGTTTCCGAAAATATTTTTTACTTCATACGGAACATTCATTAAGTCTGGTCCGTTGGGGGTCCATTGAGAAATATCCACCTTTGTGGCATCGTATTGTTTATAATTATGAACAGTTGTTTTATCCATAGTACGGAAACCATTGTTCATGTTTTCTTTGAAATAAGTCATAAAGAACTCATGATTTCTGTAGGAAAGGTCTAAACGGATTTCTTTTTTTATACTCTTAGCAGCCTGAAGTTCTTTGTTTTCTCTGGGCTGTACATAGGTCATGAAGTTGACATATCTGTATTGAGCATCATTATGGTAATAATTCAGCTGCGTATAATCCCAATATTCATTATTAGGGTAAAGCATCAATAGAGTAGGCTGCTTATAGAAAAGACCATATCCTAATGTAACATCTGTTTTTAAAGGATAATTATTGATTATGATATGAGGCAGGCTGTATTGAAAATTCAATCTAGGCTCGGTAAATACTTTTTTACTGATTGCATAGGAATTATCAATTCCCAGATTTTTGGAAAATCTTAAACCTGCATACAATGTGAATTTATGCTGGTCAATAGCATAACTCATCTGATCTCCAACAAAAGCAGCTACCAGGCTTGAAGCAGGAATATCATTATAAGCTCTGGGTCTTGTAATACCTGTATTGGCAGAGGGCGGAGTTCTCATGTCATATTGAAGCCCTTTACCATTGTTTTTAGAATATCTCCAGTCGAGACCCGCTTCATATTGATGCGTAATTCCCATGGTCTTTTTAGTACCGGTTGCCTGTAGAAAAGTAGTAATGTCCAATGGCTTTCCTTCTGTAGAAAATTCTGCAACATAGCGAAGATCCGGAAAGTATCCTGCATTTTCTCCCTGTTGAGTAGCGAGTGAAAAAGAACGAGGCCCCGATAATTGTATCAGTTTTACCTGTTCTATCTTTTCAAATCCCTGTCGGATGGCTGTATTTAAAACCAGTTTATTGAAAAATGAGTTTTTATCCAGTTGATAGATAAAATTATTGGTGAAACTTATTCTTTTATTGTTCGAAGTATACTTGTCAATAGATGGATATCCGTTATCCGGATCATATTTTTTGTTATCAATATTCGTGGAAAAATCAATATTTGACCTCCATTCCAAAGGTCTTGACCATAGCGTGGAAATCTTTTTTGAACGGATAGAAGCCGTAATACGCTGATAGTTTTCAAAATCATCTGTAGGATTGGATTTTGAATCCAGATAATCTGCACTCGCGCTCAGCTGCCATTTATCAGTTAATTTAAAACCTTTGCTTACATAATATTGCTTGCTGAATCCATCCGCTTTAAATCTTGCCTGTAGAGGAGAAGCCTTTATTTTTCTTTCAATCTTGATTAAACCGGAAGTTAAGTCTCCATAGGCTGCAGACGGAATCCCACGAATAATTTCTACCTTTTCAATGTCATTTGTAGAAATAGTTCTCATATCAACTCCGGAAGATGAGGTTTCTCTGTATTTCGGAGCTTCCAAAAATTGTTTTTCATCCAGTGAAACCTGCATATCTGCATTGGAATTGATGATGTTATCATCAATCATAAACTGTATCCCCAGTGAGGAAGTATTATATTGATTTCCTGTATAGATTCCTGTATTTTCCCGAAGAGTAGCTTTATTTACTGAATTTAATACAGGTGCCTTAGAAAGACCTCCGGGAAGAAGCTCCATTAAGTCTGTAAAACTAGAAGGCTGTAGGTGCTGCATGGCCTGTCTGTCAATAACAGACTTGGTGGTTAAGCCCTTACTTTCCTTAGAAAATACCACTATTTCTTCTAGCTTATTGATGGGTTGAAGCTTGATGGTAATGTTTTGTGCTGATGAATGACTGATATTCAGTTCTTTTTCCTGATAACTGGGATGGAGAACTTTTACAAGATATTGACCGTTGGAAATGGAAATACCGGTATTCCCATTCTTATCAGTAGTTAAAGAGGTCTGATTGATCATAACAGAGGCACCCCTTAATTCTTTATTGTTTTCGTCAAAAACAGTGATGTTCAATTGTGATTTTTCATCCTGAGCGTATAAACACTGTATACTGAAGATGAAAAAGAAAACAAGAAATAAAGATCTAGTCATTTTTATTTATTCTAAATAAGCAGGTGGCAAAATT
Source organism: Chryseobacterium aurantiacum (assembly GCF_003020585.1). Taxonomy (GTDB): domain Bacteria; phylum Bacteroidota; class Bacteroidia; order Flavobacteriales; family Weeksellaceae; genus Chryseobacterium; species Chryseobacterium aurantiacum. The sequence continues at coordinate 480,832 of NZ_PXUE01000001.1, forward strand.
ATAAAATATAATAATGCTGACCAATAGTTATTTAGAATAAATTAAAATAATAGACAAATGTCAGGAAAATTATCCTGAGAATGTTATATAATATAATGTGGAATTTATATAATATTCACTTCCCGTTCAAGCTCTATCCCGAATTTTTCCTTTACAGAACTGATGATTTCAGTAGAGAAGTCAAAGATTTCCTTTCCAGTTGCAGTTCCGGTAGCATTGATGATAACCAATGACTGAAGTTTGTGTGAAGCTACATTTCCAATCTGCTTACCTTTCCATCCGCATTGTTCAATCAGCCATCCGGCAGGCACCTTTACCCAATTTCCATTAGGGTATCCCTGAATATTTTCAAACTTTTGTTGTAGGGCTTCAAATTGAACCAAAGGGATAGTTGGATTCTTAAAGAAACTTCCTGCATTTCCAATTTTCTTGGGATCCGGTAATTTGCTTTGTCTGATACTGATAACAGCCTTAGAAACATCCTGAATTGTAGGATGCTCAATTCCCCTATTTTTCAGCTCAGTAGTAATGGCTCCGTATTCAGTCTTAATGTGGTGATCCTTTTTGGTAAGCTTAAAGGTAACTTCCAGAATGATATATCTGCCTTTTCCCTCTTGTTTAAAAATGGAGTCTCTGTAACCAAATCTACATTCCTCAAGATCGAAAGTCTTCAGATCAAGATTTTCCAGATCCAGTACTTTACAGCTTACAAATACATCTTTAATTTCCGTTCCATAGGCTCCGATATTTTGCATTGGAGAAGTTCCTACATTCCCCGGAATTAAAGAAAGATTTTCCAGCCCTCCATAATTTTTTTCAAGGCAGTTAAGAACAAATTCATGCCAGTTTTCACCAGCTTTTGCCGTTACAAGAACTTCATTTTCGTTAAGGTCTTCCTCAGAAATACCTTTTAAATTAAGCTTAATGGCAACCCCATCAAAGTCCTTTGTCAGAAGAATATTACTTCCACCTCCTAAAAATAAAAGAGGAAAAGATTTTGCCTTTGAAAAACTTAAGGCATCCTTTAATTCTTCAATGCTGTTAATTTCAATGAAATATTTTGACTTGGCATCAACGCCAAATGTATTGTAAGGCTTTAATGAGAAATTTTCTTGCATGTTTACTTGTATTCTTTGGGAAGAATTTGGTCTAATTGTTCTTTAAACTGTTGAAGTTGTTTGTAGTGTTCGGTATCCGCAAAAGAATTAACATAAATATGGATCTTTTTAGGAGTACGTATCTGAAAAGTTTCATCAATTCCATCCACTGACTGTTGGCTCGGAGAACTTTTTATATTATCAAGATCCTTAACATTGATCGAAGATCTAAGTTGCTTCCAGGTATCCATGTTAATGGCCGAAGACCATTCCTGATGAGTTTTATGGGCGGTAGCACCTTTTTCAGCAAATACTGAATCTGGTGTCACTTTAATGATCCTGTACTCACCCATAGTTCCTCCAATATGAGATAGCCTGATAGAAGTTATTTCATTGGGGACTTTAGAACTGCTTGCAGTTTCTTTTTTGGGTTCGTCACAAGAAAAAAATGCCGACAGCAAAAGAATCGAAAAGAGTATTTTCAGATGGATATTTCTTGTTGTCGGCATGATATGATTTTATAGGCTAAATTCTTCTCTGTATTTCTTTAAGGCTTCCTTAAGAATTTCAGCACTTTTCTTTAAATCCTCTTCTTTCAAAACGTAGGCAATTCTTACCTGTTTTTTTCCTAATTCAGGATTGCTGTAGAATCCGCCAGCAGGTGCTACCATAATGGTTTCATTGTTATAAGAAAATTTCTCCAATAACCATTGTGCAAATTTTTCGGTATCATCCACCGGAAGTTCAGCAACACAGTAGAATGCTCCTCTTGGCTTAGGGCAGATTACTCCCGGAATAGCATTTAAAAGGTCTACTAAAATATTTCTTCTATGGGTATATTCTTCTCTTACCGCTCTGATATAGGCACCGTCATTCTGGTGTGCTGCAGTTGCTGCAATCTGTCCCAAAAGAACCGGGCTTAATCTTGCCTGTGCAAAAAGCATCGCTGCATTACGGATTTTCTGAGAACGGGTAACCATGCATCCGATTCTTACCCCACACATAGAATAACGCTTGGATTCTGAATCAATAATAATACAGTTTTCACTCAATTCAGGGAAGTCAAGCATTGAAATCTGCTGTTTTCCGTCATATACGTATTCTCTGTATACTTCATCTGAAATGATGACAATATCATATTTTAAGGCAATTTCAGCAAGCTTTTTCAGCTCTTCACGAGTGTACAGGTATCCTGTTGGATTTCCTGGGTTACAAATGATGATTGCTCTTGTTTTTTCTGTGATTTTTTTCTCAAATTCCTCAATCGGAGGTAATGCAAAACCAGTATCAATGGTAGATGGAACAGCGACTACATTTACATCAAATGTGCTGGTAAAACCATTGTAATTTGCATAATAAGGCTCAGGGATGATCACCTCATCTCCATCATCGCATAATGTTGAAATAGCAAAGTTCAGGGCTTCAGAACCACCATTGGTAACAATAAAGTTATCCGGAGTAAGATCTGAAAAACCTAATGAATGATAATATTCAGTAAGGGCCTTTCTATACTCAATATTACCTTCAGAAAGTGCATATTCCAATACTTTTAAATCGATGTTTTTTAAAGCATTTAAAGCTGTTTCCGGAGTTTCAATATCAGGCTGTCCGATATTAAGGTGATATACTTTTATTCCTTTTTGTTTTGCTTGTAATGCAAAGGGAACCAGTTTTCTTACCGGTGATGCCGGCATATGCAGTGCTCTGTTTGAAATATTTGGCATTGTTCAAAAAATTTGTATGACAAAAATAGGATTTAATTTCTCAATAATAAAATTCAAAGCAAGAAGATAGTGGCTCATCGTTCCTCTATATCCTTTTCTATCATAAATAACTCAAATTATTGTAATGATAAAAATTTGATAAATTTTAATTAATTGTTAAATATTTATTAAAAATAACATTGTTATATTGATATTTTTCTTAATTTTCCAATCAAATGTGAATAAAATGACAATAAATTTATTTTTTAAAGCTCTTCCGGCTATTGCGCTTCTCTCAGCAACTGCCATGATGGGGCAAAATTTTCAAACAATGCCTGTTAGTTCAGGGTATACCGCTGATGTTATTGCTAACGGAATTGGTTCTTCCATGATTTCTACAACAACCGATGTAGATGGGGTTTCCTATAATTTTGTTTCCAGGGATTTTCAGCTGACTTCAACGAGTACACCTATTAATTATGGTATTCCTACTAATGGGATTATTAACTCTGTAGTGGCTTCAACACCTGGTTTAAGTTACCAGCTTGCAGATTTTTCCGGAAATAATTCCTTAAGAATCAATACGAATGCTGCGGGAAGCAATTCCGGAACACTTGTATTTAGCAATCCGGTGGCTGCTTTTAAATTATACATGCTTTCTACCAGTGGAAGTGGAAGTTCTACAGTTACCATAACAGTTAACTTTACAGATAATACTACACAGGTTTTTACAGGACAAAATATTTCAGACTGGTACAGCGGAATTAATTTTGCCATTCAGGGAATTGGAAGAATTCTAAGGACTTCAAATTCTTTGGAGCCAAATTCTACCAATCCAAGGTTATATCAAAATGTTTTAAATATTGATGCCGCCAATCAGGCAAAACCGATTCAAAGCGTTACCGTAACAAAAACAAATAGCGCAGGAGTTGTGAATGTCTTTGCTTTTTCAGCAGATGCCTATACAGACTGTCTTGCCCCAACAACAGAAGCTGCAACTGCAGTGACCTCAAGCTCTGCCCAAATTTCATGGACAGTTCCTTCAAGCAATCAGGCTGTAAGTCATGATATTTATTACAGTACCAATGCTGCAACACCTACCGCAAATACGGTTCCAAGTCATTCGGCTGTTAGCGGGACATCTTATACTTTGGGAAGCTTATCTCCAAGTACAAACTATTACTATTGGGTAAGAACAAACTGTAGTGGTGCATCAAGTAAAAGTGCATGGTCATTCTCAAAATCATTTACTACATTATGTGGAGCGGTAGAACCATCCTATACTAACAATTTTACAAGTTATCCCGGGAATTGCTGGTCCAATTCACTTTCTGGCGGAACTCCGGATACAGGGCCTACAGGCAGCACTAGCTATTGGAATCAGCGTAATTTCCTGAATGGACCATCTAACGGGTCTGCAAGTATGAATTTATATGGGACTTCAAAGACCGGCTGGATTAAAACATTACCTTTTAATCTTTCAGCGGGAGGATATAAAGTGAAATTTGACTATGGAGTAACTACATATAGCGGAACGGCAGCTTCAGAAATGGATAGTGATGATGTAGTTCATTTTTTAGTTTCCAATGATGGAGGAAGTACGTGGACTATATTACAAACATGGAATGCCAATAATAGCCCGTCTAATACCTCAACCGAATATACCTTTAGCTTAGCTAATTTTACAAATGCCAATACTGTATTTGCTTTTTATGGAGATACAGGTCCGGTAGATGATGATCTTGATTATAATTTCTATATTGATAATTTCACAGTTGAAAAAGAACAGTTAAGTACTTCTGAAGTAAGCTCTCAGACCAAAAAAGCAGCCGTTCATCCGAATCCGTTTAAAGATATTCTATACCTATCAGATACGAGAGAAGTGAAATCTGCAAGCGTTGCTGATGCATCAGGAAGAATTGTAAAGACTGTTGAAGGAGCTGTAAAAGAATTGGATCTTAGCAGACTGAATACGGGACTATATTTTATTACGCTTTACTTTAAGGACGGATCTAAGTCTACGGTAAAAGCAATTAAAAAATAATTTTTTTAGTGTAAATAAAGTGGGGCGGCAGTACATTTTGTGCTGCCGCCTTTTTATAGTAAATGATTTTTTTATTAACTTGAAACCTTAAAACTAACTGAAAATGCAAATCTCATCTCATTCTATAGAGGACTATATTTCAAAGATTCCCGAAGAAAGACAGGAAGCCTTTAAAAAACTTTTTGACACCATCAATACTCATCTCCCAAAGGGTTTTGAAGATACTTCCAATTACGGAATGATAGGCTGGGTAGTTCCCATGGAAACCTATCCGGCAGGATATCATTGTGCTGCCAATACTCCTTTGCCGTTTATCAATCTGGCTTCCCAAAAGAACTTTATAGCACTTTATCATATGGGATTGTATTCCAAGCCGGAGCTCCTTGACTGGTTTGTTGCAGAATATCCTAAACATTCAAAGAAAAAACTGGATATGGGCAAATCTTGTGTACGCTTCAAGAAACCGGAAGATATTCCCTTTGAATTAATTGCTGAACTGAGCCAGAAAATGATGGTAGAGGACTGGATTGCTATTTACGAGTCACAGTATAAGAAGTAGTTTTAATTTGTTTTTAAATTGAACCGCAGATTAGGTTAAACCACAAAAGTTTTCTTTAAAAATACTTTAGTTTACATAAGATGAGAATCATAGATTTTCATAGAAACCTAAGTGTTCTTTTCAATCGTATCTATAATAACTTATTCTTACTTAAGTGTTAAAAAAAGCTTTTGTGACTTTTGTGGTTGAAAACAATCAGCTTCTTCTTAGAAATCAATATCCCAGATTCCCGCCTTACGCTCAAGATCAATTAAGGCTGCTGCATTTTCTGCCAAAAGCTGGAAGTAATTTTGACGAAGTTCATTATAAGTTCTCTGTGCATTGAGGACTTCCAGAATAGAGCTCTCACCGCGTTGATAGCTGTAGGTAATTCCTTTCAGAATATTTTCAGCTTCTTTCAGCATGCCATTGTCAAATTGTTGTAACTGTTTTTGGGAAGAAGTATATTGTTGATAGGCTTGGGTAACTTCCATTCGGATACTGTTTTCAATCTGTCTGTATTCAGTTTCTGCCTGTGAATAACTCATTTCTGCAATTTTAAGATCGGCATTTCTCCGGTTGGAAAATTTCAGAGGAACACTGATTCCTAATTTTACAGTGTTTACTGCAGGTGAAGGAGCTATTTCATTATTGGCAACAGTATTGTGGCCTGCACCGGCACTTAATCCAAGATCTATGATACGATTGGCTTTTTCAAGTTTAATACGACTTGCAGCTGTATTGATATTCTGCTTGGATGCCAAAAGATCAGACCTTTCGTTAACAGCTTGTGTAATAAGGTCATTCAGATGATAGTTTCTGTTAAAAGAATTCAGGTCTCCGCTTACCTCTTTTTCTGTACTGTCACTGCCTATAAAATCAGAAAGGGCAGTAATGGATTGCTGTTGGGTTCCCTCAAGATGGTATACCTCATTCAGTAAAGAAGATGCTTCAAGTTTGCTTTGCTGAGAGCTTACTCTAGAAATATCACCCAATTTGTATCGGATACTGTCAGATTTTGCCAGTTTCAGCATACTTTGATAAGACTCTTTCTGAACGTTCAGCAAGGCTTTAGATTTTAAAGCTTCAATATATCCTAAGGTGGCATCAGCAAGCAGATTTCTAAGGTAATCCTGTAGTTGCAGCTTGGAGTATTCTGCTTCATTTTTTGCCGTTTCAATTCTTGCTTTTCTTTTTCCTCCTAATTCAAGAGTCCAGCTGATGGCTCCCTCTATGGTATGTCCCATATCTTTGGAAACCCCGTTGTTTGAGGTTTCCATTTCTACTTGCGGATCAGGAAAAATACCTGCGGTAAGAACAGATGCTTCTGCCATGCTGACATTATACTTTTGTGCGGCAAGACCTAGGTTTTTATCTTTAACATAAGCCAGATATTCATTGAAATAAAGAGGCTCTTTTACGGTTTGTGCATTGATGAAAATACCTGTAACGGTACAGCACCATATGATTAAAAAATTAAATTTCATGGGTTGTTACATTTTGTTTGTCAAAACGAAGTTCAGCTAAATAATAAATGGCAGGAAGTACAAACAGGGTAAGGAATGTAGAGAACATAAGTCCATACACAATTACTGTGGCCAGAGGTCTTTGTACATCGGAACCAATTCCTGTTGCCAGTGAAGCGGGCAGTAATCCTATAATAGCCACTGAGGCAGTCATTAATACCGGTCTGAAACGATCCTTGGCTCCCTGAATAACCGATGTTCTGAGAGGAATGCCATTTTTTCTGAGGGTATTGATATGAGAAACCATAATCACCCCATTTTGGATGGCTACCCCGAATAGGGCAATGAAACCTACTGCAGAAGAAACATTCAAAGACATTCCTCTGATATTCAGGGCAAGCATTCCTCCAAATAATGCCAGCGGAATAATACTCATCAATATAAGTGCTTGTCTGAAAGTTCCAAATGCACCATAAAGCAGCAGGAACATAAGAGCCAATGCCAGCGGTACAATGACTGCCAGTCTTGAGTAGGCTCTGTTTTTATTTTCAAACTGGCCACCCCATTTGATCTGGTACTTTTCATGATCGTAGCGGATATTATTTTCAATGCTTTTCTGTGCTTCGTTGAGGAATGAGGTAAGGTCTCTTCCGCGCAGGTTAAGCTTTACGGTAAGGTGTCTTTTATTCATTTCCCTTGTTATGGTGCTTTCTCCGGTACTTAGTGTTACACTTGCAATCTGGGAAAGCGGAATTTTGGCTCCGGATGAAGAGGCCAGCATTAGGTTTCCTATTTTCTCAGGAGTATTACGGCTGTTTTCTACATATCGGCAGGAAATATCATAAACTTTGTTTCCGATAAAAATTTGTGAAACGGCTTTTCCGCCAAGGGCAGTCTCGATGAGGTCTGTTACATCGGAGACATTGAGGCCGTATTGAGCAATTTTATTTCTGTCAGCAATGATTTGTAATTGAGGAAGCGGAGGTTCCTGATCAATGGCAAGGTCAGCAGATCCTGGAATTTTCTTTAAAAGTGAAAGTACGTTGTCTGCCACCTGTCTTGTTCCTGAAAAATCATCACCATATATCTTGACCACCAGTTCACTGTGCGCTCCTGAAATTTTATCCATTACACCATCAATCATCGGCTGCGAAAACCCTACGGTAAAACCAGGCATTTCTTTGTAATCTTCTGCCAGTTCTTTAATAAGATCGGCTTTGGTTTTCCCGGATGGCCATTCCTTGTAAGGTTTTATTCCTACTGATACTTCAAAGTGAGAAGCAGTCCATGGATCTGTTCCATCATCATTCCTTCCTGCTTGTACCATAATGTAAGTGACTTCTGAGTGCTTCATCGTTCTGAGGCGAAGCGAATCACTCATTTCCTGAGCCTTTTTCAATGAAATGCCAGGAGGAAGCTGTACCTGCAGCCAGATGGAACCCTCGTCAAGCTCAGGTAAAAAGTCTTTACCTACGTTGTAAGAGAGAATTCCGGCACCTACCAGTACAATTCCGGCAGGGATGAAAATCTTTTTGGGAGCAGCCATGATGCTGTCTATTCCTCTTCCATAGGCATTGCTTATTTTTTCAAGCCATTTATTATGATAAATTTTTCTTGGCTTTTTATAGATCATAAAGGCCAGTCCGGGAATCAAAAGTAAAGCAACAGCCAATGCTCCCAGTAATGCATATCCTACCGTAAAGGCCATTGGGGTAAATAGCTTTTTTTCTACTCTTTCAAAGGCGAATAGCGGTAAATAGGCCGTAATGATAATAATTCCTGAAAAGAAAATAGGTTTTGCAATCTCAGTGGCTTTCTGGATAATTGTTTTTTCCTCCAGTTCTTCATCAGGATGATCTTCTCTTTTCTTCAAGATAGCTTCCAGCATTACAATGGAACCATCTACAATAATTCCGAAATCTATGGCCCCCAATGAAAGAAGATTAGCGGGAATATTCGTAAAATGCATTAAAATAAATGCAATAAGAAGCGAAAAAGGAATGGTAATGGCGGTAAGAAGTGCACCGCGCCAGCTTCCAAGAAATATGATTAAGATAATAATAACCAGTACAATTCCTTCCGTTAAGGTATGGGAAACTGTATTGAGGGTTGTTTTTACCAGATCGGTTCTATCCAGATAAGTATGAATTTTTACGCCTGCCGGAAGAATATTCTTGTTGAGTTCATCTACTACTTCATGTACGCCTGTTAAAACTTGTGACGGATTTTGCCCTTTTAGTAAAAGAACAATTCCTCCTACGCTCTCATTATAATTTCGGTTACGGTCTGTAAAGCCCAGAATTCCTTTACGTTCAAGGTTTCCGTATTTCAATGTTCCGATATCATTCAGGAAAACGGGAACTCCTTTTTCTGTTTTGATAACGGTTTTTCCCAGATCATCAAGGTTTTTGATGAGTCCTATTCCACGAACCACATACGCCAGATCTCCACGGGGAAGCATGCTTCCTCCTGCACTGGCATTGTTTTTACTAATGGTTTCGATGACTTCGGCCAGGGAAAGACCGTACTGTTCCAGCTTATTGGGATCAAGCTCTATCTGAAACTGCGTGGTGATTCCTCCAAAATTAGTGACATCAGCAATCCCGGAAACTTGTTTTATTCTGGGAATAATGACGAAGTTCTGCAGATCAGTAAGTTCTCTTAGGCTATGGTTGTCACTTTCAATAACGTAGCGGTAAATTTCTCCTACGGGAGAGGTTAAAGGATCCAGCCCCGGCTGTGCACCATAGGGTAGGGAAACATCGGAGAGTCTTTCCTGAATACGCTGTCTGGCCCAATAATCATCAATTCCATCATCAAATACGATGGTAATCATGGAAAGGCCAAACGTACTCTTGCTTCTCATCACGTGCATTCCGGGAATCCCATTGAGAGCCCTTTCCAGAGGAATTGTAATCTGTTGTTCCACCTCTTCGGCGGCTAAACCTTGTACTTGGGTTACAACTTGTGATGTAGTATCGGCAATATCAGGATAGGCTTCAACGGAAAGTTTAGTCCAGGAATAATATCCAAAAACGCCTAATAATATGAAGAGGGCCAGTATCAGCCATTTTTTCTGTATGGAAATTGTTAATAACTTTTTCATATGCTAACTTTAATGGGAAACTTCGGCTTCCGCATTTGACATTTATTTTACATCCAGCAAATAGATTCCACCGGTCGTCATGATTTCATCACCAGACTTAAGCCCTGAGGTGATCTTTACTGTTTTTTCAGAGGCTTCTGCTGTGGTGACATTTCTTTTTATGAATTGATTTTTTCCTGTTTTAATCCATACATACTGGTTGTCGTCTTTTTGCATCAATGCAGAGGTTGGGATAATAATTGTGTTTTCAGAATCGGTAGAATAAATAATAGTGGCAAACATGCCCGGTTTCAAGGTTCTGTCTGGATTTTCACACTGTATTAGCACCTTAATGCTTCGTGTTGCCTCGTCTACCCAGTCATTGATGTGATAAACCTTTCCGGTGATGGCTCTGTCCGGATAAGTATTAACTTTTACAGATACCTGATCTCCGTTTTTTATAAATCGAAGATCTTTCTCCTTAACTTCTCCTGAGATCCAGACTTTTGAGAGTTCAGCAACAATCATTACAGGTTCAGCATCTTCACGAAGATATTGTCCGGTTACAATTTTGTTAGAAATAACTTCTCCTGAGATAGGTGCTCTTACAATCAATCCTCCGGAACCTTTGCTCTGACTGTTGTAGATTTTTAATGCGGTAGATGCATTGGTTAAAGAGATCTTTTTGTTTTTAAATTCGGTTTCTGATTCTTCCAGTTCTTTCTGTATTCCTACTCCGTGTTTTACAAGATCCTGCTGGCGCTTGTATTTCTTTTCAGCGAGGCCGGCTTCATTCAAAGCATCAGAATATTCTTTCTGTACATCCAGATAACCGGAAGAAAGAACCTCAAAAAGGGGACTTCCTGCGCTTACCTTTTGGCCGATATTAACAAAAGCTCTTGTAATTCTTCCTGAAAAAGGGCTTGCTATTTCGGCGTAGTTGTTGGGAATGGCTTCTATGGTTCCTACAGAGGTAATATCATGGTTGTATTGCTGATCGCTAACGGTTATGGTTTTTATTTTTTTTAAAACAGGACTACTTTCCGGAATAGTAACCTGATTATTTTTGATGGTAATTTCCTCTTCCTTGCTTTGCAGAGGGGCATTGTCTTTGCAGGAAATTGCAAAGAGGGTAATAATGCCTAAGATTATTTTTTTCATGATCTTAATAAAATTGAGTACTGTTGCTGATTTTTGTTTTTGTATCGTTTTTTCTCTTTTTAATGACGATGTTTTTACTTCGCGCTTCCTTTTGGGTAGACAAAGTGGGGCGTAGAAATATATTTGTGGAAACAATGAAGAAAACGGTGATAAGTGCTTCCTTGGGATAGCCTAAGGCACATAAGGCGCCTATTGCTGCAGAGCACCATAAAGTAGCGGCGGTATTTAAACCTCTTACGGTAAGGCCGTCTTTCATAATAACACCACCGCCAAGAAAACCGATTCCACTTACTATATAAGAGGTAATTCTTCCGGCTGCATCACCACCAATTCTGATGGCAATTAATACGAATGCTGCAGAGCCTATACAAACCAGAGTATTGGTGCGTAGGCCTGCATTTTTTCTGCGCCACTGTCTTTCGAAATCTATACCGGCTCCCAGGCAGAAAGCAGTTAATAAACGAAGGGTAAATTCAAATGTATTCATAACTTTTCCTGTTTTTTGCAAAGCTTTTAGGCTGTACGGGAAAAGCGGGTACAACTAAAGCTTTTAAGATTGATAATTACTGTAGGGATCTGAGTCCATATGCTTTATTTTTTACTGTGCAAAAGTAGAAATGAAGTAGCTTTTTTACCGTTAGAAAGGTTTTAGAATGCTATTAGAATTTTATTAGAGAAAATAGGGGAGTACTTTTTTAAATGAAAGATTATATAATTGATAGCAACACTCGATCCTATATAAAGGTTTATGAATGGTTACAGAATTTAGAATTAAAGCGCCAAACTGTAACCATGGTTTAAGATAATAATTCAATACATTTGCAAAAATTCAGTTTTGTACTACACTATTCTTAATTTTGTAGAATAAAGCTTGTTTTATCTCCCGGTTTCATACCAAAAGTTGTCTTTATAAATTAAATTGTAGAAATGAAAAAATCAAATCTGGCGATCCCCGCTACGCTTTTAGCTATTGTCTGTGTACAAGGCGGAGCATCTATTGCCAAGCAGCTTTTCCCTGCGATAGGGGCTATTGGAACTGTTACCTTAAGGATTGTTCTTTCTGCCATTTTATTGACACTGATTAACCGCCCGAAGTTTTTGCAGTTCACCAGCCAAAAGTGGAAATATTGTGCAATGTACGGAGTAGGGTTGGCTGCTATGAACCTTATTTTTTATATGGCTATTCAGAGAATTCCACTAGGGTTAGCGGTTACTGTTGAGTTTGCGGGACCTTTATTTCTCGCCTTGGCTCTTTCTCGTAAATTATTGGATGTGGTATGGGCCCTGTTGGCTTGTGTAGGGATATTGCTTATTGTTCCCTGGAAAAGTGACCATATCGATTTAGTGGGACTTGGACTTGCTTTTCTTGCAGGAATATTTTGGGCTCTTTACATCGTGATGGGTGGAAAAGTTTCTAAGATAATGGACGGAAAAGATGCCGTTACCACTGGGATGCTGTTTGCAAGTCTGGTGATTATTCCCTTTACAATATGGGATGGAGCCGTTTTTAATCTCACGCCTACAATTTTTATGAAAGGGTTAGGGGTGGCAATCCTTTCAAGTGCATTGCCATTTTCATTAGAAATGATGGCCCTTAAAAAACTTCCGGCAAAAACTTTCAGCATTCTGATGAGTCTGGAACCTGCTTTTGCAGCCCTTTCGGGATTGGTGTTTTTGGCAGAAGAATTAACTTTTTTGCAGTGGATATCCATTGCCTGTGTCATCGCAGCCAGTATCGGAACTACAATTTTCAGTAGAATTTCTCATGAGTAAACTTTAAAGGGGGAAAGACATTTTAAATCCCTATTGAAAATCAAAGATCACCATAAAAACCGTTTTATTGTTTTCTGATGCTACCTTAATGATGGCATGATGAAGATGAATAATTTTGTCGGTAAGAAATAGTCCGATGCCATATCCCTTTTCTTTTTTTGAATTTTCACTTCTGTAAAATGGCTCAAAAATATACTGTAGATCTTCCGGTGAAATGATAATTCCTGTATTGGTAAAACTGATGATTAATGAACTTGCATGGGTTTGGACATCTATAGAACACCTATGCTCAGGAGAATATTTACAAGCGTTATCAATGAGATTATTAAAGGCAACCTGTAGCAGATACTCATTTCCTTGAAGGATAAGCTGGGTTTCCTCCACTTTATCGTCTATATTCAGTGAAACTTTGTATTCTGAATTTTCCTTTATAATCTTTGAATAGGATTCCAGAAGAATTTCATCAAGCCGTATTTCAGAAAAACTGATTTCATTCGCATCATAGCTGGCCTTGGCGAGATCCATCAAGCTATTGGATAGCTTGACCATATTACGGGCGTCATCCAAAGCAAACAGAATGGTTTCCCGATATTCTTCCTTGGTCTGCTCCTTTTCAGAGGCCAGTTCCAGTTCTGTAATAATGGCAGATAACGGGGTACGAAGCTCATGTGAAATATTGGATACGAAATGCTTTTGAGCATCAAAGGAATTCTCCAGTCTTTCCAGCATCCCATTGAAATTTTTGGCAAGCTCATTAAGCTCATCCTTTTCTTTGGTGGTTTTCAAACGCAGTTGTAATTTTCCGGCTGTAATCCTTTTGATTTGTTCAACCATTTCACTCAGTGGATTCAAGGCTTTTTTAGAAAGAAAAATTCCAGCCAGATAAATCAGAATAAGAATACTGATAAAAGCAATGATACTGATGGTAAGCAGATGATTGATTGAGTTATAGCCATACTGATCATATCCTGCTGCAGTTACTAAATATTCTTTCCCATTATGAGAATAAACGGTTCCCACCGCCTGAAGATCATCGATAAGAAAACTTATTTCTTTATTTTTCAGAATTCGGGAAAGCATCTTCGGATCCTCTTTTACATAATCTACCTTGGAATCATCATGATAGATAAGGTTGAATTCCGGATCATAGATGGCTACCTGAACTTCATTAATGGTTTTTGTATTGTTTTTGTAAAGACGGTGCATTTCCTTTTCAGATAATGTACTCTGGAAAAAAAGATTGGCCTTGGCAACGCCTTCATTTCTAAGCTGAGCATAAAATGAGGTTTCCCTTGCTTCACTTGAAGAATAGTAAACGGCAATACCATAGAATATCATCAGCATTGCTGTGACAAAAGTAAAAAGTAGAGTAAGCCGGGTTCTGACTTTCATGCTTTAAAGTACTATTGGTGGTTTTCTTCGTATCCTTTTTTCAAAATAAAACCCATTCCTGCTTTGGTATGGATTAGTTTGCTTTCAAAATCCCTGTCAATTTTCTTTCTGATATAATTGATATAGACATCAATAAAATTGGTGCCCGTATCAAAGTGAGTTTCCCATACATTTTCTGCAATTTCAGAACGGGAGAGAACCCTTTCGGGATTTTCCAGCATATATTTCATCAGATTAAATTCCTTGGGAGTCAGTTTTATGGAGATTCCGTTTCTGCTTACAGACTTCAATTTGAGATCCATTTCAATATTTTCATATTTCAATAGCTGTTCTGTAGGGGATAGTAGAGAAAATCTTTTCATTAAAACCTTAACTCTGGCAATGAGTTCACGCATTTCAAACGGTTTGGTAAGATAATCATCCGCTCCGGAATCAAACCCTTCCAATTTATCATCAGTGGTTCCGAGAGCCGTAAGCATAATAACGGGAATGTGGGGTTTCGAACTTTTTATTTCCTTGCAAAAATCCAGTCCATTCTTTAATGGAACAATAATATCCGTAATGATGAGGTCGAAATCCTGAGATGAGGCCAGTTCCAATGCCTTTTCACCATCATAGGCAAAGCTTACGTCCATATCCTGTTCCAGAAGTCCTCTGCCGATAAGCCGTGAAAGTCTTTTGTCGTCTTCTACTAGTAAAATATGAGGCATAAGAATGTGTAAAGTGTTTTTATTGGAATGAAAACTCGCTCAATATTCACCACAAATGTAATGAATTCTATTTTGTAATTTTGATCCCGAAATAATAATCAAATGTCAGGATTTAAAATGTTTTTAGATAAAAAATTAGAAAAAATATCCATTGCAGGTCTTCTGTCCTTTTTAATGGTTGTGTTTATGCAATGTGCATCCCAAAAGGATACAGAACATCTTAATAATGGAGACCTTCTTTTTGTTACCGCCAAGGAAACAGGACTTTCCGGTGCCATTAATAATGTTACGCAAAAGCAAAAGATGGCATCCTTTGATCATATTGGTATTCTCGAAAAAGTAGGTGGTAAAATGTATGTTTTGCATGCTGCACCGAAAGGAGGATCTCAGAAGCAGGATTTAAAGGAGTTTATTAAAGATCAGAAAGAAGATGGCCAGAATGTAGTGGTGTATCGTTTGAAGCGTGATTATCAAAAAGCAATTCCGAATGCCATTGAAAAAGCGAATTCAATGTTAGGGAAACCTTATAATTTCAATTATATTTTAGATGAAAATTCATATTACTGCTCAGATTTTATAGAAAGGGCCTTTAGAAGTGATCAAATTTTCAAATTGGAGCCCATGACATTTATTGATCCCAAGACAGGAAAAATCAATATATTTTGGGAGAATTTTTATAGCAAAAAAAATCTGAAAGTCCCTGAGGGAGAGCTTGGCTGCAATCCCAACGGATTGGCCGGTTCAGAAAAACTGGAAAGAATAAAAGAATTTTAAAATACCAAAGGAAGCTGTAAAGGCTTCTTTTTTTGTTAAAATTTAAAAAATATTAGTCTACTAATTTGGTGGACTAATATTTTTTTATATTTTTGTGACAGATTTAAATGCAAAGAGCAATATGATCTGAAAGTGTTTAACCAAAAAATGTTTAGTGATGATTACACCTAATCCTGGCCTGCAGGTTCTGCAAAATAAACTGAACCTACCTAAAAAAGAATTGTTATTGGAAATAGAATTGAATGGCAAAATGAAATTTGAGCATTTAATGAATACCATCTATAATCAATTTGGGATTTGTCACAGAGTGTTGTCAGCC
The DNA here is from genome assembly GCF_003020585.1 of Chryseobacterium aurantiacum. Lineage (GTDB taxonomy): Bacteria > Bacteroidota > Bacteroidia > Flavobacteriales > Weeksellaceae > Chryseobacterium > Chryseobacterium aurantiacum. The sequence goes on from NZ_PXUE01000001.1 coordinate 496,894, forward strand.
AATGTGGAATATGTGAACGGATACAGTTTTGGTTCAGTACAATTATACATTAATGTTAATTCAGAAGACTATCATCAGCTTGAAGTTTATCTGAATAAAAATAAACTTTTGAATACAACGGTGGAGTATCTCTGCCGAAAATATTCATAGGGGAGATTCATATAGTTTTAATTACTCAAAGTGTCTGATTTTTTTAATCAGGCACTTTTTTAATTTTATTTCAAATCAATCAACAAAAAAGCGCTCAGATTACTCTGAACGCTTCTATATTAAATAAAATATTTTTAAATTCTTTCGATATCAGCACCAATTGCTTTTAGTCTTCCATCGATATTTTCGTATCCTCTGTCGATTTGCTCGATATTGTGGATAATAGATTTTCCCTCAGCAGATAATGCGGCAATAAGAAGTGCATTTCCGGCTCTGATATCCGGAGAAACCATTGTAGTTCCTCTTAACGGAGCTTCCTGGTTTAATCCGATTACGGTAGCTCTGTGCGGATCACATAGAATAATCTGTGCACCCATGTCGATTAATTTATCTACAAAGAATAGTCTGGATTCAAACATTTTCTGGTGAACAAGGATGCTTCCTTTAGCCTGAGTGGCTACCACCAAAATAATGGATAACAAGTCCGGAGTGAATCCCGGCCATGGAGCATCCGAAATGGTAAGAATAGACCCGTCAATAAATTTCTGGATTTTATAATGCTCCTGAGCAGGAATATAAATATCATCACCGCTTTGTTCAAGCTGAATACCCAGTTTTCTGAATGTATTGGGGATCACACCTAGTTGGTTCCAGTTTACATTTTTAATAGTGATTTCAGATTTTGTCATAGCCGCTAGACCAATCCAAGATCCGATTTCTACCATGTCCGGAAGCATTGTGTGTTCAGTACCTCTTAAATAATCTACTCCTTCAATAGTCAATAGGTTAGATCCGATTCCTGAGATATTAGCTCCCATTCTGTTCAGCATTTTACATAGCTGTTGAAGATAGGGCTCGCATGCAGCGTTGTAAATTCTTGTCTTTCCTTTAGCCAATACAGCAGCCATAACGATGTTGGCCGTTCCTGTTACAGAAGCTTCTTCCAGTAAAATAAATTTACCATTAAGCTCTTTAGCCTTTAAAGAATAGAAATACTCTTCTTCATCGTAATGAAATTCTGCACCCAGCTCTACTAATCCCTGGAAGTGAGTATCCAATCTTCTTCTTCCGATTTTGTCACCCCCCGGAGTTGGCATATAAGCCTCTCCATAGCGTGCCAACATTGGTCCCATAAGCATGATAGAGCCACGTAGTTTAGCTCCGTCTTTTTTAAACTCATTAGACTTTATATAGTCAAAATTAACCTTATCAGCTTTGAAGGTGTAGTCTCCGTGACCATTTTTAACCACTTTTACACCAAAATCTCCCAGAATTTCAATCAATCTGTTAACATCATGAATGTCCGGAATATTTTTAATCCTAACTTCTTCATCAGTTAACAAAACCGCACATAAAATTTGTAGAGCCTCATTTTTGGCTCCTTGTGGAGTTATCTCACCCTGCAGTCTTTTTCCTCCTCTTATTTGAAATGTTCCACTCATTATTTTCTGTTTTTATGATTGTTATTATGTCTTCTTTTGTTGGGTTGATTTTTATTATTGTTGTTGTTACTGTTGCTATTATTTCGGTTGTTGTTACCGTTATTGTTTCTGTTGTTATTATTAGTATAGTAAATCTTACTTTTTTCAAGAGAATCAATTCCTGTAAGGTCCAACCTGTTTTCAGACAGTTCTTTCAGGTGGCGGAAAATAACGTCATCCGTCACATGTTCTTTATTATATACATTATAAGACTTCTTCATATTGTTGGCAATTACCTCAATAAGGGCTTCTTTTTCATCACCCTGTTCCAGTTCTATTGCTTTTTCTATCAATTGAAGAATACTTTTTCCGTAAAACTTAAAGTCACCTTGAAGTTTTGGATATTCCATCCTTTTAGGTTTTTCTGCCAATTGTTCCATAGTAGGAAACGGATAAGGAGATTCTACATCCAAATCATAATTGGCAAGAATAAAAAGATGGTCCCAAAGTTTATGTTTATAATTTTCCTCGTCGCGAAGTTGTGGGTTTCTCTGACCCATAAAATCGATGATTGCCATAGCCATTTCATTCCTTTCCTCTTTGGTAGGAAGTTCTTTGCAGCGCTCAACCAACTGTTGTATAATTCTGCCGTATTCCGGCATATGAAGCTGAGTTTTTTGGGTATTGTATTCCATAGTATGCAAATATATGGATTAAAAGAAAAATTGTTTCGAGAATCTTAAAAAATTATGATTTTTTAATGAAACTTCATGCAGGCTATCTTATTGATTTATTATGAAAAATAAAAATATTTCACGTTAATTTGAATTTGGTTTTAAGAAAATTGTAACTTGTTTAATAGATTGATAATTAAATATTCCGATGAAAAAAATACAATTTTTGCTTTCCTTACTGGCATTGGCACTCGCAGGATCTTGTCAGAACAATGATGAATTTATCAAAGAGCCTTCTCAAAAAGATGAGGTACATGATAAAATTGTAAACGTAACCCATCATGATGGCAGACCTTTCAGTACCGGAAAAGGATCTGGATCTATACAGGGGAAATTTGTAGCAGGTCCGGGTGGCGGTGTTTTGATGCAGGGATTTTATTGGGATGTTCCTGAAGGAGGTAACTGGTGGAATACAGTTAAAGATAAATTAACGGCATGGTCTAACGCGGGAATTGGTGCTGTATGGCTTCCTCCGGCTTCAAAGGCGCAAAATGGAGCCTATTCAATGGGGTATGATCCTACGGATTATTATGATTTTGGAGATTTTAATCAAAATGGAAGTGTAGAAACCCGTTTTGGATCAAGAACAGAACTGGAGGCTTTAATTACAAAAGCCCATGCTGAAAATATGCAGGTGTATGCTGATATTGTTATTAATCATAACAGTGGCGGGCAATCTGAAGCGAACCCTTACACCGGAACGAATACGTGGACTAATTTTTCAGGGGTAGCTTCCGGCAAATTTCAGAGAAGTTACAATGATTTTTATAAAAACTCTTACGGAAATAATGACGAAGGTTCTTTTGGAGGGTTTCCGGATCTTTGTCATGCTAATCCTCATGTACAGGATTGGCTGTGGGGCAGAGATGATTCTGTAGGGAAATACTACAAAAATGTCATGAAGTTTGACGGTTGGAGGTTTGATTATGTTAAAGGATTTGGACCTTGGGTAGTCAATAACTGGAATTCAAAGGTGGGAGGATTTTCTGTAGGAGAACTTTGGGATTCTAATGTTAATACTTTGGAGGCTTGGGCAAATAGTGCAAACAGCTCCGTATTTGATTTTGCAGCCTATTATAAAATGGATGAAGCCTTTGACAATGGGAATCTGAACGCCTTAAATGATGACATGATGTGGAAAAGAAACCCGTACAAGGCCGTAACTTTTGTAGCGAATCATGATACAGACATCATTTATAATAAAATGCCGGCCTATGCCTATATTTTAACCCATGAGGGATATCCAACCATTTTCTACAGAGATTATGAAGAATGGCTGAATAAGGACAAGCTAAATAATTTAATCTGGATTCACAATAACAAGGCTACGGGAACAACTTCTATCTTATATACAGATAATGATGAATACATTGCAAGACGTAATGGATACAACGGAAATCCGGGGCTGGTAGTTTATATCAATACATCATCAAGCTGGCAGGAACGCTGGATTGAAACCAATTGGAGTAATCAGCAGATCAAGGATTTTACCGGAAGTTCAAGCTGGTATCCTACAACGCAGGGAGATAAGTGGGTGAAAATTCAATGTCCACCCAATAGTTACTCGGTGTGGTCGCCTAATTTATGAGTAATGAGTAACGAGGTCAGAGCTTAAAAAAAATATATAATCTCTCGCAGATTTTGCTGATAACTTAGATTCTTTAGAGCATAAACCTCTGTGTAATTCTGTGAAATCTGTGGGAAATTATACTTGAATAAATTTTTTCTTCTGATGCTGATTCGGAAGAAAACACTTTTGATTAGCCAGTTTCATTCTGTTTCTGGATATAACATCATACACCTTGTCACTCAGAAAGGCAGGCATTATTTTACCAATGGCTGAAAGTTTGTAAATTCCACCCAATAACCCGGCAATCTGAAGGACCGCTCTTGATTTGATCAGATAATATTGTTTGGGTTTCCAAAGATACATGGTGTTAAAATCTGTGGTTTTCAATCCTCTTTCAGATAAAAATTCCTGTCCGAATTCAGACTGTAGAGAGGCAAACATGAATTTATCTTTTTTGTCCCTTTCCAAAATCCATTGGACCCAGAAGTTACACACTCCACAGTCGCCGTCAAAAAATACAATATGTTTGTTTTCCCAGTTTTCCACAATGTTATTTATTAAACATGATCCTTCTTTCTGTATCTTCCTTTACCTGCTTGAAGTATTTTATGAGATCTGCACGCTGATCATCTGTTAACTTGGCGTTTTGATGTCCTAGATAATAAGACTCAAGCGGCATTTCTTTCTTCTCAATCATCTCCATGCTTTCTTTAAGTTTGCGAAGCTGTCTTTGAGGTTCATATACTGCAAAGGTAGAAAAATTAAGATGCTTTCGGCCTTCATCAATATGATTTTTTACAAACCATGAAACTGGAGAAATACTGGAGTACCAAGGGTAAACCGTTTCATTGGAATGACAGTCATAGCAGGAAGTTCTGATAACCTTAGCTACTTTTTCGGGTGTATTCTTTATTTTCAAAAAGTCCATGCCGGGGGTAGGGCGCGGATTGGTTTTATCAATAGGAAAAAACTGAATGATTATGAATGCAACGAGGATAACAACGAGTATTTTTTTCATAGGGAATGGTATTCATGTTTGTTAATTATAAAGATAGCTAAATAATTTTTATCATTAATTGAGTTGATGTTAATGATATAAGTGTTTGTTATACAGTTTTATGTGTTGATTTTTATTTATAGCAAAATAAACAATTTTCTTCCCATATGTTTTCTTCCTTTTTCTGTTGATTATTATATTGAGTTATTCTAAATAGGGTAGAGTACTGCTTTTTTTTACCAAGATGAATTTAAAAATTTACTAACTTAATACCACAATTGTGTCCTGAGTTCAGATGCTGTCGGAAATGTTTCTTTATAGTTTTTAACTATCATTGAAATAAAAATTAATAGATTGTATTTATTAAAAAGACGTTGTAAGTTTGCCATGTTCTTACAACTAAAGAAGTTACTTAAACTGTACTAATCAATATAAAAAAATAAATAAACGACAAATGGAAAACGATTTGAATGACATCAGTAAATGCCCGTTTCACAACGGAACCATGAAGAAGAATGTAGCAGGTGGAGGAACTCAAAACCAGGATTGGTGGCCTGACCAGCTTAGGGTAGATCTTTTGCGTCAGCACTCTTCACTATCCAACCCTATGGATAAAGACTTCGATTATGCTGAAGCGTTTAAGAACCTTGATCTTGAAGCTGTAAAAAAAGATCTTCATGCCTTAATGACGGATTCACAGGATTGGTGGCCGGCAGATTTTGGTCACTACGGCCCTTTGTTTATCCGTATGGCTTGGCACAGTGCCGGAACTTATCGTGTAGGCGACGGTAGAGGTGGAGCAGGAGCAGGACAGCAACGTTTTGCCCCTTTGAACAGCTGGCCCGATAATGTAAGCCTAGATAAGGCAAGAAGATTATTGTGGCCTATTAAGCAGAAATACGGAAGAAATATATCATGGGCAGACCTTTTAATCCTTACAGGAAATATAGCCCTTGAATCTATGGGATTCAAAACCTTTGGATTTGCCGGTGGACGTGAGGATGTATGGGAGCCGGATGCAGATGTTTATTGGGGATCAGAAAAAACATGGCTGGGAGGAGATATCCGTTATGCTCATGGTTCTGAAGGAGTAGTAGAGAAAGGAGCTGTTCTTCCTACTGATGATAACGCAGATGGAGATATTCACTCCAGAAATCTTGAAAATCCCTTGGCCGCTGTACAAATGGGATTAATCTATGTAAACCCTGAAGGTCCGGACGGAAACCCTGACCCGATTGCTGCCGCTAAAGATATCCGAGATACTTTTGGACGTATGGCGATGGATGATGAGGAAACAGTAGCCTTAATTGCCGGAGGCCACACCTTTGGAAAAACCCACGGTGCCGGACCTGCAGATCATGTTGGCAAGGAACCCGAAGCCGCAGGTATTGAATTACAAGGATTAGGATGGGCAAGCAGCTACAAATCCGGAAGCGGAAGAGATGCCATTTCCAGTGGATTGGAGGTAACATGGACTGAAACTCCTACTGAATGGAGTAATTATTTCTTTAAAAACCTGTTTGAAAACGAGTGGGAATTAACGAAAAGCCCTGCAGGCGCTCACCAATGGGTAGCAAAAGATGGGGCTGAAATCATTCCTGATGCATTTGATTCTTCTAAAAAGCATAAACCTACGATGCTTACAACGGATCTTTCTTTAAGACTGGATCCCGTTTACGAAAAAATTTCAAGACATTTTTATGAAAACCCTGATGCCTTTGCAGATGCGTTTGCAAGAGCATGGTTCAAGCTTACCCACAGAGATATGGGACCTCGTGCCCGTTATCTGGGACCAGATGTACCTCAGGAAGAACTGATCTGGCAGGATCCTATTCCTCAGGCCAATCATGAACTAGTCAATGATATGGATGTTCAATCTCTTACTTCTAAAATTTTAGCTTCGGGATTAAGCATTTCTGAATTGGTTTCAACAGCATGGGCGTCTGCATCTACATTTAGAGGAAGCGATAAACGTGGTGGAGCGAACGGTGCCAGAATAAGACTGGAGCCTCAAAGAAATTGGGAAGTAAATAATCCTGCACAATTACAGAAAGTATTGGGAATATTGGAGGGTATTCAAAAAGAATTCAATGATTCTCAAAGTGGAGGCAAGAGAATATCACTGGCTGATGTCATTGTTTTAGCAGGAAATGCTGCGGTGGAAGCTGCTGCAAAAAATGCAGGACATGAAGTTAAGGTTCCTTTCTCACCGGGAAGAATGGACGCTTCTCAAGAACAGACTGATGTAGAATCTATGGGATATTTGGAGCCTGCAGCTGACGGATTCCGAAATTATCTGAAAAGAAAATTCACAGTTTCTACAGAGTCTTTATTAATTGATAAAGCTCAGCTATTAACGCTTACTTCTCCTGAATTAACGGTATTGATTGGCGGAATGCGTGCTTTGGATACCAATTTCGATGGTTCTAAGAATGGAGTATTTACCAACCGCCCGGGAGTTCTTACTAATGATTTCTTTGTAAATCTTCTGGATATGGGAACGCAATGGAAAGCCATGTCAGGAGACAATGAAGTATATATGGGTACAGACCGCTCAACGGGTCAACCAAAATGGACTGCTACAAGAGCTGATCTGGTTTTCGGATCAAACTCAGAATTGAGAGCGATTGCAGAAGTTTATGGAAGTGCTGATGCTCAAGGTAAATTTATCAATGATTTTGTTGCAGCTTGGACAAAGGTGATGAATCTGGATAGATTTGATCTGGCTTAATGACAATGTTTTAAAACAATATAAAAGAGGCTGCAGTTATTGCAGCCTTTTGTTTTTTATTTTAATACTCCATTTTTCCTCGCTTCTTCTAAATAATTATTTATGATTATACTATCATTCCTGAAAATATATTCTATAGAATCTCCTTTTTTCTTTGATACTGAATCTCCTACTTTATATGGATATTCTAACAACTCATTAATTCCATTAGAATATTTAACATAGCTAAAATTGTGTTGATTTTTGTTCGAGTAAATTTCAACAACCTTTGTATGTCTGTCGATATTTAATAAGTTTCGTTTTTTATCAGAATTGGAGTTTATAATAGAATAGATAATGGTGAATAGTAAAATACATCCCAAAAAAAAACGATAAATAGGGTAATAGTTTTTTTACTGGACTTGTCAACTTCTATATTAAAATCATCTTCCATAAAAACTGGTTTGTCATATTATTTTATGAGGTAAACTTATGAAAATATTGGGAATTGAAATAGGAGTGTCGAAATATATAATGAATTACTTGTGTAAATATCTTTTAAATAAAAATCCACCGCAATTGCGGTGGGTTTTTTATTTATCTTCCACATGAAAGGATTTGTGCAGCAGCGGGAGATTTAGATTATTGACTAGTTCAATTTATATTTCTATATAAGCTATCTTCTATTTTTTCTAATCGAGTCTCTATATTAGCGTCAATCGAGTCTTTATCAATACCTTGGTATAAACTATCTTCAGCTTTATTCAAAAAAGAATTTCTTATTTTCTCTTTAGCTTGAGGAGTTAAAGTTTTACTTCTAGATGTGTTATTAATACAGTAAAAACTGAAAATTAATAATCTAAAAATTCCAAGAACCAAACTAAAACTTATCAAAGCCCACTTACGCTTCATCTTTCTTGTTTCTTTTTCAAATTCTTTAAAATATGTTAGGTATTTGTCATTTTGCCATAGAGCAAAATAATTAATTACTATTGCTGGAATACCAATTAACAAAATAAAAACTAAAGGGGACCAGTCTTTCCAAATTACATATCCCGATGTTATCGTAATGAAATTTAAAATAGAAAAACAAACTAACGCTATAAATAATATCATAAATCCATCAGTTAACCAATTGATTGTTCCTACTTTAGGATTTGATATAGTACGTCTAATTAATTTTTCAGGATTACTAATACCTCTTTTTTTATAGACTTCAAGAATATATTTATTTTTTAGTAGCAGCATGATAGGCAATCCAAATACGTATATACTTGTAAACACATTAAATCTATATATATTATAATGCATTTTTTGCCATAGCAATAGAATATCTTTCATAATAAGTTATAGTTTATTCAATAATTGCCTTAGCTGCCTTTTCTCCATAATAGTCTCCGCCCCAAGCTCCTGCAGCACTACCTATCAATCCTCCAATTATTCCTCCGGGGACAACTCCTACACCTCCGAAAAAAGTGCCAATAACAGCTCCTGCTGCAGCACCAGCTAATCCTCCTGCCAAACCACCAACTGCGCCACCTGTTTGTACTTGTGCATTATATCCATAAGTGCCCCCATCTTGCTGAACTCCTTGATATATTTCATATCCTCCTAATGCAACACCTGTAGCAAGACCTCCCCATTTAGCTCCTTTCGCTAATTTGCTATATTTTGATGCAGCAGAAACAGTTCTTACATACTGGTTACCATTAAAGATTCTTCCAGTGTTTTGTCTAAAGTAAAGCTTATTGTTACTCCCAACATTAATATTTCCAAATTGACCTGTCACAGATCCTAAACTAGAGTCCGTAACTCTTGCTATATGTTCAACTGTTCCGTAAGTCTGATGATTATTCTGGATTGACCATTGGCCATAACTGTCCTCACCTGGTTTATGCTTTGTGATTGTGAAGCCATCACCAACGCCACTTCCATTTGCAGAGAAAGTGGTGTAACCGTTGCGATCAGATAATAGGTTCATTAATCTTTCATAGCTAGAACCTCCTTTATTGAACCTTTTCTGTAGACGATTAAATTGACGCTCTGTTACATTCATTGTTACATTTGTATGTCCGTCATTAATTGTTCGAATTTCTCCATTTACTTTATAATCTGTTAAACCTAAAGGATCTATTCTATTTATTGGATTATTACCAACAAAGGCATATGAACTCTGTCCCGGATATATCTCTGCCAACGGATCTGGAGTTGTCCATTGTGCAAGATCAATCATTAGCTGCCTGAATTTATAGGAATACATCCCTGTCTCCTGAAGCTCCTTGCCGTTGTACTTATGATTCTTATAACTACCCACTCCAAAGAACGCATTCCCTGTCTTCAAATGTTTCATCCCAAAAGGATAGTAATCATTGGCATCTGTTATTTCAAGGGTACCCGCGCTCTTTTTCCCGAAACTTGTTTAAAAATTAGGGCATTGAAATCAATACCCTAATTATTTATAACATTTCATTAACTTCGAAAGGATAAAAAGTATAAACTTTTCACTCTAAAAATATAGTAACTCCGGTATTTATTTTATAATTTCTCCGTTAAGATTAAATCTTATATTGAAAACATTTTCTCGAATATTAATGACTTTTTTAATATTCTCTTCGGTTCCCAACTTTTTTAATACGTTTTCTCCTTTTTCAGCAAATGAAAAATATTCATCTGAATAAAAATAAAGAGGTACTAACTTTCCATTTAAAAACACAGCTCTATTACTATATTCTATCCAAAAATTTTCTGTTGAGTTCGAAAGATTATTCAAATAGATAGTATATATATCTTTATTTTCTTTGTCTAAAACCATATAAACCTTTTTATCCTCTCCCATCTTTTGTACCTCATGATTAAGGATTTTAGTGACGGAAGATGGTAAAAAATATATTATATCCGAGTTTGATTTTTGTGAATAGCAACTAACCAAACAAAAATTTAAAACTAATATTAATAAATTCTTTTTCAGTATGGAGTTTTTTGTTTATTAACAAATTGATTTAGTGATTCTTGACCAATATTATTCGTATTCGTAGTACCAACATTATTGGTTTGTGTACCATTTGGCATAACTCTATGTATAGAGTTACCATTTGTTTGAACGCCAGTATAAGAATCTACTGCATAAACTGGAATGTTAAATCCTGTGGAAGGACTTGAAGTGCTTTTATCTAAATCCGATGTACCAGGTACATTTTTAAGATTAGGATCTTGAGTAGTGTTATGTGTATGTACTTGAGCTGTTGGAAGCAATTTAGTCCCCTCAAATGTTTGTTTTACTATATTTCCTGAAGCATCCACTCGTTGATCCATTGTTATTGTTGTTTTTCCATCGACTCCATCGGGACCTCTCACAGATGTGACTTGTGCGGTAGGTACATCACCTCTTGTAACTTCAATTCCAATAAACACTTGTCTTTCTTTTGTTTGATCAGCAATAGTTTCATTGTTTGCATTATTAATATCTGAATTTATCTGAGTATTATTTACAGTAACTACAGAGCTACTTGCTTGTAAAGCTGATGTAGCGGCTGCGGACATAGATCCTCCTTTTTCTTCAGTAATATTATTCCAATCGACCTTATTTATAATCCTAATATTTTTAGTACTAGCTCCATCACTTCCTAAATATTTACCACTAGCGTCAATATAATCATCTGGTGGTGTAGCAAACATTCCATCATAATCAACATACATAATTGGATTATCCCAAGCATAATTATATGGACTAAATCTTCTCATCTTCTCTGCCAAGGGATCCACAACTCCCCATCTTGCAATATCCGGCATATACATCCTTGCTCCATAGTCATACATCCCAGTTTCCTGAAGCTCCTTGCCATTGTACTTGTAGTTCTATATCTCCGCTCAACTTTTCAGGATTTGCCTACTCAACCTTTCTTCGTGCGACGGCTTGCCTGGTGAACACTTCTCTGTCGCTTTTTCAAAAATACAGATTTATTCAACTGAAAAAGAAAAATTCCACTCAATTCAGAGTTCTACCCGCCAACTTTTTTATTTCAATTGAAAAAATAAATCTCTTTTCTAAAATTGTAGAAAATTTCTACTGTCGCTGTTGTTGTAGATGTGGACTTGTGGGTAAAATTGATGATGCTATTAGCCCCAGCTTTATCCACAAATCCACATCCTTTAACATACCTCCGGTTCAACGGCGATTCAGGGCGGATGGTGCATTTTTCCTTATTTCGGATGGTTGAAGCATTGGTGGAAAAGGTATTTTTCGGTGCCGGTTTTGGGATGGGAAGATTCGGGGGCGTTGGAAGCGGAGTTGCTATGCACGAAGCGTGAGGAAAGCATTTTACATAATCCCAAATTATAGGCAAAGATGGTGCTGGTTTGCCTGTAACGAAGCTTCAGCGGAGTGGAAGGCAACGGTTTGCGGTGGCAATTTGCGTATAATTTCGATTATGTAATTTGCTGTGGCATTAAAGCGTCGGACAAGCTTCGGGCGAGCGTTGGAGGAAAATGTCTTTTTTAGCTTTGGGGGCGGGATATTATTTAAAATGCAAGCGTTGGACTTTGGTTCTTTTTCCTTTTTACTTGGCTCTTATTTTATCGGATGGAACTGATTAATCGCTGTTTGCAACGCATTGATTCCGGTTTCTTTATATTTCTCGGTTGTGTCTGCGTGTTTGTGTCCTGCAAAATATTGAACTTTTCTAAGGTTTTCTCCGTTGTCTAATTTTAATTTAATTATGCTTTGTCTTATTCTTGTGGAAGTCAATCGTTTTGTAAACTTGTTCTGATAAGTTGATACCAAATAATTGATATCGTCTTTTGTGGTTTTTGTTCCTAATTTTCCTAATAAAAAGTAGTTTTCCGGTTCGGTTCTGAACGTTACTAATTTTGCTCTTTCTTCCTGTAAATACTGATAAAATAATAGGATTTGTTCGGCTTTTAAATTCAATATCCTTTCGTTGGTAATTCCTGTTTTTTGGATTCTTATTTTTGCTTCTTTCAAATCAATGTCTTCAACTTTTAATCTTTCAATATCTCCGACTAATAACGCTTGATTGACGAGTAAACTTATGATAATCTGATTCCTTTTTGTAAGTATTGGATAGCGTTCTTCTCTTGGTTCTAAAAGCTGTTGTAATTCCTTTTCTGTGAGCAGTTCCTGTAATTGTATAGGATTTTCTTTTCCGTCTTTTATTCTTATGGGTTTCGCAGGATTATGCTTTACTTTTCCTGTTTCCTGTAGGTATTCAAAATATTTTTTTATCGCCTGTAAAATCTTGTGTACGCTTTGCGGGCAATTGGTTTTTCTGACCAGTTCTATATAATCCATAATATTCTGATGGCTTATTTTCTCCGGATTTTTATAATGTCTTTTGAACTTTTCTATTTCATACAAATATCCTTGTGCAGAGCTTTCTGATAAATGATTTTCTAAATATTCTCTGATTTCCATTTGCCTTTTATTCTTGTATAGATTTGGGTTGTTCCTAAATACTCATGTCCTAAAAAATCCCTTACTTTTTCAAGCTCCATTCCTTTTTCCAATAACTGTGTAGCAATCGTATGTCGCAAACAATGTAATGTAAATCCCTGTCCGTATAATCCTGTTTTTTTGAGTAGGTATTTGAACTCTATATAGATTCTTTCCGGCGTAATGTTGAGTAAATTTTCTTTTCCTGCAGATGAAAAAATAAAATCCTTAATATCTCTCTGAACCTGTTTTGTAAATGGGATTACTCTTCGTTTCCTACCTTTTCCTTTTTTGATGTATAGCAAACAATTTTCTAAATCTATATCTTTAATATTCAGTTCTGTTGCTTCTGTTCTTCTGAGTCCGCACGCATAACACAGGTGTAATATTATCGTTTGTAATTCGCTACTTTTATTGTATAATTTTCTGATTTCTTCGTCTGTAAATACTTTTCTTTCTTCGTATTTCGGGGGTTTTATTTTCAGTTGGTAAGGACTCAATTTTATTTCTCCGGTTCTTTGGAGATACTCAAAATATAATCGTACTGCACGCATTATTCCTGCTATTCCGCTTTGGCTTAGGTTCTCTTTGGTTACTCTGCTTTTGGTGGCTTTAAGGATAGAATGATAGTTTAAAATATCAATCGTTTTTATTTCTTCTTTTGGTTTCTTACAATGATTCAAAAATCTTTCAGCCACTTTTGGATAAGAGTTTACAACGGTTTTGCAATACCCTAAATTCTGTAATTCTTTTCTGAATAAATAAATGTCTTCCATATCTATGACCGTTTTGCTTACTCAATATTTTCTGTTTTTCCGAACGCTAACAAACTTTTCTTTATTCATCGGACTTTTTCAATATTCTAATGTTCGTTTTGCTTCCGTTTAGTGTTCAGTAGCGTTCGCTTTTAGTTTTCCTAATTGTTTTACAAATTCTTCCTTTAAATCTTTTCTAACCCGCTGTATATTATCACTGTAAGAGATTTTATACTTAAATCCTTTATTGGCAAAGCCAATCTGTTTTAAATATTCCAGCCTTACTAAATCGTTCAGATAGAACTGTAATTGTGTCTTCTTAAATCCTGTAACCTCCATTGCATCAAACCTTGTAAAGCTCTCTTCCTTAAAGGCTTTCTTTAGCTTTTCAAAAAACTGTCTCAGGCTTCCGTCCAGCTCGTCAATCTTTAAAATAATGCTCTCGAATAATATTTCTACGGCAGTCTCAATATCTTCTATTTCTGTAACTAAAAAGCCGTTTTTAACTTCTCTTTGGAACTGATGGATTAATGTGATCTGCTTAATGATACTTTGGAACATTTCATTTAAACGCCTTTTATTCTTTACATTATTTGGTAACTGTATCTGTGTTGCAAAAGGATTTATAACCTCGTAATGCTTTAAATTTCTTACCAACTTTTGTATAAAACTGATTGCTTTTTCCTGTATGTTTCGGTCGATTTCTCCTGCATTTCTGCGGTTCTGGTAGGATATTATTTTCTCGGTCTGTTCCTCGCTTTCATTAATGGCTACAATAAAACTGCGGTTCATATTGTCCTCATACAATTCTCCTTTAGTGGTTGCCGATAAACTGCTGAATTGTCCTTTAACAACTTTATGGGAAGATTTATTGTTTCCTTTTCTATCCTTAATGGTAACGGAACTTCTTAATACCTGGTTGGAGATAAATTCTCTTAGGGCATATAATGCATCTTCTTTTAATCCGTCCAGATCTTCGATGATAATTATCTTTTGGAATAAATCAAATTCTCCCCAATTGTATAAACTTGATTCTGTAATTCTTGTAAATCTCAACACGTCTTCCTGTGGCATTAAATCCGCAATCCTGCTTATTATGTGGGTTTTCCCACTTCCAGAACTTCCCTGGACAATACCATGTAAAGGACTTCTATTTAGATAACTGATCGTGATTAAGAATAATAGCAGCCTGGACTGCTCTTCACCGATAATCCCGGATTTTTCTATCAGTTGATTAAGGTTCTGAAGTAAGTTTTTTTGTTGTAAAAAGTCTATGCTATTTTTCGGGGGTATTTCTGGGGGGATATTGCCTTTTTCCTTTGTAAAATCAACACTTGTGGTAGCCTTACTAAGACTTGAACCTTTATTCTCGTGGAACTGGTGTTTGAGACCAGTTCCGCTTTTCGTGTCGTTGGAGGGATTCGAACCCTCGTCCGATTTATTTTTTTCAGATGAAAGAAAAACATCCTTTCTCTTCTTTAATAATTCTGTAAATATTGTCTCATCGTGCAGTTGCAGGGTTTCATTTACATCATTATTCGGCACTTCAACTACGCTCAGTGTCACATTGTTACATTGTCCCATTATTAGATTGCTACATTTGATAACCGCTTTTTTTCCTGCTTCATCATTGTCAAAACAAAATATTATCTCATCTAAATCCTTGAGTTCCTTTATAGCTTTTAAAATCTCTTCATTCAATCCATTCGTCCCGAAGCAACTTATCAGACTGTAATTGTCCCTGATTTCCTTTATCTGGAGTAAACTCGCACAATCGATGATAGCTTCCGTCAATATCAGTTTTTTGGTGTCTGATTTCGGATAACCAGGATAAATTCCTTTTCGGCCTTTCAGATAATAATGCTTGTGTTTATCGTCATTCAGCGTGCTTCTAAAATAAAGTCCTGTAATTTCATTTTTCCGGTTTCTGAGCGCAAAACAGATACAACATTTCCCAAAAACCTGATATGCTTTTTCTTTGGTTCTGTTATTTATTAATCCTTTGTCTAAAAGCAATCCTGTTTCTAAAGCTTGTTTCAATAATTCTTCCGTTTTCCTTTCTCCGTGGTGGAACTGTCCCGAGTTATAGCCGATTTCTAAAAGGCTGTTGTCTAAATTTCTTTTCTCTAAATATCCCTTTGCAGGTTTGCTGTTGCTGATGGCATTCCTAAAATATTGGAACATATTATTTAAAAAGTCCGTATCGGACAGACGATTATTTTTTCTCGTCTCCGGATTTATAATTTCCTGTGCTTTCTTTATCGCTTCATGCTTGGATAAACTTTCTTTATGCATTATAAAATCTATCACATCCATACTTTTGCCGTGGGTTTTGCAATTGGAACTAAAGCAATATGCTGTCTGCGTTTTGTAATAAATCTGCATTGACGGTGTTTTGTCCTCGTGGAACGGACAGCACATTTTAGCGTTCTTATCAGGTTTTAGACCGTAATAATGCAGAACATTGGAGATTGTGAGCAGAGATTTTATTTTGGGGATTTCCATAGGATAAAAAAGTTTAAAATATTTTTTGACAACTATTTCGGTGCTAAGATACCATTTTAGTTTTATTTTGCAAACTTTTTTAGTTTTTAAGAACCAATTTTGTTTTCATATATTTACATTTCAATAGTAAACAAGGTTTTTTAAACCTATAAAGTTTCTTTATTATGAATTTCGGAAGTATAGTTTCAGAGCTTAGAAAACAAAAAGGGATTTCTCAAACCGACTTAGCCAGTCTGTTAGGAATACATAAAAACGTGTTGGGAAGATACGAGAGGAACGAAGTTTTCCCCTCGATAGATATCGCTCGTAAGATTGCAGATATTTTAGACGTATCTTTAGATTATCTTACCGGAAAAGAAGACGTGCAGATTGATAAAAATATAAGTAGTCGTATTTTAGAGGTTTCAAAATTTGAAGCTGAAGACCGCAATCATATCTTCTCTGTCATTGACGCTTTTATTGCAAAAAGAAAAATTCAATCTATTTTATAAAACAAAACCCCTCGCTATTGCGAGGGGTTTTGTTTATTTTCTTTTTAAAATTATACTATTATTTAATTCTAGTTTATCCTTATTTTTTATTTTTATTTTAAAATCTCGCTGATTCATATAAGCATTTGACAGTTTATCTGTTATACTTTCAATATCTGAACATTTCAAAAGTAAAAGACCATCTTTCAGCTCCCAATAACCATCACATCTTGGTGAAGCATCTTGAAAACGCTGAAACATACTAAATCTATTTCCTCTTTCAAGTTTAAGAGTATATTCGTAGCCTAATGCATTTCTCGCTGATGCTTTATTATTGTAAAAAACGCCAATAATACTATTTTCATCTACTTGTTGAGCAGAAGCACAGGAAATACATAATATACACAAAATAAAATATCCTATTATCTTTATCATTTTTTATAGTAAACCGAAGGGTCTGTTTTTAATACAAAATTATTAGGTAAGCTTTGGAGAGTTGTTGCTTGATGAGGATACGCTTTGATCAAATCAGGTTTTGTAGAATTCATATTAACAGGTGATATACCTGTATTTGCACTTCCTCCAGGATTATACAAAGTACCACCTCCTAAACCTTGTACCCAACCTGGTGTGATACTACCAAATGAATTTGCTGTTACACCTGATGTTGAAGCTAAACCAGAAACAGATGAAGGGTCATATGCAAACTGTGCTTTATATCCTGCTACTTCATCTTGAATATCCTGACCTATAACTTGTCCTGTATTGGCACTAAATCCTATATCTCCACTTTCAAATTGTCCTGCATGTGTAGCTTCGTGAACAAAATTGCCGGTAGTCCCATATGCTATCACAATATTACCAGTAGTAGTGTCATAAGTAATACCTCCATTTGCTGATGTTCCAATATTTGATAAACTGTAAACCTGTGTACTACTTTCCAAAGTTCCCAAATTAGAAATTGTTCCATTTAAGCTGTTTATACGATCTTGCATATTTCCAATTTTTCCCGCAAGTTTCTCAGCACTCCAACCTTTCTCAGAAGCTTTTTGATTTAAATTATCAACATTCTTTTGCAACTTATCTCTTTCTGAGGTTACAGATTGTTTTTGTCTGTCCCAATCTTTTTGACTACCAGGCTCTATTTGTCTTCCATCTGGATCAACAAAATTAATCGGATTGTTTATTGTATAAGCGTATGGTGTCCATCTTCTGAATTTTTCACTCAAGGGATCCACAACACCCCATCTTCCCAAGTCTGGCATGTAGAACCTTGCTCCATAATCGTACATACCTGTCTCCTGAAGCTCCTTACCATTGTACTTATAATTCTTATAGCTACCCACTCCAAAGAACGCATTACCCGTCTTCAAATGGTTCATCCCAAAAGGATAATAGTCATTGGCGTCTGTAATTTCAAGGGCACCTACATTATTTCTACCAAAGCTTACCCTTACATTTCCAAGGTGATCCCTGTACTGGTAAATATACATCTTTTTCTGATAATCATAAAAGCCCTCTGCTGTTGGAAAAAACTGCAGTTCAGGGTTGTGGGGGTTCTTGATGATTCCTCCTCCATCACCACCTGTTGGAGGGATAACCACACGACTTGCCATACTGAATGCCTGTTGCTCCAATGCAAAGGTGGTTTCCCGGGAAAACATTTCAACAGCACCTGAGGAAGTCTTGTTCAGGTACTGAAAGCCATCAAGATAGTCCGTAATCTCCTTTGTCCAGCTGGTACCCGCAACGCCAATGGAGGTTTGCATGTTCTCCTTTCTCAGCTTTACCCCGTCAGCACTATAGTTGGTCTTTACCTGGGAGGTGATGGGATCATGGCCTATATCCAAGGTACGGGGCAGGTTCAGAAAGTTGTAGCTGATGCCTGTGATCTGCTTATCCAGCATATTAATCATGTTTCCGTTGGGGTCATAGGAAATGGTATTTCCTCCGCCCTCATATCCAGCCTTGTTATGTCGATTGTCCTTGACATCCAAAAGACGGTTCCCAGGATTTGTGGCTGGGCCATAGTTATACACCAGGTCATCAATAACCTCGGCAGTGGTTCCATTCATGACAGAGGTTCGGTATAGTTTGGTGATGTTTCCATTCAGGTCATAGTCCATTGCCTCCGTGTGCTCCTTGCTCCATGGGTTGTTGGGATTCTGGTAGTATCCTGCCGTGAGCCTGTTCAAACCATCATAGGCATAGCCATATCTTTTGGGTTCCAGGGGAGGGTTGGCTCCCAGCGATTCCACGGCACGCCAGTCCACCTCGACAATATTTCCATTGTACATGGGCTTTACATTCTTGCCCACAAAAAAGCCCATGTCAGGGTTGGTGGTTCCATTCTTTTGGTTATACTTGATCTTGTAGGAAAATAACTTCCCTCCCAGGTCAGATAATGACATTTGAGCAGGGTTAATATCAGTCATCCATCCCCTGATATTGTAGGCATAGTCAATGCTTTGCAGACTATTTCCAACCGTCTTGTTCTTAAGCTGGGAAAGTTCATTGTAGGAGTTTTCTACCAATAGCTGCTCCGGCCAGTAATCCACCTGGTGATAGTGCTTCAAAAGCCTGTTTTGATTATCATATGCAAAACTCTCCTTTACCGTTACCTCAGGTTCGCCTGCTCTTCTTAGATGTGTGGTTACTGTATTCCGGGTAACCCCAGCAAAGTCAAGTTTGGACTCCGTTTTTGTATATCCCCCCAAATGGTTGATGGAATGGGTTCCAATTACTCTTCCCTTTTTATCGTAGTAGGAATAGTTTTTTGTCCAGTTATTGTCTTCAATGTTTTTTACGATGCTTAGTACGGCAAGCCCCTTGGTACTGATTCCATCAGCATTGGGTGTACCGCTGATGGTCGGCTCTCCTAAGATATTGGTAGGAAAGGACGGATTAAAGCTGTATCCGGGAACAAAGTCATAGTAATTAACGCTCAGCATATCCACCCACTTATCGGAACTTGGATAGGTAGTACCGGGATAGTTATAGTATACGTCCATTCCCTGCCAGGGAAAGAAAACATAGTCGATGCTCTTTAGGTTATTGGAGCTTACTGCATCTGCCAGGGTCTGCTCCGCAATTCTTTCACCTCCCGTACAAATTCCTGTAATGCAGGGTCTTGAAAACTGATCATACTTGGTGTAAAGCCATTGTCCCTTGTCTCTTAGATTGGCATCACGGGTGGCTACCAGTCTATCCTGTTTATCATAGACCATGTATTCCCTGCCCTTGCCGGGAAGCTTCTTCTCAACCAGTCTGTTTTTGCCATCATATCTGTATTGGTAGCACAACCTGTCAAGGGTAGATAAGTCTAAAGATCCCGAGGCTGATGCCAATGGAGGAATGACAAATGCCAGCTGGTCATATTCATTGTAAACATAATAGGTATCTGCATTTTCTGTAGCGCTTAGGACCTTTCTTACCAAAATGGTTTGTCCCCTGGCATTCTTAAACTCAATGGTCTTGTTTCCATCCTCATCGGTGACTATATTTTTGTAGAGCTGTCCGCTCTTGTAGAATCCGTTTTCAGAGTCAGGATCCGTGGCATCCGTGGCCGGGTCTAATTTTGACAAGGAGGCTCCATCAGGCCATGTGGTAGTGGTGGTAAACTTTTTTACCTCTCCAGTAGTATTGGCTTCATACTGAAACTTTACAGGTTTGTTGGCCCAGTCGCTACCCACCTGGATTTGCTGCTGGATTCTGCCTAGGGGTGAACTTTCCAGTATTTTTTCAGAATAGATCTTTTCTGAGCCATAAATACCCGGCTGGCTGGCATTGGATAATGGGTCTGTAACAATAGCACCGTTTGAAGTGCCTCCCTGTGGAACAGGCAGGTAATCCAACACCTGTCTTCCAAAACCATCATATACGATTTGGGTGACAACGTCTCTTCCTAATGGGGAAGCCTTCATATTCACGATCTGTTTAGGTCTTCCCAGCCCATCAAAATATTGTACCCCTTGGATTTGTTTGGCATTAGCATCACTCTGGGTTTTTGCCTCAAGGTAGGTTCTTGTGTAGATATAGTTTTCATTGGTTACCCCAGTAAGACCGCTTGGCAATTGCACCTGTGCATGTACTGTGCTCATCATTAAAAGGGCACCAATAGGTATAATTATTTTTTTCATCAGTGTTAGTTTTTGTATTTGTAGTTGAATTCCTTTAACAATTTTCCTGACTGGTTATCTTCTCTGATCTCCATAAGTCTTCTGGCATTATCATAAAGATAAACTTCCCTGATTCCTGATGGTTGGGTGATGCTTCTTACCCCAATCAAAGGGTCGTAGCTGTAGGTTGTGACCTGATAGTTGGGCAGGCTATTTCTAAAGGTGTCAAGAGCGGCCAGAAATGCTGTTTCATTATTACCAGGGACATCTTGTCCATCTGTATCGGATGCTGTTACTATGGCACTGATCAATGAGTCAGGAATATCTTCTAGCTTTGCATTTTCAATCTTGGCAATGGGCTTGGTTTTGCCATATCCCCAAATGATAACCGTTGATATCTCACCCTTTGTGGTATATTGTAGAAGATTACCATTGGGATCATATAGATCATAGAAGATTTCCAGGTTTTTAGTATTGGGACTCTGAAGATCATAGGAGGATACTGAAATTGGAAACAATTTTAAAGGATAGTCATACCTTGTCTCTACCCTTGATATTATCTTACCTGACATATCATTAGAATTCTGCCTTTTTATAACCTTGGTCTCCAGGGGAACACCTACCATATTGGCATTGATCAATTTTACATTCCCTTTTTCGTGGGCATATTGGTACGAATTTTCCTGGCTTGTACCATCTGAATAGGTCGTCTTTTCAGAGGTTACCTTATGGTGGTTCAGGCTTTCATTGACTATGTCTGTAGTAGTTGTCTTTACAGGAATTCCATTCTCATATTCTGTTTTGATCTTCTGGTAATTTTTGATGACGCCACCATAAAAAAAGGCTGTTCTGTATATATTATAGTTATCAAGATCATCAGTAGGAATGGTTAAACTATCCCAATATCTACCAGGCTTATACATGGGAATACTTTTTACATTATGAGACAGAAGATAATTGGGTTCAGCCTGAGATGGTGGCATTCCTGGAAGTGGTCCGTATTTATAAACATTGCTTATCACTGTACCGTCATATTTTTCGTAAAATCTATAGGGGTATATTTCTTCTCCTGAAAAACTATACTGATTTTGTAATAATTCTACAGTTTTTCCACTAGAATCAGAAGATGTTACGCCTAGGGTTAATCCCCTTGCCCAGCTCATGTCATCAGGAAGATGATAAGGATATCTATAGTATTCTCCACCATCAAGATAATTGGTAAATGTATAGGTCTTGGACCATAATACGGAGTTGTCTGCCGATAAAAAGGATTCTTTTACCATTGAATATCCTACCTGTCCGGCATTGTTAAAACTGGACATAGGTTGTGCTGTACGAGATAATTGCCCCATTACAATAGGAATATTTCCATATCTTTTTATAACAGACATATAATCAGGTATTCCAAGCAATTTTCCTGATGTTGTTCCGTTAGGTAAAGTGTAAGTAAATTTTCTTTTGGTAATTTTTCCATTGTTGTCATTGGTCTCAATGCTAGAAATTCTTCTTCCTCCTCCTACAATATTTACTGATGGGAGAACAGGGTATATTGCATTGAATAAGTGTGTGGGAATGATTACATTATTATCTTCATAAAAAAAGCTTTCAGTTCCCCCGGTAGGATAGGTAATTTTTGTTAATATGCCTGCTTCAGCATACTCTGCATATATATTTCTATCAGCAACCGTTTGGAAAATATTCATACTATTAGGTTTTCCATTAAAATATCCCCAATGATCAATAGAATTGGAATAGCGGTTAGGAAGCTCTTTAGGATTATATTCAAACTTGTGAGATGAAATAACAATATCGTCCTTATCCATTTCATTGATCTGATTTAAAAATAGTCTTTTGTCTGATTTCAAGTCCGTACTTAAAAGCTTTGGATGAATATTCGTATGATTACCATCTCCTGTACGGTAACCTTGGACGAGAGATATTTTTCTGATCTGATTTGGTTTTGTATCTTTCAATATGATTGTATTCAAAGCCTTACCTCCTCTCAAATCTTCACGATCAGCAGTCCCATATATAAAGTCTAATGTTCCTTCTGGAAAAGAAATATTCTTAAGCACTTGCTGTTTTGTTACAGTTCTGGTCATTGATATAGGGTTGATATAACCAGAAACATTTCCTTTCAGGTCTTCTTTTGAAAAAGAGTGTACTATTTCCTGAGCATAATTAAATAAATAACTGTTCTTAGCTGTTCTGACTTCTTTAAGATGCCAGGCTGTTTTATAGCTATCTTCAAGCTGTTTTGTAGATGCTTCAAGAATTCCTGAACTTATGGAATTAACAATATCATATGCTGAATTGACTCCAGAATAGTCCTGACCAAAATAATATTTATTTCCTAATTCGTCAGTAATTACAATCCTATTAATTTCAAATTGTGAAGAGTTTATATCTACATAATCTATATCAACTTTCCAGTCATCAAACCCTTGTACAACAGCCTTTTTTGGGCTAACATTATCAATAATAAACTTTCCTGATTTTCCCAAGAAGTTAATAAAAAATAAATCCGGATCTTCATCTACTGGTTGATCTGAATCGCTAAATGATGCATTTTCAACACCTAATTCATTCCGCAAATCAGCATCACTTTGATAAGTTGCATTATAAGAATAAGTTAAATAGCCATGTTTATTTTCATCTGGTCGTTGCCTCACTTGGCGGGTTATTAATCCCCCAGCACTTAAACTCCAACCAGTTCCAATTGAGGATGCTACTTCACCAATTGGAATTCCTTTCGTGTCATACTGTATAGATACATTAAGCGGAAGATCTCCTGAATCAATATTAAATAAAGGAATACTCACATTTGCCGAACCTCTGTAGTAGGAAACCGGACTCTCTACAAACTTTGCTATAGAAGTAGCATTGGGTGATGGAGGGATTATTTTCGGAATATACTGTGCCTGTACCATTGTACTTAAAAATAAAATGGTACCTAACGTTATTATCTTTCTTTTCATTGTGTTTATTTCTTAATTAGCTTTGCATTCGCCGTCTTTTTGTTATCAGTCTGTATGGTCACCAGGTAGGCTCCCTGAACCAAGGCCTGTGTATTGATTTTAGTAACCCTATTTTTCGTTTTCAGGTTTTGCAGTTGTCTTCCACTCATGTCATAGACTAGAATATCAGCCTCCTTGAAGTCAAAGCCTATTTCAACATAGGCATAATCCGAGACTGGGTTTGGATAAATCTTGATGTCATATTTTTCAATCAAGTCATTCACCTGCTTGTCACCCAGCTTGACAATCTTCCAGTTCTCCTTGCCCAGTTCCTCGGCACTCGTTCCTGCCAGAATAATGGAACCATCCTTGTTAAGCCTTACATCCGAAAGTCTCTCCTCCCTTTTCTTGGATTCTCCCTTGACGTGCTTTCTCCACTGCTCATTTCCGTTTCCGTCAAGGTAAAGCATCCAGAAAGTCTCATCATCCTTTTCCATTCTTCCCTCAGCCTGGGTATAGCCTCCCAGCAGGATACCCTTGGTTAAGTCTTGACCTTGAATCACATTCATTCCCATCAAAACATCCCTGTTTCCAAAGGTGTAGGACTTTTGCCACTGCTCATCTCCACGTTCATTCAGGGATATCAGCCAAAGGTCTGTACCCTGTTCAATTCCCACGGTCTTGTTCCCTGACCTTTCCGATCTGGATTCCCCGCCGATGATGTAGCCATTGGAAGTCAATGCCAGGGTTCTGATGTGGTCATCTCCCTTGCCTCCAAGGTTTCTTTCCCATTCAACCCTTCCATTCTTGTCGAGCTTGATGATCCAGTAATCTCCCTCACCAAAGTTTTCGCTTTGCTTGGAGGTTGTAGATAATGGATTGGCGCTAGTAGATTTCTCTGTTGATTGCCCATTGTTATTCACAATTCCACTTCGGGAATAAGCGCCCAGTAATGCACCGCCATCTTTGGTGGGAATCATTTTTTCAACCTCGTCAAGACCTCTTCCTCCCAAAATAAGTTGGGAAATTTCCTTACCGTTTTTGTCAAGCTTCACCAGCCAAACATCTTTGGAGCCATATCCTTTAGGTGAGTTTTGGATATTCCCTGCTACAATGAATCCCTGATCCGTAGTTTGGATAACAGCTTTAGCTTCTTCATCCGAAGAGCTTCCCAATGTTTTCTGCCACAGTTCATCTCCGAATTCATTGATGCGGATCAGCCAGATGTCTGAGCCTCCCTTGGAATCATCCTTTTTATCCAAACCTTTCCCTGAATAGGAAGTTCCTGCCAAAAGGAATCCGCCATCCTGCGTGGTTACGGTGGCTGAAAGATAATCATGATTCTGTCCTGAAAAGTATTTTTCAAAAACCTGTTCTCCCTGCTGGTTCAGTTTCACCAAATGGAAGTCGTAGCCATTGTTTTGTCTGCTATTTTGTTGAATCTTGTCGCTCTGAATGGAGCTTCCTGTAATAAGATACTGCTGATCGATGGTGGTAGTAACCTGGCTTAGAAAGTCCTGGGTGGAGGACTTGATATCCCTTTGCCAGAGTACTTCCTGGGCAGATGCACCCATCACAGTGCACAGAGTAAATGCACCGAGATAAATTTTTTTCATTCTCAGTTTTTTTAGTTAGAGATTAGTTTTTTATATGCCTGTAAATTTAACCTTTTTTATCACTACAGCTCGGATTAATGTGATTTAATGGAAAATGTGTAATTCACAGGTATAATTCACAGCATTATATTAGCTGAATACAAAGATATTTTCTGGTAGCGACAAAACTTGTCGTGTTTTATTTTGTGTTGAACGACGTGAAATACTCTTAAAGATGATTAAGTGGGAGAGTGTGATAAAAGCAAAAAATAACGACCAGAAATTATGAAACAAGTTAAGCCTAGGGGTTTAAAGAAATTCCACGCTAAAAATCTTAGGTACATAAAAAAAACAAGCATTTACTAGTCTAAAGTAATTCGGTACAATACAGATTTAGGCAAGGTCGAAAGAGTTACAGGATTAGAAATGATGACCTTAAACAAGACTTTTTGGATGTCAGAATATATAAGGAACGGTCATTAAAAGAAAATTAACCTTTTTTGTGTCTACACGCGTGCGCGGAAAAACAAAGTGAGGTTTACAATATCTCCAAAATTGAATTACAATATTCTCATTAAAAAAAACAACAATAAAAACTATAAAATGCTTGCTTTTTTATATATCATTAACCTGTTTTAAAAACTTTTAGAGGGATATTCGTATTTGTGAAAATGTACTTTGAATGCATATAAAACATCTTTACCTTGCCTAAGAATTCCTCTTTCATGGGTTCAATATTTAGGAGCGGAATATTATCAGTATTGGATGAAGAATATTAATTAAACTCAAGTGACTTGTGTTCGGTTTTCAATGATTGCAAATCATAACCCGATGTTTTTGCAATTATATCTAAGATTCATTTAAAACTCTCAAGCTATTAAATAAGAAATAACAAAATATGATTTCTAGAAATAACAATTTTGACTTCTTAAGACTTATTTTTGCGGTTTTAGTTGTCATTACCCACTCCTATCCTCTATCTGGGGCTAATGGATCTGATTTTTTATCTCAATTAACTTTTGGACAAATGTCTCTTTCATACATTGGCGTAAAAGGCTTTTTTATTATTTCTGGATTTTTAATTTTTAAAAGTTTACTACATTGTAAAAACCTTCCTGATTTTTATTGGAAACGAATTTTAAGGCTTTTCCCTGCGTTATTTGTTGTTCTGCTTCTGACTGTTGCTCTGGCTCCTGCTGTATATGAGCATCATGTTCCTTATTGGAAGAATATATCAGTTTATACTTATATTCCCCGTAACATAAGCTTGTTTTTCCTACAGTATAAAATTAATGGTGTTTTCGGTAATAATCCATTTCCGGGTTCTATTAATGGAAGCTTGTGGACAATATGCTATGAGTTTAGTATGTACATAATGGTTTCTTTATTGTTTTTTATACGTAAAAAATCTGTTCTAAAAATAACAGTAGGCATGTTATTCATCTCCAGTTACCTATTAGCTGTACATGCTAGTTCTTTTCTTTCCAGTACTTTATTAAGGGCAGGATTGGATGGCAAAAATTTCTATGATTTGATGTGTTTTTTCACAGGTGGAATGTTATTAACCTACTTGAATATTAGGGATAAAAGACTGGAGAATTTATTAATCATGTTTTCAATTATTGTGTTGGCTGGAAGTGTATATCTGAAAATAGTTGGTTATACCTGCTTTTTTACTTTACCCATATTGGTTATCTTTATAGGTAGGAATTCAACGATATACATTAACAGAATCGGTGATGTCTTTGGAGATATTTCTTATGGGATTTATATTTATTCTTTCCCTATACAACAGGCTCTTATGTACTTTTATAAATTAAATACAATTCCTTTAATGATTCTTTCATTAGTCCTATCGTTATTATTTGGATATTTTTCCTGGCACCTCATTGAAGCTAGAGCTTTAGGTTATAAAGATTTAGTTTCTAAAAGACCTATTCATCATGATGAATAGGTCTGTAATTATTTTATGATCTTTATAAAATATGGAATGGTTAATTCATTTATTAAATATAGAGCTCAGCTATCTTGTCTAAATCTTCTATAAAAATGTTTGAAAAATATATATGGGGCACTTAGATGCATTTTATAATAGTGTGAAAAAGGTTTGTTTTGGAAACTCTTAAATTACTGAAAATTAAACTTTGTATTCTATAATTGATAATGACTAAAACTGTGGAAGAATCATGCAGTAGTTATTTGAAAAGACTAAAATAGAGATAGAGTGCTGGTTGTAGAATATAGGTTCGAGCCCCTAAAGACGATTGAAATAAAGGAAACAAACTAAGGTATCTTTTTATTTTATTTGCACACTACCGAGGTTTTTTAGATATCATACACGCATGGGGAAATAACGCGGAGCAACTCATGATGATCCGCAAGCTGAACTATAATGCTTTTATTAAAAAAAACTATAAAATGCTCACTTTTTTCATATATCATTAACCTGTTCCAATAATTTTTAGAGAGATATTCGTATTTGTGAAAATGTGCTTTGAATGCATATAAAACATCTTTACCTTACATGAGAATTTCTCTAGATAAATTTTTTTCAAATCAGAATTAGTGTAGCCTTTCACCTAAAGTGAGGGGCTTTTATCATTAGTGACTGTTGATATTCGAACTGTACAAAAAACCTGCATTGAAACGAAAGAAAAGTATGCTCTGGGATTATATGTTGAATTGTTATAAGATAAAAATAATTTAAATTTTTACAGCAATAATACGTTGAATGATATTTTACTTGATTAAATTGTAATTATATAATGTTTTAATTGTTTATTCTTGAATTCTGTTTAAAAATAAGTGAATTATTAATTAAATTGCGTATTTTATGATAAAATATCATTAATTTTAAGTTATTAGTATTTGTTTTTCAATAAAAACAATTGTAAATGAATTATTCATATTGCTATCATTGTTTTTTTACTAATTTTGTGTAAAACATATAGATATGAAGCACAAATTTATTTTAGCCCTACTAATGGTTTTTAACTATTTGGGTGCACAGAATCTTTCAAAAAATGATTCACTGCCGGGTAGTATTTTCCGCTTCGACTTTCAGGGATTTGAAAATCAATTCAAAGAAAATCGCTTAAAGAAAGAAAAAATCTCAGAAATGTCTATTAGTCTTCCTACAGAAGACGGAAGAAAGACAAGATTTACTTTACATGAAAACAGTCTTACAGACCAAAGACTTGGAAGCATCCTTACCTTTGACGGGATAAGTGAAGATAAAACATCTTCTTTAAAGCTCTCTGTTTTTAAAGATCACTTTAATGCCATTATTAAAAACAATGCTGGGTACTTTTTTGTGGAACCCTATAAAACAGCTCCTGGTGAATATAGAATTTATAGTGCATTTTCAAACTTTGGAGAAAGATTCGTTTGCGGTGTGGAAGAAAATGAAGTCATTAAAGAACTGGCTGCAGTTAAAGAATCTTTAGCATCCAAATCAGTATCCAATTTTCCGTTTGGAAATCAGATTCGTAAATTCAGATTGGCAGTGGCTACTACTGGTGAGTTTGCTCAGGCTTTTAGCGGAAATACGGATGATGCTCTGGCAGAACTTGTTAATATGGTAAATCTGATCAATAAGATCTATGAATCTGAACTTTCAGTAACGTTCAGCCTTATTGCAGAAACCACCAATAAGTCATTGATATTTACTGATGCTGCTACAGATCCGTTCACTGTTGATCCTTCTTTTGCCAGCGCGGCAAATTCACAGACCGGTTTTAATACACTTAATACCAATGCCACACTGGTCTACAATAAATATGACATAGGGCATACCTTTAATATCTTAAGCAGTGGCGGGGCACAGGGACAGGCTGGTCCGCAGCCTTGCAACAACACTTCGAAAGCAAGAGCATGGAGCCAATGGGCTTTAACTATGCCAAAAGGAACCGTTGCAGGCTTAATCGCCCATGAAATGGGACATCAGTTTTCTGCCTGGCATACCTACAATGCTGTGGGAGGTAGTGCAACCAGTCCTACATTTTGTACAAGTGGATGGGATTCGACTACAGCTGTTGAACCAGGGGCAGGATCAACGATCATGAGCTATGCCAACAATTGTACAACACCTAATAATCAGACCAATACAGGGAACAATAATTTAAACTATTTTAACGCAAAAAGCTTGGACCAGATTCTGGCCAATCTACAATCATCGGCTAGCTGCTATACCTTGATGGCTAGTGCCAACCTTGTTCCTTCCGCTAATGCCGGAGTAGATGTTACCATTCCGAAAAACACCCCGTTCAAATTAAAAGGAATTGGTACGGATCCTAATGATAGTAATATTTCTTATACCTGGGAGCAGGCTGATATAGCTTCTGCTAACGATAAAGGAGCATTTGGCTCTACCATTACCGGGACAGGCGGCTATACTGCAGTGAACAGTACCACTGCTCCATTATTCCGATCAGAGCAAAGTATCTCTACCACAGAAAGGTATTTTCCTAAAATGCAATTTGTTCTTAACAATCAAAACAATCCTCCCACCAATGATGCTGAAGCTCTGCCTTTAGTGGCAAGAACAATGAAATTTCGTTTTACGGTAAGGGATAATAATATTACAAATGGAGGATTGGATTCAGATGAAATTATTGTAACTGTTAATAATACAGGACCACTGGCTGTTACCTATCCAAGTGCAACGGGTATTTCAGTGGCATCAAATGCTAGCATCACGGTTACATGGGATGTGAATAATACGAATACCATTAAAGGTAATGTTGATATCCTGTTGTCTGGAGACGGAGGCGTCACATTTCCCTATATCTTGGCTTCCAATGTTTTAAATAATGGAAGTTCCAATGTTACTATTCCTTATATTCCTGCTACGGATAAGGCTAGAATCAAGATAGTGGGTGTGATCAATCCATATGCAGAATTCTTTGATGTTTCCGACAATAATTTTACGATAACATCAGACTGCAATGCTTATACATCGTACATTACACCAAAAACGGCTGTCACAACAATTGCAGGAAGCCCGTCAAGCAATTTGAATATGTCCATACCTCCTGCTGCAGGTTCTCCATATACTTCGAAAACCATTGTATATAATGTTGGAACCAGCACAAATGGAATTATTGTATACAGTAACTCTGCAATGACGGCTCCTTACTCTGTAAGCAGCAGCTCGGTGACCAATACATTTAAATTCAGAGTAACGGAAAGTGGTTCCTATGTTTTCTCCAAATCATCAGGATTCCTTATTACTTCTGTACATTCCGGAAGTCCTGCTTCAATGGCTAACTTTTTAACTTCAAATTCATACTACAACGGCTCAAGTTATAGTTCTACCGGATCCACAAAAGCTGTAGTGTTAAGCGAAGGGGTAGATTATTATATGGTTCTTTCTAATTTCTCGAGTCCAGCCAATGCTACCAGCTATACCATAACTGCTACAGGCCCTGGAAGCCTATATGAAACATCTATGGCACCTTCAGGTTACAACTATACATTTGCTGCAATTAATATTTCGACAGGTAAAATTCAGGCTGTAAGTTCCACTGCAGATTTTACGTCTCTGCCAACAGGCACATATACTGTACAAGGCATCTCGTATATCAACACAGCGAATGTTTCAAACTTTGTGGGCAAAAGCATCAGTGAGCTTGTTGCCTTGAATATCTGTTTAAATGAAAGCAGGAACTCCAGAACTCTTACCTTAACTGAAAGTCTGAATGTGAGAGATATCCAGACCCGCGGTGGTATAAAAATTGTTCCTAATCCTGTAAAAGATGTATTGTCTGTAATGACTGACCAGAATATCAATCAATATGAAATCTATGACATGTCTGGAAGAAATCTAACAGGCAGGCAGAAATATTCGGGGAATATAAGTTTCCGAGAATATTCAACAGGTTCCTACATTTTAAGATTATTTGATAAGCAAGGTTTAATCCATCAGGAAACTGTTATTAAAAAATAATATGAACTGAAAAATATAATGGAGATGGCTGCTAGGCCATCTCTTTTTTTTAGAAAATGCTAGTTTAAATATAAAAGCCTCAATCATGAAGAAAAAAATATCGCTGATTCTCTTATTCGTTTTTGTTGGACTGTATTCTCAAAACACGGAATATCATTTTAAATTTGATGTGAAGAAGTTCAGAAAAGAGTTTATAAAAAACAAGAAACAGCCTCTACAGCTAAGAATATTTGATCTAAACGGAAAGGAGTTGTTATTTAATGTAACGGAAAGCAGCATTTCTGAACAACCCATTCAAAACATCAATATTTTTAAAGGAATAAGTGTGGATGGAATCCATAAGATATCCTTTACTTTAACCAAAGCATCTATCTCCGGATCTTACTCTGATATGGGAACCGAAATATATTTCAGCCCTGTCACTGGTAAAAAGTGTACTTATAAAGTTTATATTCCCACTAAGATCCAAGTTGGGCAGGAATTGGATTTTATAAAATAAACCCCTTGTTTTTACAAAAAGAAATGGACAAAATGTTCAGTTTACTTTCAATAAGCCAGGCCCCGATATACTCAAGGATAATTTTTCCCCTCCAGAATTGTTAGTTTTAAATTCCCTTAAAAAGGAGTGCAGTTTATTGTCTTTCTGAAGTTCCATTTTTGACTTTGTCTTCTTTTTGGAAGTTTTGATATAATTCAGGAAAGCCAATTCAGTATCGAATTTCAACTCGAGATGAAGACTTAGAATTCTATTAATTGGGTTCAGTGATTTTTGTTCACCAGTAGTTGGAAAAATATGTAAAACTAATGAAACAGATTAATGAGTAAGAGGCGTTAGACCCTAGAGGAATTGAAAAATCTTTATTGATGTAGAGGGTGTGAAACGATTGAAATACTATCAATACTAAAATTTAAAAATAAATTTATTGACTAAAAAACAAAAACCATCCTAAAAAAGGATGGTTTGTAGACCCACAGGGATTCGAACCCCGACTGACGGTACCAAAAACCGGAGTGCTACCGTTACACTATAGGTCTGTTTTGATGCTGCGAAATTATATAATTTATTTTAAATATGAAAATCAAAATTAAATATTTATTAACATAATAGGGGCTTGGGTGGCCTTACTTTCTGATATCCAAAGAATTATTTTTCATAAAAAATTCCAAAACCGCTACATTTTTATTACTAAATAATAAAATCTTATCTTTGCAAAAAATTGGGCTCCAAAAGTTGGAGTAACCCATTAATAACTTATCCTGGGCATAGCAACAGGATTATTAAACATTTTTTATGTCAAATATTGTCGCAATCGTTGGACGTCCCAACGTAGGGAAATCCACGCTTTTTAACCGTTTATTAGAAAGAAGAGAGGCTATTGTAGATTCTACAGCCGGTGTTACCAGAGACCGTCATTACGGGAAATCTGACTGGAATGGAGTAGACTTTACTGTAATTGATACAGGAGGTTATGATGTAGGTACAGATGATATCTTTGAAGAAGAGATCCGTAAGCAGGTACAATTAGCAGTAGATGAGGCTACTTCAATCATCTTTATGATGAACGTAGAAGAGGGGCTTACAGATACGGACTACGAAATCTACAGATTACTAAGAAGATCCAACAAACCTATTTACATTGTAATTAATAAAGTGGATTCTTCTAAAGAAGAGCTTCCGGCAACGGAATTCTATCAGCTAGGAATTGATAAATACTACACTCTTTCATCAGCGACAGGTTCAGGAACAGGAGATTTGTTGGATGATATTGTAAGAGACTTTCCAACAACAGAATATAAGGATCCATTTGAAGGATTACCTAAAATTACCATTGCAGGTCGTCCAAACGTAGGGAAATCTACAATGACGAATGCTCTACTTGATGTTGAAAGAAATATTGTAACAGATATTGCAGGAACTACAAGAGATAGTATCCAAACTTTATATAACAAATTCGGACATGAGTTTGTATTGGTAGATACTGCGGGGATGAGAAGAAAATCTAAAGTAAATGAAGATTTAGAATTCTATTCCGTAATGAGATCTATCCGTTCTATTGAATATTCTGATGTAGTGATCATCATGGTAGATGCTACGCAAGGATGGGAATCTCAGGATATGAACATTTTTGGACTGGCACAAAAGAATAGAAAAGGAATTGTAATTCTTGTCAACAAATGGGATTTGATTGAAGACAAGCAAACAAATACAATCCGTGACTTCGAAAAATCAATTAAAGACAAAATCGGTCAGTTCCAGGATATTCCAATTCTATTTGTCTCTGCTTTAACTAAGCAAAGAATCCTGAAGGCCGTAGAAGTAGCAATGGAGGTTTATGAAGACCGTAAAAAGAAGATCAAAACTTCAAAATTAAACGAAGTAATGCTTCCTATTTTCGAAAATACGCCGCCGCCTGCACTTAAAGGAAAATATATTAAGATCAAATATTGTGTTCAGCTTCCTACACCATCACCACAGTTTGTATTCTTCTGCAACCTGCCGCAGTATGTGAAGGAACCATATAAAAGATTTACTGAAAATCAATTAAGAAAAGAATTCGGGTTTACCGGAGTTCCTATCGAAGTGTATTTCAGACAAAAATAAAATGACTTTTTAATAAAAATCTGGTGAGGAATTCCTTGCCAGATTTTTTATAGATATACCTTAATGCGCTGGTATCAATCTGCAAATTCGTTTTTTAGTTGTAATTTTGCAGGAATTAATGTTAACCCACTATAATTAAAACCCTAAGATCTTCATGCTTACTATTTTATCACAAAACTTTTCCCTTGTCAATGAATGGATTAACGAACTTCGAAACGTTAATGTTCAGCATGACCGAATGAGATTCCGAAGAAATATGGAAAGAATCGGAGAAATTGCAGCTTTTGAAATAAGCAAAGGATTAGAGATAAGAGAAGTTGAAATACAAACTCCCTTAGATACTATAAAAAGTACAGAAATTGCTGTTCAGCCGGTTATTACAACTATTTTAAGAGCCGGAGTTCCATTGTTTGAAGGAATTTTAAACTATTTGGACAGAGCAGATTGTGGTTTCGTGGCTGCCTATAGAAAGCACGATGCCAATGATTATTTCTCCATCAAACAGGATTATCTGACTTGTCCAAGCATTGAAGGAAGACCTTTGATTGTTGCAGATCCAATGTTAGCAACTGGAGCTTCATTAATTGAGGCAATTAAAGACTTATTAACAAACGGAACCCCAACCCAGCTTCACATTGTGGCAGCCATTGCTTCAAGGCAAGGAGTTGAAACAGTTCAAAATGCTTATCCTGATGCTCACATATGGGTAGGAGCTATTGATGAGCAGCTAACATCGAAAGGGTATATTACACCAGGATTGGGAGATGCCGGAGATTTAAGCTACGGAGAAAAACTTCAACGATAACAGTTTAAGAAAGATTCCAGAAATCTTTTACTAAATTCAATAATAAATTAGGTCGTACTTTTTCCATGGGATGTTTTGTATCCGGGAGTACGGCCAATTTTGCATTTGGAAGGCTTTTATAAACTTCAGTACTTTCCTCAATACTTACCATATTGTCTTTGTCTCCCACCATGATTTGAACAGGAATAGTAATGATTGAAAGGTTTTTATTTAATGGTGGATTTTTCCCTAGATTAATCATCAAATCAGCAATAGCAGGAAGAAGTTGTTTCCATTTTGTACCATGCTGAATTTCTAAAAGTTGAGCATATTGTGGTATTTTCTCCAAAATAATATCAGGATTCAGCATTTTACTTTCCTTTAAAGCCTGATCCTCATTCCAGTCAAATTTTGTTCCCAGAGTTATAATGGAATTTACATTTTCAGGATTGTTCATGGCATAGCAGAGCGCTACATATCCACCCATGCTGTGTCCCAGCATAAATACATCTTTCAGATTATTGTCTTTACAATATTTCGTTAGCTCTAGTGTATATTTTTCTATACTGATCCCTCCCGTCGGAAGTTCAAGATTTCCATGTCCTGAAAATAATGGAGTATGAATAGTAAAATAGGCAGATAAGCTCTCCAGATAAGGCTTGAAGATATCACTATGGCCTAAAGCTCCGTGTAATAAGATCAGATGAGGCATGATGGTTTAGTTTTCCTGAAAATTAAGCAAAAGAATCGGGAGGTGAAAATGAATTTTAAAGTAATGATGTGAAATAGTTTGAATATAGAAATCCTTGAACATTTTAAAAATTCAGACATCCACGGCCATCACTAAAATACTCACCTTATTATTTCCTGCATTTAGAATTTCCCAAGCAATGGAGGAAACAGTATTTCCAGTGGTAAAAACATCGTCAATCAAAAGAATGTGCTTTCCGGTAATGGGTTGGGTGACGGAAAACGGGTTAGCCGTTTCTAAACGGTGCTGTTTATCCTTTAACGCCTGAGCTTTAGAATAATGATTTCTTTTAATCAATTGATGATCAAATGGAATTTTATAAAACTTTGAAAGACTTTCTGTAAATAGATGAAGCTGATTATATCCTCTTTCCTTCAATTTTTTAGGATGAAGAGGTACGCTTGCCATAAGATCAGGATGCTGATTTTTAAAATCAAGATGGGTAGTTGTCCATTCCGCTAAGATTTTCCCCGTTATTTCCCTGCCTCTATATTTCAGTTCATGAATAATTTTTCGGCTTAGGCTTTCTTCCTCAAACTTGATTAATGCAAAGGTATTTTCAACAGGGAAAAGAAGACTGCATTTTTCCTTGATAGGATTACTCTCAAAATAATCATAATGAGTAAAATGAATTTGGCTGAAACAAAGATCACAAACCAAAAAATCAGGCCCAATGATTCTATTGCAATGAATGCATCGGTTAGGGAAAAGTAAGTCAAGTATCATCAATGTGTTTTTACTAAGATAAGAAAAAGTTTTAGCTTAATAATCAATACCATAAACACAAAATTCTTTCGATACTCTCTTGTTCAACACCCCAATACTAAAATTCTTTTCTAATTCTTTCGATTGAATTCTTCATACTAAGATTAAAATGTTCCTTTTCCAGTCGTACAGGAGGAGCCTGCCTTATCTCACAATCCGCAATACTACAGGATTCACAGGTAACCCCAACATTGATGGTTTTTAGCGAAGGAGACTTGATGAAGCCAATCTTTTTAATCGTTTGGGTATTTAAAAGAATTCCCAAGCAGTAGCTTCTGTTACTGCCATCAGAAAAAGGATTTTTCTGAGAAGTGGAAATAACCAGATAACTTATTCCCTGATCTTTGTAATGAGAGATTTGAGCATCTGTCAGCGTTTCATTTTCCGTTAAATGGTGAAGGTTTTTTACAGCAATCCATCTCTGGCAGTAATGCTCATTAGTAGCATTGGCATGAGGAGCCTGCTGGTGGTTGAGATGAAGTTCCTTTAAAATCTGAATCTTATCAGAGTCTTTCTTTTTGACAAGACATAAATAAAACAAATCCTTAATTCCCATTTCCGCAGAAAGAATATTGGTCAGGCGATAATAAAACGTCTCAGGAGAATGGGTGAAGCTACTGATAAGTTCCTCAAAGCTCTTCGGTTCCCAAATATTTTGCTGGAAAAACTCAGAAGCCTTTTCAATGGCAGATTCCTTTGATATTAATAATGCTCCTGCAAAATAAGATGCATAAAAATTATTCAAAATCTCTTCAAAACTTCCAAAATCAAGCCATGAATAGGTAGTAGGACGAACTTTCAGCTCTAAGACATTGAACCCTATTTCTTTTGCCAGAATAAAGGTTTTTTGATCTTTCTCAAGCTTTTTATTTAGAAGAAGCAATTTCTTTTCGGGAATAAAAAGAGACCGCAGATTGTCCAGCGTACCATATTTTGCAAAATCTTCAGATTGGATCGTATAGCTAAATTTTTCCGTAAGAATATTTTCCAGAATGTCAGACTTCAGGTTTTTATCAATCTGTAAATGATTCTCCTCAGTAAACAAATTTACCTTACTTTCAATTTCCGGAAAATAATTATCATACAATTCCTGAAATGATCTTAAAACAGCAAAGTAAAAACGCTCTTTTCCAAGATTGTAGTTTTGTGATATTTCTATTAATGCATTAATGAATGCAGTTACCTTTTTAGGAGCGTCACTAATGATACTGATAAGATTATTTTTATTAATCCCAAACAATTCCAAAGGAACTTCCTTAAAAAAATCCGATTGAAGAATTTCATTAAAAGGAGCAAGGCTTTTATCCAGTTTCGTAGAAACCAGGTCATCAAAAGTACAATTCAGGGCATCAGAAAGCTGAATGATCTTGTCATGCTTAGGATATTTCTTCCCATTTTCAATTTCATTAAGGTAAGATTTTGATAATCCGGTTTTTACAGCAAGGTCCTGTAGAGACCAATTTTTCTTTTGTCTCTGCTGTTTCAGTTTCAGCCCGAAAACTGTCTTGATAAAGTCGCTTTCTGAATTCATTACTCAAATATAAATATTTAGATGCGATTATTCGCATAATAATTTTTAAATAAATTTAGCGAACGTTCGCTATTTGTGAAAATTTTTATTTATGTTTGTAACATCAAATCACAAAATCAATTAGTTATGGAAACCAAGACTCAACTAAAAATAACGGCTCAGACACAGTTTGAAGAAATTTTTACTCCGGATTTAATCGATTTTCTGATTGCTCTTCACCAGAACTTTAATCCTAAAAGACTAGAACTTTTAAAAGAAAGAAAAAAAACTCAGCAGGAATTCGATCAGGGAGTGCTTCCAGAGTTTTTAAAGGAAACTGAAGAAATCAGAAATGGGAACTGGGTTTGTGCCCCGTTACCGGAAGACTTATTAGACAGGAGAGTGGAGATTACCGGACCTGTTGACCGCAAAATGATTATCAATGCCTTGAATTCCGGAGCGTTAACATTTATGGCGGATTTTGAAGACAGCACCTCGCCAACATGGGAAAACTGCATGGAGGGACAGATTAATCTTTCTGATGCTGTAAACAGAACCATTGATTTTGTAAACGAAAAAGGAAAAAGCTATCAGCTTCATGAAAAAACGGCTGTTTTATTGGTTCGGCCAAGAGGATTGCATCTTCCGGAAAAGCATATTAAAATAAATGAAGAAGAGACCTCAGGATCATTGGTGGATTTTGGAATCTACTTTTTCAGAAATGTAAAAAATCTTTTAAAAAGAGAAAGTGGCCCCTACTTTTATCTTCCCAAGTTAGAACATTACAAAGAAGCACGATGGTGGAATGAAGTCTTTGTTTTTGCACAAAATTATCTGGAAATTCCACAGGGAACTATTAAGGCAACAGTTTTAATAGAAACCATTACTGCTTCATTTCAGATTGATGAAATCTTATACGAATTAAAAGAACATAGTGCAGGATTAAACTGCGGAAGATGGGATTATATTTTTTCATACATCAAAAAATTTAGAAACCTGCCTGAGTTTATTGTTCCGGACAGAGATCAGGTAACAATGACTTCTCCCTTTATGAGCGCTTATTCAAAAAGAGTCATTGAAGGTTGTCATAAAAGAAACGTTCATGCAATGGGCGGAATGGCTGCACAAATACCTGTAAAAGATAATGATGAAGCCAATAATATTGCCTTTGAAAAAGTAAAAAGCGATAAGGAACGGGAGGTAAAAAATGGACACGACGGAACCTGGGTGGCACACCCTGCATTGGTTTCTGTAGCGATGGAAATTTTTAACCAGTATATGCCATCAAAAAATCAAATTGATAAAAAGTTTGAATACCATATAAAAGAAAGTGATCTGCTGGAAATTCCTAAAGGTGAAATTACAGAAAAGGGTGTCCGAAAAAACATCAACGTCGGAATTCTTTACATTGAAAGCTGGCTGATGGGAACAGGAGCTGCGGCCATTTATAACTTGATGGAAGATGCAGCAACCGCAGAGATTTCCAGAACACAGATCTGGCAATGGCTGAAAAATGAAGCCGTATTGATTGATGACAGAACATTAACCCGAAATATGATCCTGCAATGGGAAACCGAAGAAATGGATAATATTGAAAAGTATGTGGGAGAAACCCTTTTCAAAAACGGAAAATTCAATCTTGCTAAAGAACTTTTTAATGAATTGATTTTCTCAGAAAAATTTGAAGAATTTTTAACCCTAAAGGCCTATCCTTTTATTTAAATTGAAAGTAAAACACTTAGAATTTTAAACCAAACCTTAATCTAACAAAATCCAAATATTATGAAAACAAAACAAGAACAAACCCAGGCTCTAGAGCAAGATTGGCTGACCAACCCACGTTGGAACGGAGTAAAAAGACCCTATACAGCTGAAGAAGTTTTAAAACTTCGCGGTTCTTACAAAATTGATTATACCATTGCTACAGAAATGGCTAAAAAACTCTGGGATAAATTAAATACCCAGGATTATGTAGCAGGACTTGGTGCATTAACAGGTAACCAGGCCGTACAGGAAGTTGATGCAGGATTGGAAGCAATCTACCTTTCCGGATGGCAGGTGGCAGCGGATGCCAATCTATCAGGAGAAATGTATCCTGACCAGTCATTGTATCCGGCGAATTCAGTGCCGTCTGTAGTAAAAAAAATAAATAATGCCTTATTGAGAGCAGATCAGGTTCAGTCAGTAAGTGGTGCCGGAGATAGAGAATATCTTGTGCCAATTGTTGCGGATGCTGAAGCTGGTTTTGGAGGTAACCTGAATGCTTTTGAACTGATGAAGCAGATGATTGAGGCTGGAGCTGCCGGTGTACACTTTGAAGATCAGCTTTCTTCTGCAAAAAAATGCGGACACTTAGGTGGGAAAGTACTGGTTCCTACTCAGGAAGCCATCAATAAATTAATAGCAGCACGTCTGGCGGCAGATGTATTAGGGGTTCCAAGTCTTATTATTGCCAGAACCGATGCTGATGCTGCGGATTTATTGACTTCAGACATTGATGATAGAGACAAGAAGTTTGTGACAGGAGAGAGAACCTCTGAAGGATTTTATGTAGTAAGAAACGGAGTAGATCAGGGGATAGACAGAGGATTATCCTATGCGCCCTATGCAGATCTGATCTGGATGGAAACCTCTAATCCGGATTTGGAACAGGCAAGAAAATTTGCGGAAGGAATTCATGCAAAATTTCCAGGAAAAATGCTTGCATATAACTGTTCTCCATCTTTTAACTGGGCAGCAAGGCTAAGTGTGGAAGAGATGTCTACTTTCCGTGAAGAGCTGGCAAAAATGGGGTATAAATTCCAGTTTATTACATTGGCGGGATTCCATGCCTTGAATACGGCTATGTTTGAGCTGGCTTTAGCCTACAAAGAAAGAGGAATGGCAGGATATTCAGAATTACAGGAACGTGAATTTGCCCTACAGCAAAAAGGATTCCGTGCAGTGAAGCATCAGTCTTTTGTAGGAACCGGATATTTTGATGAGGTACAAAATGTTGTTACCAACGGTTCTTCTGCTACAGTAGCCATGAAGGATTCTACGGAAACAGCACAGTTTCATTAATAATTAGTATTTCGCATCATATTTTTCAAATCCCTTTTCAAAACTGAGAAGGGATTTTTAGTATAATTTCAAAATGTTTTTGGTGCTAATCACTCCTTGATTGTGTGGAAAAAAATAGACCGAAAACAAATGGAAAATTATGTTATATTTGGACTCGAAAAAAATGAATTTTTTGAAATATATATAAAATGAAGTTAATTAAATTATTTTTTATTGCAGCAGGGTTAACATTAACAGCGAATGCTGCCAATGCTCAGCAGAAGATTGGAAACGTGAACACTGATGATATTTTTGCTAATTTGTCCGACGTAAAAACGGTAGGGGCAACTATTGAAGGGTTGACTAAAGCAAAGCAGACTGAAATTGAAAAAATGATCAATGAGTATCAGACTAAACTTAAAGCTGCACAAGATAAAGAGGGTACAATTACAGAAGCCAATAAGGAAGCTGTAACAAAAGAGTTGATGGCTGCTCATACAGAACTACAGGGATTAGCTAAAAAAATAGAAGAATCCAGAGCATTGGCTGCTAAAGAACTTTCTGCTAAACAAAATGAATTGTTTGCTCCAATACAACAAAAAGTAAAGGATGCTATTTCTGCTGTAGCTAAAGAAAGAAATTTGAATTATATATTTGATACTTCATCACAGGATAGTAATAATCTTGTTTATACAGATGGGAGTGAGGATATTACAGCTCAGGTAAAAACTAAACTGGGAGCTTCTGCAACAACTAAGGCTGCTCCAAAGTCTAAAAAATAATCTTATTGTTAGAATAATATAAAACGGAATCGGATTAATATCTGATTCCGTTTTTTTTGTATAAAGCACGTTTTGTTTTTAAATCATAAATTTGAGTAAATATTTCAGAGAGATGAGTTTAATATATGAAAGACAGATACAGGTAACGGAAGAACATATAGACCAGAACAACCATGTCAATAATGTGCAGTATGTACATTGGGTAGAGGAAATAGCAGCTGAGCACTGGGATCTTTTAAAACAAAAGACAGAATATGTAAATGATGTCTGGATGCTTCTGGATCACCATATCCAATATAAAAAGCAAGTATATCTGAATGATGTCATTACAGCAAAAACTTATCCCAAAACTCCTGAAGGTGCCAAACAGCCAAGAAAAGTAGAATTTTATTGCAATGGTGAACTGGTGGTAGATTCAAGTACACTTTGGATTTTGTTTGATACTGAAACAAAGAAAATAAAACGATTAGAAAGAAACTGGCTCGAAAAACTTGGGCTGATCTTATAAATTTTCAAAATCTAAATAACCATGTCCACAAAATGATAAAAATTGAGATTATACCATTAGATGGTATTCACATTGAAAACATCGGAAAACTTCCATTGGGAGAATCCAGGTTCAATATTGAAAAATTATTGGGTCCCCCATCAGATAGCTCCAGTGAGGAGCAATTATTCTACGATGATTATGAATTTAGAATAGATCTTGATGAAAATGAAAATGCTGAATTTATAGAATTTATTTACGGGCCTTTTCCTGAAAGCACAGAGCTTTCAATCTATGGGATTGATCCGTTTCAGATTGGTGCCAATCAGCTTATTGAGATTCTTTCAGAAAAAAATAATGGGGATGTTGATGATTGTGAAGCGGAATATTGTTATGCTTTTTTAAATAATTCAGTGGGAGTATGGCGTCAGATAACGGAAAAAGATGTAGAAGAAGATATTGCCGACATGAAAGCCAATAACGAATATGATGAAAATAAAAACTGGCTGGAAGAAGATCTGATAAAAGCAAAAAATTTCTGGAGCATCGGAATTGGAGGAAAAGATTACTACAGATAAAATATACTCTGCAAACAATTAGAAACAGAAAATGCAGAATGAAAAATAAATTAAGAAAAATAGTTGTTGATCATCTGGAGTACCTGTATGTGGTCACAGATCAATATCATCAAGGGACAGAAACCAATACTCTGACCGTTAAAATTTTTTTAAACGGAAGCAAGCAAACTCCACTAATTATTGATTTCCTAACTTTTGATGACTATATAATGGGACAGCCTCTAAAATCAGGGATTAGTCTTGCTAATAAGATTACAAATTCAATAGAAGTAGTCAATATGAATGAACCAAAATATATAAGACAACTCATTTTACAAGGGCTAAAAAATGGCTGGACGGGAGAAAATACTATAAAAAAACAAAATGGATTGGACTATTTGAAAGAATGGGGATTTGAAATAGAAAAATTACAACCCTAAAGGTAATAATATAATCTCCAGAATTGTCTTATATAAAGAAATCAACGATACAAAAATGAAACAAATTATCTTAACCGGATTATTACTTAATCTTTCTTTTTTCTGCTATGCCCAAAAAACAATCCCATCAAAAGCTGTCGATAGCTATGTGAAAAATGTTATTCAAATCAATGAAATCCCAGGAATGTCTGTGGGAATTGTGAAAAATAACAAAATAGTTTTCCAAAAATATTACGGAGCAGAAACCCTGGAAAGTGATAAAAAAGTAGATTCCAATTCAAAGTTTAGGATTTATTCCAATACAAAGTTAATGTCAAATA
Source organism: Chryseobacterium aurantiacum (assembly GCF_003020585.1). Lineage (GTDB taxonomy): Bacteria > Bacteroidota > Bacteroidia > Flavobacteriales > Weeksellaceae > Chryseobacterium > Chryseobacterium aurantiacum. The sequence continues at coordinate 540,312 of NZ_PXUE01000001.1, forward strand.
TTGGCCTTTTTAAACTTATTGAAGAAGGAAAACTGTCCGTGGAAGATAAAGTTTCAAAGTATGTGGACAACTTACCCAAGGAATGGCAAAATGTTCAGGTGAAGAATCTTCTTTCGCATTCTTCAGGTCTTCCAAACTGGGTTGATTTTAAAGATATTTCGGTAAATGCAAGCAATGCCGAAGTCATTGACCGGTTAGGAAAGGAAAAAATGGAATTTGAAACCGGAGATCATTATAGGTATAACCAAACCAATTACCTGCTGATTACGATGATCATTGAAAAAATAACAGGAAAAACCTATGAAAACTTTATTATAGAAAATCAATTTCCGGATTCCAGAGATCAGATCGTATTTTCTTCCAATTCTGTAGAAAAAATACCTAACAGGGTAGGGAAGTATAATTACAATTCTACAACAAAACAATACGAAAAATTAACTGCCATTGAAGGCGTGAGAGCCCATTCTTCAAATGGACTGGCCATTACACTTCCTGCTTTTCTACAGTGGAGTATACATTTTAGTAAAAATGATTTTTTGAAGCCGGAAACAAAAAAAAGGATGTGGCAGCCATTTAATTACAAAAATAATGGATTTGAATTCGCGTATGGCTGGGAAATTACAGATTCCAATAATATAAGATCGTATGGTTTTTCCGGTGGAAATGTAAGCGCATACAGTATTTTTCCTGATAATGATATGAGTATTGTTGTCATGTATAATGGGAACAAGGGATTTCCGGTGATGTATCAAATGATTAATCATATTGCCGGAATTATGGACAAAAAACTCATAGATCCATATACATTTACAGAGGAGATTACCATTGCAGAACCTTATGTTCATCCTAATCTGAAAAAAGATGTTTACGGATACAGAATAGAAAAAGACAACGTCATATTTTCTTACCAATACCCTAAAAATCTAAGTTCTGAGCTGGTTAGCAGTATTTCAGTGGCAGGTTCATTTAATGATTGGAAAGCGGATCATAAATCCTATCAATTAATTTCCAAAAACAACCATACTTTTGAATTGGCGATCCCAAAATCAAACTTTGAAAAAGGAAAAACGTATAACTTTAAGTTTGTCATGAACAAAAACGGATGGTTAACAGTTCCTTACAATGCTGCCAACGTAGACGGAACACAAGACAATAATCTAACCCTGAAAATAGATTAAATGCAGATTTGAATATCGCTGTAATAGAAACAGTCTTTTCTGTGTTTAACGGTTTTATCATATCTTTGCAATATGATACGTATAACAAAAATTTTTACATTCGAAACGGCCCACGTACTGTACAACTACGATGGGAAGTGTAAAAATATGCATGGACATTCTTATAAGCTGTTTGTAACGGTGAAAGGAAAGCCGATTAATGATATTGAAAACCCTAAAAACGGGATGGTAGTTGATTTCGGAGATATCAAAAGTATCGTAAAATCTGAAATTGTAGACGTTTGGGATCATGCAGTTCTTTTAAACGCTTTAACTCCCCATAAGGAATTGGGAGATGATCTTGAGCAAAAAGGACATAAAGTAATCTATTGCAGCTTCCAGCCAACCTGTGAAAATATGCTGTATGCTATTGCCGCCAAAGTAAAATCCAGACTTCCTGAGGGAATATCACTGGCTTATCTTAAACTTCATGAGACAGAAAACTCTTATGGAGAATGGTTTGCAGAAGACAATCAATAATTATTACCCCATAAAACGCAGAAGGTGTTAAAAACAACAATTAATTTAGAACCTGGAAAAAAAGTATATTTTGCTTCAGATCAGCATTTTGGAGCTCCTACTCTTCAGGAAAGCAAAGTGCGTGAGGAGAAATTTATACGCTGGATGGATGAAATTAAGGAAGATGCACAGGTTTTATTTTTAATGGGTGACCTTTTTGACTTCTGGCATGAATGGAAACACGTTGTACCAAAAGGATATGTGCGTGTTTTAGGGAAAATTGCTGAACTGAAAGACAGAGGAATTCATATTTATTTCTTTGTAGGAAATCATGACCTGTGGATGAAAGATTATCTGGAAGAAGAAATAGGATGTACGGTTTTCTATCAGAAACAATACTTTGAAATGGGAGGCAAGCAGTTTCTGCTGGCTCATGGTGATGGACTTGGACCTGGAGACAAAGGGTATAAAAGAATGAAGAAACTATTCACCAATCCGGTGGCACAATGGTTTTTCAAATGGATTCATCCGGATATTGCAATGAAAATTGCATTATACCTTTCTCAAAAGAATAAAATGATCTCCGGAGAAGAGGATAAAGCTTTCTTAGGTGAGGACAAAGAGTTCCTGATTATCTATTCCAAAGAAAAACTGAAAACTCAGAAGATTGACTACTTTGTGTATGGGCACAGACATCTTCCAATGGTACTGGATTTGGAACAGAATTCAAAGTATATCAACCTTGGAGACTGGATTTCTTATTTTACCTATGGCGTTTTTGAAAAGGATTTTGAATTAAAGGTCTACGAAAAATAAATCACAAAAAAATTACCCCTAAAAGAGGTAATTTGCGAATGAGTGGGAGACCCATTCTGTTTTTAATCCATATTCCAAATAAATACTTACAAGAAGTTTACCAAAGTATCATTTTAGTATTAAAAAATTATTAAATAAAAATATTGTTTCTCAATAATTGCTTTATTTTAAAACTGTAGAAGATTAAAAATTATGGAGCTGAAAAGTATATTCAACATACAAACAGAGCAGGATTTCCTGAATGCATCATTGAAAACATTTCGTTATCAATATGAAAATGTTGAAGTATACAGGAAATTTGTTGACTATTTAAACATCAATCCGGATGAGGTTAAAAGTCTTGAAAAAATTCCTTTCTTACCCATTGAAATGTTTAAAAATCATCAGATTCTGGATCAAAATGTAACTACTGATCTGTTTTTTCAAAGTTCGGGAACTACACAGATGAATCTATCAAAACATTTCATAGCCAATCCTGAACTTTATGAGGAAAGCATTTATAAAAGTTTTGAACAGTTCATTGGAAAACCTGAGGAGTTTATCTTTCTTGGCCTGCTTCCAAGTTATCTGGAAAAACAAAATTCCTCATTGATTTATATGGTGGATTATCTGATGAAAAAATCAGACAAACCTGAAAACGGATATTTTCTTTACAACCACTCCGAACTTTATGACCTCTTACACCAATTAAAAGATAAAAAAGTCATTCTTTTTGGGGTTTCCTTTGCCCTGCTAGATTTTTTAGATACCATAGAATCTCTTAATCTGTCAATTTCTGAATCTCATAACATGACTGTTATTGAAACGGGCGGAATGAAAGGACGAAAAGAAGAAATGACAAAGGATGAACTTCTGAAGATTTTACAGAACGGCTTTAATACGAACAAAATTTATTCAGAATATTCTATGACAGAGTTATTGTCCCAGGCTTATTCTTTGGGAAATAATGAATATAGCTGTCCTAACTGGATGAAGATTATGGTTAGAAATGCAGAAGATCCTTTTTCTTATGAACAAGAGGGAAGAACAGGAGCTATTAATATTATTGATCTTGCCAATACTCATTCATGCTCCTTTATTGCTACTCAGGATTTAGGGAAAATAACAGGAGAAAAATTTCAGGTATTGGGAAGAATAGACCATTCTGATATCCGAGGCTGTAGCTTGCTGGTAAGCTGATTAAGATTTGTTATTCAGAGATAAAGTCTCCTCTTATATCTGAATCTTTACCTTTAACCCTATTTCAAACCATCTCATGATCAAAATAGAAGAACTTGTTCACGCTTACATTCATTCTCACTGCGATTTTGAGAAAGAACTCGTTCTGACAAATTATTTTCAGGCAGACTGGGAGGCAGATATACTCATAGTTGATGCTGAAGGGATGAGCCATGAAATAGAGATCAAGTTTTCAAAAAGTGACTTTAAAAATGATTTCAGGAAGTCATATTTAAATAAAGATACCGGTGAGAAATTTCTGAAGCATGACAAGATTTCCTGTGGAGACTACATCTGTAACGCGTTCAGTTTTTTATTGCCAATGGGAATGATAGATGTCAATCTTATTCCTGAACACTGTGGTATCATTGAATTTTATCATAATGCAGACACCTGGGAAACGGAATTTTATCTTATCCGCGAACCCAAAAGACTTCATGAAGATTCTTACTGGAAGCTAAACGATAAAGACCTGTTCATTAGAAAAATGGCTTTGAATTTACTTCAACGTAAAATGGAAATCAAAGGTAAACATGAAGAACTGATTTTTAAAAATCCTTTTGAAATCAAAAAATTGAAATAAAAAAACCTGTCGGCTGACAGGTTTTCTTTATTTAAGTTAATCTATTTGTAAGCATATTCTAATCTTCTACTACTTCGGTAGAATCTCTCTGAAGTAAGAATTTGTAGATCAATCCCCCTACAATTCCTCCTAAAATTGGAGCTACCCAGAACAACCAAAGTTGTGACATGGCAAGTCCTCCTGTGAAAACAGCCTGAGAAAGAGATCTTGCAGGGTTTACAGAAGTATTGGTAATTGGAATAGAGATCAGGTGAATTAAAGTAAGCGCAAGACCAATTGCGATTCCCGCAAACTTACCATTAGCCCATTTATCCGTTGCTCCCATAATGACGATAAGGAAAAATGCTGTTAATAAGAACTCTGCCAGAAATGCAGCTCCCATGCTGAATGCTTTTCCGTTATAAACAGCCTCTCCGTAGAAGTTGGTGGCAAATGCACCCGGTTTAGAGAAATCTACCACTCCGGCACCATTTAGAATGGTGTACAGACATCCTGCTGCAACAATAGCTCCCAGACATTGTGCTACAATGTAAGGAATAAGATCTTTTGCAGAAAATCTTCCACCTGCTAAAAGTCCAAAGGAAACAGCCGGATTAAAATGACCTCCGGAGATATGGCCTACAGCGTATGCCATTGTAAGAACTGTAAGACCAAAGGCTAGTGCAACTCCTAAAAGCCCAATACCAATATCGGGAACACCAGCTGCGAAGACTGCACTTCCGCAACCTCCGAAAACAAGCCAAAATGTGCCGAAAAATTCAGCAAAAAGTTTTTTTATCATGTTGTTTATTTTAAAAATGTATCTCAAATGTAGAATTTATATCTTAAAATAAAAAGTTAAAACTGAAAAAATATTTCAAAAATGTGGGAACAAAAATTATAAATTCAATAATTTGGTTTAATGTTTGTTTGGGATTTATTTGAATACTATTAGAGTCATAGTTGAAAGATATAACATAAACGATTTATCTTTCGTTGGTAATTTAAAGTGGTGGTTAATGAAAAAGTTTCTGTGTGTGGTCTTCGTGCCTTTTATTTATAGTTTACATTATTCGCAGGCAGCGAAGAAAGCTCTTCCCTGCTATGATCTTACGACTGTTTTGAAAGTGGAGCCTACTGCACTTTATAAACCCCATCTTGATGCCTCAAAGAGTTTTGGTATTCAATTGCTCAAAGATTCTAAAATACTGCAGAAATACATCAACAAAGGAAAATTTCATAAAATAAAGAAGTCAGGGAAAGGATATCGTGTCCAAAAACTTGATTATAGCAGAGGGTATATGGTTTCTAAGGCGAAAACCACGCTGGAAAATATGGGGACTAAATTCAGTAAGGCTACCAAAGGAGGAACATTTACTGTTTCATCCATTACAAGAACACTGGAAGACCAATGCAGGCTAAGAAAAGTAAATTCCAATGCCTCACTAGGGATAAGTTCTCATAATTATGGCAACTCTTTCGATATTTCCTATATAAGATTCAATGATGTTCTCAAGTACAATCCGAAAATGGAAATGGCATTAGAGAAAGTTTTAAAGCATTATGCAAATGCTGGTAGAATATATTACATAAAAGAAAAACAACAAAGCTGTTATCATATTACGGTGAAAAATTATTAGTTAAATTCTTACTTGCGTAGCATGTTTAGTTTGTATAATTTTATACAACTAAAAACCACGCTTATGACAACATTAAACATTGTAGACTTCATGCTTTCTGTAGACGAGTGCAGAGCTGCTACAGAGGATTGGAACACGTGTCGTACCAATTTTACAAGATTAAAAGATCTAATCCCAACCAACTATGTTTTTAATATTTCCGAAGGCCAACTTGATTGGATGAGGGAATATAAGGAATATCCGGAATTTTGTGCAGCAATAGGTATTCATAAAGGGACATTGATATTAATCCTTTATCCTATGAATAATGAAGGGAAAAGGATTGACCAAAAGGAATACCCATGCAGTTACCTTACTGAGCTTACAAGTGATCTGAAACTTCAGGAAGTTTTGGAATATACAGTTGTTAAAAATACAATTCTGTCCAAGGGATTTGAAAAAATAGAGAAAAATACAGATATGGCTTTCCCGGTATCCAATAAGCCTATTTTGGAACAGGATGTAGCAGTAGAAGCCATTGAAAGATGGAGAGAATCTGGAATGGATTGGTTTTACAAGGAATATAAAGAATCTGAGGGAGGAGGAATCTTTAAAAAGTTCTATGTTCCTACAGCCGATTTATGCCTGTCAGATGCTGGTTTATCAAAAATTACCTGCTCTTTCGGACTTAAATACAATGATATCTATGGTAAAATGTTGGTAACACTTATCTTTATATCTTTCCATGAAAACCTTCAAAGCGAAGCAGAGCGCGTACAGTTGATTACCAATACCTATGATTGGGCAAAACCATGTCCTCCTATTTGCCGTATCCCGGATGTAGGGAGTGAATTTTAAAATATATCGTTAGGAATGGCAGAGCTTTATAAGACGATTTTATTCCTCAACTACGGATTGCTTCTGGCTGTAATACTGTTGGGAGCAGCTAAATACCGCATATTAAATCATAAGGAAAGGCAATATTTTCATTGTATTGCTTTTCTTTTTTTTATTGAATTACTGAATCTTGTATTGCCTTATGTTTTCAGGCTCAATGATACCTCATTTCTTTATCCGTTTTATATTGCCGGAGAGTTTTTCCTGCTAACAGGTTTATTCATAAGAAAACTGGACTGGCCAAAATATCTTCTGCCCCTGGTAGGAACACTGGCTGTCGGGTTTATGATCTCAAAATATGGTTTCGATTATCCTGCCAATGCAGATATTGCAAAAGTGGTTTCAAATATCATTATTATTTGCCTTTCAGGATTTACCCTGATTAGTGAAATCAAAATAGGATCTGCCCAGAGCCGGTTTCTTTTTGTGGATGCCAGTATATTTTTCTACTACTCAGTGTCGGTATTTATTTTTATTGTTCAGCATCAGATCGCCAATCTTTCAGAAAGTGATTATTACATGCTTTTTAGCGCCAATAATATTCTTTCCAGTATTTTGTATTGTTCACTTTTATATACTTTCATCAAATTAAAGAAGTAACCTTAAATATTAACCTGTTGATCCTTATAATTGTTACCATAGCAATTATAGTATCTTTTATTATGCTAGCCTACAGGGCTTTTATAAGCAGGATTATCAAAGAAAAAAACACCCAGCATGAAGCTGAAGTTCTTCATCAGAAAAAATTAGTACTTGAGAACATCAAAGCCCAGGAAGAGGAAAGAAAAAGAATTGCAGTCATGATTCATGATGATATTGGAAACAGGCTCAATATCCTCTCCTTATGGCTTAATAATCTGGATACCCAGGGTGATGAGGTGATTAAAAAAAATATCTACGGCCAAATGTCTTCCTTGATTGACGCTGCCAGAAGTATTTCCCACTCACTATATCCTGTTAATCTTGAATCGGTGGGGCTGGTTTTATATGCTGAAGAACTCATTGCCAACCTTTCTCATAAGATTAATATTTCCCTGCAGGTAATGCCGGGATACGAAAAGAAAGACCTTTTTGTAGAAGTACAGCTGTACAGGATTATTCAGGAATTTACCACCAATGTTATCAAGCATTCTGATGCTACAGACCTGTGGATTTACATCAAAGATTATTCACAAAATATGGCTGTTGTTATTTCAGATAATGGACAGGGGTTTGAATATGAAGAGGTGAAAAAAGGAATGGGAATCAAGAATATTGAATCCAGAATTCAATCTATGAATGCCGTTCACAAATGGAAAAAAACTTTTTTAAATAAAGGAAGTCGTTTAATTGTAAAAATTCCAAAATATCATGAGTTCCCAAATCAAAATAGCACTGATTGATGATGAACAGCTAATCCTTGAAGGAGTGAAAATGCTGCTGTCTAATGAAAAAAACATATCTGTTAGCCTTACAGCTGATAACGGTCCCGATTTTATAGAAGATCTGGAAAAACTTTCAAAATCAGAATTTCCTGATATTGCCCTTGTAGATGTCCAGATGAAACCAATGAACGGATTTGAACTGGTGGAGATTCTCAAGGAAAAATATCCTGATCTTAAAATTATTATTCTCTCTTCCCACTACAAAACCTCCATTCTGGGGTATATGGTGAAACTGGGGGTTTCTGCATTTCTTCCCAAAAATTCAAATAAAAAAACGTTTATAGATGCCATAACAATGGTTGATAAAAACGGAGTTTTCTTTACAGCCGAAGATCACCAGATGTTGTTTACCTATATGAACAGCACAGCCAAGAAAAATTCGCTTTTTGAAACAGAAGATGAACTGTCTGAAAGAGAAAAAGACGTTGTAAAACTGATCTGCCAGGAATTTACCAACAATGAAATAGGCGAAAAACTCTTTATAAGCCCAAGAACTGTGGAAAGCCACAGACAACGAATCCTTGAAAAAATTGGAGCCAAAAATACAGTGGGAATCGTAATCTACGCCATTGTCAACAATATTTACTCCCTTGAAAAAATATAACCCCATTCCGTAGAAATACGGAATTTTTTATTTGGTACTTTTCACTCTAGCTTAACCGATCTTTCTTCCGTTATTTTGAAATGTCTCTTTTAGGGATTTTAAGCAAAAAAACATAAATGTACAGACAGGATCTGTATTAAAAATTATTAAAATAATGAATGGCAGTAGAGTGATTTCCGTCGGAATTTTTTTTGACGGTACAGGAAACAACGGAGTAAATGCTCTTTCATCAGATAAACCACTGAACAATAATGAAAGCTATCATGGTGCATTTACCAATATCTATAAATTGTACAGATCATTTAACGGATATGAGAAAATATATATTGAGGGAATAGGAACCGTAGCCGGAAAAGAAGATAGCAATTTTGCAATGGCAACATGTGCGAACCCGCCCTATGGAAACGGATATTCTTCTGATGATAAACTTCAGAAAGCCCATGATTTTGTAAGAAATATCATCAAAGAAGTTGGCTGTGAATATCATTTTTATTTATACGGATTCGGTAGAGGAGGAATGCTGGCAAGAACTTTTTGCAATCAATTCCTGTCACAGCATTTCAATGGGAATGTCAAGATAAAATTCATGGGAGTTTTTGATGCTGTAGAATCCAAACCATTTAACACCTATGATCTGAGCCTTTCTCATCACGTAGAAAATGCACTTCACTTCTGTGCGGTGAATGAATCTAGGTTTTTCTTTCCATTAACAGGTTTTTTTGGGAACTCAAGATCAATGGAGGATCAGAAAATAGAGGGGTATTCATCAGTTTGGAAAGAGGTTTTTGTTCCCGGTGCCCATGCAGACATTGGAGGCGGCTATTTGGAAGGACCTCAGTCAGTATACATTTCTACAGATTTTTTAAATATCGATCATCTGAAAGTCTATGTTGAGGACATCAGAAACGCAAAAACAGATGCCGGAGGAAACAAAATATGGAACGCTTTACTTTCAGATTACAAAATTGAGGAAGGTGCCGTTTTATCACAGGCTTATGTTTGCAGAGATAAGGTTTACAACGAACTTTCGAAAATATATGGAAAACTTATGCTTGAAGAAACCAATAAAATAGCATCCGTTTTTAATCTGGAGATGTATTTTGAAGTAGATTATAACAGGCATCCCTTGCTTGAAAGTTTCTATACAGAACTGGAAACCTATATGGAAGACCTTTCCCTGAATAAGAAACCAATATACAACTATCATGGATTGGCTGATTATACCCATATTTCAGCAAACTTTGGACTGTACAACGATAACCGGCTGGATCGGTCAGAATATGAAAAAAATGTTGAACTGCTCAACAATGGATTGAATGTTTCAAGCAATACTACTGTAGATCCAGACAGCCAGACAAGGCTCTCCGTTGAGCTTCACTTGCCTGAAGACAACTTTGTGTCAGATTTTCTATACGGAACCAGTGTTCCCAATAATGATATCTGGATGCGGTCTATTGTAAAGTCTCCAGCAATAAGAATATTAAATGAAATTAACCATTAGCATTAGTACTTCTCAGTTTTAAATTTAGGTTATTGGGGACATCAGGTTAAGATGTCCTTTTTCTTTTTTTTGAAGTGTATAAAGACGTATAAAGACGGTATTACAGCTCCCGATTTTTTATTTCTGGGCTATTCATTTCTTTTTCCGTATTTTTGCGCTCGAAAATTCATTATACATTATTAACCATTAATTTAAAAAATGCTTTCGGTTCAAGGTTTAGGATTACACCATTCAGGAAATTATTTATTTCAAAATGTAAATTTCACCATTAAAAAGGATGATAAGGTAGGTCTCGTAGGAAAAAATGGTGCGGGAAAATCCACTTTATTGAAAATGCTATCCAAAGAAATCAATTTCTTCGAAGGAGAAGTTGTAACCGAAGGAAGTGTTACAATTGGTTTTCTGAAGCAAGATCTTGATTTTGTAAAAGGAAGAACCGTTTGGGCTGAAACAATGCAGGCTTTTGAGCAAATTAATGCTTGGAAAAATGAACTGGAGGAAGTCAATCATCAAATGACTGTAAGAACCGACTACGAAAGTGATTCTTATACGGATTTGATCAATAAAATGACGGAACTGAATGATCTTTTAATGAACCATGACGCCTACAATCTTGAAGGAGACATGGAAAAAGTGTTATTTGGTCTTGGATTTAAGGCAGATGATTTCCAAAAAATCACCGATGAATTTTCAGGAGGATGGAGAATGAGAATCGAACTGGCAAAATTACTTCTTCAAAAGAATGATATTATGCTTCTCGATGAGCCTACCAACCACTTGGATATGGAATCCATCATCTGGCTAGAAAACTTCTTGAAAGACTATCCGGGAGCAATTGTTCTGGTAAGTCACGATAAACAGTTTATGACGGCTGTTTGTAACAGAACATTTGATATCAACAATAAGAAAGTTGACGATTACAAAGCCAACTATACAAAATATCTTGTGATGCGAGAAGATCGCCGTGAAAAACTGATTCAGGCTAAAAAGAATCAGGATGCGGAGATCAAGCAGATGGAAGATAACATTAATAAATTCCGTGCAAGTGCTACAAAGGCATCTTTCGCTCAATCATTGATCAAAAAACTAGATAAAATTGAACGTATCGAAGTTGATAACGAAGACGTTTCAAAATTCAATATCCGTTTCGTACAATCCATGGTTCCTGGAAAAATTATTTTCGAAGCCGAACATTTAGGAAAAGCTTACGGAAAAAAACAAATTTTTGATGATGTAGATTTCATCGTTCAAAGAGGAGACAGGATTGCTCTTTTGGGGCAAAACGGACAAGGGAAAACTACACTTGCTAAAATTTTAGCAGGTGATATTCAGGATTATTCTGGTTCATGGAATCTTGGACATAATGTAAACATAGGATATTTTGCCCAAAATCAGGAAGAGGTTTTAACCCCTAACAAAACTGTTTTAGAAGAGGCTGAAGATGCTGCTACAGAAGAAACAAGACCTAGAGTAAGAGATTTATTAGGATCTTTCCTGTTTCAGGGAGATGCTGTTTCTAAGAAAACAAAAGTGCTTTCCGGAGGAGAAAGAAACCGTCTGGCCCTTTGTAAATTGCTGCTTCGTCCTTTCAATACGCTGATAATGGATGAGCCTACCAACCACTTGGATATTCAGTCTAAGGAGATTATTAAATTGGCTTTACAGAATTTTGAAGGAACGTTGATCGTAATTTCTCACGACAGAGAATTCCTACAGGGACTTTGTGATAAGATCTACGAATTCCGTGATGGAAAGATGAAAGAATTTCTGGGTGACATTAATGAATACCTTGAATACAGACAAAAGGAAACAATTAGAGAGATTTCTGCAGAAAAAGCTAAACTTCATCAGGATGATGTAAAAGTAGAAACTAAAAAAACTGAAGAAAAACCTGCCGTTAGTAACAGTCAGGCATCTAATATTGTAAGCAAGGAGCAGAAGAATATTCAAAATAAAATAAAGAAAGTAGAAGAGAAAATTTCTGAACTTGAAACAAAAATTGAAGAAATGGAAGCTTCCTTTGCCAAAGAAAACCCATCTGATGAAACTTTAGAAAAGTATAATGCTGATAAAGAAGAATTGGACGCAGCATTGCAGGAATGGGAATATCTGGGAACTCAACTTACTTAAAATAAAAAATAAATGCTTCATAAAAATTATGAAGCATTTATTTTTGTAACAATATAGATGTCGTTTCGACGTATTATCTGTAAATCATAAAAGTAATTTAATAGAAGTTTAGTCTGAAAATTAAATTATTTTCCTAATTTTGAAAAATGATTTTTAAAGAAAGCAGAAACTTAAAGAGTTTTATCTCCAGACTATTGTTTGGGGTATACTTCCTTGCGCTGCTTTCTCAAAGCTTTCACCATCATGATTCTGTAGACTATTTTAAGGCTTTTAATCTTAAAAAGGTTGAAAATTCAATGACGAAAGCTGTTGCTAAAGAGAAAGCTGGCGACTGTCTGGCCTGCCACTTTTTGGTTACCGGACATACATTGGCTCCTGAAGAATTCAGCTTTACCTTTGAGCATTATACGCACGAAGTAAAGCAAATTATTGCCATTCAGGAAAAAATTTGGTCTCAGACCAAATTCACTTTTCAGCTTCGGGGACCGCCCGCAGTTGCCTAATCAAACAATTCTTATTGGATTTATAGCTCTGAACTTTAGGGTTCAAAGTATAATGTTTTTAAACTTAAAATGTAATGTTTTAGGTCGTTGAGAAATAGCTCGTACCTTGATGTTGTAGTTGTAAAAAATACACATTTAGTAACGTCTAATTTCTACTCCTGTCCTTAATACATTTTAAATGATACATTGTACCATGAAGGTAAATCCATCCAACAAATTTTAACGAAAAATGTACCCTTACTAAAAGAGTACGCAATCCATCTATTTACAATGAAATTGATATATTGCCTGCTACTGATCTTTTGTGGATCAGTATTCACGAGTGCACAACAAACTTACACCGTACAAGGAACCGTTCAGGATTTTCATGATAAAACCATGCTGGAAAATGCTGTGGTGAAAATCGGAAACCTTACAGTGAAAACAGATAAAAAAGGGAAGTTTTCCTTTGATAAGATTCCTGCGGGGAAGTATACACTCATTGCCAAACATCCTGATTGCAATGATTATACTGAAAATATAGGAGTTGATAAGGACCTTCACATTACCATTACTTTAGAACACCATACAGGTGATATAGAAACCATTACTTTACACGGAGGCCATAAAAATAAAGGCTCTGTAGTAATGAAAACACTGGATAAAGCAGAGCTTGAAAGAAATTCTACCGAGAATCTAGGGAATATTCTTTCCAAAATTTCGGGAGTTGCAGTGTTGAAGACAGGAAATAATATTACAAAACCTGTTATTCATGGTCTTTATGGAAGCCGTATTTCTATTATGAATAATGGGGTGAAGCTGGCAGAACAGGAATGGGGTGCAGAGCATGCTCCCAACGTAGATGTCAATGACTTTGAACATATAGATGTTATCAAAGGGGCATCCGCATTGAAATATGGGAATGATGGAGTAGCGGGAGTTGTACTTCTGGAACCTGCAATTCCACCAAAGAAAGATACCTTGATGGGAAATGTTAAGCTGTCCGGAATTTCCAACGGAAGAGGAGGCGAGATTTCTGCCAATGTGCTTAAATCCTGGGAGAATGAATGGTTTGTAAAAGCAGGCGGAAGCTACAAAAAGCTTGGTGATATTTATATTCCACATCATACTCTTCAGAATACCGGAGCCGAGGTGAATTCATTCAATTTTTCTTTTGGAAAGCATGGTTTTATGCAGGGGTTTGATGTTTCCTATAGCGGAATCAATCAGGATTTTGGAATTTATAAAGGGGCACACCTTGGAAACAGCTATGATATCTACAGAGCTATGAACTTCGGACAACCTTATTTTCTGGATAATTTCAGCTATGATATAGGGTATCCAAAGCAGAATGTAGAACATCACATTGCGAAGTTTTCTGCCTATAAGCGTTTTGCTGATTTTGGGAAAATTACTTTCCAATACAGCTTTCAGTTGAACAAACGTAAGGAATATGATATCAGAAAAGGAGATCTGAAAGACACTCCTTCGATGGATTTGAGGCTGATTACCCATTCGGCAAGCCTTACCCACCTTATTGAACGTGCAAAATGGAGTCTGGAAAGCGGAATTTCAGCAGATTTTCAGGATAACTACCCTAATCCGGCAACGGAGGTTAGACGTTTGATTCCTGATTATTACCGTTATGATGCAGGAGCCTTTTCTATCTTTAAATATACTTTCTCTCCAAAGTTAAATGCAGAGGCCGGAGTGAGATATGATTTTAGCAGATATGATTCTTACAAATATTATGATGCCAAGGAGTGGAATGAAAAATATGCAAGTGTTTTTCCTCAGTTTTACATAAAGCAGAGTGGAAGCAGAGTGCTTTCCCGTCCTATCTTTGATTATCATAATTTTTCAGCAAATATTGGTCTGAATTATAAACCTTCCAAAGACTTTGATGTTAAGTTTAACTTTTCAAGAATGAGCAGAACCCCGAATCCGGCTGAGTTATTTGCTGACGGACTTCACCATTCTGCTGCCATTATTGAAAAAGGAGATTTAAGAATCAAAAAGGAAGAGATTTATAATGCCAATCTTTCTCTGACAGGGCGTTTCGATGTTTTGAAAGGACTACAGGTGGAGGCTAATCCTTATGTTATATTTTCTGACAGCTTCATCAATCAAATGCCGATAGAAATCCAGAATACAAGCAGGGGAACCTTTGCTGTTTGGGCCTATCAGCAGGTGAAAGCCAGAATGTATGGAATAGATGCGGATGCACAGCTTACTATTTCAGATAACCTAAAATGGACAACAAGCTTCAGCGCATTAAGAGGAGATGATTTAACAAAAAATGAACCTCTTATCCTAATGATGCCTATGAACCTTAGAAATTCATTGGAGTTTAGTCTGAATAAACCATCTCACTTCTACATCAGACTGGAAAATGAAAATATGTTCAAGCAGAATCGCTTCCCAATCAGAGATCAGCCTGTGCAGTTTATTGAGGATGGAGAACTGGTAACCAGAATAATAGATTACAGTACTCCGCCTGCCTCATTTTCAATATTTCACGCATCGATAGGTGCAGATCTATTCAAAAACATGAATCTGAATTTCAGAATCAATAATATTTTTAACAAAGAGTACAAGGAGTATCTCAACAGACTGAGATATTATATGCCGGAACCGGGAAGAAATTTTGTGGTTACTCTTAAATACAATTTCTAACAATTAATATTAAAAATTAAATTAAAATGAAAAAATTATTCAACATATCACTTTTATTATTTGCAGCTGTATTATTATTCTCATGTCGTAACGGAAACGATGATATTCCTGAAGATATCCATGAGCATGAAGAAATTGGAAAGGTTGTGGTAACTCTTACCAATAAAGCCAATGGTGAAAAGCAGACTGTAAATGTGATTGATGGCCAAACAGCGGATCACCTTCACCTTAATCAGGGAGCAACCTATGCTGTAGACGTGGATTTTCAAATTAAGCACGATGATCACTACCACAGTGCTGAAGAAATTATAGAAGAAAAAGATATGCACTTTGTTGTGTATAAATTCTCAGGAGCAGATATTAAAGTAAAAAGAGCTGCTGATGATATTGTAAGAACTGATGGTAAAAAATTAGGACTTAAAACAGAATGGACTGTAGCTACAGCAGCGGCCGGTAAGGTAAATATTACACTGGTACATGGCCCTACTTCTGTAAATGATAATTCTCCATCTGCAGATAACCAGTTAGGAAGCACTGTAGGAGGTGAAAGCGATGTAGATCTATTTATAGATTTTCACTAATTAAAAAAGAAAACCTTTTCGAGAAAAGGACCTTTATCTTTTCATATTAAATTTGGTAAACCACTGATTTTTTCAGTGGTTTTTTTATTTAACAATATTTGGCTGTATTAGTTGATTTTAAATGGGTATTTGTCATAAAAAATTCATATTTTTGCAACCTAAAATTTTAATCAATAATGAAGGTTACCGCACAAAACCATGATGATGTAAGTGCATTGCTTACAGTGACATTGGAAAAATCTGACTACAAAGAAAAAGTAGAGAAGCAGTTGATTAATTATGCTAAAAATGCGCAAGTTCCTGGATTCAGAAAAGGGAAAGTGCCTTTGAGTATGGTTAAAAAACAATATGAAGCAGGTATTGCATTTGAAGAAATTAACAGACAGGTTTCTGATGCTTTGAACAATTATGTTAACGAAAACAAGTTAAGATTAGTTGGTCAGCCAGTTCCTCAGCCAGTAAACGAGTTCGATTACAATGCTGATCAGTTAGAAGTTGCTTTCGAAGTAGGATATGAGCCTGCATTTACTATAGATTTAGCTAAATATGAAGCACCTCACTACAAAGTAGAAGCTTCTGAAAAAGAAATCACAAAGAGCATTGAAAACATGCAGAAGCGTTTCGCTGAGCAAGTTCCTCAAGATAAAATCACTAAAGATTCTTACATTGCTTTAGAAGTTTCTCAAGTAGTTGAAGAAGACGCTGAAGGAGAGCACCACCACCACCCAAAGAACGTTACTGTTACAGCTGACAATAAGGAAGCTTTCAAACTAGTAAAAGCTTTGAAAATGGACGGTTCTGTAAATGTTACTAAGGAAACTCTTGCAGGTGATGAAGAATTAGCTAAAGAATTAGGATTCAGCAAAGAAGAAGTAGAGCACCTACACCATAATGAGGTAGAAGTAAAAGTAAAAGACTTCTATTCATTAAACCTAGCTGAGCTTAACCAAGACTTATTCGACAAAGTATACGGAGAAGGAAACATTAAGTCTGAAGATGAGCTTAAAGAAAAAGTGAAAACTGAATTAGACGAGTACTTCCAACAAAATGCTGACGTTCACTTCGTGAATAAAGTATTGGAGCAAGTAACTGAAAAAGAAGAAGTAGCACTTCCTGAAACTTTCCTTGTAAAATGGTTAATGTTCTCTAACCAGAACATCCAGTCTGAAGAGCAGGCTAAAGAAATCCTTGAAGCTGAGAAAAACCAATTGAGATACCAGATCATCGAAGGAAAATTGATGACTGATAACGAAATTAACCTTGACTATGCTGATGTATTGGCACAAGCTGAGCAGTTAGTGAAAAATCAATTGGCTATCTACGGAATTCACCACCTAGGTGAGGAGGAGATCCAAAAATATGCTGTTGAAATGTTGAAAGACCAAGAGCAAGTAAGACAAATCTCTTCTGAAGTTGCTATGGCTAAATTGAAGGATGTTATCCTTGAAAAATCTAGCAAAAAAGAAACTAAAATTTCTCACGACGAATTTTTAGAAGAGCTTAAAAAATAATTATACTCCGATATAAATATTTGAAAACCGTCAATTTTTTGACGGTTTTTTTTATTGAATGTGGAAGGGAACAAATTTGCCAAGTTATCTTTCTCTCTATCCTTTATCATTTCAGTCCATATTCATTGCTTATGATTCATTCCTTATTGTTTTAGGTATGTCATCCAATATTCCTATATTTACCTTTTAAACTTATTACATATATGAAAAAGATTATCATTCCATTTTTCTGTGCCGTACTTTTTTCTGTGCCGGCTGCAGCTCAGAAGAAAGATGCCGCTTCTGCTAAAAAAGAGGCTGTACAATCCAAACTAACAGCTAAGGATGTATTAGATAATTACTTCAAGGCATTGGGAGGAAAAGATAAATTAGAAAGCGTAAAATCCATGATTACTGATAACACAATGAGTACTCAGGGTATGGAAATTACAATGACCACAATGAAATTAGGAAATAAATTCAAGTCCGTTCAGTCACTTATGGGGCAGAAGATGGTTCAGCTTTTTGATGGTGAAAAAGGATATTTTGACCAGATGGGAAATAAAACAGATATTCCTGCTGAGAAGATTGCTGAATTGAAAAAAGGAAAACCAGTGGATGCATTGGCTTTTGAGGGTGCTAATTTTCAAAATGTAACTGTAGAAAAACTGGATGGTAAAGATTATAATTTACTTTCTTCAGATAAAGGAAAGTTTTATTTTGATGCCGCTACAGGGCTTTTGTATAAAACACTGGCAGGAGAGGGTAATATAACCGTAAAAAGCTATATGACAGTAGATGGCTTGAAGTTTCCGGCTGAAGTAGATGCTGAGGGAGGCGGACAAAAAGTAAACATCAAGACTACTAAAATTGTTATCAATTCTGGTGTTACAGATGCTGATTTTAAATAGAAATCCCCTGTATTATAATACAAAAAGCCGGAAATACTCCGGCTTTTTTAATATCAAAGGTTTATCAATCTTTATGAACCATATTCTTTCTTCCATTCTTCAGCGGCTCCGCTTAGAACAGTATAAAACTCTTCACCATACTTTCTTATCAATGGTGTTTTTAGGAATTTGTAAACAGGTACCTGAAGTTCTTTTCCAAGAGTACAGGCATCACTGCAGACATTCCATTCATGATAATTTAAAGCTGTAAATGCAGAGTATTCTGTAACCCTGATTGGGTAAAGGTGGCATGAAATAGGTTTCTGCCAGTCTACAGCACCATCTTCATAGGCTTTTTCAATACCACATTTAGTAATTCCTTTGTCATCAAAGGTTACATAAGCGCATTCACGATTCTCCACCATTGGAGTAACATACATTCCGTCGTGTGGATCGGTAGTCCATGTTCCTTGTTCTTCAAGGGCTTTTACCCCTTCCTGGGTAAGATAGGGCTTTATTTTATCAAAAATACCGTCCAGTATTTCAAGCTCATCTTTATCCAAAGGAGCTCCTACATCTCCTTCCACACAACATGCCCCCTTACACTTGGTAAGGTTGCAAACAAATTCTTCGGAAAAGATTTCCTCAGAAATCAATTTATCGTCTATCTGAATCATAATTTTTTAAAATAAATCAAAAACTGTACCTGCCTTAAAGGCAAATAAACTTATAATAATAAGCCATAGGCAAGTCTCCTGCATCCAGTATTTAGGTAAAAATCTCATCATTCTGCTTAAGATAATACTGGATGGAAAAGCCAAAAGAAGTAAATATTCGTAGCTTTTATTCATATACAGAATAATGGTAATAAGTTGGGCTGCGGAAAAAACCAGCAGAAAAGTATATTTATATCTGCTTATCGGGCTTTTCTTGTTATAGTTTTTAAAGTGGTCATATACTGCGTAGATGAGCATAATAACAACTGGAATCAGAGGTATAAGTTCAGTATAATCGGTTACCGGTTTCATTTTTCCAAACGGAAAATAATCGATATCCCATGAAGTAAACTGAACAAAATACATGACAGAAAAATAACTGAATATAATTAAAATAATTCCCAAAAGAAACCTGAAAAGGTTTAATCCTATTTTGGCAGAAGTTGCAATCACGTGGATAATTACAAAAAGAGCCAAGGGCCAGGTTGTGGGAAGAAAAATAAAGTTAAGGGCAATAATGGCTCCTACCAACACATATGATTTTTTCCTTACGTCTTCATCTGCACTTGTAAGAAGAAGGATGAGGAAGGAATTGGTAAGTAATGAAACAGCTATTCCTATATCCAGATTTCCCGGATATAACCCGAAAATAAAAATGGTATATAGAAATAAAGGAAGATGTGTCTGATAATTAAGCGCAATACTGTGAAAACAAAAATATCCTAAAGCAATTCCCAGAAAAGTAATTCCGGCAATAATTGCTTCATAAGTGTTGAAATTCAGTATGTTAAATATTACGACTACTAAAAGAAGAAAACCAATATAAACAGGAATTGAAAAAATATTGCTTTCTTTTGAAAGTAATTTAAACATTTTTTATAAATTTGTACAAAGTTAATTTAAAAAAGGAAAATAATGACGTCTTTCTTTCTATTCTTAAGCAAAGTTTTCAAATGGACTTTCGGTTTCTTTGATGCTTTTGGAAATGTTTTAAACTGGATTCTATTTATAGTTTGCTGTGTATTGTTTGTTTACTGGTGCTACGTACTGGTAGTTACACTAGGAGGCGATAAAGACAAAGACTATTATTCTCCAACGGAAGGTAAGAATCCTTACTACGATCCTAAAATCTACAAAAAAGAAGGTTAATTAATTGGTTATATAGTAAAAAACCGATCAAATAATTTATTTGATCGGTTTTTTTATTACTAACGATTAAAAATTTCTTTTACTTAGTCGTGGATAGGAAGTACCAGAACCGGAATATTTGAACTTTTAGTAAGCCCTTTTGTTAAGCTTCCTACAAATACATCATAAATTCCACTTCTGCCATGAGATCCCATTACGATGTAATCAGCGCTTTTAGCCTTTGCATATTCCAAAATAATATCTTTGGCCAGTCCTTGCTTTAAAAGATGTTCGCAATCGATATCATGTGCAATGATTCTTTGCTCAATTTTGTTAAGCTGTACAAGCTCTTCCCTGATTTCATTCGCTTCCACTTCCGGGAAATACTGAAACCCCATATCACCAATGGCAAAGCCAATATCTGAAGGTGCTACATGGATAAGGTAAATTTTACCATTAAGTTGTTTTGCAAATTTTATGGCGCCATCTACCAATTGGTCAGTTTTGTCCCCAAAATCTACGGGCAATACAATGTTTATCATAACCTTTCATTTTGTTACCTAAAGATATGAAAAATTTGCCAGACTTTATGTTAATTAACTTACAATATTCGGATGTCAAGGATTTTTTCCTCTTGAAGATAGGCCTCAAGGATATCATTTTCTTCCACTTTTCCAACCCCTTTTGGTGTTCCTGTATAAATAAGGTCACCCACTCTTAAGCTAAAGTACTGAGAAGCAAAAGCTATGATATCATCAAAATGAAACAGCATATCCTTTGTATTTCCATCCTGAACTTTTTCTTTATTTTTTAAAAGGGAAAAGGACAGGTTTTCCAGATTGTAGTTTTCTTTCTTGAAGAAGCTTCCTACTACTGCGGAACCATCGAAGCCTTTCGCAAGCTCCCAGGGAAGACCTTTAGACTTTAGCTCACTTTGAAGATCTCTGGCTGTAAAATCAATTCCTAAGCTGATCTCTTCGTAATGCTTATGAGCCGTTTCTTTTTGGATATACTTTCCGCCTTTTGAAACTTTCAAAACCACTTCCAGTTCATAGTGGATGTCATTTGAAAATTCAGGAATATAAAAATCACTTCCCTTTAAAACCGCAGTATCCGGCTTCATAAAAATAACAGGGTTCTCCGGAATTTCGTTTCCTAATTCTTTAGCGTGTTCGCTGTAATTTCTTCCTATGCAGATGATTTTCATAATTCTTTTTTATTTATTTTCTTCGAACCACAGGGCAGGTAGCGAAGCCGTTTTTTTATTTAATAGTAAAAGATGATAAGCCTGAAATATATAATCCTTTATGCTTTAATGTGTAAACTCATTTCCGCAATAATAACATATAAATTTATGACTCGTTAAAAATGAAATTCCAAAGAAGCTGGTTGCTTTGTCATCTCTGTAAATATGATTGGAACCACATTTGGGACATGAAAAATCAAATTCAGGATCATCAATCGTATGTTCTACTTCTAGTGAATACTGCTCATTATCCTTATAATCCTGAAGAGCCTGATTGGCCTTTTCCAGATCCTCTTCAAAAACCTGAAGCTGAATTCCGCCCACAGCTTGGGATAGCAGCCAGTCTGATTGGATAAGCTGTTCGTTGGCTATAAAACTATTAATGCCGTTTTCAGCCAATATTTGTTTATCCCTATTGGCTTCAAGGGCAGTTTCATAAAACTTAAAACGAATCAGATCAGACATATTAAAATTTACTTGACAATTGTATTTTTGTAAAAACTTTCTTGGTATATAAAGGGAAATCAGCATTTTGAAGCCATCCGAAATATCCAAGATCCTTTTGGAAGACTGCTTTTACCCCTTGTCCTTTATACTTTCCGAAATTGAAAACTTCCTCCATTTTTTCATTGTAACCAATAAATCCAGCAAGATCAGCATTCTTATTATGGAATGTAAACTCGCTTAAAGGGGCAATTTCATTCGGAATATCATCATATTTTCCTACCTGAGCGTCCAAAACCTCAAACGTTGCCATTACATCTGCTTCTGCAGAGTGTGCATTTTCAAGGGTTTTTCCACAATAAAACTGGTAAGCTGCTCCAAGGTTTCTAGGTTCCTTTTTATGGAAGATCGTTTGTGCATCCACCAATTTGAATTTACTAAGATCAAAATCCATTCCTACTCTTAATAACTCTTCAGCCAAAAGCGGAACATCAAATCTGTTGGAATTGAAACCTCCAAGGTCAGTGCCGGCAATCATTTCCATCACTTTAGAAGCAATATCTCTAAATGTAGGAGCATCTTTTACGTCCTCGTCATAAATTCCGTGGATTTCACTGCTTTCTTTTGGAATAAGCATTTCCGGGTTTACACGCCATGTTTTGCTTTCTCTGGATGCATCAGGGTTTACTTTTAGGATACAGATCTCAACGATTCTGTCTTTTCCGATGTTGGTTCCTGTAGTTTCCAGGTCAAAAATACAAAGTGGTTTATGGAGTTTTAAGTTCATGTTGATAATTAATAATTTGAAAATGTGTTAATTTTAAAAGGAGGGATAGTTTCGTTTTATCTCCTCGTATAAGTTTTTTAACGTCTATTTTAGTTGTCCTTGAAAAACAAGGGATACCAATATATAATAAATAACAAGCATAGGAATTCCTACCACCTGAAAGAAAGCCAGAATAGCAATTCCGCCCACCAGTAATACTACTTTTGGATAATTGTCTTTCAGTTGCTTGGATTTGAACTTCATAGCCATCATCTTTATCGGACTGATTAGCAGCCATGAAGTAAGAAGTGTTAGTAAAATCAGCAGTAATTCGTTTTCAAATAAAAAGCTGAAGGTTCCTGTTTCCTTAAAGGCATAATATAATCCAAATAGTAAAACAGTATTGGTAGGAGTATTCAATCCTTTGAAATAATATCTCTGTTCCTCGTCAAGGTTAAAAATAGCAAGCCTTAAGCAAGAGAAAGTGGTTACCAGTAATCCTATATATTTGATTTCAAATGGAAAATGCAATCCAAGAAGCTCTATTCCAAATGGTTCAAGTGCTTTATACATGGTAAGTCCGGGGATCAATCCAAAGCTTACCATATCCGCAAGAGAATCAAGCTGAAGTCCAAGATTGGAGTTTGATTTTACGGCTCTGGCTACAAATCCGTCAAAAAAATCAAAGATAGAGGAGAGGATAAGGCATATTGCCGTTGTTTGATAGTCTCCTAAAATAAGATGTATTGCACCCACACAGCCTGCAAATAAATTAGCCAGGGTCAAGGCATTGGCCAGATTATTCTTTATAAAATCCATAACTACAAAATTACAGTTTTTAAAAATTCTAACTCAAAATAATCTGCACTAAAAAATGCAATAAAGTGATTTTGGTGTAAATTTGCCCCATGAAATTTTTAAAAGGATTTAGAAAACAGGAAGTTCTGGCATTGCTTTACAGAATTTTTTTAGCCTATGCTTTTTATCAGATTGCAAGACTTTTATTTTGGTTTTTTAATAAAGACCTGATCAAGGTAGATTCTGTTTCAGACTATCTAAAGCTTGCCTATCACGGTACAGCATTCGATACCACGGCAATTTTATACGTTAATGCATTGTTTATACTGCTCAGTCTTCTTCCGCTGGTTATCAATACGAAAAAAGTGTTTCAGAAAGTTCTTTTCTGGCTTTATTTTATAACAAACGGACTGGCATATGCCATGAATTTTGGAGATTTTATTTATTATAAATTCTCTCAGGCCAGGTTAACGTCTGCTGTATTTCAGGTAGCAGAACATGAGTCCAACGTTTCACAGACACTTATGATCTCAATAGGGCAGCATCCCTTTGTCTTGATTTGGTTTGTAATTTTAATGGGATTATGGGTTTTCCTTTATAAAAGAGTAAAAGTGGAAGAGGCAAAACCTGCCAGATTATTACCATACTTTCTTTCCTCCATCGTTACTTTATGCATTACTGCAGTGTTGGTTGTAGGGGGGATCAGGGGAGATTTCAAACACAGTACAAGACCTATCAATATGGTAGATGCTACACGTTTTGTAACCAACCCATTGCAGGGAAATATGGTTCTTAACAGTACTTTTTCATTTTTTAGAACTTTAAATACGAACAATTTTAAGGAAGTTCATTTTGTGGATGAAAAGTATATTGAGGACAATGTACAGCCTTATAAAGTATATGACAGAAAGGTAGAGAACCGCCCCAATATTGTTATTTTTATTGTAGAGTCATTTGGGAGAGAATATTCGGGAGCCTTTAATAAGGATAAAAATATTAAGGATTATGTTTCTTATACACCGTTTATGGATAGCCTGGCTACCCAGAGTCTTATTTTCCCCAATACATTTGCAAACGGCAGACAGTCCATTCATGGGATGAGCAGCGTATTGGCAGGAATTCCGAGTCTTACGGATGCTTTTACAGGATCACCATATTCTAATCAGAAAATACAATCCATTGTTTCTGTATGTAACGATCTTGGTTATGATACATCCTTTTATCATGGAGCGCCAAATGGATCTATGGGTTTCCTTGGGTTTGGAAATATCCTTGGATTTAAACATTATTTTGGAAAAACAGAATACAATCATGATGAGGATTTTGACGGGATGTGGGCCATTTGGGATGAACCTTTCCTTCAGTATTTTGCTAAAAACGTAGGAAAGAAACAGCCTTTCATGACAACGGTGTTCACAGCATCTTCCCATCACCCTTTTAAAATTCCAGAAAAATATAAGGGGAAATTCAAAAAAGGACCACTGGAAATGCATGAACCCATACAGTATACCGACTACGCCATTAAAAAGTATTTTGAAACCGCGAAAAAACAACCTTGGTTTAATAATACCATATTTGTATTCACCGGAGATCATACCAACCAGATTTATTATCCTGAATATGAAAAGGCAATGAACCGTTTTGCTGTTCCGTTGGTTTTCTATTCTCCAAATCCTGAATATCAGCTTAAAGGAGAAAATCAGGAAATAGCCCAGCAAATAGATATTTATCCCACACTGGCAGATCTTATTGGCTACAACAAGCCTATTAGGAGCTGGGGAAGAAGTTTGGTAAGCGATAAAAAATACACTCCTATTATGATGAATTCGGATGGAAATACAGAGCAGTTTATCATTGGGAACTATATTTATCGTTTTGACGGAAAGGAAATCATAGGGGTTTATGATAAAACAGATCTGGCTTTTGAAAAGAATCTGATAGATCAGCTTAAAACACCTGAAGTGGAAAAAGGGAAGATGATTGCTAAGGCCTGGTATCAGGATTATATGAGTAGGGTGATTAACAGGAAGCTTTATTAGAAGTAAAAAGTACAAAGAGGAAAGCTGCAAAAGATAGATGTATCTGATCCGGAAATAGTGAGATTTGTCATTTTATCTTTTCCCTATTTTGTCTCTTTATGCTTTGTATAATAAAAGTTTTTGTTTGTTGAAAATTAATTTATATTTTTATCAATACGTAGATAAGAATATTGTATTAAAATTAAAACTATAAGAAATATGAAAAAATTAATGTTAACATTCGCACTTTCTTTATTCAGTGTACTTACGTTTGCACAGATAGAGGGCAAATGGAAGACGATAGATGATGAAACAAAGCAAGCGAAGTCTATTGTAGAGATTTTTAAAAAATCAGATGGGAAATACTATGGAAAAGTTTCTCAATTGCTGATAAAGCCTGCGGATCCTAACTGTTCAGCTTGTAAAGATGACAGAAAAGGTAAGCCAATTGTAGGTTTGGAAATCATCAGAGGATTGAAAAAAGAAGGAGATGAGTTTACCGGAGGAACTATTACAGATCCAAAAACGGGTAAAACTTACAAATGTACTGTTACAAAAAGCGGAGATAAGCTAAATGTAAGAGGATATCTGGGATTATCATTATTAGGAAGAACCCAGGTTTGGGAGAAAGCTAATTAATATAAGTTTAAATAGAATTTTAAGACGGCATTTCAGAAATGAAATGTCGTTTTATTTTTTTGAAAAAAGCTTTATCGGAAATCTCAGCATAATATATGGTACCATCACTTTAAATAGATATAAATAGAGATGAGAAATTACGAACAACAAAATCTATAAAAATTTGGTATGATCTTAGAAAAAAACTACAAAGAACGGGGCTGTCAGGAGGAAAACCCTTTTTAAATAAAATTAATATTGAGGCTTTCCATTCAAATGAGATGCCTTTTTTGTTATGTTAGTAATAAAAAAACACTATTTTTGTAGTCTAAATTTTTCAAATAAATATGGCAGAATATACTTTTCGTGAGGTAATTGCACAAGCAATGAGCGAGGAAATGCGTAAAGACGAATCCATCTTTTTAATGGGGGAGGAAGTTGCAGAATACAATGGTGCGTATAAAGCTTCAAAAGGAATGTTGGATGAATTTGGTTCTAAAAGAGTAATCGATACACCCATTGCTGAACTTGGTTTTACAGGAATTGCTGTAGGAGCTGCGATGAATGGTAACAGACCAATTGTAGAGTATATGACGTTCAATTTCTCATTGGTAGGTATTGATCAGATTATCAATAATGCAGCGAAAATTCGTCAAATGAGTGGAGGTCAGTGGAACTGTCCTATCGTTTTCAGAGGACCTACTGCTTCTGCAGGACAATTGGGAGCTACCCACTCTCAGGCTTTCGAAAACTGGTTTGCAAATGTTCCTGGTCTTAAAGTAATCGTTCCTTCGAACCCTTACGATGCAAAAGGATTGTTGAAAACAGCTATTCAGGATAATGACCCGGTTATTTTCATGGAATCTGAGCAGATGTATGGAGATAAAATGGAAATTCCTGAGGAAGAATACTATTTACCAATAGGAAAAGCAGAAATTAAGAAAGA
Organism: Chryseobacterium aurantiacum; assembly: GCF_003020585.1. GTDB lineage: Bacteria > Bacteroidota > Bacteroidia > Flavobacteriales > Weeksellaceae > Chryseobacterium > Chryseobacterium aurantiacum. The sequence continues at coordinate 567,558 of NZ_PXUE01000001.1, forward strand.
AGGTACAGATGTTACTTTGGTTTCTTTCGGTAAAATCATGAAGCTGGCTATTCAGGCTGCTGAAGATATGGCTAAAGAAGGGATTTCTGTAGAAGTTATCGATCTTAGAACAATTCGTCCACTAGATTTTGATACAATTTTAGAATCTGTGAAGAAAACAAATAGATTAGTTATCTTGGAAGAAGCTTGGCCATTTGGTTCAATATCTTCTGAAATTACATACATGGTACAGCAAAAAGCATTCGATTATTTAGATGCTCCAATCAAGAGAATTACTACTCCTGATGCACCTGCGCCTTATTCTTCTGCATTATTTGCAGAGTGGTTCCCTAAGCTTGAAAAAGTAAAAGAGGAAATTAAAAAAGCAATGTACGTTAAATAGTAATAGAGAAAAACTTCCGAAAGGAAGTTTTTTCATTTATTATATTCATGAAGAAAAATTCTTGGGGTCATAAAATTGATATAAATTTGCGCTTTTAAAAAAATAAATTGGCTGATATGGCAGAAGTTACAGAAGGCGGTCATCACTTTGACCTAAAGAAGCTTTCATTTGTAGGCGTTATAGTATCTCTAGGGATCGTTTTCGGAGATATAGGTACGTCACCGCTTTACGTAATGAAAGCGATTGTGAATGCAAGAAAAGACGGCGCTACCATGCCATTTGATGAATACATTGAGGGAGCATTATCCTGTATCATCTGGACATTGACGCTTCAGACTACCCTGAAATATGTTATCATCGCTTTAAGGGCAGATAACAAGGGTGAAGGAGGAATTCTTGCCTTGTACTCACTGGTAAAGAAACTCAAGAAAAAATGGCTGTATATAGTCGCCATTATAGGAGCTTCCACGCTGGTGGCAGATAGTGTGATTACCCCTTCCTTAACGGTGATGTCAGCTATTGAAGGGCTTAAAATATACAATCCCGAAACTCCGGTGGTACTTATCACATTAGTCATCCTGTTTATCGTTTTTGTAGTTCAGCAATTCGGAACAGCCTCTATTGGTAAGTTTTTTGGACCGGTAATGGTCACCTGGTTCCTTGTTTTAGGAATTTCCGGATCAATGCATATTTTTGATCATATTGAGATTATCAGAGCATTCAACCCAATGTATGCGTATAATCTGATTACCCATTCATCCAGTGCCATTGTGATCATGGGAGCTGTTTTCCTATGTACGACGGGGGCAGAGGCCCTTTATTCCGATCTGGGACACTGTGGAGCAAAGAATATCAGAATCAGCTGGATTTTTGTTAAGCTAATGCTTATCCTAAACTATCTGGGACAGGGATCTTGGTTGTTGGATAATTATCATCAGGTACATAACGGAGTAAACCCTTTCTTTGGAATTATGCCGGAATGGGCTGTTTTACCAAGTGTAATCCTGGCAACAGCAGCTGCAATTATTGCCAGCCAGGCTGTAATTACAGGTTCATTTACCATGTTCTCAGAAGCAATGTCTATTTCTTTCTGGCCCAATCAACACATTGAATATCCATCCGGGATCAAAGGACAAATGTATATTCCTAGAATTAACTGGGGATTAATGGCTTTCTGTTTTGTAGTGGTTGTATTCTTCCAAAAATCAGAACATATGGAAGCCGCTTATGGACTTACCATCACCATCACCATGTTGATGACTACCATTCTTCTTTTATACTGGCTAAGCCGTACAAGAGTGAATAAAATCTTTATTGCAGGTTTTGCAGTCGTTTACCTGTTCCTGGAATCAGGATTCTTCTATGCAAACGTAATTAAGTTTGTAGATGGAGGATGGCTTACAATGGTATTAGGTGGGTTTATTGCTGTATGTATGTACGCTTGGTATAACGGAAGACTTATTAAAGCAAACTTTATTCAGTATGTGAAAATTGATAAGTATATTTCTATCCTAAAAGATATGAAACTGGACGAAACAATTCCAAAATATGCTACAAACCTTGCTTATCTGAGCAGAGCAAAAAGAAATGATGAGGTGGAATCTAAAATTATTTATTCCATTATCAAAAAACAACCGAAAAGAGCAGATCATTACTTTATATTAAGTATTGTAAATCAGGAAGATCCATATACTTTCAAATATACTGTGGATGAGATTTTACCAGGAACAGTTTATAAAATTAACTTCCTTTTAGGATTTAAGGTAGATAGAAGGATCAATGACTATTTCAACATGGTATTGAGAGATCTTATGGCTGATGGAACCATTCCGTCAAGAAGCAGCCATCCATCCTTAAGAGCGCACAATATACCACCGGATCTGAAATATGTAATCATAGATAACACCTATATCAACGATATTCTTTTAACTGTTAAACAGAAGATTACGCTGAATATTTATAACTTTGTGAAGTACATTGGAAGTGATGACTTTAAGGCTTGGGGAGTCTCTTCTCACAACGTAGAAGTAGAATCTGCACCTATTACAGAACTTACAGTATACGACAACAAGATTGAACAGTCCGGTTACTTCCGTCATAACTCTTAAGCTCAGGAACATGTAACCATACTATCTATTTAAATAAAAATCGATAAATTTGTAGATAATTTTTTTAATGGATACAATACAAAAAGAAAAAAATATAGCTTTAATCAAGGATGTTCTAAGAAACTACTTATTAGAAAAAGGGTTTAGAAACACTCCTGAAAGATATACGATATTAGAAGAGATTTATAATATGGATCATCACTTTAATGTAGATGATCTATATCTTCTGATGATGCAGAAAAAATATCATGTTTCTAAGGCTACCATTTACAATACTATTGAAATTTTCCTTGATGCAGGCCTTATTCGTAAGCATCAGTTTGGAGAAAAAACCCTGACTTCTTCTTCCTATGAAAAGTCTTATTTTGATAAGCAGCACGACCACTTAGTGATCTACAAAAAAGACTCTGATAAAGAAATTGAAGAAATTATTGAATTCTGTGACCCAAGAATCCAAGGAATCAAAGAAGCCATTGAAGAAGCATTTGGCGTAAAAATTGATTCTCATTCGCTGTATTTTTATGGCACTAAGAATGACTAATTAATGAGAAAAATCCTTTTTCTGTTACTCTTTATTTCTACGCTCGGCTTTGCGCAGGAGAAAACTCCGGTGAAGAGGGATCCTTATTTGCAGACTCCGTCACCGGCTCAACCCAAGCAGCTGAAACCTGAAAATAAAGTAAAAATCATCCATTCAGATGAGATGAGCAAAAACCCTGAAAAATATGAAGGGAATCAATATCTTACAGGGAATGTTCAGATTGAACATCAAGGCTCCATCCTTACAGCAGATGAAGTTATCATATACAATGAAGAAAATTTTGTAAAAGCCATAGGCAATACAAGACTTCAGAATGCTGATGGCTCTGTAATCACTGCCGGCGAGATGGAATATGACGGTAATATCCAAAAAGGTGTTGCCCGAAAAAATGTTGTTCTTACCGATCCTAAACAAACCATTAAAACAGATATTCTGTATTATGATAAGCTTAATAATCAAGCCTATTTTAATACAGGAGGTACCATTTCTGATACGCAGGGAAATGTAATGTATACAAAATCTGCTACTTACTTCCTGACGACCAAAATGATTGATTTTGTAGGTAATGTGAAAATTGATAACGCTCAATACATCATTGAGGGGGCCAATATCAAGCAGAATCAAAATACCAAGGTGGCCGAGTTTTTTGGGCCTACAACCATTACCAATCGTGCCAATCCAAAAAACAGAGTATACACCGAAAGAGGGACTTATAGAATGGAAACCAAGGAAGCTTTCCTTAATAAAAATTCCAAGATCTTCTATAATGATAAAATCCTTACCGGTGATGATATGTACTACAACCAGCTTTCTGGTTTTGGAAAAGCGACGGGAAATGTAACATTGGATGATCCTAAAGAAAGAAGATACATCAAAGGAGGCTATGGGGAAATTTTCGAAAAGAAAGACTCTTCAATGATGACGAAGAACCCGTATGCGGTGAAGATCATGGAAAAAGATTCCATTTACTTTGCATCAGAAAAAATCATCTCCTATCAAAAACCGGATTCATCAGATATTAAAATAAAGAAAAGCTATTTAAGAGCCTATAAAAAAGCAAGAATCTTCAAGTCCAATGCACAGGGAAGAGCGGACTCTATCGCTTTCAATGAGACAGATGGTATCATGCATATGTACACCAATCCAATTTTGTGGAGTGGTGAAAAGCAGGTAACCGGAAATAAAGTAGAAGCTTACTTTAATACCAAAACCGAAAATATAGACTCTTTAAAAGTCATTGGAAATGCCTTTGCTATCAGTAAAGTAGACTCCTTAACCCTGAAAGACGAATTTAATCAGGTGAAAGGAAAGTTTATGACGGTCTACTATGAGAATAATGATATTAAAGAAGCAAGAGTAGTAGGAAACGCACAGGCAATTGCCTATGTAGATGATGTAGATAAAGAAACCAAAAAGCCGGAAAGAATAGGAATAACGCTTTCTGCCTGTGGAATAATTGGTGCCTTATTTGAAGAAAGAGGTTTACAGATCATCTCTTGTAGCATCGGAGCCACTTCAGATACCTACCCAATGAGTAAAATAGAGCCTGCAAGAAGAAAATTTCCGGACTTTAACTGGAATACAAAAGACAGGATCAGGAAATGGCAGGATATTTTGGTAGATAGTCCCAACTATGAAGAAATCAAGTATTCCTCAGACAATGAACTCTATGATCAGGCACAGGATGTCATAGAAAAAGAAAGAGCCAAGGAAGAAGCTAAGAAACCGAAAAGAGTAAGAAAATAATATAGAACCGCTTTATTTAGTAAAGCGGTTTTTTTATTCCCTGTCAATAATTTCGGCATTTGCTGAATCTTTTATAGCTTTGCTGAAATTTTTTGAGACGATGGAAATGCATAAAGATTTTTTTACATATCAGGCACAAACCACCCAGTTTGCGGCAGGTTTTGAAGTCGAAAAAGCCGAGGGAAGTTATATTTATGGTACAGACGGCAAGAAGTATCTTGACTTTGTAGCAGGAGTTTCTGCCAATACTCTGGGCCATTCACATCCTAAAATTGTTAATGCCATTAAAGAACAGGCAGACAAGTATCTTCACGTAATGGTATATGGAGAATATGCACAGGATAAGCCTATAGCACTATGTAAATTGCTTGCAGAAGCCACACCGGAACCTTTGGAAGTAACCTATCTTGTGAACAGTGGGGCAGAAGCAATTGATGGAAGTTTAAAACTCGCAAAACGATACACCGGAAGAGAGGAAATAGTTTCCTTTAAAAACTCTTACCACGGTAATACACACGGAGCTTTGAGCGTTTCTGGAAATGAAACTCATAAAAGAGAATTCCGTCCGCTATTACCAATGATTTCTTTTATTGAATTTAATAACGAAGAAGATTTTGATAAGATCACAGAGAAAACAGCCTGTGTTATCCTTGAAACCATTCAGGGGGCGGCAGGATTTCTCGTTCCTAATCATGATTACCTGATCAAACTAAAAAGAAGATGTGAAGAAGTAGGAGCCCTTCTGATTCTGGATGAAATTCAGCCAGGGTTCGGAAGAACAGGAAAACTGTTCTCATTTGAACATTTTGGGATAGTTCCTGATATTCTGGTGATGGGAAAAGGAATGGGCGGCGGAGTTCCTGTAGGAGCTTTCATGAGTTCCCGAAAAATTATGGAAACTCTATCTCATTCTCCTAAACTAGGTCATATTACTACCTTTGGAGGAAATCCGCTCATTGCAGCAGCCAGTTATGCTACATTAAAAGAAGTATTGGATAGTGGCTTAATGAATGAAGTGGATGAAAAAGAAAAGTTGTTTAGAGAACTTTTGGTTCATCCAAAGATTAAAAATATCAATGGTAAAGGGTTAATGCTTGCCGTTAATCTTGGATCTCCGGAATATACCCTAAACGTAGCCAAAAAATGTATGGAAAAAGGGTTAATTGTTTTCTGGCAATTATACAGAAATGAATACCTCAGAATTTCCCCACCTCTTACATTATCTATGGAAGAAATCAAAGAAGGATGTCAGATTATTCTTGATATACTGAATGAAAACTAAACATAAAATCTCTCTGCTTCAGAGAGATTTTTTTTATGCTTTACATTATACCATTATCTATTAAAACTTAACATAATACAGATTTTATTCCGGTGATAAATATCATACAGATTCTATAAAAAAGTAATTGTTTTTTTGCGTAATAAAAAAATTAATTTATATATTGCGGGACGATAAAAACAAAGATTATATGGCGAAACATAAAGTCCATTACGAATTCCCAATGCACTGTTTATCAGAGATTTTATATGAATATCTGGCAACCGGAGAGGGGTTATCTGAATGGTTTGCGGATGAGGTAATAGAAAAAGGCGATGACTTCTTTTTTAGCTGGGGTGGAGGACCTGCAGAAAAGGCCACTTTAATCAGATATAAGCCTGAAGGTTTCGTGCGTTACAGATGGGAAGAAGATGAGGGAACTAAGAACTTCTTTGAAATGACAATCACAATAGATGATATTACAGAAGATTTAGCATTAAATATTACTGACTTCTGTGAGGAAGGCGATGAAGAAGAAAACGCAATGTATTGGGAAAATCTTATTGAGAACCTTAGAATAAAATTAGGTGCTGCATAAGGCGGGATCGTATTAAATGATAAAACTGATGAACGATTTATCGTTCATTATTTTTTTGTAAATAAATCACATCAAAAATTGGAAAATCAATATTTTACATCAGACGCATTAAATGTAAAGAATAGAGCCTTTCTTTGGGGCGATGCGGTAAAGGTTTCTTTCTTTATAAAAAACGGAGCATTAATCATGGATGAAGAATGTTATTTCTTCCTGATGGCTTCCATGAGAAAGATGAGAATGAACATTCCTCTCACCTATACACTGGAGTATTTTCAGTCCCTTTTTCAAAAGGAAATTATCGATGGTAAGGGTATAAAGGATGGAATCATCAATTTCCAGGTCTTTAGAAATAATGATGAAGTAACCCTGGCGAAATCTTCAGTTTCCTATTTTTATGAAATCGTGGAAATGGAAGATGTATTGGCTGTTCATCCAAGAGCATTGGAATTAGACCTTATTAAGGAAATCAATGTGAATAACAACCTTTTGAGCAATATCAGAGTACATTGCCCTGAAAACATATATGGTGGCATTTACGCGCAGGAAAACGATCTTGATGATGTAATCCTTTTGAATCCCAATAAAAGAATTGCACGTACTACCTCCGGAAATCTTCTTTTTCTGGACGGGAATATTATTAAAGTTCCAAAGCAGACAGAAGGAGCCTACATTTCTCCATTAATGGAGAATTTTGTTACTTTTTTACATAAAAATAACCTTGCAGATATCCAGGAACACGAGATTATTGCATTTGAATCTCAGAAAGCCGAAGAAATTTTGATGATTTCTGATGAGAAAGGCATATTTTCTGTAGGTAAAATAAGAAATAAAACCTTTGAAACTTCCCGATTCTCAGAATTGGTAGAAAGTTGGAAAAAAAGTTTTAATCATTAAAATTGACAAACCCGGTAAACAACGAAGTTCTTAAAGTCCTTTACCGGGTTTTATTCTGATTAAATCAGAAATTGTTATGTATTTTAGTATTCGTTGAAAACTTCAATGAATTTCTGTGCGATTTCCTTTTGCCCCGCTTCACTGGTTATATAATTTCTGTCAGCAGAATTATTAATAAATCCAAGCTCAACCAATACAGCCGGAGCCTTGGTCTCTCTTAAAATGTGAAGATTGCGTTCCTCAATTTTACGGGCATTAAATTTTTGAGATATTTTTTCACCCAACATCTTTGAAGCTTCAGCGTTTTGAATGAAAACTTCAGTTCCCTGATGAGAGGTTTCCTCTTGAGGAGACCTGTTGACGTGAAGAGAAATGACCATTTCAGGATTAAGCTTATTGATTTGAACCGTTCTTTCAGAGAGACTAGGATAGGTGTCTGAACTTCTTGTTAAAATCACCTCATACCTCTCCTGATTCTTATTCAGCTTTTGAATTTCCTTGGCAATACTTAATGAAATATCTTTTTCGGAAAAATTACCATGCACTGCTCCCAGGTCATTTCCTCCGTGGCCGGCATCAACGACAATGTATTTCTTGTTAAGAGGTGCAAATGATAAAAATGTAGTCGAAAAGATTGATAAAGCAAGTAATGTACTACCTTTCATTTCAATGATTTTGGTTTTTCAAAGAACGGAAAAAGTTTCTTTAAAATTGGTTAACAGAATCTTAAAATTTGTTAATTGTGTCCTGAAACTGAAAAAGTTACTATTAATTCAGGGAGATATCTTCAGGTGAATTCGCCCAAAGGAGGAATTCACCACCAAGGTTCTGCATAATAGATTTCCATAAAGTCTGATCATTGGGAAGAGTATAGTCAAGATTATAAACATCTACTACAGTCCACATCTTTCTCTGAACCTCCGTATCCAACTGATTGGGAGACCATCCGGAATACCCGGAGAATATTTTTATATTCTGAATATCCAGTACATTGCCCAATACAGCATTTATAACTCGTTCAATATCTTCCGTAAGATAGTATTCATCGTTAATTTCTGTGTAAACTTCAGTGATTCTTTCGCCTTTTACAATGAAGAATACTTTTTCGTTTTCTACAGGGCCTCCATCATATACTTCAATTTTGAAATCGAAGAATTCCCTGAACTTACTACTCATTTGGCTGTTCTTCTTATTCAATATCAAACCAAATGCACCGCTTTCATTATGTTCAATAACCAATACCACCGATCTTGAAAAAAGATCGCCGGAAATGTCAGGTGTCGAGATTAATATTTTACCTTTGTATGAGTGATTCATACTCAAATTTAATAAAAAATATTTATGGAAAACCTGCACGACAAAAGAAAAGTGTACGAGAAATCCCAACTTATTGAAAGTGAGATAAAACAAAATCCAATTGAGCAGTTTAGAGACTGGTTTTTGGAGGCCAGTGAAAGCTCTGTGATCTCTGAAGCCAATGCTATGGCGGTTTCTACAGTGGAAGAAGACGGTTGTCCGAGAACAAGAATGGTTTTGCTGAAAGCTTACACACATGAAGGGTTTATTTTCTATACCAACTATAACAGCAGAAAAGGAAAAGCTATAGAAAATAACCACAAGGCATGTCTTCATTTCTTCTGGCCTAATCTGGAAAGACAGATTATTATCAAAGCTAATTTGGAGAAAGTTGCAGAAAATCTTAGTGATGGCTATTTCCATTCAAGGCCGAAGGGAAGCCAGCTTGGGGCGATGGTTTCTCCGCAAAGCCAAATTATTCCGAACAGAGAATTTTTGGAAGAGAAGCTAAAAGATTTGGAAAAAGAATACGAAAATACCGAAGTTCCAAGGCCGTCCAATTGGGGTGGATACCTTGCAAAACCTTACGAAATTGAGTTCTGGCAAGGAAGACCTAATCGTCTTCATGATAGGATTATTTATGAATTAGAAGATCTGGACTGGAAGATTTCGAGATTGGCTCCCTAATGGGGTTTTTGAAGCTTTAAATAAGAGGTTATAGAATATCGTTCACTCTTTTTCATTGTGTATAGATGGAGGAGGTATGAGGGTAGGGTTTCTATGAGGGTCTTATGGCTTTAATTAACCTCGAATAAAAGCATAAATTAATAAAAGCGGACATTGGGTCCGCTTATTTTTTTTATTAAAAGCAAAAGGCTGTTTCCTAGAAACAGCCTTTGAATTTTTGTAATCTGAATGATTATTTTTTCTTAGCACCAGAAACTGCATTTGATAAATCAGCTCCAGCCTTGAATTTAGCAACTTTTTTAGCAGCAATTTTGATTGGCTTTTTCGTTGCAGGGTTAATACCTTGTCTAGCTGCTCTCTCAGCTACTGAGAAAGTACCGAAACCTACTAAAGAAACTTTTCCGTCTTTTTTCTTTAATGTAGAAGTTACGTTAGAAATGAAAGATTCTAAAGCAGCCTTTGCTGCAACTTTAGTGATACCTGCATCTTTTGCGATTGCGTCGATTAATTCAGACTTGTTCATAATTTTTAATATTAAAGTTAGTTCGTAATTATAGCAAATATAATACTATTTTCTAATTGTGCAATTTTTTTATTAAAACTTATATAATTTTTTTGCTTTTCAGTGAAAATAGTTAAAATATGATAATTCGGGTTTTCACGAAAAATCTACGTTACGGGTTACTAAAATCGTGCCAAATGCTTATGTTTATTGACTTTAGCAAAAAGTTAATATTATTTCCTGTATTTATTAAATCCTAAATTGAGTGTAAAGTATTAATGTTTTTAAGAATATAATTATTAATTCTATAAGTAAAAGTCACATTTCTTGTGTTTTATAAAATTAAATACCCGTGTTTATGGGAGTTTTTTAATGATAGTTAAGGTCTGTTTTATTAATTTTTATTAACCTTATTTTTTGTAATAAAAAAGAATTGTTTAAATGAATAATTTTATTTTACAAACTCTAAGTTTCCATTTGCCAAATTGTAATAGGCTCCTACAATTTTAATTTCCTTTTTGTTTTCCATTTCTCTTAATACTGGACTGTTCTTTCTTATTTGGTCCAATGTATAAGATACATTGTTTCTCGAAACATATTTTACAAACTCTTCATTTTTCGAAGATTTTTTCCCTGTAAAGTTTTGGCTCATTCGCACGGCCGGTTTTATTTTGGAAAGCATTGCTGTTATATTACCAAATTCTAAATTATCTATAGCTCCTTTGATAGCACCACAATGTTGATGTCCTATTACTAGTATAAGTTTAGAACCTGCCATGTGGCATGCATATTCCATGCTTCCTAGAAGGTCTTCATTTACAAAATTCCCGGCCACCCTACCTACAAAAACATCTCCTAATCCTTGGTCAAAGATGGTTTCTACAGGTACTCGACTATCCAAGCAACTTAATATTACTGCTTTTGGATACTGTTTTATTGCGGATTTACGGGCTTGTTCATTAAAGTTTCTTAACATTATATTACCGCTTTGAAATCTTTTATTACCTTCAACAAGTTCTTTGAAAATTTCATCAGGAGTTAGTTTTTCCTGAGTTTCTTTTGTCATTACATTTGATACTACCTGTGCTTTTTGCATTGCGGTGTTTTCATTCTTACCTATTTGTTTACATGAAGAAAGTAAAAGAGGTAAAATGATTAATAATGAGAGGCTTTTTTTCATCATTGTATTTAAAATTTTATTTTTTCAAAATATTTGATAATAAATTGAGCGATTTTTTGTGTTTTTCTAACTTAAAGGTATTGTAATTATTTGTATGTTTTTTAATTTAAAAACATGATAATTATCTGTTTTTTTAAATTTGAAATTATTATTATCTCACTCTCTATTAGATACTTAATAATTGTTTTTTTGAAATAATTAAAAAATTATAAGCACGGGCTGAGAACAGTGATTTTAATAAATTAATACTGGCTATAGGTGTTTTTTTTAATAAGTAGAAAATCATATTTTATTAATTTTTATTAATAAATTTGCACCATGCTAATAGAAGTTTTCAAATCCAAGATTCATAGGGTAAGAGTTACAGCCTCAGACCTTAATTATATAGGAAGTATAACGATCGATGAAGATCTTATAGAAGCTGCCGGTTTGGTAGTGGGAGAAAGAGTTTATATTGTAAACGTGAACAACGGAGAACGTTTTGATACATATGTTATCAAAGGGAAAAGGAAATCAGGAGAGGTATGTCTGAATGGGCCTGCTGCAAGAAAGGTACAAAGAGATGATATCATTATCATTATTGCCTATGCGCAGATGACTCCTGAAGAAGCAAAAGATTTTCAGCCGAAGATCGTTTTCCCTGACGAAAAAACAAACCTTCTAACCTAGTTCATGGAGAAAACATCAAAAAATCCATTAAAATCAGTTCTCACAATAGTAATATCGCTTGCTTTTGCAGGCTTTTTTTTATGGCTTGCGTTAAAGGGCCTTGATTTTAAAGTGATTCAGCAGTCATTGGCAAAAGCGAATTACCTTTGGGTATTGTTTGCGTCAGTATTTGGTCTTTTAGCGTACTGGTTTAGAGCAATTCGTTGGAATCTGATGCTGGAGCCAATGGGACATCAAATTTCAAATTCCAATTCACTTTGGTCCATATCATTTGGATATTTAATGAATCTTACCATTCCAAGAAGTGGTGAGCTGGCAAGGGCTACGGCTTTGTATGGGGTAGAAAAGGTACCTGTAGACAAGTCATTTGGAACCATTATCCTGGAAAGGGTGGTGGATCTTATATGTATGCTTGGTTTCTTAGGTCTTACTTTATTGTTTAAATATGAGGCAATTTTGTCATTTTATCAGAATTCCGGAGTGAATATTAACCCGAACAAGATTTTGCTTATCCTTTTAATATTGATTGGTGGTACAGTTTTGTTTTTTGTCTTTAAAAAGAAATTGGCAGGTGTTCCTTTTTTAGGAAAGATTGTGAATTTTATAGACGGGATATTCCAGGGGTTGACTACCATTTTCAAATTAAAGCAAAAAGGAAAGTTCATATTATACACATTAGGAATCTGGATTTCCTATTATTTTGCAGCATATCTGGTATGTTTTGCGCTTCCTGAAACCTCAGGATTTACAATGGCAGACGGATTTTTTATTATTGTTGTAGGGACACTGGGGATGATTATTCCTGCGAGTGGAGGAATTGGTGCCTATAATCTGGCGATGAAGTATGGTTTTATGGCTCTTTTTATCTCAATGGGTAAAAGTGCCGATCTTGGAGGTGAAATGGGGCTTACGTATTCATTTATCTCTTTACCGCTTCAGATTGTGATTATGCTGGTGATGGGACTTATCTCTATCCCTATGCTGGCTAAAGCAAGAAATACAGCAGTTGTAGATAAAGATTTTTAAGAATTTATTCAATAACAATATTTTTATAAAGGTTCAATTTTTTAATTGAGCCTTTTTTGTGGTAGTTATGTAAGCGAAAGATTGATGATAAGTGAGGTGTTCCCGTTATTTTTCGTAAATAAATTTGGTCAATTCATAAATCACTTCTATCTTAATGCAAAAAATAATTCATAACATAAAACACTATGGCAATTAATCTACAGAAAGGACAAAAAATCGAGATCGGATTGACAAAAATGACAATAGGACTTGGTTGGGATCCTAATGAAGGGACAGGCTACGATTTCGATCTTGATGCTTCGGCAATTATGATTGATTCTGACAGAAAATTAGTAAGCGAGGAGTATTTTGTTTTTTATAATAACCTGACTTCTCCGGATGGGGCTCTTACCCATACAGGAGATGATCCAAATGGTAAAAACAGTGACGGGGATGATGATGAAGCAATTGTGATTGACCTTGATAAAGTAGATTCAAGGGTGGAAGAGATTCTTTTTGTGGTAACCATAGAGGATTTTGAAAGAAGAAGACAAAATTTCGGACAGGTAAGGAACTCATATATAAGAGTGGTAGATAATGGTTCGAATCAGGAGATTGCAAAATATGAACTGGATGAAGACTTCTCTATTGAAACAGGAGTTGAATTCGGAAGATTATATAAAAGAAACGGAAGCTGGAAATTTGAAGCTTCGGGAATAGGATACAGAGCAGACCTTGGGTTCTTTCTTGAAAAATACTATAAAGGACAAATTATCAAATAATCATCAAAATACACAAAACTATAGCTATGGCAATTAATTTACAGAAAGGTCAAACAATTGATTTAAGGAAAAATGACCGTGGAGAAAGTGTTTATGACCTTTCAAAAGTGACGATAGGTTTAGGATGGGATGTAAGAAAACAAGGTGGTTTTCTGGGGAAACTATTCAGCAAAGAGGCAGAATATGATCTTGATGCAGTGGCATTTCTTCTAGATGGTAACGGAAAGGTTGCCAACCTTGGAAGAACGGTTCAGACCAATGATGGAAGACAAATGGGACTTTATCAAGGGGATGTGGTTTTCTTTAATTCTATGCAGCACCCAAGTGGAAATGTATGGTTGACTGGGGATAACAGAACCGGTGCAGGAGATGGTGATGATGAGCAAATTATTGTTAAACTGGATCAGCTGGACCCAAGCTACCAGAAAATTGTATTTCTTGTAACCATTTATCAGGGAAGAACCAATAACCAACACTTTGGAATGATTGAAAACGCATTTATCCGTGCGGTGGATGCTACAGGAAAGGAAATTACAAAATACAGTCTTTCCGGAGACTCCAGCATGAATGGGATGTGTGCTATGGTTTTTGCTGAAGCTTACCGTCATAATGGTGACTGGAAATTCCGTGCTGTGGGAGAACCTCATCAAACGGATAACTTTATAGACATTCTGAGACAGCAGTACTCGTATTCAAACTAGACTTTAACTTTTTATTCAACATACAAGCCGGCTGGGAAGTCTTCGACTTCCTCCGCCGGCTTCAGAATTAATAATTGTCTTATGAACAGAAGATTATTAGCCTATTTTTTACTGGATACTTCCGGTTCCATGAATGGAGAACCTATTCAGGCTCTGAATAATGGATTCAACGGGTTGATCAGTATGCTCCGAGCAGATCCACAGGCTATGGACAGCCTTCATTTAAGTGTTATTACTTTCGATAGGGAAGTTAAAAATATCATTCCTTTAATTGCTCTTGCCAATTTTTACCCCATGGAGATTACCTGTCCAGATAGTGGGCCTACCCATACTGGTGCAGCCTTGGAGATGGTGTCAGAATTAGTACAGAAAGATCTTGTAAAAGGTTCAGGAGATGAAAAAGGAGATTGGCAGCCCCTTCTTTTTATATTTACGGATGGGAAGCCATCGGATATTCAAAAGTACAGACAGATGATTCCCGCAATACGAAATCTTGAATTTGGAGCAATTGTAGGCTGTGCAGCCGGTCCTAAAGCGGATGAACAATATCTTAAAGAATTGACAGATCATGTGGTAAAACTGGATACTACAGATGCCATTACATTATCTTCTTTTTTCAGATGGGTAAGCTCTTCCATTACACAAGGAGGGCATTCGCAAGATACAGGAGAACATATAACACTTCCTCCGCCACCAACGGAGCTTAATATTATTATTTAAAAAAAATGTCTTTACAGATATGAGAAGACTTCCAATTTATTTCTTAATCGATGTCTCCGAATCTATGGTAGGAGATCCTATAGAACAGGTACAGGAGGGAATTTCCAATATTATCAGGGAACTGAAAAAAGATCCCTATTCATTGGAAACAGTTTATATTTCCGTAGTAGGTTTTGCGGGTGAGGCGGAAGTTATTACGCCACTTCAGGATATTATCAGTTTTTATCCACCGAAAATTCCAATTGGAAGCGGTACATCATTGTCACAAGGTTTGATTAAAATCATGGACTGCATAGATAGGGATGTCATAAAAACAACCTATGAAAGAAAAGGCGACTGGAAACCCATTGTTTTCCTGTTTACGGATGGTGTTCCCACCGATGATGCTACCAAGGCCATTGAAAGATGGAACAATAAGTATAACGGAAAAACCAATACCATTGCTGTATCCATAGGAGAAAATACAAACTATAAACTTTTAGGCTCTCTGGCTGATAATGTTTTATTATTCAACAATACTGACGAAAATTCTTATAAGGAATTTTTTAAATGGGTAACAGACTCCATTAAAACGACCAGCCAAAGTGTGACTGAGGCCAATAAAGAAGGTATTAATCTTTCGAAGATAGATTCTGTAATCCTTGAAAAGGTAGATCCACAGATGGAACAAAGGTTTCCTGACAATAATTTTGTTGTTCTGAATGGTAAATGTTCTGAAACAGAAAAGCTGTATCTGATGAAGTTTAAAAAAACATTCGCAGAATCCAGTATAGCTGGGATGTCTACCAGATACTACAGACTGGATGGAGCTTATAAAATTGATGAAAAAGCATACTACAGACTTTCCTCTCATCAAAGAAGTACCCTGAAAATTTCCATAGAAGAGCTTCAGGGAGGCACCTCGTGTCCTCATTGTGCAAATCCAATAGCGCTAGCCACCTGTTCTTGCGGCGGAATTCACTGCCTGCAGGGTGAAGGGTATAATAAATGCCCTTGGTGCGGGACTTCGGATTATTACGGATTCTCAGGAGAAGGATTTGATATCAATAGAACTTTGGGATAATCATACCGATCATGAAAATACCCTCATTTTATTTTGGAACCCGAAAAAAGGTTATGGAAAAAGCCAGCATCTATAAAGAAAAAGAAGAATTTAAAGAAACTCATTGGGTATTAAATAATGCCAATGCGGGGAAGCCTTATGAATTCAGCTTTGAGATGAAAGATTTTCCGAATATAAGGATTAAAAATATTGAAAACCTTGGAGAAACCGGCCTTACGTTTGAAAATAACAGAATTTCCGGAACTCCCATGGTCAATAATTTGTATCATTTAGACCTGGAATTTTTCCATACAGAGGATCAGAATACTATTGATAGGAAAAGAGTGCAATTGCTTGTGAATGTTGATCCGAAAGACTTATGGAAGAATATTCCAAGTGATACAACTGCCGATTTTTATAAAGAAGATGAAGTTTCATTAAAAGGAAAATTTTTAGACAAAAAAATTGTTGTTGCTTCTAAAAGAGGCCGCTCCCATGCCCACGAAGGGAAATTCCGAGAAGATGATTTTGCTGTGAAAGAACTTCCTGCAGACTGGAGTATAGTCTCCGTTTCAGATGGTGCTGGCTCTGCAAAAGCAGCAAGAGAGGGATCAAGGATGGCAACTATTTCAATAAACGACTTTTTTAGTTCTCCTGAAGTTTTAGATAAAATTGAGAAGAATGTCCATCTTATTTACTCATCTGAACATTCAGAAACAGAACGAAATGAGTGCTGGCAAAACGTTATAAGACTTCTGTATGAGGGAGTTTTATCTGTTCACCATACTCTTGAAAAAACGGCAATAGAAAATAATTTTTCCATTAATGATCTGCATGCGACCTTAATTTTTGCATTGGTTAAAAAATTCAGCTTCGGATATGTCATCCTTACTTTTGGAGTAGGAGATTGCCCGATCAATCTGATCAATCCGGACTTTTCCAAAGTAAAACTTTTGAATCCGATGGATGTGGGAGAGTTCAGTGGCGGTACCCGTTTTATTACCATGAAAGAAATTTTCAACGATCATATTGCTTCCCGTTTCGGAATAACGTGTGTGAAAGATTTTTCACGTCTTGTTCTTATGACAGACGGTATTTATGATCCTAAATTTCTTACAGAAAATAAGTTAGAGAATACTGAAAGCTGGACAACATTTTTTAAGGATCTGAATGGAGATAATGAAGATCACACAAAGGTCGATTTTATCAATGATGCAGAGATTGATCAGCAACTACTGAGCTGGACCGATTTCTGGAGCAGAGGTAACCATGATGACCGTACACTGGCAATAATCTATTAATAAACATGAAAAATACCATAAGGGTTGCCTCAGTTCTTGATGCATCCAAATCCTATGAATATGTTGATGAAAAACCAATTCAAGGGGGAGTAAAGGATGTTTACTTTTCTCCTGAAAGAGATTATGTAGTTGCTTTTTACAGAAATCCACTGGATGAGGGGCAAAAAGAGAGAATCATGAGAATTGTTTCTACCTATCTTCAAAGTATTCAGAATGGAAACGCTTCAGAGTATTTCTTGAATGAAATATTCAGATGGCCTTATGATATTGTAGAGAAAAATAAACTTACAGGAATTGTAGTTCCTATTTACAGTCAGAAATTTTTCTTTGCTAAAGGCTATGTAGGTTCAGATAATATTCAGGGAGAGGATAAGGTAGGAAAGTGGTATACAGCCCCTATGTTTCGTAATCAGCAGTATCCGTTAAGACTTGATCAGTCAGAACTCGGTGACTGGTTGAGCTATTTTCAGATTGCCATTAATATCAGTAGAGGAGTCAAAAAATTACATCAAATGGGGCTTGCTCATTCTGATCTTTCCTATAATAATATTTTGGTGGATCCGGTGACAAAATCTGCATGCATCATTGATATAGACGGACTTGTTGTTCCAAAACTATTCCCTCCTGAAGTAATAGGTACGGCAGATTTCATTGCTCCTGAAGTTTTAAAGACCAAACACCTGAAACTTCAGGATCCCGAAAGGCATTTACCCAACCAAAAAACAGATCTACATGCTCTTGCAGTACTCATCTATATGTATTTGCTCAGAAGACATCCTCTGCGGGGCGGAAAGATCTGGGATCTGGACTCTGAAAAAGATGAAATTTTATCAATGGGTGAAAAAGCAATGTTCATAGAGCATCCGAATGATTCAGGAAATCATGTGAAAGCAGATCACCTTAGAAAATGGGATGCATTCTGGGGTGACCCTCAAAAGATTCCCTATACAGTAACGGGGCCATACATTGCAGACTTATTTAGAAAAGCATTTGTGGATGGCCTGCATGATCCCATCAGGCGTCCTACTGCCAATGAATGGGAAACAGCGCTGTTGAAGACTGTAGATCTTATCCAGCCTTGTCACAATTCCGGATGTACAGAAAAATGGTATGTATTTGATAATACCAGCAGCCCGAAGTGCCCTTTCTGCGGAACCCCACATCAGGGAACATTACCTGTTCTGGATCTTTATTTCAGGTTTGATGATGAGGTCTGGAAACCGGAAAATCATAGATTGATGGTCTATCATAATCAATATTTATTCAAGTGGCATGTATCCAGAAAGGTGATTCGTAATGAAAATCTGACCATACAGGATAAAATGCCGGTAGGCTATTTTACTTTTCATCAGGGAAAGTGGGTATTGGTGAATCAAAGCTTATCCAGTATGAAAGACATTACAGAACAAAAGGAAATTCCTATGGGTTCTATGGTGGAGCTTACGGATGGTAAAAAAATCTTGTTGTCTGCTGAAGAGGGCGGCCGGTTGATCTATGTGACAATGGCCAATCAATAAATCTATTGTAGAAGTTGAATGGGATAAGAATTTATATTTTAAATTGGAGAGAATTCCATGAAGTAGGAATGCTCATCTTCGTTTACAATTTTAAAACCCAGACTAGCATAGAGGTTCTGTGCCTTATTGGTTTTTAAAACACTTAATGAAACAATACTTTTCACCAAAGAAGCTTCTTCCAGAATATTGGTAAGAATTAACCGTCCCAATCCCTTTCCTTGTTGAGCAGGATCAATCTGAAGCTGTAGAACTTCCGTTGCAGAGCTGGTTTTGTTTATTTTTAATAGTCCCACTGGCTGATTATCCATCAGAATGATATTTGCTTTTTCAAATTCATGAAGAACCCTTTTAAGCGTTGTATCATGATCTGTAGGAAGATTGGCCTCAGCATAGTGTGGAACCATGGTCTTCGTTCTAAGATCAAGAAGATAATCAAGATCCTTTTCTGTAGCTTTTCTATAGGTAAGTGAAGTGTTCATATTGTTTTAAATTCCAATTTTAGACCCTCTCTGAATGTTATGAAGTGAAACCTGTTTACTCCCTGCAATTTATTTAATCAAAAGTAATATTTCTTTGTTGAAGATAAGCTTCATCAATATTTTCTTTTTCAAAATAGTCAGAATACATGGTTATCTTGATAAACTCTTCATCCTGATAAAATCCACCCAAAAACAGTTCATTGCCTATTATTTTTGTCTGGATGGTAAGAGCGTTGATAATGATTTCCTCAGTTTGTAAGGTTTTGATATTAAAAATAAATAATCTCTGATAATGCTTGTCCTTGTATTGAATGATCAGATAGTTTTCATAAAAGTATAAAAATCCATCCCTAAACGATGGTTGTCCCAAAGTATTAATAGGAGGTTTCCAGGTAATAATCTTTCTTTCCTCTAACCTGACACGAATCTGTTCTTTTCCTGCTTCATTATACTGCCACCAGGCAATAACTCCATCATTGTTGACAGCTGTTTGTTGAATATTTATAGAGTTTTCTGTACCCAGGTGATCCGTCCAGACAATATGTTGCTTATTCAGCTCAGTTTTAATATTATCCAGAAGCAGTTCATCATCAATGAGGGTCAGAATATCGGCTTGAGTCATTACGATCTGTTTACGAAAGCGAAGATATTGATTTAAGCTGACTCAGAAAATAAAAAGTCCCGGATTGTAACCTGAAAAGTAAGCTGGAAGTGATCATTAAATTGATCATTATTGAACAACTTCCAGCTTTCCGCTTCTCTGTTATACCAACTCAAAGAAGTTTCTTTTTCCAATTTTTATCTTCATTTCCTTTAAAAGTTCAATTTCCTGATCAGGTTCTGTCATTTTTATACTGTTCATTTGAACTCCACCGCTCATGATAAGTCTTCGTACAGCAGATTTGCTGAGATCATTTTTTAATTGATGACAAAGCTCAACTAAGGTTGTTTTATTTTCAATATGATGTAGAGTATCTATAGAAACAGGCTCAAACGCTTTCTCCTCAAAATTTTTATTCTGAAACTGATTATTAAAAAACATCTCCGCATGTTCTCCGGCTGTTTCATCATGGTATTGACGAATAATATTTTTTGCAATCAGTTTTTTGATGTTCATAGGGTTTTCACCATTTTCTAGCCTTGAATTTAAACCTGCTTTTTCTTCAACGGATAAATCTGTTGCCAGATCAATAAATTCTTCAATCAAGGCATCCGGAATAGACATGGTCTTTCCAAACATTTCATTAGGCTCATCAGTTAGCCCTATGATATTATTCAGAGATTTACTCATTTTTTCTTTTCCATCCAATCCTTTCAGTAATGGCATACACATCACAATCTGGGCAGGCATCTGATGAACTTCCTGTAGCTGTCTTCCCATGGTACAGTTGAAAAGCTGATCGGTACCACCCATTTCAATGTCGCATTCAATTTTCACAGAATCAAATCCCTGAAGAATAGGGTATACCAGTTCATGCATTGCAATAGGTGTGTTCTCTGTAAATCTTTTGTTAAAGTCATTTCTGTGCATCAGTTGGGCCACCGTAACCTTTGACATCAGCTGGATCACCTCTGAAAAAGGCAGCGCATCTAGCCAGTCAGAATTGAAGACAATTTTTGTTTTTTCAACATCAATTATCTTGGAAAGCTGATTGATATAGGTTTGTGCATTGTGCTGTACATCTTCTGCACCTAAAGGTTTTCTTGCCTTATTCTTTCCGGTTGGATCACCAATTCTCGCCGTAAAGCTTCCTACAACAATAATAATCTGGTGTCCCAGATCCTGAAATTGCTTTAGCTTTTTAAGTACAACTGCGTGCCCCAAATGCAAATCGGGAGCCGTAGGATCAAAACCTAGTTTAATGGATAGTTTTCTGTTTTCTTTTTGGGCCTGATTTAATTTTTCTTCCAATCCGTTTTCCGGAAGAATAATAGCCACATTTTCTTGTAATGTATTGATCATTTTGAAATATTTTTGAAATAAAAAAGCCCGGACAGGTACTGTCCGGGCTCTATATAGATTGAGATTATTGTAATTATTGAATCACAGATATAGAAAATCTTCCCGAACGATAGCTCGGAGAGTAATACTCACTGAAAAAAGGAAGACGCAATATGCTGTTTAAATGTTTCATTGGGTTGTAAATATAACAGGTTTCCCCTGTAAATCCAATATTTAAACCATTAAGATGCATTGTATAGGTTATAACAAGATCTGTTTTTATAAAAAAACTTAACCGTCTACTAATCTTAATGGTTTAAAATAGAGGTTCAAAACAATTTTACTTGTCATTCCTGAAGCTAATTCTATGCCATAAACTTCTTATATGTAAAATATCATATAGAGTGGCAAAAACGATATCAGATTAATTTCTTTGCTGGTATAACATTCAATAAAGGGGTATTGATTTTTATCTGCTATTACTCATGATGATATTAGGTTGTGAATACACATTTTTGATTTGATCTTTCCAGTTTTTAAAATCTTCGTGAGTTGCTTTATCGGCTTTATCTAAAAAGAGATGCTTAATAATTTCCAGCCCGGAATAGATAAAAATACCATTATCAGAAGTTAAAGTTAATGCCTTGTCCATTCCAGTCCGCTCATATTCTTCATGAGATTTCCCGTGGGTATTGATAATAATTGTTTTTTTTCCTTTCAAAAGCCCTTTCTGTATCCCCAGATCATAGCGATACGCAAAACCATAGCTGAATACGCGGTCTATATAACCTTTCATAATAGCAGGTAAACCCGTCCACCAGATAGGATAAATAAAAGTTACTTGTTCTGCCCAGGAAATGTATTCCTGTTCAAGTTGTATATCATCATTTACTTTTCCCATGTGCTGTTTCTTTATATCATCTAAAGAAAGAACAGGATCAAAACCGATATTATATAGATCTCGGATAATGATCTCATGATTTTGGAGTTTCAGATTTTCAACCACAATATCTAAAAGACTATGGTTTAAACTGTTTTCATTAGGATGCGCGTAAATAATTAGATGTCTCATTGCTTTGATTGTTAAGATTAATAAGACAAAAGTAAAGAGACTCTATATGCGAAAATTGTAAGAAAACGAAATGATTATTCAGATTTTGGATTGCATATTTCCTGCTGAAACTTCAGGTAGCGGGTGGGTGATATATTTAAAAAATGTTTAAAATCATGAATGAGCTGGCTTTGGTCATAATACCCACATTGGTCAATGATTGTAAACCACTTTATTTTATTTTTCTTCTCTATTTCTTCCTCAATAATTTTTATTGCTTTCAAAAATCGGTTGTAGCGATTAAACTCTTTAATAGAGTATCCAAACTGCTCTTTCTGTTTACGCTGAATATTTCTTTCCGTTTGATGAGTTTGCTCGGCAATGACCTTAATAGGATTTAAAAGATCATTTTCATAGGTGCTTAAAAGCTGTCCAGTTGTATTTTGATGCTGAAGATAAGGCTTGCAAAACTCTAGGATATAATGAATTTGCTGCGTGGTTGAATCTATTTCTTTCAACTGGTGCCAGAGATGAGTAAAACAGTTTTCCGGTACTAATTCATCAGGATGTTTTATCCATTTTTCAACAGAAAACTTTCCGAAAAATCTGTAAAATGAATCATCTTTAAAATTAAGAACGAGAATAGAACTGTTTGCCGGAAGAGTATACTCGAAAGCCTGCCTTACAGGACCAAATACCAGGCACTTATCAACAATTATTTTTGTTTTTTTTCGTGTTACCATAGAGGCATTTTCTCCAAAACAAAATAATAAAATGGTCTGGTAAGTAGGAAGCAAGGTCTTGGTAACCGGTGTGTCGGAAGTGTTCTCAGCAAAATAAAAGTGAGTAAATACATTTTCAAATTCCTGAGGAACTGAAATTTTATACTGATGATATTCCGGTTCTAATTCCATTATTCGGCTGATGAGGTGAGTTTCTTTTCCATTTTATAATTAATGAGATCAATCCCTTTTACATTCACCGTCTGTTCTTTTATGATCTCAAAACCTGCTCTTTCAAAAAAAGATTTTGCAGTTATGCTGACGTCTGCTGTCAGGTATTTTTTATTTTGTCTTACAGCTTCTTTTTCAATCTGATGATAGAGTTGAGAAGCAATTCCCTGATGTTGATAATCTTGGTGAACAAATAGTAAATCGAGATAACTTCCCTTATTCAGACTACAGAAGCCAACAATTTGATCCTTGTATATCGCTACCAAAATAAATTGGTCATAAATTACATTTTCCCATCTTTCCTTATTTTCTGCACCAGACTTCCATGCCTCAAGCTGATCATTGGTGTAGTCCCTTTTGCAGATACAGCTGATGGTATTCTGAAAAAGGATTAGCATTTCCTGCAGATCGTCTTTATGGGCATTTCTAATGGATATTTTGGAATTACTTGATGTATTGCTGTTCATAAAGTTTTTGTTGGTCCTTATTAAGTAAAGCATAAAAGAGGTTCATCTGCAGAAGCGTATAATGCTGAATAGCTGCTTTTTTATTAAGCTTTGATATTAATCGGTTGTGGGTAAGCCAGTTGTCTGCAATAATGAAGATCTGTTCTGTAAGACAATCTACAATAAAATCCGGAATATCTTTTTGAAAAATATTATTCTTCTGAAAACCCGAAAAAATCACTTGAAACTCCTCTTTTCTGTTGAAATTAATTTTTTCATAATTAGATTCTATCTCAGGAAGTTTTTTAAGAATATCTACAAAATTGATAAAAATGAACCGATACGAGTAGAAAATTTCACAAGTAGAGTAGGTAAACTTATAGAGGTCCTCCAGTGTTGTTACCTCCATTTTTTTCATCTCATTCAGCAGGTCATCCATTTTCAGAGTAAGTTCATCAAAAAGGATCTTGATAATATCCTCAGAATGCTTGAAGTGATAATGCAGGTTTCCGGCACTTATAGCAAGTTCGGCCGCAATATGCCTTGTGGTAATATTGTTGTATCCCTTTTCATTAAAGAGTTCCAGTGCTTTAGACAGAATTTTTTCTTTTGTGTTCATGATTCAAATATAAGAATATAAGAACTGTGTTAAATCATATTTTCAAAATTAGAACAATTGTTCTAATTTTAATATCTTTGTAGTATCAAATTGTATTACAATGGAGGGAAAACAAAAATTTGATTACAACGCAGCACCAAAAAATGAAAAGAAAAATGAAACAGATTTACAGGATATAGTGGCAAAAGCTCTGCAGATCATCATTGGATTTATTATGGCAGTTCTGCATATGTAATGAAAAAGAGAATTTCATATTGGTTTTTATTGGGTCTGGTAGTTTGGGTGGCTATTGTCCTGTTGAGACAGAACCATATTTATATTCCTGTCATTAATGATCATTTCACAGATTTTATCACAGTTCCCATGTATTGTTATCTGATTGAATATATGATGAACGCCTTATTGGGGTTTCGTTGGAAACCTGATCTCAGGTTTGTTTTGACCTCAGTTATATATCTCTCTTTTCTTTTTGAAATTCTTTGCCCAAAGCTATCGGAACATTTTACAGGAGATGTTTTTGATGCATTGGCCTATTTTACGGGAGGCATGATATATTATATTTTTAAGATCAGACCAACTTATATTTAAAGATAACCGCCATTAATTTTAATAAAAAAACCGACAGAACCTTATATGTAGGAACTGCCGGTCGGGGTTATAGTTTCTATCCTGTTTTTATATTGAATTCAATTGATCTGTTTTAATTGTTGCCTCCACCCGCTCTGTTAGATTCTTCAAATTTCACCTGTTTGGTAGCTCCTTTTACATTGTTGTTCCCGAATTTATAGGTAAGAGAAAGGTGTATATTTCTTGTAATTCCCTTGTATTGATAATCTATATTGTAGGTTGGATAATACTCTATTCCTTTTTCACGGTTGGTATTCAGAATATCATTGAGATAAAGATTCACAAGAAGTTTTTTATCCATCAGACTGAGCTTCATTCCCGTATACAATGAAGCATTGGTATAATAATAGGTATTTCCGTTTCTGTTAGGGAGGCTTCCCCAAAGGCCAAGCATCAGGGTAACTGTTTTTTCTTTGTTAAGGAAAAAGTTGTTATCAATATTAATGTTGGCACTGTAGCCTGCCGGTGTAGATATAATGGCAGGATCGTAGGATTTTGATTTTGCATAGAACCCATTCACAAAAACATTGGATTCAAGCCATTTCAGTTTGTTGTAGTTGTAACTGATGTTGATTCCTGCCTGATCTTCATTGTAAAAGTTTTTGGCAACGGTGTATCTGTAATTGTCATCTACCATTTGAACCCTGTCCCAGCTGTCCTTATTGTAATTATAGTATAATGTGACATTAAAATTGTTATTTAACACATATCCTAGTTCAAAGTTATCGGAAAACGATGGCAACAAGTAAGGATTCCCGGTTGTATATTCATAATTTGAAATAAAATATTTAAATGGATTCAGATTGCCAAAATACGGACGTGAAATTCTACGTGAATAGTTCATTGAAAATGAATGATTCTCGTTCGGTTTATAGCTTAAATAGGCGGTTGGGAAAAACTTACCATACTTGATGTTTGCAGAAGTATCATCATTCATGGAAACTCCCTCCAGCGTAGTGTACTCGTAGCGAAGCCCAGCTTTTGCATCCCATTTTTCATTAATTTTAAAATTGGTAGAAAAGTAAGCGGCATAGTTTTCTTCATTATAGAGAAACGTGTTGGTCTTATCCGTATTAAGATTATATTGTCCATCCTTAATATCAAAGAAATTAAAGTCCGAATCATTTTTAATCTTCGTATACTTTACCCCTGACTCTGTTTTAATTTTGCCAAAGGTTTTTTCAAGATCAGCCTGCCCCGAATAGATTTTGTATTTGCTGATAGGATTAGCCATCGTATAAACTGTTTCAGGACTCAGGGTATTAGAAAAGTTTCTTCCATTGGAGTTGTTGAGCATCATATTGGCCGTTAAATTTAATTTTCCGCCCGTGCTGTCTATCTTAGCCTCATAAAATGCCGTTGCATTGTGAACATCCCTACTATTTCTGTTACTGAAATTAGAGTTAATGTTCACCAGGCCTTTATCATTAAATCTGGTTGAAGTGTTTTCACTCCTTTCCCAAGGATTGTTGTGTGAATAATTGTAGTTGAACCCTGCCACATTTTTATCATTGATCTTGTATTCAGCCTTTATATTTCCACTTTTGTATTTATAATTATTAAGGTTATCACTATCTCTGTTCCAGAAATTATTGTTTGTAGTACCCA
This sequence comes from Chryseobacterium aurantiacum, assembly GCF_003020585.1. Lineage (GTDB taxonomy): Bacteria > Bacteroidota > Bacteroidia > Flavobacteriales > Weeksellaceae > Chryseobacterium > Chryseobacterium aurantiacum. The sequence goes on from NZ_PXUE01000001.1 coordinate 594,215, forward strand.
TCATATTGCTGTAAGTATTGTATTGCCAATAATTATCTCCAACCGAAAGATTAGTGCTTAAAGAAAGCTTTTCTCCCTGATAATTAAAAGTAGCCCCACTTCTGGCGGAAACTGTTGGTTTTCCCCAAAAATAATTTCCTGAAGTCTGAAGAGAACCATTCCAGCCAAGGTTGGCATTCTTTTTCAAAATAATGTTGATCAGTCCGCTTTTTCCCTCTGCATCATACTTTGCCGGTGGGGTGGTGATAACCTCAATCTTAAGGATATCATCAGAACGTAGAGTCTTCAGATAATTAATAAGTTCCTGCCCGTTCAGGTTCAGAAGCCTGTCATTGATCATAACAGCCACATTGCTTTTTCCTGCAATGCTTATGGCTTCATCACTTGTTTTTACCATGGGAGTTTTGGCTAAAGCTTCTATCGCATCAATTCCCTGGGAAGCCACAGAGTTTTCCACATTAAAGACCAGGCGGTCTACCTTTCTCTCGAATAATTTTTTCTTCACAGTAACGGTCACCCCTTCTACTTTCTGTACAACGGGTTCTTCCTTAATCTGAACATCCTTTCTGGCATTGCCTTTTACTGTAATATTTTCACTATTGGTTTTTACCCCATCTTTTATGACTTCTAGTAAGTAATTTCCATTTTCTTTTAAGGGAATTTTAAACGCTCCTTTTTCATCTGTAATTGCAGAAAATTTAGCAGCGTCTTTTGTAATCAGTACTTCAGTTTCAGATACAGGTTTATTGGTATTATCGGTAACGGTTCCTTCAATACTTTGAGCATAAATAAAAGAGGTGGAGATAAGACTTATAAGAAGAATAATCCTTCGGTTCATGTTTCGTTTTTTATACAAGACAATTAAAAATTGCAGGATATTACATGACTTTATGAAAAATATTTCTTCAGTATTGCCGCAAAAAGGAATAAGTAAGAAATAAAAAATCACTCATATCAATGATGAATGAGTGTTAGATTTTGAAGTGTTAAATGATGATAAAGAAATGCTTTTTTTATATTAAAGCTGGATAATGGAACCTTTATAAAACTTGGTTAAATCATACAAATCACTGAAATAATGTTGCAGATTCGCGTTATCATTTTTCTCGAAAGTTTCTAAGTTTGCTTGCTTTTCGGCGAGTACATATAAAGACTGATAATCAGACTTCAGATAGTCATAAAGAATATTTTCTTTACCCTGTTCCTTGTTGATTATTTCCGTTAAAAAGATTCCGTAGACCAGAAACTGGTTAAAATTTTCAGCATTAACGATATAATTGAGATCTTGCTGAAAGAGTTTTTCATAATTGGACAGAATCTGTAGAAAGTTTTCCACATGATGGGTAGACGGAATTTCATAAAAAAGATCTATTCCGTGGATGAATAATTGAGTCTTTATTTCCTCATCATCCGAGTGATACATTTTGCTGAACCATGAAAAAATACTTAACAGTTCCGCTTTGGTTAGCTCTTCCACAGAGTCTTTTACCTTATCTTTAATGATCTCAAGGCTGGCTTTTCCGCTAGGTTGCAAAAAGGTTAAGATATTTTCTTCTTCACGGCAGAGTTTATTGTACAAATTAATTTTGGCAATATTCGGATTGGTTTTGATGAAATAAAGTTCTTCTGCCATGTCTATTGACCAAATAATTTTATAAAATGGTAATTAAAGATACAAAATATGCAGAAACTACCTCCAAAAAGTATTATGTATTGAATGGAAAGGAAAATTATAGCTCTATGAAATTTTTAATTCTCAATATCAATAAGTTAAAGAGTCTCATGAAGGGCTATCCTGTTTCCCTCTGAATCTTCAAATTCAGCCACGGCAAAACCATATTTTTCGTCAGTTTTCTTGGGGTAGAGTATCTTTCCTCCCTGTTGAACCACCTTGTTTAAAGTAACCTCAATATTTTCCGTTTTAAAGTAAATAATAACACCACTTTTTGAGGGTTTATACACATCTCCTTTGGCTAAAGCACCGGTGATGCCACTGTTTTTATCCTCAAAAGGGAATAATGCCATTTCATAATGATCAATAATCTCCTTGTCAAAGCTAAAATTAAAAACAGCAGAATAAAATTTTTCGGCGCGTTCAAGATCATTAACAGGGATTTCGAAATAAACAACAGGATTAGTCTTGCTCATAACTTTTGTGGGAAAGGTTTTCTGTGGCTGGTTACAAGATATACAGGTCAAAATTAAAAATAGTAATAATGACTGCTGCAAACTCATAGAGATGATTCTATTCAAGCCGTTTCTTATTTTGAAATTATTTTTTAAATGATGGCAGTTCCTTTATGGTTGGATCAAATACCATTTCAGCAGCTATTTTCTTAATCAGGTATCTTGCTACAGAAAGAGGATGTTCCGGAAATTCAGGGTCATATTTTTCCAGTTCCGACTTATTCATGGGAGTTCCTTGTTTAAAGTCTGCATCATAAGGGTCTTCAAACCAGTTAGTCATGGTTTCTTCATCTAATTCTACTTCCCCGGTTTCCATCAATCTGCTCAGAATAACAGCATCCCTCATTCCCGTAATACCAATTTCATTCGCCTGAATTTTTACAACATAGCTGCAATTTTCAAAAGGAATCGTTAGGGATGCAATGTAGACCATTCCTGTTTCCTGTTGCGGAATTTTAATAATGGTTTTTACCGCAGGAATATCATGAATATGAAGAATATCTGTTTCTATGGTACCCCCATTGGAAGTGGCTGCAATATTTCTGTAAAACTTTTTCAGATAATCCAGATCCTTTGCAGTAGGAAGATCAGGTTCTTTATCAAAAAAGTGCAAAACAATAAGGGCAGACTGCTGTGGGTTAACCCATCTGACAGCATCTTCATCTTCTGATAATTTATTCCATCCCTGATCCGGAACTGTTATAGAAAGAATACTAGCTTTATTTTTTTTCTTCTTAAATAAGTTGAACATGGTTTGTTTTTTACTGTTTAAAGGTTATTCTTTAATCCTATTTAAAAATACAATTTTTCCTTAATCTAAAAATAGATAGACTTATCTATTTTTTATGTAGATTTGTAAAAATTTTAGAATGAAAAAAGAAAAAGTTCACGACAGAATCATTAGGGTAGCCTCAGAACTCTTCTATAAGCAAGGATATAATTCTACAGGGATTAATCAGATTATTGCAGAAGCTGATATCGCTATTGGCTCCTTGTACAATCATTTTTCATCCAAAAATGACCTTCTTCAGGCATATTTGATTCAAGAAGAGATAGGTTGGTTTGAAGGCTTTGAAAAGAGTATCGCCAATATTGAGGAACCAAAGGAAAAAATTATTGCGGTGATTGATTATCGAAAAAAACTACAGCAGTCTTCAGGGTTTGCAGGATGTCATTTCATCAAAATTATCTCTGAAATAGGAGACGGGAATGCAGTGGTCTCAGATTTTGTTAAAAAACATAAGGATAAACAAAAAGAAATGATCCGAATCATTGTAAAAGAATACAGTGATAAACATCAATTGGAAGATGCCAGCTTAATGGCAGATCAAGTTTTCCTTTTAATAGAGGGAGCGGTAGTTACTTCCACAATTTCTAAAAAGAATGATTCTTTCGATCAGGTGAAAAAAATGATTAAGGGTTTATTACCTTAATTTTTTTTAATTATAAAAAATAGATATATCTATATAAAAATGAAACATAACTCTCTGAAATTAATTGTTATACTTTTTGGACAACTGTTAACTATAATGGATATTTTTATTATTAACGTATCCATTCCTTCTATACAACAGAGCATTCATGCCTCCAATGGGGAAATGCAGTTTATTATAGCGGCATATCTTATTGGTTTTGCTTCCTTTCTGATTACCGGAGGGAGATTAGGTGATTTATATGGCAGGAAAAAAATCTTCAATATCGGGCTTATATTTTTCATGATCAGTTCCATAGCCTGTGGGATTTCATCAGGAGCTGCTCAGCTTATTACTTCAAGATTGATACAGGGAGTAAGCGCTGCAATGATGTCTCCACAGGTACTTTCCATGATACAGACTTTATTTCCGGAGCATGAAGAACGTACAAAAGCAATGGGATGGTATGGAATTACAATTGGAATAGGAACTATTTTAGGCCAGTTTTTAGGAGGGTATTTTTCTTCATTAACGATATTTGAAGAGTCTTGGAGGCTTATTTTTCTCATCAATATTCCTATTTGTCTTCTTGCTGTTTTTTATAGTTTAAAACAATTGGATGAGTCAAAGACAGAAGAAAGCCAATCTTTTGATGTCTGGGGCGTTTTGGTATTGTCTGCAGGACTTTTTGGAGCTACGTATGCTTTAACGGATTCCGAAAAAGATGGGTTTACCATTCAAAATATATTGCTGGTTGCTGTTTCTGCCTGTATTTTAATATTCTTTATAAAAAATCAGAAGGATAAACTGAAGAAAAAAAAATCATACTTAATTGATTTTAAGTTGTTTCAATATAAAAACTTTAACCTGGGGATTATAGCGGTTTCTTTCTTTTTTATTATGCTCGATTCCTATTTTTACATTCTCTCATTATTTTTCCAGGATGGATTAAAAATGAGTCCCCTGAATGCAGGAGAAATCATTGTTTTTCAGGGATCTGGATTTATTTTGGCTTCCGTTTTTTCCATAAAATTCATTTTAAAATATGGTAAAAAAGCATTGATTGTAGGATTAGGGTTTATTATTATGATTCTATTTTTTCAGATTTTATTCTTCCAAACATCAACAGACTTTTATCTTTTATGCCTATTGTTGTTCCTGCACGGGGTCGGAGTAGGTTCCATCATTCCGTCACTGGCGAATATTGCTTTATCCGGTATGTCAGAAAAACTGATGGGAAATGCATCAGGTGTTTATAATACATTTCAACAGATTGCGGCCATTATTGGCATTGTAGCCATTGGAAGTGTTTTTTATTATTTTCTTGGAAAAAAACCTTTAATACAGGATTACCATAATGCTTTTTCAGCAACTGTAATCATTAATATTGTTTGTTTGGTTTTTGCCATGGCTGTTGTTATTAAAGTACCGGCAAATGTTCTTCCTAAAAGAAAAAACTAACATAGAAAAATCATCTACGCTCTATTTTTAGGGCTTCTTTGCTGAGGTTTTTAATTCTTCTAAAGTGATTTGGGCAATATTTCTGGTAATGTCGGTTGGAGAGTGGCAATCACAGTTACTTAAGCCTATCACGTAAATATCTTCATCGGGAATGTAAACTCCCATGCTTTTAAATCCAAATATATTTCCACCATGTTCGCGGTCCGGAGTTCCATTGATTTTTTTCAGATGCCATCCATATCCATAGGTGAATTCATCGCCGTTGTTTAGTTTATAACTTTGAAATGCCTTTTGAACTTCTTCAGGCTTTAAAAGAATATTTTTGTTTAATGCCTGTTGCCATTTCAACATGTCATCTACAGTAGACATCAATGAACCTGCGGAGAAAGGAATACTAAAGCTTATCATTGTTTTATTGACAAATCCCTGTTCTTTTTTATGATAACCATAAGCTCTTTGAGGTATAATTTTTCGGTCCGAGGCATAATAAGACTTTGACATTCCTGTTTTGTCAAAAATGTTTTTTTGAATAAAATTTTCGTAGGTATCTCCGGAAACAATTTCTATAATATGTCCCAACATCACATATCCAGAATTATTATAATCGAACTTCTCGCCTGGAGCAAAATCTGCCGGTTCGTTTTTGAAGAAATCCACAATGGCTTTAGGTTCCATTTCTTTTTGTGCAATGGATGGGAGTGATTTCATTTTTGTAAAATCCCTGATTCCTGACGTGTGGGTGAGAAGATGATGAATAGTAATCTTATCCCCGTTCGGATAATCCTTGATATATTTTGAAACAGGATCATTTACATGAAGCTTCCCTTGTTGCTCCAGCATCAAAATAGCCACAGCCGTAAATTGTTTGGTCATGGAGCCTATTTGGAAGACATTATCGGGGGTCATGTTGACATCCAGCTCCAAATTGGCCTTTCCAAAGGCTTTACGATAAAGGCTTTTCCCTTTTTGGGTTACCATAAAAACACCTCCCGGTTCATTTTTATTTCCAAATCCCGTAAGAATAAGGCTGTCTATTTTCTTTTCATACTTCTTTGTATGTACTTGTGCATTAATTGTACCGCCTAAAATGAACAGCGGAATCAGCATGGTTATAGTTTTTATAATAATCATATTTATGTATTTTGTTATACAAAGATATAAATTATTTTAATTACTATGTAATGCAATATAGTTTGAGAGAAAAATAGACAATTGTTTTTCAGGCATCAAAAAAGGTATTTTATTTTTCTACAGAGATCAACAGCATCATGGGCCTGCGGAGTTCATCTTTCATTTCTGGGATCTCATTGAGCATTTCCCGGCTAGGTTCGGGTTCAATAATTTCCCGGATTTTGAAACCCTGTGCTAACAAAGTATTCAAATAGGAGGTCAGTGTTCTGTGGTATTTGATAACATTTTCTCCCAGAAAGGTAGTATTTCTTTTTCCTTCCATAAAATATCGATCAACCGGCCAGCATGTCTTGTCACCATTTTTATCATAAACCCAATCCTGACTTCCCTCAGCTGTAAATACAGGATGTTCCACTGAGAAAACAAAGCGTCCTCCAGAGGTTAGCCATTGATAAATATTTTGAGCAATACTACCAAAGGATTCCACATAATGCAGTGTCAGAGAACTTAAAACAAGATCGAATTTTTCAGCAGGGTAGTTAATGTCCTCTAAGGCTTTTCTTTCATATTGAATTCCCTCAAGACTATTGATTTCTCTTGCCTTAGTGAGCATTTTTTCCGAAAGATCTATTCCCACGACGGATTTTGCACCGTTTTCCATTGCGTAGCGGCAGTGCCATCCAAAACCACAGCCAAGGTCAAGAATATTTTTTCCTTTAAAATCGGGTAACATCTCTTTTAAGGCATGCCATTCTCCGGCTCCTTCCAACCCAATCTGGGATCGGAGCATTTTTTCGTACTGGTCGAAAAACGACTGGTTATCGTATTTATTTTCTTTCATAGAATAAGGAAATTTTGCTGTTATTTTTACTATTGACTTTCAATAATAAAGGATAATAAAATTACAATTATAAACTGAAAGATTTTTAAAACAAAAAATCCTTTACATGAATAAAGGATTGATAAATTTTTATAATCAAAAGTGATTTTACCTTTGATTTTGGCGCATGGCACGAATTAATTCTTTGTTTCGGTTATCGGCTCTTTCATTGTTTAATGATAAGACGGCCCAAATTGCAGCAGGAAGCCAGCCTATTAAAGTAATCTGTAGAATCAGGCAAATGATTCCGGTAAGTACCTTTCCACGGATCATAAAAGAGAAGAAAGGAAGTAAAATAGCTAATAACATGGTTTAAAGATTTTAAAAATTAAATAAATTATTATTTTAAAGATATTGGTTTTCAGCTTATTTATTTCATTAACTGTACCTAATTTTTCTACAATTTGCTTTAATGAGATTGTGGATCGAAATAAGCTTTAAAAGTAAGAGAGTTTTCAACTTTACCTTCAGCTTCTTCGAGATATTCTAAATATTCTGCCTGATGCTTCTCCATATAAATCATAACAATTGCCAGGTTGACAAAAAGGTTTTTATCTTCTGAACCTAGCTTTAAGGCTTTTTTTAAATAATACAAAGCTTTCTCATTTTCTCCCATATCAGAATAAACTGCGCCAATGTTGATTAGCGCAGAGGTATTTTCAGGTTCAATAAGTAAAATTTCATCCAGTTCTTTAACCAAAAGATCGTTTAAAGTATCCCAATGATCTTCATTCTGCCATCTTTTTGCCTGAAGTTTTTTAACATTTTCAAGTCTTTGCGATATGCTGTTCATTTATTTTGAAATGTATTTTAATGTTTTCCTATCCAAATGCTCTCTTCAATAAGCTTTCTACTTTTGGTTCACTGCCTCTGAAATTCTTATATAATTCCATCGGATCCTTAGTTCCTCCTGAAGAAAGAAGTACTTTATATTTAGCTGCAATTTCAGCATTAAATATTCCGTTTTCCTTAAAATACTGGAATGCATCAGCATCCAGCACTTCTGCCCATTTGTAAGAGTAGTATCCTGCAGAATATCCACCCTGGAAAATGTGTGAAAAGCTTGGACTCATTGCTGTTTCAGGATTGGTAGGATAAAGAGCTGTAGCTTTGGTGTATTTATCTTCAAATGCTTTCACGCTTTCATTTTCAAGTTCTGCAATTTTTGTATGATAGTTCATATCCAGAAGCCCAAAACCTATTTGTCTCAACGTCTGATAGCCTTCCATGAAGCTTTTGGACTGCTCAATTTTTTTAATTTTTTCGTCAGGAAGTACATCTCCTGTTTTATAGTGCTTGGCAAACGTTTTCAGAAATTCAGGCTCGTAGCAGAAGTTTTCTAAAAACTGAGAAGGCAGTTCTACAAAATCCCATTTTACAGAAGTTCCGGAAAGAGTAGGGTACTGAGTATCCGCCATCATTCCGTGAAGTGCGTGACCAAATTCATGGAACAAAGTTGTCACCTCCTGGAAAGTCAATAAACTAGGTGTATCCTTGGTTGGTTTACTGAAATTACAAACAATAGAGATATGTGGGCGTGAGTTTTCTCCCTTTTGCTTGTATTGATTTTTATAACTGGTCATCCATGCTCCGGCTCTTTTCCCTTTTCTTGGGAAATAATCAACGTATAACAGAGATTTGTAAGTTCCGTTCTCTTTTACTTCATACACTTTTACGTCTTCATGGTATTTCGGAATGTCATTTCTTTCCTCAAAAGTCAACCCGAACAGTTTTCCGGATAGCCCGAAAACAGCATCCTGTACTTGGTCTAATGGAAAGTAAGGTTTCAATTCCTCATCATTAAAATCGTACTTCTCCTTACGAAGTTTTTCAGCATAGAAAGCATGATCGTAGCCTTGTATTTCATCAATTCCGTCAGCTTTAGCCAAAGATTGCAATTCTTCAACCTCTTTTGCAGCGTAAGGTTTTGCCTTGGTTAAAAGTTCATTTAAAAAGTCAAAAACCTTTACAGGGGATTTCGCCATTCTTTCCTCAAGAACAAAATCTGCATAGCTCTTATATCCTAAAAGTTCAGCTTTTTGCTGTTTTAAATGAAGAAGTTCTTTAATGAGATTCTGATTGTCAAATTCTCCACCATCAAAAGATTTCTTACCATTGGCCAATGCCAGTTCCTTTCTCAGGTCACGGTTTTCTGCATAGGTCATGAACGGTATATAACTTGGATATTGCAGGGTAATCACCCATCCCTCAAGGTTTCTTTCTTTGGCTTCTTCTGCATATTGCTCAATAATAGCCTCAGGAATTCCTGCTAATTGTTCTTTATTGGTAATATGTTTAAAATAAGCATTGGTAGAAGCCAATACATTTTGTCCGAATTGCAGAGATTTTAGAGAAAGATCCATGCTGATTTTCTTTAGTTTTTCCTTGTCTTCCTCGTTCAATAGAGCTCCATTTCTTACAAAACCCTTGTAGGTTTCGTCCAAAAGCATTGTCTGCTCTTCATTAAGGTTATATTTTTCCTTTTCATCATATACTTTTTTGATTTTGTTGAAAAGAGCTTCATTTTGAGATATTTTTGAAGAATATTCCGTTAAAATTGGAGAAACCTCCTGAGCAATCTGCTGAAGCTGATCACTGGTTTCTGCAGAATTTAAATTGAAAAATATATTGGAAACCACATCCAATTGCTCACCCGAATATGCTAATGCTTCAATAACATTTTCAAAAGTTGGAGCGTCAGAATTGTTAACAATGGCATTGATTTCTTCTTCAGATTTTTGAATTAATTCTTTAAAAGCAGGAAGATAATCTTCATTTTTAAGATCACCGAATGGTGCTGAATGATATGGAGTGTTAAATTTTTCTGTTAAAATATTCATTTTTCCGATTTTTAGTTAAGGTAAATGTAGCGATTCATCAAAGAATCTTAGCTGTAATGCACAAAAATAATGCCCGGATACCAAGTTATGACAAAAATGCATTAACTTTAGATAATCTTGTCATATGGAAAGAGCGGGTGATGTCGGAATATTTAATTTTGAGAACAGGTTCAGTAATCATATTTAAAATAAATAACCTTAAATATATAGACTATGAAAACACTCTTAAAGATTATAGGCATAATCATTCTTTTGATTATTGTATACGCTGTAATCGCTATCCTGGCTTTTAGCAAAGATTATCATTATGAAAAATCCGTTGTCATCAATGCTCCAAAGGAAAAGGTATGGCAATATGTAGGTTCCTTAAAGGGATATAATATGTGGGATCCTTTTTCGAAAGAAATAAAAAACATTACAATTACCTATTCCGGAGAAGGAGATAAAATGGGAGATTCCTACCATTGGAAAGGTGATGACAGTGAGGGAGAGCAATCTATCACCGAAATTGTACCCAATGAAAAATTGGTCACTGCGCTTCATTTTATTCAGCCTTTTGATGGGAATGCTAAAGGAACTTTTGTTCTGACTCCTGAAGGTAATGGAACAAAGGTAACATGGAAGATTGATAATGAGTTGAATACCATGATGAAGGTGATGAAGCCCATGATGGATCATAATATGGATAAAATGTTTGGACAGGGACTTGATGATCTCAAGAAACTATCAGAAAAATAAAAAGAAAGCCTTGTAAAATAATACAAGGCTTTTTTATTACATTTCTTTTTTACCAATTTCGCTAATGGGGTCAAAGTTTCCTTGGCCCTTAGGATTGGGTCCATATTGATTTGAACCGTGATCGCTGTCTGCAAATAACATCCACAAACCGTAAAAAGGAATTAATTGATACCAACCGGAGTTTCCTCTATCATGACATCTTTTTGAACCTTGTGCAAGAAGGAACCAAAGAAAGGGAATGAGGAGAACAAAGAAAAATAACATTACCATTCCAGATGGTTCTGGAGTAGTCTGAAAGTAAATATTGAAAGGAACAGAAAATACCAAATAAATAAGGTAGGATAGTCCGTATTCTGTTCTTCTAATTCTTCCGTCAAATGAAAATGGTGCTTTAAACATGATTTTAGTTTTTAAGGAACCAAATCTATACATAATTTTTAGATATAGTAGAAAATTTTGAATAGAGTTATTTTATGTTAAGCCGGAACTAATTATTCTAAAAAATATTATCTTTATATAAAGAATCGATTTATGGAGAAGATTGTATTTGAAAAAAGTGGTATCAGGGACTTTGTAAACACTACTATTGCAGAGAAAATTGAGAAGCTTAAAAATTTTATAGAATTTACCCAGGAAGCAAGCCGTGACATCAAAAAAACGCCGAAGTATGACAGTATGAGAGAGGAAATGCAGGAGGAAATTTACCAGATGCAACGCCAGCTTGGAGCCTTGAACGATCTTAAAAAGAATATGGCCAAAGTCCTGAATACCTCTACAGAAAGAGTTCAGCTTGGCTCTTTGGTTATTACCAATAAAGCCCGTTTTTATATTTCTGTTTCATTGGGTGAGTTTTTCTTCGAGGGTGATCGGTTTTATGCTATCTCTCCTGAAAGCCCCATGGCTAAAAAATTAATGGGAATGAAAGCAGGAGACGAGTTTACCCTAAACAAAATTCATCAGAAGATCATAGAAGTATTATAAATGTTAATGGCTAATTATGCTTCACAAGTGAATGGTGAATGGTTCTATAAAAGGCAATTTTCAAATTTATTTGAAGTTTTTATTTTTATTTAATACTTTGGGCTTCAAAATATTTTGCTATGAAATTTGACAGTTTAAGAACCAGCAGATTAAATCATTGGATAATTATACATCTGAGATATTTGATGGGATTTGCTTTTTTTCCATTTGGACTGGTAAAGCTTATGGGAGAGAGGTTCACTCGGATTTCAACAGACAACCCAATTGGGTATTTTTTTGAGGCTTTGTATCAGTCTGGCTCCTACTGGAATTTTTTAGGATTGGCGCAGATAACAGCAGGAATTTTGCTGATAACACAACGCTATGCTACATTAGGAGTCTTAATATTTCTAGCCATACTGACTAATATATGGATCATCACAATCAGTCTTTCATTTACGGGAACATGGGTAATAACATCTTTAATGATGATTGCAGTTGTTATATTGGTAATTTGGGATAAGCATAAACTGCTTTCAATTTTTAATTATAACAAAGCAAGTACCGTCAAAGAATATCCTGATCCCAAATATAGCTGGATTCTTGCAGGAATAGTATATGTTATCTGTTTCATTGTTTTGTATATAATAGATCCCACAAATGGACAGCCATATGAAAAATGGTTGTTTAGATTATTTGCCTTAACCATTCTAATAACTTTTTTTGTGAGCAATTATAAAGCTTATAAAAATAGCAAATAGGTTTTTAAATGTTTAACACTTTAAATTTCATGTTGTAAATTTGTAGGTATGAATAAAGCAACAGTTTTAAAAGAAATAATAGAGCAAAGAAGAAGTATTTTTCCAAAGGACTATACAGACACAGAAATTTCTCAGGAAGTTATTGACGAGATTTTACATTCAGCGACTTTAGCTCCCAATCATAAACGTACAAAGCCTTGGCGTTTCAAGATATTCAAAGGTGAGGAAAAGGCAAAACTAGCCTCAGAAATGCAGGCTATCTATAAAGCGAGCCAACCCGAACAACTTTTTCTGGAAAAAAAATATAATGACATCGGTTTCAAAATCAACAAAGCCAATGTTGTAGTGTCCATTATTGTTAATTTCAGCGGAATGGTTCCTGAATGGGAAGAAATAGCAGCTACTTCAATGGCTGTTCAGAACATGTACCTAAGCTGTACGGCAAATAATGTTGGTTGTTACTGGAGTTCTCCTGCAATTGTTAATGCTTTGAAAGAATCTTTAACAATTGAAGAAAACCAAAAGTGTCTGGGACTTTTCTACATGGGAAATATTGATTAGATTTTATATGAGTAAAAGATTATTCCTTGCTCTGTTTGGAATGGTATTTTTTCAAGCAAATTATGCCCAGGAAATTGTACCAAAATTTAATACTTATCCATTCTTAGAGGGAAAGAAACTAGGCATTAGGAACCGTGAAAATATAGTGCTTAAAGCTGAATATGATAATGTTTGGGAAGAGGGTAAAGACCGTTATAGCCTGACAAAATCCGGTAAGACTAATGTATTTTATTTAGATAAGGTTATTTTGCCTACCGCTGCAGATCAGATCAACTTCATATCAGAAGACACTTTTGTAGCAGTTAACAAAGGAGAGAAATCTATCTACGTTCTTGATTCTGATAATCAATACAAGCTTGCCCTAAAAACAAAGAACGATCTCATTGTGAATAATGGCTTTACTCTTGTTTTAAGTGATAGCTTGGGTAAAAAAACGTTCTATTTCAGAAATGGAATGTCCTTGGTAGATAAATATTCTTATCCCAATATTTATAATAATGTAATCATGGCGTACGTCAATAATAAATGGGGATTAATAAAGGATGGAAAAGAAGTGACTCCCTTTATATATGATTCCATAGATACCATTGGGATGCGCTATAGACAGAGAAGTGATAGTGGATATTTGCTTCGCTACAAAACCGCAAAATACTTTATTGTAGAGATCAATAAGAAGTTTGGAATTATAGATATTGAGGGTAAAACAATATTCCCCTTACAATATGATGAAATTGTTTTGGATGAAGCTACAAATATTTATAAACTTCATTCAAATGGAAAGGAAGAAACATTTGATGGAAACAAATAAGAAAAAGATAGAATTTCTTACATTTTTAGATTGTTACATTAGAATTTTTATTTATCTTTGCACTCTTAAATATTTAACTGGGACGAGTTCCCGTAAAATTCAAACATTATGTCAGTAAAAATCAGATTACAAAGACACGGTAAAAAAGGAAAACCTTTTTTCCACATCGTGGTTGCAGATTCTAGAGCTAGAAGAGATGGTAGATTCATCGAGAAACTAGGAACTTACAACCCAATTACTAACCCAGCAACTATCGAATTGAACGTTGACTCTGCTGTACAGTGGTTAAACAACGGTGCTCAGCCAACTGATACTGCTAGAGCTATTCTTTCTTACAAAGGTGCTCTTTACAAAAAACACTTACAAGGTGGTGTAGCTAAAGGTGCTTTTGATCAAGCTGAAGCTGAAAAAAGATTCAATGCTTGGTTAGAATCTAAAGAATCTAAAGTTCAAGGTAAAGTAGAAGGTTTAGCTACTGCTAAAGCTGATGCTAAGAAAGCTGCATTAGAAGCTGAAGTAAAAGTAAACGAAGCTAGAGTAGCTGCTGCTGCACAAGCTGAGGCTGATGCTAAAGCTGCTGAAGAAGCTGCAAACGCACCTGCTGAAGAAGTTGTTGAAGCTACAGAAGGAGAAGCTCCTGCTGCTGAAACTGAAGAAAACACTGAAGCTTAAGAACATTTCCTGTTATGCGTAAAGAAGATTGCTATTTTTTAGGAAAAATCACACGCAGACATGGACTTGCGGGTAACGTTATCCTTAAATTAGATACCGACCAACCCGAGCTTTACAATAAATTGGAATCAATATTCGTTGAAATCAACGGATTATTGGTTCCATTTTTTATTGAAAAATCATCATGGAGCAAACTAGATGCTCTGAATCTTGCATTCAAAAACTCTTCTGAAGCAATAGTAGATCAGGTTCTTGGTAAAAGTGTTTACCTGCCATTGACTACATTGCCTAAACTTTCAGGAAAACAATTCTATTATCATGAAATCATAGGTTATGATATCATTGATGAAAATGATAACGAATGTGGTGTTATACGATCTGTAAATGATCAGACAGCGCAAAACTACTTCATCCTTGGTTTTGAGGGAAGAGAAATCGTTATTCCATTAATTAAAGATTGGGTACTTGAGGTAAACAGAGAAGAAAGATTTATTAAAATGCAGTTGCCGGAAGGCCTGATGGACGTATTCCTGGTTCCATCTAAAAAGGACGAATAAATTTTACACTAAGTAAGATACATCTTTCCCACTATATTTTTACTGACAATGAATCTCCCTACTTATAATTAAGTGCGGGCAAAAGGTATTCCTGTATCATTTTATCAACCTGAGAATGAGCATAAGGCTTGTTATAGGCTGTAGCTGTAATTACGATGACAACAGGTATATGGGTGAAAACAACGATCTTGTTGCCACCATTTCCACTGCATTGGTAGGCTTCAAAACTTTGATTTCCTACTTTATAAACTTTTCTCCAGAATAAATATCCATATCCCTCAAAATCTGGATGATCAGCAAAATAATTAGTAAAGGATTTTCTAACCCAGTTTTTATCCAAAACTGTTTTCCCATTCCATAACCCATTGTTTTTATACAGTTGACCAAATTTAGCAAAATCTAATGCTTTCATTCTTAATCCTCCTGCCAAAGATGGTTTGTTCTGAGGAGTAAACTGCCACTTATAATCCTTTATTCCAAGGGGTTGGAATAGTTTTTTGTCAGCATAATTTTCTAGACCTTTTGGAACCGTCTTGTCTAAAATATCTCCCGTTATTACAACACCGGCAGTAAAGTAGCTCCATTTTTTCCCAATTGTATTGCCTGTCATAGGTAGATCTAATGCAAATTTCACCCAATTTTCAGTGGGATACATGTTTTCTTCATTGCCAGGAGATTCATTGTCTTCATCATTCCCATCAAAACCGGAACTCATCGTTAATAAGCTTTTGATGGTAACACTTTCTTTTTTAGGAGAATAATTTTTAAATGACTCTACATTGTAAAAGTCTTTTAGATTTTGAGTCTCACTTTTTATATGGTTTTCTTTTATTGCAATCCCCATCAAAGCTGAAGAAAAAGATTTGCCTACAGATCGTGTATCCTGTAAAGAATCTCTTCCCGAATGATTAAAATACTCTTCCATCAGGAGTTTTCCATTCTTTACAACAATAATGCTTGTTAAGTTCTTGAATCTTTCTTCTGCAATCTTTTTGTTTAAATTTTTAATGATTTCAATATCAAATTTTTCTCCGGAAGCATGCCATCCACTCTTAGGCTGAATAGGTTGAACAGCTATCTGTTGCTCAGAAATATTTTTTTGAGGAACATTAATATTTATCTCCCCTTCTGCAATAACAGGTCCTGTTTGTAGTGATACGGTTTTTAAATAGGGACGGATTTCAATTTTTAAAACATGATTTCCGCTTGTTAAAGCATCAATTCCGTTATGAATTAAATAAAAACGCATCCATAAATATCTCCCCCATGAATCTTCATTCTTGCTGCTGGTGAGAGGAATTCTCAGGCTGGTTTTTGTTTTCTTATTTTCCGGGGTACCTGCCCCTGTATTGAGGTTTTCTTTGTAAATCAGTTTCCCATCAACATAAAATGTGAATTGAAAATTTCCATTTTTAAGGAGTTCATCAGCAGTAAGCTTGGGCTCAATCTGATGCAGGTAATTTACCAGAGAATTATCAAAAAAAGCATGAATACCAAGGTCTTTATCTTCCTGAAAAATTGAAGAGGAAAGAATATGGTCCTCCTTTAAGTTTTCAAGACTGATCGTTTTGTCAAGAAAAATAATTTTTCCCGAATATTTTTTCTGAATCGGATTTTCAATTTTCTCTGGGATAAAAATATTTTGGCTTTGTGCCGGATAAAGATAAAATGTGAAAATAAAGATCAGCAGTATTATAGGCTTCATTTTAAAAATATTTTAGCAAAAATAAAAAGCAATTATCTTATAAAATAGAACAAAATTAACATCCCTATTTTCTTAGAAGATTTCTGTATTTCAGAGGGGTTACTCCAATATTTTCTTTAAAACAACGAATGAAATGGCTTTGATCTGAAAACCCGCACTCCAGAGCAATATCCGTTAACGAATCCTTTCTGGTTAGGAGTTCCAGTGATTTGTTCAATTTCAGTTTTCTGATATATTCCCCCAAATTACAATGAAAATATTTTTGAAAATCGCGACTTAAATGAATCGGATGAATGTTTAAAGTTGCAGAAAGATCAGTAAGACTTAATTTTTCAGTAAAGCTTTCGTGTAAAATTTCATTGATCAAGCCCACCCATACTGGTTTCCTTTCTGTTTTGTCCTTTTGAATAATGAACTGACTGAATAAATTTAACAGAAGTTGATGAATAGATAGTTCAAAAGCATTATCTCTCTCTTGGTTTTCCCTGAAAATTTTATAAATCAATAATTTTAAAGAAGGGTCCTGTATGTTAAAACTTCCTTCCGTATTATTTTTTTGAAAATCAAACTGATCAAACCATTTTTGCGAAATTTCAATATGAAAACCTCTTGTAAATATATCCGGCTTAATGTTGTAGTGCGGATCTTCCCAGTGATGGTATAGCAAGGTGCCTGCAGAACATTCGTAGCTTTCTTTTTTATTTCCTTCAATCATATTTCCCTGAAGCAAAAAAGTAAAATATGCATTTTCATGATAATGCCAATCTACGTAAGGGTGCGTATATTCAGTATCTGTAATGATTAATCCTTCCAAATTAACAAGCTCATTGGTCTGACCAAAATATTCGCCGTTACGTAAAGTATTCATGATAAATTTTGTTTTAACCGTTCAATCTGTTCATACATTTTATTGAAAAATACTTTCCTTTCACGGTTTCCGGACTCATTTAAAGACTTTGAGTTTTTGATCTGATGTTCAAAATAACTCAGAGAATCTTCACAAGTGAGCTTATCATTAGTCATCATATATCCAAACATGCTGAAAGGAACAAAAAAAGAACATTGCTGCTCATTTTTAAATAAAATACTGTTGTTTAAAATTACTAAATCATTCACATATATCTGAAAATTAGTTTTTTCCAGTGTTTTATTTTCAATCCCTTCCAGTAATTTTTTAAGATCATCCAGAATCAGGCAGGCATCACTTCCTTTTAATAATCCAATTTCGAAATAAAAGGAAATTTGCCTTAAAGCACTCATGATTGTAGTATCATTCCATATTTCTGTCACATTTTGCTTGTCATATAAATCCTTGAGCATTTCATTTTTTACAGAATGATACTCCATGGTAAACTCATGAAAAGGACTTAAAAACTTATCCTGATTTAATAAATTCATCCAGACATAAAACTTAAAGCGGGAAAGAATTGTATCGGAAATAGTATAAAAAAACGGAATATCCTTGGCGGAATAAAATACCTTGGAATCTGTTATATTCTGAAAAACATTTAGAATCTTAAGCGAATTCTCAAAGTAATTTAAAAGGTCTTCTGTGGTTCTTACCGGCTGTGTTCTCTTCACAACCAATTGATTTTCTGTGCCCAGAAACTGGTCCAGCGAAATTTGATAATATCTGGCCAGTTCCAACGCTTCTTCAAAGCTGAATTTTGCTTTCAGAGAAGTCCTACGATGGGCTGCATCATAGCTGATATTGAGAATATTAGCAATCTCATCATTCAAAGACCTGTCCCCGATTTTTCTTCGGATCTCCTTTAATAAAGCTTCCTGATGCATGATTTTGTGATTTTCACAAATGTAGTATTTTTTTTAATTTTTTTTCACATTCGGAATTGGTTATTCTGCGGATAATTTTGAATTATAATTTAAAAATTATGAGTTATGAAAACACGAATAGTAATATTAATGGTTCTTTTTCTTAATAGTTTGATCTATGCATCAGACAGTATAAAGACAGATTCTTTGAAACCCAGATTTATTGGAGCTTCGCCTTCAAAGAATGTGAGAAATGTAAACGGAGTGATGTTTAAGTATTTTGATGAAGACGAAAAGATTATTCCTAAAAAAACGAATGGACTGGGAATGGGGGTTAACCCGGTTGGGCTTTTCTTTCCTGCATTGCTGCTAGTGTATTTACCTGATGCAGGTAAATGGAGCTTAAATAATGATTATGGAATTATCCCTGAGAATAAGATGAACAAAATTAATGGAGTTCAGCTGTCACTCATCAATATGGAGCCTACAGTTACCAATGGTTTGGAGGTGAATGTCTCAAGCAATATAAATACGTATGCCATTACAAATGGGGCTGCTCTTTCTCCTTTTTTCAATTTACATCATGAAATAAAAGGGATTTCTGTGGCTCCATTGGCGAATATAGGCCAGAAATGTAGGGTACTTCAGATTGGGCTTTACAACAGCTGCAAAGATTTTCGAGGGATACAGATTGGAGCATGGAATGAAAACGGGAAAAGAAAACTTCCTTTAATCAACTGGAATTTTAAAAAACAAGAAAAGAAAAACTTATGAAAACAATATCACTAATTATAGGCTTCTTTTTATGGCAAGGAGCGCTATACGGACAGGACTCTCTGTCGGTTGTAAAGAATAAAATAATTTCACTAACCCCTTTGAGCGGAAAAGTAAAAGAAGTAAACGGAATCGCCATAGGATTAGGAGGGAGTTTATTAGATAATCATGCAAGAAGTACTCAGAAAATTAATGGTTTTAATCTTGAGCCAAATCCCTTGGGAATTTTGATCTGGATGTTTAAAGACCCAAGCAAGCAAAGAGATGATGGTGTTTCCCTCATCGTAAACGGGCTTACAATTTCTAGTGCAGGATATGATAAAAAAGTAATTCATCATGGTGTATCTATTTCCCTTTACAATTATGGACAAAAAGTAAGTGGGGTTTCAGTAGCGGGCTGGATGAATTTCATAGACAAAGGAAACGGAGTTCTGATTTCTGTAATAGGAAATGATGTAGTGGCAATGAAAGGTTTAAGTATATCAGGTTTTAATGCTTCTGAAAAGGCGCAAGGGGTACAGATAGGGCTTAGTAACTATTCAAACGAAATGAAAGGTGTTCAGATTGGTATTCTTAACAGATCTAAAAAAATCAAGGGGCTTCAAATAGGAATATGGAACAAAAATCATAAGAGAAGTTTACCCCTCATTAATTTTTAAAAAAATATAAAATGAAAAATATTCCTTATTTATTGATTCTATCCCGTTTTATTACTGCTTTTGTAATTCTGTATCTGGGATATTATATGGGAGAATCAGCCCGCAAGTATATTCTGATTTTGATGTACTTTGGTTTGTTAACCGATATTTTTGATGGAATTATTGCCCGAAAAACAGGCGTTTCTTCAGAAAAACTGAGGCGGTTAGACAGTCAGACAGATCTTATTTTCTGGTTGTCTCTGGGATTTGCTTCCTATTTGTTGAATCCTGAGCTGATCAGTAATGAATGGAAAGGTATTCTGCTGATCTTTATCATGGAGGCTTTATGTTACATCATCAGTATCTGGAAGTTTGGAAAGGAAACCTGTACTCATGCTTTTTTAGCAAAAATGTGGGGATTAAGTCTGCTGTTGGCATTTACCTACCTCATAGGTTTTCAGGAAGCAGGATGGACCTTCAGTCTTGCAGTCATTCTGGGGTTAATTTCTCACATTGATGTTATCCTCATTATTTTGTTTCTTCCACAATGGCAATATGATGTGCCCAGCTGCTATCATGCCCTGAAAATCAGGAACGGAAAACAGAGAAAAAAGTCTATTTTCTTTAACTAATGGGTTAAATAATTGATAAATGATTTTTAAAGAGGGCGCAATCATCAAGTTGCGCCGTTTTTTTGTAACTTTGCAAACATTAATTTTTATACGAAAATTTATTATCAACAAATGAAAAAGCAAACGATCAAAGAAATCCTAAAGGATTACAAGAAAGTATTACATCATGACATTACAGTTTACGGATGGGTTAGATCATTCCGTGCAAATCGCTTTATAGCCCTTAATGATGGATCTACTATTAATAATTTGCAAATAGTTGTTGATTTCGAAAATTTTGATGAAGAAATCATCAAGAATATTAGTACAGCTTCTTCCCTTAAAGTAGTTGGTGAAGTGGTAGAAAGTCAGGGAGCAGGACAGTCTGTAGAAATTGTTGCTAAAAAGATCATTGTTTTAGGAGATAACTTTACAGAAGAACTTCAAAGTACCATTCTTCAGCCTAAAAAACATAGCCTGGAGAAGCTTCGTGAGCAGGCACACTTAAGATTCAGAACCAATCTTTTTGGAGCTGTTTTCAGAGTACGTCACGCTGTCAGCTTTGCTGTTCATTCATTCTTTAACAAAAACCAATTCTTCTATATTAACACACCCGTAATTACAGGGGCAGATGCAGAAGGAGCAGGTGAAATGTTTGGAGTAACAAACTTTGACCTGAACAATATGCCAAGAACTGAAGAAGGTGAAATTGATTTTGCACAGGATTTCTTCGGAAAAAAGACTAACCTTACCGTTTCAGGACAGCTTGAAGGAGAAACTGCAGCAATGGGACTAGGAAGAATTTATACTTTCGGACCAACTTTCCGTGCTGAAAATTCAAACACAACAAGACACCTTGCTGAGTTCTGGATGATTGAACCGGAAGTGGCATTCAACAACCTTGAAGATAACATCGACCTGGCGGAAGATTTCCTAAAATATGTAATCCAGTATGTATTGGATAACTGTAAAGACGATCTTGAATTCCTGGACAAGCGTTTTGAAGAAGAACAAAAGACAAAACCAGAAAAGGAAAGAGCAAAAGAAGGACTTATCGAAAAACTTGAAAACGTAATTGCTAAGCGTTTCAAGCGTGTAAGTTATACAGAAGCTATTGAGATTTTATTGAACTCAAAAGAAAACAAAAAAGGAAAATTTGCTTATCCGGTGGAGAGCTGGGGAGCAGATCTTCAGTCTGAGCACGAAAGATACCTAGTAGAGAAACATTTTGAGTGTCCGGTTGTATTGTTCGATTATCCAAAGGAAATTAAGGCTTTCTATATGAAGCTGAACGAAGACAATAAAACCGTTGCCGCTATGGATGTTCTTTTCCCTGGTATTGGTGAGATCATCGGTGGATCAGAAAGAGAAGCAAGATTAGATGTTTTAAAACAGAAAATGGCAGATATGCATGTAGATGAGCACGAACTTTGGTGGTACCTTGATACCAGAAAATTCGGTTCTGTACCTCATGCAGGTTTCGGTTTAGGATTGGAAAGACTGGTTCTTTTCGTAACAGGAATGACCAACATCAGAGATGTGATTCCTTTCCCAAGAACGCCGAAAAGCGCTGAATTCTAGAGATATAAAAAAAAGCCTTAACATCTGTTTAAGGCTTTTTTTATTTTTCTATAGTTTATTATGTAGAGAGTATAATGCAAAAATCATGCTAAATGCATTTTTTATCAAATAAATTTATTAAATTCGTAGAATATGTTATGTTAAAACGTAAATACGAATATGCTTAAACAACACTTACAACTCAAATTAGGACAGAAGCTGGCCCCTCAGCAGATCCAGTTGATGAAGCTTATTCAGCTTCATACTCTTGAATTTGAAGAGGAGTTGGAGAGAGAGTTAGAAGAGAACCCTGCTTTGGAAATTGCAAAGGAGGATTCTAAGGAAGATGAATATTCTTCCCTGGAAGACGCTTATCAGGATGAGGGTACAGAAAGCATTGAAACAGACTTCGACGTTAATGAATATCTTTACGACGACGAACCTAGCTATAAAACCGCATCCAGCAACTACTCTCCGGATGATGAAGAATTTGACAACGAAAGCCTTTTAACAGAAGGACAGTCATTATATGATTATCTGATGGAACAGATTCACCTGGTAAATATCAGTGATGAAGACCTGAAGATTGCAGAATATCTAATCGGAAACTTAGATACAGACGGATATTTGAGAAGAGAGATTAAATCTATTGTGGATGATCTAGCTTTCTCACAAGGAATCTATACTACAAAAGAAAAGGTAGAAGACATTTTGGAAAACTATGTTCAAAAGTTGGATCCATCCGGTGTAGGAGCAAGAGGACTTCAGGAATGTTTATTATTACAGATTGAAAAGAAAGTAAGCTCAGATAAAGCTGTTTCTTTGGCAGCTAGTATTTTGAGACATCAATTTGATGCGCTTACCAATAAGCATTACAACAAGATTATCCAGAAGTACGATATTGAAGAAGATGATCTGAAAGATGCATTGGATGAAATTTCTAAACTATCGCCAAAAGTTGGAGGAAACTTTGATACACAAACCATCACGATCAACCAGGAAATTATTCCGGACTTTGTGATTCAGGTGAAAGATGGATTGGTAATTCCTATGCTTAACAGTAAGAATGCGCCTACGTTAAGGGTTTCTGAGGAATATAAAGATATTCTTACCACTTACTCACACGATAAAAAATCTTCTGAGCATAAGCAGGCCGCTTTATTCATCAAGCAAAAACTGGATGCTGCCAAATGGTATATTGATGCCATTAATCAGCGTCAGAATACGCTGTTGCAAACTATAACGGCTATTGTTAAGTTCCAGAAAGATTATTTCATTACCGGGGACGAAAAATCTCTGAAACCAATGATCTTGAAAGATGTTGCAGACATTACTGGGTTTGATATCTCTACCATTTCAAGGGTGGTGAAAAGTAAATATGCAGACACCCCTAATGGAATTGTCTACCTTAAGGATCTATTCTCAGACAGCTTAACGAATGATGATGGTGAAGAAGTTTCTACTAAAGAAATTAAAACTCATCTTCAGGAAGTCATTGATAAAGAAAATAAGAGAAAACCTCTGACAGATGATGCCTTAGTGGTGATTCTAAAAGAACAGGGATATAATATTGCCAGAAGAACGATTGCAAAATATCGTGAGCAGCTCAATATTCCGGTTGCCAGATTAAGAAAAGAACTTTAAATAATAAAAAAAGCATTTCAATTGAAATGCTTTTTTTGTTTTTATACAAAATCATAAAAAATAGGTAAAAACCATCTGATCAATCACTTTTATATTAGATTCCGATTAAAAGGAATTAAGTGTTTCAAAAGAAATATGACTTTGTGGTTGGGATATTACCGATTAAACTTTAGTTCCCAATCCTAGTTCTTTCATAGAAATTTCCCGCATTTCTACCTTTCTTATTTTTCCTGAAATGGTCATCGGGAACTCATCCACAAACTTCCAATACTTCGGAACTTTATAATGAGCAATTCTTCCTTTGCAGTAGTCTTTCAGTTCCTCTTCTGTAATAGAGAACCCTTTTCTTACTTTTACCCATGCCATTACCTCCTCTCCAAATTTTTCACTGGGAACTCCAATAATCTGAACATCTAAAATATGGGTATAGGTGTATAAAAAGTCTTCAATTTCTTTTGGAGAGATATTTTCTCCTCCCCGAATAATAAGATCCTTGATTCTTCCGGAAATCGTAATATACCCATCCTTATCCATTACAGCCATATCTCCGGTATGCATCCAGCGGGCATCATCCAGTACCTTTTTTGTGTTTTCAGGATCATTCCAGTATTTTAGCATGACTGAGTAGCCTCTTGTACAAAGCTCACCATGTTCACCCCGTTGTAGCACTTTTCCATTTTCATCAATGATCTTTATTTCAAGATGGTCCTGAACAGTTCCTACAGTGCTGACCTGTTTTTCCAAGGAAGTACCAATTAAAGTCTGTGTGGAAACAGGAGACGTTTCTGTCATTCCATAACAGATGCTCATTTCTTTAATATTCATCAGGCTTTCCACTTTTTTCATGATTTCTGGAGGGCACACTGAGCCTGCCATCACACCAGTTCTTAGACTTGAAAAATCGTAGGTGTCAAAATCTTTTACTGCAAGTTCAGCAATGAACATGGTAGGAACTCCATATAATGAAGTACATTTTTCATCAGAAACAGCCTTTAAAGTAATGTCTGGATCAAAGCTGTCATTAGGAATAACCATGCAGGCACCATGAGTGGTACAGCAGATATTTCCAATCACCATTCCAAAGCAGTGATAAAATGGTACAGGTATGCAGACACGGTCTTTTTCCGTATACTTTAATCTTATACCGATAAAATAACCATTGTTTAAAATATTGTGATGGGAAAGTGTTACTCCTTTGGGAAAGCCGGTTGTTCCTGAAGTATATTGAATATTCACTGCATCATCGAATTGTACATGTTCTTCGAAGCTATGCAGGACTTCATCCGAAATATCCTGTCCGTTATTGACAAAGTCTTCCCAGTTATCATCAAAGAAAATTTCATGTTCAAGGGTAGGGCACACCTCCTTGGCGTATTCTACCATTTCCTTGTAATTACTGCTTTTAAAATGTAAGGAAGAGAAAATGAAACGTACTTCAGACTGATTCAGGACATAAGTTAGCTCATGAGTTCTGTATGCCGGATTGATATTAACCAAAATAGTTCCGATTCTGGCCGTTGCATATTGTAAAAGAACCCATTCATAACGATTGGAAGACCATATCCCAATTCGGTCACCAGATTTTGCACCTAAAAATAAAAGGGCTTTTGCAATGGCAGTCGTTTGGTTGTAAAATTCTTGATAAGTAGCTCTGTAGCCCTGATGAACACAGACAAGTGCTTCCTGATTGGGGTATTTTTCGACAGTACTTTTAAGGTTTCCTCCAATAGTCTGTCCTAATAATGGAACCTCAGAAGTTCCATACACATAAGATAAAGGCATAGTATAAGATTTGGTTAAATAAAATTAACAATTATATCTTGAACTATAGCCTATGGATATTAATTTTCCTGGGAATCTATTTCTTTAAGCTGCTTCAGGTTTTTATCAAGTTTTTTAATGATACTTCCATATACCAATCTATAGTAAAACCAAATCATGGAAACAGCCAGTAATGTACTGATGGTAATGCCAACAATAATGATGGTAAGATTAGAATTCGTAGGCTGTATATTTTGAGAGCTCAGTGTATAAAATATAAAAGCAGTCAATACAAAAGTAAACGCAATCAGCAATACAATACTGATAAGAATAAAGGCATTTACCGTTTTTTTGAAACTAATAATTCTGGTAATAAGTCCTTTAAGATTTTCTTCAATCTTTATTTTTCGGTAATTCTGGTAGAATTTTAAGACAAAGTAAGCCGTAATCAATAAGCTCAACACTTTTATAGCTAAATAAACGTGGCCAAAGTTATTCTCAACTTCAGGTGCCTCCTGAGCCCCTAATCTTTCCAGCATTTTGCGGAAACTATCAGATTCTTCCTCCTGAAAGAAGTAGAATAAGCCCAAAACAGAAAAGAACAAAAATTCTACAACACTGATCCAGAAAATATACTTTACATAATTGCGTGACTTTCTATTCAGCATCTGAAGAATCTCACTGTTGTCATATTTTGGCTGTACAGGTTGTTCCTGCCATGTTTTCTTAAAGCTATCTAAATCAAATTCAGGCATATTTTTCCATCTGTTCTTTAAGGGTTTTCTTTAATCTGTTCATTTTCACACGTGCATTAACTTCAGTGATTCCGAGGTTTTCTGCAATATCCTTGTAAGGCAGATCGTCAAGATACATCATGACAATGGCTCTCTCTATATTCGGAAGAGTCTTGATCACAGTATACAAAAGCGATATCTGTTGTTGTTTCTCATCATCATCTTCCACAAAATCTTTGTGGTTGATATCCAGTTCATTGGTAGGAAGGCTTTTGCTTTTTTTTCTAAAAAGAGTAATGGCGGTATTAAGCGCTACACGGTACATCCATGTGGAAATCTTTGAATTTCCTTTAAAAGAATCATAACTTCTCCAAAGTTGCAGGACGATCTCCTGAAAAAGATCCTCCTCATCTTCCAGGGAATTGGTATATAAGCGCGATACTTTGATAATCAGGCCTTGATTATCTTTGATAAGTTGCGCAAATTCTTTTTCTCTGGAATTCATAGATGTATAATGGCACGAAGATAACAATAATGTAGTAATTGATGAAGAATAATAATTCCAAAATCACGAAAAGGTAAAATCACGAAATATAAATAAACAATAATGTTGAAAATAAAGTAGTTAATGAAAGAATATAAGTCTGCTGATTTTATCAATATCATGCAAATTGTTGGGAATCAGATAGGTTCAATAAAAAAGTTTTTCTCACCCCAATCCCTTTGCTGTTTCATCTTTTCACCCTTTTACCACGAAATTTATGTATCTTTGCGCCCACGAGAAAATCGGCTTGTTGATTCCTGTTTCGGCAGGGGTAGGAAAGTCCGGACACCATAGAGCAGCAAAGCGGATAACATCCGTCACCCGTGAGGGTAGGACAAGTGCAACAGAAAGCAGGTACAGTTCGGCTGTAGTGAAACCAGGTAAACTCTTTGCGGTGCAATGGTAAGTATATCGGTTCTTTTCAGCAATGGAAATAGGGGCGGCTCGTCCTGAAAACCGAGGGGTAATCAGCTCAAGTTTTGCAGCAATGTAAAGCGTAGATAAATAACAAGCACTTCTTCGGAAGTACAAAATCCGGCTTATAGATTTTCTCGTTTTTTCTTATTTCAAATAATTAATGTAATAAAAGGACTGGCATTAATTTAGTACTTACCCTGTATTTTGTGAAACCCTTATAAACTACTCGCCTTGATTATGAGATTTCCTTTCGCATCTTTTTGTGGATAAATTCCCTTTTCAATTTTTTTAGCTATATCACACCAATTGTTTACTATGTCATAAGGTAAATTGGGATTGTTGAAGCGATTACAGTAATTATTCATTTCTTCTACCAAATCTGTATTTTCAAATAATTCACTGGTATAAATATGAAATGTGTCTGACTTATAACTTTGAAATGTTTCTATTTCATTTTCTGGTATAATAAAATAATAAATCATTATATCAGGTAAATCATATGATATGTAAAGTGCTGACCTTCGAATTATATAACATATTTTATAGCCGTATTTTCTGTTTAACTCTTCTTCTAAAAGTAAAAACTTATAACCTGTTTGAAGCACATTCCCATAATGTTTTCTGTTGAGTTCAAGAGCATCAGTCTTTTCCTTATATTTCTTTTTGTCATAACCAATTTCTTTTTCTTTCAACTTGGCTTTAAGTAATCGCCTTATTCCGCTTACCTGTCTGTCTATGTAAGTGCCTGACCAATATATTGAAGCCAAGAAGTTTATATTTTCTGCAAACGTACAGAATAAAAAGTCCTCATTTTCAATTTGATGTTTTAATCTTCCAAAATCAAGATACGATGAATATCCATTTAGTGGTTCATCATAAGCCATTGTCATATAATATGGATGGCCAATTATTTTATGATATCTATTATAAAAATTTTCTGTTGAAAATCTTTCAGCGTCTTCGATGTATTGAAAAAACTTATTTACATTTTCTAGGAAAAACGTTTTATAGAAAGTCTCTTTTGAAATCATTTTGTGTTTTTTTAAGGTAATGGGTACTGTCTATTTATCATTTTTAGATTGTTACAATCCCAATTATTATTTTATTAGCTTATTTTCTGAGTTTTTACTGCTATTATGATTTTAAAATGAAAAAACTTGTCAATTTCAATTCACGAAAGTATTTCAATCATAATTATTTTTTTAATCTTACTCTATTTTTCACTCAATAATTGCTGTTTAGCCTTTTGAAGGTCCTCTTTGTCTTTTTCTGAAAGCTTTGGATATTTCAGGTTCATTTTCTCCAAAGTGTCAATAATGATCTGAACAGCAGCTACTCTTGCAAACCATTTATTGTCCGCAGGAAGCACATACCATGGAGCATGATCTTTGGAAGTTTCGTTAATAGCTGTTTCATAAGCTTCCATATATTGGCTGAATAAAGCCCTTTCAGGAAGATCAGCAGCAGAGAATTTCCAGTTTTTTTCCTGTTCATTAATTCTGTCTAGCAGTCTTTTCTTTTGTTCGTCCTTGGATACATTCAGGAATATTTTGATAATGGTTGTTCCATTCTGAGCAAGATGTTTTTCGAAATTTCGGATACTTTCATAGCGGTTTTCCCAAAATTTATCGTCAAAATCCTTTACTGAGGACCATGTTTTTTCACTTAAATTATATTCAGGATGAACCTTGCAGACCAAAACACTTTCGTAGTGGGAACGGTTAAAGATTCCGATCATTCCTTTTTGAGGCAATGCCAGATAATGCCTCCACAAAAAATCATGAGAATATTCTTTAGAACTCGGTGTCTTAAAGCTGGTAACATTACATCCCTGCGGATTTACTCCTCCAAAAACATGTTCTATCATGCTGTCTTTTCCCGCAGCATCCATTGCCTGAAGTACAACCAGAAGAGATTGGCTACCATCCGCATAAAGTCTTTCCTGCAACTCACGAAGCTTTTCTTTTTCCTGAATCAATAATTGAGTTCCCTCTTCTTTAGTGAGCTTTCCCTGATAGGATGTTGATGCTTTTTTTATTGAGAATTTTCCGTTTACTTTAAAATCATCTGAGAAATTGGTGTCCATATTTTGTTTAATATTAAAAGATTGTTGTATGTCTCTGATCTACTCTTACATAAATGTAATAAAAAAACCGCCTCAGTGGAGGCGGTTTCTTTATTTTTTTAAGTAGAGCTTACTTTGCAGCAGTTTTTTTAGCTAGTTTAGCAGCTTTCTTCTCAGCTTTAGCAGCTTCTTTCTGCTCTGCAGGAGTCAATACTTTTGGCTCAGGAGCATTAGCATCTACGTTACCTTTAATATAGATTACGCTTCTGCTGTTTGCAGGGTCGTTAGAAAAAACTTCGATCATTTTGTTGAAACCTCCTGTAAGGGCAGTGTTGTATCCAACCTTGATCTTAGCAGATTTTCCTGGCATGATCGGGTCTTGGCTGAATTCAGGAGTTGTACATCCACAAGATGGTTTTACATTTGAAATAATCAAAGGCTTGTCACCAGTATTGGTTACTGTGAAAAATCTTGTACCGTCAGAGCTAGGCTTAATAGTACCATAGTCGAAAGTAGTTTTATCAAATGTAATAGTTTGTGCAGATGCAAGAGCAAATGTTCCGAATAATGCAATTCCTGCGATTAATTTCTTCATATTCTTGAATGTTAATATGTTTGTTAGATAAATTTTGTGAAACAAAGTTAAAAATTATTTTAATTCATGCTTAAAAATTTTTTTCTTTAGACTATTTTTGCAAATTGCAAGCCAAAGAAATAGAATTTATGCAGATTTCAGAAAAGTACAATCCACAGGAAACAGAACAAAAATGGTACAATTACTGGTTGGAAAACAAGTATTTCCACTCAGAGCCTAATGACAAACCACCATATACCATTGTTATCCCTCCGCCAAACGTTACGGGGATACTACACATGGGGCATATGTTGAACAATACCATTCAAGATGTTCTGGTCCGTCGTGCAAGAATGCGCGGGTTTAATGCTTGTTGGATTCCGGGAACAGATCACGCTTCAATTGCTACCGAAGCTAAAGTTGTTGCTAAATTGAAGTCTGAAGGGGTCAATAAGTCAGATATTACTCGTGAACAGTTCCTTGAGCACGCTTGGGAATGGACGAATAAATATGGAGGAACTATCCTTGAGCAGCTTAAAAAATTAGGTTGTTCTTGTGATTGGGACAGAACCCGTTTTACGATGGAGGAAAAGCTTTCTCAACAGGTTATCAAAAGCTTTGTAGATCTTTACAATAAAGGATTAATCTACAGAGGCTACAGAATGGTAAACTGGGATCCGGAAGCGAAGACCAATATTTCAGATGAAGAGGTAATATTTAAAGAGCAGAACGGAAAATTATATTTCCTTAAATATAAAATTGAAGGATCTGAAGAGTTTCTTTCAGTTGCTACAACACGTCCTGAAACAATTTTCGGGGATACTGCGGTATGTATCAATCCTAATGATGAAAGATATGCCCACCTAAAAGGTAAAAACGTAATTGTACCTATCGTAGATAGAGTAATTCCTATTATTGAAGACGAATATGTGGACATTGAGTTCGGAACAGGTGCCTTGAAAATTACTCCGGCGCATGATATCAATGACTATGAAATCGGGCAAAAGCACCAGTTGAAAATGATTGATGCTTTAGATGATGACGGAAACCTTAACGAGCATGGTCTACATTATGCAGGGAAAAACAGATTTGAGGTAAGAAAGCAAATCGCAAAAGAATTAGAAGAAAAAGATCTTTTACTAAAAGCAGAAGATTATGTAAATAAAGTAGGAACTTCCGAAAGAACCGGAGCTGTTATTGAACCAAAGGTTTCAGTACAGTGGTTCCTTAAGATGTCTGAAATTGCTAAACCTGCATTGGATGTAGTAATGGATGATGAGGTGAAGTTCTATCCTGAGAAGTTTAAAAATACCTACAAACACTGGATGGAAAACATCCGTGACTGGAATATTTCCCGTCAGCTTTGGTGGGGACAGCAGATTCCTGCATACTATTATGGTACAGGAGATGAGGATTTTGTAGTTGCCGAAACTAAGGAAGAAGCTTTAGTATTAGCAAAACAAAAAACAGGAAATCAGGATTTAACAACAGAAAGCCTTAGACAGGATGACGATGCACTGGATACCTGGTTCTCATCTTGGTTGTGGCCAATGTCTGTATTTGATGGATTACTTGATCCTGAAAATAAAGATATCAACTATTACTATCCTACATCTGACCTGGTTACAGGTCCGGACATTATTTTCTTCTGGGTAGCGAGAATGATCATGGCCGGATTGGAATACAGAAAAGAGGTTCCGTTTAAAAATGTTTACTTTACAGGAATTGTAAGAGATAAGCAGAGAAGAAAGATGTCAAAATCTTTAGGAAACTCTCCGGATCCACTTGAATTGATGGATAAATATGGTGCAGATGGTGTTCGTGTAGGGATTCTATTGAGTTCAGCTGCAGGAAACGACCTTCTTTTTGATGAAGATTTAATGCTTCAGGGAAGAAACTTCATGACGAAAATCTGGAGTGCTTTCCGTTTGATCAACATGTGGAACCATGAAGATAAGCCGGCAATTGCTACAGATCACCAGGCTATCGAATGGTTTGAAAACAAATTAAACAAAACAATTGTTGAGATCAATGATCAATTCGAGAAATTCAGAATTTCAGATGCACTTCATTTGATTTATAAATTAATTTGGGATGATTTTTGTGGTTGGTATCTTGAAGCAATCAAGCCAAACTATGGAGAGGGAATTTCTAAGGAGGTTTATGACAGAACGATTATTTTCTTTGAAGAATTGATGAAATTACTTCATCCGTTTATGCCTTTCCAATCGGAAGAAATTTGGCATTTAATTTCAGAGAGAAGTATTGATGATGCTCTTGTTATTGCCCAGCAGAAAAATGCAGATGAGTTCAGCGAAGAAGTAATTAAGAACTTTGAAATTTCAAAAGAATTGATCTCCGGAGTTAGAAACTATCGTCAGACCAAAGGAATTTCACCAAGAGAAGCAGTAGAGGTATTTACAAACGCTGCAGAATTTGCCAATGAAGCAATCGTAAGAAAACTGGCGAACGTTTCTGAAATTAACTTCGGGCAAAAAACAGATAAGCCAAGCTTTACTTTCCTGGTAGGAGCTACTGAGGTTTCTATTCCTTTAAGTGAAAACTTAGACTTAGGAGAAGAAAAAACAAAAACTGAAGAAGAATTAAAGTACTTAAAAGGATTCCTTATTTCAGTAGAAAAGAAACTTTCCAACGAAAAGTTTGTTGCCAATGCAAAACCAGAAGTTGTAGACGTTGAACGTAAAAAACAAAAAGATGCTATTGACAAGATTGCGATCTTGGAAGAGAAGCTGAAAAGTTTGTAAATTTAAAATAGAGACAACACGTTGTCTTAATATCAGGCTGGGTACAGATGAAAACTTGTATCCAGCCTGATGGTTTAAGAAAAGATATAAAATGACACATATAGAAAACATTAAAAAACTATTTTCGAAGGACTTCGTAGAAAGCCCTTTGTTAGAAAGTTTTGAGGTAGGAAAAATCTATCTTTCCAGTGGAAAGCTAGTAGCCTGTGATCCGTTAATTACGAATGATATGCTCCCTTTTTCTACAGTTTTTCCGAAAGGAGAATTCTCGGTAATGCTTCATAAAGAAAGAGAAAGCAACTGTGTTGCTTATGCAGAAATCGTATTCGGTAATGACGAAATTACAGACTGGAAGCTTGCCACTACAGCAGGGCAAAATATCAAAGAACTCGCAAAAGAAGAGGTTTTTGGATATCCTGTAGAAAGTGGAATGGGATGTTTTATGGATGTAGATACCCAAAATAGCCTTAATGATCTGGAGCAAAAGCTATATCATAACAAAGGCGCAGATTTTATGGGAATCTATGAAGAATTTTTCCATGAATATTTCTTTGATGAAAACGGTGCCATAGATCAATATGCATTTTTGAAACCATCAGCTGCTCATCCCGGAACTATATTCGCTTTTGAGACCGGTTATGGAGAAGGTTTCTATGCCAGCTATATTGCTTATAGTAAAGATCAATCGCCGGTGAAAATTATTACTGAATTTATTGAAATAAGTTAAATAAAAATTAGTTACTTTTGGCATGAAATTTCGTCTGTTATAAATTTTAAAACTAATATAAAACACAATGAATTTCTCATCAGATCAACCCCAAATTATTGTTGTAGGAAGTTCCTCAATAGATCTTGTTTTAGAAACCGATAAACTCCCTTTGCCTAATGAAACAGTTCTGGCTGTGAATTCAGAAAGTTATTTTGGAGGAAAAGGTGCTAATCAGGCAGTAGGTACCGCAAGATTGGGAGCGAGTGTTTACTTTATAGGTTGTGTAGGAATGGATCCTCTGGGACAGCAAATCATGAGAAATCTGGTAAGCGAAAGCGTGAATGTAGGTTTTGTGCATGAAACAGATAAAGAATCTACAGGTACTGCTTATGTAACGACTTCTGAGGGTAATGCGGCTATTGTAGTAGTGCCTGCAGCTAATAAATATCTTAATACATCCCATATTGACGAGGCAGACCGGTATTTTCATACTTCTGATCTTGTCCTTGTGCAGCTTGAAGTTTCTATGGAAGTAGTAGAGTATACCGTAAGAAAAGCAAAGAAATATGGTAAAAAAGTAGGGTTGTATGCTTCTCCTGCCATGAGGGTAAGTGATGAAATTCTGGAAGCAGTAGATTTTATCGTAACCAAAAGTAGTGAACTTTATATCATTTTTGGTGAAGAACAGAGAGAAGAGGTACTGAAGAAATACTTTAATAAGGTTTTTGTAAGGGATGATTCCAATTCTACCATTTACTTTGATGGAACAGAAATGAAATACTACAGAAACGATAAAGATAAAACTGTTTATAAGATGGGAATGGGAGATGCATTTACATCAGGTTTTGCCATCGCATTTTGTCATGGAAATTCCATTGAAGAATGCGTGAAATTTGGAAATGAGGTTTCTTCAAGAGTTTCTGAAGGTAAAGGATCTCAGACAGGATTGCCAAGAAGATCAGATTTTATGTCCTAAAGCTATTTGCGACATATCAAAACTTAGAAACTTAACATAAAAATATATTGAAAATGTCCACTTTTATAGTGGATTTTTTCTTTTATCTATGGAAAAACTAATACTTACCACAAAAGACCATGCTTCTCTAGCTATACATCTTTTTCAACCCGAAAAAAATAATGGAAAACTGCTGTTGATTAACTCTGCTACTGGTGTGAAACAACAGGTGTATTTTTCATTTGCCAATTATTTTTCTGAGCAGGGTTTTACAGTAATAACCTACGATTATACCGGAATCGGACTTTCTAAGCCAAAGAATATGAAAGGCTTTCATAGTTCTATGAGAGTTTGGGGATCACGGGATTATAAAACATTAACTGAGTACATCAAAACCGAGTTTTCTGATTATAGAAAATATTGTCTGGGCCATTCTGTGGGCGCCTTGATTTTAGGAATGAATGATGATTCTGAAATGTTTGAAGAATTTGTTTTTGTAGGAACTCAAAATGCTTTTGTTGGTAATCTAAAGTTGAAAACCAAAATCGAAGCCTATTTGGGATTTGGAATTGTTCAGCCTGTAACCACTTCGTTATTAGGTTATTTTCCTGCAAATTGGTTTGGACTTGGAGAAAGTCTTCCAAAAAATTGCGCATATGACTGGAGAACCTTAATTTTAAATAAGAAATCTACCAACCGATTGTTGGAAAAGATTGATGATTATTCTAAAAAATTAACACAAAAAGTCTTTGTAATTCGTGCGGAGGATGATGTCTGGCTGACAGAAAAGGGAGTATTAAGCTTATTGAATACAACCTATCCCAACCTTAAACCAACCTACAGACTTGTAAAAACCTCCGAATCTGAGAAAAAAGAAATAGGACACATTAATTTTTTTAGAAGTTACAATCATAAACTTTGGGATATTATTTTAAATGAACTGATAGATAAATGAAAAGTACGATTGACAACACCGTAGAATTTGTAAAGGAAAAACTAGAAGGAGCCGAAGCAGGACACGATTGGTTTCACATCGAAAGAGTCTGGAAACTGGCTAAAAAAATAGCAGAAACAGAAAATTGTAATCAGGAAGTTGTAGAGTTATCTGCACTACTGCATGATATTGCTGATCCTAAATTCCATAATGGGGATGAAACCCTTGCCCCCAAAATATCAAGAGCGTTTTTGGAGCAGCAGAATGTTCCTGATGAAACTATTGAAAAAGTTTTATATGTAATTGAAAATATTTCCTTTAAAAATAGAGGAGATGCCCCTGAAAATCCATCTTTGGAGTTGCAGATTGTACAGGATGCAGACCGTATTGATGCCATTGGGGCTATTGGAATTGCCAGAACGTTCAATTTTGGAGGATTTAAAAATAATCCAATGTATGACCCTGAAGTTGAGCCGAAGCTAGGCATGTCTAAAGAAGAGTATAAGAAGTCTAATGGAACAACCGTGAATCATTTTTATGAAAAACTATTGCTTCTAAAGGACCTTATGAATACTGAAAAAGGGAAAAAAATGGCTGAAGAAAGACATAATTATATGCTGAATTTCCTTGATCAGTTTTATAAAGAGTGGAATGTGGATTAACATTCTCTGAAAAATTCTGAAATCAGTATCTTTGCAGTATGGTATTTTTCATTCTTGTTATCTTTTGGGCTTGTATCCTTTCCTTGATTTTGTATAAAATAAAATCAGGAAGAATGGCAAAATGGGCAAGGTTGTTCCGTATTGTAACGGTGGTTTCGTCCATCTCTGTTTTTACCTATTGGTTTATCAAAAAAAGTGCTGTAGCATTTGTAGATAACTCCGTAGGGCTGCAGGTAATTAATAAACTTCCACAAACTCTGGATTTTTATCTGATCAATGTAAATAAGATTGACAAAAACATCTCGCTGGAACCAAAGCACATCGGAAAAGTACGCCCGGAATATTATAGGGTAGAATACCTGAAGATGGATAAGTCTGACGAGTACTGGATTGTGGGTTATCTTGGTAAAAAGAATCTGGTATATTTTTCCCAGCATTCTGTTCCTAATAAGAATATAGATCAGATTGTGGAGGTACAAAATTACATTAACCAAAGCATGAAGCTTTCTGATGCAGCAAAAAAGCAGGTTGATGCCTACAATTATGAGAACACTAAGCTAGGAATTTGGATTTCATTAGATTTTCTGCTTTTATTCCTTAATCTCGTATTGCTTTTGAAGAAAAATAAAAATAAATAGTTGATAGGTAATGAGTAACGTGAAAAATCACTCATTACCTGTTAATTATTAAGGGTTGCTCATTAAGGGTAGTCTAAGATTTGCATAACCTGTTCCTTAAATTCTTCCGGACAGCCCTTCACAATCTTGTCTTTGTTTTGTTTACTGATTTCTTTAGGTCTCAGCCATTCTGTTTTATTGGAGCTTAAACTGTGATTATCATATATTCTTTTGATGGTATGATCCTCATAAAAGATATATTCATCGCCAAGCCAGTTGCTTGCAACACTGATTTTACAAATTTCCTTGTCCATGATCAAATTTTTTTAAGTACATCCTATTTGTGAAATATGATGTACTCTAATGTATAAATTTTTCAGATATGAAAAGGTCTTTATTGCTGTTACAGGCGTAAATTAAAATGAGTCTATTTAAATTTTAAACTGTTCAATAATTGCTTTTTACTAAAAAAGAGTACCTGTGCTTTCAGTGGCCATTTGTGGAATATGAATATCGGTTTTCCATTCTTCATTCAATTTTTTGATGAAGTAGGCAGACAGAAGAGGTGAAGCCTTTTCAATATTTTGATGCACAAAAAAATAAAGATTTTGAAGACCGTCCTTTTTCCATTGGCTAAGATGTTTTAACCAGTCATCCAACCTTTCATAGTCACTTTCTGCATTGGCTCCTACATAACGGATGAATGCGTTGGGTGTTGTAAGGCGCATATGAAGCATATCTCTTCTTCCGGCAGTATCTACGATGATATTGGTGATGTTGTGGGCTTCAAAGAGCTCGCAGGTTGTATTAAGGATTTCCTCGTCAGTAAACCATTCTGTATTTCTAAGCTCTATTGCTAAAGGAACTTCTTTGGGCCATTCTTTTACAAATTTTTCCAGTCTGTCATAATCTTTAGGTTTAAAGTTATCATGAAGCTGAAGAAAGGCCATTCCCAGTTTTTCTTCAAAATTGATAACTGCTGAGGCAAAATGAGTCACCGGATCTGTAACGTCAATCAGTCTTCTGAAATGGGAAACAGTATTGGTGATCTTCGGAAAGAATTTGAAGTTGTCCGGAGTTTTTTCTTTCCATGTTTTTACCTGATCCGGCGTGGGCATTCCGTAAAAGGTTGCATTTAATTCAATGGAGTTAAATTGTGTGGCATAATATGTAAGCTCATCCTTGGTTCCTTTGGGATAGAATCCTTTAAGATCTGTTTTGTTCCATTTGGCACATCCGATGGAAATGTTTTCCAGTCCTTTTTTATTAAGGCTTAAAATTTCCTTGGTTCTGGAGTGATCTTTTGGAAGGGTGAAGTCTATTTTTGATGGGTCTTCTACTTGTCCGAATTTCATATTAAGCTGTTTTAATTTTTAAAATTAAGCATTTTTTTTCAGTGGATTCCCTGTAATACTATGGAATATTTTGAATAACGACAAAAGCACACCTTTCGGCGTGCTTTTGTAAATATAGCGTGTTTATTACTTGATCTTATGCTTCACAGCTTGAGCATGATACGAAGTTCACCATCATTTCTTTTGAAACGGAAGAACTTCTCTGGTAGTAAAGTGTTTTTACTCCTTTTTTCCAAGCCTCAATGTATAGGTAGTTTACATCTTTTACAGGCATTGTGGAAGGAATCTGAAGGTTCAAAGATTGAGCCTGATCAATGTATTGCTGT
Source organism: Chryseobacterium aurantiacum (assembly GCF_003020585.1). Lineage (GTDB taxonomy): Bacteria > Bacteroidota > Bacteroidia > Flavobacteriales > Weeksellaceae > Chryseobacterium > Chryseobacterium aurantiacum. Next base: position 632,306 of record NZ_PXUE01000001.1, read on the forward strand.
CTCTGTGCTGCCTGGGAAATAACTTCCATAGGCGAGATTTCCTTGAATGTTTTGAATACTGCCTTTTCTTCAGGAGTAAGCTCATTCAGGTGCTGTACAGAACCGTGGTTCAACATGATTGTTCTCCATGTTTCTTCGTTATCCAGTCCTTTTTCTTTCAATAATTTTGCCAGGTATTTGTTCTTACGCATAAAGTTTCCTTTAGCAAGACCTGCTTTATAATAGTTAGAAGAGAAAGGTTCAATTCCCGGAGAAGTTTGCCCTAAGATTGCAGAACTTGAAGTGGTAGGAGCAATAGCCATTGTAGTGGTATTTCTTAATCCGTATCCTTTCAATACTTCTGGTTCTCCATAGATGTTGGCAAGCTCTCTTGAAGCCTGCTCAGCCTGTTCTTTGATATGTCTGAATGCTCTCGCGTTGAACTGAGTAGCCTCAAAGCTTTCAAACGGGATCATATTTTTCTGTAAATAAGAATGGTATCCTAGAACTCCTAATCCTAGCGCTCTGTGACGCATAGCAAAAGTTCTGGCTCCTTGTAGATAGTAGTTTCCTTCAGTTTTATCAATAAATTCAGATAAAACAGCATCAAGGAAGTATACTGCTAATTTCACGGCATCAGTATCTTTCCACTCATCGTACAATTCAAGGTTCATAGAAGACAGACAGCAGATGAAAGATTCTTCCATTGTAGATGGAAGCATGATTTCAGAACAAAGGTTACTAGCGTTTACCGTCATTCCTAAATCTTTATAAACCTGAGGCTTATTTCTGTTAACGTTGTCTGTGAAGAAAATGTACGGAAGACCTTTTTGCTGACGGCTTTCCAATACTCTTGCCCAAACTTTACGTTTTTCCATATCGCCGTCAATCATATCCTGCATCCAGTAGTCTGGTACACAAACTCCGGTAAACAGGTTTTGAATCGGGCTACCGATATCTTTAATTGATAAAAATTCTTCAATATCTCCGTGATCAATGTCTAGATACGCAGCAAAGGCTCCTCTTCTTACGCCTCCCTGTGAAACAACATCCATAGCAGTATCGAAAAGCTTCATGAATGAAACTGCTCCTGAAGACTTTCCGTTATCAGTTACAGCTGTTCCTCTGTTTCTCAATTCTCCAAAATATCCTGAAGTACCTCCTCCGATTTTGGTTTGCATGATGACCTCACCCATTTTGTGGGTAATCCCTTCAATGCTGTCCGGAATGTGAGCGTTGAAACATGAGATAGGAAGACCTCTTTCTGTTCCCATATTAGCCCATACAGGAGAAGAGAAACTGATCCATCCTTTAGTGATCATTTCTTTGAATGCCGCCTGAAGTTCCGGTTTGTATAATCTTTTTGCAGCCGCAGTAGTAATTCTGTCGATAGCTCCGTCTACTGTTTCACCTTTCAACAGATATCCTCTGTTCAGCATTTGCTCAGACTCTTCATTGAGCCACCATATATTTGAATTTTGCTCTTCCATAGATGTTATATTTTCGAATTCCGGAATGAGGGTATCACTCCGGAATTTTGTTTTTTTTATATTATTGGTTGTAAAAATTCTACTTTGTGAGAACCGTTCAGTCCACTTTCATCTCTTAATCTCTGAAATTCCTTAAAAGATGGAACATTCAAAACTTCATGCTGAACTTCTTCATTGCTGTAGTTTGAATAATGTACAAAAGTAACGCCGTCTTCCTTTACATACACCTTGTATTCAAATGTGGACTGATCCAAATTCTTGAAGTCATCCAAAAATGTTTGAATATTGGCTTTATTTGCAGGAACAAATTCAGGGTTTACGGTGTAGCTTACGATTACATTAATCATCTTTTATATTTGTGCTTATTAAGTCAATTGTGATTTTGTTTTAAAGTATTATGAATGGTATCATCCTAATACGATTTGCTTTGACGCTCGCTTCGCTCGCTCTTTTACATTAAAACAAGTCGTTTGCTGTAATACTCTTGTCGTGTTTTGTATAGTCTACTGGTCTTTTTGCAAAGAAATCATCTAATGAATTGGCAAAAACTTCCTCTTCGAACCATACCATTGGTCTGTATTGTTCCGGAGTGATGTTGTATCTTGTTTTCATGTTGATTTTCTTCAAGCTGTCATCTACACGGTACTTCATGAAGTTCAACAGATCTTCTTTAGATACATTGTCTATTTCACCTAATTCAAAGATCCAGCTAAGGATATCTCCTTCTCTTGCGATAGATTCGTCAACAAGGGTGTATATATCTTCAAGGTCGCTGTCTGTTAACAGATCCGGTTGTTCTTCACGGATTTTGTTGATTAGATAGATTCCTGCATTAGCGTGAATCTGCTCATCTACGGAAGTCCATGCAATGATGTTGGAAACATTCTTCATAAATCCTTTAAATCTTGTGAAAGAAAGGATAATGGCAAATTGAGAGAAAAGAGAAACATTTTCTACTAAAATACTGAACAGCAATAATGCTGAAACATATTCTTTAGGAGTTGCAGAATTGGCATGTTTTAAGGCATTTCCAAGAAACTCTATTCTACCTTTTACAGCAGGGATTTCAATTACGTTAAGGAACTCATCATTATATCCTAATACCTCTAATAAACGAGAATATGCTTCAGAATGGCGAAACTCGCATTCTGCAAAAGTAGATCCTAATCCATTGAATTCCGGCTTTGGAAGGTGGTTATATAAATTCCCCCAGAATGTCTTTACAGACACCTCGATCTGTGCAATGGCCAAAAGCGCATTTTTCACAGCATGCTTTTCATGTGGTTCTAACTGCGAATGAAAATCCTGAACATCTGCAGTAAAGTCCACTTCCGAATGTACCCAGAACGATTTGTTGATGGCTTCTACAAATTGAAGAACCTCCGGGTATTCAAATGGCTTATAACTTACTCTTTTATCAAAAATTCCCATATTAAATATCTTTATAATTAAAATAATTTAGATCTCTGTGGATAACGTTCAGGAAATACCTAACTTTTTGTTTTTCTGCTTATTGTGAATAAAAGTTATTCACGGGGGCAATTCAATATTTCTTGTAAAGAACTAAGTACAAAGTTCGAAAAAAAGAACTGATTTTGAAAGGGGTAAATACTAATAGGCTGACTTTTAGCTGTAAAAGTTTTCCACATTTACATGAAACGGGCACGGATAATAGCTTAGACAGGTATACGGGGGGTAAATAGATGGAAAACTAGAGTTACAGTTAAACGGTTTTCTATAATTTGTTTTAAATAAAGGGTTAATCTATTAAACAAAAAAATATTTGAATAAATTTTCATTCTTGTAACAATTTGAAAATATCATCTACTTATTGGGTATAAAACATAGATCACTTAATGTTAGTAATTCAGGATTTACACAAGTCATACGATACAGGGAAAAGCAAACTTCATGTTCTGAAAGGGATTAATCTGAATATTTCAGAGGGCGAGTTTGTTTCTATCATGGGAAGTTCCGGTTCCGGAAAGTCCACTCTTCTTAATATTATTGGTATTCTGGATGAAAAAGGTTCAGGAACCTATGAATTGGATGGAGTTCCTATAGAACACTTATCTGAGGTAAAAGCAGCAGAGTACAGGAGTAAGTTTTTAGGGTTTATTTTCCAGTCTTTTAACCTAATCAGTTATAAAACGGCTTTGGAAAATGTAGCACTTCCCCTATACTACCAGAATGTACCGAGAAAAGAACGTAATCAGAAAGCAATGGAATATCTGGAAAAAGTAGGACTTGCACAATGGGCGAATCACCTTCCAAGTGAACTTTCCGGAGGACAGAAACAGAGAGTAGCTATTGCAAGAGCTTTGATTACCAATCCGAAAGTAGTGCTGGCAGATGAACCTACCGGTGCACTGGATTCAAAAACTACGCATGATATTATGAAGCTTCTTCAGGATATTAACAATGAGGGAAAAACAATTATTGTTGTAACCCACGAACCTGATGTGGCAGCACAGACCAAGAGAAATGTAGTTCTGAAAGATGGTATCATTGAAAGTGATGAGTTTATTAAGCAGATTGTGCTGTAAGTTAATTTGAGAATCTGAAAAATGAGATAATTTGAAAATTGAACAGCAAACTTGCTGAACAATTTTTTCAATCTTTTAATATCAATAAAAATGTTTGACTTAGATCGTTGGCAGGAAATATTCAGTTCTATCCGCAGTAATGTACTTCGGACGGTGCTTTCGGGATTTACAGTGGCTTTGGGGCTGTTTATCTTCATCGTGCTTTTTGGAATTGGAAAAGGACTTCAAAATGCCTTTTCAGAAGGATTTTCCGGAGACGCGAAAAACCTGATTACTATTTCTACAGGAAAGACAACTTTGGCTTATAAAGGACTGCAGTCTGAGCGAAATGTTACAATGAATAATGAGGATTACGACTTTCTAATCAATGCAGAGAAAAAAAATGTAGGAGCTTCCAGTCCCAGATATAACGCAAGTTTAATGGTGAAATATGGAAAAGAAAGCGGAATCTATCAGATACACGGTGCAGAACCCGGGGAGCAGGTGATTGAAAACAGAAAAATGATAGACGGACGTTATATCACACCAAGAGATTTGAACGGAAAGCAGAATGTTGCCGTGATTGGTAGAATGGTCCAGAGGGATTTAATTAAAAATGGAAGTCCCATAGGAAAAGATCTGGATATCAACGGCACCATGTTTAAGGTTATCGGAGTGTTTTCAGATGATGGGGGAGACTGGGATGAAAGACATATTACAGTTCCCATAACCACTTTGCAGCAAATGAAAAAAGGGTCTGATACTGTAAATATAGCCTACATCTCCTATAGTGACAAGCTTACTCCACAGGAAGCAATCAAATATGGAGACGAGTTAAAAGATAAATTAAAATCGAGAAAAAATGTCTCTCCGGACGATGAAAATGGTGTTCGTATCTGGAACAATGCCAAGAACATGAATGATACCTTTACCTTTATGGCCGTTCTTACAGCTATTGTTGGATTTATCGGTATGGGAACCCTACTGGCGGGAATTATCGGGATCAGTAACATCATGGTGTATATTGTAAAAGAAAGAACTAAAGAAATAGGAGTACGAAAAGCCATTGGAGCAAAACCAAAAGGAATTGTTGCCTTAATTGTTCAGGAAAGTGTCGTCATTACAGTAGTTTCAGGATTTGTCGGAGTGGGAGTAGGAGTTTTAACCCTAAGTCTTATTGGTGACAGCCTTGAGGAATTTTTCATAAAAAGTCCAAGCGTAGGGTGGGCAACCATCTTTACAGCATTCATTGCATTGGTCTTTTCCGGATTGATTGCAGGATTTGTTCCGGCATACAGAGCATCAAGAATTAAACCAATTGAAGCACTGAGGACAGAGTAACATATTGAAAGCGTAAAAGATAAAAAGCTCTGAAATAAGAAATATTAAATGAGTCATTCATAACTCACAGTTTATAATTTATAATTCAAAAAGGTGAATATCATATTTAAAATAGATACTTGGCAGGAGATTTATTATTCATTGAGGAATAATAAGCTTCGTACATTTCTTACCATGATTGGAGTAGGATGGGGGATGTTTTTGTATGTGAGCCTTCTTGGGGCAGCAAAAGGAATGGAGAATGGTTTTGATAAATTATTTTCAGGTTTTGCTACCAATTCCATTTTCTTGTGGGCGCAAAAAACCTCTATTCCCTACGAGGGATTTCCTAAGGGAAGAGATGTCCATTTGAATCTATCCGATATGGAAATGCTGAAAAGAAAAGTGACAGCCGTAGATTATATTTCTCCTCAGAATGCAAGAGGAAGCTTTACGGGGACCCCTGGAGAATCAATGTCCAGAAACGGTAAAAGTGCCACCTATTCTCTTACAGGAGACTACTCCGTAGGAAATAAAATTTCAGAAAAGAAACTTATTTTCGGACGCTATATCAATGATGCAGACGTCTCTGGAAATAAAAATGTAGTAGTAATTGGAGAAGAAATCTATAAGAACTTTTTCGATTCCAAGAAAAAAGAAAACCCAATCGGGAAGTCCATTAATATAAAAGGTCTTTTCTTCAATGTAATTGGTGTTTTCAGAGTGAAAAAAGGAGGTGGTTTTGAGAATGACCAGACAGCCTTTATTCCATTATCCACTTATACTAAAATGTATAATGCCGGAGACCAGATAGACATGTTTGCTATTGTAAGTAAGCCCAATGCCAACGTCAATTCAGTAGAAGAGGATGTAAAGCAGGTCTTGAAAACTAAAAATAAAGTTTCTCCGGAAGATACCAATGCGTTTGGAAGCTTTAACCTTGGAAAAGAGTTCAAAAAACTGACAGGTTTTCTTACAGGGATGCAGCTTTTAACCATTATTGTGGGAACGCTGACGATTCTTGCAGGCGTAATTGCTATTTCAAATATCCTGCTGATTACCGTGAAAGAAAGAACCAAGGAGATTGGGATCAGAAGAGCATTAGGTGCAAAACCGGCAGAAGTAAGAAATCAAATATTGCTGGAAAGTGTTGTTATTACCCTCTCTTCAGGATTGTTAGGATTCCTCTTTGGGATCTTTGTTCTGATGGTGTTGAATGCCGTTACACAAGGACAGGATGCGTTTCCTTTCTATAACCCTACGGTAAACTATGGGAACGTGTTCGCAGCAATGGCCGTTATGGTGATTTTAGGATTAATTATCGGGATGATTCCGGCACAAAGAGCCGTGAAAATTAGGCCGATTGAAGCATTAAGAACAGAATAATCTTGTCATTTTTAAATCATTCAATCTTTTAATAAAAAATAAACTATACATATGAAAAAGAAATTCACTTGGAAAAAAGCCATTTATATAGTGTTGGGGCTTTTATTTGCAGTGGCATTGTTCTCAGGGATTGGCTATCTTGTAAAATCAAATTCTAAAGAAAGCGAATCCTTCCTTACCCGTAAACCTAACATTCAGAACATGGATGATAAAGTAATGGCTACTGGAAAAATTGTTCCAAAGGAAGAAATTGAAATTAAACCCAATATTACAGGGATTATTGATAAGATCTTAGTAAAAGAAGGAGATAAGGTAGAAGTAGGTCAGCTGATTGCTACCATCAGAATTGTACCAAGCATCTCTGAAGTGAATGCTGCTCAGCAAGAAGTTCAGAATGCTCAGCTTCAGATCAATAATTCACAGCTGAATGTTGCGAATATGCAAAAGCAGTTTGAAATGCAGGATAAGCTTTTCAAGCAGGGTGTAGCTTCCAGACAGGAATATCTTAACTCTCAGCAGCAGTTATATTCTCAGCAGCAATCTCTTAAAAATGCTCAGCAACAATTAAATACAGCCCAGAAAAGACTACAAATTGCCAAGACAGGAGCAACACCTGAACTTCAGGGACAAGGTCTGGCAACGACACAAATTCGTTCCAAGGCTTCAGGAACCGTACTTGAGGTACCTGTAAAAGTAGGTAGCCAGGTAATTGAAGCCAATAACTTTAATGCGGGAACCACAATATGTTCCGTAGCTGATCTGAACTCTTTGATCTTTAAAGGAGAAATTGACGAAGCTCAGGCAGGAAAATTAAGCCAGGGTATGGATATGAATATTGTGATCGGAGCATTACAAAACAAAACTTTCCCAGGAAAACTGACGATGATTGCACCTAAAGGAAAGGATAATGCAGGAACCATTAAATTCCCTGTAGAAGGAAACGTGGATAATCCTAATAACGAATATATCAGAGCCGGTTTCTCAGCAAACGGGGAGATTGTATTAAGCTCTCAAAAGAATGCCTTATTACTGGATGAGTCTTTGGTTCAGTATGAAAAGAAGCAAGGGAAGGATGTTCCATTTATAGAAGTAAAACAACCAGATGGAAAATTCAAAAAAGTATATGTGAAATTAGGTGCCAGCGATGGTATTAATGTTCAGATTCTTCCTGGATCCAATATTACAAAAGATTCTGAAGTGAAAGTTTGGAATCCGTCTGATAAAGACAAAGAGGAATTAAAAGAAAAATCGAAAGCAAAATAATAAACTGATATTATAAACTATTTAACTGTTAGATCCCGAAGAAAAAAATTCTTCGGGATTTTTATTGGTGAAGATTGTGGACTTCAGTTTGAATAAGAGGCTGAAGAGCCAATTAGTCAAAGACTTAACAAAATAGATGAAGAAAAATAGTAAGAGATGTAATAAATAGGAATTTTAAAATGTCTTAATTTTAATTTCAAAATATAACCATGAAGAAAAGCTATCTGATTCTGTTTCTCTTTATTATAGCAAAATTTGTTCTGCAGTATTCATTAATAAATTCAGAGTATGAATTGCACAGGGATGAATACCTACATCTTGATCAGGGAAATCATCTTGATTGGGGATATCTTTCTGTTCCGCCTGTTAACTCATTATTTGCCTGGCTGATTAAAATATTAGGTAATTCTGTATTTTGGGTGAAATTCTTTCCGGCACTCTTTGGTGCGCTGACTATAGCCATTGTCTGGAAAATCATTGAGGAGCTCAACGGTAACCTTTTTGCAAAAATTCTTGCCGCTCTGGGCATTTTACTTTCGGTGCTTCTTCGTGTGAATATGCTGTTTCAGCCAACATCTCTGGAAATTCTTTTATGGACATTTCTTTATTATTCACTGATAAAATATATCAATTCAGAAAAAGTAAAATGGCTTTACATGGGTGCCATAGCCTTCGGAATAGGGATTTTAAATAAATATAATATTGCTTTCTTGGTCTTAGGGCTCATCCCTGCATTATTACTTACCCCGCAACGGAAAATTTTTATAAAGCCCCATCTGTATTGGGCAGGACTTTTAGCCTTAGTCATTATTTTTCCTAATCTTCTCTGGCAATATCAGAACAAATTTCCCGTCATCCACCATATGAAAGAATTGTCAGAAAGACAACTGGTGAATGTGAACAGGATTGATTTTCTCAAATCCCAGGTATTATTTTTCATCGGATCTATTATTGTTATTATTGCTGGCTGGGGCGCCTTGCTATTGTACCGGCCTTTCGAGAAATTCAGATTGTTTTTCTGGAGTTATATTATGACCATAGCTTTGTTTCTTTTTTTCAAGGCCAAAGATTATTATGCTATAGGGCTATATCCTGTTTATATAGCATTTGGTTCTGTTTTTTTAGCTTACTTTCTAGAGAAAGGAAGGCGAAGATTTCTAAAGCCGGTTTGTGTATTAATTCCCGTGTTATTATTTCTTCCTTTGTATAATGTTGCCTTTCCGAATAAAAGCCCGGAGTATATCATAAATCATCAGGAAGAGTATAGAAAATTTGGATTGCTGCGTTGGGAGGACGGAAAAGAACACTCTTTACCACAGGATTTTGCCGATATGCAGGGCTGGGAAGAATTGGCTCAAAAAGTAGATAGAGAATATTCCAAACTATCTCAATCAGGACATACCTTGGTCTTATGCGATAACTATGGGCAGGCGGGAGCTATTAATTATTATTCGAAAAAAGGAGTGAGGGCAGTATCATTCAATGCAGATTATATCAATTGGTTTGATTTGAGTAAAAAATATGAAAATCTTATTCGGGTTAAAGAATATTCAGAGAATGAAGATGAGCTTAAAGAAACCGGTCCTTACTTTCAAAATTCCCAGCTTATTGGTTCCATAACAAACCCTTTTGCCCGTGAGAAAGGAACTATGATTTTTAGTTTTAAAGGAGCAAAAATAGATATCAGGAAGAGAATTCAGGATGAAATTAACGAAGACAAAAAAGAATATGATAAGTAAAATGAGCCTAATTCCATATAATGAATATTGAAAAAATAAATCGCAACAATGTTGCGTTAATGTGATTTGTTTTAACTTTGCAGCATCAAATAATTAAACTATGGAAAATAAAAACTTTGATGTCATTATAATAGGAGGAAGCTATGCCGGATTATCTGCCGGAATGGCTTTAGGAAGATCTTTGAGAAATGTTTTAATCATTGATAACGGTAAACCTTGTAACAGGCAGACTCCCCATTCTCATAACTTCATTACCCATGATGGGAATACCCCTAAAGAAATAAGTGATCTTGCTAGGAAAGATGTTGAAAAATATTCCACTATTCAATTTTACGATGGAATTGCCACGCAGGTATCGAAGAATAATAATGGCTTTGAAGTGGAAACCCTATCCAATGAAAGATTTTTCGCTAAAAAAATTATTCTGGCCTCCGGAGTAAAAGATATTATGCCAGATATTCCTGGATTTGAAGATTGCTGGGGAATTTCTGTTTTGCATTGTCCATACTGTCATGGCTATGAAGTAAAAAATGAAGTAACAGGGATTCTTTCTAATGGAGACCTAGCGTTTGAATTTTCAAAGCTCATTTTTAATATGACAAAAAAACTGACTTTATTTACGAATGGTAAATCTAGCCTTACTCAGGAACAGGTTGAAAAATTAAAACAAAATAACATTAATCTGAATGAAGAAGAAATTGAAAGGGTTGAGCATGATAACGGTTTCATCCAAAAAATTGTCTTCAAAAATGGAAACTCTACACCATTAAAGGTATTGTATGCAAAAATTCCTTTTGAACAAAATATCAATGTTACAAAAGCTATGGGTTGTGAATTAACAGAGCAGGGCTTTATTAAAGTTGATCCTATGCAGAGAACTTCAGTTCCTGGACTCTTTGCCTGTGGAGACAATGTAACCATGATGAGGTCTGTAGCCAATGCTATAGCGCAGGGCAATTTCGCTGGAGCTGTTGTGAATAAAGAATTATCTGAAGAAGCATTTTAAATGACAGATTTTATTTTCTGAAGAATTCATAGATTTCTCACTTCAAATTTTGTGATGATAATTTATTATCGTAATATTGCGATATACTTTTGAATTATGGGAGCTACAAAAACAGATTTTTTTACAGAAGAACAAAATAGGATGGCACTTATTGCGAAAGCATTGGGCCATCCTGCCAGAATTGCAATTATCGAATACTTGCTTAAAGTAAACGAATGCATTTGTGGTGATATCGTTAATGAGCTGCCTCTGGCACAGCCTACAGTCTCTCAACATCTGAAAGAACTGAAAAACGCGGGTCTTATCAAAGGGAATATTGAAGGAAATTCAATCTGCTACTGTATTAACGAAAAAGTTTTCGAAAGCTTAAACCTCTATTTTTCAAATATTATTTCGACAGTAAAGAAACAAAACTGCTGTTAAAATTTTTTTGAAAATCTATATCGTAATATTGCATTGTAACAATTTAAAATATTCAATTATGAAATTATCAGAAATAAAAAACATCTTACCGGAATTGGAGAATGTCGAATTTCAGTTAGAAAACGGAACATTTGTTCCTGAACATTTTCATGTAACAGAAATAGGTATGGTTACCAAAAATTTTATTGATTGTGGGGGAGTGATCAGAAAAGAAGAAAAAGTAAACTTTCAACTTTGGAATGCTGATGACTATGAACACCGTTTAAAACCCGGAAAACTACTACATATTATTCATCTTTCAGAAGAGAAGTTAGGAATTGGAGATTTTGAAATTGAAGTAGAATATCAGGATACCACCATTGGAAAATATGATTTGGATTTTAATGGGAAAAATTTTATTCTGAAAAATAAACTAACGGCTTGTCTGGCTACAGATGCTTGCGGAGTTCCTCCTCAGAAACAAAAGATAAGTCTAAATGAACTGACAGGAAATCAAAATACATCTTGTACCCCTGGAAGTGGCTGCTGCTAATATTAATTTTTTATAATATTAAAAAAATGAATCCTAAGTTATCAGTATACATAGAAGAAGTTCTTTCTCAAAAGATCAGTGAGGAAAGAAAAAAAGTGTTACAGCCATTGATAGATTTTATACAGGAAAAAGTAAAGAGACAAGAGCCTGTAAATATTAATTTTATCTGTACCCACAACTCGAGAAGAAGTCATCTGGCGCAAATTTGGGCACAAATGGCATCAGATTATTTTAAAATATCCAATATTTATTGTTATTCCGGAGGAACAGAAGTTACAGCCTTGTTTCCTAAAGTTGCAGATACCCTAATAAATTCGGGTTTCAATATTTGGAAATTAAGTGAAGGTGAGAATCCAGTATATTCTATAAAGTATGCTCAGAACACTTTGCCTGTTATTGGATTTTCTAAGAAATATGATGATGCTTTTAATCCGAATACTGATTTTGTTGCGGTTATGACCTGCTCGCAGGCAGATGGAGGCTGTCCATTCATCGCAGGAGCAGAGAGACGTATTGCTATTACGTATGAGGATCCCAAAATTTCGGATGATACACCAAAGCAACAAGAAATTTATGAGAAAAGAAGCTTGGAAATTGGTGCTGAAATGTTTTATGTTTTTTCCAAAATCAATCGTTAACAATGAACGTTCAATTAAAATTTCTTGATAGATATTTGACCCTTTGGATTTTTCTGGCAATGATAATCGGAGTAGGATTAGGATATTTTTTTCCTAATATTTCTATAACGATCAACTCATTCTCATCCGGAACAACCAATATACCCTTAGCCATAGGTCTTATTCTAATGATGTACCCGCCGTTGGCAAAAGTAGATTATTCATTATTACCACAAGTTTTTAAGGATACAAAAGTCATATCTATCTCTTTATTATTAAACTGGGTAGTTGGTCCGGTATTAATGTTTGTGCTGGCAATTATTTTTCTCAGAAATGAACCGGACTTTATGATAGGATTGATCTTAATAGGTCTGGCAAGGTGTATTGCCATGGTTATTGTCTGGAATGATTTGGCGAAAGGAAATCGAGAATATGCAGCATTACTGATTGCTTTGAACAGCATTTTTCAGATTGTATCATACAGTTTTCTGGTTTGGCTGTTTATTAATGTTCTTCCCCAAAAACTAGGTCTTGGAGGTTTTAATATTTCCGTACCCGTTCAGGATGTTACTGAAAGTGTTTTTATTTATCTGGGAATACCTTTTTTGGCAGGCTTTCTATCCCGCTATTTTCTGATAAAATCAAAAGGGAAAGAATGGTATAACCGAAAATTCATTCCTATGATTTCACCGGTTACATTATATGCATTGCTATTTACCATTATTTTAATGTTTAGCTTAAAAGGGGATCAAATATTGGAGCTGCCGATGGATGTTGTGAAAATTGCAATTCCGTTGGTTATCTACTTTGTATTGATGTTTTTTATTAGCTTTTTAATCAATAAATTAATGAAAGTTCCGTATGATAAGAATGTTTCAATTGCGTTTACTGCCACAGGAAATAATTTTGAGTTGGCTATTGCCGTAAGTATTGCTGTTTTTGGGATTCACTCATCCCAGGCTTTTGTAGGAGTAATCGGTCCCCTAGTAGAAGTACCGGTATTAATTTTATTGGTAAAAGCGAGTCTTTATTTAAAAAAAAGATATCAACTGAAATAAAAGAACTCAATAATTATAACCAAAATAATGAATGATATTTAAAATTTTGTACCAAAAATCATATTTTTTGATATCAAAATCTCAACGAAAATTCCGTACATTTGGGGTGAAAAATTTCAAAAACTAAAAGTAAAATGGATATTATTTTCGACCTGATTGAGAAGGAAAGACAAAGACAAGCCCATGGGTTAGAGCTTATCGCATCAGAAAACTTCGTTTCTGAAAATGTGATGAAAGCAATGGGAAGTGTACTGACAAATAAATATGCTGAAGGATATCCCGGAAAAAGATATTACGGAGGATGTGAAGTAGTAGATGAGGTTGAAACATTGGCTATCAACAGAGCAAAAGAGCTTTTCGGTGTAGACTATGTGAATGTTCAGCCACATTCCGGTTCTCAGGCGAATGCAGCCATTTATCTTGCAGTTTTGAAACCTGGAGATAAGATTATGGGAATGGACCTTTCAATGGGAGGGCACCTTACTCACGGTTCTGCAGTGAATTTTTCAGGAATTCAATACAACGTAGTTTCTTACGGAGTTCAGCAGGAAACAGGTCTTATTGATTATGACCAAATGAGAGAAGTAGCACTGAGAGAAAAACCGAAAATGCTTATTGCAGGTTTCTCAGCATACTCAAGAGATTTAGATTATGCTAAATTCAGAGAAGTAGCAGACGAAATTGGAGCAACTCTTTGGGCAGATATTGCACACCCTGCAGGTTTGGTAGCAAAAGGATTATTAAACTCTCCGTTTGAGCACTGTCATGTAGTAACCACTACCACTCACAAAACATTAAGAGGTCCAAGAGGAGGAATGATCATGATGGGGAAAGACTTTGAAAATACATATGGCCACAAAACTCCAAAAGGAGATATTAAAATGATGAGCCAGGTATTGGATGGAGCTGTATTCCCAGGAATTCAGGGAGGTCCATTGGAACACGTTATCGCAGGTAAAGCAGTAGCTTTCGGCGAAGCTTTGGATGTACAATTCGAAACGTATGCAAAGCAGGTTAAAGCAAATGCTCAGGCGCTATCAAAAGCAATGATCGACAGAGGATTTGATATTGTAAGTGGTGGTACAGACAATCACTTAATGTTGGTAGATCTTAGAAATAAAGGAGTAAACGGTAAAGAAACAGAAAAAGCACTAGTTCTTGCCGATATTACATGTAATAAAAACATGGTTCCTTTTGATGATAAATCTCCATTTACAACATCTGGTATTAGATTAGGAACAGCTGCCATTACAACAAGAGGACTTAAAGAGAATGATATGGATACCATTGCAGGATTAATTTCTGAAGTAGTAGACAACATCAAGAATGAAGAAGTTCTTGCATCTGTAAGAAAGAACGTTAATGAACTAATGGAAGGTAAGGCATTATTTAATTATTAATATAGCCTATAAAATATAACAGTATAAAGAATGGGCGGAAGCTCATTCTTTTTTTATGTCTATGGAAAAAAAGTCTTTTACTTTTGATGAAATTAAGCAGAAATTGGTAAATTATTGTGTTTATCAGGACCGCTGCCATGCAGAAATAGAACAGAAAATGAGAGAATTTTTGCTTATTGATGAGGCAAAAGAAGAAATTTTTCTATATCTCATGAAAGAAAATTATCTCAATGAAGAGCGGTTCACGAGGAGCTATATCAGAGGGAAATTCTACATCAAACACTGGGGGAAAAATAAGATTAAAATGAATCTTAAACAGAAACAAATCTCTGAAAAACTGATCAGTATGTGCTTTGATGAAATACATGATGATGACTATATAAAAACGATCACCAGAATCTACGAAGATTACTCTTCCAAGCAAAAAGGTCTGCAGGAATATCAGAAAAAATCGAAAACCATAAAATATTTGATGGGCAGAGGTTTTGAATATGAGAAAATAAATGATATTTTTGACGGACTAATAACTTAATTTAAAAAATAAACACAAAATAATTGGACGAAAAAAAGATTTGGCTATCACCTCCACATTTAGGGGGGAGTGAATTGAAATATGTACAGGATGCATTTGATACAAACTGGATTTCCCAGTATGGCTCAAATATAAATGAATTCGAGAAAACACTTGAAGACTATCTTGGACATAATTCATTCATAACAGCTTTGTCTTCCGGAACGGCAGCAATACATTTAGCATTAAATTTATTGAACGTTGAAGAAGATGATTTTGTCTTGTGCCAATCATTTACATTTGTAGCATCTGCTAATCCTATTCTTTATCAAAAAGCCATTCCTGTTTTTGTAGACAGTGAGACTTCTACCTGGAACATGTGCCCCAACGCATTGGAAGATGCCGTTAAGTTCTGTTTGAAACAAGGTAAAAAACCCAAAGCAATTATCATTGTATCCCTATACGGAATGCCTTTTATGGTTGATGAAATTAGAGAAATATCCAAGAGATATGAAATTCCTATTATTGAAGACAGTGCAGAGGCTCTGGGAAGTAAATATAAAAACCAACCTTGTGGAACATTTGGTGATCTTTCAATAATCAGTTTTAATGGTAATAAAATTATAACTACATCAGGAGGTGGAATCCTTATTTCCAGAAATCAAAACGATAAAGATAAAGCACTTTACCTTGCTACACAGGCTAAGGAAAATAAAGATTATTATAGCCATTCTGAAATTGGATATAATTATAGAATGAGCAATATTTCAGCAGGAATAGGCAGGGGGCAGTTAGAAGTTTTAGAAGACAGAATATCAAAAAGAAGAGATCATCATAAATTTTATCAGGATATTTTTGATAATTGTGATGGAATTAATCTTTTTGCAGAGCCTAATACAGATTTTTATTCCAATTATTGGTTAAATACTATCACCATTGAAAAAAGAGAAAATAGAATCACAAAAGAAAAATTGAAAAAAGTATTTTCAGAAAATAACATAGAAACCAGATATTTGTGGAAACCAATGCATTTGCAATCATTATATAAGAATTATAATTTTTTTGGAAGGAATGTAAGTGGTATACTTTTTGACACGGGTCTATGTTTACCATCGGGTACTAATCTGTCTGATGAAGACAAAAATAAAATCAAGAATATCTTGATTAACTTTATATCCTGAATTTTTTTTTTAGATTTAAGGTATTGATGAGATTTTATTTTAATTTTGCATAAATACCAGGGATTAAAATTGATTTAATAACTAGGGTTTTGTACCATACAATAATAATATATGAACACCAATAAAGACAATGTATAACTCTCTCAGAAAAAAAATATTTGGCGGAGATAATGTTGTCAATCTCTCAGACGTAAGATATCTTCCCAGATGGATAATACTTATAATAGATATTATTATACTGGCTATATCTTTATTGCTTTCCACATTTATCATAGAAAAAATTACTCAAAGAGAATTTATTTACCATGATGATAAAAGTACTGTTTTTGCTTTTATCATAGTGATAAATACGGTCTTTATGTATATTTTTAAGACCTATGCAGGAATCATTAGACACTCAACTTTTATAGATTTATTTAAACTTCTTGTATCATGTTTCTGTACCATGTTTGTCGTAGCTACGATTAATATTGTATATTTTTGGATTACAGGAGGGAAATTTATTCTGACTCCGTATTTGGTTCTATATTTTATTATCTCTTTTATGGGGCTATTTCTTTTCAGGCTTTATGTTAAGGAATTTTTTCATATTGTGAGAGAATATAGAAGAAGTGCATTGAAAAAAAGAATTCTTGTACTGGGTATAGACGAGCAATCTATTGCAATAGCAAGAGCAATCTTAGATAACCCAAATCTTCCTTACCAGGTAGTTGGTTTTTTAACCCAAAGAACAGACTCAAAAAGAGCTTCACTTCTAGGCAAGCCAATCTATGCAAAAGAAAAGATTGAAAATAGTACAAAGGATGATCTTGTTGTAGATGGGGTTATCATCGTAAAAGAAATGATGGCTAAGGATGAAATGAATTCCTGGGTTAATTTATTTCTGGAGAAAGATCTAAATGTATTTAAGGCTCCGTCTGTACAGAAATTAAGAGATAGTGATTTAGGGGGGTCTATAAGAAATCTTCAAATTGAAGATTTACTGAATAGAAAACCTATAAAGATCGAAAACGAGGAAGTTAAAAGTAGACATTACGGTAAAAATGTACTTGTAACCGGAGGTGCAGGTTCTATTGGTAGTGAAATTATAAGACAGGTTGCTCAATTTACTCCTTCTTTAATTGTCGTGCTGGATCAGGCAGAAACACCTTTGTATGATATAGAGCTTGAAATGAGAGAAAAGTTTCCTCATATTAGGTTTAAATTCGTTTTAGCAGATGTTTCCAATATTCATAGGGTAGAACCATTGTTCCAAACTTATAACTTCTCAATGGTTTACCATGCTGCCGCTTACAAGCATGTACCTCTTGTAGAGGATAATCCTAACGAAGCTATTCGTGTAAATGTACTGGGATCAAAAAATATTGCAGTTTTATCCAGTCGTTATAAAGTGAATAGATTTGTAATGATATCTACAGATAAAGCAGTAAACCCTACCAATGTAATGGGAGCTTCTAAAAGGGCAGCCGAATTATTTGTGCAATCATTGCAACATGCAGAAGGTAATACAACAAAATTTATTACTACAAGATTTGGAAATGTTTTAGGATCTAACGGTTCTGTTATCCCTCATTTTAAAAAGCAAATTGAGGCAGGAGGACCGGTAACTATTACCCATCCTGATATCGTACGTTATTTCATGACTATCCCTGAGGCCTGCGAGCTTGTTTTACAGGCAGGAACTATGGGGCATGGGGGCGAAATTTTTGTTTTTGACATGGGTGAACCTGTTAAAATTTTAGATTTGGCCAACAGAATGATAAAGCTATCAGGGTTTGAACCTAATATTGATATTAAAATTATTTATACAGGACTTAGACCTGGTGAAAAACTGTACGAGGAATTGCTAAGTGACAATGCTAAAACTCTTCCAACTCACCATGAGAAAATTATGATTTCGAAGGATCCAGCCATGATATTCTCAGAAATAGAAAGCCTCATTAATTTGATTACAGAAGCTTCTGTAATCAAAGAAAAAGTGGAAGTTGTTAAGATTTTAAAGTTAATAGTTCCTGAGTTTAGAAGTAATAATTCTATCTACGAGGTTTTGGATAAATAAAAAAATATAAAATGTATATTTGTACAATTTTAAAATATGAAGAGTAAATTATTAGGTATTTTTGTTTTATGCCTGTTGATGTCATGTAAGGTTAATGAGAAAGCCAAAAATGACTTGAACTATATGCAAAATATAGAAAAAGTTGCTATAGAGGCATCTACGAAAAATTCAAGTTCTACAATACAGACAGGAGATCAATTGGTGATACTTGTTACGGCTAAAGATATGGATGTTGTAAAGCCATTCAACCAAAATTATTCATCTTCAGAACTTATTCAAACTAATACTTTAGCTGGAGGAAATACACCTAATCAGGGAATGATAACTATCAGTGGTCCTACTTATATTGTAGATTCACATGGAGAAATTGATTTTCCAATTATTGGAAAACTTAATACTACTGGTAAAACATTAACAGAATTTAAAGACATGCTTCGGTCAGAAATGACACGCTATGTTATCAATCCTACAATCAATATTAGAATATCCAATTTTAAAATTACTGTTTTAGGAGAGGTCAACAGACAAGGAGATTATATAGTTTCTAATGGCCAGGCAACAATATTAAATGCCCTAGGTATGGCAGGTGATTTAACGGTATATGGGAAAAGAGATAATGTATTAGTCATAAGAAATGAAAACGGACAGATAACTCACGGAAAGATAGATCTACAGGATGCCAATCTGATAAATTCACCTTTTTATAACCTTAAACAAGGAGATGCCATCATTGTAGGTTCTACTAATACAAAAGATATAGCATCTAAACAAAACCCAAATACAGCACTTTATTTAACTGCAATCTCAATAGCCGTTACAGCGGCGGCAGTTGTTATAGGTCTAATCAAGAAGTAAAAAAATTAATGAATAACCAAAATACTCTGAATTCATCAGAAGCTGAAAATTCAAATAATATTGATCTTAATGAAATAATAAAGCCTTATCTAAGGAATTGGACTTGGATTATTGTTTCAATGTTTTTATGTGCTATTATTACTTATTTTGCCTTAAAATTTGTTACTCCTGTCTACAGCGTAAAAACGACTGTACTTATTAAAGATGCTAAAAATACCCCATCTACAGCTAGTGATATGGGGGTGCTTCAGGATTTATCCGGTTTGGCAGGTATGAAAACGAATAGTATAGATAATGAGGTTGAGATCCTAAAATCAAAAAAATTGATGAGGGATGTAGTAAAATCTCATGATCTACAAACTAATGTATTTGCAAAGCAAAAGATTGGTAATATTGAACTGTATAAAAGTTCTTCTCCCATTATAGTTAAAGTTGTTAAAGAAAATCCATTAGAACAATTTCCTAAAAAATCTATCAATTTAAAAATAAAAAATGATGAACTTCATCTTTCTTCTGATGAACTTGGGAAAGAGTTTTCATCCAGATTTGGTAAAACAATAAATTTACCATTTGCAACTATTATTATTATTAAAAATAATAAGTTTAATCCTTTAACAGTTAAGGATCTTGATATTAATGATTTGCAGTTATCTATTTCCTCTACAGAGGCGAAAGTTACTTCTCTTCAAGATATTTCCAATATAGGTATTGTTAGTAGAGATGCTACGGTTTTAGGACTTGCATTAAACTATCCCCAAAAAGAAAAAGCAATTGATATTCTAAATGCTTTGGTAATAGCATATAATAATGATGCTATTACAGATAAAAATTTAGAATCTAAAAAAACTCTGGATTTTATCGAAGGAAGAATTAAAAAGCTTTCTGGAGAATTAGGCGAAGTTGAAACTGAAAAAGAAAACTTTAAAACAAAAAATAATCTTACTGATCTTGAAACTGAGGCTAAAATAAACCTAGAGAGCTCTGCATCTGCTAGAGCAAAACAACTAGATGTAGATGCTCAATTAGAATTAACAAACTCTTTGATTAGTTTTGTTTCAAAACAAGGTCATTTTCAAGTTCTTCCTGCGAACGTAGGATTAAACAATACGGAGACTGCAGCAGGAATTTCTGCCTATAACCAACTTATCATGCAGCGTAATAGACTATTAGAGTCTGCAACCCCTGAAAACCCTGCTGTGATGGATATCACGAAGCAGATTAATTCCATGCGTACAACAATAACACAGAGTTTACAGAAAAACAGAGATGGTTTGGCATTAACAAGGAATGAATATTTAGGCGAACAAAATAAGGTTTCCAGTAAAATTTCCAGATTACCTTCCATTGAAAAGTTATTTAGAGGAATTGAAAGACAACAGCAAATTAAAGAGAATCTATATCTTCTTCTTCTTCAAAAAAGAGAAGAAACTGCAATAGGCCTATCAATTACAGCTCCTAAAGCTAGAGTTATTGATACTGCATATGCTTCAAGTTCTCCCGTATCACCTAAAAAAGGAGTTATACTCCTTGTTGCTTTAGCAATAGGACTACTAATTCCTTTAGTTATTATTTATGTAAGAGGATTATTAAACAATAAAGTTGTAACTAAGCATGATTTAGAAAACTTAGTGCATGGAGCTGTTATTGCAGAGTTGCCAAGCTTAGAAAAAGGAGACTCGGGTATTGTTCAGGTAAATGATATTACTCCTATGGCTGAAGCATTTAGAATCTTAATAACTAACATGAACTTTATGCTTCCGAAAGATAAAAACCATGGAAAAGTTGTTTTTGTTACTTCAACAGTTAAAGGAGAGGGGAAAACTTTTACCTCTGTAAATTTGGCTTTAACATTAGCTAATCCTAAAAAGAAAGCAATTATTATAGGTTCAGATATTAGAAACCCTCAGCTACAGAGGTATAATACGGCAAGAAAAGGATTGGCTGGACTTACTGAGTACTTATATTCTGAACAAACACAATTGGAGGATATTATTCATGTATCATCTTTCAATCCACATTTAGATGTTATCTATTCAGGAATGATCCCTCCAAACCCTACGGAACTACTTTCGAATGGTAGATATGAATATCTATTAGATCAGCTTAAGTCAAAATATGATTATATCATTTTAGATACAGCACCATTACTTCTTGTTACAGATACATTCTTAATTGCTGAACTTTCAGATGTTACAATTTATGTTACAAGATCGAAATATACAGAGAAATCATTATTAGAATTCGCAAATAATAATATTGACCAGAAGAAGATTAGAAATGTAGGATTTGTATTAAATGATGTGAGTAGAGATAATCTAGGATACAGTAATAAATATGGCTATGGTTATGGAGCTATGCATAAATCATGGTTTGATAAAATAAAAGAAAAATTTTAAATAGATGAAGAAAATTGCAGTTATTGGCCAAGGATATGTAGGACTACCACTAGCCCTAGAATTTTCAAAACATTTCCCTGTTTATGGTTTCGATATCAATGAAAATAGAGTTAATGAACTTGGATCTGGAGAAGATCATACGTTAGAAGCTGATAGTAATGAAATCCGTGTTCTTCTACAATTAGCAAAAGAAAGCAACTTTGAGAAAGGCTACAAACCTACTTCTTCTTTATCAGATATAGAGAATGCAGATATATATATTGTTACCGTTCCAACACCAATTGACAGATTTAACGCACCTGATCTAAAACCACTTTTAAAAGCAAGTGAAATGCTGGGTAAGCTCATTAAATCTGGAGATATAGTTATTTATGAATCAACAGTATATCCTGGTTGTACAGAAGAAGATTGTGTACCAGTTCTTGAGAAAATATCGGGATTGAAATTTAATGTTGATTTTTTTGTAGGCTATTCACCAGAAAGAATAGTACCTGGAGATAAAGTAAATACATTAACTACTATAAAGAAAGTTACTTCAGGTTCTACACCAGAGATTGCAGAAGAAATAGATCAGCTGTATAAAACAATTATTACAGCAGGTACTCATAAAGCTGCTAATATTAAAGTTGCAGAAGCCTCCAAAGCTATTGAAAATGCTCAAAGAGATGTAAATATTTCATTTGTGAATGAGTTGGCTTTGATTTTTGACAGAATTGGTATTGATACCCATGATGTATTAGAAGCTGCAGGAACAAAATTTAACTTTCTTCGTTACTCACCAGGTCTTGTAGGAGGGCACTGTATTTCTGTAGATCCATATTATTTAGCCTATAAAGCTCAGGAGCTGGGGTATCACCCTCAGGTTATTTTAAGTGGTAGAAGGGTTAATGATATGATGGCTCAGTTTATTGCGGGTAAAGTAGTAAAGCTTATGATCAGAAAAAAAATGAATATTCATGGATCTAAGGCTTTAATACTAGGTGTTACCTTTAAGGAAAACTGCCCTGATGTAAGAAATACAAAAGTTGTTGATATTTATAATGAACTTAATCAATTTGGACTTGATGTAGAAGTCTGTGATCCGTGGGCTAGTGCAGAAGAAGTAAAAGATGAATATGGAATTGACATTATTAATAATATTCCTGATATAAGTCTTTATGATGTTGTTGTTTTAGCTGTTTCACATAATCAGTTCATTAATATTGATTTTTCAAAAGTGAATAAAGACACATCTGTTATATTTGATGTAAAAGCGTGTTTAGACAGATCTGTTGTTGATGAGAGACTTTAATGTAAAAGATAGTTTATCTAAGATTAAACTTAGTGTAAAAAATAATAAGACAGTTGTGGAAAATTATATTTTCATGACTGTCTTTCAAATTTTAAATTCTTTTTTTTACATTCTTATTTATCCATATTTAATAAGGGTTTTAGGTCCTGCAAATTATGGTATTTATGTAGTGGGGGTAAATATTGCTACTTATTTTCAAACAATTATTACGTTTGGATTTGATTTTCCAGCTTTAAAAGAAGTCTCTTTGTCTCATGATAAACCTTCTGAAATTAGCAAGACATTTTCAGTAGTTTTTTATGCCAAGCTCTTATTATTTTTGCTATCGCTTATTGTTTTTTCCGCGATCATATTTTCAGTACCGCGACTTTTAGAAAATGGGTTGATTTACTTCCTGTGTTTTTTGAATATTTTTAGTTTTGTTCTCTATCCTCAATGGTATTTCCAAGGATTACAGAGAATGAAAATAGTAACAATAGTGCAGCTTATCTTTAAAGTTCTTTCTTTACCTTTCATTTTTATTTTTGTAAAGGAAAAAGAAAATATTTTGATATTTACTGCTATAACTGTAATATTCAATCTACTATCTTCATTGTATTTATTTTATATTATTTTATATAAAGATAAAGTAAGTGTTGTTAGACCAACTATAGAACAAATAAAGAAATGGATTAAAATGTCTTCTCCATTTTTTGCATCAAATTCAGTTAATGCTATTAAGCATCAAAGTACAACAACTCTAATTGCAATTTTCTTTTCAACCAAAGATGTTGCTCTCTATGATTTGGCACTTAAAGTATTTCAGGTTCCCACATTAATTACATCTAACATTAATGGTGCTATTTTTCCAAAAATTGTTGGAAATGCAAATTATAGTCTTGTTAAAAAAATTGTGAGATACGAAACCTTAATTGGAATTTTTATTGTTCTATTTTTATTATTCTTTGGCAAGCCTATTATAACACTCCTTGGTGGAGCAAATATGCTGGATGCATATCCGTTATTGGTTGCCATAAGTTTTAGTGTTTTTACAATTTTAACAGTAGGAGCTATAATGAGTTTTGTATTTGTACCTCACGGTTTATATAAAATGGTGGCCTATAATCAAACAATTGCTTTTATAGGATATTCTGCCTTTATTATTTGTGGGTTATTTTTGTTCAAAAGTATTGTTGTAATGCCGCTAGCTGTAACGTTTTCTTCTTTTTTGGAGATTGGGTTCACTTTTTATATTTTAAATAAATATCGAAAAAAACTGTATAAAAATGAGTAGATTATTTTCATATATTAAATCCATATTTGCTGTTGTTATTTTCAAGATTAAATGGAGAAAATTAAATTCTCATAATTTTACAACAGCGAAAAATTTATTCAATAAGGATAGGGTTAAAATCGGTAGATTTAGTTATGGTCCATTGGAAATTTTCGATTATGGTGAAGAGAATGCAGGCCTTGAAATGGGTAGTTTTTGTTCTATTGCATTGAATGTTAAATTTATTTTAGGAGGCAATCACTTTACTGATGGACTTTTTTGCTATCCAATAAGCCCAATGCTAATCGATAAAGGAATTGGATCATATTCTAAGGGAAAAATAAAGATTGGTAATGACTGCTGGATAGGAGTAGGAGCAACAATCCTCTCGGGTGTTGAATTAGGAAACGGTTGCGTAGTTGCAGCAGGAGCTGTTGTTACAAAGTCATTTCCAAGTTACAGTATTATTGGTGGGAATCCTGCTAAAATTATAAAGAAAAGGTTTGATGAGGAAACAATAGATTTGTTGGAAAAAAATATCCAGATATATAATAAGGAAACATCTTGGTATAAAGAAAATCATATGCATTTGATGAAAAATGAATGTTATAGTGATTCGATTAAAAATATTTTAAATGAAAAAATATAAGTTAAAAACTTATTGATAGCAAATGGATATTCCAATTCTGATTATTTATATTTCATCTATATTTCTTTTGATTTTTTTAAATAAAAGCATTAAAAAATCATTTGGAGGAATATATATTATTACCGTTTTTTGTTATCTTATTGCCTCAAGAAGTGATAAAGTTCCAGATACACTTATGTATTTGGCATATTTTAATGATGAGGATACTAACTTTGGATATTACAGAGCTATCACTGGTTTTGAAGAAGGATTTCGTTTTTTTACTAAAATTATTAAAACATTTACAGAGGATAGTAATATATATATGGGAGCTATATGTATATTAAATATGCTAGTAATTAATTATTCATCAAAGAGAATAATAAATAACTATAATTTAGAATGGGGGGGAGAAAGTAATAAGAAAATTATTTATTTTTCGTCATTATTACTATTACTCTATATATCTTTTTTTGGAATTTATGTTAATGCAATTGTATTACGTGTAGGAATGGCATATTCAATTATCTATTATGCCGCTTCTATAGCATTGGATCCTCAGAAAAAAGGGTATTCGAAATATATTATTATTGCTTTTTTGCTTTTTGTTGCTTATTTAATGCATTCAACGGCCTTTATTTTGGGAGCTATTATACTGTCTGTTTTAATGTTTTCAAAACAACTAAAAAGAGAAACATACATTATTACTTTAATTTTAATATTCCTTGTTTATTTTCTTAATTTATCAACCTCAATAGGAATATATTTATTTAAGATTATAGGATCAGGAGACTCAGCTTTTGCTGCTAAACTTGATGGGTATTCCTCTGGATTTGGAGCTTTAAAATCAGAAGGATTCTCACTCAAATTTTTATTTTTTTGGAGTATGTCTTTCGTTTTATCTTTAAATAAAAAAGAAAATAAAATATATTATAAACTATTAAATATTTTGATCATTGGAGTTTTAATCCATTCTTTATTTAGATCTATATTATTGGTCGAGAGGATTACAGATTATTTTACTTTTTACTCCTTTATTCTTTTTTATTTATTTTTATCAAGTAAAAAAAATCTTTTATTTGAATTTTTATTATTACTTGTAATTGTTGTATGCCAATTGATTTTTATTTTAAGAATTACAAATCTCGAATTAATTGCATAATTATTTTAAGTAGAATAAATTAATATGATAAGAAATAGTAAACTTTTATTGAATAGCATAATAAAACATTCTAATAGCTCATTTATTTAAACCTTATCTTAATAAATAAATATATATGAAGTTAAGTATTATTATAGTTACATATAATTCATCGTCTTTAATAAAAACCTGTTTACAATCAGTTTTTAAATTTAATGATATTGGTGATCAACTTGAAGTAATAATAGTTGATAATAATAGTGGTGATTTTAATGAACTAAGTGAAATAGTTACAAAAGAATTTTCAAATGTTAAATTAATTAGCAATGCAGAAAATAAAGGATATGGGCAGGGGAATAATGTTGGGGTAAGGAATTCGACAGGTGATACTATTCTAATTATGAATCCTGATGTAATTTTATTTAAACCAATTTTTAATTCGATTCTTTCCACTTTCACTGCCAACCCAGAGACTCTTTTAATAGGCATGAAGCAGTATGAAACAACAAATAAATTAGGGCAATCTTTTCTTATGTTGAATTCATCACCAATAGATTTATTTATTCATAAAATATGTAAAAAAATAGATTTTTATAGCTCAAAAATGTTTTGTTTTTCTGGAGCCTGTTTTGCAATTAGTAAAGATGCTTTTACAAAGGTGGGAATGTTTGATGAAAATATCTTTTTATATAGCGAAGAGCGCGATTTACATTACAGATTGTTGAAGTTGAATGGATCAATTATTTATAAAAAAGATTTAGGATATATTCATCCAGTAGAAGATAGAGGATTTAATGTTACTTCAATTATTCGTGCAATGAAGTCATTGATATATGTGAATGAGAAAAGTGGGAGGTCTAAAGATGTAACAATACAAAATGAATTGAATATCTATAAGGTTCTTAAACTAAAAGCAAGACTATTGGGTAGAAAAAATGAAGTTGATCAACTTGATTTAGTAATACAAGGAATAAAAAATATGAATTAGTTTATAAACGAAATTAATATTTAAGGAGTTATTAATCCAGAGATCAAATCAAAAATAAATGACTAGATAAAATTTAAAATAATCTTATCAAAGTGCAAAAACAAATGGAAAAAAAACATAACGAAACATCTTTAACAAAGTCAGAAAATCATAAGGCTAAGATAGTACACCTTTGTTTATCATGTTTTTATATTGATGATTTTTCTTATCAGGAAAATATGTTACCAAAGTATCATAAAGAGATGGGATATGATGTTACTGTAATAGCATCATTGGTATCATTTGATAGTAATGGTAAACCGTGCATACTTCCATCCGGAGGAGAATATATGGCAAAAGACGGCTATAAGGTTGTAAGATTAGATTATAAAAAACCATTTCATAAATTGAATAGTTTTATTAGAATCTATGATAACCTCATGAAATATATTGTAGAAGAAGCTCCGGATATTTTATTTATTCATGATTATTCTTTTATGGATATCCTGCCAGTAATGGAATATGCCAAAAAAAATAATGTGACAGTTTATTCTGATTGCCACACAGACTATATTAACAGTGCAAAATCTTGGGTTTCTAAGAATATTTTTCACCACTTAATATGGAGATTGATAGGAAAAAAAATAAAAAATGATATCAAATTTTTCTATGGGGTTACTCCTCTTCGATGTGATTTCCTGAAAGATGCATATCAGTTACCGGATGAAAAAATAAAGTTCTTGAGAATGGGGGTTGACGACCACAAATTACAGGAACTCATTAATAGCAATGTAGGAGTTAATCTTA
Source organism: Chryseobacterium aurantiacum (assembly GCF_003020585.1). Taxonomy (GTDB): domain Bacteria; phylum Bacteroidota; class Bacteroidia; order Flavobacteriales; family Weeksellaceae; genus Chryseobacterium; species Chryseobacterium aurantiacum. The sequence goes on from NZ_PXUE01000001.1 coordinate 660,132, forward strand.
GAAAAGAATTACGAATAGAAGATGATGAATTTGTTATTCTAACAGGTGGTAAAATTGACTTCCAGAAAAATATTCATCTTGTTTTAGAAGCGGTAAGGAATATCAAAAATTCGAATAAAAAGTTTAAGTTGGTTGTTTTTGGGGTAATTGCTCCGGAAAGTAAAGAGATGATAGACCAACTTTTAGACTCTGAAAATATAATATTCGTGGGGTGGCTTTCTCAAGAGAAAATCTTAGATTATTTGCTGATGTCTGACCTAATTATTTTTCCGGGAACCCATTCAGTTCTGTGGGAGCAGGCAGTAGGGGCAGGCAAACCTGCTATTTTCAAATATTGGGATGGGATGACCCACGTAGATATTGGTGGAAATTGTCGTTTCTTGAGAAATGAATCCATAGAAGAAATAGAAAAGGTACTTATAGAAATTCTTAATGATCCTGATGTATATAAAAATATGCTAGAGAAAGCTAATTCACCACTAGCAAAAGAATTCTATTATTCTGTAATTTCGAAAAAATCTATTGAATTATGCTAAACAAAATTGAATACTACTGGTCTAAACTTTTGAAAAAAATTAGATTTAAGGCTGTTGTTGATTCTCAGATTCACAAAACGTCTAAGGTGAGTGCTGGCAGCCAGGTTGTAGGTTCTACAATTGGTAAACATTCAGATGTAGGATACGATTGTGTTATTATTAACTCTTCAATAGGAGCTTTTTGTTCACTAGGTGCAAATATCATTATCGGAGGCCCGCCCCATACATTAGATTGGGTTTCTACCTCTCCGGTTTTTAATGAAAATAAAGATCATCTTCCACAAAAATTTGCATATCATAAGTTTTCATTAGATACCTCTACGAAGGTTGGTAATGATGTTTGGATTGGAAATAATGTTCTCATAAAAGCTAATGTTACCATTGGAGACGGAGCTGTTTTAGGTATGGGAAGTGTGGTGACAAAAAATGTAGGACCCTATGAAATATGGGGAGGTAATCCGGCAAGAATGATTAGAAAGAGATTTGATGATGATGTCATAGAGAAATTACTCGATACAAAATGGTGGGAATGGGATGATAAAGCTATAAAGGAATCAGGTCATTTATTTAATGATGTAAAAGCCTTTATAGAAAAAAAAGGTTCTCATTAACGAGAACAATATTAATAAGCTATCAGAAAAGTTTCTATTCAATATAAAGGCTTAATATTTTTTGATTCTTTAGAAAGGGAACAGGTTTTGTAGTAAAAAAAAAGAGGTGTTTTTCTATAATTAATTTATAACCTCTTAATGTTTTAGAATTTATAATGTAAATCGCTAATTTTGCAAAAAAATAAATGGAAATAAAAAAGCACGAAGTCCAGGTATGTACCAACTGTATTATGGACAGTACAGACGAATCTATTATCTTTGACGAAAAAGGAATGTGTGACTACTGTCACAATTACTATAATAATATTTTACCTTATTGGCATCCCAACGAACAAGGAGAAGCCGAAATACAAAAAGTTATTGATAAAATAAAAGCAGAAGGAAAAGGCAAGGACCACGATTGTATTATTGGTATTTCCGGTGGTCTGGATAGTTCTTTCCTTGTACATCTTGCTGTGAAAAAATGGGGACTAAGACCACTTCTTTACCACGTAGATGCCGGTTGGAACTCAGATGTATCAACCAATAATATCAAAAACCTTGTTGACGGACTTGGGGTAGACCTATATACAGATGTTATTAATTGGGAAGAAATGAAAGATCTTCAAAGAGCTTTTATTAAATCTCAGGTTCCAGACATTGATACCCCACAAGACTTGGTGTTTTTCTCATCACTTTATAACTATTGTGCCAAAAATGGTATCAAATATATCCTTACAGGAGGAAACTTTTCTACCGAATGCGTAAGAGAACCTTTAGCTTGGGGTGCTTACTATCAAACTGATATGAAGTATGTGAGTGATATCCATAAAAAGTTTGGAAGCAGAAAACTTAAAACTTTCCCAACATGTGATATCTTCAAGTATAAAATTCAATACAGATTGATCAATGGTGTTAGAGTAGTAAAGCCTTTGGATCATGTTAAGTTTCTTAAGAAAGAAGCGGAAGATCTGTTGGAAAATGAATATGGATGGCAACGCTACAAACACAAGCATCACGAGTCTAGATTTACAAGATGGTATGAGGCTTTTTGGTTACCAAGAAAGTTTGGTTTTGACAAAAGAAAGAACCACTTGTCATCTTTAGTTTTAACAGGACAAATGACAAGAGAAGATGCTTTAAAAAGAGTTTCCTCTCCAGAATTACCAGAAGATGAGTTGATGAAAGAATTCGAATATGTAGCTAAAAAACTAGATTTTACTACAGAAGAATTATGGTCATACTTCAATGGTCAGAATAAGAACTTTATGGATTATAAGAATAACTATAAACTTATTCAGCTAGGAACAAAGGTAATGCAGATGTTAGGATTAGAAAAAAGAGCATTCAAATAAAATGGTAACAATAATAGATTATGGTGTAGGTAATATTAATGCTTTTTTAAATATTTTTAAACAGCTTAATATTCCTGCAGCAACAGCCAAAAAAGTAGAAGATCTGGAACAGGCAACTAAACTTATTCTTCCCGGTGTTGGGCATTTTGATTATGCCATGCAACGATTTAATGACTCTGGGATGAAAGATAAGGTAAATGAGTTGGTTCTAGAAAAAAAACTTCCTGTAGTAGGGGTTTGCGTAGGAATGCAAATGATGGCTAAAGGTAGTGATGAAGGAAATTTAGAAGGGCTGGGCTGGGTAGATGCCCATGTTCATAAATTTGATGCTGCACAGGTTTCTGCCAAACTACCATTGCCTCACATGGGATGGAATGATATACAGTTAACCAAAGAAACTCCACTATTACAAGATCTAGATGAAAATCCAAGATATTATTTTCTGCATTCATATTATTTTAAATGTGAAAATAATGATGATATCATTGCAGAAACTGATTATGGAATAAAGTTTACAAGTGCTATCAATCATAAAAATATATTTGGTGCTCAGTTTCATCCAGAAAAAAGTCATCATTTTGGTATTCAGTTATTAAAGAATTTTGCAGAAAAATGTTAAGACCACGTATTATACCATGCCTTTTAGTTCATGACAAGGGCCTTGTAAAAACAGAAAACTTCAAAAAACCAAGATATCTTGGAGATCCTATGAACGCAGTAAGGATTTTCAATGAAAAGGAAGTTGATGAAATTATCATTCTAGACATTGATGCCACTGCAGAAGGACGCGGACCTGATTTCAAAATGATAGAACATTGGGCTGAAGAATGCAGAATGCCATTGTGCTATGGAGGAGGAGTAACTACAGTAGAACAGGCTCAAAGAATTTTTTCATTAGGAGTAGAAAAAATAGCATTCAGTAGTGGTGCATTGAAAAACCCTCAACTCATTAAAGAAATTTCAGATAAAGTAGGAAGCCAAAGTGTAGTAGTAGTACTAGATGTTAAGAAAAAACTATTTGGTGGCTATGAAGTTTATACCCATAACGGGAAAAAATCTACAGGAAAATCCCCTTTTGAACTCATTAAAGAATTTGAGAGACTAGGTGCTGGAGAAATCGTTATTAATTCTATTGACAACGATGGTGTTATGAAAGGATATGACATGAAACTGATGGAAACAGCAAGAAAAGAGACTACATTGCCAATGACCGCTATTGGTGGTGCAGGAACAATGGATGATGTGGGACAGCTAATTAATAAATTTGGTATAATAGGAGCTTCAGCAGGTAGTCTTTTTGTTTATAAAGGTAAACTCAAAGCTGTATTGATCAATTATCCAAATTTTAAGGAAAAAGAAGAAATTATAAAGCAGTACTTTTAAGGAATACCGTATGCAAATTCAACATAAAACACTTTTGATTACTGGTGGTACAGGTTCATTTGGAACAGCTGTACTTAATCGCTTTTTAGCGACAGATCATTTCAAGGAAATTCGTATTTTTTCTCGTGACGAAAAGAAACAGGATGATATGCGAAACCTGTATAAAAATGAAAAAATAAAATACTATATAGGTGATGTCCGTGATTATAATTCTGTAGAACCGGCAATGCGGGGTGTAGATTATATTTTTCATGCGGCAGCACTGAAGCAGGTGCCATCATGTGAATTCTTTCCAATGCAGGCTGTGAAAACCAACGTTGAGGGAACTCAGAATGTTATCCGCGCAGCTGCAGCAAATGGAGTGAAAAAAGTTATCTGCCTTTCTACAGATAAAGCAGCTTACCCCATTAATGCAATGGGAATATCTAAAGCAATGATGGAAAAAGTTGCTGTTGCAGAAGCCAGAAACCTTACAGATACCGTTGTATGTCTTACACGCTATGGAAATGTAATGGCATCCAGAGGCTCTGTTATTCCATTGTTTTTAAATCAAATTCAAAAAGGAGAACCTATAACAATTACAGATCCTAATATGTCACGTTTCTTCATGTCTCTTGAAGACGCTGTAGACTTGGTATTGTTTGCTTTTGAAAATGGAAATCCTGGTGATTTGTTTGTAAATAAAGCACCGGCAGGAAGTATTGGTGATTTGGCTAAAGCTTTAATAGAGCTTACAGGTAAAGAAGTTCCTATCAAGATTATAGGGACTCGTCATGGTGAAAAGTTATATGAAACACTTTGTACCCGTGAAGAAATGCTAAAAGCTGAAGATATGGGAGATTTCTACAGAGTGCCTGCAGATAATCGTGATCTTAACTATGCGAAGTATTTCTCGGAAGGAGAAGAAGATATTTCTAAAGTAGAAGATTATCATTCTCATAATACAGAGCAGCAAGGAGTAGACGGGCTTAAAAAGCTGGTTTCAACTTTGCCATTAATTAAAAAAGAAGTTTTTGGAGAAGATGTGATGCAATATCCTTACTAGAAGATATACTTATTCTTTCCATAAAATGAAATAAAATAGAGTATTTATGTTTAATAAAGGGAATAAGTTTAAGGATGAAAGAGGAGTTATTAAATTTAATAATGATTTCGATGCTTCAGCTGTAAAAAGAATTTACACAATAGAAAATTCGAATATTGATTTTATAAGAGGATGGCAGGGACACGCTATAGAGCAACGTTGGTTTGCTTGCACGCAGGGCTGTTTTAGAATAGCCGTTATCTATGTTGATAACTTTGAAAACCCGTCACCTGATTTAGAAATAAAATATTATGACCTCAATGCTGATACTTTAGATTTTCTTCATATAGAACCAGGTGGTATTACTGCGATTAAGGCTATAGAAGAGAATAGTAAATTGTTGGTACTTGCTGATCACGGATTGGGTGAAATTAAAGATGAGTACCGATTTCCGCTCAATCACTTTAATATTAATTTATGAAAAAAATTGGAATAACCGGACAAAATGGATTTGTTGGCCGGCATTTATATAATACCTTAGGATTATTTCCTGAAGAATTTGAACGTGTTGATTTTCAGAAAGAATACTTTGAAAATACAGAAGACCTCGATGCCTTTGTTGCAAAATGTGATGTCATTGTGCATTTAGCTGCAATGAACCGCCACGAAAATGCAGAAGTTATCTACGAAACGAATGTTAGACTAGCCCAAAATCTTGTTGATGCTTTAAAGAGAACCAACTCCAAAGCACATGTTCTTATTTCATCCTCTACACAAGAAGAGCGTGATAACCTTTATGGCAAATCCAAACGGGAGGGAAGAGAAGCTTTAGTAAATTGGGCAAATGATAATGGTGGAAAGGTTTCAGGATTAATTATTCCTAATGTTTTTGGAGCTTTTGGAAAACCATATTATAATTCATTCATTGCTACATTTTGCTATCAGCTAACCCATGGCGAAGTACCTAATATTGATAACGATGGCGAAGTAAAGCTAATCTATGTTCAGGAGCTGGTTATGAGAATTATTTCTGAAATTCGTTCAGAAGAAAGTCATCCGGAATTATTTGTAGATGCAACTGCTACAAAAAAAGTTTCTGAAGTTTTAGCCTTATTGAATGATTTTAAAATCAAATATTTCGAGGGGGGAGAAATTCCTGCTTTAAAGGATACATTTGAGCATAACTTATTTAACACTTATCGTTCTTATATCAATCATCAAGAACATTATCCTGTAAAGTTTACACAGCATACAGATCCACGTGGAGCCTTTGTTGAAGTAATCCGTCTGGGAATTGGCGGACAATGCTCATTTTCCACAACTGTTCCGGAAATTACAAGAGGAAATCATTATCATACCCGAAAGATAGAACGTTTTGCAGTCATTAAAGGAAAAGCCTTGATTCAATTAAGAAAAATTGATACTGATGAAACATTAGATTTCTATTTAGACGGAACAGAACCAGCTTATGTAGATATGCCTATCTGGTATACTCATAACATCAAAAATATTGGAGACGAAGATTTGTATACTATTTTTTGGATTGATGAACCTTTCAATCCTCAAGATTCAGATACCTACTTTTTGGAAGTATAACAAAACCCTAACAGGTTAATAAATACTGCAAAAATAAAATATAATAATATCAAATTGCTGAAAGCCCAATGCTGAAAAGCCAAACGCTATTACAATGAAAAAATTAAAAGTGATGACGGTCGTAGGAACCAGACCGGAAATTATAAGACTATCAAGAGTATTATCAGCCTTAGATGCTTCTGAGGCAATAGAGCATATCATTGTTCATACCGGACAAAATTACGATTATGAACTAAATCAGATCTTTTTTGAAGATTTGGGCCTTCGTAAACCGGATCATTTTCTTGAAGCTGCCGGAAAAACGGCAACAGAAACAGTAGGAAATATCCTTATTAAAATAGATCCTCTTTTGGAAGAACTACAGCCGGATGCTTTCCTGGTTTTAGGAGATACAAACTCTTGCCTGTGTGCTATTCCTGCAAAGAAACGCCATATTCCAATTTTCCACATGGAAGCAGGAAATAGATGTTTCGATCAGCGTGTTCCAGAAGAAACGAACCGTAAAATTGTAGATCACACAGCTGATGTTAACCTAACTTATTCTGATATTGCTCGAGAATACCTATTGAGAGAAGGTCTTCCTGCTGATAGAATTATCAAAACAGGTTCACCAATGTTTGAAGTCTTGAATCATTACTTACCTCAAATAGAGAGCTCTGATGTTTTATCACGCCTGAACTTAGAAGAAGGGAAATATTTTGTAGTTTCATCTCATAGAGAGGAAAATATTAATTCCGAAAAGAATTTTAAAGGATTGATGGAGTCATTAAATGCCATCGCTGAAAAATATCAATATCCAATTATTGTATCAACGCATCCACGTACCAAAAATATGATTGATAAGATGCAGATTGAAATGCGTCCTGAAATACAATTCCTGAAACCATTAGGATTCCATGATTATAATGCACTTCAGATGAGATCATTTGCAGTACTTTCAGATTCAGGAACTATCTCAGAAGAATCTTCAATCCTGAATTTCAGAGCCCTTAATATTAGACAAGCTCATGAAAGACCGGAGGCTATGGAAGAAACATCTGTAATGATGGTAGGTCTTTCGCCAGAGAGAATTTTACAGGGTATGGTACAGCTTCAACAGCAAACTATTGGTAAAGAAAGAAATTACAGACCCGTATCTGACTATTCTATGCCGAATGTTTCTGAGAAAATGGTACGTATTATTCTTTCATATACAGATTATGTGAGAAGAACTGTTTGGTCACAAGATATATAATGGAAAAAATCTGGATAGCAACGGAGCTCTTTTTCCCTGAAGAAACATCAACATCCTTTATACTCACAAAGGTTGTCAATAAACTATCTTCCAAATATCAGGTAAATGTTATTTGTGGAGAGCCGGTTTATGACAGTGCAAAAAATAAAAGCGAAGGATTTTCGCTGGATTCCCGAGTAAAAGTATCAAGAATTAAAGGCTTTGCAAATAATAAAAATAGCTTGATCGGAAGAACTTTCAGGTTTATATTTCTTAGTTTTTTAATTTTTTATAAACTACTCATCAATGTAAGAAAAGGCGAAAAGATTTTTATTGTTACAAATCCCGCACCTTTAGTTATTCTCGCTGTATTGGTGAAAATAATAAAGAGAAGTCAGCTGATTATCCTGGTTCACGATGTCTTTCCTGAAAATACAATTCCGGCAGGAATTGTTAAGTCAGAATCATCAATTGTTTACAGGGTATTGAAAAAGATTTTTGATAAAGCCTATTCAAAAGCAGACCTCCTGATTGTATTGGGAAGAGATATGAAAGAAGTAATACAATCGAAGATAAAGAATACGAAAGCAAAGATTGTTATTATTGAAAATTGGGGAGATGTTGATCAGATAATTCCGGTACCTAAAGATGACGTTTTAACATTAGATTCTGAGTTAAGAAAAAAGGTAATCATTCAATATGCAGGAAATATTGGAAGGGTACAAGGACTCATGAATTTTTTAGAAACGATCAGACAAGTTCCAAATGAAAACATAGCCTATTACTTTGTGGGAGAAGGTGCTGTTAAAAATGAGATGAAGAACTATGTAGGGACAAACAAACTTAATAATGTTTTCTTTGCAGGAGCCTATTCAAGGGCAGAGCAGCAAACGGTGCTTAACCAGTCAGATATTGCCTTGGTAACTCTAGCGGAGGGTATGTTTGGATTGGGTGTTCCATCTAAAGTATATAATATACTGGCTGCCGGTAAACCCATTTTATTTATAGGAGACCCTAGAAGTGAAGTGAGCTTGCTGATTAAAGAATATAATATTGGCTACGTATTTACTTCTCATAAAGATCCCGGACTTGTTGAATTTTTAAATTCAATAGATGAAAGAGTTTTAAAGGATATTGAAGAAAAAAGCAGAAAAGCGAGAATGTTGGCTGAAACAAAATTTTCAGAAAAAGCAATCTTAGATAAATTTTATGAAATAGTCTGATGAAAATACTTTTTACAGGTTCGAATGGCTTTGTTGGTAAAAATGTTATACCAATTTTAAAAGAAAAAGGTTTTGAAGTTAGTACCCTGGGCTCAAAACATGGAGATATCGTGGCTGATTTAAGTAAAGAAATCCCTCAGGTATCTGATCATTTTGATATTGTTTTTCATGCAGCAGGAAAAGCCCATTCAATACCGGGCTCTTTACAAGATGAAGAACAGTTTTTCAAAGTAAACACCCACGGAACTGAAAATCTTTGCAAAGCATTAGAACTAACCCCTCCGAAAATATTTATCTTTCTTAGTACTGTAGCAGTATATGGAAAGGAGACAGGCGAAGATATTGATGAAGAATATTCTACTTTGGGGACAACCCCTTACGCCAAAAGTAAGCTGTTGGCAGAAAACTATCTGATAAATTGGTCAAAAAAACATAATGTAAAGCTTTTCATTTTTCGTCCATCCCTTATTGCCGGACCTAATCCTCCAGGTAATTTAGGAGATATGATTACTGCAATCAATAAAGGAAGATATTTTAATATTGGAAAGGGAGACGCTCTTAAAAGTATATTTTGGGTAGATGATTTTGCCCATTTGATTGAACTTTCACCGTATAAAAAAGCGGGGACATATAATGTTTGCGATTCACATCCGCCTACTTTTAAAGAGATAGGTGATGCATTGGCAAAAAAGCAGAACAAAAGAGTTTTATCCATTCCTTTTTTTATAGCAAAAAGCTTAGCTTTGTTTGGAGACTTGCTTGGGTCAAAAGCACCAATCAACTCTTTAAAACTAAAAAAAATAACAAAATCTTTAACTTTTTCCAATAAACAACTTATTGAAGAGTTTGGATGTACACTAACAAAATCTATAGATAAATTTTAATCCAGTCTATGCAGTATTTATTCATCATTGTTGTTCTTTTTGCATTAGAACTTTTATATTTTAAGATAGCAGATAAGTTCAATATTATTGATAAACCTAATCACAGAAGTGCTCATACACAAATAACACTTAGAGGAGGGGGAATTATTTTTCCACTCACTTTTATTTTGTTTTGCATTTTAAACTTTAATGAGACGCTGCAGGGATATTGGGCCTTTGGACTGGGATTACTTGCTATTTGTACGGTAAGCTTTATTGATGATATTAAGACTTTATCCAATAAAATAAGACTTTCCATCCACCTAATAGCCGTTGTACTATTACTATATTTTACAGGAGCTTTTGAAATGGTTCCTTTTTGGGCATGGCCCATTTTATTTGTTATGATTATCGGAACCCTGAATGCCTACAACTTTATGGATGGTATTAATGGTATAACAGGGTTATATAGTCTTGTTACCTTAGGTTCTTTGGCCTATATCAATAAAGAAGTTGTTCAGTTTACAGATTATAACTTTATATATTATCCTATACTGGCATGCCTTGTTTTTCTTTTTTTTAATTTTAGAAAAAAAGCAAAATGCTTTGCCGGAGATGTAGGAAGCATGGGGATAGGCTTTTGGGTAATTGGGCTCATTACCCTTTTAATTATGAGGACAGGAGAGTATAAGTATATTCTGCTTCTATCAATCTATGGATTGGAAGTTGTACTGACCATAATGGAAAGATTATTATTAAAAGAAAATATTTTTGAAGCTCACAGAAGACATTTGTACCAGCTTTTTGCCAATGAAAAAAAGGTTTCTCATTTAGTCATTAGTTCTGTGTACGCTTTTTGTCAGTTGTTTGTGAATATATTTTTAATTCATTCACAATTGCCGGACTGGGCTATTGCTTTAATTATATTTATCCCTATAGGCTGTATATACCTGGGACTAAAATTGAAGCTAAAGAAAGAGTATAATTTATAGAAATAGAAAAATGAAAAAAACGTATACCTTATTTCTCATTTTATTTGTTTTCAAATTAGTGTTTTCTCAAGCCAACCAGATACAAGTCGTTGCTTGGAATGGAGTTCCGTCTGGTTTTACTAATGCAAATACTTATAAACAGCTTGTGAATGCTGGGATTACAATTAATCATGTTGGCTTTCATTCATTAAATGATGCTGTTAAAGCTTTGGATTTGGCAGAAAAGAACGGCATAAAGTTACTTCTCAATTGCCCGGAGATGTTTGATACACCTGAAGAAACCGCAAAAAGAATAATGAACCATCCGGGGTTGGCAGGCTATTTTTTGGCAGATGAACCAGGGGTGAAAGAATTTGAAACGTTGAAAAGGATACACAGGCAGCTTAGTTCTGTAGACAACAAACATATTTTTTATATCAACTTGTTTCCCATAGATGCACCTGTTAATCTTTTAGGAGCAAATAGCTATAGGGACTATCTAGATCAATTTTTTAAAAATTTTAATTTTAAAATTTATTCTTTTGATTTTTATCCAATATATAATGGAGTAGTAAAACCCAATTGGTATAGCAACTTGGAAGTGTTTTCAGAATATACAAAAAGTAAAGGGGCTAACTTTTGGGCATTTGCAAAAACGACATCTTATAGTGATCAAAATGAAAAAATCACAATTGAAGATTTAAGATTACAGGCATTTACCAACTTGGCATACGGAGCACAAGGAATACAGTATTTTACCTATTGGATGCCTGAAAAGGATTATTTTAATGGCCCTATAAACAGTAGAGGAGTAAAGCAGACAGGTTATGATAATGTAAGTGTGATCAGCTCTGAAATTAAAGCCGTTTCACCCGTTTTTTATAATTCAACTGTTGAAAAAGTATACCATACTGAAAAACTTGAAGGAACAACATTATTCAAAAATGACTTCACAGAACTGAAACTGAACTCTGGTAAAGATCTGCTAATTTCTAGAATTAAAAATGGAAATAGCCGCTATATCGTTTTTGTTAATAAAGACCTTTCTAAGGTAAATAACATAAGTATTTCTTCGAAAAGAGATTTTAATATAATCAACAAAAACCAGAAAGCGGTTCCATTCAAGAAAAATATTTCGAAGTCATTCTCAATAGGTAAAGGTGATTTGCTAATTCTTAAATATTAAAAAGAAGATAATTTCATAAAAATTAAAAATGAAAATAAAAGAAACTCCACTTAAAGATTGTTACATTATAGAACCTACCGTATTCGAAGATGATAGAGGTTATTTCTTTGAAAAATACAACGAAAAAAGGTTTGAGGAACTTACAGGAATGAACGGACATTTTGTTCAGGATAATATTTCTAAATCTTCTTATGGCGTTTTAAGAGGATTACACCTCCAGAAAGGAGAACACGCACAGGCCAAATTGGTATCATGCCTTGAAGGGAGTGTGTGGGATGTTGCCGTAGACCTTAGAGAAGATTCTCCAACTTTTGGGAAGTGGTTTGGTATTGAACTCACAGCTGAAAATAAATTACAGCTTTATGTTCCTAGAGGATTTGGACACGGATTTTCCGTATTGAGTACCCATGCTGTATTTTCTTATAAATGTGATAACTTTTATAACAAAGAATCAGAGGGCAGCGTGAAGTTTAATGATCCGGACATAGGTATTGACTGGAAAATTGATGAAAAAGATGCTGTTTTATCTGAAAAAGATGAAAATGCACCAAGTTTTAAAGAAAAAAACTTTTAAAGTATAGTATTGAAAACCACTTTTTTAAAGTGGTTTTTATTTTTATAATCGTTACTATTCAATATTTTGTATCTTTGCAGACTCAAAATCAAAAAGATGCGTACAAAATCTGTAGGGAAGAAGAAAATCAATGTAGTTACTCTTGGATGTTCCAAGAATGTATATGATTCTGAAGTGTTAATGAGCCAACTGAAAGCCAATGGCAAAGAAGTTGTTCATGAAGACCGCGGAGATATTGTGGTTATCAATACCTGCGGATTCATAGATAACGCAAAAGAAGAATCTATCAATACGATCCTTGATTATGTTGAAGCCAAAAACAGAGGTGAAGTAGAAAAGGTATTTGTTACAGGCTGCCTTTCCGAAAGATATAAGCCGGATTTGGTGAGAGAAATTCCTGATGTAGACCAGTATTTTGGAACAAGAGATCTTCCTATTTTATTAAAGCATCTAGGTGCAGATTATAAACATGAATTGGTTGGAGAAAGATTAACAACTACTCCAAAGCATTATGCATACCTGAAAATTTCTGAGGGCTGTGACAGGCCGTGTTCTTTCTGTGCTATTCCATTGATGAGAGGTGGGCATATTTCTACCCCTATCGAAAAGTTGGTAACAGAGGCTCAGAAATTAGCAAAAAAAGGAACAAAAGAATTAATTCTTATTGCACAGGATCTTACTTACTATGGTCTGGATCTTTATAAGAAACGTGCATTAGGAGATTTATTAAAAGAACTGGTAAAAGTAGAAGGAGTAGAGTGGATTCGTCTTCATTATGCTTTTCCAAGCGGATTTCCGGAAGATGTTTTGGATATTATCCGTGAAGAACCTAAAGTTTGTAACTATATAGATATCCCACTTCAGCATATCAATTCCGACTTGTTGAAATCCATGAAGAGAGGAACAACCCACGAGAAAACAGATGCTCTTTTGGCCAAGTTCAGAGAAAAAGTTCCTGATATGGCGATCAGAACAACCCTTATTGTTGGATATCCGGGTGAAACGGAAGAAAGATTCCAGGAGCTTAAGGATTGGGTTAGAGAACAGAAGTTTGACAGATTAGGATGTTTCACTTATTCCCATGAAGAAAATACAACTGCCCACGTATTGGAGGATGATATTCCACAAGAAGTAAAAGAGGCAAGAGTAGAGGAGATCATGGAATTGCAGTCTCAAATTTCTTGGGAAAAAAACCAGGAAAAAATTGGCAAGACATTCAGATGTATGTTTGATCGTAAAGAAGGAAACTATTTTATCGGAAGAACAGAGTACGATTCTCCAGATGTAGATAATACTGTTTTAGTATCGGCAGAAGATACTTATATCTCTATCGGAGAGTTTGCAGATGTGAAAATTACTTCTGCAGAAGAATTTGACTTATATGGTGAATTAGTCTAAAATATAAATGGCTATTAATCAGTAAGAAAGTTATATTTTTTTTAGCTTAAAAATTAGAAATATTAATGGAATTTAACATAAATAATTCATTCAATGAAATATTTATGTTTTTGATTTCCAGTTGTTTATTGTTTTTGAATATTAAGATTTTTTAATTTCTTTTTATAAATTAGATAAATTAAGAAATTATGTCTTAAATTTGCACTAAGCAATGTTTTTAAATCATATGCTTTCAATAAGTTATTTGTTTAAATAGAACTAAAAAACTCAAAAAAAATTATACGGTTTTTTAATTTATTTAGCTTAAAATGATAACAAGTTGAGATGTGTCTTCCTCTTTTGGAAAAATTGATGAAAAATAATGTAATTAAAATCTTTAAAAACTTATGAAAAAATTTTTATTAACAACGACTATGCTCGTTTGCCTTACGGCACTTTCTAAGGCTCAGCAAGGGCGAGTGGGGATTAACACAACCACACCTGCCGCAACTTTAGATGTAGTAGCTAATACTACAGATAACGCAAGACCTGATGCCCTACTAGTCCCTCGTATGACAGCTGCTCAATTATCTACTAAAGATGATACTTCGGGTACTTATGGTACTCCACAGAACGGAGCAGTAGTTTTTATTACTTCTGGTACAGGAGCTGGACCTAGAAAAGCTAAGATCACAGGACCTGGTTTCTACTATTTTGATTCTGTTGTTCCTGAATGGAAACCTCTAGGAGGTGGAGCTGTTGCAACCGGAATGACGGTTAGACTTCAAACAGGTAATACGATCTCTGATGCTGATTTGAATAATGGAATTATTGTAAATACAGCAGGTACAGTATTTAACTTAGATGCTCTAACTAAGACTAACGGTAAGGTTATCACATTTATTGATAATACAACAACTGGTTTTAGTATCACGGGTGCTTCCGGAACAATAAGTAATCAGGCTACACTTTCCCCAACAGGGCCAGGTGGATCATTAAGTTATATTTGTGACGGATCAGTTTGGTATAGTTACAGTAGTTATTAATCTTAAAAACACATTCAATATGAAATTATATTTAACCTCAATAATTTTAGCTCTTACAGCATCTGCTAATGTAACATTTGCACAATTGAGAGCTAATAATGCGATCAGTACAAACATTACAGGACAGTCAGTGTTTTTAGATGCTTCAGCAAATGGATTTTCAACATCTGCCAATAACGGAAAAGGAATTGCTTTTCCTAGAACAGATTTAACAACTTTTACATTTGCAACCACTACAACGAGTAATTTTAATTTTCCTACAGCATATGATGGAATGATTGTATATAACTCTAAGGCTGGTAATACTCCTGGAACAGGATCTGGGGTAGGAAATCAGGCTGTTGTACCTGGATTTTACTATTTCTCAAACCCTACAGGTGGTTCTGGTAACGCATATGCAACTTCAACAGGTCAGTGGATGGCAGTAGGTGGTTCTCCTAAAGTAACTATCGGAACAGCTGAAACAACTACAAATACAATTATAAACGTTAGCCCGGGTGTTGATAAGCAAGTTTATGCTATCAAAGGATCTTTTACTGCTAGTGGAACATCTACTACAGTGAGTATCCCTTCTCCTTCAGGAATGACTTCTTTATATGGTATTACTATTTATAAGGTTACAGGTACAGGAAATAAAGTAGTTTATTCCAGAGACCTTTATTCTTATAACGTAGGTCCTACAAATAATGCTATTACAGGTTCCCCAAGTATGTCTGTGGTTTACCCTGCAGATACCTATGACTATGTATTAGAATACATTAAATAAGATTATATTTTTAATTATATAAAGAAAACCAATGATTTACTCATTGGTTTTTTTGTTTTTATTATATCGAAAAAGGAACAAGAATTTTGTTTAAGGCATTTAGAGCTCCAAAATTCATTCTATCCATAGAAAGCTTAAGCGAATAGGGAATTTATTTTAAGCCTGTTTTCTAAGCTATATGATGGGCTTCAGGTTCCTTTTATTGTTTCATCATCTCATGGTCTCACAATATATTGGGCTTAAATGGTATGATATTTTCAATGAAAAACTTTTTAAGCTGATCTTAAAAACTTATTTTTGAGGAATATATTCAGAGAAGCTGATCTTTTTTTTAAGCCGGATGACATAAATTAACCTGAAAAATTGTGTTGAAAATTCAATAAGCCTAATTTTTACTGTTAACATTGCTGTTAAAAAAAAATAAGAGTTTAGGTTTTATGTCTCTAAAAGACTTCTATCAGGGCTTTTCAGTACTTTGAAGATCTTAAATGTTTTTATTATTAAGGCTGATTTTACTTATATTCTTATAATTTTTTTAAATTCTTAATGTGTTGATTTTAAATATTTTAAGATATTTATTTTTTAAAATTATGCATAAATTAGTTAAATATATTAACATATGGCTTGTTTTTTTAACACTTTTTAACAGTGTGCTTTAAAATCCCTATTCATAGGAGGTTACAAGTTCAATTAACATATGTTTTGGTTTTTGTTAACGGTTTTTAACAATTGGAATAGGGAGTTAATGAGATTCCTGATACTTTTGCCCTGTCAAAACCAATAAAAGTTCAAAATGATGAAAAGATTCATTCTCGTAATCATAATGATGATTTCAACCTTAGGTATTTATTCTTTTACGAATAACGCCTTAGATGCGAAAAAAACAAGTTATGCATCGTACTACCACGATAAATTTAACGGTAGAAAAACTGCTAGCGGAGAAATCTTTGATAACTCAAAGTTCACTGCAGCAAACAGAACGCTTCCTTTTGGAACAAACGTTAAGGTTACTAACCTTAAGAATGGTAAAGAAGTAATAGTGAGGATCAATGACAGAGGACCTTTCCATTCATCAAGATCTTTAGACATGTCTAAAGCTGCGTTCGATGAGATCGGAGATATCAACCATGGTACAATTCCGGTCGAATATGAAATTGTCGATTAATCTTATGATTTAAATTATGAAAAGCCAGCTGATTTCAGCTGGCTTTTGCGTTTATAGATATATGGAGTATTAAACATCCAATTCTAATAATGCAGGACAATGATCTGAATGTACTGCTTCCTTTAAAATAACAGCCCTGCTAAGCTTATCCTTTAAACTATAAGAAGTGAAGTTGTAATCCAATCGCCAGCCTTTGTTTCGGGCTCTTGAATTTTGTCTGTAGCTCCACCATGTATAATTGTCAGGATCATTATTGAAAAACCTAAAGCTGTCAATCAGCTCACACTCATTCATGAAATTCGTCATCCATTCTCTTTCCATAGGTAGAAACCCTGAAACATTCTTTAACCCCTCAGGATTGTGAATATCGATAGCTTCATGACAAATATTGAAATCTCCGGAAATAATAAGATTGGGAATTTCCTTTTTTAAATTTTTAATATACGCAAGAAAGTCATGGCAAAACTGCATTTTAAATTCCAGCCTTTCAATATTGGAAGCAGAAGGAACATACACTGAAATGACAGAGTATCCGTCAAAATCTGCACGGATGATTCTTCCTTCATTATCATAGCTTTCAATACCGCAACCATACTCTACATGGTTAGGTTTTGTTTTTGAGGCGATTCCGACCCCGCTATAGCCTTTTCTTACTGCTGAATGCCAATAACTGTGGTATCCTGATTTTTCAAGACTTTCGATATCTATCTGATCATTTCCGGCCTTGCTTTCCTGAATACAGATGATATCCGGATCAGCGGTTTTTAGCCAGCCCAGAAAATCCTTGGTAAAAGCAGCCCTGATTCCGTTGACATTGTAGGTGATTAATTTCATAAAGAATAATAAATTTTTTCAAATGTAGGGAAATAAAAAAGTCGGTTCTGAATTTCAAAACCGACTTTTATCTTTTTAATAAGATATTTTATTTTTTAAAAACTGTTTTACCGTCTTTTGTCAGTTCAATTTCTTCACCTTTTCCTCTAAGCTCATAATGGTCATTCTTATACCAGATCCCAGATGCAGGCTTTTGTCCCTGTAACTCAATCGTTTCATTATTAAATACTACAGTAGCTGTATTTTTAGTGTTATTGAAAGTCATATCCAATGTTTTTCCACTACTGTCTTTAGATGTACTTTTTACAATTTCATCTTTACTGCCGGAAACAGCTGCAGAATCAGACGGGTTTGCTGCAATGCTGTCTGTAGTTGCCGGTGAAGAATCTGTTGCATTCTTTTCCTTATTACAAGAAGTTAAAAATAATGCTGTAAGTGTTGCTGTAATAAAAATGGTTCTTTTCATAGGTTTATATTTATTTATGGATGTTTCTTACCATGCAAAATGAGTGCCTTAAAACAAGAAAGCGGAAAAAATCAATTGATTTTTTCCGCTTTAAACCTAAAATGAAATAAATTACTTAGGTTCTAAAACACTGATCGGAATAATACATTCTTCCAGTGAAATTCCTCCGTGCTGGTAGGTTTCTTTATAGTAATTTACAAAATGATTGTAGTTCTTAGGATAAGCCAGGAATATATTATTTTTAGCAAAAATATATTTAGAGCTTAGGTTTCCTTTTGGAAGGAAAAGCTTTTCAGGATTAGTAATAGCCCATACATCGCTATCATCATACGTTAAACTTTTACCTGTTTTGTATCGGATATTAGTAGATGTTTCTCTGTCTCCAACAACTTTACTCGGTTTTTTAACATATACTGTTCCGTGGTCTGTTGTAATGACTAGTTTATACCCATTTTCAGCTGCTGCTTTAATAATTTTCAGCAATGAAGAATTCTCAAACCAGTTAAAGGTTAGGGATCGGAAAGTTTTATCATCACGAATAAGCTGATCTACAATGTGGTTATCAGTTTTAGCGTGAGAAAGAATATCGATAAAGTTATATACAATTACAAGAAGATCATTGTTTTTATGTTGATTAAAATCATCATAGATTTTTCTTTCAAAATCAGCATTCAGTACTTTAAGATACTTCATAGATTTGTTTCCAATGCCGATTCTTTTCATTTGATCTTCCAGGAAGTCACGCTCAAATTCATTCTTGTTTCCTTCCTCATTGTCATTAAACCATTTCTCAGGGAAACGTTTTTCAATTTCAGACGGCATTAATCCTGCAAAGAAAGAGTTTCTTGCATATTGTGTAGCGGTAGGAAGAATACTATAGTAATAATCCTCCGAAACTTTATTGTAGTATTTTGTAAACAAAGGCTCAATAACTTTCCATTGGTCGTAACGAAGATTGTCTACCATCAATAAAAGTACTTTGTCTTTTTCAACTTCAGGCTTTACCTTTTCTTTGAAAAGAGTATGGCTCATCATGGGTTTGTCAGAATCTGTCAGCCAGTGTTCGTAATTTTTTTCGATAAACTTCGCAAACTGAATGTTGGCTTCCTCTTTTTGAGATTGTAAAAGATCTGCAAACTCATTATCTGCTACCTTATCAAATTTAATTTCCCAGCTAAGGATCTTTTTATAATATTCGGCCCACTCCTGATAGGTTCTCAGGTAAGAAAGCTCCATAGAAAGATTTCTGAATTCCTGTTGGTATTGTAAAATGGTTTTTTGTTCTACCAAATTGTCTTCCTGCAGATTCTTCTTTAAAGAAAGTAATATCTGATTAGGATTGACAGGCTTTAATATATAATCGGCAATTTGAGAGCCAATAGCTTCTTCCATGATGTGTTCCTCCTCACTTTTGGTAACCATTACTATTTTTAAGGAATTATCTTTTTCCTTAATCATAGGGATGGCTTCCAACCCAGAGATGCCAGGCATATTTTCATCAATTAGCGTTAAAGCAAATTTTTCTGAATCCATAAGTTCCAAAGCCTCGTTCACGTTGTTAACAGGGGTCACCAGGTAACCTTTCTTTTCTAAAAATACGATATGAGGTTTAAGTAAATCTATTTCATCATCTATCCATAATATCTTTTCTGACATAATTTATTTTTTACATGATTATTCTATCAAAATGTTGACCAAATCCTTTTAAAATCTCACAAAATCGAAACTTTAAAAGTTAAATATTAGTTAAATGAAAATCTATGAGGATATTTTCTGCGGATCCTCTCTTATTCATTGTTTTTTATATACATCAAAGCCCTTTCCAGTATTTCATCTTTTCCATTCCTGATTCCATTCACCGTAGGCTTTACAATGAGGTCGGGAATAATCCCAATTCTTTGTGTTTCTCTGCCATCCGGATAATAAGCACCAAGACCTGTGAAACACGTATCCAGGTCTGCAATCTTAAATCTGATAATATCTCCGTTGGCCCCCGAAGTATTACTTCCGATAATCTTTGCTTTGGGATGCTGCTTAAACATCATGGTAGTAGTTTCAGCCTGGCTTTGTGTATTTTCGTCTACCAAAACTATTACATTTCCTTTATAGTAGTCAGGATTTTTTCTTCCGATGTTATTTTTTCGGCTATAAAATTTGCCT
Organism: Chryseobacterium aurantiacum; assembly: GCF_003020585.1. Classification (GTDB taxonomy): domain Bacteria; phylum Bacteroidota; class Bacteroidia; order Flavobacteriales; family Weeksellaceae; genus Chryseobacterium; species Chryseobacterium aurantiacum. Next base: position 680,460 of record NZ_PXUE01000001.1, read on the forward strand.
GGATACATGGTTTCCTGAAAATTGAACTGATAATAGGTGGTTGTCTGGGGAAGCAAAAGCTCACTTAATGGTAGAATTGTAAGCTTAGGATAATTTCTGAGATCAAAAATAATGGAGCTTGTAGACCTTAGGTTTCTGTACATTTCATTCAGATCTTCCTTCGTGATCACTTCCATATTAACATATCCAATTCTCTTTTCCTGATCCAGAAACTTCCATTTTTGAGGAGCCGAAGCCTTCTTACCGATAATGTCTTTAATAAAATAGGTTTTGGCTGCAACTTCCATATTCTGTCCGTCTCTTTCCAGTTTAACGGAAATAGAGTCCTTATTATTGAAAAGAAGTTTGCTTTTCACTTTATTTACTTTTCCCCAGGAATTGGAGGCGGAAATATATTTTCCATAAGTGTTGACCATTTGTGGGATGGTTTTACCATTAATGTCATAGATAATATCGCCCACATAGAAAGGGGTTTTCTCATGAAACCGGTTGGCATTGATCTTTGTAATGACTAATTTTCCTTCTGCATAAGAATATTCTACAGGAAGTTTTCTGTTTCCATATTGGTTAAGGCTTATGAGTGTTGAAAAGAGAAAGGCGTGTGAGTCATCAATTTTTGCCACCAGTTCTGCTAAAGCCAAGTGATAATCTTTGTCATCTTGAACCGTAAGGAATTTTGGAATCATTTCTCTCAGTACATCATTCCAGTTTTGATCGGTTTCATATTTATAAGGAAAGAAATATTCTACATAATTCCAGTATCTGAATAATTCCAACAAGCAAATGGAGCTGGAAGTGAATTTTGATCCATAGGATTCTTCGTTTTTGAAATATATTTTTCTTCCTCCTTTTCCTATGTAATGATTATTTCCAATATTGCGATTCTGTTCAATATAACGAAGCTTTTGAGCTGTACTCTCGGTAAATATACTGGTGTTGTCTATCCAGCTAAGATCAAAATTTTTCAAAAAGTAGGTCTTGTTCTCTGCTTGTAAGCATTCTTTACACTCATCTACTTTTCCCAGACTATTAAGCCAGGTGGCATATAAATTGTTGAGCGCGGCTTTATCATGAACGTTTTTAATCTCATTGATTTTTTTGAGAAGCTGATCATCCCAATTACTATTTCCTTTGGCTACATGTGGGTGATAATACTTTAAAAACCCCCAAACTTTGCAGAGGGATTCCAGTTTTTGATTTTCAGATAAAATCTGTGCAGAACAATGTAGACTTAAAAATAATAAAATGAAAAAAAAATATTTTCTCATCAAAAAGTATTGGGTTTTCTCAAAGATAAATTTAAAAAATAACAGATGCAATGGTTCTTGAAGAATATTTGACAGGAGAAAGAAGCCGGTGTGGAAAGAAACCTGTTTTGGGATACAATAAATGTTACATTTAGAATAATGCATTGTAAAAATGGGCTGGATTAAGTTTATTCCAATTTTATATAGACAGCTAATAATAACCTCCAGCTTTCATTTTCATCTTTCTAATCTTTTTCTCTTAGCTGTTAATACTAATTTAATCATTCCTAAAATTTAAAATCCCTAACTTTGTTTACTAATATTGACGATTCAATGCAGAATAAGCTAAAAATTATCAACGATCCTGTTCACGGATTTATCAAAATTCCACACGAAATTTTATTTGATATTATTGAACATCCTTACTTCCAGAGACTGAGAAGAATAGGACAAACAGGACTTTTGAACCTTATTTTCCCCGGAGCAACACATACGAGGTTTCATCATGCCTTGGGAGCTATGCATTTGATGTTTACGGCACTGGAAACATTAAGGCAGAAAGGCGTTAAAATCTCTGAAGAAGAAGAAAAAGGAGCAATGTTGGCAATTTTAATGCACGATATAGGGCACGGTCCTTTTTCTCATGCATTGGAAAGTATGCTGATGGATGACTGGCACCACGAAAATCTTTCGCTGTTATTGATGAATAAGATCAACGAAGAATTTGGAGGACAGCTTTCCATGGCCATTGAAATGTTTCAGGGGAAATACCACCGGAAATTCTTCAATCAGCTTATCTCTTCTCAATTGGATGTGGACAGGTTGGATTATCTGAATAGAGATAGCTTTTTTACAGGAGTATCGGAGGGAAATATTAATACCCAACGAATTATTTCCATGATGAATGTGTGCGAAGAAGGAGAACTGGTTATCGATGCAAAAGGGATATATTCTATTGAAAACTTTTTAACGGCCAGAATGTTTATGTACTGGCAGGTGTATTATCATAAGACGTCGGCCCTTGCAGAGTTTCTGTTGGTGAAAATCCTTGAAAGAGCAAAACATCTGATCTCTCAGGGAGTAGAGCTTCCTGCAACAGATAATCTGAAATACTTTTTGTACCGTGGTAAGAGTTCTGCAACGAATGAAGATGTAGAAAGATTTACCCAATTGGATGATAATGACATTATCCAGGCCATGAAAGAGTGGCAGAATTCTGATGATTTTGTGCTGTCTTATTGGTGCAAAAGTGTCATTCAGAGAAATCTTCCTAAAACCATTATTTCATCACATCCTTTTAATGAGGAGATCATTAATGAAAAAGTAAAAAATACCAATGATTTTTTTGGGATCAATAACGGGAAAGAATTGGTTCACGAGATTAAAAGAAAGCTTTTGCCCTATGATACGGAAAAGCAACCTATCTATTTATTGCAGAAAAATGGCAGAAGAATGAAACTTCATGAGTCTGAAGATCAGCTTTTATCAGGATTAATGGTAAACAAAACAACACGCTATATCCTTATGTTTCCGAGAGATATCTCTAACTAGATTCTTAAATAATATTAAAATTTACGATCTGAAACCAAAAAATGTTTGCAAATTATAGAATTTCTTATCTTTGCAGAATATGGAATTTACAGCTTCGCAAATTGCAAGTTTTATTGACGGAAAAATAATAGGTGACGAGACTGCACTTATTACAGGGGTTTCTCCAATTGAAAATGGAGAATCAGGACATCTTTCTTTTATAGCACAAGATAGATTTTCTCATTTTTTGGATACCTCAAAGTGCTCTGTTATCATCGTTTCAGAAAAACTTCTGAATGAAAATAGTTATACCCCTACCTTAATTGTTGTAAAAGATGCCTATCTATCTTTTCAGGTTCTGATGAATTTATATCAGGAAATGAGAGGAAGAAAAGAAGGTATTGAAGATGGCTCATCCATCCATGATACAGCCGTAATAGGTGATAGAGCTTATATAGGAGCATTTACATATGTTTCTGAAAAAGCGAAGATCGGAGAGGGTTCACAGATCTATCCACATGTATATATAGGGAAAGGAGTGAAAATTGGTAAAAACTGTAAAATAGACAGTGGTGCCAGAATTTACGATTACTGTATTATCGGGGATAATTGTGTGATCCACTCCAATACGGTAGTAGGAGGTGATGGTTTCGGATTTCAACCGACTGCTGAAGGGTTTAAAAAAATTCCACAGCTTGGAAATGTCATCATTGAAGATGATGTTGAAATTGGTTCAAACTGTAGCATCGACAGGGCAACAATAGGCTCTACCATCATTGGGAAAGGAACAAAAATTGATAACCTGATTCAGATTGCTCACAATGTGAAAATTGGTCAGAATAATGTAATTGCAGCGCAAGCAGGAATAGCAGGTTCTACTACAATTGGTGATTGGAATCAAATTGGAGGTCAGGTAGGAGTAGTGGGACACATCAAAATCGGAAACCAGGTGAAAATTCAGGCTCAGAGTGGCGTGAACTCCAGTGTTAATGATAGAGAAACGTTGTATGGTTCACCAGCAATCAGCTACAATGACTATTTGAGAAGCTACGTTCACTTCAGAAATTTCCCTGAAATAGTCAACAGAATAAATAATCTTGAGAATAACTCAAAAGATAATCCTAATGAGTGATATGCAAAAAACGCTTCAGGAAGAGGTAACTCTTTCTGGAATAGGCCTTCATACTGGTAAAGAAGTAAAACTTACCATCAAACCCGCAAAGGAAAACACGGGATTTGTATTTGTAAGAACCGATTTGGAGGGACATCCTCAGGTTGAAGCTGATGTTAATTATGTAGTAGCAACAGAAAGAGGTACAACATTAGAAAAGCTAGGCGTAAAAATTACTACCTGTGAGCACCTTTTGGCGGCATTGGTAGGTTGTGACATAGACAACGCAGTGTTGGAAATGGATGCTTCAGAGCCACCTATCCTTGATGGATCTTCAAAATATTTTGTAGAAGCTATTGAAAGTGTAGGAGTCGTAGATCAAAACGTTGCCAGAGAATACCTTGTAGTAAAGGAAGTTCTTACTTACAGCGATCCGGCTACGGGTTCAGAGATCACCATCATTCCTTCAGATACTTATGAAGTAACCACAATGGTAGATTTTGGAACTAAAGTTTTAGGAACTCAAAATGCTACCCTTAAAAATATTTCCGAGTTTAAAGACGAAATCTCTTCAGCAAGAACATTCAGCTTCTTACATGAGTTGGAAATGCTTTTAGACCACGGATTGATCAAGGGAGGAGATATCTCCAATGCGATCGTTTATGTAGATAAGGATCTTACTCCGGAAACTACAGAAAAATTAAAGAAAGCCTTTGGTAAGGACAATGTTTCCATCAGACCAAACGGTATTCTTGATAACCTTAACCTAAACTATCCTAACGAAGCTGCAAGACACAAATTACTGGATGTAATTGGTGATTTAGCATTGGCAGGAGTGAAAATAAAAGGCAAGGTTATTGCCAACAAACCAGGACACTTTGTGAATACTCAATTTGCGAAGAAATTAAACCGTCAGTGGAAATTGCAGAAAAAGAAAAACGTTCCGGACTTTGATTTAACTAAAGAGCCGGTATTTGATATCAACGGAATTATGAAGCTTATGCCTCACAGACCTCCGTTCTTATTAATCGATAAGATTCTTGAACTTTCAGACTCTCATGTAGTAGGTCTGAAAAATGTAACAATGAATGAACCTTTCTTCGTGGGACATTTCCCGAAGGAGCCTGTAATGCCTGGAGTTCTTCAGGTTGAAGCTTTAGCCCAAACAGGAGGTATCCTAGTTTTGGCAAGTGTTCCGGATCCTGAAAACTATTCTACTTACTTTATTAAAATTGATAAAGTAAAGTTCAAGAGAAAAGTAATTCCGGGAGATACTCTTATTTTCAAAATTGAATTGATTGAGCCAATCAGAAGAGGCATCGTTCACATGCAGGGGTACGGATATGTAGGAGACACAGTGGCAGTAGAAGCAGAGCTTATGGCTCAAGTTGCAAAAAATAAAGTTGATTAAATGATTCATCAATTAGCAGCCGTAGATAAACGCGCAAAAATCAGCAAAAATGTAATTGTAGAGCCTTTTACTACAATTGCTGGGGACGTAGAAATTGGAGAAGGAACATGGATTGGTCCAAATGTTACCATCATGGATGGAGCAAGAATTGGGAAAGATTGTAAAATTTTTCCGGGTACTGTAATTTCTGCCATTCCTCAGGACTTAAAGTTCGATGGTGAAGATACACAAACCATTATTGGAGATAATACAACTCTGAGAGAATGTGTAACCATAAACAGAGGAACAAAAGCCTTAGGATATACAAAAGTAGGAAGCCACTGCCTTATTATGGCTACTTCCCATGTTGCTCATGACTGTATTATAGGAGATAATGTGATTATTGCTAATGGATGCGGTATTGCAGGACACGTAGAAATCGGAGACTTTACCGTAATGGGTGGTTTATCTGCAGTACAACAGTTTGGTAAGATCGGAAAACACACCATGATCTCAGGAGGATCACTAATCAGAAAAGATATTCCTCCCTATGTAAAGGTAGCGAGAGACCCAATATCCTATGCAGGAATCAACTCTGTTGGTTTAAGAAGAAGAGGCTACTCCAATGAAAAGATATTTGAAATTCAAAAAATCTACAGAGCTATTTTCCAGATGAAAATGAATGTTTCTCAGGCATTGACTTACATTGAAAAAGAAATGTTGCCTACTGCTGAAAGAGATGAAATCCTACAGTTTATCCAAAACTCTCCAAGAGGTATTGTGAAAGGCTACGGAACAAGCAAAGACAGTAACTAATATGCGAGGCTAAAAGTAAATTTGCACTGGCTCATTTGCTGAACGGCCAATAAAAACTAAATAAAAAGAATAATATAAATTAATGGCAACAAGTAACGATATCAGAAAAGGTCTTTGCATTGAATATAGCAATGATATTTTTAAAGTAATTGAGTTTCTTCACGTAAAACCAGGAAAAGGTCCTGCATTCGTAAGAACAAAATTAAAGTCTGTGACAAATGGAAAGGTATTAGATAATACATTCTCTGCAGGTCACAAAATTGATGAAGTAAAAGTAATCACAAGAAAGTTCCAGTATCTTTATGATGATGAGAACGGTTTCCACTTCATGAATAACGATGACTTTTCTCAGTTATATTTAAATAAAGAAATGATTGAAAACTCAAACCTGATGAAAGCAGGTGAAGAAGTAACAATCATCCTGAAAGAAGCTGATGAAACTCCACTTTCTGCTGAACTTCCTCAATCAGTATACTTAGATGTTATTGAAGCTGATCCGGGAGTAAAAGGAAATACTGCAACAAACGCCCTGAAAAACGCAATCGTTGAAACAGGAGCAAGAGTAATGGTTCCTTTGTTCATTGAACCGGGAGACAAAATTAAAGTAAGCACTGAAGACGGTAGCTACTTAGAAAGAGTAAAATAATAAATAAAATTTACATAAATTCGGTTTGCACTAGCACTCCGAATTTTGTTTTATAAGAAAATCTATTGTTATGAGATTTCATTCTCCACAAAAGCTTAAAACAATTGCAGATTTAATAGGTTCCAAATTTGTCGGACCAGAAGATTTCGAGGTACTAGGTTCCAACGAAATCCACATGGTGAAGCCGGGAGAGATTGTATTTGTCAATCATCCCAAATACTATGACAAGGCATTAAATTCTGCTGCAACCATTATCTTGATTGATAAAGAAGTAGAGTGCCCGGAAGGAAAAGCACTTTTGGTTTCTGATGATCCGTTCAGAGACTTTAATAAAATCAATACTCATTTTACAAGAATCTATAACTTCACAGAAGAACTTCACGATGTGGAAATAGGTGAGGGTACAAAAATTCATTCATCCGCAGTTATCGGAAACAATGTCAAAATTGGAAAAAACACTTTAATTTTTCCAAATGTTGTAATTGGGGATAGATCAGTTATTGGTGATAATGTCATTATTCAATCCAATACAGTTTTGGGTGGTGATGCTTTTTATTATAGAAAATTAAATGGAAATTTTGACCGTTTAATCTCTGTAGGAAATGTAGTGATTGAGAATAATGTAGAAATCGGTAATGGATGTACCATTGATAGGGGAGTTACAGACTCTACGATCATTGGAGAGGGATCTGTTTTGGATAATCAAATTCAGATAGGACATGATACCATTATTGGAAAAAAATGCCTTATTGCTTCTCAGGTTGGAATTGCAGGATGTTGTGTGATAGGAGATGAAGTAACATTATGGGGACAAGTGGGTATTGCCTCAGGAAACAAAATTGAGAGCGGATCTGTAATTTTAGGCAAAACCGGAGTGAACAGAGACCTGGAAAAAGGAACTTATATTGGGATGTTTGCAGAAGATTTTAAAACATATCTGAAAAAAGAAGTAAAACTGAGAAATCTCAAATAAACAATTCGAAAGGTTTTATCCAAATTCAAAGAAATTTGAGTAAATTTGTGTGCTATCTAAAAAAAATAATAGTAACATTATTACAACTAATAAACCATAACCGAAAAGAGTCATTATTGAAATGAGAAAGTATTTATTATTAATTCTTATTGTTGTTTTTTCTTCGTCCTTTGGGCAGGAAACTCTTGATGCAAAAATTATTACTAATGAAAATGATACTCTCAAGGTAAAGATAAAGGTTGTTTCCAACATGTTTGATCCAGATCTTTTATACGTTACCAGTTTTAATACAAAGGTTACTGTTGTAGGGCAGGATGGCGAAAAAACAAAAATAGAGGCTCCAGCAATAAAGAAACTTTCTTTGGTTGATTATAAAGGAAAAGAAAGAAATTTCATAAACAATTCTCAAGATAAGAAAGCGTTGAGAGAGGTTTTATTTAGCGGAGATAATTTAGATTGGTATAGAGCATATAATTCTATAACAGGTGGTGAGAACTCTTCCGATTTTTTATTCAATAGGATAACCAAGCAAGAAATAGGAGTAGGTTATTTTACGGGACTGCCAAAAAAGAAATTGATCAAATTTATGAGTGATGTTCCGGAAATGGAAGAATTCATAAAGTCATTCAAGGCTTCTGAATATTTTGGATATGAAACAGAATATATGCTGAAAATCGTTGAGAAATACGAAGCTTATAAAAAATTAAAGAATTAACAACTATTATAAAATTTAAAACAACAATAAAATGTCAATTTTAGTAAACAAAGATTCTAAAGTAATTGTACAAGGATTTACAGGGAACGAAGGTACTTTCCATGCTAGCCAGATGATTGAATACGGAACGAATGTAGTAGGTGGTGTTACTCCAGGAAAAGGAGGTAGCGAGCACTTAGGAAAGCCGGTATTTAATACAGTAGCTGATGCTGTTGAAAAAGCAGGAGCAAACGTAAGTATTATTTTCGTACCACCAGCATTTGCAGCAGACGCTATCATGGAAGCTGCTGAAGCAGGGATTAAAGTAATTGTATGTATTACTGAAGGTATTCCTGTAGCTGATATGGTAAAAGTAAAATCTTACATTGCTGACAGAGACTGCAGATTAATCGGACCAAACTGCCCTGGAATCATTACTTCTGAAGAAGCTAAAATTGGTATTATGCCAGGTTTCGTTTTCAAAAAAGGAAAAGTAGGTATCGTTTCAAAATCAGGTACCCTTACTTACGAAGCTGCTGATCAGGTAGTAAGAGCAGGTTACGGTATTTCTACTGCAATTGGTATCGGTGGTGACCCAATCATCGGAACTACTACAAGAGAAGCTCTTGAATTATTCATCAACGATCCTGAAACTGAAGCTGTTGTAATGATTGGAGAAATTGGTGGTGGACTAGAGGCTGAAGCTGCTAGATGGTACAAAGCAAGCGGATCTACTAAGCCGGTTGTAGGATTCATCGCTGGACAAACTGCTCCAAAAGGAAGAACAATGGGACACGCAGGTGCTATCGTAGGTGGTGCTGAAGATACAGCTCAGGCAAAAATGGAAATCATGAGAGAGAATGGTATCAACGTTGTTGATTCTCCTGCTGATATCGGTGCTACTGTAGCTAAGATCCTAGGATAATATAAACTCACATCATATGAAAAAACTTTTATTCGCCTCAGCTTTGGCCATTTCTACTTTTTCTTTTGCCCAGGTGCAATGGGAAAATACAAGATTCGGTCTTACAGGAGGTTTAAACTATTCCAGAGTAGCGAATGCCCATAACCCTTCAGGCCCTAGATACACTTTTCAAGGTGGTGCTTTGGCTTTAATTCCCGTAGGTAAGGCAAATCAGTTCTTTATACAACCGGAAGTTCTGTACTATGGTGCAGGAGAAACCGGGAAAGATAAGGATGCGAAAGGAAGAGATGGTTATGATGCAGTATATGCAAACAACTATCTAAGTGTACCTTTGTATTTCAAAGGATACTTTTCAGAATCAGAATCAGAATTCTTTGGTCTATTAGGGCCAAGATTCAATTTTTTGGTAAGTCAGGATGTTAAGAACACTCCTATTGGAAGATCTTACTATGATCCGGATGTTACTGATCCTGCACAACCACCAGGAGTAAACGGAAAAGCCAAAAGCTTTAACTGGGGACTAGGTCTGGGAGTTGGGTATAGTTATAAAAGACAGCTGGAAGTAGCTGTAAAATATGACTTAGGTCTTTCAGATACCTATCCTGGTCTTGCAAAAGAAACCAGAGGTACTTCTAAGAAAAAATCAGAGCAGGTCATTGCACTTACTTTAAGCTACATATTCAAATAAATCATTTATTCAGAATATAAAAACTCCCGGAAATTTTAATTTCCGGGAGTTTTATTTTTATATCAGTCTGAGTATTTTAAACTAAGTTTTTTGCGCTTAACCTTTTATCCACTTCCAAAGTTCTTTTAAAGTAGCCTTATTGCCATACATTAATATACCTACACGATAAATCTTTCCGGCCAGGAATATCATAAAAACTGTAGTAATCAATAGTAATACAATAGATAGTGCAATCTGCCATGCAGGAACACCAAATGGTATTCTAGCGATCATGGCAACCGGTGATGTAAATGGTATGATGGATAACCAGAATCCCAATGGGCCATCAGGATTGTTCATAAGTGAGAAACTTCCATACATTCCAAGAGTTAATGGTAAAATAGCAAATAAAGTGAATTGCTGTGTCTCTGTTTCATTATCTACCGCAGAGCCTATAGCTGCATAAATAGAGCTATAAAAAATGTATCCTAACAAGAAGAAAACGATGAATACAAAAATAATCAACGGGAAGTTCATTTCCAGTAAACTATGAGAAATTTGAGTAGCAAGTTGGGCCATATCAAGCTTACTTGTTATCTGTTCGTTTCCACCAGGAATATTTTGCTGAAGAGGAGAGAAGCCTGTATTCAATACCAATGCACCAATCACAGACATGGTAATCCAGATCAGAAATTGGGTCAATGCAACCAATGTTACTCCTAGAATTTTTCCCATCATCAGTTCAAAAGGTTTTACCGAAGAGATGATGATCTCTACAACACGGTTATTTTTTTCCTCAAGAACGCTTCGCATAACCCTTACTCCATAAATAATGATGAACATAAAAGTAACATACATTAATACCATACTAAGCCCGGATTTTACCCCAAAAGTTAAATCAGAATCTTCCTTGTTATTATCAGCCACATTTATGGTCTTCAAGCTAAAGCCCTTGTCAAGATCATTAAGCTGTACTTCCTGTATCCCCAGTTGCTTAATTTTTTCCTTCTTCACAACATTGGTAATGTCAGAAACAATTTTCTGCTTAGTGTCAAATCCCATTTTACTGTTGACTACAAGCCTTGTGCCCGTCTCCAGTTCTTCGAAATTCTGACTTTTTAATTCCGGTAAAATTAAAATCCCATCCAGAGATTCATTACCTTTTAAATTATTGATCTTGGATTTTTCATCAGCCGCAGAAACGAATACATAATTCAGTTTATCGTTAGATTTTAACTGATTGATAAACAATCCGCTCTTATCCACAACTTCAATAACACTGTGAGACTCATTAGCCTTAAACATTAATCCGATAACCGCTCCAAAAGCAATAATCATAACAGGGGCCAATAAAGTCAATATGATAAAGGACTTTTTCTTAACCTGTGTAAGAAACTCCCTCTTTGTAATTAAAAAAATATTATTCATAAAATTAAGAATGGTTACTTACGGCATTAATAAATACCTCATTCATACTAGGAATTCTTTCATCAAATGATCTCACCTTACCAACGTGTACAAGATCAAGAAGAATATGATTTTGATCAGCCTCATTTTTCAGGTCAAAAGACACCAGATTATTTTCGTTGGAAAAATTGAAGACATCGTATTTGTTTTTGAAGCTGTCCAGCTGCTCATTATTAACCCCAGAAAGAGTAATCCCGAAAATATTTTTCTTGAATTTTTCTCTAACATCAAAGACTCTTCCGTCAATAATTTTTTGAGAATTGTTGATTAATGCCACATAATCACACATTTCTTCCACACTTTCCATTCTATGGGTAGAAAGGATGATGGTGGTTCCATTATTTTTAAGATCTATAATCTGGTCCTTAATTAAGTTGGCATTTACAGGGTCAAAGCCTGAAAAAGGCTCATCAAGTATTAAAAGATGAGGTCTGTGCAATACAGTTACCACAAACTGGATTTTTTGTGCCATCCCTTTAGACAGTTCAGAAAGCTTTTTCTTCCACCACTGATCAATGTTGAGTTTATCAAACCATTTTTTAGCTTCATTCAGGGCGTCATTCTTGCTCATCCCTTTCAGCTCACCAAAATATAGAAGCTGATCACCAACAGTCATGTTCTTATACAGCCCTCTTTCTTCAGGCATATAACCAATGTTCTTGATATGGGTAGGATTCAGTTTTTCTCCATTGATGAAGATATCTCCTGAGTCTGCTTGGGTAATTTGGTTGATAATACGGATGAAAGAGGTTTTTCCGGCTCCGTTGGGTCCTAAAAGGCCATAAATACTGCCTTTCGGTACATGGATGCTGAAATCATCCAGTGCGACCTTTTTTCCGGCGTTATAGGTCTTTTTAATATGTTCAGCTTGTAGCATTCAATTGTTCTTTTTACAATTAGTATAAAAAAGTCCCTAAAGTTACGGAAATATTAAAAGAGATTAATGTAAAAGAAAAAATCCTGATGATTATCAGGATTTTAATTTATTGTTTCACGATTTGAGTAACTTTTTGTGTATTGTCACTTAAGATATAACGAATCATGTATTTTCCGGGTTTTAATTTTTCAATATTAATTTCACCGGAATTCATATTAACGGTATAATTAGCGACCTGCATACCCAAAATAGAATAAAAAGTCACACTTTTGATTCTTAAAGAAGAATCTTTTGCCTTAATGATAAGGAAATCCTTTGCAGGATTTGGATAGGCAAGCAATACACCATCATCCGCCTTTTGAGTGATGGAACTCGGCTCTCTAAGCTGAGCTTGTAAATTGTTGGAAAATCCAACAAAAGTGCCTACAAATAGAAATAAAAGTAAAAGTTTTTTCATCAAATTTATAATTTCTCGAATATATATAACAAATATAACAAATTCTATAATCTTGTACAATAGTTTTTTATAGAACTTGTAGTAAATTTGTAGAAACTTATTCAAAAAGTATTCCAAAATGATACATTCAAGAAATAGAAGACTTAGAGTTAATGAATCTATCAGAAGTTTGGTAAGAGAAAATGTGCTTACAACTGATGATTTTGTAATGCCGATCTTCGTAATGGAGGGCGAAAACAAGCAGGAGGGGATCCCGTCTATGCCGGGAATTTTTAGGCGAAGTATAGATTTAACAGTGAAGGAATGTGAGGAATTATTTTCTTTAGGAGTAAAAGCTGTCAATTTGTACATGAAAGTGTCTGAACACTTGAAAGACAATACAGGAAAAGAAGCATGGAACAAAGATGGGTTAATGCAGAATACAATCAAGGCGATTAAAGATGCAGTACCAGGAATGATTGTGATGCCGGATGTAGCCCTGGACCCTTATTCAATATACGGGCACGACGGAATTATTGAAAACGGAAAAATTTTAAATGATGCTACCAATGATGCACTGGCAAGAATGTCAGTATCTCATGCAGAAGCAGGGGCAGATCTTGTGGCACCTAGTGACATGATGGACGGCAGAGTATTGGTGATTCGTGAAGCATTAGAAGAAAGTGGTTTTGCAGATGTGGGTATTGTGAGTTATGCTGCAAAATATGCAAGTTCTTTCTATGGACCTTTTAGAAGTGCTTTAGATAGCGCACCAAAGGATGACATGGAAATTCCAAAGGACAAAAAAACGTACCAGATGGATTTTCACAACTCCCGAGAAGCATTGAACGAAGTGTATAAAGATATTGAAGAAGGGGCAGATGTTATTATGATCAAACCGGGACTACCTTATCTGGACATTGTTTCCAAAGTACGTGAAGCTATTGATCTTCCTATTGCTGTCTATAACGTAAGTGGCGAATATGCAATGGTGAAAGCGGCTGTTCAGAACGGATGGTTGGATAATGATAAAACAATCATTGAAAGTCTTACTTGCTTCAAAAGAGCAGGAGCAGATATGATCTTTACTTATTTTGCTAAGGAAGCTGCAATGATTTTAAATAAATAATTAAACGAAAAATTATGAATCATAAATGAATTTTCTGATATATAATTTTCTATAAACTGAAAGAGGTTGTCATCAAGGCAATCTCTTTTTTTTTCAAAAAAGTTTTGTACACCGGGTTGAAATCAGCTAAGATCAAAAAACTATCTGTATCATTGCATTCCCAATTACAAATAAAAGATTATATTGTACTGTAGTCATCCAATAAAATATATAAAAGTTAATGAATATCACTTTTAAAGAAAACCTTAGAAAACCTTTTCAATACGTGCTGGGTATTTTATCAGTAATCTATCTTTTCTTTATATGTATTTATAGTATTGATCAGTTTGATCTGGGCTTTATTCCCTCAATGGTAGGGCGGTTGCAACAAGGACAGGAAATGTATAAGGATTTTGATTATATCCGTCCTTTTTTTACTCTCATCTTTTGGGATTTTCTGCTTAAATGGATTCCCGCCACATCTCCCTATTTTATTTTGACATGCCGGGTTTTATTCATTATACAATGTTTTATTACAGGATTGATTTTTCAGAAATTACTTTTTGATAAAATCAGATACGAGATCAGTTTCCTTTATGTGATTTGCTTTGTCAATGTCTTTCCAATTATGCCATGGCATACGGTTGACGGCCTGTTTTTCGGCGCACTTTCTCTTTATTTTTATAAGAAGAAATGGCTGCTGAGTACATTGGTGTTTTTAGCGATCACGGCACTTACCAAGCAATCTTTTTTTGTTTTTACCGGTATTATGTCTCTTTTTGTATTGAAAGATATATTGAAAAAAAATAGCCTTGTCAGAAATGATATCATCGTTTCCTGTGTATCTTTTCTTGTGTTGATATTTGCTGTTTTTCAATACCATATTATTGAAAACTTTACTTCATTTTGGAATCTCGTTTTTAACCCTTCCATAGCTTCAAGTTTTTATGATAGCAGCATTGCTCCATATTTATTTAAAAGCAAATGGCACTCTGCACTATTCATTGGTTGCCTGGTTACGATTTATCTGATTAAGATTAAAAAAGAAATTATTGAGAATATTTTATTGATCATTTTTCCTGCTATAATCATCTATCCACTATTTAATAATGGAGTTTTCATTGGGATTAATACATTATTTCTACTTTTGATGGTTTTATTTTTTAAATATAATTCCTCTGAAAAAAATATATTCTTTTTACTTCTTCTGGGCTGGGCTTCCACTATTTCATGGGGAGCCAATAATCCTACATTTTTAGTGTTTATTTTACTGATTAAATTTCTGGAAGATAAAACCCGTTTTTTTGGAGTTTTATGGATGTTGTCCCTAAGCTCATTTTTACTGACCAGATTAAAATTTCCCTATTTTTCTGAAAGTATATTTTCTTCCCATTACGTATTCACAAAGAATATTCCTGCAGTTTCCGGGTTGTTGATTCCCGAAAAAGAATATGAGTACATTATGGAAGCCAAAAACCTCAGTTTACAATATCCGGACATCGTTTTTCTGCCCGGGTCGCCACTTTTGGATGTGATTCATGGAAAATATCCGGACAGGGCATCCTGGGAAATGGATGTGGAATATCCGCAGTGGAAAACAGATTTATCTAAACTTAATAACAACGTATTTGCTATAGATGAAGAGAAATTTACACTATTCAAAGACGGTTTTTATAAAAGTACATTTACAGTTGAGGTAATGAAAAAGAAAAAAATAGTAAAGAAAACAGAACATTTTACGATGTATGAAGATTAGTAAGTACCGGTAAGTAAAGAGTCTGTTTGCCAGTTTTAATCATAAAAAGTGTAAAAAATTTTATTGATTATCATAAACTAGAGATAAAGAGCGTAGGGGGCATGCAAACTTGTTTGCATTTTTGATATATTTGCCCTATGATTTTACGAGGAGAAAACTTAATCAAAGAATACGGTCCTAAAAAAGTTGTAAAAGGCGTTTCTGTACAGGTTCAGCAGGGAGAAATTGTTGGTTTGCTAGGTCCGAATGGGGCAGGTAAAACCACATCGTTTTACATGATTGTAGGGTTGGTTAAGCCTACTTCAGGGAAGATTTTTCTGGATAAGCAGGAAATTACCACTGATGCTATGTACAGAAGAGCCCAAAAAGGAATTGGTTATCTGGCACAGGAGGCTTCAGTATTCAGAAAATTATCCGTAGAAGAAAATATCATGGGAGTATTGCAGCTGACGAAGCTTTCAAAACGCGAGCAGCAGATCAAGTGTGATGAACTTATTGAAGAATTTTCTTTGCAGCATGTTCGTAAAAACAGAGGTGATCTACTTTCCGGAGGAGAAAGACGTAGAACGGAAATTGCCCGTTGTCTTGCTACAAGCCCGAACTTTATTCTTTTGGATGAACCATTTGCTGGGGTTGACCCGATTGCGGTAGAAGATATCCAGAAAATTGTAAGAAGTTTAGTAGATAAAAATATAGGAATTCTGATTACAGACCACAACGTACAGCAGACTTTAGCTATTACCAACAAAACATACATTATGTTTGAAGGAAAGATCCTGAAAGAAGGGCTTCCGGAAGACCTTGCCAATGATCCTCAGGTAAGAGAGGCGTATCTTGGTGAAAACTTCGTATATCAAAGTATTCTTGATAAACCGAAAAAGAAAAAATATGCCTATAATATCTGGGCAGGTAATTTTGATTCAAAATCTCAATTGCAAGGATTTGTGAATGAAAACTTTAAGCAATATGATGACCTGAGACTTATGTATGGCTTTGAGGATATGAGTTTTGCTTCATTAGCTAATTCTGAGATTGAGCATATCTTTAATGATGTTGTAGATAAGAATGTGAACAATTCATTTGTGTTCCAGAAAAAAGAAATCAATAGCAATTATTCACTGGAGCAGGCAGAAGCCGAATCTAAAGAGGTAAGCAAACCTGAGCTGCATTATCTTACTACCTATATGTACGAAGGGTAAGACAAATTTTATAGCAAAACTTTTAATGAACTTGCTCAGTTTTTTCTCATGAATTTACAATTGGGAAAAATAAGAATATTGAATGTTAAAGTGATTGTGAGTGCAATAGACCATGCCTCTAACCAGTCATATATAAAACATTCGTCATAAATCTTTTCACTATTGTGTAATGAGCTTAATGTAAAAGTGATGATAGCCGTAATAAACAGGCTTTTAATTATTGTTTGTTGCATTTTTCTGATTGGCAAAGATAATTTCCCAATGGTTAAAAGCGAGGTCAGATAAATGATGCTGGTTCATACTGTCGATAAAAGCTTGGTAAGCAGTGTCCAAAAATGATTTTAATTTACACTCATAGGAAACAAACACACAAGATTTTGCAAAACAATTGATGATGGGGGTGTCATCCTGTTCCAATAGATGGATGAGACTTCCTAATCCAGTCTTATTAGCTTTTTCAGAAATGGTAATTCCACCATTTTTTCCTCTTTTCGTTATGACTAGGTCTTTTTGAGCTAGAAACTGAACCACTTTAATAAGATGATTACGAAGTATATTCAGTTTTCCGGATAATTCATCCAAAGAACATGAAGAAGCCTTATCATTTTGATTTAGATAAATTAATACTCGTAAACTATAGTCGGTAAAATGGTTCAGTTTCATTGATTGTTAATTTAGATGAAGCAGTTGAGGCCCAAACTCCTCATAGAGAATATCTTCTTTGGCAATGCCTAGCTGTAATAAAGAATTATATTGAGCTTTAATAAATGCTTCGGGTCCACAAATATAATACTTTGCCTTATCAATAAGAATTTCCTCTTTAATTTCGTGTAAGTCTATTCGCCCTTTTCTTGCAAAATCAGACTCATTTTCAATAGTTTCATAAAAAACATGAGTAGTAAGCCATTGATTACTAGTGTTTAATTGATTTACATGATCTTTAAATGCATGTACATTTTCATCTCTACAGCTATGAAGCCAGACTACGGTGTTATTCTGCAACGTATTTTTTTTAGTTTCCAGCATACTCAGCAATGGAGTTACCCCAACGCCACCACTTATTAATACTAATGGATCTTCAGATATTGGATTGGCATAAAAAACACCGGCTGGGGCGCTGACCCATATTTCATCTCCAATCATTTTTTGATGCAATACATTTGAAACAACCCCATCAGGCAAATTCTGAATGTTTTTCTCTCTCTTCACGGATATTCTGTAATAATCAGGATTGAAGGCAGATGATAAACTATACTGTCTTGGCTGCTCGTGGCCTAATGCAGGAACAAATGTCTTCACCGAAATATACTGACCAGGAAGATAATCTGCAATGGCTTTATTATCTTTAGGACTTAGATAGAATGATTTAATTTCACTGCTCTCTTCCACAATATCTGCAATTACAAACGCTCTCCATCCTTTCCATCCTCCATCCTTTTGCAGGGTAGATTGGTAAAGTTCATGTTCAATAGAAATCATAATTTGAGCCAATTCATTGTAGGCTTGTGTCCAGGCTTCTATCAGTTGATCATTTGCGGCTTCCCCAAGAACCTCTTTTATGGATGAAATCAAATGAAGTCCAACAATATCATATTGTTCCGGGCTAATATTTAAGCTTACATGCTTATTTCCGATAGATCTTAAAACATTGATAAGAACTTCAGGATTTTCAATTTGCTCAGCATATGCTAATACAGCTCCGGCTAAAGCATTCTGCTGTTTTCCGCTAGCCTGGTTACTCATATTGAAAATATTTTTCAGTTCAGGATTGTGTGTAAACATCCTTGTATAAAAATGTTTTGTTAAATCGGTTCCATTCGTTTTTAAAACCGGTACTGTTGCCTTTACAAGTGCTTTTTGTTCGTTATTCATCAGGTCTTTTTTTATATGATGGTACAAATGTACAAAAAAATATTAATTGTTGTATTTTAAATGCAACAATTAAAAAACATGCATTTCCAAAAAATAAAGTGGAGGAGAATAAACTTCCGAAATGAGGAAAATCATTTTGAATGCAAGAGGATTTAAATGGTTTGGGTCCAGATGGAAAAATAAGCCGGTATTAAGCCTGGTTTTTCTATGAATTGTTTTAAAAAAGGTTTAATTTTACTAGGACCTATACTATGATTCATGGCAAAACCTTTTAACAGAACAGTTACTTTATTTGGTATTTATAAACAACTTGTTCCATTCATCAGGCCTTACCGGTTAATGATCTATGGAACCTTGTTTCTTACTTTTCTTGGTGCTTTGGCAGCACAAGTAAACCCGATTGTTTTGAAATATACCGTGGATGAGGTTACCAAGCTTACCCACCTTCCACATCCGATGACAGAGGGAATTCATATTCTGATTATTATCTCCATTATCTTACTGGGAAAGGAACTGCTGAATATTTTTATCAACTTCGGACAGAAATTTTATGGAGAAAAAATAAGAATCAATGTCAGTTCTGTACTTGCTCAATCAGCAATTGATAAAATTCTGACCTATAAAGTTGCTTATTTTAATGATGAAAACCATGAATCAGGAAAACTGCAAATCAGAATTGATCGTGGTATTGAAAGTCTTACAAAGCTGGTACAAAACTTTTTCATTGATATTCTACCGCTTTTCTCCAATGCAATTATTGCGCTGATCATCATGTATATGCAGAATGTGTATGTAGGAGCCGTTTCCACGATTATTGTACCCATTTATTTTTATATAAGTTCTTTACAGGCTAAGAAACTAGGCGGAGTACGTCGCCAGCTTAGAAACCAAAGAGAAAAGAAGACTTCAGGTCTTTTAAACCTCATCAATTCTATCATGGTGATTAAAAGTTTTGTCCGTGAAAAATTTGAGGGAAAAAAACAATACGATCTGCAGATGCAGTTGATGGAGAGCCAGATGTTTACCAGGAAAATCAATTTTATTTATGATGGATTAAAAACTTTCATTGAACAGTTTGGAGTGGTTTTAATCATTCTTTTGACTGTTTATCTGGTGCTTGATCAGCAGATGACCATTGGGGCAATCATGCTTCATATTATGCTTTTTAATAATGTTTCAGCGCCAATTCGTCAGCTGCACAGAATTTATGATGATATGAATGATGCAATGATCTATGCTGAGGGGTATTTTGATATTCTTAATGCAGATAATGAAACCGAGCAGAACGGAAGTTTTGTAGAAAAAGAAATAAAGGGAACCTTTGAACTTAAGAATGTAGACTTTACCTATCCAAACGGAACAAAAGCACTTCATAATGTTTCCATGAAAATTGAAAATGGGAAAACAACCGCATTGGTAGGGTTGAGTGGAGCAGGAAAATCAACAGTCATCAATCTTTTATGTAAATTCTATCTTCCTGATTTCGGAGAAATTGTATTGGATGATGTCAACCTAAACGAATATGATAATACTTTTCTGAGAAGTGACCTTGGGCTCGTTCTTCAGAAGAATCACATCTTTCAGGGAAGTATTGAAGATAATATCCGCTACGGAGATATGAATGCAGACTTTGAGCAAATTCAGGATGCTGCCAGAAAAGCATATCTTCATGATCAGATTCTGGATCTCCCGGATGGATATAAGCATGATGCAACCCAGCTTTCAGGAGGACAGCAACAGAGAATTGCCATTGCAAGGTTATTTCTAAAGAATCCTCCCATCATCTTTTTGGATGAACCTACGGCGAGCTTGGATGCCATTGCCACAGAACAGATAAAGAATTCTCTGGATGCCATAAAAGAGGGAAGAACAGTTGTTATTATTTCTCACTCTTTGTCCCAGATTTTAGATTCAGATACGATCTATGTTATGAAAAAAGGAAGAGTGGTAGAGAGTGGTACTCATGATGAACTTTATACTAAGGAGGGTACGTACCGTGAAATTTTTGACGCTTCTGCACGAAGTTTAAATCTTGATAAACTAGTCAATACTCTTAAAGATAATTAATAATTTTGCGAACTATAAACTTTCAGTCAGAAACGGTACATCCATGAACGATCACTATCTTAAAAAACTCGACCGGATAACGGCTATTCTTACCCAGCTTCAGTCTAAGCCCGTTGTAAGGGCACAGGATTTGGCCGAAAAGTTCGATGTCAGCATCAGAACCATTTACCGTGATGTAAAAACACTGGAAAATGCAGGGATTCCAATTGTAGGAGAAGCGGGAAATGGCTATTCTTTGATGGATGGCTATAAACTTCCTCCGGTGATGTTCACAAAAGAAGAAGTTTTGAGTTTCATTACTGCTGAAAAACTTATGCAGAAATTTTCCCATCAAAGTTTGGGAAATCACTATCAGACAGCGATGGAAAAAGTACGTTCTGTATTAAAGTATTCAGATAAAAACCTGATTCAGAATATTGAAAAACAAATTGATGTTTTTAATGTTCATACCCAGAAAGAAGATTCCCTGAAAAATGTAATCCCTATTATTTTAGAAAGCATTGCAGAGAAAACCCAGTTAAATATTGAATATCAAACGGTAGATGCAAAGGTAACTACCAGAACCATTGAAGCGGTTGGGATTTTTTTTGAATTTAATTTTTGGTATATCATGGCGTATTGTACCCTGAGAAAAGATTTCAGACAGTTTCGGGTAGATAGAATTTTACAGATTTCTAAGACGCAGGTTCCTTTTCTACAGGAATATGGACAGATTAATGATTATAGAAAATCACATGGAAATAAGGTAAGAGCGAAGCTTTTAGTAGATAAAGAAATAATGTCCCATCTGGTGAATTCCAAAAAGTATTATGGCTTAATCGAAGAAGTAGAGACAGATCAAGGCGTAGAACTGACCTTTGAAACAGAATGGATTGACGGCGGATTTCCAAGATGGGTCATCACTTTTGCAGATTATGCTACCGTTTTAGAACCGGAAAGTCTTCGTGTAAAATTGAATGAGCTTCTCACCAAAATGCAGGAAAGACATCAATAAAACCTCAACAGTCTGAGTGTTGAGGTAAATTGAGGCAAAAAGATGAAATGGTTAAAAAGTGAAAGAAAGCTGATAAAGCTAACCCGCTGAGATCAGATTGAAAATTCAAGCTTGTTTCTCAGCTTATCAGCTTTCCTTAATTATTGTACTTTAATTAGAATCTCTCCCAGAAGAAAGGAGGTTCAATTCCTAAAGCTCTCAGATAAACATATCCCTGTCCACGGTGGTGGATTTCGTTGTCTACAAAATAAAGAATGTTTTCATATACCGGGAATTCATACTGACCAAATAGGTTGAATGTTTCCTGAAGACGCTCCTCAGAAATCTGGTTGAAGTAATGATTGATAACCCCTGTTTCTTCATCCCATTTTTTAAGAATATCCTCTTTTGTTTTTGGATTAAAGCTTTCCTCAGTATAAGCTTCCGTATTGCTTTCAACAATTCCCTTTAAAGCGATACCTCCAATGCTGATAAGCTCTACTGCTAACTTAGCAAACGGTCTCATACCTCCAATTGAAAACTCAAATAATTCTTTTTCAGGAAATGCTTCGATCACTCTTCTTGTCAGGTTTCTGTGTCCTTGCCAATGTTTTAATAATTGCTCGGTTGACATGAATTGTTGTGTGGCTGTAGCTGTCATAATGTATTGTTTTTGTTTGTTATTGTTGATACAAAGGTAAGAGCGGGTGATGACAACAGTTTGTCAGTAGGATTTTTGATGTTGAAAAATATTTTATTTCTTTGCTAAAATATTGAGACCTACTTTTCCGTTAGAAGAAAAGTATATTAATAAAAAAGAAATTGACCATTAGAATTATGAAGAAGTATATTTTGCCCGTTGTGACTACATTTTTATTAGTATCATGTAATAAAATTGAGGAAAAAATTGACCAGACAGTTCAGAAAACAACCGAAACAGTGCAGCAAAAAGCACAGGAAGCAGTAGAAGAAACCGTTAAAAAAACAGTCAATGAATCCATTAACTCTTTTACCAACTCTCAGGATGTAAAATTTAATGAAGTTTTTCCTAATTCAGGATCCATGGTTTCAGAAGATAAAGGAAAGAAGTTTAAGCTTCCTACCGGAACTGAGGGATACATCTTTAAATACAAAGCTGATATTGCGGCCATAATTCCTTTTTTAGAAAAGCAGTCTACTTCTGATGAAAGTAAATCAGATAAATCAGCAAGGAAGATTGATGGACAAAGTATTCTTAGTAAAATAAGTCTCATCTCAAAATTTCTTCCGGAAAACACCTTTGATACAAGCTTTTTAGAAGATATTAAAACGGATAAAAGCATTGAATATTACAAGCTAAAAAGATTTCCACACAGTAGTACAATCATCTACAACCCAAAAAATCAGACCATCATACAATATGTAGAGGTAAATAAATAATTTGGATTGGCCGGTTTTTACCGGCCGTTTTTATTGCAAATCATAGGTGAATTTTCATTCCATTATTCTTCGGAATAAAATACAGCTGGAATAGAGTGATAATCATCAATACATTTTACTTTTTACATTGTACTTTATACAAATTAAAGTATTTTAGTAGTATGAAAATTTATACAAAGACAGGAGATAAAGGTCAGACTGCATTATATGGGGGAACAAGAGTTTCCAAGGCCAGTGCAAGAGTGGACAGCTATGGAAATATAGACGAACTGAACTCATTCATCGGAATTGCTAAAAGCCATATTGAAGATGAAGAAGTTTTGAAGCAGTTGAAGAAAATACAGTTTGATTTATTCACGGTAGGTTCTGAAGCAGCAACACCGGCGGATAAATTGATGTTAGCTAACGGAAAATCACGTCTTCCTATCATTATCTCAGAAACAGAGATTGAAGAATTGGAGCAGTGGATGGATGCTTTTGAAGGAAAATTGGAACCTCTTCAATATTTTATTCTTCCGGGTGGTGGAAAACCTGCAACATTTCTACATGCTGCCAGAACCATTTGCAGAAGAGCAGAACGTTCATTGGTATTCCTTAACGAAGCAGAAGAAGTACGTCCGGAATTAATTAAATATTTAAACAGACTATCAGATTATCTTTTTGTACTAGCAAGATATATTTCAAAAGTAAATAACGAACCGGAAGAATACTGGAACCCGAATGAGAGATAAAGCATTACTTTTCATCAACGGAGACGCTCCAAAATCTTTTCCGGATCTGGATAATTATAACCTGATTGCCTGTACAGATGGTGCTTTTCACTATCTGAAAAAAATGGGATTTCCTCTGGATAAACTGGATTTTATATCCGGTGACTTTGATTCTCATTGTGGATCGGATGAAAACGTGTATCAGGAAAAGTTTATTCTTACCTTGGATCAGGACAAAACAGATTTTCACAAAGCGTTGGAAATTATTTTAGAAAAAGGAAATTCAGAGGTAGATGTTTTCGGAGGAAGTGGTGGAGAACAAGACCATTTTCTTGGAAATCTTACCGTTGCTTTTGCATTTAAAGACCGTATGAGCATTAAATTTTATGATGAGTTTTCTGAATATTATTTTATTCCCAACAATTTTACATTGAAAGGAGTAAAGAACAGAATGATTTCTCTTTATCCTTTTCCATCTGTTGATCATATAACAACAACAGGGCTTAACTGGCCTTTAACAAACGGAAGCCTAAGCATCACTTCAAGAATAGGAACCCGAAATTTTGCTGTTGAAGATGAAGTGACTGTTCAGTATGAATCTGGAGATTTATTATTTTTTGTAGGAAGTAACGAAATAGAATATCCGAAAATATATTGAAAAAAATAATTAAAATATCAGTTTTTACGATTTCATTATTCTGTGTTTTCTCTTGTAAAACACAGAATTTTGAAATGCCGGAATATGGTAAAAATGAAACGGAAAAAGAAATTAAGATCAAAAAGGTTCATAATTTCCGTGCAGTAAGTGATATTAAAAACAAGGATGGAAGAAGCTTAAAAGAGGGTGTTTTTTACAGAAGCGCCCATCTTCATAAGCTTAAAAAGAAATCTTTTGATCAGATTGAAAAATTAGGAATAAAAGAAATCATTGATCTTAGAAATTCAAAGGAGATATTTCAAAAACCTGATCATTTGCCTAATGCAATAGTTTATAAAAAATATTCAGCTTTTGAGGACGAGGGCGATCAGCTTTCACAGGCAAGAAAACTTGTTCTGAAAGGAAAAGTGAATGCTTCAGATGCTGACAAGAGGATGATAGACTTTTACCGTGAGTACGTTACGGAAAATCCCGAAATGATAAAGACCATCATTACAGAGGTAATGGATTCTAAAGAACCTATTCTTTATCACTGTACTGCAGGTAAAGACAGAACAGGAATTGTTACAGCACTGGTTCTTACAATACTGAAGTTTGATAAAGAAACAATTTATAACGAATATCTTTTGTCCAACAACTTTAGAAAAAATTTGGTGGAAAAAAGACTTCGACTGGCCAATCGCCTGCATTTTCTATATCCAAAGATGGATTTAAAGGTGCTGGAAAAATTAAGTTGGGTGGAAAAAAGGTATCTTGATGCCGCTTTTGGGGAGATTGATAAAAAGTATGGTTCCACAGACGCTTATATTCAGCAGGTTTTGGGGATCTCTGACACGAAAAGAGAGGAATATATCCAAAAGTTTACCTATTGATTATCAGTTATAAATTTCTGTAAGAGGCAATATTGAGGTTTTATTTAAAATTATAATAATTTTAACATCCAAAAATCAAACTTTTTTAGCAATTTTGCATTTCTTAATTCACTTGTTTAGAAATGAAAATAAAGTACTCGGAACTTATTGATCAGACATTATATTTTCCTACTGAGGAGTTTAATGTTTCTGAGAACAATTTGTTGTTTCACGATGTTCCATTGATGGACGTTGTTGAGCAATTTGGCACTCCGCTAAAGATTAGCTACTTGCCGAGAATTTCTCAAAATATTCAGAAAGCCAAAAGCTGGTTTAAAGAAGCTTTTGAGAAAACCGAATATAAAAAGAATTATACCTACTGTTACTGTACAAAATCCAGTCATTTCAATTTTGTATTGGAAGAGGCTTTGAAGAATGATATTTCGATAGAAACTTCTTCTGCTTATGATATGGATATTGTTAAATCTCTTTATGAGAAAGAAAAGGTAGATAAAAACATTGAAGTAATCTGTAATGGATTCAAAACGGATGACTATCTGATGAAGATTTCAGATATGATTAATAATGGTTTTGAAAATATTACTCCAATTTTGGATAACTACCGCGAACTTGATAAGCTTACGGAAAGTATAGATTCTACGTTCAATATCGGAATCAGAATTGCCTCTGAAGAGGAACCGAAATTCGAATTCTATACCTCAAGACTTGGAATCGGGTACAAGGATATCATCCCTTACTACAGCCAGAAGATTGCCGAACATCCGAATGCAAGACTGAAGATGCTTCACTTCTTTATCAATACGGGGATTAAAGATACTTCATACTATTGGAATGAATTGTACAAATGTCTTCGTGTATATGCACGTTTGAAGAAAATTGCTCCTGAAGTAGATTCCTTGAATATTGGAGGTGGTTTCCCAATCAAAACTTCATTAAACTTTGATTACGATTACCAGTATATGGTAGAGGAAATTGTTTCTCAAATCAAAAAGTTCTGTGAAGAAGAAGGGGTAGAAGAACCCAATATTTATACAGAGTTCGGAAGTTTTACCGTTGGAGAAAGTGGAGCTAACCTTTATAAGATTATTTCCCAAAAACGTCAGAATGACAGAGAAAAGTGGAATATGATTGATTCTTCTTTCATGACTACGCTTCCTGATACTTGGGCTATTTCAAGACACTTTATCATGCTTCCGCTAAACCGTTGGGAAGATACTTATGAAAGAGTATTCCTGGGAGGATTAACGTGTGATTCAGATGATTATTATAACTCTGAGCAGCATACGAATGCTATTTATTTACCTGTTTTCAGTGATACGAAGCCATTGTATATTGGTTTCTTCCATACCGGAGCATATCAGGAAACCATTGGAGGATATGGTGGAGTACACCACTGTCTGATGCCTCAGCCAAGACACGTCCTGATCCAGAAAGATGAAAATGGCGAATTACAATATGAGGTTTTCCGTGAGAAACAGGAACCTGAAGATATATTGAAGCTTTTAGGCTACAAATAAGATCTTAACCGGTTATTTTGAAAAACGAAAACAATACAATCTTATTGTTTTACTGGATCGAAAGACTAATCAATATAAAAAATGAGCTCTCAGTTTTGAGAGCTCATTTTATTTTAAAAGTATTTAGAAATCTTATCGAGTTCAAGTTCTTCATAATCTGAAATAACAGTATCCGCTAAAGTATAATCCTGATTTTTTGAATGTGGACTTCTGTAGGCAGCACAGAAAATTTTGGCTCTGTGGGCTGCAAGAATTCCATTAGTAGAATCTTCAATAACCATGCAGTTTTCTAGAGGTTCTTCCGCCAGTTCAGCTGCCAGTAAAAAAACTTCAGGATGAGGTTTGGACTCCTTTAAATCGGCACCACTGATCTTCCCGCTAAAATATTTTTCAAGTCCGAATTTTTCAAAAACCATATTAATTGTTGTCATGGTTGCAGAAGAAGCTAAAATAAGCTTGATTCCATTTTCATGATAATGCTCAATCAGTTTTCGAACTCCGGGAATTAAATCAAACTCATCATCATTATAAAAATAATCCTTGAAGTGAGATCTTTTGATTCCGGCAATGGCTTCATGGGTATGGCTTAGGTCATATTCACTAATTAATGCTTCACAAACCCTTTTGGTAGAAGCCCCGGTAAAAGAGGTGTATAAATCTTCGGAAACTGCAATTTCCAATTCATCAAACGTTTTGAAATAAGCTTTTCTATGTAATGGTTCTGTGTCTACAATTACCCCATCCATATCGAAAAGAACAGCTTTTAAAGACATATATAAAGTTTTTTGTAAAAATAGCTATTTGATTTTAAAGTTGAAAGAGACAACACGGAAGATATAGGACTTCATATATAAGATTTTGGGTTTTGAATTTTAATTGAGGGTATTAAATTGTAAATTAGACATTTTCAAAACTCATAACTTTCTTCGTATCTTTGCAGCTAATATTTCAATCTTTACAACATTAAAATTTTTAAATAAAGCATGAGAACATACGCAGGAATTCCCGAAGAAAACGCAACGTTAGAGAATTCGAAGGTAATGTTGGTAACAGTTCCTTATGATGGAACTTCAACATGGGGAAAAGGAGCAGATAAAGGTCCTGAATTATTCTTAAACGCTTCTGAAAATATGGAGCTTTATGACATTGAAACAGGTACTGAGCCATTTTTGCAGGGAGTATACCTGGCAGGTGAAGTGACTGAAAATTCTAGCCCTGAGGCAATGACTGAAGCTGTTTACCAAAAAACAAAAGAACTTTTGAACAATGAAGGAAAAGTATTCACTCTTTTTGGTGGTGAGCACTCTGTTTCTATTGGTTCTATTCGTGCGGTAGGTGAGAAATTTGAGAATTTAACAGTTCTTCAATTGGATGCCCATACAGATCTACGTCCCGACTTCCACGGTTCAACTTCCAACCATGCTTGTGCGGTATTTGAAGCGAATCAAAAACATAACCTGGTTCAGGTGGGAATTCGTTCTATGGATGCTGAAGAAGCTCAATATCTACCGGAAGGAAGAGTATTTTTTGCTCATGAAATTGCGAACAACGAAAACTGGATCAATGATGTATTAGAAAAAGTTTCAGGAAACGTATATATTACCATTGACCTTGATGCTTTCGATCCTTCTATTGCACCTTCTACAGGAACTCCTGAGCCGGGTGGATTACAATGGTACCCAACGTTAGAATTATTAAGAAGAGTATTTGAAAAATGTAATGTAGTAGCATTCGATATTGTAGAATTAATGGATTCTCCAATGGCTAAGCCAACAGCTTTCTTGTCTGCGAAGTTATATTACAAAATGCTTGCTTATAACGATATTTATAACAACAACTAATATTCCGCAAGAATCGGATTTTTTCTGCCGTATATTCTTTGGAAATTTGTGAGGTAAAAACAAAGTAAAATGTCCACACAAAGTCAGATAGATTATAATAGAATTGCCAAAGCGATAGAGTATATCCAGAGCAATTTCAGACTTCAGCCAAGTTTGGAGGAAGTGGCAGAGAATATTCACTTGAGTCCGGCCCATTTTCAGAAGATATTTACAGATTGGGCAGGCACAAGTCCGAAGAAGTTTTTGCAGTTCATCAGTCTTGAACATGCTAAAAACTTATTAAAGGAAGAAAAAGCAAGTATCTTTGATACCGCTTATGAAACCGGGCTTTCCAGTACAAGCAGACTTCATGATTTGTTTGTGAAAATAGAAGGAATGTCTCCGGCAGAATATAAGAATGGAGGAAAAAGCCTTGCCATCAACTATAGTTTTTCTGAAAGTCCTTTTGGAAACATTTTGGTAGCATCTACAGAGAAAGGGATCTGCCATATGGCTTTTGAAAACAATAAAGAATCAGCATTAGGAAATTTGAAACATAAATTTCCTAATGCTTCTTTTTTTGAAAAACAGGATACTCTTCAAAAAAATGCATTGTCCATATTCGATAAAGACTGGACAAGGCTTAATACAATCAAACTCCACTTAAAAGGTACCGATTTTCAGCTTAAGGTATGGGAAAGTCTATTAACCATTCCCATGGGAAAATTATCCACTTATGGTAACCTTGCTGAAAGAATAGGAAATCCGAAAGCATCCAGAGCCGTAGGAACTGCAATTGGGAGCAATCCGGTAGCATTTCTTATTCCGTGTCACCGTGTCATTCAGTCTAGCGGTCACCTTGGAGGATACCGATGGGGTAGTGACAGAAAGCAGATGATTGTGGGTTGGGAGAGTTCACAAATCTATTCTTAAATGGATTGCAAAAATTTTAAGTAACAGTTATTGTGTTATTTGTGAAAATTTTAGTGAAATTTGTGTTTAGAAATTATTACCCCTCACAAAACAAAGTATTATGCTCAGCCTGTTCGACGAAACACCAGATTATCCCTTAAGTCTTCTTCCGAATGACGGAACTGTTCATTATTATGGAAAAGTCTTCACAAAAGAAGAATCTGATTTGTATTATGAATATCTGTTCAATCAAATTCCCTGGGAAAATGATGAGGCGGTGATCTTCGGAAAACTCATTTTAACCAAACGAAAAGTAGCGTGGTTTGGAGAAAAAGCTTTTGAATATACCTATTCAAACAGAACAAAATTTGCTAAACCCTGGACTCCTGAGCTTTTGAAATTAAAACAAAAGTGCGAAGAGATTTCCGGAGAAACATACAATTCCTGTCTGCTTAATTTATACCATGACGGAAGCGAAGGAATGGCCTATCACAGTGATGGAGAAACGGATTTGAAAAAACATGGGGCCATTGCATCCTTAACCTTTGGAGCAGAGAGAAAATTTTTATTTAAACATAAAAGAACAAAGGAAAAAATAGAAATATTCCTTGAAACTGGAAGCTTATTAATCATGAAAGGATCAACTCAGGATAATTGGCTTCACAGGCTTCCTCCTACCACCAAAGTAAAGACCCCAAGAGTGAATCTTACTTTCAGAACCATTGAAGAAGAATATTAGAAATTAGATTTTCATTAAAGGTATATGATTAGTTTGTCTATCAATAGAAGTGGGATTTAACCAAAACCTAAAAATATAAAAAGCTGTTCCAACGAACAGCTTTTTCAGTTTATTTTAAAATTTCAGCCTCAATGGAACTGTCATCATATATTTTGATAAATGCCTTAGTGTAATCTTCTTTGGAGGCAAAATTTGGATTCTCCATAAATTTCTGCGGGTTTACAGCAAAAAGTGGGAACCATGTACTGCTGATCTGTATTTGAATTTTATGCCCTTTTTTGAATGTGTGAACCACATCCTGAAGCCTGAAATTCACAGCTGTTTTCTGGTTAGGAACCAAAGCTTCTCCTTTTTCTTTAGAATTTCTGAATCTTGCAGGCATAATTTCACTTCTTACCATCTGGTGATAGTTTCCATAGATTACTCCGTCTTTCTTTTCTGCGGGTTTGAAATCTTCGGGATAAACATCGATCAATTTTACTGCAAAGTCTGCATCTGTAGATGATGAGGCAATATTCAGCTTAGCCAAAATCTCTCCTGCAAAAGCAATATCATCTGTCAGGACATCTGTTGTGAACGTGAGTACATCCGGTCTCCCCACTGCAAATCTTTGGTCCTCCGACATGTAATTTTTTGGAGTAAAACCATTGAAATCTTTTAAATGATCAGAGCTTAAAACCGGATTGGCAGGATCACTGTAATATTCAGAATATCCTTGACCGGAAGTCTTTTTTAAAGTTTTATCAGACAAGTAAAAATTCACTTTCTGTGCATTTTTAGGTGGGTATGAAGCAAATTCTTTCCATTCTTTAGCTCCCGTATCATACATTAAAGCTTCGGGAAGGCCTGCATCTTCCTTGGTATTTCCTTTCAGATAATGATTAAAGAATTTTGTTTCAACATTTTTTTGGTAATAGGTTGCAATGCTATCCCCGAAATAAGTCTCACTATGGAAATGTTTCCCTTGCTCCTGAGACCATCCACCGTGGGAGAAAGGTCCCATTACAATAGTGTTTTTTGCCTTTGGGCTTGTTTTTTCTATCGTTTTATAAATATTTAAAGGCCCGGATAGATCTTCTGCATCAAACCAACCTCCAACAGTCATCACTGCATGGTTTATATTTTTTAGGTGAGGAAGAAGACCTCTTTTCTGCCAGAATTCATCATAGTTTGTATGATTCATAATCTCCGTCATGAAAAAATTATTTTTGTAATATTTTTCATAGGCATCTTTCAAAGTACCCAGTTCTCTGTAAAATTTCAGTCCATCCTCAGAAGTTTGTTTAATGAAAGAATCCATGTACCATGCCTTTTGCTCAGGCTTTGTTTTCTGAACTCCGAAAACAGGAAATGTTCTGAAATATCCCAACATAAATTTTCCGTTGTGAAGGAAATCATCATTCCAGAAATCTGAAATTGGAGCCTGAGGAGAAGAAGCCACCAGCGCAGGATGTTGTGCCAATGTTCCTACAGCTGTATAAAAGCCGGGATAAGAAGTTCCAAATTGCCCTGCTTTACCATTGTTGTCCTTAACGTTTTTCAAAAGCCATTCAATGGTATCGTAAGTATCTGTACTTTCATCCACATCCTTTTTTGTTTTATGTTCCACTTGTGGAGTCATATTGGTAAAAGTTCCCTCACTCATATATCTTCCACGCACATCCTGATATACAAAAATGTACTTGTCTTTCATCAGAAAGGAGTTAGGTCCCACCTTAGCCTTATATTCGTTTTCACCATAAGGAGCAATGCTGTAGCAGGTTCTCTGCATCAGGAACGGATATTTATTTTTACTGGAAATATCTTTGGGGATATATACTGCTGTGAAAAGCTTAATTCCGTCACGCATAGGAATATAAAATTCTTTCTTGGTGAAATTGTCTTTAACAAAACTATCTTTTTGTTCAGCGTTTTGAGCCTTTCCAAGAATGAAAAAGAGAATAAGTAAAATTGAAAGATGAATCTTCATAAGTAAAATTTGAGGCTAATTTAAAAATAAAAAAACACTGTTATTGTATTTTATAATGAGAATCTTCCTTTAAAATGAATTTGTTTTAGTTTTTTATTATTGATAATGAAAATTTATAGGTAGATGGTTAAAAAAAGCTTTGTCAGATCTTAGGATGTATTAGTGTTCAAAAATTTTTGTGACTAAAAGATATAGGTGTAAGAAATTTATTTTTTCTTCATTTTTTTACCTGCAAATTTATTAAGCTTCATACTGAGAGAAAACATAATGTATCGCTTCAGAATTAAATCTTCACGGTCTTCAAAATAAGAATCCGTAATAGTTCTTCTTACACTTTGATTTTGATTTAATACATCATAAACCTTTATTTTAGCTGTAAACTGCTTATTGTAGAATGAATAACCCAGACTGGTATTCCAGAAGTAAAAATCTTTTTTGAAACCTGGAGCAATATTAGAATTAGTGTTGTATTCAAAATCATTACCAAAGACAAGTCTGCTTTGAAAGAGGTAATTGGTGAGTTCCAGTTTTAGAGACTGATTGGCAGTATTCACCTGGTCTACCCTGTAATTGGAGTAGTTTGAAAAGCTGTATCCAAGCTTATAGGATGGTTTTATGGTAAGTTTATCCTTAATTTCATAGCTCAGATTCAGTGCTGGATTGAAGTTGTATGAATTGCTTTTAAAAAGCTGTCCATTAATAAACCCGTTGTTGTAAGTATAATTCATACTGAACCTTGGATTAATGCTGAATTTATTGTCTTTCCATTTAAAAGTCTTGGTTAAGCCTGAACTTACATTGAAGTTTTTATTTCCACTTATATTACTGTAGGTTACAATCTGTTTTCCTGAGTTGTCATATTGAGAATATTGGGTAACATCATTGTTTCTGTAGGTAAAACCTGCATTAATATAATAGCTGAAATTATTTACAATATTAAAGCTGCTAAAGGAAATATTGCTGCTGTTGGTCCATGTATTTTTTAAATCAGGATTTCCGGTATAGGTTACTAGCGGATCAGCTTCATCTCTGTAAGGAATTAATTTTTCTACATCAGGAATATTAAAGTTGGAAGAATTCATTAAGGTTAATCTTTTGCGGTCAGAAAAAGCATACTGAAAATTAACCGTGTATTTGGGTAGGAAAAAACTTCTCTGAAGATCATATAGCTGCCCATTAAATAAGGACTTTACTTTCATATCTGAAATGTCAAAATTAACAGTACTCCAGGTGTTGAACTTCTTTTTGTAAAGGAAAAAAGAAAGTTCCGGAGAAAGCTGATTGATCTTTTGGTCCATACTGTTAGAAAGACGTGTATTATATTGAGAATATTGCCCGGTAGCAGGATCAAAATCACTAAAATTCCTTACATCGAGGGATAATTTTGAGTTATATTGCAGGCCAAAGCTTACCGTTGCAGAATCAGAAATAGGTTCTGTATAGACGGTACTGAAAGTATAGTTGTTGTTTTGTCCCCGTGTTCTTTGCAATTGATTTCTGTTGTCTGTGGTAATATCAGATTCTTTGTAAAACGTATTTTGAGACTGGTTGATATTATCATTTTTTGTCTCAGAAATTGAAGTGTTGATGTTGGCAGATATTGAACGGCCTTTTTTCTTTAGATTTTTGGTAAAATAAATATTAGGTGAAAATATATTGCTTTCTCCATTGGTTTGGCTGGAGGATGTACTTTCATTCAAGAGTTTGTCATCTCTCAAAGTGGAAGATGCTGATCTGTTGAAGCTGAAGTTTTCGGACTTTGAAAAAGAGGGCATTATATAAATGTTGGTCATCGAATCCAGCTTTATCCTTGCTGAAGCCTCAAAACTATATTGATTCGACTCATTGTCACCATTACTTTCAGAATTGGTTTTTAGTGTATACTCCGGAAGAAGGGTAGTCTTTGAAACCTTGGAACGGGTTTCCGTCTCAGACTTTGAATACTTTAGACTGAGGTTATCCAGATCTGCATCATTGCCAAGTTTATCATTATAATTAAGACCAATAGTAGTAGTCCTTTGAATTCCGCTACTGCCGTTTTGGGTTCCCGAACCTCTGCTACGCCCCATGCTATCAAAAACATCATCCGCAGAAATACTTTTCGAATTAATATTATTAGAAGAAGCCAATAGACTGATCTTGGAATCTCCTTTAAAATAACTTAACAATCCACTTCCCTCATAGCGCTTATCTGATCCATAGCCCAGTGTAAGTCTTGAAAGAAGACCTTTGTTTTTCTTTTCATCAATATTAAAATTAATGGTTGTATTTTGAGACTTTGGAGGTTTTCCACTCAGTTCTTCCTCTTTTGTTTTGGTTGTCGTAAACTGGATATTTTTGATAATGTCGGCAGGTAGGTTTTGCAGGGCAATTTTACCATCCTTATCAAAAAATGGCTTTCCATTAACCATAATCTGGTCCACTTCTTTTCCGTTGGCTGTGATTTTTCCATCATTGCCGATTTCTACCCCTGGAATTTGTTTCAAAAGCTCCTCAATTTTGCTGTCAGGACGTACTTTAATGGCCGAAGCATTGAATTCTATGGTGTCATTCTTTACTTTTACTGGAGAAACAGTGATTTTCACCTCATCTATCGTAATCACCTCCTTTTTGCTAAGTTCAATGTCTCCCAAAGATAATGACTGTTCTATTTTTTCAAATGCCTTTGAATAAGATAATTTCTCAGCATCAATTTTTAGTATAGATGGCTCTCTTACTTCATCAATCTTCAAAGAAAATTTACCCTCCTTATTGGTAGAGGTGTAATTGACAATGGAGGAGTCTTTTTGTTTTAAAAGATATATTGTGGCATTTTCCAGCGGTTTTTTCTCAAAATCAGATACTTTTCCGTCAATATACAATTTCTGAGCATGGAGAATCAGGACATTGAATATCAAGATCAGTAGCAGAATAATTTTCTTCATTAAGTTCTTTTCAAAGCGGTAAAAATAAAAAAACATCTCCTCATGGAGATGTTTCTTTAAAAATATTTCAAAAATTATTTTTTTTAATGAAATTATGCTTTCAAATATCTTGAATAAGCATATCCTTCCTGTCCGTCAGCATTTTTTACCTTCCACCAGTCATCAGAAGTTTGTTCAATTAAAGTTACTGAAGATCCTTTTGCAGCTTTACCTACAACAGCAGCTTCTGTGGAAGGCTCCTGTCTGATGTTTAGGTTAGAATCTTCTGTAGCTACAGTTAAAGAAGCTCCTGATGCAAGACCTTCTACCTGTACATCAATATTAATATCTGATGCAGAATAAGTAGAATCAATAGCACCTAAAGCATTCCAAACAGCATCTTTTGCTGCAGAATTGGAAGCACCACCGGAAACATATAAAATTCCGTCTTGCTCCTGAACCTGAAGATTTGAAATTCCAGCAGACTGAGCCGCTGCAACTACGCTTGAATATTTATCTTGTAATGTACTCATCTTAATTTAATTATTTTACAGTGTAGTTATATTTTACTTTACCTACTTTTAAAGCGTCTACAGACTGCTTAATTTTTTTAGCTTGTTCTTTAGAAACATTTCCTGTAAGAGTAAGCTCATTATTTACTACTTCTACTTTTACAGTAGGGAAATCTTTAACAGCATCCTGAACTTTTTTCTGGATAGCAGGGTCTACTGCAGATGTAGTCTCTACAGGTGCAACAACAGGAGCTGCCTCAACTTTAGACATATCCATTACATCCTTTACTCCATTGATTGCTTTTAATTGTGCAATCATTGCATCTTTAGATTGTTGATCAACGAAAGTTCCGCTTAAGTGAGCCACACCTTCTTTTACTTCAACAGAAGCATTGGGATTAGAAGTTACTACAGTTGTAGCTTGGGTCTGAAGATCAGCATCAGAAATTTTCTTTTTACAAGAAACTGCCCCGAAAGATACAGCTACAGCTAATGCAGCCATTGCGATAGTTTTTTTCATATTGTATATTTATTTTAATGTTGTTATACAATCAAATGTAATAATAAAATTTGTACCAAAAGAATAAAAAATCAATAAATGTTTCTTAAATTTTTTACAATATTTTCTGAACCAGCGATTTAATTTTTATGTTTCAAAAAATTAATATGGCCTTAACGTAATTAGAATAAAATATCCTGCCAATTCAAAAACCATTATATTTGCGCAAATTGAACTATATATATGAAAGGACAGAATAAACTTTTTATAGCAATTATCATTGCGCTTATCCTGGGAGTAGGGATTGGAGGAATTGTACACGTGCAGTATCCCGAAAGTGCAGAACCTTTTTCCAAGAATATAAAACTACTTGGAACTGTTTTCATCAGATTGGTACAAATGATTATTGCGCCTTTGGTTTTTACTACCCTGGTAGTGGGGATTGCTAAAATGAGCGACATTAAAATGATTGGAAGGGTAGGAACAAAGGCAATGCTTTGGTTCATCTCTGCTTCTTTGATTTCCCTTTTCATAGGATTGATCCTTGTGAACTGGCTGGAGCCGGGGCATGTTACCAAATTACCTATTCAGGATGTTGCTTCTGCTGATGAACTTCTTAAAAGCAGCAAGAGTTTTTCTCTGGAAGACTTTGTAAAGCACATGATCCCTAAAAGTTTATTTGAAGCCTTTGCTACAAATGAAGTATTACAGATTGTAGTATTTGCTATTATGTTTGGAGTGGCTTTGGCGAATTTGGGTGAGGATTACTCTAAACCTGTTGTTAAGCTTTTCGATATTATGGCTCATGGTATCCTTAAAATGGTAGGGTATATCATGTGGTTTGCTCCGCTTGGGGTATTGGGAGCTATTGCAGCTGTAGTGGCTACCAATGGTTTTGAAATATTTAAAGTATATGCTATCTACTTAAGAGACTTTTTCTTTGCGCTGGGCGTACTTTGGCTGGTGCTTTTATTGGTAGGATACTTTATCTTAGGAAACCGTTTATTTGATTTATTAAAAAGAATTAAAGAACCATTATTGATTGCTTTCTCTACAACAAGTTCCGAAGCTGTATTCCCTAAATTGGTGGAAGAGCTGGAAAAATTCGGTTGTAACAGCAGAGTAGTATCTTTTATTTTACCTTTAGGATATTCTTTCAACCTGGATGGAAGTATGATGTACATGACGTTTGCGTCTATCTTCATTGCTCAGATTTACGGTATTGAGATGACTATCGGGCAGCAGATCACCATGCTTTTGGTATTGATGCTTACCTCTAAGGGAATTGCGGGTGTTCCAAGAGCTTCATTGGTAATCATTGTAGCAACTTGTTCCATGTTCGGAATTCCACCAGAAGGGATTGCTTTAATCCTACCAATTGACCATTTCTGCGATATGGGAAGAAGTATGACTAACGTGTTAGGAAATACACTGGCTACTTCTGCAGTATCAAAATGGGAAGGCCAATTAACCGAACCTTTAGATAAAATTTAAATTATAATGAGTTTAAAAAACTTAGAAACTTATAAAAGCCATATTCAAGAATATGGCTTTTCCATTATAAATGATGTTTTTTCTGTCGATGAAGTAGAAAAAATAATCAGTGTTTTGAACGGTATAGATACTTCACGGGAAAATTTTAGAAAATCTGATGACCTTTTTGCGATAAGACAGTTCTTGAAAGAAATTCCGGAAATAAAGGACCTCATCTTTAATGATAACATTCAACGAATCATTACAGAAATATTTGGAGAAAAATATTTTGTTGTAAAAAGTATCTATTTTGATAAACCTGAAACATCCAATTGGTATGTTGCTTATCATCAGGATCTGACCATTTCTGTAGATAAAAAGTTGGAACTTCCCAATTTTGGACCTTGGACTACAAAACAAAATCAGTTTGCCGTACAACCTCCCTTGAATATTTTAGAGAATATTTACACCATCAGGATTCATTTAGATGATACAGATGAAAATAATGGAGCTTTAAAAGTGGTTCCAAAATCCCATTCCAAGGGGATTTATAGACCGGAAACCATAGATTGGTCAATAGAAACAGAAGATATCTGTAATGTAGAAAAAGGTGGAATTATGCTGATGAAACCTCTCACGCTACATGGTTCAAACAGAACAACTAATGGAAAGAAAAGAAGAGTAATCCATATTGAATTTTCAGATATGGAGCTTCCGGAGGTTCTTCAATGGTCTGAAAGAATGAATTAAAATATGGTATAAATTATAAATTGGCCTCTTCAAAAATGAAGAGGCTATTATGATACTGAATAATACTGAATGATGGGTTTTCCATTTATTATAAGTGTATTATTTTACAGCAATTTCATCAATAAAGATATAAGCTTCTCCGCCGGCTCCCTTATGCGATTTCGGAAGTTTCCCAAAGTAATAAGCTTTTACTTTAAGATATCTTGCTTCCGTAGGAAGAATTTCTGTGGTGAAATCCTTGATTTGTATTTGTTCATCTTTAGGATCAATATCATTATCAATTGTTTTTAAAAGGATAAAATCTTTTCCATTCATCGAAGCATAATATTCCACTTTTTTAGGCATCAGAATCAGGGCTTTACTGTCCTGAAGATAAGTAGAGGTTAATGTTGTAAGTTGTTGAGGAGATTTAAAATCAATAACAGCTTCAAAATTTTGCCCCTGATATCCTTGCCATTCACCTCTTTGCCAGTTTATATCCCCTCTTATTCCGTCAATTAAAGCAAGCTTCCCACTGGCTGTATATTGTGGAGCTGCTTTTGAAAGTGTATTGATATCCCAGTAATTAGGTCTTCTATTAAAGCTGGCCGTAATGATTGTGCTTTTTTCACCCTTTCTTTCTGCATAGGCCTTAACCTGAGTGGTCTTACTGATCATAAATGGTCTTTTGTAAGCAGTGAATTTTTTTCTTTTGTTAGCATCACTTGCATCTATGGTCATATAATAAATTTTATCGCGAGGATTCTGTGACGTAATTTCAACTTTAGTAGAAAAATCAAAGATTCTGTCTGCTGAGATCATCGGAGAATCTGTCTGTTGAATATATTTTAAATCTTCAATGGATTGTACATTTTCAAAGTCTGTTTTTTTTATTTCTGTCTTGCCTATATTTTGGGTAATGAGCCTGGTGTTTTGAGATAATTGTACCATTCCAAACACAGTGGCAGCTCCATGTTCTTCGGTACCAATAAAAGAATTTATAGATTGAGAATAGTTTTGCGCGTAAATGATTTGGGTAATGAATAAAGAGAATACAACGAGTCTGCTTTTCATAACTGTATGATTTTATAAAAGCGAATATATTGAAAATACCGGGCCAAAAACTCGGAATATGAATTGCACAAAATAAGATCTAAGAACTATGGTTATGTTCCATGAATGTTTGAGAAAGAAAAGGAATGTAGAGTCTGTTTTATTTTATAGGAATATATTCACGGGATAATTAATACTGTCTCGCCGTGAAAAAGGTTGAATAGTTTTATTACTCAAATATACTTAAATCAGGGGAGGAATTTTCCTATTCTGATTTTTTTTCAAAACTACTTTTAAAAGATGATATAAGAAACCATAACTTGAGGTTGGTTTACCTCCAAAACTATACATGAGAAATCATGACAATCGCATCATTCGTATTCACAATTCTATGACTCACATCACCCGTAGAAAGTGTTTTTTGAATAATAATATGATGGGAGTATGCCTGTACCGCTGCTAAAATTTTTGGATTGTCTCGGGCTGCACATAGCGCTGTATCACAACCTTTTAATTCAAGTTCCTCAAGTAAGCTTTTTAGACTCTTGCCTGCTCCCTTGACATAATCACCCATTCCTACAAAGCCGACTTTCTTACCCTCTTTTTCCAAAATATCGGTAAAGTCTTTATTATTAGAATTTCCCAAAACCCTGAAATTCCCGGGCACTTGTACATATCCATCCCTAAGCAGAAAAGTATATGCAATATTAACTGTATGTGATTTTCCAGTATCTTTTGCTCCTGATAATGTTATTACTTTCATGTGTTTTATTTTTTTTGCCTATAAATTTTACTGAATTATTTCTGTCGTTTTGAATAAAATGAACCTAAAGATACATTTATCTAGAGTGTATTTTAAGAATATTTACAAGAAGTTGATGGAATGTAGAATTTATTGTATGGTAACTATAGAATTGTTTTTAACATTAAAATAAGAGACTGCATGTAACAAACAGGAGTCATTGATTGTTCTATTAAAAACAACCATAGAAATGAAGAGAACATTACTTTCAGCGATGATACTGTTGCCACTGGCCATATTTTCTCAGACAGTTACAGGAAAAATTACTCAGGCTGGAAGTACGGTTTCCTATATTGAGGTGATAGCAGTGAAGGATCAGAAAAAGCAGACTGCCATTTCAGATGAAAAAGGAAATTACACGCTGAAACTTTTTGAAAACGGGAATTACAATATAAAATTAATACAGGAGGGCACAGAAATATCCAGCATGGATGTTGTGGTGAATGGTGAAGTAAAGCAGGATTTCTTTATTGAAAGGAAAAATGAAAAACAGATTGAGGGAGTTACTCTTACTGCCAGAAAAAAACTGATCGAGAGAAAAGCCGACAGATTGGTTTTTAATGTGAGTAATTCTGTAGCATCA
The DNA here is from genome assembly GCF_003020585.1 of Chryseobacterium aurantiacum. Taxonomy (GTDB): domain Bacteria; phylum Bacteroidota; class Bacteroidia; order Flavobacteriales; family Weeksellaceae; genus Chryseobacterium; species Chryseobacterium aurantiacum. The sequence continues at coordinate 721,384 of NZ_PXUE01000001.1, forward strand.
CAAGGAATGGATGGAGCAGATGCCCTTGCCACAACCCCCTTGGTAAAGGTAGACGATAACGCAGGAGTTTCAATTGCGGGGAAAAGTGGAGTATCAGTGATGATTAACGAAAGAATCCTGAACCTCTCATCTGCAGAACTCGTTACCTATCTTAAAAGCCTCAGATCAGAAAATATAGAAAAAATTGAAGTCATTACCACTCCTCCGGCCAAGTATGAAGCGCAGGGAAATAGTGGACTTATCAATATCGTTCTCAAGAAAAATCAAAACCTTGGATGGAGCGGAAGCCTTACAACAAGTCTTCAACAGCAAACCTACACTGCATTTTCGAACAGCGCAACAATCAATTATCAGAATGAAAAGCTGCGTTCTTCCCTGAAATTAAGACAAAATAAATACGAAAAGCATTCCTTTGAAAACTATTGGATAGAGGGAGCAGAGGGACTTAAAAGTCGTGATGACAGAAGAGATTTTGGAGATGGGCTTGGAGCCAACCTAAGTATTGATTATCAGTTGGGAAAAAAATCCAACGTCGGATTTATTTATGACTATGGATTTGGACATTCCAATATGGATATTGAAAATACCTCAGATTATTTTCAAAATGAAATATATACCAATACATTATCTACCGATGCGGAACACAGAGGGAAAACCACCCAGCATACGGTAAGTGCGTATTACGACCTTAAATTTGGAAAACAGGATAATAAACTAAGTATCACAGGAAATTATTTTTCTAACAACCCTAAGAATATCATCGATTTTACAACAACGGAAAATTCAGGAAATAATTTTGTCGTAAAGTCCCCATCCATGGTGGATTATAAAATATATTCTGGGCAGGCAGATCTTACGCTGCCTTATCAGTTTGCAAAGACAGAGGCTGGGGTGAAGTTCACTAATTTTGATAATAATTCAAGTATTTTCTACCAAAACCTGAATAATGGAAGTTATGTTACAGACCCGCTAAAGAGCAATGAATTTGAATATAATGAGAAAAATTATGCAGCCTACATAAGCCTTGAAAAATCATTCAACGAAAAATGGTCTGCAAAGGCAGGACTTCGTTATGAATATTCTACAGTCAACGGAAACTCTCTGACATCTGGAGAACAGACAGAAAATTCCTATGGTAAATTCTTTCCAACAGCTTATGTTACCTATAAAAGTGATGAAAGCAATACATTCAACCTGAATTATTCCAAAAGGATCAACAGACCTGGTTTTCGTGCCATCAACCCTTATCGCTGGTATATCAATATTAATTCTTACTTCACGGGAAATCCTTTATTGAAGCCATCCATCAATCATAATTTTGAATTTTCACACGTTTATAAAGGAAAGCTGTCTACTTCTGTTTATTTCCAGAGAACACTGGATGCATTCGGTCAGGTAGCAAGCCTGTCCGGAGAGAGCAGAACCAGTACATTTTTCAATTTTTATAATCAGAATAATATTGGAGTTACTCTTAATTATTCGGATACATTCCTGAAGTTTTGGGAAGCCAACTACTCTGCAGATGTTTCCTATATGAGTACCGAGGTTTTTGCCACTGATGCCTTGTCTAAAAAAGGATACGGCTATGATTTTGATTTTCAGAATAATTTTTCACTGAATAAAAGTAAAACCATTCAGCTGATTCTTAACTATTGGTTCCGTTTACCATCTAACTCCGGAAATGTGTACATGGATTTTGCAGGAAATTTTACCTCTGGCATTAAAATAAGCCTCATGGAAAAAAATCTCCAGATCAATGCAATGGTGTCTGATATTTTTAAGCAATCAAGAAGTATCGGAGAAATTTATTATTCCACAGGAACTCATTCCTACAACAATTATTATGATGCCCGAAGACTTACGTTATCTGCAACCTATACTTTTGGAAACAAAAAAGTGAAAGGATCCGGCAGAAATGTAAACTTTGATGAAAAATACAGGGCGAATTGATTCGTGAAATTAGACCTCGCCTTCCAAAAAGTTATTAAGATATTCCACCTTATGACTTTCATACCTTGCAGTTCCCAGGTGCTTTTTCCATGCCTGGGACTCATGGTAAACTATTCCCATTTCCCAGACACAATAAGTCGGGAGGTGGGTTTTGTTTCTGTCCCATATCTCAAATTTTCCGGAACCGTCATAGTAGACACTTTCCCATAATTCATTCTCATTGCGCCATGTACAGACCAAAAGAAGGTAATTATCTCCGCATCGATGCAGGATGACAAAACCAAGATCATCCCTATTTTGGAAGTTTTCCCGGGCATTTTCAATGCATACTTTAGCATGATAAATGTCTTGTGAAGAAACCTCCGTAGGCTCTTTTGCCAGATCATACCATTTAAATCTTGTTTCTCCTACAGTGAAGATTCCTTTGGGAGAGGCTTGTTTGGATGGATAAGCAGTAGTTTCCATAGATTTTGTTTTGCGGTTGATGATGAGTTAGGATAAAAATAGAATAAACAAAATTTTTAACGATCTGATTTATCACCTGATATTATAGATTTTATTGATTCTAAATTATCGAAAAAATCCGTAAATTTGTAAACAATTTATATTTATATGTTGACGAAAGAAAAGGTTCAAGATTTCCTTAAAGAAATAGAAGTAGACGATTTGGTGAATAATCTTCAGATAATGGGTAACGATGTTTATATTGACATGACCGCTCATTCGCCTGCAATGCACGAAAAGAAAAAACTGGAAGCTGCAATGAAACAGGCTTTTGCCAGTGAGTTTGGAGAAGACATTCATTTAAAACTTAAAATTGCTTCTCCGGAACCTAGTGAAATTCAGCAAAGTCAGATCAAGGGAAAACAAATTCCCGGAATTCAAAATATTATCGCTATTGCTTCCGGTAAAGGAGGAGTAGGGAAGTCTACAGTTTCTGCAAATATGGCAGTAACATTGGCTAAAATGGGCTTTAAAGTGGGATTATTGGATGCAGACATCTATGGTCCTTCAGTTCCTACAATGTTTGATACAGAGGGCGAAAAACCAGTTTCTGTAGAAGTAAACGGAAAGAGCATGATGAAGCCTATTGAGAATTATGGTGTGAAAATGCTTTCAATAGGATATTTTTCAGGAGCAAACCAGGCAGTAGTTTGGAGAGGTCCAATGGCTTCAAAAGCATTGAATCAAATGATCAGAGATGCGGCTTGGGGTGAATTGGATTTCCTATTAATAGATCTTCCTCCGGGAACAGGTGATATCCACTTGTCAATTATTCAGGAGGTGCCTGTAACAGGTGCGGTGATTGTAAGTACACCTCAGCATGTTGCACTGGCAGACGTAAGAAAAGGGATTGCAATGTTCCAGATGGAGAGCATCAATATTCCGGTTCTTGGTTTAATCGAAAATATGGCGTATTTTACACCGGAAGAACTTCCTGAAAATAAATATTATATCTTTGGAAACCAGGGAGCACAATATCTTGCAGAAGATCTTGGAATTCCGGTATTAGGAGAGATTCCTTTGATCCAAAGCATCAGAGAAGCAGGAGATGTAGGAAGACCGGCAGCGCTTCAGGAAGGGTCTAAAATTTCAGAAATCTATACTGAAACAGCAAGAAAAATGGTAGAAAGTCTGGTAGAAAGAAATAAAAGTCTTCCGCCAACTGAAGCCGTGAAGATTTCTACAATGGCAGGATGCTCACCAAAAGCAAAATAATAATAACTTTCAATCAAATTTGAAAAAACCGAATTGAACTGAAAAAATATGGAAACAAACATAACGCACGAAGATACAGTAACGAGAGTAATGGAAGCTTTGGAAAGCATCAGACCGTTTTTGAATAAAGACGGAGGTGATATTGAGCTTATTGACGTGAAAGATAATCAGGTTTTTGTAAAACTTCTGGGTAACTGTTCCGGGTGCTCGTTAAATTTTTCAACCCTAAAGCTAGGCGTGGAAAATACAATTAAACAACATGCACCGGAAATTGAAAAGGTAATCAACGTAGAATAATTTATATCTGAGATATTTTTAAAGACAGGCTTTTTACAATGCCTGTCTTTTTTATTTTCTGTAAAAAGAGCCTGATAACAATAAGTTACCAAGCCCTAAAACAATTAATCTGAAAAATATAACTATGAATTCTGAGCTCGGAATTTCTTATAGCTCTCTTCATTTTCAAAATAAGCCACCTCACCCTCATCACTGATCATTACAATATAGGCATCTGCTTTATCCACTGTTTTCCCACTGTACGGATCAATAGCTTCTCTGGCAGTCTTATCTGTTGGAATTCTTTTTACACACATCTCACAGCAACCATAGTATACTTTACCATTGTGAGGAACTTCCATTTGTTTTTTGCCCATATAGGCATTATTAACCATGCAGACTGTTTCATTCGGAACACGGCTGCCTTTTGCATACTGTCCGGAAGCTGCTGGCTGAGGTTTCTGCGCAGTGACGGGTTCCACATTTTTTACTTTCTCCTTTTCCTTATTACAAGCCAATACAACTGTTGCACTGAAAAGAATAATACAGGTGTTTCTAAATATTGTTTTCATTGTTGATATTATTTAATTAAGCTACCTTCTAAAATTTCCTCATTCCCTTTTTTAATGATCTGGTCTCCTTCTGACAGCTCTCCGAATACTTCAATAGTATCATTAAGGATTCTTCCTTTTTTGACAGGGATGAATTTTGCTTTTCCATTTTCTTTCTTAATGACATAAATTCCCATATTGCTTTCTACCACAGAAGATCTTGGGATGAAAAATGTTGCTTCTTTATTTTGTAAAGGAATCATGGATTCTGCAATCATAAATGGCTTTAATTCCTTAGAATGATTGACAAAATCTGCCTCTATCTTCTCCGAACGCAGTTTGAGATCCAAAGAACCCGATTTTCTCGATATTCTGGCTTTAAAACTTTTTTCAGGAATAGCACTCACCCGAAATGAAATGGTATCTCCCACATTAAGGTAAGGAACACTAGCCTCGGAAACAGATAAACTCAATCGTAGCTTTGATGTATTTTGAATAACCATAAGCGGAGTTCCTCCCATAGGTCCTACATAAGCTCCCAGATCTACCTTTCGTTCCGTAATGACCCCACTAAAAGGGGCTCGGATCACCAGATAACGGTTGATATCCTGAAGTTCGTGATAGGCTGATCTTGCAGCATTCATCTGTGCTGCATCGGAAAGTTTTCGGGCTGTAATCTGGTCCAGTGCATCTTTTGCAATGGCTCCCTTGGTCTCATTGGCCCTATACATTCTTTCATAACTTGCCTTTGTTGAGGTATAGATTGCTTCCTGTGCCTGCCATTTGGCTTTGGCATTAGCGGCCTGAGATTGTATTTCCGGAGCTTCCAAAACCATAAGAACTTGTCCTGCGCTTACGTAGGTTCCAATATCTACATTAATTTTCTTTACATAGCTCTGCACTTTAGCAAATAATGCCGTTTCCTGATCGGGAACCAGTTCTCCGGGAAGTTTAAGTTCCACTTTTGGATTGCTTTTTTTGATGGTTACCGTTTCCATGGGGTTCATCATCATGGCTTTCATTTCTTGTTTGGGAGCGGTTTTTTCTTTGCTGCAGGATGCCGGGATCATCATAATACTAAGGATGGCGGCGGTGTATAATAGGTTTTTCATTGAATGTAAAAATTATAAGTTGGAATTAGAATAATGGATGCTTTCTTCATCTTCCGGATCTAAAGAAAGTGAAGTAGTACTAGCCTTGTTTTGTATCCATCCAAAAACAAGCGGAAGAATAACAAGAACAGAGAATGTTGAGAAAATAAGTCCTCCAATTACGGCACGGCCCAACGGCGATACCTGATCTCCTCCTTCTCCGAACCCTATAGCCATGGGAAGCATCCCTGCAGCCATTGCCAATGTCGTCATAATGATCGGACGGATACGGAGTTTGGCGGCCTCAATAGCAGAATCTAATGCATTCCCTGTTGATTTTCGAATGGTTTCAGCATTACTGATCAATAGAACAGCATTGGCAATGGAAACTCCAACAGACATGATTAATCCCATATAAGACTGAAGATTCAAGGTAGACCCTGTAAGCTTTAATAAGGTCAACGATCCAACAATAACAAACGGTACCGTTGTTAAAATAACCAGTGAAACACGGAAAGACTGAAAAGTGGCTGCAAGCATCAGAAAAATTACTGCTGCTGCAATGAGAAGTCCGGAAGAAAGGCTGTTCATGGTTTCATCCAGTACGGGAGCCATTCCGGAAACCTCAATGTTTATTCCTTTTGGAAGTTCACCAAGGGATTCAATGGCTTTTTTTACATCCTTGGAAGCCTGTTCCAGATCCGTTTTATGGATATTAGCTGTAACCGTAGTGTAACCCATTGTTCCCAGATTGTAACTTTCTCCCAATTCCTTTGAAGAACTGATGGTGGCAACATCTCCCAAAACAGGTCTGTCAGAGTTTTTAGACAACGGAATATTGGCCAGTTCCTCTTTACTGTTAAGAATATTTTGAGGAGTCTGTACCTGCACATCATAGGCAATACCCATCATTCCTCCCACCCAGAAGTTCTTATTGGTATAGCGGGTAGAAGCAGTGGCTGTCACCAAAGATTTAGCAATATCCTGAGCATCCAGTCCCAATTGTGCAGCCTTTACTCTGTCAATATTAATCTGTAAAGCAGGATAGTTCATAGATTGGGGGATTTGCTGATCCCGCATGTATTCAATTTCTTTGATCTTGGTTAAAAGCTTTTCTGCATACATACGGTTCATCTTTTTCATCATTCCTGAAATCCTTATTTCGACAGGATTGTTTGTTCCCTGACTTAGAATTTTTTCAGTTAATTCAATAGGTTCAAAAGAAATCTGAACGTCAGGCATCTTTTCCTTGTAATATGTTCGTAGCTCATCCTTTAGTTCATCGGAATTACCGTTAAATTCCTTCAGGGCAACCTGCATTAAAGCTTCATGAGGACCTGCATTATAAAGGTAGATGGGGCTTACGGCAAACGTAGATGGATGTTGTCCGATAAATACAGAAGAAATGGCAATATTGTCTTTTCCAACCTTATTTTTCAGATGTTCGAGGAATTTTTTAACTTTTATTTCCGTGACTTCAATACGGGTTCCTTCCGCTGCCTTTATACGAACCTGAAACTGACGCGAGTTTACAGTAGGCAATACATCTTTTCCGGTCACTTGATAAAGTCCAAATCCAATCCCCAAAACAATAACTAGACTTACGCTTACAATAACTTTCCTGTGTTTCATCATAGAAGATAAAAACTCTGAAAAACGGTCACGGAAGCGGGTAAACCAATTTTGGTTATGGTTCTCACAGGTTTTAGGATCATGCTTCATCATCCAGTTGGCCATTACCGGTACAAAAGTTTGTGACAAAATAAAGGATACAATCATCGAAAAACCTATTGCCATCGCCAAAGGCATAAATAATGATCCCGGAATACCACTCATCATGAAAGCCGGAGCAAATACAGCGAGAATACAAAGCATGATCAGCAATTTCGGGAAAGCGATTTCCTTACAAGCATCCCAAATGGCCTGTGCGCGGGTCTTCTTCATTGCAAAATGTTGGTGAATATTTTCAATGGTCACTGTACTTTCATCCACCAGAATTCCTATGGCAAGAGCAAGTCCGGATAAGGACATAATGTTAATAGATTGTCCGAACAGTTTCAGAAATAATACCCCCGAAATAATGGAGATTGGAATTGTCATAATAACAATCAATGCAGCTCTGCGGTCATTTAGAAAAAGCATCACCATAAGCCCGGTCAGTAAAGCTCCCAAAACTCCTTCAACAGCTAAGCTTTTCAGGGCGCTTGAAATATAAACTGATTGGTCAAATTCATAGGAAATTTGTACATCATCAGGCATATTTCTCTGGATTTTTGGTAATGATTCTTTCAGTTTATTAACGACTTCAAGAGTAGAAGCGTTGCTAGCTTTGGCAATATTGATGTAAACAGAACGTTTCCCATCAATTAATGCATAGCCGGTGGCAACATCTGCTCCGTCCTTTACAGTAGCTACATCCCGAACATAGACATTGTCTGCTGTTCCTTTAAAAAGAGGAATATCTCCAAGTTCTTCAACCTTTTTTACCGTATTGTTGGTCGGAGTAAGATAATTGGTTTCTCCTATATACACATTTCCTGAAGGGGAAGTGATATTATTCCTGCTGATGGCCTCTACTACCTGCTCAGGAGATAGATTATGGGCGCGCAGCTTAATAGGATTCACGTTGACCTCTATGGTACGCGGGCTTCCTCCAAAGGGCGGAGCGGTAGTAAGCCCAGGGATGGCAATCAGGAAAGGGCGGGCATTGAAATTGGCAATATCCTGCAGTTCATTATTTGTTTTTGTATTGCTTCGGAAAACAAGCTGCCCTACCGGTTGTGAAGAAGAGTCAAAACGAATAATAAAGGGAGGAGGTGCCCCGGGAGGTAAAAATACCTGCGAACGGGTAGAAAGGGCATTGATTTGTGCAATGGCTTCTCCCATATTGGTTCCCTCATAAAAATTGACTTTCATCAGAGTGAGTCCCTGGGTATTTTTAGATTCAATACTTTTGATTCCGTTGGTAAATAAAAGCATATTCACATACATTTTGGTGAAATACCCTTCCATCTGTTGTGGAGTATATCCATTAAAGGAATGGGCAACATATACTACAGGAAGATCCATTTCAGGGAGGATATCTACCTTAACTTCTTTGGCAGCCTTGATTCCGAAAAATAACAGCCCCAATACCAATACCATTACAGATATTGGTCTGCGTAATGCAAACTTTATAAGATTCATGTGTAAATTTTTGGTTAGTGGGTAATTGCTTTTGTAATCATGGAAATATCTCCTTTAGAGGCTGCAATAAGTACGATAGCCTGCCAGGAATTATTCTGGGCAATCTCATAATTAATCTCAGCACGGTTCAGAAGATATAAAGCCTGTGTAAAATCTACAATCGTGGTTAACCCATTTTCATACAGCGCTTTTTGTTGATGAAAAGCCTCTGTAGCAGCTTGTAGTTGTATTTTGGATTCAGCTACTTTTGTTACTGCATTTTTATACTTCAACTCCGAAAGATTCTGTTGATTATGCAGTTCCTGCTGGAGCTGTTGATAATCAAAATCCAATGCTTTTGTAAGTAATTTCTGCTCATTTACTCTGGAATTGTTTCTGTAAAAGTCTGTAAGATTCCAGCTAAGGTTAAATCCTACAATATAATTCATTCTGTCTACTCCAATTCCTTTCAAATAAGATGCTGAGTAAGCAGAGTTATCCTGAACATAATTTGATGCAAAACCAGACCCACGCCCCTGAAATGTTCCAAAAAAAGAAATAGAAGGTAAGCTTACGGTATGTAAGTAAGCTTCCTGTTGTTTACTTTTATTAATTTTATGAGCCACAAAAAGAGTGCTGGGATGGCTATCTAAGGATGAGGTTTCGGGAACCCAATAAGGTGTATTCTTACTGAAATAATGATCTAATTGATAATCATTAAAATTTTCTGCCAGCAAGTCAGCCAGTTTTTTATTGTATTCCAGCACATGATCATTGGCATTGATGATTGCCGTTTGAGCACCAGACATTTCTGCTTTTGCCAGAGAGGCATCTACTTCAGGAATCAGTCCGCTGTTGGCCCTTGCCTGAGCAATGGAGTAAATGACCTCTGAACGTTTATGATTTTCGTGCTGTACATTTTCAAGACGCTGGCTTACCAAAAGATTAAAATAAGCCGCCGCTGCCTTTATCTGGTGTTGAAATACCTCCTGTTTTAAGTCCGCTTTTTGTAGTTCCGTATCTGCTACCTCAACATTTTCTTTTGTTTTAAGCTTTCCGAAAGTGTAGACATTCCAATTGATATTGGCCAGATATAGACTCCCGAATCCGGCATTCCAGTTTTGTTCTGCCAAAGGCATGGAAGTAGAGGCAATCCCAGACCCTCCCATATTGTACATGGGACCGTTTTGAGCATTGATGGTCCCAAAACTCTGCTGAGCCATTAAGGTAACCTCCGGAAGATAATAGGTTTTTTGAAGTTGAAGCCTTTCATTGGAGGCCTTTATATTGATTTCTTTTTTTTGAATGGACTGGTAATTTTTTTCGGCCCTGAGAAGTACATCCTCTAAGCTCGTGAATTGAGCAAAGGATAGGGCAGGGCAGCCCAGCCATAAGATGAGTGCTCTGAATGATAAATTCATAGAATATTTTTAGAATTAAAATTGAAAAATAGTTGTCCCCATCGGGATCAGAGTATGATTCAATGTATTCTAAATTCTATAAACGCAATGAAGAATGAAAAGGGAGGGGTAGTTGAGGTGATATTTTGAGGGATCAAAATAGGAAGGATTGTTTTCAGGATCAATAGCTACGGCCTGATCAAATACTGTCCCCAGATTGTAATACGGAATGGATGCTGATAAAAACTTTACCGGCGAATTTTTGTAAGAATGGGGCAGATTATCTTCTTTACAGATTTTTTTTACTTCCAGCTTACAACATTTGCCATGATTTCTTTCTTTGTTGGCACTGCATTTCGGGCAGTCCAGATCAGAAAGTTTTTTAAGGCCCAGATGTATTTCACTTGAGTTTCCCTTGCAAACATGTCTGCTGGTAGTAAACCCTGAGGAAACTACGATGTAAAGGAGGATAAACAGTATGTGAAAGACTCTTTTCATTTCGCGGGATAAAATTAGAATGAATAAGAGCTAACGTGTTATATAATTATGGAGGAAGTTTATATTTTTAAGGAAAAAGCTTCTCCACAAAATGAAATGATAATGTGTTTCTAAAAATAAAGGCCTGGATGAATACAAAATCCAAGCCTTGTTTTTACTGTTCTTTTATTGTTTCACGACCTTGTTTCCTACACCGGTAAGGGCACTTTCAGGCTTTCCTGTTTTTGTTCCTGCAGATTTGTAGTACACTGTATTATCTCCACCTTCTATGGCCACTTTGTCTACTTTATCAATATATACTTTGTTTCCGGTACCTGAAACAGAAATCTTTTTTGCACTTCCCTTGATGATTACGGTATTATCACCTCCTTCTACCTCAACTGTTCCTCCATTCAGGGTATAATTGAGTTTATGACCTACTCCTTCTACCTGTATTTTTTTGTTGTCAGACTGTTCTACGCCTTTGGTAGATTCTGTCTTTCTGGATTGTGAAAAAGCTTTACCAGTTCCTAAGAATAGGAGGGCTAAAATAGCAGCCGTCTTAATATTTTTCATTTTGAATTTGGTTTTTGTTCGGGATAAATATAGATATAAAATAATTTTCTCCTTGTTAATCAAAAGTTAAATGATTACAATTTTGAACAGAAAATCTTTGTATGATAAGGCCAAATAACAAAAAAAGCCCCCAAAAGGGAGCTTCAATTAAATAGTAAAATATAATCTACTTTACAATAATTCTCTTCAGGTGTCCTTCCGAGGTCTTTACAAGATAAACTCCTGTAGAAAGGGTTGAAGTAGGTATTGTTAAAGCATTTTTCTCTTTTCCGATCAGTTTTCCTGACATATCGTATAATTCGTAGTCCTGTTTTCTGTTGAAGTATAAGGTATTTCCTTTGTTTACAGGATTGGGGAATACACTGAAGGTCGCTTTTTCTGAGGCTGCCTCACCGGTTCCTAATGTAGGAGGAACAGCCACTTCATACATAGACAAGGTTCCGCTAAGTTCATTGGCAATGATGACGTACCCTTTGTTGGTTGTGGTATTTTCAGGAGCGATATAAATAATTCCTTCAGGGCCGTTGTCTCCTCCATATGCTGAAGTTGAACGGGAATGTTTATAATCTGTGAAAGTAGGATTGCTTGGATCTGTGATATTGTAAACCATTACTCCTCCTGTTCTTTCCAATGTGATGAAAGCATACGTTTGTCCGTTAATGACTCCCAAGGCTACTCCTTCCGGTTCAGGACCTTTTGCGCGGCTTCTGCTTTTAATGGTGTTAGATTCATTATCTGCATTGAAAATTAAAGGATGTTTGGCTGCAATATATCTTTCAAACTGGTCTCCACTGTCATAAACCTGTTGCCTTGTATCCGCATTAAATATTGAGAATGAACGTGCTCCCAAGGCTGCAATTTCCTCAAAATCGGCATCGTCATCAGTATTTCCTGTAGCAGAGGATACCCTGAATCTTCCAAGGTTATGTGAAGCCTTTAATAGATTAGCATTTGGAAAAATAACAGGATCTAATGTATAGTTATTGGCTCCTACCGTTGTTCTTTCACTATATCCGGAAAGATCCTTTTCATCTCCCTCATTGGCGGTTACAATATAATGGGTATTTCCAACCTTATAGTTTTGTATTGCATCAGGAATGTAATAAGCTTTTACAGGCCAGTTAGCAATAAGAACCTCTCCATTATTGTCTGAAGCATCAAAACCGTTACCCGGAAGACTCATGTCTTTTTTACCTAATCCCCAGATGCCGGTGATAGTCTTGGTGGTAAGATCAACCTCAGCGATGGCGTTATTTTCCTGAAGTGTTACCCATGCTTTTTTGCTGTCTGCGTTTATCGTAACATATTCAGGTTCCAGATCCTGAGATAAGGTATTGTTTGTTCTTACCTTTCTTAAGCCAGTAGCTGTTAAGGCAGCAACCTGAGAATCAAAGCTGTTAAAGTTTAAGGTTGTCACATCAGTTTGAGCAAGGTTGTTAATTCCTCCCGCAATATCAATAATACTGATCGTCCCTTCAGGGTCTATCGTATAAGCATCATTAGGCTCTCCTTCATTGGCTGTAACAATTTTTGTTCCGTCAGGAGTAAAAGTAATCATATCCGGTAAAGCACCTACAGTAACCTGTTTTAGAAAGTTTCCGTTAATATCAAAGAAAACTACCGATCCATTTTGCTGCGGATTGGCATTGGGAGAAGCCGCGGCAATAATTCCATTTTTTACGGCAATACTTGTGATGCCTCCGTAAGGGGCCATGTTTACGGTTTTGATAATAGATGGTGTGGCGGGGCTGCTAAAATCAATAATATCAAAAACGTCTGTAATAGAGCTGATGGTAAACAGTCGTTGTGTAGTCTTATCATGAACTACAATTTCTGTAGAACTGTTATTATTTCCGGATGGATCAAAGCTCCCGATATAATTCAATTGGATCTGATTGGATGGTGCAGGGGCTGGTTTATCATTATCAATAATATAAACAGTTGCTGATTGATCACCTGAAATTGTTGCTCCAGTTGGGTTTTCAAGGCTCACCACAAAATATTCCGCTTTTTGTTCCTCCAATGTGTCATCGATAATAGGAATATTAACAGTGTAACTTGTTGTAGAAGAATTGATATTGATAGTTTGATTGGCTAAAGTAAAATCATTACTGTCCGCAGTACTAAAGGGTGCAGGTTTCACAACCAAATTCACCGTTGCGGTTGAGGGATTGGCTACATTGATCTTAAAGGCCAGATTTCCCACGTTTTCCTCAACTTTTATAAAGTTTTTATCAAGAGAAATGGATGTTCCGGCAGTTGTAAATGTGCTTGAACTTATTGTAGCTACTGCATTATCACTGAAATCTTCTACAGTATTGGGCTTAAGTGCCAGATAATATGTTTGACCCGGAATTAAGCCGGAAGTAGGGATTACAGTGATGGTGTTATTGCTGAAAGAGGTTGTAAAGGGAACTTGGGTACCTGTAGAACTTCCCAGACGAAGTTCTACAAGATTTTGTGCATTAGAATCGTTAATCGCAGAATTATCTATAAGTCTTACATTTTCATTAAAGGAAATAGTAGGATTTACAGTAGTAGAGGCATTATTGGTATTGTTGGAGGGAAGATAGGTTGTGGTAGGCGGAGTGGTGTCAATACCTCCGGCAGGATTAGCATCCACCGTGAAATTATCAAAACGGTTATTACCTCCGGTTCCTCCTCCTGTTGCAGAGAATTCCACTCTTAATTTAAAGTTGGGATTATTGGACGCTCCGGCAATGGCAGAAAAATCAAAAGTAATTAATTGAGGATTGGCATCCTGCGGGGTAACCGTTTGATAGGGCATAAAAGTTGTTCCATCCGTTGTATAAGACCAGGTTTGTGTTCCGGCACCTTGTGCAGATCTTCTGGTGGTAAACTTTACAACAACATTATTATACCCTGTTGTTGGAAGGTGAAATTGTAACGCTCCGCCAATTGGGTTGTTGAATCGCAGATGAGTTCCGGATGCGTCTCCGTTTCTGGCATTTAAATTATCAATATTAAAGTTTTGTCCCGTACCGTTGGCAAAATCTATCACACTTGTACCTCCTGCTATGGCTGTAAGGGAACCATTCGCCAACGTAGATGATGGCGTAGTGATGGAGGCTGAGGATGTATTATTGTTAAAATTCCAGTAATGAATCAGTGTCTGTCCGAAAAGTCCGCTCTGTAAAAAGAATGCGGCTATAACAGACCCTTTTAATAAGTAGTTGTTGATCATTTTTTACTTCAGTTAGATGAATACAAAAATGAACTTTATGTTTCGCAACTATTTTAATGGAATTTTAAGAAATGTTTAAAAAATAGGTTTGTTTCTAATAAAAGATGGAATTTTTGGTGGGGATGTATTTTAGAATTCAGTTATTTTGAAGGCTTACCGGAAAAATTTAAAATTGCTCCTGATTTTCCACCTTCCAGGGGATGTTTCTGCATATAGAGAAATCCTGAAACTGCGGTCAAAAGTAAGAGTACAAAAATAACCAGAACAATTCTTTTTAACATGTCTCTCATATTGCTAAATTTTTAATATCTCGAATTTCTAAAGTTGAGGTAGGATATCCTTTATTCACAGCATTAATCATTGCTCTACCCACTTCGTGTAAAGTTAATGATTTTGACGGTAAAAAAATAGGAAAAATCCAAATAAAAGGTTTAAAAAACCATTTTACATTCAATTGGCCATCAACAGGTTTCATAAATCCGGGACGGAAATTGTAAGCACCTCTGAAATTCATTTTTTTTAAGGCATTTTCAGTTCTGCCTTTTACTCTTGCCCACATCACCTTGCCACTTTCTGTACTGTCTGTGCTGGCACCGGAAACATAGTTGAAAACCATTTCAGGATTTTGGTGTAGAACGGCTTCAGCAAAATGTATGGTGGTATCGTAGGTAATTTTGGTATAATCTTCCTCATTCATTCCTACGCTGCTTATTCCGGCACAAAAGAAGCAGGCATCATAACCTTTTAGATGTTCATCATTGATATTAATGGATAAGAAATCAGAAACAAGGTATTCTTTCAGTTTAGGATGCTTTTTTCCGGAGGATTTTCTGCCTACGCTAAGGATTTCGGAGATATTAGGATTCTCCAGACATTCCATTAAAACACCTTCGCCTACCATTCCTGTAGCTCCTGTGAGAATTATTTTGATTGGATTCATTGTTTTGCTATTGATAATTGTAAGACGTTTGGTAATGAGATTTTACTTTAAATTTTTCATTAAAATAGTAAATTCAATTCAATAGGAGCAAACTTCGGTCCGATTTTACTATCATTTTTTGAAAAAAGAAAACCGAACAACAGTTTGTCCGGTTTTGAAATAATTATGTTTTTTTTAATTATATTTTATGCTGTAACTGGCTGTAGATGTTCTGAATTAAACCATCTGCAACAGAAATCTTCGGAACAAATATTCTGTTGATATCCGACCAGGACATCACATTATTAAAAATATTCAGAGCATGTACCAATACATCAGCTCTGTCTTCTCTAAGGCTATGCTTCGTCATTCTCTCCTCTACAGAAAGTTCATTGAACTCTTTGTACACTTTTTTCAAATGAGAAGAAGACATGGGCTTTCCGTCCTTGGTTTTACTCATGGAGAACACTTTATTGATATTTCCTCCCGACCCAATGGCTACAATTGGTTTTTTGCTGACAATATTCTCCTTGATTTCATCCTTCATCTCTTTCCAATTATCTTCTGTAACAAGGTTGTTAAGAAGACGGATGGTTCCTATATTGAAAGATCTTTCGTACACCATTTTACCGTTTTCATAGAATGTAAGTTCGGTAGAACCTCCTCCTACGTCAATGTATAAATATGCGAAATCTTTGTCAAGACCCTCTGCTACATGATTTTCATAAATTAGGGTGGCTTCTTCATCTCCGGAGATAATTTCAATATTGATGCCTGAAGCTTCCTTTACTCTTTCTATGATTTCATTTCCATTTGCTGCATCACGCATGGCGCTGGTGGCGCAGGCTCTGTAATGATCTACCTTATAGATTTTCATCAGATCACTAAAGATCTTCATAGAATCAATAACCATTTTCTCTCTTTCTTCACCGATCTTTCCGATGGTGAATACATCCATTCCCAATCTCAGAGGGATTCTCAGAAGATTGAGTTTAATGAATTCGGGTTTTTTATTATTTATTTTTACCTCATTAATCAGAAGTCTGGCTGCATTACTTCCTATGTCAATTGCTGCTATCTTCATTTTTTGCTCGTTTTAGCCTTTAAATATTTATAGGTTTCTATTTGTGAACGACATTCCTTTTTGTCGTTTCTTACATACTCGTTACTTAGTTTTTTGTCCAGTATTCTTGCTTTTACATTATCCCTAAGCTGGATATCAAGAATATCTTTCAGTTCTTTTTTAAGATTTTTATCTGTGATCTTGGCAGCAGCTTCAATTCTGTAATCCAGGTTTCTGGTCATCCAGTCTGCAGAGGAAATATACATATCTTCTGCACCTTTATTATAGAAATACATTACTCTGGCATGCTCCAGATATTCATCCACGATGCTTATACCTTTAATTTTTTCTTTAAAATCTTTCTGGTTAATGACACAGTAGATTCCCCGTACAATTAATCTTACAATCACTCCGGCTTTTGCGGCATCATATAGCTTTTCAATCAGCAGTCTGTCACTTAAGGAATTGGCCTTGACAATAATTTCGGCTTTTCTTCCCACTTTAGCCTCTTCAATTTCCTTATCAATATGATGAACGATCTTCTCACGCATAAACTGCGGACAAACCAGTAAGTTTTTACAAGTTTTCAATACCGGAAGATAATCGTCCTTAGGTTTTTTCAGAACATTAAATACCTTATTAATATCTGCCATGATGCCACGATCTGCAGTAAGAAGCAGGTGGTCCCCATAGATTCTGGCGGTCTTTTCATTAAAGTTTCCGGTACTTACAAAACCATACTGAATAGTCTTATTATGTGCCCTTTTCTTGATAACACATAGCTTGGCGTGCACTTTTTTGTTGGGAAGGCCTACAAGAACGGTAATGCCCTCCGGTTCCAGCATATCTTTCCATTCCAGATTGGACTCTTCATCAAACCTTGCCTGAAGTTCAAGCATTACAGTAACCTCCTTGCCATTTCTAGCTGCATAGATCAATGCATTAATGATCTTTGAGCTGCTTGCAAGACGGTAAGCAGTGATTTGTATGGATTTTACATCCGGATCCATGGCTGCTTCACGAAGAAGGTCAATAACAGGATTGTATTTATGGTAAGGGAATGTAAGCAGTACATCTTCTTTTAAAATAACATCTGTTACTCTTTCACCATGTTCAAATGCCTGGTGGGTAAAAGAAGTCCTTTCCACAGGTCGTGCATAGGTTTCAAAAACATCAGGAAAATCCATGAAATGTTTGAAATTATGAATTTTTCCCCCCGGAATAATACTGTCTTTTTTTGTTAAATTTAATTTTCGGATAAGAAGTTCCAGTAAGGCCTTATCCATATCTTTATCAAAAACAAATCGTGTTGGTTTCCCTTTTCTTCGGTTTTTGAGTCCTTTTTCTATCTTTTCTGCAAAGTTGGTGCGGATATCATTATCCAGATCCAATTCGGCATCTTTAGTAACTTTAAAAGCATTTGCTGCAAATTCATCATACCCGAAATAAGAGAAAATATGGGGTAGGTTGAATGTAATTACATCTTCAAGAAGCATTACGTTTTTTTCTTCCGGATCTTCGGTAGGCAGCAATACAAATCTTCCTACAAAACGGGATGGAATTTCAATAATAGCGTAGTTGCTGGAATACTGCCAGTCTTTTTTTCTCATGGCAACTCCAAGATAGAGACTTTTATCTCTAAGGTACGGCATTGGAGTATTTTCGTGAAGAAGAATAGGAATCACATTGGATTCTACTACCTCATCGAAATATGTTCTTACAAATTCCTTTTGATTTGCGGTTAGGTTTTTAGAATTTTTGATGGAAACTTTATGGTCAGCCATTTCAGCCTGAATATTTTTCCAGGTTTTGTCAAAATTCAGCTGTTGTCTCATTACAATTTCATTGATTCTCTGAAGAATCTTGGATGGAGGCTGGTAAAAAGACTCTGCAATGACTTTTTCCTTAAAATCCATGGCACGCTTTAATCCGGCAACACGCACTCTGAAAAATTCATCCAGATTATTGGAGAAAATTCCTAGAAAACGTATTCTTAAATGCAAAGGAACCTTTTCGTCCATGGCTTCCTGTAAAACCCTTTCATTAAAGGCAAGCCATGTAATATCTCGTGGATTAAAGTGTAATGACATCTTAAATGTATATATTTTATCAAAAATAATAATTCGTAAAGTTTCTGGCTCTATTTATTAGGTTAAACTTTGATTAATTTTAACAATTTTGGAGACCAGATTATTTCAAAGGGCAGATCCCTTTTATGGCTGATGATAAGTTTGAAGCATCTTTTTTATTCCCTCTACTTTTTTATACATTTTGTTGAAGAAAATGTACCTCGCTTTATTGTTGGAAGAAAGCAATTCAGAATTCTTTAAAATCAGTTCAAGGCTTTTTTCATAGTTCCCACAGACTCTCTCATCCAGTGTGTAATAATAGCTCAGAATATTGTAGGGTAAAAAGAGCATTTTCTGTTCAGAAAATCTTATAAATACGCTATTATTCATGATCAGAAGATCATTCTGATATAACTTAAGCGACTCTTTTTTCTCACTAATGACTTCTTCTTCTATTTGAGTAAGCATTTCTGTAATCTCTTCACAAATCTTTTGGGCATTCTCCGTATTGATTAATTCCAGCTGATGAAAATAAATGATCTGCTCAAGAAGAGTATAAATGGTAACATTGCTCCATATTTCCGTGGAGTTTACGTCGTTATACACTTCCGATAAAAGAATAGCTTTCTGGCTGATTTTTTCAGGAATTTCAAAGTCTTCAAAACTGATTCTCTGAGAGAAAAAAACAACATCCATAAGCTTTAGCCATGCATAGATTTTGAATTTTCTCAGATTCTCAAATCTCATAAAATAAAATAGAGGAATATCCTTGGCGGCATAGATAAATTCTACATCCGGAGTATTTTTTACTTTCTGTAGATTTCGAATGGAGGAATCGAAATACATTTCCAGGTCGTCAATATTATAAATATCATGAATTTTATTCAAAACGGCATTATTGGGTGCTGCGTTGTGAATCAAATCCAGCGAAACCCCAAAATGAGAAGCCAGTGAAATACCCTCATTCAGGGTGATGTGACTTCTCCCGCTGATTCTTCTGTAGGCTGTATCATTGGATAGCGCCAGTTTATCAATCATGATATCTACCAGGTTCTTTTTTCCTCCGGATTCCTTTATGAGCAATTCAAAAAGGTTTTTCTGATAATTTTTCATGGTAATTAGTGTTTTATTATCAAAAATATCTAAAAAAAATAAATAATGCTTCGTTTTTAGACAATTAATCTTATTTATATCCCTGATCTATGATACATTGTCCTTTCTCAGCTGATTTGTTTTCTGGACTTTTGTAAATACTAAGATATTGTTTATGAGAAAAAATTTACTGCTAATTCTTTTCTTATTGATTTCAATAGAGGGAATTAAATCACAGTCACTATCATTTGAGTATGATAGCGGAGGAAATCAGATCGTAAGACGATATTGTGCTTTATGCTTATTTGCGGATAAAAATGCACTCGTCAACGAGCAACTCGGTAAAAAAGAGTTTCCTCCTCCAGAGTATCAGGTTAAAATTTACCCGAACCCTACGAAAGACAAGGCGACACTTGTGTGGTCTCCTGAATTTGGTGCTATGATCCAAAAAGTGGAATATATAGCCTACAACTTTACCCAGTACCGGGAACTTACCTTTGATAAAAGAGAGAATAAAGTAGTACTGGACCTTTCGGATAAGCCGATAGGAATGTATGTGGTTGTTTTCCATTTGAATACCGGAGAAAAACTAACCTACAAGATTTTAAAACAATAACCCAAACTACTAACCATGAGAATCAAAATTTACTTTTTATTAGCTCTACTCTCAGTAGTGGGGCTATTGAATGGGCAGTCTGTAGGACAGACATCGGGTGAGTTATCGGTATCTCCAAATGGAGGGGCCAACTATACAATACCTATTGCCAATCTTCCGGGAATTAAGAATGTTGCTCCGGGGATTTCTTTGGCTTATTCTAGCCAGGCAGGAAATGGAGTTGCAGGATGGGGTTGGAATATTGGCGGAATATCTTCCATTACCAGAGTAGCTTCTACAAAATTTCATGATGGGGTAATTGATGGAGTGAATTATAATGATACTGACAGGTTCGCCTTTGATGGGCAGCGATTACTTCTGAAATCCGGTACTTATGGTGCGGACGGCGCAGAATATCAGACAGAGCAGTATTCTAATGTTAAAATTGTTTCCCACGGAAATATAGCCAACGGCCCGGAATATTTTATGGTATACTATCCTGATGGGAAAACCACAAAATATGGAGGCGGAAGTGGCTTTCTAGGATCCAATACCTATGAATGGAAGATCAATTATATTGAAGATGCCCAGCAAAACAGGATTAAATTTACCTATGACAGTTTTAATAATTATATCTACGTTAAAACGATAGAATATGGTAATAACTTGTCAGTTAATCCGGATAACAGTCCCAATAAAATACAATTTTATTACAAAGACGCTGC
This sequence comes from Chryseobacterium aurantiacum, assembly GCF_003020585.1. Taxonomy (GTDB): domain Bacteria; phylum Bacteroidota; class Bacteroidia; order Flavobacteriales; family Weeksellaceae; genus Chryseobacterium; species Chryseobacterium aurantiacum. The sequence goes on from NZ_PXUE01000001.1 coordinate 742,257, forward strand.
CCGTACAGATCAGGCCTACATTTATGGTGCACGGGATATTTATTCACACAGAAAACTGGATAGGGTAGAGGTTACGGGAAATGACCAGCTTTTCAGAAAATATCAATTGACTTATGATGTAACTTCATTAAATTATCAGAGACTCGTTGGTGTTCAGCAATATAATGGCAGTGGTGAAGCGGTAAAGCCTGTTATTTTTGAATATGATAATACTGAGAATGGGATCAGTAATAATTCCAAAACGATAACTGGGGTTTCTCCGGCCTATGATAGAAGCAATTGGCAGTATACTTCAGGGTATTTTGATAGTGATAGCTCTCTGGATTTCATGACTTATCCTAATTCCAGAGATCAGCTTTATAGGTTTAATTCCGGCCAGTTGATGAATTCTACTTCCAATGTGGCCGGTGCTGTGACTAATGTTGAAAAGTTTAAGGAAATTTTTTCAACAAAATTAGTGCTGCCTAATAACAAGTTTTACAATCTGGATGCTGTTTCTACAGTGGTAACCAGTACTGCAACTCCTGTTACTGATGAGGAGATCATTAAAATAAATAATTATATCCCCAACTCAGCTAATTCTCTTGATCTTTCATTCACCAATTCTTACAGGTTTTATACAGCAATGAATGAAAGATGTAATGTAATTAACGGAAGCAATACCTACTATAACAGGATTCCAAAGGATTATTTGGTCGGAGATTTTGATGGTGACGGGGTTTCTGATATTTTGGCAGTATTGAGACCTTATACAGTAAATCAAAATTATTACTGTGGTCCAGCCAAAGTGAGTGATACCAACAGACCTCCACCGGGTTGTTGTAATCAGGGTGTTACGATTAATATTTCCACTTTTTATCTGTTAAAATTAGATCCGAATAATTCTGCTGTTCAAAACCCGCTCATGTTGGGATCCAATGCTGTAATCACGGGAGAATCTAGAATATATTCGGCAGATTTTGAAGGCGATGGAGTTTCTGATTTATATGTCTTCAATCCTGGTCAATTATATGTATTTGGAACAAAGAACGGAACCTTTGTTCAAAAGGCATCTTATTCCCATAATCTGATTAAAAAAGATCTACCATGTTATCTTGCTGATTTTAATGGAGATGGAAAAACGGATGTTGTATTTCCTATAGATAATGCCAATACCAATTGGTTTTTCATTATAAGTTCTGGGGAATCATTTATGGGAAATGTAAGGGATATAGGAACCAATTATTTCAAGCCTCAGATTCAGAATACTTGCTATCCAGGACCATCCCCCAATTCCAATATCTGTGGGCATATGCTTCAGACATTTTATTATTCCTTTACGGACATTAACGGAGATGGAAAAGCAGATTTGTTCTACCACGATATTCTGACTCCTCATAATGTACCAGACTATGGATCTGCTCAAAATGGAGCTTATTTAGCCTATGGAGACAACTATAGTATCAGAGACAGAGGAGGGGTGAAATACAATATGGGAAGCAATACGAATGGAATGCCTAGCTTTTCCGGCTATATAGATGGATGGCAAAATAATTATACCTACGGAGGTGCCATTAATAAAGGGACACCTATATTTTTAAGTAATTCCAATATTACAAACCAGAATCTGGATTATGCATTTTTCGGTGGGGATAAAATAAAATACGTTTCATTCAAGAAAGATAATCGTAAAGATGTTACCCTAAAGAGAATTAAAGAAAATGATCTTATAACAGATATTTCATATGATGCGGCCATAGATACTGGAAGTGGTTCCGGTACCTATACAGCAGATAATTCTGAACAGTATCCTTATATCAACCTTAATATTGCTCCATCTATAAAACTTGTGAAAAAAGTTGAGAAAAGCTTTAATGGAGAAACCAAAATACAGGAATACAGATATAAAGGAATTGTAATGAACATGGAAGGCTTAGGCCTCGTAGGCTTGAAGGGGGTAGCTACATCATCTGTTTATGGAGGAACTGTAACACAGCCTTTTTGGACTGTTTCTTTACAGGATTCGCAGAAAAGAGGAGCGGTGAAAGAAACATATCTCAACTCAAGCCCCGATTTTAACTCTCCGGGTACCTTTGTTTCGAAAACCATTAACAGTTATACAACTTCCTTGCTACCGAACAAGGTTTTTGTGAATCTGCCATCACAGGTACAGCAAATTGATAACTTGGCAGGAACCACTATCAATCAGTATTACGACCTCTATGATTCCTATAATAATCCTAAAAAAACAAGAACAGTAGCCAACGGCGGCGAAAAAACAACTTTGGTAGATTATGAAGATAATCCATCAGGAACCGGAAGCCAGTACTATGTGGGAAGGCCGGTGAAAAAGGTTGAAACACAGGTATTGGGTAATGACTCTTTTTCTACGGAGTTACTTTTTACTTATGCCAACGGACTCCTTACGCAGAATAGAAAAAAAGGAAACAATACTGATTATATCACTGAAGATTTTATATATGATGTATTTGGAAATAATATTCAGAAAACTCTTTCTACCAACGGTATTACACCAAGAGTTGAAAAGGTTCAGTATGATGCTTCTGGCAGATTTGCAATTAAGACTATTGATATTTTAGGGGCATCCTCTCTATTTACCTATGATTCTAATTTTGGAACATTAATTTCCAGAACAAATAATCTCAATCAAACCGTATCCTATGTTTATGATACCTGGCAGAGAAAAGCACAGGAAAAGGATATTTATAATAATGCTACTCAATATTTCTACGAGTGGCTTACTTCAGGAGATTTTATTAATGGAACAAAGCTTAGGGTAGTTGATGCCACGGGAGCAATAAAGGAAACATTTACAGATAATTGGGGAAGGACACGTGTTGAAAAGGCATTGTCTCTTAATGACAAATGGATAGAAAAAAGAACAGATTATGATGTTCTAGACAGACCGTATAAGGTGAGTGAGCCTTACTTCTCCACAACTTCACCAAGTAAATGGACAATCACTGAATATGATGTATATGGAAGAGTGGTCAAGAGCAGCTTACCCACCGGAAAAATTATTATCTCTTCTTACAATGCATTAACGGCAACAGTTACAGATGGACAACAAACACAATCCGTCACTAAAGACGAGTGGGGTAATAAAATTAAAATGACTGATAATGGAGGTACCATTAACTATACTTATTATGCTAATGGAGCACTGAAATCATCAAACTATGCAGGGCATGTTGTAAATATAGAGCAAGATGGATGGGGAAGAAAAACAAAAATGTCCGATCCTTCTGTGGGAGGAGATTATACCTATGTATACGATGGTTTGGGGCAGCTTCTGAAAGAGGAAAACCCTAAAGGCAAAACAATATATGCCTATGATCAGTATGGAAGAGTTGCCAAAAAAGATGTTATAGGGGATAATACAGATATAAAAATTGTCTATAATTATAATGCCCAAGGACTTCTGGATTCAGAAACTGGAACTTCTAACGGGGTAAATAATTCCTATACTTATCAATATGATAACTATTACCGAGTAGCCCAAAGTGAAGAGAATAACGGAACAGCGATCTTCAAAAAATATTTTATCTATGATGGTTTTGGAAGAGTAAAAAGAGAAACTAAGCACACCATCTATGGTACACTTTCCAGTGAAGTGGCGATGGAAAATGTGTATGCTTCTTGTGGGATGCTGACAGGAATTAATGATCCCAACGGAAATGTACTCTGGAAATTAAGCAGTATCAACGAAAAAGGACAGGTGATTTCTGCCAATTTTGGTAACGGAACAGATATCGCCAATTCCTATGATGCCAATTATTTCTTAAAAGGAGTAAGACATAAGAATAGCTCCGGTTTGATTCTCTCCAATGAGTATACATTTGAAGGCAATACAGGATTATTGAAAAAAAGAAATAATGCAGCAATCACCAATGGCTGGCAGGAAAGCTTTGAATACGATAATATGCAGCGGTTAATCTCCTGGAAAGATCCTAATGGGATTCAATCACAAACTTATGATACCTATGGAAGAATCAATACCAATAGCGAAGTTGGAGACTATAAATATGCAGATGGTAACAGGTATGCAAAAAAAGGGATTAACCTCAATCCTATTGGGGATGCTTACTATAAGGTAAACCAACTGCAGACCATTTCATATAATGCCTACAAAAATCCTGTAAGTATAATGCAGGATGGAAATGAAATGGCCAAATTCACCTATAATATTCATCAGACAAGAGCATCTTCAGAATATAATTATAACAGTTATTTCACATATTATGCAAAGAACAAACTTTATTCTGATGATAATACAGTGGAAATTATTGAGAATCGCTTCCCCGGAAGAGCCCCTGCTCAATTTATAAAAACAAGGATTATTACATATATTGCAGGAGATCCTTATTCAGCTCCCGTTATTCATGTCAAAGATTTTGACATATATGATGAATACCTGAGCGAGGGAATTCACTATATTCACAGAGATTACCAGGGAACTATCCTAGCTATTTCCGGTAAGGATGGAAAAGCTGAAGAAAGAAGACAATTTGATCCTTGGGGAAATCTGACATATCTGGAAAAGGATGGGAAGAAAATAGATTTGAAAAAAGGAACAGCAGATCTGTTTATTGAAAGAGGGTATACAGGACATGAACACTTTATGCAGGTAGGGCTTATTCATATGAATGGAAGAATGTATGACCCTAAGCTGCATACTTTCCTATCCGTAGATAATAATATACAAGATCCCTTTAATACACAGAATTATAATAGATTCGGGTATGTACTGAATAATCCATTGATGTATATGGATCCTAGTGGAGAAATTATTTGGGCTTTGGTAATTGCCGGTGCAATTATAGGAGCTGCCACTGGTGCGGTAAGCTATATAGGGCAGGCCATACAAACTGGAGACTGGAGTTGGGGTAAATTTGGAATGTCTATCTTGGGTGGAGCAATTCAAGGGGCCATTATGGGAGCCATAGGAGTGCCGTCGGGCTCCTGGGGACAGCAGCTGACATCAGCATTTATAGGTTCCTTTATGCCGAGCTTTAGCATGAACCTGGGAGGAGGATTTAGTTTTTCCATATCGCCATCCATTGCTTTTGGACAAGGCGTCAGTGCGGGTTTCAACTTTAGCTTATCCTATAAAAACGGAGATTTCGGAATGTCTTTCGGATATGGAGTTACCTATCAGACCGCACATGCAGGAAGCGGCTTGAGCGGTTGGGAGTACAGAACCTCTGTAATGGCAGGAACACTGGGAACCGAAGGGAATCTTGGAATGATGGTGGGAACCAATATATGGAGCGGTTTACATGCTCAACAGACAGGAATTGTAAAACTGGTAAGCGGAGATTTCTCCCTGAGCTATGAAAATGATGGAAGCCCGTTTGATAAATTAGGTAAAGGAATTTTAGGCGATGGTAATGACAGATATAGAACCGCAGCTATGTCTTTAAGTATTGGAGATTTTCATGCAGGGTTTAATCTTTTCACAGGATCAAGAATGAAAGATACCTACGAAGAAAATGATTATAACGCAAAAAATTATTTAAATGATTATGCAGAAATGAGAAAATTTGGAAAAGATGATTATTTAGGTGGAGCTTATGGAGAAAAATATACCCATGGCTTGGTTGTAGAAACAGGACCTAAATACCGACTAGGTGCAGCCTACATTGGCTGGGGTAATTACAGAGTTGGCGTAAACTCGGAGTGGGTAAGACATGCCATTCAAAATGTAGCCGCTCACCGCTGGATTTCTCCGCAGCCAGCATTTCAAATGACGTCAAATTCCTGGTTGCCTTATTTCCAATACCAAACAATAAATCAATTTACATCATGGTAAAACATAAAAAATATATGATTTTTTTAACTTTTTTTTCGTTCTTCTCACAAGCGGGCTGCCAAAAGATAGACCGTGTTCAGAACAAACTGTTAAAAGAAGTCGAAAATTTTAATGTTAAAGATTTTCCAGATATAGCATTTGATAAGATATACATATTAGAAGGAATGTATATAGCGAAAGGAAAATTTGGAATTGTTCCTCCCAAGCTTGAGACACAGAGAGGTTCTGATAGTAAACACTACGACGATTTTTTAGTTTTTAATAGCAATGGAAGAGTTGATAAATTTTATGCTGAAAATATCAAAGCAGCTAAATTATTGATCAGTAAACAACCCTCAAATACCATTTATGGCATATTGGCTAATAAAAAGGAGGAATGGGTTATTAAAACTATTCAAGCCTATAAAATGGGAGGGTATGGTACCTACAATCAATATGTAAAAGCTATTGATTATAAAGTATATGTTCAGAGTGACGGATATTGCTCTGTTTATTTACCTACCGAATAACAAGCGAATCATTTTGACATGACAGAAGCTGACAAGAATATGAAAATCCGTAGTTTTAATTCAGGATGTTCAGAGAGTATGCCATCTGATCTTGGATATCACTAGGCCACATATTCTAAAACAGGGAGAGCAGAATACTATGTAAATTATGATTCCATAGTATGAAAAAATTTCCATATTAATGAATGTAAAACCTCGATTTAATCGGGGTTTTATTTTTGTTGTGTCATTTTGTCACTATTTTTTGAATGGTACAGATATTGTGAAATAGAGAGTGTAAATAAAATTAAAAATAGAAAAAATATAAAATATTATGAGTAAAATAATTGGAATTGACTTAGGAACAACCAACTCTTGTGTTGCTGTAATGGAGGGTAAAGACCCTGTTGTTATTCCTAACGCAGAAGGGAAAAGAACAACTCCTTCTATCGTAGCATTTACAGAAGACGGAGAAAGAAAAGTAGGAGATCCTGCAAAAAGACAGGCTGTAACGAATCCAAAGAAAACAGTATACTCTATCAAAAGATTTATCGGAACTCACTTTAAAGAAGATGCAAAGGAAATCTCAAGAGTACCATACGAAGTAGTAAGCGGACCAAACGATACAGTAAAAGTAAAAATCGACGACAGAGAATATACTCCACAGGAAATTTCTGCAATGACACTTCAGAAAATGAAGAAAACTGCTGAAGATTATCTTGGACAAGAAGTAACAAGAGCAGTAATTACTGTTCCTGCATACTTCAACGATGCACAAAGACAAGCTACTAAGGAAGCTGGTGAAATTGCAGGTCTTAAAGTAGAAAGAATTATCAACGAGCCTACAGCTGCAGCGTTAGCTTACGGTCTTGATAAGAGCCACAAAGATCAAAAAATCGCAGTATATGACCTTGGTGGTGGTACTTTTGATATCTCTATCCTTGATTTAGGAGATGGTGTATTTGAAGTATTAGCTACAAATGGTGATACGCACTTAGGAGGTGATGACTTTGATGATGTGATCATCAACTGGATGGCTGACGAGTTTAAAGCTGAAGAAGGAGTAGAATTAAAAACTGATGCTATCGCTCTTCAAAGATTAAAAGAAGCTGCTGAAAAAGCAAAAATCGAGTTATCTTCTTCACCACAAACTGAAATCAACTTACCTTATATCACAGCTACAGCTACAGGTCCTAAACACTTAGTGAAGACTTTAACTAAAGCTAAATTCGAACAACTATCTGCTGATCTTGTAAGAAGATCTATGGAGCCGGTTGCTAAAGCATTAAAAGATGCAGGTTTATCAACTTCTGATATCGATGAGGTAATCTTGGTAGGAGGTTCTACAAGAATCCCTATTATTCAGGAAGAAGTAGAAAAATTCTTCGGTAAAAAACCATCTAAAGGAGTTAACCCGGATGAAGTTGTTGCTATTGGTGCAGCTATTCAGGGAGGTGTATTAACAGGAGACGTAAAAGACGTATTACTTCTAGACGTTACACCACTTTCTTTAGGGATCGAAACGATGGGGTCTGTATTCACAAAACTAATTGATGCAAACACTACCATCCCAACTAAAAAATCTGAGGTATTCTCTACAGCTTCTGATAACCAGCCGGCTGTAAGCATCAGAGTAGGACAGGGTGAAAGAGCAATGTTCAACGATAATAAGGAAATCGGTAGATTCGATCTTCAGGATATTCCACCAGCGCCAAGAGGAGTTCCTCAAATTGAAGTAACTTTCGATATTGACGCAAACGGTATCCTAAGTGTATCTGCTAAAGATAAAGGAACTGGTAAAGAGCAAACTATCAAAATCCAGGCTTCTTCAGGTCTTTCTGACGAAGAAATCGAAAGAATGAAAAAAGAAGCTCAGGAAAACTCTGCAGCTGATGCGAAGAGAAAAGAAGAAGTTGAAATCTTCAACAAAGCTGACGGATTGATCTTCCAGACTGAAAAGCAATTAAAAGAATTCGGTGAGAAACTTTCTGCTGACAAAAAAGCGGCAATTGAAACAGCTCATGCTGAATTGAAAACAGCTTTCGAAGCTAAAAATTCTGATGATATTAAAGCTAAAACTGAGGCATTAGATGCAGCATGGATGGCAGCTTCTGAAGAATTGTATGCAGCAGGTCAACAACCTGGTGCTGATGCTGGAGCTCAAAATGCTGGAGGTAGCAATGCCGGAGCAGAAGACGTACAGGATGCAGACTTCGAAGAAGTAAAATAATAAATGTAAACACTAACATTTAATTATAAATTAACCCGGCGGTAAACAAAGTTTACCGCCGGGTTTGCTTTTATCATATTATTCTATTACTGTATATTTATATCAGCAATTTTTAGAGCCATAAATAACCAGAGATTCACTACAAAATATATGAAAAAAATTATCGGTATAATCTGTCTGACAGCAGTGTTGACAGGTTGTAGCAAATCAGATCATAAAGGACAAAAAGAGGAGCCAAAAGAAAGACAACAGCTTTCTCAGGAAACAAAAACCAAATCAGAAGAATCAAAATCCTCAAAAAACGGAATTTCAAAAGAAGAAGCCGTAAAATTAGCCATGAAGCAATTTGAAGATTATTTGCCCAATATTCTTAAAACCTATGGTGGAGTCATTGATCTTCAGGAACCTTATGCAGGAGACTTTACAGGCGATGGAATAGATGATGTAGCCATTTATTGGTCTGTGGCACCTGAGGGAGGAAATGCTATTATAGGGCAAGGATTATCATTGTACAAGAATACCGGGAGCAAGATGAAAGTAATTGCCGGCTACGAGCCCGACTATTTGTTCAGTTTTGATAAGATCAGTAATGGAAAAATTAGAGTTAAAAAATTGGAATATGCTGAAGAAGATGGCAGATGCTGCCCTTCGATAAGTACCGGACATACCCTAACTATTTCAGGAAATAAAGCCTATTAAAAGAGTATACATTCTTGAACCCATATAACTGTGCAAAAATGTATTTCATCTTATTTATAAACCAAATGTCCAATCTATTTTTTGTACCTTATTCGCTCATTTTTCAACAAGAAATTTAAAAATATGAATAAGCTGAAGTTTTTCTTTTTAATCGTAAGTATGACGTTTTTATTTCAGTCATACCAAGGCCAGCAGTTTGACTTGGAAAAACTTATACTCCCCGTTAAACAGAAAGAATTAAAAAAGTTTGATTTAACAGCTTCCGATGCAGGAGTTGGAACTCAGATAGCCCAATATTCCTCTTATCTGTCTAATGCTGTGGATGATGGTAAACTGTCATTAAATTTTGCCAAAATTGAAATCGAAAAAGCTCCCGATACAGACTCCTTTGCCCAAAGTATGATCCGTTTTTATGGAAAAGGTAAAGAAAATAATCTGGACGGATTTACGCTTACTATTGAAAATGAAGAAAGCTTTCAGAAAGTATTGAATTATTTACTCATTAAAAAGGAAAAATTCAATCTGGTGTTTGATGATGGCAAAGAAAATGAAGAAAGAGCCAGAGTTTTTAATTGTTACCAGAATAATACAATATATCTGGTTTTATCCCGATTTAACAGTAAAGGAAAGAAAGTGGGATATATAGATGCAATTAGCGCTCATGAGACCTTCCTTTTAACTTCGAGACTGGGAGGAGCATTTGGATACTATAAAGAATATCTGGAATACCGTAAGCGCAAACCTGCCAATTTTAGCTACCTTGATTTTCTGAAAGAAACAGATGACGAACTTTATAAGCAAAATAATAATCTACATTAATAATCAATAATAAGTAATGTTTTGCGAAATTCTATTTTGTTACAAAGCATAAAAAACTCATGACAATTCAATTTTTATAATATCGCTCCATAGGTGATGGCTACTGTATTTTTGTGTACTCTATACCATGCTGTCGGGCTTTATATCATCACAAACAAAACTAATATATGAAATACCTTTCAACTATACTGGTTGTTATTTTATTCCAATCCTGTAATCAAAAAAAAGAGAGCAAAAAGGATCCGGTCATTCAAAGTGAAATACAGAAAACAGAAGTTAAAACCGATTCTGCTATTCAAAATATCTCTAAAGCTACGGAGATTAAAAAAGATACTCTGGATGAAGTAATGTTGGAGCAGGATATAATGTTTAATGGTAAGCTGAAAAGGTTTTTTAGTCTTAATGACTTTGGAAAAGTGTTCGGAAAGGCAGATAGTACAAGGCTATTATCCGAAGAACAACCTTGTACTTATATTTTTGAGACTCCGGAAAATAACGGAATGAATGATAAATATCTGTATAAAAATGGATCACGCTTTGAAAACAGCGGCCAAAAAGTAGCAGTAGAAGAGTTTAAATTTATCAACGGAAATTATATTTTGTACAAAGGAATAAAAATAGATTCTAAGTCTACCATCAATGATCTTAAACGGATATTTCCCAATGCAATCAGAAACATAGGGAACCTGGATGTTTACGGTGAGGGAACCCTTCAGGCGATTAGGCTAAGAGAAGATAAAGAGGGGATTTCTGATGGTCATATTAATATTTTTTTTAAAAATAACAGAATATATTCTTTACATTGGTGGTTTCCTTGCTAAAATTAAGTCTATTTAAACTTAACCGCAAAAGTCACAAAAGGTTTTATTTTTTTAACACTTTAGTACACTTTAGAAAGTATAAGGAAATACTGCACAATTAAGTTCACATAAGATGAAAATCTTTGATTTTCAACAAAACTTGAGTGTCCTTCCTTATACACAAAGTATATCACTTAAATAGCTTAAGTGTTTAAAAAGCTTTTGTATATCTTTTGTGGTTTAATAAAAAAGTTTAAACAGCTTTATTATATAATAACCAATCTTACAAAGCAAACGGATAATATGAAACTGAATTTAACAAAATACATAGCATTACTATTTGCGGTATGCTTACCACTGATTTCCTTTGGACAAGACACTTCAAAGGATAAGCAAAACCTCCAGACCAAGGCAGAACAATTTACCCAAAAGATAATTACCCTTATATCTCAAAAGGATTATGCGGCACTGAATCAACTGACGACTCAAAAGGTATATTGCTATTTATGCTTTGAAACAGCTCCGGAAAACAATGCTTTTGTGAATAAAAAAACTTTTTATAGTAAACATAGCGACAATATCTTTAACAAGGATTTGTTGGAGAGACTGAAACGTAAGGAAATTAAGTTTGCAATTGACCAGGATGACCCTGCATTTGGCGACAGAAATTATATTGTACTATATACCACCCATCGTCAAAATGAAATGGGTGACGGACATGAAGGAGCACAATTTATCTTTTGGTTGAAAGATGAAAAAGGTATCCTTAAGTTTTCAGGAGTGGAAACAGTGCCCTGATTTGTTTTTCACTTCTTAGGTCTTATCAGATAATAAACTTGGTTTTGGGTATCAATCAATAACAGGTAAGCTCCGTTTTTTGGCTGGTAAATAAAATAAGAAAAAGGATCTCTTAAGTTCTCATTAGGATAGTCTATAGAAACGTGCTGCTTGTAATGCAGCATTTTTTTTGGCATTGTAATCGAAAAATAACTTGTACCGGTCCAGCCATCACCACCAGAACCATTCCCTGATCCCCAACTAAAATTTTTCAGATCCCAAAAAGAACGGGCTGCCCATTTTTCTTTATGAACAAAATCTCTTTTAATAATATTGGGCTGGCTATCTATATTGTAAGTAGACCTATCATACTGAATTGATTTTTTATTCGTTTTGTAGGCCGGATAATCTGTCCAGCTCTTTTCAGTATAAAAATAGTTCCATACATCATCCTTAAGCACCGTTAATTTGTATTTGTAATCATTATCAACTGTATCGGAATGAATAATATCATCATACATATACTCTTTATCGGCAATGATTTTTTGTGCTTCAGAAACTGAAAATATTTTATTCTCAGTAATATTTTTATAGGGATAATGAATTGTATCACCATCTTTAATCCAGTTAGAATAGGTGTTTTGGTCCACGTCTACAATATAATCATTAAAAGTCTGATAGCTGTGTGGAGAGTTTAGGCTATTGTAACTGTATTGCAAAGAATCTGTTATCTGGCCGTTCAGGTTTATTTTGTACCATTTATTTACCACATCTTCTCCACCGTCTTTTGAATCTTTTCTACTTCCGGAAATGATGATAATTGTACTGTCATTTCCTTGAAGTACAGGTTCATTAAAGCCTCCATATATTTTCAATATTTCATAATCAGGATCTTTAAGGCTATCCAGTGTAGTGTAAGACCTATATTTTTCCGGAAGTTTTTCAGATCTTAATTTGTACTGTTGATAATACATTCTGATATCAGGCAAAATAATAACGGCAATGATGAGGATACACCAGAGTATAATGGATTTTTTTTTAATATTTAGTTTCATCTTATTTGTAGGTTTTTAGTTTTTAGCTCCTCTCAGATGGGATTTTATATTAGGGTCTGAAAAGAAATAAGGGTGTTTTTGTTTAATTAAAATGATCTCTGTGCGGTAAAACAAAATACAAAAAAATAAAAAATGTCAAAAGTAAAATGTTAGATAAATATTTAGCCTTTTCCTTTCTGTTGATCCGGAAAAGAGTTTCAATACCTATCAATCCTCCCAAAAAGAAAAAAACATACAACGGAATGAGGTCCAGATCGTACGTTTGACGTTTATATCCTGCCTCGGCAAACAAAGCAAACCAAGCAAAGTAAGGAATGGCCAGCATAATAAACCTAACCAGTATATATATCATAACTGTTTTCATTTTTTAGAGCAAATTATTTTTTCTGAATTGAAACCTTTCATATTGTGTTCTTATTTTTGAATGAAAAAAATAGATTAATGATGAGCAAGACCATTAAAACTCCAATAAAGATAGAAAATGCATAAATAGCTGATCCCTGCAGATAAAAAAGTGAGCGGGAGACAAAGAATCTACTTTCTTTAGGATGGTTTACGTCATAAAGAAGTATACATTTTTGAGAATCAATCTGCTGCTTTGTTTGTTGTAGAAGCTTCGCCTTTAATAGTTGGATTCTTTCCTTACTTTCCCATATTGGGTAATACATTTTTTCGGCTTTCTGTTCTGTATTTGTATAGACTTTATGATTGAGCGTATATTGATAAGATACATCAATAAAAGCATATCCACTCACTCTCCTAAATGGGGTTTCCCATTCAGATTTATAAGATAATACTTGCCCTTTCGTTTGCTGCCATTCGGGATGTGTCCATTGAAACTCCTTAAATTTTAAAAAAGGTGAAACAGACATCAGAGTAAGCAATGGGAAATAAATTAAGGCCAATAACATTAAAAAATATTCACCTTTTGCTTTCCAGCCTGTCTTTGTAGAGTTTCTTAATAAAAAAATAATAACAGTAACAATCAATGCATAGATAAAATAGCGATAATTATTGATCCAAAATAACAGGCAAGCCACAAAAACCATCGTTAGCACAAAGCCTAAATAATGGAACGTTTTGTCAACTATATATTTGATGCTTTTCAATAGTATACTTTATAAATTCTTATTTATTTTGAAATGTACTTGATTTGCAGATTGTTGTGTTCATTGTCATTGAATTTTTTTGCGATGACTAATTTTGCTGTTTGGGTTTGGGTATCAAAAATTTCAATTCCTTTTTGGGTAACATATATAAAGTGTGTGGCATCAATAGATTCAATCCCGGAAAGGGGTTTGTCTTTAATTTTGACTTTAGTGAAATTTTTTCCGTTCGTGTCTATATAAAAAAGAGTATTCATGTTATTCCCAATGATTTTACCATTGCTGATAGTCCAGTTCAAAACATCAGGCGGAAGAATTTGTCCCCATTCCAGATTTCCGTCCTCTGCATTAATGGCGAGAAGATTGGATTCATTGTTAGAAGATATTCTCATTTCAGTGTATAAAGTACCGTCCTCAAAAAAGAGGATATGGCTTCTTTTGGCTACAAGCTTTTCATTTTTGTAGATCCATTTAAACACCTTGGGATTTTTAATGAACGTATTATTAGGATCAGAAATATCTCCATCAGGGAGATTGCCGTCTTTATCAAGTTTCAGGGCATAGATCGTTCCTGCTTCACTTCCAATGAAAAGAGTATTGCCATCGGTATACATTGGGTTGTAAATGGGACGGTCAAATTGGTTGACTTCGTTATGCTGTAAAGGTTGTCCTACAATTTCTACATCTCCGTCAAACATTCCGTACGAAGTATTTACCCCATTTTGAGGGCTCAGTTTTTTCAGAAAAACAGCAGAATTTACAAAGTAGGAGTTCCTATATTTTACAGGAGCAAAATAATTGTATATTGTTGGCAGTTCACTAAGCCAGTTTTTTGTACCATTGGCCCTGTTGAAATTATAGAGCCATGCCCTGTTAATTTCTGAGGGCTGTCCCGTTGATGCCATTAGAATATTCTGTCCGTCTACCAAGGGACTTGCCATAAACAAAGGCATCCGTGAACTCAGTCTTTTTGCTTCTTCATTCTCATCATTGCTCATATCCAATGGTTGGTCACCATTACCGTAGATCTGCTGTTGCCAAATGATTTTACCCGTGTTAATATCAAAATTAATAAGCTTCCCGCTTTCAAAAGGCATAAAAATATTCTGCCCATCCACTGCAAAAAGATTTCGGTTACCGGCGCTGTCTATGTCACTTTTATATTGCCAGACAATTTTATTTTCGTCAAGATTAAAGTTGAAAACTTGGCCTTCAGTAGCCACTACCAGAGTAGCATGGTTTACTTTGCTTGATTCTGTTTTTGAGTTTTTATTGCAACTTAAAAAAATGGATGCCGAAATAAGGAGTATTAGTTTTTTCATTGTGGTGATGGTGGTGGGTTATTTTAAAAGCTTGAGAAGTTCTGTATTTTTATTGGCTTTTGCAAACTGTAAAGCAGTCTTTCCCTCAACAATTCCGTTATCTGTTTCAAAGGAGACTCTGGCTTTTTTATCAGCTCCCTGAGACAAAAGATATTTCGCAATCTCTGTATAATTCTTTTCTACGGCATACAGCAAGGCATTGTACCCATCCTCGTCAAAATGATTCATGGGAGAATCTTTACCTTTCAGAGGAATCTTCTTTATAAATTCCAGATCATTGTTCTTTACAGATAGCAACAGAAGTTTTCCAAGATCTTCTCTTTCAATTTTCTGAGGTTGATGGCTAATATATAATTCCTTTACAATTTCAAAATTTTCATAAAAAATAGCAGTATACAATGCATTTTGAGCATAGATACCCTTACCGAGAAGATAACGCGTAATCTCAGGACTTCCATACTCAATGGCTGTATCAATAAGGGTTTTGTCTGCCGTGATATTGGCACCCTTGTATACCATGTATTCTACCATTGGTAAGTTTTTCTTCCAGATAGCAGCCTTTACAGGTAAAATCTGATCAGAAAGAACGGCTTTAATAGGGTATCCTTGTTCTGTTAACTTTTTTACCAAGGATAGATCATTACTGCTGATGGCTCCATAAAAGGCATCCACCTGTTGTTGAGTCTGAGCATTCAGCATCGAAGACAAAGCTATAATGATTGACATTCCAATCTTCTTCATTCCTGTGTTATTTTAATAGGATGTAAAAGTAATTAATTTCCCGTATTGGAGAGAACCCCTGATTCTAGGGATATAGTTTTTGTATTCTACTTTAATTATTTACTTAAAATAATTAAAATAAATGAACAATCTTTTTCTTGTAAAATTCCTACATTCGTAGAGCATAAAAATAAAACTCAATGAAATATTCTAAGATTATGGTAGTGGTTACCTTACTGTTATTTCAGTTAGGAACAGCACAGGAAAAAGCAGATGTGGTATTAAATAAAGCACTTACAGAAGCAAAATCGGGTAATAAAAATGTTCTGTTAATGTTTCATGCTTCGTGGTGCAAATGGTGTAAGGTGATGGAAAAGAATATGAATCTTCCAGAAACGAAACCTCTTTTTGAGAAGAAGTTTGTTACGGCTTATGTAGACGTTCAGGAAAGAGGAGAAAAGAAATCTCTTGAAAATCCCGGCGGCCAGGCGCTCATGAATAAATATAAAGGAGAAAATGCAGGACTTCCTTTTTGGTTGATTTTAAACCCTAAAGGAGAAGTGTTAGCAGACTCATTTAATGCTAAGGGAGAAAATTTAGGTTCACCTTCAACGCCTGAAGAAGTAGCCACTTTTATTGCAAAGCTTGAAAAGACCTCAAAACTGAAAAAAGAAGAACTGCAGATCATTGAAAATGTATTTGTAAAAAAATAAAAGTAGGTTTCTGTTTTTATTAGAGAAATATCAAAAGAATGTCCCTTGGCAAAAGCCTTGGGATTTTTTTATATTTTTACCGAAATATCAATTATATGGAGAATATTTACTCTAAAAAGCAATATTATTTTGTAGGATTTTCGTCATTGGTTGTTTCAGTACTTGGACTGATATTATCAATAAGTACTTTTAACATCATTAAAAACAGTCTTGGATTTATTTCTGATGAAAGAAAATATGTCGGATTATATTGGTTGTTGAAGCCAATGACACTTTTCATAGGCGTTACAAAGAATGCTTTTGATGTCTGGGAAGTCTTTTTACTATCCTTATTGCTTGTCGGCAGTATTATATTTTTGCTTAAAAAAAGAGATACTCGGTTAATTGCATTTGTGTTTTCAATCATCTTGATTTCGAATGTTCAGGGAATGTTTAATACCTTGTTTTATTTCCTTTACACCAAAAAGAAGATAGAAACAGAAATAGGATCAAGCATGGGAATGATGATGTATTTTTATCCTGTGATAGCCGCCCTGTATATTTTTTTAAGCTATAAAATCCTTACCCTCATAAAGAGTAAAAAAGTACTGAATATAGCCCATACAGAAACATCTACAGTTATAAAAGATACTCCTAAAATACAGCGGTTTTTCCATTTTTTGATAGACACATTTATTATCTTACTTGTTTTCTGTCCATTGGTTTTCAATCTGTTTGAGGCATATCTTATCAAAATTTCTTTTTTTAAGGAAAAGCTAAACAATGAATTTGGCGCACTTATTTTAATTGCTATTGTAAGATTGATCTACTATCCTTTCTTTGAAATTCTGTTTGGCTCTACACCGGCGAAATTTCTTACAGAATCAAGAGTAATTAATGATACCGCAGAAAAGCCATCCATATCAGATATCTTCAAAAGAAGCCTTTACAGGAATATACCCTTCAATGCAGTTTCTTTTTTCTGGAAAACCGGTTTACATGATTCCCTGTCATATACCCATGTTGTAAAAGAAAAAAGAGAGGGCTTTAAGACTGGATATCTTTTGATTGCCTTGGCGGTTTTTGTACCGTATGTTTATTTTTATTATTTCGGAGAGAAAATCATCATGGATTATCGGACCTCAAAGGTTGATGAAAGAATGATTAAATATGAGGGCGACTTTAGAAGAAGCAGCGTTGATAATATCAATCCAAATCAGATTTATATTCTTAAACGCCTTGGAAGTATGGTGTATGAAGGGAAAGCTTTAAAGATTGAAAGAATAGAAGGAAATGAGATTGTTTGTAAAGAATTGGTCAAGAAGGATACGTATGATCTCAATTACTACGGGATTGTAGATTTATATAAAAATCAGAAAGACACAGCAACAGTTTATAGATTCACAAAAAAAGATTTTATCAACGCCATACCTAAGAATATCAGAGAAATGGATGAAGAAAAACGAAATGGGACAAACTTCTTTGATGAGTATGGCAAATACGAAATAAGGGATATCTATACCCTGAATGCTCCAGTTATTGAAGAAGGAAAAATGGAGCAAGAATATTCCATGAAAAATAGATCTAATGTTCAGAGGATTTCTTTCAAGAATATTGGTAAAAGCGGAAGAATACTATCCATAAAAACAACAGAGGGTAAAGTGATCTGGAAAGATAAATTTCCTATCATGATAAAAGGTTCCAATACTTATTCAGACTGGTTTTCAGTCCATGTTGATAATTTGAAAGCCGAAGATACCTTTAGTGCAGATATGGAAATTGCCGATTCTTTGAATAACAGACAAATGTATAAAGTAGAGATGGATCAGGCTCCTTATTCAGCCATAAGGGTCTATCAATTGAAATAAAAAACTCCCCAAGCAAAAAATCTGTTTGGGGAGTTTCTTTTTCTAACATAAGTATAATTTACAATGATTTGTAATGATATTCTATATTGCTCCAAAGAACCGTATCATTTGCTTCTGTCATTTCCGATGGAGAAGTAAAAACAGTCCCAAAAGCATTTTCATATTGAGTAATCCCAAAATCTGTATTTTGGCTAATAAATAGCGCTCCATGATCTCTTGGAGCCTTTTTGATATACCTGAAAGTCCTTTTTAGAGTAAATGTTGCATTGTTTTTATTGAAATCTCCTAGATAATTAGGCTTATTGCTGCTATCATTAATTAATACAGAGTCATTAACGATTTTAATAGGATATGATATATTCGCTGAATTTCCTGAAATCAATTTTATAGAATTGTTTTTCAAATCAAGGCTGATGATTTTCCAGGCAGGCTCCTGATAAGTACTCCAGTAGTTTTTCAAATAAGATTCATCAGGAGATGATTTTTGCCCCATTGAACCGGTATACAAAACCGTATTTTTTACCGCGTAACTCTTGAATTCAAAATTTCGGATCTCATGATCAATTGGCCTTGGATCATCTATTATATTGTCATTGTTCCCACATGAGATCAGGGATAATAACATCGCAGCAGCATAAAAAGAGTATTTCATTGGTTTTTTTGCAAAAGTAAGGGTTTTATAAGAGGAAAGCAAAAGACGAAATGGCAAAAAAAGTTAAAAGAATCAAACTGCTACAACATATATTCCCTGCTCTTTTTCGATAAAAGATATCGGAAGACATGGTAAGCAACCCTGTCAGTTTACACCCTTTGAGATTTCGTCTCTATAAAAGCTGATTATTTCCCAAAGTACATCTGATCCTGCTTCTGCTGTTCATTATAAATTATCTGGAAGCTCACAGGCATATAATGATAAAGAAGTTTCCAATGTTGGATCTTTGCGTGCTTTTTAAAGCTTTCAAAAGATCTTATGAAGATGTTTTCAATCATGGTTCTTACATAAGAATTTCCATTCCTGTAAAGTCCGTCCATAAGTTTGATGTGATGGGCTATAATGTTGATCTTAGATTCCTGCAGCAGGCCTTTCAGATAATTAACGGTTGCCTGCATGATTCCTGCAAAATTATCATGTACAGATAACTGCATGATTTCCTTGCGAAGTGGCGGATAGAAAAATTTTAAGTATTCAACAGCTATTTTTTGATTAATAGTTTGCATTTGTACTTTCATCATAATTAAGAATTTTTCAAACACTTTTTATTGAAGCTAAATGTATACCAAAATTTAAAGGCAGGCCGCAATAATAAATACACCAACGATGACAGCGATGTGAGTGAGTAATATCTCAGAATTGTGTCTGTTAGTCGTTGTTTTCCAGGTTTTCCAGTCTGAAATTTTTCTGATTTTATTTTTCATAATCTATTGATTGTGAGTTATTTTTAATTTTGTTTAATTTAAACACTTTGTAATGAAACGGGTAAAAAATGTAATAAAAGCTTTATGTACCGTGAGTGTAAATTTGTCTCGAATAGCTGCTTTTAAGGCTAGAAGAAATATGACTAAATATCATTTTTCTGTCTTCCTTACTGCAAAAAGCTGTAAAATTGTCCAAAGAATAGATAAAAGTGTTCTCAATTGCATTTTTTAATGTGACATCACCATCGGTGTAAATTTTGTCCATCTTTTGTAAGCTTTTGAGTAGCAGATTACTGTCATTCTGGCGGATCATGTTTTTAATGCGCTCTGTGAATGTCCTGATAACACTATACGAACCTGGGTTTTTATTTTCCTTAAGTTCAGTTTCAAAATCAGGAACCAGTTCTGTGATTTCCTGTACGGCCTGTAAATAGTTCATATTATATTTTTTTAAATGTGGTTTTGCTCAAGTAGTTTTATAATAGCTCCAAAAATGAAAATGGTTAAAAAGGCGATAAAAAGCATGTGGTAAGGCTTTAGCCATTTGGGAGTCTTAGGTCCCCTGCTTTTTAACCTTCTTAGTTTGTCTATTCTGTTTAATGTTTTCAAGTCCATTTTTTCCATGTTTTCAAATGATGAAGCCAATGGTATTCCGTTGAATGTTGTTTTGTTTTAATTATTTGATTTTTAATGTGTTGTGTTGTTTTGGTTGAGGTTTTAATATGACGAAAGCATTTCAAAATGATAAGGGTTTTATCAAATTGGAAAGTAGGAACACTTTTAAATAGAAAGAATTTAACCGTAAGCTAAACCACAAAAAATTATAACACTTAATTTATTTGAGGTAAAAGATTTTGTAGTATTATTTTAAACTTTTAAGGTGAACTAAAGTATTTTAAAATAAAGCTTTTGTGACTTTTAAGGTTCAAAAATTCTGTACAACTCAAAAACAAAATCATTCCTGTTTTTAAGTTTCGAATAAAGAATAGAATGAATATCTTTGCAGTCCAAATATTCAGAAGATGTTTTCAAAAATAATAGTACACAGAGTCGGAAATAAGATTAACGGAGAATCTTTAACACTTTCCCAGGAGGAATTGAAGCTTGAGGAGGGGATGGCAGAAATGCTTGAGAATTACTTTTTAGGTTCTTTCAAATCAGAAGAAACTTTCCATTTTTACAGTGATACCTACCTGGTGAATAACCCGGTTTACAGTGCAGTGTCTGAAATTTTTGAAGATAAGTCCAAGTTTATTTGGGAATCTGAAAATATTGCAAAACATCTTTTCGAAGCGGCTGAAAACCCAAGAGTTCAGGGAGGAGAATTGTTCATTGTTCTTTTTGAAGATGAAAGTGACCGTCCGGATAGAGTAGACAAGATCGGAATTTTCAAAACTGAAAAAAGAGAATCATTCCTGAAAATTAATCCACAGGATGAAACATTTGACATAGAAAAAGATATGGGAATTGGTTTATCTAAAATTGATAAAGCAGCCCTGATCTACAATAATAATAAAGACACCGGATACGTACTTTCTGTAGTTGATAACAACAAAAACGGTGATATGTATTACTGGTTCGAGGATTTCTTAAAGGTAAAACAACGTGATGATGAGTACTTCCACACTCAGGAAGCTCTAATGGTGTACAAAGACTATATCACAAAGCAACTACCACAGGAATTTGAGGTTTCAAAGGCTGATCAGGCAGATTTCCTGAATAAATCCATCAACTTCTTCAAGGAAAAAGAAGAGTTTAAGCTGGATGAATTTGCGAATGAGGTTTTGGGAGATGAACATGTAATTGAAAGCTTTGTCAACTTTAAAACCGATTACGAACAGGATATGCAGGTGAATATTGCAGAAGAGTTTCCAATAAGTGAAGCAGCGGTAAAAAAGACCCAGAGACACTTCAAAAGTATCATTAAGCTAGATAAAAACTTCCACATCTACATCCACGGAGACAGGCAGAAGCTTGAAATGGGTGAAGATGACAAAGGAAAATACTATAGACTTTACTTTGAGAAAGAGGTTTAACAGAAGAGAAGCCCATTAAATAATAATGTCATAACTTTATCTCGCACCGCAAAATAACAGTTATGAAATTTATGATCATTTTCTGGGGAATCTTTATCCTTTTTTTCTGCATACCATTTCCGATTTTCATTTATATGATGACAGAGGAAATAGCAACAGAACCGAGAAATTCATTAGCTGTGAGCTATGGGTATCTCGGTTTTTCTTTGTTGATATGGCTGTATGTGATTATTTTCTTTATTAATAGTCTTTTTATAAAAACCTTTAAGGAGAAAAATACAATTCATTCCATTCTGAAAAACGGAACGCCAAGAGATGCGAAAATCATTGGCTATAAGCTTCTTAAATACATTCCGAAATCCAATATGAATGTTGTTCAACTTGTTCTTTCATTTCCTAACCTTAGGAATATCTCGATTGAGCATGAAATGATGTTCCATGACTCCAAACCACAGGAAAAAAGATTTGATTTGGGAGGCACGGTAAAGCTGCTGCTGAATCCCGATACATCACAGGAACCTTACTTTGTTTTAAGTGATCAGAAAGTAGAATTCAATAAGTCAGGTATGATTTTAAGATGCCTGTTTGTCCTGTTATTGATAGCTTATGTAGTGGGGCTGTATTATTATTTTTATCAGAGAGAATCCTTTGATTTTGGATGGCAGTTTCTCACATTCATGCATCCCATTATTTTCAGTGGAATCATGACAATCATTTTTGTGCTGACCTTTCAACTTATTTTCGGGAAATTTTTTAAAAATAAAAAAGAAGAGCGCATTCTGTTTTCGGGAAGAAATGCAGAAGCCAATATACTCAGTGTTACCCAGACAGGGTTAACTATCAATGATCAGCCACAACTTATGTTTCAGGTTAGTTTTAAGGATTTTAGAGGAAATGAACATATTGCTGTCTACAAAAAGATTGTCAACCTACTTAACCTTTCCTCTGTGCCCCAACATGGCAGCATAGAGATTATGTACGATGAAAATGATCCCAAAAAGATAATGATCCCAAGAATATTGTAGAGGATAAAAAATAATTGGGATAAATAAAAGAACGTGCCACTGATAACAAAAAAGAGGACCATTGGCCCTCTTTTCTATTTGAACTAGTTTTTTTTCTTAAAAAACAACGCTCTGTTATACTCAAAATTCATTCTGGCAATATTCAGTACTGAAATTCCCTGTGGGCACTCCACTTCACAGGCTTCCGTATTAGAGCAGTGTCCGAATAATTCGCCATCCATCTGCGAAACCATATCCAGAACACGCTTGCTTCTTTCTTCTTTACCCTGGGGAAGTAATACCATATGCGTAATTTTTGCTGAAGTAAACAACGCAGCACTTCCGTTTTTACAGGTGGCAACACATGCCCCGCATCCAATGCAGGCAGCAGAATCAAAAGCTTCTTCAGCAGTCTGGTGAGTAACTGGAATAGCCGTAGCATCGGGAGCCTGCCCTGTATTTATAGATACAAAACCTCCGGAAGAAATAATTCTGTCAAAGGCAGAACGATCCACCTTTAAATCTTTCTTCACCGGAAAAGCCTCTGCCCGGAAAGGTTCTATTAAAATAGTTTCACCATCTTTAAAAGAGCGTAGGTGAAGCTGACATGTTGTAGTATGTTTTAGAGGACCGTGTGCAATACCATTGATCATCATTCCGCATTGTCCACAGATTCCCTCACGACAGTCGTGATCAAACTCTACAGGTTCATCTCCTTCGGTGATCAGTTTTTCATTTAAAGTATCCAGCATTTCCAGAAAAGACATGTGGGAGTTTAAGCCTTTTAGATCATAATTGACCAATTTTCCCTCACTTTTTCTATCTTTCTGTCTCCATATCTTAAGGTGTAAATCCATAATTTTTGTTTTTTATTTGTAACTTCTTACCGTTGGCTGTATTTCTTCAAAGATCAAAGGTTCCTTGATTAGTTCAGGCTCGCCGTTTTCACCTGTCCATGCCCATGCAGAGATAAATTGATAATCTGTATCATTTCTCAGTGCTTCGCCATCCGGGGTCTGGTATTCTTCCCTGAAGTGTGCTCCACAGGATTCATTACGGGTTAAGGCATCATAGCACATCAATTCTCCAATCTCAAAATAATCAGCAACACGACCTGCTTTTTCCAGTTCTGTATTCATCATATCACCTTGTCCGGAAACCCTTACATCCTTGTGAAATTCCTGCTTTAATTTTCTTATTTCCTGAATGGCATATTTCAGACCTTCTTCAGTCCTTGCCAATCCACAATAATCATACAAGAGCTTTCCTAATGTTTTATGAAAATAATCAACAGTTTTAGTTCCTTTGATATTGATCAAATCCTGAATCTGGTTTTTAACTGCATTTTCAGCCTTTTCAAATTCAGGAGCATCCGGTGAAATTTTTCCCGTATGAATTTCATTAGCCAGATAATTGGCAATAGTATAAGGAGCAATGAAATAACCGTCTACAGAAGCCTGTAAAAGAGAATTGGCGCCCAGTCTATTGGCTCCGTGGTCTGCAAAATTAGCTTCTCCTAAAGCAAATAATCCAGGAACAGTAGTCATCAGTTCATAGTCTACCCAAAGTCCACCCATTGAAAAGTGTGCTGATGGAGAAATCATCATTGGTTCTTTATAGGCGTCATATCCTGTAATCTTAAGATACATATCGAATAAGTTCCCATATTTCTCCTGAATTTTATCCTTGCCCTGTTCCTTGATGGCTTTGGAAAAATCAAGATACACCGCATTTTTCAGAGGACCAATTCCAAATCCTGCATCAATTCTTTCTTTCGCTGCACGGGATGAAATATCTCTTGGAGCCAAATTTCCAAAAGCAGGATATCTTCTCTCAAGATAATAATCCCTATCACTCTCAGGAATATCATTGGGAGACCTGTTTTCACCTTGTTTCAAGGGTACCCAGATTCTACCGTCATTACGCAGTGACTCGGACATCAATGTTAATTTAGATTGATAATCTCCCGATTGCGGAAGGGAAGTAGGGTGTACCTGAATCCAGCTTGGGGAAGCCATTAAAGCTCCTTTTTTATGGGCTCTCCAGATAGCAGAGCCGTTACATCCCATGGCTAATGTAGAAAGGTAATAGATTTTTCCATAACCTCCTGTTGCCAGTATTACAGCATGGGCTGCATGTCTTTCAATTTCTCCTGTGTCTAAATTCCTTACGATAATTCCTCTGGCTTTACCATCAATGGTAACCAGATCAAGCATTTCATGTCTTGAAAATAATTGAACAGAGCCTTTTCCTACCTGCCTCATTAAGGCCTGATAAGCTCCCAAAAGAAGTTGCTGTCCCGTTTGCCCTCTGGCGTAGAACGTTCGGCTTACCTGAACCCCTCCGAAGGAACGGTTATTAAGATAACCACCATATTCACGTCCGAAAGGAACCCCTTGAGCTACGGATTGATCGATGAGGTTTAGGGAGCATTCTGCCATTCGGTAAACGTTGGCTTCCCGTGCTCTGAAGTCACCTCCTTTTAGGGTATCTACAAACATTCTGTAGACACTGTCACCGTCATTTTTATAGTTTTTAGCGGCGTTTACACCACCTTGTGCTGCCACAGAGTGTGCTCTTCTGGGGCTGTCCTGAAAGCAAAATGACTTGACATTGTAACCCATTTCACCTAAAGAAGCAGCAATGGAACTTCCTGCCAGACCTGTTCCTACAACAATAACATCCAGTTTTTTACGGTTGGCCGGATTAACGAGCTTAGCTTTCTTTTTATAGTTATCCCATTTTTGTTCCAATGGGCCTTGTGGTATTTTTGAATCTAAAATCATGATAGGTCTGTTTAATGGTAAGTAAAGAATACATAAATGGGCATCAGCGCAAAACCTAAACTGATGACGATTGAATAAGCAATCCCAATGGTTTTGAACCATTTTACAAACTTAGGGTGGTATAGCCCAAGAGTTCTTACAGCACTGTGTATTCCGTGGATTAGGTGATAGCATAGGGCAATCATGGAAAGGACATAAATAAGAACGTACCACCATTCCTTGAAAACCGTTACTACCAAAATGTATAAGTCCTTATTTCCATTCTCATCCAAAGGTGGATTTCCGAATTTGTAAACGTACCAGAAGTTTTGAAAATGAATCACCAGAAAGATCAGGATTAATGTTCCCAGAATTCCCATATTTCTGGAAGCCCATTTACTGGCTCTTCCACGTTTGTCAGCCTGATAACCGCCTCCTGATTTCTTGTTTTTTAAAGTGATGAATAAACCATCTACCGCATGCAGAATGATGCTGGCATACAAAACATAAGAAACTATTTTGATAACGATATTTCCTGATAAAAAATGCGAATAGGCATTAAATTGTAAATGTGCCTGCTCTTGCGGAAGAAACAGCTGGAGATTACCCAGAAAATGAATCAGCAGGAAGAACCCCAGAAAAAGTCCCGTGAGACACATCAGCATTTTTCTTAACAATGTTGATAACATATATTTGATTTAATAATTAATAATATCCTAAAACTTTCATCCAAAGACCTCCAACAACCATGTAGATAATTAATAGAACAATTCCTATTTCAAGACCTCTTACCCACCAGGCTTTTAGGTCTACATATCCACTTCCGAAGAATACCGGAGCCGGGCCGTGTCCATAATGGGTAAGTACTCCGTAAATTGAACCCATGAAACCTAGCATCATAGCCAATAACATTGGTGGAATTCCCAAAGAAACTCCTACACCCAATAATGCGGCATACATGGCAGCCACGTGGGCTGTAGCACTTGCGAAAATATAATGACTGAAGAAATAGACTACAATAATAACAGGGAAAGCCACTTGCCAGCTTAAACCTCCGATTTGTACTTTGATAAGGTTACTGAACCAGCCAATGAAGCCCAGTTCATTCAAAGAACTTGCCATCATAACCAATACGGCAAACCAAACGATAGTATCCCATGCTCCTTTTTCACCTTTTACATCTTCCCAGGTTAATACTGAGGTTAATAACAATAATGTTAATCCAATAAATGCTGTTGTAGTAGCATCAATAGAAAGTGCTCCACCAAATATCCAAAGAGCCAACAGAATAAAGAAAGCCAATAGCATCAACCATTCGTTTCTGGAAATGGGACCCATTTCTTTTAATTTTTGAGCAGCCATTTTCGGGGCATCACCTGTTTTTTTCAATTCAGGCGGATATAATTTGTACAGTACCAACGGAACTACAAAGAACGCTACCGCACCGGGAACAAAACCCGCAGCTGCCCAAGACATCCATGTAATATCTATTCCCAGGTTGGCTGCAAACTTCTGACACATCGGGTTACTTGCAGTCCCTGTAAGGAACATAGATGAAGCAATAAGATTCATATAATAACTGTTCAATGTTAAAAATGAACCCAGTTTTCTGTGAGTTTCCGGTTTTTCAGGAACAGAGTCAAAGCTTATCGCCATAGATTTCATGATAGGATAGATAATTCCTCCACCTCTTGCCGTATTACTCGGAATAGCGGGTGCCAGACAAACATCGGCAAGTCCCAGTCCATAGGCTAATCCCAATGAACTTTTACCAAAAACCCTGATGAATAAAAAGGCAATACGGTTCCCAAGACCAGTTTTGATAAATCCTCTGGCAATAAAGAATGAGATCCCGATCAGCCAGATCACTTTATCTCCAAATCCGGAAAGTGCCTTTGTAATTGATTTTCCGGCATCTCCCGGAGCAACAACCTGCGTGAGGGCTGTAAATGCAATGGCCATCATACACATGGTGCCCATAGGAGCTGCTTTTAAAATAATTCCTAAAATGGTGGCCGCAAAGATGGCAAACAAATGCCAGGCATTTTCGGCTACCCCCTTGGGAGCCGGAATGAACCATATAATCAACGCAACAACAAATGTGATCGCTACGTTTTTAATATTAATTTCTTTCATAATACTAACTATTTAATCGTTTAAAATCTACTTTGTACTTGAACAATGAATAGATTATTGTTGTATTGAGATGTATTTTCTACTTGATATTTGTAACGGTCAAACTGAACGCCCAGCTGAATTCTGGCACCATAATTTTTCAGAAACTCCAGGCCTACCATTGGTGTAATGGTTTGTCTTGGGTTGGAAGCCATTCTGAAATTCGTGTCAAGGTATTCATATCGACAAGACAGTTCAAAGGCACTCAGGTTTTTGTGATTGATTTCATATCTCACATTCGGAAGAAAATAAACACCGCGCACCAGATACTGATCCGGATTATCCGGTCTTGCTTCAGGAGCAATAGAATTGTATAGAATATGATTGGTAGCCTGTTTAGCTTCCAGTTGCATATCCAGACTCCATCTTGGGTCAAACTGAATCATTGAACTTAGATCAACTCCTACCGCATATACTTTTTTGCTGAAAACCTCACCAATACCTCCATTCAGGCCGACATTGAAATTGTATTTTTTAGATAATCCGAAAAGCAATCGGGTAGAGTATTGTTTTCCGTTGTCGTTGTCATTAATCTGGTTTTTTCCATTTCCGTTCACTACGGAAACAGCATATTGAAAAGGAATTTCACCAAGTTTAAGTTGTCCTGTTGCAGAAAGCCCGATCTGGAAGCTTGTCCAACCCAGTTTTCCAAATTCAGAATATTGGTTAGACCAGTCAAGAGATTTGATAATGTCAATAGGATAAGTTTCTTCTATCCCGAACCAGGGCCTGAACTGTCCTACGGTAAAAGCTAACTTGGGGCTGAATGTATACTTCAGATAGGCGTTTTCTAGAACTCTGCTTTTAGGATCGTTCTTAAAATCGGCAAAGTTAGCAAGGGCAACAACTTCTGTTCGTTTACTGATCTGGGCACGAACCTGAACTCTCATGTACTTGAGCATAAAATTATTGCTCGTTCCGGAACCATCAGAATGGTGAAGCCCGTTTACATCTACATCCTTGCTCATACCCACCAGATAACGGGCCTGAAAAAGGCCTTTAATCTGAAGCTGCGGATATTTTACATTATCTTCTTCCTGTTGTTGGGGTTTGGTCTGTAAAGAATCCTGTATCTGTGCGTTAGCTGAAAACCAGCCCATAAGAATGCACAGGAACAGGCTTCTCTTTTTAAATGAAAAAAAGGCCATATCTATTTGTTTAATTTTTGCTTATTTGAATTTTATTTTAAACATAAAAGCTTTATCTCTACCCTTAAAAAGCGGAGCTCAGGCACTGAATGTGCTGGTAAATAATAATGCTTCTTCTGCTTAAATCCTTCCGTTAACTCTTCGATTTGTACTTCTCCAAAGGAAGGAAATGATCACCTATCTAATCCTGAATCTGCATTCACGATTTTCTAAATCTTAAGTATTTCCGACTGTGTTTTTCAGATCAGAATACCTAAGGATTACATTTTTTGTTTTGGCTTAAATTATTCTAAACCTAAGAATTTAAATGATGGAGTTTCTTTGAAATCAGTATTTGATTTGCCGTGATAAGTCTGATAATTGCTTAGATCCAGTTTCATTACCTTTCCTTTTGCACTAAGGTCAAAATCTTTAAGGTCTACCCAGAATGTGTTGGGGGTAAAAACAGTTTCAAAGTAATAGACTAAATTCTTCTGATCCGAAACAGAACGCCATCTTGTAGAAGAAATGTTAGGTTCTGTGGGAGAAGTAATACCGTAGGGTACAGAACAGTTTCTGATCACCCCGAATACACTGGCTACAGCGGTACGGATATCGGCCGTTTTGGGAATCGCATTCACATAGTAAGAAGCTCTTACAAATCTGTCTGCTGCACGGTTGGTTCCCGGAAGCATTACGGTACCCGGAATCCCTTTCCAGTAATTGTTAAGAGCAAGCTGCTCTTCAAAGATAGGAGAGTTGGTCATTACCGTATAAGACGGGTCATGATGAATAACCAGTTTCCCATTGATGTATTCCAAGACAGCGTTGTCACCTGACGCGTCAGAAAGGGAAAGATGGATGGTGGTAAATCTTTCCGTTCCCGGAATATAATCACTTACTACCACGAATGGTTCTTTTCTTGAAAAATCCACTGCTTCTTTTACTGTTGAAAAATTATCAAGATAATATTGTGCCCATAATGAGATGGCAAGCCCCTTTTTACCTCCTTTGGGATCGAATTTTGGATATTGTGATTCCCCTAGCCACAGCATATTGGCCACAAGTCCTTTTTCGTTCATTCCGTCAGCAGAAGCAATATCCCATGTAGAACTGATGATACTGCCATATTTGGAAGACCATTTTACAGATTTGGGTCCGGTTTGTCCGGTACGGTCAATTCCTTTTGGGAAAACCCACAGATTAGCCGGGATTTCGTCACGCCAATCCATAGAACGGGCGGTAAGAATGGTATTTTGGGGACCTTTGTATACTACTCGTGTACATGCTTCGGAGGGATTCCATAATCCTACAGATAGGACCAAAGAAAATAAAATTAATGGGAACTTTTTCATAATAGTATTATTTGTATTTAATTATTATCTTGAATTTATTGTGAATAATTCAATAGATTTTGTTCATATTCATTATTTGGTGATATAAATTTAGCTAAAAATGTTTAAATAAACCAATTATTCTGGTTAATAATCCTTAATTCATGTTATGAATCAGGGTTAATAGTTAAAAACATAGATATTGTATTTTTTTTCGTATATTTTAGAGATATCCTATTAAAATTACTTGAAAAAGGAGAATGTTTTAATGCTGTTTTTTCAAGTAAAATCATAGAACCATCCGTGTGGAGGAAAAAAAAATACCACAAAAAAAATACAGTTAAAAAAAGCCTTATATTTGATTGATAGACTGAATAGTTATATGAATTTTGTAGAATGCCACGATGAACCCATCCATATTCCAGGCTCTATACAAAGTTTTGGTTATTTGATTGGCATTGATGCGGAGTCCCATTCCATTACTTTTTTCAGCAGGAATATATCGGATATATTTAAAATCGGAAACCTAGACGAGTTGTTCGACAGTAAACTTTCGGACTTTCCGGAAAGTTTTCAACCTATTATAGATTCAGATATCTATACATCACTGAACAGATTCACCAGAAGAGAAAATGAAACGTATTTTGATAAAATCTTTATTAAGGATAAAGAATATCATTTTTCTGTGTTCAGAAGCGGAGGTTTTATTTTTCTGGAATTTGAAGAGGTTTTAGTGAATCCTGATAAAAGAATTTCCAATAAATATGACAATTTTTATGTCATAGATGACGAAAAGGAACTTTGGAACCATTTACTGGAAACACTCACCAAAGTGGTGAACTATGACAGAATGATGGTCTATAAATTTATGATGGACGGCTCTGGAAAGGTTATAGCCGAAAAGAAAGATGAGAATATGGAAAGTTTCCTTGGGCTTCACTACCCTGAATCTGATATTCCAAGACAAGCCCGTGAACTTTATCTTAAAAAAAGAAAAAGAATATTCAGTAATGTACATACGGAGACGGTTCCTGTTGTGAGTAAAATCAATACAAATATTGACCTTAGTTTTTCAGCATCGCGTGGGATGTCTCCTGTGCATAGGCAATACCTGATCAATTCCGGTGTTTCCTCCAGCTTTAGTGTCTCCATTATTATCGATAACCATCTTTGGGGGCTGGTGACCTGTCAAAATGTAGAGCCCAAACACGTGGATCTTGAAGACAGAGTGCAGGCAGGGATATTTACAGCCCTGGCAGCCAATGCCTATTCTTCTTTTAAATCAAAAAAAGAACTGAACTATCGTCTTGAAGTGAATGAGAAACTGTCTCAGCTGAAAACAAAATTTTTAAAGCATCATAATTTATTTGATTCTCTTGTTGAAAGTAAACCGGATATCAAAAATTTACCGGAAGCAGATGGTCTGGCCGTTGTTTCGGATGAAAATATAGTTACCGATGGAACAACTCCTGCCATTGATGAAATTAAAAAAATTGGACAGTGGGCTTTGGAAAATACAACCGATCGTATTTATATCAACCGAAGTTTCCTTAGAAATCATGGGAAAGAACTGAACCTATCTGAAAATGCCGCCGGAATCATTATTTACTTCATCGAAAGAGATAAAAATGAAATGCTGATCTGGTTCCGTAAAGAGTTTGACGAACATATTAACTGGGCTGGTAATCCGGAAAAAAAAATAGAGGTGTTTTCTGAGAATGGGGAAGAGAAGCATATGGTTTCTCCCAGAACCTCATTCCAGATTTTTACAGAGAATATTAAAGGCCATTCCAAGAGATGGAACTCCAGAAATGTAAGTGCGGTGCAGGCTGTAAGAGATTTGATTCTGGAAACTTCTCATAAGAACTATAATGTGATCAAAAGGCTTAATGATGAGCTTAAAAAGGTGAATGAAGAACTGGATAGCTTTTCTTATACAATCTCTCATGATTTGGGAACGCCTTTAACAGTGATGAAATTGAATGCCCAAATGCTTTTGGGGAACCTTACTGATGATTCTGAGAAGAGCAAAACAAAGATCAATACCATCATTGAAGAAATTGATAATATGGCAGAAATGATGAAAGATGTGCTTCAGCTCAGCCGGGCCAAGCATAGCGATATTCAGCTTGAGAGCCTTACTACCCTGAATACCATTTACAAGATTTCTGAAAATGCGAAGATGACTTACGGAAGTCCTAAAAGTGAAATTATCATTAAGGAATGTCCGGATGTAATGGCAGATAAAACCCTGCTTCATCAGGTGTTTTTGAATATCATCAACAATGCAGTGAAATATTCTTCCCATAAAGATCAGCCAAAGGTGGAAATTGAAGGGACGGAAGACGGGCAAACCATTATTTACAGGATTTCAGATAACGGAATCGGTATTCCTGAGGAAGAGAAGCATAAGATGTTTAAAATCTTCAACAGGATGGATAATGCGAAGAAATTTAAAGGAAATGGAGTAGGATTATCCATAGTACACCGAATCATGAAAAGAATAGGAGGAAATGTAGATTATGAGAGCAATAAAGAGGGGACTTCCTTCATTTTAACGTTCAAAAAACCTTACATTTGAGAAACTTTTAAAACGTTATTATGGTATCAGAATATCTTAAACAAAATACAGCAGAATATCACGATGCAGCTGAGAAGCTTTTTAATTCTGAAAAGATTTTTAATAAAACTTTCACATTAGAAGATTATAAAAAGATCATCCATACCAATTACCTGATGCTTCTTCACAGTGAAGATAAAATATTCAACAGTCTTTCTGAGAAGTATGCTGAAAAACTTCAGCTTGAAAACAGAAAGAAGCTTTCCCTTATTGAAAAGGATCTTGAA
The DNA here is from genome assembly GCF_003020585.1 of Chryseobacterium aurantiacum. Classification (GTDB taxonomy): domain Bacteria; phylum Bacteroidota; class Bacteroidia; order Flavobacteriales; family Weeksellaceae; genus Chryseobacterium; species Chryseobacterium aurantiacum. Next base: position 775,349 of record NZ_PXUE01000001.1, read on the forward strand.
AGTCTTTCTCTGGAAAATAAGGCTGTTTCTCACCCTTTGGAGTTTGAGAATGAAAATGAAGCTTTGGGGGCGATGTATGTGATTGAAGGTTCTACTTTGGGCGGAAACGTTATTGCAAAACAGCTTTCTAAAACGGAAGGTTTTGATGAGGTAACTTTTAATTTCTTTGGATGCTATCAGGAGAATACCGGACCTATGTGGAAGAACTTTAAAGAGGTTTTGGACACGGAAGTTGCAGAGGAAAACTATCATGAAGTGCTTTCCGGAGCGAAAAAACTATACACGTTTTTACTGAACGTCAACTAATTTCTTTTAATTCTAATTAAATTTCTGAAAAATTGCTCATTTTTTCAGGATTTATTAAATTTGGGGAGTTTCAATTTTAAACTTAACTAACAAAAATAAATAATTTAAAAAGTAACAATATGAAAGTAACTGTAGTAGGTGCAGGCGCTGTAGGAGCAAGCTGTGCAGAATACATCGCAATGAAGAACTTCTGTTCAGAAGTAGTTTTGGTAGATATTAAAGAAGGATTTGCTGAAGGTAAGGCAATGGATTTGATGCAGACAGCGTCTCTTAACGGATTCGATACAAAAATTACTGGAACAACAGGAGATTACAGCAAAACTGCAGGTTCTCACGTAGCAGTAATCACTTCAGGTATTCCAAGAAAACCTGGAATGACTAGAGAAGAATTAATTGGTATCAATGCAGGTATCGTAAAAGAAGTTACTGAAAACTTAGTAAAACACTCTCCGGAAGTAATCATCATTGTGGTTTCTAACCCAATGGATACTATGGCTTATTTGGTTCACAAAACTTCAGGTCTTCCTAAGCACAAGATCATCGGAATGGGTGGTGCTTTAGACTCTGCAAGATTCAAATATAGATTGGCAGAAGCATTAGAAGCTCCAATTTCTGATGTTGATGGTATGGTAATCGCTGCTCACAGTGATACAGGTATGCTTCCATTATTGAGCAAGGCTACAAGAAATGGTGTTCCTGTAACTGAATTCTTAGACGAAGAAAAACAAAAATATGTAATTGAAGAAACTAAAGTAGGTGGTGCTACCCTTACTAAATTATTAGGAACTTCTGCTTGGTATGCTCCAGGTGCAGCTGTTTCTGTAATGGTTCAGGCTATTGCATGTGACCAAAAGAAAATGATCCCTTGTTCTTTAATGCTTGAGGGTGAGTACGGACAAAACGATATCTGCCTAGGTGTTCCTGCTATCATCGGAGCAAACGGTGTAGAATCAATTGTAAACGTAACATTGACTGCTGAAGAGCAATTGAAATTCGCTGAAGCTGCAAATGCAGTAAGAGAAGTGAATGGAGATCTTAAATTCTAATTTACAGAATTATATATATGAAAACCGCGCCACCAAGGCGCGGTTTTTTTTGTAAAAGAATTTTTTATTGGCTTCCTTTTTTATCCTTTCCGGTTTTTTTTAGATTGCACAAAAAAAGAGCGGTAAAAAACCGCCCTAATTTTTATCTAACAACTAACTTTAATAATGACATCCACATCCTGTTTCCCATTCCTGACAGAAACGTTGTGGCTCATGGCAAGGGGTTCCACCACCAGGGCCTCCTCCAGTATTACCACCTCCACCAGTTGATCTGTAGCAGATATCTCCGCTACAATAATAGGATCCGTGGGTTGGAGGACAAACGCCATCTAAACAAAAGGCATAGGCTGTATCTCCTCCGCTAATTAACACCAATTGGCTTCTCTTTAATTTTTTTAAATTTTTCATAGTAATTAATGTTTTTAATTTGCTGATAACTAAAGTATAAAAAAAATAAGACACCGGCAAGTGTTTTAATTTAAATAAATAAAATAAAACGATTATTGAGAAATGATATTAAAAATAGTGTCTTTAATTTTAGAATTAATCAACATCTAAAGTCATAAAAAGAGCAATTTCATCAGGGTTATCATATAATCTAGTATTCAGTCCTGTGATATTGAATCCCATTCTTCTGTAAAACTGTATGGCAGGGTAGTTGGTGTTCTGGGTTTCAAGTTCAATGACCCGGCAGTTGAGGCTTCGGGCTTCTTTGATGGCGTTTTTAATCAGTATAATTCCGAATCCCTGTCTTCTGTATTTTTCATTAACAAGGATATTTTCTATATAAAAACTATTGTTCCATATTCTGTGCTCACCAATGATCCAGCCTTGGAGTTCACCATCTGCAAACACTCCAAAGGAGTTGTCTTTTTCAATGATGGCATTCAGTTCTTCCAGTTCATCAGAATCAGTCTTCCAGTTTTTAGTATAAGACAAGGACTTTTCCCTTAAAGTAAATTCAAAGGAATTGGAGTATTCTATAGAAGAAACAGAATAAATTTTATCTGTTGTATATCCATTATGTCCCCAATTCAGGCTGGGGTTGGAGGATAGCTTTTGTAGTTTTCTTATTTCCACGAAGAAGAATATTTATTGAATTTCAGTACAGATTTCTACTAAATAATGGTCAGGATCCTTAATGTAAGCTGTTTTCTGCCCCCAAGGTTTTACTGCGATATCTTCATACAGTTCGGCACCATTTTTAACCGCCTTTTCTACCAAGGCTTCCGCATTATCAGTCACAAAACCAAGTTCTATTCCAAATGGTTTTGCTTCTGTTTTAGAGGATAGAAAACCTTTTTTTAGGTTTGAGCCAGCTAAGCTGATGGAAGCAAAAGATAGACTGGTTTCTCCGGTAAGTAATTCTCCATAGTCTTTTTCCGGAGTAATGAATTTTATTTCAGCGTCAAAGGTGTTTTTATAGAAGTTCATGGATTGCTCCACATCTTCCACGTACAAAATGACATATTTAAACTTAATCATACTATTAAATTAAAATGGTTTTATTTTTTGTTTATAATATATTCCTCATCTATCATCAGTTCAATATGAGGGCCGTTTTGAGGATAGTTGCTTAATCCTCCAAAATGACCGAAATGAAGTGAATATTTTTGACTGAGCTGCCTTACCTTGTTTCCGAATGAATTAACATGAACAGTCTGAATAGCATCTTTCCTCTGCTGTCCATTGCTGAAAAACAGCATTAGATTACAATGATTATTAAAATCATAATCTTTGTAATAGAATACATTGATATTTTCTTCCTGACATATCGGGATCAGATCAGCGATGAAGTTTTTTTTATCTGCTAAGGGCAGATTGCAGTCGATTCTTATTGAGAGGTTTTCAGCATTATTTTTTTTAAATTCCGAACCCACAATTTGAATAAACCGATATTCAATATTTTCAAAATCTTCTCTTTTCGGCGGATAGTTTTTATTGAGCTGGGCTTTAAAGGGGCTGTCTGAACCCAATAATTCTGCGTTTTCTTGGATCAACACATCTTCTATTTTCTTTGCAAACTGAAAATGGTAATCGAAAAGTTGATGATCTCCAATACTAATAATAAGCTGATCCTCTTTGATAGCAAGCGATAAATACGTTCTTTTGAACTGTAATTTCAATTCTTCAAGTTGCCTGATGAGGTTTTCAATGTTGCTCACCTGAACTCTTGCAACCAGTTCTGCTTCATTATCTGCATGGCCTCCGTAACCTTCAAAAAACCTGAAAAACTTGAAATGGTATAGATTTTCAGGGAATTTAAAGTACCAGTATACTCCTAAAATCATGATGAATTGGGTTAGAGAATTGAATAAAGATCAAATTTAAATAAAATTTCATACTCTAAAACTTTCAAAACCCCTAAATTTGTGATCAATAAAAATTTACTTGGATGCTTAGGAACATTTCAATTGCGGCAGCTACTTTTTTGTCCGTAGTTACAATCAATGCGCAGAAGAACAGAAATTCTCAATTGGAAAGACCCAAATTAGTTGTAGGTCTGGTAGTGGATCAAATGCGTTGGGATTATCTATACCGTTTTTACAATAAATATGGAAATGACGGTTTCAAAAGATTATTGAATACAGGATATTCTTTAAATAATGTACACATTCCGTATGTTCCTACCATTACAGCGTTGGGGCACACATGTATCTATACAGGATCTGTACCCGCAATTCACGGAATTGCCGGAAACGACTGGACGGATAAGGAAACGGGTAAAGGAGTATACTGTACTGCAGATGACAGCGTTCAGCCGGTAGGGACTACCAATGCAAAAACAGGAAGCCACTCTCCGAAAAACCTTTGGTCTACAACAGTAACAGATGAATTAAGACTGGCAACCAATTTTCAGGGGAAAGTAGTTGGTGTTTCTTTGAAAGACCGTGCTTCCATTCTTCCTGCAGGACACACTCCAAATGGAGCGTTCTGGTTTGATGACAGTACAGGGAATTTTGTTACAAGTACATGGTATATGAATGATCTTCCTCAATGGGTAAAGTCATTCAACTCTCAGAATTTGCCAGAAAAATTAGTAGCAAATGGTTGGAATACTTTACTTCCAATTAATCAGTATACGGAAAGTTCACCTGATAATTCTTCTTGGGAAGGGCTATTGGGAAGTGCAAAGACACCTACTTTTCCTTACAACGATCTAGCAAAAGACTATCAAACGAAAAAAGATAACATCCGTTATACTCCTTTCGGAAATACTCTGACTCTGAAGTTGGCAGAAGCTTCTGTAGAGGGTGAAAAACTAGGAGGAGATGCTATCACAGACTTTTTAGCAATCAATTTGGCTTCAACGGATTATGCAGGACATAAATTCGGACCCAATTCTATTGAAGTGGAGGATGTTTATATCAGATTAGATCAGGATTTAGCACAATTCTTCAACTATCTGGATTCGAAAGTTGGAAAAGGAGAGTATACCGTTTTTCTTTCTGCTGACCACGGAGGTGCACATTCTGTAGGATTCCTGAAAGAGCATAAAATCCCAACCGGATTTTTCGGAGAAGGAGCTGAAAAGAATATTAATGAAAAGTTGAAAGCGAAGTTTGGTGCTGATAAATTGGTTAATGCCATTGATAACTATCAGATTTATTTTGATAGAAAAGTATTGGCAGACAACAAACTTGAGTTGGATGATGTGAGAAACTTTGCGGTAAAAGAATTAGAAAAAGACCCTACTGTTTTATATGCCGTTTCTGTAGATAAAGTTCAGGAAGCAAGTATTCCGGAGCCTATCAAACAAAGAATTATCAACGGAATCAACAGACAGAGAAGTGGTGATATTCAATTGATTTCCCATGATTCTATGCTTCCGCCATATTCTAAAACAGGAACTACACACAGTGTATGGAATTCTTATGATTCACATATTCCATTGATCTTTATGGGATGGGGAGTGAAGCAGGGAGAAAGCAACAAGGCTTATCATATGACAGATATTGCGCCTACCGTTTCTTCATTACTGAAAATTCAATTCCCAAGTGGAAATGTTGGAAACCCAATTACAGAAGTAATCGGTAAATAAGCAAACATCTTATTATACATAATCAGCTGCTTTCGTATGGAGGCAGCTGTTTTATTTTATATGTATAATGTTTTCTGCATAAAATTGTCTGCGCATTTATAGTAAATCTATATGTATCTTTTTTTGTCAAACATAGATGCAGATTGCAACAAAATGTAATGACTGACCTATAAATCTGCTTTTTGGTCAATACATTTAAAAAGCTATCTTTGCAAAAATTTTGGTTTCCAGCATATTGGAATGAAAAGGGAATTGGGTGAGATCCCCAGACTGTCCCCGCAACTGTAAATCGCAACAAAAGTTTCTGTAAACAGCCACTGTACAAACGGGAAGGCGCAGAAAGCGAAAGTCAGGAGACCTGCCAGAATAATAATCAAAAAAAACATATTGCTTTCGGAGGAAAAGTGAATTAATATGGATATAAAAAGATCTTTAGTACTGTTTTTGTCGTCTTACGGCTGCTTTCTTTTTGGACAGGAGAAAGCTGTTGATACGATTTTTATTTTTGATAGTCAGATGAATAAGGTGAAGCTTTTTCATCCTGTAAAAACTATTAGTACTGAAGATGTCAAAAAAAATTCAAGTAATCTTTCTGAGCTACTGAGATTTCAGTCTGCTGTTTATATTAAGGAAAACGGACGTGGGGCTGTTTCTTCACCATCTTTCCGGGGAACCACTGCTCAGCAGACGGCTTTTGTATGGAATGGAATTAATATTAATTCTAATTTTTTAGGACAGGGAGATATTAATAATATTGCCTTGTTCGGATATGACCAGATCGGAATAAAAGCCGGTGGTGGAAGTGTCACTTACGGTTCCGGAGCTATTGGTGGAAGTATTCACCTGAATAATAATCTGGATTTCAATAAAGGATTTCAAGGTACGTTATTTTCAGAAGCAGGATCTTTTAATACCTATAATAACTTCCTTAAAGGCTCTTATAGCAATGAAAAATTCAGCTTTAAGGCTTCTGGGAATTATTCTGTAAGTGAGAATGATTATGAAGTAAAAGAGGCTCAAAACTATATCAATAGAAACGGGCAGTACTATAATACCAATTTCAATATTGCTTCAGCCTATAAAATTACTCCACACCACCAGATTTCATGGATTTCGGAATTTTTTAACGGGCAACAGCATTACCCAATCCTCTTTAATAGCGAAACTGAAACGAAATACAGAACTCAAAATGTAAGAAGCCTGATCTCATGGGATTGGAATAAAACTCAATTCAATAACTCTTTTAAGGCAGCTTATACAGAGGAGAATTTTCAGTACTTTGCTAAAGCTGATGGTCCTCAGACCAGTGGTGGAACTGGGAAGAATTATATCCTGAAGAATGATTTTAATTATTTCTTTAATTCTAAATGGAACTTCAATGTTATTGGAGAATATCAACTCAATAAAGGAGAGGGTTACGGTTCGGGAATCGATAATGTAAGCAGGAATATGGGATCTGTTTCAGGATTAGTAAGATATTTTCCTTTAAAAGATCTCCGTCTTGAAGCCGGAATACGAAAAGATTTTGTTGGAAAAATTAGCTCACCTGTACTGTTTTCTTTTTCAGGAAAATGGAATGCCCTCCAATGGTATAATTTGGGACTGAGTGTTTCCAGAAACTTCAGGGCTCCGTCATTCAATGATCTATATTGGCAGCCGGGAGGTAACATGAACCTAAAACCGGAGACATCCTATCAGTTTGAATTGAGAAATCAGTTTAAGGTAGGGGCTCTTCAGATGTCGGTAGCTCCTTTCTACCTGGATATCCGGGATATGATAAGATGGCTTCCAACTTCCTCCGGATATTATAGTCCTGTAAATACAGATCATGTAAGATCATACGGGGTAGAGGCCCAAATGGAATATATAAAAAGGTTCGGTAAACATCTTTTAAAAGGAAACCTTGGATATACTTACACAAATTCTCAGGATCTTGAGAAGAAAAAGCAATTGATGTATGTACCATTCCATAAGTTCACCGGAAATATTGATTATCAGTATGAGTTTATAAAAGTATATGTTCAGGGACTTTTTAATGGGCTTACCTATACGGATTCCAATGAAAAGAGAAGTGAGGCCTTAGAAAAATATTTTGTAATGAATGCCGGGCTTGGTCTTACGTTCCATAAGGATTATACTATAGGATTCAAGGTTAATAATATTTTCAATGAAGTTTATTATACCATGTTTGCTTATCCGTTACCTAAAAGAAATTACAGTGTAAGTTTAAATATCAATTTTTAAAAAAATAAAATTAAGTATATATGAATATTAAAAGAATTTTACCTCTTGCATTTGCTTCCATGTTACTTTTCAATGTTTCATGTAGCAGTGATAATGATAGTGAGACTAACAAGTCAACTACGTATGAAAACGGAATCCTTGTTTCCAACGAGGGTGGATTTACAAAGCCTACTTCTGACGTTACCTTTTTGAGTAATAGTCTTGGGAATATATTTACTAACATCTATTCTGAGAATAACAATAAAGAGTCTTTTGGTAAGGTACTTCAAAGTATAGGTTTTCTTGGAGATCGTGCTTATTTGGTAGCCAATGTTCCTAATAAAATTGAGATTGTAAACCGTTATACATTTAGAAAACAAGCTACAGTAACTGCTAATCTTGATAATCCAAGATATATAGCATTCTCTGGAAATAAGTATTTTGTAACGAACAATAACTTTGCGGATGTAAGAAAGCTTAATGCCTATAATATTGCAGATAATACCTATGTAAATAGTGTTAGTTTTCCGCGTTATGCTGAAAAAGTAGTTGAAGCAGAAGGTAATATTATTGTACAGACAGATGGTATTGGTTATAACACGGCTCCTCCTTTTGATTCATTTGCAACAGGATATACAATCAGTGTTGTAAGCCCGTCTAACAATACTATAAGCAAAACTATTACACTACCTAGCGTAGGGATTATTAAAGACCTTATTTCTTACAAAGGAAGCGCGTATGTATTGGTTTCTGATAATACAGACTCTTACATTTACAAGATCAATTCTTCTGCAGGAACTTTTACAACAACAACTCTTACAGGAATTCCTAAAGCTCAGAAATTGAGAGCAGATAGTGATAAGTTCTATTTTATTACTGATAGCAATAAAGTTTATGGTATGGCCGTTAATTCTACAACTGTTCCAACTACACCTATTGTTACAGCTGTAGGAAATGTGTATGGTTTTGATGTGATTGATGGTAGAATATTTGCTGCAGATGCCAACTTCTCGGAAGACGGTAAAGTAAATGTTTACAATGCGAACAATGGTTCTCTATTGAAAAACTTTACTGCTGGTATTGGAACCAACGGATTCTATAAAAATTAAGAATAGCGCCTAAGGCGTACGCAAAAATAATTTTTTATTTTTTCATCATTTGTGTTTTTTTCCGGACGGGCTCTCAGAGCCCGTCCGGCTTTGTTATATACCTCATTGAAGCAAACGAAAAACGGCTGGAGTTTCATACCCAGCCGTTTTTTATACATTGTAAAATTCAATTATATTTTTAATCCCAGTTTTTCTGCTTCAGCAATGACAAACTTGGTTGCCTCTTCTTTCTCATTGGGAATTTCTCCTTCAAGGATTGCTTCTTTCACCTTTTCTTTTAAAATACCGATTTCACGTCCCGGCTTAAGGTCAAACATTTGCATAATTTCCTCTCCTGTGATAGGAGGTTGGAAGTTTCTTACCTGATCCTTTTCCTCTACTTCCTTAATTTTAACCGCCACATATTCAAAGTTTTTCTTGAATTTCTCCTGTTTTTTAGAGTTTTTAGTGGTGATGTCTGCCTTGCAAAGTGTAAAAAGTTCCTCAAGGTTTTCTCCTGCATCAAATAAGAGCCTTCTTAGTGCTGAGTCTGAAGCATCATCTGTAATCAGGGCAATAGGTCTGGAAGAAAGCTTTACCATTTTCTGAACATACTTCATATCGCTTCCTAATGGTAGTTTCAGTCTCTGGAAAAGGGTCTTTACCATTTTTGAGCCTAAAAATTCATGTCCGTGAAAAGTCCAGCCTGTTCCTTCCACAAACTTTTTTGTAGGTGCTTTTCCGATATCATGAAGTAATGCAGACCAACGCAGCCAAAGGTTATCGGTATTTACAGAAATATTATCCACTACCTCAAGGGTGTGATAAAAATTATCCTTATGAGTCTGTCCTTCTACTTCCTCTACCCCTTTAAGTTCTATTAATTCAGGAATGATAAGCTTTAAAAGACCGGTTTGTTCCATCAGTTTTAATCCTACTGATGGTTTTTCAGATAACATGATCTTGTTAAATTCAACCATGATTCTCTCCATAGAAACAATATTGATTCTTTCTGCTTCCTGCTTAATGGCATTTAAAGAATTCTCTTCAATGGTAAAGCTTAGGGTTGAAGCAAAACGTACTGCTCTCATCATTCTCAATGGATCATCAGAATAGGTTTGGGCAGGTTCTAATGGAGTTCTCAGAATTTCTTTTTCCAGATCTTCAATCCCGTTGAAAGGATCAATAAGTTCTCCAAAATTATCTTTATTTAAAGAAATTGCCATCGCATTGATGGTGAAATCTCTTCTTTTCTGATCGTCTTCCAATGTTCCGCCTTCCACTTCAGGTTTGCGGCTGTTTTCTGTATAACTTTCCTTTCTGGCCCCTACAAATTCAAGTTCAAGATCCTTGTACTTAATCATGGCAGTTCCATAGGTTTTGAATACAGAAACCTTTAATTTAGGATCAATGTCCTTAGCCACATTCTGGGCCAGTTCAATACCGCTTTGCTCAGTCACAAAGTCAATGTCCGTAGAAGCCTTTCTCTTCATAAGAAGATCCCGAACATATCCACCAACAATGTATACAGATTGGTTGTTCCTTTCTGCAGCTTCAGAAATTATTTTAAAAAGTTTTAAATTCTTATTTTGATTAAGATTAATTTTCATCGTTTATAATAGCGTCAATTTCTACCCATGCCGTTCACTACTCATAATGAGCGTACATTTTACTAATTTTTCCCTCTTCATTAAAAAACATTACTTCCACAGCATGCTTATCCATAATAGACTTATAAAATAATGCTACAGAATCTATTCCAGCCGTTGATTGGATGAGATCAAAGTGAAGATCCGGAAATTTTTCCAATGCTTTTTTCCAGTATTCACGAACAGCCTCTTTACCTTTTAGAGAACTTTCTTTCCCTTCAGTAGCCATGGCAATCATGGGAGTGGTGATCTCTATATCTTCAGAATAATGAGAGAGAACATCTTCCAAATCATGAGAGTTCCAGGTATTTATCCACATTTTAGCGAATTCCTGATGATTCATAGCATCTATTTTATGAGTTGGGTTTTGCAAAGATAGAACTAAAAAAAGAAATTCTGTTGATATGAGCCGGCAGGGCTCTAAAAAATGAATAGATTAACCTGAAGTTTTTACTCCCTAAGAACTTTTATTCTGTTATCACCCCATATTTTGATAACCGAAGAACCTGAGTATTTTGAAACCTTATCTCTGTCTTCTTCCACGGCATAATCTACAAGACTTATCATTTCTTCGGAGATATCAGAAAACTTTAAAGGACTTTTCTCACCACTGAAATTGGCAGATGTAGAAACTAAAGGCTTATTCAGCTTGGTAATTAATTTTTTACAAAAATCATTTTTTACCAGCCTGATTCCTATGCTTCCATCTTCAGCAAGTAACTCTTTAGGTAAACCTTTTGGATTTTCATAAACAATAGTCACTGGTTTTTCGCTTAGATCAATAATTTCCCAAGCCATTTCAGGAACATCTACTAAATCCTGAAGCCTTTTTTCAGACTCTACAAGAATAATCATGGATTTATTTTTCTCGCGCTTCTTGATGTCAAAAATTTTATTGACCGCTTCTATATTGGTGGCATCACAGCCAATCCCCCAAATGGTATCAGTAGGATAGAGAATAGTTCCGCCAGATTTTAATATTTCGATTATTTTTTCCATAATTTTATTTGAATTCAAAACAGTTGATAAAGGTAAAAAATATATGAATTTTGTACAAAAAATTGAGGGGTAAATGGACGGATGTTTTTTGTTTTTAAGTTTTGGCTAAAGCCAGAATGATTTTTTCTATTATTTAATGGGCTGAAGCCCATTCCTATTGAATTTGATATATGCCCAATCTAATTCTATACAAATGTAATGACCTATTTTAAGGTATTTTTTCATGTTGATAAAACATCAATAGAAATGGGCTTTAGCCCGTTTTTAAATTTTATAAACCTTCATTGGCTTTAGCCAAAACCTACATTTTAAAATTATATTTTTCAATAAATTCCTGATACTCATCTGTAAAAGTTTTTTTCTGATGATGTTTTTCCTGATTTTTAATATAATTTCTAACAGAATCCAATTTTGATTCGGAAACAGAAACAGCAAAATATTTATCCTGCCAAGAAAACTTATCCTTTGTAAGTTGATTTTTATTAATCCAATAGGAAGACTCTCCTTTTAATAATTGAACAATTTTCTGTATACTTTGATTGCTTCCTAAGGAGATAAGACAATGACAATGATCTGAATATCCATTAATCATATCTAGGAAGATTTCTTTTTCCGTGGCATATTCTTTAATATGTTTCCAAGCCTTTATTCTTAGGTAGAATGTGTTAAGGTAGGGAGTTCTGCTCTTTGTAGAGAAAACAAGATGTATATAAATTTTGGTAAAGGACATTTGTGTTGTTTTAACCAAAAATAATATTTTTTATTAAGTTTTGTTAAAGTCATTGAAAAGGAAATAAATAAGAGCGAACAAAAGCCCGCTCTTAATAAATATTGCTTGTGTAAAACATGGTTTTGAAACTACTTTAATGGATGTTTCATTTACATCCATCCCAATTTAGACAAATATCTTTCTTCAATAATATTCAAATGGTGATAATTATGGCCAACAATAAGTTTTCCAATGGTCTCTACTGAAATTTCATGGCCATTGGCTGTTCCAATGCTTTGTAAAGCAGCAGGGTTCATGGTTTCCAGAAGAATTTTTGAAGATTTTCTTACCAATTTATATTCTTCCAATAAAGATTCAAGAGATCTTTCATTGGCGTAGGATTTTTCAGCATATTCATTTTCATCGAATCCCAAGAGATTATTTTTCTCCCCCCTGGCAATGGCCAGTATTCTGTACTGAAAAACCCTTTCAGTATCTGATAAATGTAATAAAACGCCTTTTAGTGTCCATTTTCCTTCAGCGTAGGCAAATTTAGATTGTTCTTCAGTAAGATTAGAATAAATTCCTGCTGTTTTCTCTTCTGATTTTATTAATTCAGTTGACCAATCTCCGGATGGAATAAGGTCCAGGTATCTTTGGATATATTTTTGAAAATCTGTCATATTATTTTGGATTATAAGTTAAGGTGAGAATGGTGAGAATGGTGATAATGTTAGATATAATACACTTTATTTTTTACATCTTACAAAACCTATGAATTGCTCCACTCGTAGAAATTTACAGAGTCATACAGTTCAAAACCGGATGATGGATACAATTGATTTCCTATGTCATTACTTTTTCCTGTTTCAAGCAGTATTCCGCAGGCATTGGAAGCTTTGCATAATTCTTTGGCTTTTTCAATAAGTTCTTTGGAGTATCCTTTTCCTCTATGATTTTCATTGACATACAAGTCGTTCAACAGCCAATAGCGCTGCATTCTTGTAGATGAAAATATTGGGTATAATTGTACAAAACCTGTGAGTATACCATTTTCTTCCGCAACAAAAATTTCAGAATCCTTGTTTTCAATTCTTTCCTGAAGAAAATTTTCTGCCGCTGGAACATCGGATTGCTTATGATAAAATATTCTGTACTGATCAAATAATTCTGCAAGTTGAGGCAAATCTGAAATGATGGCTTTTCTTGTATTTTTCATAGATATTTTGTGGTGGTAATAAAAAATGAGAAAGATATTAAATCCTTCTCATTTTAGTTTATTGTGATGTATTAAGAAAAAGCTTTTTCCAGATCTGCAATAAGATCTTCCGCATCTTCAATACCAACGCTTAAACGAACCAGATCATCAGTGATTCCTAATTCAGCACGTTTTTCTGCAGGGATGGAAGCGTGAGTCATTAAAGCAGGGTGGTTAGCTAAAGATTCTACACCTCCTAGAGATTCTGCCAGTGTAAATACTCTTACTTTCTCTAAGAATTTAACAGCATCTTCTTTCTTACCGGATTTGAATGTGAATGAAACCATTCCTCCAGATTCCTTCATTTGAGATTTTGCCAATTCATATTGAGGGTGAGACTCTAATCCAGGATAAATTACTTTATCAACTGCCGGATGATTTTCAAGATATTTTGCTACTGCAAGACCATTGTCTGAGTGTCTTTGCATTCTTAATGCCAATGTTTTGATCCCTCTTAGTACAAGATAAGAATCGTGAGGTCCTAAAATACCACCACTTGCAAATTGGATGAAGTGAAGCTTGTCTCCCAGTTCAGCATCCTTAGCAATAAGGGCTCCCGCAATCACGTCAGAGTGTCCACCTAAATATTTAGTGGCTGAGTGCATTACAATATCAGCTCCCAGATCAATTGGTCTTTGGATATAAGGGGTTGCGAAAGTATTATCTACCGCTACTAAAATATCTTTTCCTTTAGCAATCTCTACAACAGCTTTGATATCTACCAATTTCATCAAAGGGTTCGTTGGAGTTTCTACCCAGATCAGTTTAGTTTTATCAGTGATTACATCAGCAATTTTAGAAACATCATCAAAATTTACGAAAGTAAACTTCAGCTGATATTTTTCAAAAAGTCTGGTAAACATTCTGTAAGTTCCTCCGTAAAGGTCATCTACAGCAATTACTTCATCACCCGGATTTAGTAATTTTAAAACACAATCAATAGCAGCAAGTCCGGAACCGAAAGCTAAACCTCTCGCTCCATTTTCAATACTTGCCAAAGAGTCTTCCAATGCCTGTCTTGTAGGGTTAGCAGCTCTTGAATATTCGTATCCGGAATGTACTCCCGGGCTTTTCTGTGCAAATGTAGAGGTTAAAAATACAGGAACATTTACAGAACCCGTTGCAGACTCATGATGCTGCCCTCCGTGAATTACTTTTGTATTAAAATTCATAATATTTTATAATTTATCAATCTAACAGCGTACCAATTTATCAATGTTTTATCATTATTATTTTGGTCTACAGTTACATTTATTGTGTTGTATTTTACTTAATAGCTGATTTTACTGCAAATTCCTCTGCAATTTCTTCCAGCCATTGTGCTACATCTTCCTCACCGGTAGCTCTTTGGTAAGTGCTTCCCAAAGACATTAAAATCTGGTGAATAAACATCTTCATTTGATCTACAGGCATTTCTTTTGTCCAAAGATCAATTCTTAAAGCTTCCATTGCTTTGTCATCCCATACGGAAATCATTGTAGCTTTAGTTTCCTCTTTTTCAACACCTCCATCCTGAGCGTTCCATGTAATATTTTCAGGGATGTGGTTTTCATCCAGCTCTACATCTATCGTAATCTGAGTTTTTCTCATTTCTCTATTTTTTCTAAATTCTAAATTTTCTATTATTTAAGTTTCGGTTTATAACCGGACTGATTAAAGATTGTTGTGGCATCCATTTTCAGGAAATCTTTCAGCTTAGTTTCAGGTTTTTCTTTAAGATAAGCCTTACAGATCTGCCATCCTGTAAAAATTCCAATTTGTGGTGAAGACTCATTGTCAATCTCTGTATAAAATTTTGAAAATGGCCCTGGAGCAATAAAACGTTCACCCAATCTTGGATCATCACCAAACAGCAAATTGCTCTCCACAAAATAATTCCAGATGTTGGCTTCATTGGTCGTCGCCCATTCATACTGCTTTTGGGTATAATTCATTTTCAAATAATCAGGGAAGTCAGGAAGAAAAGCATCCTGTAGAATCATCACCTTTCCGTTAACAATGACCTGATCAATAAATTTCTGGTGATCGGCAGATTCGGTGACAATATTTTCGGCAAAAAGCTGAGAAACCTTGGGAACAATATTCTGAGGATTCATCGACTTTTGAAAATAGAGCTCCAATCCTTTGTAATGAGCGTTTCCATCTCCCATAAAGCCAGTAATGTCTATGAATAAAAGATTTCCTTTCTGATCATAAAAAATAGGATCCTGAACCATCTGTAAGGCAGACGAAAACAGAAAAACCTTTGGACTTTTAAATTGAGGAAAGTAATGCTTTATATGGGAAAATAAACTCTGAAGTTCTTTTTGGAGCTTAGTCTGATCTATTTTTCCAATAGCTTCCTTGTAGATTTTTATTTCTTCTGCATCCGTTCTTCTTTTTCCGAAATCTGAATCAGAAACACTGCCCTGAAACCAAGGAAACTGGGCTTTGAACTGATCCAACGAAATATTAGGATTGTAGAATTCCTTGGAAATGTCAGTCACTTCAACCTTTCCTGCAGTATCTTTAATCTCTATTTTCCATTGATTTTCGGGTTCTTTTTTGCAAGAACTCAGTCCTGCAACTAAAATAGAAGAAAGCGCAATATATCTAAAAATCTTCATTATTTTTACATGGAATTTAAGTTTACAAAAATAAGGATTAAATAGATAATTCATGATGAAAATTAAAATATTTACAGCCCTCAGTCTTATTTTAGGGCTAGCCTTTTTCAATGGACAAAAGCTTGAATTTAAAGATAAAAACCTGGAAAAAGCTGTTATCGAAAATTTTGATCTGAATAAAGATGGAGTAATAGAGGCTTCAGAGGCTGAATTGGTTGCCAATTTATTTTTGGTTCAGAAAAATATCAAATCTGTGGAGGATCTTTCTTTCTTTAAAAACGTAAAAATGATCATGCTTGATGATAATGTGATTCCTGTCATGAGTCTGAAAAATCTGGATAAACTTGAACTTTTCTCATGTACTGGCTGTAAAACCTCTTCATTCACAGCAGAAAACCTGAAAAAACTGGCTTCATTATATATAGATAATAATCTTTTGGAAGGTATTTCACTGAAAGATACTCCAGGAATTGATCAATTAACATTATCTTTAAATAAACTGAAAACAGTTGATCTCACTCTGCTTAAAAATTTAAGAAAGCTCAATGTAGAACATAATAAGCTCCAGAAAATAGATATTTCAGGAAATCCGCTTTTGCAAACCCTAAATGTAGGTGGAAATAATATGAAAGAAACAGATATAAAAAAAGGATTGAAAACAGATGTAACTATTTTTGGAGCTGAACAATAAACTAATACTATGAAAATAGAAACAAAAAGACTGATTTTAAGAAAACTTGAAGATAAAGATGCTGAAAGAATGTTCCTTATGGATTCTAACCCGGAAGTGATGAAGTATCTTGAAACTCCTGTAACATCCGTGGAAGAATCACAAAATGGCCTAAGGATGATCCAGAAACAATATGAAGAAAATGGAGTAGGGAGGTTAGCCGTTGTTGAAAAAGAAAGCGGACTGATGATAGGATGGTGTGGGTTAAAATTACTAAAGAAACCTATCAATGGTCATGTTGAAACACTGGATTTAGGGTATCGTTTCATTCCGGAATTTTGGGGGAAAGGGTATGCCTGGGAGGCTGCAACAGCTACTCTTGAATATGGTTTTAATGATTTAAAGTCGGAGACTATATACGCATATGCTGATGCAGGAAATGCCGGTTCCAATCATATTTTAACAAAACTGGGCTTTCAAAATACAAGCGAATTTGAAGATGATGGGGTAAGATGTTTTTGGTATCAATTGAAACGCGAAAATTATAATGTAGAAAATGGTAAAGATTAGACAAGAAGAAGAAAAAGACCATAAGAAAGTTTTTCAATTGATAGAAGAGGCTTTCAGAGATATGGAGCATAGTGACCATCAAGAGCAATTTCTGGTGGAAAAATTAAGAAAATCAGATGCCTTTATTCCGGAATTATCACTGGTAGCAGAAGATGAGAATAGTGAAATTGCTGGACATATTCTATTTACAAAGCTTCGTATTGAAAATGGTTCAGAGGCTTTTGAATCACTTGCCTTGGCACCTGTCTCTGTGAAGCCAGGGTTTCAAAATCAGGGAATTGGAGGAAAGCTTATCCTTGAAGGACATCGTATTGCTAAAGAACTAGGTTATCAATCTGTTATTTTAATAGGACATGAAACTTATTATCCCAAGTTTGGTTACGAAAAAACAAGTAATTTTGGGATTTCATTTCCGTTTGAAATTCCTGAAGAAAATGGAATGGGTATAGAACTCGTAAAAGACGGATTAAAAAATAAAAACGGGGTGGTAAAATACCCTAAGGAATTTGGAATAGACTAAAAAAAATATAAACGATGCAGACACAAAAAGTGATAGACCATATTGTAGGCTGGTTAAAGGATTATGCAACAAAAGCTAAAGTAAACGGATATGTACTAGGAGTTTCCGGAGGAGTAGATTCCGGAGTTGTTTCTACATTGGCAGCAATGACGGGACTGAAAACATTGCTTATCGAAATGCCTATCCGCCAGAAAGCAGATCAGGTGGACCGCGCAAAGGACCATATGAATGATTTAAAATCAAGATTTCCAAATGTGGAAATCATATCTGTAGATCTGACTCCTGCTTTTGAGGAACTTTATAAAACCTTTGATGTAAAAGACGATCTGTATCCCAACGAAAAACTGGCTTTTGCCAATACAAGATCCCGTTTGAGAATGCTTACCCTGTATTACTACGGGCAGCTTAACGGACTTTTGGTATGTGGAACCGGAAATAAAGTTGAAGATTTCGGAATTGGATTTTATACAAAATATGGTGATGGAGGAGTAGATGTATCTCCAATTGCCGACTTATATAAAACTGAGGTGTATGCACTTGCCAAAGGGTTGAATTTAATTAAAAGCATTCAGGAGGCAATTCCAACAGACGGACTTTGGGACGTAGACAGAACCGATGAACAGCAGATTGGAGCAACGTATCCTGAATTGGAAAAAATTCAAAAAGAATATGGAACCAAAACGGCTGAAGATTATGAAGGAAGAGATAAGGAAGTATTCCTGATATTTGACAGAATGCATAAAGCCGCAAAACATAAGATGGATCCTATTCCAATCTGTGATATTCCTGAAGAGTGGAGAGAATCATAAAATAATTGTTACAATGAACAGTAAAATCAGAGGTGTATTTTTCATCTGTCTCGGGCTTCTATTTGGGATGTCTGTAATGTATATCTACAACCGTTTTATCTCCGATAAAAAAGATCATCCAAACGCTGCAAAAACAGAAGCGGTAAGTTATGGGAGTACTTCTACGGAAGATCAATATAATACAGGAAAATCATCAGCACAGGTTTCTATTGATAAACTGACTGAAGAAAAGACGGTGATAAGCTACGTAAAGCAAAATCATAGGCTTCCGGAGTATTATATTACAAAAAATGAGGCCAGAAATCAGGGCTGGAATCCATCCAAGGGAAACCTTTGTGAAGTGCTTCCGGGAAAAGCAATTGGTGGAGACAAGTTTGGTAATAGAGAAAGAAGATTACCGGATGGAGAAAAGTATTTTGAAGCAGATGTAAACTACCACTGTGGGGGAAGAAATGCAGACCGGATCATCTACACCCAAAATGGAGATGTTTATCTTACCAAGAATCATTATAAAAGCTTTGAAAAGCAATAGATTATCATTGTAAAAAGCAAAATTGACAAAGCGGGGAAAAAATATAATTTGTATTTACACCATTATAAATATTAATTTTGAAAAATAATAACTTTGTTGGTTTACTTTTTTTAGCATTTCTGATACTTTCATGCTCAGAAAAAGAAAAGCCTGTAAGGAATCTGGAACAAAAGAAAGCAGTAACTCTACTCATACAACCATTTCAGGATATTAAACCTGAAAACTTGGAAAAAGTAGTAGCGGGAATTAAAAAAGTATATCCAAATGTTGAAGTTCTTGAAGCAATAGCCTTTCCGGAAAATGCTTATTATAAAGAGAGAAACCGTTACAGAGCAGACTCTATTATTAAGTTTTTGAATGGTAAAACAAAAGATGGATTTGTAACTATTGGCTTAACTTCAAAGGACATTAGTGCAACCAGAGGAAAAATAAAAGACTTTGGAATTATGGGCTTGGGATATAGACCAGGAAAAGCCTGTGTGGCATCAATGTTCAGATTGAGCAAGGAAAATATGGATGAGCAATTTTATAAGATTGCCATTCATGAATTGGGACATACCCAGGGGTTACCACATTGTCCGGAGAAAATGTGCTTTATGAGAGATGCAGAAGGCAAAAATCCAACCAATGAAGAAACGGATTTCTGCAAAAAATGCAAAACCTTTTTAATTAATAAAAATTGGAAATTTAGTTCAATATGAAGACAGTATATATAGATTTTACAGACATCGGTGATTATGAAGATTTTTATACCCAGTTAAAGGAAAAAGTTCAGCTTCCTGAACACTTTGGGGATAATCTTGATGCCCTTTTCGATACCATTACCGGAGACCTGGAGATGCCGCTTCACCTTGAATTCGTAAATATGACAGTAGATCAACTGGAAATTTTTGAAGATCTTCTGACGACGCTGGAAGATGGAGAGGAAGAAGTAGAAGACTTTACTTTCAGCTATTATCTGGAGCAGTACGAAGATGATGAAGAAGAAGAAACAGAAGATTAATCTGTAATGTGAAAAAAATTAAGAGATTGTTTTAGAAATAGAACAGTCTCTTTTTTTATTAAAGATCTATAAATTCCAAAGGAAATCCCCAGCATTCAATTTTATCGTAGATAAAATCCTAGCGCCTTATCAGTGTAATATTTTATCAAAACCTTAGCGTTCTAGCATTTTCCAACCAGAGATAACATCCCTTTTAAAGACCATTCAGAATTTTATATTCTCGCAGATTGAGGAGATTTCGCAAATTTTTCAATCTGAGAACAGTTATAGAGTTTAATATAAAAAGAGATTCTTCAGTCTATTTTTATGATTCCAAAGGAAATCCCCAGCATTCAATTTTATCGTAGATAAAATCCTAGCGTCTTATCAGTGTAATATTTTATCAAAACCTTAGCGTCCTAGCGTTTTCCAACCAGCGAGCAAATCCCTTTCAAAGATCAGTCAGAATTTTATATTCTCGCAGATTGAGGAGATTTCGCAAATTTTTCAATCTGAGAACAGTTATAGAGTTGAATATAAAAAGAGGTTTTTCAGTTTTTTTATGATTCCAAAGGAGATCAACAGCATTCAATTTTATCGTAGATAAAATCCTAGCGTCTTATCAGTGTAATATTTTATCAAAACCTTAGCGTCCTAGCGTTTTCGCCACCAGAAAGAACATCCCTTTCAAAGACCATTCAGAATTTTATATTCTCGCAGATTGAGGAGATTTCGCAAATTTTTTAATCCGAGAACAGTTATAGAGTTTAATATAAAAAGAGATTCTTCAGTCTATTTTTATGATTCCAAAGGAGATCAACAGCATTCAATTTTATCGTAGATAAAATCCTAGCGCCTTATCAGTAGAATGTTTTATCAAAACCTTAGCGTCCTAGCGTTTTCCAACCAGCGAGCAAATCCCTTTTAAAGACCATTCAGAATTTTATATTCTCGCAGATTGAGGAGATTTCGCAAATTTTTCAATCTGAGAACAGTTATAGAGTTGAATATAAAAAGGGATTCTTCAGTCTTTTTTATGATTCCAAAGGAGATCAACAGCATTCAATTTTATTGTAGATAAAATCCTAGCGCCTTATCAGTAGAATATTTTATCAAAACCTTAGCGTCCTAGCGTTTTCCAACCAGCGAGCAAATCCCTTTCAAAGATCATTCAAAAATAAAAAAACCAACAAAATCTCTGTTGGTTTTTGATCAAAAATCCACTGTGATTTACAAAAATCATATAAATCCCCATCCATATCACAGCAAATACTGAACATTTAATTTTTCGACTGTCAATAGTCTTTTTACAATTTTACCTTTTCGCTCCTATAAAAATGTAGAATCAAAGTAAAAAGGCAATAGATCTTTCACCGCACTTACTTTTACAACTTCTTCATTCATGCTTGAAAAATAAAGATCGATGTTTTCATTTTGCTTGGTTTCATATTCTATTAAACTCTGACGGCATGCTCCACAAGGAGGAATTGGTGGGTTTTTCTCGTGAAATTCCTTAGGTCCGCCAACCACAAATATTTTTTTTACTTTAATATTCGGAAAGTTGGCTGCTACCCAGAACAATGTGGTTCTCTCAGCACAAAGTCCGGAAGGGAAGGCTGCATTTTCCTGATTGTTTCCAGAGTATATTTCTCCGTTTTCCAATAACACAGAGCATCCCACAAAAAACTGTGAATAGGGTGCATAAGCATTCTCGCGGGCCGCCTTGGCTCTTTCAAATAACTGTTTTTCTATATCGCTCAGTTCACTGCTATTTTTAAAATATTCGTAACTGATCTGTATGTCTTTTTTCATATATTGTAGACTAAAAAAGGGGCGTAAAATTACTTCTTTTTAATGAGGTGGGCAATATTTATTCTTCTAATGATAAAGTTCAAATTTTAAAACAAACAAAATGTTATATACCCCAATACAATTCAGAAATGTAAAGCTTAATAACCGTTGGGTAATGTCTCCAATGTGCATGTATTCATGTGAAAACGGTATGGCGAATAATTTTCATTTCGTGCATTATGGCAGCAGGGCACAGGGTGGAACCGGTTTACTGATCGTAGAAGCTACAGGCGTAGAACCAAGAGGGCGGATCACCAATCATTGTATGGGAATCTGGAATGATGAACAGGCAGAAAAACTACAGAAAATTGTAGAATTTGTTCATGAAAATTCAGAAAGTAAAATAGGAATCCAGCTGGCTCATGCCGGAAGAAAAGGTTCAACGTGGAATAATCTGCAGATCTCTCTTGAAGAAGGTTGGGAAACCATTGCACCAAGTTCTATTCCTTATCACCCGTCAGAAAGGATTCCCCATGCATTGAGCACTGATGAGGTGAAAGAACAGATACAATATTTTAAAGAAGCAGCTCAACGAGCTGTAAAGGCTGGCTTTGATGTGATTGAAATTCATGGAGCGCACGGCTATCTTATTCATCAGTTTTTGTCTCCACTTTCCAATATCAGAACGGATGAATACGGCGGAAGCTTTGAAAACAGAATTCGTTTTCTGATTGAAATTGTAGATGCAGTAAATGAAGAATTGAATGAAAATACGGCTCTTTTTGTACGTATTTCCGGAACAGAATATGCTGAAAACGGTTGGGATATTGCCGATAGTGTAGCATTGGCAAAAATATTAAAGGAACATTCTGTTGATCTTGTGGATGTATCAAGCGGCGGGAATATTCATGGGGCTAAAATTTCAGTTTTTAATGGGTATCAGGTTCCTTTTTCTTCACAAATAAAGAATGAAGCCATGGTGAAGACCGGTGCTGTAGGCTTAATTACGAATGTAGAACAAGCTGAAGAAATTCTTCAGAATAACGAGGCGGATTTGATCTTTGTAGCGAGAGAGATTCTTAGAAATCCATATCTGGCGATTCAGGGAGCCTTTGAAATGAAAGAAGACTGCTTTTTCCCACATCAATATACAAGAGCCAAAATCTCCTCATAACGAATCTTACAAAAATGGATATTGAAGACTTCATGCTGACCTGTCCCAGTAAAAAGTTTCTGGGTGTAGAATGCCTTGGGTGTGGTGCTCAAAGAGCAATTGTGCTGGTCTTTGAAGGAAAGTTTTCTGAGGCTTTTCATATGTATCCGGCAGTGTATACCTTGTTGCTGTTTTTTTTAACGCTGGGTCTTAGTTTTATAGATAAGAAAAGGAAGTATACCCATGTACTGCTGGGTCTGATTGTTATTAACCTTATCATTGCAATAGTTTCCTATATCTATAAACATTTTTGATTATTTCTTTAATAATGTTAAAAATTAAGACTGTTTTATTAGTTTTTATTCAATCGCGTTGAACCGTGAATCGTAGAACTACTACAATTTATGAAACTGTTGCCTTAAAACTTTTTAAATTAGAACATGAAGTCTATCTTTGTTATATAGATCCTATTATACAGGGCTATCATTAATGATTTAAATTTAAGAATATGGCAGGAAATTCAAGAGGAATCTTAAAATTCAATGGAGGTGAAGGTCAGAAGTTACTAAAACTTAACTACAGTGTATCAAGAGCTACAGATATTTCAGGACGTGTAGCATCAGATCCGTCAAACGCTCTTATCAAAGTAACCATTGAGGCAACTGAAAAGTCTGATGTCTTAGAAAGTTTACTGAACAGCAAATATAAACCTACAACGGGAGAAATCAATTTCAACAAATCTCATGAGGAGGGAACCTTGATCTCTTTAAAATGGGAAAATGGATACGTAATTCAGCATGAAGTAGATTTTGATGCAATAGACAGCAACAATATGCTGATTAGCTTTGTAGTGAGTGCTGAAAGTATTAGCTACGGAAATTCAGCTTATGAAGGGCTTTGGCCAATGAGCTAAGTCTTCATGATATAAAAATAAAAAGGCTGTCCCTAATAAGACGGTCTTTTTTCACCTATTGGAAAGCCTTATTCTAGGGAATTTTATTTGTTTTTTTAAATTCCCGTTTTATTGAATAATTTTCAAAAATTTAAACAAATCACAACACAATATGTCAAACACACCTGGAAACTCAAATGCCGCATCCTTTCGTCCGACGCAGAATGCAGATGGTGTATCAGAAAATCATCATACAGGTATCAACCGTCTGGTAAAGCTTTCCCTTGTTATTGAAGGGAAAATTATCAAATACTATAAACACTTTAAGCTTAAACAAAGTACAGGGCAGCATCATGAATTTACCCTTACTCTAGCTCATGATACCTTGGGTGAAAGACAAACCCATTCTTTGGAAGATGCCAATAAATTTCTGGGAAAACGTCTTACAGCAATTATTTCATATAAAGATATTGACAATAGCCCTGAAAGAACCTTTGTAGGGGTGATCACGGGGGTAGGTTTCAGCCAGGAGAGAATGAGCCTTGGAAACATAGTACTCACCGGTAGCAGCCCTACCATTTTGCTGGATGGTGCTCCTCATATTCAAAGTTTTGGAGGTATGCAGCCCGTTAATATGGGAATTATTGCAGAAGAGGTAATCAAGCAGGGAATTGATAAAAGCCGTTTTGATATCAGAATAGATGCTAATAATTTCTCTCAGATCATCTACAGCAGTCAGTATGATGAAACCCATTATAACTATCTGGCAAGAATGGCTGAAGCGTATGGAGAGCAGTTCTTTTATGATGGTGAAGTCCTGCATTTCGGGAAGCTTCCACCTCAGAATAAGCCAATCGTTTTAACCTATGGAAGTAGTGCACATGATATTAAGGTAGAACTAAAAGCAGTTCATACCAAGCCAAAATTTTATGGCT
Source organism: Chryseobacterium aurantiacum (assembly GCF_003020585.1). GTDB lineage: Bacteria > Bacteroidota > Bacteroidia > Flavobacteriales > Weeksellaceae > Chryseobacterium > Chryseobacterium aurantiacum. The sequence continues at coordinate 800,129 of NZ_PXUE01000001.1, forward strand.
ACAACAGTAATAAGCATGAAAGATTAACTTCCGGATCAACGCCTATTAAACATGTAGGAGACCTTGCCAAAACAGCATACAGCCATAACGATTCTATCTATAAAACACCGGCATTGCAGATGGCACCCATCAAGGCAACTACACACCTTGACGTAGAGTATTCTCAGAAAAGTGCTTCCGGAAGTGAAGCTGTGAATGTTTTTAATATTTCAGGAAATACAACCGTTCCGTTTCTGCATCCGGGTTGTGTGGCAGATGTACAAATGCGTAAAACAGATTCTAACGAGACGTCTTACTTTACAAGGATTATGATCACAGAAGCTGAGCATGAAATTGATACCATTGGTCATTATAAAGGAAGTTTTATAGGAATAGCTGCAGATACGGGATTTCTTCCAAGGCCCCAATACAATATTCCAAAAGCAGAACCACAGATAGCCACTGTAGTTTCCAATACAGATCCGGATAGACAAGGAAGAGTACAGGTGAGATTCGATTGGCAAACCAATGATACAACTCATTTTATCCGTATGATGAGTCCGGATGCCGGAGGAACAGATCAGATATCTCAAAACAGAGGATATGTGGCAATTCCGGAAGTAGGAGATCAGGTGATGGTTAATTTTGTCCATAGTCATCCGGACAGACCCTTTGTAATGGGGGGGATGTTCCACGGCGGAGTGGCGCTGGGCGGAGGAATCGATAATCATTTGAAATCCATACAAACCAGAAGTGGTATCAGAATATTGCTGAATGACAATGAAGGAAGTGTAACCATTCTGGACCCTAGCGGAAACAGCTATTTTATGGATGGTAAAGGAAACATCAATATGAAAGCTCCTAAAAACTTTACTTTAAATGCAGGTGAAAATATCAATATTACAGCAGGAAAAGAAATTAGCATAGATGCAGGAGCAAGTATTAGCCATACAGCAAATGAAGACATAAGCTCCACGGCAGGAAAAGATATTGTGCAGACAGCTTCCGGAGATATCAAAGAATCTTCGGATAACAGAACAGAATTGGTAGATAAGGAGTTTAAAAGACATTCCGAGACTTCCAATGAAATAGCAGGAGAAATTTCCATGTTCAGCGAGGTGGAAAATATGACCATGCAAAGTGGGAAAATAGTGGAATTTAACAGTGCTGAAAAATCAAAACTATTCTAATATGGCGATTATAAAAACAGCAAAGAATATAAGGATAACCGTGAAGGACACTTATCAGCTGAACGTAGGGAAAAAGGTAGAAAAAAAGGCGCAGAAGATTAATGTAGAGGCCCAGAAACAAAACCTTGTTTTAGCAAGTAACAAGAAGATTATGTCCCATGGTCACCAATAAAATTAAGGCTCTTATTCTTTGTGTAGTATGTTGTTTTTCAACAATAAATTGTCAGAATAAAAAAATGGAAGAAAAATACCAATGGTTGGGGACTGTTTCTGCACCGCAGGAATATCCGATGGAAGTTTATAAAGGAGCTATTGTTGCAGATGATTTTACCTATGGCTTTGATGCCATCTGGGGAACACAAAATACTGGCTGGGGAAATGAAGGAGGAACAATGAGCGTGGAGACCCAAAAAATGAATCTTCCACACCAACTGGAGTTTACATGGTATTCTCTGGTAGAAAAAAAATTCTATACCGGAAAATGGGACCTGAATAAAGATAAAATTAAAAAGCTTTTCGAAGAAGGTTTTGTAGATCAGGATACCCGTAAAAGAACAACCTACAGTACATTCATCGTAGGATTGGCACCAAAGGGAAAAGTGGTTTTATGGGCAAAAGGTACCGGAAACCAAAAAGAAATAGGCGCTTTTCAGGCTCATGATACCCTTATCACTAAGGAAAAAGCATATGAAAATGCCCAATATATGTTTAGAGAAGGTTTTGCAGACAGAATGCTGAATGACCCTTCTTATAAAACATTCAAACCTGAAGTGTTGAAAAAAATCAAAAAAGAAGGATATCCGGCTGAAGATATTTATGAGGTCTACAGGCAAAAGTACCACTGGAAACCTGTAGTGGTACTTCCTGAGGGAGGTGTATGGCTGGATTTTGGATTTACCAATTATAATGGTGAACAGGAAAATCTTTTTGCAAAAAGCCTCAAGGATGATACCTATAAAGAAAGAGCTATTCCGAAATTCTGCGGTTTCTACTGGAGAGATAAAGATAAAAACAGATATGGTGTATGGATAGATTCTTTTGATGAAAAGGAAATTTTTGAGTTATTTCAAAAAATAGACAAGGATGAAGAGATCGATTTTACCATTAAAGTAAACGATGACAATACCAAGGTGTTCCTGTCATTAATTACCGAACAGGGTGAGGTTTTCATTACCAAAGCCAATATCAGGTTATCCAAAAAAATAGAATAAAAACTTCCTGTGAACCCATTTAAAAAAGAGAACTATGCACAATAATCAATTTGGAGGATATTCACCAACAATATCCAGAGAGGAAGTATTGGATATTACCATCGGGATATTTTTTGACGGAACTCTGAATAATAAAACCAATACCATAGAAAGGGTAAATAAAACTCCGGACTATAAAAAGCATGGAGGTGTACCTGGTGATAATAACAGCTACAATAACGACTGGAGCAATGTAGCCCGTATGTGGGATAACTATGATAAAGACTATGGTATTTATATAGAAGGTATCGGAACAGAAGATGCCAAAGGAGATGAAACTCTTGGGTATGCTTTTGGTACAGGTGCCACCGGGATCAGGTCCAAAGTGAGAAAAGGCTGTGAAGAGATTGTAAAAAAGGTAAAAAACATCAAAAGCTCAAAGAAAGCCGATAAAATTGCCGTGCTTACCTTTGATGTATTTGGGTTTAGCCGTGGAGCCGCCGCCGCCCGAAATTTTGTCTATGAAATATCAAAATCAAAATATAAAGCCTCTTCCCATACAGTTTCTAATGATGGGATGACAACCACCACGTATTCCGATGATGATGGAAAGGATGTGGAAGGAGAGGAACTTCCTAAGTGGGGACATTTAGGCTTAAAATTACAAGAAGCAGGAATTACCATTGATGTTTTAAAAGTCAGATTTCTCGGGATCTACGATACCGTTTCCTCTTACTCAAAATATTTGTCACCAGTACCCAATTTCAGCAACGATGTAGAAGAGCTGAGTCTTAATAAGATTGAAAAAGCACAAACGGTAATTCATTTTATTGCAGAAAACGAACATAGAGAGAACTTTGACCTTACAAGAGTACGTACAGGAATAGAAAAAACATTTCCAGGAGTACACTGTGATGTAGGAGGAGCCTATGAAAACGGAGAAGAATTATGGGAAGAACTAGAGACTGCATGGGGAATCGGAACCTCCAAACTGGAAGCCTTGAAAAAAGAACTGGAAGGAGAAGGTTGGTTTGCAGAAGGTGAACTTACCATTACTTCCGGATTCTATTGGTCTTTAAGAAGTAAACGTCAGCTACTGAAGACGTTTAGCTACATTCCGCTGCACTTTATGGCAGATTATGGTATTCAGAAGAACCTTCCGATTAAAGATAAAAAAATGATCAATGAAACCTATTCCATTGCTTCGGATGAATTGCTGGTAAGAGTGAAAAATCGTTTAGAACCTTATGTAATGGGAGACGGAAAACCTTATACCTTTAAGAGGAAAGAAGACCTGGAAAAGGCCTATCTAGGAGCGTCTATTCCACAAAAACGATATGCAGAGTATCAGAAAGAAGCTCAGGAACAGACTGATTTGGGAATACTTAGGCATAAATACCTGCACTGGTCAGCAAGAAGAGAAGGAATAGGAATGGACCCTAGACCGAATAGAGAAAGAGTTATTCATTAAAATTAAAAAACGAATTATAGAAAGAGTTCTGAAGCAGGATCATTATATGCAGAAGTTTAATACCCATACCATTCAAAAAAATGAAACTCTAAAAAGTATCGCCACCCTTTATGGTATGGATGCAGACGCTTTGAAGTTATTTCACAACAATCACTGCCAGGTAAAAGACATGATTCTCATAGGAATTACCGGGCAGAAAGAGCTTTTTATTCCAAGAATTGCTGTTGCAGATGAAAATAAGAAAGTGAAATTTGGAAGAGGAAACAGCATTGTTTTTCAACCTGAGCGTTCGTTGGAAAAATATGGAGTGGTTATCAATATTGAAACAGCCGATCATAAAAATGAATTGAAATACGATACCTCTGTACGTTGGCTGAAATATGAAAATAATCTGCATTTTTTTGAGATCGACAGAACTTCAAATCTGTATCTGAATGAAGAAGAAGTCAATGAAATAGCAGATATGCTGGCATATAAAACATCCAAGGTTTTATACCCTTTACAGGTGAGTGTGGATAGACAGGGAAAGTTTAATAATATCGAGAACCTTTCAGTATTTAAAGAAAGGTGGACTACTGTTAAAGATGAGGTATACAAGGAGTTTGAGGGCGCTGTAGTAGATCAGTATTGTGAAAAAATTGAAAACATAATAGACGAACCGGAGATACTAAAGCTTTATCTGAAAAATGATTATTTCATCAGAACCTTATTCTTTGGAATGTATCAAAGCTTTGGGCAAAATTACCGAATAGAGGGTAAAGAAAGCTTTCCTGTTGTAAATAACCCCATAGAGCCTGAGTACAAAATCCAGATAGAAGTAGATCCAGTAAAAGATGAATACGATCTGGTTAATATAGCAGGAGAAGGAAAACTGAATGATGAAAGAACCATCTCTGATTTTATCAATAACCATCCTTTTTCAATGATTATTTCAGATAATCCGGTGATGAATAACGAGGGAGATTTCAGGATACAATATTATCTGAACGGAGAAACATTTCTCCCCGAAACATTGTATCTGGAATGCAGTATTATGCTAACAGAAGAAAAGAAAATATCGGTAGTAGTTACTTCGATATCAGAATAAATAAAAAAACGAACAATATGAATCTAAAATTAAATCATAAAATACTTACGCTGATCTTTATAATATGTTTCAGCATGTCTTTCGGACAAAAAGTAGAGTTTACCGTACCCAAGAACATAGAAATTCTGGAAAATGTCATTTTTAATTTTGAAAATGATTTTACAAAAAATGAAAGTATGGATGCTGCTGCATCTACCGCTGTAGGTAGTTTTTCAACCAATATTAATCTCTATAACCTAAAATACGATGCCGGTTCCAAAAATCCTTATCTGGAACTTGCTTTAAATAAAGGAGCAAAGCCGAAGCAGTTTATTCAACAGGCAAGCTGGAATGTAACTCTTACTAAAATTTCAAAAAAAAGTACAAAGGTTAGTATTTTCCTTGAAAATATTACACCTGATAGCTGGTCAAAGAAAGAAGTTGATGTAAAACAATCCAAATCAACAGGCAAGCTGGAAAAAGAAATTAAAGAGTTTCTGTTGAATCAGAAAGAATCCAAAACTCTATCCGCACAGGCAGTAGCAGACGCCGCAGCACCTGCATCTGATCAGATGGCAGAGGCAGAAGCCCAGATAGCAGAGATTGAAAATAGAAGAACTATAGAAAAAACAACATCCCAAAAACTACAGGGATTATTTGGAAAAAAACAATTTATTTCCCTGCCGACCACTGCTGATACCTTTACAAAATTTCTACAAATACAGCCAACCGAACCTGAATGTGAAAACTGTAAAGGCGGGAAATATTCGAGCTGGGATATTGAAGAGGTCTTCAATTTGATCTACGCCAAAATGAATGATGGAGAAGAATACTATGCGCTACAGTATTACGGAGATAAAAAGGTATCAGGATTACCCTATGGATTAGTTTTCAATGAAAGTTCACCTACAGAGTGCCAAACAAAATTTGCAAGATATAAAGCACAGCTTTACCAGACAACAGTAGAAACCGATGAAAATACGTCAAAAGCATTAACGGTAGTCACTTTCAAGATGAACACCAACTTTGTTCGCCTTGAATTCGGAAATCAGTACCTCACAAGGCTTGTAGTATCCAATAAAGAACAATAGTTATGGCAGAAAAACATATTGTAGTACAAGGAGCGATGTGCAAGTGTCAGTTCGGGCAGGCACCGGATAAGCTTAAAGTACTTTCCCATCAAAAAGAATATGCTAACGATAAAAATGCCTCTAAAAAACTGATCGTTACCACTAAGGAAATAGGAGGAGCAACGTTTGAGAAAAATACATTCGGGAACTGTACAAAAAATGGAGGCCCGCCACCACCATGCAAAATCATGGTCACAGAATGGCAAAAATTCTATGAAAAAGTACAGCTCAGCAATGGCGGATATATAATTCTGGAAGACAGCAAGGCAATTTGTGCCGTTGCCGGAACTCCATGTATAGAAATCATAGATCATGGCCAAAAGGCAGAAGCCAGTCAACAGAACTTTAAAAATGCCAATAAGGATGTACAACAGCAGATTAATCCTTTGGTAGACACAGAATCAATGTATAAAGATCAGCCTTCTGGTGAAGAGGCTGATGTAATCTAAAAACAAAAGGAAATGGCGAAAGGAGTTAAAACAATAAAATTCAAAGGTCCTTATTATCCTGATATGACAGTGCTAGGGAAAAGAGTGACACTTTTTGCCGATAAGGAGGTCACTTTTGAGGTGAATGATTGGTTGCCGGGTACTACTGCTGAAGAAAAAAAGAAACCTGTAGTATGGATAAAGCAAACGGCAGACAGGCAAGGGGTTATTGAGAAAAAAGCATCTGCAGTTGGGTATAAATTTAAAATTGCTAAAAAATATTGCGGAAGCTATTATTACTATATAGAAGCAAGTCTTTCCGGAAAAAGAGACTCTAATACCACAGGATTGTACGTAAAGGGCTGGACTGAACCCAGAATTATCAAAAGTGCATGGTGTAAGCAAAAAGGAGGCGAAGACGAAAGACAAAGTTATGTGTTTTCTTACGGACATATTATTCATCTTCGTTTAGATACAGAAGGATTGAATGGTGAAAAGGTTTTTGTAGACGTTTACAAAGTTGTAGAAGGAGGAAAAGGGCTTAAGGACGATAAGTTGATTTTTACCTATTATAACGTAGAGGTTATTGATGGACAGATTAATCTTAAAATAGGAAATACCTATCAATGGTACGGTAAAATAGGCAAACCTAAAGCTAAAGAAGAATTCTACGTAAGAGTAAAAACAGCATCAGGGCTTGAAGTAACCGATGGTAAAGACAAGATCCACGGACGTTTTCTCAGGATTCAGAATAATGTGGTAAGTAAAGGCATAGAAAGTTCCGTAACAAATACCCCAACCAAGGTAGGCCTACCCGATAAAAATGCAAAAAATACCCATAAATGTACATTTAGACAAATTAATGTAGATGATAATGGTGAAAATTTTGTGGTTTTTAAAGAGGGCAGTACAAAATTAAAAAAAATAACCTCCGAAACTCAGCTGGTGACCAGCAGAATTCATTTTGCTTTTGATAGAGCAGAGATACGCCCTAATGAAAGAGACGTTTTACAAACCATATTAGACTTTTTATTATACAATCAGCACCTTGACATGACCCTTTCCGGGCATGCAGATGATAGAGGTACCCTGGACTATAATCAGAGCCTTTCAGAAAGAAGAGCACAAGCAGTAAAAGATTTTTTTGTAAAAGGAGGACTTCTTAAAAACAGAATAAAAACGAGAGGCTATGGTGAAGTAAACCCCGCTGTATCAGGAAAAACTGAAGAAGCTTATAAAAAGAACCGTAGAGTAGAGATTGATTTCAGCTATTTGGAGTATAACCAAGCCGCATTGATCTATGAAACCATCGGTCCGGATGCAAAAAAGAATAAGGAAATTACTGTCAGTGTAATTGATCGTGAAAATAAAGGATGCTTCAGAAAAGAAAAGCATGATAAAACCACGATCTATATCAATGAAACTGGAGGTAAAGATCTACGTCCTAAAAAAGGAGAAAAAGTAAAGCAAACTGTATTTTCACAACAGGCTCAGTTTCCCAAGAACTACGTGTTAATGTTGGCGAAATTTCTCAATCCTTTTGCAGGGATTGATTATAAATTTGCCTTTTACATCAATAGCTGTGCTTATTATGCGAGTAAGAAAAACGCTACTCTGGAAGTAAGGGTATATCCCGATATTATCTGGATTGGGCACTTTCAATACAATAGCGAAGATAAAGTAATGCCTTACTACTTTCATGAGAAAAATTTCACTCTGGAGCAAGGAATCTCTGACGTTCTTAATGAATTGAAGAATACAACATTCTATAAAATATACAGGCTGTTCCCTGCCAACTTTATCATGGAGCAGACCCTGTTGAAATATATTGAAAGCCAGGCAAAAAGCTATTTCTACGGAATTCATACCATTCATAACCGTACCGTAGAGAAATCAGAGCAGGAACTTTCCCTTGTAGGTACCCAAACCAATCTTATTAAGCAAACCGACTATACGAGATTTGCAGCAGCAGCCATTATTTATGGTTTTGTAGTGATAGGAATTCTTGTAGAGCTTTTGATGATCTACCTAACAAGAGGCCGAAACATTGCGACCAAGCTTCAGAAATTTGCTAAAATGGCAAGAAGAGCAGACGCTGTTCTGAAAAGAATGGAAGATGCAGGAGTAGAGCTTATTCCACCGGCAATAGCAATCAATGCAGGAATGTATTATCAAAAGCAAAAAGACGGTAGGCTAGGAGTAGTGTATGAAGTGAATATAAAAGCAGATCCTTTAATTGCATTGAGTTTCAAAAAAGAGTTTGATCTGTTACAGCTGATAACGAAAACGATACAAGACATAAAAGGGGCAATGTATCCTAAAGATAAGGTAGCTAAGAAAAAATTAGACCTCAATAAAGAGAATAATAACAGCATTGCAGAATATTTCAAAAATAAAGGAGTACCCGAAATAAAAGGAATTATAGAGGTAAAAGGCGATATAATGTTTGAACATAATGTGAAATATAGCCTTCTTACCAATACATACTCCATAATTGATAAACTAAAGAATGGTATTTTTACAGCAAAAGACGAAGTTCTGCTTAAAGACCAGATCAAATTCACGGCAACGGTATTAGGATCATACAAATATGAGTTTGAATTTGATCCGTTACAGACCTCAATACAAGGAAAACTCAATATAACAATTCAAGGTTCATGTGGATCCCGATTGAGATATGGAGTTGATAATAAAGGCGGAAAAGGACTCTTTGTTAAAAAAACATTATATTGTTCTGGTATTGAAGGAACGTACCTTGGAGAGCTTAAAATTAAAAATAGATTTACTGATGTTTTTGATACAGCTACTAATAAAGGAAAACCGGCTCCGTTTACATTAATAGAACCTTTTGAAATGCCAATGTATGAGATTCAATTATTTAAACCTTAAATAAAATGAAAAGAATTATTCCAATACTTTTAACATTAATCAGTTTACAAAGCTGTTCACAAGAAAAAAATAAGACTATGCAAAATCCCAATATTACAGCAGATAATATTGTCACAGAAATATCAAAGCAGGTGAAAAATTATCCTATCGAACCCAATTATGGTTTCAGATATGAGAACAATCAATGTTATTTTGAAGTATTTATTAATGACTTTCCCGCTTTTAAACAATTTAAAAAGCCAACCAGTTCTGCCTTTGAGATCAACCCTTTCATTTTCAAAAATGGAACTCAAAAAATAACTTATAGACTGTATCCTGTCAATTCCGCTGCTTTATCTGAAGAGACTTCTTTGACATTGAATCTGGAATCTTTTGATATGAAAAATGAAAGCCAGGGAGATGTTGTAGTACAAGAATTTAAAACTCCTTCTACAGAAGTAAAAATAGCTGAAAACTATTCTAACCATAAATTTATAGGAGCAGGGAAAAATTATTACGAGGGAAGTTTTGATGTCAAAGTAAACGTTCCTTATCAATTACATTCAGCTTTTGAGAATGCACAGGATCTTCAAAAAATGGATAAAAAAGAACTGGAAGCAAAATTATTGAAGAAATATAAAGAGATTTGGAGCATTTATCAGAATAAAGAAATTGATAATATTGCAAAGCTTGAGTACGATAGTTTCAAAGATTTATTTGTGTCCGGATACAGTAACAAAAATGAAATTGAAAATAACTGGAAAGAGCTTAATCAGGCATATCAATCTTCCAGCTTTAAAATGCAGCCCATAGAAAAGTATAAATTACAGTTTTTTGCAGGGGGTAGATTGGTGGCATTAATGCTGGATACCACAGATAATCAATTAAGAGGAAACACTGCATTATGGGCAAAAGTTGATTATGACGGAGGAATGAGAGGAATGTTCATCAACCGATATTTTTACCTGCCACAAGGAGAAAAAGAGTTTAAAGTTTACTAAGTGGTAATCTTCTTACGATAAAAAGTGGGGAAAAATTCTGAGTTCAAAGTATATTGTAAAAAATAGTCCTAAACAATAATTGTTTTAAATATTTGAAATGAAAAGAAATATAGCATTAATAGGAGCCTGGTGTATATTGCTTCTGTCCTGTTCTCAGAACCAGAATAAAGAGACAAAAGCAAATGATGAACTTAGAAGTGTAATTGCAAAATATAAACCTACAGGAGATACACTAAAGTATGTAGATTCCTTTCTTAAAAAGCTGGATGACAAAAATACAGAAGCCGGTATCTTCATCAATAAATACGAATATCAGATAGAAGACTCATGTTTTAAGGCCAATAAAAAACTCTGGGATTCTTTGAGTCTCCATCAAAATGAAACAGCACAAGAGTCTTTTGATAGTCTTATTATTACTCCTCAAATTAAAAAATACAGAGAACATTTCGCTATCAACTTTGATGAATATGCTATCGCCAGAGAATTTTTAGTATCACGAAACAGTACTGTGAAATACCTCAATAAAAAATATAAATTAGGACTTTGGGATCCTACCCTGGATCCAGTTAAAAAAGACGAATAAAAATAAATTGAATAATAAAAAACAAAGGCCGGTCTCGTAAGAGACCGGCCTTCTATAATAAATATCTGATTTATTTTACCAAAAACTGTATCGTAGAACCATCCAGTTTCAAGATGTATACACCCTGACCAAGATTTCTGGTCTTGATTGAATTTCCATTTCTAAAAGGACTGTCAATCGTCTGAAGAACCTTACCCTGTAATGTATAGATTTCGGCTTTCTTGATGCTCTGAACATCTCCACTTACAAAGATTTCCTGATTGGTAACCGGGTTAGGAGAGATCTTATAGCTTGGAGCAGTACTTCGCGCCTGTCTTCCCGCCGCACCAGAATAACAGGTCCATTTAAGATCATCAATAGCCACTCTGTTGCTCGCAGAATTATTGACTAAGCTCACCGTTACGTTTCCTGTAATATTAATATCGTTAATAGTAGTTGTAGTAACCGTTGTGCTATAAGGAATAGTTCCTACACTCGTTCCGTTTACTTTCACATCAAAAGTTCCATTGCTTCCTGAGAACTTCATTTGTGTAGTTACTGTTAAAGAACCAATACCTCCATTAGACGGACTGCTAGATGTTAAAGAACCATTTCTTATCGTAATCGCTTTATTGTTGATCGTTTGGTCAGTTCTGGAATCTGTAGCCGTCCAGGAAACACCATTGTTGCTCCATGTTTTAGATGTATAAGTACTACTGGCTGCCGGAATTGTTTCAAAATTTTCATTTACACAGTCCGTAGTTGGAATTGTAGGACCTCCCGCATTTGTTGTTCCGGAAACTGTAGAGCTGTTAGAAGAAGAATTTCCTGCAGCATCCTTAGCTACCACATAAAAATTATAGGTAGTGGAAGGATTTAATCCTGAAATTGTAGCAGAAGTAGAGCTTACCGTTGTTTTCAGACTTCCATTCATATAAACAGTATAAGACGTTACACCCACATTATCTGTAGAAGCATTCCAAGCAAGAGAAATACTGTTGGCCGTTTTTCCGGAAACATTTAAACCTGTAGCTGTTGTTGGCGCCTGAGTATCACCAGTCGGTTGCTGAGAACCCCAGATAAGATTAACGTAGCTTGGATTATCAATAAAAGGATTTCTGTTCCCCTGATAGCTGTAAGAAGCATTATTTCTTTTAATCTCCGCCTGTGAAACAGGATCCTGATTATGCCATGCAAGAAGAACATTCAGCTCCCAGGTTTGAAGTCCCGGGAATGTAGAGCTTCCCAACATATTTCCCGAAGAAAAAGACGAAAGCTTACTCTGATAACGCGTTACAAAATAAAAGATCATACGCGCTACATCACCCTTAAATTCATCAATCGGTTCAAAAACGGTTCCCGCATATCCGGAAGAAACCGAATTTCCAAGCTTAGATCCGTTTTGAGAAGTGAACGTTGCGCTTCCAACCTTTCCGAATGGATAATTACTTCTCATCCCGTTTACCTTTCCATCTGTTGCCCTGATGAAGTGAACATCAGATACCATTGGTGAAGATTGATTAAACAAACTTTGAGGAACAATATGCTCCCTGTTATAACAGTTTCCTTCCGTAGAGTAAGTTCCACACTGGTTAGTACCCGGAGTATATTTGTATGGATCAGTACCCACAGGCTTTTCAGAATAAATATCAAGAATAGAACCGTCATTTTCATAGTCCTTATCAATATCTGTAGTTTTATAAGCGGTCCACAGTCCGCCATAGCCTTTGTCCTGATGACCGCTACTAATGATGCTGCTCAATTCCGTTTTCAGTGCAGCGCCACTTAGTCCGTTGGCAGAGTTATAGTATCCCGAAGGTGCCTGTGCGTTGGCAAGTCCCGCAAATACTGAGAATAAGATAATTTTTTTCATATAATATAATTTTCAACAAGAATACTACATTTTTATGAATAAAAAATTACATTATTGTTAATTTTGAATGTACCGCATTCGGCTTTAAATAGAGGGATGCTACTAAAGAAATAGAACAGACTTTATAGATAGTAAATACCCGTTTCAGTATATAAATTGTGATAAATAATTAGATCTGAAAAAACGACATTTCCCAAAGCTATTCCATAAAAAAACCAGTACAAAAAGTACTGGTCATATATAATAATAGATTTACATCTTATTTTCTCTGTGGCGGATAATTTTTCATGATCTCAGCCAGAATTTCAGGAATTTGTCTTTGCTTAGATTTTGGAGAATCTACAGAAATTCCGCTTCCGATACCCTGCCAAACCAATTTATTGGTTTTTGAATCGATGAGGTCAACAATCAATGCGCCTTCATTATAATTGGTGGTCCATGTTCTGTTCATCCCAACACCCCATCCGAAAGGTCCGCCCCATCCCCACATTCCGTAAGGAGAAGAACTATTGATATCCGTAACTTTCTTATGATTAGCTTTTACATTGACAATCAGATCTGGATTTTCTCCGGACTGAAGCCCCTTGCTTTGAAGTTGTCTTGAAAGTTCATTCAAAACCCTGTCTTTATCAATATCATTCAATTTTAAATCATCAATTCTTATCTTATAGGTTTTAAAAGAATTGAAATTGGCTGTTTCAGCATAATCAGAACGTACCTGAAAAGGGCTACATGAAGTTAAACCCAACGTAGCAGTAGCCAACAAAATAAAAATATATTTTTTCATTTTATTTATTTTTTTTATCATTTTTAATGAATGTATCAGTTTTTTTATCGTACCCGTAAGGACAGTGTCTGCAGCCGCTTTTACAGCAATGTCCCCTTTTTAGATGGAATTTTTCTGTAAAAACCTTGTATCCCTGTTCATTATAGTAGAAGTCTTCACCTTCTTTGATGTCATAATGGGCCATAAGTTAAAAGCAAGTCAAAAAACTTTTTATATTTGTTACTATGATAATTGTATGCCAAAAGCCACTAAAAAAACTAAAAATTAATGGCATTGCTCTTTTTCCATTTATCTTCATTAGGAAACCCGAAGATAAGGAAAATAATGTACTTATCAATCATGAGAAAATCCATCTTAGACAGCAGCTTGAAATGCTCATCATATTCTTCTATATTTTCTATGTCATCGAATATTATTATTGGTTTTTCAAACTAAAAGACGGTTATCTGGCCTACAGAAGAATTTCATTTGAACGAGAAGCTTATGCTAACGAACACAACATAAACTATCTTAAAAAGAGAAAATTCTGGAACTTTAGAAAATATCTGTAGAATGATGAAAAGTGTTGTAATTAAATGTCAAAGCCTTTTCTCATATTAATTCAAGAGGGATCGGCTTTAATCCACTTATTAATTTAAAGCTTTTAGGGATCAATTGTATGCCTATTTAAAATTAAATCTTTTCCTATTTTTGCAATAATAACCCATGAATAGTACAAAAAACTAAAATGCTATTAAAATTCCCGACAGAACCTCTTCCCATTCAGGAAATTCCAATTCATAAAAATGTAAGGCTTTTCTTAAAAAGAGAAGATTTGATCCATCCACAGATTTCAGGAAATAAATACTGGAAACTATTTTATAATGTCAATCATTACCTGGAAAAAAATCCGGAAAAGCCCTATGTTATTACTTTTGGGGGTGCTTTTTCCAATCACATTGCAGCTGTTTCGGCGATGGGTAATCTGGCAGGGATTCCTACACTGGGTATTATAAGAGGAGAAGAATTACAGCATAAATGGCGAGATAATCCAACATTGCTTTTTGCTAAAAGAAATGGGATGAACCTGAAATTTGTCACCCGGGAAGAATATCGTCATAAAGAAAAACTGACGGAATTTCTGCAGCATGAGTTTCCTGAAGCATTGATTGTTCCTGAAGGCGGAACCAATGAAGAGGCCGTAGCAGGCGTAAAAATGATGCTCAATGAGCAAACAAAAGATTTTGATTATCTTTGCACCGCAGTTGGAACCGGAGGAACCATTGCAGGAATTTCAAAATTTTGTGAAGATAATCAGAAAGTTATAGGATGTAAGGTTGTTGACGATGCTTCACTGGAAAATAAAATTTTTGAATTAACTTTGAAACATAATTTTAATCTAATAGATTCATGTTTTGGAGGTTATGGTAAAATAAGTGATGAAAATATCCGTTTTATCAATGATTTTAAAGAAAAATATGAAATTCCTTTAGAACCGATTTATACAGGAAAGATGATGCAGAAGATATTTGAACTAATTGATGAAGAGTATTTTCCTGAAAACAGCAGAATTTTGTGCTTTCATACAGGTGGATTGCAGGGAATTGAAGGAGCAAATCTGCTTTTAGAAAAACAGAATAGAAATTTAATTATATAAGTAAAATTGAAAAACATGAAAAGACTTTTCCTATCAATAAGCCTTTTAGTTTTATCAAAATTTTCTGCCCAGGGCTGGGCAACCGAAGATCAGTACATTCAGAATTTTGCTAAATATGCAGTAGAGGAAATGGAAAAATATAAAATTCCGGCTTCTATTACTCTTGCTCAAGGACTCCTGGAAACCGGAGGCGGGCAAAGCAGATTGGCTCAGCAGGGTAAAAATCACTTCGGAATAAAATGTAAAGAAGATTGGACCGGTAAAACAATGAAACATACGGACGATGCTCCCAACGAATGTTTCCGTGTATATGATGATCCAAGACAGTCTTATGAAGATCATTCCATATTTTTATCCACCAGAAAATATTACGCCAATCTTTTCAAGCTTGATATGAAGGATTACAGAGCGTGGGCTACCGGTTTAAAAAAAGCCGGATATGCAACCAATCCACGATATGCTTCAATCCTGATCACGAAGATTGAAAAGTATAAATTATACGAATACGACAACACCAATTCTAAAGAAGTGTTGTACGCTGTCCTTAAAATGTATCCGGATCTGAAAGACGACAGAACATTCATGGCGCAGCTGGAACCAGGAAAGGCAACTAAGAAAGCCAAGGAACCGGTTACCGTAGAAGTTCCGTACAAGCAGACTTCCTATGCACAACAGCAAAAAAGAGTAGAAAAAATCAAGACAAAAGCTGAGATTCTTAACTCTATTCTTATCAAAAGCCACCCGAATGACGGCTTGAAATATATCATTATTCCTGAAGACACCAATGTTAAATTCATTGCCAATAAATTCAAAGTAAGCGAAAGCAGACTGATGAAGTGGAATGAACTGGAGAATGAAGAGTTGAAGAAAAATGAGATCGTTTTCCTTGAATCTAAAAATTCTGCAGGAAATACTGCTACCTACAAGGCCGAATCTGGTGAGGATATGCACGATATTGCCCAAAAATTTGGAATCAAACTACACAAGCTATATGCCAAAAACAGAATGGATGAGGGACAACAGCCATCTGCAGGACAGCTGATTTATTTGATTGATAAAAAACCAAGAAACTAATACTACCAAACCCATGAAAATATTAAATATGACTTCTGGATATCTTTGGATATTTTTGATATTTATGTCATGTACAATATTTTCTCAGGAACAAAACTATATTCCTTACAGAAAAGGTAAAGTATGGGGATTGTGTGATATGGGTAAATTTATTACAGTACAACCTCAATATAATAGTATAAGCTGGTATGATGAATCCGTGAAAGGTTTTCACGCAGAACAAGCTGGCAAATTTGGAGTTATTGGTCCAAACTCAACCGTTGTTTTGCCATTTGTTTCGAATGAGCCGATAGCGGTGTATGGAGATAAATTTATGGTTTTTGACGGATGGGATTACTATTATTATTCCATGAAGACAAAAATGCGTCTGGAAAAGTATATCCCACCTGAAAGATATCCGGTAAATGATAGAGGATGGGGAGTAGATACTTCTTACAGTGGAGACAGAAAAGAAATCGTATTAAGCTGGGATGATCTTAGTGATGATGATATTGAAATGCTGAAACCCTTTAACAATGATCATTATCAAATAAACTTCAAGAGAGATTTTATAGAAATAAAGTCTGGTAATACAGATGTTGGAATTTATATTCCTGAACTGAAGAAAATCTTTATGAATACACCAGAGCTGGCATACACAGGATGGCAGTATTATAGAAAAAATCCCTATATTTTTACAGTGAATACTTCAAATTTAATAGGGCTTGTAGATATAAATTTACGGGAGGTATATCCTAATAAATTTAGAGACCTCTATTTGGTGGATGACCATAAGTTGGTTTATATTTCAGAACCTGATGTCAATCATCAGAATAATTTAATTTTTAAAACAATTCTTCCCAATAATAAAGTTTTAGACGGAAAGTTTGAACCGGCTGTACAGCTTTGGAAAAACGGTAATCCTTTTCAACTGTATTATACGATTATTGATGGGCAGAAAAATTATGCAGGAGAAGATGGTACCCTTTACTTTGAGGGTTAAACAATAAAAAATAGAAAATGAAGTACCAAAGAAGTTCGGCTTTATTTGAGGAAGCCTATAAATACATTCCGGGAGGAGTAAATTCTCCGGTAAGAGCATTCAAATCTGTGGGAGGAGTTCCCGTTTTCATGAAATCAGCAAAAGGAGCTTATCTTACGGATGCAGATGATAATACGTATATCGATTACATCAATTCATGGGGACCGGCTATTTTAGGACATACTCATCCTGAAGTATTGGAAGAACTGAAACTACAGGCTGAAAAAGGGTTCTCATTCGGTGCTCCTACAGAACTTGAAACTGAAATTGCAAAATTCATCATTGAAAATGTTCCCAATATAGACCAGATCAGAATGGTTTCTTCAGGAACAGAAGCTTGTATGAGCGCTATCAGACTGGCAAGAGGATATACCAAGAGAGATAAAATTGTAAAATTTGAGGGTTGTTATCACGGTCATTCAGATTCATTTCTGATTAAAGCAGGAAGCGGGGCAGCAACTTTTGGAAATCCAAATTCTCCGGGAGTAACAGCGGGTACGGCTAAAGATACGTTATTGGCTCGTTACAATGATTTTGAACAGGTTGAGGATTTATTCCGTCACAATCAGGGAGAAATTGCAGCCGTAATCATAGAGCCGGTTGCCGGAAATATGGGATGTGTATTGCCAGAAAATAATTTCCTGCAAAACCTTAGAAAAATTTGTGATGAAAATGGTGCTTTACTAATCTTTGATGAGGTAATGACTGGTTTCAGATTGGCATTTGGAGGAGCGCAGGAGCTTTTCAATGTTAAAGCAGATTTAGTAACCTATGGAAAAGTAATCGGAGGCGGACTTCCAGTGGGAGCCTTTGCAGGAAGAAACGAAATTATGGACCACCTGGCACCAAAAGGAGGTGTATACCAGGCAGGAACATTAAGTGGAAATCCTTTGGCAATGAGAGCAGGATTAAAAACTCTTCAACTGATTAAAAACGATTCGGAATTTTTCAACAGATTGAATAAAACAACAGAAACCTTAGATTTTGAAATCGGAAAGATCTTAAATGAAAAAGGAATTGCTCATAAAATCAACAGAAAAGGATCAATGATGTCTGTGTTCTTCCATATCAACAGAGTTTCTAACTTTGATGAAGCACAGGAAGCCAATCATTCTTTGTTTAATAACTTCTTCCACCAGATGCTTCAGAATGGAGTGTATCTGCCACCAAGTGGTTATGAAACCTATTTCATCAGTGATGCAATCAAGGATAAAGAAATTGACATGACACTGGAAGCAGTAAGGAAATTTGAATATTCTAATTTATAAATACAAAAAGAGACTGTCATAATAGGCAGTCTCTTTTTGTATACAAGTAATTATGTTTTTATTATACAATACCATAGCAGAATAGACACATCCAACGTCCCTCCTTGTTGGCAGCCTCAGCATCAAAGATATAAAGTCCCTTACTTTCAATATATTCTCTTTGGCTTGCATTATCTCCTCCCGAAGGGTTGGTAATATATATAATGGCTCCATCCTGTTCCATTCCATATAAAGTGTTTCCTTTTTCTGTAAGTTCTGCACGGGTTAATCTGGGAGGCAATAATCCGTCAATAGTTAAAACTTCTTTTTTTGCAGTCACATCAAGGGTTGCTTTTGGATTGGGGGTATTAATCCCTGTTTGTGCAGATACAATGACTGACGCAGATATCGAAATAATGCTTACTATTTTTTTCATAGAATTTTTTTTTCAAAAATAATAAGAAAGTTATGGATGGATACTTAATTAATAGAATTCTTATATTAAATCTGTTTAAATTTTTTATTAAACCACAAAGGAAATACAAAAGCTTTTTAAACACGTAAGTTATTTAAGTGATATCCTTTGTTTATAAGAAGTACACTAAAGATTTTCATCTTATGCGAACTTAATTGTGCAGTATTTCCTTATACTTTCTAAAGTGTACTCAAGTGTGTGAAAAAGTAAAAACTTTTGTGACTTTTATGGTTAAGTTTAAACAGACTTATTAATAATTTCCATCTGCTAATCCAAAAATATCGCAGTGGGATTAGTCTAAAATCAAGAAAGTATAAATCATACAGATTTTGTAATAAACCATACACTTTGTTCAGGACAGTTCTTTTTATTTTTGTCATAAATAGATTGGAAATGAAGACTTCAGACAATAATATGTCCCGTAAGGATTTTATAAGAAATTCAGCATTGGCAATGGCAGGATTAACTTTAATACCTAATATCATGACTGCATCACCTTTTTTTGATGAAAAAAATATTTCGGCAAAGGGAAAACTGAGCCTTAAAAATGTTCGTTTAGAAACAGGTTTTGACTATGAAGAAGGAGACGTTTCTGCTACCAGAACTGATCTGTTTTACATAGAAGCTGAAAATGGAAAGATCACCAGGATTGCTCCCAATCAACCCAATGCAAAGGCTGTAGATGCCAAAGGATTATTAATGCTTCCAGCATTTAAAGATATGCACATTCATTTGGATAAAACCTTTTACGGGGATCAATGGCAGGCTGTAAGAAAAAGAACAGGCGGGGTAAAGGGAATGATTGAGCTTGAAAAGAAAATGCTTCCCGAAATGCTTAAGAATTCAACATTTAAAGCTGAAAAGATGATTGAATTATTACAATCAAAAGGAACTTCATTCGCAAGAAGTCATGTGAATATTGAACCAACTTCAAAGCTTCAGTCTCTAAAAAATCTGCAAAAGGCTTTAGAGAATAAAAAGAAAGGCTTCGGTGCTGAATTGGTAGCTTTTCCACAGCATGGAGTGTTTTATACAGACTCAGCTCCTTATCTGAAAGAAGCTGCCAAGATGGATATTGATTTTATTGGTGGAGTAGACCCGTTCAATGTAGATGGAGATATTGAAAAAGTGATGGACTTTACCGTTCAATTGGCCCTGGACAATAAAAAAGGAATAGATATTCATTTGCATGAAACAGGAGATTCCGGATTGAAAACAGTTGAGTATCTTATTAAAAAAGTGAACGAAAACCCATCTTTAAAAGGAAAAACTTACCTGAGCCACTGCTTCATTTTAGCCAAATTAGAAGCTGCCAAACAGGAAGAAGTAGCCGAAAAACTGGCCGAAGCACAAATCGGGATTGTTTCTACTATTCCTTTTGGAAGAATGATTATGCCCATTCCCATATTATACAAACACAAGGTAACGGTATTAACCGGAAATGACAGTATTGTGGATCACTGGAATACCTTCGGGACCGGAAGTGTACTTCAAAAAGCCAATCTGATGGCACAGTTGTATGGATATTCAACCGAGTTTTTATTATCAAGAAGTTTAAAATTGGCAACAGGAAATATCCTTCCTTTGGATGATAAAGGAACTCAGCAATGGCCTAAAACAGGAGATAACGCAGATTTTGTTTTATTGAACGCCAGTTGCTCTGCAGAAGCAGTATCAAGAATATCAGAGGTAGAATCATTGGTGCATCAGGGAAATGTTGTTTTCTAAACCCTTAGTCTATATAAGATTAAAAAAGTATTATTAACAGGAGGTAATTGTCTGTTAATTAAAAATTTAGATATATAATTTAGTTAGTGTTTTTTTGGCCACAAAGGGTATCCGTATCTTTTGTGGCTATTTTAATTTTTTCTCTCATAAATTTTATTAATTTTAAGAGAAATTCAGGTAGCGTGAGTTATCATACAGATCATTTTCCCATTTTAGGAATTCAGGAGTTTAGCGAGAATCAGCTTAAAGGCTGCAATTTACTGTTTAATGAACTTTACGGGGCACGTTCCATTGATGATCCCCACAAGCATGATTTTTTTATCATTAATCTTTTTGAACACGGAGTAGGCTCACATACCATAGATTTTACGGAATATAAAGTGGGAGATCATCAGATTCATCTGGTTTTTCCTGATCAGGTGCATCAATGGGTGATTGAAAAAGAAACAATAGGCTATCAGTTGATGATCAGCAGAGATTGGTTTGAAAGTTTTTTGCCTTCATTGCGTTTTTCCGCTTCTTATTATCAAAACCATCCGGTCATTAATCTTTCCAAAGAGGTTTTTACAACTTTTTTATATGAATTTCAGGCCATTCAAAAAGAATTGTCCAAAGAAAATATCTTTTGGGAACTGATTCAAAAGAGAAGTGAGTTGATCGGTTTATTGGTAAGCCAATCAATGGAGGGAGCCTTTAAGGATTTTGAAGTCTACAATTCAAATCCAATCATTTCAAAATTTTTACATCTTATTGATGAACATTTCAGGACAGAAAGATCGGTTTCTTTTTATGCAGATAAACTGAATATTTCTGCCAACTACCTGAATATTGTATGTAAAAAAAATCTCAATGCTTCCGCATCATCCCTTATTCAGGATCGTATTTTACTGGAAGCAAAGCGCCTTCTTAAGGTTTCGGAAATGTCTGTAAAAGATATTGTTTACGACCTTGGTTTTTATGACCATGCCAGTTTTTCTAAGTTCTTTAAAGCTCAGACCGGAATGACTCCATCTCAATTCAAGGAATAATTTATACAAAACAAGACATAATTGATACACCGGTTTTCAACAGAAGCTGGTGTAATTTTGTAGTGTTAAAATATTAAAGAATGCAATTTCCCTATCAATTAACCGCAAAAGGAAAATATTCCCTGAAAAATGTCCGCCTGGAAACAGGTTTTGAATATGAGAATGAAGAGGTAATCGGAACAAAAACAGGCCTTTTCAGTATTGATATTGAAGATGGAAAGATCAAGGCTGTACAAGCGAACAATCCTGCTTCTGATGCAATAGACGCCAAAGGATATCTGATGCTTCCTGCTTTCAGGGATATGCACATCCATTTGGACAAAACATTATATGGTCTTCCATGGCAGGCTCTTTCTCCGAAAAGAAGAACGGTAAAGGATATGATTGCTTATGAACAGGAAATCATTCCGGAACTGCTAAAAACTTCAGTAGGCAGGGCAGAGCAGTTGATTAATCTTCAACAGCATTATGGAACTCATTTTGCGAGAACCCATTTTAATATTGATCCTACGTCAGGATTACAATCTCTTGAACATTTGGAACAGGCTCTCGAAAATAAAAAAGATTCCTTTAAAGCAGAATTGGTTGCCTTTCCACAGCATGGTGTATACTATACGGCTTCGGCGCCTTTAATGAAAGAAGCTGCCAAGCTAAAAAGTGTTGGCTTTATCGGAGGATTGGATCCATTGAGTATTGACGGAAGCATCGAGAAAGTAATGGACTTTACAGTGCAGCTTGCCCTTGATCATAACAAAGGAATTGATATTCACCTGCATGAAGTAGGAGAGTCGGGAATGAAAACAATCAATTATCTGATTGATAAGGCGATTGAAAATCCTGCACTTCAGGGAAAAACTTTTATAAGCCATGCATTTGCCCTGGCACATCTTTCTCCCAAAGAAGCTGAACAAATAGCGGAAAGACTGGCGACAGGAAAGGTGGGAATCGCTTCTTCTGTACCTTTTAAAGGAACAATAATGCCTATCCCAACGCTGAAAAAATATGGAGTAAATGTCCTGATTGGAAATGATAATGTTCAGGATTACTGGAGTACATTCGGGTCTGGAAATATGTTGCAGAAAGCCAATCTGATTGCAGAATTGTACGGCTATGCTACAGAACATGCATTGTCAAGAGCTTTGCAATTTGCAACTCAAAGTATTCTTCCACTGGATGAAAAAGGAAACCAGCAATGGCCTAAGACGGGTGATGAAGCTGCCATTGTGCTTACAGATGCTTCTTGTTCAGCAGAAGCGGTTTCCAGAATCTCTAAAATAGAAGCCCTGATGCATGATGGGAACCTGTTTTGGAGAAGTTAAATGAAATGTATATATTTTTTATACACTTGTTTTTTGTGAATGCCATCGGAGTTTTCCGGTGGCTTTTTTTGTGAGTTATACTCCAGTCTGGTTTTGTTTAATAAGAGCATAATCGAGTTTAAATAAACAAACAAATAGATCAATTTCATCTGTATTTAAACCAAATCATGTAGATTAAGTCGAATATGGTGATGAGGAGTTATTTTATTTCTCAGGAATCAAGAAAATTTGAATTTCCAATGTTAACACGTTTTAACATTCAATAGTGCTGTTGTTGATCATTTTTGATCATTCAGTAAAAAAAAGCCTTCGGAAAATCTTTCCGAAGGCTTCTGATTGAATAAAATCTAATTACTATATTGTTCTATAAATTGAAGTTTGTCCATCCTGCATACCAAGTATCGTTGGCATCTTTTACGGCACCTCTGTAAGTTACCTGAGTAAACCAAGTTGCTAGTTTAGGATTGGTAAACGCTCCTCCTGTTAATAGTGGAGAACCTGAAGCTGGAGTAAAGTTTGGTGTAGTTCCTGCAGGAGCCCATGCACCGGCAAGTTTTACATCAGCAGTAGAAGCAAGGATGGTGTTTCCTTTAGCATTAAACCATGTTGTAAGATCGTTTAATGTGTAGCTTGTAGGAGTAGAAGTAGATGCTCCGAATTTTAAAGGAGTTGTACTTCCTGCTATAATATTGTTTTCAAAGAAAAGTTTATTACCTACGATATTATTATCTGTTGGAGTTCCTTTAGTGGCATCAATGAATAAACCAACCGGGAATCCTGTGAAAACAGAGTTGAATACTGAAATAGAAGAGTTTCTTCTAATTTGCAATGCATTCTGGAACAATGAGTTGATTGAACCTGGGCTTGAAGAATTGATTGGCCCAATGATGGTCATATTCGAGAATGTAGCTGATGTTTGAGGCGTTAGAGAAGATCCATTAGCATCATTATCAGATTCAAAAGCGTTAGAACCTGAAACGTCCGCTACCTGAGGATCTCTTACAGCAATACCGAACTGTACATTTCCTGAGAAACCGTTATCAGTATCGAAATCATCATCAAGACCTTTGTAAGAAATAAGGTGAGAACAGTTTACCGTTCCTCCGAACCACTCAAAACTGTCATCATTAGCATAAGCAACTTCTACATAATCAACAGTAGTTCCGTTACCTACACCTCCGAATGTAAGTCCGTTAACCTCTTTATCCGGTAAGAAAGCATATCCTGCATATTCAATTCTTACATATTTTAAGATACCACTGTTATCAGCAGCATTAGTTCCACCATAAAGTCCAAGACCTTCAGAGTTGTTGATACCTCCTTCAATCTCTCCAACTCCGTTAGCACCTCCGAAAGATGCGTTAGTAGGTGCGTTTCCTAGGATAACAACACCAGCCCAGTCTCCTCTTTTCGGACTTGGTTTTTCTGAAGTGAAGATAATTGGGTTGGCAGCAGTACCTTCTGCCATTATTTTACTTCCTCTTGTAATAATTAAAGCTCCGTTTTTATCAGCTTCACCTACAATTTTTGTACCTGGCTCGATGGTTAAAGTAGCTCCGTTGGTTACGTATACTAATCCTCTTAGCTTATAGATTTTATTAGCTTTAAGGGTAAGATTTGATGTGATTTTTCCTGAAAGAATAAGGTTTTCAGTCTCTCCGTTTCCGTTACCACCACCTTGAACGATGGTAGGTCCATCTTCTTCTATATTTCTACAAGCGGTAGTTGATACTAGAGCGCCAAGCATTAAAGAATATAAAACGAACTTTTTCATGTTATAAAGAATTAAATTATTTTTATTAGATTATTTATTGGATATATTAAAATTTGTACCCCAGTGTTAAGCTGATATTGGTACCTGTTACTCTTTCTATAGCAAGAGCATCTGTTTTGTCATATTTACCATTGTCATTAAGGTCATGGTAGAATTTAGCACGACGGTTCAGGATATCTGAAACATTTAGCTTTAGCTCACCCTTGTCTTTCCATATTTTTTTAGAAATCTGGAAGTCTAAAAGAGGTCTTGGAGCTTCCCAGATTGGTGGAACCTGATCATTTCCTACATAAAGAATTCTTCTTCCGATCATGTTGAAAAGTACAGTAGAAGACCATCCTGATTTTTCAGTGTCATACTGAAGACTGGCGTTGATGGTGTAAGGAGACTGCCCCTGCATTGGTCTGTCTATTTTCGTGGTTTCATCCGTTACTCTGTTCCAGATTCTGGAGGCATTTCCACCTAGTGTAAAGTTTCTAAGTGCAGAGATGAAATCAAGTTTTTTTCTGAATTCAACCTCTATTCCATAAGCATCTGCTTTGTCTACGTTAAGATAGTTGAACGTGTTACTCGTTCCTACCCCCGATTGGTTGAAGTATAGCTCGATTGGTTTTTTGAAGTTTTTATAGAAACCTGCCACCGAGAAGATCTCCCCATTTCTTGGGTAATATTCCCAACGAAGATCCGCACTTGTAATTTTAGTTCTTTCAATATTTTTACTACCAATTACAGTAGCTCCCAAATCAAAATCATAATAAGCCAAAGGAGAAACCTCTCTAAACTCTGGTCTTACAACAGTTTGTGAACCGGCAAGACGTACATTCATCTTAGGATTTACCTTGAATGTTAAGTTAAGCGCTGGTAAAAAGTCTGTTACACGTGTGTTTACAAAACGGTCATCACTTTTTCTTGTACTTCCCACTAACTGGTCAAAGTTCTCAACTCTTAATCCCCATACAGCTCTTAACCAAGGCGTAAAGTTGTTGTCAAACTGTAAATATCCCGCATTAAGAATGGTGTTGGCAATATATCTGTACTGATTTCCGGCAATCTCATCGAATGTAAATCTACCGTCAGTTCCAAAGTTATCCTGATTAAAAATGGTCTCAAAAGGTTGAGACAGTAAACCTTGGTTATATCTTTCAAGCCTTACAGAGAATGGTCTTGAATTGTATATTCTGTCTTTTACCTGGAATAAATATCCTCCTTTGATGGTTTGCTTCTGTCCAAATAAAGTGAATGTCTTAGAAATATCACCACCAGCATTGTATAAATAATCGCTTAGGGTAGAATAGAAAACACTTCCTGATTTTTGAGAAAGACCATTGGAAATAAGCGCCAGATAAGGACTTCCTTCTATATTGGTATATTGGTTATACTGTAAACGTTGTAGCAATGGAATGTATTGGTCCAAGATCCCGAAGCTTCCGTACCAGTTTACGGTAAATCCGCCAAGAGCATCTATCTTATGGGTTCCGGTAAGAGTAGAGTTATAGAATGTAGTATTTTTAAACCCTGTTTCTCTTGCTATGATATTGGTTCCGTTGATAGGATCAAATTCAAAGTCCTTTCCGGATCTGAAAGACATATGGTTCACCGAGTTATTGGTGATGATGTTCTTAATGGAAATTTTATTGTTGTTGTTAAGTTTTAAAGTAAAATTCAACATTCCACCCAAGGTAACATCATTGCTGTATTTTTCAGTGAAATAATCAAAGTTCGTATCAGCAAGTTGGTTGTTGATGGTAAAGAAACGGTTTGTAGATTCAGTTCTTCTTTTGTTGTTGCTGTAGTTTAGCACTGCAATTACCCCTAGATCCTTTCCGAATAACTTGGTATTGAAACCTCCGTCTAACTGTAAACTTAGGTTTTCAGGATAACCTACGCTATTGTAGCCCATGTTTTTGGTATATCCTTTACCAATTTCTGTTTTCTGAGCTTCCGTTAAGACCGTAAATGCATTTTTTGCAGGCATATTGGTCGGAAGCTTTCTATATCCGTCATCAATTCCTAAAAAGTCCCATTTCCCACCTTTTTGCATATGAAACTCTTGTCCCATTGTAATGGAGTTTCCACCTACACCTATCTGTGCATTGAAGAAATTTTTGTTAGGAATATCCTTAGTATTTACCTGGATCAAAGCCCCTCCCCATTCACCTGTGTATTCAGGAATAAAAGTTTTGTTAATTACCAGTGTTTCAATAACATTGGCGGGGAAAAGGTCAAAAGAAAATGTCTTTCTGTCAGGCTCCGTACTGGATAACTGAATACCATTTAACATGGCCTGATTATAACGGTCTGATAAACCTCTTACTACAATATATTTTCCATCAAATAAACTCACCCCCGAAACTCTTTTCAGAACCTCTCCCGTGTTTCTATCCGGACTTCTTTTAATAGCTTCAATACCAATAACCTGAGAAACTACCCCTGAATTTTTCTGTAAACCAATGGTAGAAGCTATGGTTTCCTTTCTTGCATTTGATTTTATGACAACTCCTTCAATTTCTTTCTCCTTAGTAGCAGGCTTATCTAGAACAATATCAAGGTGAGTGGTACCATCATTTTTTACAATAACTTCACTGATTTCCTTTCTGTTGTATCCGTTAGAGCTTACCGTTATAATGTAATTGGTACCGGGTGACAGATTGATTGAGTAATAACCGGCAATATCAGTAGTTACTTCCTGATCATTCACCTTTACTTTTACACCCTCTATAGGAGTGTTGTCTTTCTCATCCAATACCCTGCCTTCTAATATCTGGCTCTGTGCAAAAGCAAAGCCTGCAGAAAACAAAGCAAGTAGCGTAATACTCTTTTGGAGTTGTTTTTTCATTTTACTTCTTTTTCAGGGGCAAAATAAGGGCTAAGTTTTCAGGAAAAGTTTAGGAGAATCTTAATTAATTGTGAAGTTTATATTAATAGATGAACATTACTTTTTGTTGTTGATGTTCGTTTTTTATAATTGTATTTTTTTTGTTTATTATAATAATAGTTTCGTATATTTGATTTATATGTATTTATTTACTGTTTTTGTTATCGATTTTGAAATCCAAAACCGATGATATGTTTTTTAATAATTAGTTAACATAACATAAATAAGGAAGACCACGGAAAATAGTTACTTTTGTGGGAATTCTTAAACTAGAAGATGAGCAAAAAAATTCTTTTAATAGACGATGAACTGGACATTTTAGAGATTCTGTCTTACAATTTGGAAAAGGAAGGTTATGATATCTATACAGCTACCAATGGTAACGAAGGTATAGAAAAAGCAAAAGAAATAATTCCGGATCTGATCCTCCTAGATGTAATGATGCCAGAAAAAGACGGCATCGAAACTTGTCAGGAACTTCGTAAAGTGAAAGAACTTCAAAAAACATTGATTGTTTTCCTTTCTGCGAGAAGCGAAGAGTTTTCTCAATTAGCCGGTTTCCAGGCGGGTGCTAACGATTATGTCGTAAAACTAATCAAACCAAAAATCCTTATTTCTAAAGTAAATGCATTACTGCAATTAACCTCTCAGGTTTCCGATAATGCAAAACTGATCGAAATTGGTGACCTTATTATTGATAAAGATAATTTCAGGGTTTCCAAAAGCGGACAACAGTTTCTGCTTCCTAAAAAAGAATTTGATTTACTTTATCTTTTGGCTTCCAATACAGAGAAAGTTTTCAAGAGAGAAGAAATTCTGGAAAAAGTTTGGGGTAACGATGTTATTGTAGGAGAAAGAACCATAGACGTTCATATCAGAAGATTAAGAGAAAAATTAGGGATCAATACCATCCAGACTTTAAAAGGAATTGGATATAAACTGATCGTTTAATAATCTAAAAACCTTAACTTTACGTTCAATCATTAAAACTTTGTAAAATTGAAATTTTACAGACTTACACTTGTTGCCTCCAGTCTTTTGACTCTGGTAATGCTCTTTTTGGTGGTCGTTTTCGACTCACTTAAAGACATCTATTCCGAAACTCCCTTGTTTAAAACAGGGCTGTTAATTTCTGTTATCCTGATCTTTATTATCAATTGTGTAGTATTGGAACTTTTGTTCAATTATTATGGTAGAAAACAGGTAAAAGGACTTTCCGGGATTCTTCCTCAGGAGATTGTTCACGACCATGATGAAAACATTACCATCAAGGAACTGGGAGAAAGGTTTTCAGACCTGAATCAGCAGAAAGTGACGGAAATTGACATGATGAAAGAAATGGAAAGCTACCGTAAAGAATATATCGGAAATGTTTCCCATGAACTTAAAACCCCTCTGTTTTCCATTCAGGGTTACGTAGAAACCCTAAGAGACGGAGGAGTGGATAATCTTACCATTCGCGATAAATACCTTGAAAGAATCGACAAATCTGTAGAAAGGCTTATTGCCATTGTTACAGACCTTGATATGATCAACAGGCTTGAAGCGGGAGAGATCAACCTTACCGTTTCAAAATTTGATGTCAATCTTCTTATCAAGGAGATTTTTGACTTACTTGATCTTGAAGCAGAAAAACGCAATACCACATTACAGATTCAGACCCTTCATCCACAAATCTTTGTGGAAGCTGATAAACAAAAGATTTCTCAAGTTTTTATTAACCTTATTTCAAATGCCATTCATTATGCAAACAGGCAGGAAGCAAGGGTTATAGTGAAGACAAGCGTCTTAAAAAATAAGGTGCTGATAGAAGTGATAGACAACGGAATGGGGATCAAATCAGAAATTCTTCCAAGAATTTTTGAAAGATTCTACCGTGTAGAAACCAGCAGAAGCAGAAGAGAAGGAGGTTCAGGATTAGGATTAGCTATTGTAAAGCATATCCTTGAAGCTCATAACGAAAATATTACAGTAGAAAGCGTTTACCTCGAAGGAACCAAGTTCAGTTTTATGCTCGAAAAAAGTAAATAATTTCGTCAAAATGTAAGAAAAAAAAATAATTTAAAAAATCCTGAAATATTTTTTTGTCACATCTCATTTATTATATATTTGCACCAGAGATTTATCATAATTATAAAGGCAAAAAAGTAATTTAAGAAACTGATATGGTTTACAAAATCCGCGTAATATTAGATGCGAAAGAGGATATTTTCCGTGATATTGAAGTTAAGGGAAAACAAACACTATGGAATTTACATTTAGGAATTAAAAGTGCGTTCAATCTGCAAGGAGAAGAACTTTCTGCTTTTAATCTGTTAGAGAGTGATGGAACAATCGTAAAAAGTGTCCCACTCGAAGATATGAGTGATGATGGTGATGGCGAGATTATGTCAGATGTGTACATTGATGAAGCTTTTGAAAATGCTGGAGACAAAGCACAGTTCCAATATGGACTTCTGGATCTTTGGGAGTTTTATTGCGAACTTGTAGAGACTATTGACGAGAAAAAAGGAGTTACTTATCCTATTACCGTTTTCAGGTTTGGAAATGTTCCTTTAAAAGCTCCTAGCAAAAGTGGAAATGGAGGAGGATCTAAAAAGAAATCAGCAATGCCTCTTATGGACGATGATTTTAGCTTTGAAGATGACTTCGGAGCAGGAGGGAACTTCTCAGATGAAGATGATAGCTTCGATGATGACGAAGACGAAGACTACAACGATGATGTCTTTGATGATGAGGACGACAATGATGACGAAAGATAAGATATAAAAGATACAAAATGAAGGCCCCGGATTTTAATCCGGGGCTTTTTATTGAATGGAGGTAACTCAATGTTATCTTTTCGCCTTTCTCTGCTTCTTTACCCTTTTCCTGCCCAAAATTATTACTTTTGTTAAAAATAGATTAATGAAAAAATTAATTTTATTAGCCATAATTGGTCTGGGAATTGTTTCCTGTACCACTCAAAAAAATACAGGGAAGATGACAGATTCGCCAAAAGACTGGAAGCACAACACAAATATCTACGAAGTAAACATAAGACAATATACTCAGGAAGGAACTTTTAAAGCCTTTGCAAAAGAAATGCCCCGACTGAAATCAATGGGAGTAAAGACACTTTGGTTTATGCCCATTACACCCATTGCGCAGAAGAATAAAAAAGGAAGCCTGGGAAGCCCTTATGCAGCAGCAGATTATACCTCCATCAATCCGGAATTCGGAACACTTGAAGATTTTAAGGATATGGTGAATGAGGCACACAGACTTGGTTTCAAGGTCATCATAGACTGGGTGGCCAATCATACCGGATGGGACCATGTCTGGACAAAAACACACCCTGAATTTTATTTAAAAGATCCTGATGGGAAATTTCACATTGCTTCCGGAATGGATGATATCATAGAGCTGGATTATAAAAATCAGGAAATGCGTCACGCAATGATTGATGCCATGAAGTTCTGGGTAACAGAAACCAATATTGATGGTTTCAGATGTGATCTTGCCTCATGGGTAGAGGTTGATTTCTGGCAGCAGGCACGTCCGGAAGTAGAAAAAATAAAACCTCTCTTTTGGCTAGGCGAATTTGATGAGCTGGAAAGTCCTGAGTACGGAAAAGTATTTGATGCAAGCTATTCCTGGAAATGGATGCATAAATCTGCAGATTATTACAAAAAGAATGAACCTCTTCAGGAATTGAAAAACCTGCTGGTACAGTACTCTAATATTGGTGATCAGTCAATGAGGGCTTGGTTTACGGCCAACCACGATGAGAATTCATGGAACGGAACAGAATATGAAAAATATGCTGTCATTGCAAAGCCTATGGCCGTATTTTCGGCAACATGGAATGGTGTTCCATTGATCTATTCAGGTCAGGAACTTCCCAATATGAAAAGACTGGAATTTTTTGAAAAAGATGTCATCAAGTGGAATAAAACCTACCAGGTTGCAGATTTCTATAAAACATTATTAGATTTAAAAACATCCAATCCTGCTTTAAGAGGTGGAGATTCAAATGTTACCACCTATCTTCTCAATACAACTGCCAATGACAAAATTTTGGCCTACGTAAGAAAAAATGGAAAAAATGAAGTACTGGTCGTTTTAAATATGTCAAAAGAACCGGTCGACTTTACCATTGAAGACGGAAACCTATCAGGAGTATTCCGAAATGTTTTTGAAAAAACTAAAAGAAACTTTGATGAAAGCAAGGATTTTAATTTCAAGGTTTCAGACTATGCCGTATTTGAAAAATGAAAATTAAAACCATTGAAATTCTGGCTGAAATTATAACATGCTAATTACAGGATTTTAAATATACTATATTCCCCTCTATTAGTAGGGGAATTAAAATTTATGATTTTGATGAGTGGTTTTTACCTCTCACTACCTAACAGTATCATTACAATGAATAAACAGGAAATAATAAACATACTCAAAGCCAAAATAACAGATAAGATCCAGTATTTTGAAAACCTGATCAATGAAACACGTGCCTCCAATAACGATACGAAAAGTTCAATGGGGGACAAATATGAAACAGGTAGAGAAATGCTTCAGCAGGAAATTAATAACCTGCAACGTCAGCTTAATGAAGTTATGAATCAACAGGCTGTTTTACAAAAAATAACAGCAGACCTTTCTGAAAAAGTTCAGAACGGAGCTTTGGTGAAAACCAATAAAGGATTGTTCTATGTGGCGGCTTCCATGGGAGAAATTGTTTTTGAAAATCAGAAAATTATGACCGTATCAGCAGAGTCTCCTTTAGTGAAGGCAATGTTTGGCAAGAAAATGGGAGAAGTGTTTACCATTAACAATATCAATCAGAATATTGAAAACATCTGGTAAATCAATCCTTATTATGATGAAATTTAAAAATGTGCTTCTCTTTGCTTTTTTATTGGCCGGATTTGTTGTCAATGCACAGGTAAGAGCTGTTCTTTCGGGAAAAACCTATGACCTGGAATCCGTAAAACTTACAGTAGATGGTTTTGTTATTACATTGGATTCCGATGGGCTAATCTCCGATTTTAATGCTCCGGACCTGAATGGTAAAATAGAATACTATAATGATAAAACTTTCGATAAAGTTAAATATGGAAAGCTTAAAAGCATAGGTGGTATTACAATAGATTATTGGGACGAACTGGGCTGGGACAGTGCCAAAAATGGTAAACTGAAAAGCATCGGAAATATTTCTATAGATTATTGGGATGATTCTGCTTTCACCAGAGAAAAAGCAGGTAAAGTAAAGAAAATAGGAGGACTTAACGTAGATTATTGGCCTGATGATATTATCGATAACAGCAGAATGGGTAAGTTGAAAACGATAGGTGATATTTCCATAGATTATGGAACAAAGGATATTATCGACCAGAGTAAATTTCAGAAATTGATAAAATTCGGTCCTGTAAGTATTGATTATTCAAATGATAAATTTATAGATAAACAAAGTTATGGACAAGTGAAATCCATCAATGGAAATAGTGAAAAAATTAGCGTTTCCGTATTATAGTTCCATAACATGATATAGATGATTTCAATAACTTGTAGATATCAGATATACAAATGTTTAATACAAAACGTTGATATCTATTTCAAAAAGCATTCAAATATTGAATGCTTTTTTAGTAAATTTGAAGCATAAAATTCCTTTCAAAATGCAAAATTACCTGGACCTTTTACAACATATTTTAGATAACGGAACTGATAAAACCGATAGAACAGGCACCGGAACAAGGAGTGTGTTCGGATATCAGCTGAGATATGACCTGTCAAAAGGCTTTCCATTGGTAACCACTAAAAAAGTGCATTTGAAGTCCATTATCTACGAATTGCTTTGGTTTTTGAAAGGAGAAACCAATATCAAGTATCTTAAAGATAACGGGGTAAGCATCTGGGACGAATGGGCAAATGAAAATGGAGATCTGGGACCGGTTTATGGAGCACAATGGAGAAGCTGGAATGGAGCAGATGGAAAAGTTGTAGATCAGATCACCGAGGTTATTGATCAGATCAAAAAAAATCCGGATTCCCGAAGATTAATCGTTTCTGCTTGGAATGTAGCCGAAATTCCCAATATGGCATTGGCACCTTGTCATGCATTATTCCAGTTTTATGTAGCAGATGGGAAATTATCTCTTCAGCTTTATCAGAGAAGTGCTGATGTTTTTCTTGGCGTTCCTTTCAATATTGCAAGCTATGCATTACTGTTGATGATGGTAGCACAGGTTTGTGAATTGGAAGTAGGAGATTATGTTCACAGTTTTGGAGATGTTCATATTTACAACAACCATTTTGAGCAGGTGAACAGACAGCTTTCAAGAGAAACCAGAACGTTTCCTACCATGAAGCTGAATCCTGATGTTAAAGATATCTTTGATTTCAGTTTTGAAGACTTTACTTTAGAGAACTATGATCCACATCCGGGGATCAAGGCTCCGGTAGCAATCTAATATGTCACCGGATATTTTTAATATCCTTTTGTAATTGGTATATTTCTATTATTTTTGATGTTTGTGAGAATCTAGTTTTCACCACAAATTTTGAAAAATGATATGGAAAAAAAATTAAACAATAGTTATCTGATATTTCTGAATATCTTAATAATTGTTTACAATCTTTATATATGCCTGGCTGTTTTTAAAGAGAAAATAGTAGTCTCGGACGACCTGAGTAAACTTTACGAATCAAAGTATATTTCTGAGTCTTATTTCAGTTATATTTATTCTTTTCTGGACTCTACTACCATGGCTGCAAGGCCGGTGTCCGGATTTGTCACGGGAACTTTGATTTTTTTTTCCAAGTCTAATGAATACATCTATGTTTTAGGCGTTCTCTTTTTTCCTCTCTCTCTAATTGCTATTTATTGCGTTTCCAAAAGAATTCTGTCAAAAGAACTGGCAAGTTTGATTACTTTGCTGTACTCATGCTCCCTAATAGGAACCAGTATTCAGTTTTCTTCCATTATGCTTAACTCAAACCTGGCAACTATCTTTTTCTCATTAAGTATTTATTTCATTTACGTTCGCGAGAAAATAATACTGAGTTCGCTTTTTTTTATTGCCTCCATTTTGAGCTATGAAATTTTTCTTCCGTTGATTCTTTTGAATTTATTTTTAATGAAGAATAATAAAAAAAGAATTTTATTCCTCCTACTTACGTCGGGAATCATTATCCTTTTCAGGAAAGTAATTCAGCCGGAGCTATTCGTTAATTCCTATCAAAGAGATGAAGTAGGAAAGATTTTTGAGTTTAAAAGAGTTGTGCAGGTAGCCGTCTATTCCGTGAAACTGTTTTTCAAAGATCTTTTTGTAGGAGTGTACAAAGCATTACTGAACATTAAAAATATTCATATTGTAGAAATAATATCCGCATTGATAGTATCTTCAATCGTTTATAAAATATTCTCCACGTATGATTTTAAAAGCCAGATGCATCGTTTTAAAAGTCTTGGGATCATTTCCCTGGTTTCAATATTGTTAGGATTGAGTATTTTTCTTTTCTCATCCTATATTCCCACAGTTTTCGGGTTTGATAATCGAAACCTTGGTGCCATAAGGCTTTTTTATACACTTTTTATAGTTTCGGGAATTATATATGTTTCTCTTAAGCTTAAAATGAAAAACAAGACAGTCAGCAGCCTTTTTGCGGTCGTAGTCTTTCTTCTTATGATCACTGATATGAGTGTTAAAAATTCATGGATTTATGCAAGCCGGTTTAATCATGAACTATTCAGTAAACTCAATATTGCTCTTCAAGAAAACCATATTGAGAGTGGAGAAATCTGCTTGAAATATGATGTATCTAATGAATTGAAGACCAATCCTCACTTTACCTTTAGAGAACCTATTTTCTACAATAACTGGGAAAGTCCAATGCTGTCTGAAATGAATGGCATTGATTCCAAAAAAATCCATGTTTATAATATGGAGAGAAAAACAGATTGTGCAACCGTATTCCTTTACCAAAACGGAAAAATAAGCAGGGTAAAATGATTTCTGCTTTATTTTTAAATACTTAAAATGCCTAAAACAGGCTATTGTTTCTAAAATAAGTTTTAAATTTGAAAGAACATCCATAATGGATTCTAATTCCTTTTGAAAAGGGCATTAATAGTATGTTTAATTACAAATATAAATCATGAAGTATTTAAAAATAAATATTGAAGAGAATATAGATCCTGAAATGCTTAAGAATGCAATTCTTCAATTGAAAGGAGTGACTTCAGCAGAAATAGTAGATGACGAAAACCCCGAAAGTGAATTGAAAAAAGCCTTTGCCAAAACAAAGGAACAATTGAAAACAGGGGATTACGAAACTCTTGTCAATGATATTTTCGACATCATAATAAAAAAATAATTCTAAATAATAATAAAGTAGACAGATGAGAAAGGCCATTTTATCAATTGCTATACTTGGGATTTTATTTTCCACAAATGTATCAGCACAAACTGAAACTTCAGGAAGAGAAAAGGTGTACAGAGCTACCCATACCAAGGTAACAGAACTTAAGCATACCAAGCTGAAAGTAAACTTCGATTATCAGAAAGAACAGATGAATGGAGAAGAATGGCTTACTGCTTCACCGTACTTCTACGCTACCAATGAACTGATACTTGATGCAAAGGGAATGCTGATTCATGAAGTTGCCCTTGATAATAATGGTAAAAAATCTCCTTTAAAATATGAATATAAAGAGGATATCCTGAAAATTACTCTGGATAAAACCTATCAGAAAAATCAGGACTATACAGTTTATATCAAATATACATCCCGTCCAAACGAAGTAAAACAACAGGGAAGTATGGCCATTAATGATGCAAAAGGACTTTACTTCATTAATGCACAAGGAACAGAACCGGATATGCCTACGCAGATCTGGACGCAGGGAGAAACAGAATCTTCTTCAGCGTGGTTCCCTACCATTGATAAATCCAACCAAAAGACTACACAGGAAATCTATATGACGGTTCCTGATAAATATGTAACCCTTTCAAACGGTGTTTTAAAAAATTCTCAGAAAGAATCCAATGGACTTAGAACGGATCATTGGGTGATGGATAAAAGACACTCTACCTATCTTTTCTTTATGGGAGTAGGTGAATATGCCATTGTTAAGGATAAATGGAGAAATATTCCGGTTGATTACTATATTGAAAAAGAATATGAACCTTATGCTAAGCAGATTTACGGAAATACTCCTGAAATGATCGAGTTTTTCTCCAAAAAGCTGAACTATGACTATCCTTGGGCGAAGTATGCACAAATTTCCGGTAGAAACTATGTAAGTGGTGCCATGGAAAATACTACAGCAACCCTTCATGGAAGTGATATTCTTCAAAAACCAGGGCAGCTGATCGATGAAAATACATGGGAAGATACGATTGCCCACGAATTATTCCACCACTGGTTTGGAGATCTGGTTACCGCAGAAAGCTGGAGCAACCTTACCGTAAACGAATCTTTTGCCAACTACTCAGAATATCTTTGGAATGAATACAAATACGGAAAAGATCAGGCAGATTATCACCTGATGACAGACGTAAACAGATATATTCATAATCCATCAGACTTTAATAAAAACCTTGTAAGATTCAACTATGAATCCCGTGAAGATGTTTTCGACCTGGTGACTTATCAGAAAGGGGGAGGAATTCTAAATATGCTGAGAAGTTATCTAGGAGATGATGCTTTCTTCGCCGGAATGAATGATTACCTGAAAACCTATGAATATCAGAATGCAGAAGCTCATCAACTGAGACTTTCCTTTGAAAAAGTATCGGGAAGAGATTTGAATTGGTTCTTTAATCAATGGTATTTTTCAAACGGTAACCCGAAGATCAACTCTTCATTTACTTTTGAACCTGTAAAAAAACAGGTGTCAGTTACAATTAACCAGACTCAGGAACCGCTTTTTGAGTTTCCTCTGGCAATTGATGTGTATGATAACGGAAAACCAAAAAGATATAATGTTTGGGTAAACGCAGAAGCAAAGAATACGTTCAGTTTTGATGTTTCAAAAACTCCGGACTTAGTAAATATCAATGCAGATGGTGTTCTACTGGCAGAGATTACAGATAAGAAAACTCCGGAGCAGAATTTGATGCAGTTTACGAACTCTAAGGAGTTTAAAAACAAGTATAATGCTTTAGCAGGAATAAAAGATCAGTTAGGAAAAAGCCCGGCTGCAATAAAATTATTGTCTGCCGCTCTTAAGGATCCATTCTTTAGAGTGAGAATTCAGGCATTGCAATTAATGGATCTTTCAAATCCTGAGCAAATGAAAGCTTTAGGTGCTGAAGTAGAAAAATTAGCCTCTATTGACCCTAAAACATTAACGCAGGCTGCTGCTATTGCTGCTTTGGCCAAAACAAAAGATAAAAAATATCTTCCAATCTTTGAAAAAGGAATGGGTGCTGTTTCAAATGCCGTAAAAGGAAGTTCCTTAGGTGCTATTGTAACCATAGATCCGTCAAAAGCAAATAGCTTTGCAGACAAAATTGATCTTGAGGGCGCATCAGAAGAATTGCAGGCCCAATTACTTCCTATTATTGTAAAGAATAAAGTGACATCTCAAATGTCAAATATTGCTCGAATAGCAGTGTTTTATCCATTTATTAAATTTCAAAATCCTGAATTAGGAAAAGCGGCAGAAGAAGGTTTTAACTGGATCATGACCTCAGATAATCTGGCAGCAACCGAAAGCATTACTAAAATAGCAGGATATGCCAAAAATCAAATGACAGATAACCCACAGGCTAAAATGATGATGGTTCAAATCCTAAAAGATGGTTTGAGTAAAAAGATGGAACTGTTAAAACAAAATCCACAGAATGCAGCAAGCATCAATAAGCAAATTGATGTATTGAATAAAGCAATTGAAAATTATAAGTAAAATATAAAGCCGGCAGAATGGGTCGGCTTTTCTTTTCTTATTAATATTATAAAAAACAGCGGTTTTTACCGCTGTTTTTTGCGTTATCTTTCATAAATTCGTTTAAAATTTAGAAAATTATGAGTTTTGGAATTGAGGCGGCAAGCTACTATGTACCTTCTTTATATCTGGAAATTAAAGATTTAGCTGAAAAAAGAGGAATAGAACCTGCCAAATTGGAGAAGGGGTTAGGACTTCATAAAATGGGACTTCCCGACGTACACGAAGATGCTGCTACTTTTGCAGCAGAAGCACTACTAAGGTTAATAAAAGACTATAGTATCAACCCCAAAGATATTGCAAGGATTTATCTCGGAACGGAAAGTGCCTTAGATGCTGCTAAACCTACAGCTTCTTATGCAATGCAGATGGTGGAAAAGGTATTGGAAGCCGATTTTGGGGAGAGAGTATTCAGAAATTGTGATGTTGTAGACATGACTTTTGCCTGTGTAGGAGGAGTAGATGCTCTTCATAACGCTTTGGATTTTGTAAGAGTAAACCCTGATAAAAAAGCAGTCGTAATTTCTAGCGACTATGCAAAATATGAACTGGCTTCCTCCGGAGAATACACACAAGGTGGCGGTGCAGTTTCGCTTCTGGTGTCTGCTCAACCTGATCTTCTTGAAATTGATAACCATTGGGGCGTTGCTACGGAAAGTGTTTTTGATTTTTTCAAACCAAGAAGACAATATAAAAAAGAAGACCTGAGTGGGGCTCCTGATGTTTATCCTGATAAAATTGAGATTTTTACAGACGAACCGGTATTTGATGGGCAGTACTCTAATCAGTGCTATCAGGATAGAATAAGAGAAGCGTATCAGCATTATAAAGAGGTTACAGGTAAAGAAAAACCTTATCAGGATTGGAAATATATTGTTTTTCATCTTCCTTATGCTTTCCATGGAAAAAGAATATTTACTGAAATTTACAGTCTTGAAAACGGACTGCCCTATGAAACTCCTGAAGAGCAGAAAGTTGTTGCAAAATCTGAAAATTATATGCAATTAATTAATGATGCAATAGAAAAGACTCAAAGAGCTTCTTCCGAAATAGGAAATATGTATACGGCCTCCATTTTTATGGCATTCCTATCCGGCTTACAAACTTCTTTTAACGAGAATGAAGATTTGTCAGGAAAGGAAATTGGATTCTTTGGCTATGGTAGTGGATCAAAGTCCAAGGTTTTTGCCGGTAAGATTTCTGAAAGCTGGAAAAAAGTAGCAGAAAAATGGAATCTATTCGAAAACTTAAAGAATAGAACTGCTATTGATTTTGATACCTATGAAAAACTTCATAGAAAACAGTTGAATATGTCTGTAAATGCTGATTACAAAGGGTTTGGTCTTGATTCTGTCGAATTTGGAAACCCTGTTTTGAATGGGGCAAGATACTATAGTTTTAAGAAATAGTATTTTTCGATTTAAAATTATAAAAAGCATCTCAAATATTGGGATGCTTTACTTTTTTATATGTTTTTGGAGATTTTAATTGTCAATTTGTTATATTTTTTCTTAAAATCATAACGAATTGTTATTTTAAATATTGAATTTTTTTCTTTATAATTTATATTTTGATTAATATTTTTCATTTATTTTTTAATTTTAATGTAATGTAGTATTTTTTTTAACTGCTGTTAATATTTTGTTAAAGTTAAATTGCTTTTAAATATTTTCAATAATAAATTAAATTTAACAGTATTTATTAATTTATTTTTCTTTTTTAGTTAATATTTTTCACTTCAATCGATTGTTTGATAGGATATTTTCATTTGAATCTGATCTTTCTTATTAACATATTTGTGATCGGAATATCTTAAAATTTGTTAATATGAATGGAAAATTATCAGTGTTAAGCGCTGGAGTCCTTTTTTTTATAGGGCAAGGCGTGATGGCACAAAAGGTGAAAAAAGACACGGTTTCCACAAAAGAAATTGAAGAAGTCTTGGTGGTGGGGTACGGAACCCAGAAGAAAAAAGAAGTTACAGGCGCTGTAACATCCATTAAAGCTGCTGATGTTGCGAGTATTGCTGCTCCAAGTTTTGAACAGCAATTGGCAGGTAAGGCTGCGGGTGTCCAGATTACCAGTACAACCGGTATCTTGGGAGAGGCTCCAAGAGTAAGAATTAGAGGAATTGCATCCATTACTTCAGGAACATCACCATTGTATATTGTAGATGGTATCCCTATCTTTTCCGGAGATGTAGGAGGACAAACCGCTACCAATGGTTTGGGGGATATTAACCCTAATGACATTGAATCCTTTGAGGTTTTGAAAGATGGTGCTGCAACAGCAATCTATGGATCAAGAGCTGCCAATGGGGTGATCTTAATAACTACTAAAAAAGGAAAAGGAGGAAAATTAAGCCTTAATTTCAGTAACTATGCAGGATATGCAATGCCAGTAGGCTTGTATAATCTACTTCAAACACCTGACTTTATTGCCATTTCCAACGAGAAAAGATCAAATGCAGGGCAGTCAGCCATTGCATTTGGAACAGAATATAATACAGACTGGCAGAAAGCTGTTCTAAGATCAGCTGCATTCCAAACCGATAATACATTATCCGCTTCAGGTTCATTTGGGAAATCAAGTTACTACACTTCCATAGGGTACACCAAGCAGGAAGGGGTTGCCATTCCTAATGAAATGCAGAGATTCTCAACAAGAGCCAATGTTGATCATCAGGCATTTGAATGGATGAAGATTGGAACAAACCTTAGTTTTACAAAAACAGATTATGTAGGACTTAATACGGGAGCATCATCGCTTTCAGGGAATATTTACAATGCTATTAAGCAGCTGCCGAATACACCAATCTTTGATCCTAAAAGCCCAACAGGGTATAACATTGATGCTACTGATCCAAGAGTAGTGGGTAGATGGCAAAACGCATTGCTTGCAGGGGATAATATTACGAACATCGTATATGCCCTTAACAATAATAAAATGAGGTCCAGTGTAAACAGATTAATTGGGTCTCTTTATTCAGATATTAGATTCTTACCTTACCTGTCCTACAGATTCCAGGTGAGTGTTGACCAGTCGCAAACCAAAGGGTTTGTATATTGGAATCCTATACATGGTGATGGACGTGGATCCAATGGATATATCAGAAATGACTTTTCAGATTATCTAAGAGGGAACATCCAAAATATCTTGACATTCAATAAAACTTTTGGAGAAAAACATAATATTGGAGCTGTAGCGGTATATGAATACCAAAAACAAAAGCTGCAAAGCTTCTATGGCGGTGGAACAAATCTGTCCACTCCTTTCTTTAATAATGGAATTATTTCCAATTCTGTGGGAACACCACAGTCAGGAGGAGGAATTACAGAGCAGGGAATATTATCATATGCTGGAAGATTTAACTATAACTATGCAGGTAAATATTTCTTACAGGCATCCATAAGAAG
The DNA here is from genome assembly GCF_003020585.1 of Chryseobacterium aurantiacum. Lineage (GTDB taxonomy): Bacteria > Bacteroidota > Bacteroidia > Flavobacteriales > Weeksellaceae > Chryseobacterium > Chryseobacterium aurantiacum. The sequence goes on from NZ_PXUE01000001.1 coordinate 842,203, forward strand.
AGATGGGCTTTCTTCATTACCAATGAACAACAAGTGGGGTAACTTCCCGGGAGTGTCTGTGGGATGGACAATAAGCAAGGAAAACTTTATGGAAAAGATCAGCAATGTAGTTTCTGATTTTAAAGTAAGAGCTTCCTATGCTAAAGTTGGAAATACAGATATTGGTAATTACCCATATTTAGGATTGTTCAGCAATTACAAATATGCGGATTACACTGGAGTTGCCTATTCACAAATTTATAACCCTGATCTAAAATGGGAAACGAGTAACAAATATGATTTAGGGGTTGACCTTGCCTTGTTCAGCAATAGATTGAAATTTACTTTTGATTATTTTGAGAACAAAGTTACGGACATGATTATTGAAGCTCCGTTGGCTCCATCATTGGGAGTACCTAACAACAGTATTTTCAAGAATATTGGAGATATGAAGAACAAAGGATTTGAATTTTCAGTGGACTACAACGTTATTAATACTGAAAAATTCGGATTGGATGTGAATGCCAACCTGACATTAATGAGCAACAAGGTATTGGCTCTTGCTAATAACAATGCTGATATTTTCTCTAGCGCAAACAACATTATCCGTGTAGGAGAATCCTTGAGATCTATCTATGGATTTGACTATTGGGGAGTGAACGCTGCGAATGGTAACCCGGTTTATTACAAGGCAGATGGAAGCTTGGTTCAAGGGCTTGTAGGACAAGGTTCATATGCAGTTTTCGATCCTTCCAATCCTAATGATGTAAGCAAATCTTCTACATTAGGCTTATCTGATAAAAAAGTACTAGGAAATACATTACCGAAATATTTTGGAGCACTTGGACTTAAATTCAGATTCTATGACTTTGATTTTGGTACCACGGTTAGATTCAGTGGTGGTAACAAGGTATTCAATGCTACAAGAAGAGACTTGATGACCTTGAACTTCAACAACAACTCAACAGAAATTCTTGGAAGATGGCAAAGTCCTTCAAATCCAGGAGATGGATTGACGCCTAGATTAATATTTGGAGACAATACATTGAGTAACCAGACAAGTAATGCTACTTCAAGATTCCTGGAAGATGGAAGCTTCGTGAAGTTTGATGTGATCAGCTTAGGGTATACTTTCCCTAAGGATGTTCTTAAGTCTATTGGGGTGAGAAATCTAAGGATTTACTTCCAGGCTCAGAATGCATTCATCATTACCAAATACAAAGGACTTGATCCTGAAATGGAGAATGCTGGGGTAGACTTTAATGGAACTCCTCGTCAGAGAGTATTTAGCATGGGCTTTAATGTTTCACTATAAAATAAAATAACAATGAAAAATAATAATATAATAAGAAGAGGGTTGTCTGTTTTATCGGTATCATTATTAATGGCGATGGTGAGCTCTTGCTCAGACAGGGAGACTCTAGATTTACAACCTTATAATAACCTGTATGAGGAGATTGCCTTTACCTCTGCAGTCAATGTAGATTTGGCAGTGATGGGGGTGTATAATGCGGCACAGAACGGAATTTATAAAACGGCACCGGATGCTGCCAATACGCCTAGAGGATATGTTTTTGGAGCTGCTTACGTGGAGCAAAATGACGTACGTGGAGAGGATATGGTGAATACGGCTACTTTTTACCAATTGACATATACGGCAACTTATGATGGAGGCTCTCCTAATAATTCACACTATTGGATGAATGGTTATGGATTGGTTAACAAAGCAAATATTACAATAGATGGTTTGAAAAAAGCAGGAGAGACCGGAGTGATTACACCTGCTGTACGTGATAACTATTTAGGTGAAATGTATTTTCTAAGAGCATTGGCTCACTTGGAATTATTGAAGCATTTCTCCCGCCCATATAATTTTACTGCCAACGCAAGTCATCCCGGAATCCCTTACCGTACCACTGCCATTACCAGCCCGGCTGCTATTGATGAGGCGCTTAAGATAGGAAGAGGAACTGTGGCAGAAACTTACACAAAGATCCTTGCTGATTTGGATCAAGCGGAATTGTTAACCGCAAGTAAATCTGCGAGATCAGGTAATGCTAGAATTACCAGAGCTACTAAAGAAGCAGCAATCGCTTTGAAAGTGAGAGCTTATCTTAATATGAGAGATTGGACAAAGGTACTTACCGAGGGTACAAAACTAAGTTCTGCTTATACTCTTACAGCTACTCCTGAAGTACCATTCGTTTTGGCTAATAATTATAACAATTCTGAGTCTGTATTCTCCATTGAGAATTCAGCCAATACAAACCCTGGTACCAATGCCGGATTAGCATCTATGTATAGAGATAGATCTTTGGTATGTATCAGCCCTATTATCTGGAGAAATTCAAGATGGCTGGCAGATGATAAGAGAAGAGCTGAAACAGCAATGGTAAGAACTTCTGCTGCAGGAGTGAAATATGTGAATAAATATAAGGATGTTACCAATCTATCGGATGGATCTCCAATCATGAGATATGCAGAAGTAATTCTGTCTATGGCAGAAGCATATGCAAGACAGGGTAATACAGCTTCAGCTATTACTTATCTGAATATGGTGAGAAACAGATCGTTGGCAACTCCAGGTACTCAACAATATACTGCTGCTTCATTCGCGAATGCAACAGAACTTGTAGATGCTATTATTACAGAAAGAAGAATTGAATTCCTTGGAGAGGGAATGAGATGGGGGGATATTCATAGATTGCTTTATGATGATTTGGTACCTACACCTGGTATTCCGGCTAAGGTAGCTAACTCTACGCCTCCAGGGTCTGCCTTTACATTGGGTACTCCATATACAGGACCGTTAGGTGTTGCTATGATTCCAAAAACAGATTTCAGAATACTATGGCCTATTCCAAATGATGAGATAGTGAATAATCCAACTCTTGCGGCTCAGCAAAACCCACAATGGTAAAACCAACCCATTAAAGGTTTGTTGAAAAAGAATAAAAGTTATTTTGGAAAATATAATTTTTAAAGGGCAAAAAGAAACATGAAAATATTTCTGAAATGCCTATCAATTTGAACCGATTTTTGAATCGCATATATTAACAAATTTTTAATTTTAACTGTAGGGAGACTGCCTTTTAAGGTGGTCTCCCTGTTTTTTATGAGGTTGTTTTTGAGGTGAATTATGGGGAAGTAGCGTCTGTTTTTCCCTGTTTTAATTGAAATTAAGAAAAAATGTATTTAATTTTTTTCATTGATAATATTAATTGTTGTTTATATTTTTCACTTTATTGAATAAAATGAAGTACTTTGATTTTTATTTTGATTTTTGTTAATATTCCCTTATTGTTTAAAATGCTTTGTTTTTTCTTAAAGTTTTAAAAGCAATTAAATTTTTTCTTTAGTGTTCTTTAGAGATTGATGCGGATAATCCTGTTCTGGTAGCGGGTTTTCAAGGTTTGATAAATTGATGTTGTTAATATTTATTAACATATTTGTCCCCTTGAATATATTAAAATCTGTTAATATGAATATGAAATTGCGTGTTTTGACAGCAGGAGTCTTGTTTTTCACAGGCCAAGCTGTACTTGCTCAAGAAAAAGAATCTAAGAACAGTAAGGACAAAGAAACTAAGATTGAGGAAGTAGTTGTTTTAGGGTATAGCAAAACTGCTACCAAAGCTAAAACTACAACCTCTTCGGTAACAGTAGGTGCCGAAACCTTGGAAAACAGACCTAACATCTCAGTATTAAGCTCAATTCAGGGGACTGCTCCTGGTATTGTAGTGAACTCAGCCTCTGGTTCTCCAGGTTCTGGGAAATTTAATATTCTGATTAGAGGAACAAGCTCACTTAATGGTTCTACGGATCCTTTATACGTGGTAGATGGGGTAATTACCTCAGGTTCTCAGTTCAGAAACCTGAACTCTTATGATATTGAAACATTCAGTATCCTGAAAGATGCTCAGGCAACAGCAATCTATGGTAACAGAGCTGCAAATGGAGTTGTAGTAATTACTACAAAAGGAGGGAAATTTAATTCAGGATTAAAGGTTTCTTACGATGCATTGACTTCTTTCAGCCAACTGCCTGAAGCAAACTATAATATGGCAAATGCTCAGCAGTTGTTATATATTCAGAAAAATTTACAGACAGGTAAAGGAAAATCTTTAACAAACGACCAGATTAATAACTGGGGAACAGATACAGATTGGAATAAGCAATTTACCCGTGTTGGTATCTCTCAACAGCATAACTTGTCTATTACCGGAGGTGGAGAAAATATCAATAACTTCTTCTCTCTTGGATACTTAGAAAGCGAAGGGACTGTAAGATCTACAGACTTCAAGAGATTTACAATGAGAAATAACCTTAACGGTAAATCTAAAAATGGAAAGTTAACTTTCGGTTCTATCATTGGTTTAGGATATTCCAAAAGAAACCAGTTGGATGATGAAACGAATTCTAAAATCTCCAGCAATACTCTTCAAAACCCTTTATTCGGTGGAATACTTTCAAGACCTTACATAGGACCTTCTCCATATGCTAATGGTAGTGAGTTATTCAACGCAATTAAATCTGATGCTACTAATAACCGTCAATGGGTTCTTCAGGATAACATTAATGGAGGAATCAGAAACAGATTTACAGAATTAAGTATTTCTGCAAATGCAAATGTGAACTATAAGATCACAGATTTCCTTAGCATTGGAAACAGAACAGGTATTGAATATAAGGAATACGAAAGAACTTTCGCAAGATCACCACTAGGATACCTTTCCATTAGCGTAGCCAATGGAGATCAGTCTAAATATGGAGGTAGTGAAGAGTTCTCTACAACAAGAGACTTAACTTTCAACAGTATTACGAATATTTCATTCAATAAGTCTTTTGGAGATCATACGATTAGTGCTGGTGCTTATATGGATTATATCAAGGCACATGTTAATTCAACTACTCAGAGACAAAATGGTCTAAATCCATTACAATGGGAATTTGGTGCAGGAACAGGTTATATTCCTTTTAACCCTGATACACCAAATCTTTACAGACCTTCTGTAAGTGCTACAAAAGTAACCGCTGGTACCTTGGCTTATTTTGGAACAGTAGATTATGATTTCAAAGACAAATATGGAGTAAGTGGAGTTGTAAGAAGAGACGGATCTTACCGTTTCCTTCCTACCAACAGATGGGAGACTTTCTGGTCAGTTGCAGCAAGATGGAATATCGACAAAGAAGATTTCATGGCTAATTCAGGATTCAGATTATTGAAATTAAGAGCTTCAATCGGTACTACTGGTAACCAGAATTTAGGTATTGCGACTGATAACTCTAACCCATTGGCATTACTTCCAAATAACTTCCTTGATCTATATGATGGTATTTCAGGATATCAGAATATTTTGGGATACAACTTTGTTAACTTGTCAAACCCTTATTTAAAATGGGAGCAGGTAAAACAAACGAATATCGGTATAGATTATAACTTTAAAGGTTTAATTGAAGGTAGTGTAGATTATTACCAGAAGAGAACATCCAGAATGTTCAATGATCTTCAAGTATCTGCAACTACAGGATATTATTCTATTAGAGGAAATGACGGTATTCTTGATAACAAAGGTATTGAGGGGTTAATTAAGTATAACGTGATCAGAAACGAAAATACGAAATTATCTATTTTCGCAAACGCGGCATATAACTCTAATAAAATTGTTTCCATGGATAGCGAAAACCTTGCAGGAGATGTAGTAAATGCTATTGGAGGTCCTGCAGGTCAGTTCCAGTTATACCCATACCTTGGAGTAAATCGTGAAAACGGAAATCTACAGTTCTTAGATAAAAACGGAAACATTACTGAAGCTCCAACAGCTGCAGACAGAAGACTGACAGGAAAGTCAAGATATGCGAAATTTACAGGAGGTTTTGGATTTAACTTCCAACACAAAGGCTGGTTCTTTGATACATTATTCTCTTTCCAACAAGGAGGGTGGATCTATGATAACTTACAGTCTTGGGTATTTGATCCGAGTGCAGCTGCTAACAGAAACCTTTCTGCAGACTTGTTGAACGCATGGACTCCTCAAAATAGAGATACGGATGTTCCTGCTTTGAAAGCAACCAACCTAAGCTTAGGTGCTTCAGACAGATTTTTACACAGATCAGATTTTATCAGACTTAAAAATGTTACTTTAGGATATAACTTTAGCAAAAGTCAACTAGGTAAATTACCGGTAAGAGGTATCAAGGTATTTGTTCAGGCAGAAAACCTTTTTACTTGGACAGATTGGAAAGGATTTGATCCGGAGCCAATTACTTCGTATTCACTAAACGTCTATCCAAACCCAAAAACCGTATCGGTAGGTTTAAATGTTGATTTTTAATAGAGAAAAATTATGAAAAGAATTATCAATACAATATTAGTTGTAGCAACTTTATCATCTGCAGCATTTACATTAAACAGCTGCCAGGATGCACTTGATATCAGACAACCTGGAGAATTACAGGAGAATGAATTATATACAAGTGTTGCTAACTTAAATGAAGTTTTAAACGGATCTATATATGCTCAGTTGGATCCAATTGAGGAGATCTATTTTACAGCCGTATTTACAGATGAGGTAAAGCCGGGTTCAGGAAGTGGAGGCCAGGAGTACTCTTTACACAGACATTTTCTTGATGCAGCAAGCCCTGTAGTAACTGGAGGAACTGTAAACAGTGTAGCAAGTGATGGGATCTGGTTAAATAATTATAAAGTTATTAACAGAGTGAACAGATTGCTTGAAGGAGCAAAGAAAGTTACACCTGCTAATACAGATGAACAAAAAGCATATAATGAGATCCTTGCTCAAGCCAGAGCAATCAGAGCGTATTGTTATGTACAGCTAGAGGCATACTTCTCTGCTGATATGAAAAACCCTAACGAACTAGGAGTAATTCTTCTAAAAGATGTTCCGGCTACAGATGCTAAATTACCTAGATCTAAGAATCAGGATGTATATGATTTCATTAATGCTGACTTAGATTACGCAAGAGGAATATTAGAATATTCTTCTACAGCAGGAGGAAGATATGCTACAGATAAAGGATTTGTAAATGCTGTTACGGCTCGTTTTAACCTTTACAGAGGAAATACAGTTTTAGCAAAACAATATGCAAACGAAGTAATTTCAAACTCAGGTTTGAAGCTTACCATCGCAGATCCATCGAAGCCTGCAGGGGGTAATGCTCCTGAAATAGGTTCAAAAGAATGGAATGCTGCCTTTTATGGAATTGCATCTTCTTTCAACCCATATAGAAATCTATGGAATGATTCAGCAAGAGGTGAAGTTATCTTCTCATTAAACAGACTTCCATTAGGAGCCGGAGGAACTATAGGTTCAAGATGGAATACCAACCAATCTAATATTGATGGCACACCAATGTGGTTCTGGGGAAGAAACTTATACAACTTGTTTCAGAATATTCCTGGAGATATCAGAAAGTATGCTTACGTAGATCCAACATCAGTTCCAAAGGCTAATTATGCAAGTGCAACAGCTGGAACTACGAGAGAAGACGCTTTGGTTATTGACAAATATCCTGGTAAAACAAATACACCTACAAGAAATGATGTTAAGGTTTTCAGATTGTCAGAAATGTATTTCATTCTAGCTGAAGCTGAAGTAGCGGCTGGTAATCTTTCAACAGCTCATGACTTAATTCAGAAAGTAAGAGAGGCAAGAAATTACCTTGGTTCTGCTGTAACACCTAGTTATACAGGTGCACAATTTGCTTACGCTGATATTTTGAAAGAGCGTAGAATTGAATTGGCACTTGAGGGACACCGTTATGTCGATCTGAAAAGACTTGCAGTATTGGCAAACGTAGAGATGGACAGAAATCCTACAGATGACATCATTCCGGTTAAGAATCTTCCTAATGGTGATTATAGGTATACATTACCTATTCCTATCAAGGAAACTTCGGCAAACCCGAATGCTTTACAAAATGATAAATATTAATCATTATAAAAATACCCCTGAAGTCTTTACTTCAGGGGATTTTTTATCAATAAACCTTAGGAATTACAAATCATCATAAACAATTATCTGGAGAATATTTTTCCATTCTGATAATTTTTTGGAGTAACTCCTACAAGTTGTTTAAATACTCTTGTGAAATAATTGGTATCGGAAAATCCGGTTTGAAAAGCAGTTTCCTTAATGCTGTTCTGTCCTGCCAATAACTCTTTTGCCTTGCTGATTCTTTCCTGTAAAATAAAATCATTCGGGGAAACTCCAAGCTCATCTCTAAACATTTTAAAAAAGTTGGATTTACTCACATACGCAAGCTTAGCAATGCTGTCAATTGATAATTTCTGGTGCAGATTTCTCTTAATATAATCCACCACAAATCCCATTCTTGATCTGTTTTTTACAAGATTTTTTTCCACCAGACTTCTTGCCTGTGTTTGCATAAGTCTTATCAGAAGCTCTTTCAGTGCAAAATCAGCCATAATATCCTTTTGAGAATTATCATCCATGGCAATTCTCATAATATTATTGGTTGCAGAAGCCAAGGCCTGATTATTAAAAAGAAAATATTCGTCCAGTTGAATATTCCATTGTGAAGACTCATCTACCTTTGGAAGGTGATAATTTAAATAATTGAGAGAATCCTCTATAAAATCAGGATTTAAACTTAAGGAAATACATTGTGTAGCCGTTTCATCTGCCTCAGGAAAATCAATGACCATGGTTTCCCCAGGAGCAACCAGAATACTTTCCCCCGGAAAATAATCAAAATAATTGGTCTTATTATCCAGTTTCATATGCTTTTTCCCTCTTAGCATGGCTGTAAAGGCAATGTTTTCAAAGTGAAGTTTTACCCCAAAAGCGGCCTTATGGGTTTCGTATATACTGAATTCACAATTGTTTAGATTGAATGTGGTCTGGTTTTCAACAAGACTCAATAGATGTCTCTCCTGAGTTAATTCAGGAGTGTTTAATAAAAACTTGCTATTGTTATTCATTTCTAAATATTTTTTGAAAACTGGTATTTCAAATATATAAAATATGAGCCTATGTTGTTGTTAATAAAATGATAAAATTAGAACCCTGATACTATTTTGCACCTTTTTTATACGATTGTGCTATGTTTTTTTCGGGTTGTACATGTAATTTGGCATCATCGAAAAATATAAACAATACTAATATGAGCACAATTACAGAACCAAGATCAACGACTCTTTTACAGCGTCCAGAATTTAAAGACAGATACGATAACTATATTGGCGGTAAATTTACGCCACCGGTTAAAGGACAATATTTTGATGTAGTTTCACCAGTGGATGGTAAAAAGTTCACTCAGGTAGCCCATTCATCCAAGGAAGATTTGGATCTGGCTGTAGATGCAGCAGAAAAAGCCTTCCAAACCTGGAAAAATACATCATCTACAGAAAGAAGCATTATCCTCAATAAGATTGCAGACAGAATAGAACAAAATCTGGAATATCTTGCTACAGTAGAAACCATTGATAACGGTAAGGCGGTAAGAGAAACTCTGGCTGCAGACATGCCTCTTGCAATAGATCATTTCAGATATTTTGCATCCGTAATTCGTGCAGATGAGGGATCACATAATGAATTGGATAAAGACACTGTGTCCTTAATTGTACATGAGCCTCTGGGGGTAATCGCACAGATCATCCCTTGGAACTTCCCAATACTGATGGCTGTTTGGAAACTTGCCCCAGCATTAGCGGCAGGAAATTGTGTAGTCTTAAAGCCTGCAGAAAGTACGCCGGTGTCTATCATGGTGTTAATGGAACTCATCGGAGATTTATTGCCGGCAGGAGTCATCAATATTGTGAATGGCTTTGGAGCAGAACTGGGAAGAGCATTGGTTACTAATCCTAAAGTTGCCAAGGCAGCATTTACAGGATCTACAGCTACAGGACGTTTAGTGATGCAATATGCAACCGAAAACATCATTCCTGTAACATTAGAGTTAGGAGGAAAGTCACCCAATGTATTCTTCAATTCTGTGATGGATGCAGACGATGAATTTTTAGATAAAGCCATTGAGGGAGCTGTACTTTTCGCCCTTAACCAAGGAGAAATTTGTACATGTCCGTCAAGGTTACTGGTTCAGGAAGGAATTGCAGATGCCTTTATTGAAAGAGTAGTAGAAAGAGTAAAGGCCATTAAGGTAGGAAACCCACTGGATAAAACGGTAATGATGGGAGCACAGGCTTCTCAGATCCAAAAAGACAAGATATTGTCTTATATTCAACTAGGAGTAGAAGAGGGAGCAGAAGTTTTGGTAGGAGGAAATGTAAATAACCTGGGAGAAGACCTTGAAGACGGATTTTATATCCAGCCAACTATTTTTAAAGGAAACAATAAGATGAGGATCTTTCAGGAAGAAATCTTTGGTCCTGTGTTGGCATTTACAACCTTTAAAGATGAAGAAGAAGCCATAAAGATAGCCAATGATACCATCTACGGACTAGGAGCCGGAGTTTGGACTAGGGATGCCCATCAGCTGTACAATATTCCGCGTCAGATTGAGGCAGGAAGAGTTTGGGTCAATCAATATCATTCATATCCGGCAGGAGCACCTTTCGGAGGGTACAAACAGTCTGGAATAGGAAGAGAAAATCATAAAATGATGCTTGATCATTACCGTCAGACTAAAAATATGCTGATTTCCTACAACAAAAACAAGTTAGGTTTCTTTTAATATTAATTTTAGGACGTGCCCGATTGCCTTGGCTTTATCCAGGGCAAAACGGTCGGGCTATGCAGGGCTTCATTTCATTTCGTGCTTCATTGCATTCTGCACCGGCTCGTTCCTCGCCGCCCTTACTATCCCTCACGCAAATACTAATTTTCTTATCCGGAATTTTTCGGATGAGCAGGAAACTGATAACCCATAAAAACTCAATTCAAAAAATAAAATATGATTCCAAAAACAATGAAAGCTGCCGTCGTTCAAGGCTACGGACAGCCCCTGAAAATAGAAGAAGTACCCGTAAGAGTACCCGGTAGATATGAAGTTCTTGTGAAAGTAATAGCCTGTGGCGTTTGTCATACAGACCTGCATGCTGTAGATGGAGACTGGCCTGCTAAACCCAAAATGCCCCTTATTCCGGGACACGAAGGAGTAGGTATAGTAGTAGCTTGCGGACCAGAAGCCTTTGTAAAAGAAGGTGATGCAGTAGGAGTTCCCTGGCTATACAGCGCTTGCGGTTGCTGTGATTATTGTATCACGGGATGGGAAACACTTTGTGAGGCCCAAAAAAATGGAGGGTATAGCGTAGATGGCGGCTTTGCAGAATATGTCATTGCAGATTCCAGGTATGTGGGACATCTAAAATCCAATGTTAACTTCTTGGAGATTGCTCCTATTTTATGTGCAGGAGTAACTGTTTATAAAGGACTCAAAGAAACAGAAACAAAACCTGGAGAGTGGGTCGCCATTTCAGGAATCGGAGGACTGGGACATGTAGCAGTTCAGTATGCAAAAGCAATGGGAATGCATGTTGCGGCCATTGATGTAGCAGATGATAAATTGGAATTGGCGAAAAAATTGGGTGCTGATCTTGTGGTAAACGCAAAAAATACAGACCCCGGAGAATATTTGCATAAAGAAGTTGGTGGCATGCATGGTGCATTAATTACAGCGGTTTCACCTATTGCCTTTAAACAGGGAATAGATGTTCTGAGAAGAAAAGGAACCATTGCTTTGAATGGACTGCCTCCCGGATCTTTTGAATTACCGATTTTTGAAACAGTTTTAAAAAGAATAACGGTAAGAGGCTCTATTGTAGGAACCAGAAAAGATATGCAGGAAGCTCTGGATTTTGCCAATGAAGGATTGGTAAAAGCAACTGTAACTGCAGCAAAACTCGAAGATATTAATGATGTCTTTGATAAAATGAAAAAAGGACAGATTGATGGACGGATTGTGTTGGATATTGCAAACTCAAATTAAACAATGAGCTGCAGGCTCGGCAAATACCTTTGCCGAGCCTCTTTATTCTAATAACAAGATTCAATTTTAAATTTGAAAAAAATAAAATAATGGAAAGAAAAACAGCAAGGCTTTCTGCAACAGAAAAAGCACTTGAAGTCATTCATGAACTTGAAGATAAGTATGGGGCACTCATGTTTTATCAGGCAGGCGGATGCTGCGAGGGAACACAGCCACAATGCTTCGAAAAAGGAGGATTCTTTCCAAGGATGAATGATGCCATGATAGGAACTATAAACGGATATGAATTCTGGATAGACCGCGATCTTTTTGAATACTGGAAATACTCGCACTTTACACTCGATATAACAGATGGTTTCGGACCGGGAGGATTTTCATTGGAAACACCTTTAGGAAAAACATTTAAGGTTCATTATAGACTTTTCACTCCTGAAGAATATGAAAACCTTGAACCTGTACAACGCAGTGAATAGGTTAGGCCTATTGTAGAGTAAAAGCACCGGTAAAATGTATTAATAATAAGATTTTCATCAGGTGACTTTTACAAATCGATTCACAAACATAGCTGCAACAATATCTCCCACAGAGTTTAGAACTGTTGCTAAAGGATCTACAAGAGTTCCGATAATCATTACAGCAGGAATGGCTTCCTGGGGAAGTTTATAAACAGAGATCATCAGCATCTCACCAATATAGCCACCATTAGGAATTCCCCCAGCTACAATACTTACAAAAACGGTAATTCCTAAAGCCAGAAGCAAATTGGCAGGATCAAAAAAATCTTTTCCAATAATTAAAAAAGCCACATAAATCTTAATAATAGAAGACATTGATGACCCATTTTTATGTAAAGTAGTACCAATAGGAATCACCAGATTTGCAATAGAATTGGGAATTCCAATTTTGGAGGCTGCCTGTAGATTTGCAGGCATGGTTGCAAAGCTGCTGCAGGTACTTATTGCTGTAAGTGTAGGATAAATGGCATTGGTCCAGAAACTTTTAACCCCATTTTTTCCACTCGCCATGAATGCATAGATTGAAAAGAAGACAAGGAAATAAATAATTCCTGCAATATAATACAACCCTAAAGGTTTAGCATAAAATCCAAAAAGCTGCGGCCCCAATGTCGCTACCTGATAGGCAAAATAAGCTCCTAAACCAATCGGAGCCAGTTTCATAACCAATAAAAGAAGTTCCTTCATTACCTCATATCCTGAAGCAATAAAAACTCTGAAAGGTTGCCCGCTTTCTCCTGTTTTTCTGGCTGCAAAACCTGTCAAGAATGCAAAAATAAGCAGTGCAAGCATATTTTGTCTTGAAAAAAGTGCAGTAAATTCTCCCACAGTGAAAAAGCTTACAATTCTATTTCCCCAACTTTCTTCACTTGCCGCCTCTGCTACAATCTCTGAACTTCCGGAAACTCCTGAAACAGGAAAAAGATACACTACGCAAATAGTGAAAATAGCTGCCGTAAGAATAAAAAATAGAAAGGTAAGTGCCATCACAAGAATGATTCTTCCGAATCTTGATTGTTGTTCCAAAGAGGCAATAGAGTTGGAAACAGCAAAAAATACCAAGGGTACTACACTTACAAAAAGCAGATTAAGAAAAATGTCTCCCAATGGTTTTATGTATTCCACAAAACCAGGAGCTACAATGCCTATAATGCTTCCAATAGTGATTCCCAAAAGTAAAAATATGATTCCTGAGTAGTTTTTTAATACCTCTTTCATGTGGCGCTTTTTATCAAAGATAGGTTTATTTTTAACACTCTGCTATGCAATTTTCAAGCCTAAATTTCATAAATTTGAGTAAACATCGTTTCTATGGCTTATATAGATTACTATAAAATTCTAGGCGTAGATAAAAACGCAACACAAGATGACATTAAAAAAGCCTACCGAAAGTTGGCTAGAAAACTACATCCGGACCTTAACCCCGATGATAAGGAGTCTGAAAAGAAATTTAAGGAGCTGAATGAAGCAAATGAAGTGCTCAGTAATCCTGAAAACCGTACTAAATATGATAAATACGGTGAAAACTGGAAACATGGTGAGGAATACGAAAAAGCCCAACAGCAACAGCAAAGACAATATCAGCAGCAAAATTACGGAGGGGGAGGCTTCTCAGGGGCTGATTTTGGAGAGGGTGAGGATTTTTCAGATTTCTTCCAAAATATGTTTGGTGGTGCAGGAGGCCCTGGCAGAAGTTCGAGAGGAAGAGCTTCCGGGAAATTCAAAGGAAAAGATGTACAGGCTGAGCTGAATCTAAGCCTAAGAGATGCCGCAGCAACACATCCACAAACTTTTGAAATCAACGGAAAAAAGGTAAGAATAACCATTCCTGCAGGAGTTTATGACGGACAGCAGATTAAACTGAAAGGGCATGGAAATCCGGGAGTAAACGGTGGGCCAAGCGGAGATTTGTATATTACATTCAATATTCCTGCAGAACCTGATTTTGAAAGAATAGGTGACGATCTTAAAACAAAAGTGATCATTGATCTGTATACTGCTGTTTTGGGTGGTGATGTAAAGGTAAATACTCTGGATGGAAGTGTAAACCTAAAAGTAAAACCGGAAACGCAAACCGGAGTTACCGTAAGATTGAAAGGAAAAGGATTTCCCATCTACAAAAAAGAAGGTGAATACGGTGATCTTTTTGTAACCTATGAAGTGAAACTGCCTACCAACCTTACAGAGAAGCAGAAAGAACTTTTTGAACAACTTAAAAATTCCTAGGCTATGAGTGAAAGAATATCACGGGAAGAACTCGTAAGAATATACAATATAGAGATCACATTTTTTGATGACCTTGTAGAATATGGCTTATTGAATATCCAGGTGGAAGACAATATTCATTATCTGATGTATGAAGACCTGCCTGATCTTGAAAAGTTTACCAACTGGCACTATGATCTTGAAATCAATCTGCCAGGCTTGGAGGTTATTCATAATATGCTGAATAAACTGGAAGCCTTAAAACGTAGAAACAGGGATCTGATGAACAAACTTTCTGCAATAAGTGACCAATATGAAGATATTTAGCTTAGTTTTGTAGCTTTTTAAAACAAACCATGCATTATGAGTGAGGAAAAGGTTATTACATTAAGAACTGACAGAAAGAATTTTGAGGATATTTATTTTAGTGGTAACCAGGGAAGTCTGCTTTTTTCACCTACAACTAAAAGTAAAACTATAACAACCATTGCAGCTGCTATTATCTTAGTCATTGTATTTTTTTTGAAAGACAGCTTAAGTGAGAACAGTAAAGGTATTTTATACTTCTTGAGTTTTATATTCCTGCTTTGTGCCGTTTTCTTGTCTGTAAGTGTCAATAAGGTTTCAAGATGGAAAAAACAGGTTAATCATTATTTAAGCGTGCTTGAAAGATGTAAGGTATACGAGATCAGGTTTGATCAGAACTTTTTCACAGTGAATATTGATGGAGAAAAGGAAACCAGCGAATGGAAAGACTTTGAATATTTTGACAGTAATAATGAGTTTATCTCTCTGGAAGGTAAATACAATTATATGTTTCCACAGAAATCCATGAGTGAGAAAGAGTATAATCTGCTAAAGAAAACCTTAAAGGAAAATACCAATAAACAATAAAAAAATCAGAGCAACGCTCTGATTTTTATTTTATATTAAAAGCAGCAAAAGTAAAGTCATTTGACATGATTTGCCCTTTCATTATTTTGCTTGTATGCTTAGTCCAGCCAGCCCATTTCCTTCATCCATTCGTCATTGTAGATTTTCCCTACATATCTTGAACCGTGGTCGTGAAGTAAAACTACAATGACATCATCTTTTGTAAACTGATCTTTCATTTGAATTAATGAAGCAATTGCGCTTCCCGCAGAATATCCACAGAAAATACCTTCTTCTTTAGCCAGTTTTCGAGCATAGATGGCCCCATCTTTATCCGTAACCTTTTCAAAATGGTCAATTACAGCCATGTCATAGTTCTCAGGAATAATATCTTCCCCAATTCCTTCCGTAATGTAAGTATAGGCATGGTCGTAGTGTAATTCTCCGGTTTCGTGGAATTCCTTAAGAATAGATCCGTAAGTATCAACACCAATTACCTTGATGTCTTTATTTTTTTCCTTGAAGAATGTTCCGCATCCTGTAATGGTACCTCCTGTTCCTGCACCTGCTACAAAATGAGTCAGTTTACCTTCAGTCTGTTCCCAGATCTCAGGAGCTGTAGATTCATAGTGAGCCGTTCTGTTGGATAAGTTGTCATATTGGTTGACATACCATCCGTTTTCAGTTTCCTTAGCCAGTCTTTTTGAAACTGAGTAATAAGAACGCGGGTCAGTAGGCTTTACATCTGTAGGACAAACAATTACTTCAGCTCCTACAGCGCGAAGAATATCACATTTTTCCTTAGATTGCTTAGAATTGGTTACAAAAATACATTTGTAGCCTTTAATAATGGCAGCAAGTGCCAATCCCATTCCTGTATTTCCGGAAGTTCCCTCAATGATGGTTCCTCCAGGTTTTAATCTGCCGTCTTTTTCGGCATCTTCTATCATTTTAAGAGCCATTCTGTCCTTTACGGAGTTTCCGGGATTGAATGTCTCAACTTTTGCTAAAACTAGCGCCGGGAAGTCTTCACCTAACACTTTGTTAAGTTTTACCAGCGGTGTGTTACCTATCGTTTCAAGGATATTTTTTGCGTATTTCATAAATGTTTTATATGCGGTGCAAAGATAATGCTTTTAAAATTATCTATGCCCTGTATGATTTGTAGACGATAATGAACCATTGAAAGGAGTTTTCAATGATCGATAATCATCAATTTTTAATAATTAATTGTACTTAATTGCTTTCACCGGAGATATCTTACTGATCAGGTAACTTGGAATAATTAATGCAAGCGCTGAGATAGCCAGAATTCCCAATGAAATGGAAACAATGGCAATAGGGTTCAGATCCACGGGAACTGTACTTACATAATAGTTTTCCGGATTAAGTTTGATAACTCCAAAGAATTTTTGAATTAATATTAATCCTAATCCAATGGCATTTCCATACAAAAGCCCGGGAATCATAATGATAAGCGTATAGTTGATAAAGGTAGCCCTGATCTGTGCATTGCTGGCTCCCAATGTCTTTAGTAAACCAATAGAATTTGTTCTTTCAATAATAAGGATCAGAAGAACCATAATGATATTGATAACCACCACAATCAGCATAATGATAATAATTAGTGCAATATTGGTGTCAAAAATACTGATCCAGTCATTGATCTGCGGAAATTTTTCAGTGGCTTTTTCTGCATAGTTTTTATAGCCGATCAGTTTTTCAATGTCAGGAAAATCCTTGTCGATGTCGTTAACGTTTTTCAGGAAAATATCAACACCTCCAATTTCGTCACCTTTCATATCCAGAATTTTTCTTACATGATTGATACCGCCAATAACGAACTGTTCATCAATCATTTTAATATCTGTTCTATAGATTCCGATAACTCTGAATTTACGGTAGATTGGTTTTTGATCGGTTTTTAAAAATACAGTAACTATGCTGTCATTTATCTTGAGGTGAAGGTCATTGGCCACTTTTTGTGAAATGGCAACATCATTATTGAACCCTACTTCGGTAACCTTAGGTGTGGTGCCGGCAAGAAGAAATTTTTTAAACCTTAAGCTGTCAAAATCCTTACCTATTCCTTTAAAAATGATTCCTGCAAAATTATGTTCATTACGCATAATACCTGTAACGGTTGCATATTTTTGAACAGTTTCCACATCAGGAAGTCCCTTTATTTTTGAAATATTTAATCCCTGATTATCCAAAACCGAAGTATTGTATGAGGAATTAGATCGGGTAGACCTTACCGTAATATGTCCGCTGAAATCTGCAAGCCTCTCTTTGATAGCCTTTTTGGAACCTAATCCAGTGGCTACAGTAATCAGGGAAACAATGATTCCAAGAGCTACAGAAAGCCTGCCAATGAAGATGATAACCCGTGATAGGTTATTTTTGTTATCTTTGGAAAATGCTATTTTTCTAGAGAAATATAAAGGAAACTTCAAGCTTATGAATTTAGATTTCAAAATTAAAAATTTACTTCTGATTTGCCTAATTTTTTTAGGAGTATTCAACCAATATTATTCTCAAACTCAAGTTCAATCGGATTTTAAAACCGGTGCGGACCAACCTGAGCTTTATTTACCATTATTAAAAGGAAAAACAATTGGTGTAGTTACTAATCAAACAGGTTTAATGAGTGATAAAACTCACTTGGTAGACTTTTTAGTAAAGAATGGTGTTAAGATCAAATCTATTTTTGCACCGGAGCATGGTTTCAGGGGAGACGCTGATGCCGGAGCCAAAGTGAAGAATGGAGTAGACGTTAAAACAGGAATTCCTATTGTTTCTTTGTATGCAAGCAATAAAAAGCCAAAACCAGAACAATTGGCTGGGATCGATATTGTTGTTTTTGATATTCAGGATGTTGGGGTGAGGTTTTATACTTATATTTCAACTTTAACTTATCTGATGGAGGCTGGTGCCGAAAATAAGGTAGAAGTAATGGTGTTAGATCGCCCAAACCCACATGACGGATATACTGATGGTCCTGTGTTGAGAAAGAAATGGACCAGTTTTGTGGGAATGCACGAAGTCCCTGTAGTCTATGGTTTGACAATAGGTGAATATGGGAAAATGGTAAATGGTGAAAAGTGGCTGAAGAATGAGGTTCAGGCAAAATATACCTTAATTCCTATGAAAAATTATCACAAAAAACAGCGGTACCCAATATTAGATAAACCATCTCCTAATTTACCTAATGATAAAGCCATTAACCTGTATCCGAGTTTATGTTTTTTTGAGGGAACTCAGGTTTCTGTGGGAAGGGGAACTGAGCAGCCTTTTCAGATTTACGGTTCTCCGTGGACAGAAAGTTTACCCTACCAATTTACTCCAAAACCAAGTTATGGAGCTAAAGACCCTTTCTTAAACGGGAAGCTTTGTTATGGAGAAGATCTTTCCAATTATCCTAAAGATTTAAGAGAACTGAATTTGGAGTGGGTAATAAAGGCCTACCAAAACTATAAAAATCCACAACTGGATTTCTTTTTGAAAAACTTATGGTTTGATACCCTGTCCGGAACTGATGAATTCAGAAAGCAGATTATTGCTGGAAAATCAATTCCGGAAATTAAGGCTTCGTGGAAAAAGGATTTAGAGGATTTTGAAAAGATCAGAACCCAATATGTAATCTATGAAGATTAATTAATCAAAATTTTGGGGTGGAGTTTTATCATTCTTGCCCCTATTTAATATGAAAAGTCCAATGGTTAGACCCACAACACCTGCAAAGGCTGTTAATAAGGCTCTTTGTAATTTATCTGGAAGGTCATTCCCAAGATAGTTCATTAAAAAAAGGATCACAAAAGTGATCACTGAAATAATAATATGGTTTTTTCCGAATAACTTCATTGTTCTATTTAAATTTGTAAGAGATCATTACTCCACCTCTGTAAGGTATAATTTCACCACTTTTATTTAACTTTTCAGCTCCATCGTAGCGTTCTCCCGTTACACGGTCATATCCTTTATAGAATCCTTGAGATGTTCCGACTGTAGCATACAGATCCAGGTTCCAACGTTCAGATAACTGAAACTGATATCCCCCTGTGATACCTAGCATCAATGAAAATCCTTTTTGATAAAGGTCGGTATTTTGATAAACCACTCCTGCTTCTGTAGTAAGGGTTCCTTCTTTCCAATAGCTCCATTTTTGGAGATTATAGGCAGCAAATGAAATATTGGCTCCTACGTACCAATGCTTGAATGCTTCTTTAAAATAATACCTTCCTTCTGCAGATACTGAATAGATTTGTAGTTCATGTCCTGCAAAAGACTTCCAGGGTGAGATAAGAACATCTCCCTGAATAGTATATTTAGGGCTTATTTGTTTTTCTATACCAAGATTGATAATACCTATTGGAGCTAACAGAGCATTTCCTTTTATGTATAAACTCTTTTCCCCGCTTTGCTTCTGTTCCTGTGCATTTAGAGATCCTACTGCCAATAAGGCCAAGGCACTTACTAATACTCTGTACTTCATCAATGTGTTATTTTATTTGATTTAATAATTCTTCTGCTAATTTAGAGTCCTTGTTGGACTGAGTGGCTATATTTCTGGACATCTCTGCATAATTTTTTGCCATCTCCTTGTTACCGGTTAAAAAGTAAAGCTTACCAAGAATATAAGTGTTTTCAGAGGTTTCTCCTCTCATTACTGACTTTTCTGCCCATTCAGTAGCTTTCTTTAATGATGATGGAGTTTTTACATGATCTAAAAATACCCATGCTGCTCTTAACAACTCATCAGGATTAAATGAATCCGAGTTTTTGTAATAATCAAGGGCTGCTTTTTCATACTCAGGAAAATTGGCATTTTGTTCGTAATAACTGAGCTTGGTTTGATTAAGTTTTGCGGTAGCTAACTGCTTGCCAACTAAGGGTTCAGCTGTTTTCAGAAAATACTCATCATTGATTCTTTTATTTTTATCATCAATGGATTGCTCAACAACTTTTGATAGCTTCAACTGGGCATCAAATTCGTTATAGGTTTCTTCCGGAAGGTACTTGATAATATCTGATTTTCTCGAAGAAAAAGCTTTATAATTGGAATCTTCGGTTGATTTTAAGAAAAATAATAAATATCCAATTTCATCCTTTGAAAATTCTTCAGTGCTTTTTTTGTTTTCAAAATATCTTTCTGAAGCTTTCTTGGCAAATTCGTAATCAGTATCAGAATTAAGTTTCATAATATTGATCAGGAATGTAGGGTCTTTTTCTCCCTTGGCAAATCTATCTTTTAGTGAACTTTTATTATTCCCCGGTGAATTGATATCCTGAGCCATTGCTACAAATAGACTTTCCTCCATATAGCCGGTATTTCTGGAAACAAGCTCACCATCACCATTCAGGAAAAGATAAGTAGGATAAGAGCGAACCCCATACTTGGCTGCAATTTCTCTTCCTTCTCCTTTTTCCATATCAAATCTTGCATTAATGAAGGTTGTATTATAATAGTCTTTTACCGATTTCTGAGGAAAAACATTTTTCTCCATCATTTTACAGGGACCACACCATGAAGCATACGCATCAATAAAAACCAATTTTTTTTCCTTTTTGGCTTTTGCTATAATTTCCTTGAATGGGAGGTCCTGGAACTGGATTGATTCCTGTGCTGAAATAATGATAGAACAAAAAATAGAGATTCCGGAGATGATCTTCTTCATTTTCAAATTAGATTTGTAGGCGAAGATAACTAATTTCAAAATATTTAAGTGCGTAATCTGCTGATTGAATATCTATATTAACTAATTTTAAGATTTATCGCTTTTCTGATCCTGTTCTAAGGCATACAAAAAACTTATTTTTCAGAAAAAATATTTTGACCCTACATTTTGACCCTCCAAACAGTCCTGTTGATCACTTGTTTTCAATTATTTTTAATTCACTTTTTGGTCCTGAAATCTTTGTTATATCTTTGCAAACTAATAAATTATCTGCGGAAGAATCACAAAAATAGGCTTTGCTATAAGTATTGCCGGAATCTTTCTTTTGAGGAAAATAACAATGTAGAAGATCTTGAGTATTCAATTTAAACATACCTTATCCCGAAAATCTGTTTACATTACAGCAATTTCTGTCTGCTTCATCGCGGTGGCCGCATTTGCTGTTCTAAGTCTCTTAATCACAGAAGACAGCCGGAAAAATACTGAGGATTTTGCAAGAAAAACGTTCTTCCGGAAATATGAATCGGTAGAAAATGAATTTAGAAATATTGAAGACTATCAATACCTGCTTCGTGAATTGATCCAAAAAGATGGCCTGAAGAATTATAAAGACTATTCTTTGGTTTTAAATGGGTTAAACAAAAAAAGAAATCTTTTAACTTACAGCTGGTACTATTATGATAAGAATGGAAACGGAAAATCTGAAAGCAACAATCCTTTAGCCGATCTTTTTAAAAATAGGGAAAGCACAGAAAAGTCGGTTGCTATAAAAAACAATGGTCCGGGACACTTTAAAGATCTTCTGATTACTCGCAAAGACAGTATCTATTGGGTGAGTTATGATTCTCTTGTACTTCCTGGTAAAAATAGATTGTATTACGGCTCTACGGTAAGTCTGGATGATCTTCATCAGTATTTTATCAACGTAGATAAGAGTTCCAATACGTATGCCTATGTCTTTACAAAGGAGGGGATTTGTATTACTCATCCGGAAAAAAAATACCTTGGAAAAAATATTTTTGAATTTACAGATATTAAACCACAAGATACCCTATGTAATACCATAAAATCCGGATATACAGAAAGAACTGCTGTTTCTGAATATCTTGGAGTGGAAGTTACCCGATTTATAAAACCTTTAAAAACAGATAATTTTGATGGGTATACCGTGGTAAATCACGTTAACTTTATTATTGATGAAAATACCAACAAAGTAAAAACCTATACCATTTATATATTTCTGGCTGCTCTGTTCCTTATTGTAACAGTCTTTATTTTGTTTCAAAGGTCAGCCAGCATTGCCTACAGAGAAAAAGAAAAGATACAAACAGAGAAAAACTTATTGCTGGTGGAAAATGAAAAAATGCACAAGGCAGAGGTGATTAATCAGTTGCAGCAGCTTAAAAATAATATCAACCCGCATTTTTTGTTCAATTCATTGAACTCGCTTTATATGCTGATTGGGATCAATAAGGATAATGCTCAGAAGTTTACCATGAACCTTTCTAAGATTTATAGGTACCTGATTGTTCCCCCAAAGGAAAATATAGTTTCTGTTGCCAAGGAAATTGATTTTATCCAAAAATATATGGAACTTCTGAAAAGCAGGTTTGATGAAGAACTTAGCTTTGAACTTATTATCAATTGTCCTGAAAGTTTAGAAAAACGGATTCCTTATCTATCTCTGCAAATTGTAGTGGAAAATGCTATAAAACATAATATTGCAACAATAGATCAACCGCTGGAAATCATTATTATCGTAGAAAAGGAGGGGATTACGGTGAAGAATACCTGGCAGCCTAAAACAGAGGTGGTTCAGGGTGAGAAATTCGGAATTGATTATTTGAATCAGGTTTATGAGTATTTTAAGAATAATCTGTTTCATATTTCTGTAGATGGTGAAAATTTCATATGTTTTTTGCCATTAATGAAGTAAAATAAAAAAATCCATTCACTCCCAAAAAACAACCTCTCACTCCCTAATATTATTTAATAATTCACTATACCTATAGCTTTGCTAGCTGAAACTAAGATATTTACTATTTGGAATGAATCGGACTATTTTAATGAAGAATTACAGACTTGCTCTGTATCTAGGACTAGCATTGGCTTCGCCGGCAGTACTGGCACAGAAAAAGGATACTGTAAAAACGGCCAAGGACAAAGCTGAAAAAACAGATGTTTCATCATCAAAAAAAGCAAAAAAAATTGACGAACTGATCAAAAAAGGAACCTATAAAAAGGGGATTTTCAATACGATACAGGTAAAAACGGATGTTTATTTTGAAATACCGGACAGTTTGATGGGACGCCAGTTTTTGGTAGTCAACAAGCTATCTCAGGTACCTATGCAGGTGAATGAAGCAGGTTTAAATAAAGGAATGAACTATGAAAATAAGATCATTTCTTTTCACCGTGACAGACTAGCCAAGAAAGTATGGGTTAAAACTTCTGAGGCTAAAGTGTCTTCACCTAAAAATGATGCCATTACAAAATCTGTTAAGGATAACTTTTCAGAATCTGTAATTGAGGTGTTTGATATTGAAGCACAAAACAATGATTCCACTTCAGTAGCCATTAAGGTGAACAAGGTTTTTGACGGAAATCAGAAGAGTTTTAATGATGTTTTGGCGAATGTAGGCCTTGGCGGATCAGTAAAATCAAGTCTTTCCTATATAGAAGGAGTAAAAACATTTCCACAAAACCTTGTTGTGAAGTCTCAGCTGAGTACTTCCGTAAATGAAGGAGGGGTAGATTTACCGGTGACATTGGGAGTTACTAGTAATCTGGTATTGCTACCTAGCGTACCTATGAAACCTAGAGTTTCAGATGCTAGAGTAGGGTTTTTCTCTGAAAAACATTGGACTTTCAATGATCGTCAGCAGAAAATGGACGAAAAGTTCTTCATCACGAGATGGAACCTAGAGCCTAAAGATGAAGACAAGGAGAAATATCTTAGAGGAGAACTGGTAGAACCTAAAAAACAAATTGTTTATTATATAGATCCTGCGACTCCAAAACAATGGCGTGAAAAAATTATTGCAGGAGTACATGATTGGCAGGTTGCCTTTGAACAGGCAGGTTTTAAAAACGCTGTGATTGCAAAAATGCCGGATGAAAAGGATGAAGACTTTGATATTGATGATGTAAGGTATTCCGTAATCACCTATGCGGCTTCACCGAAGTCAAATGCAATGGGCCCATCAGTAGTAGATCCAAGAAGTGGTGAAATTATTGAAGCCGATATCATCTGGTGGCACAATGTAATGACTTCTCTTCATGACTGGATGAGAATTCAGACTGGTGCAATAGACCCGAAAGCCAGAGGAAATAAGTTTAGTGATGAACATATGGGAGAAGCTATCCGATTTGTTTCATCTCATGAAGTAGGGCATACATTCGGGTTGAAGCACAATATGGGCGCATCTTTCTCATTCCCTGTAGAATCACTTCGCTCAAAGGAATTTACAGATAGAATGGGTGGAACTGCACCTTCCATTATGGATTATGCACGTTACAACTATGTAGCCCAGCCGGAAGATGGTGTTACAGCAATCACTCCGAAAATTGGGCTTTATGATAAATATGCCATTGAATGGGGGTATCGTTGGTATCCGGATGAATTTGTTGAGAAAAAAGCATTGAGAAACCTGATTGAAAAACATCAAGATGACCCCATGTACTTCTACGGAGAACAGCAAAGTTACCTGGAAACAATAGATCCGCGTTCGCAGTCTGAAGATTTGGGAGATGATGCAATGAAGGCAAGCGAATACGGAATGAAAAACCTGAAAGTGGTTGTAGATAATCTTTTAAAATGGACCTATGAAGATGGTAAAGATTATACAGCAACAGGTAAGCTGTATTTAGAAGCTATTGGGCAATGGGACTTGTATACAGGGCATGTAATGGCGAATGTAGGAGGTATCTATCTGAATAATACTGTTTTTGGTAACAAGAAAAAAGCGTACGAACCGGTTCCTGCCGAAATACAGAGAAGAGCAGTTGATTACCTTGTTAAAAATGCAATCAACCTTCCGGAATGGTTATTCTTCAACCCAATTACAGAGAAGACCTATCCGGTTAAAAATTCACCAATGGGGCCATTTGAGCAGACGCCATATACCTTGGCAAGAGGTATGCAGTATGCCAATATTTACTCCCTGTTTATGGATGACAGACTGCTTAGGTTACTTGAAAATGAATTAAAACATGAAGTTTCAGGTTCTAAGGATGAAATTTATACCGTGGAGAATCTATTTGACCAGGTAAGAACAGCCGTTTTCAATAAAAAGGGAAGCCTGACAATTTTTGAAAAAATGGCACAGAAGAACTATGTGGATGCGATGATTGTTTCAGTGAATAAATTGTTCGAAAAAACAGCAGTAAAAGGGTTAAAAACAGATCATAATCTGAATATGCCAATGATCTGTAATTATCACGAAGAAGATAAAAATCTTAGAAACATTAATTACTCATCCATGAAAAGGGTATCTGAAGTAACTACTTATAAGAGAGCAGAATTACAAAAAGTTCTGGACTTGCTGAATAGAACCAGATACAAAGGTGATGACGCTTCAAGAGCTCATTACACAGATTTAATTATTCGTATTGAAGAGGCTTTAAATAAATAAACAGCTATGAAAAAAACTCTAATACTTTTACCTCTTTTAGCTGCTCAGGTCGCGTTTGCTCAGGAAAAGAAAACGATTACAGGAAAGATAGAAGATGGTAATACTTCCGGCGCAATTGCCGGTGCATCTATAAAAATAGAAGCCCAATCTGTTTCTACAAAAACTGATTTGGACGGGATTATTGAAAGTGTATCAGTAGGTACAGTTGCCGATAAAGACGGAAAGTTTATACTGGAAGTACCGGCAGGCACAAAGTCTATATTGATAAGTTATCCGGGTTACGAGTCCAGGATGATATTAATCAATGAGGATAAAACAAATTATACGGTGAGGCTGAGCCCTGAGGTTTCAGACAAAAATAAAATTCAGGAGGTTATCATTACCGGATATCAGAAAATTGAAAAACGTAAGCAAACTTCAGCGGTAGCTACGGTAAAAATGGATAACATAAGCCAGGCTGGGGTAGCAAGTGTAGACCAGATGCTGGCAGGACAGATTGCAGGGGTTGCAGTTGCTCCTCAAACCGGTGCTCCGGGTGCTCCGGCAAAAATAAGAATTCGTGGAACGGCTTCATTGTCCGGTCCACAGGATCCACTATGGGTAATTGACGGGCTTCCATTAGAGGGAAATGACGTGCCGAACTTCACAGATAAAGATAATATTGACCAGCTTCAGAATTTCTCTATTGCAGGGTTGAATCCTAACGATATTGAGGATATTACCATCCTGAAAGATGCTGCTGCAACGGCAATTTATGGAGCGAGGGCAGCCAACGGAGTAATTTCCATTACCACAAAAAAAGGGAAAAAGGGAAGTATGAAGTTAAACTTCTCAGCAGATACTTTTATCACAGCCCGTCCTGATTTTGACCGTTTGAACCTTTTGAATGCCTCTGAAAAAGTAGATCTTGAGCTAATGCTTGCAAAGCGTGCAGACCTTACTTACCGTGCTGATAAAGGAGAAGTGATGAGAATTTTAACTCAGAATAACCAACTTGATGATTTTAGAAGCGGAGGCTTAGATGCTTTGAATCCATTGACGCGTCAGCAGCTTAATACATTAAGAAATAATAATACCGACTGGGGGAAATTACTTTACAGAAATGCCATCAACAAGCAGTATGGAGTAAGCATTTCAGGAGGTAGTGATACTTCTGACTATTATTTCTCACTAGGATATTTTGATGAAGAGGGAACAACCATTGGAACTGGTTTTAAAAGGTATAACCTAACCCTGAAAAACAATTATAAACTAAGTGATAAGTTAAATGCAGGAATCTCTATTTTCGGTACACAGAGCGAGAGACAATCGTTCATGACGGATGCAGATGCTGCAGCAAGTCCTATCAACTATTCAAGAAATGCCAATCCGTACATGAATCCTTTCAATCCGGATGGAAGTTACAAATATGATAAGGATATAGATGGTTTTGCAGATACTTATATTCCTTTCAATTTCCTTGAAGAAAGAGAGAATACAAGTTATACACTGAAGAATCACTCGTTAAAGGCAATATTGGACTTAGAGTACAAAGCAACCAGAAACCTGAGATTTACTTCACAGTTGGGTATTCAGTATGATACCAATAAGACGGAAAAATATGCTGGACAGGAAACCTACTTTACGAGAAAGATGAAAGAAGGAACCCGTTACTATAAAGATGGTGCATACCGTTATTTCCTGCCTGCCGGAGATATCAAGCAGAACTGGAATAATGATTTCTTTCAGTATAACTGGAAGTTGCAGGGAACCTACAATACAAAAATCAATTCCGTACATGAAATTGATTTGATGGCGGGAACTGAACTTCGTAAGACGGAAGATAATACTACGCTTACCAGAGCTTTTGGTTATAATAAGAATACCAGAACAGCAACTCCTATAGCTTTTCCTAGCTCCAATTTTGCAGCAGAAAAGAAGTATGAGACCTACCGTGAAATGCCACCTGTAGAGAATGCTTATGCATCAATGTTTGCTACGGCTTCTTATACATATGATCAGAAATATACCTTCTTTGGAAGTGTAAGATATGACGGAACCAATTTATTCGGAGTCAATAAAAAATATAAATATCTTCCAATATGGGCTGTGTCAGGATCTTGGTTGGTAACGAAGGAAAACTTCATGAAGAATATCACAGCTGTTTCCAATCTTAGACTAAGAGCTTCTTATGGTCTGCAGGGGAATATTGACCGTAATACTTCACCTTTCTTTATTGGTGAATACAACTATGCAAACATTCTTCCGGGAATGAGAGAAGACGTGATCAATGTGATCAGCCCGCCAAATGATAAACTTCGTTGGGAAAAAACAACCAATATCAACTTTGGACTTGATTTGGGGTTATTTAATAACCGTGTGAATCTTACCGCAGATGTTTACAACAGAAAAGGAACGGATATGATCAGTATGAAAGAAACTCCGCTTGAAACCGGATTCGAATACACCATGATGAACTGGGGTAGTCTTACCAATAAAGGTTTTGAATTGGCGTTATCTACCAGAAACATCAACAAGGAGAACTTCAAATGGTCAACTACTATCAATTTTGCTCATAACAAGAGTAATGTCCTTAGCGAACAGCCTCGTGATAATGCGATGCTTCCGTCAAGAGAAGGACTTCCTGTAAATGCTGTGTTTGCCCTGAAAACGGCAGGGATGGATGAGAATGGTAACCCCATGTTCTGGAAAGGAAATGAAAAGGTAAAAGCTGCAGATTTCTTTAAACTTTATGATGTATATGCAGATTTTCTTCCGGGTCAGTTTGTAGATACAAAACTTTCAAACGAAGAATTAAGAAACCTGTTTACCTATGTAGGAGATAGAGACCCTAAGTTTACCGGAGGAATTATCAACACCTTTAAAGTTCATAATTTTGACTTTACCGTTGCCGCTACATTCAACTTCAAGCAGACTGTAATGCGTACTCCATCTTACAGAGGAATGGATTTCGACAGAGGAAGAAACTATACAAGAGAGATATACGAAGCAGGAAACTCTTTGCCGGGAATTACAAGTCCTGATATGGATGCAAACCCAGATGGATGGATGGCCAACAAATGGTTTGCCGGTAACCGTTCCAATACCTACGGATTACTTGATATATGGGCTAAAGAGGTGAGTTATGTAAGAATCAGCAGTATTCGTTTAGGGTATACACTTCCTAAGGAATTTACTGCTCCTATGGGAATCACTAGTCTTAGATTAAGTGTTGAAGGACGTAACCTATTTGTATTCAGCAATGGCTACGAAGGGTATTTTGATCCGGAAACCTATGGTAATATCTATGCACAGCCTATTACAAAGTCTGTTACAATAGGATTTAATGTTTCTTTTTAAAACTTGAAAACAATGAAAAAAATAACAACAATTATAGCGCTAGCAGTAATCAGCTTTACCAGTATAGGGTGTGACAGGTTTTTGGATGTACAACCAGAGGGAAAAGTTATTCCGGTAACTGTAGAAGATTATCGTAAGGTTCTTACATCTGCCTATGCAAAATATCCGTCTCACAAATCTCTTTCTGTGCTTCGTACAGATGAGGTAAATATTAATGAAAATATAAGTGATTTTAACGTTTATCGTGAAATTGCAATGTGGAAGGATGCCAATAATGACTCGGCAACAGCAGAATTTCCTTGGGTGAAGTTTTATTCAGTGGTTTTTTACCTGAACCAAATCATCAATGAAGGAAGCAAGACAATGCAGGACTCTCCGGAGAAACAACAGATTCTTGCAGAGGCCTATGCACTGCGTGCCTATGTGTATTTTGACATGGTTAACCTATACGGAAAGCCGTATAATAGCGCTACAGCCTCTACAGACAGAGGAGTTCCTATCAATCTTGAAATGGATCTTGAAGCAGTATTGAAGCCATCTTCCGTACAGGAAGTTTATAATCAGGTTCATGCAGATATAAGTAAGGCAGAAGGACTTATGGTAGAGCAACAGCAGTCTGCAGGTATCAATTATAGATTTTCCAAAGTAGCATTATTGGCTTTGCAGGCCAGAACTGCCCTTTATGAAAATGATTGGAATAAGGCATTATCCTATGCAGATCAGGCATTAGCTATAAAAGGAGAACTGAGCAACTTAAACACTAGCAATACAGCTCCACATCATTATATGTCTGTAGAATCTATCATGGCTTTGGATGATGTATTTGACAGTGCTGCACAGAACTTATCCTTTGCATCTGCTGAGCTGATCTCAAAATTCAACAGCACTACAGATAAAAGATTCAAAATCTATTTTGAAAAAAATGGAAGCCAGTATAAAATCATTAAAAAAGGAAGCTCTGAATTCAAAGTATCCTTTAGAACTACTGAAATGTATTTTATAAAATCTGAGGCATTATTGAAGCTTGGAAAACTGAGTGAGGCAAAAGAAGCCTTATCAAAGGTATTAAAAAACAGATATACTGCTGAAGGATATGCTTCAGTGCAAAATGATATTACCCCAATGAATGCTACAGACTTCATGAACTTTATTCTTGATGAAAGGTTCAGAGAATTTGCAGCAGAGGGACATAGATGGTTCGATCTGAGAAGAGCAAACCAAAAAACAATTACCCATACCATCAATGGTAAGGAATATATTCTTCAACAGAATGATGTGAGATATACGATAGAATATCCGATGAGTGCGAAGAAGAATAATCCTAATTTATAACACTTCATATTAACAACCCTTGAAACCGCTTGAACTTGATTGTTTTAGCGGTTTTTTTGTACTTTTGCAATGTTATGAAAATTGCAATTATAGAAGATGAATTGCTGGCAGTTAATTATCTGAAGAATTTATTGGATAAACAAAACATAGTCTCAGTCACTGATACTGTGGTTCTTCGGTCAAAAAAACAGGCAATAGAATTCTTCGAAAAAGACTCCGCAGACCTTATTTTTATGGATATCCATTTAGGAGATGGGATGAGTCTTGAAATCTTTGAACAGGTTGAACTCTTTACTCCAATTATTTTCATAACAGCCTTTGATGAGTATGCCATGAGGGTTTTCAGGCACTTTACCATAGATTATCTTCTGAAACCTTTTGAAGAAGAAGATTTACATCAAGCATTGCAAAAATTCATTTCCATTAGTAATTTCGATCCTGAACCTGTATTGAGATCTATCTCTACATTGCGTCAGGATGATTCTGAGGTGATGAAGCGCTTTATGGTAAGAGAAGGAAATAAACTTAAATCTGTGGATGAACAGAATACAGCTTACTTCTTTGCTTCTGGAAAATATCTTTTTCTTACTACAAAAGATCATCAAACCTATATTTATGATGATACCATCAAGGATATCATTCAAAAACTGAATCCTAATTTATTTTTTAAAGTTAACCGCAAGTTTATCATCAATAAAGAAGCTGTTACAGAGATTATTAAACACTCAAGCCAGAAAGTAGAATTGAGACTTTCTCCTGAACCTGAAGTGAATACTGGCGTTTTTATCAGTAAAATGCAGATCGCCGAGTGTCTGAACTGGCTGAATAGCTGATGTTTTAATTGCAGATTATAAACTTTAATGGCTGCTTTTGTAAGTAGTTATGGTGCATCAATAGATTAATATGGAGGATTGGAGGTACTCAAATTAACCCATTTAAGCATGTTCGTATGATTCTTTTTTTAAGCAATGACTTAATAAATAGGATATTATCAACATAAAAAAGCTCTTTTGTTGATGTTGAATAAAAAATCATAAGAAATGCTAAAAAAACTTAAATTTGTGATGAAGAACACTTTTTAATAAGGCACAGATTAGATTGTTTTTGATACAGTCTGTTTTCTCGTTTTAAGTTTTGCTTTAACTTTATTATAAAGTTTTTTAAACTATAAAACTTGTTTTGAAAAAAAATATGACTCATACACCATTTTATATTTTCCTTTCAGTCTTCCTATTTACCACATCAGTAAAATCTCAAAATAAAAATGATCAGAAATTTGATGCAGCTTATTTTAGGTCTTTCAAGGAGGAACAGGTAGATCATATGCTTAAAATTGGAGACTCTCTTTATGAAAAATCACAAACAGAAGCTCAAAAAATAAAATCACTTGTAGTGATCGCTTCCGCCTATTCCAGAAAGCTGAATGCCAGTAAATCTATTAGATATTGGAAGAAAATAGACTCTATGAGTAAAAAAGCCAAGTTTCCGGATTGGGAGACTCTGGCTAATGAACGCCTTGCAGCCGAGTATTTAAAATTAGATCTTAAAGATGCGAGTAAACAGTTTATAGACAGGGCAGTGGCAGCCAGCAAGTCATTGTCCGGATCATTGGAAAGCAAGTATATCTATGCCATGATGCTTGAAACAGAGGCGTTACAAAAAATTGAAGATAGAGATACATTAGGCTTTATAAAAGGGATCAAAAATAACCAGGCCTACCTGAAAACAATTCCTGAGAATGATATTACCAACTATCTCTTAGGAAGATCACTTCTGAAACTTGGTGAAGTATATGTTCAGAAAAACAATCTTGACTCTGCAGATTATTCATTTCATAAAGCTGAGAATAACCTGAAAAAATCTGTCATCAAATCTTATTATAATGAAAATGCATTGCTTTACAGAGGTTTGGGGAATCTTGCCATGAAACGTAAGCAGTTTGAAGAAGCCCGAATTCACCTATTAAAGGCAAAAGAAATTGCCCTTGCCAATAAAAATAAAGAAGTGATTGATGTTGTCATCAATGACCTCAGAAATTACTACAGAAATGTACATGATTATAAAGGATTGCTTGAAATTAACCAGATTAAAGATTCTATTGACCTTATAAAAAGGGACGAGCTTGTTACCCTTGCCGATCAGGATTTTAAAGAAGAATTTGCCAAAAAAAATAAATTCAAAGAATATATGTATATCCTAATCTCAGTATCCATAGTACTGGCGGTTTTTGTGATTGGATTATTTTTTTATTATAAGAAGCAAAAAAAGAAAAGTAAACTACAGTTTGAAAAAATTATTGACCATCTTAAACAACAACAGAAAACAGGAAATACAGATTCACCTGTCCTTTCTGTAGTACAGGAGCATTTGGAATCAGAGGTTAAAGATGATACTGCTCTCCAGATCAGTGCAGAGAAAGAAGAAGAGCTGGTGAGGAGCATGAAGGATTTTGAACAGAAGCATTTATATCTGGATAAAAATATTTCGAGGCCTAAGATGGCATCCCATCTCAATACCAACACTAAATATCTGTCCTATATTATAAGAAAATACAGAAATTCAGATTTCAGTGATTATATTAACCATCATAGGATTGATTATATCGTCAAAAAACTTTATACAGAATCTGAATACAGAAACTATAAGATTAGTTATTTAGCCGAAATGTGCGGTTATTCCTCTCATAGCAGATTTGCCAATATCTTTAAAAAGCATATGGATATTTCACCTTCTGATTTTATCTCCCAACTTCAGAAAAGGGCTCAAGACGGTCCTGATATTCGATAAAAACAACCCCTGATTTATAAATCAGGGGTTGTTTTTTAGTAAACTATGAATAATTGAAAGTTATAAATCTTAATAGTCTATTGAATATTAATATTTTACAACAGATAATCCTGTCACTATTCGGGAATAATAACAGCCCTTTTGTTGGGAGCTTGAAATATTCGCTTTAAGTTTATCTCAGCTAAATATTTAGCGATTTCCCTTATATGTAAGAGTATGAGTGAAAGAAGAGAGAATATATTTTTGGAATAATATTACACTAATATCCTTTTATATAAAATATTTTTAACATGTTTTTTAATATGATAAAGATGTTTGGCCTGTCCGTTCTAGGGACGGGTTTTTTTTGTAAAACAAACAAAATAATTCTAATTTATATAATGGGAATTATTTTGTTTAGTTGTTATTTAATGTTTTGATTTTGAGTGTTTTAATTTGTGTTTTAGGGTGTTGTTATTCGCGAATAGTAACAGGCCTTTGATTGTAGGGTTTGAAATTTGAAGATAATTTTGCAATATTAAATGATGAGAAGAGATTTTACTTTTTAGGACTTATTCTCAACAGTTCTTTGGGGAGTTCCCTGGTCGTTATGAATGACTTTCCCCGAAGGCTTTTTTTATTCATCTTTCCATTGTTTAAGATCTGATTCTAAAAAACATTAAAAATATATAATCATGAAAAAAAAGAATGTAATCTTATTGGTTGGTACCCTGTTTTCATCTATTACGATGTATTCACAGGTCGGTATCAATACAAATGCTCCGGCAGCAACCTTGGAAGTTTCTTCAGTGCCTGGTAGTATCAATAAAGCAGATGGAATTATTACCCCAAAACTAAGAGGATCAGAACTTAAATCAAAAGATGCAGCTTATGGCTCTGCCCAGACAGGAGCTATTATTTATATTACTGAGGGTTTATTACTCTCAAATACCACTCCAAAGACTAGAAAGGTGGTTACAGCCGGATATTATTATTTTAACGGAACGGAGTGGATTCGCATTAATGACGTTGGAGTTGCTCCATTAACGAAAGTTGCCTTTAACGCCTCTGGAACTCCCGAAGCTGCAATTATTAATGTAAATGTCTACAAAAGACTTTCATTTCCTACAGTGAATATTACCGTAGATCCTGAAATTGGAACCTGGGATAGCACATCCAATGAGCTTACTGTGAGTAAAAGAGGTGTTTATACCATTACAGCATCTCTGATTTATGAGAATGTTGCATCCCTAGGCGGTGCTACTCTTATTATCCGAGGAGGTGTTGAAAATGAACTGTCAAGCTCTGTTGCTGTATCCGGCCCTGGACCTTACACCCAGCGAAATAATATGACTTCAAGTATGGTTCTGAATCCAGGCGATAAAGTATGGGTAGAAGGAGCCAGGATTAGTTCTAATTGGACAGTTGGGAAGAGAAGTCTCAATATTACCTTTTCCGAAATTAACTGATAGTACATCAGCATTTATTCAACAGCAAGGTGTTTTATCCAATCTATTCTAATAACAACTTTAATAATAACTTATAAATATTTGATAATGCAATTTTTGAAAAAAGAAAAATTATTTTTATGGATCAGTATGTTTTTTTCTATCACCCTTTATTCTCAGGTTGGAATCAATACTACACAACCTAATGTTACCTTTGAAGTGGTATCACAGGCAAGTAATATTTCCAAAGCGGACGGGTTCATCGCTCCAAAATTGAAAGGAAGTGAGTTGAAAGCTAAAGATGCAGTTTATAGCGGTCCGCAGACCGGTACAATTATCTACATTACTGAAGCTCTGGCTACCAATAATACTACCCCAAAGACCCGAAATGTGGTGGATACCGGATATTACTATTTCAATGGTAATGAATGGATGAGGTTTAATGATTTGGGAAGAGCCCCTTTAATGGTGACAGCCTTTAATGGGAGTGGTCTTGCAGATGCAGGCATCGTAGTACCAGCAGGAACTTCTTATAAATTTCCCTTTCCTACAGTGAATATAGCAGCAGATTCTGCTATTGCTACTTGGGATAGCTTATCCAATGAATTTACAGTAGTTAAAAAAGGAGTTTATACCATTGCAACATCCATCAGAATGGAAAATATAGAAACCTTTGGAAGTGCATCATTAATTATTCATGGGGGAGCTCAAACCGGAATTTCAGGTGCAACAGCAGCTGGCGGAGGTACAGGTGTACCCATCAACAACAGTTTTGCCATGATCCTGGAACCTGGAGATAAAATATGGGCAGAGGGCTTTCGGGCAGCTACTACCTCAAGCTGGTCTTTGGGAAGAAGATCTATTAATATTACTTTTTCAGAGATTAAGTAGATTTAAATAAGAGTGAACGCTATGGTTAATCTAATTTTTTAGAATAGTGTTTTACAGCATTCATTGTATTGTGTATTAAGTCGGTCTTTAGGGCCGGCTTTTGTCTGTTACAATTCAGGAATATTGACAGGCATTATCTTGTGAAAATATAAATTAAAAGATAGGTTTGTTATATAGATTTTTAATCAATGTACATAGTCTGCATTTTTGATCACTTTAAAAGAGATTTAAAAAGGTTGAAAGCCTATGGGCGGAAAGAAAAATTGGTGGTATAGAATGATTACTTCCCGTCTTATCTGTTTTTTCCTAAGGCCAAGCTATGTTGTAAATAAGGAAAATTGAGAGATTTTTATCTTTTTTTATTTGTGTTTTTAGCTGTTATTATTCTCGGATAATAGCAGCTTTTTATTTGAAATACTTTTTGATCTCCAGAACAATTTTAAGGAAATGACAATGAAAATAAAGGCTTATTTTTTTGGTTCTGAGATTTAATTTAATTCTTATTTTATAAATGAGAGTTATTATTTTTCATAAAATATTAAACAATTGATTTTTAATATATTGAATATTGTTTTTGTATGTTATTATTCACGAATAGTAACAGTCTTTTTCTTGTGAAAGATCAGTTTTCACCATAGCTTTGTACCAGAAATACAATGATGATTTCATAGAGTTTATTTATTTTGATTTCTTTGGAGGGTTCCTGATTTATCTGCCTCCAAAGAATTTTTTAAGAAGATTAAATGGACGGTATTAATAAAGTAGAAAATAATCAAGCAGTGCAAACCGATTTCAAAAGTATACACATTGGAAATTTAATTTTAGAACGGGTAAAAGAATGCAATATTGAAATAGATCGTATCTGTAACTTTTTCAAATGCTTTGAAGGTGATGTTATAAAAATGTATCAGGAAGAAGATATACGTACCGATTTGCTTCTCAAATGGAGTAAGCTTTTAGGCTACGACTTTTTCAGAATGTATACACAGCATCTCGTATTGTATGCACCACCTGATGGTGAAGATAAAAAAATTAGGTCTAAACCAACTGCTTTACCCGTATTCAGAAAAAATATTTACACAAAAGAACTCATCTCGTTTGTGATGGAACAGCTGAACACTGGGGCCATGAAAAAAGATCAGGTTATTGAAGAATATAGAATTCCGAAGACTACATTATATAAATGGTTAAGTAAATATAATCACAACGGACATTAATATTTAAACGGAAATAAGATGGATTGGAGGATAATGCTTCACTTAAAAAACAAAAAAAGAACTTTTAAAAAAATTGACGTTGAGAAAATAAAATTTTATGGAAAGACAAAGCAAGAAGTAAGAAAGTTGTTAGGTCAGTATCAATACGAATATAAAAATGGACAACTCTGCTTTATCTTGAATGAAGTATGGTATGGTAAAAGAAGAACCATAAGCTTGATTTTTGAAAAAGATAAAGTAGAAGAAAAATACATTAAAACAGAATATGGAAAATTATCAATCACCAAACTATACAAGAATCTATCATGATATCATCGAAAAAAAATATCCTGAAAAGAAACAAAAATGTCTTCACTTACTTGAAAAGAAGAAACTTACCACCAGAGAAATTATTAAAATAAATACAGTTATATTTGGCAGCGAAACATTGTCCGGAACTTCAGAAAGCAATCATAGATTCAGATCCTATGATCAGGAAACAACCCAGTATATTCTGGAATATCAGATAAAAAATAAGCTCAATAATACACAAACAGCTAATTATTTTAAAATAAGCAGAAATACATTGGCAAACTGGAAAAAAACGAGATCCCATAAAGTAATCTGATTTTCTGTCCATCTATAATGTAATTATATAAAAGCAAAAAAACCTCTGACTAATCAGAGGTTTTAAAGTGGTTTCTCCAGGAATCGAACCAGGGACACATGGATTTTCAATCCATTGCTCTACCAACTGAGCTAAGAAACCATTATATTTTTGTTTGACTTACTTCGTTGTTTTAAAGTGATGCAAAAGTATAACATTTTATAATATCATGCAAGTTTTTATTCGGCTTTTTTACGAGAATATGTTGTGTGGGTTTGTTTTCATTGCCAATGGTCTGTTCATCAGTGATTTGCTTTTGTTGATTTTTTATATTTTTTTCTTCTTTGAAAACAGCTTTTGGTTAATTCGCGGGGTTTCTGGCATGAGCTTTTGAGGGGTAATCCTTTTTTCTTAATCGTAGAAGTACTACAGTTTTTCATATTTACCTCTCATTCATCATTTAATAAGTCAATTACCTTTATATTTAACCGTATTCGTAGAGTTAAAGGCTATAAATAGAAAGCTCCCGGATGAATAACATAATACAAAGAAATATGATGAATAAGACCCCGTCAAAACTGCTTTTTACAGCTGCTCTGGTAAGCATCCTATATTCATGTAAAAATGAAGCAAAGAAAGCTATTGCTCCTAAAAATGATAGTCAGGTTATAAAGAGAGGTCTTAGAGCTGCAAAAAACGATCAAAATGTAGAAAACCATCAAATAGTATATGAAGAGATTAAAAGCCTTAAAAAGGTGAGCAATTATACCGATGGAGCCATGCAAAGCTTTGACCTGAGCTTTATCAATCAAATTTTTAAGATCAGATATATTGAAGACCGAGCCTATATTCAATATAAGAGGAATGGGAGAGTCATCCAGGACTGGCAGTTTTTACATACCAACTTTTATTATGATAGTTCCTATGAAATAGCCGAAAAAGAATCTCATTTGTTGTATAATGCATCTGATTCTTCGGGAATTTTATTGTTCCCAGGCTTTACTGAAGAATATGCAGCTTATTTTTTGTATAAATTCAATAATAGTAAACTTCAGTATGTAAAAGAGATTATACTCAATAGGAGTACGCCTGCTGAGCTTTGGACCAATGTTCATACATTTAAGGCCGTTCAAAAAAGAAATACCATGCAGGTCAGCCTTACAGATCATAAAGGGAAAGAATACCTATTCGAAGACAGGGAAGAGCTCGCGGAAAGCATCTCACCTGAAAATACAAACCTTTCTAAGGATTTGATCCTGCTGGATAGTAACAAGTAAAATACATTAAAGTTGTATCCGTACTCCTTCGTATTAAAACGAAAAAGTGTCATATCTGGTCATAGAGTATATAAAAGCAAAAACCTCTGACTAATCAGAGGTTTTAAAGTGGTTTCTCCAGGAATCGAACCAGGGACACATGGATTTTCAATCCATTGCTCTACCAACTGAGCTAAGAAACCATTATATTTTTGTTTGACTTACTTCGTTGTTTTTAAAGTGATGCAAAACTAATACATTTTTTTAAATTATACCCAAGTTTTTCTACTTTTTTATTGCCGATGGTCTTATTTTATAGCTAAGAGTAAGAATAACAGGCTGTAAAATTTCACAAATAAAACTCTTAACCTGTTTAACCCTAATTTTAATTTCTCTTTTTGATGATCAAAATATCTACTAATTATAGGCTATTTTCTAAAAAACAAAAAAACCTCTGACTAATCAGAGGTTTTAAAGTGGTTTCTCCAGGAATCGAACCAGGGACACATGGATTTTCAATCCATTGCTCTACCAACTGAGCTAAGAAACCATTATATTTTTGTTTGACTTACTTCGTTGTTTTAAAGTGATGCAAAAGTAGCACGTTTTAGTATACAAAGCAAGTATTCATCGCACTTTTTTCACTTAAATTAAAAAACTTATTGATTATCAGCCGGATTATTTTCCTGTTCCTTTCGGATTTGTTCACTCATCTCTTCCAATACCGGTTTTATCGTGTTTTCCGGAAGATCACTGATTCTTATATACATCAATCCATCAATGGCATCATTGAAGTTAGGGTCAACGTTGAAAGCAATCACTTTTGCGTTTTGCTTAATGTATTTTTTAATTAAAACAGGTAGTCTCAATTCAGGTTCTAGATCATCAATAATTTTGTCCAATTTATTAAGGTCAGACTCCATTTCCTCAAAGAAAATATTTTTATCCCTGTCACGAAGCTTTACCTTATATTCATTTCTCGGAGTAATATATTGAGCCACCGCAGAGTCAAAATAATTAGAACGCATAAATTCAATCATCAGAGACTTTGAAAACTCTGAGAACTTATTGGATATACTTACACCCCCCATCAGGAATTTATGGTCAGGATTTCTCAGGCATACATGTACAATTCCTCGCCACAAAAGGAAAAGAGGAAGAGGTTTCTGCTGATATTCCTGGCAGATATAAGCTCGGCCCATTTCAATCACCTTTTTAAAGAAAGGGTGAATGTCCTGCTCAAACTCAAATAAAGAACTTGTATAGAAGCCTTTGATGCCGTATTTTTTCATCACTTCTCTACCAAGAGCCATTCTGTAGGCCCCCGCAAGTTTTTTCTCACCATTATCCCAAAGGAAAAGGTGATGGTAATGCTTATCATACTCATCAAGGTCAAACGGAAGATTACTTCCTTCACCTACCGCACGGAAGGTAAGTTCTCTTTGACGTCCGATTTCCCTCATAATGGAAGGGATTTCTTCATACGTCGTAAAGTAGATCTCGTAGTTTCCGTTGCTGAACAACATTTTATCCGTCCCTCTCAGCTTGTCAACATCTTTTACGATATCTTCCAAGGGAGTTTCATCAATAATGTTCTGAACAATGTTTTCCTCCTTTAATAGAGGGAATTTCACAGATAAATTCTGAAGATTGATGCTTTGAGCCAGTGATTTTCTTTTTTCATAGTAAGATTTCATCATATAAACCTTACGTTTCAGAAACTCTCCAAGCTCTTCAATGGTTTCCATATCATCCATTGCCTTTACAGTAATGGGGCGCCCAATTCTTATTCTGATTGGCTTTTCTCTGTCATTCATCATTTCAGACGGAAGCATGATCGTCTGTAAATTAGGATGAAGCTTAGCCACCTGATAAAAAAGACGGCTGTTCTTGGCATGGAAATACATAGGAACCACCGGCACTTTAGCCATTCTGATAAGCTTAAGTGCCGTTTTTTCCCATTCCTTATCTAAAATTTCTCCGTAAGGATTGTTCTTGTTAGAAACTTCTCCCGCAGGAAAAATACCTACGCAGCCTCCATTTTGTATATGCTTGAGTGTTTCACGCATTCCTGAAGAGCTGCTGTAAGCTTCTTTTCTGTTTTCAAAAGGATTTACAGCGATTACGTAAGGCTCCATAGGCTTGATCTTTTCCAAAAGGAAATTTCCCATTACCTTGAAGTCCGGACGAACCTCTGATAAGATCTTGCACATCAAAATCCCGTCAATAGCACCCAGCGGGTGATTGGAAACCAAAATAAATGGCCCCGTTTTAGGGATTTTTGCAAGATCCTCTTCAAAAGCTACATAGCTTAGGTTTCTTTCTCTTACAAATGAGTCGAAAAAGTCTTTGCCTTCCTTGTCTTTTAGTTTATCGTATAGTCTATTTACTTCATTTATTTTAGCAATGCTCATAACAGCAGATGCTACCGGATTCTTGAGGAACCCGATTTTACTTAAGCCGGAAGCTTTGATCAGATCGTTTTTCGAAATTAAACTCATGTGTGTTTAGTCGCAATTAATATTATTGTGTTACCATTTGAAGAGTATTCTTGGAAATCTGTTCCAATAATACATTTTTTTCATGGTAAAATCTATCAATGTGATCCATCTTCGCATTTCTTACTGTGAATAAAGATACATTTTTAATTGCTTCAGTTTTAAAAATTTTTTGAAGCTCTTCGTTAAGCTCTTCTAAGTGATTAAATTTATCTTCAAGGCACAGTGCCAGGGAGATTGCAGAATTCTGCATTAAGGAAACTTTGATTTTATATTTAGATAAATACCCGAAAATTAGGCTCATATGGTCTTCCGCAATGAAAGAGAAGTCTCTGGTAGAAATCTTCAAAAGTTCCTGATTTTCTTTTAAAATATAAGATTCTTCCTGTTGGTTTTTATCTGAAACTCCTACCTTAGTTCCTGATTTAGTAGGATCTACAAAGGATTTTACATAAAAAGGAATATTTTTTTGTTGTAAAGGTTGCAATGTTTTTGGGTGAATAACACTTGCTCCATAATAAGCCATTTCAATAGCTTCTTCATAAGAAATATTAGAAAGAAGAGATACATCCTTGAACTTTCTTGGATCTCCCGTCATTACCCCTGGTACATCTTTCCAGATAGTCATGGCCTCTGCATCTAAGCAATAAGCAAAAATAGCAGCAGAGTAGTCAGAACCCTCTCTTCCTAACGTTACAGTAAAGTTGTTATCGTCAGAACCTATGAAACCTTGGGTTACATAGCAGATTTCAGAATTCAGATTGGAAATAAAAGCCTCTGTTTTTGTCCAGTCTACAACCCCCTCTCTGTAAGAATTGTCTGTTTTTACATAATCTCTCGCATCCAGCCACTGGTTGGTAAACTGAATTTCATTAAGGTATTCACTTAGGATTTTTGTAGAAATCATTTCCCCACAGCTTACCACCTGGTCATAGACAAAGTTGTAATTAGGAGACTTATTTCTTCTTAAGAAAGAATCGATGTCATCAAAAAAGATATTGATTTCAGCAAAAACCGCATGATTTTCAGGAAACAAACCGTCCGCAATCTCGATGTGTTTTCGTTTTATCTTTTCAATCTCAGTTTGATAATTATCTTTCTTGAAATAAAGTTCTACAACTTTTTCCAACTCGTTTGTCGTCTTGCCCATTGCTGAAATTACCAGCAAGCATTTGGCAAATCCTTGGCTTTTTAGAACCATGGACACATTTTTTACACTCTCGGCATCTTTCACAGATGCTCCACCAAACTTGAAAATTTTCATTAAATTGTTAAAAATAAAATTGTTAGATTAAAAATTACATGAGTTTTTTACGGACGTCAAAATTATAAATTTACAACGAGATATGAAATAGCCAGAGGGGTTGATAGAATTAAGATTTCCTTAAAAATCAATAATTAAAGAAATAATATGAATTTTTCATGAGTCTGGCGTAACAAATTCGGAGACCTATTTTTTAATAACTCATTAATATTATGTTGAATATTGTTTGTATTGACTTGAAATACAGCGTGTAATCTCTTTTGTAATTAAATTTTCCTAATGCGATAAATTTTCCGAAATTTGGGGAAAACGTAAAAAGAAAAATATGTCAAATCAACCATTACAGACTTTAGGAGAATTTCTTATAGATAAACAGGACGATTTTCAATATTCTACAGGTGAATTTTCTCGTCTTCTGAGCGCAATAAGATTGGCTTCGAAAGTGGTAAACAGAGAAGTAAACAAAGCCGGAATCGTAGATATAACAGGGGCTGCCGGCAACCAAAATATTCAGGGTGAGGAACAGCAGAAACTTGATGTAATCGCTAATGAAATTTTTATTACGGCTTTGTCTCAAAGAGAGGTTGTTTGTGGTATTGCTTCTGAAGAAAATGATGATTTTATTGACATTAAATGTGGAGAAAACGGTCATTTAAGTAAATATGTTGTACTAATAGATCCTTTGGACGGATCTTCAAACATTGATGTAAATGTTTCCGTAGGAACTATTTTCTCTATCTACAGAAGAGTTTCTGAACCCGGGACTCCTGTACAGCTGGAAGACTTTTTGCAGAAAGGAGTTAATCAGATTGCAGCAGGATATGTAATCTATGGTTCTTCAACAATGATTGTTTATACAACAGGAAATGGAGTGAACGGATTTACATTGGATCCTTCTTTAGGAACCTATTATCTTTCTCATCCTAATATGACTTTCCCAAAAACAGGTAAGATCTATTCCATCAACGAAGGAAACTATATTAAATTCCCTCAAGGAGTGAAAAATTATCTTAAATATTGCCAGATGGAAGAAGGTGATCGTCCTTATACTTCCAGATATATTGGTTCTTTGGTAGCAGATTTCCATAGAAATATGCTTAAAGGTGGGATTTATATTTACCCATCTTATTCTCAGGCTCCAAATGGTAAATTAAGATTATTGTATGAATGTAATCCAATGGCATTTCTTGCAGAACAAGCCGGCGGAAAGGCTACAGACGGATTCAGAAGAATCCTGGAAATAGAGCCTACAGAGCTTCACCAGAGAATTCCGTTTTTCTGTGGGAGCATTGACATGGTAGAGAAAGCCGAGGAATTTATGCGTATCGACAGTGTAAAATAAATGGTAGCATCATATCATAGATATTTATTAGAATTCAAACGCCCGAGTGGAACATCTCGCGGCGTTTTGCTTGATAAGGAAACTTTTATCCTTGAAATTTCAGACAATGAAAAAAAAGGAGTAGGAGAGTGTGCAATCTTCAGAGGCCTGAGTTATGATGATAGACCTGATTATGAAGAGAAACTAAAATGGCTGTGTGAAAATATTGACAGTGATCCGAATTTTTTAAAAGAAGAACTGAAAGAATTCCCTTCAATATGGTTTGGATATGAGCAGGCAGTCCGGAATCTGAAACATGGAGAAAATCTTTATTTTCCAAGTGAATTTACGGAAGGAAGATCTGCAATTACCATCAACGGACTCATCTGGATGGGTGATGTAGGGTATATGGAAGAGCAAATTCAGGATAAGCTGGAAAAAGGATTTCATTGCATTAAATTAAAAATCGGGGTTGACTGGAAATCAGAGCATGTTATCCTACAGAAATTAAGAGAAAAATTCTCCAAAGATCAGTTGGAACTTCGTGTTGATGCCAATGGTGGCTTTACTAAAGAAGAAGCTGTCATTGTTTTGCAGCAACTGGCAGATTTGCATATTCATTCTATAGAGCAACCAATCAAGGCAGGAAATTGGATAGATATGGCGGAATTGTGCGCACAAACACCAACTCCAATTGCTTTGGATGAAGAATTAATAGGAGTTACTGAGCTAAAAGAGAAGAAGAAGCTTTTAGAAGCCATAAAGCCACAGTATATTATTCTGAAACCAGCCTTAGTAGGTGGTTTTTCAGGCACGGATGAATGGATTTCGTTGGCGGAACAACAGAATATTGGCTGGTGGATCACTTCGGCTTTGGAAAGCAATATTGGTCTGAACGCTATTGCTCAGTATACCTTTACAAAAAACAGCCCAATGCCGCAAGGGTTAGGTACAGGAGCTTTGTTTGTGAATAATTTTGAATCCAGCTTGGATCTTAGAAATGAGTTGTTGTGGTTCAAGATATAAGAGAT
This sequence comes from Chryseobacterium aurantiacum, assembly GCF_003020585.1. Lineage (GTDB taxonomy): Bacteria > Bacteroidota > Bacteroidia > Flavobacteriales > Weeksellaceae > Chryseobacterium > Chryseobacterium aurantiacum. Next base: position 886,966 of record NZ_PXUE01000001.1, read on the forward strand.
GAATTAAAGCCAAATTGGCTATCCAAATAATAGAAAAACTCCAATACCAAAATCAGGCATTGGAGTTTTTTTTCTGTCAATAATTTTGAATCCGTCCGAAATTTCAGAAATGATCTTCTAAGAAAGGTTCAAAATATAATGGCAAAATTAACTAGCAAAATGGAGGTGGTGAATCTGGACAGGTTGTGTTTCCACAATAGCCAGGTGCCCATGCTCTACAGCAACTATCCATTGGATTCCAGTTATTGCATCCCAGAGGGGGTCTTCCTCCATTGATTACTTTCAATTCTCCTTTGTTTAATTTTCTTAGATTTTTCATTGTAAATATTTTAATTTGATTGGTAAGTAAATATCCAAAATCATTTTAAATTATCCAATGTATGGTGAATTATTTTATTGATTTTTAACAAAATAATAGGATTTTTACATCAATACATAAAATGTAAAAGACAGAATGTATTATTGGTTATCGCCAATCATTTATAAATAATAATATCATGAAAATAAGTCCCTGCAAAGTATCTGTAGGAATTATAGAGTTGTTCGGAGGTATTTAAAGAATAAAGTAATTTTTCAGTCGGATAGTATAGGGGTTTATTAATTTAATATTCACTTTAAATCACATCTTTTACGAAAATGGCTTTCTTAATATATGTTAGGATATAGGAAACCTTTTTTTTAATTTTTTTCATAATAAAAAAATTGTAATTCTCTATGTTATGAATTGGCAATCTCTATGCCATCTTTATGGTTATTAGTAACTTTAACATTGAGTTAATTTTATAGGATTTTTTTAATTAACCGTTAAGAAATAATTGTGAAAATATTTTCGTTATCCTTAGTTCTATTGGTAATAAGATTCCTATCTACTCCATATAAGTTTTGGAAAATATCGTTCTGAACCTGTGAGCTGGAAAGGTAGCCCCAATGGTTTCCTACTTCAAACTTAAAGCTGTTTTGCAGGTCATCCTTCACAAAAGTACAGTCGATGATAGAAACAATATCCTTGTAATGAGCAATGTCACTCGGTCCGTTTTTGCCCAGACGCGGGGTGAGAATGTTTTTGGTAAACTGTGAAATCCCAAGAATAACATCCTGTCTGTTCAGATAAATAGAAATTCGGTTGGCAAGCAAAGGAAGTTTATTGAAGGAATCTTCGGAATCTTCAAATACTTTATAACTCACATCAGCATTTAAGAGTAGTACCTGATCAATAACTCTAAGAATATTTTCCCTTTTAAGGCTATAAAGCATACTTTGAAGAACTCTGTTTCCCATGGAGTGGGTCATGATGTGGATTCTCTGATTGCAAGGAACAAGATCCCTGTTGGAGAAAATATCTTTTAGAAATTGAGTGTAAAAGTAGAAAAGCCTCAGGAGTGAAGTTCCGGAATTAATACTTGACGCTTTATCATCAAAATAAGTGAGCGGAACAATACTGCTTGATGCAGGCCAGCTTACAAATAAAATGTGTTCTACAGGAGAAGCAGGATTATCAATGAATAATTTCTTGAGGTCAAGAATAGCCTTTAACTCATCATCAAAATCATAAGCATAGCCGTGGATAAATATCAGCACATCACTTCTGTCCTTGGTGGCAGACATGTTTTTGTACAATTCGTAGAACATCCTTTGGGTTCCGCCAAGATTATCAGCTGTGAGGGTAGATTTTTTAACTCCCTTTTCACTCAACAGAACATCTAATACTTCTCCATAGCCTTGTTTTTCAGGTTCTGAGAAGAGTTGATAATCTAAAATATTCCGATTCGTGTAGCTTTTCTTTTTTTTGGCTTGGGCAGTAGGCTCCTTGTGATTGTCAAAATTACATTTGGCAATCCTGAAATTTGGGATTGAATATTCATCATTGGAAAAAGAATCTACTCTTTCTCCCTGATGCCGAATAATCTTCCGGTTGCTTAATATATAAACGGCCATGATTATTAATTGGTTTAAACGGTTTTAGCTTTTTCTAAATTAAGAAAAAATATTGAATTACAATGAAGAAGCTATTTAAATTATCACTTTCACAAAAGCTTATTTTTCCGTAACTTTGTACAACTTTTTTTGCTAAAAAATAAAAGCTAATCTTAATGGAAGAAGAAAAAAAATCACTCAATTTTATTGAGCAAATTATTGAAGATGATCTGGCAAACGGTTTGAATAAAGATCAGATCCGTTTCCGTTTTCCACCTGAGCCGAACGGTTACCTGCATGTAGGGCATACAAAAGCCATCTGCATCAACTTCGGTCTGGGTGAAAAATACAACGCTCCCGTAAACCTTCGTTTTGACGATACGAACCCTGAAAAAGAAGAACAGGAATTCGTAGATTCTATCATGAAAGACGTTGAATGGCTAGGTTTCAAATGGGATAAAGTTTTGTACGCATCCGATTACTTCCAGCAGCTTTACGATTGGGCAGTTCAGTTAATTAAAGAAGAAAAAGCTTACGTTGATGAGCAGCCGTCTGAAGTAATTACTGAACAAAGAAAGAATCCTGCAGAACCAGGAATTGAATCTCCATACAGAAACCGTCCTGTTGAAGAGTCGTTAGACTTATTTGAAAGGATGAAAAACGGAGAATTCGAAAGTGGTTCAATGTCTCTTCGTGCCAAAATCGACATGGTTTCGCCAAACATGAATATGCGTGACCCTGTTATGTACAGAATTTTGAATAAACCTCACCACAGAACAGGTACTGCTTGGAAAATATATCCAATGTACGACTGGGCTCATGGTGAATCTGATTATATTGAACAAATTTCACACTCGCTTTGTTCTTTGGAATTTGAAAACCACAGACCTTTGTATAACTGGTATTTGGATCAGGTTTACGAAGAAGGAAAGGTTAAAAACAAGCAAAGAGAATTTGCAAGGATGAATGTTTCCTATATGATTACTTCCAAAAGAAAACTACAAAGACTAGTAGCTGAAGGGGTAGTAACAGGATGGGATGATCCTAGAATGCCTACTATTTCAGGGATGAGAAGAAAAGGTTTTACTCCAACGTCTATCAGAAACTTTATTGACAAGGTAGGAGTTGCGAAAAGAGAAAACCTGATCGAAATTCAGTTGCTTGACTTCTGTGTACGTGAGGATCTTAATAAGGTAGCTAAGCGTGTAATGGCAGTGATAGATCCTGTAAAACTGGTCATCGAAAACTACCCTGCAGACAAGGAAGAATGGCTAGAAACTGAAAACAATCCTGAGCAGGAAAATGCAGGAACAAGAGAAGTTCCTTTCTCAAGAGAATTATATATTGAGCGTGAAGACTTCAAGGAGGAAGCTAACAATAAGTTCTTCAGACTGAAATTAGGCGGAGAAGTTCGTCTGAAGTCAGGATACATCATCAAAGCTGAAAGAGTTGAGAAAGATGAGAATGGAGAGATTACGACGATCTATGCTTCTTATGATGAAAAGAGTAAATCTGGAAGCGGAACGGAAGAAAGCTTAAGAAAAGTAAAAGGAACTTTACATTGGGTATCTGCCAAGCATGCAATCCCGGTTGAAGTAAGAATTTACAACCAATTGTTTACAGTAGAACAGCCTGATGCTGAAAAAGATGTAGACTTCTTAAACTTCATCAATCCGGAGTCTGTAGCTACTATTCAAGGTTTTGCAGAACCAAGTCTAAAAGATGTAGCTGTGGGAGAACCTCTTCAGTTCCAGAGAATAGGGTACTTTACAAAAGATCAGGACTCTACAGAGGATAAACTGGTATTTAACCGCACAGTAACGTTAAAAGATTCTTTTAAACCATAATAATTTAAGAGAATATATAATAAATAAAAGCAGGACTTCATTTGGAGTTCTGCTTTTTTATTGGAAAACGCAAAGTCGCTAAGAAATTAATGCTTTGTGAATATTTTTAAGTCGCAAGGAAATCGAAGATTTCCGGCACGTGTAATGCTTAATCAATCATCATTTTGATCACTAGTAATAAGCCGTATGCAATTTTATCGGAGATGAAATCTTCGCCTTAAAATGGTTAAAAAAATAATTTTGCGTCTTTGCGTTTTCCAACATACAATTTTATAAACTAAATCAGGACTCCAAATGAAGTCCTGATTTTATTTAATAGTTTAAAATCTGAAGTATAAGATTCTATTTCAAAAAATCTTTGTCGCGGTAAGCGGGATTAGGATATTTGTAAAATCCTTCACCTGTCAATACTCCCAGTTTTCCTTTATCAATATAATCTTCTTTTAATTTTTCTACAGCTTTGATCTTCAAGGGATCCTGAGTTTCTTCTGCCTCCATCTTATTGATATTATAAGCTGTTGTAATTCCTACCACATCCAGAATACCAAAAGGTCCTGCAGGTGCTCCGGTAGCTACCATCCATGTTTTGTCAATTGTTTCAATATCCGACACTTCATCAATCCAAAGGTTAACAGCAGCACCAAGCAAAGGAACCAATAATGAATTGACAATGTATCCCGGTTGTTCTTTGTTAATGGGCAATGCTACCATTCCAATAGCTTTCGCAAATTTGATTACTGAGTCAAATACTTCCTGAGAAGTCCCAGGATGACGCATTATCTCCCCAGTATTGTGCTTCCATATTTCATTAGCGAAATGGAGCGCTACAAATTTCTCAGGTCTTCCTGTATCTTCTGCAAACTGGCTAGGAAGAAGGGTCGAGGAATTTGTTGCAAATACTGTTTTTTCAGGTGCTACCTGTGCCAGCTTATGGTAGAATTCCGTTTTGATGGTCGGATCTTCAGGAACTGCTTCTATCAGAAGATCGGCATCTTTCACTGCTTTCGCGAGGTCTGATGAATAGCTTATATTTTTAAATGTAGCATCAAGTTGTTCCTTTGTTGACCCCAAATCTTGCTGGTAAGCTTCACTTAAAGCAGTGAATTTACCTTTGGCTTTTTCCAATACTTCATCATTGATATCATACACAGTTACGTTGAAAGCGTGATAGGCAGTTTGAAAGGCGATCTGATATCCTAATACACCACTTCCTGCTATCGTTATATTTTTAAAATCCATGAGATTTATTTTTAGTCTTTTACTCCTTTTATCCATTCCTGAAATCTGGTCAGGAAAGATTCATGTTCTTCTTTTTCCTCAGGACGATTAACCAGTACATGCTCAAAATAGGTTCCTTTCAGTACTTTTCTTAAAATCCCCTCTCCAAGGAATGGTTTATAATCATTCAATGCCTGAGTTGCTTTCAATAAATGTCGGATGTCATACTGTAAAGGATTAATATCCGGAACTTGTTTATTAAGGTTAAGGAGATTGTATACCGCTATTCTTGCTGTTCTTACAGAACTTTCCATAGTAAAAACAACATCATTATTGGTTTCTACAAACTGTCCTACCAGTCCTAAATTGGTACAGCCTTCAGGAACCACTCTTGGACGGTCTCCCTTAGCTCTTGGCATAAACATAGACGTGATATAAGGCATAAATGCAGTACGAACAATGGTGTTTTCTACCACATTATCAAGCTTATCGATAAGTCCCAAATGATGACATAATTCTGCAAGAATTTCATTTCCGGTACATTCCGGCATTGTTTTTTTGATGTAATTCCCTTCTTTATCCATTAAGAGAGCGTATACCCATACTACAAGGATATCATCAGGCTGAGTAGGGTAGTGTGGTTGTCTATTGCAGGTGAAACTCATTACCCAGTTAGAGTCTGTAATGGTAATAATACCTCCTGTGGCTGTTTTTCCGGAATAAGGATCATTCACACAAAGCTCTTTCAATTTCTCTGTGAATGCAGATGGTCGGCAAGTTAATGTTGCAGATTCCCAAGAAGATTTTTCTATATGGCTACAGAATTTTTCTGGTTTTCCAAATACTTGAGATTTTGCAGCAAGGTTTTTCCACAACATCCATCCGGCACTTTGTCCAGCACTGCTGTTATCTATTGTAACTTCAGGAACAGTAGTATTGTTTCCATAGAATGTACTTTCAGTCATGGATCCTGTGGTTACAATTACATAATCCTCTTTACCGATCGGTATTCTTACTTCTTCTCCGTTTTGCTCTGTAATAATTCCCTCAACAGTTTTTCCTTCGGTGTTGATATGGATATCAAGATCTTTTACCAAGGTATCAAACTGTATCTGTACCCCTTTTTCAACCAAAAAGTTTTTCAATGGAGTTACAAATGTATCATACTGGTTATATTTAGGGAATACAAGGCATGAGAAGTCTTTCATTCCATCAATTGCATGCAGGAATCTGTGCATATACAGCTTCAGTTCCAATAAGCTGTGCCAGTTTTCAAACGCAAACATTGAACGCCAGAAAAACCAGAAATTACTGTTGAGGAATGATTCTGCGAAGTAGTCCTCAATGCTCAGATCATCAAGCTCTTCTTTTTTCTTTAATAAAAGTTTGACAATGGCAAGTTGGTCTTTTTTCTCAAGTCCGAATTTACTGAAATCCTGAATCTGTCCCTGATTGTGAATTAATCTTGCTTTTGAATAGTTGGGGTCATTGTCATTAACAAGGCGGTACTCATCCAGTACGCTATACGGTGCAGGCAGTTCCAATGCAGGAATGTCCTGAAATAGATCCCAAAGGTTTTCATAGGTCATATCCATTTCTCGTCCACCACGGATGATGTAGCCATCCTTTGCATTTCCGGCACCATCCAGAGAACCTCCCTCTACATTAAGCTGATCAAGGAAAATAATATTTTTACCCGGAACATGGCCATCACGAATGAAGTAGTAAGCAGCAGACATCCCTGCAATTCCGCTTCCTACAATATAGATTTTGCTGTTTTCGTAAGATTGTAAAGGAATTCCTTTGTTTCGTTGATAATTCCCGATTTGGTCTGAAAAAGGCATTGTTTTTTCAGGAGTGTTAATCTGGACTTCTTTACTTGAATCCGGTTCGTGGTTTACTTTTCCAAACTGTTCAGAAGTATTTAAAACGTTGTCGAATTTTGAATTGATCGTACTCATTTTGTATTGTTTTTAATTAACATTATAAAGGTACCTCTATTCAGAAAGCGACATATATCCCTAATGTCAGAATTAGTATCCCCAAATTCCTAAGACTGAATATTTTCCTTAATCCTGTATTCAGAGGGGGAAAGAGAAGTGTGCTTTTTGAAAAAACGCCCGAAAGCAGATGCAGAATTAAACTGAAGTTCAAAGGCTATTTCGGATATCGTTACCTCAGGATTTCCAAGCATGACATAGGCTTCCTTAAGTAACGTTTCATCAATCACCTCATGAGGGGTTTTTCCACTTGCCTTTTTTATAATTTCAATAAGGTATTTATTGGAAACACAAAGTGCATTGGCATAGAACTGAACAGTTCTGTGTTGCCGGATATTTTCTCGTATTAATTTACTGAACCTGAGATAAAGGTCCTTTTTTCCTTCCTCTTTCTCAGAACCTGTAAGATTTTTTCTCTCAATCATCTCAGCGGCTTCCAGTAGAAGGTTGAAAATAATGGTACGAACAATTTCCTCAGTGAATTTTCCCTGTTTTCTGGATTTCTTTTTAAGGTAGTCCAGAAGATTTTGAAGCAAAGCAGAATTCTTTTCAGTAGTTTTTACAATGCTGTAGGATCCCTTTGCAAAAAGATCCATTTTCTCAATGATGAAAGGATTGGAAATATTTTTGATCAGAAAATTTTTATCAAAAAACAACAGCTTCATCATAAAGTTATTACTGGTTTTCAGAAATTTTATGATAGTAGACGGTGCTGATATAAGGAAGCTATTGGCTTCTACCTTATATTGATGGCGGTCTATTTCAATGCTGATCTCTCCAGCTGTACAGATGCACAAAGCATAATAATCCATTCGGAAAGGAGCTTCTGGAAATTCAAAAATGGGGTTTCCCGAAGAAATATAGTAGGATTGATGGCAATCAATACTGTAAAAAGATAAGGTGTCGTGTAAATTTTCGTAGGTTACCATTCTTACGTATTGGTTAATTTTTTTATATGTTTTTTCTGATATTTTAGGCTGAAAACCTTGTTGTTACTGCAATTTACGAATTTTATAAAAGTATTTAAGGTTTGTATATCAAAAATATCCTCTTTTTTTAGGATACAGCTAATAATATATTTTTATGAATGTTATTTATAAAAATAGGCATAAATAAGGGGTTTTGGGGGCTATTTTGCCTAACTTTGCATTCTTAAATTTCCCCACCAAATATTATTGTGAGATTAATTAACTTATATACGAGTTCTTTCAAGGGACTCTCGCAGGAGAGTTGGATGCTGGCGTTGGTAATGCTCATCAACAGGGCGGGTTCTATGGTACTTCCTTTTTTGGGAGTTTATATGACAAATCATTTACATTTTAGCATTGAAAATTCTGGAATAGTCTTGAGCTTTTTCGGGATAGGATCTGTTATTGGTTCATGGTTTGGAGGAATGGTGACTGATAAAATCGGTGAATACAAGGTACAGAGCCTAAGTTTATTGCTTAGTGTACCGCTATTCTGTTTGATTCCATTTTTTAAAACAGAGGCAGGATTGGCCGCGATCATTTTGATTCAAAGTATCGTGAGTGAAACTTTCCGCCCGGCTAACTCTGTAGCCATTACGAAATATGCCAAGCCTGAAAATATTACCAGAGCTTTTTCACTCAATAGAATGGCGATAAACCTTGGGTTTTCCATAGGTCCTGCATTGGGTGGTATTTTGTCTGCCATTTCTTATGAGTTTCTGTTTTATAGTAATGCCCTGGCCGCTTTTTTGGCCGGACTAATGTATATATGGTTCTTCAAGGGGCGTGCAAAGCTGGCTAAACAACAGGCGAAGAAAGTAAAAGAAACAATTATTGTAAAAAAGGAGGATTCTCCTTATCGCGACAATAAATTTTTAATATTCTGTGTATTATGCATGTTGTTCTCTATCTGTTTCTTCCAGCTGTTTAGTACCTTGACCATCTTTTATAAGGATACAGCTCACCTTAGCCAGCAGAATATCGGGTATATTTTGGGATATAGTGGTTTTCTGATCGTTCTCCTTGAAATGGGATTTGTGCAGATTGCAGAGAAATATTTCACCTTGGCCTTTACCATGTTAATAGGAACTCTCCTTTGTGGTCTGTCATATGCATTGCTGGCTTTTGACTACAGCATGGTGATGTTATTGTTCGCTATGACGCTTCTTTGTATCGGAGAGATCTGGACACTTCCATTTATGGCAACCATTACAGCACTTCGCTCAGGTGAAAACAATAAAGGAGCCTATATGGGACTGAACGGGATTTCTTTTTCCATTGCGTTTATCATTACTCCTTATATAGGAACATTAATTGCCGAAAAACTAGGTTTCAATATACTTTGGATTGGAACAGGAGTATTGGCAATAGCTATTGCAGTTGCTTTTTACTTTGTGATCCCCTGGATGTTAAAAGAGAAGAATAAAGTAGAGGAGGACCTTGGCTTAAACGAAAAATAAGGTCTTCCAGATCAATATAATACCCCCAGTTGAATATTATTCAGTTGGGGGTATATTTTTTTATTCTTTTTTTAATAGAATAGAATTGATAATCAAGCTGGCATGAATTCTTGAGTTTTCAATAAACCAAAGGTGAGTATCCTTTCCACCGCAAACAACACCGGCCAGATAAAGGTTGGAAACATTGGTTTCCATTGTCTCAGGATTGTAGTACGGATTCAGGCAATCACCATTCAGCTCGATACCGGAGTTTCTCAGAAAATCAAAATCAGGAAGATAGCCGGTCATAGCCAGAACAAAGTCATTTTCTATTTCATGGATCTTATTATTTTCATCTTTGAAAACAACAGAATTTTCTTTTACTTCAACTATCTCAGAATTAAAGTGAGCAGTAATGCTGCCCTCGGAAATTCTGTTTTCAATATCAGGTTTTACCCAATATTTTACACTCTTTGATATTTCAGAATGACGGATAATCATGGTAACCTCGGCTCCTTTTCTATAGGTTTCAAGGGCAGCGTCCACCGCCGAATTACTGGAACCCACAACCACAATTTTCTGCCTTGCATAAGGATAAGGTTCGGTATAATAATGCATTACTTTAGGGAGATTTTCACCCGGAATATTCATGGGATTTGGAATATCATAAAAACCTGTGGCAATCACTACATTTTTGGCCAGGTAATTTCTCTTTGTCGTTTCAATTTCAAAGACATCATTATTTTTAGAAACATTCAAAACTTTCTCATACAGATGAATATTCAAGTTCTTTTGTCTGGCAATTCCCTGATAATATTCCAGGGCATCCTGTCTTCCTGGTTTTGGAGCGGTAGAAATAAAGGGCGTTCCGTCAATTTCCAGTTTCTCAGCGGTTGAAAAGAAACGCATGTATAAAGGATAATGATACAATGAATTGACAATGGTTCCTTTTTCCAGAATTAAATACGTTAGGTTGTTTTTTTCAGCTTCAATGGCACAGTTCAAACCGATGGGGCCGGCTCCTATAATGAGAATATCCAAAATTTCCATATAACAAATGTACGATGTAATTGGGAAAATATATTAATGAACTGTGAATTGTATCCATTTATATTTTAAATCTTGCCCCTCTTATTCCATCTCTCTTTATGGCATCAGTTTTGGTGTTTTTTACTTACTACAAAATAAAAATATGAAAAAACTACTTATTTCAATGTTGGTATTGGGTCTTGTTGTAGCCTGTAAAAAAGAAGCTGGAAAACCAGTTCCAAATGAGATTGATACTATAGTTCGGGTAAAAAAAGACAGTGCTGCCATTATTAAAGATAAAGCTAAAAAGGAAGAAGCCCTGAAGTTGGCTAATGATGAGGTTTTAAAATCGTTAAAAGCTAAAGATTATAAGACCTTTGCTTCATTTATTCATCCTGGAAAAGGAATTAGCTTCTCTATGTATGCCTTTGTAGATCAAAAAGAAGATAAACATTTTTCTAAAGCAGATTTTGAGAAATATCAACCTACAAAAACCTTGTTTACCTGGGGAGCAAAGGATGGGTCGGGAGATCCTTATAAGGCTACCATTAATGATTATCTTGGTAAATGGGTTTTTTCCAAGGACTTTACAACCTCTCAATATTCACTGAATAAATTTGTAGGGGGAGGAAATTCACTTAATAATCTTGAGGAAGCTTATCCTAAGCATGACTTTACAGAAAATTATATCAAAGGAACTGAAAAAAGCAGTGAGATGGATTGGAAGACACTTCGCTTGGTATTTGAAGAATTTCAGGGGAAATACTATCTGATTGCTGTGGTGAATGACCAATGGACGATTTAAAAAAACAAAAAAGCTGGAGATTCATCTCCAGCTTTTATTATGATAAAATTTCTGTAAGTCGCTTTGTAAGGCTCTTTCTTGAGAACTGTTCAATATTCTGAGTGTTTTCTGAAAGGGTTCCGTTTTTCCAAAGATCAAATTTTTCCAGAATAAATGTTTTTACTGTTTCAGAATCTCGATAACTGAAATGCTTTCCGGCGCCGGTTTCGTCTAATATTTTTGAAACATCTGCCTTATCTGGTCCAAATGAGAGAATCTGCTTTCCGGAAGCAAGGTATTCAAATATTTTTCCGGGGATAATCCCTTTTGATGATTCATTCGGGAAGTTGGTAATCAACAATATTTCTGAATTTTGCATTTCCTCAACAGCTTTTCCATGGGAAAGGTAACCTAAATTCAGAATGTGGTTCTTCAGACTTGAATTTTCAATAGAATGAAGAATCTTATCATCAATTCTTCCTACGAATTTTAAACTGAAATGTCTGGCAAATTCTACATTTTCCTTTACGAGTTCATCCAATGCTGTCCAAAGATTGTCAGGGTTTCTAAGCTGTTCCAAAACTCCGATATAGCTTAAGGTAAATTTATCTTCAGTATTCTTCAGCGTTTTTAGCTTTTCACTTCTATCACTTTCGTCAAAACCATTGGTAATACAAAAGGCATGAGCACCTGCTTTACGGAAATTTTCGGCATCTGTATAGCTCGTTGCAAGAGTAATATCTGCATTTTTAAAAACAGCACTTTCTAACTGGCGATGTTTTTTATCTGAGCTTTTGGTTAATTTTAAATGCTTATAATAAGAAATTTCTGTCCACGGATCACGAAAATCTGCAATCCATTTAAGATTGGGAAGTTTTTCTTTAAGGCCTAATCCAATCAAATGAAGAGAGTGGGGCGGACCGGAAGTTACAATGGTGTCAATCTTGTTTTCCCGGATATATTTTTCAAGGAACTGAATGGATGGCTTTACCCAAAAAACTCGTGCATCAGGAATGAAGAAGTTTCCTCTTACCCAAATAGAAAGCTTGGATTTCCAGCTTTGGTTTTTTCCTACATCAAATTGCCCGGCCTTAAATTTTTTATTGCTTTTATTAAGCTTTTCTGCCAATTGATAAGGCTCCCAAATTTTTGTTCTTACGATTTCAATGTTTTCAGGAACATCTTTCATCAGTGTCTCATCCAGTAAAGGATAACTTGGATTTTCAGGAGTATAAATAATGGGTTTCCAGCCAAAATCAGGAAGATATTTGGCAAACTTCAACCATCTTTGAACACCAGGACCTCCCGCAGGAGGCCAGTAATAGGTGATAATCAATATTTTCTTCTGTTCCATTAATTTGATACAGTCTGCATTAAAACTTGAACTTAAACGGTTTGAGGAAGTTCTTTTTTCTTGTTTTTATTCATCCAGAAAATTCCAAAGGCAGCCAATGCAATGAATAATCCGAAGCATAGAAGCGAGATCCATTTTCCTTTTTCAATCACTTCTGGTTCAAAAACCATTCTGATATGATGATTTCCTGCAGGAACATGTACTGCACGGAGTAAATAATCTGCCTTAATGTAAGGTACTTCTTGTTCATCAACCAGAACTTTCCACCCGTGAGGATAATAAACCTCAGAAAATACCGCCAGTTGAGGGGTTTTCGACTGTGATTTAAATTCAAGCTCGTTAGGCTGATACTTCGTTAAATTAATAAATGCTGTAGAATCTGCCTGAACCGGTTTGTTGCTGAAATATGACTTGTCAGACGATGCAATAACTGCGGTCTTCTTATTGTCGATAACCCCAATAGATTTTATTTCCTCATTAGGTGTATCTACAAATTTTAAGTCGCTTACAAACCATGCATTTCCATTGGCTTTTGGATTAGGAACAACCTGTGGCTGCTCCGGACCTCCGAAAACCATGTATTTGGCATTCAGTAAATTTAATATTTTAGGGGTTTTTACACTGTCAATATTATTGATATACTCATTCAGTACATCGTCATATCTTCTAAGTTTTACAGCGTGGTAACCACCAATTGAGGCCTTGAAATAAGAGGTGTTTGTTTCACTTGTAACTCCAAGGGTCTGGTTGTAAATTCTGTAGTGTGCTTTATCTTTATCAGCAATCGTTTCTAATGTCTTGTTGATATTGACATTGGATAAGATAGATTCAAGGTTTGGATTTCCCTGAACTTTTTCAGCAAGCAGATCTGAGCTTTCTGTCTGGAAAGGGTTTTCAGCAAAGATCTTATCTACATAGTTTTCGTCATTTAAATAACGCTTGTTTACCGTCCACAGATCAAATAAACTTACTGCTCCAATAATTACTAAAGCGATATTCTGAGATAATTTTTTCTTTAAGCTTAAGAATAGAGCCACAGCCACAATTGCTACATAGATAAATGCCTTTATAGCATCTATTTTAAACAGCTTAAATCTTTCATCTACCAGATAATCCAATAGGAAAGGAGGGAAGTAGGTTTTCTCATTTTCTGTAGAGAATCCTAGTAATGATTTTCCGAAGATTAAAAGAATTAATAATAATCCTAATGTTCCTCCACTTACATAGGTTAGAATTTTCTGCTTATATTCCTCTGTCAGTTTTTCATCTGTGAAGAATCTGTATAATCCTAAGATGGCAATTAATGGAAATAATAATTCCACAACTACCAAGATGGAAGAAGGGGCTCTGAACTTATTATAAAAAGGAACATAATCAATAAAGAAATCAGATAATGGCATAAAGTTGCTTCCCCAGGCCAATAAAATGGTAAGGACTGAAGCTCCCAAAATCCAGTAACGATACTTTTTCCAGGCAAAGAAGAATCCTAATAAAGCAAGCAAACATACAATAGTACCCTGATAAGCAGGTCCTGAAGTTCCCGGCTGATCACCCCAATAGGTCATTCCGCTGAACCCTTTAGAAATTCTGTCCATTTCAGCCTGTGATCCTACATTTTCCTGTATAAGACCCTGTACAGTGTTCATCATTTCCTTTCCTTCCGGCTCCTGGGTTCCGCCTCCCATTAATCTTGGGATGAAAAGGTTTAATGTTTCAAGCTGTCCATAGCTCCACATCAGCATACTTTCTTTATCCATTCCGGATTTTCCTGAAGTATGACTGTCATTGGTTAGGATTTGCTTTCCACGAACGGTCTCCTTTACATATTCAGAGTTGGCCATGATCCTTTGTGCATTCATTCCCACACCAATGATACATGCTGCTGCAATGATTCCTGATGAAATAAGGAAATGTTTCATTGGAGTCTTTTTCTGGATCGCTCTGATTAATTCGGACAGGAATAAAAATCCTAGAGCCAGAAATAGATAATAGGTCATCTGTGGGTGGTTCGCCGCAATCTGAAGCCCCATAAATAAGGTCGTGACAATGAATCCCCAGATGTATTGTTTTCTGATATAAACCAGTAAAATTCCGGCTAAGAGTGGTGCAAAATACTCAATGGTATTTACTTTTCCATTGTGTCCTGCAGCAATAATGATGTAGAAATAGGTGGAAAGCCCAAAGAAAGTAGCTCCTAGTAGAGCATATTTCCAGTTTCTGACCACTACCATTCCCAAAAGGAAAAAACCTGCAAAAAGCAGGAAGAGATAATTAACCGGCCTTGGCAGGAAATTTAGATTGCTATCGATTTTCTTGATGATGTCGCCCTTAAACTGGCTACCCATCTGATAAGTAGGCATTCCTCCGAACATGGAGTCGCTCCAATAGGTTTCATTTCCGGTATTGGCTCTATAGTCAAGCAGTTCTTTTGCTCCTCCTCTGTATTGTACAATATCATGCTGAAAAAGCTGTTTTCCTGAAAATACAGGAGTGGAATATAAAAATGCTAAAACTATAAATACTACTAACGAAATTGCAATATAAATTAAGTTTTTATTTTTTGCCATGCTGGTTATTATCTTTTATTTCTTGGATTTTTTACCTTTTGTCATTACTCTCTTTCACCTCTTCATAGTCTACTGTTTCTGCATCCCATTTGAGGTTGTTATCCTTATTTGAGTTGTGTATATCTTGTTGCCTGTTATCCTGGTTACCGTTATTGTTGTTGAAACGATAGCTATAAAATGTCTTGAAGAAAATCCTTTTCAGAATGTTCCAGACAAAGAAAATAACGATGGCAGACAGTACTAACTCAAGAATGTACTTCATAATTTTAAAATTTAAAGTTTAAGGTCCAGAGTTTAAAGTTTTTAGTTTTTCCTCCTGTTCTTATCTTCAAACTCGGTTATTCAATTATTTTGCAGAAGGGTTTACCATTACAGAAGAATTGGAAACGCTTTTCATAGACTGAGATTGTTTTCCGTCTGTAATAGATTCAATCTGAGTTGTTTTTACGTTGATATTCTGATTAGTAATCCATCCTGTATTTTCATCAAACTTAATGGTTCCGTTCTGAACAAGTTCACTGCTTAGGCTATGAGTGATAGGTCCCTGAGCTTTCTTTTCTGTTTTCTTAGGGATACCTCCGGATACTGTAATTTCAGCAGTTCCGTTTCCTAGGCTTTTCAACACATAGTTTGAAGTTACCTTAATGCTTCCGCTTGGATCTGCATTTTCAGAAGTAGTCCATTTTTCACCTACTTTTACTCCTTTTTTAGGAATAATAGCAAGGTTTTTACTGAATTGATCTTTTAATACTTTTTCATTAAAAGATTGCTTTAAACTTGCTACAACGCTAGCTTTTTCATTAGCATCCTTGATAAGAGTTCCTACAGCGTTAGACACTTTTGTATAAACAGCATCAAAACCTGTAATAGAAATTACATTACCTTTTGTATCCATCTTCATATCAAGCTTGTTGCTCGTAAGCGCTCTGTTGATATTCCAGATCATTTTTAGATCATCTTCTTTAGGAAGAGGAAGTTTGGTATCTACAACAACTGTTTTTCCCTGTGCAGACTGAGAGCTTCTTTTAGAAACAAGGTTAAGGGTCATTTCATATACATTTCCCTTAATATCGTTTACTGTAAAGTTCATTTCATCCGTAGATTCAGTAGTTGCTGTAATAGATTTTCCCTGTGGATCTGTCATCGTCTTTACATCTCTCTGATAAGTTGTAAGAGGGTAAGTTTTCCCTTTTTCAAGCTTGAAAGATTGTGTAACGATCCCCGCAGAGTCTTTGATAGCCGGGTTTTCTGCTACTTTCGCTACAGAATCAGCAGGTACTTCTACGGTTACTGTTTTTCCGGTTTTTGGATCTACTTTAGTTATTTTTGCAGTTTCTTTTTTACAAGAAACAAGGGCTATAGATGAGATTAGCGCTAATGCTGCTATGTTTTTCATTTTCTGATTTTTTTAAGTGTTGTGTTATCGAATTAATTATTTCAACATTTTCTGTCTTACAGCTTCATACAAGATCGCACCGCATGCTACAGAAACGTTTAGTGATTGAGTTTTCCCTTCGATAGGAAGTTTGATTTTTTCATCTGAATGATGCAGCACCTCCTTGGAGATTCCGGTTTCTTCATTTCCCATAACAATAGCGCATGGTTCAGTAAAGTTAACATCATAGATTAGTTTTTGAGCTTTTTCAGAAGCTGCAAATACAGTAATTCCGCTCTGTTGTAAAAAGTCTACCACGTGGGCAAGATTATTTTCCTTACAGATTTTGATATTATAAATACCTCCCGCAGAAGTCTTGATAGCGTCAGAATTGATAGGTGCTGCTCCTTTTTCAGGAATAATAATGGCATCTACTCCTACGCATTCTGCAGTTCTGCAGATGGCCCCGAAGTTTCTTACATCTGTTAATCTGTCCAAAATCAATAAGAAAGGAGTTTTTCCTTCTTCAAACAATTGAGGAACAATGTTTTCCACCTTGTGAAACGGAACATCCGAAATAAAAGCAACCACCCCCTGGTGATTTTTTCTTGTAAAACGATTAAGTTTTTCAATCGGAACATAGTTAGGACGAATTTTATTTTTTGCTAAAATCGCCTTCAGTTCAGCATAAATAGGACCCTGAAGTGCATTCTGCACAAAGATCTTGTCAATCGTTTTTCCTGCTTCAATTGCTTCAATCACGGGACGTAGCCCGAAAATAAAATCGTCTTTCATTGAGTTGTTTAATGTTTATGTTTAAGCTCTAGGATTGAAAATAAAAATGTTTGTAAAGTATTGTCACTTCGAATTTTTTGCTTTCTTTTATCCAGCTTTGTATTAATATTTTTCTCCTAAAATTGCTCTTTTCTGCGCCATTGCATAGCCATAATGCAAGCTTTCATGCATGTTGTTGAAGATAATAGCATCCTGAATGCTCTTCAGATCCATTCCAAAACTGGTTGTATAAGGAGTGTAGTCTGAAAAGAAATCACTATCGTAATCCTTCATTAAAATCTTTGAAGTCTCAGTAAGTAAGAACTCTAGGTCTTCTACTTCAGATTTTTGAACATTTAAGTTAGGTAAAGTTCCTTTTTTGTAGGTTTCAATCCAGTACTTATCTATACGGAATGGGTTTCCACTAAGGTAATAATGCAAAAGTTGCTGTGTAGCAACTGTATGGGCTATATTCCAGTAGATATTGTTGTTGAAACCATCCGGAATCAGCAGAAGATCTTCGTGTGAAGTGTTCTGCAGGATATCTAAAAGGTTCTTTCTCACCTGTCTGTGTGCTTGAAAATGATAATTCATTTTGCAGAAATTTTAATCTCCAAAAATAGTTTAATAAACTGGAAATGACAATTTTTTAGGTAGGGGATTAAAGTAAAAGTTCTGCAATGTTGAAAAAATACATTATTTATAATTTTCTTTTTAGTGGGAAATTTGATGGTATACCAACAGGTTTTAGAAAATTTAACTTCTACTTTTTAGATATTTATAATTTTTTATGAAGATAAAATCCTCTTTTGATTTTTTTTTCAAAAGAGGATTTTTTATTGTTTTATTAACTGTTTTTTATGAATTTCTTTATGTTTTATAAAGATTTTGAAAGCAAATTGCTATTCTTGTAAATATTGAAATCTGTTACTTTTTTATGATTTTATGTTTAAAAGTAGTTCCGTCTTTCAATACAATATTTAAAAAATAAATCCCTGCTGTATAAGAAGAAAGATTAATTCTGTTTTCTTTATAGATTTCAGTAAGTTTTCTACCTTCCATACTGAAAAGAGTCATTGAGGCCACATCTTCCTTAGATTTTACAGTAACGAAATCAGCAGTAGGATTGGGGTAAATATTAACATCAATGGTTTTCACATCCTTTACATTCAGGGTAGCATCACTTTTCCCTTGCATATAAACCGATAAATAAACATCACCCTTTTGCTGGTTAAAGACAGCGGTAGGTATTGTATGCTTTAGGGTATGATTTCCAGCAGTCATGCTTGGAAGTGTAAATTTTCTGATAGGAACTGAATTTCCCGGGCACCAGTTATTCCAGGCAGTCCATTCAGCAAATGAAGAGGGTGTTGTTCCGTAGATTCCATTGCCCTGGGTATTATACACTCTGAATGGTTCGCAGGATATTCCGCCGGGCGTATAGGTTAATACCTGTACATCATCTACATAGGTGTAGTTTTGTCTTCTTACATATTCCTCACCCCCTTCATCGGCGCCATGTGGAGTGGATATTACAGAGAAATTGGCGTTGGTAACAGGGTTGGGTAAATTGAAACTTACAATTCTCACTGTTTCCCCTGTAACGTCTGTACTGTTATAATTATTAAGTCTGCTATAGCTTAACAGAGGAACAAGCGTATTATAGTCTGTAGGAGTTGCACCTGCATCTGTTGAAAAGAAAGTCAGGGTTCCGGAAAAAACATCAATTCTTCCCGTACATCCTTGAACCTGTGTTTGGGCTGCATAAGGAACTCCAAAAACATCCAGCTCCATATACATATCATAGGTACTTCGGAGTGTATTGTCATGAAATACATTATAAAGATTGCTGATATCGTAGGTGTAAGGAACTTCAGTAGGAGTTCGGTTCTTGTTCATGAAAGGAGTGATATATCTGCCTACTTCAATTCTTTTAACGTTGGCATCATCCATGGTGTAGGTAGGTTGGTTTTTTGGAACCATAGCCAAAAATACCTCTCCCAGACGGTCATAATTGTCACATAATGCTCCAATGCTCACCCTCATGGCGATCTTAGCTTTAAAAGAATCCAGTTCCGCATCTGTAATTTTTTTTGCGTACCGGGTATTTCCAAGTCTGATAAGACCAGGTGGTACAGGGGTTGAGACCGGTGCTGCATAACCGTCATAATATACTGCCTGAGAGATCAGATTCGTCATCGTGGTTGTTTGTGACTTAAAAAGACCTGCAAGGAAGATACTTGAAAAAAATAGCCTTTTATACATATTGTGGGTATTTCCTGTAAATATATTAAAATATGTATTAAAAATATTATTTTAACAATTATATTTTTGTGTTAAATAGATTTCGTTGTTGATTGTGTAAATTTTTTATTGATATAGCATTAAGCTTGTGGATATTACATTAAATTTATGAGAATATAAGGTTGAATAATTTTTTTTATTATAAAAATTAATATTTTATTATTAAATTAGCATCATATTCGATGTTAATATTATTAATAATGAAAAGAATTTTACTTTTGTCTTTGTTACTTACAGTATTGGGTGTTAATGCCCAAATCAATATCAATATTGGAAGTACAAACGTGGGAACTGCGCCTGTAAGCAGCTTTTTTTCCTATTCCTATGTTCAACAGATATACCTTAAGCAGGAGATCAATGCCAATGCAGCAGGAAATATTACCGGCCTTACATTTTATGTGGATCCATCGGCTACTATTTCCGATTCTTCTAATTGGACAGTTTATCTGGGACATACTCCCAAAACAGCATTTGCTTCAGGTACAGATTGGATAGCTGCAGCACAGCTTACTCAGGTTTTTGCAGGTGCTGTAACAAAGAATAATGGTAAGGTTGATGTAGTTTTTGCTACGCCATTTCCTTATAATAATGCAGATAATCTAGTAGTAGCGGCCAAGGAAAATGCTCCAAGTATTGACATTAATAATTTTGATGAAGCTTTCCGAGTTTATTCACATATTCCAAACTCTACCCTTTATTACAAAGGAGATAATGCAGTTGTTGATCCTGCATCTCCACCCGGAGGGATAAGAGCTGATTACAAATCATCAATAACAATTTCAGGATTAACGGCTAATTCTACTCCAGGATGTCCTTTTATACTTTATCCTACAAATAATGCTCAGTTTATTTCTCTGTCTCCTAATATTAGTTGGCAGCCCGTTATAGGAGCTACTTCTTATAAGGTTTCCCTAGGAACAACTTTCGGAGGTACAGAGGTTATCAATCAGCAGACAGTAAATGCTGCTAATTTTAATCTTTCGCCATCCATTGTTCTGAATCGGGATACCAATTACTACTTAAAAGTGACAGCTGTTTCAGCTAATGGAGAATCTACCGGTTGCGCGAATAATATTTTTAAAACAATTCCCCCAATACCGGCAAATGATGCTTGTTCAGGAGCTTTGCAGGCAACTGTTTTTCCATATACCTACGTACAGACTGATGGTATGTCTTCCACTAATAATACAGGTTTTGTAACCGCATGTCCAAATGATGGAATGAATGATGGACTATGGTTCAAGTTTACAGGAGATGGAGGCCAATTTACAATTAAAGCGGCTCCGGGAACTATTACTTTTGATCCGAAAATTGGAATATACAGCGGTACATGCAATAACTTAGTTTGTGTAGGTACACAAGATAATGGCGGTGGCGGCAGTTCCGAAACTAAGACCATTACAACCACTGCAGGAACTGAATATTATATAAATGTAGGATCTTACGAAGATTCAGTAGATAAGCCGGAGGATGTATTTACCATTACCATCACAAAGCTTTAATGCATTTATAAATTCTTTTTTAACTGATTTATAATTTAGTATAATAAAAATGTTGCGGTATTATTATCGCAACATTTTTATTTGAAATGATAATGATGTGAAACAACTGAAGCAATATTGTTTTTCATTCGATATTGTGTTCAGAATATTTAACAAACTTTAACTCAAAAATGGCATTGATTGTGTTGATTAATGCAAGTATTTATCAGAAATTTACCACCTATTTTAAATCAAGCTATGTCAGATATACATCAAGCAGAAGATATTCGCCAATTGACGGAAAAAGTAAAAGAAAAAAACTACTTATTTTCTCTTCTGAGACAAGAAATCAACAAGGTTATCATTGGACAGGAATATATGATAGACCGCCTTTTGATAGGGCTTCTAGGAAATGGTCACGTACTTCTTGAGGGAGTTCCGGGGCTGGCAAAGACCTTAGCCATTAAAACCTTGGCAGATGCTGTTCATGGTGAGTTCTCAAGAATTCAGTTTACACCGGATTTGCTTCCTGCAGATGTGGTGGGAACTATGATCTTTAATATCAAAGACAATGATTTCTCTATAAAAAAAGGGCCCGTATTTGCGAATTTTGTACTTGCGGATGAAATTAACCGTGCTCCGGCAAAGGTGCAATCGGCATTGTTAGAAGTAATGCAGGAAAAACAGGTGACCATTGGTGATGAAACCATGAAGCTTCCAAAGCCATTTTTGGTATTGGCAACACAGAACCCAATTGATCAGGAGGGAACTTATCTGCTGCCGGAAGCACAAAGTGATCGTTTTATGCTGAAGTGTACCATAGATTATCCCTCTTTTGAAGATGAAAGACAGGTTATGAGAATGGTTTCCACATCCCATCAGCCTACCGTAAACCCTGTGATTTCATTACAGGATATTGTAGAGGCTAAAGAATTAATTAATCAAATCTATTTGGATGAAAAAATAGAAAAATATATTCTGGATATGGTTTTTGCCACCCGTTATCCTGAGAATTATGGGCTTTCTGAGCTTAAAAATTATATCAGTTTTGGTGCTTCACCAAGAGCTTCCATTAACCTTGCTATTGCTTCTAGAGCATACGCGTTCTTAAAAGGAAGAGCCTTTGTTATTCCTGAAGATGTAAAAGCATTGGCCAAGGATGTATTGAGACACAGAATGGGCTTAACCTTTGAAGCGGAAGCAGAAGAAATTTCAACCGAAGAGATTATCAGTAGAATTTTGGCTAAAATCCAGGCACCATAATGAACGATGTTATTATTAGAAAAGCAGTGAAGGAAGACTGCGCTTCGATGCTGGAATTAATCAGGGAGCTTGCGGAATATGAGAAAGCATTGCATGAAGTAACCGTAACCCTAGATGATTTTATCGAAGATGGATTTGGAAAATCTCCGGTTTGGGGAGCCTTTGTTGCGGAGTTCAATGGTGAGGTTGTAGGGATATCATTATATTATGACAGATATTCTACATGGAAAGGAAGAAGATTGTATCTTGAAGACTTGGTAGTAACAGAAAGAATGAGAGGAAAACAGATTGGAAAACTCTTATTTGATGCAACATTGGAACATGGGAAATCTGATGAATACAGTGGAATGGTATTTCAGGTATTGAACTGGAACGAACCAGCCATTAATTTTTATAAGAAATACAGCCCAAAGTTCGATAACGAATGGCTGAATGTATCCATTGAATTTAAAAACTAAAAATAAGGCCCGGAGATATGAGATGTAAAGATGGATTTTTCAATAGGATATCCCTAAAATACACTTATTCTCAAACCCATAACCCAATTTGTGTATGCAGATAAAAGATAT
This sequence comes from Chryseobacterium aurantiacum, assembly GCF_003020585.1. Taxonomy (GTDB): domain Bacteria; phylum Bacteroidota; class Bacteroidia; order Flavobacteriales; family Weeksellaceae; genus Chryseobacterium; species Chryseobacterium aurantiacum. Next base: position 909,852 of record NZ_PXUE01000001.1, read on the forward strand.
TGTAAAGAAAGTAAAGCAGATAGAGATCCGTACCAGAAAAAAGACGGAGGCTGCTTTAATGGGGCAATATCACAGTGCCTTTAAAGGGCAGGGAATGACATTTTCCGAAGTTCGTCCCTATCAGTTTGGTGACGAAATTAGAAGAATCGACTGGAATAAAACAGCACGTTTCCGTGAACCATTTGTAAAAGTAATGGAGGAGGAAAGAGAGCTTACCATGATGATTTTGGTAGACATTTCTGCTTCTATGGACTATGGAACGAAAGTTCAGCTGAAAAGAGAATATGTAGCAGAAATTGCCGCCAGTTTAGGGTTTTCAGCAGCAGGAAATAATGACAAGGTTGGGCTGATCCTTTTTGCAGATAAAGTGTATAAAGTGATTCCGCCTCAAAAAGGGAGAAAACATATTCTTTCCATTATCAGCAATATCCTGACTGCAGATTATATTCCCGCTGAATCCAAAATAGATAAAGCGATGGAATATATGATGGGAATCTTTAAAAGAAAATCATTGGTGTTCCTGTTTTCAGATTTTGAAGATGAATATGATTCCAAAATGCTGAGAGTAGCATCCAAGAAACATCAGTTATTGGGAATGCGGATCTATGATGAAAAAGACAACGAAATTCCTGATGTAGGATATACATTATTATATGATGCAGAGACAGGAAAACAAATATGGGCAAATACTTCCAGTGCAAGATGGAGATATACTTTTGCCGAGGCTCAAAAACAAAAGTTAAGAGCGTTGGAGGAAGATTTTGCCAATAGTTCGGCCAGTTTTATGAATATTAATACAGGCTCGGATTATTCAAGATTATTATATAATTATTTTCAGAAAAAATAACATCGGATTTTAACCGTAAATAAAACATAAGGCACGCCCTTTATTATTTAACATTGAAAAAAATACTTTTAATACTATCTTTTCTAGTCTGTGCGAATGCTTTTTCACAGATATTATCCTCGAATGTAGAAAAGAAAACCATTGCCCTGGGTGAAATTAATCACCTTGTCATAAAAGTTGAGAACCTTAATGACCAGCAGGTGGTTTCTGCTCCGAAAAATGAGCTGCTTCCTTTCCACTTTGAAGAAACAAAGGACAGCATCGGCCAAAATGCCAATTCATATGAACGTAAAATAGAATTTGCTGTGTTTGAGGAAGGGAAATTCACCATTCCTGAACTAGAATTTAAAGTGGGAGATAAGATTCTTAAAACAATTCCCTACGAAATAGATGTCATTAATACAGCCCAGAAAGCTGATCAGATTAATGATATTATGAAGAACAAAGAAGTTAAACTGGCGGCTAAGGATTATTGGGAACTCTACAAATTCTATATTTTGGCGGCATTGGCTGCTATTGCTTTGATTATCGCCATTATTATGATCGTAAAATGGGGAAGAAAATCCAAAAGCTCTCCAGTTGTCGTAACGAATCAAACCTTAAAGGAGCTAGAGTCTCTTAAAAAGAAAAAATATATTGAAGGAGGGAACTTTCGTTCGTTTTATGTAGAATTGATCGATATCTCAAGAAGTTTTATTGCTACGCAGTATCATTTGCCTGCAGATGTTCTTCTTACCGATGATCTTATTGATGTCATGAAAAAGAACAATACAATTTCTCAGGATAACGAAAAAATAATTGAGGATGTTTTCCTGAGAGGAGATTTGGTGAAATTTGCCAAGACCTTTCCGGATCAGCCTACCATGGAAAAGGACTTTGCAGATATTCGGGATTTTGTAAAAAGGTCATCCAAGGATTTAGAATTTGAAAACTTAAGAAAGGATGTTTGATTTTGAGTTTTACAGTCCGTGGTTTTTATTGCTTTTTCTACTGTTTATACCACTTTTTATAAAAGATGCAGGTAAACAGAAAAGAAAAGGTGTAAAAGTGCCTACCATAAAGAATATGGAGGCCGGCAACGGAATTCAAGGAGTGCTTTTTTTACTGAAATTATCTAAGTATATCATTCTTTCTGCACTCATCATTGCAATGGCAAGACCAAGAACCTTTACCGTTTCCCAAGACAGGGACGATACAAAAGGTGTTGATATTATGCTGTCCATTGACGTTTCTCTCAGTATGCTGGCAAAGGACCTTAATCCGGACCGTATTACTGCGCTAAAGGATATTGCTGTAAAGTTTGTTCAGAAACGCCCGAATGACAGAATAGGTGTTGTTGCCTATGCTGCAGAAGCTTTTACAAAAGTTCCTGTTACCTCAGACCATCAGGTAGTAATTGAGGAGATTAAAAACCTTAATTCTGCAGGACTGGAGCCAGGTACAGCCATTGGAGAAGGGCTTTCGGTTGCTGTAAATCATTTGATTAAAAGCAAAGCAAAAAGTAAAGTGGTTATTCTGATGACGGATGGGGTAAGTAATATACAGAACGCCATTCCGCCACAACTTGCTGCCGAACTGGCAAAAAACAATAATATAAAAGTATATGCTATTGGGATTGGAACCAATGGGTATGCATTGATGCCTACCTCGCAGGATATTTTTGGAGATCTTATCTTTACGGAAGCTGAGGTTACCATAGATGAAAATACCCTTAGAGAAGTGGCGCAGGCAACAGGAGGAAAGTATTTCAGAGCAACTTCAAACAGCAGTCTTGAAGAAGTATATGACGAAATTAACCAGTTAGAAAAATCCGATGTAAAAGTTTCTAAATTGTATAACTATGAGGAATATTTTACAATTTTCTTATGGATTGCTTTAGGAGTATTGGTGCTGGATGGATTATTGAGATGGGTATTTTATAAAATTTTAAGCTGATGAGTTGGTCGTTAGGAAATTATTGGTATTTGTTATTACTGTTGCTTCTGCCGCTGTTAGCTTCCTTTTTGATCCGTTTTTTAAAATGGAGGAAGAAGAAGAGGAAAATTTTTGCGGCCAGTCATTTTCACGATAACTTATTTGAAAAAGATTCAAAATTTATAAGGTTTTTTCCTGCATTATATCTGTTAGGAACATTATTCCTGATATTCTCTATCATTGATCTCTTGAATGGTTCAGAAGAAGTGAAAAGCAATCAAAAGCTGAATAATGTGATTTTTATGCTGGATGTATCCAACTCAATGAATGCAGAAGATATTGATCCAAGTCGCCTTGCTGAAGCAAAGAACCTGATGATAGGAACCATGCAGAAAATGAAGAATGATAAGATTGGGATAGTCATTTTTGCAGGACAGGCAACTTCCATTATGCCTTTAACAACGGATTATAATTCTGCAGAAACTTATATCAGTGGTATTGAAACCAATTCTATGCAGATTCAAGGGACCGATTTCCTGAAAGGAATGCAGGCTGCTGTTGAGAAATTCAAAAATGTAAGCAAAGGATCACGAAAGATTATTCTGCTGAGTGATGGTGAAGATAATGAAGGAAATGATAATGCAGCCCTAAGACTTGCCAATAAAGAGGGAATAAACATTACTTCCGTAGGAATTGGAACAGAAGAAGGAGCTCCCGTACCGGAATATGTGTATGGCCAGTTAATGGGATATAAAACAGATGTAAACGGAGGGACCGTTATTTCAAAAAGACAGACAGAGGCTCTAAAGAAAATGGCAGAATCTACGGGAGGAACTTACATTGATGGAAATAACATCAATGAAGCCCCAGACAGGATTATTGATGCTGTAAATAAGAATTCTTCAGGATCTGAAACATTAGTAAAATCACAGAATGCCAATCATTATTATCAGTATTTCTTAGCGATATCCATCTTGTTTTTCTTTTTAATTTATATTTTTAATCCTAAAAATGATTTTAATTTGTAATTTTCTTTATTATTGATAAGGATTTAAAACAGCTACTTTAACCGAATTTTAACAAATAAACCCCTGTTTCTTAACATATAAAGGAATAATTTTGCAAGTGATGAATACTAAAATCATATTTTTATCGTTAATTGTTGCTTTCTCGTTCTCAAACCTGTTGTTTGGGCAGGAGAACTATAGAACATTGGTTCATGAAGGCAATCAGAAATTTGATGGTAAAGACTATGATGGAGCCTCCTCAAAATACATGGAAGCTATAAAATCCAACGATAAAGATTTTATGGCTCACTACAATATGGGGAACGCTTTGTACAAGAGTAAAAAATATGAAGATGCAAAGGCAGAGTTTGAAAAAGCACAACAGCTTTCACAAACAATTCCTGATAAATCAGCAGCTCTTCATAATCTAGGAAATACCTATATGCAGATGAACCAGCCGGAAAAAGCGGCAGATTATTATAAAAAGGCTCTGAAGCAGAATCCATACAGTGAGGCAACTCGAAAAAACTATGAGATTGCCAAGTTAAAGGAAAAAGAAAAAGAACAACAGAAGAACCAGCAGAATAACTCAGGAAAAGGAGGCGGCGGTAATGATCAGAACAAAGGTGAAGATCAAAAAGGAGACAAAGATCAAAAGCAGGATCAAGGAAACGGTCAACAAAACGAAGGCAAAAGTGACCAAGGTAATAACCCTCAGAAAGATCAAAATAATGAGGGCAAAATGCCAAAAAATCTTGAAAATGCAATCCTAGATAAAATAAACGAAAAAGAAAAAGAAACCGCCAGAAGAATTTTAAACAAAAATTCTTATTCGATGCCTGAAAGCAACGAGAAAGATTGGTGATGAAGCACAAATTGATTTACATATTGCTTACTCTAGCATCCGTAATTACTTACGGACAGGTAAATCTATCCCTTGATGCTGATAAATCTGACTATGCAGGAAAGGATGTTGTAAACCTTACCATTGTTCTGGAACTGAACGGCAGTGACCTTGTTCAGCAGACAGGTTTTCAGCTTCCGGATCTTTCGAAATTCAATATTATAGGCAGCGGATCAGTTACCAATACCGTCATTGATCCCGCAACGAATACACTGATTACCCAAAAAGTTTCCAGAATAGCTCTTGAACCCAAGAAAAAAGGAAAAATTAAAATCGGTTCAGTACTGGTTACCGTTAGTAACAAAATTTACAAAACAGAACCTTTTGACGTTAATATCAGAGATATTGTAGATAAGCGGGCCTTGGCCAGCGCTACTTCCAATGACGTTTATCTGAATATGGAGATTGAGGACAGGGAAGTATACCAGGATCAGCCAACCCTTGCCGTTCTTAAAGTGTATTCCAAAAATATGGATAACCTCCGAAAGGTAAAGAACATCCGTCTTCCACAGCAGGAGAATATCAACGTGCATGCCGTCAATTTCAATAAATCTGAAATAGACCCATCCGGCAATGGAAACATGGCCTCTCAGGTTCTTGCAGTGTTTATGGTATTTCCCAATGAAGCCGGATATGTTGAAGTTCCCGGAGTATCAGCATCAGTAAATACCTATTCTAATAAAAATAAGATTGTTTCCAATAAGGTGAAGCTTAATGTGAGAAAACTTCCGGAAGGAGCTCCAGAATGCTTTAAAAATGCCGTTGGAAACTTTAATGTAAGTGTTTATAACACTTCAAAGGAAAAACCAGAAGCAAAGAAACCATTAAATGTTGTGGTTAAGGTTTCAGGAGAAGGCAATTTACCGGATATGGAGATCCCGAAAATTATGGCATCTCCGGACTATGAGGTGTTTGCTCCTAAAATTACGTCCAAGGTTTCTCCTGGTTCTACAGGTATGAAGGGGGAAGTTTCTGCCAGTTATGTGATTGTTCCCAATAAATCTGGGGAAATCTCCATAAAGACAGAACAATTTGCCTTTTTTGACCCTGCAAATAAAGAATATGTAGATCTGGGACAAAAAACATTATCCGTGAATGCTTTTTCACATGATCAGATCTTAGAATCCCGTACTGCAGTAGAAAAAGTAAATGAGTATACCAATACTCTTTTGGAAACTGTAGATACACCAGTTCTAAAAACGACCTCATTTAAACTAAAAGAAAAAAGTAAATTCCACTGGAATATTCTTTTAACCAATATTGCCATTCTTATAGGCTTATTTATTGTCTATCTGTTATTTAAAACTTGGCAAAAAAAACGTACATTAGTTAGGGAAACCGTATCCCAAAAACCTTTAGGTTCAGTAGCTGAAACAGAAAAAGAAATCAGAGAATCATTGAAAACTGATATCAATGATTATTTCAGTTATCTTGAAAATCTTAAGGATAGCGGTGATTATGAGAAGTTCTTTGCAACACTGGAGGAGTTGGATCAGGAGGTGAGAAACCAGTATTTCCAAGGCTCTGTTATGGAGTTTAAGACTTTTCTTGAAAAGCACAATGGTTCTTCAGTAGCAGAAGAATATGTAAAACTTCAGCAGAAAATACAAATGGAGAAATATTCTCCTGTTAAATCTGCTGATGGAATTGATGAACTTTTGAAAACAATTGTTAATTTATATTCACAAATTAGCAAATAGTTAATTTATTTTCATATTTTTGCGAAATTTTTAATTACAAAGAGATGGAAATTTTTGATGGTTTCTCTATTAAAGAGATTGTTACCAGCTTTATGGTTCTTTTCGCCGTTATCGATATTATCGGCTCAGTTCCTATTATAGTAAGCCTTCAACAGAAGTTCGGAAAGATTGAAGCTGGTAAGGCTGCAATTACTGCCGGAGCAATTATGATTGTTTTCCTATTTGTAGGGAATAAGATCCTAAAACTAATTGGAGTGGATGTAAACTCCTTTGCCATTGCCGGAGCTTTTGTGATTTTTGTCATAGCCTTGGAAATGATTTTAGGAATTGAGATCAATAAAACTACAGAAGCAAAGGCCGCATCCATCGTTCCCATCGCATTTCCGCTGGTTGCAGGTGCAGGAACCTTAACAACGGCTTTATCCCTGAGAGCTGAATTCCATGATATTAATATTATTTGCGGAATTATTCTTAATACAATTTTCGTATATTTGGTGCTGAAATCAGCCAAATGGTTAGAGAAGAAAATCGGGGATGCCACATTGATGATCCTACAGAAAGTTTTCGGTATTATCCTTTTAGCAATTTCCATTAAATTATTTACCGCAAATTTCGCACAGTTGGTGCTGAATTATGTTAATTTTTAAAATTATGAAGAAGTTTTATAAAGTATTTTTAGTAGTGTTTATTGCATTCATGGCCATTAATCTTTATGCTATAAACTGGCAGTTACCGGATATCTTAGCAGATGAAGATAATCTGAGATTTGTATTTTCAGCAGGAGCCGCTGCTATAGGTCTTATCCTACTTTTTGTGATGGATACCTGGAGCAGAATCGGTTTAAAAAAATAATCAAATATTTATATAATAGATAATAAAACCCTCTTTCAATTTGAAAGAGGGTTTTTGTTTTTTTTGAATTAAGAAATAACCAGGTTTTTCAAAATAGCTTCTGATTTCAGTTCTGTTTCTATCCATTCCTTTTCAGGATTGCTTTGTGCGGTAATTCCACCACCTACAAAAATATGCACCGAATCTTTATAAAGTCTTGCACATCGTAGGTTTACAAAATATAGAACGCTTTCTTCAGTTTCAACTTTAATGTAACCGGCATAGAACTCACGCGGAAACTTCTCATATTTCCTGATATTTTCATTACAGAAGTCTTTTGGAATGCCACAAACTGCAGGAGTAGGATGGAGGTCTTTGATAATTCTGTCAAGGTCTTCCGGCTTTATGATTGTTTTAAAATCTGTACGAAGATGCTTAATATTCCCGGAAATATGATCATAGGTTTGGGATTGTTCAATTTGCCCTGAATAATTTTTCAGGATATTCTGAATGTAGGAGGTAACAGGCTTCTGTTCTTCAATTTCTTTTTCAGACCATTCTTCCAAGACAGGAAGGGTCCCTGCCAAAGCCATGGTTTCAAACTCATGGGTTGCTTTATTGAACTTTCCCAATACTTCGGAAAAAGCTCCCATCCATGCATTTTCACCATCATTAAACAGATATCTGAATGCATTGGGGTAGGATTGGCATAGATTATTAAAACTGTCTTTATAATCAATGATATCGAAGTCTTTGAAGATCTTCCTGCGTGAATATACAAGCTTGGGAAGATCATTTTCCTTAATAACATGAATAACCTGTTGTAAAGTATTGCAATATTCTTCCTTGGTTTCAGCAGTGAAGCGGGTGTTGTCATTAATTAATGATTCACTGGTGATCGTAGCAGTATTAAATTCCTCCTGATCAACTTTGATGATGTTTCCATTAAAATTGACCTGTGTAAGGCTGTTGTATGAATAAAAATTGACAGCATTTTTATGGGCTTCTTTATCTACAGAATGCAATGCTTCATCGAAGGGAAGTTTGAAATAAATCATTAGCTATGAATGGATTTTGAAAATCACCGGCCGGAAATGATATAGGAAATTCCGAGGTTGATTTTCCTTTCTGCAAAGGTATTATTAGTCTTAAAGATGTCAAAATTAAAAGCACTGTTTTTTAATGAAACATTGTTTATTTCAGGTAGTATTTTCAAAGAACTTATTATTTACCTTATAAAAATAAGAGGTATGGCTGGTACAAAAAAAGACTCAAAAAAATTGAGCCTTATAATTTTGTATATTATTTTCCTGATTACCTTAGGATGATGTTGTTAGTCATCGTGGTATGGTTAATAAGGGTGCCTTTCTCATCCCTGATTTCAATTTCGGAGACATGCATGGTTTTTCCCTTTCTGATAAAGCGTGCGGTAGCAGTTACCACTCCGTCTTTTTTACTTCTCAAATGGTTGGAGTTAATATTTGTTCCTACTCCATAATATTTGTCACCATCGATGAAGATGTTGGACAGGCTTGAACCTAACGTTTCAGCCAAGACACAACTCGCTCCTCCATGCATAATGCCAAAAGGCTGATGTGTTCTTGGAAGTACCGGCATGGTAGCGGTAAGGGTTTCATTTTCGAGATCAATATCGATGAATTTTATTTCAAGGGTTTTCGCAAGTGTTACGTCCCCCCAGTTATTGATAAATGCTAATATTTCTTCTTTTGTCTGGCCTTTCATTGTATACTGAATAGATGATTAATACGTAATTTCTAGCTTTTGGTTTCTTCTCCGGTTCCCATAATATTAGGGTTCCAGTTGGCAGGGATTTTAGGACCGATATCATTTTTTATATAATATTCCTCAATCTCCTGCATGATCTCTGAAAAAGGAACGGATGCAAGTCTTTCGTAAGGGATGGTGTAACCTAAATAAACAATATTCCTTTTGAAATCTCCTGCTGCCAGTACAATAGGAACTTTTGCTGCGAGGGCCATATGATAGAAACCTTTTCTCCATTTTGGAACCCAGCTTCTTGTTCCTTCAGGGGTGATCACAAGGCTGAAGTCTTCCTTTGCGAATTGATTGGCTACAAAGTTAACCAGGTCATTTTTCTGGCTTCTGTCTATACCAATTCCGCCCAGTCCTCTTACGACACTTCCATACCATGCTTTAGTATGGGCATCTTTAATAATTATTTTTAATGGCTTTTCTAAGGACCAATAGGCAAGGTTTCCTAAAATATATTCCATATTGTGGGTATGTGGTGCTACCACAAGGATGCATCTGTTCAGGTTTTTCGCATCGCCCTGCAGAACGACCTTCCATCCTAATAATTTTAACATCAGTTTGCCTATCAGCTTTTTCATAGATTTAGAATTAAAAACAAAAAAAGTATAACCAATTATTGGTTATACTTTTACAAATATATTGAAATATTATTGCTCTTAAAACAAACCGTTGATTAAATCTACGATTTTCATTACGAATTCCATTGCAAATTGTATCATGATAAGAGTGTGTTTTTGGTTGTTTGGTTATTGAATTTTAACTATACGAAATTAAACTTTTTTTTTCACATAGAGAACTAAATACTAGGTTTTTTCACTTTTTTGAGAGAAGAAGGATGTGAATTTCAAACGGTTGCCATCCATTCACATCTTCTACCACTCTCTAAAGTTAATTATTTAGTTTGTATGGAAATTTCGTTTTTTCCGTCCTTAATTTTGATGTCCACATCCTTATTTATTTTCTTAATATCGGATGCTACGGAATCAATTACTTTCTTAGCCTGGTTATTAGGAACTTTTTTACCATTGATAATGATACTGTCCTTATCATCAGAATTGTATTCTATGCTAGAACCATTTACTGTGATTTTATTTTTTTCGATTCTTACACCGTGGTGGTTTTCGTCGTTGTCCTGATCATCATCATTGATACCGTCTCCATCCAAATCTCCATCGAAATTAATTCTGTCTTTTTTCAAAGGAATTACAACAGCTGTTTGAGGAACTACAAGTTCATAATTTACTCTATAGTCTCTGAATCTGTGATCGTAAGGATACTTGATGTAGTTAGGAAGTATAACTTTATTGTTTACAACTTCTACAGGAACAGTCAGCTGAAGAGGATAGTTATATCCGTTTCCTTCTTTTTTGATGATCAAGTAAGGCGTTTTTACATCCGGTTTTCTTGTTACTTCTACAGAGATATAATCTTCTTCATATACTGAGTTTTTGTCAGAATAGATATCATCATCATAAGCCTTGTAGTTTTGCGGAATGCTTACCTGCTTTATGTCTACATAGATGGTATCAGAGGTTGTATTAATGGCTACATTTTCTGTATCTTCCTTGCTTCCCTTGTAGATCAGGTTTTTCTTCGCCATGCTAAGTCCAAAGTAAGTTCCCAGTCCAATTAGAAGAAGAAATAAACCTCCTATTACCCATCCGATATTTCTAAGTTTGGTTTTCGGAGAGAAGATTTTGATGCTTAATAAGCTGAAAAGAATAGCCGGAATTAAACTTCCAATTACCATAATGGCTGCCAGTACCTTATCCAGACCATTATCATCCATATAAAATCTTATTTGGTTGGCTCCTGGAAAATCAGTATCCATTCCGAAAAGTCCAAACAATACAAATACTCCGATAATGCTTCCTACCGCCATCAATACGAAGAATCCTCCTACGATGTACTTGAATACATTCCAGATACCGCTTCCGGCATTGTTGATGTAAGGTTTGTTTTCTGTGTAGATTTCTCCGACCCTCTGAGTAGATTCATTGGCAAATTGTACCAATTTATTAGACTCATTCTTAAGATTGTCGAAGTTCATAGGCTTTCCCTGCATTTTCAGGAAATCTGCTGCTGTTTCAGCTTTTGGAAGCACGATCCAAAGGATTACATATAGAAGTCCTATTAATGAAGAAGAGATGGCTGCTGTGAAGATTCCTAAGACGAAAATTCCTAGCCAGATGGCTCTCATAGCAGTAATATCCATTCCTACATATTGAGCTAAACCTGCACAAACTCCGGCAATTTTTTGTTTTTCAGGATCACGAAACAATTGTTTTTTGTCTGTGTAACTATTTCCTGTGTTTGTATTTTTAGTTGTATTTTTTTCAGAAAAATAAGCCTCTTCCTGTTCTTCAATTTTCTCAGGGGTTCCGATCTGTGCGATTACTTTTTCTACGTCTGTATCGTTTATCACTTCACGTTTTCCCAGAGAATCTCTGAAAATCTCCACCATTCTTATTTCTATGTCATGCATTACCTCATCTGCTTCAGAAGCATCCAATGAGCTTCTTAGGGCGTTCAGGTAATCGCTGAGCTTTATATATGCGTGTTCTTCTATGGTAAAAGAAAAACCTGCGAGTCCTATTGAGAGTGTCTTGTTCATAGCTTTGTTTTTTAATTTTGTTGGGTGATTTGGTTTACTGAGGTGGTTAGCTCATTCCAGGTATTTAAAAGTTCATCCAGGAAAAGTTTCCCTTTTTCTGTGATTTGATAATATTTTCTGGGTGGTCCCCCTGTAGATTCTTCCCATCTGTAGGAGAGAAACTCTCCATTTTTAAGTCTTGTAAGGAGAGGGTAGAGGGTCCCTTCTACTACATCCAGTTTTCCTTTTTTCAGTTCATCTATAAGATCGGAAACATACATTTCGCGATTATTGATGAGACTTAGAATACAGAATTCCAGAATCCCTTTTCGCATTTGCGCTTTGGTATTTTCAGTATTCATCTTTGATAAGTTTTGTTAATTAGTTATATATTTTTAGAAAAACACCCCTAGCTAGTTGGGCCTATTCTAATTTTACATTACAAAGATATGTAAATAAAATGGTATTATGCAATACAAAGTAGTGAAGTTTTTAAAATAAATAATTTAATCAATTGATAATCAGTTATATAATTTTTAATTCAAATTTTAAGAAAATCATTTTCAATGCAAAATAGTGGATTTTAACCTTAGAATTTGACAGCTTTGGGGAGAGAAATTTAATGAAATAACCTGGGTATTGTTTTTGAATAGGATGAAAATCTTAGTGATTTTGTTGCAGTGAGTATATTGTATAACAGTTGGAATCAATTGATATACAGTGATAGTATATTTACATTGAGATCTCATAGCCCCGATAGGAGCGGTTACCCCACAGCATGCTTGGGATTTGGATTGGAGCGAGGAGTATAAGCGGATAGCGGGAACAGCTCCTAAAAACCGGATGCCTGATTTCATATTCTAACATATAATGCTGTGCGAATTTTGAGGTGGCTCTCAGGATTCGTATTTTTGTTAAGGAGATTTTTACAGAAACAGTTGAATTCACATTTATTATTACCATGAATATTTTAAATTATTGTAAAGGTTTATCTGCCTTTATTTTATTAGGTCCTGTCTGTTACGGGCAATATCAATTTGAGGTAAAAGATGCCTCTAAAAATTATGAAGCGGTTATTCATATTGAAAACTGTGATCAAGACGGATGTAGGGGTAAAGGAACGATAGAATTGTTTGATAATAAAAATGCCAAGGTGCAGACTTTTATTTCTGATAATCTGGTGTTAGGTTTTGAAAATGATCAAAAACCGAAGCCGGGAAAAATGATTCAGCTAAAAAAGGAACAAAGCCCTGTGGTTTTTGATGACTTCAATTTTGACGGAACGGAGGACATAGCGATAAGAAATGGAAATCTTGGTAATTATAGCAGTGCGTCCTATGATGTATATGTGTTCAACAAGACAAGGATGGCCTTTGTAAAGAGTAATGAACTTACAGACATTGCATCCAGTTATTTTGATCTTTTTGAAACAGATCCTGTTCGTAAACGTTTGATTTGCTATGGAAAATCAGGGTGTTGTAATTTTTTCACTACGGAATATAGAGTAATTCCAAATAAGGGACTGGATAAGGTGCTTGAAAAAGAAGAGGATATGAGTGATGAAAAATATGTAAAGGTGATCACACAAGAAAAAATAAATAATAAATGGGTTACCAAAACGAAGGTATATCCAGCAGAAGAATATAATAAATAAAAGTAAGATGAAGATACAGAAAGAGATCGATTTTATCCTGGCAGTGGATGCCCTGAAAAATGTTCAAAGAAGAAACTATAATGCAGATGACTCCCGAAGAGAGAATACGGCAGAACATTCGTGGCAAATCATTATTCTGGCACAAATCCTTTATCCATATGCTAAAAACCGTACAGATGTTGATTTATTGAGGGTAATAAGAATGCTTTCTATTCACGATCTTGTAGAGATTGAAGCAGGGGATACTTTCTTGTTTGATGAGAAGGCAATGGTTGGGAAATTTGAAAGGGAAAAAATTTCTGCTCAAAAGATCTTTGGAATTCTGGATGAGCCTTTACGCACAGAGTTCTTTAATTTATGGCTGGAATTTGAAGAGGAAAATACTCCTGATGCTATTTTTGCTTGTGCAATCGATAGAATCATGCCTTTTATACTGAACTCTTACACTTCAGGAAAAAGCTGGACAGAAGCCGGAGTTACAGAAAAGCAAATTAGAAATATGCTTGAAAATGCTATTACCAGAGCATCGGACGAGATGGGTGAGGCATTTGAACTTTTGTTAAACAGAAGTCTGGAAACTGAAAAAGTAGTAAAATAATAAAAACAGCTCTATATCCGGTCATATTTCTCTGAAAGGATTGGATTGGTTTTATTGCTGTTTTGGATAATTTTCGGGCGGCCAGAGGCCGCCCGAAAATTATTATAGTATTTGAATTGGTTTTTTGAATTCGTCAATTGCTACAAAGGTAAAATCACCCACAATTGCTTTTTCTCTTTCGTAGGAGTACATTTGTTCTGTAAAGATCTCCACACTTACTTTCATACTTGTTTTTCCTACGTGTGAAACTCTTCCGATAAGTTCAACAATAGTTCCGGCAGGAATAGGTTTTTTAAAATCGATCTTGTCGCTGCTTACCGTTACCACTCTCTTTCTTGCAAATCGGGTAGCAGTAATAAAGGCTACTTCATCCATCAGCTGCATGGCAGTACCTCCGAAAAGAGTATCGTAATGATTGGTTGTGTTGGGGAAAACCGCTTTAAAGATTCTGGTTTCGGCTGCTTCAATTCTTTCTTCTGTAGTCATATTTCATTATTAATTAAGGCGAAATGAAATAATATCAAAACAACAGAGTAATGACAGGAATCCAAGAAATTCCTGAAACAATCCATCAGATCAATAAAACTTCAAATCGCGAAAGTTTCTTGTTTAAGAAAAGGCAGGTCTCCTGACTTGTAACATCTTTTATCTCCTTCCCATGCCTCGCACAGTGGATCTTTTGATAAAGATTTCAGTTACTTACAGTTGCGCGACAGTCCGTGATTTTCACACGGTTCCCTTTTAATCTGCGGTTAGGCAGAACCAGTTTCTGTGATGAATAAGCGTTAAACTTTTTCGGTGCAAAAATAATGAATTTATTCCGGATTATGATAAATAATCTGGCTGATCACTCTTCCTTTCTTGATCGTCCAAAGAGTGGTATATCTGTTTTCTCCTGAACCATTGATCATATAAAGGAAAATATTGTCATTGTCCAGAGAAGTAACCCCTATGTTGTTGAAATCCATGGTGGGCTGGAACATATTTTTGATGGCTTCCCTTACAAAAACGGAACCTCTTCCGGGTTGTTGTACTCTGATAGACTTAATTTCCGTCATTCCTTCAGGAAGATCGTTTCCTATTCCCCAAGGCTTTACCTTATCAATGGTAAGAAGCTTTCCTTCCGCATCTTTTTCCTTTTTACGGTAGCCGGCGTTGGACGGATAAATATCGATGACCACTTTGCTTCTTTGAGAAGTAAGAACTTTGGGATCAGAATTATCTGTGAAAATTAATGATTTTCCGTTTTTAGATTTTGATGGAGTGTAGGCTGGAAGCTGATCAATATAAGCAATACGTTCCTTGTTGACCATTCCTTCTTTATCAAGAGTTTCATAGCGTACGAAAGGCTTGTCGTCATCCTGTTTTTCAGGATATTTGATCCAGATCCATTCTGTTTCTCCCGGAGCAGGCTTTACATAAACAAATACATCGCCCTTACGCATACGGATCTTGTCTACAATTTTTCGATAATTATCCTTATGTACACGTACATTGGCATATCCTTCCTCTGCTTTTACAACACCAAAGGGAACTTTATTCTGACCTTTAACGAAAGCTAAAGAAAAAATACTGAAAGCGGATAAGTAGAATGCTTTGTTTACTGAAATCATTATAACAGATTTTTAATTCCCCAAATATATAAATTAAATGTTTTTTGGATTGATAAAATAAAAAGGTATTTACTGAAATTACCAATACCCCCTAAATAATTTATAAAATTCATTATCAGGAATTTGGTACTTATCATTCTCCAGTAACCATTCCAGAGATTCTTTGCTAAGGTTTAGTTTGTCATAAGCTTTAGTTTTCAAATACTTTTTCTGTTCATCAACGATACTGTATATTATTTCTCCTGTTTTATCATTTACCAATATCGTTATCTCTTTTTTCTCCCTGTCTTCTGGATGGGGATATACGAAAATATACCAATAGGAATGAATATCATTAAACGCTCTGCTGATACCTATATTAGGAAAACCATGTGAATCTCCTATAGCCAGCAGATCGTAAAAACTCATTCTGAAATGCGGGTCGTGATCTATTTTCTGTTGTAATGTACCATCTTCAGAATAGGCATACCATATTCCTACGGGATAGCCAGAAGATTTTACTCCGTTTGCAAAATGCCTTATGGTATGGATTGTACCGTTTTTGTAGAAGTCAATTTGGGTTTGATAGGAGTAAGAAAATTGCTGGATATAGGCTGAATTTTCAGTTGTTCTTGTATACTTCTGGATATCTCTTTTGCCTGTCATAATAGAATAGATTACTCCCTCCTTGAATTCATAAGAGATAAATGGAATAGGGGTGTCAGCGTTATCTTTCAACTCTACAATATGTTTATTGGTGTATTGGTCATGGGCTACTTTGTAAAATATTCCATTGACAGGCTGCTTTTGTTTGGCATTGGAAACCAGCGTCTCATAAGTCGGTATAATTAGGGTTTCCTTTGAAATATCATCAGTTTTTAGTGTACTGAATTTTTGTGTCGGATTTTGTATTTCTTGCTGGGCATTCATAAAAGATGAAATACTGAAAATCCCAGTTAAAAATACTGATCGATATATCTTGTACATATTAGAATATTTTTTCATCTACAAATCTTGTATTAAGATTCTGACCTCTGATTAGATGAGTCATAAATAGCTTCTGGATCATTTTTAAGATAATAAGAAAAGACTCCGAAAAATAAAATGATGAGAAGAAATAAAGCTCCACATACATAAAAAGCAGTTCCAAAACCATAGCTAATGGTAACTCCGGCTCCTAATCCCATTCCTATTTTATTATTTCCTAGCCCTTCCATCTTAGATTGGAATGTTAAATAGAAAGTGAGTAAAGATATTAGCCCTACCAAAGAAATAGCAATATGATACACATGTTTTTTTCTGATACTTTTCATTAGCTGTACAATAATTCCTGCAACGGCAACCAAAAATGCAATAATAATAAATGGGTTGGAGGCAATATTTTCGTTATCTTTTTTACCCATCGGAGAATATTCACTATCTGAGTCAGATGATTTTTGATTTACATCACTTTCGAAAGCTGAACCAAAAGGCGAATTCTGTTTTAAACTTTCTTTCATCCGTTCATTCATTGTTTGTTTGGAAACTCCGGTTACAAGGTCTGTTCCTTTGATAGACATTAAAGTGGTATCACCACATTTTATAAGGAAAAAAGGAAAGAAAAAGCAAAGGATGATTACAGTATAACTGGGTATAGGAATAAGGTCTGATAATACTTTTAATGGTTTCATAAATTATTGTTTTTTGCTAAAAATAGGAAAATTATCACGATAATTTATAAAAGAAAAAGAGAGCATCCTCAGACGCTCTCTTCCATTATTGTATTCAATTCATTTTCAGATTTTCAAATTGATTCATTTTCAAACAGATTAAATTCTCTCTAATTCTTCAGAATCAATGGTTGTCTTGAAGGTTCCGTAATTAACGATCACTTTGTTTCTGGAAATTTTTTCAATGGTTCCAACACTGGTACTTCCTGTGATACGGACACGTTGGCCAATTTTCATCCAAACTGCACGATCAGTTTTGCGTTTTTCTTCCAACTTTTCGTTGGTTTCAGTGATTTTCTCAATGACTTCTTCTTTTTTAAGCTGTTGAGTAATTTTTCTCTTCACTACCTGAAGTCGCTTGGTTTCATCTTTATCAGCTCCAATTTTCCTGAACTTTTCCTGTTCTAAAATTTTCACGAAATCCTTTACCACATCCTTTCGTGATTTTCCTTTTACGTAACTGTCGATAAAAGCTTCAATCTTATTTCCAAACTGTAGTTTACGGTGTTCTTCTTCATAAAGCTTCTGGAAATTGAAAAGTTTCTGCTGAAGCTGATCATTCAGTTTTTGGAGATTATCACGCTTATCTTCTACAGATTCTTTTCTTTCGGCAAGATCTGTTTTCAGTTTTTCAACTTCATATTTTTCCTGCTGTAGCTTTACGATGGTTTTATCAAGATTAACAATATCATGCTCTACCTTTTTCTTTGCTGAATGAATGATAAACCTCGGGATTTTATTCTTTTCCGCCACTTCAAAGGTAAATGAACTTCCTGCCTGGCCCACTTCCAGTTTGTACATTGGCTCTAGGGTCTCCTCATTGAAAAGCATAGCTGCATTCTGAGCATTTGGAAGTTGTTCGATAACCAATTTAATGTTGGTGTAATGCGTTGTAATAATCGCGAAACTCTTTTTATCATAGAAAAACTCCATGAAACTTTCAGCTAAGGCACCTCCCAGTTCAGGATCGGATCCCGTTCCAAACTCATCAATCAGTAAAAGAGTATTGGCATCAGCCTCGCGGATGATTCCGGACATTTTCTTTAACCTCGAAGAGTACGTTGATAAATGATTTTCAATAGATTGATTATCACCAATATCGGTCATTATCTTTTCAAAGAAAAACATTTCGGACTTCGGATGTACAGGAACCAAAATACCACTCTGAATCATCAACTGCAATAACCCAACTGTTTTTAACGTGATGGATTTTCCTCCGGCATTAGGTCCGGAAATACAGATAATCCTGTTGTGTTCCGTTAAGGCCAGGGTCTGTGGGTGGATCGTTTTGTTCTCAACCTTATTTCTTAACCATAATAGCGGATGGAATGCATCTTTCAGTTTCAACGTTTTATGACGATTGATTTTCGGAAGAATTCCATTAACCTGTTCTCCAAATTTAGCCTTGGCTCTTGTAAGATCAAGATCAAAGATATAAATCTGATACCTCCAAAGCTGAGGTTGAAATTCTGCCAGTTCTGCTGTAAGATTTCTGAGAACCTTATCGATCTCTTTTTTCTCTTCCTCCTCGTTTTCACGAAGTTTAAAGTAATGCTTTACTACACTGTCTGGTTGGATATAAGTTATGGAACCTGTTTTTGAAATCCCCAGGGTTCTTCCTGCAACTCTTTTCTTAAATCCTGACTTTACTGCTAAAACCCTTTGGTCATCTATAATCGTTTCTCGTATATCATCCAAAAAATCACTCTGTCCATAGGTGGTAAGAGCGCGGTTGAAGTTTTCCTGAATAGCTTTCTTAGCATGCTGGATCTCGGTTCTCAAACCTTTTAAGGTTGGAGAAGCTTCACTTTTTACCTCACCAAAACGGTTAAAAACCTTATCTACCTTATCAATAATCTCTTTTCTGAATTCCAATACAGAAATTTCTTCCAATAAAGTAGGAAATGTTTCCGGCATGGTAGGGAAGAACTTTTGTAATCTTCCGATCTGTTCCGTGATGGATTTTATTTTGATGAAAGCACTGTTTTCCAGGCGGTAATTCTCAATCAGCATCAATTTCAGCTCACTTTCAATATCTTCATATTCATCAAACGGAATCGCATTTGAACTTTCAAAACTGGACAGATATTCTGATGTTTTTTTCAATGAAAGTTCCGCCTCGTCAATTTCCATGGGACGAAGTTGAAGAATTTTTTCTCTTGTTTTCGGAGAATACGCAAATGGGGAAATTTCCGCGAGCAATTGCGGAAACTCTAATTCGTCTAAATCTTCTTTATCTATATACACAATGCAAAGTTAGTGAGAATTTTGATTATTCTGTATATTTGAGTGATTTACAAAATTCATCCATGAAACCACTCCTTCTTCTGCTGTTTTTTCTGTTGATTGATATTCAGTCTCAGATCAAAAAAACGGAACAGGAAAACCCCGCCAACTGAATGCTCAGAAGAAGATGGTAATTTCGGTAATGAATGACCATCCGGAAAAATAGGATACTGATCTTTTTTTCTAAAGAAATAAGAAAGAATGTTAAGAATAGCATCTATATTACAGACAGGAAAAATTTATTAAAACCTTAATAAAGAAGATGAAATGAAACTGGAAACAGAAAGATTGATTTTAAGCGGCATCAATGAAAATCATATAGAAGATATTCTCAAGATCCGAAGTAATCATGTAATTAATCAATACGTAAAAAGAAATTCTCCAAAAACCAATTATGATGCTCTGGAGTTTATTTTACATATTAAAAGAAAAACTCAGGAGAAAGAGATTATTTTCTGGGGGATTTCCTATAAAGGCTATCCCAATCTTATCGGAACAATTTGTCTGTGGAAATTTTCGGAGGATAGAAAAACGGCAGAGGTAGGGTATGAATTATTGCCAGATTATCATCATCAAGGAATCATGACAGAAGCATTAAAAGCTGTTTTGGAATTTGGATTTAATGAATTGAACTTACAGAATGTACTTGCTTTTACGGATAGGCTTAATATTAATTCGCAATTGCTGCTCTTAAAGCATAATTTTGTTTTGGAAGAAAACGAAACAGATGAAAATAATCCTGATAATGTTGTTTTTAGTTTAAAAAATCCATTCTGAGGGATTCTTCCTTGAATCCATCAGGTTTTTTTTTATCTTTATCGCCAGACAGATCAATATTATAGATTATATATGAAAAATGAAATAAAATCCTTGACCGGATTGAGAGGAATTGTAGCATTGTGGGTGACTTTTTTTCATTTTTACATTTATAAAAATAATTTTATTGATAATATCATTGGAAAAGGATATGTGGCAGTAGATATCTTTTTTGTCTTAAGTGCTTTCTTATTGACTATTTCTTATTCTGAGAAGTTTAAAAATCTGGATTTTAAAGGAGTACAAATTTTTTACAAAAAAAGAGTCAATAGGATTTATCCTGTGTATTTTGTGTCAGTTGTATTTATAGCATTGTTTTTAATCGATATTTCTACCACCAAGTTTTTGATCAATGCAGCATTGGTGCAATGTCTTTTTGATCCCGAGTATTTACTCATGTCCGTTTACTGGTCGTTAAGTACAGAGTGGATCTGTTATCTTATATTTCCTTTCATGCTTTATTTCATCATGCGTTATAAAATTCGCAGCGAAATATTGATTGTTGCAAGTCTCCTTTTGAGGTTCATACTTCCGTATCTTCCAGATCACCTATATATTGGCGGTGACATTTCAACCTATGGGGGGATGTCTTCAAAATATCTTGATATTCCTGATGGATTAAACTCTTTAATAAGAACTGTTTCTTCCTACCTTTTAGGAATTGGGATTGTTTCTTTTAAAGGGATTACCATGAAAAGAAACAACTACTTTATTTATGTTTTAGTAATCCTTTTCATAGGGTTGCTCTTTGTAGAAAAAGGTCTGTTCTTAATTCCGCTATTGTCTGCCCTTATCATAAGACATCTTTATTTTGAAAGTGGACAAAATCTTGTCAAGTCATTTTTAGAAACTAAGGCAGTATATCTTTTGGGGAATATTTCCTACTCGCTGTACATTATACATTATATCATAAGAAAGCAGTATTTTACCATTGTGGAGACTATTTTTGTCAATAACCTTTTATTAATATTACTTTCATTGGTGTTATCTTATTTTTCCTATATTTTGATTGAAAGAAAAGTGAAGATATTTAAGGTGTAATTTTTAGTATTATTATTGAAATTATTAGTTTTTACCATTATAACCAAGTCGGCAGGTATTACCCATTTATTATGAAAAATGAAATAAAATCATTAACCGGATTAAGAGGGATTGTAGCATTGTGGGTGACTTTTTTTCATTTTAGTGATTTTAAAATTGATCTGATTCAAACTGTTGTAAAGAAAGGTTATGTTGCCGTAGATATCTTTTTTGTATTAAGTGCATTTTTATTGGCTATTTCTTATGCTGGTAAATTTAAAAGTTTAAACTTCAGTGTAATACAGAGGTTTTATAAGAAAAGGGTAAACAGAATTTATCCCATCTATTTTTTATCTGTTATTTTTATTGCTGTATTTTTAATAGACACTTCAAAGACGAAATTTTTAATTAATGCTGCTTTACTACAGTGTTTTTTTAATCCTAATTATTCATTGGGGACCGTCTATTGGTCGTTAAGTACCGAGTGGATCTGCTATATTATATTTCCGTTTCTGCTTTTCTTTATCGTTCGTTACAAGATACGCAGTGAAATATTAATTGTGTTAGGCCTTGTTTTAAGACTGATCTTTCCATATTTTCCGGATAACCTGTACTTAGGCTCGGAAATGCGAATGCAAATGATTAAATCTCCGGCTTATCTTGACGTTACTTTTGGCCTGAATTCATTAGTTAGAACCATATCCTCTTATTTTCTGGGAATAGGGATTGCTTTTTTACCAGGCATTACATTGCGAAAAAATCTGGTTATTTATATTGCATTGATTTTATCTGTGCTATTGCTGTATACAGAAAAAGGCCTGTTCTTTATCCCGTTATTGTCAGCAATAATGATTAAACAGCTGTATGATGGGGAAAATAGTATTGTTAAAAGATTTTTGGGAAGTAATGCCGTTTATTTTCTTGGAAATATTTCCTACTCACTCTATATTATTCATTATATAGTGTTGATACAGAAATTTGTTTTGGTATCCTCACAGCTGTTGAATAGTTTTATATTAATCGCTTTGTCAATTGTATTATCCTATTTTTCCTATATTCTGATCGAAAGAAAAGTAAAGATATTTAAGGTTTAAACTATGCTTTTATTTTAATATTAATTATTTTTGCAGCATGACCTGGACAGAAATTTTAGCCCCCATAAAAAGCACCGAATACTTCACAACCCTTTGGGAGAAAGTAAAAACTGAATATGCAACTACAAAGGTTTTTCCCCCGAAGAATCAAATTTTCAGAGCGCTAGAGCTAACTTCCTTTGAAGATGTTGAGGTAGTTATCATTGGTCAGGATCCCTATCATAATGATTATCAGGCCAACGGTTTATGTTTCTCTGTTTCTGAACAGGTTACGGCACCACCATCCCTTAAAAATATTTTCATTGAGCTGAAAGAAGATCTTGGAGTTGTAAGAACTTCAAAGGAACTGGATGACTGGGGAAAGCAGGGCGTTCTTCTGTTGAACGCAACACTTACAGTTCGTGCACACACCCCCAATTCTCATAAAGACCTTGGATGGGAGCAATTTACCAATTTTATTATCAAGGAAATTTCCGATAAAAAAGAAAATGTGGTCTTTGTATTATGGGGAGCCTTTGCACAAAAAAAAGCCGAACTTATAGATCCGGCTAAGCATTTTATTCTGAAATCGGCGCATCCGTCACCATTCTCTGTTTATAGAGGTTTTTTTGGAAGCAAGCCATTCTCAAAAATTAATGAATATCTTGTTTCCAAAGGGAAAAAGCCTATTGCGTGGTAGAATCGGAAGTTTTCCCTGTTTTTTTGATGGAAATCCCGATCTTATATTTTCCGTTTAATGCCGTTGTTCCTCCATCTGCCTTAGGATAAGGGTTTACCTCCTGCAGTGTAATCGTATATCCGTTAAAATCGGCTGACTGGCGATAGTTCCTATTTGGGTAATCCATACTGGCAAGATTTAAAACCATAGGTCGGGTAGAGGTTCCCATAACTTCAACCTGAGCAAGAGCCACACCGGCCCAGATACAGTTTACCCCTTCAGGACAGCGGCTGTCCTCAGAGATTCCCTTGAAAGTAACATTCATTTGAAATTCTTTCAGGAATTTGTTTTCACCCTCATTCAAATAAACAATACCGTTCTTTTGATCAGGAGTTGTATTGGTAGTCATTTCAGAAGTTTTTGGAGTTGCCTTGGCTTTCTTTTGGGCATCACATCCTGTTAATGCGAATATTCCCAGACTAAGTATGATAACTTTATGAAACATGATTTCTCTTTTTTTGTTAAATAATATCAAACATATTCAGAAGTACTACCAAAAACATTGCCACACCCACTACAAAGCTGAATCCGGTTCCATAAATAAACCCGATTAATGCTCCTTTGGTAGATTGCAAAGCCTTGTTCATATCCTTGCTGTCATGAAGAAGTTCCCCAATAAATACGCCTGCAAACATTCCGATCAGGAAACCTAAAGGTATCGGAATAAATATTCCAACAATAGTTCCGATTACAGATCCGATGCTTCCCCAGCGCGTGCCTCCATATTTCCTGTTCGTTTTTGCAGGAATTACATAGTTCAGCACTACAGAAGCTAAGGTAAGAATACCAAATGCCCAAATATAGATCATCGGAAGATCAGCATCCGTCCCGAATTTATAGATCAACAATCCGCAGATACTTAGTAATAAGCCGGGAAGAACCGGGAGAAAAGTTCCCAATATTCCTACAAATAATAAAACAAGGCAGAGAATATTAATGATAGTTGTATCCATTTTTTTAAATATAAACGAAGATATGAAAAAAGTAAATTGATAAAAGGTTTAAAATTTGGGATGAAAATTGATAATGAATAGTAAATTCATCATTCTTAATTTTATAAATTTGCTGTAATGAAAAATGAAATACAAGATACCCGAGATTTTTTACAGAATATAAGCGATCAGATCCATTATTTTGTGAGAGATCACGTATATCCTGATCTGGCACTTCCTATTCAGATTATGCTGAAATTTATCTTTCTGGCAGGGATGATCTATATCTTGGATTTTGTTTTTAAATTCATTGTCAATACTATTTTCAAATTCTTTTTTGATAAAGAGAAATTTCCAATTTTAAAGTCAATCTATGATTCAAGAATAACCAATTCTGTAGTTCACTTGGGAGCACTGAACTTTGCGGGATATGCATTGCTTTCTGTCTTCTACAGACATCCGAAAAGCTTTGCATTACTGGAGATCATTGTGGGTGTGGCTACTATTTTTGTGATTGCAGGGTTGCTATTTAGAGCATTAACCGCTTTTAGAAATTACTTTGTGATTAAGCAGGATTATTACAAAATTATGACGCTTAATGCCATCTCGGAAACGGTAAAAATCTTTGGAATCTTTGTCCTTTCCGTAATAGGAATCTGTTTGATCTTTGGGATTAAAGGCGGAACGATTTTAGGAAGTTTAGGAGCAATAACAGCCGTTTTGGTTTTGGTTTTCAGAGATACTATTTTAGGATTTGTTACCGGGCTTCACGTTGCTACATCCAAGAATATGAAAGTAGGTGACTGGATCAGTATCCCCAAATACAGTATTGAAGGAAATATTACGGAAATTAACCTTTTGACTACAAAAATTACCAATTTTGATAAAACTGTTTCTACAATTCCTACCTACGATTTATTGACCACGGAGATCAAAAATCTTCAGGTGATGTCAGAATCCAATACAAGAAGAATCAAAAAATCTATTTATTTCAATATTAACTCCTTTAAATTCCTTACTGATGAAGATATTGAACGATTAAAGGAAATAAACTTAATTGCAGATTACCTGGAAGAAAAAAGGCAGGAGATTAAAAAAGAAAAAGAGAATGTGAGCCACAATGATAAGGATATCAACGGTAGGCAGCTTACCAATATCGGTGTTTTCAGATATTATGCACAGAAATATATAGAAAATGATCCTGATATTGAAAAAAGCGGCGCCAGAATGGTTCGTCAGCTAGAGATTACTCCACAAGGGCTTCCTCTTGAAATATACTGTTTTGCCAATGATTCAAAGTGGGAACATTTTGAGCAAATTCAGGCCGATATTTTTGATCATTTGCTGGTAGCTTCAAAGGAATTTGAGCTTCAGGTAATGCAGGTAAGTGTAAAAGTGTAAAAAAAAATTAGAGATTATAGACTAGCTAAGTCTTAAATCTTACTTAAAAAATAATAAAAGAGTCAGTATTAGAAGTTAATCTTACTATACTATAGGGTAAGTCTGCATCCAAAATCTGACGTCTAATATCTTAAATAAAAAAATGACAAAACTAAGCGTAAACATTAATAAAATTGCGACCTTAAGAAATGCAAGAGGGGGAGAAACACCAAGTGTTACAGAAGCAGCTATAAAGATCCAGGAATTCGGAGGACAGGGAATTACCATTCATCCAAGACCTGACGAAAGGCATATTACAAGAAAAGATGTCTATGATCTGAAGCCATTGGTTACGACTGAGTTCAACATTGAGGGAAATCCACACCAGTCTTTTATTGATATGGTGCTTGATGTAAAGCCTGAGCAGGTAACACTGGTTCCTGATGCAGATGATGCTATCACTTCAAATGCAGGTTGGGATACGAAAAAACACTTGGATTATCTTACCGAAATCATCGCTGAATTTAAAAAAGCAGGAATCCGTACTTCAATTTTTCTTGATCCGATGCCTGAGCTTGTAGAGTATGCAGCGAAGACAGGAGCAGATAGAATTGAACTGTATACCGAAGCTTACGCAAAAGATTATTTGACCAATAAAGAACAAGCTATAAAACCTTATTATGATACAGCGGTTGCTGCTACCGAATTTGGGTTAGGAATCAATGCAGGACATGACCTAAGCTTAGAGAATTTAAAATACTTTGCAGATAATATCCCCAACCTATTGGAAGTATCCATTGGGCATGCTTTAGTTTCTGAGGCTCTTTATATGGGACTTGAAAATACGGTTCAATCTTATTTGAAGAGATTGGCAAAGTGGTAATCAATAATAGAGAAGTTAGAAAATAATGATAAAAGGTTTGGAGAAAAGTAATGCTTTTTTCCACCCTAATAGTATCAGATTGGAAATGAATATTGAAATTTTTACAATCTTTAGATCATCTAACTCCTAATTTCTCACCTCTAATTTCTAAAAAATATGGAAATCTTAAACTCAAAAATATTTGGTGAAGCTTCAACTGCTACACCACTTTTGGTATTCCACGGATTGTTCGGAATGCTTGATAACTGGGGAAGTTTTGGAAAAGACCTTGGAGAATATCTTCCGGTACATTTAATTGATCTTAGGAATCATGGAAGAAGCTTTCATTCAGAGGATATGTCTCATGATGATCTGGCGGATGATATTGCCCGTTATATGGATCATTACGGTATTCAAAAGGCTCATGTTCTGGGACATTCTTTAGGCGGAAAGGCCGTCATGCAGTTTGCCATAAAATACCCCGAAAGAGTTGAAAAGCTCATTGTAGTGGATATTTCTCCAAAAGCTTATCCGCCACACCATCAAGGTATAATAAAGGCGTTAGAGAGTGTCGACTTTAATACGGTGGGTTCCAGAAATGATGTGGAAGCTGTTTTAAATCAATATATTCCTGAAAAATCCACAATACAGTTTTTAACAAAAAACTTATATTGGGATGATAATAAAAAACTAAACTGGAGATTTAACTTTAAAACGTTATCTGAAAAGTATAATGAATTTGTTTCCAATGCTGTGAAATTTGGAATCTTTGACGGAGAAGCCTTATTTATTGCCGGTGAAAAATCCAATTATATTCTTCCGCAGGATGAATATGGGATAAAACAACAGTTTCCAAAAGCTAAAATTGTCACAGTGAAAAATGCAGGACATTGGGTACAAGCTGAAAATCCTATTGATTTTGCTAATGTGGTTAAGCAATTTCTGGAATTGGATTAATTATATACTGTTATTTTTGTTAATATGTTAAAATTTTCTTAAAACGTAAAAATATTTCTCCATAAGTTGAAATTTGTGTATTTTAGATTATCAAAAAAACAAACATATTTACTTATGGAAAACAAAAACTCAAAAAAGAAACCGTTTTTCGCATCATTTCTTGAAAAACAACTTAAGGATCCTGAAACAGTAAAAGGAGGAACAGGTATTATAACAATTCCTGAAAGGGATACTATTACAAAGCCTACAATAGACAATGTAACATCTCCTCAAGCTGATTTGCAGCATACTATGAAATATCCTTCTGATGGTGATGATGATGCAATCTTACTATAAAATGATTATTTTACAGTAACATATTAACAAAATTGTAATAATAGGGAAACTTAAACTTTAAGTTTCCCTTTTTAGTAAAACTGGCAAATGATTCTCTGTATCACCCACTCGCAGGATTTTTATACTATTGATCTTTTCTTTCAATACCTTTCTTCTAAAAATATTCCTTATTTCAGACTGAATTCTGATAAGCTTAACCATCTTCAGAAAATCAGTATCAATGAAAATTCATTTGAAATTACTGATGAATTGGGAAAAACCATTCATTCTGATGACATTAAAGGAGTGTGGCATAGAAAAGCATGGCGGATAAGTGTTCCTGAAGAACTGGATCAGAACTATGAAAAGATCTTTCAGAATGAATATGGAAGCCTCCGCTATAATCTGATCACTACTCTTGAAAATATTCCGTGGATTAACCCTTTTGAAAAGGAAAAGAAAATTGATGGAAACAAAATGCTTCAGCTGAAAATTGCTGAAAGAAATCACCTTACCATTCCCAAAACTGTTTTTTCTAATAATGAAGAGAAAATAACGACATTCTTTCATCAGTATTGCTCAGGAAAAGCAATTGCAAAGCTCCACGGAGTACAATCAAAAACCATGAGTGGTGAAAACTTAATTTCTACTATGATTATTGAGGAAGAAACCCTGGAACATCTTTCTGATATTGCCTATTGCCCAATGATTTTCCAACCTTACATTGATAAAGAATATGAATTGAGAATCATGTATGTAGATGGAGAATTTTTCACAGGTAAGATTAATAACAGTACCAATGCAGACTGGAGAGTAAGTGATGAAAACTACTTTTGGTCAGCTTATGAGCTGCCTGAAAATATCAAAATAAATTTGACCTCCATGATGAAAGAAATGGGGCTTTATATGGGTGCCATTGATGTGATTAAAGGAAAGGACGGAGAATATTATTTTCTTGAAGTCAATCCGCAGGGAGAATGGGGAATGCTGCAAAAGGAACTGGGTTTTCCCATAGCAGAAAGAATTGCCGACAACCTTATCAAAAGAATTAATTTCCATGAATAAAATTTTAATTATAACACATACCGCAGATAATTTTTCAATTGAAAAAGTAACAGAATATATTGCAGATAACCACTGTGAAGTCATTCGTTTTGATGTTGATTTGTATCCTTTAGAAAATAAATTGTCTACCATTTTTCAGGATGGAGAATGGGTGAGTATTCTTGAAACACCATCTGCAAAGTATCGTCTGGATGATATTTCAGCAGTATGGTACCGAAGAGCCTACAATATTGGAAAAGGCCTCAAAGAAGAAATGGAGCCTAAATTTTTCGGGGCAGCAATGGGAGAGATTCGTAATACGTTATTTGGGTTTCTAGAGTCTATTGATGCTTATTCACTAGGTAAACCGAGTGTTTACAGGAGATTGGATAGCAAGGAGGAGCAGTTGAAATTAGCTCATAAAATAGGTCTCTTGGTTCCGGAAACCTGTCTTACAAACAACCCGGAAGAGGCCAGGAAGTTTATTCTTAAACATCAGAATGTTGTTGCTAAGATGCAGACTGGTTTTGCCATTTACGAAGATGGAGTAGAGAATGTGGTTTTTACCAATGTAGTAAAAGAAGATAAGCTTGAAGAACTGGATTCCCTTTTATATTGTCCGATGCAGTTTCAGGAGATGATCGAAAAGAAAAAAGAACTTAGGGTTACCATTGTAGGAAGAGATGTCTACGCTTTTGAGGTGGATTCACAGCAATTTGAAGATGCAAAGGTTGATTGGAGGAAGGATGGCGTCAATTTACTAGATAAATGGACAAGAACAGAACTTCCGAAGGATATTGAAGAAAAACTGCTGGAGCTTTTGGATATTTATAATGTAGATTATGGTGCAATAGATATTATTGTTTCCCCTGATGATCAATATTACTTTATTGAAATCAATGCCGCAGGAGAGTTTTTCTGGCTGGATAATCTTACGGAGGGAAATCTGATCTCCCGAAGTATTGCAGATGTTCTTTGTGATAAGGCGCCAAGAAGGAATAATGTAGTTTTGGCTTAAATAATAAAGTATTTTTTTAAATCATAAGAAGTCCCGGAAGTTTATCATTGAATGCTTTCGGGACTTCATTTTTTTATCATCCTTGAAGTTTAAACCATTTTAAGCTTCATATTTCTTGTTTTCAGAGTGATAATATTGGTTAAATAAAGTTGAATTTTGCTTTAAAAATCGCAAATTTGCAAAAGCAGTTTTTCAAAGGAACTTTTGCAGGAACCTGAAGAATTGTCGGATAGAAAATATTGTCATATTTTAGTCAGCAATCAAGTAAAATAATTAATGGTTTTTGTAACGGGTGCAACCGGAATTCTGGGAAGAATAATCGTGCTGGAACTTCTAAAAAGAGGTGAAAATGTACGTGCTTCCAAGAGACCAGGCAGCAATTTAAACGAAGTAAGGCATTCATACAGCTTTTATACAGAGAATCCCGATGATTTTTTCAATAAAATTGAATGGGTAAATGTCGATTTTGATGATATTGACTCTTTAAAAGATGCTCTGAAAGGGGTGAATGAAGTCTATCACTGTGCCGCAAAGGTAAGTTTTCATCCCAAAGATGAAAAAGAAATGTACCATACCAATATTAAAGGTACAGAAAATCTGTTGTTTGCCTGTGAAGGTTCCGAAGTTAAAAAATTTCTGCACGTAAGTTCTGTTGCTGTGCTGGATAACTTTAATGAAAAGGGAGAATTGGATGAAGATTCTGAGTTTAATCCCAAGCTGGAGCATTCTGCCTATGCCATATCCAAGCATTTATCCGAAATGGAAGCATGGAGAGCATCTGCAGAAGGACTGAATGTTGTTATCATCAATCCGGGAATGATCGTAGGAAGCGGAAACTGGAACCAAAGTAGTGGGGAGCTCTTCTCAACATTTGAAGACAATAGTTTTACCTTTGCCGGCGGTTCTGCTTATGTAGATGTAAGAGATGTTGCAAAAACAGCGATTCAATTGATGGAAAATAACATTTTTGGAGAACGATTTATCATTGTTGCTGAAAATAATAAATATGCAGATCTGGCAAAACAGATCAGAACCCGATTAGGTCTTAAAGAGGCAAGAATCCTTACAAGATCCCAACTGAATATCGGAAAATATGCCAACACATTATTGGGATGGCTGATTCCAAAACTGAGAATGGCTACAGAATCAAATATTGAGGCTATATCATCATTCAACACCATTTCCAACCACAAAGTAAGGGAAAAACTGAACTATGAGTTTATTCCTGTAAAAGAAAGTATAGACTTTCACCTGAACAATTATATTAACGACAAAAAGCTGAAGAAATGAATCTTGCAGAGGCAATTATCCTTAAAAATGTAGAAAAGCATCCTATAAAAGCGGCAATAGGCTTTAAAAAGAAAGATGAAGCCTGGAAAGAGCTAAGCTGGAAAAGATTCGGTGAAATTATCTTTAAAATGGCTAATGCATTGAAAGAGGCAGGTGTTCAGGAAAATGATAAAGTCGCTATTTATTCAGATAATTCCTCAGAATGGATGATTGTTGATTTGGCTGCAATGGCCATTGGAGCGGTTACTGTGCCTATTTATTCTACCAATAATGCTGAGCAGGCGGAATATATCATCAATGATTCAGGAGCTAAAGCCATTCTGGTAGGAAACCAGATGCAGTATGATGCCTGTCTGGATATTTTACATAAAGAAGAGAATAATCTTGAAACCATTATTGTTTCCAAAAAAGCAGTGTGGATCAAGAAAGAATTCAATAGCTTCTATCTTGAGGATTTTATTGCAAAAGCATCTTCAGAGTTAGAGATCTGTAAAAAAGAAAATGACGACACGGCAACGCTAATCTATACTTCCGGAACAACGGGAACCCCAAAAGGAGTGATGCTTACTCATGGGAATTTTATTAAGGCATTCGACTCTCACTTTGAATTTTTTAAATTTAAAAACTTTGAAGAAGAGCTTTCATTGGCCTTTTTACCACTAAGCCACGTCTTTGAAAGAAGCTGGAGCTTACTTTGCTTATACGGAGGGGCGAGGGTATATTTCCTTGAAGATCCGAAAAATATAGCAAAAGCATTGGAGGAAGTAAAACCTACCACCATGTGTGCGGTACCAAGATTTTTCCAGAAAGTATATGCCGGAGTTCTTGAAAAGGCAGAAGAAGGTTCATCATTAAAGAAAAAAATCTTTGATTGGGCCTTAAAAACAGGATGGGAAACTGCAGAATTAAGAAGAAATGAAAGATCAATTCCTTTTGGATTAAAATTAAAGGAATCTGTTGCAGATATGCTGGTCTTTAGTAAGATTAAAGATAAAATGGGAGGCAGGCTATGGTTTTTACCATGTGGAGGAGCTTCTTTATCCCCTGAAGTAACCCGATTCTTTGAATCAGTAGGCATCCACGTGACTGTGGGGTATGGATTAACTGAAACAACGGCTACTTTAACTCTTTTCCCTTTGACGCACTTTGAACATGCTACCAGCGGAAAACCATTACCGGGTGTAGAAATTCGTATTGGTGAAAGTGACGAGATCCAGGCAAAAGGAAACGGAATCATGAAAGGGTACTACAACAGACCTGAAGAAACCCAAAAAGTGTTTACAGAAGACGGATGGTTTAAAACCGGAGATGCAGGTAAGTTTGATGAGAAAGGTAACCTGATCATTACAGACAGAATTAAAGATCTGATGAAGACTTCCAATGGAAAATATATCGCTCCGCAACAAATCGAAAATCTTCTGACCAATAATAATTTTATCCAACAGATCATGCTGGTGGCTGAAGGAAGACAGTTTGTTTCAGCGCTAATCGTTCCTAACTTTGAATTTCTACAGGACTATATCAAAAAGAACAATATTCCTTTCACCAATTGGGAGGATGCTGTGAAAAATGATAAGATAGTAAGCCTTTATAAAGAAAAAGTTAAGGAATTACAAAGCCATCTTGCCGACTATGAGAAGGTAAAGAAATTTACCTTAATGCCGGCAGAATTTGATATCAATACGGGAGAAATTACTCCTACATTGAAAGTGAAAAGAAATGTGGTTCTTAAAAAATATGCAGATATTATAGAGAAAATGTATTAAAAAGAGATGAAGAAAATCTCTATTTAATCTCCAGTTTTTATCTGTATTATCACTTAAATTAGACTATGACAACACAAGAATTTATAGGAAAAGAAAATTTCACCATTCATACACAGACGGTTTCAGAAAGCTGCCCGTCCAATATTGCCCTCATTAAATATTGGGGAAAATATGAGAACCAGATTCCTGCAAACCCAAGTATCAGTTATACTTTAAACCATTGTAAAACCAATACTACAATGGAATTTTTAGCAGATGAATCTTTTTCTGTTCAGACTTTTCTGGCGGGAAATGAAGAAGTGAAGTTTGCTGAAAAAATAGAAAAATATTTCAAAAATATCGAGCAATATCTTCCGTGGATATTGAAAGGAAAATACATCATCAGAACAGAAAATACATTCCCGCACAGTTCAGGAATTGCCAGTTCTGCATCAGGATTCGGAGCGATTGCCAAATGTCTGATGGCTTTGGATGAAACATTTACAGGGAAAAACTCTGATGAAGAGTCTCTGAGAAAAGCTTCATTTTTAGCAAGGCTGGGAAGTGGAAGTGCTTGTAGAAGCTTATATAATGGACTTGTGGTTTGGGGAGAAACTGATGAGGTTAACGGAAGTTCAGATCTTTTTGCGGTACCATATCCTGACACGGAAATTCATGAGGTATTCAAGATTTTTAATGACTGGGTTCTATTGATTCATGAAGGACAAAAAAGCGTTTCTTCAACCGTAGGACATGGCTTGATGAATACCAATCCATATGCAGAAAGAAGATTTCAGGAAGCAAGAGAAAATTTTGTTCCCATGAAGGATATTCTGAAGTCGGGGAACATGGAGCAATTTATCAAATTGGTGGAACATGAAGCGCTCACTCTTCATGCGATGATGATGATGAGTGATCCGGCCTTTATTCTGATGAAGACAGGAACATTGGAAGTCATCAATAAAATCTGGGATTTTAGAAGAGAAACAGGACTGCCATTATTCTTTACCTTGGATGCAGGAGCTAATGTTCACCTTCTCTTCCCAAGTAATGGTTCTGAAGAGAAGATCAAAGCATTTATCGAAGCAGAATTATTACAGCACACTCAAAAGAATGGAGTAGTGAAGGATATGATGAGATTTTAAATAAAAATAAATATTCAATAGAAGTGGGCCTTACTTAGCCCACTTTTTTTAATCCTCAGTAACAACAGTTTCCCGTTCCCCATCTTCTTTTTTTCCTTCTTCTATCATGATTTCGGCCTCTGCTTTCTCTTCAGAAGTCGCTGTTTCTATAAGCTCTTCCTGTTCATCATTATGGTGATCTATGAAAAACTCACAATATACCGGGAGGTGATCTGAACCGAAATTCTCCAATGTCTTCAGCTGTTTAATAAAAATATCTTCACTGTGAAACATCAGATCGATAGGAAACCTTAAAAGACGGTATTTCGCATGAAAGGTAGAAACAAAAGAATGCCCCATTCTCGGATCTATCAGATGACTGGTTTTTCGGAAAAGCACAGATGATCTTGACCATGCAACATTATTAAAATCTCCTACTACAATAACAGGTTTTTTGATGTCTTTTACACATTTGGCTGTGCTTAGAAGGTCGCCATCTCTTTCCTTGGATGTTTCTTCTTCCGTAGGACTTGGCGGCGGCGGGTGAACTCCAAAGAAAACGAAAGAAAAACCATCAGCTGTTTTCATATGTACCTCAATACTTGGAATATCATCAGCTACGAAATAATGAGTCTTTGCTTCTTTGATTTCAATTCTGGAATAGAAATGCATGCCGTAAGTATTTTCAAGGGTCACCTTATGCTGGTAACCGTATTCTTTTTCTAAAATCCTCATTGCTTTTTCCCAGGCACTATTGCTTTCCATAGTCATGAAAAAATCAGGATTATGCTTTTTAACAAGCCCAATGAACTTCTCATATTCTTTATTGAACTGATAAACATTAGCTGAAATAAAATGTAGTTTATCGGAAGATTTGTGATGCTGTCTGTGCTTCTTTACAGGATAGAAACGGGTATATTTGATAAGAGTATGGCTATGATAAACAAACAAGACCAGCAGAAGACTCTGGTAATACCATACATATTCTTTAGAGTTGGTAAAAAAGCCTAATAGGAAGGTGAAAAGGATAAGATAAGTAACCTGTATTTTAGCAAATTCCGGAACCCTGAATATCCAGTGAGAATGCTGAATTTTTGGCAGTATTGTCATGACCAGAAGGAGTATGGCCAAAGTCAGATAAATAATCCACATATAAAAGCTATGAAATAATTTTGATCACAATTTAAGAAAAATGATTTTTAAAATTTGTTAATCAATTTAAATTTTATTTTATCTATTTTTATTTATCTAAATCTATTCTATGAATAAAATTATAGCACTGTTGCTGCTGATCAGTATTTCAGCTTTCGGTCAGCAGAATAAAGATATTGAAAAACCGATCCGTAACTTGTTCCTTGGTATGAAAAATGCTGATACGGAATTGATAAAATCAGCTTTTGCAGATAATGCGGTTCTTCAAACCATTACAAAAGATGGTACTGTAAAAAGTGATAGCATACAGGATTTTGTAGCTTCTGTTTCTAAGTTTTCAAAAGATGATCTGGAAGAAAGAATTATAATAGAAGCCATTCATACGGATGGAGGTCTGGCAAGCGTTTTTACATCTTATTCTTTTTATCTGAAAGGAAAGTTCTCACATTGTGGGGCCAACAGTTTTCAATTGGTAAAACAGAATGAGGAGTGGAAAATTCAGTACATTATTGATACCAGAAGAAAGGACAATTGCAAAGAAATAAAATAATAAAAATCTGATTATTAAAAAATACAATGAAGATTCATCATATTGCCATTATCTGTTCAGATTATGCTGTTTCAAAGAAATTTTATACAGAAATTCTAGACCTGAATATCATTCGTGAAGTATATCGTGAAGAAAGACAATCCTACAAGCTTGATCTGGCTATCGGAGATCATTATGTGATTGAACTGTTTTCTTTTCCTAATCCTCCACAACGTCCGTCACGCCCAGAAGCATGTGGTTTAAGACACCTTGCTTTCTCCGTTGAAAATGTTACGGAAAAAAGAAATGAACTGATAGAAAAAGGTTTAAACTGCGAAGAAGTCCGAATAGACGAATTCACCGGAAAAGAATTTTTCTTTACCCAGGATCCTGATCAGTTACCATTGGAGTTTTATGAAATGTAAATTAGTGTGCGTATCCTGCAAAAAAGCTTACCGCCATAATCGCTAAAACAATTGAGGAAATGACTACATATACGTAGTCTTTTTCTTTTAAATACCCTATTAAAGCAAAGATAATCCTCATCAAAGGAGTGAAAATCAATAAAAGGATTCCCAGTTGGATAATGCCCATTCC
The DNA here is from genome assembly GCF_003020585.1 of Chryseobacterium aurantiacum. Taxonomy (GTDB): domain Bacteria; phylum Bacteroidota; class Bacteroidia; order Flavobacteriales; family Weeksellaceae; genus Chryseobacterium; species Chryseobacterium aurantiacum. The sequence continues at coordinate 945,874 of NZ_PXUE01000001.1, forward strand.
TTCTCCCTTGGATAAAGAGTCCCAAAACTGGCCCCATACTTTTTCAGAAGAATTGCCTACAACAAGGTTGGTGTATTTTTTAGGCATTTCAAAACCTTCAGTAAATAACTTGATAAAGCCAATAAATGAAGTGGCTACAGAAAGAATAACCCCCAATCTCAGAAGATTTCCTACGGAACGGTTCAGATCTACATCTGTAAAATTCTTTTTCATTATCTGAAGCTTTTGTTGATACCGTTATACATCATGTAAATTGACAGAATGGTGATGACAATAGCAAAAAATACTTTTAGCTTTTTTGTCTTGGAAACCATTAGCGTTTTCGAACCAATGAAACTTCCTATTACAACACCTATTACTACAGGTGCAGCAATTACCGGGATAATCTCGCCTCTTTGAAAGTAGATCAATGCACTGGCTACTGCAGTTACCCCAATCATAAAGTTACTGGTTGTTGTAGAAACTTTAAATGGCAGTTTCATCATATTATCCATGGCCAATACCTTCAATGCTCCGGAACCGATACCTAAAAGTCCGGACATGGCTCCTGCAAACATCATCATCAAAAATCCGGGAACCGTATTTCTTGCAGAGTAGCTTTTTAAAACTCCTTTATCAGGAAAAGTTCCGTAAAGCTTCAGTTTTTCCTCCAGACTTCCTTTTATTAAAGGTTCCTGATGATCAGGCTTTCCTTTAAGGTTTAAAATAACCGTGAGAAGAAGAATACTTGCAAAAATAATTCCGATGGTATTAGGGTTAAGCATTCCTGAAACTAAGGCTCCCACAATAGCTCCTGCGGTAGTAGCTATCTCGAGGAACATTCCGATCCTCATATTGGTAAAACCTTCTTTTACGAAAGCTACAGCTGCTCCCGAAGAAGTACCGATTACAGAGATAAGGGAAGCGCCGATGGCATAATGCATTGGAACACCAAAACCCAGCGTTAATAGAGGAATGATAATAACTCCACCTCCTAAACCCGTAAGTGACCCTAAAAGACCTGCGGAAATAGCGCCAAGGAAGAGTATAATGATTTCTGACATACTACAATTAATGCTACAAATATAAAATTATTGTAGTAGTCTGCCAAACATTTGAAAAAGATAAATTTAACGTATTTTTGTATGCATGAAAAGTGAAATGAAATTATTTTATATTATTCTTGGGGCAACCCCTAAAGGAAGAAATATAGAGCAGCATGATGTGTTTTTCGGCATTGCAGAGAACCTTAAGGATCTGGTTCCTGATATGAAAGACTTCTGGAAAGAAGCAGAAGGAAAGATTCACCTTGATTGTTATCAGGAAGTGAAATTTGCAGATGGATATGAGGTAAAGATTGTAGAAAAGGGCGAGAAAACATCGGAGGAACAATTGTACTTTCTTAATCTGGGAGGGTACAAAAGAGGGTTTTTCGAAGAATTCCATGAGCAGCACTTGATGGTTGGTCAAACAATGGGAGAGATCGTGAAAAGAGCAAGAGCTACCGAATTTTATCAGACTATGGGATTTGAGGGAGCGGTAAGCCATATTGATGACAAACATGGGGTAGATATTGATGATATTTTCAATGTAAGTGATATTCTTCCGGAAAAAATGAAAGAAAAGTATTCTATTGTTCTTCAGAAATCCGATGCTGAAAATCAGGAGAACCCAATGGGACTTGGATACTTAAAAATTGATAAAATTCAATAAGAAATAAATCTAATAAAAATAAAAAATGAAAATAGGAATTCTGGGTGGCGGACAGCTGGGAAGAATGTTGATACAAAGTGCATTGAAGTATGATGATGAGTTTTATACACTGGATCCGGCTTCTGATGCACCATGCCATAACATTTCTTACTTTACGCAGGGAAATTTCAATGATTATGAAACGGTTTTGAACTTTGGAAAAGATAAAGACGTTGTTACCATTGAAATAGAACACGTAAATGCTGATGCGTTGGCTGAACTCGAAAAACAGGGAATTCGTGTGGTTCCTAATGCCAATACCATTAAAACCATTCAGCAGAAGATTCTTCAGAAAGAATTTTATAAAAATCATGATATTCCAAGTCCGGAATTTCAGGTGGTGTGGAATAGTGATGAAAAGATTATCATGCCATTACCTTTCGTTCAAAAAATGAATACGGGAGGTTATGACGGAAAAGGAGTACAGGTGATCAAAACGGAAGATGACTATCAAAACCTATGGAAAGAGGCTTCTGTGATTGAAAGTCTGGTAGATATTGACAAGGAACTTTCCGTAATTGTTGCCAGAAATGAAAGAGGAGAAACCAATACTTTTCCGGTAACTGAAATGGTTGCAGATCCCAAACTTAATTTGTTAGATTTCAATGTTTGCCCGGTTCTTCTTACGGAGGATGTTCAACAGCAGATTGACTCTATTACAGAGAAGTTTTTAAGTACCATAAACTCTCCTGGACTTTTTGCCATCGAATTGTTCCTTGATAAAGAAGGAAAAGTCTGGGTAAACGAAACAGCTCCAAGACTTCACAATTCTGGGCACCAGAGCCAGGAAGGAAATACAAACTCTCAGTTTGAGCAGATGTACCGTGTGGTAAAGAATCTTCCTTTGGCAGATACGGACGCCATTACCTACAGTGGAATGCTGAACTTGGTAGGCGCAGAGGGATATGAAGGAAAAGTAGTGTATGAAGGGATGGATGAGGTTCTTCAATTACCGGAGACTTATATTCATTTATACGGAAAAACAGAAACCAAACCGGGAAGAAAAATGGGGCACATTAATGTGTTGGCAGATTCCAGAGAAGAGCTTATGGAAAAGCTTGTCATGGTGAAAGGAATGGTGAGGGTTATTGCAGAATAATTAACTCAAAATATAAGACGCGGCCTATTTCAAACATTGAAATAGGCCGCTTTTATTCTTATACTTTTTAAGTCTGCTACTACTTAAAAAGGCATCTTTACAACTCTTCCCTTATATTCTCCTTTTACAATTTTAAAAAGGGCTACATAGCCACCGGCACCGTCAGAGTTGAGCATGGTGATATACAAGGTGTCATTTTTACGATCAAAATAACAGTTGGTATATTCATTACTGACATTAAAGAGGTTTTCAATTTCTTTGCCGGGAATTTTAATCTTCCTATCCCCAATTTGTACTATGATTGATTGGTAGTGGGTTTGAGGAATTGTTCCATCAGTTCCCCATATTGGCTGACCTTTATATTGATCTTCAATTTTTTGACCACTATAATCTGAAGAAGAAAAGAACTTTTTATTTTCCTTATAATTGAACTTTTCAGAGAGGATATCTACCTTAATATTTCCGGATTTAAAAACAGCCTTGTTTTCATCACGTACCACTGGCGCTACCTTTTCATAAGATTCTATAAATTTCAGTCTTGAACTGTGAATATATCCGTTTGTTTTTTCATTATAGTCTACGTTGAGCCAGTCAGTGTTGGGCTGATCAGATTCAAAAGTATAGACAATCTCATCCGAATTGATCTTTCCTGTAATCTTACTTTTTGCATCTCCGTTTTCCCTTACATTCACATAGCCGTCCTTGTCCACAATCTTTGCAAATTGGGCAAAGGATAATGGTGCGCTCAGAGTAGCTGTGAGAAGAAATATCTTTATTTTTTTCAATGTTGTTTGATATGAATTTTAATTGGAATAAAAATGCCGGTTATTATTTGAAAATTTTCTGAATCACGTTTCCAATTTCCACAAAATCTCCGTGGTTTCCTACAGATCGTATTTCGGGACTATTTTTGTCATATTCCGAGAATGGGAAAATCAGAAGGTAATTATTATCGTTCAGGTTTCTGTTCAATAATTCAGGAATAAGTCTCATTCGTGGAATATAGGACTGCATCCCTCGTTTTGCCATGAAAATAATCAAAGCTTCATCATCTTTCAGCTGGGCAGCAGTTCTTTCACCATCCTGCCAAGTATTCATAATGATAAATTCCGCTTCTATATTTGCTTTTTTAATGATCTTTTGGAGGATGTCCAAAATGTTTTCAGGCGCATAAAAAACTACCGTCGCTCCGGAATTTCGGGCAATGTTCCAAACCCTTAAAAGCGCATGGAAGAATCCTGCTTCCTTATGTGCGTTCTCAGGAATCATTACAGCGTACCTTTTAATGGTAGAAAGAGGCTGGGCAGCATGGTATACCAATACATTTACATCATCATTCTGAAGATAGCCGTTGTACAGATTATAAATGAAAGAAGGAGAGAATCCTTTTTCATCTTCCAGACCAATAATAAGATCTGTGATATTTTGTTCTTTTATGACATTATTTACCCCGTTGATGACGTCATTATCATATCTTTTAAGAGCCTGTAGTTTTACATCAGCTGCAGCCGCGGCATCCGTTGCCTGGTGAAGAAGTTTCTCTGCGTTTTTAACGGATGACTCGTTTTTATCTTCATTAATGACATTTAAAGCAAATAAATCCTCCGTATTGGAATGGGCTTTTATCAGAATTCCTAAATTGACCATTCTTTCAATTGTTTCCTCATGATTGATGGCCAAAAGGATGTTTTCTTCCTCGTGGCTGTTTCCGGAAACAGTATCTTCATTATCGGCCTCTGCAATTTTTTGAGCGCTGGCCATTGAAATAAAGGAGGAGATGGTACATGAAATAAGAATCAGTAAAATACTTCCGTTCAGAACGTGTTCATTCAATAATCTTACAGGTTCTCCTGTTTCAGTTTCAGAAAGAATAATATTATAACCTACCATTACGGAAGCCAGTGTGGCAGCAGCAGAAGCAGAGCTTAATCCGAAGATTAGTTTTCCTTCTTCTTTGGTTAGTCTGAAGGTCTTTTGGGTAGCCATTGCAGAAATATATTTTCCTCCAATGGAAGCTACAAGCATAATTCCGGCTACCTCAAGAGTTTCCCAGCTTTTAAAGAATACCTTAAAATCAATCAGCATTCCTACGCTGATCAGAAAGAACGGAATAAAAATAGCATTTCCTACAAATTCTACCCTGTTCATCAGAGAAGAAGTATGAGGAATAAGCCTGTTTAAAGCCAATCCTGCAAAGAATGCTCCGATGATGGCTTCTACACCTGCCAGTTCGGCAAGCATGGCTGCAAGATAAATCATCACCAATACAAAAATATATTGTGAAATCTTGTCATCAACCCTTTTGAAAAACCAACGCCCTATAATAGGAAAAACAATCAAGACAATCAGTGCAAAGACAATAAAGGAAACAGAGAGCTTAACCCAAAATTCTGTTCCTACATCTCCCTGAGACATTCCTACAATGATGGCAAGCACCAATAAGGCAAGAATATCTGTAATCATGGTTCCTCCAACCGTAATATTTACTGCTTTATTTTTTGCAATTCCCAACTTACTCACCAATGGATAAGCAATAAGGGTATGGGATGAAAAAAGGCTGGCAAATAATATAGAAGTCAGCATAGAGAAATGAAGAAGATAATACCCGCCTAAATATCCCAGTACAAAAGGGACTATAAAGGTATATATACCAAAGGTGAGACTTTTCCATTTATTCTTTTTAAAATCACCCATATCAATCTCCAGTCCGGCCAGAAACATGATATAAAGAAGTCCCGTGGTTCCGGTAACTACAATACTGCTGTCTCTGGATAATACATTAAAACCATTGGGACCAATAATGGCTCCGGCAATAATAAGTCCCAGCAGATGCGGAACTTTAATTTTATTTAGTAATAGGGGAGCAGCAAGGATGATAATCAGTACCAACAGGAACTTTAGTACCGGATCTTCGATAGGAAGACTCAGATTATGTATACTCAGTAAAATCATAGGTGTTTATTTTGTGGAACGTACTAATTCAACAGAGAACTTGGCCGTACAGCCATCAGTGGTAACCGTTCTGGTCCCCTTGATCTTGTTGTCGGAAATATCATTAAGAAGAACATTCATTTCTACATTTTTTTTGGCTGTAGAATCGGTCTTGAAAGAAAGTTTGATCTCATTATTTTCAAACTTTCCGGAGTATAACCTTACCAGATTGTTATTGTTGATAATTTTGGTGATGGGCTGGGTAGAATCATTATCGAATTCCCAAAGGTCTGTCCGTTGATCACCTATTGCATAATCACTGCAATTAGATTCTGTACAGATTACCTTTCCATTCCAGGCTCCGGAAATTTCTGTTGGCCAAACCGCAACTTTCACCGAATCCTTTTTTGTGAAGATACTGTCTCTCATTTTCAGGAGTGACTGGTACTCGGATTCTTTTTTAGCAAATATCTTTTCTTTCTCCAATAATTGTTTCTCTCTGTCTGTCAGATTCTTCTCCTTTTCTTTGTAATCACAGCTTACCAAAAGAAAGGAACTTGTAAGAAAGATGAAAAATGTGTTTTTTAGCATATCGTGTAGGTTGAGTATACAATATAGGAAAAAAATGACGGTGAGACAAATTACAAATGCGTAAACCGGTTGTCCGATTCATGATCTCTCACCTTGGTAAGGCAGAAATTCCAGAAGATAATAGCCATCGAATTTTTAATTTTTAAACCTCATAATAAGACCAAAATAATCCCAAACTAGAAATGGAAACGAGTTGAAAATCTTAGATTTTTGTTCTTTATAGTCATCAAGCTTATTACTTAAAAAACATACGCGTTATATCTTTACTTACAATAAAGAATCTTTTTATTGTACTGCTTTCTGCTTTTTAAACATTTCAGGTTTGTAATTGATGATAAATACTCCACAAATAATCAAGGCTGCTGCCAAAATAAACTTGACAGAGATAGGTTCATCCATAATCAGCCAACCCAAAAATATGGCAATAATGGTATTAATGTAAGCAAGGATAGAAACCTGTACCGGAGAGATCTTTGTTAAGGCATAATGGAATGCAAAAAAAGCTGCTACAGAACCAAAAATAGAAAGATACAGCATTGCAGAGATGCTTTTCAGTGTCCAGTTTCCGAAATTATAATTTTCTGAAAACAGAAACGCAAAAATAACCTGAACAACTCCCGCGAACAAAAATTGATAAAATAAATTAAGAGTGATATTACCGCTCTGAATATTTAATTTTTTGGTGAAGATTGTTCCGGACGCCCAACCCGAAATAGCACAAAAAAGAAAAAGCATTCCTGTTCTGTAATCAGGATTAGCCAGATCTTTAAGTCCGTCCCAAAAAACAAAAAGCACACCGCTAAAGCATATCAGGACACCAACCAGGGCACGAAGACTGAATTTTTGTAAACCAATGGCAAGACTCCCGAGAAAAACTAAAATAGGAGCACAAGCACTGATGAGTGAAGCCAGGCTGCTGGTTACACTTTCTTCGGCTACCGTAACCATTCCGTTGGCTATAATAAGCATAAGGGAAGAAAAAATGATCTGATATTTTAGATTTTTCCAGCCAATCCATTTGAATTCATTTCTTGAAAGAAGAACGAACAGCATGATGACAGATGCAAAAAGCTGACGAATTCCGGCAACAAACCATGCAGGGATAGTTTCTACGGCAATACGGATGGCTAAAAATGTAGTTCCCCAGACAATGGCAACAGTAAGAACGGCAAAAATAAGTTTATAATCTTTCAAGGAAATCGTGGTGTAATGGGCAAATTTACCTGTTTTAAAATAAATAAAAAGGATGCAGTTGCTTTAATTTTTACAGGTACAGATTCAAATTATGAATTTATATCTCGTTACTAAATGTGTCAATTGATTATTTGAATCTGTTATTTTATTTTGATTTATATTTTAAACTTTTAGACTAAATTTTAGGGACAGGTTTAAATTTTTTATCTTTGAACATCTAATAAAATTGAAGATGGTAGGAATTATTATGGGCAGTCAGAGTGATCTGCCAATTATGGAACAGGCTGCAAACTTCCTGAAAAGTCTGGATATCCCATATGAATTGACTGTAGTTTCAGCACACAGAACACCAGAAAGAATGTTCGATTATGCAAAGACAGCTCATGAAAGAGGCTTAAAGGTAATTGTTGCCGGAGCAGGAGGAGCGGCACATCTTCCGGGAATGGTGGCAAGCTGTACAACACTTCCGGTAATCGGGGTGCCCATTTTGTCCAGTAATTCTATTGACGGATGGGATTCTGTACTATCAATTCTTCAGATGCCTGGGGGAATTCCTGTGGCAACAGTGGCTTTGAACGGAGCATTGAATGCAGGAATTTTGGCTGCTAAGATTATAGGAAGTGGTAATGAAGAAGTGGCCGGAAAACTTCAAAAGTACCAGGATTCTTTAAAAGATAAAGTACTGGGAACGGTAGATGATATTAAAAACCAGCATCCTAATTATTTCGACAAATAGTTGTAAAGCTTAAAAATAAAAGCCTCACTGGTTACGGTGAGGCTTTCTTATTTTTATTTTTTGATGAATTTAAAATTGTAGTTTTTATCTTTTGTACTTATCTGAATAATATAGTTGCCCTTTGCTAAAGACTGTACATTGATAAAATCTTTCGATAGGTTTTCCCTAAGAATAATTCTGCCACTTGCATCAAGAATACTATAACTTTTCATATTAGATAAATTTTTGAATTGAATAACATCATCCACAGGATTAGGGAAAATAGAGGGCTGATGCTGGTCTAATGAACTTTCATGGGTTCCTAAACGATCACATTCAACAGCGGTATCTCCGGTGAAAATCCAGTTTTTGATGTTGAGTAGTGTATTTCTTGCATTTACGGTATAAGTATCTCCGGAGTAAGTAAGCGGGGCTACGCTAAAAAGGTTGATATTATTGGGTGTATTGAGATTATGTGCCCATCCATATAGAGTAGTACTGTAATTGAAACAATCTATTCCAGTACCTCTTATCATTCCGTTTGCACTTATTAATGAATTCAGGTTCCAGGTCTTTAGTGTCTGATTGAATTTAGAAGCTTCTGAAAACATGGTGTTCATGTCTGTAACCTTGCTTACATCCCATAGATCCAGAGGTTGGTTAAATTCTGCGGCAAAATGGAACATGTGGCTCATATCCGTTACATTAGAAGTGTTCCAGGATTTTAAAGATTGGTTGAAATTGGGAATGAGGTGAAACATAAAAGCCATATTCTTAACCTGAGAAGTATCCCATTGATCAAGTGGCTGGTTGAAAAGGTTACATTCTGCAAAGGTGTAAGCCATTGTGGTAACCTTAGAAGTATCCCAGCCATTCAGATCCTGATTAAAGGCCTTTCTTTTCATAAACATATAGCTGATGTCTTCTGCTGCTGACGTATCCCATAAACCAATATTGGGATTGAAATTGTCTGTAAATAAAAAAGTATTGTTTGAATAGGCAAACATATATTTAAAAATCTTAATGTGAGAGGTATCCCAGTTTTCCATTGAAGTGTTGGACTGTAAAGAAAATGCGTTGTAAAACATTAAGGTGACATCTGTAACATTTGACAAATCGGGAGAATCTGTTGCTGTTACAGTAAGCTGACCACATTGTGAAAATGCACTTTTCATGGTAGTCCATTGGATATTTCCCCATTGTTCTACTTCTATGATTTTGTCTGCACTTCCTATTGCTTTCATGGTAGGAGAGTCGAAATACTGAGTGGTTAAAAACGTATCATCAGAAAATTTTATTTGCTTAAAAACTCCATTTCCATTGGATACTTTAACTCTGTAAGTTGCCTCCGTGGCGTTGGGATTCAGGGATGTTCCAAAATCTATTAATACAGATGCCGTAGAAGTTACATTGGGCATTGTACCGTTGTGCTGAGGATAGCCAATTTCTTCCCAGTTTATCAAATAATTATCTCCAATTCCCGGAAACCATATCTGATTTTCACCAAGTGCAGTTGGAAATTGCGGATTGCTTAATGGTAATTGCGAGGTATTGTTGGGTTTCCAGATGGTAATGAATTCGTTCTGGGCCTTGGTTATCTGGAATGTGATGAAGAAAATAATAAATGGTAAAAGTTTTTTATACATATCTATATTTTGTGAAATAAATATATAAATAATTGAAAAACAAGGCAAATTATAAATCTAAAAATGATAATATTAGATTTTTATATCTATTTTCCATAAAATGATTGTGGATTTTATAAAATAAAAACTCTCCGGATTCGGAGAGCTTTTTATTATTCTTGAAGCATATTGTCCCTTGTATTTTTCTGGACGGCGATGGCCCCAAAAAGAGCAAGCAGAAATGCGAAGGCATAAAACCCTTTCTCACTTGGTAGTATGGTAGCATTCCAAAGTCCGATGGCCAGTAGTATGATGGAAGATAATGTTGCAAACCAGCAGATCCCATAGTAAATATCAGTTACCTGAATGTTTTCTAATTTATCACGTACCGCTTTTTGTAAGGATACTACTGCAAATAAACCGTATAATAGGATGGTGAAATAGTAGCCTTTCTCATTCAGCAGCATTTCAGCCCTTACAAGACCTACAATATAACCAACCATTCCGGCTCCCAATGCAATCCAGGATGCAGCGACAAATGCATTCGATACTCTTTGTTTTTTCATGAATTAATGTTTTGTTTAAAGGCTAAATATATTCATTTTTTGCAAACATCGGTATGGTTATGAGAAAATATGGGAAAAATACGGGACATAGACAAAAATTTTAGCCCCGATAGAAGTGGATACTCCACAGCAAAAGCAAGGAATTTGATGGATTAGGATAGGGAAAGCAAGGTGTGAGGAGTATGAACGGATAGCGGGATTAGCTTATATAAAATAAAAACTCCCCAAGAATGGAGAGCTTGTTTATTATTGGATAATATATTCGTAATTATATTGAGCGGAAAGGCTTCCGTTGGCTTCTTTTGAGATCACCTGTACGGGGAAACCTGCGCTGTTGTATTGTATGGTAGATGTTCTGTTTTGACCTTCTATCCAGTTACCAGTAGTTTTGCGGCTTATCTTTTCATTCAGATAATTGTTTTTGCTTATAACATGAGCTCCTGCCATTGTAGTTTTTAGATATTTGTTTAGATTGGTATAGGGGTTCTGTTTATCATCATAAGAGTAAACAATTTTAGTGCTAGAATCAGATCCTCCACCCGTTGAAATTTCTGATGAAATATTGTTTCCATTATATACATAAGTATCAACAATCGGATCGGAGCAGGTCGGTGATTGGCAAAGAGAGGTAGAGGTCACCTGCCCGTTGGTATTATAAGTATAGGTTATCGTTCTGTTGTTATAAGGGTTAGCGTAGATTGCTTTAACCGTAGTCAGCTGATCTCCATTATAAATATAATCTGAATAATAATCTAAAGTACCATCTTCTCTAAAATAAGTGGTTTTTGAAGGTTTTCCGGCACTGTCATATTCAAAAACCGAAGCTCTGCCTTCTGATATAGTTTTGATTAATTGCCCCTGACTGTTATAACTCAATGTTGCTACGGAAGTTTCAGGTTTGGATGGATTGTCATAATAAACTGTGGTCACCTTACTTAATAATAATTTTTCTGTAGTTCCGCCTGCATCATTATCATCATTACTGCTACTACAGCTGTTAAAAAATAGAGTAGCACCGGCCAACCCCAGAAATAAGTAATTCTTCATGTTATTTTTGTTTCAAAAATAAGGAATACCAGTAGGTTTGAACATAAAAAAATCCCACTATTTCAAGGTAGTGGGATAATATCATATTTTAAGTAAATCTTAGTATCTGTAGTACTCAGGCTTGAATGGCCCTTTTACGTCTACTCCGATATATTCAGCTTGTTCAGTAGAAAGAGTTTCAAGCTCTACGCTTAATTTCTTAAGGTGTAAAGCAGCTACTTTTTCATCTAAATGTTTAGGTAGCATATACACTTCGTTTCCGTAAGCTGCAGAGTTGTTCCAAAGCTCGATCTGTGCCAAAGTCTGGTTAGAGAAAGAGTTAGACATTACGAAGCTTGGGTGTCCTGTTGCACATCCCAGGTTTACTAGTCTTCCTTCAGCAAGGATGATTACTTCTTTTCCTTCAATTGTATAGATGTCCACCTGAGGCTTCACTTCAGATTTAGTCTGACCGTAGTTTTGGTTTAACCAAGCCATATCGATTTCATTGTCGAAGTGACCGATGTTACAAACAATAGCCTTGTCTTTCATTTTAAGGAAGTGCTCTCCTCTTACAATGTTGAAGTTACCCGTTGTAGTAATGATGATATCAGCATTGTCTACCACAGTATCTAATCTTTTTACTTCATAACCGTCCATTGCAGCCTGAAGCGCACAGATTGGGTCAATTTCAGTAACTGTGACAATAGAACCAGCACCTCTGAAAGAAGCAGCAGTACCTTTACCTACGTCTCCGTATCCGCAAACTACCACTCTTTTTCCTGCCAACATTACGTCAGTAGCTCTTCTTACAGCATCCACTGCAGATTCCTTACATCCGTATTTGTTGTCGAATTTAGATTTAGTTACAGAGTCGTTTACGTTGATAGCTGGCATTACTAAAGTTCCGTTCTTCATTCTTTCGTAAAGTCTGTGAACTCCGGTAGTCGTTTCTTCAGAAAGACCTTTGATATCTTTTGTAAATTCAGGGTATTTATCAAAAACCATGTTTGTTAAATCTCCACCATCATCCAAGATCATGTTTAATGGCTTTCTGTCTTCACCAAAGAATAAAGTCTGCTCAATACACCAGTCAAACTCCTCTTCATTTAATCCTTTCCAAGCATAAACCGGAATTCCTGCAGCAGCAATAGCAGCAGCAGCGTGGTCCTGTGTAGAGAAAATATTACAAGATGACCAAGTAACTTCAGCTCCTAAAGCTACCAATGTCTCGATAAGCACAGCCGTTTGGATAGTCATGTGAAGACATCCGGCAATTCTTGCTCCTTTAAGCGGTTGAGATGGTCCGTATTCTTCACGGATAGACATCAAACCTGGCATTTCTGCTTCTGCAAGGGTAATTTCTTTTCTTCCCCATTCTGCAAGGGAGATATCCTTAACTTTATAAGGAACGTATTGTGTTGTAGTACTCATATGTAATGAATAATTTTAAATTCAGTTGATAATGAAAGGCAAAATTACAATTTATAATTAAGATAAAAAAACGACAGATGAATTTCAGTTTCATGAGATTAAACATGACTTAAAATTATTTAGTCTTAATCTAAATAACTACTTTTATCTGATAAATAATATCTTATGAACCATACCAATACAGAGAAAAAAACAAAACCTGTTGCTCCAAAAGTAAAAGAATTGATAGCCAATACAAAAAGTGTAATTCTGGCTACTGTAGATGCAGAAGGAAATCCCAATTCCAGCTATGCACCATTTGTACAGGTAGAACATACATTTTATATCCTGGTTTCTTTTATGGCAAGGCATACAAAAAACCTTTCAGAAGGAAGAAAAACCTCTGTGATGTTTATTGAAGATGAATCTGCCACAAAGCAGATCTATGCCCGTGAACGTCTTACACTTGAAGCAACCACTTCTCAGGTAGAAAGAGATTCAGAGACATGGAATAATGTTATTGCGAAACTTAAAGCAACCCACGGAAAAGTAGTAGACGTTATTTCTGAAATGGGAGATTTTATCCTGATTGCTTTACAACCGGTAAAAGGTTCTTATGTAAACGGATTTGGAAGCGCTTATTTTGTGGATTCAAATCTTGAAATCATTGAACATAGAAATGATGTAAATCATCAGTCTAAATAAAAAAAATAAGGGCAGGAATTTAGGTGTTGTGTTATCTATGGCTGATTATAACTTCCATCTTCCTGCTCTTATCTTCTCTTCTTTCATCCATTTTCTCTTTCCACATCTTTTCACTATTTTTATCGAATAAAAAAACGATGCCCCTTTACCGAGATTTTTCTGATGATAATGCCACAATCCTTGTTTGGAAGTATGATGAGAGCGAAGAACTTGATATCAATGAACTTCTGGAGCCGGAGAATGCCGAAAAAGTAAAAGATTATCATCCTAAAAAATTACTGGAGGTATTGATGGTGCGTAAACTTTTAAAAGGCTTAAAGCCTCACTCCAAGATCTTATATAAAGAAAGAGAGCCTTTTCTTTCTCCCAATGACGCGGAAATTTCCATTACCCATTCCTTTCCTTTTGCAGCCATTGCGATCTCTAATAATAAGATAGGAATAGACGTAGAAAAATTCAATCCTAAGATTTTAAGGGTGATTGATAAATTTACGTATGAAAATGAACGGGGTTTCATTCCGGAGGATAAAGCGGATACTTTTTACACCATTATCTGGAGTGTAAAGGAAAGCATGTACAAAATTCATCATTCTAAATATTGGTCCCTAAAGAAAAACTATGAAGTAAAGCCATTTGAGCTGAAGCATCTTCATAAAATAAGCTGCAGGGTATATGATGAGCAGTTCTCAGATGAATTTAAAGCCAGAGTTGAATTTTTTGATGACTATTGCTTTACGATTGTGGAGGAGTAGCATGCTTTTCACTTCTGTATTTTTCGATAACCTTTCTCTGTTCTTTGGCAACGTCATAGATCAATTCCAGAATATCGTGAATATTTTTAAGTTCCGTCAGATGGGAAATTTTGTCGGGATCTCTTCTGTCCACAATTTCGTTTTCCTCAATCTCGGTTTTCCTTTTCATAAGCATATCTTCAATGGAAGAATCTTCCGGCTCAAGGCGGCTTTCCATCTTAAGAGCTTCATTCACATCATCTCCGTTTAAAAGAGTTGACGTCTGTTGCATTTCTGCTTCTATTTTTCTACTCCAGCTCTCGGCATCTATCTCCGGATATTGTTCGTTGTTTTTGGAGTATTGAGACAGAGATGCAGTGTAAGCCGTAACAAGGTGTGATGTTGCTACAAACTGATGAACGACTTCCAGTTTTTTCTGCTGATTTTTAGGATCAGAAATCATTCTCTGGAAGTTGTCAGAAAGATTGGCCAGGGAAATGATTGCATTTTTTCGTTTTACTTTATAATCTTCAATATCAAAATCTCCCTTTAGGAACTTAGAAATTACACTTTGAAAATAGATGAGGTTATCTGCAGCAGATTTTTTCATCAGATCAAGGTTTTGGGTATGCTCCCAAACAGGCAACACAATATAAGAAACTGCAAAGGCAATAATTCCGGCAATGGCAGTATCAAAAACCCTGTCCTTGAAGATAATGTTTACTTTCCCAGGATTTAAGAAGTTAAAACTTAGGAAAACATAGATCGTCATGAATAATACCGCCCAAAAGTAGCGTCCTTTCAAGAAACTGAAGCACATAATCATACTGATAAGCAGAATGGCAAACAATACTCCGTTGATATGTATAAAATGCAGAATAATATAGGCAATTGTAGCTCCGGTAACCGTTCCATAGAGACGAAGCAGGTTTCTTTGCTTGGTAATGGAGTAGGCGGGTTTCAGGATGGCCGTAATGGTAATTAATATCCAATACGTGTGTCCCAGTCCCAGAAAATCAAACATGGAGAAAATATAACCCAGTAACAGGGCTGTTGTAATTCTTATTGCATGGCGAAATTGAGAAGAAGATAATGAAATATTATTTCTGAGAACCTTAGAGTTAAGCTTAGGTTCATTAGGCATAAACTTTTTAAGGTCTAATCCGGTGGATAAACTTTTTGCCAGCTTTACGTTTTGGGAGAATACTTTATAAATTTCATTAATCTCTTTTGTAATTTCATTGATGCGCATCAGGATTTGACGCAGAACCATGAAGTTTTCCAGACTGTCTGAGGACAGCTGCTTATTTCTGAGTTCGAAGTAATTATAATTAAGATTCTTTAGTTCAAGTTCAAGGTCAAACATTGGTTTTGCTCTTGTTCCGCTTTGGAGTGCAATTCCAATATTGGTTATTTCTTCAGCCAGAAGATTCAGATAATCGTGAATATTGACAAGGATCATACTGTCCTCAAAGCTTTGCTGTAGCTTTTGGTAATCACTTTCAGAGGTCATCAGCTTCTCATGAAGGTCCATAGAATTCAGAAACATCAGCATCAACAAACGGCTGGTTGTTGTAGATTCATTAACGATGGTTCTTGTTTTGAAAACGGTTTCTCTGGTTTCTTCCTGAAGGTTTTTTATTTCAATCTGCTTTGCAATAACCTGAGTCGTAAGCTTGTTGAAGTCAGGATTTTTTTGATAATAACTGGCTTTTATCTTCAAAAATTCAGCCAGCTGAAGATAGTTTTCTCCAATCATCTGACTGGCCAGCTTATAAGGACGAATGGTGGTTACGATAAGGAATATCAGCAAAAACCAAATACATCCGCAGGCAAAGATCAGTAAGCTTTTAAAAATGTCACTTCCTGTAAGGTGCCCATCAATAAAGATCGCCAGTACAACAAGTGATAAGGAACCTACAGCAGCCAAACGCTGGCCATACACTCCAATCAGGGAAAAAAACATACCGAATACAACAATTTCAAGGAGAACCAGCAGCTTAAAATTCATTACCAGACTTGCAATCAATGCAACAAATACAAAACAGCAGATTGCAAAGGCGAGTGCATTTCTTCTTCTGATAAAAGGTCCGGGTTGATCGGTAAGTGCTACAAAGCTGGTTCCAAGAGGGAAGAGGAAATATTCTTTTAAAATTCCAAAGTGGGCAAGAACCAAGCAAGGCAGAACAGTGGCTAATGTAATTCTGATAGCAGAATACAAGTACTGACTGGTTACAAATTTTTTTAGCTCTGCCGAATAGTTCATACTACAAAAATAGCTATTGAATTTAACAAAATAGCCATAAAGAAGAGACTTTTATAAACTTAAATATTATATTTTTTTAATAATGGTAGTCTTTCAGAAATTAATAAGCAAAATGAATTGACCATTCAGGATTGACGGGTGTAGAGCGCTAATCATAAAAAAAGCCTCATACATATTGATGAGGCTTTTTTATATAGTTGTTTCAGTTCTTAACGATCGTTGTTGGATGTTTCATCTCCAATGTTCCAGGTAAGCCCGAAACGAAGTGTGTTATCCAAAGCACTGTTTACTTTTGACATATTGATCAGGTAGGAAAGATCCAGTCCGAAAGAACGGTACTTCAATCCAAGACCGGCAGTTGCAAACTGTCTTGCTCCCTGCTCTTCACTTTCATGGAAATAACCCCCTCTTACAGAGAAAGCATTGTCATATGAATATTCCAAAGCTCCACTATACATGATGCTGTTTTTGTTCTTGAAAGATTTTCCGATACCGGCCATTGGACCTACGTTTGGAATTTCATATCTAGGCTGTCTATCCGGGCCCATGCCTACATATTCTGATCCTGGAACCAAAAGCTTTGATCCTTCGAAGCTAATTCCTATTCTGTTAAGATCATCCATATACATATCATATCCAACCCCTAATCTTGCCATGGTAGGAAGATAAGATCTGGACTCTTCGTTTCCTGTATAATCCAGTTTAGGACCTAGGTTCTGTACGGCAAAACCTGCATTCAGTTTACCATCATATCCTCCGAAACTTGAGAATCTCTCGGAAGTATAGTATCCTGAAATATCTACAGCAAATGAGTTTGCTGCTTTAAGTGTAGTATCTGTATTGAATCCTCCGGCTAAGTCTGAACGGATAAATCTACCTGTTACAGCCATTGAGTAGGAGTCAGAAAGTTTTAGACCGTAAGCAACATCAATAGAGAATTCATTAGGCTTAGATACTCCCATTGAGGCAACATCTGTTCCTACCAACTGAGTCAGGTCTACCTGTCCCATATTGAAATAATAAATACTTGCAGAGATGGTAGATCTTTCATCCTGTCCCAGGAATTTATGGAATGCACCATATAATAAGAATACATCATTGGTAAGCTTGCCCATATATGGTGTATAGGATAGACCTACGGAAGAACTTGTTCTGCTAAAAGGGTATTTAGCTGCATTCCAGAATTGTGAGAATGCATCAGGCGAGGTTACTACCCCTTGATCTCCCATACCTCCTGATCTTGCGTCTGGTGCAATTCTTAGGAAAGGAGCTCCGGTTAGTACAGGGTTTATTTTACCTAAATCTTGCGAATAGCCTAGAAAACCAGCACTTAACCCAAATCCTAAAAGCAGTTTAGTAGTTAAATTCATATGTTGTCTTTTATATATTATCAGTTTTTTATTAATATTATTATCTATTGTATTAATTAATTATTTCAAAAGTACCATTTTTTCTACAGCTGTAGCACTTCCTTTGCATTTTTCTTGATTTTGACTTTTTGCAAATATCTTAAAAATATACGTACCTTTTGCAACTGTAGCCCCAAAATCATCTCTTCCGTCCCATTCTATAGCTTGGCGAGGGGTTCTAAAGCCCTGTAGGAACGGTTCTGCTACTACCGGTTGAGATAAAGTTCTTACCAATCTTCCGGTGATTGTGTAGATTTGCACATTCACATCCAGGATATCATCACAGTTATGTTCAAACTGAATATACGTCTTATTGGTAAAAGGATTTGGCCAGTTTAGTGGACGGTTTATTGTCAGATGTTGGTCTGACTCATCCTTAACCTCAAAATTTAACGTAGTAGTTGTAGAATTATTGTTTATATCCCAAACTTTAAATGTCAATTGATGTTGTCCAATAGCCAGATTCCTGAAAGGGTAGGTTACGTTTCCTTTTTGATAGTCGGCAAGGCTTGGATTTAAACATCCGTTTCCTTCCCCTGAGGCATAGAAATCATTTAAGATAACCGTATTGATAATTTGGCCATCCAGATATACCGTAATGTCATGTCCAATCCCTGATCCTGTAGAATTGATTCCTGTATCATCCGTAAGACAGGCTAGCAACATTGGGTTTTGGTTCGTGATTCCACCATCTGCAAAGTTGGTGTTATTCATGTATAGCTTTACTTTTGGCGGCTGATTGTCATTTACCCCGTTAGGGTTAATATCTCCTACCTGTACAGACTGGTTATTGAACACATCCATTACCTTATTATCTGCATATCCCAATAATCTTCCTTCTCCTACTGCGTAGTTAATATCCTTTGGAACATAGAATTCTGCAGTAAACACACCGTTTACAGCCATTCCAGAAGCCTTTACAATAGCACTTCCTTCTTCTGTGTAATCTAGAATAGGAGACAAGGACCCGTTATTATTCAGGGTCTTTTTATTTAATCTTTTATCAAAAATATTGATGGAAACTCTACCGTTAAATGTATTGTTCAGGGTTCCGTTCGGGTTGTTGATGTGTCCCTTGATTTTTACAAAGTCTAATCCTCTGATTAATCCCGGAACAGGAGTTTCAATATTATCAATGGCTAGTAGTCTTTGAGGTCTGCTTAGCTTCATGGCAGGGTCACCCAGGAAATTTACCCTTAGGTGGTTGGCATTGGCTCCTTTTTCTTTTCTTGCATTTAAATGGGCATACCCTAGAGTATTAAAATCATCACTGGTTAACTTGAATATATTTCTTGTAAATACATCTGTAAAGTCACGTCCATAATCTACCCCAATAGCACGGCTGGAAGTAATCATTGAAGCCGGACCTCCTTGCTTCAGTTTCATGAACTGCTCTCCTGCAGAATTTGTTGCAGGTTCATCCCACAATGTAAACTCACATGTTATAGTAGATACAAGCGGGAATCTGCTGTATACATTAGAAAAGTTATTAGAGTTCTGGATCTCCGTACTGGTTAATACTCTTTCCTGTGCCCAACCGTTAATTCCTCCATGTCCGAAATAAAACAGATAAAGACTGTTTCCTATACTATTGGAGATAGCCTGATTTACCTGTGGATACCTCGGGCCTCCTGATGTACTCTGAATAGTAAAGGCATCCTGATATAATTTCTTGACATTATATTCCTTAAGAGTCTGCACTCCTGGTTGTTCAAAAAGACCGGATAATGTATTGTTCATTACATTATGGAATGGTCCTCCGCCTTCCCCGTTGTCATCCACTACGAAGTCAAGTCGCATACGCCATTCTCCAAAAGGACTGGATTGCCCCGGAAGTGAGTTATAATAAGCAAGGGTTTTGTCAATCATGTTCCCTGCTTCCGTAATATTGGCCGCCGGAATTCTGCCTACAGGAAGATCCGGTAAATTATGTTCAACAAATAAGGTGGTTTGTGGCTGAGTCATTACAATATAGTCATCCGTAACAAATGAGGCTATATAATCTGAAGAGTGCTCACTCTGATAAGAAGTAACAACGTTGGTATTATTTGGAACCCTGTTTTTATAATCATAAGAGGTATCCCCAAGAATAAATACATACTTAAGTCTTCCGGCCGGAGTATTCAGCTTGGTTACGAAATCTCTGATAGCAGTAAGGTCTTTGCTTCCATTCCCAAACTCTTCATAGATCTTGTTTACATCTACAATCTCTACCTTATAGTTATTTTTTGTTTGGTGATAATTGGCCAATCTTTGTGCCTGTCCCATCATTTCAGGTACAGTAAGGATAAGATAGTCTATGGCCTGCAATGAAGAAAGGTTCTGATTAGAAATTCGTCCTACAAACTGTGGGGTGAAGGCAGCATCCGCACGAAAAGCCACAAACTCATTATTGAAGTTCTGGTCCGCAGCAATATAACCGAAATTGAAAGATCCTGCTCCCGCTTTATTGACCCTTCTGTTTACATTGGTAATATCCGTAACATCCCATACCTGCTCAAGAGCCGATGCGTTGGAAACACTAAATCCATAGTTTGTGTTGCTTCCGCTTAGAATAGAATAATCCCTGAAGTTCATCTGAGAACCATTAAAAGCCAGATTCTCCTTATACTGTACTTCAACATAATCAAGGTAGAATGTTCCGTTAGGATTTTTAGCAATATTAGGATTGTATTTAAAAGTAATCTGGTTTCCTGTAAGATTGGTGGTTGTTCCGGAATAAAGAATCGGGAAGAAAGTATACTGATAGCTGCTTGTATCGGTAGCAACCGTTTGAGAAAACGGAGGAAGATCATTAAGCTTAATCTCAATAGAATTCTGTTGAGATCTGTAACCTATTACTCGCGTTCTATATCTTATTAGGTCATTGGGCTGAATAGGAGAATTGGTAGTAAGAGTGATTACCTTTTCAGAACTGAAAGGAGAATCTTCTACCCATGTTCTTCCTACTTTTAAAAGGTTTTTCTGATCATTGTTGATGACCTGGTAGTTGTCATACCTTGTAATAAGCTGGGGAGGGAGAGTTCCGTCAATAGCCTGAACCCTTTTTCCCATACCTTTATCAAAGTTGATATAATAATATGAAAAATCATCATATATATTTTTCAAATTGTTGCTGGTGTCAGATCTTGTTTCCCTTCTCTTAATACCGTTTCCGTTAGAAGTATCATAAAGATTATATCCATCCGGACCCTGTGCATAGAAAAGAGCGTAGTCGCTGTCATTCCATATTCCGTCGTCTTCACCTACTACCTGAATTGCATTTTCTTGCAATGAACTGTATCTTGGGTCTTGGTTAAACTCAGGAAGCATATTTCCACCATTTCCGTAAATTCTCATGTTTTTTGGATTTACAGAAGAGGGATTAATTCCGTTATCTCTTAAAAATTGTGCTGTAACTTTAAAGACTCCGGACTTATCAACTTTTATTTTGTAAAAGTTACCACTAGACAGTGGATTGCCGGTTGTTCCTATCTTATAAACGCCTCCTGAAGTATTCAAGGGAGTGGAAGCTTCTGAAACATTAAAGGAAGACAATCTCTGGATACGTCCTTTTACATTTTTAAATAAAGCAACATTAATACTTGCATATCTTTCTCCATCTAATGTATAATAAACAACGTCTGCAATGTCATGATCAGGAAGACTGCTTCGGTCTAATTCAAATAAATCCTGGTTAGAAACACTCTCCCAGGTAAAGTCTGAAATCTTTAGCTGGTTTTCTCCTATTTTTTGCTTAGTTACTATAAAAACATTATTTTGGCTGAAAGAAAAACCTTCATTTTTGAAATTTGGAAGATTTATTTTTGTGTCACCAAAATCCTGAATTTTGGAACCATTCCATTCTATGGTGTTTCTTTGAGCGTAAAGTGCTGATGTAAAAGCGATTAAGGATAAAAGCGTGATTTTTCGTCTCATGTTTATTATTGAAATTGCTAAATTACAAAATAAATCAAAAATTTAGAATTAAATTGTGATACAATAAAATTAAATTGTTAACGTTTTTCAAAAAAATCAAATCTTTATTTGATTTATTGAATAATTTATTTTTTCTTTGTACTCTTGAAAATATTTATATCGACTATGAAAAAACTAAAGTTGTTTTCATTAATAGCATTAAGTTCTACACTTGCATTAACCAGTTGTGGCGGATCCGGAACCAGTAAAGGAGGTGGTACCAAAAAATTTGTCAGTAAAACGGGTTGGAAACCAAACGAAAAACAGGGTTGGTTTTTTGCAGGAAAGCAACAGAAGCAGAAGGGTTGGCCGGGAATGGTATATGTAGAAGGTGGAACTTTTACAATGGGATTAGTGAAAGATGATGTTATGCACGATTGGAATAACACACCGCGAAGAATGCAGGTGAGTTCATTCTTTGTCGGAGAAACTGAGATTACTAACTATGAATACCGCGAATACCTTACATGGTTGAAGTATGTATTCCCTCCAAGTGACCCTAGTTTTAAGGAAATCTATAACGGTGCTTTACCGGATACCTTATTATGGGACAACAAACTAGCTAGAAACGATTATAATGAGACCTATCTACGTTCTCCGGAATTCGATTACTATCCGGTTGTAGGTGTTTCTTGGACTCAGGCAAACAGATACTGTGAATGGCTTACAGACAGAGCTAACGAAAAAGCTTTGATGCAAGCAGGTGTTATTGCTAAGGATTTGTATATCAACGAATCCAATAACCAAGGAGGTACTGCATTTAACATGGATAAATTCAAAGCGAATGATCCAGAAATGCAAGGGTATATCAACGAAAAAAGAATGCAGCAAAAATCTGGTATGAAAACAACCAACCAGAGATTATTATCTGCAAACAGAGCTCCAAACTCTGCAATGGTTCAAAAATTCAGACTTCCAACAGAAGTTGAATGGGAATATGCAGCTCTTGGTATGGCTAAGAATAGAGAATACAACCAATACCTAGGTAAAAAACCTGAAATCGAAAGATTAAGAGGAACCAAAGGAAAGGAGAGAGGAATGTTCCTTGAAAACTTTAAAATGGGTAAAGGTGACTATTCTGGTATCGCAGGATGGAAAAACGACGGATCTGCACAAACTTCAGACGTAAGACAATATCCATCTAACGACCTAGGAATTTATGGTATGTATGGTAACGTTGCAGAATGGACTGCAGATGTGTACAGACCTATCATTGATGAAGATTACAATGACTTCAACTACTACAGAGGAAATATGCCTCAGGCTATTGTAAGAAACGGAGACGGAACTTACAAAATGGTAGATGAAGGTACTATTAAATATGATACATTAGCTGACGGAAGATTAGTATATAAAGGTCTTCCTGGGCAATTCGAAAGAGAAACAATTGCTGACTACAGAAACTATAGAGATGGAGACAGACAGTCTTCTCTAGAGTACTATAGAGCTTCAGATTCTACTTCAGGATTCGATATGTATAACGCTCCTAAGAAAAGCTTTGTTGTAGATGCTAACGGTAGAGTGAAAATGCAGAAAGATGGCAAAGACAGAACTTCCGGAATTTCTAACGAGGTTAGAGTAGTAAAAGGAGGATCTTGGCAAGATACAGCATATTGGCTGGATCCGGGACAAAGAAGATATAAAAATCAAGGTAAAGCTTATGGTTGGATTGGTTTCCGTGTTGCACAGGATGCTAGAACTAACGAAAAAGCTAGAACTAGAAGATAATATTTATCAAAAAAAATACTTAAAAAAAACCTTCCGGATTTTCGGAAGGTTTTTTATTTTTGAACTATGAATATAGAACAATTTTATCCTTTATTTTTGAAGGCCGATAAAGTAACAATCGATAGCAGAAAAATAGGCAAAAATGATATCTTTTTTGCTTTCTCCGGTGATAACTTTAATGCAGCAACATTGGCGGAAAAAGCCATTGATGAGGGTGCCCTGGCTGTAATTGTTGAACAATCTGAATTTGAAAATAAAACAAGGAATATTTTCTATGTTCCCTCAACTCTTGAATTTCTACAGCAATTGGCCATCCACCATAGAAGTCTGCTTAAAATTCCTTTTATTGGACTTACAGGAAGCAATGGTAAGACGACTACCAAGGAACTGATCCATGCTGTGCTTTCAGAAAAGTTTAATGTACAGTACACCTCAGGAAATTTGAATAACCATATTGGGGTTCCTCTTACGATTCTTTCCATCAAGCCAGAACATGAAATGGCTGTGATAGAAATGGGAGCAAATCATCAGAAAGAAATAGAATTCCTTTGTACAATTTCAAAACCTGATTTCGGATATATTACAAACTTTGGAAAAGCCCATCTGGAAGGCTTTGGAGGATTTGAAGGAGTGATTAAAGGAAAGTCTGAATTGTATGCTTACCTTAAAGATAATCATCAAACCATTTTAGTTAATGAAAATGACCCTATTCAGGTTGAAAAAACAGAGGGTTATTCTCCTGCCATTACATTTGGAAAAGAAAGTGCAGACTATAACTTTGAAGCATTTTCAGAAGACCATTTTGTAGGGTTGATCTATCAGGGTGAAAAGGCAGTATCAAAATTAACCGGAGAATATAACTTTACAAATCTTTGTGCTGCAGCAAGTCTTGGACTTCACTTCGGAATAAGCTTTGAAGAAATAAAGGATGCTGTAGAAAAGTATACGCCTACCAATATGCGTTCGCAGGTTGTAAAGAAAGAAGACAGAACACTAGTACTGGATACCTATAATGCTAATCCAAGTTCCATGACTGCTTCATTAAATAATTTTATCACTTTTGAGGGGGCTAAAACCATTATTATTGGTGATATGCTGGAATTGGGTGCGGAGAGTGAAAAAGAGCACCAAAACATCCTTAATCTTGCTCAGGAGCTTAAATTTAATGAAATTATTACAGTAGGAAAATACTTTAAGGCCATTAATCCATCAAACCTTGCTTTTGAAAGTACAT
The DNA here is from genome assembly GCF_003020585.1 of Chryseobacterium aurantiacum. GTDB lineage: Bacteria > Bacteroidota > Bacteroidia > Flavobacteriales > Weeksellaceae > Chryseobacterium > Chryseobacterium aurantiacum. Next base: position 970,795 of record NZ_PXUE01000001.1, read on the forward strand.
CTGCTTTGATTGAATATCTTCAACAACATAAAATTCAATCAGAAAATATACTATTGAAAGGATCAAGAGGAATAGCTCTGGAAAAGGTAATAGAGTTTATTTAGCCTTTGAAGCCCAGAACTCCTTTACAATAAGTTTAATATTCTGGAATGTGCTTGGGAAAACTTCATCTTCAATCTGAGTGGTGTTTTTCCAGGCAACTTCAGTAATGCCTTCTTCTATCTGTGGTTTTGAAGTGTCTTCTCCATCGAAATTCATTTCAAACCAATGGGTGCATTTCAGGATTTTATCTCCGTTTCTTTCAATGTAGATATGGTAAGTGGTATTAATAAACTCCATAAGCTCTACATCTACCAGTCCGGTTTCTTCTTCAATTTCCCTTACTGCAGATTCTTCTCTGGATTCTCCTTTCTCCATTTTTCCTTTGGGAAGATCCCATTTACCCAGTCTTTTGATGAAAAGAATTTCTCCTTCAGGATTATTCACAAGCCCGCCGGCAGCTTCTATTATTCTGAACAGCTTTTGAAACTCTTGCCAGATCTCATCAATATTCTCACCAAAAACGTTAAGTTCCTTTACAGAAGTATTCTCCAGAAGATCCAATGCAATCTCTAAAGTCGTGAAACTTTCATACTCAAGGTTTTTTTCAAGTTCCTCGGAATGCTTAGATATCAATAATTTTTTTTCGTTCACAAAAACTTTATACATTTCTAATATTTATTGAGGATGTTGATAATCAGTGGGTTGAGTTTTGCAAGGACATAGAGATAGGTCTGTATCCCAGTGTATTTTACCTTTTTTTTACTACAATATCTTCGCAAATATATAAAATAAAGCACAATATGTTTTGCTTAAGAGCTTTATTTTTGCCATCTATTGCGGGTTTTAAGAGATTTGATATTATGAATCGATGTTCTCGTTATTATCTGTTCTTTCAATCTTATAATATAATACATCTTCATTAATCATAAAATGATAAGTAAGATGATCATCCGTATTGAAAGAGGCCATATAGGTATCCAGATCATCTATATTGTGACTTTGTAAAAATTTGATGGCTTCATTGTAGTCATTAAACTTGTTTTTCTGTCCTTGAACAACCACATTTATTTCAACCAGCTTTAATTTGTCCGAGTAATATTTTACAATATTATACCAGTTTTTACTTGTATATTGTTTGTCCAGCTTGTCTCCACTATAAAAAGTGATATAACCTACCGAATCATTATCCTCTGTTTCATGGAAAGTGAGATAGTAATATTTGTTAATCTGAACAGACTTGGTACTTATTCCAAAAGAGTCCTCTTCAATCTTCTTTTTTTGCTTGAAGCTTTTTAGTATATTATTTATAGGAGCTCCTATTTTAGATTTATACTTTTCTACATCAAGATAGGTTTGAGAAAAAGAATACACGGGAATAAAAAGTAGTAGAGTAATTAAGAATTTATACAGACTTCTGTTTTTTTTCATGATTTAATTGAATTCTCGATTATTATTTAGTTTTTTAAGTTTCTCAGGATGCTTAGGTATTAATAATTTTTTTTCGTTCGAAAAACTTTATACATTTGTAAGAAGTAAGAAACTAAAAACAAAAATAAAAAATGAATTTAGAAGGACGAAAAATTATTGTCAATAAATCATCTAAAGAGCTGTCGGAATTATTGAAAACGCCTGAAAATTACAAAGATTTTATGCCAGACGGTCTTCAAAAATTTGAAACAAGAGATAATGGCTTTAAGTTTGGGTTACAGGGGATGCCGGAAATTGCATTGAAAATAGATGAGGTGACTGAGCAAAAAGCTATTTTGAAGTCTGCAAGCTCAAGCTTGGATTTTTCATTAACAGCAACTTTAAATCCTATCAATGAGAACCAGACTGAGGTTCAGATGTTGTTTGAAGGGAAATTTAATCCATTTATCAAAATGATGGTAGAAAAACCATTACAGAACTTTATCAATACATTGACAGATAAGATCGAAGCTTATAAATAATAAATAAAAACCTTCATGAAAATGAAGGTTTTTTTATGCTGTCCATTTACTTGTTAAGCGATTAGTCCCGAGCTATGGTCGGAAGTGCTTCCTGTAGCTGAAGATAAGACATTTACTTCGTTGTTTATTTTCAAGACACCCATGAATGCAAAGATCAGAGCCTCCTTATAATCAATGATTTCCTTTTCAGGAATGATGATCTCCGATTTTGTTTTTGCCTTTATTTTTTCTATTAAAAAGGTGTTATAAGCGCCACCTCCGGTTATCAGTACATCTTTAATGTTATATTTATTGAGGGTATTTGAAATTTGCTGAGCAATATGTTCTGTAAAAGTAGCAAGCGCCTCAAAAGGTTCTTTATTGTCAAGCAATGGAAATATATGCTGATTACACCATTCTATGCCCAACGATTTTGGATGAGATTGTTGATAGAAATCAAGGGAATTAAGCTGGCTGAGTAAACCTTCATTTATTTTTCCCTGTCTGGCAAGATCCCCATTTTCATCAAAGCCTTTATTGAGTTGCCTCGCCAATGTATTCAGAATAATATTAACGGGAGCAATATCAAAAGCAATCCTTTTATCATTGTCTTGTAAGGAAATATTTGAAAATCCGCCCAGATTAAGGCATGCTCCATACTCTGAAAAAAGCAGCTCATCACCAATAGGTACCAAAGGTGCCCCGTTTCCTTTCATTAAAACATCCTGACTTCTGAAATCATAGATAACAGGTAAATTCGTTTCCAGCTTAATGGCTCTGCCGTCTCCGATCTGAAGCGTAAATTTTCTTTGAGGCTGATGAAAAACCGTATGGCCATGAGATGAAATCATGTCGATATTTTCAAGCTGATGTCTTTCAATAAATTCCGATACCTGTTGCCCCAAATAGAAACCATACTCCGAATGGAGTTCCAAAAGATCATCTATGGGAATGTGAATAGAGTTTCTAAGTTTATCCTCCCAATCAGTAGAATAGGGCAGGGTATTGGTGTTCAGGATCTCAAAGGTCCATTTATCTTGTTTCTTAAATTCTGCAAGACAAATATCCAAGCCATCCAGACTTGTTCCAGACATAAGCCCGATAACCCGAAATTTCATGATTAAGGAGTCGTTTTTTTATTTTCAGAAAGTCGTTTTGAACTAAAATCTCCTGAGTTATTGTAAAAGGTATATTCAGAGAAATCATCTTTGGCAGTCATTCCATTGGCTCCTACCAAAGTAGAACCGTCTTCCATGGTCACATAAACTGTATCCTTCGTATAGATTCTATTTTTCTTTTGATCCCAATAGATACTTTGCATGGCAAATCTTTGCCCTTCATTGGTCTTGATTCTTACATCGCCCTTGGCCTCATAGAATTTTTTATATTCAAAAATGCGGGCATATTTGGCTGTGATTCTCCCCGGAATCTTGGGCTTCTTCTTATCGAAAAACTCAATATCTATTCCTTTTCTGGCTACCACATATGGACTGTCTATCAGTTCATATTTTTCAATAATTGGTGCTTTGGCCTTTAAGACTACAAAACCTGAGTCACGTTGTACGATATTGGCATTATTAATGATCTGTGAGGGGAAATTCTTGCTTTTACTGCCTTTATTCTTGGTAAGATCCTCCTCACAGGATATCAATATAAAAAATATAGCACAACTAAAAAGGCATGCTATATTTTTATATACTATTTTTTTTGAAAAGTTCATTCTAGTTATAAAGTGACTTTCTGAACCATTTATCAGCAAAGTTGAAACCGATTTTTAGGTTGATAAAGTTCTGGTTGATAAGATTATCACTAAGAGTTCCTCTCTTACCTAGTTCTACACCAATCTCAAGACCACTCATTCTTGTAATACTACTATTCTTGAATGGAAGCATTACACCTGCTGAAATACCAAATTTATTAATGCTGTTCCCTTCTAATTTCAGATTTCCTCTTTCATAGAAAGCTCCATATCTATAGATTACCCTTGAGAAGTAACTTCTGAAGTTATTATAGTTAGGTAAGTACCATCCTCCGGCAGAAATTCTATAGGTATCCTGGAAGTCAAATGTTCTTCCAAAATAAGAAATATCCTCACCTTTTTTATAGTCAACCTGTCCGGAAACAAACCAATGGTTATCACTTCCATATCCTACCCCTACAGAAGCCTGTAACGGAAGAAGGTTTTTAGATTTTGTTTCTTTACGTTCCAGAATACTCTCATCAACTTTAGTTCCTGCTGCATCTGCGTATCTATAGGTACTGTTGATGTATTCAGTGGTCATGTTGCTCGTGTTCCCGAAAGTAGCTGTAGCTCCTATCGTTAACTTTTTATCCGTACGTGTATTTAAAGTCTGGTAGCTGGTACCCAATGTAAAGTTAAAGTTTCTGACTCTGTTTTTCGTTTCATATCCGTTGATGTACTCAGAATATGAAGTACGAAACTCATTAAGGTCATATAAATCTCCAAAATAAAGATTGGCTCTTGCCCCTACAGATAATTCCTGATTAATCTTATAAGAAACGGCAACTGCTGCAGTATTCAAGGTACCACTTCCTTTAAAAGCGTTGTAGTATGTAGTACCGCTCGATGCAACCTCCTGAGTTGCTATATCATAACTTTTTGAACTATAAGGCTGATAGGAAATCCCCATTTTTACCCTTGAAGAGATAGGAAATGCCAAAGCAATATTAGAAAGGTAAGTTGAATGCTTTGTAGATTTCATATCGTTATAATTCGATTTGAAATAATTGTTTTCGTTGGTTGCCTCCAGTTTTATACTCGTAAGCTCGAAATTGGTGTTGTTTGCAGGGTTTGCAAAGTTGAAACTACTCGTAAAGTCACTTATATAAGCAGTAGATATACCTCCCATGGAAGCAGTTTCGATCGTATTATCATATTTTACATCTCCAATTCCATATGTTGCATAAGGCGAGTTACTTAGACTCTGTGCATTAAGGAAATATCCAACCGATATGAATGATACTACAAAGATTTTTTTCATTCTTTATTTTTAAAACAATGCGCAAATATCTTAAATATTAATGAATTGTAAAAATTATATGTGGTTAAAGTTTGTTAAGGGCCTTTCTTTAAGAGAAAAATGCAATTTTTTATTCAGAAAAATAATAATTCTATTATAGAAAAAAGACCGCTTATATTTCTACAACGGTCTTTTTTTTAGTAACAGGGTTTATAGAATTATTTCACCTGAAGAACAGAACGGCTATGGCTAAAACTTTCAAAACTGAATTTTCCATGATATTTTCCCATTCCTGAAGTTCCCACCCCTCCAAAAGGTAAATAATGAGAACCTACATGAATAATAGTACTGTTGATTTCTGCGTCACCACTTGTTGTATGGCTTAAAATATGATCTGCAAATTCCTGATTTTCCGTAAAAACATATAAAGCCAATGGCTTAGGACGGTTATTGATTTCTTCCAGAGCCTCATTGATGTCATGATAAGTCATAATAGGGAGGATGGGCCCGAAAATCTCCTGCTGCATTACCTGATCATCCCAGGTGATATGATCCATCAAAGTTGCTTCAAAATGACGGGTTTCAAGATCATAATTTCCCCCATAGATCACTTTTTCAGGAGCTGCTTCCAGATATCCGGCCAGATTCTTAATTTGATTCTGACTCACAATCTTTCCTATTTTTCCTAAAGATTCATCATTGTAAACAGTTTTTAAATGAGCCTTGAATTTCTCAATAAAAGTATTTTTTACAGATTCATGAATATAGATATAGTCTGGAGCAACGCATGTTTGTCCACAGTTAATCCATTTTCCGTAGGATATTCTTTCCACCGCCTTATCAAGGTCGGCATCTTCGTGAACAATGGTTGGCGACTTTCCTCCCAGCTCTAGAGCTAAAGGAATCAATTGTTCTGCAGCAGCTTTCATGACAATTTTTCCCACATTTGGGCTTCCGGTAAAGAAGATATAATCAAAAGGAAGACTTAATAAGAGTGTATTTTCTTCAATAGCTCCTTGAATTACTGCAACATAAGACTCTTCAAAAGATTCTTTCACAATTTTTTCCAGGATTTTGGCAACATGAGGAGTATTTTCTGATGGTTTTAGGATAGCTGTATTTCCCGCAATCAACGCTCCGATTAATGGACTGAATGTCAACTGCACAGGATAGTTAAAAGGTCCGATAATATAGTTCACCCCATACGGCTCATACATGATTTTACTTATAACTTCAGCTCCGGACGGATGTGGTTTTGATGGTACAGAAGTAGGTTGAGCCCATTCATCTATATTTTCCAGAAAATAATCCAGCTCGCTGATGACGATTTGAATTTCCACATATTCAGCTTCTTTTCGGCTTTTACCCAAATCGATAAACAAAGCTTCACAAAGTGCATCCGTATGATTTAAAAATACCTCACGGAATTTTCTTAAACTGGATTTTCGGAATTCTATATCTTTCGTTTGATTGGTTTTGAAAAAAGCTTTCTGCTGCTGGAAAACCGCTCTTATTTTCTCTTCGGATTCTTTATTCATTTTTAATTTATTTTGATGATTAAAATTGGCTAAATTCTTATCGTTAAGTTAGATTAAAATTAGCAATGCAAATGTATTTCCAAAAAATTAAATTGTGCACAATTTAATTTCAAATTTATTCTAATTAGATTATTGATGTTTCCTATAATAGGGTTTGGAGAACCTTAAAATAGATGCAAAGGATTTTTATGACAGATTAAACAGACTTAATTTATAAATTGAAATAAGATTTTTTATCTTTGGAACATGAATTGGGAGAACATCGCCGGACAGGAAAACCTGAAAAGACTTCTTAAAGAAAGTATCACCGAAAACAGAGTGAGCCACGCCCAACTTTTTGTAGGAAAAGAGGGGTATGGAACATTACCAATGGTTTTGGCCTATGCGAAAGAAATTTTGAACCAGGAAAATGAGCATGCTGCTTCAAAAGTGGAGCATCTTAATCATCTTGATCTTCACTTTAGTTTTCCGGTTTTTACGGACAACAAAAATTCATTAAGCAAAAATAAATTCGAAGAGTTTAGGGAAATGATTTTAGCATCTCCCTATGCAAGTTATGATGACTGGACTGCTTTTTTAGAGTCCGAAAACAAACAGCTTTTCATTTCGGCAGATGAAGTTGATGATCAGAACCAAAAATTTGCTCTAAAAAGCTTTGAAGGAGGAACCAAGATGCTCATCGTATGGAGAGCAGATAAAATGAATGTGGCTGCTTCCAACAAGTTTCTAAAGTTTCTGGAAGAACCCCCTGCAAAAACCATCATTCTTCTTACCGCAGAAAATACCAATGATATTCTTCCTACCATCCTTTCCAGAACCCAGATTGTAGAGGTTCCTAGAATTCATGATGAAGACCTTGGGGATTATCTAAAAAAGAATTTTTCTGTTTCTGAGGAAAAAGTAAAAGAGATTGTTCATGAAGCACAGGGAAATCTGAATGAAGCTATAAAACTGCTGAATTCAGGAGATAAGAGCAATGAGTTTGAAAAATTATTTGTACAATGGGTTCGTGATGCCTTTATGGTAAAAAAGAAACCAGAATACCTTAGAAGCATTATTTTCTGGGCAAGAGAAATTGCAGGCTGGAACAGGGAAAAACAAAAGAATTTTTTAAACTACTGTTCTGAGATTTTCAGACTAGCTCTTCTTCAGAATTATCAATCCGAAAATTTGGTCTATAAAAAGATCAATGCCAACGGATTCAACTGGGCCGGTTTTTCAAAATTTATCAGTGGAGCGAATATTGAAAGTATTCTGGAAGAAATCAATACTGCAGATCTTCATCTTACCAGAAATGGAAATCCTAAAATAGTCTGGACTGACCTTGGTATAAAGCTATCGAGATATATTCATAAAAGCACTTAATAAAAAACTCCGGAACATTTCCGGAGTTTTTTTCTTTATAGATATAGTTATTTTAAACTGCCTTTTTTTCCTTTACAGTCTTTTTATCTTTTGCCTTAGGAGTATTTTCTGCTGTTTTCATCTTGGCATCACAGCCTTTATGATGAGCATCAGAACACGCTTTTTTATCTTTTACAGAACATTCTTTCTTATCCTTTCCTGCACAACATCCGCCCTCTTTTGGCTTTTCCTGCGCATAAGTAAATGTAAATAAGCCAATGGCCAGAACTGAAATTATTTTTTTCATGATCTTAAATTTTTAAAGTAGATAAAAATAATATTTTTTTTGAATTGTTTTAGAATGTTCAAATAATTTTTGAAATAACCTTCATTATTCCTGTTAAAGATGACTTTTTATATGACTTCTTTACTCTTTCATAGAGGCTGTCTTTTATTCTTGATAAATTAAATCAATCTTAAAAAACCAATCAAACGTTTGATTCAGTTAAAAACTTATGTAAATTTGCGCCCTGAAAAATGGACACTGACATGATTTCAAAAGAAGAAAATATATTGTTTGCAGCTGAAAAGCTCTTTGCTGAAAAGGGTTTTGATGGAACTTCCACAAGAGAAATTGCAAAAATGGCTAATGTAAACATCTCTATGATTTCGTATTATTTTGGTTCTAAGGAAAAACTTTATGAAAAATTGGTTGAATACAGGATGAATGAGGGACAGTTTTTTTCAAAGGATATTGTAGAGAGAACTGACCTTAATGAATGGCAGAAAATTGAGAAAATAATAGACCAGTTTTCCAATAGAATAAGAACCCAGAAATGCTTTTACAGGATTATGCAGAGAGAACAGCTTCATGCAGAGAATCCTCAGATTGTAGCATTTTTAAAGGAAACCAAAATGTCTTTCCTTTCCATGTATTCCCGAATATTGGAAAGTGGACTGAAAAGTGGTGTTTTTACCAAAAATCCTCCTATTTATCTATTGCATTCTACTATAAGCGGAACTTTATTCTATGCATTCAATGCCAAGGAAATGTATAAGGAATTCCTTAATGATACAGCAGAAGATGATGTTTTTGACGAAACATATTATACCGAACTTAATAAACATATAAAACATTTACTAAAAGACCTTTTAGGTTATGAAGAGAATAAATAACTCAGTGATTGCATTATCACTATTCGTAGGAATAGCAAATGCAAATGCTCAGGAGAAGAAAAACCTTTCTCTTGACGAAGCTGTGCAGCTGGGAATCCAGAACAGCAAGAATCTCAAGATCGATGCAGCCAAGATCGAAGAGGCTACAGCTAATCTTCTGGAAGCTAAAAATAAACAGCTACCGGAATTGAAAGTGTCAGGTAGCTATATGTACCTTCCGATAAAGCCCAATGTAGATATTAAACTTCCCGGGGTATCAGGTGGAGCAGGAGGGCCAGAGGTACATCAGGTGCTTTATGGTTCTGCAAATCTTAGTGTACCTATTTACAGCGGAGGAAGAATCAAGTATGGTATCCAATCTGCAAAATATCTGGTAGAAGCTTCAAAATTAAGTACGGAGAATGACAAGATTGCCATTGCTTATAATGTAGCTCAGGCTTATAATAATTTGTTTAAAGCTAACCAGTCTATTAAGGTTTTTGAAGAAAATCTTTCCGCTTCACAAAAGAGAGATGAAACTTTCCTTAAAATGGAGAATAATGGATTAATTGCCAGAAACGACAGATTAAAGGCAAATCTCCAGACTTCAAACATTGAACTTCAATTATTGGAAGCCAAGAATAATTACAATATTGCCAATATCAATATGGATCTGTTATTAGGACTTCCTGAAACCACAGAAATTGATGTAGACCAAAATTATATTGAAGAAGGTTCGGAGGTGAAACCTGTTGACTTTTATGTGAATGAAGCCAGAGAAAACCGTAAGGATCTACAGGCCTTGGCACAACAAAGAAAGGCTGCTGAGTTGGGAACAAAGTCTGCAAAGGCAGAGAACCTTCCCTCACTGGCATTTACCGGAGGATATGTAGCAGCAGATATTCCTAAGTTTCTTACTATTTACAATGCTGTGAATGTAGGAGTTGGGATTTCTTATAATTTATCCAACATCTGGAAAGAAAATTCATCATTAAAGCAGTCTCAGGCTAGAGAAAAGGAATTAGCCGCTACAGATGAATTACTGAATGACAACATTAAGCTTGATGTAAACAGAGAATATCAAAACACAGATTACTCTAAAAAAAGAATAGCTGTTTTTGAAAAATCTGCTGAGCAGGCTAACGAAAATTTCAGAATCACAAAAAATAAATATGATAACGGTCTTGCTACCATGACGGAACTATTGGATGCAGACGCCGCTCAGATTGGAGCCAACGTAGGGGTAATCAATGCAAAAGCAGATGCAGCGCTGGCCTACAGAAAACTATTACAAACAACAGGAACTTTAACAATTAAATAATCAGATCGAAACCAAAATGGAAAATAATAATACACAGGCAGTTGAACCTAAAAAGAAAAAAAGCTTAGTTTTTCCTATCATTTTAGCAGCTGTAGTAATTGGAGGAGGTATTTATGGTTATAGAGCCTATACCTACGGACAATATCATGAAGAGACTGATGATGCTCAAATTGCATCAAATATGGCTCCCGTAATTTCTAAAATCTCCGGATATGTAGCGGAGGTAAAAGTAAAGGATAATCAGTTTGTAAAGAAAGGTGATACTTTGGTTATTTTAGATAACAGAGATCAGAAAATGGCCCTTGAACAGTCTCAGGCAGCTTTAGCCACAGCAAAAAGCAATATTTCTACAGCTGAAGCAACTACCACAGCAACTTCCAAAAATATTAACAGCTCTCAGGCAGCAGTAGCAGTAGCAAATGCACAGATTGAAGCAGCAAAGGTAAATGTATGGAAAACGTCACAAGATCTGAAAAGATATGCTAATCTGGTAAAAGATCATTCTATTACAGAGCAGCAATATGAGCAGGCATTGGCAGCCAAACAGTCAGCTGATAAACAGTTTCAGGTATTGGTAGATCAAAGAAACCAAATTGCCCAGCAAACGACCATCGCTTCTTCACAGACAGCAGCAAGCTCTCAGCAGATCAGCGTAGCAAGTTCTACTGCAAAACAAAGAGAAGTAGATGTAGAAAACGCGAAACTAAATCTATCATACACTGTAATCTTGGCGCCAGAAGACGGATATGTAGGGAAAGTATCTACACAGGCTGGACAATATCTTCAGGCAGGATCACAGTTATTTGCTTTGGTTAAAAATGACCAGAAATGGGTAGTGGCTAATTTTAAGGAAACGCAGGTAGATAAAATGGTGGAAGGACAAAAAGTAAAAATTGAAATTGACGCTTTCCCTGATAAAGAATTTGAAGGAGTGGTGAGTTCATTCTCTCCGGCTACCGGTGCTACTTTCTCCATTCTTCCTCCTGATAATGCGAGTGGTAACTTCGTAAAAGTAGTTCAGAGACTTCCTGTAAAAGTAGATTTTGTAAACCTTGATAAAAATATTGCAAAAAGACTAAGAACAGGGATGAATGTGAAAGCAGAAGTTTCTTTGAAATAGCATGCATGTATTGAGGTGAAATGTATGAACAATTGATTTAAAAATTAAGCCGAAGACGGTTAATTCCCGGATATAAGCACAATTTGAATCATCAATACATTTTACATTGTACATTTTACAAAATTTTTACATCAATACATTGTACAAAAAATTATGCAAGAATCATTAGTAGAATATGGAGCCCGAAGAGTGATCATTACGATCACGGCAATTCTTTGTGCTCTTCTTGAGATTGTGGACTCCACGATTGTGAATGTTGCCCTTAATGAAATGAAAGGGAACCTAGGAGCTACACTTTCAGAAGTGGGTTGGGTGATTACCGCCTATGCGATTGGAAATGTAATTGTTGTTCCAATGACCAGCTGGCTTTCACAGCAGTTTGGACGTAGAAATTATTTTGCAGCTTCCATTATCATATTTACGATATTTTCATTCTTATGCGGAAATGCTACAAATATCTGGGAACTGGTGTTCTTCAGACTCATGCAGGGAATTGGTGGTGGAGCACTTCTGGTAACATCGCAGACCATCATTACGGAATCTTATCCGATTGAAAAAAGAAGTATGGCACAAGCCATTTATGGATTAGGAGTAATTATCGGACCAACATTAGGACCGCCATTGGGAGGGTATATTGTTGACAACTATAGCTGGCCGTATATTTTCTATATCAATATTCCTATTGGGATAGCAGCAACTTTAATGACGCTTCAGTTTGTAAGAAGTCCGAAATATGCTGAAAAACGTAGGGTTTCAGATGTTGACTGGCTGGGAATTGCCTTATTGGCCTTAACCGTTGGTTCATTGCAGTTTATTCTGGAAAGAGGGCATGAGGAAGATTGGTTTGAAAGTGGAATGATTGTAACATTTACAACAACTGCCATCTTAGGATTTATATTATTCCTCTGGCGTGAACTTACTTTCAAATATCCGATTGTGGAACTCCGGGTATTGAAAAATGGAAACTTAAGAATCGGAACGGTGATGTCGTTTGTGTTAGGATTTGGGTTGTATGGGTCAACATTTATCGTTCCGCTTTATACACAGAGTATTTTGGGATGGACGGCCCTTCAGTCGGGAGCATTGATGATTCCGGCAGCTTTAACAACAGCGTTCATGATGCCAATTATCGGGAAATTGTTGACGAGAGGAGCCAAGCAGCAGATATTGGTTTCCCTGGGGTTATTCATCTTCTTTGTTTATAGTTTCTGGGGATACAAAATTCTGACTCCTGATACCAGTAAAGATGCATTTTTCTGGATGCTTATTGTAAGAGGAGCCGGTTTGGGACTATTGTTTATTCCAATTACCTCTCTCTCATTAAGTACACTGAAAGGGCAGGAAATTGGTCAGGGAGCAGCCTTTACAGGAATGATGAGGCAGCTGGGAGGATCCTTTGGGATTGCAGCAATCACAACCTTTATAGCCAATGCAGGACAGAAATACAGGAATAACCTGATTTCTCATCTTGATGAAAATAGCTTTGAAGTTCAGCAAAGGCTTGCTGCATTAAAGGCAAACTTTATAGCCAAAGGAATGACTCCGGATGCTGCAATGAATGCCGCCTATAAGATGCTTGACCTATCTGTAACGAAGCAGGCAACCGTATTATCCTATATGGATGTATTTCTTTACCTCGGGGTAATATTCTTAGTATGTATTCCGTTTATCTTATTTATAAAAGAAAGAAAAAGTAAAGAAAAAATAGATTTGAGTGAAGCCATGCACTAAATTTTAATAAAAACCTCCGAAAATATCGGAGGTTTTTTTTGTATTAAAATGATCATGAAACCGGGTGTATTTTAGGTTTCAATAAGCTTACATTTTTTTAATTATACCCTCACTTACCCGACTATCTTTTTTTATAAATTAATATCACTTATTGGAGAATTTATTTATTTTTTTTAGCTTTACAGTACCAAATGAAAAAAATATGAATAGATTCCCATATCCTTATGATGCCTTTTCAAAAGGTAGAGATTGGAATGTAATATTCCTGCCCCATTTATAAATCAAAATCCAGATTGTACCATAGCTTCAAATGAGCTGTCATACTTGTTTTTATATGAAAGTAAAGACCTATGCTCCTTATTTCCAAATCTGTATAATGGAGTAGGGAACTATAGCTTTTTCTCCATTGCAGGTATTTATTATAAAAAATTTAATAATTGAATTTCATTAAAATGATACTGTATTTTATGATTTAAACCATTTATATCAACTAATAACCAAAACTTTATAAAACTTAAATATGAATCCAACACAACTGCCGGAAACCTTTAGGGCTCTATCAGATTTCAGGAAAAACGATATTTACCTTCCCGAAATGGATCAGGCTCAGATCATATCAGACTTCTTTCCCCAAACCTTTACAGAATTAACCCAGCGGCTTTCCGATATTACCGGAGCCTTTTACGGAGGTTTGCTTAAACAAGCAGGAAAACTATATGGTGCCGAAGCTATTGAACAGCTTTCCAATACCTTTATGTATGATTTAGGATCAAGAATGACCCTGAAAAATCTAGAAACAAAACCCAATTTACAACCAGGGATTCCCGCAGCGGCAAAAATCCTTATAGGAGCAATTTTTACATCCAGTCCCGAATATAATTTTGAATTTAAAGAATTAAATGACCACAGAGTTGAAATGATGATCAAAGGAGTTGATCGTTACCATAAAATCACACAAAGTCTTCAGATCGCAGGACTGCTGAAATGGCCGGTCATAAAACCCTTTGTACAAGGAGTATGCGATACAATGGGGCTGGATGTTTTACTTGAAATGAAAGTCCTGAAGCTGGATCCTGATAGTTCATGTATTTATCAGGTAAATGTGACAGAAAAATAAGATGTTTAAAAATTAAATGATTAAAAATTAGATCATTAAACATCAATAGGAGCGGACTTTAGTCCGCTTTTATAATTAAATAATATCATCCGTATAACTTTATCCAAAACTGAAAAACAGCTGAAAATCATATCTCATACCATTTCTCTGTTGGCAACCGCAAAGACGCAAAAATTCGTTTTCTTCCCTCACCATGTAAAATGTGATAGATAAAAACTTACGTCTTTGCGTTTCCCAACAAATTATATCATGAGATTCAAATCTATCGGATAATTTCCGTCCATTCAATACCACTGATGTCAATCAGTTTCAACGAGTGAATCTCCTCCTTTTGAAGAATGTCAAGAATACTGAAACTAACATCTGCCTTGGCGCCCAACGGAATTATAAGGCTGTGTTTTCCCGGTTTTACCTTGGCGACATAATGATTCTTAATACTTTCTTTAGATAACTTTGACAGTTGTTTTTGATCCAGCTCCTTTAAAATATTTCCGTTTTTATCCAAAAGATGGATGCCAATAAGGAAAGACCCATACACATCTGCACCTTCTGTTCTGTACACCTCAAATTTAAGATCCGAGTTATTGTGTGAAATATTGGAGATTTCAAGCTTTGGCTTCACCGATTTATTATGAAGTGTTCCCCAGACCCCGCCATGAAAATACTGATTGGTGTAAAGAGTAAGACCAAAGATAATTAAAGAACCCGCCAACACGAGTGTTTTAGGCTTTGAAACAGGAAGATCCCCGGATCCCAGCCATTGAAACCACTTTCTTTGGGTGAAACTCTTGTTTTTCTTCATCAGGTAATGGTCCAGAGAATAAGGCCCACTACCCGTAAGAAACAAAACAAAACCTCCTGCAACCCCAAGAACTCCAATTTGCCATTCGTCAAGACATGTGGTACCTAGCCAACCTGAGCCTAATAAAATTCCCATGGCAAGACTGAAGATCCCAATGCTCATCAATCGTGTAAAAAGACCAAGAATGATTAATAATCCTACAATAGCTTCAATAATGGTAAATATCATCATAGACCGCTGCAATGCATCAGGATGGGTTACCAGATATTCTATAACGGGTTTAATTCCTAAGGCATTCGGTAAAAAATGATTGAATTTTTCCCCGATATATCCCTTTTCATCAGGAATAAGCTTGTTTTCAAGGATTAGTCTGCGCCAAAAAGCTGAGAAATAAGTCCATCCGATTACCATTCGGAGGGATAAAGTATATAATCCGGCCAAATCAGAAGACTGGCTGTTTGTAGTATGTTTCATTGAAATTAATATTGTATTATAAAAAACTTGAATTAATGCATTTTAAAAATATTAAATCATGCTTAATTTCAGTCTTTTAAATAAAATATATTTCGGAGGGCTGTTACCTGTAGTATGCCCTGAGTATTCATTGAAAAATATCTTTTCTTCTCGAATATTGCTTGTAGTGGAATCAAAAGCGAAAAAGAATTTTTTGTTGATAATCTTAGCTTCGGTTTTTGAAACAGAAGTTTTAGAAGAATGGGTAGCTATATCGCAATTTTGGGAAAGTCCTGAGGTCGTTTTTACCTTGTTTAATCCGCTGATGTATTGTATGTCAAAAATGTCCAGAACATTTCTTTTAACAGAACATGGGGATAACGAAAACACCAGTATAAGCATCGTAATGATGGCTCTGTAGGTCTTCATATGAACTTTGGTATTTGACATTTTTACAAAACTACACTTTATTTTAATTTCAGCTCAATAAATTTTAAAAATTCATCCTGTTGGTCTACGAATAAATAATGGGAACAGTTATCAATAAGTTTAAAGTTTTCTTTTCCTACAATATTTTTAAGATCGTTGAACTGTTTCTCGGAGAATATACCATCATTTTTCCCATACACTGCATACATAGGAATACCTTTTCTTTTGATTGTTTTTAAAATAATTGTATTATCAAGGTTATTCAATCGCTCATTTTGGTAGAACCTGATAGGAGAGTTGGCATTTCTGATATTGTTTTGATAGAATTCGCCGGCTTGATATTCTTTCCTTAAATTTTCACTTTCCGGGGTAGGGCTGGGCATATCAAAGAAATTAAGTTTACTAGCTGTTTCGTAGCATCTTTTTCGGTAGGATGCAGAATTTTTATCAAGATTTTCTATTTCAGAAATCTCTTTTAATTGAGCAGGCTCATTTTTGAAATGTTCTTTGGCTTGCTTTAAGATATGATCATAGGTTTCCTGTTGGGTAAATAATGCCCCAGCAAGGGTAAGTGATTTCACTTTTTCAGGAAACTGACTGGTAAATAATGTTCCGATAATTCCTCCGAAACTATGGGCAAGAATATGTGCTTTTTTAATCTTGTAGGTGTTGTAGACCTGTTTTAAATCTTCAAAACTTTCTTTGAAAGTCATTGTTGCATTCTCATCTTTGGATCGCCCCTCTCCGCGTCTGTCATAAGCAATAACGTAAAACCCTTTATCAGCAAGCTTTTGTGCAGTAGTTCCTTCAAATAAAGTAGCGTTTCCACTTGGCCCGCCATGAATAAAGATTACAGGTGGATTTTTTTTGTTTCCATAAGCCTTGGAGTATATATTTTGAGCATTTGCGAAACTTAGAAATAAGGAAAACAGAAAGGATATGAGAAATTTCATCGTTGAAGTTTTGAAAGGCCTAAACTACTAAATATTTTCAGCAAAGTATAGCATTGAAATTAATTTTTACAATAAAGCTGTTTAAACTTTTTTATTAAACCACAAAGGATATACAAAAGCTTTTTAAACACTTAAGCTATTTAAGTGATCTACTTTGTGTACAAGGAAGGACACTCAAGTTTTGTTGAAAATCAAAGATTTTCATCTTATGTGAACTTAATTGTGCAGTATTTCCTTACACTTTCTAAAGTGTACTAAAGTGTTAAAAACATAAAACCTTTTGTGACTTTTGTGGTTAAGTTTAAACAGACTTAATTATAAAAAATAAAAAGACTTCTCTACTGACTAACAGTTGTCACAATCCTGCCTTATCTTTATATCCTGAAATAACAAAATATGGAGACAAATAATTTTGATAAAATCATAAAACGTTCCTTGGATATCAGAGAGAAGTATCATCAACTGGAAATAAAAGGTAACGGAACTCCATGGACATTGGAAGAAGATGCTCTTGCTTATCTTACTGATGCAGGATTGGTCGGGAGAAATGTAATGTCTCATGAGAAAACGTGGCTGAAAAAAGATTCGGCTGAAGAATTGGAACATAAGTTAGCTGAAAATATATGGTGGCTGATTGTTCTGTCAGAACGTATGGATATTGATATTAAAGATGCCCTGGAGAAATTCTTAACTAAAACAGAAAATATATTCTAATGAGTTATTGTTTAGCAATAGAGAACATGCAGCCCGAAAGCAGAAAAGAACTGCACAAAAATTACCACGACAATTATTACGGATTTCCCATTCATGATGATAATGAATTATTTGGAAGGCTGATCTTGGAAATCAATCAGGCAGGGCTGAGCTGGGAAACGGTTCTGAAAAAGGAAGAAAGCTTCAGAAAGGCATACGACAATTTTGATATCAAAAAAATAGCAGCCTACACGGAGCAAGACCGAGAAAGATTATTGAATGACACTGGTATTATCCGAAATAAACTGAAAGTGAATGCGGCTATCGAAAACGCCAAAACCATTATTGAATTACAAAAAGAAATGGGTTCATTTGAAAAATGGCTGGAGCATCATCATCCTAAAACATTACAGGAATGGATGAAGCTTTTTAAGAAAACATTCAAATTTACAGGAGGAGAAATTGTTAACGAATTTTTGATGAGTACAGGATATCTGAAGGGGGCGCATCATGAAACTTGCCCTATTCATGCAAAAGTTTTAGAACAAAAACCTTTGTGGAAATAATTTGATACAATATAAACATGCCGACAGATTTTTCTGTCGGCATGTTTTTTTTATCTTAGATTTCTTACGGAAACATCAGGTTTTTCACCCTGAGGAACAATGAAGATGGCGTTATCACTAATGCTATCACCCGGATCAAAATAATAGCTTCCGGTTACAGGAATTGTACTGGTCGTAAATTTTCCGGATTTGTCGTACGCTGAATAAGTTACATTAATAATCTGAGCTTTCATCTTCAGTTCAATTTTTTTAGAAGTAAGCCTTGCTCCGGTTGCATTGATGCAGTCTAGCTCTATAAGGTTGGTATTGCTTACAATCTGTGGAAATGCAGACAATCTGATATTGTATGCCTTGTCCGAAGTGTTTTTCACAGTTGCAGATACTTTGTAACGGTCATACTGCTTTCCTCCGGATTCAATACTTTCTTTGTTGAGAATGTTGAATGTGATATTCATCCCATTGACTTCCAGAGTCTGGCCGTCGGAAATTTTTTGAGCGCGTAAGGATGTTCCCAAAAAAATAATAGTCGTGAGGGTAATTAAAAAAGTTAAGCTTTTCATTTTGTTAATTTGTGAGTTTAATGAGTATTAAATGTACGTAAAATAACAAAACAAAGAATTATTTACTTTCTTTTGTAAGTTCTTTATGCTCTTTTCCCCATTTTTCAAATTCTAAGATAATGGGTTTTAGTTTATAACCAATATCTGTCAGTTCATATTCTACCCGTGGCGGTACTTCCGCATATACCGTTCTTGTAATGATTTTGTCTTGCTCCAATCTGCGGAGTTGAAGAGTCAGCATACGTTCTGTAATGTTTTGGAGACGTTTCTTTAATTCTCCAAATCTCATTTTGCCATTAATCAGATAGCAACAGATGGCAAGTGCCCATTGACCTCCAATAATATTAGAGGCATAAATCTCTGGACATTCATCAGCAAGGGCTTTCTTATTGGCGAAATTGGTTGAGGTTTCCTTTATTTTAGTCATTACTTACATTTTTTATAGTACCATACAATAGGTTGCTAATGTACAAAATGTAAGTTACGTGTCGTAATTTTGCGATAGAAATTTAAACATAATGAAAACATTAGTTATTGTCACACACCCTGATATTGAAAAATCAATCATTAACAAAAGATGGATAGAGGAATTGGCCAAATATCCTGAAAAGTATACAGTTCATCAATTATACGAAGCTTATCCTGACGGAAAAATTAATGTAGCTAGGGAGCAAGCGTTGATGGAATCCTATGATAAAATTGTATTTCAGTTTCCTTTCTACTGGTTCAGCAGTCCGCCCATGTTAAAGCAATGGCTTGATGAGGTTGTTTTGTATGGCTGGGCTTATGGAAGTAACAGTGGATTTAAACTGGAGGGAAAAAAAATGTCATTGGCTGTCACTGCCGGAATTGATAAAGAAGGCTATAGCGAGTCAGGAGAATATAAGTACACGATGAATGAGCTTTTCCGTCCCTATGAGCTGACCTTTGATTATATTAAAGCGAAATATGAAGAACCTTTTGTATACTACGGTATAGAGCGTGATTCTTCTTCGGAATGGATTGAAAATAGTGTTCCGAAGTATCTGGAGTTTTTAGATTCTCTTTAGATTAAAAAAATGATTTACTACAATTGTGGGATAGGTCCTTTTCGAAAATCTCTATCCCACAGTTGGTGTATCTTCTTCTTTCAGGATTTTTTTCTCCTTCATGGTAAGCATCATCCTCTCGTATTTGTATTTTTCCCAGTCAAATAGGTTAAGGAAGTCGAGGGCAGCCTGAAATCCCCTGTTGAAGAGATCTTCTTTCTCTTCCTTTTTCATAAAGAAGTTCAGCCAGCTGCTTGTGCCGCAGTTTACAGATTGTATGCTATACAAACGGTAGAAAGTGTGCTTGGTAAGAAACATTTTGTCATTGAATCCTTTTAATGTACTGATGATATTTCCTGCATAACTGAAAGGGGTTTTAAGAATTTGTTCACTTGTTTTTCCCTTTTCAGAAAGAATATCAGAATCACTCGTCAATTGAACCCCGAAAAGAGGCATTCTCGGATAAAAAACTTCATCAGCATGAAACAGATCAATAGGAAAATTAGAAATACTGCCTCCATCTATGAAAACACCAACGGGATTAATGTCTTCCTGTTTAGTATTCATCCAGTATCTCCATGCATATTTTATTGAACCTTCAGTTCTATCAATTCTTTTCTGAAAAGGCTCAAAAAAGAAAGGAACAGACATGGAAGCCCTTACAAACTCTGCAGGACTGGCATGTTTCAGTTCTTCTTCAGACCAGTATAAATTGGCCATTGTTGGAAGTTCAACCTTTATTTTAGCATTAATGTCTGTGGTAATAACAACATATTCAGACTGAAGGAGGTAAAACGGATTGTTTTTATAATAATCATTATTGATAACACTGTCATAGAAAATCTTATATCTTGTCAGATCAATATGTTCCTGATTCTTGGTTTTAATTTTTTCAATACTGTTTAAAGCCATTGTATAATATTCCTGACCATTCCCGTAACGATAATTGAGGTTGAGATCTCGTTCCTTTTGAATAAATTTTTCATTGAGATGAGCCACGGTTTTTATTCCAAAATCATCCAGAGCTCTTTCCATGGTATTCATGAAAATATTTCCCGGATTAAGTCCGCTGTTTTCCTTTCTGAAGTTGTTATACAATTTTTTGACACAAAAAAATAGAATAACAGCCGGAACAAGAGGAATCAGAAACATGAGCTTGGCATTCAGTATGGTTTCTGAGGATACAGCAAAAGGAATACTCACCAGAATAATGATAAGAGCTGCTGTAATAAGCGCATTGATTTTGAAAAAGTCCTTATTATTCAGCATGGCATGGAGGGTTGTTTTTACATACGTTTTCCCATCCATAAAATCGGCAAAGTTCCAACTAAAAAGAATATTCTTAATGAGTTTGCTCTTAGGCTCTTCCTTGGTTTTACAAGCTGCAATAAGCACCGTGTTGATTGCTCCGGCACTGGTTCCTGCTACTTTCAAAAAACGGATTCCGAAAGTTTCAAGACCATAAAGGTAACCTACCAGTGCGCTTCCCCAAACACCTCCTCCTTCCTGTACAAATTCTATATACTGATTCCCGTGCTGATCCAGAAGATCAGAAAATTCCTTGGCAGAAATATTCTCATGCAAGGCAATAAGTTTATCCCTGGATGCCTGCGAAAGAGAATCATCTCCCAGAATGGTATTGAGGTCTTCAGTTTTCATGTATTTTGTTTTTGGTGGTGCTGAAAAATTAAGCTTTTCTATTTTTCAATGATATGAAATTGTATTTCAAGCTATTACCATTGCTTACGTCGTACATAAATGAATGTACTGACAACAACGGTTAACATGACACCTATTGTGATGAAATAACCGTATTGATGATGAAGTTCGGGCATATTATCAAAGTTCATCCCATATACTCCGGCAATAAAGGTTATCGGTAAGAAATAGACTGAGTAAATGGCTAAAACTTTCATTACCTGATTGGCTTTCTGATCAGAAAGAGCTAAAAACATCGAAATAAGGTTGGTTATCTGTATATTCAAATGATCAAAATCTGCTACAACATCTTTATGTTTATCCTTTAAATCCACAATTTCAGAATCCTGTAAATTCAAGAGCTTGAATTTGTCAATGGCATCACTGGAAATGATCAGCACACGGGAATTCAGTCCTGACTTTCGTTTTAGCTTATATAATCTTCGGATCTGGCTTGTATGATTGGTATTTTTAAGGAAAATCTCATTTTCAATATTGTCCATAGTCTCCAGCAGGCTTATAGATTCATCATCAAAGCTCTTCATGATGAGTATGGCAATCATCAGGGCAATTTTTTGAGGGGTAGCCTCTTCCTGTATTACCGAAAGCTTTTTTTTCGTTTCAGAAATGCTTCTGGTTTTCATCCTGTGGATGGTAATAATGGTTTTATCCAGTATGAAAATTGCAATCTTTGTACTGATATCACTTATCGTATTCAGGTTTTTCCTTTCCAGTTCTGTACTTTCGCGGAGAAGGAAGAACTTTACATTTCCGTCTTCTTCATATTTCGGGAGGTGATTAGGGTCTATGGTATCTTCCAGAAGAAGATTGTTGATTTCGTATCTTTCATGAAGAAATTTTAGGTCTTCTGCAGTAGGAGCCTCTACATCTACCCATTCGCAGTGGGAGCTTCTGTATATCGTATCAATTGGCATAAAGTAAAAATACTAATATTTTGAAAAAGTATGTGTTAAATAAGTTTTATCTTTGCCAAAATTAAAAAACTATATGATTAAAAGTACAATAAAAGGAGTTGGATTTTATGTTCCAGATAATGTTGTTACAAATGATGATTTAGCAAAATTAATGACCACTAATGATGAATGGATTACGGAAAGGACTGGCATCAAGGAACGAAGACACAGAAAAAATAGAAATGATTCTCAGGAAACAGCAGCTTACCTGGGATTCAAAGCTTCTGAAAAGGCCCTTGAGAAAGCAGGTTTAACAGCTAAAGATATCGACTACATTGTTTTTGCAACCCTATCTCCTGATTATTATTTTCCGGGATGTGGAGTATTGCTTCAGGATATGCTGGGATGTGATACCATTGGAGCCTTAGATGTAAGGAACCAGTGTTCAGGATTTGTATACTCTATGAGTGTTGCTAATGCGTTTATAAAATCAGGAACCTATAAAAATATCCTTGTTGTAGGAGCAGAAGTTCATTCATTCGGATTGGATTTTTCTGATGAGGGAAGAGGGGTTTCCGTTATTTTCGGAGATGGAGCAGGAGCGGTTGTACTTTCTGCAACAGAAGATGAAAATGCAGGAGATATTTTAGCCGTAAATATGCACTCTGAAGGTAAATATGCTGATGAACTTTGTACTCAGTTCCCAGGTTCTAAGTTTGGCTGGAGCGACAGAATGAGAAAAGAACCGGAAAATGTAACCAATAAGGAAGTATATCCAATCATGAACGGAAACTTCGTATTTAAACATGCGGTAACAAGATTTCCGGAGACGATGATGGAAGCTTTAAATAAGGCAGGGAAAACAGTTGAGGATCTTGACATGTTTATTCCACATCAGGCGAATCTTAGAATTGCTCAGTTTGTACAGCAGAAATTTGGACTTCCAGATGATAAAATCTTTAATAATATTCAAAAATACGGAAACACAACGGCAGCTTCCATTCCAATTGCATTAAGTGAAGCCATTGAATTAGGCAAAATTAAAAGAGGAGATTTAGTCCTTCTTTCTGCCTTTGGAAGTGGGTTTACCTGGGGAAGTGTTCTTTTTGAATACTAATGGGAGCAGAAAAGAGCTATCAACAGGATACAACATAAAAAAACCGCAGAACAATCTGCGGTTTTTTTCATTTTATAGATTACCAATTAAAGGCTTTTTAATAATTTCTCTGTATCAGAAGAATCCTCTCCTGAACTTTTTGCCAGTTCAATGGATTTTTCGGCCCACATTTTTGCATTTTTCTTGTCGCCCATTTTATTGTAAAGATTAGCCAGGGTATCTGTATTGGCAAAGTTCTGATCTTTCTTTACAGACTCTTGTGCCCAAGCTACTGCTTTTTCTAATGAAGACTTATTAGTGATGTTTTCAAAAAAGTTCCAGGCCAGTGAATTGAGCTCGCCGGAGCTTGCCGAAGAATAATCCTGATAGATTTCCAGAGCCAATTTTTCATAAGTAGGAATATCTTTGTTCTTTAAAGCTCTGCTGGCTTTCGCTCTTTTTAAAGCCTTTTCAGCATCTTCCTTACTCATTAATTTTTGAGTTTCTGTTATGAAGTAATTGTCATTCCAGGTTTTTGTATCTGCATTGTAAGCCTTTTTAGAAATAGTATTCAGTTTAATACTTTTGTCAAACTTTTCATACTTATCTTCCGGGAAAAATTTTACAATCTCATTCTTTTTTTGCTGAAAGATTCTATACAAAGGACTTTCTGTACTTTGCGTTCCTGCAAGAAGTATTTGAACATCATCCTGATCAAGCTCCTTTTTTTGTGCAAAATAACGGTCCAGTACTTTGCCTGCAAATTCTGCATCGTTGTACATGGTAAGCCCGGCAAGATTTCTTAAAAATTCAGGATCTTTTTCTCCTTTTTCAAACTGCTGTTTCAGGGAAGTAAGTCTTTTGTTTGGATCTTCAGCATCCTTTGCAAACTGAATGAAGTCTTTTTCTTCCACATATCCCAGTGTTCTGTGTACCGCTTCACCATTTCCATCAATGAATAGATAGGTAGGGAAAGCTTTTACATTATATTTCTTTGCAATATCTACTCCTTCACCTTTTTCCATGTCTATTTTAGCATTGATAAAGTGAGAATTGTAGTAATCACCTACAGTCTTAAGTGGGAAAATATTTTTCACCATAAGTTTACATGGTCCACACCATGAAGCATAGGCATCTATAAAGACTAATTTGTTTTCTTTTTTAGCCTTGGCAAGGACAGAGGCAAAGTTGCCCTCCTCGAATTTGATTCCCTGCGCCCAAGCAAGAGCACCTATAAATAGAGAAGAAAGTATTGCTAATTTTTTCATAAAAACTTTTTATTCCCTGCAAATGTAATAAATATGATGACATTTAAGCAGTTCATATTGAAAATAATTATCAATGAACTTTGTTTTTAATTATGGGTATAGGCTCATATGAAGGAAAATCATCTATTGTTTTAGACTTATTGTTAAAATTAATGTAAAACGCAATTTTAGTTAAATGATTAAATTTCAGAAGAATATTTCATTCAAAAGCAAAATATTGTTAATTTTGTAAAAAACAAAAAGACACCTCGTGAAAAAATGATGAATTATTATAGAATAATAATTTGTTTTTTTATGTCTAATAATCTACTGAGAATTTTGTTTTTGCTGATCACAGCAATCCCCATATTTGCCCAAAAAAAGAACAGCTTCGACCAAGCCTGTGAAAGAACTTCTTCCATCACTGCTTATAAGGATTTAAGCAAAGCCATCAAGACAGCAGACTCTCTCTATATGTCGGCACAAAAGCCGGAGGAGAAAGTAAAGAGTCTTTTTCTTTCCTCAGAACTTTATCACCATGCAGGAGAAATTAAAAAAGCAATATGCTATAGTGAAAATGCCCATTCACTTATCAATCAGATGGATGATGCTGAATGGATGGCCCGCGTAAGCAGATTATTGTCGAGACAATATAGACAGGTAGGGTTATACGAGAGAGCCAAAAAATACATATTTAAAGGACTCGAGGCTTCAAGACAAATTTCTGATTTTCAGAAAAGTAATGAAGTGGAAGGCTTGCTGAACCAGGAAATGGCTTTCTATGAAATGGAAATTGGAAACTATGCAAATGCTATAGAACATATTGAGCGTTCCTTAAAGAACTTTGAGAAAATAAACAGCCCAAATGAGGACCAAACCTTAGCGGCTTCCTATCAGTTATTGGGAGATGTTTATTTTAAGCTTAATGATTATGATGTTTCTGAAAGCTATTATAAAAAGGCTCAAGAATTAATTAAAGAGGGAAGCTGTACCCTAGGGCTGGTTTATAACGGGCTGGGCGGAATTCGTCTGAAGCAGAAAAACTGGAAAGATGCACAACTCTATCTAAAAAAAGCAGAAAAAATAGCAGATACTTCAAGAAGCCTGAAGCTTAAAAAAGCAGTATATTCTAATATCAATGATTATTATGAAGGAATGGGGGATAGCTACAGAGCTTCTTTATATGCTGTGAAATATGTAAGGGCGTATGATAGTATTGCTGCCCGTAATCAGGAATTTGTAGGGAAAAGCAGTGTTTTGGCCGGGAAAACAAGCAAAGGAAACAGACAAATAAGTACAGCCAAGAATGCTGCCATTGTTATCTTGTTTGTTTCTCTGGTTGGCTTAATTATATTTTTCAGGACCAAGCAAAAAAAGCAACGTTCTAAACTTAGGAATATTATAAGAACTCAGGTGAACATGATCAGCAGCCATAGAAGCCAGATTGTAAAACAGTCTGAACATTCTGAATTTTCAAATATATCTGTAGAGGAAATTGCCGAAAAAGACAGTGAAGCAGACAGAAAAAGAAATGACTCTCTGATGACCTCCGAAACAGAAACCAAGTTGCTTGAGCTTCTTGAAGGATTTGAAAAAGGAAATCTATATAATAATAAAGGAATGTCTCTTTCTTTTCTGGCAGGAGAGCTTAATACCAATACAAAATACCTTTCTTACGTGATCAATCAGCACAAAAGTTCCGATTTTAAAACCTATATCAACCGATTAAGGATTAATTATATTGTAGACAAACTGATTAACGATGAAAAGTACAGGCAATATAAAATCAGCATCCTTGCTGATGAGTGCGGCTTCTCTTCACATAGTAAGTTTGCTGCTGTATTCAAGGCGGTTACTGATTTTTCACCGTCATCTTATATTAAATATCTGGATACTGAAAATCAAACAGGTAAAGGTGTTCATTTTCACGAAAATGATTAAAAAATAATAATTGTTTTCCTTCTATATTACCGCTTTTCGCGAAAATGGATAACCTATTATTTTACGTAATACCGTTGCTATCCTATCTTTGCGACAGTTTTACGGGAATGAATACAATCATCATGCAGCTCATTAATTTTATCTTCGAGGCTATTCTGTTTCTTCTGAAATAAAAGCAAAGATAAATTCTCAATATGCTACAAGCCAAACCATGAAACTTTAGATAGGGAACACGTGTCTATTTCGCAGTTATGAGATAATCACTGTTCCTCTTTTTATCTGCTAAAATTTCCCATTCTGAACAGGAATAAGGGTGATACAATATAATCGGGGTTGATTGCCCGGTTTTTTTCAGTCAAGTTTTTTTAAGTGCAAATCCACAGATCATCTGTGGATTTGCGATTTATTTAGCTTTTGTACTGTCGGTTTTTGTTTTCGAAGTCTCTACGGGTGCCGGCTCAGAATTGGCCACAGCAGAGTCTCCCATTCTGTTTCTCAGAGAATCCTTATTGTGGGCATCCTTAAATGCCTCCCTTTTTTCTTTGTTTTGAGCACAGCTTCCAAGGAAAAGAAGTCCAAGAACTGCCCCGATCCATAGCTTTTTCATACGAATACTTTTTAATGTTTGGTGTTAATCAAATATAGTGATTTTTGTAAAAGATTAAAAGATCTTAGTGTTAAATTTCACTAGGAGTGGACTTTAGCTCATTTTCATTAGATATACAATTGTCATTTCACTTTAGTCAAAACTTAAGATCAAAAAAAAAATCTGTAGCCATTTCATCTACAGATTTTCCATTTTTAAATTAAACGTGTGCAATTTTATTTAACAGAAGTAGCTGACGTAGAATCTGTTTTCATCTTAGGGTTGTCAGGATTTGTCTTTTTTGTAGCCGTGGTATCAGTTGTAGCAGGCATTGCTTTTTGTGCCTTATCTACTGCAATTGAATCATTGTTACTTGTTGACATTGACGACTCCTTGGTTCCACAGCTCACTGCAAATAATCCTACGCCGATAGCTGTTAGCAATAACTTTTTCATACTATTTTATTTTGGGTGTAATTGTAAAAAAACAATAACCATTCCTAACAGGGGTCGGGAAGTTGTAAAATATAGGTAAAGTTTGTTAAAAGATGTTAGGTAATGGATGTTAGAGTATTAGAGTATTAGAGTATTAGAGTATTAGAGTGTTAGAGTATTAGGGTATTAGGGTATTAGGGTATTAGGGTATTAGGGTATTAGAGTGTGGTGGGAGTAAAGCTCTTTTCTGATTCCGACTAACTTTAAACTTTAAACCTTAAACTTTAAACCTTGAACCTTGCATTTTGAACCGTTTATTTTCATAAAAAAGCCTCGAAACTTCAGTTTCGAGGCTGTATTGAAAGAACAGACAATCATTACTCATTGCCTATTACTTATTACTTATGAATTACCCTAGGTAAGGATATTTGTAATCTTTTGGAGAAACAAAAGTTTCTTTTACGCTTCTTACAGAAGTCCATCTTAGAAGATTCATCTTAGAACCTGCTTTATCATTAGTTCCTGATGCTCTACCACCACCGAAAGGTTGTTGTCCTACTACAGCCCCTGTTGGTTTATCATTGATGTAGAAGTTTCCTGAAGCATTTTCTAAAGCTTTGTAAGCTTCATTAATTGCATAACGATCTTGAGAGAACACAGAACCTGTCAATGAATAAGGAGAAGAAGAATCAACTACTTTAAGAGTCTCTTTCCAGTCCTTATCTTCATAAACAAATACAGATAAGATTGGTCCGAAGATTTCCTCTACCATACTTTCATATTGAGAGTTTGTAGTTTCAATTACAGTTGGGTGTACAAACCATCCTTTAGAATCATCACATGTTCCACCAATAGCTACAGTAGCTTCACCTGATGCATTTGCTCTGTCGATATATCCTTTACATTTTTCGAAAGAATTTTTGTCGATTACAGCATTTACGAAGTTAGAAGTATCTTCCGGAGAACCTACTTTAATAGTGCTCATCTGAGCCTCCATTACTTTCTTCACATCTGCCCAAAGAGATTTAGGAACATAAGCTCTGGAAGCAGCAGAACATTTTTGTCCTTGGTATTCAAAAGCACCTCTTACCAAAGCAGTAGCTACAGCTTCTACGTTAGCAGACGGGTGAGCAATGACAAAGTCTTTACCACCTGTTTCTCCAACAATTCTTGGATATGTTCTGTAGTTATGGATATTGTCACCAATCATTTTCCACATTCCCTGGAATACTTTTGTAGAACCTGTGAAGTGAAGACCAGCAAAGTCTCTGTGAGCCAATACTTTTTCAGCAGTATCTTTTCCATCTGTAAAGATCATGTTGATTACCCCTGCAGGAAGCCCCGCTTCAGTTAACACATCCATGATTACTTTAGCAGAATAAACCTGCTTGTCAGAAGGTTTCCAAACCACCACGTTTCCTAGCATTGCCATACAAGTAGGAAGGTTTCCTGAGATAGCCGTAAAGTTAAAAGGAGTTACTGCAAAGCAGAATCCCTCTAATGGTCTGTACTCTACACGGTTCCAGATTCCGTTGTCAGAAACCGGCTGCTCAGAATACATTTCTGTCATGAACTCTACGTTGAATCTTAAGAAGTCGATGAACTCACAAGCTGCATCAATTTCAGCCTGATGTACGTTTTTAGACTGTCCGATCATCGTTGCTGCATTGATAATATCTCTGTAAGGACCAGCTAATAGATCAGCTGCCTTTAAGAAAATAGCTGCACGTTGTTCCCAACCTAGGTTGTTCCAATCTTCTTTAGCTGCCAATGCCGCGTTGATAGCGTCATCCACATGCTGCATACCACCTTTGTAATAAAATCCGAAGTCATGAGCATGATCCTGTGGAGACTGAAGCTGTACTTTTTCGTCAGTTTTTACTTCCTTTCCGTTGATGATCATTGGAATTTCAACCTTTTCAGCCCACATTTTTTTGTAGGTATTGATAAGGCTTTTAACTTCTGGAGATCCCGGTACATAAGAATTTACCGGCTCATTTACCGCTAATGGTACTTGCGAAATTGCTTTTGACATATTACGTTTTATTATTTTTATTAAAATTAAATAAGTAAGTTGTATACAAATTTACGATAATTATAAGGAAAGAAAAAAATACCGCCTGTTTTTATGAAATAAACTTTTTTGTTAACCAATATGTGGTAAATATTATGTATTTGAGAATAAAAAGTAATAATTTTTTAGGGTTTTGTTTAATGTTTTGAATAAGATAAAATAAAATTGAATAGAGTATAATGATGTGAATAGAGACAAAAAAATATTTGTCATAGTTCGCTTTTTCTTGTTAAATATTGTAAACAAGGATGTTATGGGTAAATGTGAATTTTCATTAAAATTGCATTTGTTGCGATTTTGAACATTTTAAATAAATTTTTTGATAGCCCATCTTTTAAGATTACTCTAATTTTACATCATT
The DNA here is from genome assembly GCF_003020585.1 of Chryseobacterium aurantiacum. Lineage (GTDB taxonomy): Bacteria > Bacteroidota > Bacteroidia > Flavobacteriales > Weeksellaceae > Chryseobacterium > Chryseobacterium aurantiacum. The sequence goes on from NZ_PXUE01000001.1 coordinate 1,000,907, forward strand.
ATTAACAGGTATGAAAAAAAGAGTCATATTTTTCTCTTTTGTATTATTTTTCTCAGCTTTATGTGTAAGTATTTTTGCACATAAAGGGAAAACTCAACCATACTCTGATGTCTTATCAAAAATCCATCTTCTTCAGCAAAAATCAGATCAGCAGACCCAACCTGAAATCTATAGTTTTTCAGATGCGCAGGATGCACAGGATTCCAATGATTGGGAGAAGGTAAAATTTGATTATTCAGTACTTGCAGAACAATGGCTAAACTATTTTTTTGCAGATTATTCTTATAATACTCAGGTTGCAGCTGTTCAAGGCGGTACCTATATTACAGCACCCAGATACATTCTGTATCATGCCCTGCAGATAGCAGGCTGCTAATCCTTTTTATGTTTTAATGATGAATTGTGGTTTGTATTACTCATACAGATCCATGAAATTCATTTCTCAATTTTAAATTTCTGAACACTTCTTATTTGCCTTTACAACAAGGCAGACAAGATACTGTTTGCCCAATTTTAAATAAAAATATTATGCACTTAACACCGAGAGAAACGGAGAAGCTTATGCTATTTCTGGCAGGAGAGCTTGCTCTAAAAAGAAAGGCAAGAGGCCTTAAACTAAACTATCCAGAATCTATAGCATTGATCAGCCATTTTTTGCTTGAAGGCGCAAGAGACGGAAAAAGAGTAGCTGAACTGATGCAGGAGGGAGCCAATCTTCTTACTAAGGAAGATGTGATGCCGGGCGTGGCAGAAATGATCCACGATGTTCAGATAGAAGCCACTTTTCCTGATGGAACAAAGCTGGTAACCGTACACAACCCAATCCGTTAATCCTTATTGATCATGATACCAGGAGAAATTTTTGTAAAAGAAGGTACAATCATCTGCAATGAAGGCAGAGAAACTGTAAAAATAAAAGTAACAAACACAGGAGACCGTCCTATTCAGGTAGGTTCACACTTTCACTTTTTTGAAGTCAATAAAGCCATGAGCTTTGACCGCGAAAAAGCTTTCGGAAAGAGACTGAATATTGTAGCCAGTACTGCAGTTCGTTTCGAACCGGGAGAAGAAAAGGAAGTGGAACTTGTGGAAATAGGAGGGACCAAAAAAGCAATAGGCTTCAATAACCTTGTTGATGGGCAGATAAATTCTGAAGAACAGAAAAAAATAAGCCTTGCAAAAATTGAAGAATTAAACTTTAAAAATCATTAAGATGAGCTTACACGTAGACAGAAAACAATACGCAAATATACTGGGTCCAACAGCTGGAGATAAAATCAGACTGGGTGACACGGAAATCATCATTGAAATTGAAAAAGATTTCACCCATTACGGAGACGAAGCCGTTTTTGGAGGTGGAAAAACAGTTCGTGACGGGATGGGGCAAAATGTAACGGCAAAAAGAGATGAAGGCGTTTTAGACCTTTGTATCACAGGAGCAGTAATCATTGACCACTGGGGAATCGTAAAAGGCGATATCGGAATTAAAGACGGTAAAATTGTAGGAATAGGAAAGGCGGGTAACCCTGATACAATGGATGGTGTATCTCCTAATATGATTATCGGAGCCTCAACCGAAGTTCACGGAGGAAAAGGATATATCGTAACAGCAGGAGGTATTGATACCCATATCCATTACATCTGCCCACAACAAATTGAAACCTCTTTGTATAGCGGAATTACTACAATGATTGGAGGAGGAACCGGCCCAAATGACGGAACTAATGCTACAACAGTTACTCCGGGTAAATTCAATATGCAGAAGATGCTTGAAGCAGCAGAAGAATATCCAATGAATCTTGGTTTTTTCGGGAAAGGAAACTGTTCTGCAGAAGGGCCCATTGAAGAGCAGGTGGAAGCAGGTGCTTTAGGAGTGAAGATCCACGAAGACTGGGGAGCCACCCCTGCCACCATAGATACCGCATTAAAAGTGGCAGATAAATATGACGTTCAGGTGGCTATTCACACAGACACTTTAAATGAAGGAGGTTTCCTGGAAGACACCATGAGGGCAATCAACGGAAGAGTAATCCATACATTTCATACAGAAGGTGCTGGTGGGGGACATGCTCCTGATATCATAAAAGCAGCCATGTATCCAAACGTACTACCTGCTTCTACCAACCCTACACGTCCTTACACCATCAATACCATTGATGAGCATTTGGATATGCTGATGGTTTGCCATCACCTGAGCAAGAATATTCCTGAAGATGTGGCATTCGCAGATTCACGTATTCGTCCTGAAACAATTGCTGCGGAGGATATTCTTCACGATATGGGAGTCTTCAGTATTATGAGTTCAGACTCTCAGGCCATGGGAAGACCTGGTGAAGTTATCACAAGAACCTGGCAGACGGCCAGTAAAATGAAAGAACAGAGAGGGGATTTGGCAGAAGATAAAGATAGTGGAAACGACAACTATCGTGCAAAGAGATATGTTGCGAAATATACAATTAACCCCGCCATTGCACATGGTATTTCAGAATATGTAGGATCTCTTGAAGAAGGAAAATTAGCAGATTTGGTGATCTGGAAACCTGCATTGTTTGGAGTAAAACCTGAAATGATTGTAAAAGGAGGATTTGTAATTGCTGCTAAAATGGGAGACCCTAACGCATCTATTCCTACGCCGCAGCCAATTATCTACAGAAATATGTTTGGAGCCCACGGAAAAGCTAAGTTTGGTATTTGTGCCAATTTTGTTTCTCAGATTTCTATCGATAATGGAACCATTGCCTCTTACAAATTGGAAAAAATGATTCTTCCTGTAAAAAACTGTAGAAATATTTCTAAGGCAGACCTTATTCATAATGATAAAACTCCTTTAATAGAAGTAAATCCTGAAAACTATAAAGTAACGGTAGATGGTGAATATATCACTTGTGAACCTGCGGAAAAACTTCCCTTAACGCAGTTGTATTACTTGTTCTAGAACAAATCTGACTGATCTTATAGGCTTCCAATGCCTATAAGATTTATTCAAGAAAAATTTAAAATAATGATAGAATAAGTTTAGAATGAAATATTTAAATAAAGCAGTTTTTTCTCTCACATTAGCAGGATTGTCTATGCTTTCAGGGAATGTAAACGCCCAGTTTCTGGGAGGACACAGGCTTAAAAGTGATGAAGACGGACCAAAAGGACAGTTTATGGTCTATGGTTCATTGGACTACTCTAAAGTTACCACCCCATCCAGCAGCAGCAGTACTGTTTCCAGTGCACCGCTTGGAGTAGGGTACTTCATCAATAATAATGACCTTGTTGGAATCAATTATGCCTATTCTCAAAACTCTGTTAATCATGATGTTGTTTATAAGCAAAATGAAGCAGGAATTTGGTATAGTCCCTCATTAATGCTTGGGAAATATTTTGTGTTGATAGGACAAGTGGATGCTCATTATGTTTGGGGACAGCAGGTGTCAGGAACAGCAGATTCTATGCAGAACTTTACAGGATTCCGTCTTCGTGCCTATCCTTTAATCGGGATATTGCTTGGAAGCGGCTGGGCACTGAAATTCAAATTTGCTGAGCTTTCTATGCTTCAAACCAAAGTAAAAGAGGTGGGCTGGACCAAAAGCTATGTGGCGGGAATCAGTGGTTCAACATTCGGAGTAGGCATTTCTAAAAACTTTGACTTCAGAAAAAAATCGAGAAAAGATGATAATTAATCAAACCATAGGCAACTTAACCGAAAATCCTTCAGAAAAAAACATAGATTATCTTGATCTGGAATGGTTTGAAACCACCAAAAGGATCCAACGCAAAAAAACCAGACAGGGAACTGATGTCGCCATCAAGTTTCTTAAGGAGGGGCAACGCCTGCGAGAAGGAGATATTCTTTTTGAAGATACAGAAAAAGTAATAGCCATTAATGTTCTGGAAACAGATGCTATTGTAATGGAACCGGGTTCTCTATTAGAAATGGGAACGGTATGTTATGAAATAGGGAACAAGCATATTCCACTTTTTATTCAGGAGGATAAAGTGCTGCTTCCTTTTGAAATGCCCATGTTCAGATGGCTGGAGGCAAGTGGTTTCAAGCCTGAAAAACAATCCGTAAAGCTGTTGAATCTTCTTAAATCCAATGTAGAACCTCACGGACATGGAAGTCTCGGATCAACCATCTTCACCAAAATCCTTAAAATGGCAGCCCCAAAAGATGAATAATACTATGAATATCAATTTTTTGTCAAGTCTGCTTCATCTTGCAGATCCTACACTTCCGATTGGAGGATATACACACTCCAACGGTCTGGAAACCTATGTACAGGAAAGAATTGTACATAATCTGGAAACCGCAAAGGAATTTGTGCAGAATATGCTTCAGTACAATCTTAAATTCAATGACGGAGCTTTTGTAAAACTGGCCTATAAAGCAGCAGAAAACGAAGATTTACAATTATTGCTAAAGCTGGACAATGAATGTAATGCGATAAAATGTCCTAAAGAAATCCGCCAGGCCAGCCAAAAATTGGGTTTAAGACTGATCAAGATTTTTAAAAGAAGAGATAGCTTTCCCTTTATGGAGGCCTTTGAAAAAGCAATTCAGAATAAGGAGGCCAATTCTCATTACTGTATCGTGTTTGGAGTATATGCTTATTTAATGAAAATACCCTTATACGAAGCATTGCTGGGCTTCTATTATACCTCTGTTGCCGGAATGATCACAAATGCTGTAAAACTAGTTCCTCTGGGACAGCTTGACGGGCAGGATATTTTGTTTTCCCTATATCCTGTAATGGAAAAAACAGTCTGGGAAACAATGGAACTAGACAGGGATATGGTAGGATTATGCAATACTGCTTTTGATATCAGATGTATGCAGCATGAAAGACTTTATTCAAGGCTTTATATGTCATAGAAAAGGTAAAAAGGAAGTAAAGGCAGGATGACAAAAGAAAGGAGGGAAAGCGGGGGACCCCAATGAATATGAATGCTTCTAAGCCGAATGAAATGCCTTTGCACCTTTTACAATATTCTCAATTAATAAAAAATATACATGAAATAAGGTGCTCTTTGCTAAGCGAAACGCCCTTGCGATCGAAAAATATTCAAAATCAAAAAAAATTAGCGCCCATAGCGTTAAAAAAAATAAAATTTAAAGAAAATGGAAAATAGAAAATATATAAAAGTAGGGGTAGCAGGACCTGTAGGATCAGGAAAAACTGCACTACTAGAACGTTTAAGCAGAAAATTATTCGGGAAATATGATCTTGGAGTAATTACTAATGATATTTACACCAAAGAAGATGCAGAGTTTATGGCTAAAAATAGTCTTCTTCCCCACGACAGAATTATCGGAGTAGAAACAGGAGGCTGTCCCCACACTGCCATTCGTGAAGATGCAAGTATGAATCTTGAAGCAGTAGATGAGCTGGCTGAACGCTTTCCTGATATTGAGCTGGTTCTTATTGAGAGCGGTGGTGATAACCTTTCCGCAACATTCAGTCCCGATCTTGCAGACGTTACCATCTTTATCATTGACGTAGCAGAAGGAGAAAAAATTCCTAGAAAAGGAGGTCCGGGTATTACAAGATCAGACTTATTGATCATTAACAAGATTGACCTTGCCCCTTATGTGGGTGCGAGTCTGGAAGTAATGGAAAATGATGCCAGAAGAATGAGAAAAGGAAACCCATTTGTATTTACCAATCTTAAAACAGATGAAGGGCTGGATAAAGTAATCGGCTGGATTAAAAAATATGCCCTTTTAGAAGAAATTGAAGAACCGAACCTTGTAAGATAAATGGATAGTCGTTTAAATATTATCGCGGGATTCAAGGGAGAGGAGTCATACGTGAAGGATCTTTATGTTTCACTTCCTTTCAGGGTTGTTTCTGTTGGACAACGAAAAAGCGATAAAAAACTATATCAGATGATAATGAGCTCTTCTCCCGGTATTTTGGATGGAGACCATTATCACCTTGATGTGGCCCTTGAAAAAGGAGCATCCCTTCAACTGCAGTCACAATCATATCAGAGGCTTTTCAATATGAAGGATAAGGCACTTCAGGAACTGAATGTTACAATGGAGGATGAAACTTCCTTTGCCTATGTTCCTCATCCCATTGTTCCCCATGAAGATTCCAATTTTAAAAGTAAAACGAATGTTCGGATCGGGGAAAACAGCCAGATCATTATGAGTGAGATTATTACCTGTGGAAGAAAACATTATGGAGAAGTTTTTAAGCTGAAACGTTTTCAAAATCTTATGGAAATCTACCATCAAAATAAATTGGTAGTGAAAGATAATGTGGTGATTCAGCCTGAAATAATTCCCATCAGCAGTATTGGAAATCTGGAACAATATACCCACCAGGGAACCTTGATATTCTACAGCACAAAGGAAAATGTAGACAAGAATGGCTTAATAGAAAACATTGTGGAGGCTGCGGCAGTACACCTTGAAGAAATGGAGGTTGGCGTTTCTGCTATGGAAGATAATGGCTTTGTAGTAAGAGCTTTGGGACATGGAGGAGAATTGATGTATAATTTCTTTCTTCATATTCAGGAATTGCTCTGGTCTTTGGAATAAAAAATTAAAATGATTCTTATGTGGGTTGAGAGTATAGTTGAATATAAAAAAACTGCAGATAGATCAGATAAAGTATTGAATTCAAGCATAGTCATCTGCGAAATCTCCAAAATCTGCGAGAAAAATATTCAATAGAAAAAAGATTTACCCAAAACTTAACAAAGAATCAGTAATAACAGAATAAACAGAAAATGGATAGTACAGTTTGGGCACTTCTTCTAAGTGCCGTTTCAATAAGTTTTATACATACAGCATCAGGACCGGACCATTACCTGCCGTTCATCGTGATCTCAAAATCCAAAAAATGGAGTGGAATGAAAACCGCGGTCTTAACCGTTGTTTGCGGGTTGGGGCATGTATTAAGCTCTTTGGTTTTAGGATTTATCGGAGTATTTTTAGGATGGCAGCTTAATAAAATATCGTGGTTTCAGGATATCAGAGGTAATTTTTCAGGTTGGGCACTGCTCATCTTTGGAGGAGTTTATTTGGTGTATGGTTTGGTTCAGGCCATTAGAAATAAGCCTCATAAACACTTTGATGTAATGGGAGATGACGTGTATGTGTATGAGCATAATCACAGTGAAGTGGTAATGCCCCAAAAAAGAATAAAAGTAACACCACTTGTCCTTTTTATGATTTTTGTAATGGGGCCCAGTGAGCCTTTGATTCCCTTATTATTCTATTCCGGAGTAAAGCACTCCATGTCTGAAATAGCAGTACTTGTTACTTCCTTTACAGCCACTACGGTACTCACCATGCTGGGTATGGTTCTTTTAGGACGCTATGGCTACTCAACACTATTCAATACCGAAAAACTTGAAAGATATATGGGAGTTGTCAGTGGAGCTGTGGTAACGGTTTGCGGAGTCGGGATGGTGTTTCTGGGATGGTAAATAGGTTAGAGTGTGGTAGGGTTTGAGAGTTGTAATGGGGTGGAAATTAATGACAATAATTTTCAACTATAACCTCCAACCTGAAATCTAATATCTCATTATATAAAATAGATTATACAAAAAACTATGAACGAATTTTTAAAAAAAATACCCTTTATAGACAATGTTTTAAAAGGAATCGGGCAGATTATGCTGCAGGAGAACAGATGGACCGGGCTTTTGTTTCTGATAGGAATTTTTATGGGAAGCTGGCAGGGAGGTGTTGCGGTATTGCTTTCAACGGCGGCCGGAACCTTTACAGCCATGAAACTGAGGTATGACCAATCCCAAATAGATGCCGGATTATATGGCTTCAGTGCAGCGCTGGTAGGTGTCGCATTATCTTTTGTATTTCAGGCAACTTTATTGATCTGGATTCTTATTGTGCTGGGTGGAGCTTTGGCAGCTATTATTCAACACTTCTTCATTCAAAAGAGAATTCCCGTATTTACTTTTCCTTTTATCATTATTACGTGGGTTTGTGTTTTTGCATTACATTCTTTCACGGAGATTCCTCCTTCTGCAGCCATTTCTGCAGCCACAGGACCTGTTGATTACGATGATTTTCTTACATGTACAAATGCCTTTGGGGAAGTCATATTCCAGGGAGGTGTCCTTTCGGGAGTCATTTTCTTTATTGCTGTTTTTATCAGTTCGCCACCTGCTGCTTTATATGGTTTTTTAGGAGCTATTTTGGGATCTTATGTATCTCATATGCACGGTGAGCCTATTGATAAAATACACATGGGACTTTTTGGGTTCAATGCTGTGCTTTCTGCCATCGTTTTTTCAGGATTTAAAAAGATAGACGGGGTTTGGGTTTTCATGGCTGTGGTATTAACGGTACTCATTGATGATTATCTGGTTGACAACAATACCTTGGGCGCAGTAGGCGGAGTACTTACTTTCCCGTTCGTAGCAGGAACATGGATTACGCTCTTTGTTAAAAATATTTTGACACAGTTCAAGAAAACTGTTCCAAGGAAAAATTCATAAGCCAAAAGATTAAAATTATATAAAAAATTAACAAACTTAATGTACAATATCTCTAAAATGTATTTGAATCATACATGCATTGTACATTTTCAAAAAAAGATTAAAATGAAGATAACTAAAATAGCAGCAGTATTTCTGGTAATGGCATTCAGTGGTAAAGCAATGGCTCAGGAAACAGAAAAACAACTGTTAATAAAAGATGCAGATGACAAATTTCCCATTGCAGATGCCCTGGTAAAATACGACCACGGAAATAGCCATACCCATACCGGAACAGACGGAACCTTTGCTGTTCCTGTTAAATCTCTTCCTGATACACTGGTGATCAGCCGTCAGGGATATGATGAGGTAAAATGGGTAGTTACCAATGATGAAGATAAAAGTAAGGTTATTTTTTTGCAGCATAAACCATTTCAGATCTCAGAAGTAGCCATTAATCACAGCTCATTTCTATCAGCAATTACCAAGGTTGACCTGAACAAGTTTCCGGTTAATTCAGCGCAGGATCTGTTGAGAAAAGTGCCTGGATTATTCATTGCACAACATGCCGGAGGAGGAAAGGCAGAACAGCTTTTTTTAAGAGGATTTGATGCAGATCATGGTACAGATGTAAGTGTGAATGTAGACGGGATGCCTGTGAATATTGTTTCTCATGCCCATGGACAGGGATATTCTGATCTGCACTTCGTGATCCCGGAAACCGTAAATAATATTGACTTTGGAAAAGGGTCCTATTATATGGACAGAGGAGATTTTAATACGGCAGGATATGTCGATTTTCAAACCTATAACGGATTGAAAAATAGCATGATTAAGCTGGAGGGAGGTTCGTTTAATTCCAAAAGAGTACTGGGAATGTTCAATATTCTGCATGATGATTTGGGGAGGAAAAATGCCTATATCGCTGCAGAATACAACTATACAGACGGACCTTTTGATGTAAAACAGAACTTTAACAGAGTCAATATTTTCGGGAAATATAACCAATGGCTTACTGATAATGATTATTTCAATATTCAGTTTTCAACATTCAACTCTTCATGGAATGCGTCAGGACAGATTCCTGAACGTGCTGTAGACGAGGGGATTATTGGGAGATGGGGGAGCATAGATCCTACCGAAGGTGGGAAGACCTCCAGAACAAACCTCCAGATGAACTTTAAGCATATTATTTCTCCCTCTGAGCAGATAGATGCTATGGCATTTTATTCAAAATATAACTTCAACCTTTATTCCGATTTTACTTTCTATTTAAAAGATAAAGATCACGGAGATGAAATTCAGCAGACAGACGGAAGAAATATCTACGGTGCAGAAGTGAAGTATATCAAAAGTTTCTCACTTCCCAACAGTTCACTCAACTGGACCTCAGGAATAGGGCTAAGAAATGATGATATCAATACATTGCAGCTTAATCATGTTTATCACAGAGATGTATTGCTCAACAGAATGTCAGACGTAAACGGAACGGAAACCAACCTTCATGCCTACACAGGATTGGTTTGGAAAACAGGAAAATGGACAATCAACCCGGCATTAAGAGTTGATCACTTTATTTTCAATATGCACAACCTTTTGGATGCAGAACAATTACCATCCGGACAATCTAAGGAAGCAACAAGGGTAAGTCCTAAACTAAACTTCTCCTATGCACAGAACGATAACGTAATGTGGTTCCTGAAAACAGGAATGGGCTTCCACTCCAATGATCTGAGAGTAGTGGTTCCGAATAAAAATGAAAATACTCTTCCTTATTCTATTGGGGCCGATTTTGGGGTAAGATTACATCCTTTCAAATCGCTTATTATTACTCCTGCCGTTTGGTATATGGATCTGCAGCAGGAATTTGTATACGTAGGAGACGATGCTGTAGTTGAACCATCCGGAAAATCAAGACGATTTGGTGCCGATCTGGGAATTCGCTTCCAACCGTTGGAAAACTTTTACCTGAATGCTGATATCAATTACTCCCACGGAAGATTCATTGAAGAAGAAAAAGGGCAGGATTATATTCCACTGGCACCGGTAGTGACCAGTACAGGATCTGTAAACTGGGACTTCCTGAACGGCTTTTCTTTAGGACTGCAATACCGTTATCTTGGAGAAAGACCGGCAGTGGAAGATAACAGCATCAAGACAAAGCCTTATTTTGTAAACGATCTGATGCTTTCCTACAACCGCCAGAAATGGGGAGCAAATATTCAGGTGAACAACCTTTTCAATGTGAATTGGAATGAAGCTCAGTTTGCAACAGAAACCCAATTGAAAGGAGAAGCAGAACCTATCACAGATCTTACTTACACACCAGGAAGCCCGTTTGGGGTGAGAGTAGGCGTGTACTATAAGTTTTAGGCAGAATGTCGGATGTATACTTTTTACATCCGACATTACACAAAACAATCAACATATTCAATTTTCAGCATTAAATTTGTAACAATTAATTCATCATGGAAGTATTATCCAATTTTCAATACAAAAAACTGTTTCTTCCGAATATCGCGGAGAAAATATTAGTCAATAATGCGGATATACAGCTTTATCGTATAGAGAATTATCTCAAAGGAATTCTAATGCCGGTAATTCCGTACCGAACAACTTTTAACTTTATTATTTTCGTTACCAAAGGGAAAATTAAACAGTATCTTGAAAACAAGGAATATCATGCTGAAAAAGGAGGAGTAATCTTTATTAAACAAGGAACAATAACGGCAACTGTAGAATTGTCAGATGACATTGAAGGCTTTTTTCTTGCCTACGAAAATAATATTCTATCCGAACAGGAACTCCCCAAGCATAAAAGCAGTATTTTCTTTATGACGCCTTTCCTGAATCTGGATAGCCTTACTTATGGTACCATAACGCAGCTTCTCCTCATTATGGAACAGGAATTATGGCTCAGTAATCTTAACGTAAATGATGTGGTAGTCACCATGCTTCACCTTATTCTGATCAAAATGCTGAGTACAGACTCAGATACCCATCACAAGTCTGCTACACGTCCCATGGAATTGTCTCTTCAGTTTCGGGATCTTTTGTTCAAATATCATGTGGGAGAAAAGCGGGTGGCATACTATGCTGATAAACTATCTGTAACGGAAAGTTATCTGAATAAATGTGTAAAAAGCGTGACGCAAAAATCACCAAAACAATGGATCAATGAGATTGATATCAATTACAGTAAGGCACTCCTTCATTCCAGTAAAGATATTGCAGAGATTGCTTATGAACTGAATTTTCAGACTGCATCCCATTTTACCCAGCTATTCAAAAAAATTGCTGGCATTACCCCTAAAGAATATAGAACTCAGTTTTTGACAAATAGAGTTCCTAAGTAAATAGAATGTTAAACTATCTTCTCGTTTTCCAGAATCTTAAGAACAAGCTTTTCCACTTTTGTCAGGTCGGCTTTTCCGTTGTTTTCTTCAATAATTTCTAATTCGTCAAGATATTTTCTGATCGTATTGTTTTCATAAAGGTTGATAACCACGGGATGTACATAATATTTCCTGCAAACGGCAGTGGTATTTCCGAGATGTTCTGCAACAATATCCAATGCCTCTTTTACATTCTTTTTATATTGAGTATCACTTTCTGCATACCCAATCTCCTTAAAGGCAATCAAGGCACTCACTGTTCCGGACCATGTTCTGAAATCCTTGGCGGTAAAATCTTCACCACTTATTTCCTTGATGTAATCATTCACCATTCCGGAATCTACGGAATGTAGATTTCCATCCTCATCAAAATATTGAAAAAGTTCCTTTCCGGGGATCTCTTTGCATTTTTGTACCAGTCTTGCCAATCTTTTGCTCCGAAGATCAATATGATGCATGACTCCTTTCTTTCCTTTAAATGAAAATGTTATTTTTTGTCCCTTGATTTTTACATGCTTACCTTTTAATGTAGTAAGGCCAAAAGATCCGTATAGCTTTTCATAGACATTATTACCAATCCGGATATTGGTTTTTTGCAATAGGCTGACGATCAGGGCAAGTATCTTGCGCTTTTCAAAGCTCCTCAAGGCGAGGTCCTGTTCTATATGAAGTCGGATATCCGGGAGTGCATACCCAAACTGTAGCATTCTGTAGAATTTTGTGTGGTTTCTCAAAGCGCTCCACAAAGGATGATAGCGATACTGCTTCCTTTGTTTTACATCAAAACCTGTGGCCTGAAGATGCCCGTTTTCCAACGCACAAATCCATACATTTTCCCATGCCGGGGGGATCACCAGTTTATTAATTCTGGAGATTTCATCTTTCTCCTTTATTTTTTTACCATCCTTGTAATAAGAATACTTTTTACCGTTTTTTTTACGCGTAATTCCGGTATTTTCTGCATCGGTGGTATATACGAGATGTACCGCCTTTGCAGAAGCTTCCGGATCCTTCATGATTTTCACAATCTTAGATGGCTTCAGGTGAGAGATCTTCTCTAAATCTGTATTCTCCTCCATAGAAAATGGTTAAGAGTTTTTACCCTTCGAAAAAATAAGTAAAAGAATCACTACTATTACACAGACTATGAGGATTCCCCACCACATTCCTGCCTTAAAAATTGTTTCAACCGCTGTACAGCCTGTTAGGGTCAACAAGCTGAATATTGTTATACTGTAAAAGCTCCACTTTTTCATAGCCTTATATTTTGTTGGTGTATTAAACTCTGAGTTGATCGGCTTTCCAGTTTTTAATGGATCTCTTGATCTCGTCACCGGAAATATTTTCATGCAACGCTTTGTATAAAAGCTCCTTAAATTCATCATCATACGTAAATCTTAACGCTGCAATCTGGTCAAATCTTAATTTTTCAACCGTCTCATCAGATCTTTTATTGAAAATCTCAAAATATCGTTGCCTGAACTCAAGAATAACCATACGATTCTGAAGTCCTAGCGCATAATGCTGCCTAGTCATAAACGCAAGATAAAAAAGCAGAAAGATCACTATGGAAAACAAGCTCCAGATCAGTTTATTATCAGGATCATTCCCTATTTTGTAGATTCCAAATATTTCCAATATGATCAATAAAGGAAGATAGATAAAATGATGAGGTGGATAAAACTTCCTGTGATTTTTATAATTCTGCTGTTTCATATCGTAGAATACAGCAATAATCTTTCCAAAAGCTTATTGTTTTAATAATTAATTAGGTTTTATTTCATGAAATATGTTTGGTTATTTGTTTGATTTGCTGAAAATTTTAAAGTTTTAAAAGAAAAATAAAGAAATAGCATGCAATAGAATATACTTGTTGCCATTTGTCATAAAACGCGTAGCATTTATATGAAAATTAGATCTGTGAGCCTCAAATTTTTTCAAATTCAATGATCAGGCTTACCAATTGATATCATTAATTGAGATGAATGAAAAAATAACAGATTATTAAGAAAAATAGGGCATTGATTTCACGCTCTGACTTCAAATTTTTCGTAACTTTCGGTGTTTAAAAATGAAAAGAATGACTTCAAAGGAAAAAGTTGCTGCGCTTCGTGAAGAAATGCAGAAAAATAATGTTGATGCATTTATAGTATATTCTGCAGATCCTCATATGAGTGAGTACCTTCCTGAAGAATGGCAGGAGAGAGCCTGGCTTTCAGGATTTTTAGGTTCTGCCGGTTTTGTGGTAATTACCAAAAATAAAGGCGGACTTTGGACAGACGGAAGATACTTTACACAGGCTGCCATTGAATTGGACGGTTCAGGAATAGACCTTTTCAAGGACGGACTAGAAGGAACGCCCAATTATATCGATTGGATTATTTCTGAAATTCCTGCCGGAGGTAAGGTGGCTGTAAATGCCTTAGCGGCTTCTAATGCCAATTGGGAAATGCTTTCTCAAAAATTTAATTCAAAAAATATTACCCTTGCTGATATCCCTCTTTTAAAGGAGGTTTGGAAAGAAAGAGGAACTCCATCCACTAACCCCATCTTTGTACACCCTGTAGAAAGAGCAGGTAAATCTGTGGCTGATAAACTTTCTGCTATCCGTCAGAAGATGGAAGAACAGGAAGCAACCGTTCATATCATCTCCAGTTTGGATGATGTAGCATGGACATCTAACCTGAGAGGAAGTGATGTACAAAGCAATCCAGTATTTTTAGGATACATTGTAATCACTAAGAATGACGCTGTTCTATTCACAGGTTTGGAAAAACTTGAAGTAGCAGCCAGAAAGCAAATGGATGATTCTTTCGTAAAAATGATGCCTTACGAAGAGTTCTATAACTATCTGAAAGAATTCAAAAATGAAAAAGTATTGGTTTCTCCAAACAGTAACCAGCAGATTTTTGAAACATTAAAGGCAGATAACCAATTTATTAAGGCTCCGGTTCCTGGAAACCTGATGAAAGCTCAGAAAAATGAGGTTGAACTGGAAGGTTTCAGAAAAGTAATGGTAAGAGACGGAGTAGCCATGGTAAAATTCCTTTACTGGCTTACCCACAATGCAGGAAAAGAAGCCATGAATGAATATTCCATCGGCGAAAAACTAAGAGGTTTCCGTGCTGCAGGGGAGAACTTTGTAGGAGAAAGCTTCGGTTCCATAATAGGGTATAAGGATAATGGTGCTATCATGCATTATTCTGCAAAAAAAGAAGGAAGTAAAGAGGTAACCAACGAGGAAACAATCCTTGTAGATTCAGGAGGTCAGTATCTTGAAGGAACTACAGATATTACAAGAACTTTTGCTTTGGGCACACCTTCTGAAGAGTTCAAAAGAAACTCTACATTGGTATTGCAGGGCTTGATTCGCTTGTCAATGGTAAAATTCCCGAAAGGAACAAAAGGAGTACACTTAGATGCCATTGCAAGGCTTCCGCTATGGATGGAAGGGAAAGACTTCAACCACGGAACAGGACATGGTGTGGGAAGCTTCATGAACGTACATGAGGGACCACAAAGCATCAGAAAAGATCTGAATCCTCAGGACCTTCTTCCTGGGATGGTTTGTTCCAACGAACCTGGATATTACCTTGAAGGACAATATGGAATTCGTCATGAAAACCTTATTGCAGTGAAAGAAGCAGAGAAAACAATTCATGGAACATTCTATGAATTTGAAACCCTGACGTTCTGCCCGTTCTTTAAGGATACTGTTGTAAAAGAAATTCTTTCAGAAACAGAAATCGAATGGTTGAACAGCTACCACAAAACTTGTGAGGAAAAAATAGGACCTCATTTGGAAGGAGAAGTTAAAGAATGGTTCTTACAGCTGGTAAGCCCGCTTTAATGATAAGGCATAAGATCAGAAATAAACATTAAACTCTGATATGGAGCCTGTCCCCTTAATTTAAACAAAATAATTGTTAGATAAGCTAAAGTCCTGTAAGTATTTCTTGCAGGGCTTTTTCATTCATACAACCGTATTTTTACGGATAAAACTTTAGGGATTCCCCTGATGAAAGGAAACTACACTGTATTTATCTTTGTGACAACAAAACATCATTCATATCTTCATACAATAACTTAGTAAATTCAAAACGGTTGATCATCCCACTCTGGGATGATTTTTTTTTATTTATTTTCGCCGTATAAGAAATTTGAAATAATGGTACATGATTTTTTTCGAAGCTTTAATCTATTTTCAGAAAGTGAGATTGAGGAGTTTTTACAACTTTTTGAGCTTAGAAAAGTAAATAAAAATGACTATTTCATCCACGAAGGCGAAAGGTGCAGGGAAGTAGCATTTATTAAGTCCGGTATCTTCCGTTCGTTTTATCTTTCCGATGATGGCAAGGATATGACCTACTGTTTCAGATTTCCTAATACAATGATGGCGGCGTATTCATCATTTATTTCGGGATCTCTCAGTAAAGAAAGCATGCAGGCCATTAATGATGCAGAACTGTTGGTTCTCAAAAAAGAATCAATGGATGCCATTGTACAGGATGACCTTAACTGGACTAAATTTTTAAAAATCATTGCTGAGCAGGAATACCTTGAGCTTGAGAATAGATTTTTCCAGCTTCAGAGAGACAGTGCCTCCCAACGCTATATAGCTCTTCTAAAAAACTATCCGGACTATATTCAAAAGATTCCGTTACAGTATCTTGCATCCTATTTGGGTATTACCCAACGGCATTTAAGCCGTATCAGAAAGGAAATTTCTTTTTAGACATTTGTCCTGTTTATTGGTTTTTCGGCTCTATAATTTTGTAAAAAAAAGATATGGAGCATAATATTCTCATCATTGGAGGAAACGGAATGGTAGGCAAGACAATTGCACGTATATTACAATCAAGAAACCCTCATGTAACTGTTTTTATTGGAGGAAGAAAAGGCGGGAAGTCCGATAGAGATCTGAAAATTGATGTAACCAATTCTGCTTCTTTTCAGGTTATTTCTGATAAAAAAATAAACCTGATTATTCTTTCAGTAAATGATAAGTCGGATCAGGTTCTGCAATATGCCATCAAGAATAATATTGATTATCTGGATATTACAAAACCCACGCCCGATCTGACAAAAGCCTATAAGATTGCAGAAAAAGCAGATGTAAACAGCAGAATTGTATTCAGTTCCGGCTGGATGGGTGGGATTGTGCCGGGGCTGGTTAATACAATTTCACAAGACGCAGACAGCATTCAGGAGGTGAAGCTCTTCGTATACTATTCTGTTAAAGATCTGGCAGGGGAAAGTTCTGCTCATTTTATGGCAGAAAATGTAGCGGTGCCTTTCCATGATTATAAAAACGATAAACCTGTTTCTATCCGACATTTTTTAGATACCGAAACGTTTGATTTTTCCTTTGGAATCGGAAAAAGGAGTGCCTATAACTTTGATGTTCCCGATCTTTACATTCTCAATAAGATAGAAAGAGTTCCTAATGTAAGTGTAAAGATGACTTATAATTCTAAGTTTATTACCTGGCTGCTCGGCAGCTTTCAATATTTAAGGGTCTTTAATATCTTATCTTTAAAGGAAAGAAAAATGATTTTCGGATCCAGTGGAAAGGGTGATCAGGCTGTCTTTGAAATTATTGTAAAAGATAAAAAAGGAAATAAGAAACTGAGCCTGCAAAGCACAAAGGGACAGGCTGAACTGACAGCCTTGTCTGCTGTTTTGCATACAGAGGAATTAATGAGAAATCCTCATGAAAGTAAGGTGTATTTCAGCCATCAATTGCACGAGCCATTGTCATTACTGGCACAGCTTAATGCCTACGAAACAATTAACATCAACCTATCATAATGAAAAAAATAGCCATTATCAACGGGCATCCCAATAAGGAATCTTTCAATTTTGGAATAGCTTCGGCTTACAAAGAAGGAGCCTTAAAATCAGATGCAGAAATCAAGGAAATCATTATTGCTGATCTCAAT
The DNA here is from genome assembly GCF_003020585.1 of Chryseobacterium aurantiacum. Classification (GTDB taxonomy): domain Bacteria; phylum Bacteroidota; class Bacteroidia; order Flavobacteriales; family Weeksellaceae; genus Chryseobacterium; species Chryseobacterium aurantiacum. The sequence goes on from NZ_PXUE01000001.1 coordinate 1,018,689, forward strand.
TTTAATCCTAATCTACAGTTTGGTTATCAAAAAAGAATGGAACTGGAGCCTGACTTGGTAAAAGCATGGGAAATTATTAAGTGGGCAGATCATCTGGTTTGGGTACATCCGGTGTGGTGGGGAGGCTTGCCTGCCCTTATGAAAGGTTTTATAGATCGACTTTTTCTTCCAGGATTTGCTTATCAATACAGAGAAAATTCGGTGTGGTGGGATCAACTTTTAAAAGAGAAAACCGCGCATATTATCACAACCCTAGATCAGCCGGGTTGGTATTACTGGCTTGTCTATGGAAAACCAAGTGTTAATCAGTTGAAAAAATCAACCTTAGAATTCTGTGGGGTAAAACCGGTAAAGGTGACTTATTTAGGAATTATCAGAAATTCTAAAGAAGAGCAACGTGTGAAATGGCTGGAAAAAGTGAGAAGATTGGGAAAAGGTTTGAAATAAAAAACTCTTCACAGATGAGGTTGATCCAAAATAAGTCCGAAATCCCTGCAATCTTACCTTACTAAAGTTGCAGGAATCGGACTTGCTTTTTTATAATCCTTTCTTTCCTTCTATCCAGTAAGCTTGTGATTTAATGCACTTCGGAGCTACATCCTTAGCCTTGAGGAATTTTCGGATCAATGACATTCTTTCTCCATTTCCGGTAAGATAAAAAATAACATCATTGTTGTATACCGCCTGTTTTTCTTCCTGTAGAAAGTCGCTTATTGCTTCTATAATGCTCATCGTGTTGTTTTTAGGAGCATGGTAGCCATATAAACTAAGAGCTTCCAAGGCTGTTGGTTCTTCAAGCTCATGAAGACAAATGTAGGAACAGGTAGATTTTTCTGCAGCCTCCTTAATAGAAAGCGAACTTCCCAATGAAGTTTCATCACCTATGGAGAAATGGATTTTAGCATTGGCATCAAAAAAACGCCTGCCTCTTGGTATCAATATTTTTATAGGATCTCCAATGGATAGACGGGTTACAAAATCACTTCCCACCGCATGGGTATCATGAAGATGAAATACAACATCGAAAGTACCTTCTTCTTTATTAAAATTGAAAGGAGAGTAATTGCGGAAATCGCGGTCGTTAATTCTTATTCCTATGGCATAGGCCGGTTCGAAGTGAATATCTTCTAAGTCTGTTGCAAAACGGACTCTACGAAGAGTATTGGAAATATTTTCTATGTGGACAACGGTGCAGGTTTTAAATTTTGAGGACCAGACATTTTCTATCGTGTCATTGACCCATTTTGGTAAACTTGACATAAATATTTTTATTGCAAAGGACGTTGCAAAATTGAAATATACCGATAGCCGTTTCAGGGAATTGATTGGACTATTCGTGGTTTATTGTTTGTTTTGTGTTTTCGTCCTAAACTCTGATGGTGAGATGCTTTCCAGTTTTGAAAATAAACGACTGAAATAAGTATGATCACTGTATCCCAATTCATAGGCTATTTCTTTTACTGTAAGATGGGTAAAAGCCAGTAATCGTTTTGCCTCCATTAAAACTTCCTGATGAATCCAATATTGTGCAGGTTTTCCCGTCACTTCACGAATAACCTCTGTAAGATAACCTCTTGAGATATTTAAAGCCTCTGCATATTCTGATGGACTTTTCAGGGTTTTAAATTCTTTTCTTACTAATATTTTAAAGGCTCTTGTCAGTTGTAGGGCTCTACTTTCACCGGATACTTCCGAATAGCTTTCACAAGAATAAATAAAAGAAAACATTCCGGTAAGGGCATTAAGCAACGACTGGATAATTAAAGATCCCTCCTTGGAAGTAGTCAATGATTCATCGGAATAAGAAACATAGAGCAGATTGGCAATAATATTTAGTTTTTCAATCCAGCTTGTATCAACTGAGAGGGGTTGAATGGTTTCCAGAGATTCCTCAAATACAGAACGTACTGCATCCGGAACGAGATCTGCTTTAATGGCTATAAACCATCCGTAAACATCCTCCATTAAAAGTCCCTGATGCACCTGTCCGGGTAATACACAGAAAATGGTAGGATCCTGTGCTTCCATCATATTAAAATCCACCATCATTCTTACATGCCCGCTTTCCATACAAGTGAAAATATAATGATTGTCACGATGTATCCCTTTATCCAAAAGCTTATATTCCGAACTATTGCTGCGTTTTTCCATTCTCTCAATAAAAAAAGAATGCTGGGAAATATCACTTAAATCGTAGGTTGGAATAGGCTGCTTCATCTTTTTGAATGGATGTTGTAAAATTTAAAGTACCCGTTATTTAGCCTTTGAAAATGCCATCTTCACCGCAAGATAAGTCAGTACACTGGCCATAAACCACTTTTGTACTTTAATCCAGATTGGGTTATGGGAAAAGAATAGTGCTACTCTTGCTGCCGTAAGAACAATCACAAAATTAACACTAAAGCTTACAAGCACCTGAACAACGCCGAGCTCCAGACTTTGAGTGAGTACAGAACCGTATTCGGGTTTGATAAATTGTGGGAAGAATGATAAATAAAAGACAGCCACCTTTGGATTGAGTACATTCGTTAAAAAGCCTACTGTAAAAAGTTTTTTAGGACCGTCATGGGAATTGCTTTGCTCAACATCAAAAATGTTTTTACTGTTGGGCTTAATGGCCTGATAAGCCAGATACAAAAGGTAAATTGTTCCTACCGCCTTAAGAACTGTATAGGCAAAAGGAACAGCCAAGAGAACAGCCGTTAAACCAAATGATACCATAACAATATGAAACAAAAAGCCACATACCACCCCTGCTAATGAGATAAAACCTGACTTTTTTCCCTGGGTTATTGATTTTGAAATCAGATAAATCATATTAGGTCCGGGGCTTATCACTAAAACAAGCGCTGCCAGAACAAAAAAGAAGAGTTCATGAAAGGGTATCATTTCAATTAATTTTTATACAAATGTCTCATTAATTAGAACAAGGAGCAATACTCTCATCAATAATTAATAAAAAATCAATAAAAAGAATATCTATTTTTCGGCTGTGAGAAATACCCATGATAACATAATTATAGTGCTTAATGGATGGATGCTGATTCTTTCCATGATCTTATGTTTTTAATTTTGAAAAAGCTGTAAATTAGCCGTCAGAAATTAATTAAAAATACCCTTTATCAGAATATATTAAACTATGTCTAAGCTAAAAACTGCAAGAGAACAGAAGAATCTTACTCAGGAAGAATTGTCGGAGAAGTCAAAAATTTCTGTAAGAACAATTCAGCGGATAGAGGCAGGTACAGAGCCAAAAGGGCATACCTTAAGGGCTCTTGCACAGGCATTGGATATAGAAGAAAGCTTATTACAGGATATTGCAGCAACTCCCGAAATAGACGAAGTAACAGATGATAAGCAAATAACAGAGGTAGAAGAAGAGCAATCTGATATCAATTATTCCCGGATCAAAATAATCAACCTTTCCTCACTGTTGTTCATTCTTTTGCCACCATTGAATATTCTTGTTCCGCTTCTTCTAATGTTTAAAATGAAGCAGAGAAATACCTTGGCCAGACAGATTATTTCAGTTCAGATGATATGGACGGTTATGGCACCAATTGTATTCATGTTGGGCATTTTTGTAAAGCTGGGGAGACAGTTTACATTGATACTGATGATCCTTATTGTGCTTTCCAATGTATTTATTATTCTTCGTAATGCAGCAGAAATTGATCGAAATAAAAAATTATATTACAGATTGAAATTCAGTATGATATAAATATTGTCAGGGCATTGTCGGGTTTTTGTCGGGTTTGTTTTTAGTCAAAAAACACTTGGAAATATAATCTTTGTCAAAAAAATAACAATGACAAAGTCTGCTCAGTTGATTCCCTTTTTCTTTATTCTGTTTTTTTGTGGGGCTCATGCACAAATAGGAAAAACAGATCCTCTTTACAGAACCATTATGTCGAAAGACAGTTTGCTTTTTTCAGTGGGGTTTAATACCTGTAATATAAAACAGACAGAAACTCTGCTCGGTGATCAATTTGAATTTTATCATGATAAAGATGGCTTTTCCGATAAAAGAAAATTCATGACCGACTTTAAAAATGGATTATGCAAAGATCCGGATACCTATCGAGCCAAAAGAGTTTTGGTAGATAAAACGACTCAAATTTATCCACTATATAAAAACGGAAAAATTTATGCAGCCATTCAGAATGGTGATCATGTCTTTTATGAAAAAGAAAAAAATCAACCTGAAAAATTAGTTGGAGGAGCCAAGTTCACTAATCTCTGGACTTTGGAAAATGGAGACTGGAAGCTAACACGATCATTGAGCTTTGATCATCATGCCAAGGAAGCTAATGATCTGAAAACAGTTTTTGAAAACGATCAGGAAATTGAAAACTGGCTAAAGGAAAATAAAATACCAACCCTTGGACTGGGAATTATTGAGGCCGGAGAACTGAAACAAGTGAAGGTTTTTGGAGACATAAAAAAGAACGTTCCCGCACCTTATAATACCTATTTCAATGTAGCTTCCCTTACCAAACCTGTAACCGCAATGGTTGCATTACGTCTCATAAGTTTGGGGAAATGGAAACTGGATGAACCTCTTGATCCCTATTGGACAGATCCGGATATTGCCAATGAACCGAGACATACAAAGCTGACGACCCGACTTATTCTGACCCATCAGACAGGATTTCCCAACTGGAGATGGATGAATGCTGACAAAAAACTGAATTTCCAGTTTGATCCGGGAACAAAATATCAATACTCAGGAGAAGGTTTTGAATATCTTCGAAAAGCTCTGGAAAAGAAATTCAAGAAACCATTGGAACAACTTGCCCATGAGCTTATTTTTCAACCGATTAAAATGAATGATACCTATTATATCTGGGATAAAAATACGGATGAATCAAGGTTTGCCATTGGATATAATGAAAAGGGAGAACCTTACCCAACAGAGAAGAATAAAACAGCCAATGCTGCCGATGATCTGCACACGACCATAGAGGATTATGGAAATTTTATGGTTAATGTTATGAAAGGAAGAGATCTGAAACCGGAAGTATTTCAGGAAATGATCAAAAAACAATCGAAAATAAAGGAAGATGTTTATTTCGGATTGGGCTTTTCAGTATATGATCTTGGAAATGGCGACTATGCACTCTCTCATGGGGGAGCTGATAAAGGAACAAGATGTATTGCCTTTGTATTGCCAAAAACAGGAAAAGGAATTCTGATATTTACCAACGTGGATGATGGCTATAAAGTATATGAAAAACTTGTTCTTCACTATCTGGGAAGTCAGGGAAAGAAAATTGTTGATATAGAAAACAGATAACCATACACTACCAAACTCAACCATAGAAGCTGTGGAATGTGTAAGGAAAGAAATACTATAAAATATCCAGATAAAAAATGTCTGCTTCTCAAATCGGGAAACAGACATTTTTTTATATTTTATTTAAAGGCTGAGATTTTTACTTTACCTTTTCCAAAAGATATAGCTTGGCGCCTGAAAAAGCCAGTTTAGGGATCAGATTACCCTCCAGAACCATAGTCTTGCTATTTACATCAATAACTGAAATATAATTATTGGAGTTGTATTCTATATAATTTTCTTTTTCCTTGGTTATAGGATTTTTTCCAAATTCTAGAGAATACTTTACCCAGTCTTCTTTGTCAGAACTGCAATGTACAGGCTTGAATTTGGATTTATTAGCCTTAAAAATAATCTGATCAAAACTCTCTGTACAGTCAGATGTAAATGAACCGTCAGGGTTCTGATCCTTAGAGAAATCTTCAAATGAACCACGATAAACGCCTACCACTTTCCAGGTTCCATCCAATCGGTCTTCATCTATTTTCCCTTTGGCCTTGCTTACAGCCCAGCTGATTCCGTTTACAGTTCCTTTTACCGCTTTATATCCTATGCTTACTGCCCCCGAAACTACTTTTGTAGCAGTTCTTACCACACAAGAATTTAAAACAAGAAGAGCAGACGCCAGAAATATTATTTTTTTCATTTTGTCAAATTTTTTACGAAGATAATATTTTAAGATGAGTCTGATTCATAATACTGTTCTGTTGCACAAGTTGAAAAGGGGTAGATAGTAGGCTTGGAAGTCCAATCAGAGTATTGATGGAGATAGTGTAAACGTTTGTTTATTAGTGGTTTTGATTCGAATTTATTAAGTGGTTTCAAAAAGTGCAGATATAACAATTTTTTTTAATATGTTCGTCTTTCAGGAATTTGAAAACTATTCATCACTCAATTATTACTATTTAAAAGATCTGTATGCCGATAGCCTTTCTTTTTATTACCATAATTATAGTACTTGCTGTTCTCTTCTTTGGATTTATCTCCGGATCAGGGCAAAAGGGAGCCTTTGTGGAGCCAGATTCCTTGGATGAACAAAGAGATCAGGTAACTATCCGAAAGCGGGAAGATTATTTCAGACGTATGAAAGCGCGGCAACGTACAATAAAGATTATTTTTCTTGCCTTTCTAGTTATTGTATTATCTTTTCCTTTTTTTCTGACTCTATTTGATACCTTGAGTTTTCACGGAAGATTAGATGCGGAAAGGTATAATGCACGAATGAGGGATAGCTACCTTTTGCTGGGAGGGATGACAGGATTGGGGATATTATTTTTTCTACTTATTTCCCGATTAATGAATAAAATGATACAAAATTACAGGAAAGTTATAGGGAGCCTGGATCAGAAACACTTCGAAAAAATGATTGAGGTAAACCGGTCTATGAATATACTGGATAGTTTTATGCTTACCCCGCCTTTTATTATTGATGAATCAAGGTTATATGTATTTAAGCTGGGCAGGGTATTGGCTTTTCCCTGGGCAGATATTACAGATCTTAAGATTACAGGTGCTCCCCGAAGGGGATTTTTTGTGAAAATGAAAGTGTTGGGAAAGATTTATTTCTTTTCAATAGGAGACCGAACCATGATGAACATTCTTGAAGCAGAATGTGTACATCGTGGAATACCGGGATCCTAATCAATTGGGTTTTATAATGAATCTACTGTACCCAGCCGCGTATTTTTTCAAAACAGAAATCATAAAGAGTCTTATCGATGTTATTGTGATCATAGAGCAGAATGTTCTGTTCCGAAAGGCTCAATAACAAAGAAATTTCATGCTTTTTGGACGTTATTCCCGGTTGAAAAATGCTGCTTTGAGACATAGCTTCTACATATTGTCGAAACTGCTCTTCGGTAAGTTTCTTATTTTTGGTGTGGGAAATCGTAGGTTGTGATGGGCCCGCTGAATATAATACATAGCGAACGCTGCCGTCTTTTTTGATTGTTATTTCTTCACTTTCCCAGTTATCGGAATTAACACGCCGAATAGAGAGTGAATCTGCTTTTTTTAAAATCAATTTTATGGTATTTTGCTTTGTTATCCAGTCGGGTAAGGTAGTCTAGACCGTGATCTGCGTGGTCTTTTCTAAACGTTGCCTTTGAAAGATCAAGATTGCTATTAACAGAATCAGGCTTCAAGGAAACAACACCCTTTGTCAGCTGAAATGTTCCCTGAGCAAAATCCTTGGTGGTATAATCTCCCTGGTCATTTTGATGATACATACTGAATGTCTGGTCTTCATTTAGCCGTATTATTTCCGTATTGGCACAACATCCATTTACTTTTGGAAGCATTTCCGACTGAATAATATAGGTTCCTGAAACCTGTTTCGCCTTGTTGCAGCTACTGAAAACTATAGCTGATAAAAGGGTAATGACTGCTAGTACTTTCATTGGATTTTGTGTTGGTTGTATTTAATTTTTAGCCGGAGGGGTTTCTACTTTTTCAAAGGTATAGGTAAGATGGTAATATATTTTGCTCTCCTGATAGGTCTTCCCCATAGGTTTTACCTCTTCACCCATTAATAACCTCTTCTTTTCAATCTGATTTTTTTTGTATTTTTTTAAAGTAGGCAGAAGATAAGATACCTGTGTCGTTTTACCTTGCTCATTATCATTAATAAACAACCATTCATCAGATTTTTTATTGAAATAGCAAGCTAAATGACCACCCATTTTTTTCGGTCCTGAATACTTGAGCTTGAATCCTTTTTGAGTTAAAAGACGATCTGTATTTACCCCATTAGACATGATGTCATACCAAATCTCAGAAGATGTCAACGTTTGTGCCGATGACAGGAAAATACCTGTAGTAAGGGCTATAAAGATCAATATTTTTTGATTCATTTCTTCATTTCAAAATATAAATATTAATAAAGGAAAATCCATGGATTTTCAAATAACTTAAACGTCCTTTTTATTAAAAAAGCTATTGCTAAATATTAAAAAATAACCATAATTTCTCTTTCAATTTGCTTTTTCTTTTCTAAGCAGTTTTCCGGAAGGGCTGAAAAAATAATCAATACCATTCTTCAAAAATTGGATCTCCTCACCGGTAAAAAGCTGTTCAGAATATTCGGCAGGGATTATTGTTTTTAGCTTAAAGTCCGAGAGACCATATAATCCGTTTTTCTGAATAATAACAGAAGTATCGGTAAGGGTAACAAGTTCCGTATCGTTTAATTCTACAATGTATTTTCCTTTTTCATCAATTACACCCCATTGGTCTCCAACCCTGACGAGAGCGTGATACCGATTCTTACTTTTTACAAGATAAAAACTATAAATTTCATCGTACTGAAACGGAACAAGGGTCTTGTTATCTAGGTCTATTATTCCTTTTTTTCCATTCTTTTTAGCAGCAATAAGATTGCTGTACATGGGGTCAAGAGTTTCATATTCTATAGGAATCAAGATTTCATTTTTATCATTTACAATTCCGGTCAGATCATTTTTGAAAACCATTACAAACCCATTGGTGAGGCCAATCATGCTGTAGTTATTCTCAAAATTGATGATCCATTCTCCCTTTCTGTTGAGGAGGCCATACTTTTCAGTGCCGGGAACATGTTCTTCCTTTCTTCTTCCTGACTCATCATATTCATGTTCAGCCCTGGAAACCAGATAATAACCGTCTGTATTATTGGAAGCACTACAAAACTGTGGTGGGACCACATTGGTTCCATCCGCAAGATAATAGCCAATATATCCTTTTTTCTGTCACTTACAGGAAACAGATCAGGATACTTTTGTGCAAATACCAAAAAGTATGGAAAGGATAAAAGTATCGAAATTATCGTTTTTCTCATCATATTGTTAAGCATTTGTCACTTCTTAAATGTACACAATATTGTTTTGATTCTATTCATCCTATTTTTGTACTTTTAAAAATAAGATTAATAATAATGAAAGCCATACTCACCTGCATCCTTTTTACATGTACTGCAAACACTGTATTTTCACAGGTGAATAATACGAGAAAGAAAATAGACAGCGTTGCACGGGCCAATCCGTTGTATCATAACTATAGGATAGATGAGCTTCGGACAGGCCTAAGATATCTGATAAGAGATGAACCTTACAAGTCTGACCCCACTTTAATACAATATACCTCTAACCTTAAGGATAAGCTGGAAAGAACCAATATTGCCAACTATATTGAGGAACTGCGTTATTTTGCAGACCTGAAGATTGATAAAAGGTACAAAGATAATTTTGATGAGGAAATTGCGAATATCAACCATACAGCATCCCATGCTCTGGCAGACGTATTTCTTGGAAAAAAGGACTATGGGCAGGCAGAAAAGTATTTCCTAAAGGCACTTGTAGAACATCAGTTATTCAGTGTAAGTGGAACCACTGTAGAAAAAGACTCCCACAGAATTGAATATGATCTGGTGAAAGTATACCAAAATCTGGGACGAAAAGATGAGGCTTATGGCTATCTTTTGGCCCTGATCAATTCCCAGTGGAATTATGAATTAGGTGAAAAGGGGATCATAGCCATGGCAGAGAATGATGATAAAAAAAAGCTGAAAAGAGATATTGATAAAGCCTTGAAAACCTTTGTAGCACGTCCCGATTACTTCCTAGAGTTTACTTTCAGGGGGAAGAAAATTCTCTTTTGGAATGCATTGTCTTTGAATAAAGAATATTTTTCAAAAAACATCATGAAAACAGAATTTTATAAATCATTGAATTTCTAGGTTTTAGATGAGGTTTGAAAATAAAAAACGATACACCTGATGAAAATATCTTCTTTTGTAATCCTGTTGCTCCTTGTATGTTCCTGTGCCTCAAAAGTGGTAAGGATAGCCACTGCCGAAGATAAAGCCAATTTTGGAATCACTAGGCCCACCAAGGCCTTGTTCTTTGTGGAAAATGAAAATATTAAAGCTTCAGAAGACTGTATCAGTGATCATAAGAAAATCGCAGACAGGCTCTATGCAGAATTCAATGGTGCCACAGAAAAGATAATGATTGGCAGAACCAATGCAAAGACGTTCAAATTCTCCAATGGAAAGATAACATGGTTTGTGGACGTACGAAATTTTCCTAAGCGTACTGCGATGATTTTATTTGACGGAGAAAATAAACCCATCATTGAATATACTCCCAAAAAGTATGAGTCCTTGGTGAGAAAATATCATAACCTAAAAAACAATAATTAATAATGAAAAAGTACGGTCTACTTTTCTGTCTATTTTATATTCCTGTTCATTTTTCTGCGCAGGCAAAAACAGCGTATTCTGATTCTAACCGAAAAGAAACCCCAAAAGAATTTAAAGAATCTGTAAACAAGTTAGATAAGTTAATGAAATCTGCTTATACAGAAGGCATATTTAACGGGAATGTCTTGGTTTCAAAAAACAATAAGATCATTTATAAGGCTTCACTTGGATTTTCGGATGCCGGAAAGACCAATCCATTAACAGAGGAATACAGATTTCATTTAGGTTCCATTACTAAAGAGTTTAGCGCAGCTGCCTTGCTTCAATTAGAAGAACAGGGAAAGTTGAAGCTTTCTGATCATGTTTCTAAGTTTATTCCTGAACTTCCCGGTTGGGCAGATGAAGTAACCATCAAAGACCTATTGCAATATACAAGCGGAATTCCCAATGTAAACTGGAAAACAATTAAAAATGATAAGGATATTTTCAACGATTTAATGTTGGTCAATAAGTTGACATTTGTACCAGGTACAGAGTATGATTATAACAATAACAATCTTTTTTTGAGACAGTTTATTATTGAGCATTTAACAGGGATGCCTTATAAAACCTATATCAAAAAGTTTGTATTCCAGCCTTTGCAAATGAATGCTTCCATAATGACCCCCATTGCAGATGAAAAAAACATTGCCCAAGGATTTAACAGTCAATTAGTACCGGATAAAGAAGAATTGCCTATTACCGGTGGTACCTATACAACAACAGTGGACTTGTTGAAATGGGCAGATGGGCTGCATTTTCAGAAAGTAGTCGACAAAAACTCAGTATATGAACTGGGTCAAAGTTTTAATATTGCGGATAGCCAGTCAGCATTGGGGAATGTGAAATTTGAGGAAGGAAAATTAAAAGAACATTTCCACGATGGAAGAGCAGGTAGTTTTGAAGCCACCTTGTTTTCGGATGTTGAAAATAAAATAACAATCATTTTGTTAAGCAATAATTACAGCGGAAAACTTCCGGAGATCTCGGAAGCGATATATGGTATTTTAAAAGATAAAAACGGTAGTTCTTTACAACAATAAATTAAAGCAAAAGATTAAAAAAGCTCCTCAATAGTATTCTTGAGGAGCTTTTTTATAGCAATTGTATGCACTTACAGAACTTATATATTTGTAAATACAGCAGAATATTCTTTTGGCATCCACATACAACACAGGATGAGAACACCAATTAATAGAAGGGTTAGTATCAATGTTGCAATCTTAAACCCATCCGGCCTGAATTCTTTTTTTTCGTGATTTCCGCCAGAACTGTAGAATTCCGAAACGCTCTTTCCGTAAGGTCGGGTTTCCATAGAACCTCCCTGAGGCCTTACATTGGAGGATAGGGTAGTAAGAGAGTCTATATTCTTGTTTTGATTGATGATGTGGGCAAATGACCTTTTATTTTCCTGATGTCTTTTTTGGGCTGCTTCTACCTTTCCATCGGACGTAAGACTTTTGATTACTTCATCAATCTTTCCTGAATATTGATCGTATTCCTTTTTGATGATTTCAATTCCGTTTTTGGATTCCTTTATTTTAGTTCCATTTTCCTGATGTCGTTTCTCATTCTGTGCAATCTGTCTGTTGAGATCTTCAAGCAGTTTTGCTTTTTCATCCTTTAGGTTCTCCTTTTCTCTTTCAAAATCAGCAAGGGTATTTTTAACAATTCTGATTCTTTCTTCATGAAGATGCTCCAGTTCCTTTTTAAAACCATTCACATCTACAATCTTGAAAATTCCTTTTTGTCTTACAAACTCTCCAATCTCATGGCTTTGGGTAAAGAAAATTGTATCATACCCATTCAGAAGGTCAATGGCCTGACTAAAGAAGCTTTGTAATTGGGTAGGGTTGGTTTCGCAATAAACCACAAGATAGCTGTTGCTGGACTGCGTAAAACTAAGGTCATCAATTTCACGGAGGTTAAATCCTATCTTATCAAAATCCTTAGGTTTATGGATGGAAAACTGATCAGAATGATTGACCGTAATAACGCTGTCTGAAAGGTTGTTTTTTTCAAGATGATCCTGAAACTCATTCAAGGTATTAATGATAAGACTTTCTGAAGCCACTTTTCCAACGAAAAGTAACCCTGACCCTATAAACGTACCGCCTCTGTCGGAATTTTGCTCCTTGGCAAACGTATAAACAGAGTAGGAGATAAGGTTGCTTCCACCGGCATAATCCTTTCGTATAGAATAAATACTGGTTTGAGGGAATAGCTTAATGGCATCTGTTTTCAAGTCAAATGTCCGGATCTCCTTGGCTATAGCCTTATTTCCACCCAGAAAAAAAGATTGCCGAAAGCCATTCGGGTTCCCGAATGTACCAAATGCAGAGAAAAAATAAGTAGTGTCCATTAATTTGTAAAACTAAATTTTAAACGTTCCCAAAATGTTCCTTCATAATCCAGATCATACCCAACAATGCTTCTGTACAGCCATTTGGAGAGGACTTCCGCTGTGGATAGGTTTAGCAGACTAATTCTTTCGCTTCCTGTTGCATTTTGCACACTTCCCACGGTGTAATAGGTTTTGCTTAGGCCATACGTGTCAATGCGCTGTGAAGTCATTGGCAGATGATCAGAAATGAAGCTGTCAAGGGCTTCTGCACTTTCTACATCCATTCTTCCGGACTTATCCCACTTGGAAATCACAAGGATGGCATTCACGGATTTTAAGTTTTTACCCTTTCTTTCCAATTCATCCAGAAATTCATTGATTAAGGAGTCATCCTTATAGGCAGATTCATAGCTGGTAACAATAATAAATGTAAGCGGAATATTGGCATTAAGAAAGGTCTCTATACTGCTATGGTAGCTTCCTCCTCTCCTGATGTCTTTATGGTTTTCTCCCGAAGTTTCCAGAAAGGTAAGGTCTATCGGAACCACTCTTTTTGATCTGTTATTGGGTTCAAAAACAAGATCCAGACGGGTAACCTGATCCCTTGTAGTTCTGTTGGGAAGAACTCCCTGCCTTATATTTTCAAAGAAATCAGAGAGAAGTACATTGGCTTCCTTAGAGTTTGGGGTCCCAAGTTTGGGTCTCAGCACGCCGGCATAGGATCTGAGATAATACAGCATAGAAGAAAGAATAACCGATTTTCCTGATTCTGCAGTTCCAAAGAAGAACACAAAGTTGCTTTCCTTATTTTTGAGATCATTGGAGATAGTCTTGGCAATAGGAACAAAATCTTGCGGGGTATCATTCTGAAATTCAAAGGAAAGGGGCTTTAAGGCTTCTTCAGTTTCAAAAGACAAAGGTTTTAAATTTTCATTGGTTTCCATGGCTTATTAGTTATTAGGGATGATCGTTTTACCGCTTCTTTTATTGTTAAATACACTTCTGCCATTGCTTCCATTGTAATTTCCGGAATCTGTAACCAATAAAATAATGATAACGATTACAAAATCAAGTAAAATACAGCCTGCCAGTACCACAAACTGATACATTCCAAAGTTTTTAATGGCATGTTCAAAGGCAAAACCAATTTTTCCAACCTGCTGGGTCTGTGAAACCATGGGTTCAAAGTGAATTTTTTCATTTCCAAGAATAGTCTGTGCTCTGCTGCCTAGTTTATTATAATCAGAAAGAGCTTCATCAATTAATCCTTGCGATAGTTCATCCTTTTCTTTCTTTGATAAAAGAAGCAGATCCTGAATGCTTTTGTTCCATTTGGCTGATGCATTGTTGATGCTCGTTTGCAATGCTTTTTCACCAGGGGCAAGATCAGAAATAATATTATCAATCTGTTTCCCCATTCTTTCAGAAAGATCTTCGTAGTCATCACCAACGGGGGTCAGTAAATCGATCTTTTGATTGGTGAGTTTTTCTATATCCTTGATCAATAGCTGGGCACGCGTTCCGATTCCTTTATTCCCCGGATCTTTGATCTGTTCCATTAGCTGTTTTTTCTTGGTCTCGATGTCCTGAGTGGTTGCTTTAGTATATTTATAGCTTAATTTTGATTCTACATCGTTGTCAAGAGCCGTGAAATTTTTATTGATATCGCGAAGTTCATCCGTATAGATATCAGTTTTCATAAACCTTGTATACAGGGCATTGAAGTTCGCAATGAAGCAGAAAGAGGCAATAAACACGTAGATTCCCACAAGGCTTCCTGTAGGTTTTCCCTCCAGTTTGGCATTTCTCAGCATCCAGCACAGAAAGAGAAGCAATAATGATAAAACTAAGGCTATGACAAAGGATGCCGGACCAAAAATCTGCTGAAGCCCAACCCAGGTTTGGTAAAAGCTTACGCTGATCAGTAGTAATGCAAGAATTCCCAAAAAGAGATCTGCAGGAGTCGTTTTTTTATTCATAATATAGTCGTTGTTTGTTGAACTAAAGCTTATAAAAACATCTTGTTTTATAATGCTCGAAACTACAAACATCGAGGAGAAGAAAATTACGGGAAACCGTAAGTTGTTGATTTCCTATTCTTTATTGAATTAGTGGATTTCATGATTAATAAATCTGCGATATCTCCTTGATCTGCGTGAGCAAAAAATAATAATGTTTCCTTAGATTTTTACTCTCTCGCAGATTGTGCAGATTAAGCAGATTAGGAAAATATAGATGTGTAAAAAAAATACTGTATAGAGTGTAGGTGAAAACGTGTATTCATAAAGAAAAATGGACACTTAAAAAAGTGTCCATCAATATTTGTATTAGTCTGAGAAAATGTTTTTCTTAAAACTGGTTTTCTTCCAATTTTCTTTTATTAATCAGCGGATTGGCATACATGGTAAGGAAATACTCTTTAGAAATAGCATCAGAAGAGGAGATACGCATCTCAAGTCTTCGGATAAACAATTGTTTTTCCTGTTCTGTATATTGAGAAGCATACATATCTGTATTGTGAATCAGATCGTAGGCTATATATTTGGTAGGCCAAAGCTTATAATTCTTTATAATTGAATCATCAATAACCTGTGCAATAGCCTGTAGCTGCTTATTTTTATTCTCAACATTAGCTGCTATATCATCTAATTCTTTATCGATTACATGGCCGGCATGAATATGAATTCGCTTCTTTTGTCCTAATATTCCGCTCAGCATGGTCATGAAATCTTCATTTTTACCCTTAATGTATTCCTCATCTCTATGCTGTGCTAAAAGCTGAGGCATTTTTAGAGAATCTGTAGGGTCATACTCATAGGAAATGGATATAGGAACAATCTTGAGTGCCTTAAAATAATCGGTCAGCGACTGATCTCCGGATGCCATGGCAAGCATTTTCAAAACTCCTTGCTGAGTAGCATCATTACCGTTTTTGGTACGGCCCTCACGTTGGGCAATCCATACAGAGCGGTTTTCATGATGCAGTTGCTGATCAATGTATTCTGACATGTTCTGCGAACTTTTAAGCTGTTCACGAAGAGATAATCCTCTTTGAACTAAAAAATTACGGTTCAGTTTAGCCAGTACATTTAGAAAATTTCTTTTCACAAGGTTGTCACCAATAGCTGAAGCCGTCATAATATGGCCACTTTCCAACAGAACCAGATTAAGTAATGACGTATCCAGTACAATATCCCTGTGATTCGAAATGAAAAGGTAGGGAGTGTTTTTGTCAAGTTGATCAAAACCTGAAGTCGTTAAGCCCTCAGAACTCTTGGCAAGAATCTGACGGATGGTGTGTGCCACAAAATGATGCTGAAAATCACTGATAGAATGAACCTCTTTGAACTGTTCCAGCCAAACCTGTTCGTCTACCCCTGGAAAAGTAAAGCTCATCAGCGCTTTCATCATAGGATCTCGGGCTATACTTCCTAGTGCTTCATTCACTTCATGATCATGGAAATACCGGATTTCATCAAACTTTGACATGCAATTATTTAAAAATTAAAACTTTTTGCAAAAGAACGAAAATTTATCTGGGGATAGGGCATAAAGGATGTTAAAGTATTATGAATGGCGTAGAACTTAGAGAAATCATCTGCAGAATTTGATGAAATGTACCATGTACTTGGTTAGAGATAACCACAAAAGTCACAAAAGCTGATTATTTAAAACACTTTAGTTCACGTAAGTTAGTTTAAAATCATACTATATAGGAAAGTTCACATAAGAAGAAAATCAAATATTTTCAAAAGCTAAAGTGTACTTATTATGCGTAATGCTTGTCACTTCAATAACTTAAGTGTTTAAATCTTTTGTGACTTTTGTGGTGAATTATCGAAAAAAATAATTGTAAGCAGAAAAGCCATAAAAGGTTTTATTTAAAACACTTTAGTTCACTTAAGTTAGTTTAAAATCATACTATATAGGAAAGTTCACATAAGAAGAAAATCAAAGATTTTCACAAGCTAAAGTGTACTTATTATGCGTAATGCTTATCACTTATAATAACTTAAGTGTTTAAATCTTTTGTGACTTTTGTGGTGAATTATCGAATGGATTTGATGCTATTCTTTTTCCTTAATTCAGTTACAGGCTTATACAGATGGGAAGCATTTATTTCTCCTATTTTTTTAGAAATAGAAGCCACTGAAAATAAAACAGAGTCTGTAATGGTACATGAATTTATATTAAAGATATAGGATGTATAAAAAATAAACTATGCGTTTAAATCTACAGCCACAGCTTGCGTTCGTCTACACATCCACCTCCTCAATCTCCACACCGGCAAATACACAAAAATCACAGATAAAATCCCAGCCAGTACACCCACCACCACAGCCATTGCCGTAGCATCCAGCTTATAATCCTTTGAGAAATTATACTGTCCTAAGAAAAGCATAGATAGTACGAGAGAACAGGTAATGATTCCATGCAGAATACTCAGCTTGGTCATTAACCTTTTAATATTCAACTGTTCATCTACCGTAAACTCTATGACGCCTTGTCCGGCGGCATCGGTTACTCTTTTGAGGATGTCAATGGTAAGGACAACAGGTAGAAATAAGGCCATAGGTAAGGTAAGACGAGCTAAATTCTGTTCCCCTGAAAAGAAATGGGTGTATCCCAATTCCTTGAAGCTTGCATAGGCGATAATGAAATTGAAAAATACATTCGGGAGGACATAGTAAATTGTCCGCTTCATGAGAAAGCGTTTGAGGGTGGTTTTTTTGAGCTTTTTGGGCGGCTTCGGCTTAAATTTCAATTTCATACGGAGGCGGTCATAAGCGCGATGGCTTTCTCTTTTATAGTGGCGGCTTCCGCTTTGGGCAGGAAGTCTTCGTTGGACAAAAATATAAAATCCATCTGATGGTTGTAGGTACTCGTTGTCAAAGTGTTGGAGTTCAGCCATGGGAATGCTACCGTTGGGCTGAAGATGGTTTCAACACTGAAGTTGTTGTAATCTCTTGGAATATTGATTTTACCCATATTGGAGAGGGTCACATCATGCCCGCCATTACTGGATTTCATCATGGAGATCATACGGTCAACAATCGGGTGCATCTGTTCACCCATCCATAGAAGTTCTCTGGCTTCCATTTTTTCTATTTTCTGGAGAAGATCACTTTTAATCTGTCGGGCATTGTTGATCAGATCAGAGCTTCCTTTTTTTAAAGAAAGATCAACCGTTGGAGCAAAGGCAAATAAATGATCCTGCTTGATTTCTGGAATGAAATGACGAACATCTACCGGACTGATGACCTTACCCTTAGCGTCAGCTCCTTTTACTTCCTGAAATGCCTGCATGAATGCTGCACAAAGTAAAGCATGTATAGAAACTCCGTTGGCCTTACATCTCTCAGTGATTTTTGAGGTAGTTTCAGGATCAAGTTTTCGGTGAAGCACATAATCTTTTCCTAGGTTTCTTTTTTTACTTTTTCGTTGGAGAAGAAAGAAGAACCTTGCAAAAAGGAGATATAGACTGGCTTTGTATTTCTTACTTTTTACGTTGAAATTCGGGGGTAGAAAATCATTGACTGAAGAGAACGCCTGATAAGGCTGCAGCTCAAAAGAGGGATTGTCCAGAAGCTGGAGAAGTTCCTGAATCAGAGTGACTCCTGTTGTTCCGTCAGAGATGCAGTGAGGGATTGCCCAAAAAATTTCAGAAATGTTTTCTCCTTTCACCCAAACTACTCGGGCAAGAGGTTGCTTTTTATCTTCAAACAGAACTTTCCATTCTTTTTGAGATTCCAGAAGCCAGTCCTGATCCGTTTTTCTTTCCACAATTCGGAGTGGGATAGGAGCCATTTCCTTTTCTTCTATAAAAAAAGGATATTTTTCAGTCTTGGTATCTATAACAGCTCTTAGTAATGGGTGTTTTTGCTGGATTTTTTCCAGAGCAGTCTTAAAGTTCTTCTCCGGAAGTTCTCCTTTTATTCTAGCGGCAAATACACAGTTTACGGGTGTTTCGGGATCTACATACATGATCCTTTCCACCATCATTAGTTTTCTTTTGATCATGATACGGCTATATATTCCAATTGTACTTTAATGATCTGCATCACCTCGTCACGAATGGCCATGGCGTCGGTATAGGGTAAATATCCTTCACTTCCTACAAAGGAAAAATCCATTTTTCCACGATAAGTAGAAATAACCAGCGTAGTTGTATTGCCCAATGGCCCAATAACAGACGGACTGAAAATGGTATCCACTGTAAACTCTTTATATTCATGAGGAATCTGAATGCGTCCCAGATTGGAAAACATGCAGTCGTTGGAAGATTTCCCGTTCTTTAACAGCTTTGTGAAATTAGTTAAAGCATCATGTCCGGATTCCATCACCATCATGGTAATATAAGGATTGAGCTTGGAAGTTTTACGTTCTACGGACGTTTGCATGGAGCGCAGGTTTTCCAGAAAGCTCATTTTTTCGTTGGAAGAAATTACAATCATTAATCCGAAGGCGAAGATATGGTCATTCTTGATCTGGGTTGCAAAGCGTCTGATGTCTACCGGACAGGAAATTTTATTAAATGCGGATGAACCTTTTACCTTTTTAAATGCCTGAAGTAAAGCTGCACTTAAAAACGTGTTAACGGTCACTTCATTGGACTTGCAGTAGGAAATCAATTGTTGGCTTACTTTTTCATCTACTTTCCAATGGATCAGATAATCGTCCTGACGATCGACAGCTTTCTTGCCTACAGGAATGTATTTGATGGCTGTAGCTGTTAATCTGCCAATAAAACGGGCCTTCAGCTTTTGTCTGCGGCTGTTTAAAATATGGGAAGGAACTACATCCTGAATTCCCATGATAGGCTGCTCTGCCCCAATATCTGCGGAAGGATTATCCAACACTTTTAAAAACTCATGAAGAAAAGCCATTGCAGAACCACCATCACATAAACAATGATGGAACGCAAATAGCATATCGGAAACTCCTTCTCCTTTGATCCATACAAAACGGATAAGGGGAAGTTTTTGATAATCAAATAGGGTATGCCATTCTCTTTTGGATTCTTCCTGCCAATGATCTTCTCCTTTTCTAACCACAATACGAATGGGGATGGAAAGGGATTTCTCCGGAACATCAAACCAAGGGATATCTTTCTCATCATGATTGATAAGAGCTCTTAACCAAGGGTGCTTGTTCTGAATTTGAACCAAAGCCTGCTGGATATCCTTTAATGCAAAGGTACCTCTCAGTCTGAAAGGAATGACCGCGTTAAAAGGTTCTGTTCCGTCCCCTAATAACATGCGTTCCCCAAATAACAATCTTCTTTTTATAGGTTGATTCATAGGCTACACAGAAGCTAATGTTGAATGTTCATGTACAAAATTTTCTAACAGTTCTACCGCTTTGTCATTTCCTCCGGCAAGCGTGAATGTATTGCGGACTTCCTGAGCGGCGACTCTGTATTTTGGATTTTCCAATAATTCAAAAACCGTTTCACGAAGAGCATCTACACGCAGTCTTTTGTATCGGATGCTGATTCCGCAGCCTGCCTGCTCAATTAATTTTGCAATATGAAAATGATCGTAAGCAATAGGCGTGATTAACATCGGTAATCCATTACGGAATGTATCATTAACGGTATTGAAACCACCGTGGCAGATCACCATATCCATTTGCTGCATCACTGCGGATTGAGGGACGAAGCTGTTTACAATAAAATTATCCGGCCATTCTTCAAAGATTTCCGGTGGAGTAGCGGCAATGACGGTAACCGGTTGGTCAGCAAACGCTGCAATAATTTTTTCAAAGAAAGCTTTTCTGATGTCTACCAATAGTGTTCCCAGAGATACAAAGATCTTTGGAGTGGTAGAAGCGTTCAGTTTATCCCAGTCAAATGGGGCATCATTTGGACGTCCTTTTACCGGACCTACAAATTTCATATGAGAAGGAACGGTTTCAAATCCGGCAAAGGCTTGTGAGGTAAACACCATATTCAGTTTATGAGAATGGATATAAATTCCTTCCTCATGAATTCCTACTTCTTTTTGCAGATCTTTGATGAGGTTTTGCTGCCATTCCCAGATTTTAGGGGCACTTTTTTCGGTATCTCCCATTACGTCTGGTGGAACTGGGGTTGTCGTTACACAAGGAATATTATGTTTGTGGGCAAATAAAGCTCCTCCGAAAGTAATACAGTCATTCACAATTACATCCGGCATCCAGCTTTCTGTCAGTCTGGTTAATCCCGGCATCATCATTTTAGCGAAAGGAACATAGGTTTCTTCCAGTGCCAGTTTCATTACTTCAGGTCCGGAGCATGCAGGTCCGTCATCCTGTCTTTTTAAAATACGGGCAATTTCTTCCTGATACGGAATAAGGTCTTCTTCAGGGTAGAAATAAGAACCTCCTTCAGGAATATGTTTACTGTCTAAAGGAGTAATCCCGAACCATTTTACTTCATGGCCACGGGCAATCAGGCTTGCTCCAACACTTAACGTAGGACTCACATGTCCGAAAAACGGAGGAATAACGAATAAAAATTTAGCCGGTTTTTCAGGTTTTGACGCCTTTGATATAGCCTGTTCCAATAGGTTGGCTGCTGTAGCCGCACCGCCTGCTTCTACAAACGACTGACCTACTTTCTTGGCCGCTTCTTTGTAGCTTGGATTATTTAAAATCTGTTGTACAGCTTCTCTGAGATGATTGGCTTTAAATCTATTGAAATTAAGACGCTCACCCGCTTCTGTACGCACCACACGTCCTGCCACGTGTGACTGGTCGTACGCAATAGGAATCACAACCAAAGGAATACCATTGGATAATGTTTCGGAAACTGTATTATGGCCACCGTGGCAAACCACGCCATCAAGATGAGGTAAGAGATCCAATTGAGGAACCTGCTGGTACACCATAAAGTTATCGGGCCATTGCTCAAAAAGCTGTGGATCTGAAACCACTACAACCGTTAAATCTTCATCCTTAAATGCATCCACTACCTTTTGGAAGAATGCCTTTTTATGATCATGATCGAAAGTGGTTCCGATGCTTACCAGAATCTTTTTATTGGTGGCGCCTTTTAACCGGTCCCAATCAAATTCACAGGAGATACGACGCTCTGTAAGAACGGGGCCTGTAAATTGGTACTGAGACGGCAGATCTTCCATTTCACCAAAGAAATAAGTAGAGGTTAAGACAAGGGTTAAAAGGTCAGAAGTAGCAAGTGAACGTTTTTCATTCACTCCCAACTCTTCCTGTAATGCAACAATTTGATTCACTTCCCATTCGTGTACCTTGGGCAGCTCATTCATGATTTTGATGGCAGCCGGAGCGGTAACGGAAGTGGCATACGGGATTCCTAATGCTTTCGCAGCAACAGGAGCCGCAAATAGTTGGTGATCACCAATAATCAAATCGGGTTGATATGTTTTTAATAAAGCAACAATCCCCTTATAGCAATGTCTGTTCAACGGGATAAGAACCTCTTCGTAAAGGAACTTAACACTGTCGATTCCGTACACTACTTTTTTGGATATAATATCAAGGTATTGTTCGCTTTCTTTCTTTTCTTCGTCAGTCTGATCGTATTGGATCAGTAATAATTTTCCTCCCTCTGGAAGTTTAGCCTCTAAAGTAGGGTCAAGGCTGATCCAGGCTACTTCATGTCCTCTTTCCAACAGAGTAGCACCGATGCTTAGGGTAGGGTTGACATGTCCTGTCAATGGTGGAACTATAAATGCAAATTTAGCCATGGTTCTTCGTTAAGATATTAGATAAAAACTGAGCGATCGTTTCCGCTATCAGATTAGGTTCCTGAATCGGAATATTGTGATCGCCGGGGATTAATTCAAGTTCGGACGAGCCTATTTGAGACTGCAGCCACTCTCCTGTAGGTCTGCAGTTGGACTCAGCACCGTAAAGCAATAATGTGGAAGCCTTCAATTCATTGAAATTAGCTTCATCAAGGAAATGCTTTTCCTTGATCATATCTGCCTTGATGCTGGTCTGGTTAAACAGAAATTCATACATACGATGGTTCTTTTCCATTTGTCTTTTACCCATCTGTACTTTGGTGGTGTCTGTAAAATTAGCGACGTAATGCTCAAGAAATTCTTTGCTGTACTCATCAATGATGTTACGGGCTTTTTCGTCCTGAGGATCCGGTGCTTCCATCACAACGAGCTGATTCACGCGGTCAGGGTATTCCAAAGCTGTTTTCAGGGCAATAAGACCTCCGAAGCTATAGCCTACAAGGTGTACTTTTTCCAGTTGAAGGTGATCTATTAAACCCATCAGATCGGATGACATGTTGTCAAGGTCGTATCCATCCAAAAAGCGTTCACTCATACCGTGACTTTTCAGATCATACATCACCACATGGAAATGCTTGGCCAGCACAGGGGCAATATTAAAATAATAAATGGATAGGTTACTGAACATACCGTGGATGAGTACCACGGTTTGTTCGGCTCCTTTGTTGAGTTCCTGTATATGAACTTGTCTGTTATTGACAGTGATTATTGGCATTCGTAGATATAATTGATGATCATACTAAGGTCAAGATTGATCAGCTGGTCAAGATCCATAGAAGACAGCCAACCTGTAAAGTCGATCTGATCGCCAAAATGCGCCTTGATCTTTTCAGAGAAAGAGACAATCTCGATGCTGTCCATTTCAAGATCTTTGGTGAATGAACTTTCAGGAGTAATATCCATTTCTTCTACAAATTCAGCACCTATCACTTCAGTAATAAAACCTTTTAATAAAGTAAAAAGTTCTTCGTGGTTCATTTTTAATGTTGCGTTTACAGTGTCCATCCGATAATATAATTTTTATGTTTAATAGTTTTGATTTCAATGTTGTTGATCCACAAGTGATCATCTTTTATAAGTTCGACTTCAAAGGCTTTAGGGTTTCCTTTGAGCCCTGTTCCGAGGAACTTTCCGTAGGCTTCCTTGGCTACCCAGAAACGGGTGGTCCATTCTGCCTGATCTCTGTCTTTTAATAAGGCTAATTCTTTGTCGGTAAATACCATGTCATAGAATCCTGAACTGCGCTCTTCCATCAGTTCCATATCAATTCCTACAGATTTTCCATATCTCGCGATTCCCACGGCTTCTTTTCCTTTGTGAGCCAAAGAAATATGGATGTCTTCTGTAAAATCACTGATGAGGTAAGGTTTCCCCACTTCATCGGAACGGATTTCAAAGGTGATCGGGAAGCAGGCATGATTTTTTTCCTGACGAAGAAGATTTCTTACGGCATCTTTCACGGCCACACGGCTTACCATCCAGTTTTTCTTTTTGTTGGGTAATAACTGCTGGTGATGCTGTTTTTCTGTTTGATTGAAATATCTTTTCAGGATAAAATCCCATGAAGCTACTCTGGTGTAAGCCTGATGGAAGAAGAAAACTTCAGGAGCAATCTCTTCAGAAAGGCGGTTGTGCAATGGTGACATGGAAACATTCCATAAAGGAGCGTCAATTTCAAGTCTTCTGTTTTGCCAGCCGGTGATGGCACACCAAACTTTTCCGTCTCTTTTCAGGATGATATCTGCGATGGCAAATTCATCATTAAGCTCGGTCAGCATACAGGTACATTCAAAAATACCTTCCTGATCATGCATATCTCCGAAGAATTCAATATCTCTGATTTTCACAGGGAATGCAATACGGTCCTTCACCAAAGTAAGCTGAAGCCAAAGCCCGAATAGTTGTCCTGCATTATCAAGCAAGGAACCTTTACCACCGTTTCCTTTTATTTTTCCGATGATTCCTTTGTCTCCAACAGCTGAAACTTCAGTAATTCCCTGATATTTTTCTCCGTGGAACATGTGCATGTCATAGATTTCTTCAGGGGTTCTTTCGATGGGTAAAAGATTACCGATGGAAAGGTTGAAAACTGGTGTAGGAACAGCTGAAGATTTCAATACAACTTCTGCGTTGACAAAGTTTTCAATATCCAAATAGGCGTGGTTTGAGGAACGCCATTCACCTTGTACTGTTTTTTCAAAAGGTTTGGCTACATTCATCCATTGGAATACACTTACATTCATGATTTTATGAACCAGTGTTCCAGGGATTTCTGCTTCTGCGATTTCTGCAAGCTGCTCAAAAATCATGGTCATTGGAATAACTGGTTCCATATCTGCCACATGTGCCCAACCTTTTGGCTGTCTCAATAAGCTGTGATCAATAAGGTAAGGATGACTTTCTAAGGTCACATACATCTCTTTAGAGAAAGTTGTGCTTCTCGGTACTTTTGGAACAACCTGTGTTGCCGGAGCATGAGCGGGACGTTGAATGGTGGTTTCCGGACGATTCTGGAATAAAGTAAGGACTTCTTCCTGCATACGGATCATATCCGCCACATTGTCCTGAAATGCCTGTACCAGGGGGTGACCGCTTTTTGTGGCAATAGCTGAAGCTGTTGCTGTATATTGTTTTGGCGTATCAAAAGATTGAGCCAAAGCTTTTACTTCTTTAAAATTACGGATAATAGGAGAGCCTAATTCAAGCTTAATGCCTTTTCCTGATGGCTTTCTCGAATGATTTTGAATCTCCAGAAAATCAAGAGCAATTGTTTTTCCTTCTACAAATAATGAAGCGACTACACGTTGTAACTGAGCCAGGGCAGAACGAGTAGGAACACTGGAAGCAATGGTACTGAAAGCTTTCCCCTTCAATGTATCATCAATAAATCCGATAAGACCGCCAGTTCCGACTTGAATGAAGACTCTGGCGCCTTCTTCGTATAATTTATCCGTAAGTTCACGAAAACGAACAGGCTGTACCAAATGCTCGGCACTTAGTTTTCTGATCGCTGCCTGATCTGCAGGATAAGGTTCTAAAGTTGTAGCAGACCATAATGGTATTTTTGTCTGCTGGAACTGTGCTTTTTCCATACCCGCAAGGATCACATCTAGTTTATCAGCGATAAAAGGGGAGTGGAATCCGGACTGGAACGGTAATACCTGATGGAAGATCTGCTTTGATTTTAATAAAGGAACCAATTCATCCAATGCTGCATTGCTTCCGCAAAGAATCACCTGATTAGGGCAATTGTCATTGGAAACATAGAGGTTTGCAATTTCTGCAATAAAAGGTTTTATCACCTCAATTCCGGCTCCTATGGCAATGAACTTGGAATCTTTTAATTCAAAAGTTTCAGGATTCAGTACGTCAATTAAAGCTTTTACAGAGTTGGCTTCCGCTAATTCTGAAGAGTAACCGGCCAACCATTCTCCTAAACTGTGTCCTGCATTCATATCAGGAATAATTCCCAATTTTTTCAGTGAATTATCAAGGATACTACAGTTGTTGAAGATATTTAAGGCATCTGTTAAAAGTCCTTCTCCTTCAGTTTCTATAGTTGCTGATAATCCAAAATAACGGCTTACCGTTTCTACTTCACCTTTTGCCAGACCATCTAAGCCTGGGAATACAAAGGCTACTTTACCACCATCTTTTAATAATGGGGCAGAGGTGTACCAGATATCCTGTTTGTTTTTCCAGATGATATTTTTGGAAACAATTTTAATTGCTTTTTCTATTCTTGCTGGTGTCGGGTCAAATAGGGCAACCCTGAAATGTCCTTCACCAATGGTTGTTTCATTATTTTGTAATGCTGAAAGCAGTTCTTCATGCGTAGGTCTCGCGAGGATTAATACATGGTCTTTTTTCGGCATATCATAGCCTTCCAGAACAACATGTGCATTAATTCCTCCAAATCCGAAAGCATTTACAGCGGCTACTTTTGGAAGCCCTGTCTTCGACCAGTTTTGGGCATCCTGTACAGGTTCAAACCTTGTGTTTTTCATATCCGAAGTCGGATTCTCACAATATAAGGTTGGAGGTAGGGTATCGTGGTGTAATGCAAGACAGGTTTTAATTAATCCAGCGATTCCTGCAGCCGGCATGGCATGTCCGATATTGGACTTTACAGACCCAATTCCGGCAACCGGAGCAGTTTCTTCTTTTCCGAAGAACTGGGCTAAGGTCTGAAGTTCCGTTTTGTCTCCAAGCGGAGTTCCGGTACCATGAGCTTCAAGGTAGCCCACTTTATTTTTGTCTAAATCTGCATTGATCCAGGCTTGTTCTAAAGCTTTTAACTGACCTTTTACGGATGGGCTCATCACGCTGGTTCCATTACCATCACTGCTTACGCCCACTCCTTTAATGACAGCGTAAATTTTATCCTGTTCGCGAACGGCATCTTCCAGTCTTTTTAGTACTACGAAACCACAACCTTCACCAATCAACAAACCATCAGCATCCATGCTGAACGGCTTGATCTGCTCTTGTCGGGACATGGCTCCCAACTGGGCAAAAATACTCCAGAAAGCAGCATTCTGTCCTGTGTGTACACCTCCGGCAATCATGATATCGGAACGGCCTCTCTGAAGCTCCTGTACAGCATGATCTACAGCAATTAGAGCGCTGGCACAAGCTGCATCTACGGTAAAGGCAACACCTCCCAGGTCAAAGCGGTTGGCTACCAATGAAGCCACCAGATTGGGAATGAGTCCCATGGCGGTATCGGCAGCAAAACGTCCTTTACGTTCCTGAAAAGCATGCTTTACTTTTTCAATATCGGCAGAAGATACCTGAGGCAACAATTCCTGCAATAATGAGGAAATCTGTTCTCCGGTTCTTACAATTTCGATGGCACGGGTAGCTCCAGGACCGGTATAGTTTCCTTTACCGATAATAATTCCTGTTTTTTCAAGGGAAATATTTTTTTGAAATACTCCGGCATCTTCCAATGCTTTCTGAACTAAATCAAGGGTTAATAAATGGTCTGGTTCTGTTCCTTGAACAGCAAGAGGTAAAATTCCAAATGCTGTGGGATCAAATTCATAGTCAGGGATAAACCCGCCTCGTTTACAATAGAAACGATCGACAGGGTTGGTGGCATCACTAAAGTGTACCGGATCTATCCTGTCTGCCGGAGCAGGTTGGGTAGAGTCTACTTTATTGACAATATTCTGCCAAAAAGTATTGGCATCTTGTGCCCCCGGAAAGACACAAGATAGGCCAATTACAGCAACATCCGTTTTTTTCATACTTATTTTGTACAGAGGTTTACCAATTGTTTCCTGACATGATCAGCACCTGGCTTTCAGTTCCGTATTTTATCTCGTTAAGGAAGATTTCCTTTCCTTCATCCAATGGAATTAGGGAAATACCTCTACGTTCATATTCTGTTTCAAGGGTTGATGAAACCATTCCGGCACCTTTCCAGGGTCCCCAGTTGATGGAAATCACTTTCCCTTTTAATTTTTTGTTTAAAGCATTGGCATAATCATCCAATACACTGTTGGCTGCAGCATAATCCGTCTGACCTTTATTGCCATATACGGATGCTATACTTGAAAACAATACTACAAATTGACAATCTGTACGAAGTTGCTCAGCCAGTACACGTAGGGGCTTCACTTTGGTATCAAATACACGTCCGAAAGAGGATGTTGTCTTTTGCTTGAACAGTTTATCCTCTAAAAGACCTGCTCCATGAATAACTCCGTCCAAACGATTGTACTTTTCATAGATACTGCTGATCAGATGGCTTAAGCTTTCTTCGTCACAAAGATCTAATGATTGATAAATGATGGTGTTTCCAAGCGCTTCCATATCACGTATTGTGCGTAGAATCTGATTGTTTTTGAAGATTTTTGTTGTTTCTTTTTCTATTTCAGCAGGAGAAGTGAATTTTCCGGATTTGATCAGAAATGCTCTGATTTCCTCTTTTGTTTTCATTCCTTCGAGTTCTTTTGCCGGAACTTCATTTCTTGGATCCGCAGATCTTCCTACCAGAATATAAGTACATGGATAGGCTTCAGACATGTGTTTTGCCAATTCTGCCGTGATTCCCTGTGCACCTCCCAATACCAAGACCACTGATTTCTGATCTAATTGAATGTGAGCTTCATTTAAACTTGTTGACAAAGGTGAGGGGATAATGTCTACTCTGTGTCTTTTTTCGTTTTTATAGATTACTTCAGCAGGTTTATCATTCGTCAATATTTCCTTTAAAGTAATTTCAGCGATGTGGTCTACTTCCTGAGGTGTACTTAAACTGATTAATCTGCAAGTGGTATGGTCAAATTCTCTTGCTAAGCTTTTGAAAAGCCCCGGATATCCTTGGTGATGACGTAATATGCGGGCATCCGTTACTTCCTGAAGATGGGCCGTAATATCAGAGATTAAATATACCCATTTTGCTTTGTCAAAATCCAGTTTTTTAATCAAATCAACATGATCAATAATGCTTGGTTTATCTGTTGATGAGAATAAATCTAACATAATTAATCCGTCAAAATTTGAAAGATCCTTTTCCGTATCTACCAATTCTACGATGGCTCCATGTTTTTCCAGTTCGCTTTTGATCGCTGAGGTTTGCTTGTTTTCATCCTGAGTAATGGCAAAATGTTTTCCTTGCAAAACTTCAGTATTTTGTACTAAAGAAGCGTCTGTGGGAGTGATATCAAAACGAAGTCTTGATAGCCCATTATTTGTAGGCTCAGGAGTAGTGATTTCCTTTACTTCATCTTTTTTTTCGTTGGCTTCACCGCTCATTTCACTGATCCAGCTTGCTAATCCACGAAGTGTTTTAATCGCTGCCAGTTTTTCCATGACATCATCAGCTTGTTCAAGGTTCTCTCCAAAACCGATCTTGTTTTTAAGATCTGCTATGATCTCCATACGTTTGATGGAATCGATACTAAGATCTGCTTCTAAATCTAAGTCTAACCCTAGCATCTCTTTTGGATAGCCTGTTTTTTCACTTACGATATTCAGAATGGCATTTTGAAGATCTTCTAGTGATAATGCTGATGAAGTTTTTGGTTTTGAAGCTGTTGTTTCAGCTGTTGCTCCCTTTTTTTCAGGAGTTGTTGTCGGCTCTGCACCCGAAAATTCTGTAAGCCACGAAACCAATCCACTTAGGGTTTTTATCCCTGCTAATTGTTCCATAACGGTGTCTTCGCTGGCATTGCCGTTGGATAATGTTCCCAATTCATTACGAAGAGTTCCGATGATCTCAACTCTTTTGATAGAGTCAATACTCAGGTCAGCTTCAAGATCCATTTCCATGCCCAGCATTTCCTGTGGATATCCTGTTTTATCGCTTACCACCTGTAATAATAATGATTTAATATCTCTTGTTGGAGATGGTTTCACAGCAACTGCAGAAGCAGCTACGGCAACTGTTCTTTCCTGATAAACGGGTTGTACAGGAATAGTACGTTCCGGAGCAGGAGCCTGCATTGGGGTGTTATAGACAGGCATTGGGTTTACCTGAGGATTCTGTCCCATAAAGGAAAGCATCACATCACGCTGTGCCTGTATCATTAATTTCATACTGTTCAAATATTCCTGCAACATACGTTCTGCTGTAGATAAGCTTTCCGGTGCAGGGGGCTGGGTATTATTAGTAAAATTGTTCATGGAAATAGGGGTTAAAATGGGTAGTGCACCATTGGCAGGCAGTGTGCCTGTTGTCGGATGTGCAGCTTGTCCGTTAACACGCCAAATGGCGGGGCTTTTCTTGTAAAGTTCAGGCTGATTGATGTCTATAAGCTGAACACTTCGGCCATCGAAAAGTTTTTCAATATTGAAGATGCGCCCTGTTCCTAAATATTGAGCCAGCATGCAAAGCAAATGGGTAAATTTATTACGGCTGTTGTCTTCAACATATAAGGTCAACTGATCTTTTTCAATGCACGATTTTGCCAGTCCGGTAAGAACTTTTCCGGGACCTACTTCAATAAAGATTCTTGCTCCATCGTTATACATCGCTTGCATTTGCTCCACGAATCTTACGGGCTGTACCAAATGATCAGTCAGTCTTTCTTTGATTTCTGATGGGCTCGACGGATATACCTCTGCTGTCGTATTAGACCATACAGGGATCTGCATTTCCTGAAAAGGAACGTCTTTTAATACATCAGCATATAGACCTTTGGATTTTGCCAAGAGAGGGCTGTGGAATGCACAGGCAACTTCAAGTTTCTTAGCAGAAATGCCCTCTTGTTTAAGGACTTCCAAGAGTTTGTTAATTGCCACTGTACTTCCTGCAATAACACATTGAGCAGGAGCATTGAAGTTAACGGGATAGCATCCTTCTACGTTAGCAATAATCGGCTGTAAACGTTCATGGGTAGCACTTGCTGCCAACATAGAACCCGGATCTCCGCCTTCTACTGAATCTAAAATAGACTGGGCTCTCTGGATACTTAAATCTACCAATTGATCCTCTCCAAATACACCTGCAAAACATAAAGCAGGTAATTCACCATAGCTATGACCTGCCAGCATGTCCGGAATAATTCCTAATGTTTCTAAGAATTTGGCTAATGCCAGATCAACAATTCCTAAAAGAGGTTGTGCTAAACGGGTATCCTTAATGGTTTCCTTTTGCTGCTTTAAATCAGCCTCATTAAAAGTTTTTGATGGGAAAACTACTTTTTCAAGTTCAGGATAGTCATCAATAAGCTTACGCATGGCCGGAAAAACGACAAATAAGTCACGGGCCATATTGATTCTCTGGCTCCCTTGTCCCGGGAATGTGAATGCTACTTTTCCTTCTTTTTTATTAACGGTGAAAGTATCTTTAGTCTCTATTCCAAGCAATACTAATTCTAACTTCATCATCAGATCCTCAGCGGTATCAGCAACAATACTGAACTGAATTGATTTTTCTGAGCTGATGCTTAAACTGTAAGCAATATCTTTTAATGGAATGCCATCATTAATTTCCAATAAAGCTTTGATCTGACTTGATTGTCCTTTGGCTTCTTCATAAGTATCCCCACGGAATACAAATAGTTCTGAAGGCCATGACTGCATCGCAATAGAATCATCTTGTTTTGGGTGGTTGGCAATGACCGTATGGAAGTTTGTTCCTCCAAATCCAAAGGCACTGATTCCTGCATAACGGTTCTTTTCAGTCCATAATCCTGTTTCTGAATGAAAAGAGAAAGGACTGGTTTGTGCGTTGTAATAAGCATTAGGTTTTTGTAGGTGAAGGGTTGGAGGCTTTACACCATGGTAAACTGCCAGGGAAGCCTTGATTAAACCAGCCAGTCCTGCAGCACACTTGGTATGCCCAATCTGGGTCTTCACAGAACCTAAATGAGTCTGCCCCGGTAAAGCACCAGAACGGCTGAATAGATTCGTTAAAGCGCTTAGTTCTGTTTTGTCTCCAACAACAGTTCCTGTACCGTGAGCTTCTACCAATCCTACAGATGCAGCACTGATTCCGGCTTGGGTATAAGCGCGTTCAAGAGCTCTTACCTGGCCAATTTTTCTAGGGGCCGTCAATCCAAGGGCTTTACCATCACTGGATCCGCCAACTCCTTTGATCACCGAGTAAATACGGTCACCATCATTGATGGCATCTTCATATCTTTTTAAAATAAGGATGGCAATCCCTTCTCCAAGGGCGATCCCGTCTGCATCACTATCAAATGTTGCACATCTTCCTTTTCTGGAAAGTGCGTGGGTACTTGAAAACATA
Source organism: Chryseobacterium aurantiacum (assembly GCF_003020585.1). GTDB lineage: Bacteria > Bacteroidota > Bacteroidia > Flavobacteriales > Weeksellaceae > Chryseobacterium > Chryseobacterium aurantiacum. The sequence continues at coordinate 1,051,056 of NZ_PXUE01000001.1, forward strand.
AGGTAATCATTGATTCCGTTATGTAAATCTGCTCCACCGGCAAGAACCATATCTGATTTGCCCAGCACGAGCTCCTGGCATGCCAGGTCAATTGCTGCCAAAGAAGATGCACAAGCTGCATCTACAGTAAAGTTTCTTCCTCCAAGATCCAGACGATTCGTAATCCTACCTGCGATTACGTTGGCTAAGATACCCGGGAATGAGTCTTCTGTGGTATGGGGGAATGCTTCCTTTACTTCTTCATGAAGTTCACCAAAAACTTGCTTATAATATCCTCTGAAACTATAGCTGTTAGCAAGGTCATTACCTCCTTCAGCACCTATAATTACAGAAATGTTGTCTCTGTTGATATGCTTTTCACCGTATCCGGCATCTTCCATTGCCCGTTTTGCAACCAATAATGTTAACAATTGGGTAGGTTCAATGGCCGCAAGGGATTGTGGTGGAATTCCGAACGCCAGTGGATCAAAATCTATTTTCGGGATGAATCCGCCCCATTTGGAATGGGAAACATCCGGTCCGTCTGAGTCTGGATTGTAATAAAGCTCCTTGCTCCATCTTTCATCCGGAACTTCTGTCACACTGTCTTTTCCAAGAATGATATTCCTCCAGAATTCTTCAAGATTTTTAGCTCCCGGGAAAATACATTCCATTCCGACAATAGCAATGTCCAATGGTTTTTCGCTTGATACCGGCTCTTCCGATAATGTAGCATTTTGTATATAATTGTAATTATTTATGCTGACATTCTGGTGAAGTTCTTCAAGGGAAAGAACTTTATTGTGCATTGTTGCAATCTGTCCTATCATGTACATTCCAAGGTCAAGCTGATTATCTTTTGGGATGTTAACCAATTGATCTCCTTGGCGCTCTATACCTTTAGCAGCAATTCTTAAACGCCCTACGTTTAGTTTTTCCAATTGCTCCCATACTTCTTTCTTATCTGCTCCGGCTGCTAAAAGCTTAGCTTTTTCGGTATTGAAATGATGTGCAAAAGCTGTATTTAAACAACGGGTTTCGTGCCCGGGTGCTGTTTCTAATAAAACGGTATCCTTGGCCTGCATAGCCTGTAGCTGGAACTCTTCCTGAATAGCACCGGTTTGTACGGCTTCCTGAGTATAGAGATAAGCAGTACCCATTAGTACTCCTACTTTTACCCCTCTGGCAGCCAATGGAGCAGCCATAATAGAAACAAAAGCGGTTGAGAAGTCATTATGGATTCCACCTGCAAAAAATACACTGATATTTTCCGGATGGTCTTCTTTTAAGATTCGTTCAATTTGCTTTTCCCAAAGAACCATGCTGGATAATGGACCCACATGGCCACCACATTCACGACCCTCAAAAATAAAATTTCTGGCTCCTTCTTTGAGGAAAATATCGAGTAGGGCAGGAGATGGAACGTGCAAGAATGTCTTTATTCCTGCTTTTTCAAATATTTTGGCCTGAGCTGGTCTTCCTCCGGCAATCAGAACTACAGGCGGTTTTGCTTCAAGAATGTATGAGGTTTGTTCTTCTCTTAATTCCTGAGGAGCAAATCCTAAAATACCCACCCCCCATGTTTTGTTTCCTGCAAGCTCTTTAGTTTCCATTACTAAGGATTTTGCGGAATTACCTTTTAGTAGTGATAATGCTACAAAAGGCAAGGCTCCTGCTTCTGCTACGGCATTGGCAAATGAGGGAACGTCGCTTACACGGGTCATTGGTCCTTGTGCAATTGGATATTTTAGACCAAGTTCTTGAGCCAGAGGATTATTTTGGTCAATCACCTGAAGAGCTTTTGCTTGTTTTAAGTGGCCATACATGGCTTCCTTAAAGGCAAAAGTCATTTTTTTCAGCGTTTTGAATTCTTCATATAGATCTACGGCCAACGAAATATCTTGCCCCATAGGGATATAGCTTTTGCTAATGTCAAGACCTGTAAAGTATTCCTTAAGTTCTTCACCATTGATATTCTCAGCCAGCACAGGAGAGTTAGGCCTCACAAGTACACGATGGTTAGCAATGATTTTAGTTTCTGTCCCATTCAGTTTTGAACATACATCTTTGATATCCTTAGGAACAGAGCTTTCCGGAAATAAGGCAAGCTGACTGTCCAAAACAATACCTGTTGCACCCAAGGCTTTTACAGCAGCAGCAGTGTGGAGTCCTATTCCTCCTTGTACCCATACTGGAATGCTTTGAATTTCTTTGATAATGCGCTGAAATAGTACAAATGTAGATTCATAGCCAATCTGGCCTCCTGCTTCATTTCCTTTGATAATAATTCCTTGCGCTCCGGATTGTTCAGCTTGTAGGGCTTCTTCCAGACTGCTTACCTGATAAATTAAGGTAAGGTTTGGGTTCTGGGCCATCAACATTCCTGCTGGAAGAATCGCAAAGGTCACTTTCTCAGGAATCTGAAGCAATGTAAGTTTTTCGTTAGAAATATAGATACCACAAGACGGTATATCTAATTGGGCAAGTCGACATAAGGCTTCCTCGGCAGGCGCCAATTCGTGTCCCAAACTTAGAACGGGAAAGATACCTGCCTGATGCAATTTAGGCATAAGGTTGACATCCGGCCTTTCAAAAGGCGTTAGTCCAATAATGGTTAAGTTTTTCATGGCGTGATATGTTAGTAAGAAACTTCATAAAAATTCATAACTCTTTGAATTAAAGAGCAATGTTCTCTTATGAAATCATAAAATTGGTTTTATTGTATTGTTAATTATAAAGATTTTTTGTTGATTATTTATCAACAAGTTTAGATCGTCTCTATAATTGCTAGAGATAAAGATGTAATCCGGCTTTTCAAAAGGCATTAGCCTAGTAAGGGTCAAGTTTTTCATTGCATTTAGTGTTAAAATATTAATATGTTATTTTATTACAAAACATTAATACAATAGCTATAATTGCTTATTATTTGTTATGAATGAATAAAAATAATAAAATTATAATATATCTTTAACCATAAATGAAATTTAATAATGATTTTTTAACAAAAAAATATTGATTGTTCAAATGCTATTAAAGTATGTGATTTATTTTCTTATTCATTGTAAACATGCCGGCACAATCTGTGTAATTATAATTATAACTAATTATAGTTAAAGAAATGTTAAGCAAAGATAGGAATAAAAAATAAAATATTTCAAAAAGTAGAGATTTGTTTTTTTTATATTACGAAAAGATAACATAAATAATTACCCTTTAAAATCCATAAAAAATGGATGCTGTAAATTGGAAAAAATGATTATCAAATTTGTATTAAATTGATTTATATGGTATTATTAACCATTGTGGGAATTATTTCACTTTCTCAATGGTGAATTGTTCTTCGCTAAGGAGTGAATTAAAAAAGAGGTAACTTTATGAAAGAGTATTGAAATTATTAAGGAAATATGAAATTCGAGCATAAAAAAAGCAGCGAAAAGCTGCTTTAATTTATAAAAAACGTTAAAAAATAATCATATTATGGAGTTTCCACGAGGGAATTGGTTGATCCAAATAAGTTAATTTTCCGGTGTTGAATATTTAATGGAGTAAGTGAAATTAAAAAATACTCAGATTATACTGTTTTACAAGGTCTAAAATCATATGATATCCCGCCAATGAATTTCCATGTTGATCTAATGCCGGACTGAATACTCCGATACCCATTTTTCCAGGAACACTTACTGTAATTCCGCCGCCAACTCCGGACTTGCTCGGAAGGCCTACTGTTCTTGAATATTCTCCACTGAATTCGTACATTCCTGCAGTCAGCATTTGGGATTCTATCAGTTTGGCAATTTCTGAATTTTTATAGGTAGAGTCTCCATCGAAGCGAACGCATTGATTGGCAAAGAAATATCCGATTTTAGCCAGATCTTCTGCGGTTAGTTCAATGGAACATTGCTTAAAATAGTTATCCAGTTGATCTTCATTTCCGGAAATCAGGCCATTGTTTTTCATCAGATAGAACATTCCACGGTTACGATGCCCTGTAGATTTTTCGGATTCATAAACAGACTTGCTGTAATCGATGGTAGAGTTCTTGGTAATATATCGAACCATATCCAGAATCTTAAGGAAAGGTTTTTCTCCATCTCCGGAGATGAGAGAAGTGGTAAGGATTGCTCCTGCATTCATCATCGGATTAAGTGGTTTTCCTGTTGTTTCTAGGTTTGAAAAGTGATTAAAAGGTCTGTCAGAACCAAAATAACCCATTTTATCAAAAACATTGGCTTCACCTTTTTCGTTTACGGCAACCATTAATGCAATGATCTTGGAGATACTCTGCATAGTGAATTTCTTTTGAACATCACCGGAATTAAAGACTTTACCATTTTTATCTACTACTGAAAAAGCAATTGCTTTAGCATCCATTTTCCCCAATTCAGGAATATAGTCGGCAACTTTGCCCTGCGTGTAATATGTTCTGTTTTTTTCCAGAATACTACTTAAGGTTTTTTCAGAAATTGTTGAAATATCTGCTGCTTTTTGGGCATATATTACCGTATTTAGAGATAAAAACCCTGCAATAAGAATTCCTTTTGCAGAAAATAAAAAGCTATTTTTTTTCATGTAGAATGTTTTCGAATAAAAGTTTAATGATAAGCTTCGAAAAACAAAGATAAGATATTTCTAATTTTTGTGGAGAATTCTTCTTAACCTGAAATTTATTTTACTAATTCAAAATCTTTGTAGAACAATCTTCCATGTAGTTCAAGCATATGGGTTTGGTTATTTTCTATTTTGCCATCCACAGTATTGATATAATAAAGAGTATGTTTTTTATTGATAATGATATTTCTATCTTTTTGTGTAAGGTTTTTAACTATTTTGAGTTTATCATTCTTTTTAAAATTACCCATCAGTAAGATCTGTTCAGAGAAATTTCCCACATGAAAGATTGCCGGTGTGTCTTTGGAAAGTATTTCTATTTTTTTTATCAAGTTCTTGCAGTATTCCAGTTCCTGATCCTCATAGCCCTCATTCACAAATATAATTCCTTTAAGATCAACTTTCTTTGTGTTGATATGAATGAAAAAGGGAGAAATAAGTAATCCATATAATACAAACTTCATCAGTTTCTGATCTAATATATTTTGTAAAAGAATAAGTACAAAAGGTATTGAGGGAATTAAGTATCCTGCTTCCAATGGGTATTTTATAAAGAAAATCAAATTTGATAATATCATTATAATACAGAATAACATGAAATGATCCTTTTTTAGATTTTTTATCTTTTGCACGCCACCTTTGAAAAGTTGTATGATTAAGCTTAAGAATAATACTGCGATTCCAATAGTTCCATATATGTGAAGTGTTCCTAAGCTTAGTAAAGTAGGGTAGGAAACTTCTGAAGCTCCGGAGCTTTGCAAAAAATGAGTTCCGTATTTCAGAATAACAGGTAAAAAGAAAATACCAACGAAGAGTAGGGAGAGTATTACAAACTGAAAAACCTTCTTGACCTTTTGTCCGGTAAAGTAGTAGCTGAGGAAAAGAAATGCGGGAAAGAAAATGAGGTTGTTAAACCTTGTACTCACAATCAATCCAAAAAATAATGCGGCCACCCAGAGTTTTTTGTTCAAAATAGAGTAAGCGCTTCCGAGTAAAAAAAACAAAGACCAATTATATTCCATGGCTACAGTGCTATTAATATAGATAACCGGGATAAAAGAGAATGTTATGGAAATGAGAAAGGAAAGCTTTATTCTAAAGAATTCCAGTATTCTGAAAAAATAGAGGCAGCAGCCAGCAGTAAATAGAACTGACAATAAATTGATACACCAATAAGGATAGTCATATATTAAGGAATAAATAAATTCTGAAAACGGGTACCCGGGAAATCGTGAAACATTATAAATATGTTCTTCGTTCCATATTTTTCCGGTATAGACTTCTCTCCAGGCATCTAAGTCAGAACCCAGGCTATTGAAAATAAAAGGCAATCGCGAAAGCACTACCACTAAAGTTATTATGACTTCTTTAAGATATCTGGGCATTGTTCCTGTGCTTTTTTTTCGCAAAATAAGTTCTTTTTACTATATAAAGTCAATAATTTTAGATTTATCTCCTGATACTGGAGGCAGTTTTACATTTTAAACTGAGAGAAAAGCATATCTCTGCACAAAATTATTATCGTCAATTTTAAATTTTCTCATTTCTTTTTAGGGTAGAATGAGTGGTTTTTATTTTTTTATATCCCTATGTATTTCATTGCATTATGAAATTAAATAGAAATCTAAAATCTATTTTCGGGTTTTGAGTATCATTCTTATTCTATTTTACTCACCGTATTTTGATAAATATGAGGTTTATTTTTAATTTTTTAGGATTAATTTTTTTTAATTAAATTTTATTTTTATCGTGTAATGCGTTGTTTTTCATTGGATTAATTGTTTTGTTATATATGGATTTATAAATTCATACATACTCCTGTTTGATAAAAGTACTTACCCATCTATATTTGAAACAACAATTTTGTTAGCGGAAACCGAAAAGCTTATAGAGTAGGAATTTTTTAAAAACAATTACAATGAAAAAATTAACACTAGACGACTTTAAGAAAAGAGCAGAGTCTATGGATGGGAAAAAAGTTTTATCAACTATTAAAGGAGGACTTGCAGGACCAGATGATTGCCATGGTTGTCCAACATTGGAAGATAAAATTCGTGCAGTAATCAATGATGAATTAAAAGGACAAAACTAAATAACAAGGACTGTTTTTACAGTCCTTTGTTTTACATAAACAGTAAAATAATAAATAAAGATGATAGCATTAATAGAAAGATTAGCATCAGAGGGAAATCAAAAAATGCTTGAAGCAATAAAGTTTTTGCTTTATAATGACAATGGAGATATTTTTGAAATTATTGATTTTGAGAATGATTCGATCTATAAAGAGCCATTTTTATTTACTTATTTTAATGTTGAAGAATTTACCAATCTGGATTCAGTACTGTTTCCTTATTGCGACACCCAGGATTTGAAACTAAAAACAGATGCTTACGGTAGGTTTTATATTCCACAAAAAGGATGGTTTACTACCAACTGCATTTCTGAAGAGATTACAATCTGTAAACCTGATTATGAAGTTTTCCTAAACGGTGACAAAATTGAAAGTGTTTATGAAGGTGTTGAATATCTGGATGATACTAAAATTGAACTTCTGAAATATCCATTACCTTTTCTGGAGCCTCTTTTTACAGATGCAGATTCTCAGGTAGTGCCTGTTGAAATCAGTACGGTAACACAGCAGCAGAGAAAAAACCTTGCAAAAGCGTATCAATTTATAAAAAAATATAATCCTGAATGCTTTGAACTGCTTGAAAAATTTGCCTTTAAGTGTGTAGTTTTCAATACTGATTTTATGAATAAGAATTCTTTTTCTCATAAATATGCTCACGGGCTTACTTTCTATAACTCTTATCAGGAAGATTATGATGAAATATTCTTTATTGATGATATTTCCCATCAGTCTGCCCATGTCATTTTAACCAATATGCTTTTTGAGAATGATAATTTCTTTAAAATTGATAAAGAAACATCATTACAGGAACTATTAATAGGTAAGAATATTGATGTTGTAGAAACCAGAACGCTGGAGGTGGTAGTGCATGCATTGTTTACTTATTATTTTATTTTTGATAACTTAGATAAGCTGTATTCAAATGTAAAGTTAAATTCCAGACAGGAGCATGAGGTGCTAGGCAGGATTTCCATATACATTCTTAAGTGCCAAAATGACTTATTGTTACTGGAGCATTTATTTGGAAAAGATGAAAATATATTTTATGAATATGGAATGCTTATTTTTACAGAGATGAAAAATAAATTATTGGAAATGAAGACTAAATACAAAGAAGTTTATCAATCCTATGATTTCAAGGATCATCCCTATAACTTTACCTATCAACAATTTGCTGAAAAAAATCCGATATGAGAATCCTCTTTTTGCTTTCTTTCTTTCCAATAATCATGTTTTCACAAAGTAGTACCATGACAAAGGACTTGAATGAGGCACAAAAGAAAGTCTTCCTGAATCTAATCAGGGAAGATTCCAAGGTTTCTATTTTTTCTGTTCAGCACCAGCAATATCTGGATTCTATTCTTGCTATTTTGCCTAAAGAAGCTTTTTTCTGGCAACAAAAGGCAATGCCCTTGTTCAAGCAAAAAAAGTATGAACTTGGGATGATGTATCTGGACAAAGCTGTGGAGCTGGACAAAACCAATCATTATAAAGAATATCGTGCATTCATAAAGTGTTTGTTTCAGAAAGATTATATAAGTGCCTTGAATGAATTTAAGGAATTGTCTAAGGAAAATGAGAATGGTGCTGTGATGGATCATCCCTATGGATTTTGGATGGGACTTTGCTATCTGCAACTGAACCAGTTTGATTTGTCCAGGCAGTTTATGGAAAAAGCGGTTTCATTTGGAAGAAAGTATAATGTGGTAAATCCGTATGAAATGTTTTATTCAGGAGTCATAGAGTATGAGACAGGAAACTATTCAAAGGCAATAGAATACCTTGATATTTCATTGAAGCACTATAAGGGTTTTGCTGATGCAACATATTATAAAGCTTTATCCTTAGCCAAACAAAACAAAGGAGAAGAAGCAAAGGCTTTATTTCTGGAATCAAAGGAAAGCTTTGAAAAAGGAATCTCATTTAATGAAGGCAATTCTTTGTATGAAACCTTTCCCTATCAGGTTTCAAGGTTTACGTATGCTTATTCAGAGAAATTTTTCAAGTAAATTATTAGTTATAATAGATTTACGGGATTCCATTCTTAAATTTTAAAATAGAAGATCTTTTTTCGAATTTTAACTTTCCTTACGATCTAAACTTATACCTAAACACGCTTTTCAATTCTCTTTTTACCATTCCGGGTAGATTATTATTTCAATAGATCCATTTCATAATTGAAGTTAACTGTTTTGCTTTTTTGTGTGAAAATTTTATAACATTTTTCTTTTAATTATTTCAATTTCGTGTTTTATCGCATTAATTTGGTTAAATTTTTTCTTTAAAACAGCTTGAAAAACAAAAAAAATACACTGATTTCTTTTAAGAATGAAAAATAAATTGATCTTTATAGATAACTATAAAGGGCGTGAAATAACATATAAGCATGAATATAGGTATATTGTTGATGTTTAGTGTGTAAAATCTGTATCTTTTTCACTATTAAATGATTTTTGCGTTATTTTTTTTATTAATTTCCAAACGAAAATTAATACATTTTTAATAACCATGAAAAACACCACTTATTTGGGTAGGCATCACATTTTTAGATGGCTACTACTGTGTTGGCTTTTAGTACCGTGGGGACTACAAGCTCAAACATTAACCCACCTTACCTGGAACTCTCAAGTCGGATGCCAGGAATTCCGGGGAGAGAAAGGAGAAGATAACAACATCATTGGTTCTGCAATGATTAAACCTGGCGAGTGTGTCCGTGTCTGTGCGGGCAGTACAGTAAGGTACAAAGTAGTTGGCGGAAGTATTTCCAGTATACTATGGAGTGCCCCTGGAGGAACTTTAACAGTTGTTCCCGGTACTGGAAACACTGAAGCAGACGTCGCTTGGGGAAGCTCAGGAGGCGGTGCGATACAAGCAGTAATAACGTTTACCAACGGAAATACTGAAACCCAGAACATCTGTATTGAAAAGATCAATACTCCAATTGCGGAGTTCAAACTGATGAATCTGGAAAAAACAGCATGTAAAAATACCGAAATTCATTTTGATAATCTTTCTCAACAGAATGGTGGGGCTGATATTGTCAATTATTTTTGGGAATTTGGGGATGATAATAATACGACTTCAACGGCTTTTGAACCCTCATTTACTTATACTACTGCGGGACCAAAGCATATCAGGTTAACGGTAACCAACAAATGTGGATGTTCTCATACTTTTAAAAAAGATATTGAGATCCTTGAAGCTCCCCCTGTGCAAATTAACTGTGCCTCTGTTGTATGCGAAGGCAGTGTTGAAAAATATAGTGTGCAGGACGGATGTGAGAAAGGAGAGTGGGAAGTAATTGGAGGAGCAATTGTAAGCCATAATGGTAATGAAATTGAAGTGAAATGGGATCATGTAGATCCTAAGGATGGTTTTGGATATGTAATGTACAGATCTGCTTGTGCTTGTCCAGAATGGACTACCATTAAAATTCCTGTAATTTTAAAGAAAGCAGAAATTTTGGGAGAGGCTGTAGTATGTGCTAACACACAGTACAAATATTCACTTCCTCAGTGGCCAACGACTAAGATTGATTGGAATGTAACGGGGCCAGGAGCTGGTCAGTTGACATTCAATCAACAAAGAAATGAAATCCTTTTCACAGGATCGCAGCCGGGTGTTTATACACTTACCGCTAAATATTTTAATACTTTATTATTATGTGGTGGCGAGGCTATAAAAACGATTGTTGTTGAGGAGCCGGTAGTAATAAGCGGGGGAGAAAGTGAAATTTGTAAAGGAGGAACCCAGACATTTACGGCAACACCTAACGTGCCTGTTGTTTGGGCTGTAACTTTAGGCGGGGTATCAGTACCTGTAACACAGCCGATAGGAACAACACCTTTTACATATGATTTCCCAGTAGCCGGGTCTTATGTAATTACTGCTACTAAGCAAGGAGGAGGTTGCGAAAGTAAACCACTTTTTGTTAAAGTAATAGAAACTCCAAATGCACCTTCTGGATCCATTGTAGGAGAGAGAACAGTGTGTCCTGGAAGACCGTATGTTTATACACTTAGTACAGTTGATCCAGGAATGGTACCTGTATGGAGCGTTACAAACGGTACGATCCAAGGGAGCAATGCCGGTGCTTCGGTAACGGTTATATTTAATGTGGGTGCTACACCATATGATATATCTGTACGTAACAGAACATTGGGAGTGGCAGGTTGTCTTTCTTCTGGAATAGGAATGAAAATTAAGGCAGTAGATCTTAAATCTATCACCATTAGACCTAATCCGGGACCTTTCTGCCCGAGTAGTACGCAGACATTCATTGCTAATCTGAATGGTATTGTTCCTGACTTTATGGAATGGAGCTTTGATAGTCCTAACTTCGGAAGTTTTGCATCAGGACAGGGAACTTCTGCTATTACTGTAAATTTAAATGAAATTGCAGGTTCACCGAATCCTACTTATTTAAACCTAAAAGTTACGAAGTGTGGACAAACAAGAACTATTAAAATTCTTGTAACAAAATTAGAGCTTCCTGTAATAAGCTTTACAAATGTTGGAAAAGTTTGTTTAGGTTCTGATCTTACGTTCACTGTTAATCAGGGAACTATTACTTCAGCAACAGGTGTAACTTTCACTTTTAGTAATGGATCAACTCATCCGGCTAATTTTGATGCATCCGGAACCTATACTTTCCCAAATAACGGATATATCCAGAATAATACGGGAGTAGATATTTCTCAGTTGGTAACGGTATCTTACAGCGGAACAAACGGATGTAGCTACAAGCCTACTGCAACAGCTAACTTTACTATACTTCCTGAAACGATCATTACGATTTCACCAGTATATAATATTATCGTTTGTGATCCGGGGATGCTTTCTTATTTACTTACAGCAAACAGTTCTACAGGACTTACCAATATTGTTGAGTGGCAGTGGCAACATGACGGTGTAGATATACCGGGTGCTAATACTGAAGCTTACACTATTTCAGGGGGACCTATATTCGGAGCCTACAGAGTAAGAGCCAAAGATATCAACGGTTGTGTTGTTTATTCACAAAATGTGAATGTGATACAGTCTTGTGGAACAGGTACTGGTTGTACAGCGCCTCCTAAGGTATCATTTACTCCACAATGGACGGCTTGTAATACCATTAAGGTAAATAATCTAAATGCTACCATTCCTCCAGATGAAATTCAGTGGGGGTCTGACAGCGTGCTTACTTTGGTGAGTGCACAAGGATTGAATACAGCTGAATTTAATACTAATCTTGCAGGAGCGCATGTTGTTACTGTTCGTCTTAGATACGGTTCATGTTGGTACAGTTTCAATAGAGAAATAAAGAAACATTATGAACCTAAGTTTAATATTACTCAGGTTTGTAATGGAAATGGGTACAATGTTACTTTGTACAATAGTTCTACGATATTTGATATCGCTCCTGGTGATATTGTATATTCATTCAGCGGATCAGGGCTGCCTGTTCAGAACGGACAAACAGCTACTTACAATAATCTAGCGCCGGGTACATATACATTTACTATGACGATGTCTGCACCGTCATTAGCAATACCTCCATGTACCGTGACGAAGACTATTACATTGAAGCCAGTTCCTAGTACGGGCTTCGTGGCTCCTGCTTGGCTTTGCGCAGGTGAAGTAGCTACTTTCTCTCCGGCAAATTATGACCCAGCTAATACATATACATGGTATTTTGACGGAACTTCTTATGTAGCTCCGGGACAATACTCTTATATTACATTTAATACTGCGGGGCCAAAAAGCATCAAATTAGAAGTTGTAACTCCTCAGGGATGTCGTTACACCTCATTAGAGAGAAATATTAGTATATTAAGTGCTGATTTTGGAGGGAACCTTTCTCCATTAAACTTCACAGGTTGTGAAGGAAGTGCTCAGCCTATTGTACATAATCCAACATTAGGTTTCCCATCAGCTTATGTATGGATGAACGGTTCTGTACAAGTGCCTGGAGCGCCTAACTCAATGTCTTTCACTCCTACACAGTCAGGAAGCTATTGGCCGGTACTTATATCTGCACAAGGTTGTAAAGACTTTAGTATGAGCCGTAATCCGGCAATAGTAACACTGAAAAGTGCACCATTTGTTAGTATATCAGGAAAATCCAATATCTGTGCAGGAAGTTCTGTAACATTAAACGGTATTGTAACTGATAATACATTGCAATATCAATGGAGTAACGGTTCTTCTGTAGTAGTGCCTTGGACATCAGCGCCATATCCAATTAGCTATACTACACCAGGATTGGCAGCGGGTACTTATAACTATACCCTAGAAGTTCGTTATCCTGGAGTTGGAGGTTGTGTTGCATCTAAAACATTTACTGTTACTGTTAGCAATCCACCAGCACAGCCTTCTGTGTCTTATTTTAAAGAAAGCTGCCAGCCATACAAAATCAGGTTAACTGCATCAGGACCAGCTACAGGAGAATATAACTGGAGTAATGGAATGACCGGACAAACTATTTTTGTAAATGAGGGCGGTGTATATGAAGTAATCTATACAGCACCAAGTGGTTGTAAGGTATCTAATCAGGTAACTGTACCATTAAGTATCGAAAGCTTGATGTGGGTATTCCCTACAGGTTGCTACGATGAGTGTAGAAGTAAAGATCGTTATATCTTAGGTCCAAAAGGTGTTTTTGATTCTCATCAATGGCAGCTGTTTGGAACTTCTATCCAAAGTGGACTTAATGATGTTATCCATCCATTATACTTTGGTGCATTGGGAACTTACAATCTGCAGATAGGACATTTTGGATGTACATTCAAGTCAGGTCCAATGAACTATTTCCCAGGTAAAGAATGTGGAATTGAAACAGAATGTAGACTAAGTGCTGAAATTGTATCATTCAAATGGGATGGAGATCATTATAATGTTCACGGAAGCATATTCAATGGTGGTAACCAGCCGGTAACCCTTACAGTTTCCAGTCTTAATGGATATGGTACTTACTTCCCATCTATGATTACGATTCCGGCAGGAGGTACTTATGACATGAATGCTAATCCAATGGTTTTCTATCCAAATGCTAATTTCCCAGGAGGAAATGATGATATTTTGTTTATGGGTCAGGAAGATTGCAAGTTTGTTGCTCAGGTTGGTGTTATCGGTAAAGATGCTCCTACAAGAACCGAAAGAGTAGTAGGTGTTACTTCAGCTTCATCTCTGAAAATAATGCCAAATCCTGCAAAGGAAAAAGTGAAAATCTCATATAATACTGGCAATGAGAAAATGCTGGCAAAACAGGTTACAGTTTTTGATGCCATGGGCAATATCAAATTCCGTAAAGAAGTGAAAGCATCCTCCGGTGAGGTAGATGTAGAAGTTTCTGACTGGTTGCAGGGTGTTTACATTGTTATTGTACAAACGGGTGACACATCGCTGCAAGGCAAACTGATTAAAAATTAATCAACTATTTAAATAAACAGTGTTCTCTTCGGAGGACACTGCTTTTTATAATAAAGCTGTTTAAACTTTTTTATTAAACCACAAAGGATATACAAAAGCTTTTTAAACACTTAAGCTATTTAAGTGATATACTTTGTGTATAAGGAAGGACACTCAAGTTTTGTTGAAAATCAAAGATTTTCATCTTATGTGAACTTAATTGTGCCGTATTTCCTTACACTTTCTAAAGTGTACTAAAGTGTTAAAAACATAAAACCTTTTGTGACTTTTGCGGTTAAGTTTAAACAGACTTAATATGTAATAACTAAATACAATTTATGATACAATCTAAAAGCAAATTATGGATACTGTTTTTGATGTTACCATTATTATCCTTTAGCCAAAATTACCAATGGCAATGGGCAAAACAGGCTGGTGGACAAACGGGTACTGACTCAGATTTTTTTAATTATTTAGATGACGAATCCATAAGGGATATTGTAGTGGATAACAATAATAATGCTTATTATTTGGCAAGTATATGGGCACAAGGGCAAAATTTAGATGGTACACCCGTGACCAGCTATGGACTTCGTGATCTTCTTCTCTTCTCTACAGATTGTCAGGGAAATATAAGATGGTCAAGAACTATAGGCGGTGGCGGATTCAATGAATTTGCTTGGAACATAGAGGTCGATAATAATGGCGGATTATACATAATGGGGCGCTTCCTTAATGAAGCATATGCAAGCGATCCAACTGCAGTGCCTATCCATTTTGATGATTCCCATGCTATGCCTTTTATTGATTTTGTTGATCAGAATACAGTAGATCCCGGAAGTAAAACAGGTCATTTGCTGAAATTTAATACAGCTAATGGGACACTGGCATGGAGTAAGCCGTTGCAGGGAGATGTAAGCCTGGCTTTACGTCAATCTGATACCCAAATGATGTATATGGATGCTTCCAAAAATATTCATGCTATTTTAGGTTTTAGAGCAGGAACTCATTTAGGTGGGTTAATTACAGTGCCGGCTAGTTTTACTACATCATATCAATATTATTTAGTTAAATTCAATTATGATAATGGAAATATGACACCAGCCACCCCATTACTGCTTCCTATTACAGGAGATTTAAGCTTAGGAGTAGTGGATGGAAAGGTGAATTTGATGTATGATGAAAGCTTAAACCGTTACTATCTGGCAGGTAAAAGAATGTATGGAGATTATGGAAGTACGTTGGCCAGCTTTTCCTATAATAATATTCCGTTTACAAAAGATGCTTATTTGCTGGCTTTTAATGGGAGTAATGGATCAGAGCTGTGGCGAAAAGAATTTACTACAGATTTACCGAACTTTATGGACGATGAAATTCACTCCATTATAAAAGATGCAGGTTCCTCAGATATTTATATTTCCGGGCGTTATTACACAGGAACCACTGCCGCTACTTTTGGAAACTATACCTTTCCCGTACCTCCTTATCAGGGGCAGGTACCTTTTGTAATGAGGCTTACAGCAGATGGAGCTGTAAAATGGACAAAGATTCCTGATGGGCTAACAAGTTCCGTGGGGTATCGTTTTATGAAGGGAAAAATTGTTCTTAATGGAAACGAAATAGCATTTGCCAAGGCCAGTAAGAGTGATATTTGGGGAAGTTACTCCATGGTACGTCCTAACGGAGATTTATCAGATCCTTTATTAGTACGTCTTAATAAAGATAATGGAGCTGTGATAGGAGCAGAGGAAATTCATAGCAATTTTGAAGTTCAGGATGAGTTTACGGCCATTGCAGTAGATAAGGATGGCAATTATTTATTGGGTGGTTTTTTTCAGGACCAGTTATTTACCGCTTCTAATGATGGTGTAAATACCATGACTGTTAATGTAACGGGAGGTAAATCGCAATCTTTTTTTGCAAAATATGCCAAGTCTGCCTGCAGCCAGATGTCAGTAGTAGAAACTTCAGCTTCTCAGGCAGGAATACAGGTTTATCCAAACCCTGTGCAGGATGTTCTTTATATTAAAAGCAAAGAACCTTTGGTTTCCTATGAGATTTACGGAGCTACCGGACAATCTGTAAAACAGGGAACTTTAAGCATGGCTCAGGAACAATTAGGATTGTCCTCTCTTCAAACAGGAGTTTATTACCTTAAACTTACAACAAGATCCGCTACAGTAACGGAGAAAATAATGAAGAAATAATCTCTTCTGGTTCAGAAATTACGATTAAAAACTCAGCGGCCTCCTTGGAGGCCGCTGAGTTTTTATAAATAAAGCTTTTTTAAACACTTAAGCTATTTAAGTGATATACTTTGTGTACAAGGAAGGACACTCAAGTTTTGTTGAAAATCAAAGATTTTCATCTTATGTGAACTTAATTGTGCAGTATTTCCTTACGCTTTCTAAAGTGTACTAAAGTGTTAAAAAAATAAAACCTTTTGTGACTTTTGCGGTTAAGTTTAAACAGACTTAATATAAAAAGATAATTTAATACATTAATACATTTCCTCACTATAGATTTTCTTTCCAAGATAAAAAAGTTCATGCTTTTTAAGGTTGGTATTATCTTCAAAAATGTCATGAACAAAATGGACTAACTCATTTACTTTTTCCTTTTGGGTGATCCTGATGCGGGATTCAAAATTAGTGGTAAAACCACTTTTAGTGTAATTCAGTGAACCTAGATAAGCAATTTTCCGATCAATTACATAGATTTTTGAATGAACGAATTTGTTGTCATATCGGCTATTCCGAACATACTTGAAATTCAGTGTTTCAGAATAATGATAAGTATAGATTTCTGTTTTTTCAACGGCGGCTTTTATTTCCCAACATTTATAGAATCCATAGAAGGATCCTAGAGAAACAAGGATAGCCAGAAAGTTATTTGAATCTTTAAGGTCATCTATCACATGCATCCCGAAATAAATAAGTGAGAAAACTCCTAAACAAAATAGGGCAATAGAAGATAAAAAGAGCATGTTTTTCTGACTTTCTCTTTTCTCTTTTTTCTTTACATCGGTCACTTTATGCTGATGAATCAGCTTGCGGAGAATATTCTGGTATTGTTCTGGCCGCAGATCACTAAATGCCAGTCTTACATTTATATTCCTGTTTTTTAATGCGATGAGGTCATCCAGTTTTGTTTCATCTATATAAGGAGAAATAATTAAAACTTCCTCCTTTGCATTCAATATATCATTGTTCAATTGAGTCCCTGCGTTTTGCCCCACAAAAACTTCAATCGCTTCACTGGGTTCAGTATCAATTCTAAAATAAAATCTTTTGTTTTCTTTAAACACGTTTGTATTTCTTAAGTTATATCCTGATTACAGGGGGGCAAATATACATTTTTCTTAAAACAACTTATTGAATCTGTTTTTTTAAGATCGTTTTTTCTGTTACCAAAATTACAGGTATTTTCAACGGATGTTTTACGGTTTTCCATAAAAGCATTCAGTTGTTGTATGGGACATAGGGATATATAAATTGGTATTCAAATAATAGTGTTTTAGAGAGAAAATACACTATTTCACAATTCTTGAATTGCATGATGTACAGTTCGCTTATTTTTTTGTGATTATTTACCGATGAAGAACGTATAAAATTCCTTTATTCATTATTTTTGTCCGGAATTAAATGATTAGACATTTTTCTTAAATATATGGACAAGACCTTTGCCGAGAACAATCAAGTTGAAATGGTTTCTAGTTTTTCAGAACTGGTAAATACTGATTTTCATGGGATGAATAATGCACTTTGCTGGGGTAGAACTTTAAATGGAGACTTTAAAGAAATTGTGTCTAAACTTCAATTAAAAGATAATGTTACAGAAGTGTCTGTTGAAGACCTTTTAGAATTGAAACTATCGGAAGATGGAAAGGCTGCGCGGGAAATTATTTTGAATGATTTACAGGCATTGACTGATTTTGGAGCATTGCCATCCCTCAATTTGCTTAAAAACTATGAACGGGATGAAGAGTTTGATTTTATTTCAACAGATGTGTATTCCTATCACGTAGATCGTTCACCGGTAAGTACCGATACTTTTTTATGTACTTATCATGGTGCAGCAAGTGATATTTTGCCCAATGATCAGGCTATTCAAAAGATTTTGGTTCCGGAAGTTCGGGAAAAGATTAAAGAATTGTATGATGGCCCAGAGGCAGAATTTGAAACTTTCTTGAAAGACTGTTTTTTTGATCTTCATTACGAACCTAAACCCAATGCAGAGCCTATTAATTTAGGGATAGGACATCTTTGGCGCCTTGCTGTGGATCATCCCACGCAGCAGGTTTTACCTTGTGTTCATAGAGCGCCTGTAGAAAACGATGGTGAATACCGATTACTGTTGATTTGTTAAACCATTTGATGAATATTTTTTAATGGCCATAGCTGACAACTCTTGAAATTTTCCAACCCTCATTGGTGTTTTTCCAAATATGAACGAATTTAAAAGTTCCACAGTTGGTCATATTTCCATTTTCTAAACGACAGAATTGATGTAATCCTGATTGAATGGCTCCATAATCTTTAATAGGATATACTTCCACACTTCCTGGTACAAGTATTCTTCTGGTGTATGCATAATTTTTAGCTACTCTACGAAAATTATCAACGGTTTCTTCATACCCTGCCAAACCACCAATATCGTGAAAGAATTCAAGATCTTTAGTGAAAAAAGTTTTAAGATGATCAATATCTCCCTTATTAGCAGCGCTGAAAAGTATACTGTCTTTCTCCATAATGGTATTATACAGTTCTTTGGAAACAGGTATATAAGGTTTTGTTTGTGAAATAGCTGTTGACCACAAGAAACAACACAGTGCAATCGGGAAAAATTTCATTAATGTAATTCTTTTCATAGTTTCAATAGTAAATATTATTTCACTTCATTAGGTAAATCTAAGCATTAAATTTTCTACTGATCTAAAGTTTTCCACCAAATTAATAGAACCAATGAAAATTCGGAAAATACACATAACTCAAAGTAAAAGAGATTGATAGATTCATGTTAAAACTCAATGTATGTTTTAAGAAAGTGACCTGAACGACTCTCTTCTCTGAATGGTATTGGTGACATTCTTTTGCATAATAAAAAAACTCTGAAAATGTCAATCTAATTTTTATATTTGCATCTGTCGGATTTTAAATCTAAAGAGATTATAAAGATTATAATAAAAGGTCTGAAAATAAACTAATAATAAACAAAGAATCGTAAGAAATGGATAAAATTAATTTATTAATTATTGTGAATATAATCTCTTTATTCATTTCACTATTTCTTGCATTTTTCCTGATTACACTTAAAACAAAGTACAAAACAAGCAATTCTCTTTTTGCTGTTTTTTTATTGTTAAATGCAATAGATATTAGTGAACCTTTGTTTAACATGATGACAGATGGGCCATCGAATCTGGGAATGTTTAGAACCACTTTCGCTTTCCTGCAAATCCCGGTCTTTTATCTTTATATAATATCAGTCTGCTATTCAGATTTTAAGCTAAAGCCGAAATACCTGCTGCATCTTCTTCCTTTTTTAATTGTCAATCTAGTTTTACTACCTCGTTTTTATAGCGTAGATACAGCATCGAAGATCAGTTTTATTCAGAATCGTCAGAATATGATAGAGATCCAGTTCATTCATATTTTAATACATCTTCAGATTGTTATATACCTCATTGCTGTTTTTAGAGTACTGAGAAAATCAAAGAAACTCTATCTTGAAAACTATGCAGGGAAAAGCATCAGTTCCTATAAGTGGTTATTTCAGTTTACTATTGTACTGACCATTTTATATGCGGTAGCTCTTTTAAAAAATATTTTTAAATTTTCAGATTATCCATACATTTCTGAATGGATAAAAATCGGACTTTGGATATCTTCTCTTTTTATTTTTTGTTGGTATCTGTTCAAGGCATTAAATAATCCCGGTCTTTTTAGAAATATCGATTCGAAATTAAAACTTGTTTCCGAGATTGTTTCCGAAGAGAAAAGCAGTGAACAGTCAACAGTAAATGAAAAGGAATATGATGAAGAACTCTTGAATTTGAAAAGATATATGGTTGAGAAAAAACCTTTTCTAAACTCTTCGTTAACCATTCAGGATATCTCCAAAGAAATTGACATTCCTGTTCGGGATTTATCTCTTTTAATCAATCATCAATTAGGGCAGCATTTTTATGACTTTGTTAATACCTATCGGATTGAAAGTGCTATGAATATCTTAAAAGACGATACAAAAAGTAAGGTAACAATCCTTGAAATTTTGTACGAAGTTGGTTTTAATTCAAAATCTTCTTTTAATACCGCCTTTAAAAAGCATACCGGAAATACGCCAACTTTCTATCGTAAAAGTATGTAATTCAGTATTTTGTAATTATTCGTACTTTTTTTCGAAAGATTCGAACCTATTTTTTTGAACAAATGTGATCGATTAATTTTATTCGGTCGCTTCGCATGATTCTCTTCTACATCTTTGTATCGAAATAAATTTTTAATCCAAAATACGATACAATGAAAAGCTTCCTTTATTTACTAATTTTTATGGCACTGGCTTCAGGTTGCCAGACAAGTAAAAAAGTTTTTGCAGAAAAAAAAGATTACAGCTTTCTCACAGATAGCTTAAAGATTGATCAACAATTAGGAAAGTACAAACTTCCAGGATTTAGTCTTGTTGTTTTTGAAAATTATAAGATTGTATATTCTAGCCAGGTAGGAGTGAAATCAATGAACTCTAAGGAAAAACTGGATATAAATACTGCTTTTTCTACAGCATCAATCACAAAGCCAATCACAGCACTTCTTTGCCACATACTTGAAGAAAAAGGCTTAATTAAACTGGATGAGCCGATTGATAAATACCTAAAACGATGGCATTTACCAAAAAGTAAGTTTACTGAAAATAATGCTCCCACCTGGAAGCAGTTTTTTAATCATACTTCAGGTACCAACCAAGGCGGATTTTCAGACTATTACGAAGGAGATGTAATTCCAACCATAAAACAAAGCCTGTTGGGGCAAATACCAAGGTATGATAAGGAAATTGAGTTCCAGTTCACACCGGGAACCGATTTTGAATATAGCGGCGGCGGGTATGTAATTGTTCAAATGGCACTGGAAGATACCTTTAATAAATCTATCGCAGAACTGGCTCAGGAGCATCTTTTTTCACCCCTTGGCCTAACGAATACGACCATGATACAGCCTAATGAAAATGGATTTCCAACAAACGTTGCCTCTGTTCACGATAAAGATGGAAAAGTTATAAGAACAGGCTTGCCAATTACGCCACAAATTGGCGCATCGGGAGTATGGTCTACCCCTACAGATTTAGCGAAGCTTTCTATTGAGATACAAAATGCTTTACGCAATAAAAACAACAAGGTGATTTCTTATCAGGTTGCCAAAAAAGTAACAAAAGTAACCGCCTTGAAAAATGCCGTTGGTGGTTGGAGCTATGGCTGGCAAAAGTCTGTTGCTTATAACAACTATGATTGGTTGATGTGCAGTGGTTCTAATACAGGAGTAGGTGGGAGTATTTTTGCGACTATGGAAGACGGGAATGGCTTTGTGATTCTTGCGAATGGGGAAAAACCTAATCGTATTCCGGTCATAAACAAAACCCGGATAGAGATCCTGAAATTAATGAACTGGAGTAAAGAAACATCCAATGAAAGTATTCAGGAGCTTCCTTTGAATTTAAAAAAACAACTTATCGGAACCTATAATGATTTTCTTTATGGACAGGGAGTGGAAACAAAAATTGTAGAACAGAATAACCGTCTGTATGTTGAATCTCCATTTTTAGAATATTTTAAAGGGAAGAATGCTAATGAATTGCTGTATATGAAAGATGGAACCTTTAAAATTGTGGATTATCCGAATATATTAAAATTTGATTTCAGCAATGGAAAAATAAATTCTGTCACCCTAACAAGAGATTCCATGAAGACAGAAGTTCAAATTATTAAAAAATAAAACAATACCTATTTCAACCCAAAAAACTTAAACAAAAAAACAATGAACTTATTATTTTTAATTCCAATCGTATTAATAATTGCAGGTGTAGCTTTCATGGTAATTATGAATAAAAAACACAAAACCGCAAAATCAGAAATTGATTTAAATTCTGAAAGAACTAAATATAACCAGTACAAGCAGGAGCTTTTAGCTCAGGATTTTTCAAAATTAACACAATGGATGAATGGTAAACCCATTGATGCTTTTACCTCTGCATCTGTTCCCCAGTCAACAACCCATAAAATACAAGAACTTGTAACTGACGGAATAAAAAATGTAGCATTATCCGCAATGGGTGTAAAGCTTAAACGAATTGAAACAGATTGTTTTTGGGCTTTAAGCGGAAACGATCTCCATTTTTTCAGTACCGATACAGTGGGCAAACTAGATGAACACATTGTATTTGATAATTTTAGAATTGAAACAGCCAGTCTTCAATATGGAGGGATCTTGAAATCGCAGCTAGGCGTTTATTCAAAATCATCAGAAGAATATTTACCTAAAACACACATTATTTCTTTTGACATCGATGGAAGTTCTTTATCTCTTGAAATTCATGACAGACTGAATTATATAGTTGATCCGCAAGATATGCTTAACCTTAAAAAGCAACTAGAAACCAGAGCAAAGTATCAGGTAGTTGGCGAAAAATTTGTAAAAATCTTACAAGATAAATTTCCTAACCTAAAAATAACTTAATTTAATATGGGATTTTTCTCGAAATTTTTAAATGCATTTAAAAGCATAAGATTAAATGATAAAAACGCAGTAAGTGGTTATTTGTTAGATCATTTACTCATAGGTTCAATGTATGCCGAGCAACAGTCGGCATACCTGAATTCTTATGAAACAGGTTTAAACAAATCCGATATTACAAAGTTAGTTGAAGCATATTGGGGAATATCAGGTCAAAATCAAGCCATAGAAATTCTCCAAAGCCTGCATAGTAAAAATCAAGATGAAAATCTTGATGTTGTATATAGAGCGTTTGAAAATTCAGATACCTATTTTGATATTTTAAAATCAAATATATCCAATGAAGATGGAGTTTTTGACTACTATTTAGGTTTATTCAGAAAACTAAAAAATGTTGTTCCTGAATTGATTGAGCAAAATGTTATCACAGACTTCGCTCAGCTAAAAAAAGCAAAAGATAGCGGCTGGAATTATGGGAGAAGTGTATTTTTAGCACGTTGTTGCTACGAGTTAGGCTATATCTCTGAAAAAGAACTTATAGAATATTTAGCAAAATCTCATAAGGAACTTAAAAAATACTGCAGCACATGGAAAGAGTATACAACAAGTTATATATTTGGAAGGGCAACTTGGGGCGGAGGCCATAATAATGGAATGGTACAGATTGCAAATGACTTATTGAATAACAGCCGAAGCCCTCTTAAAAATAGAACGTACATCTGATTAGAAAAATTTTATGTTCAAAATTTAATACGTATGATCAACTCAAAATTATTATTTCTTTTAGGAATTAGCTTATTCTCTTTCAAAAGCTTTTCTCAAACCAAAACCATGGCGGTGAAAATTAGTGTAGCTGAGAACCGGGTGAAACTCTCTGAAAAATTGTCAAATTATATGCACGCTCAGGCAGGTATCAATGGGTTCAGTGGGACTGTACTCATTGTGAAAAAAGATACCTTATTGCTACGAGAGGCTTATGGATATGCGAATTATGAGTGGAATATAAAATCAACGGTCAATACGAAATATAGTTTGGCTTCAGTAAGCAAACAGTTTACTGCTGTGGCTATTCTTCAATTGGCAGAACGTAAACTTTTATCCGTGGATGATACCCTCAATACTTATTTTCCGGGTTTTCCAAAAGGTGATCAGATCACCCTTCACATGATGTTATCCCATATGTCAGGGCTTTCAATGGATTTTGATGAACTTTACCTTAATCAAGTTTCTTTAACTCAGGATTATGTATTGAATTCTATTGCTCAAAAAGAACTTTTATTTACGCCGGGAAAGCAGACTGCATATAGCAATATTGGGTATTATTTGCTGGCGCGTATCATAGAGAAAGTAAGTGGAAAGAGCTATTCGATGTATTTAAAAGAGAATATTTTTAATCTATTGAAAATGCATGAAACCGGCGTTATGACAAATGACGAAGTGATCCCCAATATGGCTGACCGATATACCAGAACAGGGAAAAATTATAATAGAAATCCCTATATCAACTGGATATTCAATATAGGGCATGATGGTATCTATTCCACAGTAGATGATCTTTTAAAGTGGGATAGAGCTCTGTATGGTACGTCAATTTTAAGTGATACAATGAAGCGATTGATGTTTACTTCATATAACGAACAAAACTTCGGATATGGTTTTCTGATCAATCCATTTTATAATCAGGGACATCAATTGATTGCCCATGACGGTGGATTTTTCGGAGCCATGACTTCCCTCAACCGTTATACAGATGATGATTTGCTTGTCATTGTTCTTTCTAATAATCAGTCGCCTGCTTACTTACTTGCCTATGGACTGGCTGCAATATGCTTTGGTAAAGATGTTGAGCTTCCATACCATCATCAGAAAGTGAAAAACAACAGATCTTTTTACAAGCTTTTTACCGGGAATTATGAGGGGATTAAAATTCTTGAAAACAATGGAAAACTCTATTATAATGACTTTGATATTGAACTATTCCCTGAATCAGATAATAAGTTCTTCAGGTCAGATGATGATAACAGAACCGTTGAATTTATTAAAGATGCCAAAGGAAAATACTCTGGTATTAAATTGATTAAGGCCGGCGTGATGGAAATACGAAAAAAAAACAGGTTTTAAATAACAACTAGTTGCAGCAATTATCCTGATGTGATATTAGTCTCTTAATATGGGGATTTTAACAAAGCTATCGTTGTACCATTTTACTTTTAGTGGTTCTTTAGCATCTTTTATGGTCTCATCGGTTACAGTTTTACCTGTTCCGTAATTTAATTCAGAAAAAGGATTTTTATTTACATTAAGGTAGATTAATAATCTGCTTCCTTTGCTAAGTCGTTTACTTACTAAGTGAGTATTAGAGAATGGAATGCTCTCAATTGTATTGGGTTTTAGTAATTTTCTTTGAGTAATATCATTTGCATAGCTAGCCCGCCCAATGAAATAAGACAGATGAAAATATTCTCCATTCGGCATTACTTCGTATAAGGTTATGCCAATATCCATATCTAGTTTGTTAATACTTGCTTTAATGGTGCCTAGGAATGAGCCATTTATCAACATAGATTCTTTTAATGGCTCACTAATAAAATTAAACCCATTGGCTGTATCAATTTGTTTCCGAATAAGAGGTTCCGGATAATAATCATTATTTGTTGTTTCTCTATCGGCAAAATCAACTTCTTGCGAAAGATAATTTTTCTTAACAGGTTTCTTTGGATTCAGCGTATAGAATTTTCCAGACTTGTTGTGAGTTAAGTAGAGCGTTAAAAAGCCATCATTCATTTTATCAATTGATGGGGCACTTCGCCATTCGTTGGCACCCATAACCTCATAGTTGATCTTGTCTTTTAGGATTTCCGGTTTAGTACCATTTTTTAAAATATAATCAAACCACTGATAAGTAATTTTATTGATGTCAAACAATGCAACCGGATCTACCTTGTATTCATACAAAATGCTTTCTCCACCGCTCTGTGTACCAAAATGTCCGTAAGGCCCAATGATAAGATAGGCCGGTGTTTGTGGACTATACTTTTGAAGTTCTCGTAGGTAATACAATCCGGAGCTTTGTCCATCATTATAATAACCGTCAAATGCCAAAACCGGAATTTTTATTTGGGCGAAATCTTCTTTATAAGGTGTCATTTTTTGCCAATAGCTATCAAATGATGGGTGGCTTATCCACCGCTGAAACCATTTATTAGGAACCCCATCTATGCTGTCTAATTTTTTGTAGGCAGCCCCTGTTTCCCACCATTTTTTTTGCATTTGTCGAAAACGTTTTCTATCATTTCCGGCTATAGTATCCAGATACTTATTGTTTCCCACATAGAATGACCATTCATAATTGGGGTTTACGAAAATATTATTTTCTATGGGCAACCCTTGGCCTGGCCGTGCCGCTACTGATGGTACAATTGTTTTGAGGGCAGGGTGTAGGGTTTTGCATGCGGCCCATTGAGTAAATCCATTATAGCTTCCACCATACATCCCAACACTTCCATTGCTCCATTTTTGTTTACTTATCCAATCAATAACATCATAAGTGTCATTGGCGTCATTTTCATATGGAAATATTTCGTCAGGACTAAATCTTTTTCCTCTTGCATAGGCAATAACCCCTATATAGCCATTGTCTACAGATCTCTTTAATGATGCAATGTCTCGACCTGTATCTCTAACATATATTGTGGATTGAAGAATTACAGGTTGGGGAGTTTCATCACCTTTTTTTCTTACAATAATTAAAGATAGGGTGGCTCCGTCTCTTGTTTTTACAGAAACACTATCTTGTATATTATAGATGCTTTTTAAATCCTCCGATTTTACTTTTTTAGTTTGTTGTGCAGAACCAGTGAAAAATGCCAGAAATAGAACGATAAAATTCAAAAATACTTTCATGAGTTATTTTTACTTAGTTTCTTAGATTTATTATCTACTGTCCTATGCCTGCACTTAACAGATTTGTACATATAAGAAAACAGCCTTATTGCTTTTTTATTAATACAAAGTAATAAGTTTATTTTTTAAAGCACTAATGTAGTGTAATTTATAAAGATATAGCGGCTATATTTTATTCCTCAGTAAAATATCCGATATGTTGTGTTGAAGTGTGTTTTAAAGTAGATTATCATATGATCAAAACCGCAAAATTGACCGTTAAAGCACAGGAATCCGGGAAAATAGGTTTGATTCTTATTACGGAATATGATGAGCCGTTTAATCCAAGTCCGAATCAAATAGAATTATAGTAGAGGTAGAGATACATGAAGGATCATAAAAATATTCCTGTAGGTAAGAGAGAACGGCATCTTTTTTTAAGGGAAAGATATAAAAGAAAACAATATAATTTATCGCATACATTATATTGTTTTCTTTATTGTTTTTATAAAGATTTTGGATCTACTTTCCAATACAAAACTTCGAGTTCAAAATAACCTATTGTTTATCAGTGTGTTATATTTTACGAGGGACAAATGGGTCACACGTTAATTCTAACCGTAATAAGTTGTTTCAAAGATAGTTATAATTCGGTTTGAATCCAAATTTGATTGAGTTAGCAATTAGTAAGCATAAATGTCATCCAAATCATTAATAAAATAATCCTCATTATGTACTGCTTCGATCTGATAATCAAAGAGTAGAAAAGCTTTGATTTCAGGTTGTAAAATTACACTTTCTTTAGTGATCCTTCCTAATCGGATATTCTCTCTTAGCTCCATTAAAAGCCTTCCTAAGGCATTTTTACCTTTTAGCAAGTTAGGTGAAGTGGGAATAGCTCCCCAAGTATCATCTTTTTTAGAAAATTCTACAATTGTTTTACCCCCAGTATTTAATAACAATTTGGAAAATATATCAAAGTTTTGAATTAGTTTTACTTCAAGGCACCATTTCATTACTTTAAATTTGACACTGTCCCAGTCTTGCCTTGTAAATTGATTATATTTTCTACTCACTGTTTTGGCATCCATAGGATTTTTTGTTTCGATAATCTCCTTTTGAATTGAAGGGAATAAAGGGAATTTGCATGCCTGATAAAGAATTTCTGAACTTTGAATATTCACTTCATTAATAAACAGTGAATAGCCTGGAGCCATATTGGATAAGCCTCCATATTCATTTTCAGTTTTTGCAAAAGAAATAATATCTTTTGTTTTATATTCTCTTATGCTGGGATTCATAATGCTAAATTAAACATTTTTTTATAAACCTCTATTGGCAACAGGAAATAATGGTGTCCAATTGTGCCCTTCAACTTGCCACCAGTATACTAGTGGAGCGTTATTGGGAATATTTCGCCATGTAAAAAAATGAGTTCCTAATCCGAAAATCTTGTATTGCGGATTTATAAGTCCCAGGGGGCGTATATTAGGAGAAATTGCACCTTGGATCATATTAATTATATCAATTCCTTTTTCAGTTATAATATTTTCAAATAGAATGCGATTTGAAGAACTAGTGAAAAAGGTTTCAATTAGAGGAGTATTAATATTTCTGTAGGCATAGTCTTCGTATTTTGTTGCGGTCAAACTTTGCAGGTAACTATTGATCTTTGGATTGTTTCCTTTAACTGGGATTGCAATATTTAGTTTTTGATCTGAGAATTTTCCATGATTCTGAATTTCATAATTCCAGGACCAATTTATCTTTTTACTTAGCTTCTCATTGCATGTCTTATTGATTCTAAATTCTTGAAAAGAAAGTCCCCATCTATGAGTACAAAATACACATACGGATAAGGTGATTTCATTTTCAAGAATTTTATCAGTATTATTTTTATTTTTTGTGTCCTTCTTTTCTAAAAACTCAATTAGATGCTTGCCAATAGTACTACCAGATGCGAGTATATCATCAAAATATATAAAATGCTTTTTGGGAAATGTTAAGTAATCTAAGTATGATAATGAATAATGCTCATTTAGTACCTCATCAATTAATTTTAGAATGGCGGGTTGACTTTTATGAGGTTGTTGCACATCCATAAACTCTGTATCCATTAAAAATTGGATTATACTAGAGTAGTTGAACATCTTGTAATATTTACCCAAGTTACTCTTTACATATTCTTTAGCTTTTTCCCTAGAAATATAAACCTGTGGTAGGATATTGTTTAGTTCAGTAAGAATTAGTTTACTATCAGTTCCAAACTGTTCACCCCATTGTAGTATTTTTTCCGGAGTGATATATACGTTATCATGGTTACGATAGTCTTTCACAACTTCATATATACTATCTGCGAGTTCTTTCATATAGAAGATTTAGTAATAGAATTCAAAAATAGACAAAAAACACATACTACAGAAAGTCTTTCTTGTATCAGTCGGTAAATTAAATAGCTCTGTTCACGGGAGAAGTATGAAAATGTTCAAATAGAATGTATATACATTCTATTTGAACATTTTCATACTATACAATTAGCCATCTAAATTGTAAATATTAATATATGCCTTTATGAAGAAAATAACCAGTCTGCTATGAAAAATGCTCCATCCTTATTGCCTGTACTACTTTTGATAGGGGATTCGTATTCACGGATAAATTAATTTAAATAGATGTCAGAACAATGCTCTATATCCACTTTGGGAATTTAATATTTAATGCTCTATAAAATATTTAAAACAAATTTTAAAATCCATCTATTTGTCTAAATTTTTAAATAAGTTAAAGTGTTTAAAATCAGGTATTTGTCTTTTTATTGTGAATTTAGTACAAAAAATACTTTAATTTTTTATTGGTGGTTGTGTGAAATTTTATATCTTTGTAATGTTATTACTAAACAAAAAAACCAAATCTATTGGCGTAGATCCGGTTTTAAATTTTTTATTGACTTACAAAAATCGGTATTGAGCTTACAATACAACCAGAGGTTGGTCACCTCATATGATTTGAGTATTATAGTCGTTTTCGTTCTGCAAACTTATGTATTATTTATCTATTACACAAGTTTTCATTGATTATAGTACTCCATTAAGCATTTTTATAAATTTTAAAAATCCACTTAAATGGTAGTAAAAACAATTTTGGCAGTTTGCGGTAAAACTGCTGGTCAGGTTATTGTTAAAAAAGCCACAGAAGCGCTCATTGACAAATTTAACCTCTTTTATACGTACGGGCTGTCCAATTTTACAAAAATTAGAAATCAGGATGTTCGTTTTTCAATCAGTTATTTAATCCGAATCAAAATTCCAGGTACTTCAAAGTTCTTATTGGTGCGAGGGCATCGGATAAAAGACCAGTTACAACCCGTTGGAGGTGTGTATAAAAAGTACAACTCCTTTTCTGAATTTAGAAAATGGGGCTATAAGGAAGACTGTCCTCATAAAGGTATTAAAACAGATGATATCAGTAAGGATGATTTACGTTTTCGAGTAAAGGGTAAGTATGCTTTGGATGTGGTAAAGTGGTTTGAGTCGGAACTTGATAGAGAGTGTTCCTGGGATAGGGAGTTTGAGGAGGAGCTTATTGAGAGTAATATCCTGGATGAGAAAATCTTTCGCAAAAAAAGATTCGAAAAAGTATCTAAGATAATGAAGTTCCTTAATTACAGTACCTATCATCAGTGCTATGAAGTCTTAATTTATGACATTATCGAATTTTTGCCCACAGAGGAGCAGGAAGTCGCACTAAAAGGTTTTTTGGGCAGAGCGAGAAATTCGGGAGATGAACTAATGCTAGTCGATATCAATGAGATTGAAAGACTGATTGTTACTGAAAATGAGGAGCAAATAGCTAAAATTGGGGAACATACTAAATACTTAATCAATGAAAAATAATTTAAATAGATATACAGAGCAGGAACTAAAGAAAGATGAACTTCTTGCTATAATTGCTTCCAATTTGGAGCTTGATGAAACTAGAAAAAGTCAGATGAAATCGGCATACAAGGCTGTTAATGATATTTTGGCTAAAGATGAAAATTTTTTTAAGGGTTATACAATAAGTGTATATGCACAAGGGTCACTTTTGATTGGAACAACAATCAAACCTCTTGCTGGCAAGGAATTTGACCTAGATATCGTTCTGCATATTGAGGATTCTTACCTGAATCATACACCATCAGAGATTTATGATGAACTCTATCGTGTGCTTGCTGAGTATGAGACTTATAGACCTCTTCTTCAGGAAAAAAACCGTTGTGTACGTATTAACTATAACAGTGATTTTCATATGGATATACTGCCCGGTTGCATCATAATGAAAGATAATACAAGATTGATGATTCCATTGGATAAAAAAAGAATCTTTTGGTCAAGAACAAATCCTAAGGGTTATTTTGAATGGTTTAATGAGATTTCTGAAAGAAATCGTACGAGTTTTCTGCTTCAGGAAAGATATGGTATGCTTCTGGAAGCAAAGATTGAGACGGAAGATTTGCCTACAGATTTATATTTAAAAACCCCTTTGCAGAGAACAGTTCAGATAGTTAAACGCTATCGGGATTTGTATTATCAAAATAAGAATACCGAGCGTACTCCTGCGATTTCAAGCATTGTGCTAACGACATTGCTAGCACAGATTCATGCTGGTAGTCACTCAATTCAGGAAGCTTTAAAGAATGCAGCGTCCAAATTAAAGGGACTTGCGGATGACTTTAAGTATAAGGGAGTAAAGTTCACGGTTTACAATCCGGTGGATAACCATGAAGATAAAAATGAAAGAGAAAATTTCACGGATTCTTGGGAGGATAGACATTATAATAGCTTTGTCGGCTTTGTCGAGGACTTTCAGAGAAAATTAAATACCTTTCTTGGGAATTCAACCAATGAGTTTAATTATAAGGACTTGTTTGGAAATGGTTATTATAAAGAGAATATACAAGCGCTAGTTAAACTTGAGGAGAGTCGCAAAGGAAATCAAAAATTGGCAGCTTTGCTTGCTGGTACTGCTTACACAAGTGCAGATGGAATGATTAACATGTCAACAGGGGTTAAAAATGGGAGTCATGGATTTTATGCTGAGTCCTAGCGAGCTGGCTCGGAAAAACTGGATGGGCTTTTTGTTCAAGACCAAACTTGAATGCGAAAAAAAGTTTGACTGGATAGATTTTAAAGTTACAGGCCGGATGCTTGAAGGGACAGGTTCACTGCTGTTGAATGGTAGAAACTATTATTTTAAAATTTTGTGCTCTCCATTTTTACGTGGTAGATTTGAACGTGTTACCGTTGAGACGAAAAATCTAAAAAAATGTGTGGATACACATTTTAATGGAGACGGTTCTCTTTGCTTGTATCATCCTCTGTTTGATTTAAAGGGGCGTCCATACATGGATTTGGTCGATGTAATACCCTGGATATCTGAATGGGTGTATTACTATGATAAATATCTGGAATATGGAACCTGGTTGGGACCTGAATATCCTCATGATATATAATAATTTTCAAGTTCTCCGTTTCTTATGGAACGGGGACTTGCTTAAAAAATTGCTATGAATAAAAAGTTTAAATTGTCAGACATTGTCAATATCCGGTCTGGGATGGTAGTGCCCAAAACTGTTAATAATGACGAGGATCAATTGACTGATGCCTATGTTAGAATGATCGGTACCTCGGACTACAGCGATGACGGGGTCTTACGAAAAGATCTTGAAGCAAATGTTTTGATTAAACCTGCTATTGAAAAAAATTTCTTGCAGGAAAATGAGATTTTGTTCAATTCGAAAGGAAGGCGTTTTTTTGCCGCTAGATTCCAGAATGAGTATTCCTATACAATCGCAAGTGCTTCTTTTCTAGTGCTTACCATAGCCAGTCCAGAAGTTTTACCTGAATTTTTGGTATGGTATTTAAATCATCCGGATACACTGAAGATTTTTGATTCAAAAATGAATACCCAGGTGATGCCGTCGATCACTAAACAGGAATTGGGGGAATTAGATATTATTATTCCTAATTTTGCAACCCAAAAGCAGATCATACACTTAGATTCATTAAAAAAAGAGCAAATTGTGCTTCAGAAAAGGTTGATTGTTCTAAAAGAAAATTTCATCAACACCGTAACATATAAAAAACTAAAAAATGAGCAGTAAAGTAACTCAAAAAGATATCAATAATACAGTATGGAAAGCATGTGATACTTTCCGTGGAACAATTGATCCTTCTCAATATAAAGATTATATCCTGACTATGCTATTCTTAAAATATGTTACAGATGTATTCATTGAAAAAAAAGAAGAATATGGGAGGAAATATGATGGAAATGTGGACCGTGTTAAAAGAGCATTGGAGAGAGAGAGGTTTATAGTTCCAGATGAGTCAAGCTTTTATTTTTTATATGAAAACCGTAATAATCCTAAAATTGGTGAAATGATCAACCATGCTCTTGCTGAGCTGGAGGAGGCTAACAGGGAGAAACTCGGAGGACAAGATGGTTCAAATATTTTCAGGAACATTGATTTCAATAGCTCTAATTTAGGTGATGCGAAGGGTAAGGTAACAAGATTACGAAATCTTTTGAATGATTTTGTCACTTTGAATCTTTCATCGTCACATCTGGAGAATAATGATGTCATAGGGGGAGCTTATGAATTTCTAATAGCGAATTTTGCTTCTGATTCAGGTAAGAAAGCAGGAGAGTTCTTTACGCCGGCGGAAGTTTCTACTTTATTGGCTAAATTAACTAAATCAAAATCTGGTTCACGTATTTACGATCCCACATGTGGTTCGGGATCATTGCTGATCAAGGCTGGACGAGAGGTTGGTGATAATAATTTCTCGCTTTATGGACAGGAGGCTAATGGGAGCACATGGGCACTGGCTGTAATGAATATGTATCTACATGGTTATGATAGTGCAATAATACGTTGGGGAGATACCTTACGTAATCCTAAGCATAAAGATGGCGACAATCTCATGCTGTTTGATACGGTCGTAGCAAATCCTCCGTTTTCATTGGATAAATGGGGTGCGGACGAGTTGTTAAATGATACTTATAATCGTTTTTGGAGAGGAGTGCCACCAAAATCAAAGGGGGACTGGGCATTTATTTCCCATATGCTTGAATCTTTGAATAATACAGGGAAGGCTGGTGTTGTAGTTCCCCATGGTGTATTGTTTAGAGGTGCGGCAGAAGGAAAAATTCGTGCAAAAACTTTAGAAGAAGACCTTATTGAGGCAGTCATAGGGCTACCTTCAAATTTATTTTTTGGAACAAGTATTCCGGCTGCAATTGTTATTTTTAATAAGCAAAAAGTTAATAAGCAAAAAGTTCTGTTTATCGATGCAAGTAAAGGATTTGTACCCGGTAAAAACCAAAATTCATTGGGCGACTCACATATTCAACGTATTTTAAACATTTTCTCGCACTTTCACGATGAGATGACTGATGTGGGTGTTTTAGAGGATAAATTTGCATATGTATCAACGCTGGATGAAATTATCGAGAATGATTACAATCTTAATATTCCAAGATATGTTGATACTTTTGAAGCAGAAGAGGAGGTAGATATTAAAGCTGTTATGCAGGATATCAAATCTTTGGAAGCTAAAAGAGATGAATTGGACAGGGAGATTGAAGGTTATTTAAAAGAGCTGGGTCTTGATTTTTAATTTATTTGAATCCTTAATGTTTTTACTAAAGAAAATTAAATGATCGAGATGGCGGATAAAGAGTTAAAAGTAAGTAAGGTTCCTAATTTGAGATTTCCAGAGTTTAATGGGGAATGGGAAGTCAAAAAATTAGGTGAGATTGCTGTTTTTTCAAAAGGAAAGGGAATTTCTAAAAGCGATATTGATGGATCAGGGATAACTGAGTGCATAAGGTATGGTGAACTATATACGCATTATAAAGAGGTTATCATTGATATAAAATCAAAAACAAATATTAATAAATCAGATTTAATTCTAAGTGAAGAGAATGATGTCATCATTCCCGCTTCTGGAGAAACAAAAATTGATATTGCAACAGCTTCTTGTATTTTAAAGTCTGGTATTGCTTTAGGGGGAGATTTGAATATCATCAAATCCAATAATATTAATGGGGTTTTTTTGGCCTATTATCTAAATAGTAAGAAGAAAAGGGAAATAGCTAATTTAGCACAGGGTATTTCAGTAGTTCATTTATATTCAAGTCAATTATCTTCTCTTCATATAATTCTGCCAGAGCTCAATGAGCAGCAGAAAATTTCTGGATTTCTGACGCTACTTGATGAAAGAATACAAACCCAAAACAAAATACTTAGAGAATTAATTGTATTGAAATCTAGTTTTGCAAAAAAAATCTTCGAACGTGATCTTTTTTTTAAAAATGAAATGGGCTTTTCGTACGATGAGTGGAAAGAAATGAAATTAAGAGAGGTTGTAAATATTAACATGGGGCAATCGCCAGAATCATCTTCATATAACTTGGAAAATGTTGGTTATCCACTCATACAAGGAAACGCTGATATTGTTGATAGAGTTTCTGAGCCTAGGCAATATACAAGTAAGCCCACAAAGTTTTGTGAGATTGGTGACATATTGTTAACTGTAAGAGCACCTGTTGGGTATGTGGCTAGATCTAAACATAATGCTTGTATTGGACGAGGTGTTTGCTCAATAAAGACTAAAGGGAATACCCAATTAGAATATGTGTATCAATTTTTACAATATTTTGAGATGAAGTGGAAATCACTTGAACAGGGAAGTACCTTTACTGCTGTTAATAGCTCAGATATTGGATCAATAACTATTATGATACCATCAGTTTTAGAACAAAAAAAAATTGTTAATTTTCTTTCAGCAATTAATAAAAAAATTGTACTTGAGAAGTGCATATTAGAGGTTACAGAGAAACAGAAAAAAAAATTATTATCACAGCTGTTTGTATAGTATTATACGAACAGCTGTGATAACAGATACTTTTTGTTCTGAATAAATTGTTTTAAAACCCTTTGTTCTACCTGTATTTTTTCTTCAATGCTACCTAAAATTGCTACAATAGATTCCTGCTCATTTAAGGATGGTATTTGAATTCTTATCTTTTCAATAGTGGATTTTGAGAGGCTGGGAACGCCAGACGCTTCTTTGTATGCAAGCCAATTTATTATTTTAAAAAGATGAAATACAAACTTAGGAATACAATTCTTAAAATTGTATGTGTAAAACAAGGTATCTACGGTCCAAATTTTTCCACTGTGATACAGTGGCTTGTCGATTGTTCCTTTTCGTCCGATGCATACTGTTTCTCCATCGTAGAGAAAGCCATCAACAAACCTCATAATTCCTCCAGTACCAAATACAGGAATTGTCCCTTTTTGTAAATGTTTATGATCTTTTCCATTTCCAATAGTCAAAATGTCGCTAATTATATATTCTTCCCATGAACTATGTGATTCAATTCTTAAGCGTAGCTTTTTGTTAAATATTTGAAGACGAAGATTACTCATTAGGGTTTCTAGATCTTCAATTATTTTGTTTTGGGTTTGTATTCGTTGATTCAATAATTGCAATAGGCTGGCAATTTTATTTTGTTCAGGAATCTGTGGAAAAAATAATTCAACCGAATTCAAAGTTTCCTGCCCAACATTATATCTGGTACTACCTCCCGACTTAGAGGTTATGCTATTTCTGGACGAGTTCGTTTTTAAAAGGTTATTAAAAAATGTAGGATTGTAGTCACCGATTTTTTTTCCTCTAATTACAAACCCTCCAAATGTCGCTGTTCTATCATTATCTAAATAAACATTAGCGGTACCAACTTCTTCTCTAGTTTCAGAACTTCTTTGAAAGAGAATGTCTCCATACTCCACCAAGTATCTCGTATGAGTTGTGTGGTCAATATCAACAGAGCCCATAATATTATCATATGTAAGAAATTCATTATTAAGTATATCTGAGACATTAACAAATTTCACTCCTTTGCCATATTGTTCCTTTGCCGCATTTATTCCGTTTTTAAATTGTAAAATATCACCCAATTTCTTCTTTTGCCATTCGTCGGTAAACTCTGGAAATCTCAAATTAGGAACCTTAAGGATATACTTACTCCAAAGATAAAATCTCCTTTATTTCTTTCCTTTGAGTTATTAATCAAATAAAATTATAATGAAACAACAGAAAAAGCTATCA
This sequence comes from Chryseobacterium aurantiacum, assembly GCF_003020585.1. Classification (GTDB taxonomy): domain Bacteria; phylum Bacteroidota; class Bacteroidia; order Flavobacteriales; family Weeksellaceae; genus Chryseobacterium; species Chryseobacterium aurantiacum. Next base: position 1,087,931 of record NZ_PXUE01000001.1, read on the forward strand.
GAAGTTATTGGTCTATGGAAAATAGATAAAAAGCAATATGTTAAAAAGTCAAGTTTTTCGGCTTATATACTTTTGATAGAGAATCATATACTTCCCATCTTTGGGGAACTATATATAGTCGAAGAGTCAGAGGTACAGGGTTTTGTAATTAAAAAGTTGGAAGACGGATTGAGCCATAAGACTATTAAGGATATCCTGATTGTACTAAAGATGATTTTAAAATTTGGTGCAAAATGGAAATTTTTTGAATATGTACCATTTGATATTCAATTCCCAACTGAAAGGGAGAGAAATGATATTGAAGTTCTAAGTAGGTCAGATCAGAAAAAGATAATGAACTATATTCAGGATCATTTTACATTTAAAAATTTGGGTGTTTATATTTGTTTGAGTGCTGGTATTAGAATAGGAGAAATCTGTGCGTTAAGCTGGGAAGATATTGATACAGATAATGCGATAATAAGTATTCGAAAAACAATTCAGAGGATTTATCTTATAGAAGATGGTGAAAGGAAAACTGAATTAATAATCGATACACCAAAAACTAAAAATTCAAATCGTGAAATACCCATCAGTAAAGATCTATTAAAAATCCTAAAACCTTTTAAGAAGGTAGTAAATCCATCATTTTTTGTCCTTACAAATGATTCAAAACCGACTGAACCTAGAACGTACAGAAGTTACTACAAGAGTCTTATGAATGAACTGGATATGCCGAATATAAAGTTTCATGGTTTAAGACATAGTTTTGCTACAAGATGCATAGAAAGTAATTGCGATTATAAGACTGTCAGCGTCCTTTTGGGGCACTCAAATATAAGTACCACGTTAAATCTATATGTGCATCCTAATATGGAGCAAAAGAAAAGGGCAATAGAACAAATGTTCAAAACCCTGCGATGAACTACAGGAGCTTGAATTACGAGCAAATTGCTCGTAATTCTCTTTTATTTCCGTAATTTGCCACAGAAGAAAATATAGTCAAATTTTATTTCAATATTTACATTTTAAAAATGTAATAATTATATCAATGTGCTAAAACCAATAAACCATGGCTTTTACAGAAGATAATACATCACAAATTCCAGCTCTAAAATTACTTATAAATTTAGGTTATAGTTACTTGTCTCAGGAACAGTCTCTTGAGCTCCGCGATAGCAGAGAGAGTAATGTCATATTGGGAAAAGTACTTCGGGAAAGATTGATGTTTATCAACGACATTAAAATAGGGAATAAGAGAACAAAATTTGAATCGGCAAATATTGATAAAGCAATTCAAAAAATTCAAGATATACCACTTTCAGAAGGTTTAGTACATTCCTGCAATCAGATCTATAACCTTTTGATTTTTGGACATGCGCTAGAGCAGTCGATTGAAGGCGACAAAAAAAGTTTTACGTTAAATTACATTGATTGGAATAATCCGAGTAATAATCATTTTCATGTTGCAGAAGAGTTTTCTGTACTTCGTACAGGTAGAAAAGAAAGCTATAGGCCAGATATAGTTCTCTTTGTAAATGGAATACCCTTAGCTATTATTGAGTGTAAAAGCCCTCTAATTAAAGATCCGCTAAAACAAGCTATTTCGCAACATATAAGAAATCAACAGGAGAATGGTATTTTGAGTTTGTATGTATATAGCCAAATTTTATTATCAACCTGTTTATTTGAGTCTAAGTATGCAACAACAAATACAAAAGAAGAATTTTGGTCGATTTGGAAGGAGAAAGACAATCATTTCAATGAGTTGCTGGATAATTTAGTCAATTCACCTTTAAGCATAGAGGTGGAAAACAAGATTTTTTCAAATCCCGGTATTAGAAATTCAAAAGATCGAACGACATACATAGAAAAATACCAGCATTACGTTGCTCCGACCGCTCAGGATATCTGTATCCATGGCTTGTTGAGTCCTGAGCGTTTGCTGTCTATTATCAAAGATTTCATACTATTTGAAGGTGGTGTGGTTAAGAAGATTGCACGTTTTCAGCAGTTTTTCTCAATCAACAAAATAATTGAAAGAATAAAACCTCTCCGGAATGGTAAAAGGAAGGGTGGTGTAGTATGGCATACGCAAGGAAGTGGTAAATCGTTGACTATGGCTATGTTAGCGCGTAAAATAAAGGAGGCAGTTCCTAATCCCCAGATCATACTGGTAACGGATAGAATCGATTTAGATAGGCAGATCACAGCGACATTGAAGAAAGTTGAAATTGAAGTAATTAATGCTGGTTCCGGAAAACAATTAGTTAGTTTACTCAAAGGAAATGGAGACTTGGTGATTACAACGATTATAAATAAATTCGATGCTGCTGTAAGGAGTCTGGAGGAAAATCAATTAACTAGTCCAAATATATTCGTATTGATAGATGAGGCACATAGAACGCAGCATGGTATATTTAATGTGAACATGGAAAAGGTGTTGCCAAATGCTTGCTTTATAGTATTTACCGGAACACCATTAATGAAAAAGCAGAAGAATACCGCTAATAAATTTGGAGGAATCATAGATACTTATCCTATATCTGAAGCAGTTGAGGATGGAGCAATTGTACCTATTTTATATGAGGGAAGATTAGCGGTTCAAGATGTGAATAGAAGAGCATTGGATAATACTGTAAATATGGTGATTGAAGATCTTGAAGAGAAGCATCGAGCTGATCTCAAAAGAAAAATGAGTCAAGCTAACCTTATATCAAAAACGGAGCAGAATATTTATCAAATTGCATTTGATATAAGTAAGCATTTTCAATCTAACTGGGGGTATAATGAAGAGGATATACACACTGGCTTTAGAGGGATGGTCGTATGTCCTGATAAACTAACAGCTGTAAAATATAAAAAGTGCTTTGATCTTATTGGTAAAGTTAAGACTGAGGTTGTGATGTCAGCGCCTGATACTAGGGAAAACAATGAAGATATACATAGCTCTGAATCTCCAGAAGTAACACAGTACTTTGAGCTGCTTAAAGCTAAATACGGTCCTGATATTGATAATACGATCATTCAGAATTATGAAAAGGGGGAAAGTATAGAGTTGTTGATCGTTATTGATAAACTACTGACTGGTTTTGACGTTCCACAAACTGTCGTGATGTATTTATGTAGAAAACTTAGGGAACACACTCTTTTACAGGCAATTGCTAGGGTGAATAGGGTTTATCCTGGAAAAGATTACGGGTTTATAATTGATTATGCTGGTATCATGGAAGAACTTAAAGAAGCTTTAGAAAACTATTCGGGTGATAGTTCTTTTGATCCTGAAGATATTGTAGGATCTTTGACGAATATATCTGAAGAAGTAGGTAAATTACCACGTGTACATAAAGACTTACTAAACCTTTTTACGCAAGTAGTTAATGAGCATAATATTGATGAATATGTATATTTGTTATCAGATCAGGCAGTAAGAGAAGATTTTTATAGTAAGTTCAGTCTTTTTGCAAGGATACTAAAAATAGCCTTATCATCAATAGATTTTCATAATAGCTCTTCGCAGGGAGAAATTCAGCAATACAAAGATGATTTAAAAAAATACGCAGGCATCCGAGTTGCTGCAAATTCACTTTATTTAGATACAGTTAGTTTTACACAATATGAGAAGCAACTCCAAAAGCTACTGGATCAACATGTTATTACAGAAGAGATTATTCGCCTTGTTGAACCACTGGACATTTTGGATGCCGAGGCTTTTGCTGAAGAAGTAGAAAAGCTTGTAGGTCCAAGAGCTAAAGCAGAAAAGATTGCTGCGGCTACAGCTAAATATCTATCCATAAACATAGATGCTAATCCCGCATTATATAAAAAGTTATCAGAGTTAATATCTGAAACTATAGCAGAAATGCGAGCTAATCGTTTGTCAGAGTTGGAGGCTCTTAAAAAGCTCAATGGTTTTAGAGATCAGATACTTAATGGATCATCATACCAAGTTCCCGACGAAATAAAAGGAAAGGAAAGAAATGTAGCTATTTATCAATTACTAAAGCAGGAAAAGTTCAAAGAGGGAAAAGAAACGGAGATTACTAAGGTTTTTGATGATTTGATTTCAAATTATGAAATAGTTGATTGGCATAAACGTACAGATATTATTAACAAAATTGAATTAGATTTTGGTGATTATCTAATGGATGTATTTGATTTTCCTTTAGAAGAAGCTGATAAATTAACTAGGAAATTAATAGATATCGCAGTCGCAAATAAATGAGATGATAGAGAGTATTCAGTACGGGAAGGAAAGAATTGAATTTGAATTGAAATATTCAAAGCGCAAAAGTGTTGGAGTAAAAATATTACCTGACTCTTCTGTTGTTGTTGTTGCACCACTCGAAATATCTTTGGATAGGACAAAAGAACTGCTTCTGAAAAAAGCGAGTTGGATCATAAGACAAAAATCATTTTTTCTACAATTTGAACCTACAATTTTTGATTATGAAGTTAAATCAGGTTATTCCATTTATTATCTGGGTCGTCAATATAAATTTCTAGTGGAAAAATCTTATAGGGAAGAAGTTTCATACAAAGGAAATTTGTTTTTAGTATCTACAAGAAGTAAGGATAGAGCTCGAGATTTTTTTTTGGAATGGTTAAAGACTAAAGCTGCCAATAAAATATCGGAAATTGCAAAGCCTATTATCAAAAAGTTTTCCGAACGCTTTGAGGCACCAAAAAGCATATATTTTCAGGACATGCCAACACGTTGGGGAAGCTGCACAGTAAAGAATAAGCTTATTTTTAATCCCAAATTAGTGCATACTCCCAAAAGATGCATTGAATATGTTGTAATGCATGAGCTGTGTCACATAGTACATAAACATCACGATCAGAATTTTTTTGATTTATTGACAGTTATGATGCCTGATTGGGAAAGGAGAAAAGCTAAATTAGACTCATTTGCGTAGAATACATAGTTTAAAGGGACTGTTCCTTTTAAATTAAATAAGCAAAAATATGGTAGTGAAATTCGAAAGTATCATGGGATTAAAACTTAAAAAAACTCTTTCAAGTTTGAGCCTATTACTAAATTTAAAGTAAACCTGCAATAAAGTCAAACTATAAATAGGCATTGTTCATTTTTTAGAGATTTCGCTCAAAGCCAAAAATATTGATTGAATTACAATAATATTGTAGGAGATGAAAGTTTACTCTTTGTGTATTTCCGGATTTTTCCATTTACATCTTCGATGATATTGGTCGTATTGATAACTCTGGGATGTCAAGTGCAAATTATTAGAGACTTCAGTCGCTCCCTCCCAGTTCTCCAGCCTTGATTACCTTCTTTCGCAAAACCAGTCAAAACAGCTTTGCAAGCTTTTTATGGTGAGTATTTTAAAAGGATTTCATGTGTGTTTTAAACCACTTTTTACCTTTCTAAACTACAAATATTTCGTTTATTGTTTATGGATACTAGTAACAATCTTTAGATAAAGCATAAATAAAATATGAGAAAGAAACTGATGTCTTAAATTAATGAATTTTTACTATTCAAATCCATTTAGGTATTTTGGTACTCGACGAACCAGGACAACATGCTATGGCTTCAGGTGATTTAAAAATGCTTTTGCGGGAAGCTGCTAAAATAAAGGATAGACAGGTCATAATTGCAATATCTAAAGAAGATAAAGTTAAATTAGGAACATCTAATGAGGGGTCTCCCGTTGTTGAAAAAGAAATCGACTTAATTTCGATGCTGTCAGATCCCGGATTAATCGAAGGAAAAGACTACAGATTGAATATGATTGATGGAAATGGAAGAAAAGATAAATGTATTCAACCCCTAAACTAATTTTATCAGAGCTTTTTGGTTTAAAAATGAATTGAATTACAAAAGTTTTTAAAAAGATTAGGGAATGATGTTTTTAATTACATTGGTTAGATTATAAAAGATAAGCTTTTATAAAAGAGGGTATAAAATTCTATAACAATTTTTCATCTAATTTAGTCATCGGTAATATTTAGTTTAATATCCTCAATAGTCTGGAAACAGGAATAAATCTTAAAAAAATGAGAGAAATCAATAAATTAATGTATTTTGGTTTTCATTATATTTGTGTGAATAGTAATATGTTAAATACATTACTTTATATTGAATTAATAAATGAAAATCCACGGTATATTTATAGGCATTGACAGGTTTCAATCCCCTTCAATAAATTGGCTTTCTTGCGCAAGACGAGATGCAGTTGCATTATATTCTTTGTTTTCTGATAATCTTCAGGGAAATTTTCATTTAATGTTCGATGAAAATGCAACAAGAGATTCGATAGAATACCGAATTAAGGAGCTATCCAATTGTGCAGAGGACGATATTGTAATATTTTCTTTTTCAGGACATGGTACAAATACCCATGAATTAGTAACCTATGATACAAATATTAATGATATAGGTTCAACGACAATCGCACTGGATACTTTAGCAGAATGGTTTAAAAATATTCCTGCGAGACAATTAATATGTATTATTGACTGCTGTTTTTCAGGAGGAATGGGAGCAAAAGCATTAGAGGTGAATTTTGCTTCAAGAGAATTTAAATCGGGAGAAGAACTAATAAAACAATTTTCAGGTAGTGGCAGGGTTATATTAACTGCCTCAAAGGCTACCGAACCTGCATGGGAAAATGGAAAGTTAGGTCATGGTTTATTGACTTACCATCTGCTAGAGGCACTGCAAGGAGCAAATGAGGTAAGAAAAGACCAAAAAATTGGCATTTACCGTTTACTAGAGTATGTTACATCCAGTGTTAAGAACTCTGCTGGTGAATTAGGTGCTGAGCAAAACCCCATGTTGTTAGGACAAATAACAGAAGAGATTAGCTTCCCTATTTTTAAACCAGGTAAACTGTACAAAGAAGCTTTTCCAGAAAGAAACCTTTCACTGGCGGATTCAAGTATCGAATCCTTGCTGGAATTTGGATTTCCCAATGAAATTATAGAAGCATGGAAGCTGAAGATACCGTCATTAAATCAATTACAAGTAGATGCAATTAATGATTATGGTATTCTTACAGGTAATCATCTTGTAGTATCAGCTCCTACATCTTCTGGGAAAACAATGGTAGGAGAGCTTGCTGCTATATTTGGGGTTTTACAAAGAAAAAGAGCTGTATTTCTTCTTCCTCTAAAAGCATTGGTAAATGATAAATTAAGGCATTTTGACGAAACATATGCATCTTTTGATATTAAAACAATCAAAGCTACTGGAGAAAGTGTTACTGATGATATTATACCATTGATGAAAGGTCAATATGATATATGCTTGATGACTTATGAAAAGTTTGCAGCCATTATATTAGCTAATCCTTATGTTCTTAATCAAATTGGAACTGTCATAGTGGATGAAGCTCAAATGATAGCTGATAAAAACAGAGGTTTAAACTTAGAATTTATATTAACATTATTAAAACTCAAGCGTAGAGAAGGTGTTGAACCTCAGATTATAGCTTTGTCCGCAGTAATTGGTGATTTAAATGGATTAGAAAGATGGTTAGGTGGTCGTCTGTTATTACATACTGAAAGACCAATTCCTCTAAATGAAGGAATTATAAAGCTCAATGGTGATTTCCGATATATTGAATCTGATACAGGGGATGAAATTACAACAAACCTTATAAGGCCCAGTTTTAGGAAGGGATCCAGTCAGGATATTATAATCCCTTTGGTTCAGAAGTTGGTCAACGAAGGCAAAAACGTTATTGTTTTCCGAGAGACAAAATCAGAAGCACAAGCTTGTGCAATGTACTTGGCTAATAATTTAGATTTACAGCCAGCTTCTGATGCAATCGATTTATTGCCACAAAATGACCCTTCTATTTCCACTCAGAAACTAATACAAACATTAAATAAGGGAGTTGCATTTCATATTTCGGATCTTGACGCTGAGGAAAGATCTGTTATAGAGGATCAATTCAGAAGCAAACAATCAGGGTTAAAAATAATTGCAGCGACTACAACTTTAGCTATGGGAGTTAATACTCCAGCTGAAGCGGTCATCATTTCTGGTCTGACTCATCCGGGTAATATTCCTTATTCAGTTTCTGAATATAAAAATATTATAGGTCGAGCAGGTCGATTAGGATTTGCTGATAGAGGATATTCTTTTTTGATTGCAACAACTTCAATCGCAGAACATACTTACTGGCAAGACTATGTTTTGGGAAGGCCAGAAGACATGCAGTCTAATTTTGTTTCAAAGAACACAGATAGTCGCTCATTAGTGTTAAGAGTATTGGCTGCATCCAAGTCTAAAAGAGGAATGAGCAGGTCTGAAATTATTGGATTTTTAACAGAAAGTTTTGGGGCTTATCAAGAGAAAATAAAATATAACACTTGGGACTGGAGTTCTAGAGACATTGATGATGCGTTAAATGAACTTACTTATCATCAGCTAATAGAAATGGATAATGAAAGCTGTTTTCATACCACTATAATAGGAAAAATAGCAGGAGATTCAGGAATTGAAGTTGAATCAATTATTCGTATCATTGGTACATTGCAACAAATTCCTTCGGATTCCCTTTCTGATCCTGCATTATTGGGAATAGCACAGCTTACTACAGAGCTGGAGCAGGTATATATGCCTATAAACAAAAAAAGTATTTATAAAGAGCCACATACATGGAGTGACGCCATACAAAGACAGCGAATTCCTTCCCAGTTGATAAATGCATTTTCAAGATATTCAAAGGATAATATTGAAACTACATCTAAGTCAAAGAAAACGATGGCTTGCCTACTTTGGGTAACAGATATGCAATTGGTGGAAATGGAGGCTCTTCTTATGCAACACAACCGAGACAACTCTGCTGCAGGTGCAATACGAGGTATAGTTTCAAGAGCTTGTGATGTCCTTCCTATTATTGCCGGTATAACTGAGATTTTAAAACCAGATATTAAGCTAACAGAAAGAATTCCCAAATTACTTTTAAGATTAGAATTAGGTGTTCCATCGTCTATTATAGATTTAGCAAAAGTTTTAGGGAGAACTTTAAATCGAGGCGAATATCTTGCGTTATTAAAAAGAGGAATAATGACTACTGATCAGTTTAGTACTACTGATGAGCGAATTTTATTAGAGATATTTTCTAGTGATAAGGTTGAAGAAATAAGATTTAAGATTGAACAAAATATTCAAGAACAATCAACTAGAATAGAGCTTCCTGAGCTTCCACTTTATGAGGAATAGAAGTATTGTTGGCTTTAAGTGCTGTTGTTATAAGGGATTTAAAATATCGGATGAAATTTAAAAAATACGAGAAAGAAACTGATATTTTAATTTTTCTTATTCAAATCTAACTTAATTTTTTCTGAAGCCTCTTTTGTCAACTCATCTACAATTCTCACATACACTTCTGTAGTCTTAACATCTTTATGACCCAGTAATTTTGATACAGTATAGATGTCTGTGCCGGATGTCAGTTGCAACGTTGCGAATGTATGACGGAAACCATGGAATGTAAAATGTTTTTTTATTCCAGCATTTTTAAGCCAACCGGGGAGGAATTTGGTTACATCAGAATATGCTAGGCCTTCGAAAATTTTTGCATCATATTCACCATGAGGATTCAATAGCGAAAGGGTGTCATCTGAAATAGGGTAGTATTCTGCCTTTCCAGTTTTATTCTGCTTATATAGTATATAATAATTACCGGGAGTTCCCTGTATATTTCCCCACTTTAGATTTTCAATATCGCAAAAGCGAAGCCCTGTTAATGCAGAAAACAGGCCTGCTTTCTTAACAATTGGGGAGCTACATTCAGAATCGGCCATTTTTTGTAATTCATCCTTAAAAAGGTAAGGTCTATGGGTATCATTTATTTTGATATTATAAATGGCATTTCCGAGATCTGTTGAAATGTATTTATTCCTATAGGCTTTTTTAAGGACGGATCTAAATCTTGAAAAATAAGTGGACGCTGTATTTTTTTGAATTTTTCTTTTTGAGCGCCCAACCGCAGGGGAAGATAATAGATAATTTTTATAGGCCTCACAGAGTGTTTCATTAAGATGTTTAAATAGAAATACGTTACCCACAAATTTTTTAAAATAGGCAACTGCCATACTCCAATGCACTGATCCTGGTCTTTTGTCAGCTTCTGTTTGAAAAAATTCTATGAAATCGGCATTAAATTTTGTTTTATTTAGAAATCCATAATCAGCGTTATCAAGGTCAATTTGTCGCTGGGCACGTATATGCTCAGCCAATGAAACGGTTTGTTTATTATGGATTTTTTCAGTCTCAGATCTTGGCCGATTGTAAATGTATAATTTAAGATAGAATTTTCTAAGCGGCTTGCCGGTTGTTTCACTTTGGATAGGGGGATAGATGTCTAAATACAAGCTTTTTCTTCCTTTACCTATCGGTTTATGGCGTAGGGTAACGTTTGCCATGATCTTGGTATTAGGGATTAGATTATAGTTGTCTTTTGTCAAATTGACTTATAGCAAAAGCTATTGAGTCCTCAAAAGTATTATGAAGTCAATTTTGCTCTATTTTGGAGGTTATTGATTCTAATAAATTAGTGCTAGATCTAATACATTAATTCTTGTTTTTCTCACAGATAGGTTGATAGCTTTTAAACGGCCTGTCGTGATTAAGAAATAGACCATTTTTGTACTGCATTTTAATATTGCAGAAGTTTCTTTTACCGTAAGGTATATCGGAGGACTTATAGATTGGTACTTTAGTTCTTCAATATTTCGAACCGCATACCTTGTGTAATCTATTTTTTTATTTCTTTGTTCGAGTTTATAGGCTTTTCTATTGCAGGTGTGACTACAGTATCTGGTAACTATAGTTTTGGCAATGAATTTTGTACCGCAATATTGGCAGACTCTTTCAATTCTGATATTTGAGCTCATAATCAGATTTTTTAAGTCTAAAAAAAATACTTATTCAGACCATAGGCTTCAATAATGGCATTAGGGATGTCATTATACTCCTTTATTCAGGGCAATACAATTAAATGGATACAAAATTCATCCCAAAGAAGAGGTCAATCTGTGAAAAATAATTCTAAAATTTAGTTTTTTAGCTCATCCAGATGAAATTGGAAATTTTTAAATTGATTACAATTTTTAAAAATAGTCAAGCGATGGAGTTTGTAAAAAAAATAATTTCTCCAAATTAAGAGTATATAGAATACAATAGTCATCTTTAAAGACCATCTAATACTCATTAGAGTATACTAGACCATGAAATTCTATAACCATTCTATTTTCTTTTGCTCAAATTTTTGTGATTTTATGCCAAGGGGACAAGAAAAGGGACAAAAATTTGAGCGTTCGAAACTTCAAAATTACATAAGTTGCATTAAATCAATACGTTATATAAATAATATTAAAACTTGCAACTTGTTGTTTATCAGTGGTTTACGTGTTCTATTTGCCGATACAAAACTTAGAGAAAATATTCCCCAATACTTCATCATTCGTTACTTCTCCTGAGATTTCTCCAAGGTGTTCCAGTGCGTTCCTTAACTCGTAGGCTAGAAGTTCTGTAGAAATTTGGGAAGAAATAGCTTCTTTTACCCTATTTACAGCATCCAAAGATTTTTGTAATGCTTCAAAGTGACGCTGGTTGGTGATAATTACATTGTTTTCTGATGATTTTAGTTCCTCAACATAAGCAAACAATTCATCTTTCAATTCTTCCATATTCCAGTTCGCTTTTGCAGAAATACTGATAAAGGAAAACTCATTTTTAAGCGTGGCTGCAAGGTTGGTGAATAAATTGGAGCTGTCAAATTCTCCCTCATGCAGGTCAGCTTTGGTTAAACAGATAACGATGTGTAGGTTGTCTCTTTCAAGTTCCTGGATTAATCTGAAGTCTTCATCCAGGTCTTTGCTTTTTGTGTCGATTAGATAAATCAAAACTTCAGCATTTTCAACCTTTTCCTTGGCTTTCTTTACTCCAATGGCTTCAATCTCATCGGCCGTTTCACGTAAACCTGCTGTGTCAATCAATCGAAATGCATGACCTTTAATATGAAGAACCTCCTCAATGGTATCCCTTGTTGTTCCCGCAATATTGCTTACAATAGCTCTTTCCTCTTTCAGTAGGGCATTCAGCAATGTAGATTTACCGGCATTAGGTTTTCCAATGATGGCTACAGCAGTTCCGTTTTTGATGGCATTTCCGTACTGGAAACTTTCAATAAGAGAATTTAATTTGAGTTCTATTTTATCTAGTAACCCACTCAATGCAGTTCTGTCCGCAAACTCCACATCTTCTTCTGCAAAGTCTAATTCTAACTCAATTAAAGAAACAAAATTAAGAAGATCGGTTCTTAATAACGAAATTTCATTGGTAATTCCACCTTTTAACTGGTTGATTGCTACCTTTCTGGAAGCTTCATTTTCAGAAGCAATAACATCAGCAATAGCTTCTGCCTGGGAAAGGTCAATTCTTCCATTAATAAAGGCGCGAAGGGTAAATTCTCCTGCCTTAGCCATTCTGGCGCCGTTTTTAATAAGCGTTTCAAGAATACGTTTTCCAATGTGTGGTGAACCATGAAATGCAATCTCCACAGAGTTTTCTGTAGTGAAACTTTTTGGAGCCAGAAAAATAGAAAGCATGATTTCATCAATAGCTTCTTCTCCATCCATAAAATATCCGTAGTGAATGGTGTGGGATTTCTGTTTTTCCAGTTTTTTTGCAGGAAAGCACTTTTGAACTATGGGTAAGGCATTGTCTCCAGATACCCTGATAATGCCTAAAGCACCTATTCCATTAGCCGTAGCCAGCGCACAAATGGTCTCGTTATTCATGTTGCAAATTTACGCTTTTTAATGTTAATTTTTACCGCAAACAGTGATGTAGATTATCTATTATTTTGATTTTTAAAATTATAAAAAGTATATATAGTTTAAAACTATCGGGGTGGTATAGATGATGTCTTTAATGTTATTGTTAATAATTGCGAATAAAATACTTATAATTTTGTTTTTTAACAAAATTCACAAATGTGAGCTTGCTTTTTTTTATTGCATAAAAATCAATAATAATGATAATAACATTGAAATTTTAAATAACATGAAAAAATACCTTGGATATGTGTTAATTTTATATCAATAAAATAATGTTTTTCGATTTTTAGTACTTGTTTCCAAATTATATGTTGTAAAAAAATATTATTTAATAAATATCAATTTTTATGCATTATGGTATTGGTATTTAATGATTAAATGAAGTTTGGTATGTTAATTGTTGATTAGGCTTGCGGCGATATTAAAATGTTATATAATTGATATTAAATCGCTAATAATTTGTTAATTTAACTTAAATACATATGAATAGCTTAAATTTTTTCGAAATTTATAAAAAAATCATTTTTTTATTAATGCTCGCTTTTTATGGGGTAGTAAGTGCCCAATGCACGGCCTATACCGGGCAGATTATGACAAGCGGAAATACATATTGTATCAATGGGAACTATACCATGGCAAGCGGTGTTACCATTCCTAATGGAGCTACTCTTATCGTTCAATCCGGACAATTTCAGGTTTCAGGGATTCAGGTAATGGGAGACCTGGAGATTAATGATGGGGCTAGTGTTATATCTACCGGATCTATTACTATTGGAACGTTCGGGTCTAAGGTAGATTCAAAAATCAAATTAGGAACAAAAGCTTTTATATCTCTTACAGGATCTGTTATTCAGGGGGATCCCAGTTTTGGAGGTCTTTATACCGGAACTTCTATGATTGAAATGGGTAGCTGGAGTGCGGTGGAGATATGTGGGACATTTACCCAGCAGTCAACCACCTATCCATCCGTTAAATATGTGGGCGCTCCTAATGCTAAAGCGTATTGTATTGCAAAGGCAGATGTAAGTGGAGGAGGAAATGGGTCTGTAATTAGTGATGATAGTCAGATTGTGACAATTGCTATGGGGTCTGTTGTAGGGCTTGGTGCCGGAGGATCAAGTTTCTGTGGTCCCAATGCTACCTCTGCTACATGTCCGTCTTTATGGCCAACTGGGTTGTCAGATGATAAAAATGTGTGTGGTAATGCTCCTACAATTATTAACGAATTAGATTCATTCTGTACAAAGCCGGGTGCTACGGGAACTCCTGATGGTTTTACCAAATTCGGAATTACAGTACAGCAGAAAGCAAACGCATGGCCTGAAAATGTTCCCAATGGTTTTCTTGCCATGGAATCAAAAAATAAAGGTTTTGTAATTACAAGAGTTCAGCACGTGAGCCAGACTCCACAAATAGGGGATGCTATTGCTGATCCTAAAGAAGGGATGCTATTGTATGATATTCAGGATAAATGCGTAAAGCTCTATAACGGTACCGAATGGAAATGTGTAGAAAGAAGCTGTAATGATTAACCTAAACGGATAAGATAATATGAAAAATATAAAAAATATAAGTATAGCAGCTGCTCTTGTTGTTTTTAATGTATCGATTGCCCAAGTAGCAATCGGGAAACAAGTGGTAAATGGAACCAGTACAGTGTTGGATTTCGATAATGTATCTGGAAATACTAAAGGACTTATTCTGCCCGCTACCTCAGGATTGTCCACTGGAGCCCTTGTTAATGGAACATTTGTATTTGATGTGACAGATAATAAGGTTAAAGTATACGAAAATGATATCTGGAAACCCTTGTCTGATGCTGGAAGTTCTTCCGCTGTTTTTGCTAATAACTCTGCTGAGGTTGGAAAGGGTGTTGTTATTGGGGCTTCATCCAGCACCGCAGATGGGGTTTTGGTCTTGGAGTCTCAGGATAAAGCATTGGTCCTTCCTCAAATTGCAACTCCCCACGTGAATGTAAAAAATCCATATCCTGGAATGATGTGCTATGACACAACCAGTAAGACATTGGCTATATTTGATGGAGCAGTTTGGAATTACTGGAAATAATTTGCTGTAAAATATCCGGAGAATACCGGTTTATATAAGTTTATAGTGTGTATTGAAGCAGTGGTATAACGTTTATGCCACTGCTTTTTTATGTATGAAAATGATCATGGCATAAAAAATAAGAGATTGCAGCTTTAAAAGCGCAACCTCCTATGATTAAACAAATAATGTAGATGTAATATCCTTGGTTTGACTAACCTGTAGATATGGGGTCATCATAAAGTCTTGTGTTGATATAGGCCTCTTTTTTTCAGTTTGTGTCTTCTTGGTGCTATTTGTTTAATGTATTAAAAAAAATTCTTCTCCTTATTTCATTATTCATGTTTTATAAGATTTAAATTCAAGTGGTGTAAAGGAGAAGTTTCTTAGATGTAATCCCTGGTTTTATCATTAGGGTTTTATTTTTCTAATGCTGCAAACATATTTAATAATGAAGGATATTACCAAAAAACACCCTACTACACAGCTACAACATGTAGATGATTTAAGTTTTAATTGGTTGATTTTTAGTGTTTTATTTTTGATTTGAAAAAGTTGCTGAACAGATGGGCTTGGATTGCCGAAACAATGAAATAGCAGATGCCGTTTGGAGGTCTGTTAGGCTTTAGTGCAGATGAAATATTGAAATTTAAAACTTGAAAATACAGATATTAAAGCTTATACAATCTGGGCGCTTTCCTTAATGCTATTCATTACAAAAATACTTTTTGTCTGGCCAATTCCTTCTATTTCCGATAGTTTATTGATGAAAAACTCATGGAATTCATCCATATTGGGAGCCAGAATTTTTAACATAAAATCAAAATCCCCGCTGATGTTGTAAAACTCAACAACCTCTTTCAGCTTACCTACTTCTTCTATAAACTTTCCGGCAGTTTTTTTATTGTGAACATTCAGGGCAATCATGCAGATAACCATCATTCCCTTGTTTACTTTTTTGCGGTCTACTACAGCAGTGTATTCCTTTATGATTCCCAGTTTTTCCATACGTTTAATACGCTCATGGGTAGGAGTGGGGCTCAGGTTGATTCTTGCTGAAATGTCACGAACACTCATCTTGGCATCTTTCTGAAGAATTCTAAGAATAGAGAGGTCTTTTTCGTCTGGAATATAATTTTCTGTTGCCATTTGTTCTGTTTTATATGATTTATTTTGCTATTTCAGGTATTTTGTTCTTTTTAGTGATTTTAAATTTTAATATTGTTCCAAATTTAACATAAAATTTTCACATATGTTCTGTTAATTTTAATTTTGCAGGAAATTTGAATATATGGATACAAGGAAGAATGTAATATTAATTTTAGCATCAGTAGGAACTTTTGTGGAAGCTTTGGATATTGCCATTATTAATTTAACAATTCCTTCTATTCAGGAGCAGTTTAATATTGATGCAGGTACGGTACAATGGCTACAGACCCTTTATGTACTGTTTTTTGGAGGATTTTTAATTATTGGAGGAAAGCTTTCCGATCAGATAGGAAGAAAGAAAATGTTTCTAATGGGAGCTTTTATCTTTATGCTGACTTCGTTAGGAGCGGGGTTATCTTCCAATTTTGAAATGTTAGCCTTATTTAGAGCCTTGCAGGGATTGGGCGCCGCATTGGTAATGCCATCGGCACTGTCTATTGTAACCAATACATTCAGGGCAGAACAGGAAAGAAACCGGGCCATAGGAGTTTTCAGCTCTTTTGCGGCTATTGGGTCAGGAAGTGGGCTTTCTGTAGGAGGAATTATCAGTACTTATTTAAGCTGGCACTGGGTTTTTCTTATTAATGTACCCATCCTTTTAATCACATTGATATTGTCCTATTATTACCTGCCAACTGATGAGAAAAATGAGACAGCACAAAAAACGGACGTTATCTCAGGGATATTAATGGTCGTTGGATTGTTAAGCCTTACTTATGGAACACATGAATTGGTTCATATTAAAGAACAGCCTTTCCTCGTAATAGGTTCATTGGTGGTAGCAGTATTGCTTTTGGTCATGGTATTTTATAGATTGAAATCCGTTGCAGAACCATTATTTGATCTGAAACTATTTAAACACGGTTCATTGGTAGTTTCTAATGCTGTATTTTTTACGCTAGGAGCATTTTTCATCGGATTTTTATTCCTGATTTCATTAATGCTTCAGAAAGATATGGGATATAGCGCTGCTTCGGCAGGGTTAATGCTTGTTCCATTCAGTATTATATCTGCTTTAACGGCTAAGTTTATTTTGCCTCAAGTCTCAAAACGACTGAACTCATCCCAAATGGGAGTCTTTGGATGGTCTTTTATGTTGATGGGAGGATTGTTGCTGCTCATCTCAGTTTACACAGCACATCCATTGGCTGTTGTTTTACTGGGAGCTGCATGTATCTCAGGAATTGGAATGACATTTTGCTTTACAGCCCTTTCAGTAATGGGGATTCAGGATGTTGAACCTTCCAGCTACGGATTGGCATCAAGTTTGAGCTCTACAAGTTACTTCCTGGGTGCTGGGATCGGACTGTCTTTCATGACGTTAATGAGCCAGGTCTTTCCTTCAGAATTTTCAGTTGGAAGTCTTAATCTCATTATTTTGATAGGGTATGCTCTTTTAGCACTCGGAATGTTATTCTATTTTATATTGAAAAGCTTAAAAATGAAGCAAAGAGAAATTGCCGTTTCATAATAAGCGGCCTTAAAATTACACAAACTATATGATGAGGGATCGGTGCTTATGTGTCGGTTCCTTTTTTTTGTTGAAAACTGTAAAACCATGGTGTGATAAAGAAACATAAAAATGGGAAGAAAATGTTTGGTTTTTCTCTTGTCCCAGGATATTATTCACCTTTTTATTCCTTTACAATTTTGAACTTTTGCCATTCCTTTATTATTTTTACACCATGAAAATACAAATCATTAGCGATCTTCATCAGGAGTTTGGGCAGACAGAATTATGTTTTGATAATGCGGATATGGTTATTTTGGCTGGTGATATTAATTTGGGAACCAAGGGTGTTGAGTGGATTAAACATAAAATAGTAAATAAACCCGTTATCTATGTTCTGGGAAATCACGAATATTATAAAGGTTCATATCCTAAAACATTAGACAAAATTAAAGAAGCAGCTCAGAATTCAAATATTTTTGTACTCGAAAATTCCTCTGTAGATATTGATGGCATTCGTTTTCATGGTGCTACATTATGGACTGATTTTTCAATCTTTGGAAATCCCGTGAAATATGGAATGCTTTGTCAGCCAAAAATGAATGACTATAAAAAAATCAGACGAGATCCCTCTTATTCAAAAATGAGAACCCTGGACACCTTTAAAATTCATCAGTTTTCAAAAGTATGGCTAAAAGAAAGTCTTGAAAATTCAAAAGAGCTCAAAAATATAGTGGTTACCCATCATGCACCCAGCATTCAATCGGTGCCGGAACATTATAAAAATGATCCGCTGACTTCTGCCTATGCTTCCAATCTTGAAGAAATGATTGCTGAACATCAGCCTCTATACTGGATTCATGGGCATATTCATACACCATGCAGGTATAGTATAGGAAATACAGAAGTTATTTGCAATCCTCACGGCTATATTGATGAAAAATACAACGGCTACGAAAAAGAATTATTTATTGAAGTGTAAATAGGAAAGTTCTAAAATTGGAAAACGGCAAATAAGATACCTGATCATCGTTTTTCGAGCTTAGCTTTCACCACTTTTATCGCTTTTTCATTACCTTCGCGTACCATAACCCATTTTCAGTGGCGAAAAAACCCCAAAAAGAACCCGGTTTTGTTTCACAATTGGCTTTTGATGAAGTATTGGAACAAGTAGAATTTGATCTTAGGATCAAAGAATTTGTTGTGATGGAAATTGACAGAACCAATTATATCATTAAACCCAATATGCCTTACCGATCAGATTATTTCTGTATTTTTCTTGTGCAGAAAGGGAGTGTAGGCTTTAGGCTTGATGATAAAAGCTATGAGGTTTCAAAAGGAGATTTTGTTTTTTGTCCCATGGCTGAAACCTTTTGGGTGGAAAATATTGCAGATGATTACGATGCTAAATATATTTTCTTTTCGGTAGACTTTATTTCCCAGGCAGGGTTTAATTATAAATCCAATAATGTCCTGAAAAGCCTGTCGTCGGATCCTACTCATATTATCAGGAACGAACCTGAATTGTACAGAAAGCTGGATTTTCACCTTGATGAATTGAAAATCTTGAATAACAAGGAGAAAGATAACTACTACTTCAATGAAATGATCTGGCATCACTTTTCCCTGGTTATTTATGAAATAGACAATTACTTTAAGAAAATTGAAAAACCACATATCGTTACCCATAGAGAAGATGAGCTTACTACAAGTTTCTTTAAGCTGGTTCAGGAGCACTTCAAGGAAGAGCATAATGTACAGTTTTATGCTGACAAGCTATTTATCAGCCGAAAATATCTGACCAAAGTCATTAATAAAACAATGCTCAAAAGTCCACGGGATATTATTCATCAGGTGCTGGCTGTAGAAGCCAGATTATTGCTCAAAAATCCCAATCTCAACGTGAATGAAGTGGCGGCACAACTGAAATTCTCAGATCAGGCGTCTTTCAGTAAGTTTTTTAAAAAGCATACCGGAAGATCACCTTTAGAATATAGGAAAGATGATTTGTATTGATAATGAGATTGTTGTATTACAGGTGTCTTTTTGATAAAATTACCGCATAATTTTGATTTAAAATATGAAAATATCTTATTTATTTTGTCTATAAGTGATATTTCTCATGTTTTTAAAAATAAGGAGTCTTTTTGACAAAACAAGGAGTTTTTTGAATAATTCTATTGAATTTTTTTCGTTCGAATTTTGTGCGGAAATTTAAAAGGACTATTGTTATGCAAAGATTTTTTATTCAGAAATCAACCATATTTTTCCTCTCGCTCATCGTCTTGGCGGGATGTGGGAAAAACAACCAAAACCAATCTTATCAACAGCAGGCACCGGAACTTCCTGTAGAAATAGTAAAACAGGGAGACGCTTCTGTTTCCAGAGAATATGCTGCATCTGTTGAAGGGATCTCCAATGTAGAAATAAGACCTCAGGTAACAGGATATCTAAGCAAAATTTTTGTAGATGAAGGTGACTATGTAAGAGCAGGACAGCCACTGTTTAAAATTGAAGACCAGATATTCGGGGAACAGTTGAAAAGCGCTCAGGCAGCTTTAATTACAGCACAAGCTAATCTCTCGACTTCTAAAATTGATTTGGATAGAAAAAAGGAACTTTTTAGAAATAAAATGGTTTCCGATATTCAGGTGAAAGAGGCTGAGGCAGCATACAATGCAGCAAGAGGAGCCGTAAGCCAGTCATCATCTGCCATTGAATCTGCAAGGATTAATCTTAATTTCTCAACAATTAAAGCTCCGGTAAGCGGATTTATCGGAAGATTTAATTATCGTTTGGGAAGCCTGATGACTCCCGGCAATCAGGAACCTATTACCTTATTGTCAGATATTCATCAGGTGTATACCTATTTCAGCTTAAGTGAAAACGACTTTAATAATTTTCAGAAACAATATGTAGGAAGCAATATTAGTGAGGTAATTAAAAATACGCCCGCAGTATCCCTATTGCTTTCCGGTGGTGAAAAATATGCTGAAACAGGAAGAATTGATGCCGTGGAAGGACAGTTTAATAAAAGCACAGGTTCCATTACTCTTAGAGCAAAGTTCAATAACCCAAACAATCTTTTGAGAAGCGGAAATACAGGAAAGATCTTACTGGATCAGTTCTACAGCAATGTTGTTTTACTTCCGATTGCTTCTACCAGAACCATTCAGGATAAGGTTTTTGTGTTCACTATCAAAGATGGAAAAGCAGCAATGCTACCTGTAGAAGTTAACGGAAAAGCAGGAGATAACTTCATTGTATCCAAGGGGCTTAAAGCTGGTGATCAGTACATTGTTTCCGGTTTCGACAGATTACAGCCGGGTACGCCTGTAGTGGCACAAAAGAAAAATGCTCAACAGAAAAAATCGTAAGAAGAAATCATGTTAAAGAAAATTATAAAAAGACCCGTACTGGCAACGGTTATTTCCGTGTTGCTCGTTATTCTCGGGATTGTCGGTATGGTCAGCCTGCCGATTACAAAATTTCCGGACATTGCGCCGCCTACCGTTATGGTAACCGCTGCCTATCCGGGTGCTAATGCTGAAACAATTGCAAGGTCTGTGGCTCCACCATTGGAAAACGCCATTAATGGAGTAGAAAACATGGATTACATCACTTCTACAGCGAGTAACGATGGTACATTAAGCATCACTGTCATCTTTAAGTTGGGAACAGATCCCGATCAGGCAGCTATTAATGTTCAGAACAGGGTAGCACAGGTGACCAATCAGCTTCCTGCTGAGGTTATTCAGGCGGGAATTACCACCGTAAAGAGACAGAACAGTATGATTGCGATGGTTTCTCTGACCAGTAAAGATGGTTCAATGAATGATCTTTTCCTTGAAAACTATGCAAAGATCAATATTGTACCAGAGCTGAAAAGGGTGAAGGGAGTAGGAGATGCTATGGTTTACGGAAACAAAGATTACTCCATGCGTATCTGGTTGGATCCCAATAAACTGACTTCCTATAATCTTACGCCATCTGATGTTTCGCGCGCAATTCAGACCCAAAACCTTGAAGCGGCACCCGGAAGATTGGGTGAGAGAAGTAAAGAGGTGATGGAATACGTTCTTCGATATAAAGGAAAATTTACCGAACCTGAACAGTATGAAAATATCACCATTAAAGCACTGAACGATGGTTCTGTTTTAAAACTAAAAGATATTGCCAAGGTAGAATTTGGAGCCTACAGTTATACGGTTTCTTCCAATTTCAATAAAAAAGCTTCGGTAACGATGGCGATCTTCCAAATGGCAGGATCAAATGCCAATGAAGTACAGATTGCTCTTCAGGAAAGAATGAAAGAGCTTGAAAAATCCTTCCCGGAAGGAATGAGCTATGAAATTCCATATGCAACGAAAGAAGCACTGGATCAATCAATAGAGCAGGTAATTCATACGCTGATAGAAGCATTTATTCTTGTATTTATCGTAGTGTATATTTTCCTTCAGGATTTCCGTTCTACGTTAATTCCGGCTATTGCGGTTCCGGTATCTATTGTAGGAACATTCTTCTTTATGAAGATTTTCGGATTCTCGATCAATATTTTGACATTGTTTGCATTGGTACTCGCCATTGGTATTGTGGTGGATGATGCCATTGTTGTGGTAGAAGCAGTTCATGCCAAGATGGAACATAAAAAACTGAATGCAAGGGCTGCAACCATGTCAGCCATGAGTGAGATTACAGGAGCGATTGTTTCCATTACCCTTATCATGTCTGCAGTATTCGTTCCGGTAGCCTTTATGAGTGGCTCTACAGGGTTATTCTACCAACAGTTTGCGCTAACATTGGCCATTGCAATTGTGATTTCAGCCATTAATGCATTGACGCTAAGCCCGGCTTTGTGTGCTCTGTTCTTAAAGCAAAATCACGGTGGGACTCATGAAAAGATGAACTTTAAAGACCGTTTCTTTGCAGGATTCAACGCTAGCTTTAATAAGCTGACATTCCGTTATGGGAAAGCGGTATTGTTCCTTTTAAAGAAAAAATGGATTGCATTGGCAATGATCGTTGTTTTCGGAGGATTGTTTGCATGGATGTCTATGACAACCCCAAAAGGATTTATTCCGGATGAAGACCAAAGCTTTATCATTGTTACAGCCAACCTTGCTCCCGGAGCATCCAAGGACAGAACTTCAAAAGTAGTTTCTGATACAGAAGATCTTTTGATGAAAAATCCTGCAGTGGATAAAGTAATTTCGGTAGACGGACTAAACTTATTCAGTGGTTCCATGTCATCTTCAGCAGCTTCAATTTTTGTTAAACTGAAAAAATCAGGAGCAAGAGGAGCTGTTAACAATATTAATGATATTATCGGGCAAACGCAGGGAATGCTTTCTCAGGATAAAAGAGCAAACTTCTTGGTTATCAATACACCAACAGTGGATGGTTTCGGGAATACCAGTGGGATGGAGCTTGTCCTTCAGGATCGTACCAACGGTGAGCTTCAGAACCTAGGAAATATTTCCTACGGAATGATGGGAGCATTGATGCAAAGACCCGAAGTTGCAGTGGCTTTTACCACTTTTGATGTTACTTATCCGCAATTTGAAGTGCTTGTAGACGAGGTGAAATCTGCTCAGCTTGGAGTAAATGTTTCTGATGTTTTGGGAGTAATGCAAGGGTATTACGGAAGTATTCAGGCTTCGGACTTCAACAGATTCGGAAAATATTACAGAGTATTGGTACAGTCTACACCGGAAACGAGACAGGATAAGGAATCTCTGAACGGAATTTTCGTTAAGAATAACCTAGGCCAGATGGTGCCTATCAATACCTTAGTAAGCTTAAAGCAGGTAACAGGTGCAGAGGTAGTAGATCGTTTCAACCTTTTCAACTCATCCAATTTAACGGTAATGGCTGCTCCCGGTTACAGTACAGGTCAGGCTATGGCGGCAGTTGAAGAAGTAAGTAAGCAGGTGCTTCCTCCGGGATACACGTATGATTATAAAGGAATGAGTCGTGAAGAAGCAGGTTCCAGCTCACAGTCGGTAATGATTTTTGGGTTGTGTATTGTATTCGTATTCTTTCTTTTATCAGCTCAGTATGAAAGTTATATTCTTCCATTTGCCGTACTAATCGCTATTCCGGTAGGTTTATCAGGAGTATTTGTAGGGATTACTTTCGCAGAGCTATCTAATAATATCTACGTTCAGATTGCCCTGGTTATGTTGATCGGACTTTTGGCGAAGAACGGTATTTTGATTGTAGAATTTGCCATTCAAAGGCGTAGAGCAGGAAAGAGCCTTATCGCATCAGCGGTTGAGGGAGCCAAAGCCCGTCTGCGTCCTATTTTGATGACTTCACTGGCATTTATTACCGGATTATTGCCATTGATATTTGTAGTAGGTCCGTCTGCAATGGGGAACCATTCTATTGGATACGCTGCCATTTCAGGGATGCTTTTTGGAACCATCTTAGGGATTTTTATTGTTCCTGTTCTTTTCGTGGTATTCCAGGCTTTACATGAAAAGATAAATGGAAGAGTGGTAACAGATGCGGATTGGGAATATTAATTCAAATGATTTTAAAAATGAAAATTAAAAATATAGCATATATCGCATTCATTTCAGGGACGGCCATTTCCTGCAAAGTTCAGAAGTATGAACAGCAGGATATGAAGATGCCTGAAGCTTTTCGAGGGGACAGTATTGTGGTAGAGCAAAGCGAAAACATAGCCAAGATCGGTTACAAGGATTTTTTCAAAGATCCGGTTTTGGTTGGGTTGATTGATAAAGCTATGGTGCAGAATAATGATCTGCAGGTAGCCTTAAAGCAGATCGAATTTGCCTCATTGGCCTATACACAAAGCAAGTGGGGAAATGTACCTACAATAAGTGCCTCCGCAAATGGAAATATCAACCGCCCTTCGGATAATAGTATGAACGGGATGATGGCAGGACAATTTATGGGTAAAAGGTATATGGAAGATTATACCGCAGCCCTCAATTTTTCATGGGAAGCAGATATCTGGGGGAAAATTAAAGGAAGAAAGGAACAGGCATTAGCAGAGTATCTTAAAACCCAGGAAGCGGCAAAAGCAGTAAAAACACAAGTGGTAGCAGCTGTGGTTCAGGGATATTATAACCTGTTGATGCTGGATACTCAATTAGAAATTACAAAATCTAACCTAACCTATGCTGATAATACACTGAAATTTTTGGTGAAACAGCAGGAACTGGGGTTGACAACTGCCTTGGCGGTACAACAGCAGGAAATTGTAAAAGATCAGATCCTAAAATCTATTCCCGCGATTGAAAGCTCTGTTGCAACACAGGAAAATGCTTTGAGTCTGCTGACCGGATCTATGCCAGGTAAGATTGAAAGAAGTGCCAGCCTGAATACCATTCAGTCTCCGGACCATATTTCAGCAGGCGTTCCTTTAGAATTACTAAGTTACAGACCGGATGTGAAAACTGCCGAGCTTGAGGTTAGAAAAAGTGCAGCCGCAATTCATGTTGCAAAAGTGAATATGTATCCGTCATTGAATATTACGGCTCAGGGTGGGGTGAATGCTTTTCAGATCAGCAAATGGTTCAGTGTTCCAGGATCTCTTTTCGGAATGGTTGCCGGGGCAATTGCCCAACCTATTTTAAATGGAAAGCAGTTGAAGACCCAGTATGAACAATCCAAGGTAATGGCTGATCAGGCTGAAATAGGCTTTAAACAATCTGTCTTAAAAGCTGTAGGAGAGGTTTCTGATGCTTTGGTGCAAATCCAAAAGCTGGAAGAACAGCAGAAAATTGCAGAAGTATTGGTTGTAAAGTCAAATGAGGCTGTAAAGAAAGCTGATTTGTTATTCAAGTACAATTCAGCAACCTATGTGGAGGTGATCATGGCTCAAAGCAATAAGCTTCAGATTGAATTGGAGCTGGCTTCTTTGAAAGCTCAGCGATTGAATGCCATAACAGCTCTTTATCGTTCTGTAGGTGGCGGATGGCAATAAAGTAAAATTAAACCTGCTTCGTCTGTAAGGATGCAGCAGGTTTTTAATCCATAATCATTATGAAGAATACAAATATACAAGAGGGGATCATTTTAATTCCGGACTTCAGCGGATTTACCGAGTTTGTGTTCAATACAAAATTGTATACAGGAGAATATATTGTAAGACAACTACTTTCTACGCTGATCGACATGAATGATCAGTATTTTGAAATCTCAGAAATTGAAGGAGATGCTATTTTATTTTATCGCTACGATGAAAATCCATCGTTCCAGAGTATTTCAAAGATGCTTTTGAAAATGAGAAATGCATTCAACAAAAAAATAAAGGAACTGAGTAAAAGCTTAAGTACAACAATAGATTTGTCTCTGAAATTTATTGTTCATTATGGAGCATTTTCACAGTACAATATTGGGAATTTTAGAAAACTATACGGGAAAACAATTGTGGAAGCCCATCAGCTTTTGAAAAACGGTTGGGCAGAGCAGCCGTCTTATGCGTTATTCAGTAATTCATTTTTGGAAAACAGCAAAAATCAAGAGCCTGATTTTAATAAGGATAAACTTCATCTGCCGGAAGTAGGTGTTATCCAGTATTTTGAAAACTTAAACTAGCATATTTTTTAATTTTTAATCCTTGTAAATTTGCTATTGCTAGCGGCCCGGGTGAGATCCGGGCTTTTTTTATAAATAAAATCAAAAAAATATGTTAAAATTTTACTTTCGAAAATAATTGTTTTTAATAATTTATTACACATGTTTTTGACATAAGGTTAATTGATTATTTATTTTGTCTTAATAAATGTTATTTATTTAAATTATTCCTAAATGTGAATTTGTAAATTGTTAAAGCATAGATATTTATTTCAATTTTCTGCATTTCTCGATGTAACAAATGTGAGGTCATAGTGGTCTTATAGATAAACTAAAATCTCTCATGAAAGTAATATTATTTCCAATTGCAGTATTGACGGGTTCCTTGGCATTGGCTCAAACCCAAGCTGCGAAGGATACGGTAAAGGCTGAGGCAAAAGAAATAGAAGCCGTTACGCTGGTTGCCAGAAAACCTACGGTAGAGTCTAAAGTAGACCGAACTGTCTTTAATGTGGCCAACAGTGCCATTGTAGCCGGAAATACAACATGGGATGTTCTGAGAATGACTCCTCTGGTAAGCATTGATAACAGCGACGCTATAAAGGCCGAAGGACAGTCGGTAACTGTGTATATTAATGACAGAAAATCAGTTTTTACAGGAAAAGAATTAAAGGAATATCTTAAAACTATTCCCGCGGATAATCTATTGAAGATTGAAGTGATCACTAGCCCGTCTTCACGATATGAAGCCACTGGTTCCGTTATTAATATTGTTTTGAAGAAACGTGATGATGAGGGATTGAAAGGAAGTATTTCACTAAGTAACAGGCAAAGTACGAAAAATACACAATATTCTAACTTTAACCTGAATTATCATAAGAAGAAATTTACTCAGACTCTGATTGGAAGTTATGCCCATAATAATTACGTACAAAAAGGCTCCAGTAACATTGTGTTTTATGCAGACAATACTTTGAACAGAGATTTAAGCTATGAAACTATTTCAAAAAGTGAAACTCCATCACTTTCCTCAACTTCCGAATTTGAATTGAATGATAAAAATAATATAGGGCTTGTTCTGGAATATTATCAGAGCAGAAACTTGTCATGGTCCAATACTGACGGAAGAGAGTATGATTATGATAAAAAAGACTTTGTAAATTATCATCAGGATCAAACGGCTAACGGTTTTTATCGTAACCTGGGTACCAATGCTTTTTATAAGTATTATGATAAGGAGAAAAACAGAATTCTGGATGTAAATCTGGGGACCAATTATTCCGGAAATGATAATAATGATCTCATCAATAAAACAATAATGAACGATCCTAAGGTTAAAGAAATAGGATCCATAAACAATGCCCAGATGCGTAATTATTACCTGAAAGTGGATTATATCCAACCTTTAGGGAAATCCTGGGGAACTATTGAAGTAGGAGCAAAAACAGAATTCAACAACCATGTTATCCCTAATAACCTTTATGGATACAGTCTTGGAACTTCTGAGTATGCAGGGCTTTCTACAGGGGACAAGTTCCATTATGAAGATAATATCACTTCTGTATATGCTAATTATAGTAAAACATTTTTTAAGAAGTTGGAAACCAGAATTGGACTTCGATATGAATATATTGATTTTAAGACAAGACAAGATGTAGCAGGAACTGAAAGAAAAGATCGCTATGGCACTTTTCTTCCTAATTTATTGCTGAAATACAGCTTCTCAGATAAATATGATTTGAGTCTTACTTACGACCGAAAAATCTGGAGACCCTGGTATTCGGAATTCAATCCTTTTTTAACACCATCCATTGACGGGACGTATTCCAGAGGAAATATGGACTTGAATCCTAACCCTAATGACAGGCTTTACCTGAAGTTTGGAATCCTGAAAAAGTATTTTATTTCTGCAAGATATATGTATACCAATCAGGATTACTGGACCACTTATGCCAGTGAAGGCGTAAGAAATGTGTCTTATCCCGGAAACTTCAATGGAAGAGTTGAGAAATATTACATTTTTGCTAATACCAATCAGAATTTTCTTAAAAATAAACTGAATCTAAATGTCGGATTTGGATGGTATTATATCGATAATCATGATTTCAATTTGAAGAATGATATTGATGGAAAAGCTTATATTAATTATTGGGGTGGTTCTGCTAACCTTTCTTATACCAACCTTTTCAATAAGAACATCAATCTGAGCGCGTGGATGGAAATTTCCAATCAAAACAATGGAAATACCCAGGCTAATAACACCAACGTATTCCATAATATCTCCATCACTAAAATATTTCCTAAAACGCAAATGGAAGCCAGTGTACAGTTGATGAATATTTTCAAACGACCTTATTCTGATGATATCACTTACAATCAGGGAGGAACAGTAAGAAGATATGAATTATGGGACTGGTATGGAGTGAATATTACCTTTGTAAAACGTTTCGGAAACCAGAAAGTAAAAGAAAACACCAAAACAGATGTAGAGAAAAATGCTGGGGGAGCGAAATAGAATAAATGTTAGATAAATTAAATATAAAAGCAGGTTTCAATTTGAAACCTGCTTTACAAACATTTCTACAAATTAATTTCCGTCTTCATTCTATCCACTTCTTGTTTAGATTATTTCAACGTAAACTTCACTTTTGTTTTAATGGCATCTGAAGAATTTCCGATTAATGCCTCAAAATCTCCAGACTCTGCAACCCAATCGTGTTTACCGGCATCAAAATAGCTTAATGCGGTCTTATCAATTGTAAAAGTCACTTCCTTTTGCTCACCCGGGTTTAAATATACCTTTTCGAAACCTTTTAATTCCTTTGCAGGACGGGGAACGGATGATTTTAGATCGCTGATGTATAGTTGAGCAACTTCAGCACCGGCTTTCTTTCCTGTATTTTTAACCGTCACTGTGAAAGTGATGGTATCATTTTGTGACAGTGTTGTTTTATTCGCTTTTGCTTTACCAAATTCAAAGGACGTATAACTTAATCCATGCCCGAAGCTGAAAAGCGGTTTAATATTTTTGGTATCGTGCCAACGGTATCCTACAAAAACACCTTCATTATAAGTAATATTGATGGGGTTTTTCTGATCTTTTCCTTTTCCGGCAGCCAATTCTTCTTTATTTCCCGGATATTCCCCAAGCTGATGAGCAGAGTTGTCTTCAAGTTTTACCGGAAATGTAAACGGAAGCTTTCCTGATGGGTTGGCATCTCCTGCTAAAATAGAAGCGATGGAATTTCCTGCTTCAGAACCAAGGTACCACGATTGTAAAACAGTGGGAACTTCTTTGATCCAAGGCATGGCTACCGCATTTCCTGAGACTAAAACTACAGCAAGGTTCTTATTTGCTTTTGCAAGAGCTGCAATAACGTTGTCCTGATTGTAAGGTAGCCCATAGCTTTTTCTGTCATTCCCTTCGCTGTCCTGAAAGTCTGCCTTATTTAATCCTCCAACAAAAATTACATAGTCAGATTTTTTTGCTAACTCTACAGCTTCGTTCAGTAGCTCGGCTTCAGAACGGGTATCTTTTAGATCCTGTCCGGATTTTACCCCATTATATTCTCCGCCAATATCTCCTACATAACCTCTTGCATATTGTACATCAGTTTGCTTTCCGAATCTGGACTTAATTCCGTCTAAAGGAAGCGTTTCATATTTTACCTTTAATGATGATGAACCACCACCTACAGTCATTATTTTAATGGCATTTTCACCAATAACGGCAATTTTTTTAGCCTTATTGAGATCTATAGGAAGTACATTTCCTTGATTTTTAAGCAAAACAATTCCTTCTTCTCCAATTTCCTTTGCTACTGCCTTATGTTCTTCAGAAGCAACATTTCCGAAAGGTTTGTTTCTGTTCATTGTGGTTTTGTAGGCAAGACGGAGGAGTCGGGTTACTTTATCATCCAGCTCAGTAGTTCCTACTTTTCCTGCTTTAATTAAATCAATATAGGGTTTTGCCAGATAATAATTATCGTAGGCATTTTTTGTTCCGGCAGAAAGACCGTTTGTCCAGCTTCCGAATTCAAGATCCAGTCCGTTATGAATGGCTTGTTCCGTATTGTTTACAGCACCCCAGTCAGAAACTACTACTCCTTTATAATTCCATTCTGTCTTTAAGATATCATTCAAAAGATATTGATTCTGGCTGGCATATTGACCTTTATAGAGATCATAGGCTCCCATGATGGTCCAGGAATCCCCTTCAGTTACTGCTGCTTTGAAAGGTGGAAGATAAATTTCATAAAGCGTTCTGTCATCCACATTTACATTGCTGGTATGACGGAACATCTCCTGATTATTCAGTGCAAAATGCTTTACAGAGGTTGCCACTCCGTTAGATTGTACCCCTTTGATGTAAGGGACTACCATTTTGGAGGTCAAGTAAGGATCTTCACCCATGTACTCAAAATTTCTTCCGTTTAAAGGAGTTCTGTAAATGTTAACTCCGGGTCCTAAAAGAATATCTTTTTTTCTATAACGAGCTTCTTCTCCTAATGCTTTACCATAGTTCCATGACATATTCTTATTCCATGTAGCGGATAACGCAGTTAGGGCAGGGTAGGCGATAATGGAGTCATTCGTCCATCCGGCCTGGTCCCATTCGTCCCACATTACTTCAGGGCGCACACCGTGAGGTCCGTCTGTAGTCCAAAATTCAGGAATTCCTAATCTTGGAACACCTGGTGAACTGAACTTTGATTGTGCATGAAGCATAGCCACTTTTTCTTCCAGCGTCATTCTGGAAAGGGCATCTTGGATACGTTGTTCTACCGGTTTAGATTCATCTAAATAAACGGGTAAAGTAGTGTTCTGGGCCATATAAGAAACAGAAATAAAGGTGAATAAACTTACAATGGCGGTTTTCTTTAACATATTGCCTTTTTATTGGATTAAAGCAAAAATAAAGAAAATTTTTATATTATCTCAAATTGAGAAAATAAATTTTTTACCATAAAAAAAACTGCCTACAGATTTGTTGACAGTTTGCTTTTATTAAAAGTGAAGAAATAAGAGGAGTGAATTTAGATTTAGCAGAATGTACAAAGCATGATATACAGAGGCGAAATTTGAAATGATCAACTTAAAAAATCACCATTACTTTTCAATATTCAAGTTTTTTATTCTAAAACTCTAAAACTCTAAAACTCTAAAACTCTCAAACTTTAATTCCATCCTTTTACGGCGCCTCCTTTAAAAATTTCTTTAGCTTTCTTTTCTACTTCATCAGACTGAAAGGCTTTTACAAAGGTTTTTACTTTTTGGCTGTTTTTATTATCCTGTCTTGTTACAATGAGATTTACATAGGGAGAGTCTTTATCCTCTTTAAAGATACCTTCCTTTTCAGAATCCAGACCGGCCTGGGCAGCGAAATTGTTATTGATAATACCTACTACAACATCTCTGTCCTCCAAAACTCTTGGAATTTGTGCGCCTTCAATTTCCATGATTTTCAATTGCTTTGGATTTTCTGTAATATCAGTAACCTTTGGAAGCAATCCGATGCCGTCTTTTAATTTCAATAAGCCATTTTTCTGCAATAGCAGCAAGGAACGTCCACCATTGGTAGGGTCGTTGGGAATAACGATGGTGCTTCCATTCTGTAACTGATTGATATTTTGAATTTTCTTCGAATAGGCAACAATCGGATATACAAATGTATTACCTACAACAGCAAGATTATATCCTCTTTGCTTGGACTGCTCGGTCAAATAAGGAAGATGCTGGAAAGCATTGGCATCAATATCACCATTGGTCAGGGCTTCATTAGGAACCACATAATCATTGAACGGAATTAATTCCACTTCAAGGTTGTATTTTTCTTTGGCTACTTTTTTAGCAACTTCAGCCACTTCTTGCTCTGGTCCGTAGGTAATTCCTACTCTGATAAAGTTGGGGTCATCCTTTCTTCCTGAACAAGCACTGAAAAGTAATACTCCGGCTGCTAATAGTCCTATGATTTTTATTTTTTTCATTCTGATTTTTATTTTAAAGGCAAAAATGCTAAAAAGTAATTGGGTAGGTGAGTAGGCTTTCTCTTATTTATATTCAAAGTCTCAAAACTCTTTTCTCAAGAATTTTCAAACTATAATACTCTCCGCTCCCCAAGCTTATCTATGGTCAAACTTTTTAGACAATCTGTCTCCCATAAACTGGATGATAAATACCAAAAGAACAAGTAAAACCAAGACGGTATTCATTATCACAATGTCATAACCAATGTAACCGTACTGATATCCTACCTGTCCCAATCCGCCGGCTCCTACAGCACCACCCATTGCAGAATAGCCTACCAATGTGATTAAAGTGATGGTGGCATTATTAATTAATGATGGAAGCGCTTCCGGAAGCAATACTTTTTTGATAATCTGAAATGGTGAAGCACCCAAAGCTCTGGCTGTTTCTATTAACCCATGAGGAACCTCGATAAGGCTGTTTTCTACCAATCTTGCAATAAAAGGAGCTGCGCCCACACTTAATGGAACCAATGCTGCATTTACCCCAATGGAAGTTCCTGCCAAAATCCTTGTAAAAGGAATCATCCATACAATTAAGATAATGAATGGAATGGCACGAAAAATATTAACCAAAATTGATAAAGTCCTGTGATAGGCTACATTTTCCAGCAGTTGTCCTTTTCTTGTTAAAAACAACAAAATTCCGACCGGAAGACCTAAAACAAAACCAAAAAAACCAGACACAAATGTCATATAAACCGTTTCCCAGGTTCCTTTTGCCAAAAGGGCAATTACCGTATCACTAAGCATATCCTTTTACTGTATTTTGAATTTTATTTTGATTAAAATAATAGATGGCCTGCTGGTTTTTCTCAGCTTCTCCCTGAAGCTGCAGCAATAATTTTCCAAAATTGGAATTTCCAAAATATTCTACATCCGCTTTCAAAAGTTTGTAAGGGATCTTGTATTCATTATATAAAGTTGAAAGAATTTGTTCAACACTTATGCTTTCGTTAAGTTCTATTTCGACCAGCGGAAATAAACCATCCTGTGGCTCTTTCTGCAGTCTGTTACTGAGTTCCTGTGGCAGGGTCATGATGTCTGAATTTATAAATTGTTGGATCACCGGATTTTCTCTATCCGAAATGATCTCGCTTAAAGTTCCTTTTGCTAATAATTTTCCTTGGTCTATAACGGCAACGTGATTACAAACAGCCTTTATAACGTCCATTTCATGGGTAATCAGAAGGATGGTAATGCCCAGCCTTTTATTAATATCCCTTAGCAATTGTAAAATTGATTGTGTAGTCACCGGGTCCAGAGCGCTCGTTGCTTCGTCACATAGCAGCAGGTGAGGGTCATTGGCTAATGCCCTTGCAATGGCTACTCTTTGTTTTTGACCTCCCGAAAGGCTTCTTGGATAATCATGGGCTTTATCTTCAAGGCCTACAATTTTAAGTAATTCGTTGACCTTTTTATTAATTTGATCCTTACTGAGATGATCCAGTTCCAAAGGAAGTGCTACATTATCAAAAACAGTTCTTGAAGAAAGAAGATTAAAGTGCTGGAAGATCATTCCTATTTTTTTTCGCTCCTCAGCCAGCTGTTTGGAACTTAATTGAGTAAAGTCTCTTCCGTTAATAATTACCTGTCCTTCATCCGGTCTTTCCAATAGGTTCACGGTACGGATCAGGGTACTTTTTCCTGCACCGGAAAATCCTATAATTCCTACGATATCCCCTTTATCTATAGTAAGACTCACCTGATCCAATGCCTTGAAAGACTGTTTTTTCTGGT
The DNA here is from genome assembly GCF_003020585.1 of Chryseobacterium aurantiacum. Taxonomy (GTDB): domain Bacteria; phylum Bacteroidota; class Bacteroidia; order Flavobacteriales; family Weeksellaceae; genus Chryseobacterium; species Chryseobacterium aurantiacum. The sequence continues at coordinate 1,121,753 of NZ_PXUE01000001.1, forward strand.
GGAATGTTTTTGAGATGTTTCTGATTTCTATCATTCTGATGTTTTATCCTGTTTAAATAGGCTGATATCGCTTGCCTGCCCTGTTAAATAATCTTCTAACTCTTCTGATTTTGACCTTTGACCGTTTTGAAAGTTTAAAATACTTGGTGACATTGGTCAGAAGTACTCCCAGCAATATGACTGCCAAACCATAAAGCTGGCCTCCATTTATGCTCTGGTTGGCAACAATCCATCCAGCAATAACTGTAACAATAGGGTTAATGTAGGTATGGGTGCTTACCAAGGCAGCGGGTTTCACGGACAACAGCCAAATGTACGACAAATAAGCGACTATAGATCCAAAGAAGATCAAAAACAGAACACCCAGCCATGCCGATAATGGGATTGCAGAGACCGAAAAACCGGTCCATTCCTTTCTAAATAAGGCAATAAGAAAAGATGCTGCTCCTGCTACAATAAGTTGTTGTGCAATATTCATAAATGTAGATTGTGAAGCAGGATTTTTCTTAGAATATAAAGATCCTAAAACCCATGCAATAGAACTGAATGCCAATACCACAAACGCCGTGATACGAATTTGCCCATTGGCTACAGCATGTGCAGCACTAGAATTTACACTTCCTTTTAAGAATAAGATTAGCCCTACAAATCCAATGGCGAGCCCAATCGGAATAAATTTATCTGAAAAATAATATTTCCAGTTTTTTCTGTCGATGGCAATAAACCAAAACGGACCTGTTGCTATAGAAATAGCGGCCTCCGAAGCCGTCACATATTGCTCCCCCCAAGCCACAAGGCCTGTTCCTCCCGTAAGAATAAGTACCCCGGTGATTGCGTTTTTCTTCCAGTTAATGAGTGAATTTGGCTTTTCTCCTTTGGACAGGAGATATCCAATCATCAGAATTCCTGCTACCAGAAACCTCAGCCCCGAAAGAATAAATGGCGGAAAACCTTTTAAGCCAAATGAAATAGCTAAAAACGTAATTCCCCATATTACATAGATGTTTGTAAATGCCAGTGGTATCAGCCATCTGTTTTTAGAATTGCTCATTTTGTAATTTTTTAATGTGTAAATTGTTGAAATGAAAAAGGCCCTACACGTGGTAGAGCCTTTAAAAATATGTCATATAAAAGTAAAGTCATCCACGAAGTTCTTTATGTATAGGCATACAATTACACATCATCATTATTATTTTGATGGTATGTTTCTTTATTGTATTATTCTTAGTATTTGGTTTCATTTTTTTGCTTTTCCCTAAATTCTGTTGCAAATATAGAACATATATTTTTATTAGTCTATTAAAATTATAGACTTTTTGTTGTTTTTTTAATTTACTGAGTTTAATTATCAGTATTTCAGTGATTTATGTTTATTTTAATTTTTATTCATATTCGAAAAATTCAGCTAAAATTAAAATGAAAACATTTTTTCATGATGGTTAAAATTGAAATATTTAAGTTTTTACACAAAACAGACTGCATTTATTGACGGAATAAGTACTATAAAATGCTTGTATTATGTGAAATTCGATTTTTAAGACTTTACATTGCCAGTCATCCATATACAACCCAGTTTGCAAAGTCAAAAAAAATCCCGATTTTTGCAGTCTTTCAATAATCCCGAGTTCATGAAATTATGTATTGCCGAAAAACCCAGTGTTGCCAGAGATATCGCTAAAGTATTAGGGGCTACCACATCCAAGCAGGGCTATATGGAGGGGAACGGATACTGCGTGACATGGACGTTTGGGCATCTCTGTACCCTTAAAGAACCTCACGACTACGGTCCCCAGTACAAATCCTGGAACCTGTTTTTGCTTCCTATTATTCCCAGCAGCTTTGGAATAAAGCTGATCCCGAATAAAGGGGTTGAAAATCAGTTTAAAGTAATTGAAAGGCTAGTGGAGGAATGTGATGAGGTCATCAATTGTGGTGATGCCGGGCAGGAAGGAGAACTCATCCAGCGTTGGGTTTTACAAAAGGCAAAATGCAACAAGCCTATTCAGCGTTTATGGATTTCTTCATTGACAGAAGAAGCTATCAAGGAGGGCTTTGCAAGCTTGAAACCTGCGGAAGATTATAAAAATCTTTATCTGGCGGGAAATGCAAGAGCCATAGGAGACTGGTTATTGGGAATTAATGCAACAAGGCTTTTTACAAAGAAATTTGGAGGGAATAAGGCTGTTTTATCTATAGGAAGGGTACAAACTCCAACCCTGGCAATGTTGGTGCAGCGTCAGAAAGAAATTGATGCCTTTACCACAGAAGAGTATTGGGAACTTAAAACGAAATACCGTGATGTGATTTTCAATGCTGCTATTGACAGGTTGAAAACATTGGAGCGGGCAGAAAAAGGACTGGAATATCTTAAAGAAAATATTTTTGAGATTGTTTCCTTTGAAATAAAAGAAGGAAAAGAGAAAAATCCAAGGCTTTTTGACTTAACGGGCCTTCAGGTAGAAGCCAACAAAAAATACGGATATTCAGCAGAGAATACGTTGAATTATATCCAAAGTCTTTACGAAAAAAAGCACGTAACCTATCCGCGTGTTGATACCACTTACTTATCAGAAAGTCTTTATCCAAAGATTGAAGGAATTCTTAGAAAAATGAGTTTTTATCAGGATCTGATTTCTCCATTACTGGAAGCTCCGATTCCTAAATCGAAGGCTGTTTTTGATGATGCAAAAGTAACGGATCACCATGCTATTATCCCAACAGAAGTTCCACCCTCTCAAAACCTGAGCAGGGAAGAAAAACTGATCTATGATCTGATCGCGAAGCGTTTTATTTCTGTGTTTTATCCGGAATGTAAGATTTCCAATACATTGGTGGAGGCCAAGGTAGGAACCATTCCTTTTAAAACAAGTGGTAAACAGATCCTGGAACCGGGATGGAGAGCTGTTTATTCGAAAGAGCCTAAAGAAGAATCTACAGATAAGGAAAAAGATAAAGAAGAAGAACAGACAATTCCTGAATTCATTGTAGGAGAGTCAGGTCCACACGACCCGATGATTCATCAGGGAAAAACTTCACCGCCAAAGCCTTATACGGAAGCAACACTGCTTAGAGCAATGGAAACCGCCGGAAAACAGGTAGAAGATGAAGAACTGCGTGAATTGTTAAAGAATAACGGTATCGGAAGACCATCTACCCGTGCAAACATTATTGAAACCCTTTTCAAAAGAAAGTATATCGAAAAGAAAAGAAAAAATCTGATTGCTACTCAAACGGGAATTCAATTGATTGATACCATTGAAGATGAACTTTTAAAAAGTCCGGAACTGACGGGTGAATGGGAATCAAAACTTCGTAAAATTGAAAAAGGTGAATATGAAGCCAATCTTTTTAAGGAAGAACTGATTCAGATGGTCACAGAGCTCACCAAGAAAGTAGTGGATGGCAAAGGGAAAGTAATTACCCTGCAGGAAGAGGAAAAAGAAGAGGTTAAGGAAAAGAAAAAAAGAGAACCCGCTCAGAAGAAGGAGCTTCAGTCCTGGGAAGAAACGAAATGCCCTAAATGTAAGGAGCATAACCTGATCAAGGGTAAAACCGCTGTTGGGTGCTCAGATTTCAAAAATTGTGGGTTTAAAATTACCTTTGACATTTTCGGAAAAAAACTTTCAGACAAACAACTCTTGGATCTTGTTTTAAAGGGAAAAACTTCAAAGTTAAAAGGCTTTAGTACGCATTCTGAAGGATTGACAGAGGGAGTTCTTACTTTAACAGACGATTTTCAGGTTGGACTTTCTTAAATAGTCTGAGTTATAAAAAACGGCATAATCTGACTATCTGCATAGGCTACATTTATTACAGAAATAATTTATATAAATATCAGAAAACCCGCCACAACTGGCGGGTTTAATTGAATCCTATTAAGATGATAAGGTATTAGAATTTGAAAGTGGCTGCAATAGACCAGGTTCTTCCGAAACCTAGGAATCCTGTATTGCCATTAGCAACGCCCTGATACACTCTGCCTGTTTCCTGATACGTTTTTCCTGCATCCGGACCATTGGCAATTTTATCTCCTGCAAAAATATTGGAACTTAATTCAGAAATATAATATTTATTGAATAAGTTGTAGACATTCGCTCTTAACGTTAAAGACTTCTTCTGATCAATGATGAACTTGTAAGTAGCCCCTACATCAAATAAATTATAGCTTGGTAATTTTACAACCCCTTTTTCTCTTGCTGCTTCAGTAAGGAAGTTGATAGGGTTGAACTGTGCGTATAATTTGTCATAATATTCCCAGTTAGCATCAATACTGAAAGCTTTGGTGATGTTATAATCAGCTCCGATGCTTGCTGTTGTTTGGGCAGCATCTCCAACTTTAAGGTCCTTGATGTTAATAATTCCGGTTGCTCCTGCTATTTCCTGGTTATTTTGCACATCAATGATGTTGAAGTTTGCATTTCCTTTGTATTTCCAGTTACCTAATGATAACATACCTCTCAATCTAAGGTTCGAGAAAGGTCTTGCTTTCGTTTCCAATTCAACCCCTTGGTGTACCTGTCCAACATTTAATGCATTATAGTAATAAGCATTTCCAAGCTTTAGCTGAGAGAAGTTGGCAACATCTGCAGCTCCTGCATTGAATGTTCTTGAAATAAATCTGTCATCCCATTGCGTTCTATATGCGTTGATGTTAACATCGATATAACGGGATTTGAAACCATATCCTAACTCTAAAGAGAAGATTCTTTCATTCTTCGCATCGTTATAAATGTTTTGATTGGATGGGAATAAAGCGTTGAATAATGGCTGTCTTGAAATAACTCCTGTATTGAAAAATACGTTATGGTGCTGATCAATGTTATAGTTGGCACCTCCTTTTACGATATAACCCGTTTTGTGATACCATTTGGTTTCCTGATTTCCTGGAGTATACAGCATATAGTCTTTTCTCTTGTAGTACTGCTCAGAAACTGATCCCTGAAGAGAGGCACTTAACTTCTCAGTGCTATATTCTACCATTCCGTATACACCGGCCCATTTTACCAAACCTTCGTTGTAAATAGAGACTTTCTGAGCATTATTAAGCTTTGAAAGCGGTTCAGGTTTTACTGTTTGGTTAATGTAATATCCTTTTGGAGCATTCGCTGTATTAGGAACAAATAAGGCAGATGATCCCAACATATCGGTAACAATGTCATAAAGGGATCCCTTATAAGTTTTAAGATCAAGACCTCCGTTAAAGGTCCAGTTATTTTTTTTGTAATTAAGGTCTGCAATTACACCATACCAATCGTGAGAATTAATACTTTGTTTTCTTACAATACCGCTGGTTCCATTTAATGTACTTACATATTGTCCGTTATAATCACCCGGAGAACCTGCAGGAGCAGTAAAAGTTCCTTTCTGGAAATTATTTCCATTATAATCTGTTACCAGACCACCCTGGTTATAGCGGTAAATCATGTCCCAATTGATGGTACCATCTCCACCAGGACCATAATTCATAAAGTTCATGGTTTGTCCGCCAGCATTTTTAATGGAACCGTTAAGTCCGGTACCACCACCTCCGCGTCCCCAAGAACCATACACAACTGTAGATAGCTTCAAGGCATCATTAATATTCCAGTCCCAGTTAAGAGATGCAATCGGCTTATGGTAGAAGTTAGGCGCCAAATTGAATTGGGAACCATTCAGCATCCCTGTTTGTGGGTTGTATCTTCTTCCGTAAGTTTCAAACTGCTGTAGTGTCGCTACATTGGCTCCGGTTGCGGAAGATCTTCTTGTGTCGTGTACCTGAGGTGCTCCGGTTGCAATTAAGTTAAAGGCATGTTTTTCATTCAGTTTAAATCCTGTAGAGAAAAACCAAGAATATCCTTCTCCCTTTGTACCATTGATGTAACCATCACCTTGCCAACGGGAAAGCAATACAGTTGTTGCCCATTTGTTTTTTAAACCTGAAGAGTACATAGCAGATAATCTGGAGTAGTTATCATTACCCACTTCTCCTTTTATCATTGCTTTTTGCTCAGAATCTGTAGCCTTGGTAACAATATTGATGGTTCCTCCTACAGATGGAACTACAAATTTAGAAGCTCCCAAACCTCTCTGAATCTGAATAGTACTTGCAATGTCTGCCAATCCGGTCCAGTTGGACCAGTAAACAGTACCTCCCTGCATGTCATTAACAGGTTGTCCGTTGATGATGACCGCAATGTTGGCCCCATCAAAACCTCTCATGTTAATTCTACTGTCCCCAAATCCACCTCCTACTTTGGTAACGTATACAGATGGAGTAGACTTCATAATTTCAGGAAATTCTCTATTCCCTAATTTTTCCTGAATCTCAGCTGCCTTAATAGTGGAAACTGCAACAGGGGTCTTTCTTTCTTTGGCTGTTTGGGAAAGGTTCCTACCCACCAACATCACCTCATCAATAGATTTGGATTTTTCTAATGAATCCTTTGTACTCTGACCGTAATATAATGCGGCAGTAGGTAATACAAGCGCTATAAGTAGTCGCTTTTTAAAAATAATGCTCATGAAATAAACTAGCGTGTTTGATTTTAAGGCTGCAAAGATGGATATTTATTTCTTAATAGCGTATTAAATCTTCATTAAGGGATTTCGTGAAGAATGCGAACCCGTATTACCACTCGTTCTTTAAATTATGTTAAATTATTTCAAATTTATCATTTACAGTTTGTTACATGAAAAAAGTAAAATCAAAAAAATTGTTTTGAATAAATGAGATATAAGTTAAATATATTTTTTCTATTTAAAAATTAGGACCACTTCAAGACCCATTTTGAAAGCTTATTTGAAAAACGATGATTCTTGAATGAAAAAATGAAATTATCTAAACAACTTTTCGTACCAGCCGTTGATGTCTGCTTTGATATCTTCATGATATTTGCATAAAATCTGAGCCAGTTCCAGTTCTGATCTTTCAGATTTATAACTATTCAGGGTAAGAAATCCAAAAAAGTTTCCATCTTGGTCAACAATAACCGGAGGATAGGATGCATAGCTGTTCCATGGAGAATAGGTACTGTATGTACTTCCATAATTTCCATAGGTATTCCATATTGATTTTGAACTGTATACATTTCCATAATCACTATACCTGTTCCAGATTGAGTTTTTATCAAAAGTATCACAGTTTAAGCATCCCAGATATTGATCCTGATTTGTACCTCCATACAAATGCAGGGTCTGTGCCTGAAACGTGAAACCTATCAGAAAACTAAAAAAAAGAAATGTCTTTTTTAAACTCATGGAATAATCTATGGATCACAAAGCTAATCTTTTTTTAATTTTTTACAGTAAAGCTGTTTAAACTTTTTTATTAAACCACAAATGATATACAAAAGCTTTTTAAACACTTAAGCTATTTAAGTGATATACTTTGTGTACAAGGAAGGACACTCAATTTTTGTTGAAAATCAAAGATTTTCATCTTCTGTGAACTTAATTGTGCAGTATTTCCTTACACTTTCTAAAGTATACTAAAGTGTTAAAAAAATAAAACCTTTTGTGACTTTTGCGGTTAAGTTTAAACAGACTTAGTAAAAAAAATCTAAGGGCTCATTTTTTTGATCTTTTGATTCTTTAGTTTTTAAATCAATCTTTAAATTTACATTCAAATTAAAAAAGCAATGACACCAGAGAAAAGAAAACTCGTTACAGACAGCTTCAACCGCTCAGAAACTTTAAAATTCTACAAGGCAGAACTATTGGAAGTAGATACTGATTTTGTATCCATCAAAATTCCCAAAATGGAAATGATGACCAGAAAAGCAGGGATGTTTAACGGAGCGATGATTGCTTCTCTGGTGGATGTTTCATCAGGATATGCAGCTGTGAGCCATTATGCAGAAGACTGCTATGTGGTAACCGTTGAGTTAAAGGTCAACTATCTGCGTCCGGCAATGGGAGATGCACTGGTTTCAAAATCCTATGTTATTAAGGGGGGAACAAAAATCAGTGTGATAAGAACAGAGATCTATGTTCGGAATGAAAATTCAGATTCGGAGAGCCATGTGGCCACTTCATTGGTGACCATGATGAAAATAAGATAATAAAATAGGTTGAGTAAAATATTCCTTAAATAAAGAGTTTTAATGAAATCTTTTTATTCAAAATGGAATGGCTTTTGCTCCATATAGCCCATAACTATTAAAAAAATTAAGAAATGAATTTAATTATCCGATTGTTTGTAACTGCTATAGTTGCCTATCTTTTAACTAAAATTTTACCGGGAGTACATTTTGAAGGTTTTTCATCTGCAATTATCTTTGCCATTGTGCTTGGAGTTTTAAACATATTTGTAAAACCTATCCTAAGCTTGTTTGGGCTTCCGCTGACTATTATCACATTAGGATTCTTTGCTTTGGTAATTAACGCAGGGATTATTCTGATTGCCGATTACTTTATAGACAGTATGGTGGTAGATGGCTTCTGGTGGGCATTTATCTTTAGTATTCTATTGTCAATTGTTACCTCTCTGGCGAACTCCATGTTCTCAGATGGTGATTAATTGATTTGAAAATAAAAAATAAAAAGCTCGTTAGTACTGTACTGACGAGCTTTTTTGTTGGAAAATATAGAACTGTAAACAAGTAGGTAAAAAGTAATCAGAGTTTATAAGAGTAAAAGAGTCTGGTTTAAGTAATGGTAAATTGACCAACTTATCTGTATGCTTTTTTCAATTTCTTATAGCAGCTTTCTTCACTTTATTTCCTTTCTTTACTATTTTATCCTGCAATGTCAACTTTAGTGTTAATTCTTTCGGTAATTTTTATTTTAAATATTAACTTTGGCAATCTTTGAATTTAATAAAAAGGAATTGCTGAAATCTGTAGAATTCATCATTCCGCTAAAAAATGAATATCAACATATGAAACTTAAGTACAGTCTGCTGGCTCTGGCAGCTCCGCTTTTAATGAATGCACAACAAGTAATGACGCCTGAAATTCTTTGGACTTTGAAAAAAGTTGGAGTGCAGGCAGTTTCTCCGGATCAGGCTTCTCTTATCTATAAAGTAGGACAGGTAGATCTGAAAACAGAAAAAACAAAAAACGAGAACTACTTTCTGAATGTTCTGAATCATCAGTCTTCCAAGATTGATTTCGGTAAAAAATCCTTGATTCAGTGGGATAAAAACGGGATTTACGCACAGGAAGGAGATAAAATCTATCTTTCAAAAGATGCAGGAAAAACATGGGTTGAGTTCTACACCATTGGTGAAGCTGACAATGTAGTTATTTCTCCTGACGGGAAGAGAATTGCTTTCAGTAAGCAGGTTTTGGTAGAAAAACTAATGGGTAAGGATAAATACAGTGATACTCCTAAAACTACGGCTCAGGTATACACAGACCTAAACCACAGACACTGGGACTACTTTAATGAAGGAAAATACAACCATGTATTTGTAGTGAATACTTCGGATAAAGTAGAGGGTGCTAAAGATCTGTTGGAGGGTAAAACCTGGGATTCTCCTCAAAGGCCCTTCGGAGGTGCTGAGGATTTTATCTGGAGCCCGGATTCTGCACAGCTTTTATATGTTACAAAGCCTAAAAGCGGTAAGGAATATGCAACAAGTACCAATACTGATATTTTTGCCTACGATATGGCAACGGGTACTACCAAGAATCTAACGGAATCTAACAAGGGCTACGATGTTAATCCTAAGTTCAGTCCGGATGGTAAATCATTGGTTTGGCAAAGTATGGCCAGAGATGGTTATGAAGCAGATAAAAATGATGTAAAGATCATGGACTGGAAGTCTGGAAAGATAACTAACCTTACTGCAGCTTGGGATGATAGTGTTTCAGGAGATGTGCTTTGGGGCGCAGATTCCAAAACGATCTATTTTACAGCTGCGTACAGAGGAACAAAACAACTTTTCTCATTAGATTCTAAATCTGCAAAGGTACAGCAGATTACCAAAGGTGACTTTGATGTTAACGAGATCTTTACAGATAATAAAACTTCACTTTTAGTAGGAAGAACAGATGTAAACCATGCTACGGAACTTTTCTCTGTAAACCTTAAAAATGGAGAAATGAAGCAGGTTACCGAAGCCAATAAAGAAGCTTATGCTAAACTGGCTCAAGGAAAATCTGAACTTAAAATGGTAAAAACTTCGGATGGTAAAGAAATGGGAGTTTGGTTTCATTATCCACCCAACTTTGATCCGAATAAAAAATATCCAACATTGGTATACTGCCAGGGAGGACCACAATCTGCATTAACACAATATTTCAGCGTAAGATGGAATTTTGCCTTAATGACGGCAAACGATTATATCGTAGTGGCTCCAAACAGAAGAGGTATGCCGGGATGGGGTACAAAATGGAACGAGGAGATTTCAAAAGACTGGGGCGGACAACCCATGAGAGACTATCTTGCAGCAACAGATTATGCAAAGACATTATCTTATGTAGACGGAGATAGAGTAGCCGCTGTGGGAGCAAGTTACGGAGGATACAGCGTATTTATGCTAGCCGGAATTCATGAAAACAGATTCAAAACATTCATTGCACATGATGGATTGTTTGATATGAAATCTTGGTATCTAACTACTGAAGAGCTTTGGTTTGCTAACTGGGATATTGGTTCACCATGGGAAAAACCACAACCAAAAGCTTACACAGAATTTAACCCAAGCAACTTCGTAGAAAAGTGGAATAAGCCTATTATGATCGTTCAGGGAGGAATTGATTTCCGTGTACCTTACGAGCAAGGACAGGAAGCTTTTCAGGCAGCAAAACTAAGAGGATTAAAATCTAAGTTGGTTTATTTCCCGAATGAAAATCACTGGGTACTTCATCCACAAAACGGATTGGTATGGCAGAGAGAATTCTTCGACTGGTTGAAGGAAACTTTATAGATATACAATATAAAATATCAATAGGAGCGGGCTTTAGCCCGCTTTTTTTATAGACGAAAATTCAATGGCTTTAGCCAAAACCTAATATAAACTGAGGTTAAGATAAGAGTTATTTGGAAGCTGGGAGCTTGAAGAAGTAAGCTATGGAGGTTGTAATGAATAGTTTTTCCATAATTTTAAACAATGATATCATTAATATGGTAAGGCTAACAGTAACTACCAGCTTCCCAATCTGCGAGCAATAAAATTTCTATATTTGAACATGCAAAACCGTATTTCTTCATTTTCACCCCTTATTGATGACCATTCTGAAATTCTGATTTTAGGATCAATTCCCGGCGTGAAATCATTGGAAAAACAACAATATTATGCCCATCCCCAAAATAAATTCTGGAAAATAATTTTTGAATTACTGAATGAAGAATTTACCGAAGATTATAACAAAAGGCTTGAAATAATAAAAAAGCATCATATTGCACTTTGGGACGTAATTGATTCCTGTGAGAGAAAAGGAAGTCTGGATTCCGAAATAAAGAATGAAGAAGCCAATCAGATTGCTGAGCTGCTGGAAGAACATCCAAATGTTAAAGCTATTTTTTGTAACGGTGGAAAGTCTTACAAAAATTTACAAAAGCTGCTTGGGAAAAATTATAAACTACCCATTTTTTTATTGCCTTCTACAAGCCCGCTTCATACGGTCTCTTTTGAAAAGAAACTGGAAGAATGGAAACGGATTCTGGAGTTTCTAGGTTGAAATATTGAGTTGGAGTGTATGGGGTTTGAGAGTTTTAGGATTTTAGGGTTTGAGAGTGAGAGGATAAAGCTAGATTCCTATGGAAAGACAAGCAGAGCGCTTTATGTATCCGTCTACCTTGTCATTCCGAAGGAATCTAAATATTACATTTAAATTTTAGTAAAGAATTTTATTCCTTAAAATCATTCAAATCCCAAATATTCTCTTAATCCTTTCAATAACTCCAGCTGATTTTTTGTTCTGTCCAGATTGTGTTCAGGATGTGTGATAGAATAGTAAGTACTTCCATTCAGGTAATCCGTTAAAAAACGAAGTTCTTGTATATAAATGGCGACTTGTGCTGCATAATCAAGATTCTCAGATTCTTCTGGTGTCAGTTTCTCCTTTAAATAAAATAGAAATCCTTCTTTTACAGCCTTATACATTTCTGGGTTGAAATTCTTTCTGGCACTTCCATCATCTTCCTTTGTCATATTGGTGTAAGATTGTATCATTGTTCCAAAATCATACAAAAGAGTGGAAATCATCATGGTATCCAGATCAATCACAGCCAATGGTTGATGATTGTGATCAAATAGAATATTACTGATTTTTACATCTGCATGAATAATTCTTTTGGGAATCTGACTGTTTTTCTCCATTTCAATCCATAGATCAGGCAAGGATAGAAGATGATTGGTGAGTTCTATTTCTGCTTTTGCATTTTCTATCAAATGAGGATCGGCATTTTTTACTGAGTTTTTATAATCAGCAACTCTTTTCTCAAAATTGAGGAAATTGGGAATGGCATCTTCAATAGCAGGTAGCTTTTCAGTATTTATAGTACTTAGAAAGTAACTGAAGGCCTTGGCTGCTTCAAATGCAGTTTGTAAAGACGGAGCTGTAAGAAAGGTCGTACTGTTTTCTATGAAGCTCAGCATACGCCACGGCTGGCCATTTTCATCCTCTACCAGAAGTTTATGGGTGAGGGATGGGATAGGTTCGATAATTTGAAGCTGATAGTTATTGGATCTAAGAATTCCATTAATCATTAAATGATTATTGACAATCACCTCCGGCTGTTTGAAAACATGATTGTTGATTTTTTGCAGGATAAACTTTTTTCCCTGATTCTTATCTTCCAAAAGATAAGTTGTATTGATCAACCCATCAGTAATAGGTGTGAGGTCATAATGATCTGTACCGATAAATTCAAAAACAATATCATTTAGCTCCATAAATCTGCAGGGTATCTGTTATTTTTAATTTCTGAAGTAAGAAAATTTATAATTTCCTTTTTGTCATCAGCATAGGTAACTCCCATCCATCGGGAAGGAGAGGTCTTTACCTTTACTTTTACTCTGTTTTCGTCCATCATTCTTTGTACAGCAGAAGGGATATAAAACTCCTGATTCGCCAGTGGGTCAGATTCGATGAAATCATAGAAATAGGCTTCCAGATCACAGAAAATATGAGGATGGAAAATAAAAAAGTTCATAGATACCAATGTCTCAGGATCCAGTTTAATATTTTCTCCATTTTGAATATAAATGATAGAATTATTGATTCTTTGAATAGAAGTTTGCTCCTCTACTTTGACCAGATAATTCTCTGCATCCAGTGTACATATTCCTCTGGCTACAGCTCCATTGCCGCTCAATGTTGTGCCTACAGGGTAAGCAACCATTCCTAATTGTATATCTGAGATATGGTGATGGTCAATTTCATGGGCAGCCAGCTGATAGGCTTCTTTTCCATAAAAGTCATCTGCATTGATCATGACAAACGGTTCCTGTATAGAGTATTTAGCACAAAGAACAGCGTGTGCAGTTCCCCAGGGTTTTTCACGGTCAGGATAATCAAAGCCCTCCAATGAAATGGGAATACTGTCGATTTCCTGATATACCCAATGCAGTTCAAAATTTTTAGCTTTTGAAATGTTGTTGAGCCTTTCAATATAACTTTGAGGAATCAGTTTGTTGACAATGATAACTACTTTTTTGAAACCGGCTTCCAAAGCATCAAAGATTGAATACTCCAAAATGGGCGAACCATTATCGAGTATTCCATCCACTTGCTTAAGACCTTTGTAGCGGCTTCCCAATCCACCTGCTAATATCAGTAATGTCTTTTTAGAATTCATCGGTCATTCCAAATACAGGTTTACGGGTTTTCCATTTTCCGTTGGTGAAATCAGGAATATCAACAACCTGTCCTCCCTTGGCAATAGACTGTTCACTTAGTGGAGTAATGGAGTACCATAAAGCAAGATCATAAACGTCCATTGGGAATTCTATATTTCGCTTGATGCATTCAATAAAGGTATTCATCACAAAGAAATCCATTCCGCCATGTCCTGCTCCGGCAGCTGTATTTTCAAATCTCTTCCACATGGGATGATCATATTCTTTCATCCATTTTTCAGTATTATCCCAACGGTGGCTGTGATTCATTGTTTTTTCGAAGTAAATATTCCCCTGGTTGAAATCTCCCCAACCGAAATCCTGCCATAATCCCTCAGTTCCCTGCACACGGAATCCCAGGTCATAAGGCCTTTGCAAGCTTGTGTCATGCGTTAAAAGTATGGTTTCTCCGTTTTCGCAGGCAATTTGTGTAGTGACAATATCTCCCTGATTGAATTTTACTTTGGCGCTCGGATGATTTTCTCCGCCCTTGGCATGCTCTACAACATATTTATGCAATCCGACAGACTTGGAAGAGAAAGAGGAAAGTCTTGTTAAACGGTTTCCGCGGTTGATATCCATCATCATGGCAACAGGCCCAAGCCCATGGGTAGGGTAAAGCTCTCCGTTGCGCTTTACATAATGCTCGGTTCTCCATTTTGCTTCACTGAATCCTTTTTCACCAAATTCAGCTCCCGAATTGTAAGGGTTTACCCCATCATTGAAAAGAACACCCCTCAAATCATGCTGGTAACCGCCTCTTCCATGAACCAATTCGCCAAACATTCCTTTACGAACCATATTCAGAATAGCCATGATATCTCTTCTGTAACACACATTTTCCATCATGAAAATAGGAACCTTAGTTTCTTCATATACCTTTACAAATTCCCAGCAGTCCTCAAGCTTTATAGCTCCGGAAACTTCCATGCCCACTATCTTTTTAGCACGCATAGCTTCCACCCCTTGGGTAAGGTGCCATTCCCATGGAGTAGCAATGACTACAGCATCTATTGTTTTTAATTTTAAAAGATTCCGATAGTCATATTCTCCGTTGGAAAACTCCTGAGCAGCCGGTTTATTATTGTCCTTTAGTATTTTTTGAGAAGCAGCAAGCATTCTTTTCTCTGGATCTGCAAACGCTACAATCTCTACATCATTACGTTTTGCCAATAATTTTACATGTTCTTGCCCACGAAGACCAACACCGATGAAACCGACACGGATCTTTTTATCTGTTTTAAAATCATTGGAATAGGCAAATAATGAATTGGGTAAAACCAATGCCCCAAAGCTTGCTAAAGCAGCTGTCTTAAGAAAGTTTCTACGCGAATTGCTGTTGTCCATCTATTTTTTTTCTTAAATATATTAAAACTTTTGTAAACCACGGGTGAGGTGATGGATTTGAGAGCTTGAGAGTTTTAGGGTATGAGGGATAAACGGAAGAATTGCTAACTGATTTTTATCCTTTCACCTTTTGCTTAAATATTTATTGATTAATCCACGCTTTTCTTAAAGCCAGCTGTTTTGAATCGGGATTAGGTATCGCAGTTACTTTTCCGGAGGTTTCATCATAGTTAAGGCCTGCTTTTTCCAGATATTCCTTTAACGGAATGGGCTGGGTGCCTTCTACATAATCTTTAAAAAATAGACGTATTTCCGGATAAGTTATTTTGGTAATTTCATCGAAAAGCTCATCATCATTAAAATATTTACCTTCTCCATACTTTTTCATAAGCATCTGCATCAGATCCTGAGTCCCTGTTTTTCCGTTAGAGAGTTCTCTTAGTCTTATGTCCAGACATGCTCCAATTAACGCTCCTTTCATGTAAAAATTCATGTACTGATCCTGTCTTTCCATTGAGTTTTCACTCAATTCAGTAAGAGAAAATTTATTGTCAAATTCTTTCATACCCTCTATCTTTTCTTCCAGGCTTTTTTCAAAATCTTCCAGACTGATCATTTTTTGTTTGATAGGCATATGAATCGTAGCATATTCAGTCATACCTTCATACAACCAAAGATGTTTAGACATGACAGGATTCAGAAAATCATAATGCTGAATTTCTCCTGAATGAATGTTGAGCGGTGTAACGATATGGAAAAACTCATGAGAAGCAACCCTATTTAAAGCTTGCGGAATAAATTTCATATTTCCGGAACGGTACAGGCAGACTGTAGAGTGGGAATGTTCCAGACCGTCACCCAGATACCCGTCTTCATTGGAAGATTCATAATAAATCAGAAAAGCATATTTATTGACCGGTAAAGTTCCGCCAAGATAAGCCTGTTGATTTTTCAGTATGTTTTCTATTTCGTGGGCAATTGTTTTGGAGTAATTCCTTTCCTTTTTGTTATAGAACGATACAAGCACTTTGGTATGACCTATTTTGAGCCATGTGGTATCGGGAACGGAATATAAAACAGGAGAATCTACCAATTCCCTGTAATCCTTTGCCCAAACCATATCCGTATTTTTATTTTTCTGTTTGTAATCTAAAGCAGAGGAAGCATAGAAATCCTTATTTTTTGTAATGGTAATCTGGTAAGGAATATCTTTCATTTCTTCAAAATATCCTACTAAAGAATTGTAGTTGATGACAAAAACACTGTCCCTGATAAACATACTGCCGGCAGATCTGGCTTCATTAGATTCTTTTTCCAAAGAATCCCATCCATCGGCTATCTGATAAGAGATTTTTTTTACTCGGCTGAGATCATGTACCAGCCAGCTGTTTTTATCCAGGCGTTCAGTCAGTATTTTTTTTCCGTTCTTGTCGGTGGCTGCAAAATTTGAAACATATTGTCCGAAATTCATAGCCTGATAAAACCCGGGAACCAGTTTAGGGATAATAAACTTACCTTGTTGAAGATTGTTCTTGGGTGGAGTAAAAGAAACATTGACTTCATCGTTGGACGTATGAAGAAGATCTATATTGTATTCGTAATTATTCTTTTGTTTTTGGGCTGTAATTGTATTAGGAATTATAACGATCAGAAAAAATAGCTTTATCAGAGTATTCATTTGTTATTGCTTTAGGTACTACGAAAATATAAAATTACCCCTAGGGTTTGTCTGCTTTATTTTTCCATATAATAAACTTCTTCGTAAGGTTGAATCAATACCCATCCGTGGCCTGAAAATTTCATTTGAAACTCTTCACCGCTTCCTCTTCCGATAAGGCTCTTGAAAGAAACATTTGTTTTCAGTTCCGGGCTTAGATTTCCGGACCATGCAACCGTGGCATTAGGATCTGTGAACACAGGGGTGTCAGGAGTTACCAGTAAAGTCAATGGATCTCCGTGAGTGGTGATGGCAATATGACCAGTTCCGGAAAGTTTTACCTGAAAAAGACCGCCAGACATCATCCCTGCAATACTTTTAAGCATAGTAATATCACTTTTTACACTTTGTTCATGAGCCAAAACATCATTGCCATTTACGCAGACAGATTCATTGTTCAAGTAAAGAATACGTACTTTCTTCCCAGAGTCTGCAACGTATAATTTTCCGGTTCCTTCAGCTTTCATCAGCTTACTTCCTTCTCCACTGATTGCCTTTTTCAAAAGATTTCCGATACCACCGGACAACATGCCTTGTCTTTCAAAATTAATATTTCCAACATAGCTTACCATGCTTCCTCTTTTGGTCCATACAGACTGATTATTCAGGTTGATTTCTAAAAGATGCTTCGTTTCCAGTTCGAAATAATCTCTTTGCTGCGGATTCTCCTTGGTCTCGTTAATGAATGCTTCAATTGAATATTTGCTCATAATGATAATTTTTAATTTGTTGTTTTTATAGGATTATTACTTTAGTTTATCGAGTTTATACTCTCTTTTGTTACTTTTAGGATTCAGATCCACAAATTCGTACTCTTCAAAATTTGTAAGTTTTGTTTTGAATATTTCGGTTGCTTTTTCTACTGACCAGGTTTTAGGATAATGAAAACCTTCGAATTTTGCATTGAAGATCTGCGCTTTGAAATCGTGCGAAAATTCATCATCACCCGAGTAGGTCAATGCTATTTTACCCGTCCATGTGATGTCATACAGATTACTTTCTTTTTTTGAAAATCGGATCTGATGCACCGCACAGCTGTCATGTCCCAACAGATAAATAGAAAAGGCAAGGTCATCATCATCGAAATGTTGTTCGGATGGAAGATCATTGCTGAAAAGATCATTTTTAACCACAGTGTCGAAATTCAGTTTTTCATCAAGGTTATTAATTCTGATTCCTCTCTGTTCACCCCAATAATTTGATGACAATGTACAGGCATGGTAGTTTCCCCATACAGTTTTGGAATCCCAGTCAGACAGACCTTCCTCTTCTTCCTCACTGTTTTCATCATCGTTGGCATAATAATTTTCAGTTTTTAAATGAAAATCAAACCAAATAAATCCATATTCATCAATTCTTCCGCTCCAGCTAAAGGTTTCAATTTTATGACCGCTAGGATACGGATTGTCAATGAAGTATATTTTGCTTATGGGTTCCATATTGAGTTTTAATTTCTCCAAAAATAATATTTTTATGCCTTGAAACTCCCCGTAAAATCACGGTTTTACATTTGATTGTAAATAATACTTGACAAAGGGGTATTCAATGTCGTATATTTGCACTCCGAAAATTACACCATGTAATTATAATAATTTTTAAACCGTAATTTAAAAAATGAAAACATCAGATTTTAATTTTGATCTTCCTGCGGAATTATTAGCAGAACACCCATCAGAGCACAGAGACGAAGCCAGATTAATGGTTCTTGATAGAAAAACACAAACTATTGAGCACAAATTATTCAAGGATGTAGTAGACTATTTTGATGAGAAAGATTTGTTTATCTTCAACAATACTAAGGTTTTCCCTGCACGTCTTTATGGAAATAAAGAAAAAACAGGTGCTAAAATTGAAGTTTTCCTTTTAAGAGAGCTTGATAAGGAAACCAGAGTTTGGGATGTTTTGGTAGATCCGGCAAGAAAAATCAGAATTGGTAACAAATTATTCTTCACTGAAGATGAATCTTTGGTAGCTGAGGTTATCGATAATACAACTTCAAGAGGAAGAACATTAAGATTCTTATTCGATGGTTCTTACGATGAATTTAGAACGAAATTAAAGGAATTAGGAGAAACTCCACTTCCAAAATATATCAAAAGAGCAGTAGAACCTGAAGATGCTGAAAGATACCAGACGATCTACGCTAAAGTGGAAGGAGCAGTTGCTGCCCCTACAGCTGGTCTTCACTTCTCTAGACACTTAATGAAGAAATTGGAGATTAAAGGAATCGATTTTGCTGAGGTTACGCTTCACGTAGGATTAGGAACTTTCAACCCAATTGAGGTAGAAGACCTTTCTAAGCACAAAATGGAATCTGAAGAGATTATCATTGACGAGAAAAATGCTGCTATCATCAACAATGCAGTAGAATCTCACAGAAGAGTTTGTGCGGTAGGTACTACAACAATGAGAGCTTTGGAAACATCTGTTTCTTCAAACAAAAAAATCTCTGCTTTCAATGGTTGGACAAATAAATTCATTTACCCACCTCACGATTTCGGAGTAGCTAACACAATGATCACCAACTTCCATACACCGAAGTCTACATTGATCATGATGATTGCTGCATTTGCAGGAAGAGACTTTATCATGCATGCTTATGAAGAAGCCGTAAAAGAAAAGTATAAATTCTATTCTTACGGTGACGCAATGTTAATTTTATAAAAAAAAGTAAAAAGAGCCAAGTTAAAAGTAATACAAGTAGAAATGAGACAAAATGATTTACTTATCAGAACTTTTACATTTGGAGTTAATTGTCTTAAGTTTTTAAGAACACTACCCAATATTCTGAAAGTAAATTAATAAGATTTCAACTCGGGAAATCAGCTACTTCAATAGGCGCTAATTATGAAGAATCCCAAGCCGGATCTTCAAAAGCTGACTTTAAAAACAAAGTGAAAATTGCTTTAAGAGAAGCAAGAGAAAGTCATTTTTGGCTTCGGGTTTTAGAAGAACTAGATGGCTATGATTCTGAAGAATTTAAAGCTTTATTGACTGAAAGTAATGAATTGAAAAATATTTTGGCTGCAATAGTCAACAATACTAAACTTTAAAACTTTTTACTTTTAACTTGGCTCTTTAATATTATGAAAGATATCCGTATATTATCTCTAGATCAGCTTAAAGAATACTTTGTATCTTTAGGAGAAAAGCCGTTTCGTGCGAAACAGGTCTATGACTGGCTATGGAGTAAAAACCTCCATTCGATTGATGAAATGACGAATCTTTCGAAATCTCTTCGCGAAAGAATTGCTGAAGAGTATACCATTAACCCCGTTTCTGTAGATCTTCTTCAAAAAAGTTCTGACGGAACCATTAAAAATGGGGTAAAACTTCACGACGGCCTGTTAGTAGAATCAGTTCTTATCCCAACAGAAACAAGAACTACTGCTTGTGTATCTTCACAGGTAGGCTGCTCGCTAAACTGCGAATTCTGTGCTACAGCAAGACTCAAAAGAATGAGAAATCTTGAAGTTGCTGAAATTGTAGATCAGGTAGCCCTTATTGACAGCCAAAGCAGAATGTATTTTGACAGACCGCTTTCCAATATCGTATTCATGGGAATGGGAGAACCCATGATGAACTACAAAAATGTAGTAGAAGCGATTAGGAAAATTACCCAGCCCGAGGGATTAGGAATGTCTCCAAGAAGAATTACCGTTTCTACATCCGGAATTCCCAAAATGATCAAAATGCTTGCTGATGATGAGCTACGTGTGAAACTGGCATTGTCCCTTCACTCAGCCATCGAAGTAAAGCGTAATGAAATTATGCCTTTCTCTGATAAATTCCCGCTAACGGACATCATGGAATCACTTCAGTACTGGTATCAAAAAACAGGTTCAGTGATCACTTTTGAATACTGTGTATGGAAAGGAATTAATGATGGAGATGAAGATATCAAGGCTTTAATAAAATACTGCAAACAGGTTCCTTCCAAGGTAAACCTTATTCAATATAATCCTATTGGAGATGGTAAATATGACCAGTGCAACAAACAAGCAGAAGAAAACTATATCCGTCAGCTTGAAAATGCAGGAATTACAGTAATGGTCAGAAGAAGTAGAGGAGGTGATATTGATGCTGCTTGCGGACAGTTGGCCAACAAAACTACCGATTAAAATTTCCTTAAAAAGACAGTACGCTTTCCTTAATAGATAGCTTAAAACCCTACCTTTGCACAAATTTTTTGTGATGATGGAGAGTTTAATGAGCGAGAATGGTTTAGAACATGTATATGCATGGTCGGTTCCATTATTTGCGATTGTTATTTTAGCTGAAATGATTTACAGCCACGTTTCAGAGGCGAAATTATATAATGGAAAAGATCTTGCCACAAATGTCTATCTGGCATTGATGAACTTTGGTCTTGACCTTATCATGAAAACATTTGCCATGGGGGTGATGTTTTTCTTTTACAATCACAAACTTTTTTCATGGGATCTGAGCATTTGGTATCTTTTGGCCTGCTTTGTTGTTACAGATTTTGCCTACTATGTCCTGCATTATGTGGATCACCGTTCCAGAGCATTCTGGGCAGTTCATATCACACACCATAGTTCAGAATACTTTAATCTTACCACAGGATTCAGAAGTCCGGTATTGCAACCGCTTTACAGATATCTATACTTTTCTCCACTGGCATTTTTAGGATTTAATCCTTGGCATATTATGGTGGCTTATGCAATAGGACAGGTATATGGAACATGGGTGCATACCCAAACTGTGAAGAGTATGGGGGTTTTAGAATATATTTTGGTAACACCTTCTCACCACCGTGTACATCACGCCTGCAACATTAAGTATCTAGATAAAAATATGGGTATGTGCTTGATTATCTGGGATAAAATATTCGGAACTTTTCAAAAAGAAGACCCTAATATTCCGGTGAAGTATGGTATTTATCCAAAAATGCCGGACAATAAGCCTGATACTGTTCTCTTTTATGAATGGAGGAAGATCTGGAAAGATATTAAACAGCCGGGATTAAAATTTACTGATAGAGTTAACTATATTTTCAATTCTCCGGGATGGAGGCATGACGGAACCGGAAAAACAGTGAGACAATACCAGAAAGAATACTTTGCAAAACAGGCAAGGAAAGAAGAAGAAAGAAATCAGAAAAAGCAAAAGACTGCTTAACCAAAAAAGAAATTCAATAAAATCTATATTAGGAGAGACGGGCTTTTTAGCTCGTTTTTCTGTTGTAAGGGAATGTGGAGGGAAGAAAGAATAAAACCTAGAACATAACTTAATCGGGTGGAATTGTAAAAATTATACATCTGCTTTGCTTTAAATCTAATGTCATCAAACGCAATCTACCTGGAAACTTCCGGCAGAATTCCCCCTATTTAAACATAAAATCTTATTTTTGCTCTATGAGAAGAACATTTCTGTTATTAGCTTTTCTTGCCTTTCAAACTGCATTTTCCCAACAGGCAGATTTTCTGAAAATAAAAAAATATAGAATCAACCATTTGGAAGATAAAATTCAGGAGACTTCCGGGTTGAATTTCTTTAATGGAAAATTGTTCACCTTTAATGATAGTGGAAACGCTCCGGAACTATTCGAGATCAATACCACCTCAGGAGAAGTAATAAAAACCTTAAAAGTGAATGCCAGAAATACGGATTGGGAAGCTTTGACGAATGATGGTACCCATTTTTACATTGGTGACTTTGGAAACAATGATGGAAGCAGAAGACATCTTACCATTTATAAAGTTCCGTTTCAGGGAGACAGCCTGCAAAATGGACAGCTGAAAGAAATTAAGTTCCATTATCCTGAACAAACTGATTATAAATCTACTTACTTTAATACAGACTATGATGCGGAAGCAATGGTTTATACCAACGGAAAACTTCATCTTTTTACAAAAGAATGGGCTTCAAAAGCAACAGTGCATTATGTAATAGATCCCGAATTAAATGAAAAACAGGATGCAGTAAAAGCAGAAACCTATAAAACGAATTTTATGGTAACTGATGCTGCCTATTTTGAGAAAAAACTCTATTTAGTGGGGTATACCAAGAAGACAGAAGTCTTTTTGGATGTTTTTACCGAAACAGAACCGGGAATATTCTTTAAAGAAAGACCAAGGCATTATTACTTGGGAAGTTCCCTGTCAATAGGGCAGATTGAGGGAGTTGCGGTAGACCAAACCGGAATTTATCTATCCGGAGAAAAATTCAAATCTCCGCTGGGTAGTACAAAGCCGTCACTTTATTTTGTTCCAAAAGAGCAACTCAGGGATTAATTTTTCTTAAAATTGAGCGAAAAAAATTATCTTTGTGAGAATTAATAATTATTCACCCAGCATTCGCAGATTGTGGCAAATATCGTAGAAGAAATCAAGCAACCGATCAATGAGGAAATGAAGCTTTTCGAGCAAAAGTTTTATGAATCGATGCAGAGCAAAGTCCCTTTGTTAGACAAGGTAACTCGTTTTATTGTTACCACTAAAGGGAAACAGATGCGTCCTATGTTTGTATTTCTTTGTGCCAAGCTGGTGGGGAATGTTACAGAAAAGACCTATCGTGGAGCTTCCATGATAGAATTAATTCATACCGCTACACTAGTACATGACGATGTAGTGGATGAAAGTTTTAAACGTCGTAATTTTTTCTCTATCAATGCATTATGGAAGAATAAGATTGCGGTTTTGGTAGGGGATTATCTTTTGTCAAAATCTGTTTTATTATCCACAGACCATAAAGATTATGACTTGCTTGGAGTGATTTCTAGAACGATCCGTGAAATGTCCGAAGGAGAACTTCTTCAATTGGAGAAAGCCAGAAAACTGGACATAACGGAAGATGTTTACTATGAAATTATTAGACAGAAAACAGCTACTTTAATTGCTGCGTGCTGTGAAATTGGAGTTCTTTCCAACAGTACAGATGAAGTTCTTGCCAAAAAAATGCTGGACTTCGGAACCTATACAGGAATGGCTTTCCAGATTAAGGATGATCTTTTTGATTATTTAAGTTCAAACGTGATCGGAAAACCCGTAGGAATTGATATTAAGGAACAAAAAATGACTCTGCCATTAATTCACACCTTGAAAATGGCGGGCGAAAAGGATAGAAAATACTATTTTGATACCATTAAGCGTTATAACAACAACCCCAAAAGAGTAAAAGAACTGATAGAATTTGTCAAAAATTCCGGTGGCTTGGAGTACGCGATTACAGTGATGAAAGATTTTCAGCAGAAAGCGAAGGATATTCTTAATGAATTCCCAGATTCTGAAGCAAGAAGATCTTTACATATTATGCTGGATTATGTAATAGAGCGAAAATTTTAAATTAAATAATTTTCAGGGTTACAATAATAACAGCTAGAACTATACAAAATAAAGCGATTAAAAATAAATAATCCGCAATACTCTCAAACGTGTATTCCCGCCTTTTATTTCTCGTTCTAATCGCCAGGAACGAAAAAAAGCAGCTACATGCAAAAAGCAGACATGCAAGACCAGCAAATTCGTCTAAATATGTACTGCGGCTGATTTTAGTGATCTTCAATGACGTGATGATAATCAATGAAAACCCTAAAAGATTGCTCGATGCATTCAGTATATGAGGTGATTTTTTTTCCATCTTTACAAATTTTTTCAAAATAAAGCACAATTTTTTTTATTATCAAATTTTTAAAAAAGATTATTAAAAATTAAAATTAATTTAAAAAGTGTATATTAGCAAAATACTTGAAGATTTAAAAACTTTTTTACTTAGCTATGCAAACAACCTATATTGAAACACAGCAAATATCCTTTCAAGATTTTAAAAATCAGATACTTGAAGATTACAAGTTAGGAAGGATTTCTCGTGAAATGTCTTATCTCGGAAGGAGAGAAGTACTTACCGGAAAAGCTAAATTCGGAATTTTTGGGGATGGTAAGGAGCTTCCTCAGCTGGCAATGGCGAAAGTTTTCAGAAATGGGGACTTCCGTTCAGGGTATTACAGAGACCAGACTTTTGCATTAGCAATAGATGCCTTAACAGTAGAAAGTTTCTTCGCGCAGATGTATGCAGATACAAGCGTAGAAAGAGAACCTGCTTCAGCGGGAAGACAGATGAACGGACACTTCGCAACAAGAAGTTTAAATGAGGACGGAAGCTGGAAAGATCTTACAGCACAGAAGAATATCTCTTCAGATATTTCTCCTACAGCAGGTCAAATGCCGAGATTATTAGGACTAGCTCAGGCATCTACTATTTATAAAAGTGTAAAATTTGATGGTTCAGAAAAATTTTCCAAAGAAGGTAATGAAATTGCTTTCGGAACAATTGGGGATGCATCTACAGCAGAAGGTCACTTCTGGGAAACATTAAATGCAGCATGTGCACTTCAGGTTCCTATGATTGTATCGATTTGGGATGACGGATACGGAATTTCAGTTCCTACAAAAAACCAGAGAGCAAAAGCTGATATCAGCGAAATGTTAAGCGGTTTCCAGAGAAAAGAAGGAGAAAACCAAGGATGTGAGATTATTCAGGTGAAAGCTTGGGATTATCCTGCATTATTAGATGCCTACGCAAGAGCGGAGCATTTTGCAAGAACAGAAAGCGTTCCTGTAGTGGTTCACGTGATAGACGTTACACAGCCTCAAGGGCACTCTACATCAGGATCTCACGAAAGATATAAAAATGAAGCACGTCTTGCTTGGGAAGCTGAGTTTGACGGATTAGTAAAATTCAAGGAGTGGATTCTTAACTATTCTATCGAAATTGATGGAAAAGAAGAAGTCATTGCTACTACCGAAGAATTAGATGCTATTGACGAAGAAGCCAAAAAGAAAGCTAAGACAGGACAGAAAGCAGCTTGGGATAATTATCAGAATGCAATCAAGGATTTAATTCAGTCTGTTTTACCTTTAGTAGAAAATCTTAAAGGACAGAACGCTGAAGTAGAAACTTATATTACTCATTTCAATAAATTAGTTTCAAAAGCTAAGAAAGATGTATTCCATTTAGCAAGAAAAGCTTTATTGGCTACAAGAGGAACAAACTCTGCAGAGAGAAACCAATTGATGCAGAAGTACAATGAAGTAGCAGAAGTTGAAAAAGACAACTACTCATCTCACTTATATTCTCAATCTGAATGGAAAGCTGAAAATATTCAGGAAATTAAGCCTGTATATTCTGACAGTTCTGAAGACGTAGACGGAAGAGTAGTTATTAGAAATAACTTTGATAAAATCTTTGAAAAATATCCTGAAACATTAATTTTTGGTGAAGATACCGGAAACATCGGTGATGTAAACCAAGGATTAGAAGGAATGCAGGAGAAATATGGTGCTTTACGTATCGCTGACACAGGAATTCGTGAAGCTACGATTCTTGGACAAGGTATTGGTATGGCAATGAGAGGGTTAAAACCAATCGCTGAAATCCAATATCTGGACTACGTTCTTTATTGTTTACAAGGTATGAGTGATGATCTGGCAACTGTACATTATAGAACTAAAGGAGGTCAGAAAGCTCCATTGATCATCAGAACAAGAGGTCACAGACTGGAAGGAATCTGGCACTCTGGATCTCCAATGGCGGGAATTCTTAACCTTTCAAAAGGTATTTTAGTATTGGTTCCAAGAAGTTTAACTAAAGCAGCAGGTTTCTACAACACAATGCTTCAGGCTGACGAACCGGCAATCATTGTAGAATGTCTGAACGGATACAGATTAAAAGAAAAACAACCAGATAACCTAGGTGAATTCACTGTTCCTGTAGGTAAAATTGAAGTTACAAAAGAAGGAAAAGATGTTACCTTGGTAACTTACGGTTCTACATGGAGAGTGGTAACTGAAGCTGCTAATGAACTAGAAAAACTAGGAATTTCTGCAGAAGTTATCGATATCCAGTCATTAATTCCTTTCGATTTATCTCACGAAATCGCTGAAAGCGTTAAGAAAACGAACAGATTAGTAGTGATTGACGAAGATGTGGAAGGTGGAACAACAGGATTTATCCTACAGCAGATTCTTGAAAAGCAAAAAGCTTTCAGATATCTGGATTCAGATCCGTTGACAATCTCTGCCAATGATCACAGACCTGCCTATGCAAGTGATGGTGATTATTTCAGCAAGCCATCTACAGATGATATGGTAGAAAAAATCTACGCCATGTTTAATGAAACAAATCCTCAGAAATATCCTGCGATATTCTAATTGGGATTAAAATAATATCAACAAGGGCTTTCAGATTTCTGAAAGCCCTTGTTTTTTAATCTTCTTCAGCCAAAGTAATCCTCAGTTTATTCAAAGTATTCATTAAAGTGATACTGGCAGTTAATTCTACAATTTCACGTTCAGAAAAATGTTCAGTAAGTTTTTCCTTGATTTCATGCCAATCATTAGCATTACTGGTTACTGCTTCAGTCCAGTTTAAAACAAGCTTTTGCAGAGCATTGAAGGCATGGGTGTGTTTCCAGCCGGGAAGCCTGTTAATAGTGTCTTGCTCAAAGCCAAAGTTGAGTAATTCCTTCGCATGATAACTACAACAATAAGCACATCCGTTGATTTGAGATACACGAAGTTCTGCCAGGGCAATAAGTTGCTCATCCATACCGGACTTTCTAATGCTTGTGTGGGCTTTATACAGATGACCAATGGTTTCTTTAGCAATTTCTTTGTAATTCATAATGTAAATATTTCCGCAAAGTTGCACCAGAAACAATTCAAAAACCATATACTTACATTTTGGTTCTATACTTACCTTTTTGAAAGTGCTTTTTAAAATAAAGTGAATTTTATTGCAGGATAAGTTTGTAAATTTGAAATCAAGAGATCCTAAAAACTACCATGAAAATTACCAAATTAGTTATTCTGTTCAATTATAAAAAAATTCTGCTTGGAGTTGTTGTCTCCATTCTTCTTCTGATACTGTCATTTCAGCTTCATTCAAGTATTTTTAGCCTGTTACTATGGGGATTGAGTGGTCTTATTATTTTAAATATCATAGCCTCTCTAGCTGCGTCTTATTGGCTTTATGACCATTCTGATCTGTATGAACTGAACAATTTGGAAGATACCATCCAGTGGGACAAAATTGAAAACGCAGTCCTTATTCATGCCAGTTTTGACCCTTTATCCCGACGATTGGAAGAGAAATACCCTCATTTGAAACTTACGGTTTGTGATATTTATGGAAACAGACATGAACATGAAAGTGGTATTGAAGTTTCTAAAAAAACGTTTCCCCCCAATCCCAAAGAAATAAAAATTGATGTAGAGGCATTGCCATTTGAAGACGAATCTCAGGATGTGATCCTTGCCGTGACCGCTCTTCATGAGGTTTTAGATCATCAGAAAAGAGTATTGTTTTTTAAGGAGGCTAAAAGAGTTTTGAAGAAAGGAGGACTGATTGTGGTTTCAGAGCAATTTAGAGATGCCACTAACTTTATCTTCTTTAATATCGGAGCATTTCATTTTTTAAGCTGGAAACACTGGAAAAATGCCATCGTACCTTCCGGATTGAAAATAACAGAGAACAAAAAGATCACACCTTTTGCCAATATGTTGATTATAAAGAAAGACTAAAAATGAATATCATTATTTTTAAAAAGTAAGCCTAAGAATTGATGTAAACTATCTTATAAATACTTGAATTTGAACTAATAAAAAGGCTATCAAACATTGACAGCCTTTTTCGTTTTTTTATCTACCAGACTACAATCCTTATCATAGAGTCCTTTCACTTGATATTTTGCCTCCCATTCTTCCAAAAGATATAAGATTGGAAGAAGGGCCAATCCTTTTTCAGTAAGAGAATATTCAACTCTTGGAGGAAGTTCCTTAAATTCTTCACGGATAATCAATCCATCACTTTCCATTTCCCTCAACTGATCAGTCAATACCTTTCTGGAGATGACATTAATGCGCACAGCAAGCTCTCCAAAACGTAATTTTCTGTCCTTAATAACCAGAACAATGATGGGTTTCCATTTGCTTCCCAAGGCGGCCATTGCCTTTCCCAGAGGACAGCTGTATTGCATTAATTCGTTCTTTTTCATAGAGATACATTTTTTTTAAGCCATATAAAACCAAAATCTCATACGTTACTTTAATGTTACTAATGTAAGTTACTGCGAAGTTACCACTATTTTTTCAATGAAAGATACAAAAACGAACTATTATTAGTTACTTTGTGTAACAATTATAAAATACAATTTTAAATTATGAGTACATCATCATTATTTAAACCGTTTCAATACAAGAATCTAGAGCTTAAAAATAGAATCGTAATGGCTCCAATGACCAGAGCACAATCTGACAATGGAGTTCCTACTCAGAACATCGCAGACTATTACGGAAGAAGAGCTGCTTCAGAAGTAGGATTAATTCTTTCCGAGGGAACTGTAATCAACAGACCTGGGTCAAAAAATCTACAGAATATTCCGGATTTCTACGGAACTGAGGCTTTAAACGGCTGGAAAAACGTAATAGATACTGTACACCAGAATGGTGGTAAAATGGGACCGCAGATCTGGCATGTAGGAGATACCAGAATGTCTGAAGACTATCCTTTAACTCCAATGGAGAAAGCCTCAACAATGACTATTGAGGATATTCAGGATACAATTGCACAATTTGCAGCTTCTGCAAAATCCGCGAAAGATCTTGGATTTGACTGCCTTGAAATTCATGGTGCCCATGGGTATCTTATCGATCAGTTTTTCTGGGAAGTAACCAATACAAGAACAGATGAATATGGCGGGAAAACCTTAAAGGAAAGAAGTAGGTTTGCTGTAGAAGTGGTTAAAGCAATCAGAGAAGCAGTAGGAGAGGACTTTACGATTATTCTTCGTCTTTCACAATGGAAGCAGCAGGATTATAAGACTAGGTTGGCATTTACTCCCAATGAAATGGAAGACTGGTTGTTACCATTAAAAGAGGCCGGAGTAGATATTTTCCATTGTTCACAACGTCGTTTTTGGGAACCGGAATTTGAGGGTTCTGATTTAAACTTTGCAGGCTGGGCTAAGAAAATTACTGGTCAACCAACCATTACAGTGGGTTCTGTAGGATTAAATGGCGATTTTCTGAATGCTTTTGCAGGTCAGGGAACAGAAAAAACAGACCTTACAGAGTTAATGAGAAGACTTGATAATGAGGAGTTTGATCTTGTGGCCGTAGGACGTGCTATTTTACAGGATCACCAATGGGTAAAAAAGATCAAAGACGGAAACGTTGAAGAACTTTTAGACTTTTCAGCAGAGAGTATGGGCGTATTATTTTAATATGAATTGGTAAAGAATGAGCAGGCTAGCAAGGAATTTTTTACAGCATAATTTATTCACTTGTGTAGCAATATTCATCCTTTATCATTCCTATTAATTAACATAATTCACTTTATTTTATATTTAATTTTCACCTATTTATTAAAAACCGGTCTTCAGAATTTCTGAGGACCGGTTTTGTAATTTTAGAGTCTACCTACATCCAAGTTCTGCGGGTTCGCAAGACCAGTAAGCCGGAAATCCATCTTCAGCTTTATGACGGCAGGCAATTTGCCCGCCTTCACAGGAAGGAGCGTTTCCTCCATTGATTTTTCTCAATTCTGACTTTGCTAGTTTTTTTAGATTTTTCATTTGTAATAATTTGTTGGTTGGTATTAATGTAATATTGTGTAGATTTTGTTGGTGAAACAAATTAAGGGCAATTCATTGTTTCTGGGATACATCTCCAGCGTTGAGAACCATCTTTACCCGTATAATAACATTCATGGGTACCCGTTGGGCATTCCGGAGCGTTTCCTCCATTGATTTTTCTCAATTCTGATTTTGCTAATTTCTTTAGGTTTTTCATTTGTAATAATTTGTTGGTTGATACAAATGTAATATTTTTTGTTAATTGAACAATAATTTTCGCTAATTGGTGAAATTATTTTAAAATTTTATTTTATTCTATTTTTTCCTTTATTTGTAGACTCATTATCTTAAAAGAAGTTGACAATAATGTCATACAAATTGTAAGAATGAAAAGATTAAAAACTATGGTGAAAATACTGTTGACAATATTGATGTCATTATTTCTATTTTCCTGTGATGGTCAACGAAAAGGAAAGCAACCATCTGTGCTGCTGGAGAAAAAAACAATTTCTGATATTTCTGTAAAGAGAATCGAAGGAGTGTGGTCTTCGAGCTGTACGGCAAGAAATCGGGTGTATATTTCATCAGCAATTACCAGTGCGCAATTTACCGTATTGGAAAGGTTCTCCATGAATACTGATCTTAAAAAGGTGGGAACTAATAAATATGAACTTTATTTTACTGATTTTCCTCCCATTATTCCATTACCAGATGAGATGAAAAATTGGGACAATATGGATAGGAAAAAGCCTGTTGGATACTTTGAATTTATTGATGAATCCAGAATAAATTTAACATGGTTTGGTTTCTATTATAAAAAGACCGGAAAATATATTCAAACAGAAAATCCATTTAATCATAAAGAAAAGGTTGTTCACCTTATCAAATGTCCGGATACAATTACTCTATAAATACACCATTTTAACCATTTCAATTAAACATATGAAATATTTCGTAACCTTATCTTTTTCACTATTAGCTTGCTTATTATCCTGTCAAAAGACAGAAAGACAACCATCATTGATCCAAAAGTCAGATCATAAAGTAAAAGCAGATACCATAGTCACCAGCTCGATAATATTGATGCTCAGTCCTGATGAAGAAGAAATTGAAGACATTAAGAAAAAACAAGGAGAAGATAATTTCTACACGATTGCAGATGATGCTAATTATTATTCTGCGAAAATAGAGGAAGCAGCTACCAACAAGATTACTTTTACAAACCATAAAATAATAGATTTTCCAAAAGAAAACTATGTATTTGATAAAAAAGACTCTCAGAATAAATGGTTAATCATTGATTACAAAGCCGGTTCTCAACCTAAAATGTATTCTTTGGCAGATTACTTTCTCCATCTGATAGGAAAATAAATTCATAAAGCAAACGCGCTTCCTTAAGTTTGGAAGCGCGTTTTTAACAGATTTAAATATCTAAAACTGTCATCAAAAATGACAGAAGTGATTTCTTATAAACCAATATTCTTGGTTGGCTTTAGCTGCTTAAGGATGCTCTTTGGAATTGCATTCTTGTGAACCAAAATAGCCGTTGATTTGTACTCAACATATGGTCTTGATACATAAAGATATCCTGCGAAGTCATTCGTTACTCCCCAAGAGTTTTTTACCATATAATATTCTTTACCAGTCTGATCTTTTGCCAAACCTACGATGTGCATACCGTGGTCATCCGTTGTAGAAAGATTGTTAAGAGCTTTCTGACGCATATCTTCAGTGATGGTTTTATCTTTTTTAGGCTCTGTAAACAAAGTCTGCTTGTTTTCTGCAGTAATCTGGTCTAGATCCATGTCCGGAACATATGCTACACCATTTTTGTATGAGAAATAAGGCTCAGAAACGTCTGTTGCCCAACCTATAGAATATCCTTTGTTCACAGCATTGTCAACAATTGCAGTAAGATCTTTCATTGGAACGTTCCAGTCAGAATCGTGGCTCCAGTTGTCAGGAATTGGAACTACAAATTTCTGGTAGTAAGGATAGTCTTTATAAGAAGATAATTCTACATAATCTTCAGGATTAATTCCCACTACTTCCTTGGCAAATGTTTTAGGAGTATAGTTTTTTCCCTCATAAGTAAAGTTAGCAGGTACTTTTCCTAAATATTCATCAAGAATAGCATCTACAGAATCCATCCAGTTGTCAGAAAGCTTTCCTTTAGATGAAGCTTGGACAAGGCTGTCAAGAACAGGTTTTAATTTTCCCTGCATGTCCTTGAAGTTATTGGTTGTTTGCCCTGCTTTCAACCCTGAATAGGCATCCTGAGGAACAGCACCGTACTTCTTGTACATATTGATAACGTCGTGAAGTTCTCCACCGTCACCCCAACTGATAGCTCCATTATTTAAAACGTATAACTTCGCTTTATCATGGTAAGAATTTCTTGCTGTAAAGATTTCAGCAAGATCCACAGGCTTTTTGCCCATTCTCTGCATTTCAGATTCAAGGAATGAATTTCCGGAGTAGCTCCAGCAAGTTCCTGATGAACCTTGGTTCTTTACAGAAGTTGCACCAACATCTTTAAGCGTGGTGAACTGAAAATTAGCATTTTGTGAGTGGTTGTTTTTTAACTTATTGATTAAGTCATCTTGGGCAAACATCATACTTCCTGCAGACAAAACAAAAAGTAATGATGCAATTTTCGCATTTTTCATTACTATAAAAAGATTATTTCATTAATAGTCGTTACTAGTAGAGATTTGTTACAAGAGGAAAAGTTAAATTTGAAATTAAAAAAAAGTTAAAAAATAAAAGTATTGAAAAGTAAAATCTTATAAAGATTGGAATAATAAAATAATGAATTAATCTATTTGTTCTTTATTGTGATTTTAAAATTTTATTTCAAAAAAGTTGACGATGTTTCCAACCCTTACAAAAGTTCCTGCATCTATACTAATATAACTCCTGACTATGGAACGAGAATTATTACTAGAATGCCAACGTAGCGACCGCAATGCACAGCGGAAAGTCTATGAGAAGATGGCGGGCAAGCTGTACTCAGTCTGCAGACGCTATTTAAAAAACGACGAAGATATAGAGGAAGTATTGGCAGATACATTCTATAAGATCTTCACAAAGATGGGTCAGCTTCAAAATACTGACACCTTTGAACCTTGGGCAAAGAAAATTGCAGTCAATGAATGTCTTCAGAAATTAAGAGCTAATAAAGCCCTTCACATTTCCCTGGATGAGAATTTTATGGGGAGTTCAGAGGGAATTGTAGAAAATATTTCTTTCGAAAAAGACATCTTAAATCTTTTGAATTTCCTTCCAGAGGGCTGTAGAGCTATTTTTAATCTATTTGCCATCGAAGGATATCCTCATAAGGAAATTGCTTCTATGCTCTCCATCAGTGAGGGAACTTCAAAATCGCAGCTCAATTTTGCCCGGAAAAAACTACAGGAACTTTTGGTAAATCAAAACATTTAAAACTTTTACAACAATGGAAAATAATCATATAGATCAAAAATTCAATGAAGCGTCTAAGCTTTCAGATGAGCCAACGGTTTTTCCTGGTTTTGATAAAGTTTGGGAAAAGATTGAAGACAAACTAGATAAGAAAAAAGAGAAAAAGAGAATCATTCCTGTCTGGTTTCCGTATGGGATTGCGGCTAGCTTGATGATTGGTTTGGGAGCCTTATATTTTCTTGACAAAAATAATACTGTAGAGTCTGTAAAATCGGAAATAGCAGAGCAGAGCAGTTTAAAGGAACCTGTTGCAAGTAACCATATAGCATCAATAGACAGTATCACAAAAGAGAATATTCAAAAAGAAAAATATAAAAATAAATCTAATTCTACTACAGAGAAATTAGCGGTTAATAGTAATCCTGTTCCAATACCGCTAAAAGCACCCAATGCTCAATCTATATTTCTACCGCCACCACCTATTCAACGTCATTTAGAAACTTCAGATAGGGCTATTGAAGAGGTTGTCATCACAGGATATGGTACCAAACATAAAGATGTTTACGGATCATCCAGTGTAAGTACAGTTTCGGGTGATAGAATAGCAACAAAAGAACCCAGTGGAACTATTGCTGGAGTATCTATTTCTAAGACGGGAAAAGATGAAAAGGTATCTATTCGGGGACTAAGAAGTATAAGTGAAAGCAGTCGCAAACCTTTGGTTGTGGTGAATGGTTTACCTGTAAATCCAGAAGCTTTAAGTGTTATAAAACCGGAAAGGATTAAAGATATAAAAGTTCTTAAAAGCGAAGAGGCTTCTGCATTATATGGTAGTAGAGCTGGTAATGGAGTGATTATTATAAAAACAAAACGTTTAAGACGAGCTGAAAAGGCAAAATTTGAAGAATTGGCTTCAAAAAGTATCGAAGAATTACCAGAGAAACCTGTAGAAAAAGATAAAGAGCTTCCAAAAGCAGGACAACTTACAGCAGGAGAAGTAAATGATTTTTCTAAATGGAATTATTGGAAAGATATAGCAGCACCAAGTCTGGATCAATATAAAACTACATGGAAGTTCTTTGCTGACAGGAGAGTTTCGGTACAATTGGTAAATAAGGATAAAAAACCGGTTGTAGGAGAAAGAATAAAGCTATTGGATGATAAGAAAAATGTAATCTGGGAAGCTGTTTCTGATAATTTAGGGAATGCAGAATTATGGATCAATCCTATGACCGATGAAAGCTCAGATTCCAAAAAGTATTATGTATCCGATGCAGCGGGTCAGATTATAAATAATGATGTAAGGGAGTTCAAAAATGGACAAAACCTGATTGTGATGAATAAATCATGTCTGGAAAAAAGGATACTGGATCTGGCTTTTGTAGTAGATGCAACAGGTTCCATGGAGGATGAAATTTCTTACTTACAATCTGAATTGTTGGATGTCTTAAGAAAAGTAGAAACCAATTTAAAAAATACAGAAGTAAGATATGGTTCCGTATTTTATAGAGATAAAGGCGATGAATATGTCACCCGAAAATTTGATTTCTCAGATAAGGCTGAAAACTTAATAGAATTTATCAAGCAACAAAAAGCAGCAGGGGGAGGAGATGCTCCGGAAGCAGTGGTAGAAGCCATGCAGGTTTCTATTGATGAATTGAAATGGAGCAGTGGAAATTCAACCAAGATTATGTTCCTTATTTTGGATGCACCGCCCCATCAGTCGGAAGAAAATGTCCGGAAATTATATAGTAAAATAAAAGAGGCCGCTAAAAAAGGGATTACCATTATTCCTTTGGCTGCAAGCGATACCAATAAGGAAACCGAATATTTAATGAGAAACTTTGCGTTACTCACAAACGGAACCTATACATTTCTGACCAATGATAGCGGGATAGGAAATAATCATATTAAACCTACGATTGACTCTTATGAAGTTGAGAAATTGAACGATCTGCTGCTAAGAATAATTCTTCAAAGAGCAACCCTTCCGGAGTGTAGCAGGGGGATTTCCAATGAAAATATCAATAAAAAAATGGAAACCGAAATAGATAATCAAACTGATTTTAAAACAGTAGTTTTTCCAAATCCGACAAGAGGAATGATCAAAATAAAATCACCGAATGTCATTGATGAACTCTTTGTTTATGATCTTGCAGGCAAAATTATTATGAGAAAGGAAAACTTAAAAGAAAGCAAGAATACTATTGACATGACATCATATCCTGAGGGAGTATATTTGATTCGAATCCGAACCAATACCACCTGGGAAACTTTTAAGATCATTAAAAAATAATACTAAATAAAGAAAAAGAAATTTCTCCGGGAATTTCTTTTTCTTGTTTAAGAAACATTTCTAGTTTTACGATTTGAATTTATTTTAATAATTTCCACCCTGAAATTTATAACCGATGAAAAAAACTTTTATAACCATAGTAGGTCTTGCTTTACTGGTGAGCTGCAAAACACAAACAGTTTCTGATACTTCAAAGGAACCTCAAAAATACGGTATCAAAAAAGATAAAGATCAGGACGGAATTCCTAATAAACAGGATCAATGTCCAGATATAGCCGGACCTATTGAAAATAATGGCTGTCCTTGGCCAGATACAGATGGTGATGGTGTAATTGATAAAGACGACGCCTGCCCTGCAGTGATGGGAGCCGTTGAAAATAAGGGTTGCCCTTGGCCGGATACAGATGGGGACGGAGTTTTAGATAAGGATGATGCCTGTCCTACAGTTCCGGGACTACCAGATTATAATGGATGTCCGAAACCCAAAATGTCAGTTGCAATGGAAATAACTAGTAGCTCAGAATATGTTGAGTCAAATAGGGTTTATAATAATCACCTTGAAACAAAAAAAATAGCTGAAAAAATCAAGGAAGATATTGATTATAATAGTGAAGAATATACTGCATTAGTTGAAAATCCATTTGAACTGACTAAAAATGAGCCGCTATCAACCTTTTCTATTGATGTAGACAATGCCTCTTATTCTAATGTTAGAAGAATGATTAATTATGGAAGTAAGGTTGATAAAGATGCTGTAAGAGTAGAGGAAATGATTAATTATTTTACATATGATTATCCTCAGCCTGAAAAAAAACAACCATTTTCTATTAATACAGAATACAGTGATGCCCCTTGGAACTCCCATCATAAACTCTTGAAAATAGGATTACAAGGAAAAAATATTCCAATGAATAATCTGCCTTCTTCCAATATTATTTTTCTGATTGATGTTTCAGGATCTATGAATACAGAAAATAAATTACCCCTATTAAAATCTTCCCTTAAAGTTTTACTGGATCAGCTAAGACCTCAAGATAAAGTAGGAATTGTAGTATATGCAGGAAGTGCGGGAATGGTACTGGCACCTACTTCTGCTAAGGAAAAACAAACAATTATTAAAGCTTTGGATAATCTTCAGGCAGGAGGAAGTACAGCAGGAGGAGCAGGCATTGAACTGGCCTATAAACTGGCTCAGAAAAATTTTATTAAAGGCGGAAATAATAGAGTTGTACTGGCAACAGATGGAGATTTTAACGTGGGAGCTTCCTCTACAAAGGATCTTGAATCATTAATTCAGGAAAAAAGAAAGACCGGAGTTTTCCTTACTTGCCTAGGCTACGGAATGGGAAATTATAAGGATAACAAAATGGAAATACTGGCTGATAAAGGAAATGGAAACTATGCATATATAGACAACATGCAGGAAGCCAATAAGTTTTTAGGAAGAGAATTTGCAGGAAGTATCTATACCATTGCCAAGGATGTCAAGATTCAGATTGAATTTAACCCTAAATTTGTACAGTCTTACCGCCTCATTGGATATGAAAACCGAAAGTTGAGAAATGAAGACTTTACAAATGATAAAATTGATGCTGGAGAATTGGGAAGTGGGCATACTGTAACAGCACTATATGAGATTATCCCTACAGAAGTGGAATCCGACTTTCTTCCCAAGGAAATTCAATTGAAATATTCAACGACAACCCATGAAAAGGACTTCGGAAATGAATTGGCAACAGTGAAATTTCGTTATAAAAAACCTGCAGAAAACCAAAGTATGCAGATCAGTAAAGTCATTCAAAAAGAAAATATACCCATTTCAAAAACCAGCCCTGATTTTAAATTTGCTGCTTCTGTAGCATGGTTTGGTTTGGTTTTAAGAGATTCAAAACTCATTAAGAATAAAGATCTCAGTAATATAGAAAGCCTTGCCAAGGAGGGAAAAAGTACAGATGAAGAGGGATACAGAGCAGAATTTATACAACTTGTTGAAAGCTATAAGGCAATTAAGTAATACTTGAAATGAACTATTAATAAACAAACCCGTTTTACAATCCGTAAAACGGGTTTTGTAGTCTATATAACCTGTTGAAATACTATGTTTTAAAATATGATTTAAAAAAGAAGATTTATTTTAAAATTAATTTTCAATAATTATTGAAAATTCAAAAAATATAATTACATTTGTATCAGAAACTTAAAAAGTAAACAAAATGCAACTTTCAGAAGCCAAAGAAAAATACATTCAGACTTGGGGAACGTTTGCTACCAATTGGGGAATCAATCGTACGATGGCACAGGTACATGCTTTGCTTTTGGCAAGTGGTAAACCTTTGTCTACTGATGAGGTAATGGAGCAGCTTGAAGTTTCAAGGGGGAATGCCAATATGAATCTTAGAGCCCTGATAGACTGGGGAATTGTAAGAAAAGAATTCATAAAAGGAGACCGAAAAGAGTACTTTGTAGCAGAAAAAGATGTTTGGTATCTTTTCAAGCAAATTACAAAGGAACGTAGAAAGAGAGAGATTGAACCGGTAATTTCTTTTCTGGAAGAGTTAAGAAATATTGATGATGATGAGTCCGAAGAAGCCAAAGAATTTATCAAGCTAATGAATGATTTCAGCTCTGTAACCGGGAAAATCAACAATATTATGGATCTGGCCATAAAGAGTGATGACCACTGGCTGGTAGGTAAAATTACCAACCTGTTAAAATAGACGAGAAAGGATGAAAATCCTTTTTTATTTCAAATGAAGTTTCAAAAATTACTGAAAGTTTTAAATTAATAATAATTATGAAAAATTTTATTATCCATTTATTTCTGATCCTTTACTTTAGAAATAGAAGAACCTAAAATACTGACCTATGAAAACGCTCAAAAACCATACATTAATCTACGACAATGAATGTCCGATGTGTACTATATATTCCCGAGGATTTACAAAATCTGGAATGCTTGATGAAGATGGTAGAGAAGCCTTTACCGAAATATCAATGAAAAATAAAAATCTGGTGGATTTTAATCGGGCCAAAAATGAGATAGCCTTGGTAGATCATAGCCAAAATAAAGTGGTTTATGGCTTAGACAGTTTGCTTTTAATCATTGGGAATTCATTTCCTTTATTGGCAAAAATAGCCAGGATACAACCTCTATATTGGTTTTTCAAAAAGCTGTATTCCTTTGTTTCCTATAATAGAAAACAGATTATTCCTTCAAAGAAAGAATATACAGAGCAATCTTGTGTACCGGATTTTAACTTGAAATACAGAATAGGGTATATGGCATTTGTAGCAATTTTTTCAGCCTATATTTTAAGTGTTTTTTCAGGAAAAATTGGTGTGAATCTGGCCCCGAATTTCTTTAGAGAATTTTCCGTTTGTTTAGGACAAATCCTTTGGCAGACCCTATTTTTGAAAGGCTATTTAAAGGAAAAAATTTGGGATTATCTGGGAAATATGATGACTGTTTCTTTAATAGGGACCCTTCTTTTAATTCCAGCCTTGATCATCAATTTTTCTCCTGTTTTCTCTCTTATTTACTTTGGAATGGTAGTGTTCATCATGTTTCTGGAACACATAAGAAGATGTAAAATAATGAAACTGAATTATCTTCCCACTATTTCATGGATGTTATTCAGAATAACAGCTTTGGGTATTATTATTTTGGCAACCATTTAAAAATTAAAAACATGAAGCCTATTGAACTTATAAAAGCAGTAGAATGGAAAGACCTTAAAAACCTTTCTGTGAGAGAAATGCTGATCGAAAATAACATCAGCCTGCCGTGGCTTATGATCTCATTATTTTTAGCTTACAATGGATACTATTGGCTGGCATTACCATTCTCAGGATTTTATTTCCTGACAGCACTCAGACAGGTTCACAATGGTTTTCACAATGCCTTGGGAACAGGGAAGTTTCTGACCTGGCTGTCATTGTACCTGAACAGTATCACCATGATAGCATCCATTCATGCTGTGAAATTCAATCATATCAGGCATCATAAGTTTTGTCTTTCAGAAGAAGATTATGAAGGGAAATCAGCCTCAATGAAATGGTACGAAGCTATTCTATATGGCCCGAAGCATATGTTTTTGATTCACCAAATTACATGGAAGAAAGCCAACAAAACATACCGGAAAAATATGTTTTTAGAACTGGCTTCAATAGCCGTTGTCATATTCCTTGTATTTTATTTTCAAGTTCATTTTTTGATATACCACGTTCTGGTAATGATTTTTGGAGAATTATTGATGGCTTTCTTCGCCGTATGGACTGTTCATCATGATACCCATGAAAATCCCAATATAGCAAGGACACAACGAGGATTCTGGAAAAATAAATTAACGTTCAGTATGTTTTATCACATGGAACATCATCTTTTTCCCGCAGTTCCTACCATCAGACTTCCTGAGTTGGCAGAGAGAATAGACCAGAAATTTCCGGAATTAAATAAAAAGAAAACCTTTTGAGATATGTCAAGAATTTATTTAGAAACCTTAATCAATGCTGATAAAAAATAAAGCAGAATCCACCTCTACAACTATTGATTGTGAGACTTTAATTTAACATAGACAGAAGAATGCTTCATTGAATACCCTAATACACCAATTATGAATTTTTTAAAAGCCGAATGGCGAAAACTGGCCATCATCAATTACGAGATCAATCCGGACCTATTATTAAAATATCTGCCTGACGGGACAGAACTGGATTTCTATAAAGATAAATGTTACGTAAGCTTAGTAGGATTCATGTTTTTAAATACAAAACTATTAGGCATATCAATTCCTTTTCATCGGAATTTTGAAGAAGTAAACCTTAGATTTTATGTAAAGAAAAAAGAAAATGGAATCTGGAAAAGAGGAGTAGTCTTCATCAAGGAAATAGTTCCAAAACCAGGACTAAGTTTTGTGGCGAATTCTGTTTACAAGGAAAATTATCATACCATGCCTATGAAAAATATAATTCACGAGAAAGAAGATGAATTATTGATTAAATACTCATGGAAAGATAAAAGCTGGCACTCTATTCAGTTGACTACAGACAGAATTGCAAAACCAATGAAGGCCGATTCAGAATTTGAATTTATTACAGAACATTATTTTGGTTTTACCAAAAAAGAAAACAGCACCTCAGAATATGAAGTATGCCACCCGAAATGGGACTGTTATGAGGTAAAAGAGTATCAATTAGAAATTGATTTTCATAAAGTCTACGGAAAAGATTTTGAATGCCTGAATCATCAGGAACCTATTTCAGTAATGCTTGCAGAAGGCTCTGAAATAGAAGTGAAAACAAAGAAGTATATTATATGATAATTTTTAGATCATTATGGCATCAAGCTTTGCTTCTTATATCTCCAATTTAAAAAACTATTGAAATGAAAATAATTATAGCCGGTGGCACCGGATTTCTGGGTGAAAATCTTGAAAAATATTTTACAGAAAAGGGAAATCAAGTCTATATCCTAACCCGTAGACCCAATCGTGAAAATGAAATCTATTGGGATGCGAAAACCGTAGGTGAATGGAAAAATATTCTTGACCACTCTGATGTTCTCATCAATCTTGCAGGAAAATCTGTGGATTGCCGGTATAATGAAAAGAATAAAAAAGAAATCTATACCTCAAGAATTGATAGTACCAAAGTGCTCCAGGAAGCAGTAAATCTTTGTACAACCAAACCCAAAATATGGTTGAATGCAAGTTCAGCAACCATTTATGTACATTCAGAAAAACATTTGAACACAGAAAACAGCGGTATTATTGGAGATGATTTCTCAATGAACATATGTAAAAGCTGGGAGCAGGAGTTTTTTAAAACTAAAAATGAGGAAACCAGAAAAGTAGCCCTTCGTACCTCTATTGTTTTAGGAAATAACGGAGGAGCCTTTCCAAAATTACGGATGATTACAAAATTAGGACTTGGAGGAAAACAGGGTAGGGGAAACCAAATGGTAAGCTGGATTCATATTGATGATTTTTGCGGAGCGGTAGAGTGGATTATTCAAAATGAAAACATTACTGGTACAGTCAATATCACAGCTCCTAATCCCATATCTAATGAAGAAATGATGAGAAAACTTAGAAAACAGACCAATATTCCATGGGGAATGAACGCCCCTGTCTGGCAGTTGGAATTAGCTTCAATATTTATGAAAACAGAAACCGAATTATTACTCAAAAGCAGAAATGTCTATCCCGAAAACCTCTTGAAAAGCGGATTCCGGTTTTTATATCCAATCTTTGATGAAGTAATTGCTAAACTATTTAAAAATTAGTTATTTCCGTTTATATCGTAGAGTTAGGATACCAATAAATATCATAAAAGGCCACTTTAAAAGCAGCCTTTTGTGATATTTGAATATATGATTAAAGTCTCTAATATTTCCTAGCCAGTAAAAGATTCAGCAAGAAAGTCCCTGTCCAGTTACTGTTATTGGTTCCGTTAGTTCCAATAAAGTCTACACGGGCCACAGACACTGTAAGTCTGGTTCTTCCACCCGTACCGTTATTGGCAAGACTTACAAAGGATGCTGTAAATACATCAGGGAAACTGGAATTATTTCCTGCTGTAAGAATAGGGTACATATTGGTTACATTAAAGGGGGTGCCTTGATACTCATAGACAATAGTCATCCTACTTGTATTAGAATAAGAAGCGGTATGAGCATTGTTTACTGAAGTTTTGCTGATCACCCACCATATGTCCGTTCCCGTTCCGGTATCATAAGTAGTAACCGTATGATTTGTCCAGTCATTAACGCCCGGTGATCCGTTTCCATGAGGCGGAATGGATACCTGTGCTCCATAAATTTCTACGTTACTAGGCTTAGGAAGAACGGTAAATGATAGATCCCACGTTCCACCAGTAGTATTACTATTATTCACCACCTCCGCATAGGCTCCTGTTGGAATTACAAATGAAGCAACCGGTGTATTGTCAATCCTTAGTGTATTCCCACTGGATGCCTGAAGGGTAATACCAAA
This sequence comes from Chryseobacterium aurantiacum, assembly GCF_003020585.1. Lineage (GTDB taxonomy): Bacteria > Bacteroidota > Bacteroidia > Flavobacteriales > Weeksellaceae > Chryseobacterium > Chryseobacterium aurantiacum. The sequence goes on from NZ_PXUE01000001.1 coordinate 1,164,890, forward strand.
TGTTGATATGTTCTTAATTTTATAAATCCTTCCCGTGTAGCTTGTAGTTCCTGTTCCTATCACAGGAAGAGTGAACGTCGCATTATTTGTTCCATTATAAGTTATATAATGATCAGTAGGCAATATAGTATAGCTTGTGGCTGTAACCTGGCTATAACCTGCCCTCAATGAACCGTTGATTGCTAAAGTACTGTTAGGAGTTGTGGTGTTAATACCTACTTGTGCATTTAATGAAATGACTCCAAGAAATAGAAGCAAGATGTATTTTTTCATTACATTTTTATTTTTAATTGGGTTCTGGCAAAATTATAAAAAAAACAGCCGAAAAATACACTGGTAAGTGATATTTTGTGTTTTTTTAACATAAATCTCTATATAGTGATGTGACTTATGTCGTTTTAAATCTGATTGTTAAAAACTTATAATCCTGTATTGTACAGCAAATAATGAACATCGAAATTACATTAGCCTTCATAATAATTAGACTATTTTTTCATGTACTTTTTATAGTAAGTTTAGATCAATATTGTAAGTTTATCAGCAGAATAATTGGTACCATGTTTACCTGCATTATAATTTGTAAAAAAGATATTGGTACGATATATGTACATTTTATGTAAACCAGAATGAATTTAATAGATAATAAATTGATTAAAAGCATTCAAAAATATGAACATTATGAAAAAGTTATTAATTTCAACGGTATTATTATTAGGTTTATCAATGAGTGTTTCTGCCCAAAAACGTCCGCCAGAACCTCCACATCCTTCCAAAAGCGAATTGGTAAATATTAAAATGCAGGAGCTTACCAAAAAATATAATGTTGAGAAAAAATTGATTCTTAATCATCCACTTGCCACCAAACAGATGAAGAGAGATCAGATGAAAGCCTTAAATCAAAGATTTGCCACCGAAAAACGATTGCTTAGACAGGCTAAATAACACCGTTTTTTTGCAGTTTTTAAAATTGAAAACAACCGTTTTTATAATTTTGATTTTGAGAATTTCTCAATATAAAATAAAGTTTATTGAAAGAGAACGCCTTTTGTGTTCTCTTTTTTTATTTAAAATTGAATAAAAACAACCATGTTTGTGCATTTAAAGATCAATTTGTAGAAACATGAAACATCCAATATTTTTCCTTAAATTCGCATAAAAATTTTTAAAGTAATGAATTACGATATTATTGTCATTGGAAGTGGTCCTGGTGGATATGTTACTGCAATCAGAGCAGCACAATTAGGTTTCAAAACCGCAATTATCGAGAAAGAAAACTTAGGTGGAATTTGTCTTAACTGGGGATGTATCCCGACTAAGGCTTTGTTAAAATCTGCTCAGGTTTTTCATTATATCAACCATGCTGAAGATTATGGATTAAATAAAGTGGAAGCTAGCTTTGAATTCCCGAATGTAATTCAGAGAAGCCGTGGTGTTGCCAGCAAAATGAGCAAAGGAATCGAGTTCTTGATGAAAAAGAACAAGATTGACGTAATTCTTGGTACTGCAAAAGTACAGAAAGGTAAAAAAGTTTCTGTTACAGATAAAGATGGTAAAGTAGTTGAATATTCTGCAAGCCACATCATTATTGCAACCGGTGCGCGTTCAAGAGAATTGCCAAACTTACCACAGGATGGTAAAAAAGTAATTGGATACAGACAGGCATTATCTCTTCCTGAGCAGCCAAAATCTATGATTGTTGTAGGTTCTGGAGCTATCGGAGTAGAATTTGCTGATTTCTATAATACAATGGGAACAAAAGTAACTGTTGTAGAATTTATGCCAAACATCGTTCCTGTAGAAGATGAAGAAATCTCTAAACACTTAGAGAAATCTCTGAAAAAATCAGGAATTGAAATCATGACAAACGCTTCTGTAGAAAGTGTTGACACTTCAGGAGAAGGAGTAAAAGCAAACGTAAAAACGGCTAAAGGAAACATTACTCTTGAAGCTGATGTATTATTATCTGCTGTAGGTATTGCTGCCAACATCGAAAACATTGGTTTAGAAGAAGTAGGAATCCAGACAGATAAAGGTAGAGTTTTGGTAAACGAATGGTACGAAACTTCAGCACCTGGTTACTATGCAATCGGAGATATCATCCCAACTCAGGCATTGGCTCACGTTGCTTCTGCAGAAGGAATCACTTGTGTTGAGAAAATCAAAGGAATGCATGTTGAGAAAATCGACTATGGCAATATCCCTGGATGTACATACTGTCACCCTGAAGTAGCTTCTGTAGGTCTTACTGAAAAGCAGGCTAAAGAAAAAGGATACGAAATTAAGGTTGGTAAATTCCCTCTATCTGCAAGTGGTAAAGCTACTGCTAACGGAAATACAGATGGTTTCATCAAAGTAATTTTCGATGCTAAATATGGAGAATGGTTAGGATGCCACATGATTGGTGAAGGAGTAACTGATATGGTTGCAGAAGCTGTAGTAGCAAGAAAACTGGAAACTACAGGTCACGAAATCATCAAGTCTATTCACCCTCACCCAACTGTTTCTGAAGCTATTATGGAAGCAGCAGCAGCAGCTTATGGTGAAGTGATTCACATCTAAAATGAAAATAGGAGGACATCCTCTCTTTTATAATAAAACCACAGATTTTCTCTGTGGTTTTTTTGTGAAAAATAACTAATTTCGGTAAAAATTTAACATGAGAAATAAATCCATCATAGCCCTTTTTATGCTTGCAGGGATACTTGCCCAGGCACAAAATAAAAATGAATTTGTAACTCCCAATGAAAATCTCGTTGCAGAAAATATATTACCGATTCCAAAATCTTTAGGACAAGCCATTAAAAAATACTCAGAAGGTAGAAATGCAAGTCTTGCAGATATTCATCCTAACGGTAAAGAGATTCTTGCAGTGACGCGTTTTGGATCTACGAATCAACTGCATAAGATTATCACACCAATGGGTGCAAGAAAACAGATTACATTCTTTGAAGAACCTGTGAATACTGCCTCCTATGAACCTACAAAAGGAGAATATCTTGTTTATTCAAAAGATACGGGCGGTAATGAATTTGGACAGCTGTACAGCCTGAATCTGAAAACAATGGAGTCTAAACTTCTTACCGATGGCGGAAGGTCTCAAAATGGCGGAATTACCTGGAAAAAAGATGGTTCCGGGCTTTATTTTACTTCCACCAAAAGAAATGGAGGAGATCGTGATATTTACTACATGAATCCGCTAAAACCGGAAGAAACACAACCAATTCTAGAACTGAAAGGCGGTGGCTGGGGAATCAATGATATTTCAGAGGATAATAAAAAACTATTGATCACAGAATATGTCTCTGCTAACGATTCCTACCTATACATCTACGATTTGGAGAAGAAAAAGCTAGAACCTGTTACAGATCGAAAAGAAAAAGGAATTGTTCAGCTTAATGCCTCTTTCGGGAAAAATCCGGATGAAATTTACTACGTTACAGATCGTGACAATGAGTTCAGCCGACTGGCCATTTTTAATTTAAAAACTAAAAAAAATAATTATCTGACGAGCTCCATTCCATGGAATGTTGAAAGTTATGATTTATCTAAAGATAAGTCTAAGCTTACTTTTATTACCAATGAAAGTGGGATCAATAAACTGTATATTTTGGATACAAATACACAGAAATATGCAGCAGTGAGTAAAATTCCTGTTGGGCTTATAGGAGGAGGTAAGTTTTCCGGAGATGGAAAAACGGTTTATTTTTCACAATCAACGGCCAATTCCGGTTCAGATATCTATAAAATGAATCTTGCTTCTCAGAATATTGAAAGATGGACGGAAAGTGAGCTGGGAGAAATGCAGCCCGCAGATATGGCTATTCCAAAATTAATTGATTGGAAAAGTTTTGACGGAATGAAGATTACAGGTTTTTATTATCCTGCACCCGCTAAATTTACAGGAAAAAGACCTGTTTTAATTTCTATTCATGGAGGACCGGAAGGACAATCAATGGCCAATTCTTTGGGAGGTTCCAATTATTTCTCGAATGAAATGGGAATTGCCCTGATCTATCCCAACGTGAGAGGATCCTCAGGATTTGGAAAAACTTATATCGCGGCAGATAACGGATATTTGAGAATGAACTCTGTAAAAGATATTGGAGCTTTATTAGACTGGATTGCTCAGCAGCCAGAACTGGATAAGGATAGAATTATGATTACAGGAGGCAGCTACGGCGGATTTATGACGCTGGCTACAGCGTATGAATATGCGGATAGAATCAGATGTTCTATGGATGTGGTAGGTATTTCGGATTTTAATACATTCCTTAAAAATACAGAAGAATACAGACGTGATCTAAGAAGAGTGGAATATGGTGATGAAAGAATTCCTAAAATGGCCGAGTTTTTCACCAAGATTGCTCCTCTGAATAATATTGACAAGATTAAAAAACCAATGTTCATTGTACAGGGAACCAATGATCCAAGAGTTCCGGTTTCTGAAGCTATCCAAATGCGTGATAAACTGAAAGGACAAGGGAAAACAGTATGGTACCTTGAAGCCAAAAACGAAGGCCATGGATTCAGGAAAAAAGAAAATGTAGATTTTCAACGCTTGGCAATGATTAGATTTATGCAGGAATATCTGTTGAAATAATACCATCAGACTAAAAATATAGGCCTAAAATGGAATACGCTCATGAATATTGATGGGCGTATTTTTTTGTTTTATATGACAGTTTTGTATCAAAAAACAAAAGTATTTTATGATTAGTTAAGTTAAGTAATTTTAAAAAAAGGATTATTTTCATTCGTTATTAAAAACAAGATTATGTTAAAATAACTTTAAAATCGGCATATTTATAAAAATTAACCTCATTATATCGAGTCGTTTTCATACATTTATTCAATGAATTTTGAGAAAGTAGGACTAGTTTTGTCAGGCGGCGGTACCAAAGGAATCGCTCATGCAGGGGTATTAAAATTCTTAAATGAAAAAAATATAGAAATAGATACACTTTCGTGCTGCAGTGCAGGCTCTATCGTGGGATGTCTTCACGCTATCGGAAAAACACCAGATGAAATACTGGATTTTTTCAATTCTGTCTATTTTTTCAATTGGAAGCATTTTGCTTTTAACCAGCCGGGATTGGTTTCCTCAGTTATTTTCAGAAACTATTTGAGACCTATTTTTCATGAAATGAAATTGGGTGATCTGGATATTGATGTTAAAATCGTAGCTACAGAACTGGTAGGCGGGACCCAGAAAATTTTTGACAAAGATTTTGAAGTGGTTGATGCCATTATCGCCTCATGCTCTATCCCCGGAATTACAACTCCTTACATTATTGGAGAGGAAATGTATTGTGACGGAGGCGTTCTGAATAATTTTCCTGCCGATATCATCAGGGATGAGTGTGATAAGCTTATTGGGGTGTTTGTATCACCACCCAATGAAGCCAAGATTAAGGATCTGAACTCCATTAAAGCCATTGTCTCCCGTTCTTATGATCTACTTTCCTACAGAATAGAAAAAGTAAAATTCGATTATTGTGACTGGTTTATATCTTCCCAAAAGTTGGCTACCTACGGCACCTTTGAACGCGGAAAAGACCGTTTGGAACAGATTTTTAATATCGGATATGAAGCGGCCAAAGAAAGTTATGATGGCAGTCGTTTTATGATAGGACTAAGCCAATCCGGTGCCTAATAAAAGATGCCGGAAAAGATATTTCTCTTCCAGCATGTATTCAAACTAATCTTATATTAATTTTTTACTACCTGTCCGTCCTGACGAACAATTTCCTGATCATTTGTATCATAAACAACCAATGTATAAGGTGCTTTTTTGGCTGAATCCGTAAGGTAATTTCTCCATACCTGATAGTTGTGCCCCTCATTATTAAAGCTGATATAATAATTTCCTCCTGTTCCATCAGGAATTAGCTCGCCATTACTGATAATCATGCTTGGTTTAGCAGTTATTTTTGCACCCGCATTCCAGGATTGATAAAGATATCTGCCATTAGGCTGCTTATCTATTCTAATCTTAAATTTTTTGGTTTTAATGATTACCGTTTTGGGTATTTTTTGAAAAGCAGGATGATAAGAAATGGAGTTGCTTTTTAAATCATTCGGGATTTCCTTGGCGTACACAAAAGAAAACTGAGCTAAAGTAAATGCTCCTAATAAGAAATACTTAATCATATTATAATGGTTATTGGTTAACATTTCAAACATCATCAAATATGACACCATTTTTTTGGAATTATGATGATGAAAAAGTTAATGCAAAAACTTCTCCATTATATTTACCTTTTCGGATGGAGAATGTTTTTAGATTATAATATTTTTTTTAAACTATGTAATGTATGATACTTACTGATTATCGATGAGTCTTTACCTTGATCTGTAAAAATTATTATCTCGTAGATCTGGCAGATTAAGCAGATTTTTTTAATGTAAAAAATAAAGTGATTAAAATCTATTACGTTGAAAAGAGATCTTATCTGCTTTTCATATGAAAAACAGACCTTATATAGTCTTAATAATTTAAAATCTGTTATTTTAATTTGAAACGGCAGTATAGCTGGCAAAGGCCTCTTCCAGACTGTTGAATTTACCCTTGAACTCATCTATAGGGCAGTCCTGAAGAATATTTCCTTTATGAATAAGAATAACTCTTGAGCAAAGTGCCTCCACTTCCTGCATAATGTGGGTGGAAAGTAAAACTGTTTTTTGCTGGCCAATTTCTTTTACCACATTTCTGATTTCCAGAATTTGATTAGGATCCAATCCGTTGGTAGGTTCATCGAGAATTAACAGATCCGGTTGATGAATGATAGCCTGGGCCAAGCCAACACGCTGTTTATATCCTTTTGAAAGCTGGCCAATTTTTTTTGATTTTTCAGGAGTAATTCCTACCAGTTCAATCACTTCATCTACTCTGGATTCCGATATTTTATGAATGTTGGCTACAAACTGAAGATATTCTTTTACATACATTTCCAGATAAAGCGGATTGTTTTCAGGAAGAAAACCTATTTTTTTCTTACTCTGGATTTCATTTTTGGAAATATTCAAGCCATTAAAAATAATCTCTCCCTGATCAATTTTCAGTGCTCCTACAATGGATTTCATCAATGTTGATTTTCCGGCACCGTTGGGACCAAGAAGACCGATAATCTCATTTTTGTCAATAGAAATATTGATATTGTTTAGGGCAGTCTGTTCACCAAATTTTTTGGTTAAATTGATTATCTGAAGCGGCATAATTTTTAATGTCTTTCTGCAAAAATAAAATAAAAAAACTCATTCGATGGAATGAGTTTCGCAATATTTTTAAATTATAATTATTTTCTTGCTTTTTTCTTGCTTCCACCAGAGGCCGGGGTTGCAGTAGAAGCCGTATTGGTACCTTTTGTAGCTGTGCCTTGGTTAATGGCAGCAGGCTTGTCATACATAGAATACTTACCGTTGGTTCTTCCAAAAATTTTATCAACCTGCTTTTGCGTTAGAAACTGTGATTTTCCAACGTATTTACGGTTTTTGTTGATGTATTGGATAAATTGTACGGTTGGCTGGCCATAGTTCTTTTCATAATGAAGCTCAATAATGTCATTGGGAAGGTCCAATACTACATTTTCTTCAGGAACAGATATAAAACCATCTAGAATAAGTTTATATAGCCCTGCAACGTCTCCATTCAGGTTTTGAAATGAAAAAGATCTAATCGTATTCAGGTTGCTGGTGTTCAGGTCCTGGTAGTTGATCGTAAATTTGTCTTCTTTTTTATATAAACCAACAGAGTTATCTTTGCCAATTTCTACCAAACTTACATTTTTCAACACTTTAATCTGAGAGGGAACCGAAATACCGAACATGAATGTAATAAATAAAATTATTTTTCTCATATAATGAATTTTAATGTTTTTTATAAAAATATGGACATAAATTTACTAATAAAAAAGCTAAAAAGCAATTCTAGTCAATTGTACAAAAGTAATGATTTTTTTAATATCAATAAGAGGTTTAAGATGGGTTAAATAGTAATTTTTTGTAATTAACTATTTGTTAATCAGTTTGTTGTATGTGTTTTTAATGAAAATATTTCTCTTTTGGTATCTTGGTAATTTTGAATGTAATGTCTTGAAAAGCAGTTTAAGAAAACTTCTTTTTAATTGTAAAAGTCCTTTAAAGAAATATTGAAAGTGGCGAAATTTTAGAACTAAATATAAATGATGTATTGATAATTGATTATTAATAAACGGCTATAATATTTTGTTTTTTAATATAAAAGATATAAAAGTATCAAATTCTTGTTTATAACTCCTTCCGACCGGAATCTTATGATTTCCCAGATGAACTTCATTATTATTGTAAGCAGAAACAAGTTCTATATTGATCATAAAAGAACGGTGAATTCTTACAAAACCTTTTGTAGCCAGGGCAAGTTCCAGTTCCGTTATTTTACTTTTTGAGATAAAACTTACACCGGATGCCATTGTCACCTTAATGTCATTTCCCTGACTTTCGATATAAACAATTTCAGAAAGTGCAAGCTTCCGATGCATCCCCTCTGTTTTTAGAATAATAAAATTATCCTTAGAATGAGAGCTTCTTAAGATACGTTCCACAGATTTGAAAAAGCGTTCAAAGGTGATCGGTTTTAAAAGATAATCTATAGCTTCCAGTTCAAAACCTTCAATGGCAAAATCACGATATGCAGTTGTAAAAATGGTTTTTGGTTTTTGAGAAAGGGATCTTAAAAAATCAATTCCGTTTAAGTGAGGCATATGAATATCAAGGAACATCAGATCTACCGTCTGGTTCTGAAGTAATTTATAGGCTTCCATGGCATTTTCGGCTTTCCCAACCAGTTTAAAATGGTCGATCTTGGAAATATGGTTTTCCAGTAAGGTTGCTGCCAGAGGTTCGTCATCTACAATGATACAGTTAATCATAGTGTGCAGGAGTGATTATTTCAACGTTAAAAATATTGTTTTCCTGAGAAATATTGAAGATAAAATGTGTCTGATAATGATATTGCAGCTGCCTTCTTACATTTTGCAGTCCAATTCCTTTTTCATTATTGCTTTCATTACTCTCAAAGGTGTTTTCAATTTTAAAAATAGCCTGCTTTTGAGTGGTTTCTACTTCTATTTTTATTTCTGTTGGTCCTGAACTTTTTCCGGCACCATGTTTAAAGGCATTTTCCACGAGGGTAAGATAGAGCAGTGGTGGAACGGAAGCTGTGGATTTTATTTGGATCTGTTTTGTAACTTTTAACCTTTTATCTGGATACCGAAGGCTTTCCAAAGCAATATAATGGTCAATAATAGTAAGTTCATCCGCAATAGATACCCATTTTTTCTGCCCTTTATATAAAATGTAATCCAAAATATCCGAAAGCTGGCTGATGGATTGAGAAGTCTTGTCAGAATGAGTGATTGAAAGTGAGTAGATATTATTCAGGGTATTGAACAAAAAGTGAGGGTTAAGTTGGGATTTCAATGACTTTAGCTCCAGTTCGGTCTTTTCCTTTTGCAGCTTCATGGTATTTTCCTTTTCGTCCTTATAGCGTATGATAAACATGATCGAGATAAAGATAAATGCCCCGCTGATAATTGGAAATGTATAATGCAGCAAAAGATATCCAATGTCTGTAAAGATACTTGCAAGGCTGTCCTTGGATTCGTTGATGAAAAAAGGCTCAGCCATATACACAATAAAAACCCTGTTGATCACCGAAATGGTATATAGGCTTACTACAAGAGCGATTGAAAATTCAACATACTTTTTTCGGTCAAAGAAATGAAGAATCAAAATATAATAAATATAATTGGCTCCTATAATCTGAAAAATCCAGTGGCAGAAATTGTAGATAACCAACTCCTTAAGAACTCCATCGCTATACTCACCATAGGATCTTGCAATTCCAAACAAAAATAAAGCGACCCAGAAGAATACCTGGAAGTATAGATTTTGTCTGAAATGGGTTCCTGTTCCGGTTTTCATCATCTTCAAAAATAGGAAAACTTAAAATAGAATGCATGAATAGGAAGTAAATAACAATAAAATAATGACCAATAGTACCTGTTAATATGCAGACTCCATATTTTACCATTGACATTGAATTGAATGGTTTCTGTACTTCTATTTAAAAAGCACAAAAGGATTTAACAACATTTGCAGTAAAAAATATGAGCGCAGAACGAGCTGGAAGATTTTATGGGTTAGATCACCTGAGAGCATTAGCTATTTTACTGGTTTTAATGTATCACTATCGTGCCTTTAAACATCCTGTTTGGGTTGAAACTATAGGAAAGTTTGGCTGGACGGGTGTTGATTTGTTTTTTGTTTTAAGTGGTTTTCTTATTTCAAGTCAGTTATTTAGGGAAATGGAAGGTAGGGGAGCTATCCGTTTGAAAACATTTTATATCAAACGTTTTTTTAGAATTTTTCCCTCCTATTTTTTTACTGTTTTACTCTATTTTACCATACCTTTTTTCAGAGAAAGGGAAGCATTGCCGCCTTTATGGAAGTTCATCACATTTACTCAGAATTATGGCTTGGATGTCATTGATCAGGGCACATTTTCTCATGCGTGGTCTTTGTGCATTGAAGAGCAGTTTTATCTTGTACTTCCTTTACTGATTTTGGTTTTAGCCTCTACAAAAATGTTTAAATATCTTGCTGTTTTAATCATTTTTTTAATTGTTTTTTCAATGATGCTAAGATGGGTAGCATGGGATGGAGCCATTGCTGCTCTGGATTATAATTCTTTGGAATTCTGGCGCTCATGGTACATGAAGATATACTATCCGACCCATACAAGGTTGGATGGACTGGGGACAGGTGTTTTGATTGGGTATTTAATGCAATATTCTTCATCTTTTAAAAATATGGTTCATTGTCAGGGAAATAAACTCTTTCTGTTAGGGATTGTGTTATTGGGTTTTTCATTTTGGATATGCAATGAACAAGGTTCAAAGAATGCTTCTGTATTTGGGTTTACGCTGGTGGCTGTTAGCTATGGCATGATCGTTATGTCTGCTATTTCAAAGTCTTCATTTCTTTCACGGAGGAAGTTTTACATTAGCTCACAACTGGCAGCCTTGTCTTATGCTATTTACCTTTCACATAAAGGGATTATTCATATTGTTCAGGATATTTTTGACCGTTTTGGCATTCAGACTTCGGATAATGTAGGTTTGATTGTCTGTTTTCTAGCCTGTATTTCGGGTGGCATTGTGTACAGGTTTGTAATTGAAAAGCCTTTTTCAGTGATTAAATCAAAAGTATTGAAAGATAATTCTCTGTAATTTATTTTAAAAAAAATGGATCAATGCAAAGGTGCAGGGAATTTTTAATGGCTTACTCTTTTTAAGGCGCAAGAAAATCCTTGATTTTCAGCAAGGATTATGAATGGTTTTAGTTTAAATGAAATGATTAGAACCTAAAATATGCAATATTTAATTTTATCGGAGGTGAAATCTTTGCGCCTTATCAAGGTCATTTGTTTCAGAATCTTAGTGTTTTTTCCAGCAATCCTAAAAATTTGATAGGAAATAAAATATTTGAAGTAAGAAAAAGGCAGCCCCAAATAGAAACTGCCTTTTTTATGCTGTTGTTGATGATATACTGTCAGAGCTATTTTGCAGTTATACTTTTCAGAACTGCATTTTTGATGGCAGCTTCTTTAAAACTCCAATGTTCACTGTTTTTTGGCATTTGATTTTCAAGAACAATTAAACTGGTATCTGTGGACGGAAAATATACATTGAGGCATGTAAATCCGTCGCCAAGACCCGTTACGGCGTAATAATCAAGGCCAGATTCCTTAATGAAACGTATATTGTAGCCAAACCCCATGCTTTCTTTTCCGAAAACATTGTGTTGGGACACAGTAGATGGGGTAAGAATTAAATTTTGAAATTTTGGAGAAAGAAGTTTTCCTTTAAACAGTGCCTCATCCCATTTTGCAAGATCCTGAACCGTGGAAATAACTCCTGCTGCAGGAGCAATGTCATCATTTAAAAAGGAATTTTCAACCTTCTTGAATTGATTGTTCTCACTCATATAACCGGGAACAAGAGATTGCTTGTTTGTAGTGTTATAAATAAATGTTTTCTCCATTTTTAACTTTTTAAAAAGAGAGTTCGCCAGCTCTGTAAAGCTTTTACCCGTTGTGTTTTTAAGAATTTCTCCTAAAAGCATATAGGACAGGTTTCCATATTTGAATTGTGAACCTGCTTTGAATGAGACCGGTTTATTCAGATCAACAATTCCGTGGGTATGATTCAGAAGGTGGTGAATGGTTACTGAATCTGCCCAAGACTGGGTAATGGCAGGTATGTATTTTTTGATAGGGGTCTGTAGGTCAAGCTTTCCCTGTTCTGCAGCCAGTAGAATCAAAACAGCAGTAATTTGCTTTGAGTTTGACATGACTTCAAACTGATCGTCTGCTTTTAGGGGAATCTTTTTATCGAAATCCATATAGCCATTTGCTTTCAGGTATTTTGTTTTTCCATTTTGAGAAACCAAAACAACACCATTGAATTTCAATGGAGTAGAAGCCGTCACTATGCTGTCTATTTGACGAGAATACAGCGTGGTTTTCTGTGCTTTTGTATTGATGGATAATAGTGCAGAAATAGTTATTGTGAGAAGTAATTTTGTTTGGGTCATGGATTTATTTTTTACTGTAATAATCATAGGTTGCCTTGGCAATATCTGCAATGATGGCTTCTGTATTATCAAAACTTTCGTAGCTATTGTGTACAAAAACAGCAATGTATATTCTTTTTTTCTCAGGAAGCTCAACGATCCCGAAGTCATTCACAGCCCCTGTCATTCCGGCATCGTTGGTAAAGGAAGTTCCTGTGCGATGCGCTATTTTAAAGTTCTTGGGAAGATGGGCCTTAAGTCTTTTGGCTCCTGATGCATTGTTAAGCATGGCAGTGTACAGCCATTTTGTATGTTCTTTGTTTAGAAGTTTTCCATTGTAGAACTGTTCGAGTAACTTTATGGCTTCGTTGGGTGTTGTTACATTGATAAATTGGGAGTCCCAATCTTTGTGCATCCCTTCTTCATCATTTTTAATGACAAATTCTTTACTATTGATGAATTTTTGAACCGTTTGGGGACCTCCAATTAATCGCAGAAGAATATCCGTTAGATTATTGTCACTATAGGAAACCATCCATTTCATTGCTTCTTCTAAAGTAAGTTCAATATTACCCTCAGGATGTTCTTTTTGAAATGGGCTCCATGTATTTTCCAGAAGTTCTTCTTTTTTGATGTAAATCTTTTGTTGAAGAGAAAGTTCACCTTTTTCTATCTGATGAAGAACGGAGAGAGCAATATGGAACTTTACAGTACTCAGCATGGGGTAAAACTTACTTCCGTTAATCTGTATGACCTCTTTTTTAGGAGTTTCCATAATGGATACCCCTACATCAGCTTTCTTACCTGCAATGATGGATTCTATTATTTTTTTTAATTCCGTATTAGTATGGGTTTGTGAAAAAAGGGGTAGACTTAAAAGTAGAATAAACAAGGTGAAAATAATTGTTCTTGATTTCATTTTGTGATGGTTATTTGCAATAATTTTTGATCTCAAATATATGTATTTCCCATTCTTTTTTTATGGTTCTTCAAGATTTTATTAATAAGTCTGTTTAAACTTAACCACAAAAGTCACAAAGGGTTTTATTTTTTTAACACTTTAGTACACTTTAGAAAGGGTAAGGAAATACTGCACAATTAAGTTCACAAAAGATGAAAATCTTTGATTTTCAACAAAACTTGAGTGTCCTTCCTTGTACACAAAGTAGATCACTTAAATAGCTTAAGTGTTTAAAAAGCTTTTGTATCTGCTTTGTGGTTTATTAAAAAAGTTTAAACAGCTTTAATAAATTTTACATACAGACTCAGGTTGCTTTTTATAATAAATTAGTGGGTCTATGATAAACCAATTAAATCAATGTTTAATGCTGGTTTCAAAATCTTTAATCATGAAAATAATGTACACGAATACGAAAAACACTTATTGAGCGTTATAAATATAGTTGTGGCTAGAATTTTTTTAGCTTTTAATTCAATAGATATAAAGAAAAGAGATTTCTATTGAAAATCAAGATTGTATAAAATGACATCATTTAAAATAAATGGTGTCATTTGTTTTTTATAAATTCATCCAACCTCCTTGAGGATCGTTTACTATTTTCAGTATGTGTAAATTTATGATCATATTCTATGAGAAATAGACCGTTGTCAGTAGTTTTTTGGTTGAATTCATTCTACCTTTCATTTTTATATTTTCGATTGTTTTGGCTTTCGGATGGAAAGGAAACGGAGGAACTTCTGACTTACAAGTATATGTTGTATTCGGTTTTTCTGGTGTATCCTTTATTTATTTTTGCCTCCTTTATTTTTTCTAAAGAATTTAAGGCTAACGTTCTGCTGAAAGGCGTTATTGGACTTTTGATTCTTTCGGGACCGGTTCTTTATTTTTACACATTCGATCTGTTTGAGCAAAAAGAACTTTTTTACGGATATGTGATTACATTAGTTCAGTGCCTTATTCAGTCATTCACGGTAAAAGATGGGGAAATGATTGCAAGAATCGCGAGTGTTTTTGCTGTAAAACTGCTGCTGTGGTTTGCAGTTTTGCTGTTGTCGATGTTTTCGCTTAAATTTTATTCAGACCGGGATATCCTTACCAATATGCTGTTTGGAGGCTTCTTCTATTTTTGTGTCGGAATTCTTGATATTTTGATTGCCCGATACAAGTTTCTCACGGAAAAGTAACCGAATTTTAATAAAAAGACACCATTTGTATTGAAATGGTGCCTTACTTGAAATATATTAAAATTGTAATTTTTGCTAATGTCTATCTATTCATTCTGTTTGATTTGCGGGTTATTATTAATCTCTTTATTTGGTATTTGGAATCTGAATTTATCCGGTGTCAGGTTAAATCTTCCAAACGTATGGTTTGTTCCTGTGTATATTCTTTCTAAAGGAGTATTAAGTCTTTTCATATCAAACCAGGCATATCCTTCACCCCAAAGCTCAATTCTTTTTTGCAGGATGATTTCATTAATCAGATCATTTCCTGTCTTAGATGATAGGTTATAGGCCTTATCTCTTTTGGAAGCGATGTCAAATAATACCTGCTTGGCTTCTGCTTCTCTTCCTTGTCTTGCAAGAGCTTCTGCTTGTACATAATATAGAGAGGAGGCTCTGAGGTAGATGTAATCTCCTTCAAAAAGGCTAGGATCCTTAAACTTCCAGCTCACATAGGCAGGATAGTTTTTGGTCTTTCCGTTAAAGGTATACTTGGCTCCCTGGCTTCCGTTGAATACCTTTTTACGGTAATCTGTTTCCGGAATGGCTTCATACAGACGCTTATCTATCAGCTTGTAGATTTGGGCAGCTCCAGCATATCCTTCATTAGTATTGTCAAACATTGAGAAAAAAGAAGCATAGTAGTTTCCGATACTCATCGTAGAAATTGTATTATGGAACCCCCAAATAACCTCAGGATTATTGATGGTGGAAAATCCTGTGGACGTGTACTCATTTTCTGTCATCAAAGCAATACCCTGTTTGCTTTCTTCAGCGTATTTTCCTGCCTTAGCATAGTCTCCGGTTTGTAGAAATACTTCAGAAGCAATGGCTTTTGCAGTTCTCTGGTCTATCTGAGCTCTGGATGGACGCGCAAAGCTATCCAGCAGTACTATGGATTCTTCTATGTCTTTAGTGATTTGTCCGTATACTTCAGATACTGTTGATCTTGGAAGTCCCTGACTAGGATTGCTGCTTGTAAGAACAAGAGGTACTCCCGGTTCGGATTGGTGTCCTTTATAATCATTGGCGTAAAAACGAACGAGATAAAAGTAGGAATAGGCTCTTAAGGCAAGGAGCTGCCCTTTAATAGCTCTGTTTTTAGAACTATTATCATTTTTTAAATCATCAAGAAGCTTATTAATTACAAATATCCTTGCATAAAAAGTGGTCCAAACGATCTCTGAGGCCGAATTGCTGGCATTGGTGGCATCATAATTATAGAACATGCCCAAATGCTGGTTTTTAGCTTGTATCACATCATTAGACATCAGGTCTGCACCTGCTTTTATAGCCATAATTCCAAAGTCGGAATGAAGAGTTGTACCTGCGGCTCCGTTGCTTCGAAGATCCAGATAGATCCCGCCCAGTATTTTTTCAGGTTTAGATTGATCGTCATTCAGCTGTTCACCAGAAATATCACTTTCCGGCAAAGTATTCAGATCATTGGCACAGCTGTTGGTAAGGAGGCTGATACCTATGGCTGCTATAAAGTATTTTATTGTTTTCATAATTTCTTTTTAAAATGTTAGTTTAAAACCAAGGGAAACACTTGATAAGAGAGAGTATTTGTATGGATCAGATACTCCTGTTAAAGAAGCTCTTGGATCATATCCCTTTCTTTTAGACCATAGATAAAGATTGTTTCCTGTCAGATAAATCTTTAATCCCGATAAGCCTGCCTGCTGAGCAAAACCATCAGGAAGCTGATATCCTAATGTAACATCCTGAAGACTGATATAATCCGATTTTATCAGATAAAGTGTTGAGTTATCATTCTGGCTAGTAGAAGTCAGGTCAACACGTGGTAAGGCTGCATTTGGGTTTTCCGGCGTCCACGTTTTATCCAGATCAGTTGTGTAATTAGAACCGTAAGTATTAGAATGGAATAAGCTTCTGTAAATATCATCATAACCATATCCGCCAAACTGGTAGGCAAAATTAACGGCCAGACTGAATCTCTTGTAGGTAATATCCGTTCCAAATCCACCGTATACCTTTGGAATTGCTGATTTTCCTGTATTATAATCGGTTGCCTCCTTGTAATTGTTGGTAATGGTTTTCTCTGCCTGTTGAGTAGTAGGATTAATGGAAGTACGGTACCATAAAGCGTCTCCATTCTTAGGATTTACCCCTGCAAACTCTTTTAAGTAATAGGTATATCTGTCCCCACCTTCAGCTAAGATGAATAACCCCGTTACAAGTCCTGTGTTTCTTTGTTCAGCAGGAAGCTTTGTGATTTTGTTTTTATAGTGAGTGGCATTTGCATAAACATTCCATTGAAGTTGTTCTGTATGAACCAAATCTACATTAATGTTAGCCTGAACTCCTCTGTTGGTCATGTCCCCGATATTCCCATACTTCACATAAGAACCCGCATTGGATATAGGCAAAGGAAGCGTATAGATCATATCTGATACCTTTCTTTCAAAATAATCAGCATTTAAATTGATTCTGTTATTTAAAAGAGAGAGCTCAAAACCGGCATTCAGGTTCTTGGAGGTTTCCCATTTTAAGTCTTTATTTCCTTGTTTTTTAAGAGAGAGAACAGGTTTGTCATCCCCAAAATTGTTGATTCCGTAGATGTCCTGATAAGCATAGTAATCCCTTGTGGTACTGTCCAGAAGGATGTTGTCATTTCCCTGCTGTCCATAAGAAACCTTTAATTTTAAGTTGCTAATGACCCTATTGTCTCTAAGGAAATTCTCTTTAGTAACGTTCCATGCCAGACCCAACCCATAAAAATTACCCCATCTGCTCTCCGGAGAAAAAACAGAAGAACCGTCCCTACGAATATTGGCATTAAAGAAATACTTACCGTCATAATTATAAAGTAACCTTGAGAAATATCCTTCCACAGCATATTCATAGCCATTTCCGGAAAGGTCTGTTATCTTTACGGCATTATCAAAAGACAATGAGTTAGGTAATAGAAGCTGCTGCTTTGTTCCGGAGAATCCCTCACTTTTTATCTTGTTTAGTTCATGACCAATAAGGATATTAAAGCTGTGCTTATCAATCTTCTTTTGATAGGTAAGCAATTGCTGATGATTCAGTGTGTACTTAAATATAGATCCCTTAGAAATAGTTCCTCCCACAGATGAAGAAGTTCCTCCCTCCGTATTTCCAAACTGAAGATTCTTTAGGTTTTCAAGATAGGCTCCAAAATTATAGGTGAAATCCAGTCCTTTAATAATTTCATAGTTTAACCCCAGATTGATATTGGCAATATTACTGGTGGTTTGAGATTTATCCTTTTGTAAATTTCCTACAGGGTTTTCAAAAACAGCATAGGATCTGGTAGCTCCATTGGGACCCTGCCCGTCACCATAGTCGTATAACGGATTTCCACCATTATCATATACCATTTGATAATTGTCATTTCTAAGAAAAACAGGATAAAAAGGAGATATATTTCTGGCAAACTGAAACGGGTTAGAAAAACCACCTGTTTCTCCAAAATTCTGTTGGCTGTAGGTATAAGAAAGGGCACTTGTTAACTTCAGCTTTGGAGTGATGGTATAATCCAGATTAGATCTTATCCCGAATCTTTCAAATCCTGAAGAAATCAGATAACCCTTGTCATCCAGATAATTAAGGGAGGTGTAAGATTTCAGCTGATCACCACTGGCATTGATTCCCACGGTGGCTTCTCTCCTTAATGCAGGCTTGAAAAGTAACTTTTTCCAGTCATCCTGATACAATAATTGAGCTTCAGGGTTAAACGATCCGTCTTGTCTTATTAACTTGTTAAAAGGAACATTATATACATTGTATCCCAGGCCGTTTAGTGCTTTAAGTGCTTCTTCATGGGGGGTATTGGCTGATGGAGTTGCTCCTGGTTGGGTTAACCTTGCAATCTCTCCAATTCTTGCCCTGTTATAATATGCAGTATAATAATCCTGAGGTGAAGTATACACTGAATAATCCTCAATGGATCTGAAATTGACTCCGGTTTTTACATCCGCTTCAATATGCAGCCCTTTGCTTTTACCTCTCTTGGTATTCACAATAATAACTCCATTGGCTCCTCTGGAACCGTATAATGCATTGGAAGAAGCATCCTCAAGAAAGGAAATACTCTCAATATCAGAGGAAGAAATGCTGTTCAGATCACCATTGTAAGGAATCCCGTCCAACACAATTAAAGGATCACTGGAAGCATTGATAGAACCAATTCCTCTCATTCTTATTGTAGGCTGAGAACCCGGTTGGCCGGAAGAAATTACCTGTACACCGGCAACCTTACCCCCAATTCCCTGAAGAACATTTCCATTTTGAAGATTAGACAGATCCTTTGTCTTTAAAGACTGTACCGATCCCGTTATTTCTTCCTTTTTCTGCTTTCCAAAAGCGACCACCACTACTTCCTTGATGGACGTCTCCTGAGAAAGACTGTCTTTTTTCTGTGCAAAGCCATATTCCGCGAATAAGAGCACGGCCAATACACCTAGTTTGCATTGTTTTTTTCTCATTATATTAATCTTAGGTTTAAAAAATTGAATGTGTGTATCACTATTTATCTTCCCAATAGGAAAAATAGATCCCCTGCCTCCTTTTTCAGGGAGGTGTTAGAAAGAAAATGTTAAAATAGAGGAGGTGTACCCGGATTAAATAGGCCTTGAGCTTATCGGGCTTTAATTCCTACAATAATGTGCATATTTCTTCGAGGATTTATCGCATCATCATTTTACACATCATAGATTCAAAACACATGTCCTTAGAAGTGATAATGTGCAGTGAAAGACCATTTTCCGTACAACACGAATGTTGAACAGATGTTATAGCCACGATAGTGTGTAGGTAAGAATTAAAGTCATTCTTATTCATGAGAATAGAGTTTATTTTTTTAACTGGGTCAAAATTATTTATTTATTCGTGAACCCCCGCAAATAGGGTATATGAGAAATATCATATAAGTCGACTAATTTAGTAGGGTAATGCGGAAATTTAAAAAATTTACCAATTTTAAGTTGATTAATATTCTGATTTACAACATATTGTGTTTTGCTTTTAAAGTGTTAAAAAAATGTCAAAAAAATTCATTTTAACACATGAATAAAAATTAATAACATTAGTCTATTGATTTTATAGACTTTTTGCGTATTTTGTAGCCCAATTACATTATAAGGGAGCTTTATCCCGCTATCCACTCATACTCCTCACGCCCATGTAAATAACAGCTGCCTGTTGCGGGGTAACCGTTACTATCGGGGCTAGGAGAAACCCATGGATTACAAATGATGTTGTCGTTAAATGTTTTTGTTACTTGTTTTTCAGGTTGAAATTCTTTTACAATAAAAAAAAATTATATTTTTGAATAGCTGTATTTACAAAGCCTTTTGTTAAATGCAAGCTCAGCACTATTATGAAAAAATACTTTACTTATATTTTATTATTGGGCTTTCCTTTGTTTGGAGCTCAAAATAGATCGATTGAAAAGTCCGGCTATCAACAAAACTGGACGTTATTAGAGCAGGAAAATGAAGCGCTCGCTTTTGATGCAGACATAAAACTATCTGATGCTGAAACAATATTGGATAAAAAACTATTTCAGCTGAGAAATGACTTTATTGCTGAAACAAAAAAACAAAAAATACCTTTATATAACAGTTCTTTTAATGAAATAAAGCCATTAATAGAAAGCAGTAGACTGTTTAATCTCATTCAAACTATGCCAAAAGGAGGCCTGCTGCATACCCATAGTGGAGGTCTGGCAAACGCAAAATGGGTGATTGCTGCAGCAAGAAAATATAAAGAATGTTACGTTTATGATCAGGATGATACTAAAGAATTCATCTTTGGTCAGATGGCTTTTTTCGAAAATGGAAAAGTTCCGAAAGGATTTGTAAATCTTAATCAAAAATTAGCATCACATCCGGATTTTGAGAAAGAACTGATAGAACTTCTTACTCTTAAACGAGATAACCTATGTTCTTACACAGACTATTGGATTGAGTTTGAAAAACGCTTCCAAAGGATTAATCTGCTGCTCCCTTACCGTCCCTTTTTCAAAGAATACTACTTAAAGGGCTTTCAGGATCTGGCAAAAGATAAAGTTCAGCATGTAGAAATCAGGTATATTTTTGAAGAACTCTATGATTTTCAACATGGAAAATATCCTTTAAAAACATCCATTACGGATTTACAGGATCTTGTTAAAGAAATGCACAAGTCCAATCCTGAATTTAGCCTGAAGTTAATTTACTCAAGCTTTAAGTTTTTCGATAACGAAAGAATTGAAAAAGAACTAGAAACTGCTTTCAAACTTAAGAAAGAATTTCCGGACATGATCTCTGGTTTTGATCTGGTTGCAGATGAGGCTACGGGTAAAAGCATTAATTTCTTTCAGGACAATTGGGTAAAGCTTAATGAACTCAATAAAAAATATGGAGTAGAACTGCCTCTTTTTCTTCATGCAGGTGAAAGTAATTCTGTCTTTAATAAAAACGTTCTGGATATTGCATTACTGAACAACCAAAGAATTGGGCATGGCCTTAATCTGATCTATTTTCCGAAAACAATGGAGCTGATCAAAAAGCAGAACAAACTGGTGGAGGTAAGCCCAATCAGTAATCAGATTTTAGGATATGTGAGTGATTTGAGAAATCATCCTGCAAGAGTTTTAATGAGCAACGGGGTACAATGTTCCATTAGTAGCGATGATCCTTCTGTGTATGGGTATGATGGCCTTAGCTATGATTTTTGGGTAGCCTTTGTGTACTGGGAACTCGATGTAAAAGCACTGAAAAAACTGGTCTTCAATTCCATTAATTATTCTTCTTTGAATAAGAATGAAAAAAAGAATGCCATAGAGCATTTGAATAAACAATGGAATGATTTTATCCAAAAAGCCAATAAGGAATTAAATTAATATTAGAAACTCAAGCGTTTTTATAATAAGATAGTTGTTATTGATATTAAAAGATAAACCTATAAAAAAATAAGGTGAGTTACTAAACTCACCTTATTTTTTTGTAAAGCTTGCAGGTAGAACCTCTTTACAATATTGGTTTTCTTTATTTGAATTTAGATTAATTTTTAATCCTTTGTAAATTCAAGTCCTGAAAGTCGAAGCTAAAGTCTATATTGGGAGATATTCCTTTCATTTTTATGCCTTGGGCCTTTCCGTTTTCATCTAAATTAAACATGGCAAAGGCATCGCAGTTCATATCTTTATAATCCCATTTAATGGCAAAAGTATTTGCTTTATAAAAGCTCATTGGACCATTGAGTTTTGGTGATCGGAATGATTTAAACCACAGTTGATTTCCTTTTAAGAAGATTTCAATTTTTCCAAACCATTTATCTTCGTACAATCCAATTAAATCTTCGTTCTTTATTGTTGTATTTTTTGCTTTGCTTACCGTTTCCCAAACCTTTTTGGTCACATCATCCCCTGATTCTTTTTGAGACTTAAAATAAGCAGAATACTTATCTACCCAACCGAAATCATTAAGCTCCAAATAGCTGTCAATAATGGTCTGACTAACCGATGAGAAAACACCGGAACCACCATTTTCTGTGTTGGTAAGAATAACAATTCCCAAATTTAAATCAGGAATCATGGTAACAATAGAAAGCATCCCGGGTAGGCCGCCAGTATGAGAAACACTTAGATTTCCTTTCATATCAGATAAATTCCAGCCTAGACCATACCCATTGAAATGTTGGTTATATCTCGGATTAGGATTAATTTGATCAACCGTATGGATGGTCCACATTTCATTTTGTCTTTCTTTGGTAAAAAGCTGTTGGTTTAACCCCGAACCATATTTACCCTTGTTTAGCTGAACAAGCATCCATTTGGACATGTCATCAACATTGGAGACGATTCCCCCGGCAGCACCATTTACCATTGCTCCGTATAAAGATATTTTTTTTATAGTGCCGGATTCTGAGGAATGTGGAGAAGCCATTAAGCTAATATCCTTTACCTGGCTTATAGAACTAAAAGAATTTTGCATTTGCAATGGTTCCATAATGCGTTTTTGAACAAAATTTTCCCAACTCATTCCACCTACTCTTGCAATAACCTCACCCGCCACCAGATACAATTGATTGTCATAATTAAATTGGGTCCGGAAACCAGAAACAGGTGCAAAATACTGGAAAGACGTTATTACATCCTTAATGGTAAAGTCAGTACCGTCAGGAAACATCATTAAGTCACCAGCTCCTAAGCCAAGACCGCTACGGTGACACAATAAATCTTCTATTGTAAAGTTTTCTGTAACATAGTCATTGTACATTTTAAATTCGGGGATGTATTTTTTGACATTATCATCCCAGGAAAGTTTTCCTTCATCTACCAAAATAGATAAAGCTGCTGTTGTAAAAGCCTTGCTGTTGGAAGCAATTTCAAAGTTTGTATGCTCATCAATAAGTGATTTTGTATCTATTGATTTTACACCATAGCCTTTTTTGTGAATTACTTTTCCATCTTTTACAATAGCCACAGCGGCCCCTGCAACATGGAATTTTTCTATTGCATTGTTAACAAGAGCATCAACTTCTTTGGAAGTTAATTGGCCGGATAAATTGTTGCTTGCAAATAAGGTAGTAATGGTAATAATGAGTAGAGACAATTGTATTTTTGTCATAATGGATTATTTTATATCATGGTTTTATTTACCACTAAGCCTCATGATGGAGGAAAGTGGATATTAGCAGAACCAAAGCTATCGATTAATAATCTAACTTCAAAATGCTGAATCGGCTTTAAATTATGCATAAGAATTGGATGAAAGCAAGATGTAAAATTGTTATTATTGAAGATGCTAATATTTTTTACAAATCATTGTGTAAAGGGACTTTAGAGTACTTTTAGAGGCATACATGAAAAAAATAAAATCTATTCTCATTTCGATGAAAATTTTGATTTAATTTGCAGAAAAATAAAATATGTCTGGACATAATTCCTCAGATTTTCATAAGAGGATTACTCTTGCAGGATCGCTGATAGCAATCGGTATTGTATTCGGTGATATTGGTACTTCACCCCTGTATACGCTTAATGCGGTTTTTCATCATAAGGTCATCACGGAAGTCATAGCGCTTGGCAGTTTAAGCTGTATTTTTTGGACCCTTGTTTTCCAGACCACCATCAAATATGTTCTCATTACTTTGCAGG
The DNA here is from genome assembly GCF_003020585.1 of Chryseobacterium aurantiacum. Taxonomy (GTDB): domain Bacteria; phylum Bacteroidota; class Bacteroidia; order Flavobacteriales; family Weeksellaceae; genus Chryseobacterium; species Chryseobacterium aurantiacum. The sequence continues at coordinate 1,188,819 of NZ_PXUE01000001.1, forward strand.
CAGATAATAAAGGAGAGGGTGGTATCTTTTCCCTATATGCCCTGGTTCGGAGATACAGTGGGAAGTGGCTTGTCTTTATTGCAATGGCAGGAGGTGCTTTTCTGATGGCAGATGGTATTATTACCCCGCCTATGTCTGTTTCGTCAGCCGTAGAAGGAGTACAGGCCGTCGTCCCGGGGTTTGATACCGTTCCCGTCATTGTAGGAATTTTGATCCTATTATTCATGTTTCAGCAGTTTGGTACCGATAAAATAGGAAAAGTATTTGGTCCTGTAATGATCATTTGGTTTGGTTTTATTGGAGGAATAGGTGTAATGGCAATAGGAAATAATTGGGAAGTCCTAAGAGCGCTGAATCCTTACTATGCCTATCAAATGCTGGTTAATGAACCTAAAGGATTTTGGTTGTTAGGAAGTATTTTTCTGTGTACCACAGGAGCAGAGGCTTTATATAGCGATATGGGACACTGTGGACGAAATAATATCAGGTTTACCTGGATCTTTATAAAAGTAGCCCTTATTCTGTGTTATGCAGGTCAAACAACATGGCTTCTTGACCATGTAGGAGAGGAAGTGGGAGGCTTAAGTCCTTTTTATCATATCGTTCCGAAATCTATATTCTGGCTGGCTTTAGGGATTGCTACCCTGGCAACAATTATTGCTTCTCAGGCTTTAATCAGTGGCTGTTTTACCCTTATCAACGAGGCCATAAGACTTAATATATGGCCCAAGCACATGGTATTGTTTCCTAGTAATGTGAAGGGACAGCTTTATATTCCTGCAATTAATTGGTTTTTGATGTGTGGCTGTGTAGGAATGGTGCTTTACTTTAAAGAAAGTACAAAAATGGAAGCAGCATTTGGTTTAAGTGTTACCCTTACCATGCTGATGAGTACAATTCTGATTAATGCTTATCTGCGTATCAAAAGAGTTCCTTTTATTTTTAATATCATCATTACAGGGATTTTCTTAGCAATAGAATTAAGTTTCCTGTCTGCCAATCTTTTAAAAGTGAAAGAAGGCGGATGGATAACCCTGATCCTGGGGCTTTCACTTTTCGCGGTGATGTACATTTGGTGGAGAGGAAGACAAATCAAGTCCAATATTCAATCCTTTGTAAAACTGTCTGAATATCTTCCGCTATTAACCAAGTTGAGTACAGATGAAAACCTGCCAAAATACGCTACAAATCTAGTTTATCTCACTACTTCAGATTCAGAAAAAAAGATAGAAAAAACAGTAATGGATTCCATTTTAAAATTTGGACTTCCAAAGCGTGCTGATATTTATTGGTTTGTTCATGTCAATATTTTAGATGTACCCTACGGGCAGGAGTATTCTGTAGATACGGTGATCAGAAATGATGTTTATTATATCCAACTGGACTTAGGATTCCGTGAAGACCCAAGAATTGGTTATTATTTCAAGCAGGTAGTTAATGATATGCTAGAAAATAACGAAGTAGATGCCGAAGAATCTTTTGAACAGGCATACCAGCAGAACAAGATAGGTGATTTTAAATTTATGATTATGGATAGCTTCCTTTCTTATGATAACAGAATGCCATTTTGGAAGAACTTCATCATGAAAGGCTATTACAATTTGCGTTATTTATCGGTAAAAGATTATATCAATTTCGGACTCGATAAAAGCCATATCGAAACAGAACAGTATCCGTTGGTAGTTGTTCCGTTTGCAGAAAATAAACTGGAGAGAAAGGTTCAAATGTAAGATCTAAATAAAAGCAGTCATATTGAAAAATACGACTGCTTTTTTGTATGTATTTCTTCACTATTGATAAAGTTTTAAAGTACCTATTTCCGAAAACAGAGATTCTGTTACAACTTCCTGTAATTAAGATACTCGGATTGTTTCTATTCTTCTGAACTTTGCCATACCCAATAACAGAGTTTAAACTTGAGCGAAAAAAATAAATAATATGCAAACAATATTAGGGGCCAATGGGCAGATTGGCGAAGAGCTGGCAAGAGAACTAAAAAGAACCTTTACTTCAGAGATCCGGATTGTCAGTAGAAATGCAAAAAAAATAAATGATACAGATGAGGTGTTTTCTGCAGATTTATCTATCCGCGAAAAGGCTGTTGAAGCAGTAAAAGGTAGTGATATTGCCTACTTTACATTAGGACTTCCAATAAGTTCCGACCTTTGGGAGAAGCAGTTTCCACTTATTCTTCATAATGTCATAGAGGCTTGTAAAATCAACGGAACAAAGCTTGTTTTCTTTGATAATACTTATATGTATCCACAAGATGATCGTGTTTTGACAGAAAAAACACCATTTGCTCCTGTGGGAAGAAAAGGAAGAGTGAGAAGAAAAATGGCAGAAATGGTTTTGAAAGAAATTGAATCAGGTGAACTGGAAGCGGTTATTTGCCGTGCTCCTGAATTTTATGGCCCAGGAAAAACACAAAGTATTACCAATACGTTGATTTTTGACAATATCAAGGAAAATAAAAAACTAAAAGTCCCTTTAAGTGTTCATAAAAAGAGAAGCTTGATTTGGACGCCTGATGCAAGCCGTGCAACAGCATTAATAGGAAATACCCCTGACGCATTCGGGCAAACATGGCATCTTCCCGTTTACAAAAGCCATCCAACCTATCAGGAGTTTATCGGAATAGCTTCTGAAATTTATGGTGAAAATTTACAATACAATATAGTTTCAAAATTCTTATTTAAAACAGGTTCATTATTCAATCAAAAGATAAAAGAGTTGCTGGAGCTGCTTCCAAGATATGAACACGATAATATATTCGATGATTCAAAATTCAGAAACAGATTCCCGGAATTTCAGGTGACTACCTACAAGCAGGGAATCGGCCAGATTAAAAATGAACAGCTTTTAGAGAAAAAATAAAATCAGTAACTTAGGATTGGTTACAAATAGTCTTATTTTTAACCATATAGATACATAGGCTATGCTGACAAAAAAATATTTAGATGAATTAACGTATGAAATAATAGGAGGCGCTATTGAAGTACACAAAATAATGGGTAGAGGATTGCTGGAGAGTGTTTATCACCAATGCTTAAAGGAAGAGTTACTATCGAGAAAAATAAATTTTCTAACCTATATGAAACTATTGCAATGTCCTAAGGGCATCCTTATTAATTTCAATTGCTCAAATATTTTTAAAGAAAGACAAAAGATCTTTGTTAACGAATATTTTAGCAATTTATCCAACCAATAAAACAATGTTTCTATGTGTTTTATTTAAAAAAATATTAATATATAAATTCCCAAGTGGATATATGAAAACCCCAGAGAAAGTTTCGTCAATTAGTACACTGCATCAGTTTTTAGGATTGAAAAAACCATCAAATCCATTAATCAGTGTTTTCAATTTTGACGATGTAAAACTGAAGTCGGAAACAATCCTGAGTGCAGTCACTACAGACTTTTATGTAGTGATCTTAAAGAAAGACTGTGCCGGAGGAAAATGCAGGTACGGACAACAGTATTATGATTTTGATGAAGGAATTATGTATTTCATTGCTCCTCATCAGGTTCTCCAGTTTGAAGACATACTCCTGAACGAGGTTAGAGGTTTTGTTTTGATAATACATCCTGACTTTTTACATGGTTATCCACTGGCATCAAAGGTTAAAGATTATGGTTTTTTCTCCTATGCAGCGAATGAAGCATTATATCTTTCAGAAAAGGAGGAAAAATCTATCATGGATATTATAGATAATGTAGAACAGGAAATAGAAACCAATATGGATTCCTTTACACAGGATTTGCTGGTATCTAACCTTGATCTGTTACTGAAATATTGTGATCGTTTTTATAACCGTCAGTTTTTAACCAGAAAAAAGGTTAACAATGATCTGCTTTCAAAACTGGAAACTTTACTCAATGATTATTTTAGGAATGATAATTTGATTATCAATGGTATTCCTACTGTTCATTTTATTGCGGAACAGTTGAATCTGAGCGCAAATTACCTCAGTGATATGCTTCGGGTGCAGACCGGGCAAACCACACAGCAGCACATCCAAAACAAATTGATAGAAAAAGCAAAAGAATTATTGTCTTCTACAGAAATGTCAGTTTCTGAAATTGCCTACCAGCTTGGGTTTGAGCATCCACAATCTTTTCACCGCCTGTTTAAAAACAGAACCTCAGTTTCTCCTCTGGAATTCAGGGCATCATTTAATTAAGAAAATAAATACTTACTTATTAAAAATATAACCGATAATCTTGTAACATAAACGGCAAATATCCATGATATCTGCCGTTTAATAATAACTGTTTTGAAGGCGTTATTTGCAGATATGAAATGCTTTTAAAATGAAAATGGGAATCAGATAACTACACATCATGACAACAGAATTTATCAACGCATTAGATATATTAAAGAAATGGGTTTCGCAAAAAGAAGCCGTTCTTGAAACCTCCCAATGGAAAAATGGACAGGAGGTTGTAGAATCAGAAAGCTTAAAATTTAATGTTCAGCCTGTTTCTTACAGTGAATTAGAAGAAATAAAAGCATTTACCCGGTATTTACTCCCTGAATCCTACTATCATTTTTTAGCTGAAATTGGAAGTGGAAAGTTTTTTATAGGGGAGTACCTACCAAGTTTTGAGATTTGTAATTTGGCCGAACTAAAAGAGTATAATATCCTTGTTCAGCAAGAAATTGAAGCAGTAGAGGAAGAGATAATTGATGAGTTTATTATGATGGGCTCAAATTGTTCTATGGGGGACTGGATGGGATTTTGCACGACAAAAAATGATGAAAAGAATTATGATATCTTTTGCCACGAGTACCCCATTGATGAATATGTAGAAATCTCAGACGAATTGAAATCATGGAGAACCTTTGATGAATGGATCATTAAAGCCATTGAAACGAAAGGACGAGAAACGTTGTAAAACCTCTGCAGAAGCCAAGACAGAAAAAGTAAAGAATTTCTCCATAGAATATTTGAAGGCCTAATTGAACAGATAGGAGACCATTTCTTTAATTTCCTAAAAAAATGATTTTTTATCTTTAAAAATATAATAATATCCTAATAATGTCAAAATTGATGTTATTTTTTATTAGCTATTGGGTTATTCATGAGAAAAATATACTTTTGCAATCAACAACATAGAAGATTGTTAATGATCATGTTGTTGCAATTAAAAAACTAAAACCAAAAACTAAACTTGAAAACTAATTAAACCATGAAAAAGAATAACACCATCCGGTATTTACTTTACTAATTCATCAAAACCAATTGTTTACAACAATTTGAAACAACAGTAAGTTCTCCAATTTTTTAGAACAAAGAGTCGTATTTAACCAATAGGACTACTTCGATTATTCCCTCAAATCATATGGAAACAATATTGAGTCATGAAAACTTGACAAGTATTCCACTATCGATTTTGGAAAAAAATGCGAGAAAGAGTGCTGTTTTATCAATTATGATGCTATCCTATTTTATCAACAAAAATAATGTCAAGATCAACGTTCATTCATTGATTGAGGCTTTTGTTTTTGTATGAGTTCATTTAAGAAAAATTCCAAGAATATTATTAAACCAATCAATTTTTATAAGATTATGACAAAAAAACTACTAATCATTGCCTTTGCAGGCTTATCGAGTACTATGGCTTTTGCAGCCGATTTATATGTTAGAAATGGCGGAACAGGCGGAGCTTATTCTACGGTAAGTGCGGCTATCACAGCGGCTTCAGAAGGAGAAAGAATCATCATTCAGCCCAAAGCGAATGGAGCAGCCTATGTAGAAAACATTACCATCAACAAATCACTAACCTTTCTCTCTGAAACCAATTATAGTAAATATTTTATTCAGGGAACCGTTACCATCAATCCGGCTGCGGGAAGAGTGGTAAACATCAGTAATTTAAGCTCAGGAAACTATTCCATTTACAGCTTAGTGGCAAGCGGACCTACCACTGGTGGAAGAACTACCATAAACCTTTACAATTGTTATTTAAATAAGGTTATTACCAATCAAGCCAATACTACAACCAATATTTCCGGTTCTAATGTGTTGGGAGAAATTAGTTTTTCTCATGGTAGAGTTACTGCTAATAAAGCACAGTCTATTTATGCTAATTCTACAACTTTAGATAGTAGTCTTGCAACATCGGATATTGAAGTGTACGGCAATGCTACAAGTTTTGGTTTATCACATTCACAATCAAGCTATAACTTTAAGTTTTACAATAATTTTTGCCGCGGGGTTTTTGTCTATGCTATTAAAACAGGCAGTAACAACGAAATTATTAATAATACGATCTATGACCCTTATGGTGGTGATATAGCACCATTTTCCATCAACTTAAATAATGGAAACACAGGAAATATTTCTATTATGAATAATGCAGCTTCTTTTGTAGTAGGAACAACCGATGTTTGCATTAAAAACAACAATAATGCTACAGTGACTGCAAGCTACAACCTATTTACAAATCCATTTGTAACAGAGGGGGCGATGAACCAAAGCAATAATTCAGGATCTGTGAATATGAACTTTAGCGAGACAGCATTCACTGTAACTGGGATGAATGTAAATGCCGGAAATCCTGATGTAAGCTATACCGACTTAGATTTAACAAGAAATGACGCAGGCCACTACGGCGGATCAAACAGCTGGACTAATTATTGGCCGGCAAATGCTGATACTAAACCACAGATAAACTATCTGGTTACTCCACGAATAATCAGTGGTGGTACATTAAATATCAATGGATCTGGTTTTTCTAAATAATACTTAATGATATAACAATATGAAGAATTATATCTATAGTATCATCGCTTTGCTTATGGTCATATTGTGCCCTGCACAAATGTTCGTAAGTCAGGCCGAATATTTCTGGGATGCCGATCCCGGAGCCGGAAACGGTATTCCTGTATTGGCCACTGATGGAAATTTCAACAGTGCATTTGAACAACTCACCAAAACAGGGATTGCTACACCGGGTAACGGCCTGCATAAATTCTCCATCCGTATTAAGGATAATACGGGAGTTTGGGGACCTGTTTTTACCAATGTTATTGATGTTCAGCAAAACCAGACCTCTACGCTAATTGCTCTTGCGCAGGCCGAGTATTTCTGGGATGCCGATCCTGGAGCCGGAAATGGAACTCCTGTATTGGCCGCTGACGGGAACTTCAATAGTGTTTTCGAACAACTTACCAAAACAGACATTGTTACACCTGGTAATGGTTTGCACAAATTCTCTGTTCGTATCAAGGACAACAGTGGAGTTTGGGGACCCGTTTTTACCAATGTTATTAGTGTTCAACAAAACCAGACCTCTACGCTACTGGCACTTTCTCAGGCCGAATATTTTTGGGATAACGATCCGGGTGCCGGAAATGGTACTCCGGTATTGGCTGCCGATGGTAATTTCGACAGTTCTTTCGAGCAACTGACTAAAACAGGAATTGCTTTGCCATCTAATGGTTTGCATGTTTTCAATATCCGTATTAAAGACAATGCAGGTGTTTGGGGATCTGTTTTTAAAAATGTGATTAATGTAGAAACTCCAACTCCTACAGGATGTTGGCAGAGTCTTAGTGTAGGAAATGGGTATTCCGCAGGAATAAAAGCAGATGGAACCTTATGGATTTGGGGTAGCAATGATTCTGGACAAATAGGAAACGGAACTACAATTGATAGAAATACACCTATCCTAATAGGAACGGCAACAGATTGGAAAAGCGTTAGTATTGGCTTTAGCCACACTATAGCACTAAAAACAGATGGTACATTATGGGGCTGGGGTAGAAATGATTATGGGCAACTGGGAGATGGAACTACAATAAACAGAAAAGTACCTACCCAAATAGGAACTGCATCAGATTGGAAAAGTATCCATGTTTCATTCAATCAGACGTTTGCTATAAAAGCAGATGGAACACTCTGGAGCTGGGGATTTAATTATTATGGGCAACTAGGTGATGGGACTACTACTAATAAGCTTGTGCCAGCTCAAATAGGAACAGCTACTAATTGGAAAAGTATAGAACCAGGTTCGCTGCATACTTTTGCTCTCAAAACAGATGGAACACTTTGGGGATGGGGATATAATTATTATGGCCAATTAGGAGATGGAACTCAAGTCAGTAGATTGTCTCCTGTTCAAATCGGAACAGCAACGGATTGGAAAAGTGCTGCTGCTGGTGGTTATCACTCAATCGCACTAAAAGCAAATGGAGCATTATGGGCTTGGGGAAGTAATACTTTTGGTGAGTTAGGTGACGGAACTATCATTAATAAAAGTTTACCTATACAAATAGGAACAGAAACAAACTGGAACAATATATCTGCTGGAAACGGTGTTACATTCGCCACAAAAACAAATGGAAAATTATGGTCATGGGGTAACAACTCCAAAGGGTTATTAGGTAATGGTACAACTGGAAGTATTAATACTACGTTACCTACACAAGTAGGATCATCATCAGACAATATGCAGAGTTTTGTGGGGGAGAATCATGTTCTTGTAAAGACTATTGATGGATATTTAAAAGTTTGTGGAGAAAATTATTTTGGACAGCTAGGTAATGGTGCTAATAATAATATAAATTCGTTTATTTCTATTGCTTGTCCTATAATTTGCTCTCTTCCAACACAATTTTCAACAACAAATGTTACTTCAAAGACGGCTACTCTTAGCTGGACAGGATCAACTGGAGCTCCTAGTGGAGGCTATTCGTATCTTTATAGCACAAACTCAGTTCTTGGAGGTATAGAAGGAGTTACTTCTGCTGCTACAACCAATTTGACAAATTTATTACCGAACGCTACATACTATTGGTGGGTAGCATCTAATTGTGGATCTGGTCAGGTTAATTGGATACCCGCAGGTTCCTTTACTACACTTCCTACAGCTGAAACTGGTTGTTGGGAAAGTGTGAGTGTTGGTAATTATCATTCGATAGGAATCAAAACAGACGGGACGCTATGGACTTGGGGTAAAAATGGTGCTGGACAGTTAGGAGATGGAACTACAATTACGAGAACTGCTCCAACACAACTAGGAACCGGGAAAAATTGGGTGAAAATAGCAGCCGGATACGCACACACTGTAGCCATTAAAGCTGACGGAACACTATGGAGTTGGGGATATAATGCAAGTGCGCAGGTGGGCGATGGAACCACAATTTCAAAAAATATTCCAACACAAATAGGAACAGCAACTGATTGGGCAAATATTGCTGCTGGGGATCATTATACAGTAGCTCTAAAGTCAAATGGAACACTTTGGGCTTGGGGACTTAATATAGATGGCCAGCTAGGAGATGGAACAAAAATAAACAAAACTATCCCCATACAAATTGGAACAGCAACTGATTGGAAAACCATAGCTGCTGTTGTAAATCATACTATAGCCACTAAAACCGATGGAACACTGTGGACGTGGGGAAGTAATACGAATGGACAACTTGGAAATGGAACTAAAACGGAAAAACTTATTCCAACAAAAGTCGGAACAGCTACAAATTGGAAAAATGCTTCTGGTGGAGTTTCTCATACTATTGCCATCAAAACCGATGGAACACTTTGGACCTGGGGGGATAATTCCTCTGGACAATTAGGCGATGGAACTACAACGGGTAAATTGAATCCAACACAAATCGGAACAGCTACAGATTGGCAGAGTGTGAAAGGGGACTATTATGGCTCTTCCACAGGAATCAAAACAGATGGGACTCTTTGGAGTTGGGGATATAATACCCATGGTCACCTAGGTGATGGTACAAAAGTTCCAAAAAATATTCCTACAAAAATAGGAACATCTACTGATAGAAAAATTGTTGCAGCAAATGCGTTTAACACACTTGTAATAAGTACCAATGGATTTTTATCAGGCTGTGGTTTTAATGATTACGGTCAGATAGGAGATGGAATAACTGTTAATAGAACAATTTTTGTACCTGTTGGTTGCCCTACTAGTGATGTTTTAAGAGTCGATGATGTTTCAACACAGTCGGATCAACTGAAAGTGTATCCAAATCCGGTACAGAATGACTTAACGGTTTCTTTTGATCAAAAGATTCTTTCGGTAACAGTTTACAATGCCGCAGGGCAGTTGGTACTTACAAAAGCGATCAATGATACTAAAGGAACGATTGATGTTTCTGCTTTACCATCAGGAGTTTATTTGGTAAAAGTAAATGCCGCCAATGACTTCGTGAAAACAGTAAAAGTGATTAAGCGATAAGCATTAAATTTTTAATACAATAGCTAAGATCTCTTGAAATTTGAAATCTTTCAAAATAGCGCCACTTATTCTTTAAGTGGCGCTATTCTTTAATATTCTATTTTTTACATTTTAAAATACCGTTATCCGGTATTTATGAGTATTATTCTTGATTTATTATTTTAAAATTCATAATAAAACAATACTTTTGCAATCAATAACATAGAGTCATAACTGATGATGTTGTTGTTATAAAAAACTAAAACTAAAAACAAAACCTGAAAACTAATTAAACCATGAAAATGAGCCAAAATATACGGTATCTACTAATTCGTAACCATTAATTGTTTCCAACAGTTTGAAACAACAGTAAGTCCTCAAAATTCCTTTAAAGCAACAAGTTGTATTTAACCAGAATATGACTTATCCGATTATTTTTCTCAAATCAGAAAGAAATAATACTGAGTCATAAAATAAAACAGTATTTGTCTATTCATATGGGGAAAAGAAAGATGAGGGATATTGCTGCCTTATAAGTTACGATGCTATTCTATTTTATCCACAAAAACCATTTTCAAAATCAACGTTTATTCATTGATTAAAGCCCTTGTTTTTCAATGAATTCAATTTGAAAATCAAAAAATATCATTATTAAACCAATCAATTTTTATAAGATTATGACAAAAAAACTACTAATCATTGCCTTTGCAGGCCTATCGAGCACCATGGCTTTTGCAGCCGATCTGTATGTTAGAAATGCCGGAGCCGGCGGAGCTTATTCTACTATAAGTGCAGCGATCACAGCCGCTTCAAACGGAGATCGTATCATTGTTCAACCTAAAGCGAATGGAGAAGCTTATATAGAAAATTTGACAATAAATAAATCCCTGACTTTTGTTTCTGAAACTAATTATAGCAAATACATTCTTCAGGGAGGTGTTAACATTGACCTGGCAGCGGGAAGAGTGATTACCATTAACAATCTGAAGACAGTAAACTCTATTAATGGTATACTGACAATAGGAGCAGCAGTTGGAGGAAGAACAACAATCAATATTTTGAACTGTGACTTGATTAGTGTGTCTACCACTACCGCCAATACGACTACCAATATTTCTGGTTGTAATATTAATGGACCTTTGCAGATTTCCCATGGAATATGTACGGCTAACAAAGCATCGTTTATTACCGTCTATTCTTTCCAGCAGGAAACTTCCATGGCTACATCTGATGCTGAGGTTTATGGTAATATATCTACAGGAGCAATAGCTAACTCTCAACCCTATTATGCTTTTAAGTTCCACAATAATTTTTGTGACGCTTTTTGGATACGTGGTATAAAAGACGGAAGTTCTAATGAAATCATTAACAATACAGTTTATAGACCTGCTGCCGCCAACTTTTATCCGGCTGTTATTTACATTGGTTTATATGATAATAGTCTTACAAACACAGGAGACCTTGCCATTATGAATAATGCTGTTTCTTTTGTGCCGGGTCAAAGCAATATCTGTATTCAAAATAATCATAATAATGTTAACGTGACAGCCAGCTACAACTCATCTACCAATCCGTTTGTAACACAAGGTAACATGATCCAAAGTAACAATTCAGGATCCGTGAATATGAATTTTAACAATACAACATATACGGTAACAGGAATGAATGAAAATGCTGGAAATCCTGATATAAAATATACAGATTTGGACTTAACAAGGAATGATGCAGGACATTATGGGGGATCTAACAGTTGGGCTAATTACTGGCCGGCAAATGTAGGTAATAAACCTCAGATCAACTATTTGTCAACTCCTAGATCCATTTCTGGAGGTACTTTGAATATCAACGGATCAGGTTTTTCTAAATAACAGCTAAGGATATAACAATATGAAAAATTATATCTATAGTATCATCGCTTTGCTTATGGTCATATTGTGCCCTGCACAAGTGTTCGTAAGTCAGGCCGAATATTTCTGGGATGCCGATCCCGGAGCCGGAAACGGAACTCCTGTATTGGCCACTGATGGAAATTTCAACAGTGCATTTGAACAACTCTCCAAAACAGGGATTGCTACACCGGGTACCGGCCTGCACAAATTCTCCATCCGTATTAAGGACAATACGGGAGTTTGGGGACCTGTTTTTACCAATGTTATTGATGTTCAGCAAAACCAGACCTCTACGCTAATTGCTCTTTCACAGGCAGAGTATTTCTGGGATACCGATCCTGGAGCCGGAAACGGAACTCCGGTATTGGCCACTGATGGAAATTTCAATAGCGTTTTCGAACAACTTACCAAAACAGACATTGCAACACCAGGTAATGGTTTGCATAAATTCTCTGTCCGTATCAAGGACAACAGCGGAGTTTGGGGACCTGTTTTTACGAACATCATTAATGTTCAGCAAAATCCGACCTCTACGCTAATATCTCTTTCACAGGCAGAGTATTTTTGGGATACCGATCCTGGAGCCGGAAATGGAACTCCGGTATTGGCTGCCGATGGTAGCTTCAACAGTACTTATGAGCAACTAATTAAAACAGGAATTGCTTTACCTTCTAACGGTTTGCATGTATTTAATATCCGTATTAAAGATAATGACGGTGTTTGGAGCCCTGTTTTTAGAAATGTGATTAATGTAGGAACTCCAATTACCTCAGGCTGCTGGGAAAGCTTTAGCGCAGGAAGCCTGCATTCAGTGGGAATAAAAGCAGATGGAACACTATGGACATGGGGTAGTAATTCTGAAGGACAGCTAGGAGATAGAACCACTGTTGATAGAAAGGTCCCTATACAAATAGGAACAGCAACAAACTGGCAAAGTGTGAGTGCCGGAGGTCGCCAAACATTTGCTATTAAATCCGATGGTACCCTTTGGGCATGGGGATATAATTATGATGGACAACTGGGAGATGGAACTAAAGTCAACAGATTGAGCCCTGTTCAAATAGGAACAGCAACGAATTGGAAAAGCATCAGCGCCGGAGTTAATCATATGTTAGCTATCAAAACCGATGGAACACTTTGGGGTTGGGGGCATAACGTATTTGGACAATTAGGAAATGGAGCAAACACCAATACAATTGCTCCTGCACAAATAGGAACAGCCACAAATTGGAAAAGTGTAACACAAGGTATAGTACATACTCTTGCCATTAAAACAGACGGAACATTATGGGCATGGGGATATAATGCTGATGGCCAGTTAGGTGATGGAACCGCTACTTCAAAGAATACTCCAAAGCAAATAGGAACCGCTACGAATTGGAAAAGTATAGATGCCGGTAACAGTCACTCTGTAGGACTTAAAACAGATGGAACACTATGGGCATGGGGGAATAACTCTAATGGACAGTTGGGTAATGGAACTACAGGACAAAAAATTAGTCCAACACAGATAGGAACTGACACCAATTGGGCTAACATAGATGCCGGAAGTACTTTTACTTATGCGAATAAAACTGATGGAACGCTTTGGTCATGGGGTAATAGCTCTAATGGACAATTGGGTGACGGTACAAATGGAGCCGTGAATGTTTTATCACCTGCACAGGTTGGTTCCTCTTCAGACAATATGCTGATTTATGCCGGAGGTAATCACGTTCTTGTAAAAAATGTTGATGGATTTTTAAAAGTTTGCGGACGAAATGATTTTGGACAGCTGGGTGATGATACCCATATTCAAAAAAATACGTTTGCTTATACTGCCTGTCCTTCTAATTGCGTTTCACCAATGCAATTTTCAACATCCAATATTACGGCTGCAACGGCTACCCTTAACTGGACGGTATCAACTTCAGCACCTAATGGAGGGTATTTGTACCTCTACAGTACCAATCCAATTGTAGGAGGTATAGATGGTACGACTTCTACTACAACAGTAAATTTGAGCAATTTATTACCTAACACTACTTACTATTGGTGGGTGGCATCTCATTGCGGATCCAGCCAGAGTAATTGGATGCAGGGAGGCTCATTTAAAACACTTCCTTCCGCTACAACAGGCTGTTGGAAAAGTGTGCGTAATGGTGGTTTTCATTCTGTAGGACTCAAAACAGATGGCACACTATGGGCATGGGGACGTAATAATAATGGACAACTTGGAGATGGAACTACAAGTTCAAAAGATACTCCTATTCAAATTGGGACTTCTAATAATTGGTCGAAAATAATTGCCGGAAGTTATTTTTCGGCAGGGCTCAGAACAGATGGAACACTATGGGCATGGGGTAGTAATCTGGATGGCCAATTAGGCGATGGAACTACAATCAATAGAATGACTCCAGCTCAAATTGGAACAGCAACAGACTGGGTAAGTATTGCCAGTGGGGATGATTATATACTGGCTATAAAATCCAATGGTACCCTTTGGGGCTGGGGACGTAATGAGTATGGCCAATTAGGAGATGGTACTACTATCAATAAAACGGTACCTACACAAATAGGAACAGCTACAGATTGGAAAATGGTAGCACCAGGGGTGGAGCATACTCTTGCCCTGAAAACCAATGGAACATTATGGGCCTGGGGAAGTACCACTTATGGAAGATTAGGTAATGGAATTTCAACGACGATAGAAATAACCAGCCCTATTCAAATAGAAACAGCCACAGATTGGAAAAGTGTGGGTGCAGGATATCTTCATTCAGTAGGTGTGAAAACTGATGGAACGCTATGGGGTTGGGGACATAATTCTGATGGTCAATTAGGGGATGGAGCTACAGCCTATAAAACGACTCCTACACAAATAGGAACCGAAACCAATTGGAAAGATGTTGATGCTAACCGTTACCATTCTTCTATGGGGATCAAAGCAGATGGTACCCTTTGGGCATGGGGTTATAATGATTATGGACAACTGGGAGACGGAACCAAAAACAGAAGATTTAATCCAACGCAAATAGGAACCTCTAATGATAATCAAAGTATTGCATTAGGAAGTTTTCATACATTCGTTATCAATAGCAATGGATTTTTATCAGGCTGTGGCCGTAATGAGTATGGCCAGATAGGAGATGGCAGCGCTCTTCAAAAGAAAATTTTTGTACCTCTAGCTTGTCCAACAAATGCTAATCTAGCAGTTGATAATGTTTTAATAAAGACAGATCAGCTGAAAGTATATCCAAATCCGGTACAGGATTATTTAACGGTTTCTTTTGATCAGAAGATTCTTTCGGTAACGGTTTACAATGCAGCAGGGCAGCTGGTACTTACGAAAGCAATCAATGATACTAATGGAACAATTGATTGTTCTGCTTTCACCTCAGGAGTTTACTTAGTTAAAGTAAATGCAGCGAATGACTTCGTGAAAACGGTAAAAGTGATTAAGCGATAAACATTAAAATTTTAATACAATAGCTAAGATTTCTTGAGATTTGAAATCTTTAAACATAGCGTCACTTATTTTTTAAGTGGCGCTATTCTTTAAAAACTAATTAATATTTTTGAATACCTCAAATGAGGTAAAAACAATAACCTATTAAAATTTAAATCCATGAAAAAAATAGCAGCCATTTGTTTCCTGCTTTTCAATCTTTCCGTTGTAAGTGCTAAAACTATAGAATCAGGAAGTCGTAATACAGAGGAATATATCAAATCAGCCGTTATGATTGAAGACAACAGCCGTTCCACATTCGGTTACATTAAAAACGATGATGCTTCTATTCAAAGTAAAATACTTACTCCTGATACTCATCTTACAAATTGCAATCCTCCAAGCCAGTTGTATACTTCCAATGTCACTTCTACCACGGCTACCCTTAACTGGTTGCCATCATCAACGGCACCGAATGGAGGATATGTATATAGCTACGGGACTAGCCCAACGATAGGAAGCGCAAATGGGAATACTGTTTCTACAACAGCTAATGCAACCAATTTATTACCTAACACCACCTACTACTGGTGGGTATCATCTAATTGTGGATCCGACCAAAGCAGTTGGATTCCAGGAGGATCTTTTATTACTCTTCCTCCTGCGGGTTGCTGGCAAAAAATAAACGCTGGTTTTCTTCATTCCTTAGGAATAAAAACAGATGGGACACTTTGGACCTGGGGTTTTAATCCTCTAGGAGAATTGGGGGATGGGACCACTGTAAGCAGAAGTACTCCAAAACAAATAGGATCGAGTTCGAATTGGCAGAAAATAGCAGCAGCAAAGTATATTTCTTTTGCCATAAAGACTGATGGAACACTCTGGGGATGGGGAGCGAATTTCTTAAGTCAATTAGGTGACGGAACTACGGTTGCCAAAAATATACCCACACAAATAGGAATTGCTACAGATTGGGCAGATATTGCCGTGGGGGAGGCGCATACATTAGCCATAAAAACTGATGGTACCCTTTGGGCATGGGGACGTAATTTTTTAGGGCAACTGGGAGATGGGACAATAGTCAATAAAACTGTACCTACACAAATAGGAACAGAAACCAATTGGAAAAGTATTGCTGCGGGTAATGATTTTTCTGTGGCCATAAAAACTGATGGTACCCTTTGGTCTTGGGGTTGGAATTATTATGGACAGCTGGGTAATGGAACATCCGACGGTAAGCATGTACCTACACAAATAGGAACAGAAACTAATTGGAAAAGTATTGCTACGGGTTACTACCATTGTGCTGCAATAAATACTAATGGAATACTTTACACTTGGGGAGGAAATGAAGAGGGTCAGCTTGGTAATGGAACCTTTACAAAAAAATTAATACCTACTGCTGTAGCTGATCAGGTTCAAAGTGTTGATGGAGGATGGTATCATACTGTAGGGATAAAAACATCCGGAAGTATATTTGCTTGTGGCCAAAATTATTTTGGACAGCTAGGTAACAGTACGTCCATAGCTATTCCAAACTGGGTTTCTGTAGGAAATACTAACGATTATAATATTGTTTCTGCGGGAGGTTCTCATACTTTCGTTATAAATAATGATGGCTTTTTGAAAGCATGTGGAAAGAATGAGGGAGGGAGCTTAGGGGACGGTACCCTTGCTGAAAGAGCAGAACTCGTTCCTATTGCCTGCACCACGGAGAGTTTAGCAGTGGATGAAGTTTTAACAAAGACAGATCAGCTGAAAGTATATCCAAATCCGGTACAGGATTACGTAACGGTTTCTTTTGATCAAAAGATTCTTTCGGTAACGGTTTACAATGCAGCAGGGCAGCTGGTACTTACGAAAGCAATCAATGATACTAAAGGAACAATTGATTGTTCTGCTTTCACTTCAGGAGTTTACTTAGTTAAAGTAAATGCAGCGAATGACTTCGTGAAAACGGTAAAAGTGATTAAGCGATAAACATTACTGTTTTAATACAATAGATAAGATCTCTTGAAATTTGAAATCTTTCAAAATAGCGCCACTTAAAGAATAAGTGGCGCTATTCTTTAAAAACTAATCAATATTTTTGAATACATTAGGTGAACCAAAAAACAATAACCCCTTACAATTTAAACCCATGAAAAAAATAACAGCTATTTGCTTCCTTCTATTCAGCCTTTCTGTTATAAATGCACAAATTATAGAATCGGGAAGCCGCAGCACCACAGGCTATATTAAATCAGACGGAACAATTGAAAACAGCAACCGCTCTACGGTAGGATACATCAAGTCAGATGGAACGATCGAGAATAAAAATCGCTCAACAATCGGCTACATCAAAAGTGACGGGACCATAGAAAATCAAAACCGTTCTACAGTTGGGTATGTTAAAAAAAACGGAACAGTAGAAAATAGCAGCCGTTCAACCATTGGGTACATCAAAGATGATGGAACGGTAGAAAATAGTAGTCGCAGTACGATTGGCTATGCCAGAGGAATCAAAAAAGAATGGGCAGCGGTAGTGTATTTCTTTTTTAAATTAGAATGATCATCATTGCTTCAAAATAGGTTATTTTGATTTCTACAATAATCAACAAATTCTGTTTATTATAACTCAGTATTGAAGGTGTTATGCTGGATTTAAAAATTGCAAAAAGCGCTCAATTTGAGCGCTTTTTTATGTGTTTGAAATTTTACTTATTGTTTGGTTAGAATAATATCCTTAGGTAAAGCTTCAGGAACTTGAGTGTTGTAATATGGACATTCGATGGTTATCATATTACTCCCATAAGCCATTTTCCACGTAAGCTGTGTTTTGGAAGTATCAATGAAATTGATAATAATATTACCTGAAGTATTACAAAGATCAAAATCATTATATATTAAAGAGTATTTATCATCTATTTTTCTGATTCTACTTCCTCGTATTTTTGCGAAATTATCAGTAACATTGGTATTATCAAACAATATAATTCCATTATTATCTACAACTTTGAACTTACCTATTATGTAATCTTTAAAGTATTTTAAATTATCATTATATTGATTTGTAACCTTTTTAAATGTAATGAAAACAGTTTTGTTATCCCAAGTGCCTTTCCAAGTGCCCTCATAATATTGTAATTCATTATTGGTATCTTTTAAATAAGCATTTTCAGGAATATCCGTATAGGTTCTTAAAGGTAATGTTTGTGCATTATTGATAATGCCAACAAAAAAAAGTATAATTAAATATTTGTAATTCATAATTTTAATATTTATTTATTAACAAGGTGTTTGAACCACAGATTTAGTATTTTTATCATATTTTAGTTTGGTTGTATTTCCAGTTGATTTATCACTTTTGTAGACTTCCAATCCATCTATTTTTACTTTTTCATCCATGAATTGAGTAAACAATTTCTCAACATTATCTTGAGTTAATCCTTTTGAGTCATTTAATTCTGTAAATTTGTCATCATACCAGCTCTGCCAACTGGATAATGTGCCTGGACCAATACCGAAACTTCCATTACCTGAATATTTTATTATATAATTACCTTGTGATGTAATAACCATGCCATATGCATCAGTCATTGATCCTTTTGTCTCAGCATTTCTTACACAAGTGGTAAGGAATGTAAAAATATCGGCGGGTGAAAATATTCTCACTATCCCATCTTTACTATCCAAATGAGCGTGCATATATCCATAGTACTTATTTCCATGTGGAAATTTTAAATTGTCATTATTATTTGACAAAGGTTCATAATTTGTTTTTGGTTGTCCATAAGCTGCAGAAAAACCAGTTTCCTTATCCTTATCAAATATTTCTTTCTTATCAATTTCTGCAACCTTTGCTTTAAATTCTGTGTTTTGGTTCTGCTCTTTCATTTTCTCACAAGGATTTGTAGTATTGGGTGTATTCGGGTTGCTCCCACCGCTACCCCCATCGGTAAAGTCGCCATTTCCGCCACCCATGTCGTGCCCACCGTTACCTCCCGGATCATCAAACGGGTCAGGCTTGGTAAGCTGTGGTTTCTTGACAATAATGATAACATATCCTACGTTGATGGGATTGTTACTGTCATTACGTGAAACCGTCTTGGCGCTATAATGATTTTGGAAGGTCTTTATCAGGAAAGAACGGTCAGGGTGATTGTCCTTGTATACATCAAAGTAAAGAAAATCCCTTTCTTCATTTATCACACCGCCTATTACTGCGGTTACCTTTCCGTCTGTAAGCATGGGGAACATTAATAGCTTTCTTCCATTCTCCAGATCCATGTTCTGGGAGGAAACACTAAGATCCACGGTTCCATATTTGTTTTCCAGTTCGGTTTTCTTTTCCGGATAATTGCTGAAGTAGGCCAGCATGGAGTTGGCAAAGGGGAGTGCGTAGTTGTTGGATTCTGCATTTTTGGAAAGACTTCTTTCCTTTTCAAAGCGCTCAAAAAAGGCAATTTTTTCCTTTTGTGCTTGCTCTGTGCCTGTCAGCATCTCATCTGTTCTGCAGGAATTGAGTGAAATAGATAATGTGGCGAGCGCTAAAAGCCCGTAGACTAAATTTTTCTTCATAAGCATTTGTTTTTTGGTAAATATAACAATTAATTCTTTTTTGTGTGATTTTTTTAACACGGGCTAAAATAAATAATTAATGCGTTACCTCCTTACGGAAATCCGTATGGAAAGAGAATCTGCAACATATCTGCAAGTGTGTACATGTTGTACCTACTTTACAGGGCAGTTAGCAGGGATAAAATCTTCCCATGAAATTAACTTGAATGGCTGTTTTTCTTTAGTTTTTTTCGTGTTTATGAAGCTAGTCCTTTCATCATCTCTTCCTGCACCCCGTTCCATAACCCTCTCCAGGGACTATGATAAGGGGTGATACCCTCTGAATAAGGGGCTGGAGCCCGTTGGGCAAGTACCTTTAGCCCCTTATGCAACCGGTTCTACCCCCTTGCCTAAGGGGGTATAGGCCGTTAAGAAGACCCTCTAGGGGGTTAGGGAAGTGTCTCTAGCCGCTTATACAACTGGTTCTACCCCCTTGGGTAAGGGGGTATTTGTGGTTCCTCAACTGGTTATTGGCAGTTGGGAAGAACCTCTAGATAGTTGTGGAATTGCCGAGAAGCACTTTGGAACGGCCTGAAATTAGTTTGGGAAGTATCCCGAGGCATTTATACAAATGCTTCCACCCATTGGATAAGTGGGTATTTGCAGTTCTTCAACTAGTTATCGGCAGTTGGGAAGAAGCTTGAGATAGTTGTAGTGTTATCAGGCGGCACTTTGGAACGGCTTACAGCTCTTGTAGGGCTGGTTTTAATGAATTTTATGGTTTTTAAATAAGCCTTGAATGCATTATTTTGCTAAACTCTTGCCTGTAGAAAGCCAATTAATAATATTCAAACTCTCTTTCTGTTTTTAGCTGTAAAGTTCCCTGATCATCCACTAATTCTTCATAAAGAAAATTACCCTGTGGATCGGACTTTATATTTTTATAGGTGAGCTTGTTTTTTTTGTGATTGGCTGCATCCTCAAAAACCAGTCCACTTTTTGCACCATTGGTATAGGTGTAAATAATGATATTATGAATGGTTTTTCCATTAAAGTTTCCGGTTTCTTCTGTCTTTATAAGGTAGTTATTTGGGTCCAGATATAATAATTTGTTGAGTGATATAGGAGGTGTATCCACATTTGAAACTCTTCTATACAGCATATCGGAAACTTTCTCAAAATAGCCTGTAGCACCTACTTCTTTGTTTTCAGCATTCATCGTTTTGAAAGAACGTTTGGCTTTATTCTTTACATCATAGATAAGAATATCACTGAGCTCTCTTTTGTCCGGAAACTCATTATTGATGCTATTATAGGATTCAACTTTTGTAAGAAAACCATCTTTGTCGTAATATGAAATGCTTTTATCAAAGTTCTGATTGGCAAAAGTGACGATCTCCGTAATTTTTTTGGGGTGCCCTTTATAGTTAGAGAATTTCAGGTCATTAACAATTGTTTTTTCCTGACAGCTTGCAAGGGTATATAGGACAATAAACAGATAGCTCAATTTTATTTTCATGGGGTAGGTGTTATGGTGTTCTATAATTTCCGATAATGCTCAAATATAGGTAAATACATCAGCCTTTTGCTAATCTCTGTCTGTTTTTTCAAATAATGTTTTTGTTATGCCTGCGAGATAAAATCTCAGAAGTCGGGAGAATTCAGAGAGTTCAAGGAACGGGTTATGGCTGTATGACTTCCATGATCATAGTGTATTTGTCTATTCCTTTACCAAAACCGTCCGGTATAATCTCTACCGTTTTAAAACCATTCTTTTGATAAAACTCTGCGGTATGCTGTGAGGTTTCAATTTTGTAGGGCAGGGTTGGGTAGTTTTGTTTTAACAAGTCAATTCTATATTGGGTTAAGGCTCTTCCAATTCCTTTTCCGTGGTAATTGGAGTGTACCATTCCCCAGGATAATCCTGCAACATTGTTTTGGGCATTTAAAAAGAAACCGCCACATCCTATTACCGGACCATCCATTTTTACTACAAAGTAGTTTTCTTCGGTATCATCATCCAGAAAGCTTTCAAAGAGCGGTAACTCTTCCGGTGCAAAAAACTTGGGTATATTACTCTTAAAGATTTCGATACAATCTTTTCTGTAAATTTTGGTGTACTGAATGATTTTCATGGCTATTGGTTAAGTAGCATAAAGATACAGCAAAATTCATCATAATAATTTTGCTTTACCTAGATATTGAAATTTCATTTTTTCAAGTATTGCTTTTGGTATTGTTGATGGGAAATAAGATCTCCGAAATCAGGAGACTTCGGAGAGCGTGAAGCAGGTCATTATTTTCTATACCCCGAAAGGCATGACGTTTTTAAGAATAAAATAGACTCTATAATGAACAGAAAAGTGATAAAACTAGTGAACAAGATACCAGATTAAAGCACCAATTCCTGCATAAGCCGTTACTGTGAGAATATCAGCTATAGGCTGAGAAAAGCGTTTTTCTGCAATTTTATCGGCATTGATCTGGTTCTTATGGAATTTCAGAATCTTTTTAGGTTGATGAACAGGGTGAGCAACCAGACTGTCGCTTTCCCAACGGTCCACGATTACTTTATAAGACTTCCCATTCACGTCAATTTTGACATTTTTATTAGGAGCCAGCTTATCCTGAATATTGACTGGAATAGGCGCTGGTTGTGCGTTCGGTATTTGGGAGTCTGCTGTTGTGCTTTTCATTTGTGCAGAAGCATTATTAACTGCTGCATTCTTTTTGGGCCCCTGCTGATTGCTAGCAGCAGGATCTACCGGTTTTTTTACCTGATAAGTATAGCAACTGGTAAGTGACAATGATATGATGATGAGATAAAGATTCTTTCGCATTAGCCAAATTTAACAATTAAACGGAATATTTAGAAGTTTCTTTTGAAAGATGCTGTTTTTTTTAATCCCTGCTGCACAAAATTTCCTGATTTTGAACAATATTTTAAAATAATCTTTCATATACACTAAAGGCAGGAAGATTCGGAGAGTAGGATGGAAAAAAATGATTTCAGTATTTTTTTTGATGTCTTGCATAGTTAGAAAATTTAAGGTCATTAATGATTGATTTCCCCTAACAGCTAATATAAAATAAACAGGTAGAATAATTTATTTTCTAAAGATAAGTTTTAGTAATTCTACAATTTATAATGAACCTCAGATATTAACAAATACATTGATCTTTATTATTTTTCTAATGGTTTTTAATATTTTGTGTTTAAATAATGTCTAGACACTCTGAGGTTTAATTCAATGGGCTCTGCCAAAACTCTAATAATAAATTATAATTAAATATTGAAAGTTATTTCAAGCAATATTAATGTTTATATACTAAAAATCACATATTGAAGATGTAATTTTTTAAAAAAAACACATTGAAGATGTGATTTTTTCACTACATTTGAGTAATAATTATTTACAAATATGTTAATTAGATTTAATATTGAAAATTTTCGGTCATTTAATGAAAGAGTTTTTTTCTCATTATTGCCTGGAAAAGGAACTTTAAAATCTCATCATAAAACTAAACAGGTTGGGGGTATTGCAACTCTTAAAACGGCAGTTTTGTATGGAGCCAATGCATCTGGAAAAACAAATTTGATTAAAGCCATTGAGTTTGGAAAACAATTGATTTTAAAAGGGAGTAGTATAGATGATATTATTGATTTTAATGCTTTTAAACTAGATGTAAATAATGTTGAAACAAATTCGAGAATAGAATACGAAATTCAACATAAGAATAAAAATTATGCTTACGGTTTTATTTTTAATTCTAAAGAGATTGTTGAAGAATGGTTGTTTGAAATTTCCAAGAAATCTGAAAAGAAAATTTTTTCTAGAGATAAAAATGATGAAAATGAATATGATTTGTTAGCTATTTTAAACAAAAATAAGAAAGCTGATGACAAACAATTTTTAGAATTTATTGCAAAGGGAACTCCTAAAAACCAACTTTTTTTAACTGAAATTAGGTCAAGAAAGGTTAAAGAAAATGTTACAGATATAAATGATTTATTAAATGTTATTGACTGGTTTCAAAATGCATTAACAGTAATTTTTCCAAATTCCAAAAGTATTGGGAAAAAGTTTGAATTACTAGATGACATAAATCTTAATCTACTTTTTACTGAAATGTTGGACTACTTTGATACAGGTATTGATGGTATTGAATTCAAGGATGTTGAAATTGATAAGATAGATGTACCAGATAGTATAATTAAGGATATTGAGAATGATTTATTGAGTGAGAAGTCTGAGAAAAGAAATGCGTTCATTTCAAATGTTCAGGAGGATAAGTACTATGCTATCTCAATTACAAAAAATGGGATTTTAAAGGCACAAGTTCTAAAGACAAAACACAAAAAAATAGGTGGTGGTTATGAGCTATTTGATTTGAAAGACGAGTCAGATGGTACTAGACGTATTATGGATTTAATACCATTAATAATAGATTTTTTTAAAGGTGATAACGTTTTTGTTATTGACGAAATAGAAAGAAGTCTTCATCCAAATTTAATATATGACCTTTTTGACTTTTTCTTATCTAAATGCAAGAATGTTAATAGTCAAATAATTGTTGCAAGTCACGAGTCTACTCTTTTGACGCAAAAGCTTCTACGAAAGGATGAAATTTGGTTTGTCTTCAAAGATATGAATGGTGCTAGTAGGCTTTATTCTTTAGAAGACTATAGTGTTAGATTTGACAAGGAAATAAGGAAAGATTATCTGTTTGGTAGATATAAAGGTGTACCAAAATTTGGAAATCGAGATAATCTAACGGTCTTACCAAAAAATTAAAATTATGCCTAGAGAAGCAATACCATTAATTAGAAAGGGCGGGTTTTTAGAAGCTGAAAAGCTTTTCGTTTTATCTTTTGAAGGGGAAAAAACAGAAGTAAAATATTTTAATAGTTTTAGAAAGTCAGAATACTTTAATGATTCAGGTATTATTGAAATAGTACCTTTAAAAAGAGCAAAGAACTCAGGTACTGATCCCTTAAGCGTTAAGAAGTTGCTTAAAAATGCCAAAAGTGAATTTCCTTTTAGAGATACAGATGAATTTTGGCTTATAATTGATAGAGACGACTGGGAAACGATTCATAAGATTGATTTAGAAAAATTATCTTTAGAATGTAAAAAAGAGTCCAATTTTTTTCTAGCGATGAGTAATCCATGTTTTGAAATTTGGCTAATTCTTCATTTTAAAGATCTGAAAACTTTTAGTGATACTGAAATGGAGAAATTGTTTAAAAATGAATCAGTCACTAAAAAAAAGAATCATATAGATATTGTTTTAGGAGGGTTACAAGGTATTGGTTATAATAAAAATCCGAACCCAGCGAAATATTTACCACTAACAGAAATCGCTATTGAAAGAGCTAAAAATATTGATATTGCTGGAGAATCATATCCAAAGAATTTAGGTACACATGTGTATAAGTTAATTGAAAAATTGCTAAAGAAATAAATTTATAACAATCTGATTCTATAATTTAGAGATAATTCCGGATTATATCTTCATGTTGTAAATTGAATTAATACACCAAGTAGAGGTCATTTTACCAAAATATTTATATTATAACTGTAAAGTATAAATAAGTAAATTCTGAATTAAATCATTGTTTACTTGCTAGTTTGATGTATTTTTTCATATCAAAATCAAAGAGCTCTTGTACTGTAACATTGAGTTCTTTGCTGATTATAAGTAGAGTGTCATATCGGGGATTAGTATTACCTCTTTCTAATTCTCCTATTGTTTTTTTTGCATGTCCAGTTCTTAAGCCTAGTTCTTCTTGAGAAATAGGCTTATTCGTTTCAGAATTTATAATTTTCTTTCTCAGTTCAGAAATTCTATAACCAAGAGCTTTTTTACAGTTATTAAGTTCGATTTCATTCATTAACTGTAAAATTCTAAGTTTGAAGTTAAAATTTAGGATACTTATATGTATCCTTTTTGTTTTTTTTTACTACATTTGTAAAATAAGTTACAATAAAGTAGCTTTGCGATACTTCAAAAAAATATAGAAGCTATTGCTTAGAATCTCGATCTGAAAACTGGTACTTTAAAGCAACGAGACGATAAGCAGGAAGCTCACGACCTAGGCGTGGGCTCTCTTATCTGTTGCAGGGTATACCAGTACCTCAGATCGGATATTGTAGAGTTCCATGCCGTTTTATTTTCATGCTGTTCTGCTTTTCTACAATTATCTTTTCTAAGCCTGTTTTCTACATTAAGTATCATGAGATGTTACAATGGGGTGTACAATCCATTGCGGCCTTAGGCTTTTCAGGAAAACACAATTTTGTCATATTATTTTTAGCTTCGTATGGGTAGGAGGTTCAGCATTTTTTGGGCTTCCTCCTTTACAGCCAGTAAAAATTTTTAACAGAAAACAAATCAAGCATGATGAAAAAAAGAACTATTACAAAAACACAATCCTACAATCCCATGAAAAAAATGATAACCACCTTTGAAACCAGCTTTTGGGCAGGGGATAAGAAACGCTCAGGATTGCAGCTGATGGAGACCTTCTTTCAGTTTCATGACCTTACAGCTTCCAAGAAAAGACTCAACAACATTATGAACTACGCGGTAAAGAGAAATAGCTGGATCAATGAGGATCCATCCGTTGTTTTTCAGTTTCACCAGTCTATACGGTCGTTTGTACGGGCAAGCTATCTTATTTATTTAAAGAAAAAGAAGCGGAGTATGAATGCCCCTTTGGAACCTGTTTCCCCATCTCTTCTCGGCTTGCTTTCTGAGAAAGAATATCAAAACCCTCTGCTGGTCTTCAAAAAGGCTTTCAGAGAATACAGCATCAAGGAGTTTGATTATTTTATGTCGGGTATTGTCTATTTCTCAATGGGAGTACATGACCATCTTCCGGAAAGGAATATTGTGAGCCCTTACATTCACCTCACTAAAATGCTGGATGCCGCCCATCTTATTCTTGAAAGAAAAGGGAAAGAATAGTACAAGTAGCTAAAAAGTAATAAAATAAGCTGCAATAGGCACTATGACTCAACGGTTTTTTATTGAGCAATCATCTTTAAATGAGAAAGAGACCCAATTGGATCTCTTTTTCATCTTACAAATAATATATATTGCTATAATGCTTTGCTGTTAAGTCTGGTATCCGCTACTTTTGTCAGGAGATTATTACATTTCTTCTCCTCGTTAAGCGTTGCCAGAAAGTTTTTGAGGCATACCTCTTCTTTTAATACTTTGGCGTAGGCAGCCAGTGTTCCGTAGGTAGCAATTTCATAATGTTCTACTTTCTGTGCTGCTGCTATAATACCGGCATCTCTCACGGCACCTGGTTTTGTTTCTTCCAAAATACTTTTACCCTCATCCAAAAGACCCTGCATGGCATCACATTTTTTTGCCTGAGCTCTTTTTTTCAATGACTTGAAGCATTCTTCAAGCCTTTTTACGTGAACAATGGTTTCCATGATATGGTTTTCAATGGCTGCCTTAAGCTTTTTATCGGTTGCATTTTTCTGCATTTTCGGTAATGATTTTACCAGTGCTTTTTCTGCCCAATAAATGTCTTTTAATGAATCTTCAAATAAATCCTTTAGTTCTTTTGCTGCATTTTTTTTAGCAGGTGTTTTTGAAGTTATTTTGGGTGGTGCCGATTTTTTGGGTTCTGCTTTTTTTGTTAATGTTTTAGTGGCCATACTATTATATTTAATGTTGTTTCTTTAATAAGTACAATTATAAGACCACCTTGTTTTTTGGGGTGATCTCCTGGTTTGTGGAAAATTTAAATTTTTATAGCAGATTATAGGTGAAATTTCTATTTTTACTTCTTTATAAAACTAATATGCTTGAAATCAATTTTTCAGTATTTCCGGAACTTGAAACGGACAGACTGAAACTCAGACGCGCTGATGTAAATGACATTAATGAATTGTTTGCCATGCGTTCTGATCCGGATATAATGAAATATATTCCCAGACCTTTAGCCACAGACCTTGAAGAGGCCGCAGAGCATCTCAAAATAATGGATGAAAAAATTACCGGTAATGAGATGATTAATTGGGCAATTACCTTAAAGGATAACCCCAAAATGATTGGCACTATAGGATATTATCATATAAAACCAGAACACTATCGGGCTGAAATTGGTTATATGCTGCTTCCGGATTATCAAGGGAAAGGGTATGTTACCGAGGCTATTGCTAAAGTTGTCAATTACGCATTCTCTACAATGAACCTGCATTCTATAGAAGCTGTAATTGATCCGGACAATGTGGCTTCAGCCAAAGTATTGGAGAAGTGTAACTTTATCAAGGAAGGACATTTTAAGGAAAATGAATTCTACAACGGACAATTTCTTGATACAATCATTTACTCGATATTGAATAAGTAAATATCAATGTAGAATAATTAATAATAGATAAATAAAGCAGCGCCATTAATTTCAATGGTGCTGTTTTTATTAGGGGGATTTTTTGGAGTCTTTCCATACAACTCCAATATTCAAAAGGAGTCTGTGTTCTATACATGTTTATGGTTTTGTAGAAAACTATTCACAATGATTTTTTCAGATCATATCATATCCATTAAGTTTTGCCACAAAGTAATGTTCAATTGTTTTTTGAGCTTTTTTGCACATAGATAAAAGAAGATCGATAGATGTATTTTCAAAGATAAAATCGTCCTGTGCTTTAACGATATATTCTGTGACTATCTCAATATCTATTAAATCGAATTCCTTAAGATCAGCTTTCAGCCTGTCTTCTTCTTTAAAAAAAGGGGTGTTGCGGAAAATGGAATTTTTGAACTGGAAAAGGTGTACTGTTTTCATAGGATAAGCTGATGATAAGTTGTAGGTTTAGACAAAGGGTTATTTGGGGAATTTATCTTTCATTTTTCCGGTAACCCATCTTTTAATCATGGTATGCTCTGACGGTAACCTGTACATACCTCCTGAAAGTATATTTAATAAGCTGCCCCAAAAGTTACTTTTTTTACTGAATTCATGGCTGTAATCTGTTAGTATATTCAAATATTCCTGCTCATATTCTCTTGCCTCTTTTAAGTTGTAATCTTTCGG
Source organism: Chryseobacterium aurantiacum (assembly GCF_003020585.1). Classification (GTDB taxonomy): domain Bacteria; phylum Bacteroidota; class Bacteroidia; order Flavobacteriales; family Weeksellaceae; genus Chryseobacterium; species Chryseobacterium aurantiacum. The sequence continues at coordinate 1,217,926 of NZ_PXUE01000001.1, forward strand.
GATATTCTGGATAATATCCATTGTGATTCTGTTGGATATTTTCGGGGTATATTTTTTTATAAAATCTGCTTCAAGCCTGCAAATACTTATAAGCGGGATGAGCAAAGAAAACATTTCATCATGAAAGGTACTTATGGATGTTTTCCAAGATAATCTTTCTTCTTCCGGTAACAGATGATTAGCCAGTTGGATTAGTTTTTCATGGTTCTCTTCCATATCATTAATATAGACTTTGTTTTGCTGCCAGAATATGGATAAATTAATTTTATTTTTGGTAATAATATTCCCCAGCATATACTCAAACTGGAGTTTAATATAATGTATGTTATCGCTTATATTGACTAAAACAGACTGCCACAGATTATGTTTGCTTAAGCTGCAGTGCGTACTGAATACCAATCTGGATTTGTTATTAAGATTCTGTAGTTCCTTTAGCATTCTAAGAATTTCTGTTGCATCTTTTTCTAAGGTAACATTGGCATTCCTGATATAGAATAAGGAGACAAACTGAGAGTAATAAGTTCTTCTTGAAGTATTTTTTTTACTTCTAAGCTGAAACCTGCTCTTTGGATGTTTATTCGGTTTTCTCATTAGAGCTTTAGTGTATATCATGTTTTTTTAGGGTCTCTTTTTCAAAGGATTTTTGTTGTACTCTTAATGAAATGAGGTATTGTCTCAGATCCTTAATGGTAATATTTTTTTCCTTTGCAGAAAAAAATAAAGGGGTTTCGTCTAAAAGCTCATACAGTTCCGGAAATTTTTTTTGAATTTCTACAGTGGTTTTGAATATTTTCCTTGTTAAGCTTGATATGTTGTTCATTTTATTCATAGCCGCTTTTTATTATTGTTAGAATCATTTTAAAGCGTTTATTCCCTTTTATAGAATTGGGCTTGTGGGCTGGAAGAATGATAGATTCTCCGTCTTCCAGAAAATAAGATCCACCATCTATAATTATTTCTGCTTTACCCTCAATGACTTGCACAACAGCATCAAAAGGGGAAATTTTTTCTGATAGCCCTTCTCCTTCATCAAAAGATAAGGCACTGATATTACCGGTTAGTTTTTCCAATATTGTTCTGCTGACAACAGAATTTGAAATATACTCTACAATATGACTGGTAATATATACTTTTGATTTCTCAAGTTCTTTATGATTCATCACATTTAGTTTAATGGTAAAAAGAGTAGTGGTAGTGTATACAAAAGGGATAGAACTGCCATTTTCTATCCCTGTTCCAGTTAAAAAACCTTTGATAAATATACTTTTTCACAGATTCTAACTGTATCTGAAAACAGTTTATGAAAGATTAATTTCTTTAATGATATTGAGAACTTCTTCACGGTTTTTTCTTAACCTGTTTCCAATTCTTTCAAGCATTTCTTTTTCTTTACCTTCTTCAAGCTTTAGATCGTAATCCGTTAATGTTGAAAATTTCTCTTTCAGTTGCTTTGACTGTGTAGTCCAGTCTTCCGTAATTTTGAAAGATTTGTCACCTTTGTTGTGGTTTGTGTCCATAATGTGGATTTTGGTATAACTTAATTGTTACTATACAAAGGTGGTTCTTTTATAGTGCATTGTATTATAGATTATTATTTTAATATTGCACATATCACACCTTTTAAAAATCTTTCAGATTCTTTTTTTCTGAGGCTCAGTTATTCCTATAAAAAGAAAAATGGGCCTCATATAATTCTGATAAGTGATTGATAATTTGTACCTTGCTACTTTACTGTTTTGAACAGGCAATATGAGTTTTAAGTTCAGACGTATTTACTTCTTTTCATTATTTGATATTTCCGCTAAACCCATCTATTAACAGCTTCAAACCCTTGATAAAAGCTCTCTTCACAATGGAAGTATAAACCGGTTGATTTTCTCTAAAAAGGATTTCAACTGTACAAAAATTATTATTGTTTTTTATGAATACAAAAAAATATTTAGGAATGTGGACATTTTTGGTTCCCATTTTGTCATGGCTCTTTTATTTTGGAAACCCTGTTTTTGCATCAGGTTATTATTCTGCTATTCTTGCCTTGTTTCTAATGGGAAGTGTTCTTGCTGCAGTTTATCATTCGGAAGTCATTGCTCACCGTTTGGGTGAACCTTTTGGAACCTTACTTCTTGCCTTTGCCATTACGGTAATAGAAGTAGGATTAATTATTTCCATTATGATGGGTGCCAAAGGTTTAGAAACCATTACCCTTGCCAGAGATACTGTTTTTGCAGCAGTAATGATTATCCTTAACGGTATTATCGGAAGCTGCATTGTAATAGGATCTTTAAGATACAGGGAACAAAGCTTTACACTGCAGGGAGTAAGCACAGCGTTAATTACCCTTACATCTGTGATTATCTTTGTACTGATCCTGCCCAATTATACGGTAAGCCATCTCGGAGGTGAGTATACTTCATTTCAGTTGCTTTTTATTGCACTGATTTCTTTGGGACTTTATCTGGGCTTTACAATGATTCAGACGCTTAGGCACCGAAGCTTTTTCATATCTCCACAAAATAAACTGTCGGGAAAGGAATCTGAACATGATGATCCTGAAAAATCTTCCAAAAAAGAGTTGTATATCAGTTGTATATTGTTAATTTTATGTTTAGGGGTGGTTGTTTTACTGGCAAAGCTTCTTTCGAAAGATGTTGAGCATATTGTGGTATCAGCAGGTGCACCAAGGTCTTTGGTGGGGATAATTATTGCCGGTATCGTACTTCTTCCGGAGGGTTTGGCCGCATTCCGAGCTGCAAAAAGTGATCAGATTCAAACCTCCTTAAATCTGGCGTTTGGTTCTGCTTTGGCAAGTATTGGGCTCAGCATTCCTGCCATTGCCATTATATCTGTAATAACAGGGATAAGAATGTCATTAGGAATAGATATCAAATCGACCATACTTTTGGGGCTGTCTCTTTTTATTATTACAGTTTCACTGGCAACGGGGAAAACTAATATTATGCAGGGGTTTGTTCTTATTGCCATATTTTTAATTTACCTTTTTATTACAATCGTACCTTAGATCTTACTTCTTCAAATATCAAATTAAACCATTTGTGTTCTAATTTAGCAGTTATTTTGGGAAGCAAAGCCTAGCCATAAGATAGCTAACTGTAGATTCGGCTCCCTGGTTAAGGTTCACATTCTTTTCCTCAAGTCCGTCATAGCATCCTCCTGTTGCAGGATTATATATTATTTGATGTAAATGATTCTTGCCTAGAAACCAACTAAAGGCAGTTTTCATCATGTCGAAGTATTTTTCGTCCTTAAAGACCTTGTAGAATGTAGATAATGCCAAGATTGTATAAGCAACGTCAATGGGTTGTTCTCCGCCAATTGTTTCACGGTTTTTTACGGTTTCTTTTTGAAGCCATCCTTTGTTAGATATTACCCGGATATTTCCTTTGATAAATATTTTAGAAAGCAGAAATTGAAAAGACTCATTTGCAGTTTGTTTATAAATATCTTCTTTAGTGGTGATCCATGCACATAATAAAGCTTCGGGTAATAAGCTGTTGCCATAGGTCAGGTAGCTTTCAAACCAATGCCAGTCATTATGCTTTTCATGCTGATACATTTTTACCAATCGGTTGGCCAGTTTTTTTAATAAGGGAATATTTTTTTCAGCATTTTGATAATGCAATCCCTTTATAATAAAAGCCATGGCTCTTGTGGAGTGGATTTTTTCCAGAGAGGGAAGACTTTTTTGTATGATTTCTTCTGCTTCATCAGAAAACTGTTGCGGTAAAATTTCCTTTAGTGAAAGTAAGTAACCTAATGACCAGAGGGCTCTTCCGTTGGAATCTTCAAGGTTGGTTTCATAATTCTGCTGTGCAAATTTTTTATGCTGATCCACATAGTTGAGAAAATTTCCATCAGCTTGTTGGCAAAACTTAATGGCATTCAGGTAAGTTGAAATCAATTCAAGATCTGATTCATCTCTGATTAATTCATAATGCCTACAAACAACAATCATGGCACGGGCATTATCGTCTAACGTATACCCCGAATCTATATCTGGTTTGTTGATTTTAGAAAACTGAATCATTCCAAAATCTGTTGTCATATTTTTGATATGGCTAAGATTGATGATAGGTAAGGTATAATTTAACTTTATTTTATTTCTGCTGTGCTGCTGAAATAATAATGCATGTAAAATGGAAGAATTTTCCCAGGCTGTCGGAGCCATTTTTTCCAGGCTTTTTGATCGTAGTTTTTCCTGTATATTCTCATTTTTCAATAAGCTGTTCACAGCTGCTGCGAGTTGTTCCGGAGCTTCAAAATCAATGATAATACCGGTGTCTTCTTTTAATACCTCCAGAGCATGCGGAATAGGCGTTGAAACAATGGGACATCCACAGCTGATAGCATAGGAAAAAGTACCGCTTACAGCCTGATTTCTGTCCTTTGAAGTAAAAAGATACACATTGGTAAGCTGGAGGTAATCTAATAGCTCATCCAGAGGTAAATACTGATTAATAAAGCAGGTATGTTTTTCCAAATGAAGCCTTTTAATGGTCTCCTGCAAAAAATCCCGATACTTTTCACCTTCATTTTTTATAATAGTAGGATGCGTCTTTCCAATAATCAAAAACATCACATCCGGATTTTTGGAAATGATTTCAGGCAATGCTTCTAAAGTTGTTTCAATGTTTTTACCAGAACCTAGCAGGCCAAATGTTGAAAGAACCTTTTTATCCTTAAGGCCGTACTTTGTTTTCAACGAAATTTTATCAATAAACGGCAATAAATGGGTACCATGGGGTATTACGGTAATTTTATCAGAAGGAATATCGTAGTCATTGGATAAGATTTCCGAAGAAATACCGGTCATTACAATAATAGATCGGGATAATCTGCTGATTTCTATTACTTTTTCTTTTAATTTCTGATCCGGTTTTGGCAGAACAGTATGAAAAGTGATGATGATATCTTTCTTTAAGCTCTGAAGAAAAAGAGATAATCCATTTTGGGTTTCATTAAAAAAGCCAAACTCATGCTGGAGCATAACAAGCTGGATATTGTCATTTTTATTGATCTTATCAGCCAGTTCCAAATAAGATATTGCATCTGATGTATTAAGGCTATATTCAATCTTTTCTGTGTACTGATAATTTTCATCCTCGGTTTCCATAGGACAAATAATTATTTTAAATGATTCTTTAAACTTTAGCTGAAGAGATCTTACCAAGTCCTGACAATACGTTGCAATACCACACACCTTAGGAGGAAAAGTACTGATGAAGACAATCTCAGGTCTATAATAAATTGTGTTTTTTTTGTTTTGAGCAGATCGTCTTTTTATCCTTTCCTCCACGTCTGAATTTATATTCTTATTCATTTTAGTTTTATTTTAAAATCTGATACTTCTAATTGATGGCCCGTTATGATGCGTATTGCAGTAGCTCTTTCAATAATTCTGAGATACTTAAAGAGGCAACAGCAATTCTTTTGTCTGCGGCCCCGTAATAAATATAGAGGGTATCACCGTCTGCAGCTGTTCCTGTTGGGAAGCAAACATTATTGACCTCACCTTTCAATTCCCATTTTTCCTCAGGCTTGAATAGAGGATAGGGTAGTCTTGAGATTTCTTTTTCGGGATTGTTAAGCTCCAATAAAGCAGCACATGCACTGTAAACATATCCCTCAATGGTATCATGAACGCCATGATATATCATTAGCCAACCATACTCGGTTTCAATTGGTGGGCATCCGCCGCCGATATAGCTTAACTCGTGATCATACTTTGGAGATAACAGGATATGATCTTTGAAGTTTAGAAGATAATCTTTCCAAAAATCAGGATTCAGGTCTTCCATATTTTCTATACCTACAAGCTGAATATCCGGTCTTATACGATGAAGAAAGTACAATTTACCGTTTATTCTTCTTGGAAAGAAAGCTACATTTTTATCCCATAGAAATACATCCTTATTGTCTTTATGACTTGGTGGAAGTTCATTGAACCGTTTGTATTTCTCTGCTATTGTTCCTTGGGTTTCGGATAAAAGCTTGAAGTTTTTATAGGAAATTCTAGGAACAATTATTCCTGCTTTTTGCCATGATTTCAGGTCTTTAGAGGTAGCTAATGTTCCTAATGCATTCATCCCGTCATAACTGGTATAGGTAAGGTAGAATAAATCATCAATTTTTACAATTCTTGGATCTTCAACACCCTGTTTTTCGTATGCAAACTCCGGGATGATAATAGGGGTCTCAAACCTGATTTCTAGAGTCTTATAATCTGATAGTATGCAATGTCCTATGCTGGAGAAATTATTCTTTGCTACTGCTCTGTAAAACACATGTATCTTGCCATTATCCTGAATAACAGCAGGGTTCAAAACCCCTTCACTCTCAAAATCCAGTGTGGTTTTCCTGAGTATAATTCCTTCTTTTTTTATAGTTACCATTTAGGTTCCGGCATTTCGGCCTTCGTTTTCTTTATCTTTTCTTTTGTTTATTTTATCTTCTCGCTTTTCTTTTGCAGATTTTGAGGGGGGTGTTTTGTCCGATTTCTTTTTTCCGTCTTTTTCTTTTGACATTGTGAAATATTTTTGTTAACTGTAAATTTCGATGATTAAAAAAGGAAGGCTTTGTAATAGTCTTTTAATTTGTTATATAAATCATAGATATTTCTAATTTAAAGGAGTAACTTTGAATAAATAACTGGAAATGAAATAATTGAAGGTTTATAGAATGTAAGGGTAATGAAGTTGTACATAAAATATATGGTAAGTTTGCGCTGCAAAATGGTTGTCTATCAGGAATTGGAAAGATTGGGCATTAAAAATGCTGTTGTAGATCTGGGCACGGTAGAATTATTGGATGATATCAGCGTTGAACAAAGATATATATTGAAAAAAAACCTGCTTAAAACAGGACTTGAAATATTGGATGACAAAAAAAGTATCCTGATCGAGAAAATAAAAAATGTAGTGATAGAAATGATTCACTATTCAGATTCTCTTCCAAAAGAAAATTTCTCAGATTATATAAGCGAAAAGCTTGGTTATGACTATACTTATCTGGCTAATACGTTTTCTGAGGTTAAAGGAATGACTCTGCAACACTTTATCATTATTAATAAAGTAGAAAAAATAAAAGAATTATTATTATATGATGAGCTTAATCTTACAGAGATCTCCTATAAGCTCAACTATAGCAGTGTAGCTCATCTATCTAATCAGTTTAAAAAAATAACTGGGCTTTCTCCTTCGTTTTATAAGCAATTGAAGCAAAAACGGCTTGGAAACCTGGAAGATTTGTAAAAGGTGTGATATATGTAAGATTATTATAAATATATATAGCTTACTGTATATAGAAACCATCATCTTTGTATTGAAGTATTGGATAAAAACAAAGATTCGATACTTATAATAAAGAAATTTTAGAATATCAGACATCAACCATGAAAGGTGATTAACATCCCTTGAATATACTCAATTTTCATAATGAGCTTATTAAACTCAGAAAATAGCCTATCTATTGGTAAGAGATTTTAATAAACTAAGGGATAGAAACCAATGGTCTCTGTCCTTTTTACTCATCCTTTATCTGCATATGTAGATTGATTCACAAGAAATTTCACAAAGAATATTATTATTTCCGAAAGATGAATCCATTTTAAAATAAAGGTGATCTGTGAGTAATAGACCTCTTTAAAGCAAAAAAAATTACACAGAATACAAAATTTCGAACATTATGGAAACAATACATCTTTTTCAGTTTAAAAACTCCATTTCCCGTAATATTCCCTTTTTTAAGGAAGAAAGTAAATTGGATAATTTGAATGATTTAATGACCTATGACCTAATGAATACTGAAAAAGTGACTGAGTTTATCGTTGAGGTTCACGAGGATTTCATTTTTGAAGATACCTCAAGAAAAGATCTTTTGCAGATGTGCAAAAATGCTAAAGAAATTATTGAGCATTATTTTGTAACTGATTTAAATGACTATGACGTTATTTGAAAGCCGTTTTTAGTGATCTTATAAAGTTTAATTTAGATAAAAGCATAAGCCATGAAATTCCAACAAAATTTACTTGAATATATAAGTACCTCCCTTATTACAGTAAACGAAACGGTCTCTATTGCAGAAGAGGTAACTTCAGGGTTAATACAATTTGCTTTTTCCCAAATGCCTAATGCCAGCTTATTTTACAAAGGAGGAATAACAACCTATACATTACCCGAAAAAGTAAAGTTCCTAAATATAGACAGAATTGAAGCCCATGAAGATAATTGTGTGACGCAAAATATAGCAGATGTAATGGCTGTAAATGGGGCTAAATCATTTGATACAGATTGGGGAATTTCATCTACAGGATATGCTATACCCGTAAGAAATTCAGGATTTAAAATTTTTTCTTTCTTTTCGTTTAGTTATAAAGGAGAAATTATACTTTCCAAACGCATAGAGCTTCATCACAAAACCAAGGCTTTAGATGCACAATTATACTATACAGAGTTTATTTTGGGCTGTTTTAAGAGTACTCTTAATCAAATATTAATCTCACATTAAATTTAATGAAAAGATAAAATACTGCTCCATTCTAAGTATTTTCTTTTGCTTGAAGAATTAATAAAAATGCGTGCATTCAGGGAGTGTTTCAAAAAGGAAGCAGAACATGGTTTTCATGTACTGGATCTTCAACTCTTATGGTTCCAATGCAAGAATGGCAAGATATACTGATGATGCTGTACGTTACCCATGGGCTTATGGAGTAGAGTTATCTTTATCGATCCCCATAGTGAATTTTTTAGTATGGCTTGCTCAAAATAGAATATCCAAAGTTGAAAAGTTTCAATGAGTTGGATTTTTAATTCGTAGAAGTACAAATACTTACACTTTTATTGCAGTATAAATGCCTACCGGCTACGGTATAAACACCTGATATGAAAATTAGAGATTTATACGCTAACATTCATTCTTTTTTAGCTGTTACTTTGGGATGTTCAAAAGAAGCTTCGAAACCCTGAACAAAAATGGCAGCCTCCGAAAAGCCGATAAAAGAGTAGGAAAAAAACCAAAACTTATTAATCATGAAAAATCCAGAACATGTTGCTCCCTTTGTAGAAGCAGCACAAATTATTACAGAATTAAAAGACAGGGCTAATGATATCCTATCAAGTGTTTTAAGTACAGATCTATCTGCCATCACTATTACCGGAAAAGGAAATTTTCCCTATTACTGGCAGGATCCGATTGACCTGAGATTTAATAAAAAAACGTACGACTGGATATCATCCAACCTGAGAGCCAATACAGAACCGGTTCAGTTAGATCAGGTATTCACCAATTATTTTATTGATGTTTTTTCAAAAGTTAATTATTCTTTATCCGAAGAAGATACCACAGTTCTAAATGCTGCCCACAAAAATGCTACAGATCAGCAAATGGCATTGCTTAGTGCCTGGGTGGCTGCCTATGGTTCACTTCCTCCTGCTACAGATACTATGCAGCCTATTGATATCATTATGGATAAAATTGCCACAGACTGGGCCAAGCCATCCACTACCTTATATGATATTCAGAAAAGTGATGATTTGGACCGTTTACTGAATAAGACACCGGCAAGCGGAAAACCTATTGTTCCTGTTTTGGCCAACTATCTGAATGCTCTGGGAGCTACAATATCTTTGCAGAACAATGTAACGATGAATAATGGCTATTTATCGAAAGTACTAAACAATGTACAGCATCCTAAAAAAGAAAACGGAGGGCTGCTATTGAATGACGGTCGCTTTTTACCATCTTTTCAGGTAACAACACCATTGAGCGATATTTTAAATGGTCTTAAAAATACTTCTCAGGATGCTCAGATCGATATGGAAATCTCGCGTGAGTCTGAAAGTAAATTTAGAGTTTCCGTAAACGGGAAAACAGGTTTCTCTATTCCTATCTTCGATTTCTTTACATTAGGAATTGGGGGTAATGCTAATTATTTCAGTGAAGATATTGCAACAAGCAAAAACTCGATCAAAATATCGATGTCTTTTACAGGAGTTACGCTTGTTACCTTCCTTCCTACAGATTTTAATATTGCAAGCAATTTGTACTGGGCATGGTTTGATCCTATCCGTAAAGCAGAACGAAACAGCAGAAACAAAGAGGAAGAAAAACATATCTCCGGATACAAGTTCTCTCCGGATCCTGCTACAAAATTCGGACCTGACGGGCCTTTTGGCTTACTGAACGGAGTTGCCATTTCTAATTATCCGTCTGTAGAAATTACAGTAACCGGTGAAGATTACAGAAGCATTCAGAAAACGTTTGAACAATCTTCTTCCGTATCGCTTTCCTTCCTGGGAATTCCTTTGGCGAGCGCTACAGAATCTACTTATTCTTCTTCTGTATTTGTAGATAGCTCAAAATCAACAATCAAGATTAAGCTAACGCCTCCTCAAAGTCTGATCGCCGGTAACAATGTAGATTCCATAGCCTGGGTTCTTGGGGGCATCGTAGATTATCCTGCACAGGAAAATAGTGATGTTGAGCTTCTTGCTAAAGGAGCCTATCCCAATTACCAACTGTATAAAGACAACAACGGAACTACCTTTTGCACCGTAAAAAAAGTAAAATCCCACGCCGTTGGAAGCGAGTGGGTAGGAGAGTGTCTTGCTGCTCACCCAGGAACAAGCTGCTCCGGAAAACCATGGACAAGCCCTAGACAGTCAGGGACCATCTGGCCATAAATAAACTATTTGTATAGAAAAAGCGCTCAATTTGAGCGCTTTTTTATGTGGTTAAAATTTTGCTTAGTGCTTGGTAAGTATTATAGCTTTTCCATCTGGCATTAGTGTTTTATATCCACTTGGACAACTGGCTACAATATCTCTGTCTTGTATAAAAACAAGCCTCATTTGGTTTAAATTATTAGGATCAGGGAAAGATATATAGACATATCCTTTGTCGTTACATTCTGCATTTCCTGAGTAATATAGTTGATACTTGGTTAAGCTTTTATCAAACTCTAATCCTTTAATCTTAGCATAGCTATCAGAAACATTTAAGTTATTTTTTATGATTGTTCCATCAGCTTTTTTAACTTGGATTCTTCCAATGATCAAATCACTATGTTTTCCACCATACCCTGCATAGTCTATTTCTTTAGTGAATTTAAATTCATATGACGTTCCATCTGTGTAATTTCCTTTCCAGATTCCTGTAAACTTGTTTAATCTATTATTTGTATCTTTTATAGAAGTGTAATTTGGACAATTTCCGCTTTCACACTGAGATACTTGGTCTAGAGAAATAACCTGTGCCTTACAAGAAAACACAGCAAATATTCCTAATATGATCATTCTACTTCTCACTATTGTTTTGTGAAAATTAAATCTTTTGTTTCTGGTAGATAGATGTTAATATCTGTACCAACTGGACATTTACTGCGATCAATTATTGTACTATTGGGAATATATTCCCATGAAATTTGTGTTGCATTGAGTTTTTTTAAAATAATTTTTCCATTGCCAACACTGCAATTTGTTCCACCATAATCAAGTATTGCTGCATTTTGACTGGGTCTAGTACCCATGCTATAAATGGTATGCATAATTTGGTTAGGTTGAAAATTCATATTTTGTGTATTCTGTATAATTGTCCCTGAAGAGTTTTTTATAGTATATTTTATAGAAATTATATCTTGATAATAGTTTTTTGTGTACAACTCAAAATACTTATAATCTTCTTTGGTAATGAATAAAGTAATGTTTTTCCCATTAAAATTGGTTACCCAAGTTCCTGTAAAGAAAACTAGTTCGTTAGCTAAATCTTTCATATATGAACCAGAGGGAACATCATCGGGGAATGTATTGAGTGGATATGTTTGCTGTGCCTTACAAGAAAACACAGCAAATATTCCTAATATGACCAGTTTATTTCTCACTATTGCTTTGTGAAAATTAAGTCTTTTGTTTCCGGAAGATAAATTGTTAAATCAGGATTTCCGGGACAGTTCTTTGTTGTTAAGACAGTAACATTAGGTTCGTAAGACCACGAAATCTGCGTATTATTAGTTTTCTGTAGGTTTATGGTTCCCCAGCCAATACCACAATTAGTTCCTGTATAATAAAAATTAACAATGTTATTATTAACATACATACTAATTATTGCATTTTTATCATATTCATTTTGAACATTATTATTATCTTGTAATAGCTCTCCATTAGAATTCTTTACTATATAACGTACATTCAATACATCCTGATAATGGTAATCTGTAGATTTAGGTGCCTTGAATATTTTATGCTCTTGCTTTGTAATAATTAAAGTAATGTTTTTCCCATTAAAATTGGTTACCCAAGTTCCTGTAAAGAAAGCTAGTTCGTTAGCTAAATCTTTCATATATGAACCAGAGGGAACATCATCGGGGAATGTATTGAGTGGATATGTTTGTTGGGCTTTATAAAAAGAAAGATTTATGAAAAGGCCAATTAATAATATATATTTCATAATATTCGAATTTAATTCTTTGTTATTGTGGACATGGAATATCAGTTGTAGTTCCATCATTTTTTTTAATTACTGTTGCTATTTTATTATTGGAGTCCACCTTTTGTAAAGTTACTTTATTTTCTAAACCCATTTTTTTTAGAGTATCAAAGAAAACTTTTTCTAAGCCTTTACTATTTAAACGATTTGTTGATTTATTACAATACACTCCTGAAGTATCCTTATTTAGGATATTCCAAGTACTTCTTAACATAGCTATATTCCAAACAGTAATATCTACCTCACTATAGCTTCCTGCTGGTGGTATATCAGCATGATTTCCATTGAAATGCATAATATAATGTACATCATTTGGAGCGACTATTCCAAAATAAGCATTTCCCATATTTCCTATATTTTGATATCTTACAATATCTAAAAAAGTATCAATATCAGTAGCAGAAAATATATCTACAGTTGTTCCTGTATGATTATGATAGCCCCCGTTCATTGTGGATGGGTCTCCAAAAACTACACTATGTTGACCATTCGGAGGTGTTGGTGTAGGAGGCCCTGTTTTATTATCTCGCCATCCTTTCTCTCCTCCTGTTCCGCTATTCAAATGATCTTTCAGATCTTTGACAATATTTTCTATTTTAGAATCCTGTATCATTTTTTTCGTCTGCTCACAAGGATTCGTATTATTGGGTGTATTCGGGTTGTTCCCACCGCTACCCCCATCGGTAAAGTCGCCATTTCCGCCACCCATGTCGTGCCCACCGTTACCTCCCGGATCATCAAACGGGTCAGGCTTGGTAAGCTGTGGTTTCTTGACAATAATGATAACATCTCCTACGTTGATGGGATTGTTACTGTCATTACGTGAAACCGTCTTGGCGCTATAATGATTTTGGAAGGTCTTTATCAGGAAAGAACGGTCAGGGTGATTGTCCTTGTATACATCAAAGTAAAGAAAATCCCTTTTTTCATTTATCACACCGCCTATTACTGCGGTTACCTTTCCGTCTGTAAGCATGGGGAATATTAGTAGCTTTCTGCCATTCTCCAGATCCATGTCCTGAGAGGAAACACTAAGATCCACGGTTCCATATTTGTTTTCCAGTTCGGTTTTCTTTTCCGGATAATTGCTGAAGTAGGCCAGCATGGAGTTGGCAAAGGGGAGTGCGTAGTTGTTGGATTCTGCATTTTTGGAAAGACTTCTTTCCTTTTCAAAGCGCTCAAAAAAGGCAATTTTCTCCTTTTGTGCTTGCTCTGTGCCTGTCAGCATCTCATCTGTTCTGCAGGAATTGAGTGAAATAGATAATGTGGCGAGCGCTAAAAGCCCGTAGACTAAATTTTTCTTCATAAGCATTTGTTTTTTGGTAAATATAACAATTAATTCTTTTTTGTGTGATTTTTTTAACACGGGCTAAAGTAAATAATTAATGCGTTACCCCCTTACGGAAATCCGTATGGAAAGAGAATCTGTAACATATCTGCAAGTGTGTACATGTTGTACCTACTTTACAGGGCAGTTAGCAGGGATAAAATCTTCCCATGAAATTAACTTGCATGGCTGTTTTTCTTTATTTTTTTTCGTGTTTTGAAGCTGGTCTTTTCATCATCTCTTCCTGTACCCCGTTCCATAACCCTCTCCAGGGACTATGATAAGGGGCGACACCCTCTGAATAAGGGGCTGGAGCCCGTTGGGCAAGTACCTTTAGCCCCTTATGCAACCGGTTCTACCCCCTTGCCTAAGGGGGTATAGGCCGTTAAGAAGACCCTCTAGGGGGTTAGGGAAGTATCTCTAGCCCCTTATACAACTGGTTCTACCCCCTTGGGTAAGGGGGTATTTGTGGTTTCTCAACTGGTTATTGGCAGTTGGGAAGAAGCTTGAGATAGTTGTGGAATTGCCGAGAAGCACTTTGGAACGGTCTGAAATTAGTTTTGGAAGTGTCGCGAGGCATTTATACAAATGCTTCCATCCATTGGAAAAGTGGGTATTTGTAGTTCCTCAACTAGTTATCGGCAATTGGGAAGAAGCTTGAGATAGTTGTGGTATTACCCAGCGGTACTTTGGAACGGCCTACAGTTCTTGTAGTGAGGTTTTTAATGAATTATATGTTCTTGTTTGAAATAAAATCTCCGAAGTTGGGTGACTTCGGAGAGAGGCTTAAATTACTTATTCTACTTTTGCTGACTCAATATGACCTATTATAAATATACTAAACTTTTTGTTTTTGTGATAATATTGCATTCTGTTAGCTCATAAGCTAAAAGAAAAAGTTTTTATACTTTTTCTTTTCTAATGAGATTTGAATATAAAAATATAATTATATATTTAATTTCTAGAGATTATCAATGTTTATAACATTTTCTTCACCAAACCAAGCTACTGCAGTTTTTATAACAGATGGTTTGGGCTTATGATAAAAAATAGCTAGTTTTTCTTTAGATCGAGTACAACAAACATAAAATATTTTGCTCGTTCTTTCTTTAATTTTAGGATAATTTGACAATTTTGATTTTGTCTTTGCCTTTCCGTCAACCAAAGATTGATATACTGTTCCATCATCAAAAACATATTCAAAATTATAATTATTCCAACCACCTCTATCTAATATGACAAGGACTTTTTCAAATTCTCTTCCTTTTGTTTTATGTTGAGTTGAGAATGGTGTAAAACCTTCTAAATAATTATATAGATTAATGAATTCATAATATTTAACCTTAGAAATTCTATTATAAACATATTGCTTATTTTGTATAAATTCATAGAGTTTATCGTCAGCATAAACCAATTTATATTCATTTGCTTTTTCAATTACATCACCAATCGTTTTTTCATCAGTTTTTGAAAGAGCTTCTATATGATTTTGTAATATTTTTTTGTCTTCAATTGAATTAATCTTATAATCTGTAATTTTCAAAAATTCATTATATCTCTTTTCATTGTAAAGCCTTATACAATTTTGGATTTTAAATAAATGTTTTAATAAGTTATCTCTTTTTGTTCCTTTCTTGATTAAGTCTTTTTCATTTTGTTTTTTATCGTCCGTAAGAATATCACTATTTAGGTAAATTTTTCTAAATGAATTAAATTTATATGATTTAGCTTCGTTAAATAGATCAATATTTGCATTAATGAAGTCAGACATTTTACCATCATTAGGAACTCGTCCAGATTTTTTTATGGCATCTCCAAAAGTATCATTTTCATCAATTTGAATTTGTGGATTATTTTTTAAGAAAACATCGACAAGATATTTATATACTAGTATTTGGTCATTGTTATAAATGTCCATTAAGGATCCAAATTGAGATTCTTTTGCTATAAGATTATGAGTTAGATTTAACTCTTTACACTTTAAATTCCCGTCTTTATCCCTCTCATTAAAATCCCATTCTAAAAATTTTCTAACTTTATCCAAATTATTTTCCGCAGAATATAAAAATCTAATTTCCCCTTCTTTAATTGTACCATCTTCATTCATATTTGGGGGAATAGGGTTCGTTTTTTCCAATTGCGGTAATTGTTCTAGACCATCATTTCTTACTTTATTAGCTAATTTAATTACATTAATTGGACTTCTTCTATTTTCTAGCTTCTTAACTTCTTGAACCAAGTAATTACCTTCATTTTCTTTATACTTATTTAAATCTCCAATACCGTCTTCGTAGATAGATTGCATTGCATCTCCGAAAAAACCTATTATATTTTTTTTTGACCCCTTTCTGAAGTGATCTAGAAAAATCCTTATCACTAATTCGCTAGTATCTTGATACTCATCGATCAATATGAAATTAAATTTGTCTTTTATTACATCACATAATTTTTCATAATTTTCAAATAAATATTCAGCTATTACTAATAGCTCATCATGTGAAATTATTCCTTTAGATAAATTTAGATTTTCCATATATCTAATACCTTCGGAAAACATTTCTATATTGGGGTTTTCTATATTTATTTTTTTCTGCAAGGGATTATTAGCTAGGGTAACTATTGCATATTTTAATTCGTTTTGAAAATTTTTTATACAATTCCATAAGAAGTCGTGAATGGTTAAAACCTGTAAGTTTTTATGATCTATACGCTCTTCAATTTCTTTAACAGCAGAATTCGTATATGTGATACAGGCAATCTTATGATTTGGAAACTTATCAATTATTCCAATTATGCACTGTACTAAGGTATATGTTTTTCCACTTCCAGCTCCACCACTTAATAAAAAATTATCTCCTTTTTCTATATGATCAAAAATCCGATCTATTTCATTTTTTAATTCTCTTTCAGCCATAACAAACCTTCTTTTATATATTCAGGAATTTCCCAATTAGAATAATCATCATTACTATGATATAAGATATCTAAAGCAAAATGGGTTTTTTTATTAATACATTCGTTTGCTAAATCATAAGAATCTTTATTTTCATCATCAAAATGTCTAGGATTTTTAATTCCTTTAAAGCTACCTATTTTATTAACGATTAAATTTTTATTTTGCGATATAGCTAAAAAAGAATCTTCAAAGCTTCTTGCGGTATATCCATTATAATCAGTCTGATAAGTAATACATACAGTGCCATTTTCATTTGGAATCCATTTATCATCTGTTTTAATCAAACATTTATCTTTTAATGTGAGAGATTTTAATTCTTCAAGAGTTTTATTATTTAAGAAGAATTTAAGTGCTGGATTTGTATAATTATCCCCTATTGCGACACGACAGGCTTCACCTTTTGTGATTTCTTTATCATTTTTATTTAGTTTTTTAACTTTACGAGTACTATCTAAATCAGTAACAATAAGTGTTTTAATACCTATAAAATCTATAAAAAGTTCAAATATATCAGAATAGGCTCCAACCTCAATGATTGAAATATTTTGAGATAGTAATGGGATTTTTTTATCTTCTTTATCAGATTGAGACAAATGAATGTCTATTTTCTTCATTATTGTTGGTAGAAGTATACGTTCTGTATCTCCTTCTATTAATATTGCTTTATCGGCAAAAAAAATTTCAGCTCTGCTTATAGTAAGATATTGTTTAAGAAATTGATATTGCTTCCCAGTATCATCATATATCTTTTTTAAATCCTTTAAATTTTTAGAAGTTATTGTATCTGTCTTTTTTAAATATTTAATTTCATCAAAATTACTATCTGCAACAATATGAGAAGAATGTGTAGAAATTATTGTCTGTAAACTACGGCAAATCTCAAATTCTACATTATCAGTATTTTTTATTTTTTTTGATATTTTATCTTCAACAATTGTTCTAATGTTTTTTATAAAAACATATTGCATTTGTGGGTGAGTATGTGCTTCAGGTTCTTCTATAAATAATAAATTAATATCCGAGGGAGCTTCTAATGTAGATCGTTGAAATTCGTACTTTTTTATTTCAATTTCAAAGATCATGCTTATAAGGTTTAAATAACCTAGACCATTATATTGCTCTGGCAAATCTGATAGATCATGCTTATAATAAACAGTTGTATTACCTTTTAAAAGTTCTTTTGATTGTAATGTGGAAAGTACACTTAATATTGATTCATTCTCACGTATTCCTCCTAAATTCTTTATTTTAACAATTATATCTTCGAAGAAGGTTTCATAAATTTTTGATAATTCTTCATCAGTATTAATTATGGTATCATAGAAATCATCTATTTTCTTAGCTTCACTTTCATCATTTTCTTTTCTTTCGTATATCTTGGATGTTTGTAATGATAGTGTTTTATCTGTTTCTTTATTAGTAACATCTCTTGTAGCTGAAATGTATTTGAAACTAATAAAATCAGATATTTTCAAGTCTTCAATTAATATATAATTATCCTCAATTATTTTGTGTGAAGTCTTATCATAAAAAATTGATTTTTTCCTAGTTTCAAAATATTTTTGATAATGTAATTTGAAAAATTCTAAAAATCCTTTTATATTATATTTTTTAGGTGGCTTACAAGCTTCTGCCTCAGCTTTTTTAACATTTTCACGATGTTTATATTGTGCTAAATCTTTTCTGATTCCTAAATAATTTTTATAACTTAAATAATAATCAAATCCTAATACAATGTGGTTATTTTCGGAATCAAGATCTAACATTAATTTTTGAATATTGATGAAATTATCAGTATTATTATACAATACTAATATTCTTAATGAAATACCATTGTAGCATTTAAGATACTCTTCTTCAGAAAGTTCTGTAGGATCTTCAATAAGAGTTTGCAATTGTTGTTTAAAGGACAAATTAAAGTCTTCAATTGAAAAATTATTCTTATCACTTTGATTTAGAAACTTATCCAGAACTGTAAGAATAGAAGTTTTACCCGAGTTGTTTTTTCCTATAACCAACGAGATTTCATCTTCTAAGTCAATTTGAACATCAGAAAGTATTCTAAAGTTTTTAATAAAAAGTTTTTTTATTTTCATGGTTACTATTTAGTAAAGAGAATCTTACAAATTAATGGAATAGAAAACAATCTTTTCAAATTCAAAATTTTCCGATTCTTTGTCAAATCCTCTACTTACAGCATATGTTTTTCCATGAATTTTATGAAAACCTTTATAATACTTTATCATGTAATCTAAAAATTCTTTAACTTGATATTCCGTAACATTTATATCTAAATTTCTATACAATTCAACCCATTCCTCTATTGATAGATTATTAATATATTGGGTCATAAGATTTTGATTTGTACTATCTTGACAATGTGATATTAACTTATTGAATAAATCAATTTCAATTTCTGTTTCTAGTACTTTTTTAAAGTCTTTAATTTTTTCTATTATGGGTTCCATACTTATTTGTTTGTTAATGTTTTGAGGGAAGAAAAAATTTATCTTATCAATTCGCATAACATTCTATCTATTTGTTCTTCCGGTGAGTAGTTTTTAAATCAAGTTTATAAATAGTATATGTTTTCTTTTATCCAATATTAAAAATTGCTGTATAATGTCAAATGTACACAATACATCATATTTGTAGTTTACGGCTTTCCGTAAACTGCAAAAATAAAAATCACCACAAAACTTTCAATCCGTATTTTCACGGAATTTCTTAAAGATTTCATCATAAAAAAATCCCAACTCTCGTCGGGATTTATTCATTTATAAGTTTAAAAAAATCAGATAAACTAATCTTTCTCGTTTCACACATTTTAAAGAGTGTTTCAACAGGTATTCTATAGGTTCCTTCGCCTTTTATTTTTCTAATAGTGCTTTCTTCAACACCATGGTTTTTTGCAAAAGAAGTTTGTGACTTGCCTTCTTGAAGCCAAGGGATCAACCATTTTTTTGTAATGTATGAGCAAATTTTCTCGTTTATATCTGTCATATAAACAAATGAAACAATTAATAAATAAAAAATTACGGCCGATCGACCGTAATTAAATTGTTTTTATTACATTTGTAAGATAAGCTACATTAAAGTAGCTTTGCGATACTTCAACGAATAAAAGAAGCTATTGCTTAGAATCTCAATCTGAAAACTGGTAATTTAAAGTATACGAGACGATAAGCAGGAAGCTCACGACCTAGGCGTGGGTTCTCTCCCTTATCTGTATACAAGGTATACCAGTACCTCAGATTGGATATTGTAGAGTCCCATGCCGTTTTATTTTCATGCTGTTCTGCTTTTCTACAATTATCTTTTCTAAGCCTGCATTCTCACATTAAGTATCATGAGATGTTACAATGGGGTGTACAATCCATTGCGGCCTTAGGCTTTTCAGGAAAACACAATTTTGTCATATTATTTTTAGGTTCGTATGGGCGGGAGGCTCAGCATTTTTTGAGCTTCCTCCTTTACAGCCCATAAAATCGTTAACAGAAAACCAATAGTATCTAGCACAGAAGAATTACAATGCAATTCTGCTTTCATAGGTATCGTGAAATGTTCATGATGCATAATGCGCTGTGCCCAATCCAAAACCACCCAAGCATGATGAGAAAAAGACTTATTACAAAAACACAACCCTACAACCCCATGAAAAAAATGATAACCACCTTTGAAACCAGCTTTTGGGCAGGGGATAAGAAACGCTCAGGATTGCAGCTGATGGAGACCTTCTTTCAGTTTCATGACCTTACAGCTTCCAAGGAAAGACTCAACAACATTATGAACTATGCGGTAAAGAGAAATAGCTGGATTAATGAAGATCCGTCCGTTATCTTTCAGTTTCACCAGTCTATACGGTCGTTTGTACGGGCAAGCTATCTTATTCATTTAAAGGAAAAAAAGCGGAGTATGAATGCCCCTTTGGAACGTGTTTCGCCCTCTCTTCTCGGCTTGCTTTCTGAGAAAGAATATCAAAATCCTCTGCTGGTCTTCAAAAAGGCTTTCAGGGAATACAGCATCAAGGAGTTTGATTATTTTATGTCGGGTATTGTCTATTTCTCAATGGGGATCTACGATAATTTACCGGAAAGAAATATTGTAAGTCCCTACATTCACCTCACTAAAATGCTGGATGCCGCACACCTTATTCTTGAAAGGAGAGGAAAGACTTAATGAAACTAAAACCGAATAAAATAGCTGGGTTCCTTATTTTTTTGTAGTTTAATTCCTTAAATACCTAAATCACCTTTTTATATATTTATGAAAAAGAATTTGATCAATCAAAATGGAGTCTCGGATAAATTTTGGAATGTTGAATATTCGGGAAATACCCAAAAAATAGTTTTTGGAAAAACAGGAACCAAGGGACGTGAAACCATTAAAGAATTTGCAGATGAATTGGAGTGCATCAGGGAATCTGAAAAACTGATCAGCCAAAAGCTCAAAAAGGGATACACGGAAATTCCTGAACATGAGGAAATTCCTCAGAAGGCAGAACTTTCTGAAACCGAAAAAGCGGATATTTATTTCTGGGAAGCCATTGAAAAATCAAATAAATACAAAAACGCCCATTGGAGCGAGTATGATGTAGAGGAGCATCTGGAAAATCTAACGGCGTATCTCTCCAGATTCGGGAAAGAAAGGCTTGTTCTTTTTGAAAAGACCCTGCAGGAAAAGCTGAGTGACCTTTACACGGCTGAAATTGCGGAGCTTTCCATTGTTTTGGAATGCGAATTCAGTTCGGAGAATGGGAAATATATCTTTAAGGACTATCTTTCTGACGACGGATTTATTTATTTCCGCTGTTGGCTGCTACTGAAAGGCAAGGCGTTTTTTGATGATATTAAAAAAGATATACAGGCATTTGTAAGCGGGAAGTACAGCTTTAATATTGGAGACTGCTGGGCAGAGGGGCTGTTGTATGTAGCTGATGAAGCCTATTCTGCTAATCATGACAACGAAGATGAGTCGGAAATAAGGGATACCGTAGATGAGCTTTATCCCGAGAACCATTATGACAGTACGGACAGGCAGATGAACCGCGAGCCAAAGGGAGGTGCTGACCTGCAGACCATGTACCCGAAACTGGTAAAGGAAATGGGGGAATTGAGAAGTGCGTAAAATAAAGGGATATTCAGTCTTTTAACACTGGAGAATTACTGTCAATACTCTTTTCAGCCTTGTTTAAAGATACTAAAAAAGCCTTTCAGAAGAACTGAAAGGCTTTTGTATGTAGAACAATATATTATTTAAAGATTTCATTCTGATAAAGGATATGGTCATCTTCATCAAAGCTTATGATCAAAACTTTAAATTGCTTTGCAGTGTCGTTATTGAAGAATTTAATTCTTGGCGGAACGTAGTCGCTGTCAAATAAATTGGGATTCCAGTAGAGAGTTTGTCTGGTGTCATTTTCAATTTTAGCGGGAGAGTCATCATCCAGCATTTCAATAAGAAACTCGGAAGGTTTATCATATCCTTTGATAATCGCTGAGTTTGCTTTTGTTGCTTCTTTTCCAGTGTTTTTAGACTGCATATTGCCCTTCATTGTATAGATGGCTACTGCATCACCTAGTAATCCTGAATTTTTGATCACTTTTACCATCGCAATATTACTTACAGGAATGCTGTTAATCAAGGTAGGATCGGTAATCATCTCATCCAGATACAGTTTTGCCGGCTTGTTGCGAATATAGGGTACATTGATTCCTGAGCTATTTCTTTGAAGCGTTACACCGGCCACTCTTCCCTGCAGCCAGTCTAATATATTGTTTGCTCCCGCTGCACGCTGGTCTTCATTCACGAAGTCAAACACAACATCATTGATGGAATTAAACATGCCGCTGGACAATTGTTTATTTAATTCTTCTTTTGGATCCTTCTTTTTCCCTACTAATTTTACCTGTTCAATCTGGATCTCGGCACTCTCAATTTTTTTATTGTTTTTTTGAGTATTGATGGCCTTGGAAATAGCAGGAGGGAGGGTTTTGTTTTCACTGCCTTTTACTAATGTGTATTTTGTAGACGGGAAATTGCCCTTAAACGGAGTAGGAGTAACCAATGGTTCTATCGTGACGAATAAATTGTCCGTATTGGCTTCTTTATCATTTTCTGAACCTACGAATAATGAAACTTCCAAAGGGTCATCATTGTTAAGGTTATTTAAATACGCATATCCGTTTTGATCCGTCATAAACTGATTAAGGACAGGCTGGTTTTTCCCCAGTTTCAACATTAGGCTTATGGGAGTGTTGATCAGCAGGGCATTATTTTTAATTGGTTTTATTTTATAAGAAAGAAATTGTTGAGAATTGGTTTTAATGGTAGGTACAGATCCGCTAAGAACGGAGGTCCAGTCGAATCTTTTCCAGTTTTCAGAAATAAGCAGAGCGTCCAGCGCTTCTGCATTGGCGTTTTTGGAAAAGTATTGTGCGGGGCTGTCTATGTTTGAAGTAAAATCTCCTGTTAACCACAGGCTGCTGAGTAAATTTTCTTCGTCAGGCTTATTGCTTCCATCATCTTCACTTACCAACACCGTATAGTTTTTAAAATATGATTCCGGAGAAAGGTCAATACTATTGAAAGATCTTGGGGTTTGCTTTAGGCTCTGGCCAATAATTTCGGCTTTCTCAATCTTTAAATCATTAGGTTTTATAAAGCAAAGTCTTTTTGCTACCAGTTGGTCTTGATCATCAAAGATGGCTAATTGCAAAATGGCATTAGCTCCATTACTTATTTTTGGAGGGATAAGACTTGATACTTCATTGGTAAGCTGCTTAATATTGGCTTTGTAGGCAAGATGATTATTGATGGTTCCAACAATTTTGTAGCCCTGAAGCTGTTGTTTCAGGTTAACTCCCTTTAGGGTATATTTCACCCCGTCTTTGGAGCTGTTGATGTCCAGATGGAGGCCGCTGTCTGCAACCTGTGGCAGATCTATTGTTTTTTCTTTTCCTGCATTGTCCTGGATAACAACCTGGTATTTTTTTCCTGAAGCCGGAGTTATGGTAAAGGCAGCAACGTTTTTATCAAAAGATTTAAAGGTGCTTACAGGCATTTTAGGATTCTGGGTATCTATCACTTTTCCGGTCCAGTTTTCCGGCAGAGAAGTATTGCTTGATAATCTTACGGCAAACTTGGTAGGGATACCGTTAATGAAATTTCCTCCTTCCGGAAAGGCTTTTGCAGACCAATCTGAACTTTTGGAAATCACCAGTGACTCCGGTGAGCTGGGATTGTAAACAGGAAGAGCTTTAACGATCTGAAAATCCTCATTGAAATTGTTCATGTAAGGCGTATAGGCTCTTACAAAGTAAACTTGTTCGGGAAGGTTTTCGTTCAGTTTAAAATCTCCACTTCCTTCTCCATTGGTAAGGAGTATTGTTTTCCAGTCTATTAATTTTTTATCAGAATTGTATAATTCAACAAATAGAGTAGTAGATAATGCGGAACGGTTATAGCCATCAAATACAAAGCTTTTAAACCAGATTTTGTCCCCCGCTGCATATTGTGATTTGTCGGTAAGTAAGTATACTTTCTCCTGATCGTAATGGTCCTCAAGATTGGTAATTGCTTTCTCTAATTTAGTTTGTGCCAGTACAGGTTGTACCATAGAAAGAAGCAATACACAGAATATGTTTTTCATAGAAATCTTAGCGCATTTTAATTCTGTGCTAATGTAATGATTTAAAGACTTCGAAAATTGATATTTAACGTCTTATTTTAGAAAAAAATGAATGGGATTGATAAATTTTACGGATATGATTTCTGATTAAGGAGACATTCTTCTAGTAAAATGAGGTTCATTAAATGCCCTGAAGGAGAACTCAACGGAAAACATGCTGTAAATTAAAATATTAGATAGAAAGAATTAATCAATATCTGGTGAAAAAAAAGAAGTTGAATGAATATTTTTATTATTTTTATGAAATAAACTAATACATGAAAATAAATGAAAAATATTTTAACATAAATATTTATTAAAGTATAATATACTAAAAATAACCCTATAAAATTTCAATACGATAATATTCCTTGCGTTGGCTAGGCCTATCTTTCTATGGGCATAAAAATCATCGATAATTGAAAGCAGATACGGCAGAATTAAACTTAAACATACCATCAAACCAAATTATTTTTATGGAAAAATTACACAAACACACACACGGTTGTACGCACTGTGCCTGCAACAATCCTGTTTTAGAAATTCTTAAAGAAGAGCTTTTTAGTTCTGAAAATCTGGCAAAAATGAAAGCCGTTTTCGGAAAGAAGTCCAACCCAAAACCACAGGCGCTGATAATAAGCGGAGGAACCATCCGCCCTATGATTGGCGGGTCAACAAATACGGTGGAATCTATTGGGATGGCCAATGGGAAAGTTGTGATTACCGGTGATAAAAATACGGTAGCCAAGTATATGCTCAAACATCATCCGAAGCATCAAAAAAGAGAATTAACAGGAACTCAGACTCTACTCCCGGGACTTATTGAACCCCATGTTCATATGGTTCCTACGGCAATGATGTCTGACTGGCTGGATGTGAGTCCTTTTAACGGGCAGGATCTACTGCCTGTATATGATCTAACTTCTGTGGGGGCCATTATAAACAAAAACATTCCTAAAATCCCAGGCTATGTTATCTTGGGAAGAGGACTGGATCCGTCATTAATGCCTTTTATAGTAAAAGAAGATGGTTCAAAAGAGTTACAGACCATTGATAATACGGTGCTGGACAGTATCAATGCCAATGAGCCTATCATGCTGCTAAGCGCTTCTATGCATACCCTTTATCTGAACACCAAGGCTTTACAGCATGTATATAAAAACAGCAGTGAAATAAAAAAGCAATATAAAACGGTAGATCAGTATATTCTGGAAACGAAGGGGCAGCTGCAGGAAAGTCCGGAAATGACCCCTGCATTGAAAGTGGTTATGATACAGATCATTGCGATGAGTGTACATATAAATAAATATCTCACCGAGCTATTTCAATTGGCAAATTCCAGAGGAGTTACCTTTATGTACGATGCCGGATTGAATAAAGGTTTTGAAAAACTTTTGACGCTGTATTCTGAAACTCATACAGAATTGGTAAGAACGGGCGGGGCCTATATTTGCTCCAGCCAGGCAGATGCAGATAATCTGGGTGCTTATACAGAACCGGACGATTATAAACCTGTTTATTATGGACATGTTAAAGTAGTTTCGGATGGTTCTAACCAAGGGCTGACCGGCTATCAGAGCGCTCCGTACTTGTGTGATCCTGCTGATAATACAGGGATATTTAATTTCCCACAAGCGGGGATTCCTGCCCATACAATTCCACCGAGTTATAATGCACTAATCAATACCGTGGTAGCCGGCAAAGGCTGGCCGCTGATGGTTCATGCCAATGGAGATCAGGCAGTAACATTTGCCATCAATGCTTATCAAAGTGCTCTTGCTCAATATAAAGGCCCCGAACTGCGTAACCGAATTGAGCATTGCTCTCTTCTGACTCCGGATCAAATTACAAATATGCTTCAGATGGGAGTTTCTCCAAGCTTCCTTATCGGGCATGTGGGGTATTGGGGATATGCTTTTAAGAAAGTAATATTCGGTGAGAAAGCACAAATGCTTGATCTTTGTGGTTCCACGCTTGCTGTAGGGATGAGAATTACCCTTCACAGCGACAATGAGGTAAGCCCATTGGGACCTTTGAGAATGATGGAACAATCAATTACCAGAATCATGGAAAAGAAAACAACAAGCATTGAAGTTTTAAATAGTACCGAATGTCTTACCCCTGAGCAGGCTTTGATTGCAGTTACCTATGATGCTGCATGGCAATGCTACGCAGATAAATGGGTAGGATCATTAAATGAAGGTTACTTTGCTGATTTTGTTATATTGGAACAAGATCCTCTTTCGTTGAAGACCCAATCTGAACAATATATGAAAATGCGAAACATCCCGGTATTGGAAACCTGGGTGGGTGGTGTATGTGTATATCCGCAGGATCAAAAGAAGAATCAGAATGGAAAAGTGGGGTCTGAAAAAAATAAGGTCTTTTCAGAGAGCGTGTAACGGATCCTAAATAGGATTGGCGCGTTTGTTAATCAATAGAAATCAGAATAGAAATTCATCTATTCTGATTTTATTTTTTATGATATAAATAACTCAAAATAAGGCTATTCTATCCATAGGTGACCAGTGGAATAGGTTCTGGCTTTACCAGCCACAATTACTCTTTCATTTTTGTTTTCACAATAGAGTTGGCCGCCTCTTTCTGATAGCTGGCGGGCAAAAAGCCTATCTTTTCCCAATCTAGATGACCAAAATGGAATGAGTGAGCAGTGTGCAGAACCGGTTACGGGATCTTCAAGGATTGATGATTGTGGCGTAAAGTATCTTGAAACAAAATCACTGTCTGTACCTGCTGCAGTCACCACAACCCCTCCCGGATCCAGATTGATAAGATCAAAAAGAGATCTTTCGATTTTGATTTTTTTGATGTCTTCCTCAGACTCGTATACTAGAACATAGTCTCTGGATTTAAAAATTTCTTTCGGTTGAATAGTAAGAGATTGGGCAATATTATCAGGCAGAGTAGATGTTTCAGGCATTCTTGATGGGAAATCCATATAATAAAATCCGTCTTTTATATCAACGGTTAATTCGCCGCTTTTGGTTTCAAAAACAATTCTGCTTTTCTCGTAGTTTAAGAGGGAAGCTAAGCAATGCGCTGTGGCTAGGGTAGCATGCCCGCATAGGTCCATCTCTATTTCAGGGGTAAACCATCTCAGATGAATGGAGCTTCCATTATCAATAAAGAATGCTGTTTCTGCTACAGCGTTTTCACGGGCTATTTTTAAGAGAGTTTCATCGGGTAACCAATTTTTTAACGGAACAACACATGCAGGATTTCCATGGAAAATTTCTTCTGTAAATGCATCTATTTGATATAATTCTAACTTCATGATTGAGAAATTTTAAGTTGATAACAAATATAAATAAAAACCATTGGCAGCTTGGTAAAACTAAAAAGAAAAGAATAAAAAACGGAATGCAATAGGCAGAATTTTTATCTCATGAAAATAAATCCCAACTCTCGTCAGGATTTCATTCATTCTTTAGTCTTGTACTTTATTCATCGCAAACAATTACTTTGCTATGCTTTGGCTAGAGTTGATATTAAAATCGATAACCAACGCTCAATCCTAGCTTTATAACCTGATCGTGATCTGTTTTGTCTGCATTAAAAATAAGTCTTCCATAGGCTGTATTGGCTTCAAAAACAAATCCTTTCTTTGTAACCAGTTTGTAGCCCAGTCCCGCACCTAATGCAAGATCATAAACATCTTTATTTTCCGTGAAAGTCACATGGTCTGCTGCGTATATCTTTTTTCCATCAATGGAAGTGAACATTCCAAATCCTTCAACAAAAAAGCCGGAAGCAAATTTCTTCCCAAAATAATATCTGTAATAGGGGGAGATGAAGTAATTCATATCTTCTTCTCTTGTATTATCATAAACAATAAATGCAGAGATACCCAATGATGAATTTTTGTTTAAATACCGTTCGAAACCTGCTTCCACGGCACCGGATAAAGGCGAGATAAGATTCAGTTTAATTTCATTTTTTTTCTCAGACAGATCTCCTTTAGTTTCGTTTTTTTGAGCATTAACAGAATAAAAAGCAAATAAAAAGAGGATCAGTAAAAAGTTCTTTTTCATAAAAAAGTAATTTGAATTATTTAAAGGCAAAATTCAAATAATAAAAATTAGAACGGGTTTCAAAAGCTTAAAAATGGACAAAATGGTACTTATTTGAGGGTGTTTTTGTATTCATTTGGCGTTTGGCCGGTAACTTTTTTAAAGGCTTTATAAAAAGTGGTCTTCGAAGTAAAGCCGGATTCTAACCCCATTGTCAACAAAGTATAGTTTTCATATTCCGGATTTGAAATCATTTCTTTGACCGCCTCCACTCGATACTGATTGATATAATGAGCAAAGTTGTCTGCTGTTATCGTGTTTATAATTTGAGAAAGATATCCCGCACTTATGCCTAGCTTTTCAGCTACTTTTTCTCTGTTTAAGGTACTATCGGTATAAATGTGATCATCTTTGCAAAGAAGTTCCAGTTTTTGAAAATAAAGATTGTCAGCCGTTATAGATTCTTTGTATGCTTCTGCAGTGCTATTTTCTTGCGTTATACTGTTTTCTGCAACTTGCAGATTGGGGTGTATAATAGCCAAATCGTTGTTTAAAAATTGATAGACAGCCTCTTTGTTTTTGGCTAGCTTGTATTTGTAAATGCCTATATAGGCTGTCCAGTGCATGATAAATGTTGCCGATAAAGCCAGCCCACTCATGGTAGATGAAATGTCTATCCCAAAAAAGAAGCCAACCATATACGTAATTAGCCAGGTAGATAATAATAAATAGAGAGTAGTTAATAAGGTAATTACCCATTTTTTCTCTTGTGGGTCTTTTAAGTGCCTTATCATGAAATAAGAGTAAAAAGGAGGAAACAGGATGATGATAAAAGCAAATAAAAGCTGAATCAGTCTAAGGATATTGATTATAAAAATGCCTGAACCTGTGATTTTATAAATTCCTAAAATATCATTAAGATGGTAAATAATAGTAAAAGTAGAAGAATAGACAAACGGAATGTAGTACAAATAGGTTCTTTGTCTGTTCTTTACGGTATCATCAATTCGGTTTATGATAAACAGGAAGATGAAGACGGGTAGTAAAAATATCCACTCAATATAGTCCAGAAAACGAAGCAGAGGATAGGATGTAAATGCGCCTTCAATTTCAAAAACATAATTCAATAAAACCATTGAAAGAGCAAACAGCAGGTAGGCTAAATATTTATTTGAATTACTATTGAATAGGGAAGACTTTAAAATAACTAAGCCTAAGATGATTCCCTGGAAAATCGCAATATTTAAAAGTGTTGTATAGATCAATTTTTTATAAAAGTTGTTGTAAAGATTTGCTTTGGTATACCCCGGGAATTATTGTTTAAATATAGTTCTTTCATCCGAAATAATTAAAAAAACGGCGCCGTTTGTTTTAAAGTGGCGCCGTTTGCTTTGTGTGACCTGGGGAGAATGCTATTCAAGCCCCTTTTCATAGATATGGAAAACGATTTTAAGGTATTAATTCGGCTTTTGACATTCTCAAAAAGCTTTGTACTTCCTCTGTGAATTCATTTAGCAAAAATAGCTGCATCTCTTTATAAAGATTTTTTGAAAGGGAGCACAATGAGAGTTGATGCCCTTGCTGCAATTCCATGGTTTCAAAATAAGCCTGAACAGGTTTTTCATTCTTATTCATTCTTATATTCTCATTGTTTATTGTAATTTCTAAAGTGTTTAATCCTTCAGATAAGCCTGTTCCTATCGCTTTTACATAGCTCTCTTTCAGGGTCCAGAGTTTGAAAAAAAATGGGTTCTGATCCATTTCATTAAGGGCTTGAAGTTTTTGATGCTCTTCTGTACATAATGCTAATGAAGTTAGATCTTCTTTTACCTCCGTTATTTTTTCAATATCAATGCCTATCGGATGGTTTGAAACCACACCTACAACCCAATCTCCGGAATGCGAAATATTAAAATGAAAATGAGGGTGGTTGGGAAGAAAAGGCTTACCGAACTCCTGATATTCATACTGTATTTCATCGTTTTTTAAGCCATAGTGTTTGCATAGAATGGTACGGATGATCAAATCTCCCAATAATGATCTTGCAGCATCAATTGGTTTTCGGAATCTGTGGATTTTTGCTTTTTTATCAGGCGAAACATACCGGGTGAGCTCCTGAAATTCAGTTTCATTCAATGCTTTGTCAATATGTATACAATAGATATGCATGCTAGGACCATATTAAAAGATTCCAATCATTTTTTTGAGCAAACGAAGCCAATTTCCTATCCGGGTTAATGGCTACAGGATATTTTACTGAATACAGCATGGGAATATCATCACTTGAATCTCCGAAAGAAGCACAGTTTTCCAGATTGAACTCATTACTATGAGCGTGCTCGTTGATGAGCTCTGCTTTGCGTTTTCCGGTAACAGCAATACCCTCGAGTTCTCCTGTGTAGATTCCGTCTTTTGTTTCCAGACGGGATGCCATTAATTCTGCACCTAATTCTTCGGCTAGTGGCTGTAAAAATAGATCTAAAGAACCTGAGACTAAAACAATCCGGACTCCCTGTTCCCTCAATGCGCTGACAGTGTCAAGCGCATTCGGGAATAGTTTACTCTTATATTTTTCCTGATAACATTGGGTTTTCCATACATTCATTTTCTCTACAGAAATACCTTTGTACTGCCTATAGATGGAAGCTGTTGACCTTTCACGGCTGATCTTATCAAGGATCGTCCAATACATGAAACGAGCGGGAAGCATCATTTTCCAAAAATTATATCTGGAAGGAGGCATAACCTGCTTTTTAATGTATAACAAAGGTTCTACAATATTGCTTTTGGCTAATGTGCCATCCACATCAAAATAGGCAGCATGCAAATTTTCAGGTAAGTTTTTCATTCTGTTATCGTTCTAAAATTTACTTAAATGGGCTGCCAGATCCGGAGCATATTCTTCACCTACACAACCCAAATGATCTCCTTCAATATCTGTAACCTGAAGTGTTCCAAGACTTATTTCAGACCACAGTTCTACGATGTCATCATTGATGCCTGTTGCCGTTGTTGTACGCTGGTCTTTAGCTTTAAAATATCGGATATCCCCAAAATAAGGCGGAGAAACAAATCGGGAAGCTTTAAAGTTTTGGGCAAATGTATGGTAGGTTCTTTCCAGTAGTTCTTTAGGCATTTCACGTCCGGATAAACGCTTCATGGCATCAAGATACGCATCAAACCTTTCGGACTGGTTGACTTCTTTCATGTTGTTGAAAACTGAACTTACCTGAGCTAACTCTTCGCTGCCCTGTAAGTTAAAAATAGCTCCTTCAGGTAGCTCGTTCTTATTTTCCTGCAAGGTATGGGTTACCCAGTTCATGAATAATTTCCCGTTCATCTCCCCAAAACCTGCATCTGCCGGAGTAATCCCTAAATTTGGGAGGAAGCGGAATTCCACAAACAGGTCATCGTATACCTTGAACGGAACACGGATGGCATCTATAATACAGAGATCTACCACTTCAATGCCTTTTTCGCTAAGTCTTCTCGCCATTTCCACAGCAATCATACTTCCGATGGAATAACCAATTAGCTGTACCTTTTTCGCTCCATTCTCAATAATGGATACGCAATAATCATCGGCAATACGCTCCACTAGTTGGTCGCTGTCTATTGCGCAATAGGCATCAAAATCCCCGACTGAAATTCCATATACCGCCCCCGAATTTTGATTGACCATTTCGCGGATCAGATGTTTATACCTTTCCAAAGTACCACCACCGGCGTGAAGAATGATACGATGTGTTCCTGAGGGATCCCCTCCAAAATGGGTAAGTGTTCCAATACGGGTTATTTTTTTAATTTCTTCAGTTTTTTTCTGAACTCCTGCATTGTTTTCCTGATCTCTAAAGAAATCTGCAAGATCTGCAATGGTAGGAGAAGTAAGGATTTGTCTTAGAATCAGATCAAAAGTCAGATTATTTTGACCTTTTTCAACGAAAATATCTCTTAGTTTTCCCGCCATTTGTGCGGATATCAGAGAATCCGCACCAAAGTCATTAAGGTTCTGCTGCTTGTCAATATAATCAAGACCAAGAGAGCTGCACCATAAATCATGAATCGTTTTTTCAAGTTCATCTTTGAAATCCTGAATGCCTGTGGTGGTTTTGCCTGTATCAATCATACACAACTCTTCCAGCTTTTTGACATCGACCTTACCGTTTACGGTTACCGGAATTTTATCAAGAACCTGAAGATGGGAAGGAACCATATAGGATGGTAATTTTTTACCTAAAAACTGTAATATTGCGGAAGTGAGGTCTGTATCAGATCGATTTCCTGTGAGAACGATAAAACCGAATAAGGTTTTAATTTTATTGTTTTCGGTATTGCTTTTTGCAATCACCACTGCATTGGAAACATTCGGATGCAAGGTTAAAGCAGATTCAATTTCTCCTAATTCAATACGGTGACCTCTTATTTTAATCTGTTTGTCCTTTCTTCCTAAAAATTCAATTTCACCTCCAGGAGTATATCTGCCCAAATCTCCGGTTTTGTACATCCTTTCTCCATCTGAGGGATGTGGGAAAAAACGTTCACGGGTAAGATCAAGGTCATTGAAATATTCCAGTGCAAGCCCTGAACCTGTGATAAATAGATCTCCAGACTTCCATTCCGGACAATCTCTCATCTGTTCATCCAAAATACGGAATCCCTGGTTGGAAAGCGGCCTTCCGTAGGGTATACTGTTCCAATCCGGCTGCAGGCCATTGTAGATATGGAAATTGGACCAAATAGAGGCTTCAGTAGCACCACCCAGGCTTATGAGTTGTACAGATGGAACCAACTGTTTCAGGGTATCGGGAAGGTTCAAAGGAATCCAGTCTCCTGATAATAATGCCAGTCTGAAATGACTTAGAGAACTGCTGATTTCCTGTTTTTCAGTTTCCAGAAAATTAACAAACATCTGCATAAGGGCAGGAGCGGTATTCCATACTGTGATGTGATGGTTTTGCATCAGTTCCAGCCAGTGGGAGGGATCTCGCTGACGATCAGGGTGAGGGTAGATAATGGTTCCGCCAAGCCCAAGCAATCCAAAAATATCATACACAGATAGATCAAAACCGAGTTGTGATAAAGCAAGAACGCTGTCTTTTTCATGAATGTTGAAACGTCTGTTGAGGTCTTCAATCGTATTCATAGCTCCCAAATGGGAAATGACAACTCCCTTAGGTTCACCGGTAGATCCTGAAGTATAGATGACATAGGCCGGTGCATTGTGATCTTTCTGTATGTTTGCAGAAATTTTTTCAAAATGGGCTTCTTTGCTATTTTGTAAGGTATCTACAGCAATAATATGTACATTTTTTTCCACTCCGTATCCTTGCTGAGTGATTTCATCTGAAGTCAGAACATACTTGATCCCTGCATTTTTAATAATTTTTGTTCGCCTGTCAACAGGTTGATTGAGGTCTATCGGAACATATACCCCTCCTAATGCAAGTACCGCCAATACTGAGGTGACCTGATGGTGGGATTTAGGAAGGGTAATGGCTACTTTATCCTGTTCTCCACAACCCAGTTGTTTTAATTGTAAAGCAATAGCAGCTGCTTTTTGCTCTATATCTTTATAGGTAAATGAACCATACTGATCAACAATGGCGATTTTGTCCGCTAAAGTTTTGAAATTCCTGATGACAGGTTCATGAAGTAATGCTTTCGGCAGTGCTGCAGGTTCATGATTGAGCTGGTCTCTTTCCTGCTGGTGTCTTGGCGGTAAAATGACAAGCTCTTTTTTATGCCATGATTCAGAATGATCTGATAGCTCGTTGAGTAGGTTTTCAAAGGTTGAAAACATATCGTTGACCATATGTTCCGGGAAAATTCCGTCACGGGTATCCCAGTTAACAGAAAGTCCCTGTGCGGTATCTACAACCTGGCAGTCAATGAATACCTGTGGAGTCTGGCTGATGTTATAATCACCGATTTGTCCTTTTAATCCGGCTTCTTCACCGGTATCCAATAACCCGATGGCGCTTGTTAGTACAACGGGTAAAAGTACTCTTCCGTTCTGTTGTTTTTTTGTCATTTCACGAAGCACCTCAACACCTGTAAACAAAGGATGATCAAGGTCGTCAAAAAGCTGAATATTCATGTTTTTTGCCATTTCACTGAATATTTGGGGTTCTCTGTAATCTACTTCAAGCAAACTAACCGAAGTAAAGTCACCCACAATCTGATGAACCTCAGGATGAAGAGGCATACGGTTTAATACGGTAAGGTTGAGACAGAAATGAGCCGTTTCGCTCCAGCGTTCCAGTACGGAAGCATAGACTGCAGCTACTGCGGAAGTAGGAGTAATGCCATGCGAATTGGCCGTTGCTTTAAAGCTTTCCCATTTCTTTTTTTCGATGAGCGTACTGTTTCTTGTAAAGTGGTTGGATGAGGTGTTTTCTCTGCGGGACACAGGCAGAGAAGGGCCTGCTGGTAATGTTTCTACACGGTTCAGCCAATAGTTTCGGTCTTTGGCATAGGCTGGGGTTTCCCGTATACCTCTTTCTGCAATGGCATAATCTCTGAAACTAAGATTGAATGGTGAAAGCTGAATATCAGGATTGAAATAAAGCTTTTCAAATTCTGCCATCAGCATCCACATACTGATCCAGTCCGCAATAAGAAATTCCATCGAAAAATGAAGGACGGACTCTTTTTTCTGCTCAGATTGTGTGGTTGTTACAGCAATATCAAATAAAGGCCATTGTTCAGTATCATAAACACGATGGCTCATCTGTCCCCGAACTTCCTCCAAAACAAAGGCTTGTTCCTGAATGGCTAATGAGGAAACATCCTGATGGCTTACCTTGAAAGGAGGGGTTTCCTGTTGAATGCTCTGGAACCCCTGATTGCTCACGGTAGCCCGTAACATTTCATGCCTTTGAATCAATCTGTTCCATATGTTTTCTACAAGCTCATGGTCTAATGTATTGTATTTTAATTCCATATAAAGATGGCAGGCTACTCCTCCATATCTGAATCCTGGATTTCTTCCCAGAAGATATGCTGACTGCACATCGGTAAGGGGAAACGGTTTATAGCGGTTCGGCAGATCATTCTGAATGGTAATGGTTTTATTTTCAGATTCAAGAAAGTCTAATATTTTAATTTTATTTTCCTTGAGCTGCTCAAGGTCGCTAGGTTCCAATACTCCTTTGGGAGCTTTGAATTTTAATTTTCCGTCTTCGGTCCAAAGCTGAATTTTCTTTTTACGCATGTTGTTCATCAGCTCCTGAACATCAACGGATTCTATATAAGTTGTCATAGGGTTATTCATATTATTTGATTCTAAAGCCGATTAAGAGACGCTTATTTCTTCCGGTTCGGCTGGAATATGGTTTGCAAGCTCTATAAGTTTGCTTATTTCAATCTGCTCATACGATGCTTCCGGTCTTAATGTTGGGGATCCTAATGCATGTGTCAGGTCATGCCATAATCGGGTGCATAATAATTCCAGATGAGCTCTTTGCTCAGGTTTTTTGTCGCCTGTGATGAAGCTTTTCATCGCCTGAAGGTCCTTGCCAATAGCTCTTGGCCATTGTTTTTGAAGAATTTCCTGATAGGTAGGCGGAAACTCAGGTCCTAAAACCATTGTGCTTTTTTCATTCAGATGATTTTCGGCAGAGACGTTTCTCAACAATTCATTATGCGGAATGTGAAGCTGGGCTTTCCAAACAACAGGTCCGTGGGTATCGGTGAGAGATAAAGTCCCTCCGGAACATCCTATAGAAATGGTATGCAATAAATGCTGATGGTTATCGGGGTCGTTTGGATTGACTTCATTATGGGCCCTAAGGGTAAGGGGTAAACCTCCCCATTCACCGGTAAGTACCTGAAATGGGCCTGAATCTTTTAATACATGATGAATGTTCAGAGGTCTCGGGTTGGGCAGAAGATCAATCATCATCTGCACCAACGGAAATGATACCTGAGTGGCCAATGCTATATCGATATAGGCTACCTTTTTTGTTTCAAAAAGATGCTGTGCGACTTTGGAAAACCTTTTAAAAGCAGGGAGATGAACATACAGGTTACCTGTAATAAAGTGTACATTGTTTGATTTAGCTGCCCGTAAACAGGTTGCGAGATCATTGTGGTGAATGGGGTGCTCTTGTATTACATGGATTCCTTTTTCCATGCAGTAAAGGGCAAATTCGGTTCCTTTTCCGCCCATAACTCCTGAACGGAGAATAATGCAGGCCAGGTCTACTTCATCAGGATTTATTTCTGAAATATTGTTTAAAAGAGGTATCCCATATGCCTCTGCACATTTTTTTGAACGTTCACTGCCACCGGCTATCAAAGCTTTGATCTCAAAGTCCTCAGACAGGTTACTGAGCGCTTCCAGATAAAACTGTCCGAAAGTAGAGCCTATGACTACCGTTCTTATTTTCCCTGATTTATATTTTTTGATCGTGTTCATTTTTTTTAGTTTTTATAATGTTCCTTC
Organism: Chryseobacterium aurantiacum; assembly: GCF_003020585.1. Lineage (GTDB taxonomy): Bacteria > Bacteroidota > Bacteroidia > Flavobacteriales > Weeksellaceae > Chryseobacterium > Chryseobacterium aurantiacum. The sequence goes on from NZ_PXUE01000001.1 coordinate 1,254,853, forward strand.
TTCCTCTACAGAAAGTTCTTCGATAGAGTGGTCAATGATCTGGATACTGTGTGTGGAATCGGTTTTTTCCAGATGATCCATTACATAATTGATATCATCAATAGAAGCAGCGTGATGTAATCCTGGTTTTATCTTACCGTCCAGTACTGCTTTTACAATAATCGCTGCCATTTTTCCACAGAAAGGAATGATTTTTCCTACCTCATACACTGCGGTCTGTGTTTTTTCCCGACCTTCTGATTCTCCGGTTAGCTGAACCATAAGAATGAAATAGGGGCTTCTGCCTAGGGTATCCATTTCTACCGCAAAGCATAGTTTTTCAATCATGGCTTTGGGGTTTGCTTTGTACTCAAAGCTGGCACTGTCAAGGGCTGCTATTGATTTTTCTCCCTCCACGGCGGCATACCATTCTCCATTTTCTAGGGAAAGTCTTTGGGCTACCAGCTGAGTTTCATCATCAAACAAAGGAAATAAGGTGACTTCTCCGGGGAAGAAAGGAAGTTCAACTCCGCTTTTTCGTGATAAAACATTCGGGACAATACCGTTTCTCCATGCAGCACGGGGAACGTTGTTGGAATGTAATGAGCCTTCCAGATAATCTTCTGCGCCGGCTTTTGAAAGTTGCCCTGAAGTACCGTAATAGCTAAGCAGTGAATGAACTTTGTCAAACTGTTTCCCAAACCATATCGGAAACAACCCTGAAAATCCCGGTGTAGCGCCAGCCGCATAAACAATGATATTGTCACCGGTATCTAATGGATTGCTGTGATAATCATTGTCTATTCCTGCATCTACCATATTGACATGATGCTGTAAACATATTTTGGCAATACGTCTGGAGTAGCGATGGGATGGGGCAGCACAGTTTAATATCAGATCACAACCGGCAATAAAGCCGGCAATACTTTCATCACTTTCTACGTCTACCTTTTCCCAGATGGCTTCGGGTAATACATCATACTGTTTTGCTTTTCCTTTTTCGGGGTTACGTCCTCCAATTTTTAAAGGGCCAATACCATATTGTTGCAGAGTAAGACAGGCATGATGACCTACTTCTCCATATCCTCCTATTATTCCTATCATAATTAAATTTCTCCTATTTCCATGGTTTCCAATTCCTGTTGCAGCTTTACGTGTTCTATTTGCACTTTAGCGGCAACATCTTTTAAAGTCGCTCCAAATAATTCTCTCAGAGAGAGATTCACTTCAAATTTTTTCTTCACTTCTGTGAGAAAGCGGGTAGCAGATAAGCTGTCTCCGCCTATTTCAAAGAACACATCATTTCTTCCTATGGCTTCCAATGCGAGAAGTTCTTTCCAGATCTCAGCAATTTTTTCTTCCATTGTTCCTGTTGGTTTTTCAAAATCTTCCGCACTTTTACGAACATCTGCTTCTATCATGGTTTTTACCAGTTCTGTAAATGATTTTCGGTCTATTTTTCCATTGGTACTCAATGGCATCCACGGAAGAATAACCAGTTTTTCGGGGATCATGTGGGGGGGCAATAATGTCTGAATATGAGAAAGTATCTGCGTTTCCTTTAATTGAGGCCGGTTTTCCGGACAATAACTATCATATACAATGGTGAAGGAATCTTCAATTTCTTCGGCAAGCACTTTTGCAAAGCCTGTTTTCAGAAAATAGTTCTTCCAGGATGCTTTATTTAACATCGGACTGAATATTTCTCTTCGTTGCAGATCAAAATGTTGGAATCCACGATCAATAACTCCTGAGCTTATCAAAGCAATCGGCATCAGTAATCCGGCTTCAATAGCTAAAAGTCTTCCTCCGTTATTTAAAAGTAAGTTGCTGATAAATACTCCCTGATCCGGTTGAGGGAAGCGGTGAAGTGTATTAATAGCCACTACAAAATCAAAATGATACCAGTATTCCTCAGGAACCTGATTGTGTTTCAGTTCAATTCCGTTCACCTGATATCCTGCTTTAGACAATCTGTCGGTACAGCTGCGTACCATGGCACGGCCTTCATCAATTACAGAATATTCAATATCACTTTTCTGAGTGGCATGAAGTAACTTTTCAGTTAAAATCCCTGTGCGTCCTCCCAGTATAGCTATTTTCATCTTTTTTTCAGATTGGACAGCTGCCTGATTTATTTTTTCGGCAATACATTCAATTCCCTTCAAAGTACTTTTATCATGGGTGCTTAGTATTTCAGGTGATAAAAGTTCATCATCCAGTAAAGAAACGGAGGGAATAACATTCGAAAGGATTTGACGGAGCAAGGATTTTCGTTCATTAAGCTTTTCTCTGAAAGTGTTCAGGAAAGAATCATCGGAATTGATGGGATTGAGTTCAGCAAATAGAAGCTGGTCTTCTTTTTCCATTAAAATATTTTCTTCAAGCAACCAGTTCAGCCACATATCCAATATTGGAGATTGTTCAGAAGCAATACCTGTTTCTTTAATGAGTACAGATTTTAATTGTGTGATCTGATCTGATAATGGTTGTTTTGAAAGTAGAAGGTCAGAATCATTGACGGTAGCTTTTACCGTATGGTCAGATAGATTTAATAATTCATATAAAAAATTGGCGACTACCTGCTTTTGAAGCTCATATTCAGTTTGGGCAATAGGAGAGGGGGTTGTCGGGAGATCATCAGTCTCATCACTTCCAGTCACTTTTTCTCCCACAATTCCTGCCACCAAATGAGCAGACTTGTTAATGGAAATCACTGCTGCTGTAGCCTGGGTCACGCCCGGAAAACTTTTCAGAGCGGATTCTATTTCTCCGAGTTCTATTCTGAAACCGTTCACCTTTACCTGATGATCAATGCGGCCTAAGAATTCCAGATTACCATCCGGCCAGTAACGTCCGAGATCACCCGTGCGATACCATTTTTCTCCGTGAGCAGTAACAAAACGGCTATGGGTAAGCTCTTCATTGTTGGTATAGCCTGTAGCAACTCCTTTTCCGCCGATCCACAATTCTCCGGTAATGCCATCCGGACAATCCATGCCTAAATGGTTCACTACTCTGTATTTCTGGTTGGCCAGGGGTTTCCCGTATGGAATTGATTTCCAGTTCGGCTGAATCTCTTTCACAGGAAAAAAATTAGACCAAATAGAGGCTTCTGTAGCACCACCAAGGGCAACAAGTTGACCGTTTTCTGATTTTTCCTGCATTCTCTCTTTTAAATCTAATCCTACCCAATCTCCTGATACTAATACCAGACGGAGGCTTGATAAGTCATTTTCTGCTGAAGAACTTAAAAGCAACATGTCAAAGAGTGCCGGAACTGAATTCCAGACTGTTACTTTATATTTTTCAACTAAATTTACCCATAGTAAAGCTTCTTTTCGTTCTTCCTCACGAATCAATACTAATGATCCACCTACTGCCAGCAATCCGAAAATATCATAAACAGACAGGTCGAAATCAAGGGCAGATATTGCTAAGGCTCGATCTGAAGCAGTAATATTAAATTTTGTATTGATATCCTGAATAGTATTCCAAGCTGCAGAATGGGTGATTTCTACTCCTTTGGGCTCACCTGTAGATCCAGAAGTGAAAATAATGTAAGCCAATTGATCTACACCTGAATTGACAGGAGCCTCCAAAGGAATTATCTCAGAGAGTTCATCCATATTGATGATGGTAATGTGCTGTTCCTGTGCTAAATTTTTAAGATGAGGAAAATCAGAAAGAGTTGAAGAGTCAGTAACAATAAATTGTACACCTGCTTTTTTAAAGATTTTTTCCTGACGGCCTGCGGGTTGTTCTACACCTACCGGAATATACAATGCTCCACTTCCTAGAATCCCCATCACAGCAATGATTTGAGATGAACCTTTTGGTAATACAATAGCTGCCCGATAGTCCGGTTTTGTTCCGTTGGTTCCCAAAATTGCGGAAAGCTTCAAGGCCTTATTGGCGAGTTCTCCGTAGCTCATCTGGAAAGATTGATCTTCCTCCCAATACAAGGCAGTATCCTCAGGATGTTTTGAAGCATGCTGGAAAAAAGCCTGATGAATAAGTTTCGGTTGAATCTCTGTTAAAGTCTGATTGACTTCATTTCTAATTGTTCTTTCCTGTTGGTTCAGAAGATCCGGTAAAGGCTGAGTCCAGTTTTCCTGTGACGACCAGTTCAGCAGGCAATTGTGAGTTTCTGCCAGAGATTTTACTTTTTCTTCACTTAAAAATCCGGAATTAACATACCATTTGATTTGTATGTCTTCAGCAACTGTAATTATGATAAGAACAGAAGATGTTATTGTGGGAATATTAAAATCTGATGAATCATTGTGAAGAATCACTGAAAATGTATTGCCTAACAAGTCTGTCGATTTATTGGGATCTGAAGCCAAAGAATCACGTAGATCGGTACAATACTTCAGGAAACTTTGATCCCATTCGATATTTTCGGCAACGGGATTGAGTAAAATAGATGTAAAATCATTTTTACTAATGATATTCATCTGTTCGCCTGCTTCCTGATCGGGAAGATCAAGCCAGGTTGTTAAAGAAAGTGCTGCAGCAAAAACCAATACGGTTTCCGGCTGTAAATCATGCTTTTTTGATTGATCCAGAATCATCTTCCATCTTTCCGGTGAAATATGAACATTTTCCATATGCCAAGTAGCGTCATGGATAATCTGGGATGTTGTTTTATAGTGAATTGAATCCTTTGTCATGAATCATAATAATTTAAGAGAGTGATTTTTTTGTTTGGGTAATGGTATCCAGTAGGGAGTTCAGATAGAGGTCACCCAATGCCTGAATAAAAAAGTGATGGCCTTCAAACTCCTTGATCTGAAATTCATCTGCGGTGACTTCTTTCCAATATTCTACGATTTCTTTATTGGCATCATCCTGTGTAGCACAATGGGCTTCAATTGGAATCTGAAGTTTTTGTCCTGTATATCGTAAGGATTCATGAGTGCGTAAGTCTCCTCTGAGTTGGGAAAGAGTAAACTGTAACATTTCAGGATGGTTCAATATAGCGTCCGGGGTGCCGCCCATTTTTTTGATTTCTTCAATAATATCTGCATCGGTGCTGGCACTGCTCATGGGATTCGGATCTTTCATATGAGGAGCATGGCGTCCGGCTACGATAAGTTTTTCAGGTAGTTGAAAACCTCTTTCCTGCAAAGTATAAGCAACCTGGAAAGCTACTGCTGCACCAAAGCTATGCCCGTAAATGATATAAGGAGAGCGTACTACCTTTGGAAAAATCGATAAAAACGCATCTACGAGTTCATCAATGGATGCCGCTGCTGGTGATGTAATGTGGTTACCCCGTCCCGGAATTTCAACCGGGATGAAGTCTATATCTCTGTTATTGGCAGTATTACACCAAGCTCTGTACAAGCTGGCCCCACTGCCTGCTGAGGGAAAACAAAATACCTGAATGCGCTCTTCTGAAGAGTGGAACGCATTCTTATTTTCATTTTCCTCACGTATTTTTCTATGGTTAAAAGGAAACCATTTTTGTAGAATGTCCATATAGTTTTAATCTGTAGTTTTAATTTGTTTTTATGAATCTATACTAAGCTGAATTTCCCAGTTTTCGGCGTTCACAATCCGATGTACCCATGTTTCATAGAGTAATACTATTTCTTCGAGCTGCTTCAGGTCAAAAGCTTCTTCCACCACATCCCAGTTGATCAGGTATTCATCTCCTCTGCGATAGATTTGATGGTCAATAACCACCTGTGGTGTTTGGCTTACGGCATACACTTCTTTCACTCCTTTCGGGAAGAAATTGTTTTCCGTGTCTGCGGACTCGCTGCTTAGCAAACTGGTGTATACTACAGGCATCACTGCCTTTCCGGGATTGTTTTTGTTTAAAGCCCGTAATACTTCCAAGCCATTTTTGGCCCTGTGTTCTACTGCCTGCCATATTTGCTCCTGAATAGCGTTGGCTTCGTGTAAGAAATTTGTTTCATTTTCAGGGAAATAGGAGATTAATGCCACATTAGTAAAGTCACCCATGATTTCGTTAACATCGGGGTGAAGTCCTAATCGGTTGAAAAGAGTCATATTTAAAGTGAGTGCTTTTCCGCCACTCCAATGAGACAGGAGTTTTGAAAAAATGGTTGCGAATACCGCTGTAGCGCTAAGATTGTATTGCCCTGCTTTTTTAGTTAATGCCTCAATGGCTTTATCTGATACGGCAAACGTATATCTTCTGAATTGAGGATTTTCAATCTCAGAAAGCGGTTTTATAAAGGGTAGTGCAGGTCCCGCAGGAATATCTTTTAGTTTAGATTCCCAATAGTCTTCTGCCTTTTGTATAAACTGTTGATGTTCCAGATGCCATTTTTTCTCGTCGGTGATATATTGTTTAACGGTGTACCCTGGTTTTTGCACTTTTTGACCCTGATAGGCTTTAATAATTTCTTTCATCAGAAGATCGGCACTCCAGGCATCCAGTAAAAGAAGATCAACGCTTAAGTGCAAAATGGTTTCTGCAGAATGGGCTTTACTTACTTCAAAATGGAACATTGGCCATTGCCCCAGAGGATATTTGTGGTGAGAACGTTCTGTTCTGATGGTTTCTGGCAATTCATCGGATATTTTAATCTGATAATAGGGCTGCTGTGGCAAAACAGCTTGGGTACCATTCTCATAAATGACCGTCCTCAAGGCATCATGCAATCCGATAACGTGATTGACTACTTTTTCCAGTTTTTCAACATCAAGGTGTGCCCATTTCAGTTCACTGTAATAATGTGATCCAACATTTCCCAGCTCAAAAGTATTATCCCTGCCCATTAAAAATGCGGCCTGAATAGGGGTCAGAGCAAATTGTTCATATTGTTTTTGATGCAGTTGAAAGGTTTCAGATTGTAAATAAGCGATGAGGTAAGTTTTGTTTGCTTTTAATTGTTCAAGCAATTCGGGAGAAAGTGCTCCTTCAGGGGCTTTGAACTTTAATTTATCTTCTTCCACCCAAAGTTTTACTTCTTTTTGATCACAGCTATTGATTAATGATTGCAGGGTATCTGTATGTTTTTGCCATTCAAATGATTCTCGCTCTGTCTGCATTGCTGCTTTTTCGGATTGAAAGTCTATGGCTCCGGCAATAAGTGTATTCAGGTAAAAATGTTGTACAGAAAGGTTTAAGTTGGCTCTGATCTTTTCAAAATCATACCCTCCCAGCTGACAGGCTCCTATATTATAACGGGCACCATCTGCTTCCAGCAGCTGAGAAATGAAGCCAGCTTCCAGCATAGAGAATCGCAGGGATTCTTTATTATAAATAGGATAAACGGCTTCCATATCTGCGATCAGATGTACTGCAAAAGCTCCCTGATCAAGCCAGTCATGGTTAAAATTAAGCTGCGTTGGTGAAATGACATTTTCATCGGAAATCAATACCAGTTCCTGGCTGTATGGATCAAAGTAGTAATACCCTTCCCGGATATTTTCTACTTTATCTTTAAAGACCGTTATGTAGATCTGTACAGGATATATTCCTCCTGAAGAAGCATAATTAAACCTTGCATTTTGATCCATAGCCTGAGCAGAACAAAGATTTAAATAGTTTTTAAATTCTTCGAACGAAATGGCTCTGTCCATGAAACTTCGATAGCTTTTTCTCCACACACTGTATGCATCCTGTGTTTGGGCATCAGCTAATGAAATACGATTGTCTGTACCAAGATCTTTACGTTGTGCGATACGACTTTTCTTATAAGATTGTCTTTTTTCTAACTGATCGATGAAACGCAAATCATTAAGGTATTTCATTTGTTCAGCGGTATAAAGAAGGAACTGAGGCGGAACAGAATGGGTACCGGTCTCTTCCAATTCTTCAAACTGAATATTTTTTTCCAGATAATACCCAATAAGCTCTTCTACTGAACTTAATCTTACCATGTCCCCTACGGTAGGACGATCCAGAAAATGGGTTTCCAGCTGGTTCGCTAGACGGATAATATCCATGGAAGAAACACCAAGCTCACTGAACTGATCCGTTTCATTCAATTCCGGCAGATCAAATACTTCCCGAACGACTTTCAGTACAGGATGTATGCTTCCGTTTTTTGAATTTATTGCCTGTTTTCTTGCATCAGGTTTTTCGGATCGGGATGAGGTTTGTTCCGCAGCCTGTTGGATAAGTTTATTTCGGTCAATCTTTCCATTGGCTGTTACGGGATAATGAGGTAAAGCAATAATACTATCCGGAATAAAGTAGGGTGGGAGATATTTTGCCAGCTGTTTTTTCAATTCAGATTCCGAAAAAGTATCTTCGCTTGATTTCACATAAGCTACCAGTTTTTTGTGGGCTGCTTTTTCGCCAATGGGTAAAATAACAGGGTCTAGTACTGGGTTGCATTGTTGAAATGCCATTTGAATTTCTGCAATTTCAATACGGTATCCATTGATTTTCAGCTGGTCATCTTTTCGTCCCAGAAATTCAATCATTCCATCCTCTATATATTGACCATAGTCTCCTGTATCGTACAGCCTGATATTCAGGGTAGGATGTATATAAAAGGCTTTTTGGGTTAAGTCTTCACGTCTCCAATATTCTACTGCGAGACCTTTTCCGGCAATATGTAATTTTCCCTTTACAAACGCAGGACATGGGCGGCCTGATTCATCCAACACATAAAATTGCTGGTTAGATAAGGGATAACCATAGGGGATGGAGGTCCAGTCTTCTTTAATCTCTTGCACTTCATAATAATTCGACCAGATGGATGCTTCTGTAGCACCACCCATGCTTACCAGATTAGCCTTTGGAAGCAGTTTTTTCATCCGTTCAAAAGTAGAAAGCGGAATCCAGTCCCCTGATAAGAAGACTTTTTCTAAGGTAATGTCATTGTTTTCTGAAACAGCATCCAATAAAATATTGAATAAAGCGGGAACAGAATTCCATAAGGTGACCTGATGCTTCACAATGAGTGATTTCCATGCGATAGGATCAATACGTTCTTCTTCCGTGGGAACAATTAGTTTTCCGCCTGTTCCCAATACTCCAAAGATGTCATATACTGATAAATCAAAGCTATAGGCTGATAGTCCCAATACGGTATCATGCTCGTTTATTTCAAAGCGCTTGTTCACATCTAAAATAGTATTTACAGCCGCTTCGTGGGTAATGACTACGCCCTTAGGTTTTCCTGTAGATCCTGATGTGAAGATAATATAAGCAACATCTTCCTGTTGGCTAGCAGGTTGTTCAAAATCAAGAAAGTCCCAAGTAATGTCATGATGTTTAAGGTGAAAGAAATTATCGGTTTGCAGTTCTTTGATATCAAATTCCTGATCCGTGATAAAACCCTGTGCTTCTGCCTGCTGAATAATTTCAACGGTTCTGATTTCAGGATTGTTATGCGACATCGGAATATAAGAGGCTCCATATTGAACAATACCGAGAATAATAGCAATAGATTCAAAGGATTTTTGCATCTGAACTACAATTCTGGCTCCTTTTTGAATATGATTACGCTGTAATAATGCCGAAATATGATTGGCTTTTTCAATTAATTCCTTGTAAGAATAAGTATGTTCTTTGAAAACAATTGCTTCTCTTTCAGGATTTTTTTTAGAATATTCCAGAATTTGTTCATGGAGTAAAAGTTTCGGATAATCATATTGAGTTTGGTTGGCTGATCTTTGGATTTCACGCTCATCATGAGTTCTCAGATCACCTAATGTTGTTTCCCAGAAAGAAATATCCTGCACTGCATTTTCAATCATTTGGGTATAGGTTTCAAACATTGAGGCAACCAATCCATCTGGGAATATCGTGTTTAAAGCATCCCAAGCCACTACCATATCGCCGTTTTTAGTCATGACCTGAGAGTCTAGCCAAACCTGTGGAGTTTGAGAAGACGAATAGCCTACTTCCCCAAACATGGATGGATCACCCAAATCATGTCCATCTTTGTTTAGCCCTAAAGCACTGGTAAATACAACAGGATAAAACAGATCAGCAGAAGGGTTCATGCGGTTAAGCTCTTTTACAACCTCAACAGCGGAATACGTTTTGTGTTCCAGGTCTTCCTGCATTTGCCACTGTAATGCCTGTGCATTCTCTTCTATACTTCGTTGAGTGCAGCTGATGCTTAAGAGTGACAAATGGGTAAAATCACCGATGACTTTATCAATATCCGGATGAACGGGATCTCGCTCAAAGACCGTAAGCATTAATCCGAATTGTTGTCCGGCACCCCAGGCAGATAATACCTCTGAGAAAATACTCATTAAGGCTGCCGTAGGAGTTAGTTTCTTCTGTGCCGCATGCCTACAGAATTTTTCCCATTTTTCTTTTTTTAAAGTTTGTTCAAAGTGGGCAAATTCTTTTGCGGTATGTCCAAAAGCACTGATCTGCTTTTTTAGCGGTAACTGGGGAGGAGGAGATAAGCTGTTCATCCTGTTTTGCCAATAGGCCTTGTCTTCTTCGTATCGGTCAGATTTTTTTCTCAATTCGATATACTGAAGGTAATCACGGAAAGAAGCTTTGATTTCAGGAAGAGCTTCCTGAGGAGCAGAATTTTTTAATCGCTCAGAATATAAGAGTGATAAATCTCTCCAGAACAAGCGCAGACTCAATGCGTCGCTGGCAATAAAGTCCATTCCAAAGTGAATTCGCCATTCTCCCATTTCCATTTCACTTACCTGCAGATCAAATAAAGGCTGATTCAGTGGAATAATCTGGCTTTCCATCTGTTCACGGATATCAGTAAGGTGCTTCTGAAGATCCTTACTTTCATTGCTTCTGTGTAGAGGAATGATATAATTCATTTCTGGAATAATTTTCTGGAAACCGTTTTCATCAACCCTTACCCGGAGCATTTCATGTCTCTTGATCAAGTCATTTACGGCAAGCTGTAAGGCAATTGTATCCAGATTTTTGGTATTCATTTCAAAATATCCGTAACAGCTTATCCCGCCCCAGGGTAGTTCTGCATTTCGACCTACTACATAAGCGTTTTGTATATCGCTTAGTTTAAAATTTTCATACCGTGAATCTTCATCATTTTTATATAAATTCAAGGTTGTATTCTCATTGGAAGTAAGCTGCTGTTCATTGATTTGTTCAAAAATAAATTCTGCCCAGCTTTGCAAGGTAGGTTCTCTCAAAAAGTCCGTACTTCTTACTTCTATTCCCAGTTCTTTCTTCCAGCGTCCTGTAAGGTCAGCCATTGCAATAGAGTCCAATCCTATGGTAAACAGATTTTCATCGTTTTCAAGTTCTTCCAGCTCATCTTCATCGAGCTTTAATTCTTCCATCAGGTTCTTTTGAAGGTATTCAAAAGCTTCTGACACACTTTTTAGTGTTACTTGTGGAGATTCTTGTTCTATAGTTATCACAAAATAGTTTTAAATGTTATCTTTTTTCTCAATATTGTAGCTCAGCATCAGGTGGTTTTCAACCCGAATACTTTTTCCCGAAACTGATAATTCGGGATATTCTCTTTTCGTATGCCACATCCTTTGTAATAGGATTTCCAGTCGATTTTGTGGCCTTTTATCCAATCTGCAAAAAGATTCTGTTCCAGGTCAGGATGGGTGAGGGTATCTGAGAAAGAAATTCCATTCATACTTTTCTCAGATATTTCAGAAACATCATTGCTGTTTCTCCAAAGACCTTTTATAGAAATGCTATCGGATTCATCGGTAAGGGCAGTTTCTAAAATCTGAAGCGCTTCGTCTTTATCCGTTGCCCAGATGACCTGTTTTTCCTTAAAGTCGGCTTTGGATACGTTCTGGCTGTAGGAGAGTTCAGCCATATTCAGATTTTCGTTTTCTTTTAAGAAAGAAGCAAAAGCCTCCCATTGATCTCTGATACAGGATTGATTTCTGGCACTGAAACGAAGCGGCCATTTGCGGGAATTGTACGCTAGTATTTCATCAGGATTTATGGTTGAATTTTCATATTCTTCTAATACAATATGAGCATTCGTACCACTTAAGCCAAAAGAACTGATAGCTGCTGTCCGTGGTTTTTCCGTAGAATTCCATTTTATGGTTTTTTGTGGAATTTCAATACAGGATTCAGACCAGTTGATGTGGGTAGATGGGGTATTGAAATGCAGATTTCCGGGAACCTTTTGGTGTTCCAGTGCCAATACGGTTTTAATGAATCCTGCTACACCTGCAGCCGCTTCAAGATGACCAAGATTGGATTTAACAGTACCCACATAGACTGGTGTTTGCCTTTCCTTAGGAAGCAAATGGATGATGGAGTTCATTTCAATAGGATCACCAATTTCGGTACCGGTACCGTGCGCTTCAATATAGTCAGGGCCGTTTTCGCTGATTCCGGCTTTCTTCCAGACTTCTTTCAGCAGCATTTCCTGTGAAGGACCATGAGGAACAGTAGGACCGGAAGATAATCCACCCTGATTGACTCCCGAAGCTTTTATAACAGCATGAATATGATCACCAGCTTTTACAGCATCCGATAGTTTTTTAAGAACTACAACACCACATCCTTCTCCACGAACGGTTCCATTTGCTTCTGCATCAAATGATTTGCTGCGGCATTCCGGTGAAAGGATATTCAGGGAAGAAAATAAAGCAGTGGATTCCTGAAAAAGCAACAGATTGACCCCACCGGCAAGTGCCATATTGCAATCGCCCATCCATAACCCTTTACAAGCCAGATCAATACTTACGAGTGATGAGGAACAGGCGGTGTCTGTAGTAATTCCCGGCCCTTGAAAGCCAAAGAAATAGCTTGCTCTGCCGGACATAAATGAAAATCCATTACCTGATACATCATAAGGCTCAAACTGAGCAGTAAGCTTTCTTTCGTTAGCGAGCTGCTGCATATATTCCATGAGCATTACACCGGCATACACTCCGGTTTTACTTCCCCGTAATGAATCAGGGGCATATCCTGCATTTTCTAAAGCTTCCCAGCAGACTTTCAAAAATAGTCTCTGCTGAGGATCTGTACGTTCTGCTTCTCTTGGGGAGAAACGGAATAAGCGATGGTCGAAGGCTTCAATATCTTCTTCCAAATAGCCGGCCTCTTTTAGAAAAGGGCTTCCTTCCCATGTTCCGCCTAAAGTATTTTCAGCTCTCTTTTCAGGAATAGGACCAATAAGGTCTTCCTGTGATTGCAGAGCTTTCCAGAATTTTGCCGGACTGCTGGCTCCTTTGGGAAAGCGGCAGGCCATCCCTACAATAGCAATAGGCTCAAAAAGGGAATCCTGATTTTGTTCTATTTGTTTCTTCAATCTCCTGATTTCCTCGAGAGCTTTTCTGAGGATATCCGAACGATCTGTATTGGTGTTTTCCATTAAGTATTGTTTTGGTGTTACTGTAGCTCCTGCATTAGAAGCTTTAAAAGATCCTCTTCGCTTTCTTCTTTTTTATCTCCGGCAGAGGTATCCGAAACTTTTTGGGTTAATTTTTCAAGATGCTGACTTAAAAGATCAACTGTATTAAAGTCGTAAATGAGGCTTACCGATAGTTTGATGCCAAGCATTTCTTCCAGGTCGGTGCGTATACCCAATGAGTGGATAGAATCCAGTCCCAATTCAAAAAGAGGAATAGAGGGATCCACTTCATCAATATCAATTTCAAGTTCGCCAGCCACCATTTCCTGAATGATTTCCCTTAAAGGTTTATGAGGATTTTTATTGGTATTTTGCTCTCTCTTATCCCCTGATATAGTTTCTTTATGATCAAGCAATGATAAAAGCTGATTATGATTTAGCAATTGATATAACGGAATAAATCGTTTCCAGTCGATGTTCATAATAGCAGGATTGGTAACAGCAGATGTAGTGGCCAACTCTAGTGCTTGGTCAACCGCAATACTCATAGGAACAGTCAAAATACCTGAAATTTCCAGTTCCTTTGCTTCTTCGTCTTTCATCAATCCTTTTTCGGAAAATCTTCCAAATCGAACCGAAAGTGTTCTTTTCCCAGAAAGATTTCTGTTAATGGCAAGACCATCCAATAGTAAGTTGGCACTTGAATATCCGGCGACTCCTTCTCCTGACCAAAGTGATGCAATAGAAGAGGTGTATAAGGTAAATCCTATCCTGAAACTTCCGAACTGTTGATCCAGTTGCAGCGCTCCTTCATATTTTGCTTTCCATTCCGATTCCAGATCTTCCGTATTGGCTTCTGTAACTTTATTTCTGGTAATGGCTCCGGCTGCATGAATCAGGTTGATTTCTTCAATCCCTTGTTCTTTTAGCATGGCAGCAATGGCTTGCATATCTTCAGCTGAATCTACTTTTCCTGCTACTGCGGAAATAAAAATACCTTCTGATCTGCATTGTTTCACATATTTTCGGAAATCAAGCTGTGATTGGCTGAGGTTCAGTTTGCTGATCTTGCTTTCTTCTGCCTGTAGCCATGATGGATTACGGGACAGCAAATAGATGTTTTTACATCCGAGTTTTATCAATTGTTCGGTAAATACACGGCCCATTTGTCCTAACCCACCTGTGATGAGTACCGGATTTTTCCAGTCACCTTTCGGCTGAATATTTTGAGAAGGATTTTCAATTTCTCGGGTAAGTACAGGAGTGTAAATATTTTTATCCCTTATTACTAGCTGATCCTCAGTGAAAAGATTTTTTGCCAGTGCATTTGAGAAAAGTGTCATTTCTTGTATGGATGCAATATCAATAACACCTTTCCATCTTTGTTTCGCTTCAATAGGCATGGTTCGGGCGAGTCCCCAAAGTGCTGTCTGGAAAGGATTGACTTCTTCTTCAGGATGGATGGCTATTCCATTAATTGTACATAGTCTGAAATTCATGTTTTTAGGCAAATTCAACAGCAGATCTTTACATGTGGTAAACACTGAGGATAGTCCTTTGATGTTGTTGATAGGAGGTGCGAAAAGAACGAGTTGTTCATTATCCTCTTTCAGACCTGTCATCAGACTGGAGAAATTGTTGAACACTGATATGTCTTTATCTAATATTGCATCATTTCTTTCTGTAATCAGGTTGATTTGAGGAATATTGTCCGTATTTTTTTCAAAAGCTGAAAATGCCTCCATAGCCTGTTGAGCATTCAGGAATATCCATAGATCTTTTGAAAGATCATCATTTATGTTTTCCTGATTGTTTTCTAAGCTGATGTTGAGCTTCTCCCATTTCTCTTCATATACTATTTCAGTGTCTTTTTCGGATTTCAAAAATTCATTTAAAATTTTTCGGATTTCCATGGATGTAATTTCCATCACAGGATTTCCTTCCGGGTCACAGAAACTGAATTGTGCTTTCATAGCATCAATATCGGCTTTTAATAATACCCCTGAAGCATGAATAGGGCCGTGGAGTGGCTGATAAAAGTTGATTTCATCATAACGGGAGGGCACAAAAGGTTCTGAAAACTTTTCAAATGTTTTGGCTGAAAATAAAGCATGCATACAGGCATCCAATAGTTCCGGTGAAGCCAATAAATCTGTTGCTATTTCATTCTGTTTTATCACAGCCTTCATGCTCTGTTCATCAGCTTTCACTTGATTAACCAAGCGGAATTCTGCACCATATTCTATTCCCCAATTGTCTAATTGATCATAAAACATCAGGGTATCTACAGGGGTTAAAACCGCTTCATTAATTGTAAGTAGTGATTCGGGGAATCTATTTTCAGAGCGAAGTCCAAAACTGCCTTTTATATGGAGTGTCCAGTCTTCCTTATCTTTTCTGCTCTTAATTTCCCAGGAACCATTTTCTGTAAATGGCTTTTCGTTGTTATCATAGATTAAATCCAGTTGTACTTGTCTTTTTTCCTGTAATGAATGGAAACTCATTGGTTGAAAGATCTGTACATTTCTTAAAGTGATCCGATGGTTGTTTTGAAGATAAAACAAGGCCTCAACAATCATAGAAAGATATCCTGAACCCGGAAAAATATAGGTTCCGTTGACGATATGATCTTTAATGAAGACATCTTGTTCAGGGCTAAATGATGAGGTAAAGCTTTTTCTGTCATTCTGTTTGACATCCAACTGATGATGAAGAATGGAAGCAATAATGCTCTCTTTTTCGGGCTGTTGAATGCTTCCGAAAGCTTTTGGATCTTTCCTGCTGTTAATTCTATACGATTCTGAGATATAGGCTGCCATAGCGAGTGGAGCAGGAGGAAGGGGTACTTTTCTTAAAGTTTTGTTTCCTAAAACGAGTGTCCAGTCCATTTCAACTCCTTTTGCATAGCTGTACAGCAAAAAATCAAATAATTGCTCTGTTTCATCTGTTTGTGAAACGGAAACAAGTGATGCATCATTGAGAACATTTATTGTGATCTCTTTTATCGAAGCCTCTTCTGGTTTTTCAATCCAAAATTCTTTATCAGCCGCTTTTTCTGCTTTTTCCCAATGTTGAGTTCCTGTACGGAAGGTAATTCTGTCAAGCAATTGAGCCCGTTTTGTTCCGTTTTCCAGAATAAATAGCAATAATGCTTCTTCAATGCTTAACAATCCGCTGAAAACAGCACCCAGATAATCTCCATCGCCAGATGTATTTAATTCAGCGTCCGTTTTTAATAAGGAAATAATTGGGTCAGTCCATATCAATGCCTGAGCAAAACGGATCGCTTTGTGTTCAATTTCTGTAGCAGGATTATTTGAAAGATCAGCAAGTGATTTACCGAATAATTTTGTCAGAATAAGGTCTACCTTTGTAATAGACGGTTTGAACAATTCCTCTTTTCTCCATATTTGAAGAGCTTCCGGATTGAAGTCATTAAAGTTTCGAATATTTAAAACAAGCTGATTTCTTTTTCTCTTTCCTTTCAGTGAAACGGTGTTGAAAATATTTTGATTACCATTTTGATAGTTTTCAAGTTCCCTGATAAAATCTTGCGTGTTATCAAAATAAGCATACATAGACCTTTCAAACATTTCTCGCCCGTTCATCATGGTATTGGACAGATCTGAAATAGGTGTATTTTTGTCTATACCGTATAAAAGGGAAGAAATATATTGATTTAAAGTTTTTTCATTTTGTGCAGAAATGATAATTGGGTACTTCGCTAATGCAACTGAAGAATGATCTACTGTTTGTTCAGGAGCTTTCCCTAATATGGCATGTACATTGGCTCCGGTCATACTGAAGGCACTTATCCCAATATATTTTTTATCGTTTTCCCAATCTTTAGTTTCCTTTACAGGAACAATGGGTTTTTCGTTCCATTTAAAACCCGGATTAAGCTCTTCCAGATGCAGTCCTGCAGGGATCATATTATTTTTTAGAATCAGCAGAGACTTGATTAATGAAGCAACTCCGGCTGCAGGTTCCAGATGTCCTATATTGGATTTCACGGATCCTACAAAAAGAGGTTCAGTGGATGACTTTGCATTCCCGAATACCTGATAAAGAGCTTCCAGCTCTACCGGATCACCAAGATATGTACCTGTTCCATGGGCCTCTACATAGCCTATATCTTCGGCAGAAAGTCCAGCTTTTTTAAGACAGGTTTCTATGAGTTTTATTTGTGCTTTGCCGTTGGGAGCGGTTAATCCATTGCTGCGTCCATCGTGGTTGGTTGTGGTTCCTTCTACAGTTCCGTAGATATAATCGCCATCTCTTTCGGCATCCTCAAGGCGTTTCAGTAAAAGAACTCCTACACCCTCGCCACGAATATAGCCATCCGCATTTTTGGAGAAAGCCTGGCATTGAGCAGATTTTGATAAAGCTCCCATTTGAGCTAATGCCACCAAAGCATGAGGGGATAAGATACAGTTTACCCCTCCTGAAAGGGCATAATCACATTCATTATTCAGCAGACTCTGGCACGCTAAATGGAGGGTCATCAGCGATGAGGAGCAGATGGTGTCCAGTTGAATCGCAGGCCCGTTCAATCCTAATAAATAGGCTACTCTTCCTGCTGCAATCGCATTAATATTTCCCAATGGATTAGAGGCTGTATAACCGTTTACACCATTCGGAGCAATGTCGAAATCGTAATAATCACGGTAACTCAGACCAAAGAATACGCCTGTTTTTTCTTTGATGACGTCAATTTTATAGCCTGCATTCTGAATACTGTTCCATGACGACTGGATAAGTAGACGCTGCTGAGGATCGATGTCAGCGGCTTCTTTTTCGGGAATCCCAAAGCTGGAGGGAGAAAAATCGAATACGTTTGAAATAAAACCTGCACGGTCAACAAAGGTTTTTCCTTTGCCTCCTTCGGGATCGTAGTAAAAAGAATGATCCCAACGATCCGAAGGTATGGGGATTATACCGTCTTTTTTATGTAAAAGGGCATCCCAAAACTGATCCGGGCCATTGGATTGTCCGGGAAATCTGCAATCCAAACCAATGACCGCGATCTTATTTTTTTTGATGGTGTTCATATGTTGTTGTTTGAGATTATGAGGTTTGATCGTCTTCTAATAGCCCTTTCAGGAAGTCATCGTCCAGTCCTTTATCATTGGCTGCTATTTGTCCGGATGATTTGATTTCAAACTCACACAGATAGGCTGCCAGTTCGTTGACTGTTGAATAGCTCCATATGATGGATGGTTCCACATGAATGGTATATCGGGTATTGATATCGCTTATAAAACGTATCGACAATGAAGAATCAAGTCCATATTCTGAAAAAGAAGTGAATGGGGTGAAGAGACTCGGCTCAATTCCTGCTTCTTTTTCTAGCCAATTATAGATCCAGGTTTCTATTTCTGAAATATTTTTATTGTTTAATGGCTGTCTGATGGACTCTGAACTATTGGATTCTGCTGTCGTAGCCAAAAATATTACTTTCTCAGCAGTACTTTGTTTTTCTGATTTTTCCGAAGTGTTTTGGGTTTCTATCATGCGCAGATCCCGGAAAGGAGAACGGATAGACGTTTCATGAGCAACGGGCTGCGTGTAAATAGTCTGGTGATCTTTCAGAACATGGTTAAACTGTTTTTCAAATCGTTGTTTGGCAAGTAGGCTTGTATTAAATTCAAGACTATCTGTAATGATGGTTGTTATTTTTTTCTCCAGCCAGTTTTTGGCGTGAGAGGAGATGTCGTCCTGACATATCCATGCAATCAGCTGATAGGTGAGCACTTCTCCAAAAGCATATCGGGCAAACTTCCTGTGATGTCCGTCAGAATCCGTTATATTGTGTTCGAATTGCTGTTTGATCATCTGTATTTTTTCTGTTTCAACTTTAGGGTTGATGGCTATATGCTGATAGGTTAAAAAGTTTAAGACCTCCATAATTCCTGCATCAGTACGTCCTCCCAGATCAGCAATTAATGATTCTGTAGGCCCTTCAAATATTCTCAGTACACGGGTATCACGGAAAAGCTGTGCAATGCCATTAGGTTCCGAATAGCCTCTGGCAGCTGTGATCTGCATCAGAAAATCAACTCCTTTCCAGGTTTCTTCGGTAGAGAAAATTTTTCCGGCGCTTACCAGCATATCAGGAAGCAGGAGTCTTTCATCTTTCCATTGTACCAGTTTTGATTGATACGTTTCTATGATTTCAAGAACCCATAACAGTTCGTTCAGTTGTTTAAGAACAACAGGCTGATCAATGAGGTATCCGGAGTTCACTTTTCTGTTTTCGGCCCATCGTTTAGATCTGGATAAAACGGTTTTCAGGATTCCAATGCACATGGAATTGATTCCAATACGCCCCATTGATACCACTTCATGAAGAACTTCAGCCCCTTTACCGATCTCTCCCAGTACATGTGAATTTTGAATCTGTACATCATTCATTATAAAATGTCCTTGTACCGTACCGCGCATTCCCATAGTCATACACTCTTCAATATGGCTCAACCCGGGAGTTCCCTGCGGTACTAAAAATGCAGATTGTCCCAAATATTTACCATTTTCATCCTGAGTATGGGCAATGACTGTCAGGTAGCTTGCCCATGAAGAGGAGCCAACCCAGCATTTTTCGCCATTTAAGATCCAATGGTCGTTATGTTTTTGTGCAAAAGTTTTACCAGCATTAGGATTACTACCTGCACCCGGTTCACTCAAGGCAAAGCTGGCGGTTCCTTTACCTGCTGCCAGTTCTCGTACTACTTTATCCCTGATTTCTTCTTTGGCAAATTTTGCAATAGGATGCAGCCCCAGTAAGTTGTGAAGGCTTGCGAATAACCCCAATGTTAAATCTGTGGACGAAATTATTTCGATTACAATTCTTGCCTGGCTGAGACTACAGCCCAGCCCGCCGTTTTCTGTTGGAATTAAAAGTCCCATCAGTCCCATTCGGGAAAATTCTGTCATGATATAAGGAGGGATGGTACGTCTTTCGTCAATGGTATAGCTGTCTACTCTTGATTGGAGGAAGTGCTGTAATTCCTGAATGATATTTTTAAATTTATCATCCTGAAGACTAGGTTGTACAAAATAGGTTTCCTTTTTAGGGGCTACTATACCTAAAGAGGAAATATGTAAAATGTTTTCCCATTCATTAAGTTCGGTTGTTTTCTTCGCCAGTCGTCTCTGAATTTTACCGCTTGTTGTTCGGGGAACATGCATCGGAGCAACAAAAAGAATGGTTTCAATTACGATTCCATGCTCCTGTAATACTGAATTTCGTATGGCTTTTGCATATTCATCAAATCGGGGGGAGAGGACAGCACTTCGGGTCAGTTCCTGTACAATATAACAACATTCGTTTCCATCTTTATTCATTGCGAAAGCAGCAGCTCCATCAATTCTTAGATCCTCATGTGAATAACAGGCAGTACGTTCAATATCCTGGGGGTAATAATTTAAACCTCTGATGATAATAAGATCCTTGATTCTACCAACAATATAAATCTGTCCATCCTCATCTTTGAATGCTAAATCACCGGTCCGTAGATAGATCGTATCATTGGCTAGGGAGTGGTAGTAGCTTTCGGAAGTAGCCTGTTTGTTTTCATAATATCCATCAGTCACAGAAGGTCCTGAATACCATAGTTCACCGATAGAATAGGGCTCTTGAATATTGAAACCTGAAATAGAATCCGGTAAAGTTTTTTCAAGGTCAGAAATTGCGATAATATCTATCCCATGGTTATCTATGACTTGTCCGTTACCTACCAGGTATACAGAATTTTCATTTTCATCGAAATCCCTACCTGTTTCCATATAGCCGCTTTGCTGAAGAATCACTGTATTTTTCTTCAGGGCTTCTTTATCCACTTTTAACCATTTTACTTTTTCACCTTCTTTATTTAAGGCAACCGTTAAAGTAGCTTCAGCTAAACCATAACCGGGAGAAATGACATGATCATGGGCGCCAAACAATGAAATGGCATTTTGAAAATCACAAATTGTTTTAAAACGGATGGGCTCAGCACCTGATGCACACATTTTAAGAGTTTCCAGAGAAATATCTGTTTTCTGATTGTTTTTTTTAAGCTCATGATGAAGCTGTACGAGTTTATCGGCAACCAGTTGATAAGCGAAGTTAGGACCTCCGGTATGGGTGCCTTTCCACTTACTGATCGCATATATCCAGTTGAGGGGTCTACTCATAAAATCTTCAGGCTTCATCAGATATAGGCTGTTACCATTATAAATTGTCTGAACGATAAATAGGATGAGCCCCATGTCATGGTAAAAGGGAAGCCAGCTCACAAACACACTGTCCGGAGTGGCATTCATATTCTTTTTAGACTCTCTGGAATTTTTTATTAGTGAATCCTGTGTTACCACAACTCCTTTAGGATTTCCTGTAGAACCTGAGGTGTATTGCAAAAATGCAGTGGGATGAATATCAGGCTGATCTGTAAAGCCTGCTGTAAAATGTTTTGAATCACTAACTTCTACTTTGAGAAGCGGGATTTTACCAAGCAGTTCAGATTTATTTAAAGACTGACTGAGTCTTGTCGCACTTTTTTCACCTGTAATAATGGCTTTCGGAAGGCATTCTTTGGCAATATTTTCCCATTTATCCAATGGTTTTGACCGTCCAGGAATATTAAGGGGAACCGGGATTGCTCCAATCCATTGACAGGCTAAAAAAGCAATAATAAATTCAATACCCTGATTAAAAATCAAAAGGCAGCGGTCTCCTTTTTCTATTTCTTCATTTTTTAAATCCTGCGCATATTTCTTTACCTGAAATAAAAATTCTGAATAGGTAAGTGGTGTTTCCTGAAGATCAATATCTATGTCACTGAATGCTATTTTATTCGGATATTGTATACTTCTCTTCATCAGAAAATCGATCAGACATTGATCTTTATTTTCAATTGGCTGATGATCTGATATAGGGTGCATAACTTGAACATGACTTTTTTCCATGTTAGTTGTATTTGTTTATTGATGGTTGTTTTTATGGACAAAAAGTATAGGCAGATTCGTCTATCGTTTTTGTCATTTTTTGATATTCTTTGGCTTTTCCGGGCCAGTTATTGAGGATAACATCTCCGTCTTTATACCAGCTGTCTTTTACCAGAGTCCAGGCCTTTTTTTTCATTCTTTCATTGACCTGATGGGTGAAATTCTTCTGAAAATCCGGCTTTACGTTCATATATTTCAGTTTATTTCTTGAAATATGAGTGAGGCATTCTGTAATGTAATGGGCCTGGCTTTCTACCATAAGCAGGACGGAACTGTGGGCCAGATTTGTATTGGGACCAAACATCATAAAGAAGTTCGGGAACCCTGTTGTAGAGATTCCGAGATAAGTTTCTGTGGAATGCTCCCATGCATTGCTTATAGAAATTCCGTTTAATCCGTGGATATTCAATCCTTTCAAAAATGGGTTACTTTCAAAACCTGTCGCATAAATAATTATGTCCAATGGAATCTTGCTTCCTGAAAGCGTTACAATACCATCTTCCGTGAAATGAGAGATTCCCTCGATATTAACGTTGACATTTTCTTTTGCCAGAGCAGGATAATACTCGTCTGACAAAAGAACACGAACTGCTCCCATGGGATAATCCGGTGTTAGTTTTTTCAACAGTTCCGGATCTTTTACAGACTTTTTAAGGTGACTCATGCTTACTCCCTGCCAAAACTTTTTCCAGAGTTTGTTCTGTCCCATCAAATGATAAAACACTCCATTGAATGTATTATTAGAATGGCGGGACCAATTGAGTATGAAGGGATATTTTTGATGCAAACGTCTGTTTTTATCATTGTAAAACGAGTTTTTCTTTGGTAATAACCATTTTGCACTCCGCTGAAAAACAGTCAGAGATTCTACCTGTGGAACAATTTTCGGAATAAACTGAATAGCACTTGCAGCGTTGCCTATGACTCCTACACGTTTTCCTTTCAGATCAATGTCGTGGTTCCATTTTGCAGAATGCCAGGTATCTCCTTTGAAGCTATTCGTTCCTTTGAAATTGGGGATTTTAGGATGATGTAGCTGGCCTATAGCCATAATTAAAGATCGGGCTGCATACGTGTCTCCCTCTTTGGATATCACTTCCCAATACCCTTCCTTTTCTATAAATGAAGATGATAAAAACTCTTTCTCATACAGGATATGGTCTTGTAGCCCATTCTTTTCTACATTCAATTTGAGATATTCGAGAATTTGCGGCTGATCTGACCATTTTTTTTTCCAGCCGGGAAAGGGTTCAAAAGAGTAGCTGTACAAAGCAGAAGGTACATCGCATTGGGCTCCTGGATAGGTATTGTCTCTCCATGTTCCTCCAATATCGTTCGCCTTTTCCAAGATAAGAAAAGAATGAATTCCTCGTTTTTTTAAGCTTATTGCCATTGAAATACCAGAAAATCCTGATCCTACTATTAACGCTTCGTAAATTCTGTGATTGGCGGCCATTTTATTTACTTGGTTTTTGGAGTGACGACGAGTTGTTTCAAGCGATCTTTTTCATAGAATACCAGAATGAAATTCAGGATAGATACAGTCATGCCTGAGGCAAAAAATCCTGGATGAGCAGGTGGCATATCGTGAATAATATGGATTAAAAAAATATTGACGGCAAAGGGAAGGTAGAACAATAAACCTATCCACCAGTATCTTTTGGTCAGTAGAAGTATTCCTGCAAATAATTGAGCTAAACGGACAAAAGGCCCCAAATAGCTCATCATAATAGCATCATGCAGTTGACGAAAGGTTTTTCCAAATAAAAGAATGCCCTCACTTTGAGGATTATAACCTTCTGTAATCATGGCATATGTTCCTATGATACCGAAAAGTATAAGGATAACAGCAAAAACATATCTCAATATGGTCATGGTTTTTCTCATAATATTTGATTTTTTAGTGTGAAAATTTTAAAATGACGAATTGTAATGGATGAGCATCTGAGTGCATTTCGGATGCTCCATCCAACACAAGGTCCTAGTTTAGTTTTAGAATATGAGACATTCCTGTTGTAGTGACCGTTTTTGTTTTGCTTAAGTTGCTTAGATTAATTTTATTGATGTAGTTGCTCGTTTTATTGGCAAAGGGAACATAAGCGAAGCCGTTCGCAAAATAGCATCTTGCTACTTTCCCGCCAATGGTGTAATCATCATCTACTTTTGTAGCCGTTTTGGTGTTTAGATCAAAGCTCCACCAACGGAAAATAGCATCTGTATTGTATGAATAGGGATTGGCTGGATCCAGTTTCGAAGGGTCTAGTACTGTAGCAAGGAATTTACCGTTCCCATAGTATTCGAAATTGGTTACAGGGTTACCATTTCCTTGTGATGCCGCTTCCAGATTAAAATAATAGTCCTGATCAAACTCTGTAGCTCCATTTTTGATTCTTAGCATACAAGCTGGTTTTCCAATCATATTTCTGGCTCCTCCGAATACATTATGACACAATACATAAATATCTCCGGTTTCCGTTTTATTCATGTAATAAACACCACCGCCGGTATTCCACGCTCCGGTAAAAGATCCTCTTGTATCAGTGATAATTTTCACCAATGCATTAGAGTTATTGCTGGATGAATTATTGATTTTGGTCAGGTCTATAACAAGAATATCACAAGTTGTCGTAGCCGGAGTAAACGTATTAAAATCATTCATATAATACAATGCAGCATACATATAATTTCCATTGATGATGATCTCGGTAACACCATCCGCCTGAATTTTTGCTCCGGAAGTAGGGAAGTTAGTTACCTGTCCAACTCTTGACATCGAGGTCCAGTCGATCACTCCTGTTTTGGTCATTGTAGAAGGATTAAAGATCACAATCTTTCCGGATCCTCCTATATAAGCTGTATTTTCATCCTTAAATGCAATATTTCCCTGAAATCCAAGCTCAGGAACTGAAATAGAACCTCTTTTCTCTCCGGCATTTGAATTGGACAGACTCCATTTTGTGATTGATTTATTTTGATAATCATTCACATATACCGATTTTTTAAATTCGTAGATTCCTCCTGAGTGAGACGCTGAGATTTCGTGTGCTTTTGCATTATCTATAGTTCCTGTTACATCCGGAGATTCAATTTTCTGCATATAGGCTGAAAAAGACATTCCATTGGAATTTTGCGGTCTTGTAATCAGGGCAAAATTAGCAGATCCGTTATCAGATGTCTGATTTCCAGGTTCATCATCCTTACTGTTACAAGATACAAATGCCAGCAGCATAAAACTTAAAGCAGTTAGTTTGTTCTTCATTGTTTTGATTTTTTATGATTTTTGTTTAGTTAAATTGATACGTTATTTTGGCATAAATACTCCGTCCCGGTTTTTGAACAGAGAAGTTATCATAGACTTTAGCGTTGGTCAGATTTTTACAGTCAAGGGCAAGGCTCCATTTTTCATTTTTAGAATGAACAGAAACGGAAACATCATTGACAAACTGTGAGGGGATGATTGTTTTGGAAGATTTAACCCCATTGATGCCCCATGTAAGGAAATACTCATGAACGTAGGATCCGGTATATAAAAATCTGAAATAATAGTTTCTTTTATTTCCGGGATCCAATGTATAAGCAACCTGAGCATTTCCGAATAAATATGGAGTATTAGGAATTCTTGCTCCAATGTATTTATCATTAAAAATTCCTGAATCATCCACGCCCCGTAATCTGGTATCCAGATAGGTAGCATTAAGATTAAAGCGAATTTTATTATTAAGCTTGTATTCCATGAACCATTCAGCTCCAAGAGTAGATGTTTTTAATAAATTGGTATAAGCAGCAAGAGCATTTGAAAAAGTGGTGAGAAGAATACGGTCTTTTGTATTTCTGTAGAAACCTCCGATCCCCGTAAAAATTTTTCCGTCTAAAGCTTTGTACTGCACCTTGAAGTTGATGTTATGACTTTTGGCCGATTTAAGATTAGGATTCGGGCTGGTGGTGATATAGTCTCCAAAGATTTCTCTGCTGTCAGGTTGGCGAACCGTATATTCATAGCCGGGCAGGAACGATATTTTGGGTGTTGCTATCCATTTGAATACCTGACCAAAGCCTATATCGGAAGAAGAAGAAGAATTGATTTTGTCAAATTCATTGTTAATCTTAAAATTAACACCCTTTACCTCGTTGTAATAATGTTTGAAAGAAGTATTGGAAATCAAATGACCTTGTAAAAATTTCGATTCAAGTGCGGTGCCGAAAAAATTATTGAAAAGAGTCTGAGGAACCTTAAAGGGATCTTCTTTGTAAGTGGCTGTACCAGCTTTATCCTCTCCGGTAAATTCCGTTTTTGTAGTCAATAGATTGACATTCAGCTTGTAGTGATCTCCTAGTCTGAAAAATGCATTTTCCCTGGCGTAGAATGTGTTCTGATTAATTTTGGGTGTACGCCCTTGGCTGTATAAGCCACTTTCTCCCTTATTGGTTCCCTGGGCATAGCTGCCATCCCAGAAATAGATTCGGGAGGAGATATCTTCGAAATAAGTCTGCTCAAAATTGTATCCGGCAGTTACGTCAATCTGCCATTTGTTTTTTTCTGCACTAGATTTTTTCCAGTTTAGAGCGACCCCTCCTGTATATTCTTTGGAAAAAGGCTCTCCCCAAGGCTGCAAGGCTGTAATTCCGTGCTGCCATTCTTTATAGGTGTGGCTAAAAGAAGAAATGAATTTCAGATTATCAGCCCAACTCAAATCTTTAATGCCTAGTTGTACTTTGGCCAATGCAAAATCATATTGATCATTGAATCTTCTGGCACGTCCTTTTTTCGTATTATATAGATCATCAACCACCACATCTACATCATCCATCCAGTAATTATTGTCAGAATGACGGTAGACTGCATCAAATCCGGCGTAGAATTTTTTGTTTTTGAAAGGATGTCCGGAAGCGTTGAGGGTAGCTTCGTGAGAATTCCAGGAACCATAAGTATAACCTAATCCCAGAAAATCCTTTTCTCCCTGTCTTGTCACAATGTTGATGACTCCTCCTAAAGCATCAGAGCCAAACTGTACAGGGATCAGACCTTTGTAAACTTCAACACGGTCAATCATATTGGCGGTGAGATTTTGCAACTCAAAACCGCGGCCCAAAAGATAAACCGGAATTTCATCTACAAATACCCGTACATCCTTTCCATCTATCCCGTTAAGGATAATATTTACATCGCTGCCCATCCCGCCTTGCTGCTGTATACGCATTCCAGAGGCTAGGTTTAAGGCTTCAATAACTGTTTTGGAAGTTGTTTTAAATTCTTTGAAATCAATGACTTCAGGAGTATATAGAGATTCACGTATTTTCTGTGATGCAGTAAGTTTTGTTCCTTCCACAATCACTTCTTCAAGTTCATAAGCAGATTTCAAAAGGGTAACATCCAGGGTTTCCCGTTCTTCACTGATCTGAATTTTAAAGTCTTTTTTCCTAAATAACAAATTTTCTATAGAAACCATATATGTGCCTGGTTTTTGATAAATTGTTACCTGTCCATTCCCATCTGTCGTCTGTTGTGAAATAACTCCATTTCCTTGAACAGTGATCTTTGCTCCTGAAATTGATTCTTTTAATTCGTTTTTTACGTTTATAATTGTTTGAGCATCAGTGTTATTGACTGAAAATGCAGTTAAAAAAAATACTGCTATAAACTTGTTGCAGTTTAAACGCTCAAAAATTAGTTTCATGTGTTATTTATAATTAGTCCAAATATAAATAAATAATTTACAAATGGTTTAAAAATAAAACATGATTTATGTCTTAATGATATTTTGTAGCTTTGATCGTATGTTATTGAGCGGAAAATAAATTCTTTTTGTATGTAAATCAGTGGTTTATGGTGTTTTTCTGGCCTCGCTTTGATCCCGTTTAACAGCCGTAGGTTGATTTTTCTGGTTTATAATGATGTCATTGTACAGATTATCAACTACTTTTTCTAAGATTTCTCCTGTTTCATTAAAACTGGTATTTGTTAATATCGATATCCCTATATTTTTTTTAGGATAAATTACAAACCAATTTTGCATTCCGTAGATGCCACCGTGATGTCTATAGATTAATTCATTATTATTTTCGATGATGTACCAATGATAACCTTCCCAAAAATCAGAACCTTCTTTATATAATTTTTTATGAGATTCATTAACAATAAGATTGGATGGATCAAGTTGCAATTTCATATATTTCACTAAATCTGTAGTGGTGGAATGCAATCCTGAAATCCCACCCCATAAGGTTCTATTGAAGTTAGGCATTAACTCATTTTTATCATTATAGCCTTTTACCAATCTTGTTCTGTCGTTTTTATCGAGTGTAAACTTGGTTTGGTTCATTTTATTGGGTTTCAAAACAAATTCAATGACCAATTCCTCAAAAGATTTTTGATATACTTTTTCAAGGATATAAGCTGTTAATTCTGGAGCTGTGTTTGAATAGAAATACACTTCTCCGGGTTTTGTTCCAATGTTGATGAGTTTTAATCCCTCAAAAAAAGCCTTTTTATTTTCGCTTTTTATAGGAAAATTGGGAAATCCACTCGTATGGGTGATGAGATGTTTGATTTTGATAGGTTCTCCTTTAAATTCTAAATTAGGATAAGGTTCGTTAAGATAGATTCTAATATCATCCTCTAAATTTATTTTTTTATCAAGTACGGCTTTAGCAGCTATATAACCTGTAAAGGTTTTAGTGACAGAGGCTAATTCATAAAGGGTAGAATCGTTGGGTTTGTTTCCTTTTCCAATGGTTAATTCCCCAAAATGCTTTATGGTGGATTCTCCATCCTTAAAAACAGCAACAGAAACAGAATGAAATCTATTGTCTTCTAATAACTGAAGAGCATTTTTTGTAATCGCATTTTCAATATTTTGGTTATTGGTTGGATGGACACTTTTGCACCCAAGTAAGGCAAAAAATAAAGTAGAGATTAAATATTTCATGGTCAGAATTTTAATTTGATATTTATAATCTGATGCAAATATGCTATAGAGAATCTTGAAAAAAGTCCACATAAAAAAGTCGGACTCATTTTATTCATTAAAATGAGTCCGATTATCTGCAAACTGGAGTCCGATTATTTACAATTGTTTAATTGTCAGTTATTTCTAAAAGCTGTTGGTGTTTGATTCGTGTATTTTTTAAATGAAGTGTGAAAAGAAGATTTCGAGTTGAAACCTACTTCATATAAGATTTCTAAAACGGTGACTTCTTTTCTCGTAGGGTCCTTCAGAATGGTCATTGCTTTTTTAATACGATATTCATTCACAAAATCAAAAAAGTGCTGATTGATATGATGATTAATCAATACAGACAACTCACGAACCGGAATTTCCACCTGATCTGCCAATTCCTGAATGGTGAGAGAAGGGTTTAAAAAGGGTTCTTTTTCAACCATGAAATTTCTAAGCTGTCCGATCTGAATGTTTTTTGTTTCGTCAGTTTTATTTTCAGTTTCCAGTGTTTCGGCAAAATCTTTTGTTGGTTGTATGGTGGAATCAATTCTGCGAAAAAGCTCGGGATAATTTAAGGCCTTTAATATAAACCAGCAGGCAGCCATTAAAAATACCGTTCCTGCAACAATATTCAACCAGATAAACAGATCTCTATGCTGAGTGTACCTTACAATATTCTTTAAAATAATACATAAATGGATGACCAAAAAAATCACTGTAAGCTGAGACAGCCATTTGTATAGCAAAGTGTTTGGATTGGTATAGTTTTCAAGATAAATCTTCTTGTATTTTTTAATGACAAGGAATGTGGCAATGACATAAAAGAAAAACTGCAGTTCCCCGATGAATTGATAAACAAGCATTTCCGGGGAGTACCACATGATTTTAAAGAAGTCTTCTTTGGCAGCCCCCTCTGCCAGATAAAGTCTTGGAACTAAAATTAAATTGACAACAATGAAAGGAATAAGATGCAGTAAATGCTTTCTTTTTAAGGTAAAATCAGAATAGCAAACGGCATTAACGTACAGATAGAAAAGGGGCATTGTCAATAAGTAGGCAGATATTTTGAAAGCTTTCATATTGTAACTATCCACAAAAAGGTGCATAAAAAGTCCGCTGATATCAATGGCATTAATGATAAGGAATGCTGCAAATAATCTGTTTTCCAGTTTTCTTTCAGTTTTTACCGTTAATAAAAATACGGCAAGCAGCAGCGATACAAAAACAGCAATCGCAGCAATGACTTCCAGAAAACTTAATTTGTCCATTAGTTTTTTTACAAAAATAGGATATAAGTCATAAAGAGAAATGATTGGTAGTAATCATTTTTCAAATATTGTGCTGTGATGTGGAAAGTCTTCTGGCTTTGAGGTGGTAAATAAGGTTATTTTCTTTATACTTGCTCAAAGTCAGAAGACTTCGGAGGGTGGAGGAATAAATAAAAAAGCGAGCGTACAACTTCTAAAAAGAAATAAAATTTCAAAAATCTATATAAAAGTAATCTCGCTTTATAAACGAATAATTGTCAATCGTTTTTTTGTACTGTCAATCCAACCAGTTCATTTTTAAGATAGTATATTTCTACTTTCTTGTTAGGCATTCTGTTGTTCTAACCATTTTAAAATTGCTTGGGTGGTTTCTTCTGGCTTTTCTTGTTGAATCCAATGACCACAATCCAGACTAACAATATCCAAATTAGGAACAATATTTTTTAGGTTTTCAGATTTGGGAATCGTGTCCTGTTCACCATATATCATAAGAGTTGGTTGATGAATAATTGGGGTTACGTCCGCCATTAAGTGCTAGTTTCTATCAAGGTTTCTGTACCAATTTATACTTCCTGTAAACCCTGATGCTTCGAAAGCAGAAACAAATACAGATAATTCGTTGTCCTCCATTAAGGGTTCCCCAAGCGGATGTCCTGCTTTTGCAAGATTTATCATTAGCATTCCGGGCTCTGGTGGTGTTGGAGGTACATTTTTGCGGAATAGGTTACCGAGGAACTGAGATGTGTTTTCATTCATTATAGCATCTGCTACTCCTGCTTGTCGATTGAAGTGAACAAAATAGAAGTCTCCTCCAAATATTGCTTCCATAAACTCAATCCATGGTTGTTCTCCACGCTCCTGATAGGGCAACGCTAAGTTTATTATTTTATTTACCCGCTCAGGATGCAATAGTGCCAGGTTCCAAACGACATTTGCACCCCAATCGTGACCCACAAAAGTGGCATCTTCATATCCAAAGTAATCGAGTAGTGCGACCAAGTCACCTGTCAGGTGTACAATATCATATTCAGTTACTTCGGCCGGACTGGATGAGCTACCATAACCTCTCTGATTGGGAATGATCACATGATAACCAGCTGCAACCAATGCCGGCACCTGATGACGCCAGGAAAAAGCATGTTCCGGAAATCCGTGGCAGAGTACAATAGGTTTTCCAACATTCTGTTTACCTGCTTCAAAGACTTCCAGTTCTACACCATTGACTGAAATAAGAGTGGGGTTGGGAAAACTGGTTGGGGTAAGCACTGAGCTAATTTCGTTTGTCATTTTTATTCTTTTAAAGATTAATTAATGAGACAAACTTACACCTGAAACATGACAACAGTGTGTCAGTAGTCAAAAATAAATTAGAACTATTACCTTCTGCTGCGGAGAGTCTGCTGACTTTGAGCTGGTAAATAAGATCATTTCCTTTAAACTTGCTCTAGAGCAAAAGACTTAGAAGAGCTTGGTATTTGTCGTTGATTTTCCAAATATGAATCATGGAAAAATATATACATCAGAGCTCAAGCATTGATTTCTTTATTATCAAGGAAACTACATATTTAAATGTACTGAATCAAAAAATAAAATAATATTTGTTTTATAATCAACCTGATTTATTGGTATAAGAAGCAGAATTAACATTTTCATAAAATACAATCGGGTAGATCCCGGTATATAGTGCTATAATTTTTTCTATATTTAGAAGAAGTATTTTAGTATCTGTTTTACTAATGTTTAGTAAAATGGGTTGTGTTTGTATGTTGCATTCCAAAATAGGTTTACATATATAATATTAAAAAAAGACAATGCCAATAAATCCAATACCTCCGGACGGAGGCATGTTATATAAAGAAACAGATATGGCTCAGCTTTTCCCTGAGCCATTCAATGCAATAACTGCTGTATTATTTTTAGCCTTAGCCATTTTTTGGACGATTAAAATGAAGGGTAATTTTAAAGAATATCCTTTTTTAACCTACTGTTTGGTTTTATTATATGTTGGCGCCATAGGGGGGACTGTTTACCATTCATTCAGACAATGGCCGGTATTTATTATGATGGATTGGATGCCTATTATGTTGCTCTGTTTATCTGCCGGATTTTATTTTTTAGCTCAGAGCATCAGATGGTACTATGCTGTTGTAATGGTTCTCGTATATCTGGTACTAATGTTGGGTTTAAGAAATTGGATTTTGGTAGATAACTCTTCTCTTTTTATCAATGTAAATTATGCAATCATGGCTTCATTTACGCTTTTTTCGGTATTAAGCTATTTAATCTATACCCAATGGAAAGCTGGTAAATGGGTAGGCTTTGCTTTATTGTCGTTTGTTTTTGCACTCACTTTCCGTATAGCGGATAAATGGGAATGGTTTAGTTTCGGAACCCACTTTTTATGGCATACCTTTGGGGCAGTGGCAACATTTTGCATGTTTAATTATATTTATCTTACGCAGAATACAATTAGAAAAACATAAGTAGCTTTATTCTCTTTGAAAACCCTGATTCGTATATAAAAGTCTGTTTAAACTTAACCACAAAAGTCACAAAAGTTTTTATTTTTTTAAAACTTTAGAATACTTAAGAAGGTTTAAAATAATACAGCATAAAAGTACACTGAAGAAAAAAATCAAAGATTTTTAAAACTTATGTGAACTTATTGTGCGCCAGGATATCCTCTTAAGCTCACTTAAGTGTTTGAATCTTTTGTAACTTTTGTGGTTTAATAAAAAAAATAAACAGCTTTTTTTATGAAATTCACAGTTTAATTCTTTTAAGTTTGAAAGAAAGATGATTTACTTATATTTGCGCTGCAAAGCAAATTCAAATGTTCAAAAAAGTAAGCACTGTATTTATTCTTGGCTTTTATACGGTTTTTTGTTCGGCCCAGCAGGTTCGGCCTTCCAAATCATCTGAAATTTACCGTGAACTCAAAACACTTAAACAGCTGCCTAAAGTTTTATACCTTGCAGCTCATCCCGATGATGAAAATACAGGATTGCTCTCCTGGTTAATCAACGACCAAAATGTGGAAACAGGTTATTTGTCTTTAACCCGAGGAGATGGTGGTCAGAATTTATTAGGCACAGAGCAAGGAGCTGCATTGGGTTTAATCAGAACACATGAGCTTTTAGAGGCAAGGAAGCTAGACGGAGCCCAGCAGTTTTTTACCCGCGCGATTGATTTCGGGTTCTCAAAAAATACGACGGATACTTTTAAACAATGGGATGCAGACAGCATTACAGCGGATGTAGTTTGGGTAATCCGTACATTCCGTCCTGATGTTATCATTTGTCGTTTTCCTCCTACTGCTGCGGCAGGTCACGGACAGCACGCGGCTTCGGCTGTAGTTGCGGAAAAAGCTTTTAAGCTGGCAGGCGATAAAACAGCTTTCCCAGATCAACTAAAATATGTGAATACATGGCAGCCAAAACGAGTATTGTGGAATACTTTCCGATTTGGTGGGGTTAATACGACAGCTGAAAATCAACTTAAAGTTACCGTTGGGCAATATGATGCACAACTGGGAATGGGCTATGGTGAATTGGCAGGATTAAGCAGAAGCTTACATAAAAGCCAGGGTGCAGGAACACAGTCTGTAGCCGGTATCAGAACTGAATATTTTTCTCATGTTATCGGTGAGCCCGCAAAAACAACACTTTTCGATGGACTCGTTAAAACCTGGACTTCACAAGGAAACGCTGATATTGATCAATCATTGGATCAAATTATTTCCACTTTCAATTTCAATAATCCTGACCAGAGCTTGCCTGCTTTACTTGCTTTGCGAAAAAAGGTCACGGGACTCAAAGATTCAGACCTGAAAAAGGATAAAATTAAATCTCTAGACCGTATTATTTTAAGCTGTGCCGGGTTTATGGGTGAGGTGGTTACCAATCAGGCTGAAGCTGTTGCCGGGGATCATTACAATTTCAGATTAAATCTGATTTCGAGAGCTGCAAATCCTGTCGTTTTAGAAGATGTAAAATGGTTAAATCAATCAGAAAGCTTCAACAGAAAACTATCAAAAGATTCTTTAATTACCATTCAGCATGACATTCAGATTCCTGCAGATGCAGCACTCACAGAACCTTACTGGTTGGCAAAACCAGCCGCGAATGCAGCCACTTTCTCCGTTCCAAATGATACTTTAATAGGTTTACCTGAGGCAGAATCATCATTGAATGTTTTGCTTGGTTTAAAAATCGGTTCAGAAAAATTTCAAGTTAAACTTCCTTTATCATTCAAAAAATTAGATCCGGTACGTGGTGATGTGGTAGAAGCCTTGCGCATTGTTCCTGCTTTGGAACTGAAATTTACACAACCCCTTTATGTGGTTAAAGAAAATGAAGATTTACATCTCAGTTTAAATTTTAAGATTAATTCTAACAGGCAGTTCAGTAAAGGTAAAGTAAACCTGTTGTATAATGGAGAACGATTAGGAGGTACTGATTTAAGTTCGCTCAATGGGAAAGATTTTACTTTCGATTACGTTATTCCAAAAACTAAGCTTGCCTCCATACATTCGGCTCGTTTGCAACTGGATGCAAATTATGTTGCAGATGGAGTCACTTATAATAAAAAACAAGTGTTAATTCAGTATCCGCATTTACCCTCCTTACAATATTTTGCGCCTGCAAGTGTAGCCATAATGAAAGGTGATATTCAGGCAAAGATTAAAAAAGTAGGTTATGTAGAAGGTGCGGGCGATTTCATTCCTGAGTTTCTACGCATTGCAGGTATTCAGGTAGATGTTTTGAAAGACGAGGATTTTTATGGTAATATAGATGAGTCTGGCGGAAACGGCAGTCAAAACAAGCTATCGCAATATGATGCCATCGTATTGGGTGTTCGTGCAAACAATACAGAGAAAAAGTTGGGCCGCTGGATGCCTTTTTTATGGTCTTATGCAAAAGGCGGAGGTAATTTGGTGATGCAGTATAATACCAATCAGGATACAACAGTTGACAAATTGGGGATGTACAATTTCAGCATTGCTAATAAGCGTGTGACCGAAGAAAATGCTGCGGTTACGTTTTTAAATCCAAATCATAAGTTACTGAACTTTCCGAACAAAATTACTACAGATGATTTTAAAGGCTGGATACAGGAGCGTGGGGCTTATTTCCCTGCCCAATGGGATGCAGCGTATGAACCACTTTTTGAAATGCACGATACCGATGAAGAGCCTTTGCAGGGGTCAACCTTATATGCTAAATACGGAAAGGGTAATTTTATTTATACACCGTTATCGTTTTTCAGACAGCTGCCTGCGGGAAATGTGGGGGCGGCCCGTTTATTTTTTAACTTTTTATCTGCACAGAAAAACTAATGAACAAACAACTTAAAAATTGGAATACCTGGTACGTATTATTGGTGGCTGCACTAATATTGCAGATCGCATTTTATTATTTGTTTACTAAATTCTGGGCATGAGTAATATAGATTGGACAGTTCTTATTTTCACACTGGTTGCAGTGGTTGTCTACGGCGTGTTGATCGGTCGTGGCCAAAAAAGCAATGAAACCTACCTGAAAGCAGATAATAAAATGCCATGGTATATAGTGCTTATAGGTATTATGGCCACACAGGCAAGTGCAATTACTTTTCTTTCAGCACCGGGTCAGGCTTATACAGACGGAATGCGTTTCGTTCAGTACTACTTTGGTTTGCCATTAGCGATGATTGTTATCTGTGTTACTTTCATCCCTATTTTTCAACGCTTGAATGTTTATACCGCCTATGAATATTTAGAAAACCGTTTTGATAAGAAAACAAGGGTGCTCACTTCGCTTCTTTTTCTTTTTTCCAGAGGTTTATCAACAGGAATCAGCATTTACGCTCCGAGCATCATCCTGTCAAGCGTTTTAAACTGGAATATCTATTTAACCAATGTCTTAACAGGTGGTATTCTGTTGATTTACACCTATATTGGTGGAGCAAAAGCAATAGCTCACACCCAAAAATTACAGTTTCTCATTATTCTGGGAACAATGGCTTTTGCAGGTTATTTGCTAATCCAAAATATGCCGAATGGAATTGGTTTTAACGATGCGCTTTATCTGGCGGGGAAATCAGGAAAGCTCAATGTAATCACCACAGACTTCGATTGGAAAGATAAATACAATATTTGGAGCGGTTTAATTGGTGGTTTTTTTCTGGCTCTTTCTTACTTCGGTACTGACCAGAGTCAGGTCGGGAGATATATTACTGCGAAAGACAATACCAATGCAAAAATGGGCTTACTGTTGAATGGATTGGTTAAAATTCCGATGCAGTTTGCTATTCTGCTGATTGGTGCTTTGCTTTTCGCTTTCTTTTCTCTAAAACCGGCTCCGATTTATTTTAACGAACGCTCTTATCAATATTTAAAGGAAACAAAACCTGAACAGGCTGCGGTTTTTGAAAAAGAACATCAGCATTTACAAATAAAATTTAATGCAGAATCAAAAGAAATTCTAAAGTTAAAAGAAACTCAATCTCCCCAACTCAAAAAAACTATTGAGGATTTTAAAAATACACAAACCGAAGTAAAAGCACTTCACGGCAGGGTAGAGGAAGCTATTAATAATTCAAACTATAATGCGGAGAAAACGGATACGAATTACATTTTCCTGTATTTCGTAAAAAACACCTTGCCTGTTGGGATGATCGGTTTACTGTTTGCTGTCATTTTTTTGGCCAGCTGGGGTTCAATTTCGGCAGCACTGAATTCTCTTGCTGCCTGTTCATTAAAAGATGTTCATTTACTATTTAAAAAAGAAATTCCTGATGAGAAAACCGAATTGAAGTATAGTCGTCTCCATACTTTAGCCTGGGGAATTTTCTCAATTGGTGTAGCTATGTTTGCCACTCAAATGGGTTCCCTTATTGAAGCGGTTAATGTATTAGGTTCTCTTTTCTACGGTCCAATACTAGGGATTTTTCTGGTTGCATTTTACTTTAAAAAAATCAACGGGGCGAATGTATTTATTTCTGCAATTTTATCAGAAATTACGGTGATTGCCGTTTATAATTTTGATATTGTTTCTTTCCTGTGGCTTAATGTCATAGGGGCAGCAGCAGTGATTATATTTTCTGCAATCGGTTTGCTGTTTTATAAGCGAAAAGCAGTAAATTCGTAAAAACGAACAACAGTAAACATACAAATAAAAATATTATGAAAACTATCCTTAAATCTGCTGCCGTACTTGTTGCGACAATGACAATCTCCCTAAATGCCTTTGCGCAAGACACTAAAAAACCTGCCAGCCCTCCAGCTACCGCTACGGGGAAAATTAAAGATGCAACCATTACAATAGCCTATAGCAGTCCTTCTGTTAAAGGACGTACAATCTGGGGTGGTTTAGAAGCTTATGATAAAGTTTGGCGTGCGGGTGCCAATGAAGCAACAACCTTCGAAACGGATAAGGATATTACCGTTCAGGGTAAAAAACTTCCTGCAGGTAAATATAGCTTTTTCTTAATCCCTAAACAAAGCGGAACCTGGACTGCGATTTTTAACAAGGAGCCTAAACAATGGGGTGCTTATAAATACGAAGAAGCAAAAGATGCTTTACGTGTTGATGTAAAAACAAAAGCTTTGCAAACAACACAAGAAGCTTTAGTTTATAAAATAAACAGTAATGGATTCACAATGGATTGGGATAAAATCTCAGTTCCTGTAGAGATCAAATAAATTTAAATATAAGAAATTAAAATCCCGTTCATTCGGGATTTTTTTGTTTAAAATTGTATCAAAGAGTACTATTGAAAAACTTTTCAGTTTGTTTATTTAGAACAGTCTAAGCATTTATGCTTAAAATTTTAAACACTAAACCTCACATTTTAAAAGATTGATAAATAAGTGTTTATAGGTATAAAAAAAGAGACAACTATCAAATAGTTGTCTCTTGAAGTGACCTCGACAGGATTCAAACCTGTAACCTTCTGAGCCGTAATCAGATGCGCTATTCAGTTGCGCCACGAGGCCTTTTGTTATCTTGTTGTTTAACGGTTGCAAATATACCACTTTTTTCCGTTCTTTGGAAGATGAAACAGAGAATTTTACTTTTATTTACAGTTTTAGCGCTAACAGCTTGTAAAAGAGAATCAAAAATTTCGTCCTCAGATTGGACAAATATCTCAAATCGCACCCAATACAAGGAACAGGATGGAAATCTGGAGTTGAAATCGGGGAATTTTACTTATAATTTTAAGCAAAATCAAACTCCTTTCAAGAAAATCATCCTACTGAATGCAAGTATGGCCGGGTATATTTCAGAATTAGGAGCAGAAAATCTGATCATCGGGGTTTCAAGCCCGGAATATATTTATTCTGAGAAAATTCAGAGCCTGCTTAAAGAAGGTAAGATTCAAAATGTGGGAAGCGAGCAGAAGTATGATGTGGAAAAGATCATCTCTATGAAGCCGGATGCTATTTTTACCAATTATATCGCCAGTTTTGACAATACATATCAACTGTTGAAAAACAATGGGATTCAGGTGGTGTTTTTGGATGAGTATATGGAACAGCAACCATTGCAAAAGACAGCTTACATTAAGCTTTTTGGAGAGTTTTTCGGAAAAGAAAAAGAAGCTGAAACCAAATATCAGGAAGTTGAAAAAAACTATAATGATCTGAAGCAATTGGCATTAAAAGCAAAAGATAAACCTGTAGTATTGGCCAATGAAATGTACGGTGATGTGTGGTATCTTCCAGGGGGAAACACCTCTGTGGCTCATTATATTGCTGATGCCAATGCTCATTATATCATGAAAGATAATAAAGAAGAAAAAGCCCTTACCATGAGCTTTGAGGAAGTATATGCAAAAGCAGGAGGTGTTCAGTACTGGGTAAATGCCGGAAGCCATACTTCAAAGAAAGAAATGTTGGGGATGAATCCTTTCTACGGAAAACTGGATGTATTCAATAAAGGTAAAATCTATACTATTGCAGGAAAAGAAAAGCAAAAAGCCAATGACTTCTTCGAAAGTGGAGTTGTAAGAGCAGATTTGATACTGAAAGACTACATTAAAATCTTTCATCCTGAACTTTTACCGGAATATCAGCTTACGTATATGAAAGAATTGCAGTAAATCGGAGTATTTGTTTATTTTTGCCTTTCCTTTTTAAAAGTTATGTGGAAAAAAATTAAACAGCTTATTTTCATCGTTCTTGTTCTGAACGTGGTTTTTATTATCTGGGGTCGATTTTTTAATCCGCCTATAACCCTTACACAGATAGGAGGCCTTTTTGAATACGGAAAACTGCACAGAGATTATATTTCCTATGATGACATGGGAAGCAATGTAAAGAAAGCGGTAATTGCTTCAGAGGATCAAAAATTCTTTGACCATGACGGCTTTGATTATACTGCGATTGAAAAAGCAATGAAGTATAACGAAAAAGGTAAAAAAATAAGAGGTGGAAGTACCATTTCTCAGCAAACCGCAAAGAACGTTTTCCTTTGGCAGGGTAGAAGCTGGGTAAGAAAAGGATTAGAAGCTGTTTACACTTTCATTATAGAAAAAGTATGGAGCAAGGATATTATCCTGGAAAGATACCTGAATTCCATTGAAATGGGACAGGGAGTATTTGGTGTAGAAGCAGCAGCACAATATTATTTTGGAAAATCATCCAAAGATCTAAGTGCCTCAGATGCTGCATGGATTGCTGCTGTACTGCCTAATCCAAAGAAGTATGATCCAAAGAATCCATCCCCATATTTGAGAAAGAAACATAATTGGATCATGAGACAGATGAGGAATGTGAGTTTGAAATAGTATCTTTGTACTAATGAAATTCTTTAATTCCAGCACAAATTTTGAGTCAGTTCTTAAAAAATACTTTTCTTTTAAGAACGAAACCCTTTCTTTAGAGCCTTTTGCAGAGTTTTTAGAGAGCGTTAAAAGGGCAGACTTTACTGATGTGCTTAATTTTCTTAGAAGTAATCCGAATTTTGCGGAAAACTTTAAACATTACATTCATAATATTTTTAAAGGAAGACCATTCAACCTTTCATTAACGGAGGCGAATATTCTTTCTGAAAATGCCTTTTTTCCGGAACTGAAAAAAAGGATCCTGAATAAGGTTT
Source organism: Chryseobacterium aurantiacum (assembly GCF_003020585.1). Classification (GTDB taxonomy): domain Bacteria; phylum Bacteroidota; class Bacteroidia; order Flavobacteriales; family Weeksellaceae; genus Chryseobacterium; species Chryseobacterium aurantiacum. The sequence continues at coordinate 1,295,334 of NZ_PXUE01000001.1, forward strand.
TACCACCCGTTGAAAATGAAAAGACGGTATGGTATATGATTGACAATGTCAGTATGAGACCCAAGAAAGATCTAGAATTTCTCCACAACCTTCCTGAAAATGAGGTTAATGAATTTTTAAATCTTTTAGGGGCTGCAGATTTTATTACAAAGCCCAATGTAAAAAAAGAACTGATATTCTCTATGAATATTCTTTCATGGAGGGTTACAGGAATGGCGATGGAAGTGGAAGTCGTGAGAATGGCACCCCAATACAGAAATCTGGATAACCCGTTTTTAGCTCTTCAAAATGAGCTTGAAACTCTGGCAGAAGACCTGGTAAGAGATCCTGAATTACAGCTTCATTCCAAGGACAGTAGATATAAGCAGATTAAGATCTATGCAGGGCAATGTCAGGAATTCGTTAATATCGCTTTTAAAAATTCTGCTAAATATGGTATTTCAGGGAAGATTAACCAATCCTTGCTGAAGATCAGACAGCAGACCGATAGAATCTATGAGATCGTGCAGCTCTTGGTTATTGATAACGAAGAAGATGTTCTTATTAAATCCAAGCAACTGGTTTTTAATATTTTGAACTATAAATCTCATAAGAATAATATTGCAGATCTTATCAATGACAGTACAAGGTTGATTTCTCACCTTATTACCAATCATACCGCAGAAGCCGGAACACACTATATCACTTCCACCAGAAAGGAATATATGACGATGTTCTATAAGGCCAGTGGAGGAGGAATCATTGTTGGAGCGCTTTGTGTACTGAAAATGCTCTACGGTTATATTCCGGGGAGTGATTTTTCACATGCATTCCTCTATTCAATGAACTATGCCATGGGGTTCATCATGATTTATCTGATGGGTTTTACATTGGCAACGAAACAGCCGGCCATGACTGCCGCTACCATGACTAAGGTATTGTCTGAAGAGGGCAATAACAAAAGAAACAACACTGAATTTGCCCATCTTGTATCAAAGCTTTTCAGAAGCCAGTTTATTGCTTTTGTTGGGAACGTATTGCTTGCCTTTCCTGTAGCTTTAGCCATTATTTACGGTTTGGATGTGTTTCTATCACAAAATTTAGCCGTAGACAGATCAGATAAATTATTAAAGGATCTTGATCCATTTAAATCCAAGGCTATTTTGCATGCCAGTATTGCCGGATTTTACCTGTTTATTTCAGGAATTATTTCAGGAAATATCGGAAACAACTCTGTTTTCTATCAAATTCCGGAGAGGATAGCCAAAAACCTTTCCATCAGAAGTTTCTTCGGGAAAAAATTTGCCAAAGGCTTATCTAAATATTATGCTAAGAACTGGCCGGGAATTGTTTCCAATTTTTGGTTCGGAGTTTTTCTTGGAGCTACAGCGCCTGTAGGAATGTTCTTTGGACTTGATCTTGATATCAGGCACATTACCTTTGCAGCTGGAAACTTTGCATTGGGGCTTTACGGAAAAGACTTCTCAGTAGATTCCTATACATTCTGGATGTCTTTTGTTACAGTTTTCTTAATCGGTTTCTTCAACTTCCTGGTAAGTTTCAGTTTGTCTATGTTCCTTGCCTTTAGATCTAGAAAAATGAATTTCGGACAGGTGAGTGAGATCTATAAGGAGATTTTTAGATATTTTACGAAGCATCCTTTGAAGTTTTTCCTGCCGTTAAGCTCAGGACTGGATAAGAAAGCTGATGACCTGATGAGCAGTACGATTTCTAATAAATCAGAAGAACATTAATAAAAATAAAGCGAGGCGATCTTAATAATAGATCGCCTCGCTTCATTTAAGTCTTTTGTATAGCTTTTTAAAGACAATAAGGAAACTCCGGACATTCTGCGGGTAATTGTTCCCAAAAAATACATTGACTGGTATCTCCACAGCTTACAAGACAACACACCATTTGCCCTGCTCCTTGAATAGCCTTTAAATTGTTTCTGGATAATTTTTTTGTTGTAAGTACTTTTTTCATGATAAAATAATTTTGAAATTAAATATAGTATATTATTTCGACATGTGGTGATATAATTTGAAATAATACTTACTTACAATATAGATGAACAGAGAGAATTCTAGAATATCTGAAGATCATGAAATTGTTCTGTTCCAAATTTGTCCTGGAACTTTTTCAAATAGAAAGTCTTACGCATTTTAAAATCATTTTTAAGTAATGGAGAATCAATTTTAATAATAATGCATTTATTTTCAATATTCACACTTTTGATCTCACGGAAAAGACTTTCATCAAGATAATCCTCAAGGAAGTCCTTGATGTCAAAGGCTATCAGTTTATCTTCAAAACCATAGATTCTTGCAAAAGATTTTACAAGTTCAGAGGATTGATATTCGCGCTTTTTCTTCTTCATATTACTTTTAAGGTACGTATTCGGTTGTTAAACCTTTATTTTTAAAAAACTTCTCCAGATCAGGATAAAGAAATTCGCAGGTCTCGAAAGAATCCATCATGTCTTTTGGAAAAGATTCTATTCCGGAGCATTCAAAACAAATTTCAAAATAAGCAAAAACCTTATCATTTTCATCATAAAACAAGATGGCATTTCTTGGGAAAAAGCATCCGCTTTGAGAAGTGTAGGAAACATAATATTTGTGGCAGGTATTATAAAGAACATCACTAAGTTCTGAAATTTCAGATAAGTTTAATGTTTTTGTCTCCTGTATGCCTTTATGATTGACATCCTTAATAAGATTTTCTATTTCTACAGATTTATATTTTGTAAGGTTCTCATAATATGTATTCAGATTAATGGAATCCTGCTTGGCTACCGGTGGTGGTGGCGGTGGGGTATAGCCCGCTGCTCCTTTATAGCTTAGATTGTAGGAAATTATTTTAACCTTAGCAGACTTATCAAACGGAAATCTGGATATCCTTTTCTCTAAAGGAATAGATTTAAAGCTTGTATTCGTTTCACCATGCTGATATCTATGAATTTCAGCGAGTAAATTTTTCGCTTTCTTCTTTTTTTGGCTGAATGAAAACGTAAATAATAGTGAAAATAGAATAATAAAAATCCTTGAGATCATACCTCAAATATAATACTTTCCTCATTAATTTTTTTTACTACACTTTCAGTTCGTTCTCTGTGTGTATCTGTAATGAAGATCTGTCCAAAGCTTTCTCTGTTCACCAGCTCAATTAATTGAGAAACTCTTGTATCATCAAGCTTGTCAAAAATATCATCAAGCAAAAGAATTGGAGTTTTCTTGGTAAGTTCCTTTACAAGGCTCATTTGAGCAAGTTTAAGTGAAATAAGGAATGACTTCTGCTGTCCCTGCGAGCCAATTTTCTTGATGAGAACATGATCCATCTCAAAAAGAAGATCATCCTTGTGAATTCCTTTGGAAGTATAGGTTAGCATACGGTCTTTTTCAAGGCTTTCCTTTAAAAGTTCTGCAAAAGAATTTTCCAGAAGATGAGATTCATAGATCACCGAAACAGTCTCTTTTCCTCCGGAAATAATTTGATAAAAATTCTGTACAATAGGATTTAATTGCTCTACAAATACCTTTCTCTTATTAAAAATTTTCGTTCCAAATCGAGAGATCGGCTCATCGTATATTTCTAGAGAATCTTTGTCCCACACCCTGTTTTTAGCAAAATATTTCAGTAAAGCATTTCTTTGCTGAATAGTTTTCTGGTATTGTATCAGGTCAAAAAGATATTCTGAATCCGTTTGAGAAATCATGGAATCCAGAAACTTTCTTCTGCTTTCTCCTGAGTCTGAAATAAGATTGGAATCATAAGGTGAAATCATCACACTGGGCAAATAACCAATATGATCAGCAAGCCTGTCATAGCTCTTGTCGTTTTTTTTAATAACTTTTTTGGCTTCCTTGGGCTGGGTAATTCTAATGATATCTTCACTTTCTTCATTCTGAATTTCGGCATCAATAGTGAAAAAATCTTCTTCTCTTTTGATGTTGTTCAGATCTGTATTTCCCAAAAAGCTTTTGCCTACGGATAAATAATGAAGGGCATCCAGAATATTGGTCTTTCCTGCACCATTATTACCCACAAAACAGTTGATTTGCGGTGAAAATTCAAATTTTTTCTCAGAGTGGTTTTTGAAATTGTAAAGGGAAAGCTTCTTGATAATCATTCGTCAAAAATACTCCATTATTAGTAAAAATAAAAAAGGAAGTGCTGAACAAGTTTCCACACCGAATGAAAAATAAGTGTCATCTCTTTTATTTTCAGAGAAATAGATTAAAATGTAGGTGATAATAGTGGGCAGAAAAAATGATGCAGCATAAATAGGCTTAAGATAGAAAATACCAATAAGGCTGCTTATAAACACAAGACCATAGGCAATGTACTTTGTGTTTTGAATGCCTATTAACATGGGGAAAGTCTTTACGGTATCACTATTCATGTCCCGAATGTCAAAGGGAAGTACCAATGCTGTGATGTAGAAAAAACTGATCAAAAAAATAGGCAAACTGAATTCCGGAAGAGTAAGCCAGCAATTAACCAATGCCCAGACTAGCCCTACATAGAATACTTTAAGCAACGGAATTTTTCGGATATAAACATCAAGAAAAAAACTGTTGTATAGCAATCCAAGAACTACAATGACAAACCATTTCAATAGTCTTATTTCATTGTGATTGTGAATGATGAGAAAGGCACAGACAACTCCTGCAACTGCATTTAAAACCAGAATTTTGAAAAAATGCCTGGTATATTGATACTTAGTATAAAGATAACCACTGAAATAGGTGATGAAAATTAAAAGAATAGTGGGCAAACGGAATGTGTTTTGCTCTTTCATGAAAAATACTGCAAAAAGAGTTCCCATTAAGGATACGTAAACTTGGCTGTCTATAACGGATTTTTTCAGTATTTTTAAAATGTTCATTTATCAAATTTAATATATATGAAAAGATTTTCCAAGATATTTATGCTTTCGCTTTTATCACTGGGCTTTTCACCGGTTTTCGCACAGAAATATTATGACGACCAGTGGAAAAAGATAGCAGAAAATAGTCAGAAAGGAGCTTATAAATCTAATCTTCCCATTATTTTGGAACTAGAAAACAAAGCCATGAAAGAAAATAATACAATTCAGCTGATCCGTTCCCTGAAAGCAGAGTTCAGCATTGTACAGCAAACAGTAGACGATGAAAAGAATGATTCGGTTTCAAAATTCTTCAGTAAACTTCAGGGTGCGGAGGGAAAACTGAAAGGAGAAGAGAAATTGGTTTACAAAGTTCTTTTGAACGGTTTTTTTCAGGATTACTACAACCAGAACTATTGGAAGATCAATGGAAGAACCAATATCAATTCGCAGGATGTTTCACAGATTGAGACATGGTCAAAACTCGATTTTAAAAATTATTTAACCAAAAACTATCAGGATCTGGATCAGCAGAAACAGGACCTGAAAAAGGCTTCCTTGGAAAAGTATAAGACGTTGTTTTCAGAGACAAAAGATATTGCCTACTTCCCAAGCCTTTACGATTGGTATGCACTTAAAAAGATTGGCTTTTTATCAGAAAATAATCTTTTTACCAAAAATGAGCTTGCAGAAAACCGAACTTCAATCAATGTCATTTTCGATGATTTGATTGCTTCAAACAATGGAAATTCCAAGTTGTATTTCATGAAAGAAAAGTTGGTTGAGAATTGCAATTTCAATCAATGTAAAGATAAACTTGAGCAGCTTCAGAATCTTGCTAAATCTAATGTAGAGGGAGATTACAAAGTGGTGGTGATGGAAGATATCATGACTGAACTTGTGATGAAAGATAAATTTAAGGAAGCACTAGCTATTGCAGAACAGGCAAAAAGTGAGTACCCCAAATCTCCTTTCATCGGAAATATTAAAAGTAAGGAAACCCAGATTAAAAATCCGTCGCTGACCATCAAGTATGAAAAGCAAACTCAAAATAATCTACCTATTCATTTTGTAGCAGAATCTCAAAATGTTACAGATTTTTCTTTAAATATTTATGAAGTAAAAGAAGATTTTACATCATTGATGAAATATATGCAAAATTCTTATGCAAGTGCCAATTTCAAAAAGGTGAAAAAAAGCCTGGTGAGAAAAGAAAACTACCAGCTTTCAGATGCTAAGGACTATAAACTTCATAAAACTTCATTGGAGATTAAGCCTCTTCCATCGGGAATCTATGTTGTAGAATATTCAGTAGGCGGTGAAAGTGCTAAAGCCAGTGATGATGATTCTCAACAGAATTTTTACTTCATTGTTTCCGGAAATAAAATCATTTACCAAAACAAGTCTTCTAAAAACTCGCTTTCAGATGAGTTGAAATTGGTTACCAGTGAAAACGGAAAACCTGTTATAAGTGAAAATCTTACTTTTCATGAATTTTCAGGAAATAATTCTGTTAGCAAAACTGAGGGTAAAACCAATGAAAAAGGAGTTTTCCAACTTCCTGTTACTGCCAGTAAAGAATATTACAGAACTTTTTTGATCCAACAGCCTAAAACGAATGATTTCCAGATCATGCAGGTATATGGAAACAGAACCAATACAGAAGATTACAACCCTAACAGAGAGTCTCGTACCAAGGCACAAATCTTCACAGACAGAGCCATCTACAGACCAGGGCAGATTGTATATTTCAAAGTAGTAAACACGCAGCTGAATAAGGAAACAGAGTCTGTAGTTTCAGGATTACAGCAAAAAATAACTTTATTGGATGCCAATAATCAGGAGGTTTCTTCACAGAGCTTCAAGACCAATGAATTTGGATCTTATCATGGTAGTTTCACCCTGCCAAAAGGAAAATTAAACGGGGTTTTCTATCTGAATACAGATGGCACAAGCAACGGATATAAAGACATCCGAGTAGAGGAATACAAAAGACCAAAGTTTGAAGTAACCTTTGAACCTGTAAAAGATGAATATAAATATGGTCAGACCATAGAGCTTAAAGGGAAAGCCATGATGTTCTCTGGGGTTGCGCTAAGCAATACAACGGTAAACTATGAAATTAAAAAACATAATATCAGATGGAGATACTTCTGGTGGTATCCAAGAGGTGACGACAACGAAAACTCAATTCTCGGAGAAGCTAAAACCAATGAAAAAGGAGAGTTTGTTATTCGTTTGGAACTGAAGAAAGATGAAAAACTGGAAGGAATACAGATTGATAATTATGAGATCAATGCTTCTGCTACAGATATTAACGGCGAAACACAGTCTGCCAATACACAGTTGAGTGTGGCTTCAGTTTCCCATTACATTAAGGCAGATGATATTAAAAATACTTTCAGTGACGAGAATGTGAAACTTAAAGTAGAAACAAAAAACTATAACGAACAAAATCTTAAAAAATCATATCAGGTAAAGTTGTCAAAGCTGGCAGCTCCGGATAGAATTTTTAGAAATAACTTTAAATCTGAGGTTCAGAATTTACCGAAATATTCAAAAGATGAATTTATCAGCAAGTTCCCACACGACATGTTTGATAAAAATGATGAGATTAAAAACTGGAAAACGCAGAAAGTAATTATTGAAAAGCAGCAACCTGCATCAACAGATAACACCCAACTTTCAACGAACCTTGATTTAGGGAAGCTGGAAGCAGGAGATTATCAATTGGAATTGTTCAATATTGAAGGAAAAGACACCATAAAATCAGCCCAATATTTTAGTGTTTGGGATAAAAATACTCTTAAACCTACTCAAAAAACTTTCCTTACCATAATTGCTCCAAAGGATGAAGTAACAAGAGGAGAGAAAGCGAAAGTGTATGTGTATTCTGCAATTCCCGATGCTTGGGTCAATGTTTTTGTTCAGGATGGATCAGGAAAAACCATTTCAGAAATTCATCAGCTGAAAAATGGAATTTTAGAGTATACTGCCAATATTCCAAAAGAGAAAAATGTATCAGAACTTAATCTTCAGTTTCAATTAGTTGCATTTAACGATGTGGAGACGCAGAGCACAGCCCTGAAAATAAAAGATACTGAGAAGCCTTTAAAAATAGAAACGGTTACTTTCAGAGATAAACTGGAACCTAATTCAAAAGAAAAATGGACTATTAAGGTTACCGGAAATGATAAGGAAAAAGTAAATGCAGAGGTATTGGCCAATATGTATGATATGTCTCTGGATCAGTTTGCTAAAAATGAATATAACTGGGAGAAGTTGTATACACCATTTACTATGATTTCATCTTACACTATGCAGGATTATCTGTTGCAGAAAAGATATCAGAAAAGACAGGATTACTATAACGGAAATTATGTTCAAGTTCCTGATTTTAACTGGTTTGATGGTGATTTTTCATATTCATTACAAGGGCGAGCAGCTGGGGTTAAAATTAGAGGGTACTCTAGTGCTGTTCCAGCACCTGTAAAGGCAGCGAAGAGAGAAAATCCTCCAACAATGAGATTAGAATCTATTAGAATGGATGATAATGCAATTGACATTTTGAATTCAGGAAGACAGTTATCGGAAGAAGAGAGAAAAAAATATGCAGATGGGGCTGGAAATTTAGAGGGGAATTTAGAAAAAGTTCCTGTACGTCAGAACTTAAATGAAACAGCATTCTTCTACCCGAATCTGAAAACAGATGCAGAAGGAAATGTAAGCTTTGAATTCACATCACCGGAAGCTCTTACCAAATGGAAGCTGATGTTCCTTGCTCATACCAAGGATGCCAGAGCTACTACCCAGGAAAAAGAAGTGGTAACGCAGAAAGAATTCTCTGTAACGCCAAATTATCCTAGATTCTTAAGAGAAGGGGATGAATTGAACTTACAATCAAAATTGTCAAACCTTACCGATAAAAAATTGAGTGGCTCTGCAGAATTACAGATTCTGGATGCATTCACAAACGAAAATATCTCTTCAAAATTTGGGGTTGCTTCAGGAACTCAGAATTTTGATCTGACTGAAAACGGGAACGGAGCATTAACATGGAAATTGAAAGTTCCAAACAATGTCTCATCAATTATTTTAAAAGTGGTAGCCAAAGCAGGAGCCTATTCTGATGGAGAACAACAGGCCGTTGCAGTATTACCGAACAGAATGCTGGTAACTGATGCTGTTCCAGTTTTTGTGAAAGAAGGAGAAACCAAAACATTTGTGCTGGATAACCTTAAAGATGCTGCCTCAACAACCATTTCAAACGTTTCCAATACATTGGAGCTGACCACCAACCCAATCTGGGAAATTATGTTTGCGCTTCCAAGCTTGAAGAGTGATCAAAATAGTTCTGCAGATGTCATCTTCAACAAATGGTTTGCAGATGTACTGGCTTCAGAAATATTTAAGGCCAACCCGAAAATGAAAACTATTTTCGAAGAATATCAAAGCAAAGGATTATTAAATTCAAACCTTGAAAAAAACCAGGAACTGAAACAGCTGTTATTGGAAGAAACACCTTGGGTATTGGATAGTAAAAATGAGAATGAACAAATGCAGAAACTGGCGCTCTTGTTTGATGCCAATACGATGAAAAATTCTATCAGTCAGGATTGGAATGAGTTAAAAACATTACAAAATCCGGATGGTGGGTTCTCATGGTATCCGGGATATCCAAGTTCTTACGGAACGTCATTGTATATCCTTAAAAGCCTTGGAAAGATCAATTTATGGCTAAAAGATAATGTGGCAGATTATCAAGGTTCTGAACAGAAAGAACTGGTAGCGAAATTAATTCAGTATGTAGATACTGAAATCAGTAAATATTCAGATATTAAAAATACAAACGTCTGGAGCAATTGGGTTCTTGATTATCTTGATACCCGAAACTACTGGGAAAAACAATATCCGCTAAAAGGAAAAGGAGCTACCTTAAAATCTATGGTGAAACAAAAAGCAAAAGGGGCTAAGATTACTGACTTTACATTCTTTGGGCTTCACCGCGCTGCCTTATTAATGAATGATTATGGGGTGAAAGACGTATCTGATAAACTGATGACCTACCTAAAAGAAACTTCTACAGATACCAAAACACAAGGGATTTACTGGAAGCAGAATCTGAATGATTGGGGATGGTTTGGCTCAAAAGTAGTCAACCATGCAGGAGCATTGGAAGCTTTCAATAAACTGAAATCGAATGATCAGAACTTTATTGAGGAGATGAAGATCTGGCTGGTAACACAGAAAGAAGTGAATTCATGGGGAAGCTCAAGAGGGACTTCAGAAGTGATCTTTACCATCCTGAATTCAGGGAAATCATGGACAGGTACAGAAAGCGATAAAGCAACAATCGTTTGGGGTGGAAAAGAACTGGTTCCTCAAACTCAGGCAACAGGCTATGTGAAATCAGCTGTAAAAACAGAGACTGTGGACAAAAACCTGGCAACAGTAACCATTACGAAACCAGAGCCTGGAATTGTTCAGGGAGGATTATTCTGGCAGTATTATGAAGATCTCGATAAGATTAAATCATCTGAAAATTATATTTCCGTAACCAAGGAGCTTTATAAAAAAGTGAAAACCGTAAACGGGGAAGAGCTTCAGAAGATTTCACCGGAAACACCACTTAAAGTAGGGGATAAGGTAACCGTAAGAATGATATTGAATACAGACCGCGCTATGGAATTTATTCATATTAAAGATATGCGTGCTGCAGGATTTGAACCATTAGATGCATTGTCCGGATATCAATGGAAAAATAATCTTGGGTATTATCAGTCTACAAAAGATGCCTCTACGAACTTCTATATCCAATACATGCCAAAAGGAAAATATGTATTTGAGTACGACGTGGTGGTCAATGCATCAGGTAAATTCTCAAACGGAATTACAACGATGCAGAATTACTACGCACCGCAAATGAATGCGCATACAAAAGGAAGTAATGTCGCAATTTCAGAATAACTTATAAGCATAAAACTGTAGTATTTTTTACTGCAGTTTTTTGTTTGAAAATTGTAAATAAAAAAACATCAAACAATTGTTTAGTTTTGGAATGGTTTTTGGAATTAAAATAGTATCAATTAAAAAAATTATTAAAAGATGAAATTTTCAAAAATTTTAATTACCGGATTGGTGTTAATGGCAGGAGTAAGTGCTTTCGGACAAACCAAAGCTCAGAAGTTTGAAAAACTGCAAATTGAAATGTTCCCAAAAGCTAAAGAAGGATACAAGCAAGTATATATTCAACTACCCGTAGCAAAAAATGAAAATGATTTAAAAGTTGAAGTTTTTGTAGGGGCTGAGAAAATGTTGGATTGTAACAACTACTTCCTGATGGGAGAGATGAAAACTCAGGATCTTCAGGGATGGGGATACAACTATTATGAAGTAGAATCTAAAGGAGAAACAGGAGGAACACTAATGGCTTGTCTTGATAAAAAGCTAACTAAAAAGTTTGTAACCTTAAAACCGGAAATTGTAAGATACAACAGTAAATTACCATTGGTATTCTATGTTCCAAAAGATATAGAAGTACGTTACAGAGTTTTGCGTCCGGATGCTGCAATGAAAAAAGCAGTTCAAAAGTAAAATCAGCTTATTATAATTATAGAAAACTCCTCACAGTGATGTGGGGAGTTTTCGTTTCTGATATTCGAGGTTTTAATTTTGATAAGTAATTCTGTTTTTATTTAATCTTATACAGTAAAGCTTCTGTTTTATGGGTTGAGAGAATATAAAAGAGAGCGATTAAAAGTGGAGTTAATTTTTTTTCAAAGTTTTTTAGTTTTTAATTAACATTTAAACACATCGGGCAAAACTTTATTTTATAAGCTTTTATACTTAAACGCATTTTAAACTTATTTTAAATACATGTTTATATTTGCTAATCTGTAAGCATTTTAACAATTTTTGCATTATATTTGTTATAAACATAAACCATGAAAAACAATTTATTGATTTTTACGTTTAGTTTTTTTGCTTTTCCTGCTTTTGGCTGGGCACAGTCGGCGCCGGATTTTAAAGAACTTCTGGATAGTGCTATGGTTCGGGACTCGAACCTTAAAATGCAGATTACCCAAAATAAACTTACCGATCTCGACGAACATAAACTAAAGGATATCTTTCTTCCTACACTGGAATTAAGTGGTAAGGCAGGATACCTTAACGGAACAGCAAGACTAACGTCACCGGAAATTAATCTGGCTCCTTTTATTAATATCCCTGAGGGAACTTTTAACAACAACTTCAATGTATCCGGATTTTCAGGCGTTGCCAAAGCAGATGCCAAAATGCTTCTGTATTCCGGAGGAAAGGTGAAATACCTTAAAAAAGCAATTGAAGAAAAGAAGAAATCTGAGGATATTCTCTTGGAAAAAACCAAGGATGAGGTTATGGCTACTATTTCCAGAGCCTATGATCAGCTGGCATTGATCCATCAGTCTAAAAGGGTTCTTGACGAAAGTAAAAAAAGACTTGATATCAATAAAAAGACCGCAGATAAAGCATTAGGCTATGGCTTAATTACTCCTTACGATCATAAGAAAATAGAACTGGCCCAGGCAACTTTAGATGCAAAAGTAGTAGAATATGAAGGGAAAAAAGAACTACTTCTTACCCAGCTTTATATTTTAACGGGAATCAATAAAGATCGTCTTAGGATGATAGATCCGATATTGTCTCCTGTAGAATTACTTGCCGCAGAAAAAGGAATAGAGCAAAGAGCTGAAATCCGTGCTCTGGAACATGGAATTAATGCTGCAAATTACAAAATAAAGGCAGAGAAAACATGGATGATTCCAAAGGTTCAGCTCATGGCCTCTGCTTACTATATCGGGCTATACGGAAACCGAATTAAAAGCTCTGAAAATGTAGTTCCGGCAGTGCCCGCACTGGGATATGAGGGCAGAAAGCTAGATTGGAGCCCTAACAATATTAATGTCTTTCCATTAATTACCGCAGGAGTTGGATTTAAATGGGAAATTTTTGACGGAAAAGAAGGAAAGCACGCGGAAGAAACCGCTAAGGTTGGAAAAGAAGTATTGCAGAACCAGAAAGAAGATGCATTGAAAAAGCTAACCCTGAATCTGGCGAATAATCAAACCAATTATGATATTGCTACTGCACAAATTGCATTAAAGACCAAGCAAAAAGAATTGGCAAAAAGTGCATTGGTACAGGCCGAAAAAGAATTCAGATATGGAATGAGTAAATCATCACAGCTTATTGATGCAGAAAATGACCTCGAAGCAGCAGAACTGGATTACCAGAACGCAATTTTCAACCAGAGAAGAGCCGGAATAGAACTGATGAGGGCTACTCAGGAGCTGGATATCACCAAATTTTATTTAATCCCTTAAAAATTAAAATGATGCATAAAAATATAGCTGTACTCATTGCTTCTCTGTTTTTATTGGGAAGCTGCGACAAAAAAAATGAAAAAATAAAGGAACCGGAAGGAAAGACCAAAAAGGATGTTATTTCTTTTGCCCCAAAGGTTACCGGAAGAATTGTAAAAATATATGTTTCCGAAGGACAAACTGTAAAGAAAGGAGATACACTGGCACAACTTGACGTTCCGGAGGTTTCTGCTAAAATAGCACAGGCCCAAGGTGCCGTAAATGCTGCTACAGCCCAAGAACAAATGGCAAAAAATGGAGCTACACCAGACCAATTGAGACAGCTTCAGGCAAAATATAAAGGATTGAAAGAGCAATATGACTTTGCGCAAAAATCCTACAAAAGAGCCAATAATATGTTCCGTGACAGCCTAATGTCTCCACAGGCCCACGATGAGGTGTATGCAAAACTTCAAGGGGCAAAGGCTCAATACGATGCGGTGGTAGCAGAATTGGATGACGTGAATCGCGGAACGCGTTTTGAAAAGGTAGAAATGGCTGCAGGACAGGCTTCCCAGGCTAAAGGAGCTTTGCAGGAAGCTAATGTAGCATACTCTGAAAGATATATCATTGCCACCAATGATATGGATATAGAAACCATAAGCCTGAATACTGGTGAACTTGCAACAGCTGGTTTTGCTCTATTCAACGGGTATATTCCTGAAAGTACTTACTTCAGATTTACGGTTCCTGAAAGTGCAATTTCAAAATATAAAAAAGGCCAGAATGTTAATATGCGGGTGGTTTATAACAAAGAGAATCTGGAGGGAAGCGTTGTTTATATCAAACAGTTGACAAGATATGCAGATATTACCACTGCTTATCCTGACTACCAGCTGCAGGATGCGATCTACGAAATTAAGGTAAAACCTAAGGATATGAATAAAGCTAAAAGCCTTTTGGTGAATGCTAATGTAATCCTGAAATAATCTGAAACGAAACATGATGGTTCTTTGCTTCATAAAAAAATATGAATGAGACTCCATCTGGCATTTAAAATATTAAAATATACAGATGAAAGAATTTTTCCGTCTTTTAAAACGTGAGTTCAAGCTTTTTATCGGCAATTCTACCTTAAGAACCGTGTTCTTTTTGGCACCGGTTTTTTATGCAACCTTGCTGGGGTTTGTCTACAAAAGCGGAAAAGTGGAAAATACACCTGTACTGGTTATTGACAGGGATAATACACCATTGTCCAACCAATTAACAGAAATGCTGGATGATAATAAAAGCATTAGCATTATCAAATACGTTCAGGAGCCGTTGAGCATAAAAGATGAAGTCATTAGACATGAAGCAGCAGCTGTTGTGATCATTCCATCCCGATTTGAGGGAGATATGCTTCAGAAAAAATACCCTGAACTGAATGTTTACATCAATACAGGAAATGTTTTGACGGCGAACTTTGCTTCCAAGGCATTACAACTTACCATAGGAACATTTTCTGCCGGAGCATCCATAAAGGCCTTGCAAAAAGCAGGAATGCCTGCAGCAAAGGCTGCCACACAATATGAGCCTTTCAAAGCCAACTATATTACTCTTTTCAATACCACCGGAAACTACCTTATCTTTATGTGGCCTGCGATGCTGGCAGTGGTACTGCAACAGGTTATTTTGCTGGCAATGGCTGTAAGTTTTGCCGCTGAATTTGAAAGAGGATCTTTTGTGAAGGAATACAGAAAAATGAAAAAATGGGCTTTCCCAACCATGCTTATCAAGGTGATCCCAATCTGGATATCTTCTATTTTGATTGTAGGAATCTATTACTTTATGCATATGATTTTCAGGGTTCCGATGCCGGAGGGAATACTTAACTTTATTCTTCTGACAGCCGTTTTTGTAGGCTCAGCTTCATTTCTGGGGGTATTCATCAGTATATTGATTCCGGATGCATTGAAGGCAACACAGATCCTTATGGTAATAGCATCTCCAGCCTTTATTATCAGTGGTTTTACATGGCCTTTAAATGCGATGCCTGCATTTGTTCAGTTTATCGCCAATATCATTCCGTTAACTCCCTTTTTACAGGCCTTTAAAATTTTATTGATTCAAAAAGGATCTGTAGAACTTACTTTCCCGTATTTGAAACACTTAAGCGTTCTTTTGGTGGTGTATGCCATTATAGGATGGATTGCTTTAAAAATCAAGCTTTGGTTTATCTTCAAAAAAGCAGCTCCGCAAGAAATTGCCGTGGAAAGGACTTCCGAAGAAGAATAAGTGCCTTTACCTGCAAAAAAGGATAGCATCTTTATCGAAGGATTTTCCCCTTGTGAAAAACAAGCGGAGAATATTAGCTATGGCTCATCATCAAAGCTTTATTTTTTATTCATTAAAGGCTACTGGATTTCTCAAACCTCTCTTGTTTTCGAAGTTTCAAACATGAAACGAAAACCTTGTAACGAAATATTCATCTCAATATAAAATCAAACAAAAAAACTGATATATTTGTCTATAGTTAATTAGAAAGTATATGGAAAATGTATTTGACGCAAAAGATGCTCAAAACTATATTGATAGAATAAACAGACTTATAGAAGACACGCATGGATTATGGGGGAAAATGACAGTTGATCAGATGCTGGCTCACTGTTCTGTAACCTATGAAATGATATACGAACCGGAGAAACATAAAAAACCGGGATCCATCGCAAAATTTATTTTAAAGACCTTCGTAAAGCCTAAAGTAGTAGGTGAAAAGGCATACCCAAGAGATTCTCCAACTGCACCTCAGTTTTTAGTAACAGGAAGAAAGAACTTTGAAGAAGAAAAAGTAAGACTGATAGGCTTTATTCAAAAGACTCAACAATTAGGAGCAGAAGCTTTTGATGGTAAAGAATCTTTCTCTTTCGGAAAATTAAATTCTCAGGAATGGAATAACATGTTTGCAAAGCATCTTAACCATCACCTGGCTCAATTTGGAGTATAAAAACACACTGTATGAAAAAATTTTTATTGATCTTCCTACTGGCCGCCAATTTTGTTTTGGGGCAGATGCCTGATATCTCAAATACATGGCTGAACAACAGCAAACCTTATATAGGAACAATTGGGAATAAGGGGCAAGAACTGAAACTTAAAATCAATGTTTCTGAACAGAATAAAAAAAATGATCAGGAATATTTTGTTTCGGGATATTCTCTCGTAGATACCAATTATGTGAAATTTGAAGGGAAAATTACCATTTTAAAATATAAGGACTCTAAGAGACAGGGAACTTTGTTTGGAGAATATGAATTGTCTGAAGAGAATAAAGGAAAGCATTCAGGAGCCTTTAAGGGACGATTTGTTTATAATTTCAAATGGAATAGGAAAACAGAGAAAATCGAAGGACAATATATAGAACTTATAGGAGACTGGAAAAGCTATGATGGAACCCTGGACTTCAAAACTCGTTTGAAAAATAATTAACCGGAACAAAGAGAACCCATCTCGCTAAAGGCATTATCAGGTCTATATCCTTATTGAATAACCTTACCCATCAATATCATTACTAAAAAGAGATCGTCTTTTTAGCCTTAACGTTAACTTCAACTTTAAACAATACATATGAAACTAGGAGCATTTTCAATCAGCTTAAGTGTAAAAGATCTTCAAAAGTCCAAGGATTTTTATGAAAAACTAGGCTTTACAACAATGGCGGGAAGTACAGAGCAAAACTACCTGATCATGAAAAACGGGTCTACTCTGATAGGTCTTTTTCAGGCAATGTTTGACGGAAATATGCTTACTTTCAATCCGGGATGGGATCAAAATGCACAAAATCTTGAATCCTTTGATGACGTACGTGAGATTCAAAAACGCCTAAAGAAAGATGGCATCGAAATCGACAAGGAGGCTGACGAAACAACCTCAGGACCGGAGCATATCTACCTGAAAGATCCGGATGGCAACATGATCTTGATAGACCAGCACAGATAAAGATCTGCTTACAGCAATACTCATTAAAACTTAACTAATAAAAAACAATCATGGCATCAGTAAACGTTTATTTAACATTCAATGGAAACTGCAGAGAAGCATTCGATTTCTATAAGTCAGTTTTTGGAGGAGAATATCCTTACATCGGAACTTTCGGAGAAATGCCTCCAATGGAAGGGAAAGAAACTCCTGAGGGAGATAAAGACAAAATTATGCACGTAAGTCTTCCGATTTCTAAAGAAACAATATTAATGGGAAGTGACACAGGTGGAGAATGGGCTTCCAATTTTCAGGCTGGAAACAACTTTTCAATTTCTGTAAATGCAGAATCTAAAGAAGAAGCAGGAACAATATTCAATGGGCTTTCTGAAGGCGGACAGGTGACCATGCCAATGGCAGATACTTTCTGGGGAGCTTACTTTGGAATGTTTACTGATAAATTTGGAATCAACTGGATGGTAAACTATGACGATCCTGCTAAAATGCAGCAGCATCCATAAGATTAATATTTTGTATGTAATATATAGTTACAATTTACCGGCAGTTATACTGTCGGTTTTTTATTTGATAATACATTTGCATTCCAAAAAAAATTAAATTTGAGCTAAGAATGATTTTTTGCCATAAAGCATCTCCATTCTTATGATATAAAAAATAACAATTAAAAAAATATAAAGATGAAATTTACAATTAACGACATTAAAGCAGAACATCAAAAGGTTAAAAGCGGTGCAGACTTTCCTCACTACATTAAAGCAATAAAAGAACTGGGAGTTTCTCACTATACAGCCTATGTTGATAATGGGAACACTGAATATTTTGATACCGATAATCAGTCTGCCCAGACAGGAAGTAAATATGATACCCTTGTTGTTTCAGAAAAAGTAAACCTTGAAAATTTTAAACTAAGATTAAAGCTCCATCAGCAAGGAGGAACAGATTATATAACCTTTTGCAATGACTGTGCAGAAAACGGGATTGAAGGATGGGTGATGAATCTGGAAGCAATGACCTGTACTTACTTTAACAAACAGCGCGAAGATATCCTGATAGAGCAGATTCCCGGATGAAATAATCTAAAGTATCAGATTTAAAGTGGCTTAATATAAAACTTCTATCTGCCCCATCCTAAAATATCACTTGCTATTATTGATTTAAAATATTAATTTTGTTAAAAACGATAGATAATAGTAATTGATAAACATGAGAAAGGTTTTTACGAAGTTGGCATTTACAGTATTGGGTCTGGGATCCGTTTTTACATTTGCACAAAAAAGTGATCTGGGTGCCTGGTATATGTATTTCGGGAATAATAAGATCAGTAAGAAGCTCAACTGGCACAATGAGGTTCAGTATAGAAATTTTGATGGTATTGGAGATCTTGAACAGCTTTTAATCCGCACAGGAATTGGATATGATCTTACAGAAAACAATAATAATGTGTTGTTGGGATATGGATTTATTCTGAGCCAGCCTTATGCAAACGGTGAAAAAAGAGAAAATATAGAGCACAGGATCTTCCAGCAGTATATCACAAAACAGAAGTTTGGACGTTTTAATATTCAACACCGCTATCGCTTGGAAGAACGTTTTCTGGAAGATGATTTCAGAATGAGATTCCGTTATATGCTAGGTTTGAATATTCCGATCACCCAAAAAGAAATGCTGCCGAAAACACTATATGCATCTGTATACAACGAGATTTTCCTGCATTTTAATAGCCCTGTTTTTGACAGAAACAGAGTATATGGAGCCCTGGGATACGTCATTAATAAAAACATGCGAATTGAAGCAGGATATATGAACCAGATTCAGGAAAACAGGAATAGAGGACAGATTCAGATTGGTTTTTACAACAATATTCCGTTTACTAAAAACTAATCCCCACTGTTTCCGCTGAATGCCCTGATGAAAAACATTATTCGAAAAACATCATTAAATAATTAACACAAAAAATAACACATATGCATTCAGGAAAAAGATTTGGAGCGCGCGAATTTATCAGCTGGACTCGGCGAAGCATTTATGCCTTAGTTGTACTGGCAGCCATTCCTACAGTTCTGTACTTTTTGGGACTGAAATTCGTTTCTGTGCCCTGGCAGCCCATTGCAATCATGGGTACTGCGGTCGCTTTTATTGTAGGATTTAAAAATAATGCCAGTTACAGCAGGCTTTGGGAAGCCAGACAAATTTATGGAGCCATTATCAATGACAGCCGTAGCTTTGGATATATTCTGAGAGATTCCCTTGCTGCAAAAGACTCAAACAAAGTAAAAACAATGTTTCTCCGTCATTATGCGTGGCTTACCGCCCTTAGATTTCAGCTTAGAGAACCAAGAGTTTGGGAGAATACCGGAACATCTCAGTTTGATGAATATGCGAGAAAATATGATATTCCGGAACGTCTTTCAAAGCTCGATGATGAGTTGGAAAAATACCTTTCTGAGCCAGAACTTCAATATATCTTAAGCAAAAAGAACAGAGCAACACAATTGATGGCCAGCCAAAGCAAAGAATTGTCTGAGGCCTATGAAAAAGGAGAAATCAATGACTTTCAATGGACACAGATCAATCAGCAATTGGTGAAGTTTACCGATAGTCAGGGGAAAGCCGAAAGGATTAAGAACTTTCCCTATCCAAGAAACTTTTCTTCCATCACAACCTATCTTTTGTTATTGTTCATTGTTTTTGTGCCTTTTGGACTATTAAAAGAATTTGACAAACTAGGAGAGGGAACTATGGTAGAAGGGTGGACGCTTTGGTTTAATATTCCTTTCTCATTGCTGGTAACATGGTGCTTTCATACTTTAGACAGCGTAGGAGAAGCATCAGTTAACCCTTTTGAAGGAAGCCCGAATGATGTTCCTATCACCCAAATCAGCCGTACCATAGAGATTGATATGAGAGATATGCTGGATGAAACGGACCTGCCGCCAGCTATTACTCCGAAAAACAACATTGTACTTTAAAATTAAAAGATAAAAAAAAAATTGTCTAACGTAAATCTGCATTATCTGCCAAATCTGCGTGAGATAAAAAAGAAAGCTATAAGGTTTAAATAAAAAAATGTTTTTGCCTTAGCCAATTTTTTTTCGAAATTTTTAGTTCTAACAATAAAAAAATAATACTTAAAAAAACTAAATCAAAATGATTCACAGCTATGTTATAATATCCATTGTAGTATTACTGTCTGTAATGATATTGGTAATGATTGGACAAAAACTTAAGGTGGCTTATCCAATCTTTCTTGTGATTGCAGGGCTACTGATTAGCTTTGTTCCGGGAATGCCGCGAGTTGAGATAGAGCCTGATCTCGTATTTCTTATTTTTCTGCCTCCTATTTTGTTTGAAGCAGCATGGTTTACTTCATGGCAGGACTTTCATAAATGGAGAAAACAGATCTTTTCTATGGCGTTTGGGTTGGTGTTTTTAACATCAATCGTAGTAGCTTACCTTTCATCTTCTATTATTCCCGGGCTCACGTTGGCAATGGGATTTCTGCTGGGAGGAGTAAACTCTCCGCCGGATGCTGTAGCAGCTACTTCCGTTCTTAAGCATATGAAGATTCCTAAGAAAATCACCAATATTCTGGAGGGAGAAAGCTTAATTAATGATGCATCCAGTTTAATTGTATTTAAATTTGCCCTGGCAGCCGTTATTTCAGGACAGTTTATCTGGCGAGATGCTGTTCAGGATTTCTTTACCATGGCCGTTGGAGGAATTGCCATTGGAGTAGCAGTAGGATTTTCATTTGGGGCGTTGTTAAGAATTATTCCTACCAACTCCAATATTGATACTGTTATCACACTTATTGTTCCTTACATCATGTATGTTGGAGCAGAACATTTCCATTTTTCAGGGGTATTGGCTGTAGTTGCAGGAGGGCTATTAATGTCCTACAATTCACATTGCTACCTGAGCCATACCTCAAGAATACAGTCCGGAAACGTATGGAGTGTCCTTATATTTCTGATGAATACCATCATCTTTATTCTGATTGGCCTTGAATTGCCAATTGTAGTTGAAGGACTTACAGATTATACTATTTCAGAAGGAATTTTCTATAGTGTTGTCATTGGAGGAGCTATTATCGGAACAAGAATCATATACAGTTATGCCCTCATGTATTTTCCAAGACTTTGCTCCAAGGAGCTGAGGTTAAAAGTTCCCAAACCGGACTGGCGAGAACCTTTTATCATCAGTTTTGCAGCAATGCGAGGCGTTGTTTCATTGGCAGCTGCATTGTCTATTCCCGCTTTCTTACCCAATGGAGAAGCATTTCCACACCGAAATATCATTTTATTTGTAACCTTCGTTATTATATTGATTACACTGGTTGGGCAGGGATTATTACTTAGCCCGATTCTAAAGCTATTAAACATACAAGATGCAGGAAGTGAATTACCGGAGGAAAAACAGGAAGTAATCTTGATGCGAAAACTTAAAGAAACAGCTTTGCATAAATTAGATAATGACTTTTCTGAGCTGGCTGTATCTAATAGCCTTGTACGTCACCAAAAACATAAGCTCGAAAATGAAATGATGCTGATGGCAGATAAGGCCCAATGCATGGCTTCCACAGGAGATTATGTGTCAGCAATTAACGAAAATAAAGATGTCTTACGCCAGATTATCCAGGCACAGAGAAATGAGTTGCATAGAATGAAACGAGAGAAAATATTTGATGATCATGTGATGAGAACCATTGAAATGCAGTTGGATTTTGATGAAGCAAAGATCACTGGTTTTTCACATTGATAATATATTGAACATTTTTGTAAAAGGTATTTGTACCTATTAAAAAATACAACAAAAGTCACAAAAGGATTTAACTAAGTCTAAAATTAAGGTTAACTTGCATAGGGCTCACAAAGTGAAAGTGGATAGATTTTCAAAACTTAAGTGGTCTTTTCAATAGTAAGAATATTAACTCTAAAAGTAACTTAGCCATTAAAATCTTTTGTGGCTTTTGTGGTTGAAAATACTTTAATAATATGAATACACCCATCATTGTTCAGTATAAGATCAGTGCTCCATTCGAAAAGATTTGGAGTGCATTGACAGATCAAAACGAAATGAAATCCTGGTATTTTGATATCCTTGATTTTGAATTAAAAGTAGGAAATATATTTAATTTCTATGAACCCGGAGGTGAGAACAAATACCATCACCAATGCGAGATTCTTGAAATTATTCCCAATAAAAAATTGAAGAACACTTGGGCTTACCCCGATTTTTCAGATCTTAAAACAACGGTAACCTGGGAACTCCAGCCAGAAGATAGTGGAACTTTAGTAAAATTAACCCATGAAGATATTGAAAACTTCAAGGACTTAGGAGATGGCTTTTCGAGAGAAAATTTTACAGGAGGCTGGAACTCTATTTTAGGGCAAAGCCTAAAACAATATCTGGAAAAATAATAAGATGATAGAATTACAGGCTTTTACCATAGTTGATGCCCCAACACTCATTTCACAAATTAAGAATGAAAAAGCGCTTCTTCAGTTTGCAGGACCTAAGTATCATTTTCCTCTCACGGAAGACCAGCTTGCGGATGACTTAGCCGATGAAAACAGAACATTATTCAAAATAATTGATCTCACCAATCATAATATCATTGGTCACGCCCAGATATTTCTAAAGGAAAAAACATTTCTCCTGGGAAGAATCCTGATTTGGGATGAAAACAATCGGGGAAAGGGATACGGAAAAAAAGTGATGCAGGAACTCTTAAAATACGGGTTTAATCATTTCGATAGGGATCTGGCAGAACTGAATGTATACGACTGGAACGCCGGCGCGATTGAATGCTACAAAAAAGTTGGCTTTACCACAGATCCGGATATTAAGAATGAAGCCAAAATAGATAATGAAATCTGGGTTTCTCTCAATATGAAGATTCATAAAAACACCTTTGAAGAGCAAAGAGCATAAGCAAATTTACCAGACTTCGTCCCAGGCTTTGGGCAGAAAATCTAAATGAAGCAACAGTATTTTATATCCATGCTCTCGGTTTTTGTTTCAATGCAGATAAAATGGATGAATTATAGGAAGATCTGAAAACAAAGACCAAAATTTGCTATGAAATTGAAACTTTTGAATGATGAATGAGGGAATTTACCCTATATGACAACAACGGATATATACTACAATTTGGTGAACCTGGGGATAATATTGGCAATACGGAATAAAATTTGCTATTTTTGGGGAAATATTTAGATTATCAATGAGAAAAAATATAATAGCAGGTTTCGCAGCGATTTTATTACTGGCTTCTTGTAATAAGGATAAAGAGATTCTTAATACATTGAATAACTATAATAATTCAATGGAAACAAAAGGATATCACTTTGGTGATAAACTGCAACTTCCTAAAGAGGTAACAGAGAATGCAGAAAGCGTAACCATTAGTTTTGGAGATAAGGAAACAACAGATTTAACCATTGATCCTAAGTTTTTTACACTGGGTGATAATGCTGTAACTTTTAATATCAAAACAAAAGGAGGAGAAGTCCTGAATCAGGATGCAACCATCAATGTATTTGCAAAGAATCCTGAGAAAAACATTTCCTATCAGATTGTAGCGGAATATCCTCATGATCCGAAGAACTTTGTACAGGGCTTTCAGGCTGAAGGAAATACAATCTATGAAAGTGACGGACAAAACGGTTCTTCACAGATCTTAAAATATACGCTGGGTACAACAACTCCTTTGGCTTCTACTAAGCAGGCAGCCGAGGATTTCTCTGAGGGAAGCACTATTGTAGGAGACAAAGTATACCAACTGACATGGCAAAGCAAGAAAGGATATGTGTATGACAAGAGTTCATTAAAGCTTCTTTCAGAATTTGCTTATCCAAATGTGTTAGGTGAAGGTTGGGGATTAACGTATGACGGAAAGAACCTGATTGCATCTGACGGAAGCAAACTATTGTATTTTCTTGATCCTAACGACCCTTCAAAGCTGATTAAATACATTGCTGTGGCGGGAAGCGCTCAGGCTTATGATCAACTTAATGAACTGGAATATCACAATGGGTTTCTTTATGCCAACGTATGGCAAAAGCCAATCATCCTAAAGATTAATCCTGCTAACGGAGAAGTGGTAGGTACATTTGACTTTACAGAAATCGCAAAGCAAAATACCAAAGGAAGTGATGATGTACTGAACGGAATTGCATTTAAAGGAGAAAATATGCTGGTAACAGGTAAAAACTGGCCAAAGATTTATGAAGTTGCTATTAAATAGGAAAAGTTTTATAACAATTTCTATCCGAATAAAATAAAGTATGTAAATTGGTAGCGTTCCAGAAGGAGCGCTATCTTAGTAAAAAGAATTTTGAGATTACTCTATCTGATATGCATTTTTATTTTCTGCTCATCTGCGGCGCAGAAAGTACTCCCTTTAGATACCTTAAAACTGAAGGAAGCAAAGGATATGCTTGCCGATGACTACGGAAATCTATATATCTACAAAAATAAGGACTTCAGTTTTACCAAATATGACTCCCTTGGGAAGCAGATTGGTAAAATGATGCTTACAGTTCCTTATAAAGTTCAAAGCGTTCAAAATCCTTTGAATGTCCCTTTGTTTTCTGAAAATGCTCAGGAAATGAAATTTGTAGATCAAAATATGAATGAAATCCAGCGGCTTGATTTTAAGCAGAAATTTGGCTTCATCAGAATGGCCTACGTTGAAGATTTGCAGCAGATTTGGCTATTGGATGACAGCACAAAACGTTTGATACAGTATAATTTCAGAAATGAAACTACGATCAACTCATTTCCTTTTGATATCAGTTTTGAAGATTTAACGGATCTACTGGTTTACGAAACCAAAGTTTATATCCTTACAAAAAAGCACATCAGAATCTATAGCCTTAAGTTTGAAAAGCTGTTTGAGGCCCCTATAGATAATGGAAAACGCTTTAGAAGAGAAAATGATAGCATTTTGGTTATTGCCAATAATTCTATCCTCAAATATGTTCCTGAAAAAGGGATGGTGACCATTTTTGAAGATCCTGAAGCACAAATTGTGGATAAAAACATCCTTTCTTATTTTGAAATCAATGGGAACAAACTCTATCTTTACAGTCTTGAAAAAGTAAAGGCAGCCAGCCAGCAAAAACAACAGGAACCTCAGCCGGAAATACCTCCGCAATCTACAGAAATACCTGTAGAAAATAAGGATAAAAAACCAAATGAGGGTGATGCTGAAAGAAAAACTTCCGACAATACGTTGGAAAATTTGATTCAAGAGGTATCCGAAGTTCAAACTGTAGGCGTGGAAAAACTTATCAATTAATCAGTAAATACAAGGAAAAAGAATATGCACATTGCAGTTACAGGAAACATTGGAGCAGGAAAAACAACTTTAACCACTATGCTTTCTAAGCATTACGGATGGGACGCACAATTTGAAGATGTAGATCACAATCCTTATTTGGAGGATTTTTATTCAGATATGAGCAAGTGGAGTTTTGCACTGCAGGTATATTTCTTGGGAAGCAGATTCCGTCAGGTAAAAGAAATCAGAGAAAGTGGTAAGAACATTATTCAGGACCGTACCATTTATGAAGATGCACATATTTTTGCAGAAAACTTAAATGATATGAATCTTCTTTCTGACAGGGATTTTAATAATTACTCGTCAGTTTTCAATCTGATGAAGACGTTTGTTTCAGCTCCTGATCTTTTGATTTATCTAAAATCAGATGTTCCCAATCTGGTAAAGAAAATCTACAAAAGAGGGCGAGAGTATGAAGCATCAATCAGTATTGAATATCTTTCAAAACTGAACCAAAAATATGAAAAATGGATTTCCAATTATACGGAAGGAAAGCTCTTAATTATTGAAGTTGATGATCTGGATTTTGTTGAAAAGCCTGAAGATTTTGGGTTAATTCTTGAAAAGATAGAAGCAGAACTTCACGGTTTGTTTTAACAAATTTTTATCAGACTATTAAGAGAACATCCATTGAATTCTTATTAAATTTGTTGTAAGCAAGTTTAATTTTTTTAAATAATTTAGAAATGGTAGTTAAGGTTTTACATAACGGAAGCTGTTCAAAATCAAATGCTGTATTAGAGTATCTTGATGAAAACGGAGTGTCTTTTGAGATCATTAATATCGTAGAGGACCCATTGAGTGTTTTGGAGATTAAAACGGTATTGAAGAAGCTTAATCAAAGTGTTTTCCATATCATTCGTAAGACAGATAAGCTGTACATCGATCATTACGCAGATAAAAATTATTCTGAAGAAGAATGGATTAAAATTTTGTCAGAAAACCCCTCTCTGATTCAAAGACCTATCATTGTGAAAGGTTCTGTGGCAATGCTGGGAAGACCTATTGAAAATGTAAAGTTCTTTATTGAAAAATAATAAAGCTACATAAAGATAAAAAATGGCCGTTTCAAAGATTGGAACGGCCATTTTTATTATTTGCAATATTTTAACGGGCTAAAATTGATTTCTATTGAAATTCAGAATCTGAAATAAAAAAGACTGTCAGTTGCCGGACAGCCTTTTAATTTTACAATAGAATAACGCCTTCTATTTTTGCTACTTCTTTATAAATATTCACTACCTGATTGGCATCCAATACAAATGCATTGATGTTACAGGCTGTATATTTTCCATTTTTGCTTTCGCGGTTTCCCAATGTAAATTTAATACCATCAAAAACTCCATAAATTTCAGTAAGTTTTGCCTGGTCTGTAGGGATGATAAATTTAAATAAATAATCCTCCGGAAAATCATGATGATCTTCCAATTTTTCCTTTAAAGACTTATAGAAATCTTCAGGACTAGCGTGTTGATTTCCTTGTAATATATCCATCTGCAATTATTAATATAATATAAATATAACGAAATTTTTCTTATTTTCCAAATGGTCCTAATAGGGATTTGGAGTTCTCGTGCTCGTAATCTTCAATAATATTAAAGAGACCACTTACCAGTTGTTCAGAAGCCAGCTGGCTTAGTCCACCTGCATTTACAGTGTTTTTATTTCCTCCCAGAAGACTACCCAGAAAATTACTTCCGGATAAAGCGGTGTTAATTGTTTTCACAATGCCATATTCATTTAGTTTCTCATCCACTTTTGGAGCAATGGCAGCAATAAGCTGATCAGATGTCTTCTCTTTCAGAATTTGCGTTGCTGTAGTTCCCTGAATGATTCTGGTGACATCCTGGGCATTTAAACTGTTTACAGCACCTTGTAGGATAGGCCTTGAAGTATTTACTGTATAGGCTGCTGCCTGTGCAATATAATCTCTTTCTTTGGCTACCAATGACGGAGCAATTTTTTCCAGCATAGAGTTGATCTCCCTAAGTTCTTTCGGAAGTGCCTTGTCTACCATATTATTCTGTAAAAAGGCTTCCTTGTTGGTATATACTCCCATTCCTTTATCAATACCATTGAGTAGCATTTTTTTGATAATGGAAAGCCCCATGTCCGAAGTGGCAAGGGTAGTGCAGGATTGTACGGTAGTAGTAATAACAGCACCGGTTCCAATGATAAGAGCGGCTGCAATGATATATTTTTTCATTGATCTTTTTATTGCTTTTTTCAAAAACTGCACCAAAGGTAAATACTATTATCTATTTAACAAAATATTAAATGTTGGAGTGTTATTTGGTTCTTTTTTTTGGCAAAAATCTTATTTCTTTATTGATGATATGTTTGAGAATTGATAATTATTTTGTGTTATTATTTATTTATATTGATTTATTATGTGTTTTTATATAATAAAATAGGGTTGTTTTTAAATTTTTAAGATATTTTAACATGATTCGATTTTTTTTATATTTTTGGCTAATGTCTTCTTTTGAGAAAATAAATTGCTTCCAAATGAAACATTAATAAAGATTGATTGTACGAATAAAATTGAAACTATATGAAACAAAGTAACTTAAAGTACTCATGTCTCATTGCTGTTCTATACTTTGGTATGAATGTCAATGCCCAGACAACCCCTAAAGATACTGCTGCAAAAGAGCAAAAAATCGAAGAGGTAGTTTTGATTGGATATGGGTCTCAGAAAAAGGAAAATGTGACCGGAAGTATCGGGATCGTTTCTGCTAAAGATTTAGCAAATAAACCTAATGCCAATCCCATTAGCTCTATCCAAGGAAGATTATCTGGTGTACAGGTATTGAATTCCGGAGCGCCGGGAGCTTCACCCAGGGTAGATATCAGAGGGATAAGTTCTTTAACAGGTAAAACTGTTTTTATTGTTGATGGTATGATTACTGACGATATCTCTTTCTTAAGTCCTCAGGATATTGAATCCATGAGTGTACTGAAAGATCCTTCGAGTTTGGCAATTTATGGGGCAAGAGCATCTAACGGTGCTGTGATTATTAAAACCAAAACAGGAAGAGGTAAAAAACCGGTTTTCAATTTTAACTCCTATTTAGGAATTAAAACGGTAACGAATGTTCCTAAAATGGTTAATTCGGATCAGTATCTACAATTGTATAATGAGAAACTAATAAATGATAAAGTAAAAGATCCTGTGTTTCTAGGCAGGTCTTCTTTTCCAGCAGATACAGATTGGTTCAAAGAGATTTTAAGAACAAGCATCATTAACTCTAACGATATTTCTGCTTCAGGTAATCTTGGAAAACTAAATTATTACGTAAGTGCAGGAAATCTTCAGGATGAAGGAAATTTAGCAGCAGGACAAGGTATTAATTCAGGAAGTGGCTTTAACAGGTTTACTACTAAAGTGAATCTTAGTTATAAGATAACCGATAATATCACAATCGGGAACAATTTCACTTTTTCAAAGATGCGTACAGATAATGTGCATAATACATTATTGGATGCTTACTCATCTCCGCCTGTGTATGCACCAATTAACCCGGCTACAGGAGACTACCAATATTTTACATTGGCTAAGGTCCCTAACTCCAGAGCAAAAATGGACCTCTTCAGATCTCAGACCAGAGAGCAAAGACTGTTGAATAACATTTGGGGGGAATATAAATTCCTAAAAGACTTTACTTTAAGAATCAGCTATAGTTCTGATAATATTAATTCAAATAAGTACGAGTATACTCCAACATTTGGCTATGTTCCTGTTGCTGATCAAAAACCAAATAAATTAATAACAAGAGATTCCAGAACCAGAAACTATATCTGGGATAATACATTAGGTTGGAAAAAAGATTTTGGAAAACATAATCTGGAATTGATGGCAGGTTTCTCCAGAACCAGAAACTCTTACTCTCAGGCTTATGCAGAAGCTTTGAATGTTAACTATAACGGTAACAATTCTTCTCTGGATATTTCTAACGGAACTGATATCTATAGAACTGGTTTTGATACAAAAGAAAGAAATGTTATTCCATATCAGGATAGGATTGAATCCCTTTTTGGAAGACTTAATTATGACTATGATGGAAAATACTTGGTAAATGCATCTATTCGTAGAGATGGTACTTCTAAGTATTCAGCGAATGACAGATACCGCGTATTCCCAGCTGTTAGTGCCGGATGGGTTGTTTCCAAAGAAAACTTCATGAGCGAGCAGAATGTTTTTAATCTTTTAAAATTAAGAGCGAGCTGGGGTAAACTTGGAAATCCTGATGTTCAGAGAGCATATACTTTAAATACAAGTATTATAGAAGCCGGTGCATATTATGGAAATGCCGGATATCCTGCACAGACAATTGACTATGTTATTGACCCAAACATTGGTTGGGAAACAACAACAGGTAAGGATTTTGGATTAGAAATGGCATTGTTCAATAACAAGTTGAAAGTTGATGCTACTTATTTTGATAAAGATACCAAGGATGTAGTATATGGTATTGTTCAGGGAATGGTTTCCGGTGCTGCTAACTGGAATAACTATATCACCAATGCATACTCTTTTAATAATAAAGGTTTAGAATTCTCTGTTAGTTATGATACTAATATTAGTGAGCATGTGAAAATTGGGGTGTATGGAAATATGACAACTTTGAAGAATCAGATTACTTCTGTTTTCAATGGATCTTATTTGAATGCAGGAGCTAGCTTATATGGCAATTCAATCATCAGATTACAAGAAGGTCAGGCAGTAGGTTCCTATTATGGATATCAGGTAGCAGGAATTTTCCAGAATCAGGGAGAAGTTGATGCCTGGGCTACTCAGAATGGAGCACAAGCTGGTGGGTTTAAATTTGCAGATCTTGATGGAAACGGTGTGATTGATGTTAGAGATAAAACATTTTTAGGAAGTCCTATTCCTAAAGGAACTTACGGGTTTGGTTTTAATATGAATGTATATGACTTTGATTTCGCTATTGACTTTCAAGGTGTTTTTGGAAACAAAATTTACAATTTTAACAGAGAACAGCGTTACGGAAATGAAAGCTGGGATTTAGATTTCTATAATAACAGATGGCATGGTGAGGGAACATCCAATGCTTATCCGATGGCAACCAATAATCAAGCTATTATTGCACCAAATAGCTTTTACGTAGAAGATGGAAGTTATATCAGAATCAGAAATATTCAGGTAGGATACAATTTACCTCAATCATTTGCAAAATCTATGTCTATTACAAAATTAAGATTATATGTAAGTGCTCAGAATCCTTGGACAAGTTTTAAATATAAAGGATTCTCACCAGAGATCATGAATACAGACAGAGTACAAATGGGTGTGGATAATAACATTTATCCAATATCGGCAATTTATACTGTTGGTCTTAATTTAACATTTTAATAAGAAAGAGTTATGAAAAAGATATTTTTATCAATCGCATTATTATCACTTGCAGCTAGTTGCAATGATTATTTAGACATAAAGCAAGAAGGGTATACGGAGGCTTCCGAATTTTTCAAAACGCAAGAGGATGCTATGCAGGCAACTAATGCTATCTATAGCTTTCTGAGAAGTTGGGAAAATTCGGCATTCCCATATCAGTTTGTATTTGGAGTACCTGCAGATGACGTTGTTAAAGGGTCTAACCCCGGAGATGCTTCTTTTATTAATGTATATGATAACTTTACATATACTGTTAGTGACGAGGGAGTAAGAGGATATTGGATTGGACAGTGGCAGGCTGTAAACAGCTGTAATCAGGTGATTACGAATGTTCCAAAAATTGAAATGGATTCTGCATTAAGAACGAGATTGGTTGCAGAAGCAAAAATGCTGAGAGCTTACATTTATTTTAATCTAGTAAGAATCTACGGTGGAGTTCCTATTTTTGATGGGCTTCAGTCCAACTATAAAATTCCTAGAAATTCAGTAGAAGAAGTCTATAATTTTATTATTTCTGATCTTACCAGTGCAGCAGAAATTCTTCCTCAAACTTATCCTGCTTCAGAGCTGGGAAGAGTAACGAAAGGAGCGGCATTAGGTCTACTTTCAAAAGTATATCTCTATAAAAAAGATTGGAAAAAAGCATATGATACTTCGAATCAGGTGATGGCTATGGGGTATGATTTAGATCCAGATTTCAATCATGTATTCAGACCATCAGGAGAATTTGGAAAAGAATCTGTTTTTGAAGTAAACTGTGACTGTATGCCTCCATTTAAAGGAAGTCAGTATGCTGAAGTACAGGGAGTAAGAGATCAGTTTGGTTGGGGATTCTTTACTCCATCAAATGCTCTTGAAAGTGCTTTCGAACCTGGTGACATCAGAAAAGAACTTACGATACTTAGAAATGGGGAAACTACTCCGGAGGGTGATTTAATTGCGATGGGGGATGCAAACTCTGTAACTACTTATAACCAAAAAGTATATGTACCAAAAGCTTTGAATAAGAGTGCTTGTGGCTATGGATCTATTCAGAATATCAGAATATTAAGATTTGCAGAAATTCTTCTGATTAATGCAGAAGCTGCTAATGAACTTGGTAATACTGCTGCTGCCGTTACGAATCTTGATAGGGTTAGAACCAGAGCGAAACTGGCAGGAACTACTGCTTCCACTCAAGGTACTCTTAGAACTGCAATTTGGAACGAGCGTAGAGTAGAGCTGGCTATGGAAGGAGACCGTTTTGTAGACTTAGTAAGAACAGGACAGGCTGCTACCGTACTCGCTTCTTATGGATTCAAAGTTGGGAAAAACGAAGTGTTCCCAATTCCGTTTGATGCAATAACTGAAAGTGCCGGTGTATTTACACAAAACCCTGGATACTAAAATAACTTATTATAAGCTTAGAGGAGAGTGAAAATTCTCCTCTAACTTTATTAACCAGTAAACCAATGATACCAATGAAAAGGACCCTACTTTCAATTGCTGTAACTTCTTTATTTTTTACCTATTCATGTAAAAATGCTCAGGTTGCTAAACCTGAAGCTGTCCAAAATAAAACGGTTAAAAGCAATATTACAGATGAACAATTGATGGACAGAGTGCAGAAAGATGCATTAAAATATTTCTGGGACTATGCGGAACCAAACTCAATGCTGGGAAGAGAACGCTATCATGAAGATAATATCTATCCTGATAATGACAAGCATGTTATTACAACAGGAGGGTCAGGATTTGGATTGGCAACCATTCTTGTCGGCGTAGAAAGAGGATTTGTTCCAAGGAAAGAAGCGGTAAAGAGACTTACCCATATTATGGATTTTCTTGGAAAGGCAGAACGTCACAAAGGAGCTTGGCCACATTGGATCAATGGAGAGACCGGGAAAACTGTTCCTTTTGGTAAAAAAGACAATGGAGGAGATCTTGTAGAAACCGCATTTCTTACCTCAGGAATACTGATGGTCCGTGAATATTTTAAAAACGGAAATGCAGAAGAAAAAGCCTTAGCCGCAAAATGTGATGAACTTTGGAAAGGGATTCAATGGAACTGGTATACAAAAGGTGGCGAAAAAGTCCTTTATTGGCATTGGTCACCAGAGTATCAATGGGAAATGAACTTTCCTCTTGAAGGATATAATGAATGTTTAATCACCTATATCCTGGCAGCATCTTCACCTACTCATTCTATAGATGCTGAAACCTATTATAAAGGCTGGACCAGAAACGGAACCTACCTTACAGATAAAACAAAATACGGGCTACCTCTGTATGTAAAACACAATTACGCCGAAGAATATGGCGGCCCATTATTCTGGGCACAATACTCCTATATTGGTCTTGATCCAACAGGATTATCAGATAAATTAGTGAAAAATTATTTTGATATCAATAAAAATCAAACCCTTATTGATTACAAATACTGTGTTGAAAATCCAAAGCAGTGGAAAGGTTATGGACCTAACTATTGGGGACTCACAGCTGGATATACCAGAAATGAAGACGGGAGTACTGGTTATACAGCTCATATGCCAGGAAGTGATAATGGAGTAATAACCCCTACTGCAGCTTTAAGCAGCTTCCCTTACACCCCAAAAGAATCAATAGATTTCCTAAGATTTATGTATACTCAAAAACCAGAGTTCATAGGTTCAGCAGGACCTTATGATGCAACTTCCATCAACTATAACAATTGGTTTACCCCAAGATATCTGGCTATCGATCAGGGAACAATAGCTCCAATGGTTGAAAACTACAGAACAGGATTTCTTTGGAAGCTATTTATGAATGCTCCAGAAATTCAACAAGGATTAAAGAAATTAAGCTTTCAATCCTCCAAATATGGAATCAAATAATAAAGCTAGCTGATTTAGTAGATAATGTAAAATTGATATACGACCTAAATTCAATGACCTGCTTAATCAATGCGATTTGCGAGAGATAAAAATAGAGCCACAAACATTTAATTAAAGTTTAGCTCATTTAAAATAAATAAAAACTAAGCCCAAACCTAGTAGCAGTATGAAATTAAAGCACATCCTCCTTTTGCTTCTACCATTTTCCCTACAGCTGAGTGCTCAGGAAATAAAAGCAGAGCTAAACAAAGAATTTAAAAGATCCGAAAAGATCTCCTACATTCTGGATTACCCACAAAAGACTAAGGGGAATGTTCCTTTAATCGTCTTTCTTCATGGTTCGGGGGAGAGAGGAAATAATCTTGAAGCAGTAAAAGCCCATAGTCCTTTTACTTATAAAAACCTGATTAAGGAACCCGTGGCTATTCTGGCACCACAATGTCCGGCAGATGTTTGGTGGGATACAGTCACTGTTTATAATTTGATTAAGGAAATTCAGAAAAAATATAAAATTGATGCCTCCAGAATATACCTTACAGGACTTTCAATGGGAGGATGGGGAACCTTGAAACTGGCTATGGAGCATCCCGAAATGTTTGCTGCTGTAGCTTCAGTTTGCGCACCAACAGATCAGGTTATGACTGCTAATATCGATCAATTTAAGAATTTGAATATGAAAATCTTTCATGGTGGTTTGGATGATATTGTTCTTCCGGATAATGCTTTCAAATTTTATCAGAAACTTCATCCTGTAAATCCAACAGCAGAATTAATAATCTTTCCTAATGATAATCATAATTCATGGGATTCAGCTTATTCAAATCCGCAGTTGTATGAATGGATGATGTCTAAAAAGAAAGAAAAATAGAAGGGTATATATCCATTTAGTTAGCAAAAAATAAAACAATAATTTAAGAAGATAGATTTATGAAAAAGTTAATTATACTTGCAGCCATTGCACTTTCGCCAGTGTTTTCCGCTCAGGAAATGGTAGACAAGCCTGTACAGTCATATCAGACTGCACAATATCAGGCAAAAAAGAAAGCCTTTGTAGATAATCTCTTATCTAAAATGACCTTGGATGAAAAAATAGGTCAGCTGAATCTTCCTACTTCCGGAGACTTTACAACCGGGATGGCTCAAAGTTCAGATATTGGAAAAAAGGTAGAGCAAGGATTAGTAGGAGGACTATTTAATATAAAAGGAGCAGATAAAATTAAAGCTGTTCAGAAAGTAGCGATAGAAAAGAGTCGTTTAAAAATTCCTATGATCTTCGGAATGGATGTTATCCATGGATATGAAACCACATTCCCGATTCCATTAGGATTAGCTGCATCATGGGATATGAATCTGGTACAGCAATCTGCAAGAGTGGCAGCAAAAGAAGCCGCTTCTGACGGTATTAACTGGACTTTCTCTCCAATGGTTGATATCTCGCGTGAACCAAGATGGGGAAGAGTTTCTGAGGGTTCTGGTGAAGATCCGTACCTTGGAAGTGAAATCTCAAAAAACATGGTGTATGGTTATCAGGGTAAAGACCTTGCCAATGGTACAAACATATTAGCTTGTGTAAAGCATTTTGCACTGTATGGAGCCGGTGAATCAGGAAGAGATTACAATACCGTGGATATGAGCCATGTAAGAATGTTCAACGAATATTTTCCACCTTATAAAGCCGCTGTTGATGCAGGGGTAGCTTCAGTAATGGCTTCTTTCAATGAGGTTGACGGAGTTCCCGCAACTGGAAACAGATGGCTTCAGACTGAAGTATTGAGAAATCAATGGAAATTTAAAGGATTTGTAGTGACTGATTATACCGGAATCAATGAAATGGTTGACCACGGTATGGGAGATCTGCAGCAAGTTTCTGCCCTTGCCCTGAAAGCGGGAGTGGATATGGATATGGTAGGTGAAGGTTTTTTAACAACATTAAAAAAATCATTATCGGAAGGAAAGGTTACACAGGCCGAGATAGACACCGCAGCAAAGAGAGTTCTTGAAGCAAAATATGACTTAGGATTATTTGATAATCCATACAAACATGGTGATGCAAAATTGGCGGCAAAAGAAGTGTATAGTATGGAAAACCGCAGCATTGCAAGAAATGTTGCCGCTCAGTCAATGGTTTTGCTGAAAAATGAAAATCAGGTATTGCCTTTGAAGAAATCGGGAACGGTAGCAGTAATCGGTCCATTGGTTAATAATTCGATAAATATGGCCGGAACATGGAGTGTAGCTACCAAGCACAACGTTTCTGTTAATTTAATGCAGGGACTTCAGGCTAACTACGGTAAAGAAGTGAAATTTCTTTCTGCTAAAGGAGCAAACATAGATTATAATGCAAAATTAGAAGAAATCTACGCTGCTCACGGAAAGAAAACTGATAGAGACAACCGTTCAAAAGAAGAATTATTAAAAGAAGCCGTTGATATCGCTAACAAAGCAGATGTTATTGTTTTGGCTATTGGTGAATCAGCAGAAATGAGTGGTGAATCTTCATCAAGATCTGAAATTACGATCCCTCAGTCTCAGGTAGACCTTCTAAACGAGTTGAAAAAGACAGGAAAGCCAATTGCTATGATTCTGTTCACAGGACGTCCATTAGCTTTAACAAATGTAAAAGATACTCCTGATGCCATTCTAAATGCATGGTTCCCGGGTTCAGAAGCAGGAAATGCTATGGCAGATGTTCTTTTCGGAAAAGTAAACCCATCAGGAAAGCTTCCAATGACATTCCCAAGAAGTTTAGGACAAGTTCCTATCTATTATAATGCTAAGAATACAGGCCGTCCACTAGATCAAAAACTGGTTGATAAATGCGAATATCAAAGGTTCCGCTCAAACTATATGGATGAATGCAATACGCCTTTATATTCATTTGGATATGGATTAAGCTATACTAAGTTTAATTATTCAGACATGAGTGTTTCCAATGCCAATCCAAAAGGAGATCAGACTATCCAGGCATCTGTTACTGTTACCAACTCCGGAAACTATGATGGAGCAGAAGTAGTTCAGCTGTATATAAGAGATATGGTTGGTAGTATTACAAGACCAGTAAAGGAATTAAAGGGCTTCCAGAAAATATTTTTGAAAAAAGGAGAATCCAAGAAAGTAACCTTTGATATCTCTCCGGAAAAACTGAAATTTTACAATGGAGACTTGAAATACGACTGGGAATCAGGAGACTTTGATATTATGATCGGTACAAGCTCTGATGAGGTAAAGCACTCAAAGATAAACTGGACAAAATAAATAAGTAGAAAGTTATTCACAGGGATGTGTTTTATGTTTTTTTGGCATGATTTTTAATAATACTCAGCGTAGTTATCATAATAATGCAAAACAACATGAAAAAAACAATTTTACTTAGCGCAATGTTCCTTGGTACTTTAGTATTCGCACAAAACAAACTAGGTGGCGATAAAGATGCTCACGGATGTATTGGGTCAGCAGGATATACTTACTCTCAGATCAAAAAAGACTGTGTAAGAACTTTTGAAGAAAAAATCAAGTTAAAAGAAGTAGCTTCAAAAGGAGATTATATTGCTGCGGTTATTTTCAGTAAAGACAAAAATAAAGCTGAAGTTTTCGTTAAAGATGCAGAGGGAGGAAGTGTAATTCTTACCAGAGCAGGAAACGGAAAAGCAAAAGCTTGGAAAAAAGATGGATATGTATTGGTTCCTTACAAAAAAAGCGGGTATCAGCTTAAAAAGGACAATGTTGTCATCTATCAATAAAACAAATCTTCAAAAAGATTAAAGTCACTCGAAAGGGTGACTTTTTTTATTATTACAATTTATGATAGGTCTCTAAAACTCTTTTTTCTTTCTAAATGAGTTATGTTTTTGGTTTTGTATTCTTAAAATGGATAGTTTTATAACGAATTAATAAAATTAAGCGTTACTTAAGATAAGTATATAGATTGAATAAGAGTGCTTTAAAGGGGAAAGGTGTAAAACAAGAGGCTGTAGCTAGTGAAATCTAAGCAGCTTTTGACTTTGCTGAGAAAAATGCACAAAAATTAAAATAATATGGATGTTTTTAAAATAAAAAGAGTTGTTGTTTTAAACTATATAAAGAAATTAGCTATATCTGGTACAATAGTAAATGACATGGACAAAAGCATATCAGAGTTTACTAAATTAATAATTAATAATGCAGAAGTTCCCATAACAGAAGTTAATGAAGTTCTTATTAATGATAATTTTTATATAGCATTTACCTTTAATTTAGATACTTTAGATGCCATTTTATTACAAGATATTATGAAATTTGAAGAAGGATACGAGCTTGAAATAATTTAAATCTACTTTGTAATTAAGTAATACAAAGGTCACTCAAGCGAGTGATTTTGTTGTTTATAAAATGCTTTGCAACTTAGTTTTTTTGAGAAACGCAGTAAGGGGAGCGAAGACATGTTGTTTGTCGTTCTCTTTTAGTTTTTAGATGTAGAGGATCTTGGAGACGATATTTTTTTCCAAAAGGAGAGAACCTGCGAGATAATCCAAAGAAATCTCCAAAACTTCCGCCAATTGTGTCGCCATCTCAATAGAGGTTTTACTTCTTCACGCTCATATCTTCCAATGACCGCACCGTGAACCCTACCAGTTTGCCCCCCTCCGCTACGGAACAATTGTATCGTATGACAAAGATTAGTATTAAAAAAAGTAACTAGTTTAATAACTCAAATATGAGTAGGAATTTTCCTATTCTGATTTTTATAGATTTTTAATTTCATGTATTTTCAAATGTATTTGACATAGAATATTTGATAGCATTTACACAGTAGTAATAAAAACACATTAATTCTCAGGCTTATTAAAAAAGATGATATTGTTATTTATCGGTATAGTAGAGGTTTAAAATATTTAGGAGCATATAACGTTCTTAATATAGAGACTGTTTAAATCATTTAAACTACCAATATTTGAATTTGAGGTACAATTTTTAATACAGGCAGACTATGAATAAGGAATGTTTTAAATATTTGTTAATAGTTTTATCAGTGTTTTCTATGATCATATTGAAAGCGCAGAAAAATAATGAACAGGCTATTATTGCTATAAAGAATGTTAATATCATTGCAATGACTTTAGACAAAAAGATCATTAGAAATGCAACATTGGTTATTAAAAACAATAAGATATTTTCCATTAATGGAGATATTCCTCAATCGGCAAAAAAGATTGATGGAAAAGGCAAATGGCTTATTCCTGGGCTTATTGATATACATGTTCACGGAGTGGCAGACATTAATTTTGCGACACCATACCCCACAGAAGGAGATACTTTCTTCGTGGATAATCAGGATATTATGATGCCCTATATAGCAAATGGTGTGACTACTATATTTGATCTCAATTCGAGAGTAGAAAATTTTGCCCAGAGAAACGAAATCATAAAAGGAAAAATTATTGGACCCCGAATTGCTCTGGCTGCATTAATTAATGGAGGAAATGGCTCAGGAAGAATAGCCAATACTCCTTCCGATGGACGGCAGACCGTTCGTATAGCCAAAGCGGAGGGATACGAATTCATCAAAGTATATTCAGAACTTAATGTGGAAACGTTTAAAGCGATTACCGATGAAGCAAAAAAACAGGGAATGAAAGTAGTAGGCCATATTCCTGATGCATTTAAAGGCAAAATTGAAGAGGTATTTGTTCCCGGTTTTAATCTGGTTGCGCACGCAGAAGAACTTGCCAAGCAATCGGAGAATTACAGCGATGAAGATATACAGAAATTTGTAAGGCTTGCAAAAGAAAACGGAACTTGGCTTTCACCTACTTTGATTGTTATTAAACGGATTGAAGAACAAGCCAGATCTATAGATATTATACCTAAACTTGAAGGGTTCCAGTATATTCACCCACTAATGCAGAATAAGTGGATGACTTCAAATCAGTACCACGAGAAATCAAGCCCTGAATTTATTGCTTATCTGGATAAAATGATAGGATTCAATAACCGTCTGGTAAAAGCTTTTAAAGAAGCTGGAATTCCTCTTCTTGCCGGGACAGATTCAGGATGTTCCGGTGTTGTGTGGGGGTATTCTCTTCATGATGAAATTGAACTTTTGGTAAAAGCAGGACTCACTCCTGAAGAAGCACTCAATTCTTCTACAAGATTATCTGCAAAGTGGCTTGGCATTGATGATAAAATAGGAACAGTGGAAGTTGGAAAATTTGCTGATCTTGTTTTATTGGATGCAAATCCTTTAGACAATATACAGAATACAAGAAAGATTTCCGATGTTTTCTTGAATGGTCAATGGGTTTCCAGGAACAAAATTGATAAAATGTTGTCAGACTTAGCCAGACGAAATCATGACAATAAAGATAAATTTGACTGGAAAAAAAGGAAAGAATTAAGAAATACTTTATAGGCTGTGTTTGGTAGAAAGAAACTAAAAAAATATTGCCAACAGTAACTTCGCAGCAAGATAGTCAGATTAACATAATAATGGTTTAAAACTACATAAACCAGTGTTCCTTAAAGAAAAGAACTAACTCCAGAAAAATAAAAGATAATCATTTAATTTTAATCCATCCAAAAGCAGCATTCTAATTTTCATCTCTCACCGAAAAATCGTATTTTTGTACATCTAAAAAGTAAAAGAAAGAATGAATTCCTACAAAAATCCATTGGAAGAGCGCTATTCCAGTGAAGAAATGTTGTTTAATTTCTCACATAATAACAAATTCCGTACCTGGAGAAAGCTTTGGATCGCTTTAGCAGAGATCGAAAAAGACTTAGGTCTTGAAATTACAGAAGAGCAAATTGCTGAATTAAAGGCTAATGCTGAAAATATCGATTTTGATAAAGCAGCAGAATACGAAAAAAAATTCCGTCATGATGTAATGGCTCACGTTCACACTTATGGAGATGTGGCACCATCAGCAAAGGGAATTATCCACTTGGGAGCTACTTCAGCTTTTGTAGGAGACAATACAGACTTAATTCAAATTCGTGACGGACTTTTAATTCTAAAGAAAAAGTTAGTTAACGTAATGAAGAACTTGGCAGATTTTGCCATTCAATATAAAGATCTTCCAACTTTAGGATTCACTCACTTCCAGCCAGCTCAGTTAACAACGGTTGGGAAAAGAGCTACACTTTGGTTACAGAGTTTGGTTCTTGACATCGAGGAGCTTGATTTCTTCCTTGAAACCCTTCGTTTCAGAGGTGTAAAAGGAACTACAGGAACTGCTGCAAGTTTCCTTGAGCTTTTCAACGGTGACTATTCTAAAGTAAAACACTTAGATAAAGAACTTTCAAAAAGATTCGGTTTCGAAAAAGTTTTCGGAGTTTCCGGACAAACCTACGACAGAAAAATTGATGCTAAGGTTGTTGCCTTATTAGGGAATATTGCTCAGTCTGCTCACAAATTCACGAACGACTTACGTTTACTTCAAAATCTTAAGGAAATTGAAGAACCATTCGAGAAAAACCA
Source organism: Chryseobacterium aurantiacum (assembly GCF_003020585.1). GTDB lineage: Bacteria > Bacteroidota > Bacteroidia > Flavobacteriales > Weeksellaceae > Chryseobacterium > Chryseobacterium aurantiacum. The sequence continues at coordinate 1,336,577 of NZ_PXUE01000001.1, forward strand.
GATCGGTTCATCTGCAATGGCATACAAGCGTAATCCAATGAGAAGTGAAAGAATTGGAGCATTGGCAAAATATGTAATGTCTTTAACGACTAGTTCTGCAATGGTAGCTTCTACACAGTGGTTTGAAAGAACACTGGATGATTCTGCAAATAAGAGATTAACCATTCCACAGGCGTTCCTGGCAGTAGATGCCATCTTATTGATCTGGAACAACATTATGAACGGAATTGTAGTGTATCCTAATAGAATCAACAAGCACATTGAAGAAGAACTTCCTTTCATGGCAACAGAATATATTATCATGGAAGAAGTGAAAGCTGGTGGTGACCGTCAGGAAATTCACGAGGTAATCAGAGTTCATTCTATGGAAGCTTCCAAGAAAGTAAAAGAGGAAGGAAAAGAAAATGACCTTATCGAAAGAATTTTAAATGATGATTCTTTAAAATTAGATAAATCAAAATTAAAAGAAGTTTTAGATCCGAAGAACTTTATCGGTTTTGCACCGATTCAGACGGAAGAGTTCATCAAAAATGAAGTACAGCCGATTCTGGATCAGAATAAAGACTTAATAGGATTGGAAGCTGATCTTAAAGTATAAAAATGATATGCAGTCTCTTTGGGCTGCATTTTTTATTTCTAACCTGCCATGAACAAAACCCTTTTATTGATTGCAATGATTCCCGTACTGCTTTTCTCTCAGAAGAAAGAGAAAGAAGCACTGAGGTATTTTATTTCCAAAGATTCTTTAATAGGAGTTAAAGACCAGACTGGAAAAATCATCATTCCTGCAGAATTTAAAGATTATACCGGAATCAAAGACGGAGAATTACTGCAAGAGGGAATTGGCAATGAAACCATTCTCTTTCCTGGTGGGAAAAGAAACGATAAATATGAAAAAAATAGCTTTGGATACGTTTATGACAGAAAAGGTAATTTTTTGTATAAACCTTATTTGTATGATAACGGAGCAGACTATTTTTCAGAAGGACTAAGGAGGTTTGTAAAAGATGGAAAAACAGGATTTGTAGACAGAAATGGAAAAACCATCATTCAGCCTAATCATGACTTTTCAGCATCTTTTAATTATGGATATGCCGTATTCTGTGATGGTTGTGACTGGGAGAAAACAGATGATGAGCATCCTGCAATCGTAGGTGGTACTTGGGGAGTGATGAATATTAAAGGAGAAACTGTTCAGCCACTTACAAAACATTCAGAGAAAGATATTGATATCGATGGAAAATATTATCCATATTCATTTCAATACAGTGAAAAAGAAAAAAATATCCTTCAATTCTTTGAAAAATACAATAAAATAATCTCAGCAGTTCATTATGTCAACGTTTATAATGAAATGTCCGAAGATGAAAAAAAACTTCTTTTTGAAATTGTAGAAAGACCACAAGGAAATTTTCCGTACTATCAGATCAATACCTATGATAATAAGAAAACAAACTTAGCAGCATTTGATGATCTGAAATTTTTTGTTTCAGAAGATGGGAAAAGCGTTTTTACAATAAATTATGAAGATAAAATGATTCCTTTCGGAAAATGGCTGAAAGAGGAGATCAAACAAGCAGAAGAATACCAAAAAAAACATTCTAATAACCCTAATAAATTCAAAAAATAACCCGAATTAAACTTAATGAGAAAAAGCATACTTATATTTATTTTTGCTTTGGCATTTGCAAAGAACCATGCACAAAGTGATAAAAAAGTCTACTCAATCATAGATGCTGCTGCTCAGAAAGTGGCAAAAGAGTCCAAAGCATATTCTGTTTCTGTCGGAATCATCAAAGATGGAAAAATCTACACCAAGCACTTTGGTGAAATAGATAAAGGAAAAGGAAATAAAGCAGATGATAATACTTATTTTTCCATAGCTTCCGTTACCAAGCTTTTTACAGGTCAGTTATTGGCTCAGGCAGTTCTGGAGGGGAAAATAAATCTTGAAGATGATGTACGTAAATACCTTAAAGGATCTTATCCTAATTTAGAATATAATGGTGTTCCCATAAAAATAAAAAACTTACTCTCTTACGAAACAGCGCTTCCAAGAAATCTTCCTATTGATGATGATTTAAGGAAAAATATGAACGATGAAACCGCATTTCTTTACGAGAAACTCAATAAAGGATATACCAAAGAAGACTTTAAAAAAGATCTGGCTACCGTTACATTAGATATGGAACCAGGTAAAGACTATAAATACAGTAATTTAAGCCTTGAGTTGGCCGGTCTCATGCTGGAAAATATTTACGGGAAAAGCTATGAGACACTTTTAAAAGAAAATATTTTCTCAAAAGCTGGAATGAACCATACCAAACTCGAACTTGGTAAAAATGAAGCTCAGGCTAATGGATATCATGAAAATTATCGTCTGATGCCTGTGGGACAAAGCCTTTTATGGGGTTCAGGTGGTTCCAAAACCGAATCTACAATGGGAGATATGGTGAAGTTTTTAAAAGAAGAACTGAATCCACAAGATAAAATAGTACAGGAGTCCCAAAGAAACATTAACAATAGTAAAGAAGGATGGTATGGATATTTTTGGGATAAATACTGGATTACTGAACATGGTAAAAGAGGATTTAAACATGGTGGATCCTATGGGATAAATAGCTTGTTTACTGTATTTCCTGAGCTGAATATTGGAATTTGTATAATCGTGAACATCAATGGGCCTGAAACATTTACCGCACTTTATAATGGGACGGACGGTTTAGTAGCCGATCTTACTTCAACTTCAGATAAAAAGCAGGTGTATGGATATTCCGTAAAGGGAGATAAAATCGTTTTTTCTTACACGCATCCGAAAAACCTGAACGGAAACCTGATCAATACCGTAGCTTTAGCAGGAAGTTTCAATAATTGGGATTCTGAAAATAAAGAATATCAGATGATCAAAAAGGATAAAAATCTCTATGAATTGGAGGTTCCTGTCTCTCAATTTGAAAAAGGAAAGCCCTATTCTTTTAAGTTTGTATTGAATAAAGAAGAATGGATTGGAGCTTCTAAAAATGCATCCAATAATGATGGTACAAAAGATAATAATCTGACATTGGTATTATAAAAAAAAGATTGAGGAAAAAGAAAGTAAAAAGAGTAAATTTGTACTCAATATTATAAGGTGGATGATAACACCCAAATGAGCGACCAATGCAGATCGTAATCTGATACGGATGCTCTGAACTCAGAAAGTAAAAAGAAAAATAAATCTAATATTAAAATCTGACATCTAATGTCTAATAACAAAAGAATTTTCGTAGAAAAAAGAGGAATTTTCGATGTTGAAAGTCCAAAAATTTTTGATGAAGTAAAAGCGGTTGTTCCGGCTATTCAAAGTGTAAAGGTCTACAATGTGTATGACATCTTCAATTTGAATGACGGAGAATTTGAAAAAGTGGTAAACAACACATTCGTAGACCCTGTTACTGATATTTTACACACAGAAAACCCTGCAAAAAACACCCATTTCAGTATGGAATTTTTGCCTGGTCAGTATGATCAGAGAGCAGACTCTGCACAACAGTGTATCGCTTTGCTGACGGAAAATGAAAAATCAAAAGTAAGAAGTGGTAAACTGATCGAATTTGAAGGAGTGTCTGAAGCAGATCTTGTTAAAATCAAGGACCTTTTGATCAATAAAGTAGAATCTCAGGAAAAAGATCTTTCCATTCTGGATATTCCTGCAGACGAAACACCTTCTAAAGTTTTGATTCACGAAAATTTTATCAATTTTAATGATGCTGAGCTTGAAGGTTTCTATAACAATCACGGTTTTGCATTAGGATTAGATGACCTGAAATTTATTCAGGAATATTTTAAAACTGAGCAGAGAAACCCTACAGAAACTGAACTTAAAGTATTAGATACCTATTGGAGTGATCACTGTCGTCACACGACTTTCGAAACAGAATTGTCAGACATCCAGTTTGAAGGAAACTTCAAGCATACATTGGAAACTATCTTCAATGATTATATCGAAAAAAGAAAATTCTTGGGCCGTGAGCTGAAACCTATTTCCCTAATGGATCTGGCAACTGTATGCGGTAAATATTTCCATAAAACAGGAAATCTGGATAACCTTGTGATTTCTGATGAGATCAATGCATGTACCATCCAGATTGAAGCCGAATACGATGGTAAAAAAGAGCCTTGGTATTTATTATTCAAAAACGAAACTCATAATCACCCTACAGAAATTGAGCCTTTCGGAGGAGCATCAACATGTTTGGGAGGAGCTATCAGAGATCCATTGTCCGGAAGATCTTTTGTGTTTCAGGCGATGAGATTAACAGGTGCTGCTGACGTTTTAGAATCTGTAGATAAAACTTTACCAGGGAAATTACCTCAGAAAACGATTACAAAACAAGCTGCCAACGGATACTCATCTTATGGTAACCAGATCGGATTAGCCACTACAATGGTTTCCGAAATCTATGATGAAGGCTACAAAGCCAAGAGAATGGAGGTAGGCTTCGTTACCGGAGCGGTTCCTATTGATTGGGTAAGACGTGAAAAGCCTGAAAATGGAGATTCAATCATCATTTTAGGTGGTGCTACAGGTAGAGACGGTGTTGGAGGAGCAAGCGGAAGTTCAAAAGAACAGGACGAAACCTCTATTCATACCATGAGTTCAGAAGTTCAGAAAGGAAATGCCGTAGAAGAGCGTAAGATTCAAAGACTTTTCAGAAATCCTGAAGTAACAAGATTAATCAAGAAATCAAATGACTTTGGTGCCGGTGGAGTTTCTGTGGCAATCGGTGAGATTGCAGACTCTCTTGAAGTAAACCTTGATGTATTGCCATTAAAATATGAAGGATTAAACGGAACAGAACTTGCCATTTCCGAATCTCAGGAAAGAATGGCAGTTGTGGTAGATCCAAAAGATAAAGAAAAGTTCATCAAGTTCTGTGAAGCTGAAAATATTGTTGCTGTAGAAGTAGCAAAAGTAACAGATTCAGGAAGAATGCAGATGTTCTGGAAAGGAGACAAAATTGTAGACCTTTCAAGAGAATTTTTGGATACCAACGGATGTTCAAAATCTCAGGAAGTAAAAATTAATCACCTTGGAGAAGTAAAAGCAGAAACGAAAGCGTTCACTGCAGAAAACTTCATCACCATTTTAAAAGATAAAAATGTAGCTTCCCAAAAAGGATTATTGGAAATGTTTGATTCTTCAGTAGGAGGAACAACTGTTGCCATGCCTTTAGGCGGGAAATACCAGCAGACGCTAATGGAAGGAAGTGTGCAGACACTACCGATCTTAGGAGCAAAAGATATTAAAACCGTTTCTTTGGCAAGCTGGGGATTTGATGCTGAGATATCAAAGCAAAACTCACTATTAGGAGCATCTTATGCTGTGGTAGAAAGTGTTGCGAAGATTGTAGCCATGGGTGGTGATTACAAAAATATCAGATTAAGCTTTCAGGAATACTTCGAAAAGCTGGGGCAGTCTCCTGAAAAATGGGGTAAACCTTTAGCTTCACTTTTAGGAGCCTATGACGCACAGATCAACCTTGGTCTTGCTGCCATTGGAGGTAAAGATTCAATGAGTGGAACCTATCAGGACCTGAATGTTCCTCCAACTTTGATCTCTTTTGCATGTGCTAACGGAGACAAACAAAATATCATTTCACCTGAATTTAAAACGGCAGGGAACAAGTTATATTTCTTCAACCATATTCCTCAGGAAAGTGGTCTTCCGAACTATGATGCATTAAAAGAAGTATATGAATTCATCTTTGAAAACATCAAGTCAGGAAAAATTGTTTCTGTAAAAACAGTGAAAGATGGTGGAGTTGCAGTAGCAGCAGCTAAAATGAGCTTCGGAAACAGATTGGGTGCTGAGATTAATGCTGATGAAACTGTTTTATTAGCTAAAAATATCGGTAGCTTAATCATTGAATCAAAAGAAGAATTAAGCTCAGCAGCTGTTCAGTTGATCGGAGAGGTAAAAGATTCAGGGGTTCTGAAAATTAACAATCTTGAATCTAGTATTCTGGATCTTGAATCTGCCAACACCAATACATTCGAAAGCCTTTTCCCAACAGTAGAAAAAGAAAAAATCACGGTGGAAATTGACGAAAAGTCAAACTCCATCCATCCAAGAAATATTATTATCAAAAAACATGGAATTGCACAGCCTAAAGTTTTTGCTCCCGTATTCCCAGGAACAAACTGTGAGTATGACACGCTGAATGCATTCCAGAAAGAAGGTGCTGTAGTAAGCAGCTTACCTTTAATCAATATCAATCACCAGTTACTGGATGAAAGTATTGATGCTTGGGTAGAAGAGATCAGAACATCTCAGATCTTAGCATTCTCAGGTGGTTTCTCAGCCGGTGATGAACCGGATGGTTCTGCAAAATTCATTGTAAACGTTCTGAAAAACGAAAAAATGAGAAATGCAGTTCATGAATTACTAGACAGAGACGGTATGATCGTTGGAATTTGTAACGGGTTCCAGGCGCTTGTTAAATCAGGATTGCTGCCTTACGGAAGAATCAAGGATCTGGATGAAAACTCACCAACCTTGGCTCACAATGCTATCAGGAGACATATCTCTCAGATGGTAACAGTACAGGTTGTAAATGACGAAAGCCCTTGGTTAAAAGGAATGAAAGGCCAAACATACACCATTCCTATTTCTCACGGTGAAGGACGTTTCATGGCTTCAGAAGAGGAAATCAAGAAGTTGTATGAAAACGGGCAGATTGCAACCCAATATATCGATCTTGATGGAAACATTGCCCACGGAATGCCATTCAATCCAAATAATTCATTATTCGGAATTGAAGGAATCACAAGCCCATGTGGAAAGATCTATGGAAGAATGGGCCACCCGGAGCGTTTTGCAGAGGGTCTCATGAAGAATATACCAACCGCGAATTATCACAACATATTCAAAAACGGTGTTGAATACTTCAAATAAAAAATTAGCCTCACAGATTTTCAATGTCTGTGAGGTTTTTTTTAATATGTAATCAATAAGTTCATATTTTTGCATCATTACATTAAAAAAACAAAACTTTAACCAATGAACCAAGAAAATTCTTCTGAGACCAAGAAAGAAATCAAAAGAATAGATGCAAGTTACATTTCGCACGAGATACAACACCTTTTACACTTTGACAAAGGCTTTCCTTTTACCTTTAAAGAAGTTTTGCTACGTCCGGGGAAAGCAGTAAGAGAATATCTCAGAGAAAATCGTGAAAAATATGTAAAACCAATTGTGTTTTTGGTTTTTGCCGCAGTTTTTTATACTTTTATTATTCATTTATTTCATATTGAAGTCCTCATTTTTAATATAAAAGGATTTGGTGGAGCACAGCAATGGGAACATAATCTAGATACTGAAGTGATCAATAAATGGATAGATTCTCACCTCGGATATTCTGCCCTGATTATTGGTTTTTTTATGGCTATTTGGACCAAGATATTCTTTTGCAAAAAAGGGTATAATATATTTGAAATATTTGTATTGCTATCCTATGTTTTCGGAGTATTTTTTATTGCACTTTTATTTTTTCTGTTGCTTTCAAAGCTAACAGGTCTGTTAATGATAACTCAGATAGGGGTGCTATTACTTCAAGTTTATTTTGTGGGAGCAATTGGCCAGTTTTTTGGAGAAAAGAATCTTATCAATTATGTCAAGAGTTTAATTTGCCTGTTTTTAGGGATTATTACCTACAAGTACAGTTTGATTTTACTGGCATATTTGATCCATCTTTTTAAGTGAAATATATTTTAAAAAGTAATGTTAGGAACCATCACAAATAATTACAAATGGACTTAAATACTTCAAATAACAATACAAGAAAAATGATCGTCATCAATGGTGGTCATTTTTCGTCTTTAGCAGGATTCTATGAAGAGATTTCCAATATCTTAATGAAAGATACAGACTGGAAAGTAGGAACCTTGGATGGCTTTGACGATATCCTTTACGGTGGCTTCGGTGTTTTTGATAACAATGAAGAAATTGAAATCGTCTGGAAAGAATCTCAAAAATCAAAAGAAGATCTGGGGTTTAAGACTACTCAAGAATTCTATGAGAATAAAATAAGACAGGGAAAACCGTTTAATATAGAACTGATTCAGCAAAAATTGAATGATTTGATGGAAGGAAAAGGACAGACGTTGTTTGATATCTTAATTGAAATTATTCAGTCTCATTCTAATATTAGCCTCACCTTAGATTGATAAATAAGAAGCCTGAAATTTAATTATAACTTCTTATTTGTCTGTTTTTGCTAAAAAAGATGTTAAAAAACATACAGAGATGGAGCGTATTCAGAAGATTTTATTTTACTTTGAATACTATTTTTAAATGCTTTTAGCCTGAGCCATGGAGCTGGTTTAAATAATAAATAAAAGAACGAATTGAATGAAGAAAATTGTATATGGACTGTTCTTTGGAGACAGTATAACGTATGGAGAATATGACGGCGTTTTCGGAGGCTGGGTTGATATTTTAAAAAGATATGCCCTGCAAAAATTCCACGAGGGAAATGGTGATGAATTAATTTTATTTAATCTGGGAATTGGTGGAGAAACTACAGAAGGATTATTAAAGAGAATGCCCACTGAACTGGAGGCTAGAAATTCAGCAGATGGAAATTTGGTTTTTATAAGTTATGGGGCCAATGATCTTGCTATAAAAGAAGGGGTACAGGTGGTAGAACCGGAAACATTTAAAAGCAATATGATAAAAGCCGTTCAGCATGCAAAAGAGTTCTCAAAGGATATTTATCTTGTAAGTATTCTTCCGGTTTCAAAAAATATAGATGGAGTAGTAGTAGGTTCAGGAAAGGTAAGAACCAACGAAGAAGTAGTTGCCTACAACCAAATTCTAAAGGACGTGGCCCAAGATCATTCTTTAATATACATAGATTTTTATACAGCAATCTTGGCCGATAAAGAAATTTTGCTTTCTGCAGACGGAGTACATCCTAATGAAAAAGGGTATGGAACGATGGCTGAAATTGCAATTCCAATCATTGAAAAATATTTATAATGCCCCATTTATTTTCTTACGGAACCCTGCAGAAAGAGCAGGTTCAACTTGAAACCTTTGGACGAATTTTACAAGGAAAAAAAGACGCCCTATCTGGGTATAAGCTAAGGATGCTTGAAATTACAGATCCTGAAGTATTACGGAAAAGCGGTCAGAAATATCATCCCGTTCTGGAGTTCTCAGGAAATGAACAAGATCAAGTAGAGGGAGTGCTTTTTGAAGTCACAGAGAATGAAATTCTTCAGGCTGATGAATACGAAGTAGATGATTACAAAAGAATCGAAACCATTTTTAAATCCGGGAAAAAAGGGTTTATCTATGTAGGAGTATAATCTCTATCTCTTAGAATTTATTGAGACAAAGTATAGAACGATAAATATTACAATATCATATCAATAGAAACGGGCTTTAGCTCGTTTTATTTTTAAACCACCAATCCATAGGCTTTAGCCAAAACTTAAAATCTGCGAAAGATTTCCGTCCTGCTTATTTGAATACGATCAGAAACCCTACTGACAAACAGTTGTCACAACTCATTTCTACCTTTGTGAAAGACAAAAGAAAAATTAAAACATGAATAACGTAAGAGTCGAGCCTTTTAAGGTAATAGGAATTGCCGTAAGAACCACCAATGAAAATAATCAGGCCGCAAAGGATATTCCTGTATTATGGGAAAAGCTAATGAAAGAAAATATTGTGGAGAATATTCCCAATAAGCTAGACAATGCTGTTTATTCCATCTACACAGATTATGAGAAGGACCACACAAAACCCTATACCACCATCCTTGGATGCAAAGTAGCAAGTCTGGACCATATTCCGGAAGGAATGGTGGGTAAATCCTTTGATGGTGGAGACTATGTAAAATTTACACCTAAAGGAAATTTATCAGAAAATCTGATTATTAACGAGTGGATCAAGATCTGGAACATGGATTTGGGCAGAACATTTACAGCCGACTTTGAAGTATATGGAGAAAAAGCGATGAACCCCGCAGAGGCAGAAGTAGATATTTTAATTGCAGTGCAATAACAAATAATAATATTCATTACCTATTCAACCATAAAAAAGCCTCCTGCCATTGAAAAATGATAGGAGGCTTTAACGTTTTTATTGAACGGGTTATTTATAAAAAACAGTTTTTATATAGTCATTGGTATTGTCCCCATTATAATCATAATTAGCAGGAGTTAAAATGATAAGTTTGCTGGTGGTAAGATCCAAAACTTCAGCACTGTTATTGTTAATAGTAAGTTTCATTTGTGGAGAATCATAAAAATAGGAAAGAGTGGATTCTGTTTTCTGACAAGCGGACCCCACTGTATTATAGTCATTCATATAATACTTTCCATCATTCCGAAATTCATAGGTTCCCTTTTTTTTGCAATCATCAGGAGTGTTTTCATGAATTACCGTTGACTTATCGGATCCTGAAATCTGATATTCAGTTTGTATTTTCCAAAGTCCAACAATATTAGTGTCATAAATATTATTGTTGTTATTCCCTGTTGGAGTATCATCACCAAGGCTGCATGATGAAAGTGTTCCCAATATTAAAATTCCAGCGACTATCTTTTTCATAAAGTGAATTTTTGGCGAACTTAATAAAAATTATTAAATGAATGGAACTTTATATGAATTTTATGAAAATTTGATGGGATGAACCGCTTAAAAAATATATTTCCCGTAAACAAGGATGCCAATAACTATAGAAACAGCAGCCAATAACATCACAGCTCCTGCTGAAATATCCTTAATAAAGCCTATTCTTTTGTCGAAATCAGGCTGAACGATGTCACAGATCTTTTCAATGGCAGTATTGAAAATTTCAGCACTTAAAACAGCAACTGAGGCAATGAGAATAATAGCTGCATCAATGTTGGATAGTTTTAAATAAAAAATTAAAAACAGATTGATAAGAAAAGCCAGAAACTCAATCCGGAAATTCCTTTCCGTTTTTATCATCATCAAAACACCGCGGAAAGCATTGAGAAAACTTTTATGGAGTGGCGGTTTTTGCATGGCTCTTTTACTTTTTTCAACAAAGATAGGTTTTGTACTTTGATTGTTGAATTTAATCTGCTATATTTGGAATACAGGATTGAAAAATCAATGGAAGTGATTTCAAAAGCTATATTTTTGATAAAAAAGTGGAAGCCCCTGGAAATGCGAACATAATATCAGGTCTTAAAACAGATTGATGATGTTTGTTCAAAACTCCTCCATATTATTTTTTTCTTTGTTGTATGTATTTATTATATTTGTAGAAACTTATTTTATAAATCTATGAAATTTATTATTTCAAGTGGTGAACTGCAGAAGGCGTTGCAAACTGTAAGTGGCGTAATATCAAGCTCTCAATCGAGACCGATTTTAGAAAACTATCTTTTTGAATTAGACGGAAATAATGTTACCATTACAGCATCTGATGGCGAGACGACTCTTGTAACTTCTTTGGAGGTGAAGTCTGATGATTCAGGTAAATTTGCCGTTCCTGCTAAAATTTTTCAGGATTTTATCAAGACATATGGGGAACAGCCTTTAACATTTGTTGTAAAGGACAATGCGGAAGGAACTGGAAGCCAGCTTGAGATTTTAGATGAAAAAGATAACTTCGCAGTAGCATTGGACAACGCTGATGACTACCCTGAGCTACCAGAATTTGATGCATCACAAAGTGTGACAATGCCGGCAGGTGTTTTGTCTGAAGCTTTAACCAATACATTATTTGCTACAAGTAACGATTCTCTTCGTCCGGTAATGACAGGAGTTCTGTTCCAGTTTGGAGAAAATGAAACCAACTTTGTTTCTACAGATTCTCACAGATTGGTTGTTTATAAAAGAACAGACCTTATGAATGCTGAGCCAATGGAGTTTATCATGCCTAAAAAACCATTGAATATTTTCAAAAATATTCTGGCAAGTTCCAATGAAGACGTTAAAATCGACTTCAATGAGAATATGGCTAAATTTACTTTTGATAAGCATATCTGGATCTGTAGACTAATTGATGGAAAATATCCAAACTATACAGCGGTAATTCCTAAGGAAAATCCAAATGTATTGACCATCAACAGAAACCTGTTGCTGGGAGCAATCAAAAGAGCATCTATCATGTCTAACAAATCTACCAATCAGGTAAGATTTAAGCTTTCAGGAAACATTCTTCACTTACATGCAGAAGATACTGAATATGCAAACAAGGCAGACATGCAGATACCTTGTGACTACAACGGAGAAGATATCAATATCGGATTCAGCTCCAAATTCTTAACGGAAATGTTAACAATCTTAGGTTCTGACGATATTACAATGAAAATGTCTCAACCCAACAGACCGGGGATTATTGAGCCTCTTGATGGTCTTGAAGAAAACGAAAATATCTTAATGTTATCAATGCCTGTAATTGGATTATAATATTAAATAAGAAATAGATAAAAGCTGGAATTAAATTTCCGGCTTTTATTTTTTATGCCCAATAAGAAAATTTATCTTAAATCATGGAAGCAAGAATACAGTCTTATCATCCCTCAGATTTTCTTTCAGATTTTACCACTGAAAACTATAGTGTTGTTTTGTGGCAGGGGTCGGGCGTTTTTTCTGTGGATGATATCAATTATTCTTATAATGGATATAACATTCTATTTCTTTCACCTTATCAAAAATTGAGATTAGTCTCAGAATCTGATGAAAATATCAATGTTCTTTTCTTTCATGGCGATTATTACTGCATTGAATATCATAAAGAAGAAGTAGCCTGCAACGGACTTCTTTTCAATAATATTTACATGAATCCTGGGATAGAGCTTACAAAGGACAGCTTTGATTATATTCTGGAGCTTTTTAGGCATATTAAAAAAGAAGAATCTGAAGATCATTTATTTTCCCAATCCATTATCAAGACCTATATTCAATTGATTCTTGCTTTGTGTAGCAAACAAAAAAGCGGTATCGAGCATAGTTCTGCTTTCAATGAAAAGTTACCCAATAAAAATGCTGTTGAATTTCAAAAACTGCTGGAAATTCATTTCAAGGATGAAAAGGAACTTTCATTTTACAGTGACAAGCTTAGTATTACGAACAATACTTTAAGTAAGGCCGTTAAAAAAGAATTTTCCAAAACACCTTCCCAACTTATTAATGAAAGAATCATTCTGGAGGCTAAAAAATTGCTTCATTTAACCTATCGTTCCATAAAGGAAATTGCCTCGGAACTAGGATTCGGAGATGAGTTTTACTTCAGCAGGTATTTTAAAAAATCTGTAGGCTGCTCCCCCAAAAAATATAGAGAGAAAGTAGGAATTTCAGTAGTGGCAAAAATGTCCATGTAATGTCCTGAAATATCTATGTTAAGGAGCTGTGTATGTAAATACCTTTGTTAAAAAAAGTAAATCATATGCAAAACAGCAGACTATATCACCGTTTATTAAGACTGGATACTTATTTCTTCAACTTTCTGAGAATTTCAATATTCATCGTTATGGCCTGGATTGGCGGGCTTAAAGCTTTTCAATATGAGGCAGATGGAATTGTTCCCTTTGTTGCCAACAGCCCACTGATGAGTTTCTTTTATAAAAATGCAGGAAATAAGGTCCTTAATGATGACCAAAAGCTGGTTTCAGAATATACACTATACAAAAATCCGGAAGGAAAAGTAGTAAAGAAAAACATTGACTGGCATACGGAAAATGGAACGTATGTGTTTTCATACGGACTCGGAACAATGATTCTAATCATAGGATTTTTAATGCTATTGGGAATCTGGTTTCCTAAAATAGGCGCCATAGGAGGAGCTTTAACGTTTTTAATGTCATTGGTTACACTTTCATTTCTAGTTACCACTCCTGAAGTCTATGTCCCTAATCTTGGGGGAGATTATCCGACTCCTCAGTTTGGATTTCCCTATTTGTCGGGAGCGGGACGTCTTGTATTGAAGGATATTATCATGATGTCGGCCGGACTTGTATTGTTTTCCGATAGTGTAAAGAAAGTGGTTAAGCCATCTGCCAATTAAGAATTTTTAAGATGAAGCCAATAAAATAGTGATTTATCTAATCTTCCGAAGAGAAATGAATCAAAATTATTTGTCTTAAAGTTGTTTCTAAATTTCTGTATTTCTCAAAAAAACACGACATTTGTACCTCGAAAAATTACGTAAAAACTGCGTGATGTTTCAAATAAAAGTTTCAAAATAAAGCAGGCGAACCTTTCGGTTTCATCTGACCAATTAAAAAAGTAGATAGATAAACAAATGAAAATATCAAACAACTGGCTGAAGGACTTTGTGACAACGGAATTGAAAACTGAAAGAATCGGTGAATTCCTTACAGATATAGGTCTTGAGGTTGAAGGGATAGATAAATTTGAAAGTGTAAGAGGTAGTCTGGAAGGTATTGTTGTAGGTAGGGTTTTGACCTGCGAAAAACATCCTAATGCTGATAAACTGAAGAAAACAACAGTAGATGTAGGAAACGGAAAGGTATTGAATATCGTTTGCGGAGCTCCTAATGTAGATGCAGGACAAACTGTTCCTGTAGCAGTTGTTGGAACAAAAATCTATGACAAAACTGGAAACTTTTTTGAAATTAAGGAAGCAAAAATCAGAGGTGAGGTTTCTCAGGGAATGATCTGTGCAGAAGACGAACTTGGCCTTAGCGAAGATCATGGCGGAATCATGGTATTGGATGAAACCAAATATGAAGTAGGAAAGAACTTTGCAGACTATTTTGAATTGACGAATGATGAGGTTTTTGAAATTGGTTTAACGCCAAACAGAACAGATGCTATGTCTCACTATGGTGTTGCAAGAGATCTGAATGCTTATCTTTCTACAAACCAATTGAAGTCGAAGTTTAACAAAGTGGCTTCAGAAGTTTTGAACGGAGAGGGAACTCATGATTTCAAACTGGAAATTGAAGACGCAGAGCTATGTCCAAGATATATCGGAGCTGTTATTGAGAATGTAAAAGTTGCAGAATCTCCGGCTTGGTTAAAAGACAGGCTAAAAGCAATCGGATTAAGCCCAATTAATAACGTAGTAGATATTACCAACTATATTCTTCACGGATACGGACAGCCGCTTCACGCATTTGATGCAGATAAAATTGCAGATAAAAAAGTGAAAGTAGGAGTTGTAAAACCCGGAACAAAGTTTACTACACTGGATGGTGTGGAAAGAACATTGAACGGTTCTGAAATCATGATCAAGGATGGTAAAGATAATCCAATGTGTATTGCAGGTGTTTTCGGAGGAGAAAATTCAGGAGTATCTGAAACTACAAAAACAATATTCCTTGAAAGTGCTTACTTCAATCCAATTGCAGTAAGAAAAGGAGCCAAACTTCACAGCTTAAATACAGATGCATCTTTCAGATTTGAGAGAGGTGTAGATCCAAATATTACAAGAACAGCAATTACTCACGCTATTAAAATGATTCAGGAGATAGCAGAAGGGAAACTAGTTGGAGAATTGTTGGAAGAATATCCTAAAAAAATTGAGGATAGCTATGTGATCCTTAGATTCTCTAAAATTGAGCAGATTTTAGGAACAAAAATTCACAGAGAGAAAGTAAAGGAAATTTTAAAGGCATTGGAAATTCAGGTTTTAAATGAAATTCCCAACGGTTTTGAAATCTCTGTTCCTGCTTACAGAGCAGATGTAACAAGAGAAATTGATGTGATTGAGGAGATTTTAAGAATTTACGGTTACAATAAAATTGATGCCCCGCAAAAAATTTCATTTACCCCTGTTAAGCTAAGCGCCAACGATCAGGATGAATTGGAAAACAGCTGGGCAAGAACTTTACAAAGCCTTGGTTTCAATGAAGTAATGAATAACTCATTGACTTCAGTAAAGGATGAAACGGATGCTGTGAAATTATTAAACCCTCTAAGTGGTGATCTTGCATTCATGAGAAAATCCTTATTAGAAGGACTTCTTCAGAATACAGTATATAACATCAACAGAAAGAATCAGGATATCAAGTTCTTCGAATTCGGAAAGATCTATCACAAAAAAGATAAATACGAAGAAAGAAAACAATTAGCGATTATTGTTTCCGGAAGAGATGTTGCAGAGAACTGGTTACAGCCTAAATCAGCAGTAAGCTTTTACAATCTGAAAGCTTATGTTAAAGTTTTATTAGAAAGGTTAGGGATCAACTACAAAGAAGTAGCTTTATCTGATGACAGATTCTCTGATGCCCTTACTTATGAAGCAGACGGAAAAGCATTGGTAAGAATCGGAAAAGTTGCTCCGGCACTTTTAAAGGATTTCGATATTGATCAGGATTGTTTCTATGCAGAAATTGAACTTGAGTTTGCTCAGGAATTACGTTCTAAAAACGAATTGAAGTTTAAGGACATCCCTAAATTCAACAAGATCAGAAGAGACCTTGCCTTATTAATTGATAAGAATGTAAACTACCAGGAACTATACCAGACAGCGAAGAAAAACAAATCTCCTTTCATTAAGAGTATCAACCTATTCGATGTATATGAGGGTAAAAATCTTCCTGAAGGCAAGAAATCCTATGCAATGAGCTTCGAGCTATTAAACGAAGAAAAAACATTGGAAGAAAAGGAAATCACAGAAGTAATGGATTCCCTGATTAAGTCTTTCCAGAAAGAATTCAATGCAGAATTGAGATCTTAATTGTAAGAGATAAAAAATAGATAAAAGCGGACTTTTTTAAGTCCGTTTTTTTTGTGATACTTTTATTAGGTTGGGTCTGAAAGTAAGAATACAGAAATGCGATGTAGGAAGCCAGACTTGTATTTTTCCGAAAAATAAAGGAGAAATACCCACTGTTAAATAACAATAAAATTCTATAGAAACCGTTTAAATAATATAAAATCCGTAAATTTGGATTAATTCAAAAAGAAAAAAATGAAAAATCTTTTTTTAAGTATATGTACAGCAGCGGTATTAGCTTCATGTGGAACTATGACCAGTGCATCTGCCTCTAAAGTAGGAAAAGCTCAGGCAGCTCTTGCCAATACAAAATGGACTTTGGCTGACAACGTGAAAGGGAAAATTCCAACATTGAATATTGAAGGAGAAAAGATAACAGGAAATGCAGGTTGTAATAACTATTTTGGAACTGCCCAAATAGATCCTGCTTCAGGAAGCTTCTCTGCCGGCCAGATAGGATCTACAAAAATGATGTGTAACAACATTGGAGTAGAACAGAACTTTATGGATATGATGGGAAAAGCAAACAAATATGTGATTTCCGGAAATACCCTGGAACTTTATAAAGACAATCTTTTATTATTGAAATTCAATAAATCAGAATAAAACAAAAGGAACTCAATTTGAGTTCCTTTTTTATGTTTAGAGTGTTATTTAATTAATCTTCCTCTTCTTCGTCGTACTTAGCCAACTCTTCATCACACCATTTGAATGCTGCTTCTACTACTTTCGTAGCTTCGTCTGCCATAGTCTCTTCATCATCTCCTTCTAGATCATCTAACCACTCAACTTCCTCTTCCTCAACGTTTAGGATAAATCTTGGATATTCTGTGTGGACTACGAATAGATCTTCTGGAAATTCCGAATTATCTGCCAATAAAAACTTTGGTAATTTCATTTTTTTAATGTTTTAACTTTCTCAAAGATAAATAAAATTATTGACTTAAAATTATTTCAAAAACATTTTTGAAACTTTTTCAGCTTTTTTACTTTCAGAATAATCGTAAAAGCCTTCCCCTGATTTTACACCCAGTTTTCCAGCAGTTACCATGTTTACAAGCAATGGGTTTGGAGCATATTTAGGATTCTTGAAACCATCATACATCACATTAAGGATGGCAAGGCATACATCAAGGCCAATGAAGTCTGCCAATTGAAGAGGTCCCATTGGATGAGCCATTCCTAATTTCATTACCGTATCAATTTCTTCCACTCCGGCCACACCGTTGTAAAGTGTCTCGATAGACTCATTAATCATTGGCATAAGAATTCTGTTAGCCACAAAACCAGGATAATCATTCACTTCTACAGGAACCTTACCTAACGTTTTGCTCATTTCATAGATGGCATCAAAAGTCTCCTTAGAAGTGGAGTATCCTTTAATGATCTCTACAAGCTTCATGATAGGTACAGGATTCATAAAGTGCATTCCGATTACTTTATCAGCCCTTTTCGTAGCTGCAGCAATTTTAGTAATGGAAATTGAAGATGTATTTGTTGCAAGGATACAACCGGCAGGAGCCAATTCATCCATTTGACCGAAGATCTTTAATTTAAGATCCATATTCTCTGTAGCAGCCTCCACAATAAGATCAGCCGCTCCCACTGCATCATTAAGTGCTGTGAAAGTAGTAATATTTCCTAGTGTTTCTGCTTTTTGGTCTTCCGTAAGGTTTCCCTTTGCAATTATTCTGTCAAGGTTCGTAGTAATGGTTTTCAACCCTCTGTCTAAGGCATCCTGAGATACATCTACAAGATTTACCTTAAAACCGCTTTGTGCGAAAGTGTGTGCAATACCATTTCCCATGGTTCCAGCTCCGATAACTACAATGTTTTTGATCATTTTCCTTTATTTTTTATAGATAGTTAAATTTTTCTCATTGATAAGATCCTGTTGACGTACAATGGCTGCCGGATCAAAATTTACTGTGCCATTGTTTTCATTTTTTCTGTTGTTGTTTTGATTGGAAACAGCTGCCGTAATTCCCCTTACAAGGCGACTTCTCTGATTGGTTGTAAGAAAATCCGTACCTACATACAGGTTAAATTCTCCTTCTCTTCCCATCCCTTTACGCATAAGGATTTCCAAACTTCTTATTTGATTTTTTTTCTTAAATTCTTTTAAGAAACTGACAACCGGTTTTTCAGAAAGAGGGCCACAGCAAACACTTCCATAGCTGATCTCTAAATAGTTTTGATTCTTCTGCGAAAAGATGAATGTAAAACAAAATAAACCCGCCGCTAATATTACTTTTTTCATACTGATGAATTCAAAGAATTGATCTAATTCTCCGCTCTAAAATTAAGCTTATTATTTTACTTATTAAAATGGTCCCAAAACACTTTGGAAATATCAGAAATGATCCTGTAGTTTACAGTCTCAGATTCTTTAGAATTATCTACAAGTAGGGCAATAGCATATTTACCTTTTGTAATAGCACTTATTTTGTGTTCCAATTCAGGTTTTTGTGATGATGCAAATGCCGAAATTAAAAGAAAAAGAAATGCTGTTTTTTTCATAGGGCTAAGGTTAAAGTCCTCCTGTTTAAAATTAAAAATGGAATTGCAATTTAAGATAATTATTGTGATTCTATTTCAAATAATTAAAATTAATATATCCTTTTGCCATAAGGGATTGCAAGCGGTTGGAAATATCATTTTTAGAATGATAAAATTTCATTATTGTAATCAATTGCAAAGAGAAAGGCTGTCTCAGAAAGACAGCCTTTTATATACTTTTTTAACCTACTAATTAAGAAATCAATTTCATAATCTGTAAAGCAATCTTTAATGCTTCAGTTCCGTCCTCAAGAGAGACCTCCACATTTTTATCATCTGTAATAGCATCTGCAAACGAATTCAGTTCATCAAGAATCGCATTGTTGGGCTGAATGTTTGGATATTCAAACAAAATTTGATTTTTCTCTCCATCAGCATTTTCAATAATCATATCAAATGGAGTAGGATTTTCAGGTGCATCCTTCATTTTGATAACCTCTGCCTTTTTCTCCAAAAAATCAACAGACACGTACGCATCTTTCTGGAAGAATCTGCTTTTCCTCATGGCTTTCATAGAAATTCTGGAAGTGGTAAGATTTGCAACACATCCGTTTTCAAACTCTATTCTTGCATTGGCAATATCCGGTGTCTTGCTTACCACACAAACTCCGCTTGCATGGATGTTTTTTACCTTAGATTTAGCGATGCTTAATAAAATATCTAAATCGTGAATCATAAGGTCCAATACCACAGAAACATCAGTTCCACGAGGATTGAACTCCGCCAAACGGTGAATTTCAATAAACATTGGATTGTTGATATATTCCTTAGTGGCAATAAAAGCAGGATTGTACCTCTCAACATGTCCTACCTGTGCTTTAATACCGTTTTCCTGACATAGGTGCAGGATTTCCTCTGCCTGTTCAAGAGTTTGGGTTACCGGTTTTTCAATAAAGAAATGAAGCTTTTTTTCAATTGCCTTTAAAGCATAATCATAATGGTAAATTGTCGGGGTGACAATATCCAGCATATCAATCTGCTCCAGCAATTCATCAAAATTTTCAAAATATTTATATCCGAATTCGGCTTCTAATTTTTTTCCGTTTTCAACATCTTTATCGTGGAAACCTACAAACTCATATCTATCTGATTGATTAAGAAGTTTTAAATGTATTTTTCCCAAGTGTCCGGCACCTACCAAACCTGCTTTTAACATAGCTGTATTAAATTTTTGTAAATATAGTGAATGTACATTTATAAAATACATGACTTTTCACTTGGAGATATTCAAGATGGAATATATTCAGGCATTAAAGAAATTACAGTAAATTCATGGTCTCAAAAATAACTATGAAAAGACTAATTTCGATTGTAATCTCCTGTGGATTATGTACTGCAGGATGTATAGGAGATAGTCCGTATGACCCGCAGGCTAAATGTGGAACTCCAACAAATTTGATATTTGAAAAAGGCAATAACCAGCTTTCCTGGAGCATTATTAGTCAGGGCGAGGGATATTATGAAGTGCAGTATGGGGAACATGGTTTTTCTTTAGGAAAGGGAATCACCGTTGTCACCAATAAGAATTCCTATAATCTCCCTCTATATAAAGATAATAAATATGACCTTTACGTGAGAAAAAACTGCGGAATAGACATTGGCTGGAGCAACTGGGCGGGGCCTGTTACCGTTTTGGCCAGCAGTACAACAACTTGTGTAAAACCGGGGTATGCAACATATTCAAAAACAACTTCTTCTGAGAATTCTTCTTTTTTTGATGCTACAGTATCCTGGGAAAATGATGGAGTTTCTGCATATGAAACGGTTTTGACAACAAGTTCAGCACCTCCGGCAAGTGGAGATTTGGTTTTTACAGGTCAAAAAGCCATTTATGTAGGGTTAAGTAAAACAATGAATTATAACTTTTTTGTGAGAAAAAGATGTGCTGATAATACCTTCAGCGATTTTTATGGACCTTATCCAATAAGGTGGAATTAAAAAATAAAAATAAAGCAGTCATTTTTTGATTGCTTTATTTTTTTGCGGAAATAATAGGAGAAAAGGACTATGCCTAGGTTGATTAGTACAGTTTGTTTTGTTACTTTTGTAACACTAATAGCGGTAACCGTAATAACTATTATTTAAATAATGATGCAGGATTCGTTTGTACATAAAGGAAAAAGAAAGAATTTAGTAGAATATCTTAGATACAGAATTGGTATTTCAGATGAGAGTGTACTTTCGGCAATGAATCAAGTTCCGAGACACCTTTTCATCGAAAGTATTTTTGAAGACTTTGCCTATGAAGACAGGGCTTTCCCAATTCTGGCGCATCAAACCATCTCACATCCCTCCACGGTTGCAGAACAATCTGAGTTATTACAGATAACAGCCGGAGAAAAAGTACTGGAAATAGGAACGGGATGTGGTTACCAAACTGCAGTTTTATTGGCAATGAAAGCCCATGTATATACTGTGGAAAGACAGAAAGATTTATTTGATTTCTCAAAAAATAAGCTTAGAGAACTTCATTTATACCCAAAATTTCAAAGTTTTGGAGACGGTTTTGCCGGACTTCCTACATTTGCTCCCTTTGATAAAATTATTGTAACCTGTGGAGCCTCAACCTTGCCTACAGAGCTTCTGAAACAATTGAAAGTAGGAGGAAAAATGGTCATTCCATTAGGCCCTACAGATGAACAGGTTTTATTCAGATTTACAAAGATAGGCCCTACAGAATTCGAAAAAGAAGAATTTGGAGCTTACAAGTTTGTTCCTATGTTGGGAAATACCAATCAATAATTCTATCAATATAACAGATTGTAGTTCGCTTTTCATAAATCCAAACTTACAAGCTTTATCCAAAATTTAAAATATTTTAACCCCATTTCGGAATGAAAATTGATGGAATTAAACCCCTCGATCTTGAAATTCCTCATCAGGAAAAAATAAAATAATTGCTGAAAAACATTCGGATGAAAATAAATAATTTTTTTAATATTAAAGTTGAATAACCTTACTTTTTGCGAGTGAGGTTTTTTATTTAAATCTATTAATCAATTAACAATGAAAGTCTTTATAAATAAAATGATTCCTGAAATTGGAATCAAAATGTTGGAAGAAGAAGGAGTACAGATTATAGTTCCTGAAAATGAGAACCTGTCTCGTGAAGAATGGTTGAAGTACTGTCAAAATGCAGATGTTATTTTAAATGTAGGCGGTGATTTTAAATACGATAAAACATTTTTTGAGACTTGTCCGAATATTAAAGCCATTGCATTATATTCTGTAGGTTTTGATCATGTTGATATTAAAGAAGCTTCCCAAAGAAATATTCCCATTGGAAATACACCGGATGTGTTGAGCAGGGCTACTTCAGATGTTGCTTTCCTACTGATGCAGTCGGTGGCCAGAAGAGCTAGTTATAACTTTCAGAAAGTTAAGGATGGAAATTGGAATACATTTGATCCTTTACACGCCTTAGGACAAGAACTCTACGGGAAAACACTGGGGATTTTCGGACTGGGCAGAATTGGTTTTGAAATGGCTGAAAAAGCCCAAAAGGCCTTTGATATGAAGATTATTTATCACAACAGAAATCATAATGTACAAGCGGAAAAAGAACTGGGAGCAACTTATGTTTCATTTGATGAATTAATTGAAAATTCTGATGTATTGAGCATTCATGCTAATTTTATACCTGAACATGCCAACCTTTTTAATTATTCAGTATTTCAAAAGATGAAGCCCAATTCTATTTTTATCAATACGGCAAGAGGAGGTTTTCATCACCAGCAGGATTTATATAAGGCTTTGGTGGAAAAAAAGATCTGGGGAGCAGGGCTTGATGTAACCAATCCTGAACCAATGTCAGCAGATGACCCAATTCTGGAGCTGTCAAGCGTATGTGTTCTTCCACACATTGGCTCTGCTACCATTGAGGCCAGAAACGGAATGGCCAGGCTAGCTGCAGAGAATTTGATAGCCTTTTTAAATGGTGAAAAAATGCCCCATTGTGCCAATCCGGAAGTTTATTCTGACCGTTCATAGCAACTTGGAATTATTTTTGTTCTTAATATATAAACCTTAAAACCTAAAAATTATGGCACCGGAAAACAATATGAATGAACAGAACAAAAGGTTGGAGCGTATGGATTATGATCCCAACGAAGATATATTTAAAAAAGAAAAACATATTTCGCTTGACGGCGATGGAAACCCTATTTTTGATGAATATGCAGATGACGATAAAATAGATAAAGGACTGGATATTCCTGGTGCAGAAGATGATGATAAAATGGAAGAGATAGGTGAGGAAGATGAAGAAAATAATTATTGGAGCCTCAGCGATAACCAAGACGATCACGAAGAAGAAAATGATGATGTCTTAACTTAGATTCTAAACGACTACAATATATGCCTTGCTGATTTTCAGTGAGGTTTTTTTGTTTTAATTAATGATCTTATTCGTAAGTACAAAATTTTCCTTTCGGGGGAGGGAAATTAAGGTGCATCTATTCAAATGCAACATTAAATTCAAAAATGGTAAATAAACCGTAATGCTAAGGCTTTATCATCAATCATTTTCCCTTGTTTACTTGCCTATATTTCCTAATTTGAATATCTTTAAAACTTCAAACATTGTTTAAACATAGAACTTTAAATAGCAATATGACATTCCAAGAACAGATACAGCAGGGGATACCCAATCAGCTGCCACAACCAAAATCATACGAGACTAATATAAACCATGCTCCAAAGCGTAAGGAAATCTTAGGAGAAGAGGAGAAAAAGCTGGCATTAAAGAATGCTTTACGTTACTTCGATCCAAAATTTCATGCAGAATTAATTCCTGAATTTAAACAGGAACTGGAAGACTATGGAAGAATTTATATGTATCGATTCCGTCCAGATTATGAAATGAAAGCGAGATCTATTGCAGATTATCCCGGGAAATCTGAGCAGGCTAAAGCGATTATGCTGATGATCCAGAACAATTTGGATTATGCAGTAGCACAACACCCTCACGAGTTGATCACTTACGGTGGAAATGGAGCTGTATTCTCCAACTGGGCACAGTATCTGTTGACAATGAAATATCTGTCTGAAATGACCAATGAACAGACATTGGTGATGTATTCCGGACATCCGATGGGATTATTCCCTTCTCATAAAGATGCACCAAGAGTAGTGGTAACGAACGGAATGATGATTCCAAATTACTCACAACCGGATGACTGGGAGAAATTTAACGCTCTTGGGGTTACTCAATATGGACAAATGACGGCGGGAAGTTATATGTATATTGGCCCTCAGGGAATTGTTCATGGAACTACGATTACCGTTTTAAATGCATTCAGAAAGATCAATAAAGAACCAAAAGGAGGTCTTTTCGTAACGTCTGGTCTTGGAGGAATGAGTGGAGCTCAGCCTAAAGCAGGAAATATTGCAGGATGTGTTACCGTATGTGCAGAAGTTAATCCAAAAATCACAAAAATTCGACACGAACAGAAATGGGTCAATGAAATCCATGAGAATCTTGATGATTTGGTGAAAAGAGTAAGAGAAGCACAACAGAATAAAGAAACAGTTTCCCTGGCTTACCTTGGAAATATTGTTGAAGTTTGGGAAAAATTCGATCAGGAAGATTTAAGAATTGATATCGGTTCAGATCAGACCTCTCTTCATAATCCTTGGGCCGGAGGATATTATCCAGCGGGACAAAGCTTTGAAGAATCCAATGCAATGATGGCTGAAAACCCTGAATTATTCAAGGAAAAAGTTCAGGAAACATTAAGAAGACACGCAGTAGCAATCAACAAGCATACCCAAAAGGGAACATACTTCTTCGATTACGGAAATGCTTTCCTATTGGAGGCTTCCAGAGCAGGAGCAGATGTAATGTCAGAAAATCCGACTTTGGGAAGAGAGTTCAAATATCCTAGCTATGTTCAGGATATCATGGGGCCTATGTGCTTCGATTACGGCTTTGGACCATTCCGTTGGGTATGTGCAAGTGGAAATCCTGAAGATTTACAGAAAACGGACCATATTGCATGCACAGTATTGGAAGAAATGATTAAAAACTCCCCTGAAGAAATCCAACAGCAGATGAAGGATAATATTCAGTGGATTAAAGGAGCACAGGAAAATAAACTGGTTGTAGGGTCTCAGGCGAGAATCCTTTATGCAGATGCAGAAGGAAGAATGAAGATTGCAGAAGCATTCAATAAAGCTATTAAAAATGGAGAAATAGGACCTGTAGTGCTGGGTAGAGATCACCATGATGTTTCAGGAACAGATTCTCCTTACAGAGAAACCTCCAATATCTATGACGGATCCAGATTTACTGCAGATATGGCCATTCACAATGTTATTGGTGACAGTTTCCGTGGGGCAACCTGGGTTTCTATTCACAATGGAGGCGGAGTAGGCTGGGGAGAAGTAATCAACGGAGGTTTCGGAATGTTGTTGGACGGAAGTGATGATGCAGACAGAAGATTAAAGTCTATGCTTTTCTGGGACGTTAACAACGGAATCTCCAGAAGAAGCTGGGCAAGAAATGAAGGGGCTATCTTCGCTATTAAAAGAGCAATGGAGGCTGAACCAAACTTAAAGGTTACCCTTCCAAACCTTGTAGATGAAAATTTACTGTAAATTATAATTGATTCAGCATTGGCAAGTATTAATAAAACATTGTTTTCACACCTGAATGTAGAGGATAGTGATCCTGTTTGGGAAAAATTTGCTGAAGTTGAATTTTCAAGAAAAAACAGATTCTCGGACAACAAAGCCTATCTTGTAGAAGATGGGCTTGTCCGAAAATATTATATCAATAGCACATCAGACCTAGATACAGAAATCTGTGCAGAGTTTTACTTTCCCGGTGATATTTTTACAGTGGAAGAAAAAGGATCTGATGCTATTTATGAATCCATCAATAAAGGGCTGGCATGGGAAATTACCCTCGAGGAGGTAAAAAAAATGTTTATCGTTAACCCCCAATGTCGCTTCGTACAAAACTACTATCTGAGCAGAAAACTGAATGCTGCCATGAAGCGGGAAATGCTTCTGCTGAAAAATACCCCACAGGATCTCTACGAATATCTGCTGGAAAATAAACCACACTATATTCAGAATATTCCATTAAAATATCTGGCTTCCTACATCGGGATTACACCTATCTCATTAAGCAGAATCCGAAAGAGAATTAATTAACTTTTGTTTATTGTTTAGCTTTCCGTAAGTCTCTTCCTTTGTGAAAAAAGAAATATGGAAATACAAAAGTTAAACTGGGCTGGAATAAAGCTCGTCTCTCAAAACAAAACCATTCTGATAGACGCCGTTGAAGATTTTTCCTACTATAAACCTGTTTTGGGAGATGCTGTAGAAGAATTGCTGAAATTCTCAGATCATGTACAGGCAGATTACATCCTGTTTACCCATTTACATTTAGATCATTTTGACAAAGGTATTATCAGAAAATGCTTAAAGAAGGACGGAAAGCTGATTATCTACTCAGGATTAGAACCCTTTGTAAGAAAACTTGTTGATGATGTTCAAATGATTGTATTAAATCTTGATGAAACATTTACAGAAAATAATATTACTTTTAAACCGGTGTTTGCAATGGATGGAGTGGGAGAGATTCAATCTTCATGGATTGTGGAAGACCCAACTACAAAAATCTTTCATGGCGGAGATACCATATGGCACAACCAATTCTGGAAGCTTGGAAAAGAAAACCAGAACATAGATTATGCATTTCTGCCGGTGAACGGAGTCGTTGTCAATTTTGAAGTCATCGGATTGGAATATAGTGCCGTTCCTGCTTCCCTCAATCTAAAAGAAGCCTTTACAGCAGCTCATTTATTACATGCTAAAAAACTGGTTCCTATCCATTACGGATTATTTGCTCATGAGAAATTTTATATCCCTCAGATATTCGATGACTATGATTTGAAAAGGGTCTCGGAGGAAGTGGGGCAGGAGTATTTAACTTTGAAAGATGGGGATATGCTGATAGAACCTTAAATGTTTTTTCTTGAACTACAAAGCTTTTATAGTTAGAATCGCAAAGGCGCAAAATAATAATAAAGAAGAGGTTGCTATAAGGAGTAGAGATTTTATTTGTTATAAAATCGAACAATGTGTATTTTTTTAAACCTCCCGCAGATTTTGGAGATTAAGCAGATGCTTGTGAAAAAATCCGCTCAATCTGTTATATCAGCGAGCCAATAAATTCTACTCATAGCTTGCCGAAAATCTAAGATTTTCTTGCGCCTTAATAAAGATGTTTCAAGACTAAAAACCTTTGCATCCTTGCGATTTCCAACAAATAAAATAAATAACAGGTTCCTTATATTCACTTCATTTTTAAAACCTCCCGCAGATTTTGGAGATTAAGCAGATGTTTAAGGAAAAAATCCGCCTAATCTGTTATATCAGCGAGCCAATAAATTCTACTCATAGCTTGCCGAAAATCTAAGATTTTCTTGCGCCTTAATAAAGATTTTTTAAGATTAAAAACCTTTGCGTCCTTGCGATTTCCAACAAATAAAGTAAATAACCGGTTCCTTTACTCACTGCATTTTTTTAAACCTCCCGCAGATTTTGGAGATTAAGCATATGTTTAAGGAAAAAATCCGCCTAATCTGTTATATCAGCGAGCCAATAAATTCTACTCATAGCTTGCCGAAAATCTAAGATTTTCTTGCGCCTTAAAAAGGTGTTTCAAGATTAAAAACCTTTGCATCCTTGCGATTTTCCAACCTTATATAACAAATAAGAAAAACAAAACCCCTGATCATTCATATTATCAGAGGTTTTAAATTATTTAAAAAAAAGAAATTTATCCCTTTACAGCATTAATAGCCGCTTCATAATTAGGTTCTTGTGAAATATCTGGTACCTGCTCTTCATAAATAATGTTTCCTGATGGGTCAATCACTACTACAGCTCTACTGAGAAGACCTTTCATTGGAGAATCAATCATTTCTACCCCATAGTTCCATCCGAAATCAGAACGAAAGTCAGAAAGCATAACCACATTTTTGATTCCTTCTGCTCCACAAAATCTCTTTTGGGCAAATGGCAGATCCTTAGAAATACAAAGAACCACCGTGTTAGGCAGATTACCTGCCTCCTCATTGAAATGATGAACAGATGCAGAGCAGACTCCAGTGTCTACACTTGGGAAGATATTTAGAATGACATATTTCCCTTTGTAGGAATCTAAAGTCTGGTCATTCATAGTAACATCCGTAAGGACAAACTTAGGAGCCGGTTTATTGACTGCCGGTAATTTAGCATAGGTATGTACAGGTTTTCCACCCATCAAAATGGTATTGCTTGATTTTGTATTTTGAGCGAAACCAACTGCTGATAAGAAAAATAATGTACTGAAAATTATTTTTGAAAACATTGAAATTTATTTTTAGCAAAATTATTCTTTTTTTTAGTTAGCTGAGTTAATTTTCATTCAAATAGCTTTTAAATAGAGCAAATCTATTGAATCATTATTCTTAAAATCAATTTTTACGTCTACCTTTATTCTTCAAAAATTCAGATTCAAATTATTAAATACTAAAAATATGAGTTCAGTAAACAGTGCGTCATTTCAAGATATTTTTAAAAGTGAAAACGAAATTCCCGAAGAATTTAAGGTTCCTGAAATCCATCAGAAAGTCTATCTTCTTAATGGTGAATTGGTAGAGTGGAAAGGCGAAACCCAAAATATTTACTCTCCCGTTTGTATTCCGACAGAAAATGGATTGGAAAGGAAACTATTGGGGAGTATTCCGAATATTGGCCCTAATGAAGCAATGGAAGTTCTTGAAGCCTGTGTAAAAGCCTATGATAATGGTCTTGGTGAATGGCCTACGATGTCCGTGGAGGGAAGAATTAAATGCATGCAGAAGTTTGTCTACCTGATGATTCAGCAGCGAGATCTGATCATTAAACTATTAATGTGGGAGATCGGAAAAACACTGGCGGATTCTACCAAGGAATTTGATCGTACCGTAGATTACATCAATCAGACAATAGATGCGCTTAAAGATCTGGATAGAGAATCCTCCCGTTTTCAGGAAGCTGAGGGAACCATCGCTCAAATCAGAAGAGCACCACTTGGAGTTGTGTTGAGTATGGGACCATTCAATTATCCATTAAATGAGATCTTTACAACATTGATTCCAGCGCTGATCATGGGAAATACAATTTTATTTAAACTTCCAAAACATGGGGTATTGGCTCATTATCCTTTATTAAATGCCTTTAAGGAAGCTTTTCCTAAAGGAACAGTGAATACTCTATATGGAAAAGGTTCAGAAATTATTACTCCAATCATGGAAAGCGGAAAAGTCAACGTACTGGCCTTTATCGGATCAAGTAAAGTGGCTAACGGACTGAAAAAGCTGCATCCAAAAGTTAACCGCTTAAGAGCAATTTTAAGTCTTGATGCTAAAAATGCAGCGATTGTAACTAAAAACGCCAATCTTGATGTGGCAGTGAGTGAATGTATTTTGGGCGCACTTTCTTTTAACGGACAACGTTGTACAGCCCTAAAGCTAATCTTTGTTCAGAAAGAGATTGCAGGAGAATTTACCAAGAAGTTAAGTGAAGCTGTTTCTTCACTGAAAGCGGGATTGCCATGGGAAAAAGATGTAAAAGTAACCCCGCTTCCGGAGGTGAATAAGCCCCCTTATCTGAAAGAATGTATTGAGGATGCATTGTCTAAAGGAGCCACAGTTTTGAATAAAGACGGAGGCTACACGGAAGAATCTTTTGTGTTTCCGGCAGTGGTATATCCTGTGAACAATGATATGAAGCTGTATCATGAAGAGCAATTCGGTCCTGTAATTCCTGTTGTGCCGTTTGAAGATATTGATGAACCTATAGATTATCAGGTGAATGCTTCCCATGGAATGCAAGTGAGTATTTTCAGTGAAGATCCGCATGAGGTGGCTAAGCTCATTGATCCTTTTGTGAATCTGGTAAGCCGTGTTAATATCAACTGTCAGGCACAGCGTGGTCCGGATGTATTCCCGTTTACGGGCAGAAAGGACAGTGCAGAGGGAACACTTTCTGTTTTTGATGCACTCCGTTCATTTTCAATCAGATCTTTAGTGGCAGCAAAACTGACAGAATCCAACAAAACATTATTAAATACCATTGTAAGAGAACATGATTCCAACTTCTTAAGTACTGACTATATTTTCTAGTCCATATCTCAAGTTGTATTTAACATAAAATAAAAATCCTTAATAAATCTCTGTGTTTGTTAAGGATTTTTTTAACTTAATGGCTGGAAATAGAGTATTGTGTTATAATAAGGCGGCGTTTTTTAACGTTGCTTATGGATTAGTGTGTAAATCATGTCTTCACCCGAAAAAGAATTTTTAGAGAAAATTGAAAAGCACAAAGGTGTTGTTTTCAAGATCTCTAAAATGTATATGGATAATAAGGACGACCAAAATGATCTCTATCAGGAGATTATTTACCAAGCCTGGAAATCATATGGAGATTTTCAAAAGAGGAGTGATTTCTCAACATGGCTGTACAGAACTGCGCTCAACACGGCAATTGTATTTTTGCGAAGTGAAAAAAAACGTAGTTTTATACAAAATCAAAATATAGATGGACTGAATGCCAGACAGGAACCTTATAATGATACGGATGATAAGAATATGAAGATGATGTATGAGGCTATTCATCAACTAAGTCCTATTGATAAGGCTTTGATCTTTTTCTTTTTAGAAGACTTTCCCGGAAGAGAAATTGCCCGTCAGTTAGGAATTACCGAAGTGAATGCAAGAGTGAAGCTTAAAAGAGCAAAAGAAAGGCTAAAGGAGATCATTGCTAAGCAAGGTATGGGTTCAAATTAATAGATTACACTATGGAGTTAGACAACTTTAAAGAACTTTGGAATAAAGATACAGGACAGGATCCTCCTGAAATTTCCCTGGAAAAACAACGCGAGATCCATTCTCCGCTTCAGATGCTGAAAATAAATATGAAAACCGAGTTTTGGCTTATGGTGATCACATTGCCGTTGCTTCTTACCAGTTTTCCATTTGCTTCCACAGATTCTAATATTACGACCATCTCAACATTTGTCACGGTTCTGACCATTGTTTTTATAGTTTATTTTTATTCTCGATTTCTTAAGCTTTATAAATTGCTTCAAAAAAACAGTATTAATACAAATTATGATCTGTTTAACCTTAAAACCCAATTGCTTATATCGAA
Source organism: Chryseobacterium aurantiacum (assembly GCF_003020585.1). Taxonomy (GTDB): domain Bacteria; phylum Bacteroidota; class Bacteroidia; order Flavobacteriales; family Weeksellaceae; genus Chryseobacterium; species Chryseobacterium aurantiacum. Next base: position 1,368,040 of record NZ_PXUE01000001.1, read on the forward strand.
AGAAATCTACATTTCCTATTATATTTCCTATATCCCGCTTGCTTTTCTCTTATCTCTGATTAAGATTAATTTTCATTTTGATATGGATTATAATCTGGCAATTTTCGGAATTAGTTTTCTGATTACGTTATTGCTGGTTTGCTTTATTATAAAATACTGGATCTATTATATGTACGGAAGATATATAGATGACGTAGTGCATTTGATAGATGAGCTTAATGGAGTGGAAGTACAGCCCAGGACCGAAAAGAAAAAGACCTGGTTTGAACGATCCCAAAAGTTTTTTATGAACAAGTTAGGAATTAAAGGAAATATTCTGAATACAGTGATATGGTTTGTATCCGTTTACATTTTTATTATCCTGTTTCTGACATTGGTTCTTTTAATTATCATTATTATTGGTGCCAAATTAGACTTAATCAATATTACAATGCTGCAAAGAGCATTAAACAGATTGAATTAAAAATAACAATATTACCCATTGAAAATACAAACCCCACAGACCTTTATGTTGGGGTTTTTTATTTTTCTTACTATTTTTTGTAACAATTTTTTTAAACATAAACTAACTCTATAGAGTAACAAGCTATGACCTCATTAGAGCAAGAGTTTATCCAGAAGATTAAAAAACATAAGGGAATCATTTTTAAGATTTCCAAAATGTATATGTCTGAAAAAGATGATCAGGACGATCTTTTTCAAGAGATCACTTATCAGATTTGGAAAGCATATTCAAGCTTCAAGGGGCAGAGTGAGTTTTCTACCTGGTTATACAGGATTGCGCTAAATACGGCTATTATTTTCCTTAAAACAGATAAAAGAAGAAGCTTTATAGCTAATGAAGATCTCTCCAATTATGTAATCTCTCAGGAAGATTATGACTATGATAAGGAAGAGCGTCTGGCAGAAATGTATAAGGCTATTCATCAACTGAATCCAATTGACAAGGCTTTCATATTTTATTATCTCGAGGATTTTTCAGGAAGGGAGATTGCAGAGGAAATGGGAATCTCTGAAGGAAATGTAAGGGTGAAAATGAACCGTGCAAAAAATAAACTTAAAGATATCTTAAACCAACATAAAATTAACCAACATTAAATCAGTAATCCAATGAATATAGATGAATTGAAAAATGCCTGGAACGAAGATATTGTAGATGAAACTCCGGAAATCAGCATAGAGCAAAAGAATAAAATTAATCTGCCTCTTGAAAAAGTACGTAAGAATATGCGTGCAGAATTTTGGTGGGTCATTGCTATCTTTGTTTTTGCATTTATGGTTTGCTCAATATGTAAACCCTTTAAATTCCAGCTGTACATAACAGTTTTAGTTGCCTCAATGCTTATTGTTACGATTTTCTTTTTTAGTAAGTTTTTTAAACTATATAAGGATATCAGCAATACAGAGCTTAAAACGTATGAATCTTTAAAAGATCTGGTTAATCAGCTCAATCTGAATAAACAGTATTATCTGTCTTATTACATTAGCTTTGCCCCGTTCATTGTGTGCGAAATGCTTATTGTACTAGAATTTATACCCTGGCCCAAGCCCCTGGGAGAGATCAAGATAGCGCTCATCCTGATCGGTTGTGTGATAGGAGGACTATTCTTGCTCTTTGTTTGTGGGAGATTTTGGTTTTACCGCTACTATGGAAGATATATTAAGCATATTGAAAGCCTTTTGGAAGAGTTGAAAGCATAAAATACCCGGCGGGCTGAAAGCCCGCCGGGTATTTATATAGTTTATAATTTAACTTTGAATCTAAGCCCGTCCCAATACAATAGATAAATACAAATCATCAATTTATCTTTTCTCTGGAAATTTCATTCCTGATCCAGTCAAGCTGCGGATCTTTTTTATCAATAATGTCCTGCATACTTTCATGAATTACTACATCCGGAACCACTCCCTTTTTAGAATCCGAAAAATTAATGTCGGGCTGTACAAGGAGGAGTCCTATAGGAAACCTTATTTCGGAATTAGGCAGTTTCTGATAAGAATAAAAACCGGCAACTGTCCCATCATTGGCGCCTCCCGTTTCTTCACCCACAAGGGTTGCTCTTTTATCATTTTTAAGCTTTGCCGTAATAATGGATGAAGCAGAGAAACTACCACCGTTGATGAGTACAAAAACTTTTCCGTTGAAAGCCTCCTTATTAGGTTTTGTAGGTTTATCAGCTTTCATTTTATAGAAAACCTTTCCGTCTTTTGTATAAGTACTGAATGCCTGAGCAAAAAAGTAACTCGGGTAGGCTATGCTTTTAAATGCAAATTCCAGAGGAGTACTTTTTCTGAAATAATTGGTTCTCAGAGGAACATCCCTAGAGGTAACCTGAGATGGTTTTATCAAGGTGAAGGGCTTATCAGCCAAATAGGAGTACAGGTTATTAATTTCATACAGAGATCCTCCATAATTGTTTCGAACATCAATGATGAGGTAACTTGCTTTCGCGCTTTTGATCTTTGAAAATGTCTTTTTATAAAATTCCTCAGAATATTCTCTTGAAAAACTTTTCACTTTAATATAAGCAATGGTACTGTCCTTATCCAAAAATCTAAAACTTCGGTTATAAGAATTGCTGGCAGCCACATAGTCATTCAGCTTTTTATCCTCGGTGCGTTTCTTCATTTCCTTATCCTTTTCAACGTCGGTATCGGATTTAAACTCCCTGCTTAGGGTATAGGTTTGCTTTTCTCCTTTATAAAGCGTCTCAATGGTTGCCTTATCAGAAAGTCCGTTTTCTGCGGTGTAATAATTAAAAAACAAATCCTTTAAAAAATAAGGTTGAAACGTAGTATTATAACCATCACTGCTGATCAGGCTTCTGTATTTTTTTATATAGTCTGAAACCGGAATATTATTGATGGATAAAATCTCAGTTCCCGGTTGTATGTTTTCTATAGAGTCATTGTTTTGAATAATATACATCTGATCATTAGAAATGTAATATTCAAAGCGGCTGAACAAACCCTTTTTATGCTCTAGTTTTTTGATTTCCCTTTTGGTAAACTTTTTTCTTGGAATTCTTAGCGAAAGATGCCCCTCACGAATACCTGCAATTACCGGCTGAAATTTAAAATAAAACTGAAGCGGAGTAAGAGGCTCATTAAGAGTTTGTTTAAGACTGTCAAATTTACGTTCCAATTCCTGCTTGGGAATATACCAGTACAGTTGAGGATGCATTTGCTGCAGCTTTGCATACGCATAGTCTACATCCTCTTTAAGCTGGTCAGGAGGAATACAGGAAGCCCGCTGTTCATTGTGCCTTCTAATGGATGCACATGACGAAAGCATAGCCAGAATGAATATTGCCGAATAATTTTTCAATATACCTTTGAGTTTTTTTAAGCTGCTAAAATAGAGAGATTAAAATTAATCATCACTTAAATGAATAATAAATTTTCCGAAACACATGATAAATTTAGTTAAAAAAATAATGCCAAACACCCCATGTTTTTATGTAAATATAAAAGTTGATACCTTTGATGATTATTTTTTTACTAATGATGTATTATTGGATTATTGCGATTGTAGCACTATTGATAGTAACCTATTTTATTGTGATAAACGGAAAACCATTTGGCGGAGTGCCAAAAGGAAAGAGGCTGCAACGTATAAAGCAGTCAAAATTATATAGAAATAAACAGTTTCAGAATATAAGCCATACCCCCTCTATTGCGGAGGGCTACAAAATGTCAAAAGTGACCTATGATTTCTTTTTAGGTAAAAAGCATCCGTTACTGAAACCCTTGAAAGGCATTCCGTCTATTCAAACAGATTTAAAAACCCTTGATAAAAATACTGATGTCTTCATTTGGCTAGGGCATTCATCCTATTATTTACAGACTGATGGAGTATCTTTTCTTATAGACCCGGTATTGAGCCTATACGGATCACCGTTTAAATATTTTAATAAGGCATTTAAAGGTTCAGATATTTATAAGCCTGAGGATATTCCGGAACTGGATTATTTGATCATTACACATGATCATTTTGACCATTTGGACTATCCTACAGTACAATCTATCAGGGATCGAACCCATAAAGCTATTGTTCCATTGGGGGTTGGGGTGCATCTGGAAAGATGGGGATATCAAGAAAACCAGCTTATTGAAGAAGAGTGGGGAACAGAAGTAGACTTGAAGAATAACATAAAGATTGCCTTTACACCTGCAAGACATTTTTCAGGAAGAAGATTAAGGCAGAATGACACTCTTTGGACTTCCTATGTACTGGAAACCCCAACAAAGAAAATATTTCTGGGTGGGGATAGCGGTTATGATTCCCATTTCAAGATGATTGGGGAAAAATATGGTCCTTTTGATTATGCCATTCTTGAAAACGGACAATATGGGGAGGCATGGAGATATATTCATGCATTGCCGGAAGATGTTATTCAGGCAAGTATAGATATTAATGCAAAAAAAATAATTCCGGTTCATGCTGCAAAATTTGCACTGGCTCTTCACCCCTGGAATGAGCCTTTACAAAAAATAACAAACCTTGGAAAAGAAAAAAATCTGGACATCCTTACTCCAATGATTGGAGAGGTCGTTGAACTAAATAATTCGAGTCAACAATTTACAGTCTGGTGGTAAGACTGATTAGGCATGCCAAATGTCTTTATATCTTGTGGGATGATTTTCAAACTGTTGACGGACAAAATCACATTCCGGATCTACAAGCAAATCTTTTTCCTCCGCATAGCGTACCAATTCATCCAGCAGCAGCTTGGCATATCCTTTTCCCTCGCGCTCCTCGTCAAGCTTGGTGTAAAACACAACGAGCAGTCTTCCGTCAATCTCTATGGACATATAACCTGCTTTTTGCCCATCAATGAGTAGCTGCAATTCATCCTGATATGGAGATACCATAAATTTTATATTTTCCATAATTATTGAGATTTGGTTGATAAAAAAATAACATAAAGAACTCCCGAAAGCATTCTCTCCATTAAAATTACAAAATTAATTGATATGAAATGATAGTTTTTGGAAACCTTAACGAATTTTATAAATACAATGATGAATCATCAAAGATTTAAGAAGAAGGTTAAAGCCGAATTTTTTATTAAAGCTGTTTAAACTTTTTTATTAAACCACAAAAGATATACAAAAGCTTTTTAAATACTTAAGCTATTTAAGTGATATACTTTGTGTACAAAGAAGGACACTCAAGTTTTGTTGAAAATCAAAGATTTTCATCTTATGTGAACTTAATTGTGCCGTATTTCCTTACACTTTCTAAAGTGTACTAAAGTGTTAAAAAAATAAAACCTTTTGTGACTTTTGCGGTTAAGTTTAAACAGACTTATTATTAAAAATGAATAATGCCTAAATGTTTCAAAATTAACATCTTAATCGTCCAAGACGCAGCATCTCTTTCTTGGCTGTTTAAAAAATCAAAAGGAATATAATCGAAATATATTCAATGAATAAAATAAATAATTTTAAATAAGTTATAAAATTATTTAAAAGATAATCAGTTATTTATGTTTTTTATTAACAATTATTGGCAATTCCTTTTAATTATTGGCACTTTAATTGACTATGTCATGATGTTTAATTTAAAAGAGGAATGAAATGAAAAAGTTATTGTTAACCTTATTTTTGATGGGTACGTTCAGTATGAGCTACGCCCAATCGGATTATTATAATGATTACAGGAGAAGCATTACGGATGTTAACTGGCAAAATGTAATCACAGATTTAGTGCTCTCCAGTGTGCAGACTAAACAAATTTATGTACTGAATGACAGATATCGCGATTATGATTCATGGAACAGAGCTTACGTTGTAGACCCGGGAAGATGGAGAGGGGACCGATATTCAGAACTGGAAAGAATTCTTGGACGAGAAAAATACATCATCTTTAAAAAGAGATATTATAAAGGACAAAATCCTGTAATTGTATACGGAAGAAATAAGAACGATTATAAGAAATATCGTAAGCAGCAGGAAAAATACTATAAGGAACGTTCAAAATACTATAAAAAACAAAATAAGCATCATGGGCATCATGGTGATTGGGATTAGACCATTATCAACTATATATATTCACTATTTAATAGGCCGGCATTCGTGTTGGTCTTTTTTTATGGATAAAATCATGATGGAGATATCCATGTAATAAAATAATTTTTTGCATTCAAATAAAGTAATTTCATGAATTAATTTGTTTGAATTTTATAACTTTGATAGATGGAATCAACAGAATCATTAAGCGGTTTTTATGAAAGAAATGCTCCTGATCAGGGATTGCAGTGTATCGGAACAAATGGGATGGGACATTTTAATGTTTTTTCAAGGGAATTTTGTTCCCTGTTGTCTCCCTATAGCAGAAGAGATTACTATAAAATTTCATTAATCATAGGAAAAGGAAAGCTTCATTATGCTGATAAATGGATTCAGGTAGATCGTCCGGCGTTATTGTTCTCAAACCCTATTGTTCCTTACTCCTGGGAGGCTGATGATGAAGATCAGAAAGGCTGGTTTTGTCTTTTTACAGAGCAATTTTTGCAGAATGGAAGCCGTTTGGGCAATCTTCAGGACTCTCCGCTTTTTAAGATTGGAGGAACTCCGGTTTTCTTTGTAGAGAAAGAACAGCAGGAAATACTTTCGGATTTGTATACCAAAATGATGACGGAAATTCAATCGGATTACATTCATAAATATGATATGCTTAGGGCCTATCTTCATCTGATGATTCATGAAACAATGAGAATGCATCCTGCAGAAACCTTTGAACCTTACCAAAATGCGTCACAAAGAGTGGCTTCTTTATTCATGGAACTGTTGGAAAGACAATTCCCCATTGATAGCCCCGAGGCATTTTTAAAGCTAAAAACCCCGAATGATTATGCACAGAGCCTTTCTATTCATGTGAACTCTTTAAACCGCTCTGTGAAGGAGATTACGGGGAAAACTACCAGTCAGCAGATTACAGGACGAGTTATTCAGGAAGCCAATGCCCTGTTGACTCATACAGACTGGAATATTGCGGAAATAGCCTATGGGTTGGGCTTTGAAGAACCTGCCTATTTTACCAATTACTTTAAAAAGCAAACTGGAGTAACCCCAAATGCCCTAAGAATGAACCTTGTTTGAATTTTATAATTCTTAGTTTGAATTCTATACTAGATATGGATCTTTCATGTTCTAATTTTGTCCTATAAAATTAAAATCAAAACCATCATGAAATTTAGAAAATTAGGAAACACAGGTGAGCAGCTTTCTGCTATTGGCTTAGGTTGTATGGGAATGAGCTTTGCTTACGGACCTGCAGACGAACAGGAAAGTATCAATACTTTACATAAAGCCTTAGATTTAGGAGTTAACTTTTGGGATACTGCAGATATGTATGCCAACGGAGAAAATGAAAAGCTGATCTCCAAGGTTTTAGTTCCCAATAGAGATAAAATTTTTATTGCAACTAAATTCGGGTTCAGGTTTAAGGATGGAAAAGCCAGTCATAGCGGTGCTCCGGGGACCTATTTTGATGGCTCACCGGAATGGATTAAAAAGGCTGTGGATTTAAGTCTTCAAAGATTAAAAATAGATACCATAGACTTGTATTATGCCCACAGAGTTGATCCAAATGTCCCAGTAGAAGAAACAGTAGGAGCAATGGCTGAATTGGTAAAAGCCGGAAAAGTAAAATACATCGGGCTGTCGGAAGCTTCCGCAGAATCAATAAGAAAAGCCAACAAAATTCATCCTATTACTGCTTTACAATCAGAATATTCTATCCTTACGAAAGATGTTGAGAATGAGATCCTACCAACGATCAGAGAATTAGGGATTTCCCTGGTTCCTTATTCGCCACTGGCAAGGGGACTTTTTGCCAATATCAGTGAGGTCCAAAATCTTGGTGACGATGATTTCAGAAAATCATTACCTCGCTATCAGCAGGAATATCTGGAGAATAATACTAAACTGGCTAATGAGATTAATGAATTTGCAGCTTCCAAGGGCGTAAAAGGAACTCAATTGGCACTGGCGTGGGTACTGAACCAGGGAGATGATATTATTCCAATTCCGGGTACCAAGCGAATCAAGTATCTGGAAGAAAATATTGCCACCGTTACTATTGATCTTTCCCAATCCGATCTGGATACCATTGATGCTATTCTGAAAAAATACCCGAATGTAGGAGAAAGGTACAGTGAGGGTTCTATGAAATTAGTAAACAATTAAAGACTATACTCAAACTGAGTTTCTGAATTACAGAAGCTCAGTTTTTTGTTGGATATAAAAATTGAAAAACACCACATTACAATATGAATAGAAGAGACTTATTAAAAAATGGATTATTGGCGGGAGCATTAAGTTTAGTTCCCTTTTCTAATGTTTTTGCAGAGACAAAGACAACTTCAGAAACCCTTGAAGATGATTTATCCGGTTTTAAAAAAATAAAATTGGGAGAGTTGGAGCTGTTTGTTCTTACAGGCGGATATATCCATGAAACAGATATGAATTCATTTGCTCCACGAGGGAACGTCTCAGAATTGAAAACCATTCTTAAAGATCATTTTAGATCAGAAGACTATATTGATATGGCTCTGAATTTTCTGTTGATTAAAACAAAGAACAGACTTATTTTAATGGATACAGGAATGGGGATTTTTGCGGATGAAAGATCTGGATTTTTGTTGAAAAGCCTCCAAAAGGCAGGTTTCTCTACAAAAGATATTACTGATATTTTTATTTCTCATGCCCATCCTGATCATATTGGAGGAGTGCTGGATAAGCAAAATTCTCTTGTTTTCCCGAATGCCGACATTTTCATTTCAAAAACTGAACATGATTTCTGGATGAATGCATCCATTAAAGATTTTAACAATAGTGCTTTGAAAGCTAAACCGGAATTGCTCGGTCAGATTATTTCCGCGCTTCAAAATATACTAAAAACCATTAAGCCCAAGTTGAAGTTCTATGACTTTAACAATCCATTGTATGATTGTTTCAGTTTTCAGCTGGCTCCGGGGCATACTCCCGGTTTAACGGTGACTACAATATCTTCGGGGAATGAAAAACTCATATATATTGCGGATCTCATTCATTCTGATGTTATTCTTTTTCCTCATCCTGAATGGGGATTTTTCGGTGATACGGACCTGGATATTGCTACTGCTTCAAGAAAAAAGCTTCTCCTACAATTGGCAGATACCAAAACCAGAGCATTTGCCTGTCATTTGCCTTGGCCCGGTCTAGGCTTTACAAAGAAAAAAGACACAGGGTTTGAATGGATTCCGGAAATTTTTATGAATTAGGTAGCAGATCAGAGAGTAGGGATGTAATGAATAGTTTGATGCTTTATTTTTAAAATAAAAAAGCTCCTTAAAAAAGGAGCTTTTTATGTATATGAGTATCAGAAATTAAATTCCGTCAACAATTTCATTTAAAACAGTACTTGGTCTCATTGCTGAATACGTTTTATAAGTATCAGTCTTGTAGTAACCATCAATGTTTTGAGGTTTACCCTGAGCACCAATTAATTCTGCATTAATCACTTCTTCGTTTTCTTTCATTGCTTGTGCAACCGGAGCAAACTGAGCAGCCAATTCAGCATCAGCAGTTTGGTTAGCCAAAGCCTCAGCCCAATACATTGCTAAATAGAAGTGAGAACCTCTGTTATCAATCTGACCTACTTTTCTTGCAGGAGACTTATCGGTTGCCAAGAACTTAGCATTAGCTTCATCCAATGCATCAGCTAAAACCTGAGATTTTGTATTTCCTTGAGTTTGAGCTAAATGCTCTAAAGAAGCCTGTAACGCCAAGAACTCACCTAGAGAATCCCATCTTAGGTATCCTTCTTCAAGGAATTGCTCAACGTGTTTTGGAGCAGAACCTCCGGCACCTGTTTCAAATAAACCACCACCGTTCATTAATGGAACAATAGAAAGCATTTTTGCAGAAGTACCAAGTTCAAGGATTGGGAAAAGGTCAGTTAAGTAATCTCTCAATACGTTTCCTGAAACAGAAATTGTATCCTTACCTTCTCTTGCTCTTTTTAAAGTTTCAGTCATTGCATCTTTTACATCAAGAATTCTGATGTCTAGACCTGTTGTATCGTGGTCAGCAAGATATTTTTCTACTTTTTTGATGATCTCTCTGTCGTGAGCTCTACCTTTGTCTAACCAGAAGATAGCAGGAGTATCGGAAAGTCTTGATCTGTTTACAGCCAGTTTTACCCAGTCCTGAATAGGAGCATCCTTAGTTTGACACATTCTGAAGATGTCATTCTTTTCTACTTTTTGAGAAAGAAGAACATTTCCAGCTTCATCCTGAACTTCTACAGTTCCGTCAGCAGATAATTGGAAAGTCTTGTCGTGAGAACCATATTCCTCAGCTTTTTGAGCCATTAATCCAACGTTTGGAACAGATCCTATTGTAGTTGGATCTAATTTTCCGTGCGCTTTCATATCATCAATTACAGACTGGTAGAAACCTGCATAAGAACGATCTGGGATGATACAAACAGTGTCTTCTTCATTTCCTTCCTTGTTCCACATTTTACCTCCACCTCTTACAAGGGCAGCCATAGATGCGTCTACAATGATGTCAGAAGGCACGTGGAAGTTAGTAATTCCTTTGTCAGAATTTACCATTGCCACTCTAGGTCCGTCAGCAAGAGCTTTTTCAATGTCAGCCTTGATGTCAGCCTCCTGAGCATTTCCTTTGATTTTTTCAAAAAGATCAGCAAGACCATTATTAGGATTGATATCTAAAGATTTGAAAGTCTCAGCATATTTAGTAAATACCTCCTTGAAGAAAGTTTCTACAATAGCTCCGAAAATGATTGGATCAGAGATCTTCATCATCGTAGCCTTAAGGTGAGCAGAAAGAAGTACATTTCTTTTCTTAGCTTCCTCGATAGCTTCCTGAACGAATACTTTTAATGCATTCAGGTTCATTACAGAAGAATCAATTACTTCACCAGCCTGAAGACCTGCGAAGTCCTTTAGTAAAGTTTCAGCACCGTCATTCCCTTTGAATACGATTTTGTATTTTGTAGCATTTTCTAATGTAGTAGAATTCTCTGTTCCGTAGAAATCACCATTGTTCATGTGAGCTACGTCAGTTTTGCTGTCAGATGCCCAATTACCCATTCTGTGAGGGTTTGTTTTAGCATAATTTTTAACAGCTTTTGGAGCACGTCTGTCAGAATTTCCCTCTCTTAGTACAGGGTTTACAGCACTACCCAAAACCTTTGCATATTTAGCCTTAATTGCTTTTTCTTCGTCATTTTTAGGCTCTGCAGGGTAATTTGGAACTGCGAAACCTTTAGCCTGTAGTTCAGCGATAGCAGCGTCAAGCTGAGGAACAGAAGCAGAAATATTTGGTAATTTGATGATATTAGCTTCAGGCTTAGTTGCCAATTCTCCTAATTCTGCTAAAGCATCACCAATTTTTTGGTCATCCTTTAAAAACTCAGGAAAGTTAGCTAAAATTCTTCCTGCCAAAGAAATATCCGGAACAGCGATCTCAATATTTGCTGATTTAGTGAAAGCTTTTACAATAGGTAAAAACGAGTGTGTAGCCAGCATTGGTGCTTCATCCGTTAACGTGTAGTAAATTTTTGATTTTTCTGACATTATACTGTTATTTGTTATTTGAAATTTTAAGTCCCACAAATTTACTAAATATGATTGTTTTATTTGGAGTTTTTACATAAAAAAAAGAGGCTTTTACCTCTTTATATTTCATATTGGTTTATATCGGTATAATTGAATAAGCTACAGACATATTGACATTTATTTTTTAAATAATTCTACAATTTTTAGATACTAGGATTTTTTATCACATAGATATTGGTTTTTCAGTACTGTAGCTAAAGGGTTTTGTCTGAAAAACCGATTGCCAGGTGGAAGACTTTTAATTTTCACTTTAAGATTAATTTAACCTTAATTACACAGAAAAAAAATCTATTTTTGATTACATTTGAAAAACTAAAAAAATAAATATTATGTCAACGACAATCACTTTAAAAGGAAACGAAGTACACACAATAGGATCATTACCATCAATAGGAGCTAAAGTTAAAGATTTTGCCTTAGTAGATTCTGGGCTAAACGTAAAGACTCTTGATACTTTTGCAGGAAAGAAAAAAGTATTCAATATCTTCCCAAGTATCGATACGCCAACTTGTGCCGCTTCCAGCAGAAAGTTTAATGAAGAAGCTTCAAAACTGAATAATACAGTGGTTATTAATGTTTCCAAAGACCTTCCGTTTGCATTAGGAAGATTTTGTGCAGCAGAAGGATTGAACAATGTAGAGACGCTTTCTGATTTCAGAAGCAGCTTTGGGGATGATTATGAAGTGGTAATCACAGATTCTCCTTTAAAAGGTTTACTAAGCCGTGCCGTAATTGTTACAGACGAAAACAATAAAGTAATTTATACAGAACAGGTTTCAGAAATTGCAAATGAGCCTAACTATGATGCAGCGCTTACAGCATTGAATCAATAATAAAAATAATTTTTGTAAAAAAGCCTTGTGAATTCAATTTTTGCAAGGCTTTTTTTGAAAATAAAACCTAATTAAATAACACCAAATGATGTCAGACAATTATAAGAAATATGGAGAACTTTTCCAGGTTGACTCAGATCATTTCGAAGAATTTTATGCATTGCTTCATGACACAAAACTTTTAAAATCTGATTTCTTTCTGAAACAGGGAGAAAAATGCAAATATCTGGGATTTATCAAAAAAGGAACCATCAGATCTTTCTATATCAATGATCAGGGGCGCGAAATCAACTTCGGATTCTATTTTGAAAATGAATTTTTTACCGATTATGAAAGCATCCTTTGTGATACCGTCTCCAACATGAATATTCAGGCTCTTGAAAACTGTGAAATTTTGCTGCTAAGCAAAGACCATCTGCAGGCTTTATATAAAAAAGAAGCCTACTGGCAGCAATTCGGAAGAGTGATGAGTGAAAAAATTTATCTGGATGCAAAAAAAAGAATTGATGATCTATTATGCCTGTCTCCGGAAAACAGATATCTAAATCTTTTAAAACAACAACCTCTTCTTTTTCAGAAAATAGCCCAGAAACATATTGCCAGTTACCTTGGTGTAACAGAGCAGTCACTCAGCCGTATAAGAAGCCGGATTGTTAATTAACTTAAGTTAACGTCCGCTGATATTTTTAACCGTAGCTTTATCATTATCAAATTTTAACACAATCATTATGGAACAAAAAGATTTAACCATTATTTTGGTTCACGGAGCATGGGGAGACGGATCACACTGGCAATACGTTATTCCTTCACTTACTAAAGCAGGATATAAAGTAAGAAGTGTTCAGAACCCATTAACTTCACTACAGGACGATATTAATAAGACTAAGGATCTTATTGATGCCCAAGATGGGAAAGTGCTTTTAGTAGGGCATTCTTATGGAGGTGCCGTTATCTCAGGAGCAGGACATCATGAAAAAGTTGCAGGATTGGTTTATATTGCAGCCTTTGCACCTGATGCAGGAGACAGTTTGGGAGCTCTTTTAGGAAGACGTGAGTCACCTGGTGGAGCAAGTATTTATCCTGATAACAAAGGTTTTTTATGGATTAAATATGATGAATTTAAATCTGCTTTCTGCCAGGATTTAGATGATGAAAAAGCATTGGTGATGTCACTATCCCAAAAACCTATTCACGGACAGTGTTTTGGAGATGTAGCGGGTGAACCTGCCTGGAAAATACGCCCAAGTTGGTATCAAATATCATTGCAGGACCGTATGATTCCTGCGGAAACAGAAAAAGAAATGGCAGAACGTCTTGAGCCTAAGAAAATAATCTCTTTAGAGGCAGGACATGCTTCATTGGCATCACATCCTGAAGAAGTTACTCAGTTGATTTTAGAAGCTGCTGCTTCAATTTAATACAATATACAGTACAATAATTTATTAGGTCTTGTGAAATTTTATGTAATTTCACAAGACCTTTTTTAATGGAAAAACAAGTGCAAAATGGTAAAAAGAATTGTAGCTAATATTAAAACGGATGATCTTTCCAAAGCAAATCAATTTTATCAGGACATTCTGGAACTGGATGTTTTGATGGATCATGGCTGGATCAAAACCTTAGGAAACAATGAAGAAGCCAAAATTCAAATCAGTTTTGCAGAACAGGGGGGAAATGATACGGAAGTTCCTGATCTTTCCATTGAAGTGGATAATGTAGATGAACTCTATGATAAAATGAAAAATGCAGGCTTCGAAATCACTTATGAAATCACCAAAGAAGATTGGGGCGTTCGCCGGTTTTTTGTAAAAGATCCGTTTGGAAAATTAATTAATATTCTTTCTCATTTATAAATACATCATCGCATGAAAGCAGAACAGATTATTCCTGTACTCAGAATTTTTGATTATCAGAAAGCACTTGAATTTTATGTTGACTGGTTAGGATTTGAAATCGTTTGGGAACACCGGTTTGAAGAAAATTTTCCCGTTTACATTGAGGTGAAAAAAGAGAACATGGTTTTTCACCTGAGTGAGCATCATGGTGATGCAAGCCCCGGAAGCAGTATCTTTATATGGGGAGAGGGGGTTGTAGAATACCATAAAGAGCTTATTGGTAAAAACTACAAATACAACCGTCCTGGATTTGAAAAAACATTTTATGACGCAGTTTCTTTCACTGTAAATGATCCTTTTGGAAATAAAATTATTTTCAATGAAAAGTTTGAGGAAGCAAAGCATAAAGACCTGGAACTAGACTCACAGGGTTGATTCTGCTCATATATATACTATGCTCTGCAATATACATCAGGAATTTGAAGCTCCGGAAGAACTTCGGGATACCATAAAATGCTTTTGGTATAACAGAAGAGATTATGGAAAGGAATCATCCGTATTTACAGTACTTCCGGATGGTTATGTTGAAATTATCTTTCATTTTGGAAATGGATGTAGTATTTCTCATCAGGGAATACTACAGACTTTACCTTCTCCGTTTATCATGGGACTGCTTAATCAGCCTGCTATTTTTCATGCTCAGAACCAACTGGAAATTATCGGGATCAGATGTTTCCCTTGGGCGGTTTTTGATCTTCTGGAGCTTCCCTCAGAAAAAACTGAAAACGGTACTCATATATTTGAACACCCTGTGGTGCAGCTTCACCCTGCATTGCATCATCTTATTACCCAAGGGCAAATTGAGGAAGCTATTTCTTTGGTAGAGCAATACTTTATAAAATTACACGAACAGATTACTGTAGATAGTCTCCTTTTCAAAGCAGGAGCAGCTATGAGAAAAAATTATGGTGCTATTCCTGTAAATCAAGTGGCTGATTCTGCTCACACAACAGCCCGAACGTTAGAAAGAAAATTTAAACAGTCTTCCGGACACACTGTGAAAGATGTATCCGGAATTATGCGTTTTGAACAGATAAGAAACCGTTTGTGGCATGCTCCCGAGACTTCTATTGCTGCCCTTGCACAGGAATTTGGATATACAGACCAATCTCATTTGAGCAGAGAGTTTAAAAGATATAGCGGTACTACACCCGCTGTTTTTGCGAGGGAAGCCAAAAAAAGAAAACAAACCCTAAGCAATGATTTTGTCGCATTTGTACAAGCATGATACAATTGCATTCCGGAATTTTGTAGTACAATAATACATTACAAAATTATGGTACTGAATCATAAAAAAATAGCCATCATTGGAGCAGGCCCGGTTGGCTTAACAATGGCTCTTTTATTACAGCAAAAAGGAATTGAAGTAAGGGTCTATGAAAGAGACAGGGACGCACAGACAAGAGTTTGGGGCGGTACATTGGATCTTCATCAGGAATCAGGGCAGAAAGCCATGAAAAAAGCAGGATTGCTTGACCAATATTACGCTATAGCATTACCAATGGGGATCAATATTGCTGATGAACAAGGGAATATATTGTTTACAAAAAATATTACACCTGAAAATCAACATGACAATCCTGAAATCAACAGAAATCATTTAAGAGAAATATTGCTGAATAGTCTGGATGATAATACCGTTGTTTGGGATATGAATTTTACCGAAATGGAAGAAAGTGACGGGAAATGGCTGCTTCACTTCAAAGACAAGCCCGATGTAACAGCGGATCTGGTTATTGGTGCCAACGGAGGAATGTCCAAGGTAAGAAAATATGTGACTGATGCTGAAGTGGAAGAAACCGGAACTTTTATTATTCAGGGAGATATTCCGCATCCTGAGAACATATGTCCCGAATTCTTCGAATGGTGTGACGGGAAAAGACCAATGGCAGCTTATGAGGGAAATTTATTGGTAGCCAACCCTTATAATAACGGTTCCTTGACTTATGGGGTTATATTCAAAAAACCTGAAGAGTGGAAAGATGGCTGTACACTGGACTTTAACAATACAGAACAGATCCGTCAGTTTCTTTCCGAAAGATTCTCTTCATGGAATGAAATTTATCAACAGCTATTTTCATCAACTTCCTTTTTTGTAGGATTACCAACAAGAAAAATTCCATTAGATCACCCCTGGAAAAATAATCGCCCACTACCTGTAACACTTATTGGAGACGCTGCTCATCTTATGCCTCCTTTTGCAGGACAAGGAGTCAATACCGGATTGATGGATGCTTTAATTTTATCAGAAAATTTAACAGAAGGAAAATATCCAACCCTATGGGAAGCCATTCATGCTTACGAACAAAAAATGCTGATCTATGCTAAAGAAGCACAACTTGAATCCGGTAAAAATGAAATGGAAATGCGTGATGTCAGTTTTTCTTTTACAAGCCTCATTCAATAGTTCCTGAAGCAATAACATAATTAATGATCCGGATCATTAAACAGTAAGATGAATAAAACCTACCTTTACACTTTAAAAATAGAATGAAACGTTCAGGAACAGCAGATTTACCTCTTCACTATGGCAAAGTACCGCCGTGGCTGTATGAGCGTATGTCTGTTCTGGGACTCTCTATTATTGAAGTAATTCTCATGGATTATGGTAAAGATGAGGTATTGCGCCGATTAGCTGATCCGTTTTGGTTTCAGAGTTTTGGAGCCGTAATGGGGATGGACTGGCATTCTTCAGGAATTACCACCTCTGTTATGGGAGCCTTGAAGCGTTCCATCAATCCCAACTCGCAATCACTGGGGCTCTACATTTGTGGTGGAAAAGGAAAATTCTCCAGAGAAACCCCGTCAGAGCTTATTCAGATTGCTGAAAAGACAGGTCTCAACGGTACCGAATTGGTAAGAGCCAGTAAGCTTTCTGCCAAGGTGGATAATACAGCTATTCAGGATGGCTATCAATTGTATTTGCATAATTTTGTTTTGTCAGATAACGGAAACTGGAGTGTTATTCAGCAGGGAATGCATGAGTCTGATGGAACTGCAAGAAGATATCACTGGCATTCTGAAAACATAACTTCATTTGTAGAAGAACCCCACACAGGAATCAGTGGGATTTCCAGAGGACATATTTTAAACCTTACCGATTCGGAAGCCTCAGAAAATCGAAAAGGAATTTTGGATATCTCTCATACAGACTCTGTAGATGTCATGAAAGACTTTTCAAGGCTTATTCTTCCTGCTCATCATGATGTTCGGGCTTCAGATGTTGATCTTAAACGGCTGGGGGCCCTTTTATATGTTACCCGTGAACAACAGCCTCAGAACTTTGAGGATCTGTTGATGTTGGAGGGAGTAGGTCCAAGAACAATGCAATCATTGGCTTTGGTGAGTGAAGTAATTCATGGCGGGCCGGCAAGATTTGCTGATCCGGCAAGGTTTTCCTTTGCTCATGGGGGCAAGGATGGTCATCCTTTTCCGGTTCCAATTAATACCTATGATGAAAGTATTAGTATCCTAAGAAAGGGAATAGAAAAATCTAAACTTGGGAATTCTGATAAACTGAATACTTTAAATAAGCTTCATCAAATAATAACCACAGCCGAGAAAGATTTTACTCCAGATTTCGATATTCAGGAAGTTATTGAGGACGAAAGACAGAACTCATGGCGTTTTGGAGGTAAGACGGTATTCGGAGATGCGAAGAAACCTAATTCTTCCAATGGCATTCAGCTATCCTTGTTTTAGTGATAATATTTTCAATAAAATAAAAAAGGCCTATAATTATTCCCTTTCTCTGGGAGCATGGCAAATCACGAATCTTAAAGGATAATTCAAATTTAACGGTTACGATACTTTTACAAAAAACAAAACATCTGTTTAATTATTTTGATTTATAAAAATATTTTATTTTCAGCACAGTATGTGGTTTAAAAGAAGAGTAAAATTATTTTGTTTAATATTTATTATCTTCATTCAATTAAAAATTCTATTTTTAAAGTCTTAAAAAAACAAGCTGATGACTAATAAATCCTTAGAAATATGCTATGATTTCCCATTTTTCTTTCAGGAAGAACTTGAGGAAATATTCAAGGCACATGAAAAGACATCGTTTCAAAAAGGTGAATTTATTCTTGAAGAAGGAAAAACAGCCAATGAATACTATATTCTGGATAGCGGATTGGCTCGCTCATTTGTTAATGATTTCAATGGAAATGAGGTTACCACTCACTTTTTTGTGGAAAACGAAGTGATTATTGAGGTTTTATCTATGTTTCAAAGAATTCCCTCTCAAGAAAACATTGTCTGCATTACAGATTGCGAATGCTGGAAGCTGGATTATGATACCTTTCAGGAACTATTCCATAAAATTCCAAATCTAAGGGAATGGGGCAGATCATGGATGTCCAAGGAACTCTTTGCTTACAAACAGCGGTCCGTAGAAATGTTTACCCTTTCCGCTACCAAAAGATACCTGAATCTGCTGGAACAAAAGTCCAGAGTAATACAGTTTGCCCCATTGAAGCAGATAGCCTCATATCTGGGAGTTACAGATACTTCCCTGAGCAGAATACGTAAAGAATTGGTCTCACATCCCAAGAAAATTTAAATCTTGCCCTATGGCAAGTAGATTTTCATTGCACCTTGGTAATTTTGGTTTAAAGTTTAACACCAAAAATTACAAAAATGAAAGTCAACCAAATCTATGTCAATTTACCCATAAAGGACGTACAAAAAACCAGAGAATTCTGGACAAAGCTTGGGTTTTCCATTAATGAGCAGTTTTCAGATGATAAAGCAATATGTGTAGTAATGAAAGAAGATTATATCTACACCATGTTTCTGAAAGAAGAATTTTTCCAAACCTTTACCAACAGACCTTATGCTAAAGGAGATACCACACAGGTTCTTCTTGCCATTGGAGTAGACAGCCGTGAAGAAGTAGATCAGATTGTGAAGACCGCTATTGAAAACGGAGGCTCAAAATATAGTGAATCCATGGATCATGGATGGATGTACCAAAGCGCTTTTGCAGATATTGACGGCCATCAGTGGGAAGTAATGCATGCAGATGCTTCTCAGATTCCTACAGAATAATAGATCAACCTAAACATCACATTAGAAATATGGAAACAGCTTCAAATGAGATCGAATTGGTGAAAAACCAAATATTCAGCAGCCTCAAAATAATTTCTTTAAATACAGAGGGAATTAGCCATGAAGAATCAATGATTTTCCCTAATGATGAAGCCAATTGCATGAACTGGATTCTGGGACATTTAATCTACATCAGAAACAGCTTATTAAATATCTTGGGAGAAGAGTCCGTTTGGGACAGTGAAAAATTCTCATTTTACAATAGAGGAGAAATTGCCTGGGACAGAAAAGCAGAGTTTATAAATTTTGATGAACTCAAATCCTATCTCCAACAATCACAAGATAAGTTGGACACAAAACTGAACAACCTTGAAAGCTTTAAGGAAGAAAATATTAAAGATATTTCAACCCTTTGTCTCCACGAGATTTATCATGGCGGGCAGCTGGGGTATCTCCGAAGAATTCTTGGAAGGCCCGGAGCAATAAGATGATATTATTAAATCCGTGAAACCTACAACAGAATAAGACAGTAAGTTTTATAAGAAATTAGATCCTGTGCCTTTACATTTTGCAATATCTAATTTTAAATCTTTAAAAAATAATAAAATGGACACCCCAAAATCAAAAAAAATAGAACTCATCATTCCGGCTTACAGAATGCATACCCAAGGCTTTATGAATGTTTTGGATGGTATTTCGGAAGAAGATGGCTTGAAAAGAATTGAAAACAAAACCAACCACATTGTATGGATGGCAGGAAACTTTGTGAATATGCGCTATGGCTTGGGCTGGGTGCTTGGACTGCAGGAACAGGATCCTAATAACGATCTTTTCTTTCAGGGTAAAGCATTGGATGAAAACATTCAATATCCTAGTCTGGCAGATCTGAAGAAGAATTTTCATGAGATTTCTCCAAAAGTATATCAGAAATTATGGGAAGTAACTGATGAAGAACTGGATGAGATCTTTGAAATAGGAATGAACATTCCTTTTATAAAAGAAACAAAGCTCAATTTTGCAGGCATGTGCATTGGGCGTGAAGACTATCTCTGCGGACAGATAGGATTAATGCGTAGAATCTTAAACTATCCGGGAATGAAGTATGATGTGGATGAAAATCTTAATTATTAATCTATGGATCCAGTAGAAAAAGGGTATAAAAGCGTTCATGGAATACAGCTGTATTATGAGATCTATGGAGCTGGAAAACCATTAGTGCTTATTCATGGTGGTGGTTCTTCTATTTTGTATGATTTTAAAGAAGTCATTACAAGGCTGAAAGATAAGTTTCAGCTTATTGGAATTGATCTTCAAAATCATGGACGAAGTGGGCATCGCGATATTTCCGAAACATTTGAACAGGATGCAGATGATGTTGCTGCACTTTTAGCAGAAATAAACGTCCATAAAGCCTCGTTTTGGGGATTCAGCAATGGTGGAAACACTGTGATGCAGATCGCTCACCGTCATCCCAATAGTGTAGAAAAATTGGTTGTTGCATCCGCATTTTATAAAAAAGAAGGCATGATGGATGGTTTCTTTGAGGCTATGCAGGAAGCCACCTTTGAATCAATGCCTGAACCATTTAAAATAAATTTTTTAAATCTCAATCCTGATTTTTCAAAACTTGAAAACCTTTTTGATAAGGATTGCAAAAGGATGCAAACCTTTGAAGACTGGGAAGATGAAGTCCTTACATCCATACAATCACCTGTATTGTTCATTTGTGGAGATAAAGATGTAATGAAGCCGGAGCATACGGTAGCAATGGGGCGGTTAGTGAAAGATTCCAGGTTAATGATACTTCCTGCAACTCATGGAACGTATATGATGGCCGACTTTGATGAAAGCATCAATGAAAACTTAATCAACTTTACGGTGAAAGAAGTAGAACATTTTTTAACCAATTAAAATCGTAATAAACTACAGACATTGATATGATGAATAAATAATCCTTGTCACCTATTTTCAAATAAATAATAACATTTAAAATTAAAATCATGGCAAAATTAAATCCGTACCTAAATTTCGATGGAACAGCTGAAGAAGCTTTCAATTTTTACAAATCTGTTTTTGGAGGCGAGTTCGTAGGAGAAGTTCATAAAATGGGAAATGCTCCCGGCACTGAAAATCTATCAGACGAGGAAAAGAACAGAGTAATGCATATTGCATTACCTATAGGAAATGACCTTTTAATGGCTTCGGACATTGTTCCGGGCTTTGGACAAACGCTGACGGTAGGAAATAACAATTATGTTTCTATTTTTCCTGACTCAAGAACCGATGCGGAAAGAATTTTTAAAGGACTTTCTGAGGGCGGAAATGTAGAAATGCCCCTTGAAGATCAGTTTTGGGGTGACTATTTTGGCAGCTTTCAGGATAAATATGGTGTTCATTGGATGGTGAATTATAATGAAGAGTATACAAAATAACCTTATATTTACTATATTTAACTAACGATAAAAGAGGTGCCTGTTGTGGGCAGCTCTTTTATTCAAATCACTAAAAAGTAAAACAATGGATCCAATTAAAATAGACATTACAATTTTAGCTCCTGTTGAGAAAGTATGGAATTATTTCAATGAACCTAAGCATATTACAAAATGGAACTTTGCCCATGAAACCTGGCAGTGTCCCAGCTCAGAGAATGATCTGAAAGTAGGAGGCAAATTCAAAAACAGGATGGAAGCCAAAGATAAAAGCTTCGCGTTTGACTTTGAAGGAGTATACGACGAAATTGTTCCTCATGAGAAAATTAAATATCATATGGAGGATGGACGAAAAGTTGAGGTGATCTTTGATAAAATAGATGAAAATACAACAAAGGTTATTGAAGTTTTCGATCCCGAAAAACAAAATTCTGTGGAAATGCAAAGAGATGGCTGGTATGCTATTCTTAATAATTTCCATAAATATGTAGAGAATCACTAAAAATATTTTTTGTAGCCATGATCAATTTAGTTATCATGTCAAAGAGTTTGAATTCCATTTATGCTATAAACTATGATCCCCAAGAGGATTTTCTTCATGGTGTAATTGCAATCCCGGCAAGAAAAGCCTTGAAAAAAGAAAAAATAGATTCTTTGGAAAAACTGTCAGATTATTCTGAAAAAGAACTTCTGCAGCTTCATGGTTTTGGAAAAAACGCAATGATGAGATTAAAAGACCATATGAAGGAGAATCATTTTTTTTTAAAAGAAGCGTAAAAAGTAAAGTCAAATTTTTTATCGTGTCATTGTAAATAAAGAAAAGTATTTCTTTAAGGGCAAAGGCATAAGATTTTTCTTGCTTAATGTTTTCATAAAAAAATATGAATACTTCCAACATGTATAGGTTTATCTGCGATACAATTTCTATTCTTGTACGCAGTTTTTACGGATTACGCAGATTTATCATCAATATGGGTCTGCTGAACCTATCAATCAATGAAAAAATAATTAAACTATATAAAGCCAATTTTAAAATTTAAGATTATGAATAAAGATATTTTCCCATGTCTCTGGTATGATGGTGATGCCAAACAATCTGCAGAATTTTACTGTAAAGTCTTTGGAGGAGAGATTACAGCAGACACTCCGGTTGTGATGAACATTGATCTGTTCGGGCAAAGAATAATGCTATTGAATGGAGGTCCACAATTTAAAAAGAACGCTTCCATTTCTTTCATGGTAATCTGCGATACAGAAGATGAGGTTCAAAAATATTGGGATCAGTTGATGAAAGGAGGGACGGCACTGATGGAGCTGGGCTCTTATTCTTGGAGCAAAAAATACGGATGGGTTCAGGATCAATATGGGGTGACGTGGCAATTATTCCTGGGAGAAAAATCTGGTGATCAAAAGATAGTTCCTACCATGATGTTCATTCACCAAAACAACGGTAAGGCCAAAGAAGCAATGGAACTTTATACCCAGACTTTCCCAAATTCAAGCATTGGAAATATCTTAAAATATGGGGATGGAAGTGAAGGACATCCCATTACAGAACCAGCAGAAAATGTTCAGCATGCCAATTTTATAATTGACAACTATACTTTATTCTGTATGGATAATTCCTACGATCATCAATTTGACTTTAATGAGGGAATCTCACTGGTTGTAATGACCGATGACCAGAAGCAAACCGACCATTATTGGAATACCTTAACGGCAAACGGAGGAAGAGAAAGTATGTGTGGATGGTTGAAAGATAAATATGGAGTAAGCTGGCAGATTGTCCCTAAAAGACTCATCCAATTAATGAATGACCCCAATCACGAAAAAGCTTATAATGTAGTGCAGGCCATGATGAAAATGCAGAGAATAATTATTCAGGATTTGGAAGACGCCTACAATTCCTAAAAACTTCGGCTTACTGTTTGATGCTATTTAGAAAAAGGTTTGCTTATGAAGACACAGAACAAATCAAAATCTAAGTCAAAAGTTCCCAAGGATGGGCAATTTCCGGAGATCATTCGGGATGACTATCAGGGAAGCAGAAAACTGCAAGGCAAAAAAGCGGTTATTTCAGGAGGAGATAGTGGGATAGGGCAGGCAGTTGCGGTTCATTTTGCAAGAGAAGGGGCAGATCTAGCCATTATCTATAAGGAAAGTGATAACGATGCCAAAGAAACCAGGAAGCTTGTTGAAAAAGAAGGTCAAAAATGTCTTTTAATTAAAGGAGATCTTACAAAGAAAGCATTTAGAAATAAATGTGCAGAAAAGATCAAATCAGTATGGAAGAACCTTGATATTCTTGTTAATAATGCAGGTATTCATACCTCAAAAAACAGTCTGGAAAAAATTTCGGATGAGCAGGTTCAGGATACATTTGATACCAATATCATTTCTATGATATCGTTCACCAGAAACTTTCTTCCCATGATGGGAAAAGGAGGACGAATTATCTGTACCACATCTGTTACAGCCTATCGGGGAAGTAATCATCTGATTGATTATGCTGCTACAAAAGGAGCTGTTTTATCCTTTATCCGATCATTGGCAGATAATCTTGCGGAAAAGAATATTTTGGTCAACGGAATTGCTCCCGGACCTATTTGGACCCCGCTTGTAAAAGAAGCCTTCAATGATCTTTCAACATTTGGGAAAGATACTCCACTGAAGCGCGCAGGTCAGCCGTCTGAAGTGGCTCCTGCTTATGTTTTTCTTGCCTCTAAAGATGCCAGTTATATTACGGGAGAAGTTATTCATATCAATGGTGGTGATTTTGTCGGTGGGTAGACTTCGGCGAGTTATCATTTATTATTAAATCAAAATTAAAATCAAAATTTACACCTATGGAGATATTATCATATGAAATAGAGATCAATGCAGAACCTGAAAAAGTATGGAGTGTTCTCTGGGGAGATATCACCTACAGACAATGGGCCACTGCTTTTACAGAAGGTTCGTTTTATGAGGGAACTCTCGAAGAGAATAATATCATTAAGTTTTTTGATCCCAAACATAATGGGATGTATAGCAGAATTGAAAAAATTATACCTAATGAGGAAATAAAATTTCTGCATCTGGGTGAAATTTATGATGGAATTGAGGTTCCACAGAATTGGGGAGATGCTACAGAAACCTACTTCCTGATAGAAAATGAAAACGGAACCTTATTGAGAACAGAAATTCACTCTCCGGAAGAATTTAAAGCATTTTTTGAAGAAAAATTCCCCAAAGCTCAGATGATTATTAAGCATCTTTCGGAAAATCAGCTTTAATTAGCTAAAAGTAAGTAAGGTGGATTGGGGAATATTGTAATCAATTTTTAAATTTTAAAATATGGAAACCCTATCTTATGAAACAATAATTGATGCTCCCCTGCAAAAAGTCTGGGACATCCTCTGGAGTACTGAAACATATAGTGTATGGACGCAGTATTTTGGCTCAGGAATTATGAAATCTGATTGGAAAGTGGGTGGTAAGACTTACTTTCTCAATGATAAAGGCGATGGAATGGTCTCTACCATAGACAGTCTGGATGAGCCTAACCAGATTGTTTTTAAACATCTGGGAATGATAGAAAATGGAATAGAAGATACCCAAAGCAAAGAAGTAATGGAGTGGAACGGGTGCTTTGAAAAATATTTTCTAATCGACTATGAGGGAAAAACAAAACTTCATACGGAGGTTCAGGTTGAAAAACAATGGCGTGACCATATGAATACAGGTTTTACAAAAGGGTTGATAGTTGTGAAAAGCCTGGCTGAGGGAGTTAATCTTACTTCAGTATAAATTAGATTTCTTATTATTTGAATGTAATACCTATGAAATTATTAGTAATCCTATTCGGTACATTTATATTGGCTTTGCTTGGAACCACCTTGTTTCAGGGGAAACCTGACTTTTTATTCTCAGGAAACCTTGGTATGGCGGTATTCATCATATTTACAGGTTTCTCACATTTTAAGTTTCAAAAAGGAATGGCCATGATGATTCCGGAATATATTCCCGGCAAAATGTTTTGGGTGTATTGTACCGGAATTTTAGAAATTGCTGCCGGAATAGGCTTAATGATTCCTTCTATTCGGGAAATAACGGCAATATTATTAATTGTTTTTTATGTATTGGTTTTTGTTGCTAATATCAATTCGTCCAAAAAGAAGATTAATATTTTTAAGGCAGACTATACAGGACCCGGGATGCATTATCTTTACGTTCAAAGGATTCCCATGCAGATTATTTTAATAGTCTGGACCTGGTATTTTGGAATTTATTTACATTAGATATAAGGCAGCTTTTAGAGCTGTCTTTTTTTATTTATTTGATTTTTTTAGAAAATATTGATAAAATCATGTAACGTTTTGAGGTTTAGGTTGTCTTATATATAAAAGATTTAATTTTTTTCAATTAAAAGATTAAATGAATAGTTTTAACTTTAAAACATAAGTTATGAATCTAAATTCCAAAATTTTCGGTACAGCTTATATTGTACTTTCTGCTATTATGATTAATGCGCAGAGTTCTGCATCCAAACTTCCGGGAGATCCTACGCTTCCGTCTACCAAAGCTAATCTTGAAAAACTTGTTTCCTATGATAAAGGAAATTTCAAGTATAAAGTTGAAGATTACTTTGCAAGACCAAAGGCTTCCCAATTTAAAATATCACCGGATGGTAAATTCCTTTCCTATAAAGAAAAAGACAAAGACAGTAAAAATCATGTCTATGTTAAAGAACTAAGTACAGGAAAAGTTACCAAAGCCATTGTGGAAAAAGACGATTTGATAAAAGCCTATGGGTGGCTGAATAAAAACCGTTTATTCTATACACAGGACAAAGGAGGTAATGAAAATATACACCTTTATGCAGCTGATACGGATGGTGGTAATCTTAAGGATTTAACCCCGTTTGACGGAATTACACTAGGTTCAATTATTCCCATAAAAGATACAGACTTCGTTGTAGTTACAATGAATAAGAACAATAAGCAAATCTTTGAACCCTATAAAGTTAACTTTGTAACCGGAGAAATAACCCAATTATATGAAAATAAAGATGCCAATAGCCCTATTGACGACTATATTTTTGATAAAGACGGAAATTTAAGAGGATATACCATTCTTGAAAACGGATTAACAACAAAGACCTATTATAAAGATCTGCAAACAGGGAAATTTAATCTGATTAAATCTACCGATTGGTCTGATACATTCAGTATTATCAGATTTAATGATAATTCAAAAAACAAAGACGAGGCTTATGTAGTTACTAATCTTGATGGTGATAAAGCAAAGATTGTTTTATATGATCTAAAGAAAAATGCAGTAATTAAAGAGGTTTACTCCAATCCGGTATATGACGTAAGTTCAATAAGCGTTTCCGGTAAGAACAGAAATTATGAATTGGATTACGTTAGTTATAACGGTGTAAAAGGAGAAACCGTTCCGGTAAGTAAATTCTATAAAGAAATTGATGATAAGCTAAAATCTCAATTTGGAGATAAAGAATTTGCTATCGTTTCTTCAGATGACAATAATAATAAACTTCTTGTGGTGGTTGGCAGCGATAAGCTGTATGGAACTTACTACGAGTATGATACAAAAACTAAGCAAACAAAGCTTCTTTATAACCTAATGCCACAGTTAAAAGAAGAAGATATGGCAGAAATGAGACCTATCGAATTCAAAAGTAGAGATGGCCTTACTATTCGTGGTTATATAACCCTGCCAAAAGCTGCATTGGAAGGCAAAAAAGTCCCTTTAATTGTGAATCCACATGGTGGCCCGCAGGGAATCAGAGATGATTGGGGGTTCAATCCGGAAAGCCAGCTGTTTGCAAGCAGAGGTTATGCTACACTTCAGGTGAACTTTAGAATCTCAGGAGGCTATGGAAAAGAATTCCAAAAAGCAGGGTATAAGCAGATTGGAAGAAAAGCAATGGATGATGTGGAAGATGGAATAAAATATGCGATCAGCCAGGGATGGATAGATAAAGATAAAATCGCAATCTACGGAGGAAGTCATGGAGGTTATGCTACCTTGATGGGATTGATCAAAACACCAGATTTATATGCTTGTGGAGTAGATTATGTAGGAGTATCCAACATCTTTACATTCTTTGAATCATTCCCGGAATACTGGAAACCTTACAAGGAAATGGTAAAACAAATCTGGTATGATTTAGATAACCCTGAAGAAGCTAAAATTGCCAAGGAAGTATCACCGGTTTTCCAGATTGATAAGATTAAAAAACCATTGTTTGTAGTTCAGGGAGCGAACGATCCTAGAGTAAATATCAATGAGTCTGATCAAATTGTGAAAGCAATGCGCGCCAAAGGATTTGAAGTACCTTATATGGTAAAATATGATGAGGGACACGGGTTCGGAAAAGAGCCCAACAGAATCGAATTTTATAAATCGATGTTAGGATTCTTTGCAGAGAATTTCAATAAGGCCAAGTAAGTTTAAAATTTTTATAATGATGGGAAACGGAAGATATCAGGTCTTCCGTTTCTTTTTTATTATGATTGAAAGTAGATGTCTAAAAATAAGAAGAAGCCTAAGTCTGTAAAGACTACAAATATATTTTATTAAATAGAAAGCCGATGGATAAAAGGAAAATTGAATTCTAAGAAAAATATTATAAATTTATTAAAGTAAAACCAAGAAGACAGTCGTCATAGCAATATGGAGGTTGTCGAAAAAATAACAATGCCACAGAAAGAGAAAGAAAGCATCATCTCGCAGACCGTTTCCAACTACGGAGGAAAGCTGATGTCCTATATTCGTCCCAAAGTGAAAAACACAGAGGATGCGGAAGATATTCTGCAGGAAGTGTGGTATCAGTTCAGCAGCATTACCAATCTTTCCGAGATTGTGAATGTGGGAGGCTGGCTTTACAGGGTCACCGCGAATAAAATTACGGACCGTTATCGTAAAAAGAAAACAGAAAATCTTGAAGATTTTGTTTATGAAGATGAAGACGGAAGTTTTTCCATCAAGGATATTTTATTGATGGATGATAGCGCAGGTCCTGAAGTGAAAATGTTTCAGGATGAGATCTGGAAAAAACTGTTTGAAGCACTGGATGAACTTCCTGAGAAACAAAGACTTGTTTATGTAGAAAATGAACTAAACGACAAAACCCTCCAGGAGATCGCTGATGAACACGGAGAAAACATCAAAACCATCATCAGTAGAAAAAACTATGCTGTGAAGCATTTGAGAAACAGGTTGAGAAGACTATACGAAGATTTAAAAAGTTAGAAAAAGAAATTATGAATCATAAACACAAGAAAGGCTGGATTTTTTTATTCTTATGTCCGCCATTAATTTTATTAGCCGTTACATGGATTGTAATGATGCTATGGAATTGTCTGCTTCCGGAAATTTTAGGAGTAAAAGCCATTACATTCTGGCAGTCGATGGGAATACTGATCTTAAGTAAGATACTTTTCGGAGGTTTTCATTTTGGAAAAGGAATGAGAGACTTCAAGGAAAGAAAAATGAGACAGAGCATGGCGGGATGGTCGCCTGAAGAAAAAGAAAAATTCAAGGAAGTATGGAAAAATAAATGCTCCGGAGGATTCTTCAATAGAAACAACGAATAATTTGAAAATTTTAAAGAAGTAGTAAAGTAAAATTAAAATTCATTCGTCTATATAAAAAACAAGAAGTAGTAAAATTTAAAATTTTGAAAAAATGAAAAATTCAGCATTAAAAGGTGCTCTTGGAGCATTAGCCGTTGTGGGCGTAGCTTTAATCGCTAAAAAAGCAATACAAAGAAAAAGATTTATCAAGGGGATTTTTGATGAATACGGAATCAAGGAAAAATCTCCATTTGGATTAGCTGACAAGATCAGAGAAATGGATAATGAAGAGTATGAGGCATTGAAAGGAAAATTCAAGAAAGAATTTGCTTCAAAATGCTGCAGAAAGGATAATACCTGCGAAGCATAATTCGTAAAAGACTAAATTGAAATTGTTTAATTCCGGCGCGGGAAGCTCTGCTTCCCGCGCCGGAATTTTTTTATTTAGAAAGGTGTTGAAAACACTTTTAAATACTAAATTTGTTTCTTTATTATCATTAAAAGCTATTTCCAGGTATGATGAATTTCAAGAACATGGCTGTGGCAGGACTGTTATTTTTTTCGATGGTCTTATTGGCTCAAAACTCCCAACAAAAACAATACATTTTCTTTTTACATAATAAATTTCTGGAAGACCATTCTTTTGAAGAAAAACATCCAAAATATGGTGTGGCAGAATACGAAAAAATACTCCGCAAACTAAAAAATCAGAATACCATTGTTATTTCTGAGAAAAGAAAAGCCAATACGGACCCATTGGTTTATGCAGAGAAAATCAGGAACCAGATTGACAGTCTTATGGAAAAAGGCATTCCTGCCGAAAGAATAACAGTAGTGGGGACTTCTCAGGGAGGCTATATTGCACAGTATGTATCTTTTTATGAGAAGAATGCGCAATTGAAATTTGTATTTATCGGGGCTACCTTTAAAGATGATTCTTTGGAAAAAGATAAAAATTTCAGATTGTATGGAAGGATTCTTTCCATTACGGAGAAATTGGATGAAGGACATGTTCCGTTATCGAAGGAACAACGGTTTATCAGATCCGGGATTAAAGATTTTAAAGAAATAGAGCTTAGCACGGGATTGGGTCATGGGTTTCTTTTTAAAGATCTCAATGATTGGATTGCTCCGGTGAATGATTGGATTTATCGTAAATAGCCCCTTATTTCCTGAATAGATTCTACTTTCTCACAGATTATAGTGATACATAATCATCTCTGTCATCTGCAAAATCTGCGGAATATTATTTTAATACTAGGTTTAGATTTCTTGCCATACTAGAAATGAAAAAGCTATCGTTGAAATTTTATCGGAGATAAAATCCTCGTGCCTTAAAAGTAATGACCATATAAAACTTTTAGCGTCTTTGCGTTTTCCAATCGGGAGTTTATCAACTATATTGGGGATTTTACCGTAACTCATAGCCACTCTTTATTCCTCTTTTCCCAGAAAATTTTTACTGTAAATATCAAACACAAAGAAAAATAAATCCTTATTTTTGTATTGCTCAATGAAAGATTACTATTATTTTCTCGGTATATCACAGGATGCTTCAGAAGAAGACATCAAAAAAGCTTATCGAAAGCTGTCTTTAAAATACCATCCCGACAAGAATGAAAATGATGATTTCTTTGCAGACCGTTTTCGTGAAATTCAGGAGGCTTATGAAACGTTGAGTGATCAAAGCAGAAGACATTCCTATGACCAAAACTTAGAAAGTCATCAGAGAAGTTTCAGATATAATATTCCGCCTGTAATAAAGACCTTTACAGCCAATAAAATTCATGCGAAAAAAGGAGAGGAGATTATTATCAACTGGCAAACCAGTAATGCCGATGTAGTGAAGGTACTACCTTTCGGATTGGAGAAGCCCTATGGTGAGAGAATCTTTAAGATTACAGAATTTAAGGATGGAAAATTCCAGCTTTTGCTTCATGCAACAAATTCACTTCTGCATAAAACTGTAGTTCAGGGAATTACCATTACGGAGGTTTTTGAAAATGATACTGAGAAATTCAAAAACACGGTAGAGGATATGTTTAAATCTCAGCCGAAAACAGCTGTGAACAAAGGTGGACAACCTAAAATTATAATGTTATTCTGGGGAATTGTAATTTTAGCAATTGCTTTATATGTCCTAATAAAAGAGTTTATCTAGCCTAGGCCATTTTCTTTCTTCCCGGGCACTTTTTACATCTTTTCCCTTTCTTGAATTTTTTACAGCAAGATTTCTTTTCACAGAACATTTCTTCATTATTGAATGCATACGCAGGAGCCAAAGGCTGAACTTTAAACGGGACAATCATATTCATGTTGCAAATATATTAATTTAGAATAAATATAATTAATAAAATTTCATAAAAATCTTAAAACCTGATCAATAGCAGTGTGGATGGTATTTTAGACCTTTGAAATACTTTGAAAATTTAACATAATTCGAACTTAAATCCTCCATATTTAATCATTTAAAGACATTATTTACTGTAAAATGATGAAATTAATATATTTCCCTATTTATTAAAAATCAATGAAAATCATTTAAAGTTTTTTGATGAATATTTCACTATTTTATTGATAACAAATAGGTAGTATTATTAAGTATTATTTATATAATCTATATAATTGCTGTTTAAAATAAACAAAACCCTATCTGATGGCTATTAAAAACAAATTGATGTAAAATAACTGAACGACATGGTGAATTATATAGGGTTTTATGATGTTGTACAATCGTGTAAAAAATTGTAATTTTACGCATCTTTTTACAAACAAAATCTAATAAATAAAAATGAATACAGAACAGTTTGTGAGCCGTCACATTTCTCTTAATGAAGCCGATAAACAGGCGATGTTGGAAAAACTTGGCGTTTCTAGTATTGAAGAGTTAATTTCTCAGACCATCCCTTCTTCTATCCGTTTAGAAAAAGATCTAGAGATCTCAGAACCGCTTTCGGAATACGAAATGCTGAACCATTCTAAAGAGTTGGCATCAAAAAATACTGATTATACAAGTTATATCGGTTTCGGATACCATAATACACTTTTACCATCAGCTATTCAGAGAAATATCTTTGAAAATCCTAGCTGGTATACTGCATATACTCCTTATCAGGCAGAAATTGCACAAGGAAGACTGGAAGCGCTTCTTAATTTCCAAACTGTAGTATGTGATCTTACAGGTTTCGGACTGGCAAACGCCTCTCTATTGGATGAGTCAACTGCTGCTGCTGAAGCAATGCATATGTTCTTCAACAACAGAACTAAAGATCAGAAAAAAGCAGATGCTAATAAATTCTTTATCTCGGACCTTGTATTGCCTCAAACAATCTCTGTTTTGAATACTAAGGCTGAAGGACTTGGAATTGAAGTTGTAGTAGGAGATCATAAGACTCATGCATTTGATGCATCTTACTATGGAGTGCTGTTACAATATCCAGGGAAAAACGGTATTGTTCTTGACTATACTGAAAACATTGTAGAATATAAGAAACTTGATCTTCAGGTAGCTGTTGCTTGTGATCCGATGGCTTTGGTGAAATTAAAGTCACCGGCTGAAATGGGTGCTGACTGTGCGGTGGGAACTTCACAGAGATTTGGTATTCCATTAGGTTACGGAGGTCCTCACGCAGCATTCTTTGCTTGTAGAGAAGACTATAAAAGAGATATTCCTGGAAGAATCATTGGAGTTTCTCAGGATATGTACGGAAAGCGTGCATTAAGAATGGCTCTACAGACAAGAGAGCAGCACATTAAGAGAGAGAGAGCAACATCTAACATTTGTACCGCTCAGGTTCTATTGGCTGTAATGGCTGGTATGTATGCTGTTTACCATGGTCCAAAAGGATTAAACTATATTGCGGATCAGATTCACTTTAAAGCAAATGCATTAAAGAATGGTCTTAAAGCATTAGGATATCAGACTGTAGAAGAGCCTATCTTCGATACAGTGAAAATTGTAATGGCTGAGGATGAAAAAGCAAGATTGGTAAGATTGATGCTTGACCACAGACTTAACCTTAACTATTTTACAGAAGGAGTTGTAAGTATTGCGATCAATGAAAGTACAACATTGGAGAAATTAAACTATCTAATGGCTTCTTTCGCTCAGTTTAAAGACAAGCAGACTTTCAAATTAGAAATAAAAGAAGGATACAGTATTCCGGAAGAAAACCTTAGAAAGGATGAAATTCTTACAGAAGAAGTATTCAACAAATACCATACGGAAACAGAATTGATGCGTTATATCAAGCGTCTTGAGAGAAAAGATTTGTCATTGACACACTCTATGATTTCTCTTGGATCTTGTACAATGAAGCTTAACGCAGCAACTGAAATGTTACCGCTTTCATGGGCAGATTGGGGTAGTGTACACCCGTTTGTACCGGTAGATCAGGCTGGTGGTTATCAGCAAATGATTGCAGAACTTGAAAAAGACCTAGCTGAAATTACTGGTTTCGCAGGAACTTCATTACAACCTAACTCCGGAGCTCAGGGAGAATATGCAGGATTAATGGTAATCAGAGAATACCATATCTCAAGAGGAGATCACCACAGAAATGTAGTATTGATTCCTCAGTCTGCACACGGAACTAACCCGGCTTCTGCTGCAATGGCAGGGATGAAGATCGTTGTTGTTAAAAACCTTGAAAACGGGGAAATCGACTTTGAGGATCTTAAAGCTAAAACAGAACAACATTCAGCTAATTTATCAGCTGTAATGATTACATATCCATCTACTTACGGATTTTTTGATGCTAACATCAAGGAAATTACCAACCTAATCCACGAACATGGTGGACAGGTATACATGGATGGCGCCAACATGAATGCCCAAGTTGGATTTACTAGTCCTGGAAATATTGGAGCAGACGTTTGTCACCTTAACCTTCACAAGACTTTTGCAATCCCTCACGGAGGTGGAGGTCCTGGAGTAGGTCCAATTTGTGTAGCGAAGCACCTGGTACCATTCTTGCCTTCCAATGCAAACATCAGAATCGGAACTAAAGAAGCTATTGAAGGTATTTCTGCAGCACCTTACGGGTCAGGATTGATCCTTAACATTTCTTATGCTTACATTAAAATGTTAGGTACAGACGGTCTGAAAAAAGCTACAGGACATGCTATCATGAATGCAAACTACCTAAAAGAAATTTTAGCTGAGCATTTCCCAATCTTATATTCAAACGAGAATGGAAGAGTAGCTCACGAATGTATCGTAGATTTCCGTCAATTCAAGTCTTTAGGAATTGAAGTGGCTGATGTAGCGAAGAGATTGATGGATTATGGTTTCCATGCTCCTACAGTTTCTTTCCCTGTTGCTGGAACATTGATGATTGAGCCTACAGAATCTGAAAGCAAATCTGAAATTGATCGTTTTGCTGAAGCTTTAATTGCCATCAAACATGAAATTGATGAGATTGCAAACGGACAGGCTGATCCGGCAAACAACGTATTGAAAAATGCTCCTCACACAGAACAATTGGTTATCTCTGATTCTTGGGATAAACCATACAGCAGAGAAAAGGCAGCTTATCCGCTACAATGGGTAAGAGACCACAAATTCTTCGCTTCTGTATCAAGAGTAGATGAAGCTTACGGAGACAGAAACTTAGTATGTACTTGTGAGCCTATTGAAGCTTATATGTAATTAGAGTTTTTCTAACATAAATAAAGCTCCTCTCAGAATTCTGGGAGGAGCTTTTGTATTGTAATTAACTATATTAAAAGTAATAATTTGTAAGTATTATATATTTCAGTATTTCAAAAAGATGATAGCGGAAATTAGTCCCATTTTGCACTAAAGGCAACTATCACAAAATAAATAACGAGCATGATAATATTGGTAAAAAGATTGATCAAGAAGAATGGTTTTAATAACTTCCACCCACTCTGTTTTGTTTTCAATGAAAGCCAATAAAATGGAAATTCAATGATTAAGGTTGCTCCAAAGCTGCATAGAAATCCGGTAAAGAAACCACCGAGTTCATATTCTCCTACTCTTGATTTCATACCCCAAAAATCCTGATAACCATTGAGTAAAGAAAAATAAGGTGCAATGAAGTAATATCCTGCAAACATAGAAATGTAGTTGGCTGCAATGATCAGCCATTTTCTGTTTTGAAGATTAAATTTTTCTACAAGAAGCTTACTTTCAAATGTTCCGATTATAAAATTGATCCAGATCAAATGCAAAAAACTAAACCAAATCATAGGAGAACCTGCATTAGCTAAAAGGAAATTTGGAATCAATAAAAGGAATACTAAGAGGTAATTTTGATTATTAGTTTTGATCATCTAATTAAATGGATTTAGATCGCATAAAACTTCAGTTGTTGGATGTTTCAGCTTCATGTCACTTGTAAAAGTAGTGAATAGTATTGATATAAATCCCAAGTTTGGATAGTTAATGGTTCTTGCAATATATAATAAATCCCTTTCAGTAATGAGAGGGATTTATGTTTTTGTAGGTCATTGCGGGCAAAGTGAAGCCGCTTCCTACTTATTCTTTGGTTTCTTTCCAATAATTATTTGCAGCAGCAATGGTTGCAAATTCGGTGGCAACGGTTTGTCCTATAGCAATCAACATAGATGCATCTTCCGCATATACTGGGCGTAGCTTTTCACGAATTGCAGCATCAGGTTGTGTTACTTTGATAATCAATCGTGCCATTTTTACGGCTAGTTGTCGTCCTTCTTCAGGTGTTTTTGTCAGTAAAGAATTGTTTGGGACTAATTGAATTGGTTCACTCATCGTGTTGTTGTTTTTAAGATTAATGTTTCTGATTAAATTATACCACAAATATAGAAGACATCATTCTCAGTATGAGTATCAAAAGTCACTGATCAATAATTTTATTTTTCTATTATTTTGTATCAATTTTTTATCCAGTTCAATCTTTTTCATCAATCTTGATATTACTTCCCTTGTAGTGGCCAGGTCATCAGCAATGCTTTGATGGGATATTGCAAGTTCAGATGTTCCGGAAATCTTTGCCTTTGTTTTTAAATAATCCCAAAGCCTGTCTTCAAGCTTGTAGCAAATAATCTGTTTGGTAGTATGGAGCAGATCATTGTAATGTTTTTGAAATTCAGCGATAATTAAATTATTAAAGGATGGATAGCGGATAAGCCATTCCTTTGCTTTATCAATGGGGATAAG
Organism: Chryseobacterium aurantiacum; assembly: GCF_003020585.1. Classification (GTDB taxonomy): domain Bacteria; phylum Bacteroidota; class Bacteroidia; order Flavobacteriales; family Weeksellaceae; genus Chryseobacterium; species Chryseobacterium aurantiacum. Next base: position 1,404,633 of record NZ_PXUE01000001.1, read on the forward strand.
CAAAATGGTTGATTTATCCTCAGGAATAGCTGAAAAATCAATAGGATTTTGATTAAAAAGATGTACAAAACTAAAAATACAGGAAGAACCGGGCTGAATAAAATACAATAAAAACTGTGTCCCGTCTTCTTCACTGTATGCTTTTACATTCCCCTCCAAAACAATCGGTAAATAGCGAATCAACTGCCCTTGTTTTACGATGAACTCATTGGTTGAGAATATTTTTATTATTCCGAATTTTTCAATTTCAGTTATAAGTTCTTTTCCAAAATCAGGCAGACATTTTTCAAGAATATTTGTATTGGTCATAAATCAGAATGCCTTTATAATAAGGGAAGCATTTCATCTCAAAATTAAATCATATTCTATTAAAAATAAAAATCTTTAACAAAATAATTCTCAACGAGTATGGATTAATTCATTATAAAGTGTAACCAATGGCTTTTTTCCAAACCCTGGTTCTATAAAGACAAATCCTTTTGTATAAAAAGAAAATCACCTCCCAAAAACTGGAAAGTGATTCTTTTGTTATATTTTATTTTGCTATCTTCTCTTATAGCTGTAAGCAACCAGAATTGCTACACCCATAATGAGTACTGTAATCATTGAAATAGTTTCAATTGAAATTCCACTTTTCATCTGTGTGTTTTCTTTTTCACATGAAAAAAAGAATAATACTGTCATCAATAGACAGCCCGAGAGTAATTTTTTAATCATAAATGCATTTGTTTGGTTATTAAACTTTTATGATCAAAAAGTATACCGAATTTGTAGACTAAGTTTAAGCCTGTTTTAAGCCCTTTTATTCAGGTTTTTGGAGACTTTGTCAATCACAGATTGATGTTGAAAGTAGTTGACAAAGGTGATAAGAATAAAAAACAAGGTCGGAATGACAAGCTCTATCATCAAATGACCGACTAGGAAGTGTAAAATTAAGAAAAGAATGACAGCATATATCAAATTAAACAGGATAGGATAAAGAGACTCTATTTTGTAAGTCAAAATATTTGTATCCTCATTATAGATAAAATATTCCTTACCCGGAGATAGGACAAGTGGGGATCTGTTTGAAAAGTCCAGTTTCACGAGACTGTCTTTTCCTGTTATGATGTTGCCGTCAATGTTTATATGATCTACCTCTCTTTCCATAAAAGAATTCTGTACAGCATCAGTAACATCTTTTAATGTTTTTCTTTCCTTTATTTCTCTTTCAAATGTATAGTAGAATGGCATCGTGATTTTTTACGGTAAAATTCCTTTGTCTTTAGTTGTTCCCTCATCCCAATAATAGCTGTCCGGATAGATTCTTGGTCCAAAAACAGCCGTTCCCACACGTACAATTGTTGCTCCTTCCTCAATGGCAGTTTCCAAATCTCCGCTCATCCCCATAGAAAGCTCATCCATTTCAATATTAGGAATATTTTCTTGGATGATTTTTAGCTGTAGGTTTTTTAGGATCTTAAAACATAATCTCACCTTTTCTGTTTCAGCACTGAAAAGCCCGATGGTCATTAATCCTTTTATTTTTAAAGTAGAAAATTCAGAAACTTTTTTAATCAGTTCAATGGCTTTATCAGGATCTACCCCAAATTTGCTTTGCTCATTGGAGGTATTGACCTGAATAAGAACTTCCAGTGTCTTGTTTTCAGTCACTAGTTTTTGATGAAGCTTTTCTGCCAATTCCAGACGATCAAGAGACTGAATACAAGATACCTCATATCTTAAAATATCCTTAATTTTATTGGTCTGAAGATGCCCGATAAAGTGATTTTCATGAGGGGTTACTCTTAAATCTTCATACTTTTCTTTCAGCTCCTGAACTTTATTCTCAGCAATCAGGGTTTGTCCGTTTTCCAAAGCTATTTTAATACGTTCTGCGGAAACAGTTTTGGTGGCCAGTAATAATTTTACCTCATGAGAATTTCTGCCTGCTTTCTCACATGCTCTTTTTATCCGGTTATTGATGATTTCGAGGTTATGGAGAATGTCTTCTTTCATGACTTAAGGGTTTCTTTGGCTTCCAGTTTTTTTATTAAGGCTGCTTTTACGGAGGTCAAAGCATGGTCCTTAGCCTCTGCAAAAGAAACGGAGTATTTTCTTTCGATATTCCTCATCTCTTCAGGAAACTGACCAAGCAGTTTATCATAGAAGGTATTTAAAAAATCCTCGGAGGGCATTTCGTAATTAATCTTCAGCTGAAAACGTCTTAATAAAGCTGTATCAATGATCTCAGGATGATTGGTCGCACAAAGAAGAAGAGCATCTTCGGGGTAATAATCAATCAGTTGGATTAAAGTGTTCACCAGTCTTCTCATTTCGCCCACATCCTTATCATCACTGCCTCTTGCTTTTCCAATTTGATCCAGTTCATCCAGAAAAAGAACAGATCTTTCTCTTGCTGCTTTATCAAATATCATCTTAATATTCTGGGAGGTTTCGCCAATACGGGATGAAACAATATTGCTCAAATTTAAAATGATGATATTTTTCCCCAGAGCATTGGCAATAGCCTTTGCGGTCATTGTTTTTCCACATCCTGAACTTCCCTGAAGCAAGATCTTGTTATTCACCGGAAGGCCGTATTCCAGCAGTTCCTTGCTGTAGGTATTTTCCTTGATAAGCTGTACAAGGTGATCCCTGTTATGCTTATCAAGAAATACTTCATTAAGGTTTACTTGTTCTTTGTCTTGAATAATGAGATTGTAAAGATTCATGATGGCGATTAAATAATTCTTGGATTAACAAAGATAAAGCTTTATTGAATGCGATCTAAAATCCTGATTGATAATAAATACCTGGGCCAGCGAGAAAATAGAGGAGGAGAGACGGCTACGGGGTGGTATTTGTAAATAAAAAGTAAAGCCAGACAGATGTCCGGCTTTACTCATTTGGATATTAAAATTTGTTATGAAACTAAGATCTTTTTGCTATGTTTTTGGGCCCTTTTACCTCAATGGTAAAAGAGCGATCTGATTTCTCAGAGTAAAAACATAAAACAATATAATTAGTATAGTTTTGCTATAGGCTTTTTGTTTTAATAATTAGTTTCTTTCTCTTCTTACTGTCATGAAATATGATGAGAATACTACTAAACATGTTGCGATACCGATATAAGTTATCATTTTGTATTATTTTTAATTATTTGACTTTATTTTATCAATCTTTCAATTGCAATATTACAGCTTTCAAATCACGTGCCAAAGTAAAATACTATGATGTATGTCAGTGTGTTAGGGGTGTTTTAATTAATTTTACGTTGGTTTTTTGTTTACAATGTGTTAATGTATTATTGTGAATTTATTAATATATTTATTGTTCTGCCTTTAAAAAAATATAAAAGTGTTAACGGTTTGCAGACTTCTATATTAGACTTGATAAAACAAATAATAAATAATGCGATGCATAATATCACTGTAAAATGTTTTAATGGGATGTGAAATTTTATCGAGAAATAGATTTCTGTGTTAACGAAATTTATTTTATTGGTGATTTTTTACGTTGATCCTTTTGACAGTTGTCAGATTCCATGACAGATTTTGACCTGTCTATTTGTGCCAAAATCGGAAAAAAAGTGACTTTTCTCTCCGGTATTAATCTGGAAACCTTGATAGATTATATGATATAATACTAACCTTTTTAAGGCTAACGTCTTGGCTAATATGTTTTTGTGTGGTTTTTGAGTGGCGTGTAGTCTCACACTAGAGCCTTGAGTAGGGTGCAAATGCAAAAATATCAATTAGCTTTTCACAGATTCTTTATTGATGGAAAGGAGAAAAAGGAAGTAGGTTTTAGTACTTTTGCATAAAAGAATACATCATATGGGACGCAGTTATATTTTTCTTGCTTTAGCTATTATATGTGAAATTATTGCCACTACCTTTTTGAAAAAGTCGGAAGAATTTTCTAAACTGTGGCCATCTGTTGTTACCGTAGTAGGGTATGCCTGTGCTTTTTATTGCCTGAGTTTAACCCTTCGTCAGATTCCTGTAGGGATTACCTATGCTATTTGGTCAGGAGTAGGGATTGTATTTATAACAATGATCGGGATTATAGCATTCAAGCAGGTTCCGGATTTACCGGCCATTATTGGCATTGCTCTTATCGTTATTGGTGTAGTGGTTATTAATGTATTTTCAAAAATGGGAACACATTAATGGAAGCATACACTGAGGGATATTATCCACCAGTTATTTCAACCTCTTTATTATCGATTGGAAAAAATTGAATGAAAAAATTCTATCATAGAAAATATCCAGACTGTTTTCAATAATAGCATCAGTATAGCTTGCCATGTTAGAAGCAGAGGTTTCTTCTACAAAAACAAACCAGATTTCTGAAAGTTCATATCTTCTTCTGAATTCTTCTGAAGTATTGCTGTCGGGCACAGGAGAGTGGTTCAGGTCACAGAATAGGATTCCTTTTTTCTCACCGTTTTGTTCTACAATATTAATAGAATGGTGAATGTAGTTCAGTATTTTTATCTTCGGATCAAAACATTCTACAAAGTGGTGCAAATCAATAAGCTGTATTACTTTTTCTTCCTTTTGAGATTCTGTCATAAAAAAACATTCCAATGATATTTCCTTTGTTAGTTCGTGAAAAGTCGTTAATTCCATGCGCATTTTTTAAACAGTACAAAGAAATACAGAAAACCAAACGGAGAATTTGTTTTTATACAAAATGGCCGGTATTTTATACAAAATCCAGGATGTTCATAATTAGTATAATAAAACCAAGGTTTTGTATAATAAAATAGTTGTAATTTACGTTAATGACTATTTTTGTTAATGATAAAGCGAGCTTCCTACTATGAAATACAGCCCTTGGAAATTTAAAGAAACATTTGTAATGGACTTTCTGGTGGAGAGAAAATATAGATTGCGAAGACATCTGTTATTCCTTGTTTTCTTTTTCTTTTTGCTGTATAGTGCCCGATTTTGGCATGCTTACTCGGGAAGCGCCCAGTATTATGTATTATTCTTTGTATATGTAGCACTTATTATCATGGTGTACATTAATACCTATATACTTGTTCCCCGGCTTTTCTTTAAAACACGATACCTCAGTTATCTTGTATTGCTTGTTGTATTGGGAGTTGTGGGGCTTAATATTATCGGATATGGCCTAAGAACCCTTTTTTCTGATTTCAGGATTGATCATATTCAGAGGGAGAATGAAAAAGGAGGAATCTATGAGGGAGTGTTGATGTGTATTCCCATTATTCTGACCACCACCACAATTAAACTTTTGCAAAAGTGGATCAATGATAATAAAAGAATCAATGAACTGAGTAATCTTACCCTTAATATGGAGCTGAATGAGCTTAGAAACCAGATTAATCCCCATTTTCTGTTCAATATGCTGAATAATGTAAAGGCTTTGATAAGGACAGATCCAGCAAAAGCATCCGTGGTTATTGTTAAACTTTCAGAATTTCTAAGATATCAGCTGTATGAAAACAGTGAAGAGAAAACTCTATTGACTTCAGAAATTGATTTTCTGTCCAATTTTTTAAACCTTGAAAAAATTAGACGTGAACATTTTTCCTTTGATATTCATACAGAAACTGATAAAAGAATAATCAATACGACTTTTATACCGCCCAATTTATTTACCACCTTTGTGGAAAATGCCGTAAAACATAGCGTCGATATCAGTGGAACAGAATCCTATGTGAAAATAGAGATCAGTATTGAAGATAAGTTTCTTCATTTTAAATGTGTAAACTCCAGAAATCCGGATTATGTTGTATCAGACAAGAAAAACGGAGGCCTTGGGCTTGCTAATATTACCAGAAGGTTGGAACTTCTTTATAATGATACCTTTGAACTCAATATCAATTCTGAAGAGAAAGAATATACCGTTAATTTAAAAATTCCTGTATGATGAACTGTATTATAGTAGATGATGAACCTTTGGCAAGAGCAGAAATGCGGTCGTTGATTGAAGAATCCTCGAAAATTGATATTCTCGGTGAATTCTCCAACGCACCATCAGCGCTGGAATTTCTTAAGGACAATGACGTAGATCTTATCTTTCTGGATATTGAAATGCCGATGGTAACAGGACTGGAGTTTGCTGAAATGCTTCCCAAAAGATCCCTGATTATCTTTACCACAGCCTATTCTCAATATGCATTGAAAAGTTATGAACTTGAAGCCGTAGACTATCTCCTGAAGCCCATTGATCCTCAAAGATTAGAAAAGGCAATAGATAAAGCAATCTTATATACAGAGCTTTTGTCTATAGATACCATAAAAAATACAGTAGAGTCCAATACTACAGATTTTTTATTCATCAAGGCAGACCGACGGTTCTACAAGATCAGTTTTTCGGATATTAAGTTTATAGAAGGCTTAAAGGATTATGTTGTAATGCATACTAGGCAGCAGAAACTCATCACAGCAATGAACCTGAAAACAATCCATCAGAAAATGTCCGGAGAAAATTTTATTCGGGTGAGTAAGTCATATGTAGTTAATACAGAATATATTGATTCATTTGATAATCATAATATATATATAGAAGATGCTGAGATCCCAATTGGAGAAGTGTACAGAGCTAATTTTTTTGCAAAATATGCCGGTGGGTTTCTCAATTCGGATCTGTAAAATCCCCAATAAAGACTTTTATAAATCTAGATTTTCTGCCCTACAAAACGAATAACAGAACCTGTTCCGTTATGAAATATACCTTCATTAAGTTCAATTTCTGTTTCCGTAAGTTCCACTGTATTATAATTTGGAAAATCAACTTTAATTTCATCTATGGAAAACAGAGATTCAATATCTTTTGGACCTCCTACTTTTTCATCTTTGGCAATATATTCAAGATGGTTTTTACTGAAAGCCTCAAAAATAATAAAACCACCCTTGCGCAGATACTGATTCAGCATTTGGTGTATTGAAGATTTAACAGATGCCGGAAAATGGGCATAAATAAGGGCAATGACATCAAACTGCTCTTTGCTGTAATTCAACGTGGATAATTCTCCTACCTGATAATCAATACCTACCTTGTTTTGCTCAGCAAGCTGAAAAGCTTTCTTCTGACCATTTCCACTGATGTCAAATGCAGAAACATCCCATCCTTTGGTAGCTGCAAAAACGGCATTTCGTCCTTCCCCTTCTGCGGGAAAAAGGATACTACCGGGGATTAATTTGTTCAGTTGTTCCTTCAGATAATGATTAGGATCTGTTCCATACGCAAACTGTTCGCTGTCGTATCTATCATCCCATCTGTTGAGCCATGTATTGTCTGTCATTTACAAAAGAATTTTAATGATATGCTTAAATTATTTTTCAGAAATAAAAGAATCTTCCTCATTCTGCTTCAGTACACCAAATGTAGGCTATTTTCTTCTGGATTTTGACCATGAAAAACATTTGCTGCAATAGATTTTTTGAATGAAAGATCTCTTTAATAAAAATCTAAATACTATTCCATAAAATTAAAATTTGGAGTAATTTTGAAAAATGATGAATTTAAACCAGATTTTCACCAATCAACGTACAGGAAACAATCCACAGACCAAGGTTTCAAGAACTGATTTTCAAAGAGATTTCGACAGAATAATCTTCTCTTCAGCTTTCAGAAGACTGCAGAATAAAACTCAGGTTTTTCCTCTTCCCGGAAGTGTTTTTGTACATAACAGACTTACGCATTCCCTGGAAGTATCCTCTGTAGGAAGAAGTTTAGGAAGTATTATTGGTGAATTTATTGTTGAGGATTATAAAAATGACCTTACTGAAGATTCAAAGAATTTTTATCTATACAATTTAGGAAATGTAATTGCTGCCGCATGTCTTTGCCATGATGTGGGGAATCCTGCTTTCGGACATTCCGGAGAAGATGCCATTGCAAGCTATTTTGAAAGAAATGAAAAGGATTTGAAATCAAAATTCAATGAAAAGGAATGGGCTGATTTGGTCAATTTTGAAGGAAATGCAAATGCAATCAGGGTATTGGCTCAGCAACAGCAGGGAAAAGATGCGGGAGGAATTCAGCTTACCTTTTCTACATTGGCAAGTATTGCAAAATATCCGTGTGAAGCTGTAGCAAAGCAAAAAGGAATTATTCATCGTAAAAAATTTGGGTTCTTTCAAAATGAGAAAGATATCTTCCTTGAAATAGCAAAAGGAACCCAGCTTATTTCTGAAAGTGAAGAACCTCATATCTTCAAAAGGCACCCATTTGTATGGCTGGTAGAAGCAGCGGATGATATCTGCTACAATATTATAGATATGGAGGATGCCCACAGATTAGGAATTGTATCCACTTCAGATTGTGAAAACCTTTTCTTTGAACTGGTAAAATCCGAAAGCAATGATATAGACAGGGTTAAAAATAAACTGGCTTCTATTTCCAATGAAAATGAAAAAATCTCTTATTTAAGAGCCAAAGCCATTAATGCCCTAATCAATAAATCCCTCGAAATCTATAAGCAGAACTTTGAAACAATTTTGGAGGGTAATCTGGATAAAGGACTTTTGGATATCTATAAATCTGAAAACAGTGCCTTGCAGGACATAGAATCATTTTCCATTGAAAAAATTTACAATCATAAGGCGGTTGTGGAAATTGAAAATGCAGGATATAACGTAATGTACGAATTGCTGGATCACTTTATTCCTTCCATTCTGAAACCTGAAGATGAAAGGAAATCCTACGATAAAAAAGCATTAAAACTTCTTCCAAGACAGTTTGTATATGATAACGGAACAGATTATCAGAAAGTCCTAGGAATTATCGATTTCGTTTCAGGAATGACAGATAACTACGCTACAGATTTATATAGAAAAATTAAAGGAATAGACATCGGAATGACAGTTTAGTTTGAAAATAAGTAGTATATTTATAAAAAACTGTTTCAACTCGTTAATGTGAGCTTGGATAGTTTAACAAAAACACGATTATAACTACTTATCATAAAAATTTAAACTATGGGAATTTTTCTAGCACCCGTTATTTTATTGGGGTTAATTATTTTATTTGCATCATTTTTTGTTGTGAAGCAAGAAACAGCTGTAATTATTGAACGTTTTGGAAAATTTCAGGGAGTAAAACACTCCGGCTTACACCTTAAGCTTCCTATCATTGATCAAATTGCTAAAAGACTGAATCTTAGAATTCAACAATTAGATGTAATGATTGATACCAAAACATTGGACAATGTGTTTATTAAAATGAAAATTTCTGTTCAGTATCAGGTAATAAGAAATCAGGTGGGAGATGCGTATTATCGTTTGGAAAATCCTGAAAATCAAATTACATCCTTTGTATTTGATGTCGTACGTGCAGAAGTTCCTAAAATGAAACTTGACGATGTTTTCGTAAGAAAAGATGATATTGCAGTAGCCGTAAAAGGTGAACTTCAGGAAGCAATGAACAGCTACGGATATGATATTATCAAGGCGCTGGTAACAGATATAGATCCGGACGAACAGGTAAAACATGCCATGAACAGGATCAACGCTGCCGAAAGAGAAAAAACAGCTGCAGAATATGAATCTGAAGCACAAAGAATCAGAATTGTTGCTGTAGCAAAAGCAGAGGCAGAATCTAAAAAGCTACAAGGGCAGGGGATTGCAGATCAAAGAAGAGAAATTGCAAAAGGTCTTGAAGAATCTGTAAGAATGCTGAACAATGTGGATATCAATTCCCACGAGGCATCTGCGCTTATTGTAGTTACCCAGCATTATGATACTTTACATTCTGTAGGAGCAAGTACCCGAAGCAATCTTGTACTTCTTCCCAATTCGCCTACTGCAGCCAGCAATATGTTGAATGATCTTGTTGTAGCTATGACTACTGCCAACACGGTAGGAGAAGTGAGCAAAGGAAAATATCCTGAACCCCCTCAAAAAGAACAGGGATATTAATAAAGAATAGAAAGACTGAATAAGAGAAACATCATTATTTGATAAAAGTTTCTTTTCTCAGATTTACAGACAAAAAAAACTCCGAAGAAATTTCTTCGGAGTTTTTTTTATTATTTCTTGGTTTTAGAAACCTGCTCTATCAATGTATATTTAATTGAAGATGCATCTGCCGGTGGATTGGCAATTTTTTCCGTTTTTACTTTCAAAACATATTCATATCCTGGCTCATAAGTAAATCCTTCAATATTGCTGTAGAAGTTACTCCAGCTTTCAGAAGCGTTTTCTTTTACCTGCATACATTTCATACGCCCGGCTCCTGCAGAACAATCTACAGTTTGTGATCCTATAATAAGTGTTTTTTCATTGGCTGCAGCTTCTTTTTTAGTTTTGGAAACCTGCTTTACCAAAGTGTATTTGATGGAAGAACCATCAGCTGGTGGATTTGCTATTTTTTCTGTTTTTACCTTCAAAACATATTCATATCCGGGTTCATAGGTAAATCCATCGATATTCGTGTAGAAATTAGTCCAGTTTTCTGATGCCTTTTCCTTTACCTGCAGACATTTCATAGGAGCTACTCCTGTACAATCTGCAGTTTGTGGTCCTACGATGAAAGTTTTTTCATCAGCTGAGGATGCTCCTGCGGTAGTTGTACATTGTGTCATTGCGAATAATGCTAATGCGGGTGCTGCCCCTTTTAGAATTGTTGCTATACTTTTCATAAACTTGATTTTAAACCTTACTTGGCAATTACCATGCCGAACTTTTTCGGGAATTGTCGCAGTTCTTCTATTGTTTTTTAGTTTTTTAATCATTTAATTTGAGGTTCTTAATGATCATAACCAAAGAACATAATACGTAAATATAAATATGGATAATCAAATTCAAGTTGAAAACTACAGGATACAGAAGCCTGAAATGTGGGCGGGGAATATTGGGGACCAGGAGATTATGGACCGCATCAAAGATTCCGAATTTGCCAGAAAACAAACTGATGAAGGCCGCGATTACTGTTACTTTTTAGACAAAAAATATTACACAAGCAATAACGAAAATAGTGAGTATGCCTGCATGGCCTATACCTTAAACGAGCCTGGAAACTTAGAAAGAGCCTCTGTTTCTGATGTTATTGTGGAAGAAAATGAGATATATCAGCTTCATAGGATTAGTGTTTTGAGAGACGGAGTCCTGATAGATAAGATTCCGGATACTAAAATTAAGGTTCTCGACAGCGAAAATCAAAGTAGTGGAGGAGTTCTGAGCAGTAATAAAAAGATTAATATTACCATCAAAGATCTTAGATTGTATGATGTACTGGTGCTGGAGGACTCAAGAGTTAAGCCTTTTACAGATCGTGATTTCCTGAGAAAGGAATTTTCAAAATATGTTTGGGTTAGCCCGGATAATTACTGGGCATACGGGAGCTTTAAGTTTACATTTATTAATGAACGTGAGCAGACCATTGCCTATAAAAAAACGTTTTTCAGAGATGAACAAGGAAATGTGCTGGAACCGGAAATTAATCAATTAAAGAAAGGTGAACGCTTCGTTATTGAAGAGCAGAATTACATCAATCCCGTAGATGCCGGCCGTGAAATTTTTCCTTATATAGACTTTGCAACAGACAATAACTGGAAGGATCTTTCCAATTATATAGTTCCTTTTTATGAAGAAATTTTCAATAAATCTTCCCTAAAGGATTTTGCTCCCAATTTAGTGGAAAAACTGGATGAGATTCATGATCTGGATGAAAAACTTCGGTTTGCTATAGAGTATGTTCAGAATCATATCTATTATATCTTCAATGCAGATGAAATGAATGGCCATAAGCCTCAGGAACCTGCCATAACCTATGAAAACAAGCAGGGAGACTGTAAGGCAAAATGTGTTTTGCTAAAGGTTATCCTTAATTATATAGGAGTGGATGCTTCTGTTGTACTGGTGAATTTCAATACAGATTACTATATTAAATATTACCTACCCTCATTGCTGAACTTCAATCATGTGGTGGTAAAGGTAAACTACAAAGGTGAGGAATATTTTATTGATGCTACTATCAGAGATGAATTCGGATTGATTGAGAACAGAGGGTTTATCTATTTTATGCATTATCTTGAAGTGAAAAGAGATCAGGAACTTCAGGTAAGAAAACCATTTAGGTTTCCCTATTTCTGCCTTAATGAAAAAATAGACTTCAATGTGCAGGGATCAACAGGAAAACTGAATCTGGAGACTACTTATAAAGGGAATCGTGCCAATGCGATGAGGAGATATTTTAAAATTACTAATAAAAGGGAAATCATAGACAGCTGGAACAATTTTCTTTTTTATGGTCTTAATTATTCTAATGACAGAAACGGAACCGATATAAGAAATATCTTTAAGGACGCTGCTATAGACGTAGTTGGTGATGATAAAAAGTTAAATGAAATAAAGATTCAATACTCTGCTACCGTAGAAAATCCTTACTATATGGATCCGCAAAATAATCGTTTTCTGATGTACTTCGATAGAAGTGTAGTAAAAGCCAGTGCAAGGGATTTTATGCATAAAGATTTACCGTTCTGGCATAACTTTGACAGAGAGAAGTATGAGATTAACCTGTATACCGATCAAAAAATTGATACAGAAGAAAAATATACAGTTCAGGAAAGCACCATAAATAATCCTTATTTTGATTATAAAAGCAGGAAGAAAGTAAGTAAAAACGGAGCTACAGTTACTATTGAGTGTGATCCATTGGTTAATATTGAAATTCCCCAAAGTGAATTTGAAAAGTTCCGAAATGACCATCATACGGTAGCTGACAGTAATTTTGGACTGGGAGTTGATATCATAGAACCTGGATTGATGAACAGACTTAAGTTCAGCTTTAAAAAGAGATTTAAATAAAACATTAATTTAATGATTAAAGAGGTTTCGTTATGGGCTGCTTTGCAGCCTATAACGAAACCATTATATTGCTATTAAGAAAATAACAGATGAGAAAATTATTCGTACTGACTTCTACTTTTTTTATAACCATTATTTCAGCTCAAAAGGCCGATAATGCCTTACAGGGATATTTTGAAGAGAAGGGAAATGAAACCTTTTATAAGGGATTCAATTTTGATGGAAACGGAAAGGTAATTGGCGGAATGATTAGCAGCTATTACTTTACCAGAAATGACAGCTTGGTGATAATTCCTGATAAAAGTGTTTTTATTTTTAAAATTAAAAAAGATAAGCTTATTGGGATTTCTGACTGGGTTAAAAATGGAGTATGGGCTCGTAAAAAAGACAGTACAGAGGTTAATAACAGAATAAATTCCGAAGAGTCTCAGAAAAGAGCAGCTTTATTGGCTGCATATTATGATAAAACGAAAGATATGTCTGGGCTGGATGCCTTGTTTTCCAATGATTTTACCACAATTAGTGAAAGTTTTTGTAATCAAGGTTTGGCTAAGGCTTGCCTCAATACCTTTGGATTAAAAATGATGGAATATACTCCAGGTTTTTTAGGAGATCATGAAAAACTTAAGGCTCAAAAAATTAAGCCTCACCCGGAATTGATCGAACTTTCCAAAAAAATAATAAGCCTTGGTGAAACAGAAGGATATAATATTTTGGGAGCTTATTATCATCTTTTGGGGCTTCAGGATAAGGCTTTTGAAACCTGGAGAGAAGGTGAAAAAAATGGAGATCCTGCCTCAATGCTTTCCATGGGACTTATTGATCTTGGAGAAAATATGGATAAACAAACTGAAAGCTCGGATCATAAGAAAATAAACAAAAAGAAAAATAAGAAATAATGATAAGAATGATACTGGCCTCAGCCTTTGTTTTTGTTTTTTCCTCTCTTGTGAATGCACAGAAATTAAAGAGAGAAGATGTCCTGGGATTCTGGAAATTGAAAGAAGCAGGCTTTTATGAGGGTAAAACGAAAGTTAAAAAGGATTTTGATAACTGCCGTTTGATGAGGAACTATGCTCTCAGGGAGGATGGTTTTGCTGTTTATAATTATGTAGGAGGAAGTGTAGGCGACTGTACACCCTCTGAGCCGAGATTATCTTTTTGGAGAATTGTAGATAACAGAATTCAGTTTTTTGTGGATGATAAAAATATTCTTGAGGAAGTGGTTGTAACTTTTAACAATGATAAGACAATGCTTTTCTCTAGCTATATTCCCGTTTTGGCGAAGAACAGCGATGCAAAAGTAGAAGCGATATTGAATACCGTTCATTACAGTATTCTCGAAAAACTATATTAATTATAAATATTAAGTTTTAACCTATGAATTTTGTTACAGTAATCTATATCATCAATGTGTTGTTGTATACCATTTATTTCTTTGGAAAGAGTGGGAGTGAAGTAGATATGTCTGGTGTAGATTACACGATCTCTGGAATCATGTCACTTCTTTTAATTCTTGCGGGATATGTGAATGCAAAGAAAAAAATGACGTACAGGTCTGTCCTATGGGTGTTCTTTGTAAATGTTTTATTGTTTATAATGTCTGGATTGTTTGATCAGTTTGGAAATGATTTTAATCTTTTTTCAACAGCAGGTGGTAATAGTTTTATGTTTACTCTGGCACTGATTGCCTATAATGCATTTGCATTTCCTTTAATTGTAGTGCTGGAAGGGAGTGGCTTTTCCTTAGTTGTACCATTGCTGTTATCCTTTATCCTTCCGTCTTTAGGATATTTAATAGGAGTGAAAATGCACTCTCAAAATAGAAGCTAGAACTTAGAAGCTCCTGTTTTTTTATGTATGGATGTTTTAACGGCATAGGATTCATTGGCAATAAAGTTTTCCTTTTTGCAATCCTGTAAGTTGTTGAAAAATTTAAGTTTAATGAGGCTGGCTACCAGTCTTCGTAATAAATTTCTGTTTCCCGATTAAAAGCTCAAAAAATAGCTTGAAATCTGAGATTAAAGACCATATGGGATACTTGAAGGTGGCAGGTTTGTTTTTTTCAATAACCGCATGACTAAACCATGCAAATCCGTACCCTACAATCGGGATGTACCACAGAAACCTTTCCTTTCCGGAGCTGATAACATAGCCTATAACAAAAAATATGAGCAGGGTTCCGATAAAGTGAAAAATTCGGGTTCCTGTTTTACTGTGCTCAGTAAGATAAAACTGATAAAATTCTCTGTATGTTTTGATTCTTTCAGTCATGATGGTCTAGTTTATTGATTCTATTGAAGTTAAAGCAATAATTCTGCCGATTTTTACGAAAGGATAAAAAAGCAAAAAGGCAAAATAGCCAATCGGTTTCTCCATCGGATTTAACCTCTTTGCTATTTTGCCTTTCCGCAATTATATTTGCTACTTATTTAGCTGTTTTTTAATTCTTTTCCCAATTTACTGTTTTTGTATCCGTAACAGAAGTAAATTACCATACCGATCAGGAACCACATTCCGAACCAGAACCAATTCTCGTGACTCATTCCTGTAAGAAGATACAGACATGAACTTAATCCAATCAATGGAATTAATGATAAGTTCTTAATGAAAGTTACAACGCATAAGATCAGATTGATGATAATGAAGAAGAAAATAGAAGCTCTGAATTCTCCTTCTTTAGGATCTCCCCAGTTCATAAGAGTCTGGAAAAATTCCGGTTGCCAATAATAAAAAGCAATTAGCCCCCCAATAAAAATAACAGGAAAAATAATTTTACCATTTACATAAGGAAGGTGGAATCTGCCTTTAATTTTTTCCTTGGCAGGAAGAAGAAGTACCCCGGCGCACACCAATACAAATGCGAAAATAGTTCCGATACTTGTAAAATCAAGGATAAAAGTTTTATCTGTAAACAGGATAGGAATACCTACCACAATCCCTGTAACAATAGTCGCATACGATGGTGTTTTATATTTTGGGTGTACTTTCTGAAATCTCTGAGGCATCAGCCCGTCACGGCTCATTGCATACCAGATTCTTGGCTGTCCCATCTGGAAAACCAATAATACGGTGGTAATGGCCACAATTGCAACAAAGGAAACTACAAGCTCCATCCAGGCTACATTAGCATTCGTTTTTTCAAATATGAACGAAAGCGGGTCTCCCACGCCGTCAAATTTCTTATAATCTACCATTCCTGTTAATACCAATGTCAGAGCAATATAGATCACTGTACACAATACAAGAGAGATGATCATTCCTTTGGGCAGGGTCTTCTGTGGATCTTTGGTCTCCTCAGAAAGTACACTTAAAGCATCAAATCCTATATAAGCGAAGAATACTCCGGACACAGCACTCATTACACCTGCAAAACCATTTGGCATGAATGAGGGTGTTCCTGTTGTAGGACTTATTGGTGTCCAGTTTTCAGTGTTGATGTAAGCAAAACCAACCAAAATAACCAATAAAATTACTCCTAATTTTAAGATAACCAGAGAGTTATTGAAGTTTTTGCTTTCTTTTACTCCTACAAAGCAAAGCCACGTAATCAAACCATTGATCACCAATGCCGGAATATCTACAATGAATTTCAAACTTCCGATTAACGGAGCTGTATTCCATGCACTTAGCAGTTCTTTGTTTTCGGAACCATATTGAAAAGCTTTTCTTGCCTCAGTATAGCTGCAGGTCAGATAATCGGGAATATGCATTCCAAGACGGCCTAAAAAACTAGTGAAATAATCCGACCAGGAAAAGGCTACGTATATATTCCCGAAAGAATATTCCATAATCAGAGCCCAACCGATTACCCAGGCGATAAGCTCCCCAAAACTGGCATAGGCATATGTGTAGGCAGAACCTGCAGTAGGAATTCTGCTGGCAAATTCTGCATAGCATAAAGCGGTGAACCCACAGGCAAAACCACAAATCAAATATAGAAGGATAACACCGGGACCACCTCTAAAAACGGCTTCTCCCAAACTACTGAAACTTCCAGCTCCTATAATCGCCGCAATACCAAAAAATACAATGTCCCATACACCTAAAACTCTTAAAAGCCCTGTCGATGTGTCTGTATCCGAATAGATTTTTCTTCTAAAAAGTTGACTCATTCAATAACTATATTTGATTTGAAAAAAACAAATGTAATGATTTTTTATTTTGATGTTAACAGTCGTTAAGAACATTTAGGTAAAAATACTTAACGAAAAGCCTTTAGTCTTCATAAACAGGTATTTCCACATAGCTGTCATTATACCATTTTACTTCCAAAGGTTCTCCGGAATCTTGTATGGTTTCTTCACTTACATCTTTGCCCGTCCCATAATTGATCTGCCATGCCGAATTTTTGTTGACACCCACCAATAAAAGGAGTTTGCTTCCCTTTTTGATCTTCTTACTCATAAATATCGATTGCTTGATTGGAATCTGCTCAATTTTATTAGGTTCAAGAAGTTGGCGTACTTCATTATTTTTAGAATAGCTGGCCCTTACCAAATGGTTGGATAATAAAAAAGACTTTCCATCTGGTTGAATTTCATATAAGGAAGTGTCTGTGTCAAAATCCCTTTTATTAATGGAAACATTGAAGTATCCCGCAAGATTTCCACTAAAAATAATATCCTTATCCAATACTTCACTCTCAAAATAGACCAGATTGGTTGTTTTAATACTGTCTTTTTTACTGATGACATAATAAGAATCTTTAGAGCTTCGGTCTTTGAAGTCAACAATTTGCTTGGTAAAACTTACATGAGATGGTTTTTTGAATACCGAAGGATTGCTTTTGTGATCCTGAAGATAAAATTTAAGATTAGACGTATGCATTTTGTCTAGAACAGGAACATGTTTCCATGTATTGGTATTCATTACCTGAAAATTGATTTTATCTTTTAAAATTTCAGGTTTTTTACCATTTTTAAGAATATAATCAAACCATGAAAAAGCAAGATCATCAATGCTTATTCTGGCAACCTTATCAATGGGGCTGTTATTTACATAGGTGAATCCAAAGCTTTGTGCCCCGCCATGATTATAGGGGCCAATGACCATATAGTGCTCAGCATTTTTATTGTATTTATGATGCTCCTTAAAGTAATATAATGCACCTATCTGGTCATCATCATAATATCCCGTTGTCGTTAAGATCGGGATGTTTATTTTAGCAAATTCCTCTTTATAAGGAACCATTTTTTGCCAATATTGATCATATCCGGGATGATCCAGCCATCTTTGGAATATCTTGCTGGGCTTACCACTGATGGTATCTAATGACCTGAATGATTTTCCACTTTTATACCATTTTGTATTAATAGAATCCCACTTTGGAAAATCACTAAAGTCAGCTTCATCCGTATATTTATTATTGGTAACATATTGAATCCATCTTAGCATATAGCTCATAAAGACATTGTTCTGAGCAGGATAATCAATCCCGATTCCCACTGCAACCTGTGGCACAATTGTTTTTAGTGCAGGATGAAGATTTTTTACAGCAGCCCATTGGCTGAATCCCAGATAGCTGCCACCAATCATTCCTACCTTTCCATTGCTCCATGGCTGTTTGCTTACCCAATCTATCACTTCATAGATATCCTGAGATTCATGCTCAAACGGATTGTTCTCATCATTACTGTTTCTTTTGCCACGGGTGTTCACTACTGCTCCTACATAATTATAGATTGCTGCTCTTTTTCCGAAAAAACTATCATTAGCTCCGGCATAAATATTATTGGTAAGAATAACCGGAAGAGGAGATTTGTTTTCCTTTTTTCTAATAACGGTTATCGTTAAGGTATTTCCGTTTTTTGTCTTGAAATCTTTGTTTTCAATAATAAACCTTTCTTTATCTTTTACTCTAAGCAGGTTTATAATCGTTGGTTTAATGCTGGCAAACGTTTTATAGTTGAGATAGCTTTTACATAAAGCAAGGGCAGAACCATAATCTATACTCTCTTTTCCTTTTTGTTTGTCAAGTGCCTTTTTGAAAAGTTTTCTGTAATTGACAACATCTCCGTTAAGTGACAAGTCGATTCTGGGAATCTGTTTTTCATTAAGACTTGCATACTTTTCATTAAATGCAGTTTGAATAGCATTAGGAAAAGAGGTTTTAGTCTCTGCTTCATATAATTTAGCCATGCTGTATACTTCATATTCTATAAATTTATAACCAGCCATATTATGATCTGCAAATTCATTACGGAATTGGGCGAGGGTTATTGCTGATGCTTTATAGTCTTTCGCAATAATTTGTAGCCGGAAAAGATTGTCTAAAAAATCTACGTTATTTTCAGGCCTGTACTTTTGGGACTGAAGTTGAGAGATCACCTGTAATGCAAGACCGGGCATTTGCTGTTCCATGATAGTAGAGTCTGTTACAGCTGTTTGGGGAAAGTTTAATTTTTGTGCCTGCATCAGGTTTACAAAAATTAATGCTAAAAGTATCTTAAATTTCATATTACAGTATGTTTATGGTATGTTTTTAGCTGCTGTTGAAAAAGTATCAGGTCAAAATATATTTTTGATAGCTGTTTACTAAAATTGTTTACATTTTATCAGACGAAATTAATAAAATTTATCAAACAATAGTGAAATGTTTTTATTATTGTTAAATATTTATCTTAGGGTATTAAATCTGTTAAAACTTGCTTAAACAATAAGTTTTTAATATTTTCGTTAACTTATTTAGACTAATTTTCTTATACGAGAAGAATGAAATCAAAAAAAATACTTTTAGCGGCTGCGGTCATATACTTCGGAATTTCCGATGCTCAACAGTCACAATATTTTACACAGAAAGAAAATTATAGATTCAATCTAGCTGAAAACCTTTATCAGACCAAAATATACAACGCTTCCCAATACGAATACGCAAGACAATATTTCTATAACCAGAATTTGTCTCGTTCGAAAAAGGAAGCGGCTCAGTTTTTTGACAATGTGATAGGGGTAATTCTTCAGAAAAATCATGCTGAGGATGGGTTGACTGCTTTCATGAAAGAATATCCAAACTCTGCTTATTTTGCTCAGGCTAATCTTCCTTTGGCAGATTATTATCTGGCGAAAAAGGATTTTGAGAAAGCACTGGAAACCCTGAAAAAGGTGAACCAGTATCAACTTTCGAAAGAGGAGAATACACAGTACATCCTAAAGCTTGGATATGCAAAATTCATGATGGGAGATTCTAAAGGTGCTACCGATGCCCTTGAAGAGGCCTATAAAACAGCTGATCAGTCTCAAAAAGGTGACATTGCCTATATGCTTGGGCATTTGTATTACAGCAACAGACAAAATGATAAGGCTTTCCAGTATTTTGATTCCGTTAAGGATCAGGATAAGTTTTCAAAACTGGTGCGTCCTTATTATGTACAGATGTACTATAATGACAAGAATTATGACAAAGCTATTTCTGAAGGGAATACATTATTGAACGAAAATATTTCAGAATCCTATAAAGCAGAGGTTCACAAGATCATTGGAGAAAGTTACTTCATGAAAGGGGATTATACTTCTGCCTATCCACATCTGAAAGATTATCTGAATGTACAGCAGAATCCATCTGAAAATGATCTGTATGAAATGGGATTCGTTGCAGCACAGCTTAAAAAGTATGATGAAGCTGTTTCTTATTATAACCAGCTTCTTAACAGCAATTCTGCATTATCACAAAATGCTTATTATCAATTAGGAAATGCCTATTTAGCTGTTGATAAAAAGCAGGAGGCTCTTTCTGCATTCCGTTCTTCTTACCAGATGGATTATGATGCGAAAGTGAAAAAACTGGCTCATGAGCAGTACGCCAAATTAGGATATGATATAGGTAACCCGTTTGAAAATCCGTCTACTGTTATTCAAAGTTATATCAACGATAATCAGAATGGATCCAATGCTTCAGAAATGAGATCGCTATTGGTGAAATCATACCTGTATTCCGGAAACTATAAAGAAACATTGAATGCCATTGACAAGCTGCAGGGCTCTACTCCTGAGATCAATAAAGTAGATCAGGAAGTTTCGTATTTATTAGGGACGGAAGAATTCAATAAAGGGAATTATGATGAAGCTGAGAAATATTTCCTGAGAAGTTTAGGATTTAATATCAATAAAGAGTTTAACAGCAGGGCCTTATATTGGCTTGCTCAGGTATATTACCAGAAAGGAAACTATCCGTCTGCCATTGTTCGTTACGAAAAGCTTCTTAATGAGACTTTCCCTGAAAAACAGCAATTGCCCTATGACTTAGGATATGCTTATTTTAAATCTAAGAAATTTGATCAGGCACAAACGTTTTTCAAGCAGTATCTGACGAATCCGAAACCTGAATTTAAAAATGATGCAGAGCTTCGTCTCGCAGATATTCACTACGCCAATAATGATCTGAATGAAGCAATTGCCATCTACGACAAAAATGAGGATGCTACAGATTATACTGTATATCAAAAAGCAATGGCCCTAGGATTTAAAGGAGATACTCAGGCGAAAATCAACAACTTAAAAAATCTTTTATCGAAATATCCGGATTCCGAGTATTATGATGATGCACAATACGAGATTGGAACCGCCTATGCAGCTCAGGATGATTTTACCAATTCCAATGATTATTTTGGAAAGGTAATTAAAACATCTTCAGATAAGGATTTGATTGCCAATGCTTCTATTTACAGAGCTCAAAATTATATTGATCAAAACCAGAATGATAAAGCTCTTTCTGAGTTGAAGTCCTTGGGTGAACAATATAAAAATACAGCCTACGCTACCAAAATAGTTCAGGCGGCAAAACCAATCTTTACGAAGAACGGTGATGTTTCAGGATATGAAAACTTTGCAAGAAATATCGGAGTGAATGTAGATGCTTCTGAAATTGATGAGATCAACCTATCTACCGGAAAACAATATTTCGCGAAGAAAGATTATAAAAATGCTATTTCTTACTACGAAAAGTATCTGACACAGAATCCAACAGGTGAGGGATTATATCAGGCTAAATATGAATTAGGAGAAAGTTATTATCAAACAAATAATTCAACTAAAGCTTTACTTGTTTTGCAGGAAGTTGCTGGAATTCAGAATGATTACCAGGATGACGCACAAACTCGTTTAGCTCAAATCTTCATTACGCAAGGAAATACCACTGAAGCGAAAAAGTATCTGGAGGGTATTAAAAACTCTTCCAATATCAGTATTAAGAACTACGCGAATGTTGAGCTAATGAAGCTGTATGCAGATGAAAAGAACTTCTCTGAAGCTGAAAAATTAGCCAATGCGGTAATCGCTAATTCTAAAAATTCGGCTGCTGTAATTGAAACGGCGAAAGTGATCAAGGCAAGAAGCTTAATGAATTCAGGAAAGGATAAAGACGCTCAGTCTGCTTATACTTCCCTTGAAAAATCGTCCAATACCTCTGTAGCAGCAGAAGCATTCTATGCAAAGGCTTATTATCAGAATAAAGGAAAGGCATTCAAGTCTTCTAATGAGACCATCTTTAAGCTGGCGAATAATTATGCTTCAGAAGAATATTGGGGAGCTAAGGCATTGGTGCTAATGGCTAAGAATTATATTGGGTTGAAAGATAATTATCAAGCAAGTTATACCTGTGACCAGATCATTGCAAACTACAAGGATTTCCCTGAAATTATTGCAGAAGCAAAAGAAGTTAAAAAACAGATTAAGAAATAAGAATTGAAAGTGTTTAAAATAACAATATACTCTTTTTTAGTTTCTGCTTCGCTTTGGAGCTGCATACCTGCCTATACTGTTTCTGATAAAGAGTATAGAAATGCAAAGGCAGACTTCCCGAAGCAAAAAGCTTTTGTTGCCAATAAGGATCTTAAGAAAGAGTTTGATATTTTAAAACATTCCAAAATTTATGAAATTGTAGATGACAGTACCAACGCTGCAAAAATAACATTACACCCTATGACAACCCGTACTCCTTTCTGTGGAAATCCAATGATTGGAAGTATGATTACACTAGGATTGATGCCCTCGGGGTTTCCGTATGATATTTCTTACAGCTATGATATTGCCGAAAAGAATACAAAGAAAAATTATCAATACAATTTAAAAGTTTATCAGAGCCTTTGGCTGTTTAATATATTCAGATTAGGCAAAACTTTTTCAAAACAGTCAGGGAAGGCTTTGTTGGGAAATTATATAGCTTCCAATAAATAGATCCCGTTATATTTTTCAAATAAAGAAAATATGAACAAGAAAATTCAATTATTATCCATATTATTTTTAGGGGTTTCGCAGTTCGCGTTTTCCCAGATCAAGGAGGAAAAACTGGTTCTTAATAAAAAGAGGGAACCGGAAGTGAAGAAGATCGAGAAGAAGAAGACTTCTGTGGAAACCATTAAAAACTATCCGCCGGAAGAGAAGTCCCAGAACCCTGTGAAATATACCATTACGGATGTTCCAGCGGTTTCAGACTTTAAAACTTCTACCATCCAGGGCGAGGACGTGGCTCCAAAATTCGACGGAACAGCGCAGAATAACTATGTTCAGTTTGGAATGGGTAACTATGGGAAAATTTTGTTAGACGGAAATGTTTCTAAGGTGCTTGATAACAAAATTGAAGTAGGAGCAGATGTTCACTTGCTTTCAACCAGTGGTCTTAAAAAAGATTACGATTGGAAATCAAAGCAGACTTCAGCAACTATCGGGGCTTTCCTTAATTCTTATGGAGAAAAAGGTAAATTCAATTTGAATGCTGAATATGGATTAAATAATTATAATTATTATGGTATTTATGCCCTTGAACCGGCTGCTGATGTAGATTTGAAGCAAAAAGTAAATCAGTTTAAGGTAAATGGGTACTATGATTTTTATTCCAATGAAATTTTAAATGACGTAAGAGTAAAATCATCATTCCTAAAAGATCATTTTGATGCTCAGGAAAATCAAGTTTCCATTCTTGCAAATCTCTCTAAACATGCTGTTGAACTAGGTAAATCAGGTATCAATCTGAATGCTGATTTAGGAGTAGGTTTAGAAGCTGTGAAGACAGATTTTGAAATTGGAAATAAGAACTCATCCAATTTCTTTAATACCAATTTGGCTCCAAAGGTGACCTTTAGAAAAGGAGAATCTTACTTGATGCTTGGGTCTTCATTCTCATTCCTGAATGCTAAAAACTCAAATATTCAGATGGAGCAAATGAAGAACAATAAGACCTACTGGTTTCCGCAAGCTGAGTTTCAGGTTGCTGCAGCTAAAGAATTCAAGTTCTATGGTGGGGTAGATGGAGGTTTGAAGCTTAATACCTACGGAGATCTTTTACAAGTAAATCCATATGCGCTATCTGACCAGTATTTAAAGCCAACAGAAACGAAATATCATTTTTATGTAGGATTGAGAGGGGACATCGATGAAACTCTGAAATATGACTTCTCTGCAGGTTTTGGAAAGATGAGAGATATTATGTTCTTTAAGGCAAATAATATTTTCGATAATAACTATACCCTGAACCGTTCTGCTTATGATTTTGCCAATACATTTTCTGCAGTATATGATGATGGAAATGTGAGCGATATCAAAGGAAGTGTACAGTATTTCCCACTTGAAAATTTAGTTATTGACGGGGAAGTAAGGTTCACCAAGTATAATTTAAAGAATTATGACAATATTTATAACGTTCCGTTAGTGAATGCCAGCATTGGTGCAAAATATACTATGCTAGACAAGAAATTGTTGTTAGGATTCAAAGGGATTTTTGCAAGTGACAGAACAACAAACTCTTATGCAATAGAGGGTGTGGGGAATCCGGGTATGATTTTCCAATCTACAGAGAATACCAACGATAAAGTTGGTGGCTATGCTGATTTAAATCTTTCTGCAGAGTATAAAATTCACAAAAATTTCAGTATTTTCGCACTCGGAAATAATCTTCTAAGCTCAAAATACCAGACGTACAAAGGATATAAAGTTCTTGGTGCTCAAATTCTGGGAGGAGTGAAGATCACATTCTAAATCATCAGAATAAAATAATAAATGATAAGTGATCCTATAGATTGCTTATCATTTATTACTCATACATCGGCTGCATAGTTTAATGGATAGAACTTCGGATTTCGGCTCCGACAGTGAGGGTTCGAATCCTTCTGCGGTCACTTTTAGCTCCTTTTCAGGGGCTTTTTTATTTCTAACCATTCATTGGGATTGTTTTTAGCTTAGCCAATGATAATTTTATTTCCATTTTTTAATTTGGTGTAGAGGATATATAGTTCTATATATTTCTCGATTCATTGGATGTAAAGATAAGAACATAAGTCAGGAAATATATCTTGTTCAATTATAAACAAAAGCAAAGTCTACCCCGATTTAACACAGGGTAGACTCTTATTGAGATAAGTGGATTTCTTATTTTGGATATACTGTGGCGATAAATTGTTTGTCTGTTGCAGATAAAGCGGTATTGTTACCAACACTGAATCCGTTTGTGGTCAGCGTTGAGCTGATGCTATAATGCATAATGGATTGCTTATCGTAAGCACTATATTGAGTCTGTGAAGTTGAATATTTTGCAAAAAGGTTATTATCTACCTGGGCTTGAGTCCAGTAATTTGGAGCACCTGCATAATAGGCATATACTTTTGGCTTATCCCATGGAATAGCTGCTAAAGGGTGCTGGTGCTCATGAATCATCCCAAGAGCATGGCCAAATTCATGAATGACTGTTCTGCTGAATTCGGTGTCACTTGTACTATCAGTAAACCAGCCAAAGTTCATGGTTTCTTTATTGGATGCTATACTAAGAGCATCTTTACCTATATATGAATAAGATCCGGCACCAGATGTGAACGTTACGCGAATCTGTGGCGTTCCAGTGGTAACAAAATTAAAAGTAATATTGGCATATTTGGACCATTCCTTGGCATATTGTATCACCTTGTTGCGAACGTAAGTACTACCTCCGTAAAGACCTACAGTGATAACGCTGCCATTTGTCCATTTTTTATTAGTAACAACAGCGCCTTTTGAAGTTGTTCCGGGAATATAATCCTCACCTGGAAGATAAACATCTTTACACATTTGGGTGTTTTCGAAACCCGCCGGGATGTCTGCTTGAGGAGTAGCTTGTAGCGCTGAAAGTAATTGTTGGTCCTGTGGGATTTTTTCATCTATAGTATCATTGGTAGTATTACATGATACTATAGCCATTGAAATAAATGATCCTAATAAAATTTTCTTGTGTAATTCCATAATGTTGGTGTTTTATGTTGATTAATTTTTTTAATGATTAAGAAAATAAATAATCTATCATGTGTGAATTAAAATTATGATAAAAAATGATGCTCTCACTTTTTTTCTTTTGTAAATTAAGATTTAGGTATATCGACACAGATACTACATTAACTGAATTGCCTTTCTATAAAGGAATTCCAAACTTGGGGATCATATAATTTCAATGTTATACTGTCTCATATTTGTATTGTTTCAATGTAAATTGAATAAAATTAAGTGGATAATAAGTGTAAATTTCACTAGATAAATTCTTTTTTATTAAATTTTCTTTGTTAAAAAATCAAAATTAAGTGATTTAAGTGTATAGTTGTTTTTGAAAGAAAAATGGAAAATTATAATGTTGAAGCAAAATGAATTAATGAATCTTTTTATTACAACTTTGTTTGTGATTTTATAGAAATAGAATTGAAAACGATAAACAATCAAGCTTTCAAATTCATCTTGAGTTTTACTGATAATGATGTTAAGATTTCAATTGAAGAAATAAATTTCTGTATTTTAGCTATAGTTAGTATTTTAGTAAATATATTCGATATCTTTTATTCAGGGTGTTTATCGGTGTTCTTAATGATAGCTTTCTTAAAGATTTTTGAATATTACAGTTTTATTTTTAAATAGGAAATTTATGCTTCAGGTTGGATGTCATGAAGAGCAAATACATCTTTGCGGAAAAATCCAGTATTTTGGTTATTTATTTGTTTTTGAGGATGATATGTGTATTGCAGTCAGCAGGAATTCGGCTGAAATTACGACGCTTTCATTTGATAAAATATTAGGACTTACAATAGATCAGTTACTGAGTTTGATGGTTGATGATGGCGAATGGATGATGACTGAAATAAGGAAGCATACAGCTGTTCCGCTTAAAAGGTTTACACAAAGGATTTCTATTCACAATCAAGAATATGATCTCTGCATCTATCAATTTGATGAAAAAATATTTTTTGAAATTGAGATTCGTAATGAATATGTTGTAAAATCAACAGATTTGAATACCTATGCCAAAGAACTTGAGCGAAGTGAAGATTGTTGGCAGACGTTGACCCATCTGATCAAAGAAATAACAGGTTTTGATCGTGCAATGGTTTATCAATTTCTTGAAGATAATAGTGGACAGGTGATTGCGGAATCAAAAAATGACAACCTCCCTTCTTTTCTATCGTATCGATATCCCGAATTTGATATTCCGGTACAGGCGCGTGAGTTGTATTTAAAATTTCCTGCCCGAAATGCCGCAGATATAGATGGAGAAATATTTGATATCCTTGGAGTCTCTCCTGAGCAACTGGACTTAACTTATTGTAGTCTTAGGGCTTTTTCGCCTATACACCTGCAGTATCTTCGAAATACCAATACCAATGCGAGTGCCAGTTTCTCAATTATAATTGAAGAAAAACTTTGGGGGTTGGTAACCTGTCAAAATACAGAACCTAAACATGTTGATCTCGAACAGAGAAATTTATGTACTTTCTTAACGCAATATGCTGTAAATTATCATCTTTTGGAACATCAAAAAGAATTGATTAGTGCCCATAAGATTATGGGAGCAGTGGAGCGTGATCTTAAAGCTGAGCTTTTAGTGCAACATGATTTTGAGGGAGTTCTGAAAAAATATGCCCCTAAGATAATGGATATTGTTGCTGCTGACGGAATTGTTGTGAAGTATAATGGAGGGCTAAGTTATATAGGGGATACGCCCGATAAAAATAGAATAGAAATAATAGACCATTATCTTTTGGATAAGGAAGAAGAAAGTCTATTCTCTACAAACCAATTTAATTCTTTGCCGCCAGAGTATCATAATGATATTTGCTTTCCTGGAGTGATTAGGGTTAATTTACTTCCTGGTAATAAGTGGTTTCTTTACCTTTTTCGAAAAGAAAATATTGTTGAGGAAGTGTGGGCCGGAAAGCCGGAAAAACTATTTGTTAAACCTGAGGGAAGCCACATTTCTTATCCTAGCCCAAGAACATCTTTTGAAAGCTGGAAAAAAATGACCAAGGGCCAGTCTATTAACTGGAAAATACGAGAAATTGCTTTTCTTGAAAAAATAGCATACGTTATACAGCAGGCAATTGCCCAAAGAGGAGGCGAAATCTTCAAATTGAACAGAGAACTTATTCGTTCGAATAGTGCCCTGGATACCTTTGGTTACATCCTGACTCATGATCTTAAAAATCCTTTGGCAATGATTAACCTGTCAGCAGATATGATTCTTAATCGTGAGGACGATAAAAACAAGCTATTCCATAGGCTGGCAGTTAATATACTTAACTCAACTCAACTTATGACACAGATGATGGATAAGGTGTATGAACTCTCTCAGTCTACCTATATTCATTTTGAGCTTGAAATGATTAATCCACAAAGAAAAATCATTGATATTTTAGAAAACACGAAGAAGCAATATGGATGTGAAAATCTTAAATATATTGTTGGCGAAATAATAGAAATTCCAGGGGAGAGAACCTTACTTTATCAAATATTTTTAAACCTTATTGGAAACGCCGTTAAATATAGTTCCAAAAAAGAAAATCCCCTTGTAGAAGTTAAAGGCTATAGAAAAGATTTATCGGTTAT
Organism: Chryseobacterium aurantiacum; assembly: GCF_003020585.1. GTDB lineage: Bacteria > Bacteroidota > Bacteroidia > Flavobacteriales > Weeksellaceae > Chryseobacterium > Chryseobacterium aurantiacum. The sequence goes on from NZ_PXUE01000001.1 coordinate 1,433,231, forward strand.
CTATGAAATCCGTGATAACGGTATTGGGATAGATTTGAGTAATGGAACCGATATCTTTGAGATTTTCAGAAGAATGCCTAATACGGTAGCGTTTGAAGGGGCCGGGATTGGTTTGTCTATTGTAAAAAGAATAGCGGATCGTTTAGGGGCGAAAGTGTCTGTTGAGAGTACAATGAATGTAGGAACATGTTTTTACCTTGAATTCATGAACGTTCCCTTACCATAATTGTTTTGAATGCTTCAACAATTTCATTTGTATGAATTGAAAATTTCAGTTTTCAAAGGGTGAATATATTCCGATAAAATGAATTCAAGAGCAGAGCATAATAAAATATCCCGAAAATTATGTAATAATCAGGGGATCATAAAACGAAAACAGAAAATAAATAAAAAGAGGGACACGAGCGTTGAGCCCGTGCCATAGAATTTAATTACTGAAAATTAATTCAGATTATAATTAGCAATAACCAGGCTCAAAATGAAATGAACGTAATTCTGCTCAGCATCTTTTCTATTGATTAGCTTATTTTTGTACTCATAAGAGCTCAAAACCCTTGCTAATTTTTGATAGGTTTCAAAATCATCTCCTTTAATCTTCACCCTGATGTTGTCATCCTTTCTTTTAATGAGCTCATTGTCTATAGTTCTGACTTTAAATAATACTTCACATAGTGTTGGACGAGACTTCATAGACCCAATAAATCTTTCAACAACATTAATCTTGAATGCATCAAATAAGATGTTGTGAAAAACAATTTTAGAGTTAGGCTCTTGAGTATTGAGCTCAAGCTTATAATTCATTATTTTAAATTTTGGTAAATATAGGCTTAATTATAACAATTATCAGCGTATTTTAATAGAAGGTTCCCATCATAATGATTGAATTTTATTCAATACATCATCCATAAGGTATTTTAAAAATAAAATTTTTAATGATAATTAATTGAAATATAGGATTCTAATTGAATTCATATAATAGTTTAGATGATGACTTAAAATATTATAAGAAATAATATTTTTTCAGCTAAATGGAAAGAAAGAAATGGAACAGCTTTTTCTGGCCTTTATTTTTATATAAAAAAAGACTTTCAGGGTGAACCGAAAGTCTTTTTATTTGTTTTTTGAATGAAAAATTAATCTTCCATAGCTTCACCAGCCTTTCTGTAGATAAAATTTCCATAGATATGTCTTCTTGCAAAACGGCTTGGGGAATCTGCATTGACCATTTTTATATATGTATTTCTTGGTACACCCAGATATTCATACATTTTTCCATTCAAATGCTGAATGTTCAAAATCTGCTTTTCAAAATAGAAATCATGAATATTAGATTTTGTTATCGTCTCAGTGTATTCTTCCTTGTATTTTTCCTGAGTTTCCTGGTTAATACTTACCAAAAAATGATAGGCTTCAATAACAGCCTTGCTTTTTTCTTCAGCTTCCAGTTTTCCAGTTTCATCATTAACAAATTTATCAGGATGCGAATCTTTCATCGTATTTCTGTAAATTACCTTTAATTCTTTTAAAGTTACATTTTTGTCAACCCCAAGAAGCTTTCTGTGCTCACCAACTCTTTTCATAATTTGAATCCCTATTTTCGGGGTGCAAAATTAAGGAAATTAATTCTAAAAATCATAACTTATTCATTATTAATTTATTTGAAACTGATAAAGCTGGTTCTAACCTAATTAAAACGGTTATTCAAGTATCGAACCATCAGAATATACAATTTTCTGAACATCAAAGTCAAAACTTAAGTCTTCCAGCTTTGCAGCAGCTATTTTTTTATCTTCATTAGAGAATTGATTATAGTCAAAAGCAGCATCTCCCTTAAAAGTTGCATTCCCTGCAATTCTGTCATCTGTAAAATCCATGCTATAAGAGTCTCCAATCTGTTCCCCCAAAGAATTAAAAATCTTGAAGCTGATTTTAGCTGCCTTTATTTCTTTTGTAGATTTATTTTGAATGGCATATTTGAATAGGTTGTAATCATCTAATCTTCCGGCCTCAAAGTTACTTGGAACATATTCTTTATCAAAGATGGTCACAATAAGAGCTTCTTTCATTTTTTGCTTTCTTACTTCAGCTTCTTTTTTTGCCTTAGCTGCCAACGCTTCTTCTTCAGCCTTAAATTTTTTCGCCTCATCTAGGATACCCTGATAGGTCTTGTTTTCTAAAGATTCACCTTTCAGTTTAGCTCTTATCATCCATCCTGCAAATAATCCTGCATCCTGTTCGTTCCACTTTTTGCTTTCCCCAATTTCTTTTAGGTCTTCAGCCAAGGTAGCCTCATTATACTTTTTGCTTGTTGGGTTTGAGCATGCAGTCAGGAATACCAGACCACATAATAGCAAAATTTTCTTCATGATTTAATTTGTTTAAATTGATTGTTAGTTTTTATAATATCGAATAAGGATAAAAATATTGATATTGAAATATATAAACCGAATTATTTTTAATAACTAGTTTCTATAATAAGAATGTTAATATTAGAAGCCTTTTAACGAAAGAGTACTCATACAATGTTAAGATTGTTGCTGTTCCTACACGAAATACAAGCTCATTAATGCTTTCATCTCAGTATTTGTATACCCTTTGGAGTGGAAATTTCAATGGTTATCACTTTTCTTATGTCTGCATTTTTTGGATCTAAAACAGACCATGTCATCATCAAAATTAGTCATAGTTTTTTTCAATCTAAATAGTGTTTTATATGGATAGAATGGTTTAGTTAGTGCAAATATATGAAATAGGACACTCCTTAGTGTCTAAAATAAGTAAAAATTTCATAAACTTGTATAATTGAATGTTTAATCATGGAAAGAAAATCAGCAGCAGGCAGTATCCGAAACAAGGAACGCAGTAAAAAGAAATTCTTGGATGCGGTTGGGAAAATTCTGAAAACAAAGGGTTATGCAGGATTAAAAGTGAATGATATTGCTACTACAGCAGGGGTAGATAAAAAGATGATCTATACCTATTTTGGCGGGATGGATGGCCTCATAGACGAGTATATTAGGTCACAGGATTATTGGATTAATGCAACAACAGATAAAACAGACAAGTTATTACCGGATATAAAAGACGGTGGAGAAGCATTTATCAAAGAAATGCTGCTCTCTCAGTTTGATTATGTTTACACCAATAAGGAGGCCCAGAAGTTATTGCTGTGGAGTTTATCTGAACCCCGAAAGTCATTAAAAAAATTAATTGATACCCAGGAAGAAAACGGAGAACATATTTTTAAATATATTTTTCATCCCTATTTTAAAGGAAATTCAGCAGATTTTCGGGCCATTATGGCGATCATGGTTTCCGGACTTTATTATCTGAATATGTTTGCTTCTGTAAATGGAAGTGTTTTTTGTGGTCTGGACATGAATAGCCCTGAAGGACGTGAAAGGGTTAAAAGAGCAATATCTTTTATGGTGGAACAAACCTATGAGAACCTGAATTCGCAGGAAGATTAAGGAAAAGACTCTTATTTTAAATAATAAAACAGCATCATTAGAAATCTAGTGATGCTGTTGCTTTTAGTGTTTTTACCTTAGTGTTTCGAAATTCTTTTAAATTTTTTTTTCACCCAGATAGTGTTCAAAAATATATAGAATGGTTCTTAGTTGATGCAAATATACAAAATAAGACACTAACTAGTGTTTAAAATGATTAAATTTTCTTAAACTTGTACAATTGAATGTATCACCATGGAAAGAAAATCAACGGCAGGCAGTATTCGGAACACGGAACGCAGTAAAAAAAAATTTTTGGATGCTGTTGGAAAAATTCTAAAAACCAAAGGTCATGCAGGGCTAAAAATCAATGATATTGCTTCTACAGCAGGGGTTGATAAAAAAATGATTTATACTTATTTTGGGGGGATGGATGGCCTTATGGATGAATATATTCGTTCCAAAGATTACTGGAGTAAGATTACAACCGAAGAAGTTGGAAAAATAAATCCTAGGATTGATGACGGAGGGAAATTATTTATGGAAGAAATGCTGCATGCGCAATTTGATTATATCTATAAAAACAAAGAGGCTCAAAAACTATTACTCTGGAGATTATCCGAAGCTAGAAAATCATTAAAAAAACTGACAGATACTCAGGAAGAAAATGGAGAATATATATTCAAATTGATGATGGATCCTTATTTTAAAGAGAATTCAAAAGATTTTCGGGCGATTATGGCTATCATCGTTTCGGGACTTTATTATTTGAATTTAAGATCTTCTGTGGATAGCAATATTTTTTGTGGTGTGGATATCACGTCTGATGATGGACGAAACAGTATCAAAAAAGCGGTGTCTTTTTTTATCGATCAGGCTTATGACCATTTGTAATATTGAAATACAACAACTATTGAATGTGTCTTGTTCGTATTTGTAAGGAGTATTTTTTTGATAATTAAAAACAGCATCATTAGACTTCTAGTGATGCTGCTACATTTAGTGCTTTTACCTTAGTATTCGAAAATTTTTTTCTCAACCGAGTGTTAAAATATATAGAATGGTTTTTAGTTTGTGCAAATATATAAAATAAGACACTACTAAGTGTCTAAAAATAATAAAAAATTTTGCAGTATTTTTCTATTCAGTTGTTTATCAGGGTAATAATTTAATTATTGGAAGCTTTTCGCATAAAAAAATAGAGGGTGAAAAATATTAAAAGAAAGATGATCTGTATTGTTTCTACATAAAACTACCTCTCTAATGCGAGTCAATAGTCTTTAAAAATCAAATAAGAGGCAAGTAGCTGCCTCTTAATTTTATATTATTCGTGATGATTTTTAATCTTTATGATAAGGACATCCGGCGGGCGGATTTGTTGCATCTCCAACAACGGTCAGGTCTGGCTTTTTATCAAAGAATTGCTCTTCTATGACCTTTCTTTGATCTTCAGGAATGTCCTCAAGCTTACGAAGTGTATTGACCTGGATGTGAGGCCAGCTTGTAGTACCGCCATCATCACCAAAATCAAATTCGAAGAACACAATTTGTTCATATTGAAGCTGAAGAATCTCTTTGCCATCTTCCACCACGGTTTCAATCCACATGTGCATATCCACTTCAACAGTAGGAACGAAACGGTTGACAAACGGGACATTTAAAATACCTCCTTGTGCCCCTGTCTTCATCTTTGAGGACATTTTAACATGAACATAGTTTTTCACCTCTTGTCCTCTTAAAGTATCACGAAGACGGAGGTCTGGGCGTACAGAATAAGGATAAAGGTCATCTGCCATAATGCGCTGGGTGTAGATTTTATTTTCACCAGGGTCATTTATGTCATTCAGTTTCTCATGTACCCAGGCAGGTGCAGGTTGATCAAGGTCAATAGGATTACACGAGCTTGCTCCGGCACCACCCATTGTACGTGAGATAGCAAGGTGGTCGGTTTCCCAGGCTGCGTCTCCATAAGGGAACTCGGGAAAACCATTCACGAGATATTGTCCATTTTTTGTGATGATATCGCCCAATAGGGTAATAGTACTGCCGTGGGGAATAACGCCGCTTCGGGAGATAGAGTAGTCGGGGATGAAATAAGGTCCGTTAATCCCTGCTCTCGGTTTTAATTCCTTGGCCGGAATAATTTCGTAGTATTCCTGTCCTTCCTGGAGTTCACTTAACAGAATATACTTTTTATTATTCTCATCTTTTGAGATCTGAACAAGAGGTTCATTTCTGTATTCTCCCTTATAACCATAATCTTTAAAATCCTGCTCAGAAAAAGCATGAATACCACGGTCTCTTTCAATGGATTCTTGGGTTGCAGCATGATTGTATACATCACTTAACCACAAAAACATTCCATTTTCTTCATGAATAGGAGTATATTTTAAATTAGACTGCCCTTCTATCGTATTTACGCTTTTAATGCTTTGTTCATATTTCACAGCTCCACAAAATAATTCACTTGCCCCACCACGATTACGAACACCACCAGGAACGAGGTCAAATGTCAGCTTTTCAATATACTCTTCACAGTCAAAACTAAACTTACCCGGAATGGTGCCTGGATTTGTACCAGGAGAGGGCATGATGGTAGTGTGTACTCCGCTTGCTAACGACGGATTAGCAACATTTTTATTATAATTAACGTTATAGCTTACCCATGTTCCATTCAATGCCGCAAGGATTCCATAATCTACATTGTTTTCAATATCCTGTAGGTTTTCTTCTTTAAATGGCCTTACGGGATCATCAATCAGCAGTTTTGAATATCCGGTCATTAAATTCTCCAGAACTCCTTTCTGGTTTTCACCTGTACTTTTGAGGAACATTTGCTCCCTTGCTTCAGGATTTTCTTTTATTCGTTTTAGCATGATATATTCGTTTTATAATTATAATTCGGTGTATTCAAAGGTTGGGCCTGCATTGGTTTGAGAATTCAGAGGTTGTTTCAGTAAGCCTACAGCCTGTTCCTTTAATGCATACATGTACATGATGGATTTTTCAAGCTCTCTCTGATTGCCCTCTACAGCGCTTTGAATGGCATCCAATAATCGTTTATATGTTTTATTAAATTCGAGCCCTTGTGCATAGAGTTCGCTGTTGTCTTTATAATCACTTAACTTAGGATTTTGCTTCATAGGATATGCTGCATCCCAGTCCACTTTCAGCTCTTTTCCATTGGGTGGAGTTGTTACAGGCATCATGCCGTTTTCATCCATGAAAGCCTTATAATTTCCTCCTACATAGAAGTGCTCATGGAAGATTTCCTTGAATCTGAAATAATGTGCCAGTTCCGCCCCTTCCTCAAACTGAGACGGATCAACATCAAAGATCGAGTCATCTGCCCCTTCACCCTGTCCTTTAATCTCTTGAAAAACAGCGATTACTCCATCCAATCCCTCCACAGAATGTAATTTTCCGCCACTTCCGTAATATTGCTCAGGACGAATCTGTTTTTCCGGATCACCTGTAAATATTCCACCTGTATTTAAATCCTCGAAACTTTGAGGAAGACTTCCATGCTCTTTGTAATAGGCCATGATTTGGAAAACAACAATATAAAAGAATAAAACATCATAATATTCACCAATGGTATGTACATTTTCCATAATGAAGGCTTTCATGTTTTCAAGAGTCCAGAAATTGTTTTCATGTACAGCAACTCTTTGGGTAAATAATGCGCTCTCTTCAGTTTCCTGCTCATATACAGGAGCTTTTACCAAAGGATTGCTTGGGCTTTCGATGGCGATAAATGTTGCAATACTATTGCTTGAGAATGTTTCTAAACCTACATAGAAATCAACATTCATAGGTAATTTCATTGGGTAAGTAGGGTAGTTCTGCGACTGGTTGACTGAGGGTTGAATATTCACCGCATTTAAAACATTGCAAACCATAATCAAGTGAAGCATTTCTTCCACAGCCACACTTCTGATGATCTGCGAAGCCAGCGCATTTGTTCCATCTTGAATAGAATACAAAGCGGTAAGATAAGGCGGAATAGTAGAGTGTTCAATGAGTACAGCGGTCTGTAAAAGATCCTGTAGAATAGGGAGGTAATCAATATCTGTCAGTCCTTTTTTAGCATTAAAAGAAGCTTTATCGGATAACTCTGAAATGGTTGTACCAAATTGAGAACGTAAATATTGATTGAACTCTTCAATCTGGTCATTTAGCAAAAGGTTAGTAAACGTTTTACTATGATGTTTTAATCCGTCAATCCAGTCTTCCTTGCTTATTTTTGAATCGAATAATAAAGATTGTAGCGAAACGGAGGCGTCTGCAACTACTGCATTTCTTCCTGATATTCTTGCTCCTTGTAACGAAGCTTCCTGAGGTTCTGTTTTATTGATAAGTCTTTGTCTCATGGTTCTATTTTTTAAGTTGAGTTTCCAAATCGTTCAGGATAGATTCTACTGAACGGATTGTGAATGCTGATAAGGTTAAAGTAGGATTTGATGTTCCCAAAGTGGTCATATTTCCTGCGCCTACGATGTATAAATTCGGATGGTCCCAGGATTTGCAAAAGCTATTAGTGACAGAATCGTCTGGTGAAGAACCCATTCTGTGAGTACCTACAATATGGCCTGCTCCGTTGTAGGAATACCTTTTTTTGTTATAAATGACTGTATTTTTGTCTGTTTCTGAATAGGTGGTGAAATCCTGAATTCCTAATCTTTCAAACATTTGATCTGAAGCCAGTTTAGCCTGTTCCATACCTTTCTTTTCGTAATCTGTGAGTTCATAATGAATAACAGGACGTGGAATGCCCAAAGCATCCATGTATTGATCGTTTATGGTTACTCTGTTTTCCGGATGTGGCAATTGTTCAATCTCAAAATGGAATAAAACCTGTCTGGAAAGCCTATCCGTTAATGCAGCTTTTAACTCTTCTCCAAAAAGGCCTTTTCCAATGAATTCTGAAACATCGGATCCCGGAGAAAATGCCGGCCATCCCCATCCCCAATTGTCCAATGGAGAGATCCATGCTGAAAAACCGCCTCTGAAGTCACCATCACGGAAAGACGAAATATTGGTGGTAGAACCGGGGCCTCTGTATGGATAAATGGGCTCCGGAAATAATCCCCAGGTTAACATTACCATATGATCCATTAAGTTTCTTCCTACCTGATCACTGCGGTTGGCAACGGTTTTTTCAATCTTCTGGTTTTGGTTGTTACTAATATATTTTGAATTCAATAAAATTTTAGGATTTTCAAGAGCATTGGCTGCCAGAATTACTATGGAATCCGAAGTGTCTACAACTTCTTCAATGAAATCTGTTTTCTCCCTAGATGTATATCGTCTAAGATGAATCTTTGAAATTTTCTCCATGTCATCCTGATCAACACTCAATTTATAAACAACACTCTGGGCCTTGATCTCAAGATATGGATTACGCTTAAGATTGTCATTTTCATTGTATTTGTAGAGAGCCTTTTTCAATGTTTTCAAGGCGTTATACTTTGCCTGAACCGGACATATTGGAACACAGGAAGCATTTCCTTCACATCGTTCACCCATATAAGGATTCCAAACAGAGCCAAGGGCTTTGTACTCTTCTTTTTCAGAGCTGTCTAAAACAAGTTTGTAGCCGGCGTTTGTGCTTTCTGCTTTAATGATTTTGGTGTTTCCGTACCTTGGATTGGGTATAGAATTTCTTCCCTGTGGAGACGGAATCAATAATAAGGGGATGTTTTCAGAATTCAGCTGAACACTTGTTCCCGCAAGGCCATCAATGATTTTTTGATCCATATAGCTCTGAGGGATTTCTTCCATCGGAAAAACATAATCACCATAATACTCATCCAGACCTTCTGAAATAGGATATTTTTGTTTGGAGACATCTCCCGAAACACCAATTTCAAATTCCGCCATTTCATAATAAGGTTTTAAATCATCATAACTTAAAGGCCAGTTAATCGGCGTTTTTTCCTTTGAAACCGGATGATCTATTTTAATTCCATACTTTTCTGTAAGTTTGAAGTCATTGGGAAGCATTCTTGGAGTAGTTCCCAGCCAGTGAAGCGTTGTTCCTCCTCCCACTCTGATGGCATCACTTGCAAAGGGCATTGGACCAAATTGAACCAGATATCCTTTTTTATCAGGAAACGGAGGTATAATCTTTTCCATATCCAAAACATCCGGTGAGGGAGCCTGCTTTAAGTTGGGATAAGGTGAATTGGGAACCTTGGCTTCCTTGCTGTAAAAAGTACGTACATACTCGTTATAAGTGGTCATGGATGATACAGAATCCAGTTCCAGACCGGCTTCCAGGCCCGCTTCAAACATAAGAATGGATAATTTCCGGGTATTGTCAGACTTTTGGGCATCTGCACGGTGGATCATTTTTCCTTTTTGGGTGTCAAATACATGATCACTCAACAGTTTTGCAATCAATGATCCTGCGATCCCTGTTCCTACAATGATCACATCTTTTTTGTTATTGGTCTGGCTCATGAGTTCGTGTTTACAGGTTTAATATTCCAAGATTTGTAGCCCGGCTGCTTAGCTCCTGGCGGATGGGCATGCATGACATTCCATACAAGGCCTTCCTTGTAAGAAAGATCATTGACATAAGCGTTTTCCCAGGTTCCCAGATACCATACAGTGATCACTTTTCCCGCCATTTCATCCAGTCCGGAATCAGCCATGATTTCTGAGTTAATCGTATTTCTCAGGTCATCGCCGGTAAGGGATTTCTCGAGAACATTTTTGGAAACAGTGAGAAACTCTACGAATGTAGCTCCCTCCAGACTTTTTAAAATGTGAGTGTAGTAGGTTTCTGCCAAACCAGTAGACTGTAGTTCGCTGGCAGAAAAGCCGGTGAGCGCTTCCGAGATCGACATAAACACGTCGAAATAGTAATCGTCGACGTTGAGGATTTTGTTAATAATCATTTCGTAAAAATTTGATGTTAAAGTATTTTCAACTCCTGTCATAAGGAGTAACCTTGTTGATTAAGACAGGTCTGTCAAACCATTTGGAATACTATTACAGAATTCATCTCTTTTTTTAGAAATGATTGTTTGTTTTTTAAGCTATCCATTACTATCAGTTTTGTTTACTCAAAAATAATCAGATACGCTTGCATTGGATTCAGTATTTCTACGTAATTTTTATTTAAATTTTAAAAATAATCTTAAGAAAGCCTTTGTAGGAAAGAGATTGGAGTGTCTTTGTTTTCACTTAGTTTAGAATTATTTTAAATAACAAAGCATTGAAACCCCTATCGAAAAATCATAAAGATTCAGTATTTTCCAAAATAGAATATACCCATTGATTTAAAAATAGACCATTGAAAATCAGGAGTGAGGAATAAAATTTGCTTTTATTAGTAAAAACCACAGAATGTCTGTAATTACATTAAAAAGAGTTTATGAAACCTATTCCCCCACAGATGGGTATCGTGTTCTTGTAGATCGCTTATGGCCCCGCGGGCTAACCAAGGAAGAGGCTATGATTGATGATTGGGATAAGGATCTGGCACCATCTTCGGAATTGAGAAAATGGTTTCATCATGATCCTGAATTATGGAATGATTTCTCTGAGAAATATAGAAAAGAACTTTATGACAATAATCTAGGAAAAGATTTTTTAAACCGTCATAAAGATCAGGAAAAAATAACGCTGGTTTATGCAGCAAAGGACGAGGAACACTGTCATCCCATTATTTTGAAAAAATATCTGGAAAGCATTAAGTAACAAGTTTTTCAAATAAAAAAGCAGAGATTAATTCTCTGCTTTTTCTTTTTTTACGGCCTGGTGCATGACAAGAATAATCCCGAGGAGTAAGCCTGCAATGATGAGGTATCGCCAGGAAAGATCCTTTTGCTCAGTCACAGTTCCGCTGATGGAGATAATAAAGCTGGTTATTGAAGTGATTACATACACCAATCCACCCATTAAACCACCTGCCGTTCCAGCATTTTTAGGGAAGTATAGCATACTTGTTGTAAAAAATGAGGTAAATAAAATTCCGGAGCAGATATGGATAAAAAAGGCAAAAGGAATCATAATGAAAAGACTTTCTTCAAAGTAACTGGTGATAATTAAACCTGCAATCAGAATCAATTGAAGCAAAATAGGCTGTAAGATTCTGGGTTTAAAATCTAAAGTTAGTCTGCGCTTTCCAATAAAACCACCAATCATCCATGAGAATCCAAGAATCAGGGTGCAATACCCAATCACAACAGGGGTAAAGTGAAAGGTGTTTTCAATAATAAACGGTCCTGTAATATTGAACAGCATTACGATAGAATAGCTTAATCCTAAAATGAAGATTCCCAGCATGAATATTCTATTTTTAAGCATCATCTTATAAAGGCTGATATTTTCAGAAAGATCCAGTTTCTTTTTCTGTGGAAGACTTTCCCCACTGAAGAACCATTCAAAAAGGAATAAAAATCCTGCATAAAAGGCAAGAAAATAAAAGTTAGCATGCCAGTTAAACAGTTTTTCAAGATATCCACCAAGAAAAGGCGCCAGAATAGGGCCACAGGACCACACAATAGTAAAGTAACTCAGGTAATGCTTTACCTTTTCTGAATCATAGAGGTCTACAAAGATAGCACGGGTAGCCACCACAAGAACAGAAACTGCAGCTCCCTGAAGAATACGGAGCAGACATATTATAAAAATACTGCTAGTCATTGTAATGAAAAGACTACTCAGTATCAAAATAAATAAAGCAACCAGCTTAGGACGATAACGCCCAATACTGTCCAGAATTCCACCCACAAATAATTGGGAAATCCCATAGCTCAGCAGGTAAGACGTTAAAGTAATCTGGATATCTTTTTCCGAAACCATCATCTCCTTGGCCATGGAGGGAAAAGAGGGTAGGTAGATATCCGTGACAAACCCCGAAAGGGGAATAGATACGAAGGCCATAATGGTTATTAATCTGATGCGTTGTTCAGATGCTTCTCTCAACATATTCATTCTTTTTTTACAATGCAAAAATAGTTCAAGAAATAGAAAAACCAATTTTAAAAGACAAAGTAAAAATTACGAAATTCAAATATTTAAATAGCGTTCTTGAATTTTAAAGGAGAAACCTGAGCGTGCTTTTTGAAGAAATTATTAAAGTGTGAAGGTTGTTCAAAACCAAGAGTATAGCCAATTTGGGCAATATCCCAATTGGTATATTTCAGCAGGTTTTTGGATTCTTCAAACATTTTTTCCTTAATAATCTGTGTGGTAGTAAGATGGGTTACTGATTTTACTGATGAATTTAAGTGATTGACATGTACATTCAAATGATCAGCAAAATCAGAAGGCGTTTTTAATGCCAATGGATAAGCTGGAGAATCCAGGGGAAACTGTTTATTGAGCAGTTCATCAAACAATCTGTAAAGGCGAACATTGGCCGGTAGTTCACCAAGGCTTACGTCTTCTACACGGCTTTCTAAAGCAAGATGCAATACGGAAGCAAGATTGCTTTTAATACCACTGCAGCGAAACGGATAAGCAGAATGGTTCAGCTTGTGCATCTGTTCAAAATACATATTGGCCAACTGCGTCTGCTCCTCATTCAGAAAGATAAAAGGCTTGCTCCATTCCTTAAACAAGGAAGTCTTTTTAAATAAATTAAACTCTGAATTACCATTAAAAAACTCCTGATTGAACAAACAAAAATACCCTTCCTGAAAATGATCTCCACACTCCCAGGAATAAGGAATATTAGGAGACGGGAAAAAAAGAACCGGACGATCAATAAAAAGTTTGTGTGCACCATAATGCACAGTTCCTTTTCCTATCATGAAACAGATTTTGTAATAATCGCGGCGGTTGTAAGGGCTTTTAAAGCCACAATACTTTCGTGGAAATATATTGAAATGTGACTTTCCTTTTTCAAGCTCTGAATATGACATTTCCAGCAAGTCCTTTCGGGTACGCTTGTAATAATCTTCTATGGTTTCCAGTTGATCGCTCATTGTTTTAAAATTATGAAAATCAAAGATAGGCAAATCTTTTGTCTTTAGATTTGCCTTGGAATAAGTTTTATATGATCCGGATTATTTTTGAGTTTTTTTCTAATTTTTAGTGATTGGTAATTCTATGATATAAGATGGCAGTAGGAATGGGTCTATTTTTGAGTTTTCCTTAATAACAAAGCCTGTTTCTTTGAAAAATTCCAGCAAAGGATCTTCTGTAAGAATATTCGCCCATAAAATATCTGTAAATGATACTGTGGATCTGCATTTTTTCCAAAGAGATTCTCTGATTTCCGAAGAATTATATTCCTTAAGGATAACAAAATTGAGTTCTGTCATTCTTTTCTCTTCCGAAAAGCCGGGATACCCTGAGCCGCTTTTCAAAATTCCATATCCTACCGGTTTTTGATCTGCATAGGTAATGATAAGTTGATTAGATAGGTTATTAAGTTCATTGATCATTTTTCTGGGGTCCCACTCCTCAGTATATTTTTTGATGTCTTCCTCTGAAATAAGATTTTTATAGGTATTGCTGACCGAAGATTTGATGATTGTAAAAAGATTATCAACTCCCTCGTCTGAACCTATGGTGAATTTTGAAATGATTTCCATTCTTTTTTTTATCAAAATTATGAGATTAATTTATTCAAAATAGGTACAGATGGTTAAAATATGACCGATACAGATGCGTATTTTGTAAATTTGTTCAGTACAGATTGAAATAGCATGATGAAGTCTTATAAATATGAAGTTTTTACGACAGGTATTGAAGAACAAATTCGCAGAGGAATTTTGAGGACTAAAGACCGCTTACCTTCCGTGCGCGAAGTAAAGAAAAGATATAATCTAAGCACAAGTTCCGTACAAAGCGGTTTTGAATCTCTTATGATTAAAGGATTAATTGAGAGTCATCCCCGTTCAGGGTATTTTGTGGCTGAGGTGAAAGAAATTGGTATTTCGGATATAAGAACAAGGCTTAGTCCGGTAGTAAGGGATGAGGTATTCATGAAGAATGTGATGCTTACAACCAAGCATGCTGCCGAGGCAACTTCCTTTAATAATGCGGTGCCGGGAGATCTTCTGATCCCACAAAAGCTGATCCTCAGAACAATGCAGGAAGTTATTCGGGAAAAAGGAGCATCCCTGCTCAGATATTATCCCTCCAACGGACTTGAACCACTGAGGAAACAGATTGCTCAACGGATGGGAATTTACGGCTGTACGCTAAATCCTGAAGAACTGATCATTACAGATGGAGCTTTACAAGCATTAACAATTGCGTTAAGTTCTGTAACGAAAGCTGGTGATATTGTTGCAGTAGATAGTCCATGCGTGTTTTCAGTATTGGAAGTCATCGCTAATCTTGGACTTAAGGTAATTGAAGTTCCAGTGAATAATCACAATGGTTTTGATTTGGAGTATTTTCAAAAAGCTTGTGCTGAAAATGACGTGCGGGCTCTTATTGTTACTCCTAATTTTCATAATCCTACAGGAATTATGATGAGTGATAAGGTTAAAAAGGAATTGCTAAGAATAGCGGAAGTTCATCAGCTGTGCATTATTGAGAACGATATTTATTCTGATCTTTATTTTGAGAAAGAAAGACCATCCACTATTAAAAGCTTCGATAGGAAAGGTATGGTAATGATTTATTCGTCATTTTCAAAGACACTGGCACCCGGGATCCGCTTGGGCTGGCTTTATGCAGGGCACCATTATTCGAGGGCTGAGAGGGTAAAGTTTGCTCTGGGAAGAACCGTTTCCCCAATTTATCAGGAGCTCGTTCTTAGGCTTTTGCAGGAAAACAGATATGAAAGGCACTTGCATTCATTCAGGAAAAAACTACATCAGCAGGCAGCTCAGATTTTGGAGGCTTTAAGAGGGGCCTTTCCCAAGGATTCATCCTTTTCTCAGCCACAAGGAGGATACAGCATTTGGGGAAAAATGCCTGAAAATATAGATATGCAGAAATTCTACAGGTATTGTGAAGATCATAAGGTTCTGTTTACTCCAGGAGAAACATTCTCGCTTACAAATCAATATAGTCATCATTTTAGGATTGTTTTTGCAGAAAGAATCACTCCGGAAAGTATTATTTTACTGAAAAAAATAGGCAAAAAATCACAAGATCTTCTTATTTAATATTAAAGCTATTTAAGCTTAAACCCAAAAGTCACAAAAGATTTCAAATCTCTCAGGAACCTGCTCTCAGGTGATAAAATCAGCTTTTTTTAAGATTTTGAGAGGGTTAACTAGAGAAAAATCGACTTTCCGATAGAAATATGTTGAAAAAATAGCTTTTTACCCTAAATTTTTTTCACTGTAGCTAGGCTCGAATCACCATAAAACCTATATTTGCAGCCTAAATTTTTAAATAAATGAAAGAACTAATTGAAAAAATCAACGCAGAATTTGAAGCGTTCACAACTGAGGCAAACCAACAAGCGGAAAAAGGAAACAAGGCTGCTGGAACAAGAGCTCGTAAATCAGCTTTAGAACTAAGCAAATTGTTCAAGGATTTCAGAAAAGTTTCTGTAGAAGAAGCTAAGAAGTAATTCTCCTTTAGCCGGCTTTTGTAGCCGGTTTTTTTATGCCCTGTTTGATCTTCGCCAGCATTACAGATAAAGTAGTTTTTTTCTGTACATGGTAAGAATATCTTTATTTTTAAGAAATCATAAAAGCACAGATTTATTCTTTTCTAAAAGCTTTTAAGTCGCAAGGAGTTTCGGATGCTACCGGTGTCTTTTTGCCTTGCTCTTTCTTGGCCCTTTCTTCTATTCCAAGCCATGTATCTTTAGTATTTTCGATTTACTGTATATTAATTTTTACACCCTGTTGTGAAAACGTTGTAGATAATTTGTATTTTAGGAACATCAATGGTATAGGTTATTATGAAACATTATTATTTCTTTTTGGTTCTGTGTTTTGGCTTTTTTTCTGCTCAAAAAATTAGAGTAGTGGATTCGGAAACAGGAATTCCGGTTCCGAATGCAAGAGTTATTTCGCAAGATCAAATTGTTTATACAAACGAAGATGGATACGCTCCGGTAAATCAGGACGCTGTCAATTTTGAAATCTCGGCTTCAGGCTTCCAAAATACAACATTTCCTAAGTTTAATTCCTCAATAAAGCTGAAAAGAACTTATAAAAATATTGATGAAGTAAAAATGGCAAGCGTAGACATTAAGGAAATCTTTGAAGATGTAAATAAAAACTATAAGAAAAGATATTACAGGGAGCCGTCCGTTTATGATGTAGTGTATAAAGAGAAAAAAAGTGATAATAATAAGCTTTATTTTCTGACGATTGCTGAGGCTAAGCTATGGAGTAAAAGTAATTATTACAATTATAAGGATGGATATCAAAAGGATTATGACAGAATTCTGCAAATGCAGCTGAACAATGTAAAATATTTAAAAAACATAAAATCAGACGATATTTTTACTCCTGGTACCAATGAATTTTCACACGAATACATGGGGAATTATTTTTTCAATTTTGAACTGAACCGGGTTTTATTTCATTTAAAGAATAAAGGAACAAAGTATTCGGGGTGGATGATCTTTGAAGAAGGAGATGAGCAGTTGATTACTTTTAAGATTAAATCATTGGAGGGAATTGACGTAAAAGGGGAATTTAAGTTTAATAAGACTGATAAGGTAATTACCTATTTTGAAATACACTATTTACAGGAAAATGTCCCCATGGTTAAGAGAAAAACGGCTGCCGGAGAGGAATATGATTATCAGTTGGGAAATGCTGTACTTATTTTTGATTTCTATAAGAATAAAGGGGTCTATGTACCTGCGTTAACCCGTCTTGAAGGGAACAAGTATATTGCTTACTATAAAGGGGTAAAACACGAGAAGAAAATCAGTAGAGAACTTATTTATAATACCTTTAAAAAATCTGATGCAGAGGGGCTTAACCCCAAAGTGGATTTTAGCAAAAACATCTGGGATAATGTTCAGGTAAAAGAGAATAAAAACAATACCATTTTGCTTTCGGAGCAGGAACAAGCGTTTGTGAATGAGAACTACGGAAGTTCTTCAGATAAAATGGTGTATCCTTAAATTTCCTTTTAAATTAAAGTGTAATTCCTTATCTGTAAATTCTAAGGAGATATTTGTATTTATGTTCTTATGGCTTCCTGCTAAAGGCGAAATCTCTTGCAGATAAAGCAAATTTTAACCCTATTCCTTTACCATCTCCGCAATTTCTTTTATCTTTAAACCAATCAATAAATATTATGAGGATAAATAGATTTTTTGCAGTACCAGCTGTAGTGTTGGCTGCCCAATTTTCATGGGCTCAGGTAAAGGTGGATTCAAAAGAAAACCTTAACCCTATCGTAAAAAGTTTTGTAGATGAAGTAAATAATAATTCTCAGCTAGAGGGTATGGCTTACGAACTTCTGGATGGTATAGGACCACGTCTTGTAGGAACTCCGGAAATGCTTGCAGCTAACGAATGGAGCGCAGAAAAGCTTCGTTCATGGGGAATTGAGGCTAATCTTCAGCAGTTTGGAACATGGAAAGGATGGCAAAGGGGAACTACCCATGTTGATATGGTATTTCCACGTGTAAAGTCGTTGGCAGCAACGCAATTGGCATGGAGTCCTGCAACTAAAAAAGCTATTGAGGCAGAGGTAGTTGTTCTGCCAAAAGTGTCTTCTAAGGCTGAATTTGATAAATGGCTTCCCTCTGTAAAAGGAAAAATAGTACTGATGGCTCAGTATCAGAAAATCGGACGTTCCGATGAACAGATCAAAGAATTTGCAACCCCGGAGCTTTATGAAAAACTAAAAGCAGAAAAAGATCAGGCTGCCAAGGATTTTACCGCTTATGTAAAAAATATCGGCTACGATAACAATACCCTTCCGGAAGCATTGGAAAAAGCAGGAGCGGCAGGAATTGCTATTTCAAACTGGACAGGTATTATGGGGGCTAACAGAATCTTTGGAGCAAAAACATCGAAGATTCCAATGATTGACATTGATGTAGAGGACTATGGAATGCTTTACAGAATGGCGGAAAAGGGAGCTCAGCCTAAAATTAAGATTGATGCACAATCCAAAGTTCTTCCTGATGCCAAAAATTTCAATACCATTGGAATGATTAAGGGTAAGGAAAAACCTGAGGAATATGTAATCCTTTCTGCTCACCTTGATTCTTGGGATGGTGCTCAGGGAGCTACAGATAATGGTACCGGAACTCTTACCATGCTTGAAACCATGAGAATTCTAAAAAAATATTATCCAAATAATAAAAGAACAATCGTTATAGGACTCTGGGGAAGTGAAGAACAAGGATTAAATGGTTCCAGAGGCTTTGTAGCAGACAATCCGCAGATTATAAAAGGAGTACAGGCTGCTTTCAACCAAGATAATGGAACAGGGCGTGTAATCAATATCAGTGGTCAGGGTTTTGTGAAAGCATATGACTACATAGGGAAATGGCTTGATGGAGTTCCGAAGGCGGTAAGAAGCCATATAAAAACCGACTTCCCGGGAATGCCTGGAGGTGGAGGTTCAGACCATGCTTCATTTGTAGCAGCGGGTGTACCTGGTTTTTCTCTAAGTTCATTGAACTGGGGATATTTTGGATATACCTGGCATACCACAAAGGATACCTATGACAAAATTGTCTTCGATGAGGTGAAAAATAATGTTATCCTAACAGCTGCATTAGCATATATGGCTTCTGAGGATCCGGAATTTACCAACAGAGAAAAAAGAGTAATGCCTAGGGATGAAAAAGGCGGTACGGTACAATGGCCGGAAGCAAGAGAACCAAGAAGAAGTTCTAAGGATTATAAATAAAAAACGTTAAAACTTACAAATACAAAAGGCTGTCTCCATGGAGGCAGCCTTTTTTTATTAAAGAAACCTTTCGATTGTAATTAAACATAACGTTTCAGGTCTGAAAATTTTGAAATGGAGGGCGAATGTGGCGCGTCTAGTTGACCAAAGCCGTATTCACAGAAGATAAAAGGTAATCCGTTGGAAGTTGCAGAATCATAATCTGTTTGCGTATCGCCAATGTATACAGAATTTTCAATAGATAAATGATTTCGTTCCATCACGAGTTGAATATTTTCGGATTTTGGCCTTTGCGTTCGTCCGTGAGATTCAAAATCTACAAAGAGATCATTGAATTGATAATATTCTAAAAAAGATTCAATATAACCATCCTGACAGTTGCTGACGATAAATAGGTTGTGTGTATTGGCTAGGCTTTTTAAAGTAGCTTCAACATCATTATAAAGGATTCCACCCTGCACACGAAGCACCTTGTTTTCCTGAGCTACAATCTCAGAAAGAACTTCTTTAGCTCTTGCATCTGAAATTCCGGGAACAATATCCTTGACAATATAATGAGCCAATAAACCCATGTATTGATCCATGTCTTCAGGCTTTAATTCTTGTTTTATCAACTGATGCTTGCCTAAAACGTCATTCCATATTCCAATGATAGTGCCTCTTGGGTCCCACAATGTCCCATCCAGATCGAAGATTAAATTTTTTGTACTCAATACTATTGTTTTATATTTAATGTGTTGATTTTAAAATTGATAGATTATAAAATCATACTCAGTTGAACTCTTTTTCTTGCCTCGTCCACCTCTGTTACTTTTACCCTGACATGTTGATGAAGCTTTACCACTTCATTCACATCTGATACAAAGCCTTCCTTCAATTGTGAAATGTGAACCAGTCCGCTTTCCTTAATTCCTAGATCCACAAAGCATCCAAAAGCGGTAATGTTATTAACTATTCCCGGTAAAATCATCCCTGCCTTTAAATCTTTAATGCTTTTTACATGAGGATCAAATTCAAATACCTTGGCTGCCTTTCTTGGATCTAATCCCGGCTTTTCAAGCTCCTTTAAAATATCCTTAATTCCCAGAATTCCAATTTCTTCTGTAACATAGCTTTCAGGTTTTACCAACGCTATTTTTTCTTTATTGGCAATTAGCTCATCGGTTTTAATTCCTAAATCTTTGGCTATTTTTTCTACGATTCCATAGGCTTCAGGATGTACGGCAGAATTATCTAAAGGATTTTTAGAATTGGAGATTCTTACAAAAGCGGCTGCCTGCTGGAATGCTTTTTCTCCCAGCCTTGGAACTTTTTTAAGTTGCTTTCTATCTTCAAAGGCCCCATTTTCAGCTCTATAATTAACGATGTTTTCTGCCATCTTCTCTCCAATCCCTGAAACATAGCTTAATAAAGATTTACTGGCCGTATTGATGTTAATTCCCACAGAGTTTACACATTTCATCACAGTAGAATCCAGCTCATTCTTCAGTTGGGTTTGATCCACATCATGCTGATACTGCCCAACACCAATAGATTTTGGATCAATTTTTACCAGCTCTGCCAATGGATCAGAAAGTCTTCTTCCAATAGACACTGCGCCACGCACAGTAACGTCATAAGTTGGGAACTCATCTCTGGCAATTTTACTTGCCGAATAAACGGATGCACCAGCCTCAGAAACTACAAAAACCTGCAATGGCTTATCGAAGGCAATCTTTTTTATAAAAAATTCAGTTTCACGGCTTGCAGTTCCGTTTCCAATGGAGATGGCTTCAATATTATAAGCATTCACCATAGAGCGGATTTTTTTCATGGCCATTCCTGTTTCATTCTGGGGAGCGTGAGGGTAGAGGGTTTCATTATGAAGAAGATCTCCCTTTTCATCAAGGCAAACTACTTTGCATCCACTTCTGTAACCAGGATCTATAGCTAGAATTCTTTTTTCTCCCAACGGGGGGGCCAAAAGCAATTGTCCCAGGTTTTCAGAAAAAATTTCAATGGCTTTTTTATCAGCTTTTTCTTTGGCTTCCTGTAATGTTTCATTAGAAATGGCAGGCTCCAGAAGTCTTTTGTAGCTGTCTTTTATGGCCAGGGCAATCTGTTCCGAACTCTCGTTGTTAGATTTGATAATGGCCTTTTCAATAAAGTCAATGGCTTCTTCCTTATCAATACCAATGTTCACCTTTACAAACCCTTCTGTTTCAGCTCTTAACATTGCTAAAAGTCTGTGGGAAGGAGTTCTTGAGAGACTTTCCTCCCATTCAAAATATTGGGAGAACTTCTGGGCATCCTCTTCCTCTTTTTTTGCCTTTACAACTTTTGAGGTGATAATAGCCTTACGTTGATATAATCTACGAAGATTCTTACGAACATACATATTTTCATTGATCCATTCTGCCATGATATCTCTGGCTCCCTGAAGAGCTTCTTCTTCAGACGGGACCTCATTATTTAAATATTTTGAAGCCAAAAACTGAATATCATTACTCTTTTGGCTCATTATAATTTTGGCTAAAGGTTCCAGTCCTTTTTCCTTGGCAGTGTCAGCTTTGGTTTTTCTACGTTTTTTAAAAGGAAGATATAAGTCTTCCAATTCCTGTATATCAAAGCTTTCTTCAATTCTTTGTCTAAGTTCAGGGGTCAAAGCGTCCTGTTCCTCTATAGATTTTAAAATAGATTCTTTTCTCTTAACAATCTCTTCAAACTGCTTGCTAATCTTTGAAATCTGCTCAATCTGTGTTTCATCCAGATTTCCGGTTTTATCTTTTCGGTAGCGGGAAATAAAAGGAATGGTACAGTCTTCTGCTAATAATTGTAAGGTATTGTTGATGCTCTTTTCGGAAATATTGAGCTGTTTCTGTATAAATTCTACGGTCGTCATTGTTCTGTTTTCGGATGGCTAAAATAAGGTTTTGGGATGAGAAATAGTAGGGTGCTTTCTATTTTAGTTAACAATTGCTATTGCCATTCCATCATATTCTTTTGCGCCTACCGTTTGCATAATAGTAGCTGTAACTTTTGGGTTATTAGCCAGCATTTTATTAAAACGTTGTACACCTTTCACTTTTTCATCATGAGTATTCTCCTCCAAAACTTTACCCTCCCGAATGACATTATCACAAATGATGACCGTTCCTGGGTGTGAAAGCTGTAATGCCAATTCAAAATATTCAGTATATGGAGGTTTGTCAGCATCTATAAAAATAAAATCGAAAGCTTCTTCACCGTGAGCAATGAGTTCTTTTAAAACATCCATTGCTTTACCGATTCGTAAATCAATTTGATCAGAAAGTCCTGCTTTTTCAATATTCTGACAGGCAATATGAGCATGATGAGGATCAAATTCTACGGTAATCACTTTACCGTCTGCAGGAAGTGCTCTGGTCATCCAAATGGTACTGTAGGCTCCCAAAGTTCCCAATTCTAATACACGCTTAGCTTTACAGGTAAGAAGCATCACCTGGAGAAATTTACCCTGAGTTGGAGTTACACTGATTTGTGGCATTGAAGCATCATCTAGTGATTGAATAGTTTCCTGAAGAACGGCATCTTCAGGGGCTACCAGATTGCTGATGTACTGATCTACTTTTTCGAATAATTGCTGATTCATTTTTCTTAAATTAATAATTGAATTCTAGTGATTGATTATTGTAACAGAGGAGGATTTACTACTATTTATTTGAGCCCAAAAGGGATACATTTAAAGACTCAATTGGGCGCGAAAAACAGAAATGTTCTCAAAATCTGAATCCTGAACTGTTAAAAATAATATGTGTTGTAACTGTTTACTAAGATAGTGAATTTTGAGAGCTGTGACAACTGAAGCTGTATGGGATAAAATAAAAATCCCCCGTATTGGAAGACGAGGGGCTTAAATGTTTTCACAACGGAATAATCCTTATTGTGAATTGCTTTCAAAATTATTAAGACAAATATAGGAGAAAAATCTTTACTATAATTATGGAAATCCGTAATTCGAATATTTTTTTTATTTCTATTTTTATATGGTATCTAAAAAAATAATAATGATGATTAAAAATATACTTGGTTTAGATTTAGGAACTAATTCTATTGGTTGGGCATTGATAAAACAAGATTTTGAAAATAAACATGGTGAAATTCTTGGAATGGGAAGCCGGATTATCCCAATGTCGCAGGACATTTTAGGCGAATTCGGAAAAGGAAATTCTGTTTCACAAACTGCTGCAAGAACTGATTACAGAGGAGTGAGAAGATTGCGTGAAAGATTTTTATTGCGAAGAGAAAGACTTCATAGAGTTTTAAACGTTTTGAACTTCCTTCCAGAGCATTATGCTTCGCAGATTGATTTTGTGAAACGATTCGGAAAATTCAAAGTTGAAACCGAACCCAAACTTGCTTGGAAAAATATTGAAGGAAAATTTTCATTTCTATTTCAAACCTCTTTCAACGAGATGCTTGAAGATTTCAAGGCAAATGAACAGGATTTAAAAGTTCCCTACGACTGGACAATTTATTATCTCCGTAAAAAAGCACTTTCTCAAAAAATAGGAAAAGAAGAACTGGCCTGGATTCTTTTGAATTTTAATCAAAAACGTGGATATTATCAATTGCGCGGTGAAGATATTGAGGAAGAAAAAGATAAAGTTTTTGTAACGTTAAAAGTAGATAAGGTTGTTGATTCTGGAGAAAGTGTCAAAGGAAAAACTCTTTATGATGTGTATTTTGAAAATGGGTGGAAATATGAAAAGCAAATTGTAAAAACTGAAGATTGGATCGGGCGCACGAAAGAATTTATTGTTACAGAATCTATTTTAAAAAATGGAGATATAAAAAGAACTTTTAAAACTGTAGATTCAGAGAAAGATTGGATTGCAATAAAAACTAAAACTGAACAGGAGATAGATAGATCTCACAAAACCGTTGGAGTATATATTTACGAAACTCTTCTTAAAGATCCTAAACAAAAAATCAAAGGAAAAATGGTTCGTACCATCGAAAGAAAGTTTTATAAAGAAGAGCTCAAAAAGATTTTAGAAAAACAGAAGGAATTTCACAGTGAATTACGGAATGATGATTTCTACAGCGATTGCATTCGGGAGTTATATGGGAATAATCAATCACATCAATTGACTTTAAGCAAAAAAGAATTCGTTCATCTCTTTATGGAGGATATTATTTTTTACCAAAGACCTTTGAGAAGCCAGAAGTCATCTATTTCTAACTGTACTTTGGAGTTCAGGAAGTATAAAGATGAAAATGGAGTAGAGCATACACAATTTTTAAAAGCCATTCCGAAATCCAATCCGCATTATCAGGAATTCCGAATCTGGCAGTGGATTTTTAATCTGAGTATTTATAAAAAAGATGATGATTTTAAGGTCACCGAAGATTTTTTAAGTACAATCGACGATTTTGAAAATCTGTTTGAGTTTTTAAATAACAGGAAAGAAGTTGATCAAAAAACATTGTTGAAACATTTTAAACTGAATGAAAAAAACTATCGTTGGAATTTTGTAGAGGATAAAAAATACCCTGGCAACGAAACGAAAACAATGATTTCCGAAAGATTGAAGAAAGTGGAAAGTATTTCTGATGACTTTTTAACTAGAGAAATAGAACAGAAAATTTGGCACATCATCTATTCTGTAAATGACAAAACAGAATACGAAAAAGCATTAAAATCTTTTGCAGGGAAAAATAATCTGGATGAAAATTCTTTCTTTGAAGCATTCAAAAAAATTCCTCCTTTTAAAAGTGAATACGGTTCCTTTTCGGAAAAAGCCATTAAGAAATTGTTGCCTTTAATGAGACTAGGAAAATATTGGAATTACGAAAATATCAATGAGCATTCAAAAGATAGGGTTCAGAAAATTATTACCGGCGAATTTGATGAAAATATCAAAGATAAAGTGAGAGAAAAGGCAATTCATCTTAAGGCTGAAAATGATTTCCAAGGCTTGCAATTATGGTTGGCTCAATACATTGTCTACGGAAGACATTCAGAAGCATCAATGATTGGAAAATGGAATTCCGTAGATGATTTAGAAGAATTCCTAAAAGAATTTAAACAACATTCGCTTCGCAACCCGATTGTAGAACAGGTGATTACAGAAACGCTTCGTGTGGTAAAAGATATCTGGTTGAAATACGGAAACGGAGCTAAAGACTTCTTCAATGAAATTCATATTGAGTTAGGAAGAGAAATGAAACAAACAAAAAGTGAAAGAGCAGATGCCACAAAAAGAATAACGGAAAATGAAAATACCAATCTTCGCATCAAAGCTTTATTGGCCGAAATGATGTATGACCATTCTGTTGAAAATGTCCGTCCTTATTCTCCGATGCAGCAAGAGATTTTAAAAATTTATGAAGATGGAATTTTAAAATCTGATATCGAAATTGAGGATGATATTCTGAAAATCAGCAAAACAGCACAACCTTCTCCATCTGATTTAAAACGATACAAACTTTGGCTTGAACAGAGGTATAAGTCCCCTTATACAGGGCAGATTATCCCATTAAATAAATTATTTACACCAGAATATGAAATTGAACATATTATTCCACAAAGCCGATATTTTGATGACAGCTTTAGCAATAAAATTATTTGCGAATCGGCGGTTAATAAACTAAAGGATAATTATATCGGTTTAGGATTTATTAAACATTTTGGAGGAACGATCGTTGAATGTGGTTTTGGAAAAAATGTAAAAGTTTTTGAAGCCGGAGAATATGAAGATTTTGTTAAAAAGCATTATGCCAATAATAGAGGGAAAAGGAATAAGCTACTTTTAGAAGATATTCCAGAAGAAATGATTCAACGTCAGCTTAATGATACACGTCACATCAGTAAATATATTTCAAGGGTTCTTTCCAATATTGTGAGAGAAGAAGATGGTACAGATGAAGGAGTGAATTCCAAAAATGTTGTACCCGGAAATGGGAAAATAACATCTCAATTAAAACAAGATTGGGGTCTGAATGATGTTTGGAATGAATTGATCTTGCCACGTTTTGAAAGGATGAATCAATTGACTAACTCAACAGATTTCACAGCCTGGAATGAAAATCATCAGAAATATTTGCCAACGGTTCCGGTAGAATTCTCAAAAGGGTTTTCAAAGAAAAGAATTGATCATCGCCATCATGCTTTAGATGCTTTGGTTATTGCTTGTGCTACGAAAGATCACGTGAATTTACTTAATAATCAATCGGCTAAATCAGACACGAAACGATATGACTTGAAAAAGAAACTGATGAAATTTGAGAAAGTAGTCTACAAACATTCTCAAACCGGAGAAAGAGTAGAACGGGAAGTTCCGAAGCAGTTTTTGAAGCCTTGGGAAAACTTTACGGTTGAAGTTAAAAATAGTTTAGAGAAAATCATTGTAAGCTTTAAACAAAATCTTCGTGTCATCAATAAAGCTACTAATCATTATGAAAAATATGTTGAAAAAGATGGCGTGAAGGTGAAAGAAAGAGTAGAGCAGACTGGTACGAATTGGGCGATAAGAAAGTCAATGCATAAAGAATTTGTTTATGCAAAAGTGAATTTACCTTGGGTAAAAGTTAGTGGTAAAGAGATATTAACTGCAATTAGAAAACCGTTGGATATAAGTTTCGATGAGAAAAAAATTAGCAACTCAATAACGGATACTGGTATACAAAAAATACTTTTAGCACATTTAGAAAAATATAAAGGAATTTTAGATGATAAAGGGAAAGAAATCGCTCCTGAAATACTTGCGTTTACACCAGAAGCCATAGAAGAGATGAATAAAAACATTATTGAGCTAAATAAAGGAGTATTTCATCAGCCAATTTTTAAAGTAAGAGTGTTTGAAAAAGGATCTGGAAGATTTTCGGTTGGACAGTTAGGTAATAAGAAAAATAAATATGTAGAAGCGGCTAAAGGAACTAACTTATTTTTTGCAATTTATGAAGATAAAAACGGAAAAAGAAGTTATGAAACAATTCCTTTGAATGAAGTCATTGAAAGACAAAAACAAGGATTAAATTCAGTCCCATTAGAAAATAAAAAGGGACATAAACTATTATTTCATTTATCTCCCAATGATTTAGTTTATGTTCCCGAAGAGGGTGAATTTATAGGAAGAGTTTTTAATTTGAATGATTTAAATAAAGAACAAATTAAAAGAATTTATAAAGTTGAAAAAACTTCAGGTACTGAATGTTACTTCGTTCGTCAAGATATTGCTTTTCTAATAAAGCAATACGATGCAAAAACCAAAATTGGAGAATTGGAAAGCCAGAATAAACTTCAAGTCACAATGTCAGAGGATAGAACCAAAATTGCCGATGTTTGCCTTAAAATTGATTGTGATAGACTAGGTGATATAAATATTCTAACAAAAGAAAAAATTAAAAAAATGTTTGATGAATATAGATAATATTGCGATTGATACAAATGTTCTTTTATATGCTTTTGATAATAAAGATATTAAAAAACAAGATAAGGCGGTAGAGATATTGCTTAAAAGACCATTTGTTACTCATTTAGTTCTTTTTGAATTTATAAAAATTCTTGAAAGGAAATGGAAAAAAGATAAGAAAGAAGTTACAAAACTTACTATTAAAATACTTAATGAATTGGTATTTCCACTGTCACAGCATAGCGATATGTATAATTATGCCTATTTTTTGACCTTAAAATATAATTATGGATTGAGTGATATTTTTATACTTTCAGATTCAATACTTAATGACTGTACTATTTTACTTTCAGAAGATATGTGTAATGGAATGATTGTCGATAAAAAATTAAAAATCATAAATCCTTTTTTATGATCACCCGCTCCATATATATTGGTAATCCAGCTTATCTTAAACTCAAAGATGATCAAATGTATATTTTAGAACCCTCCACCAAAGAAATGAAAGGTAAAGTTCCGGTGGAAGATTTGGGGTTGCTGATGTTGGATCATTTTCGGATTACTATTTCACATCAGTTAATTCAAAAAATGATGGGAAATAATGTGGTGGTGGTAAGTTGTGACGGTCATCATTTACCGCACGGAATTATGCTTCCGTTGTATGGCCACACTGAACATTCCGATCGGATCAAAGACCAGTTAGAAGCCAGTGAACCCCTCAAAAAACAACTTTGGAAACAAACGGTCGAATGTAAAATTGAAAACCAAAAAGAAGTTTTAAAACGGTTAGGAAATTATTACGAACCGATGATTGATTACCAAAATAATGTGAAAAGCGGTGATATTACCAATATGGAAGGCATTGCAGCACAACATTACTGGAAGTATCTTATCAGTCTGGATTTTTTGAGACAACGTTTTGGAGATTCACCCAATCAGTTTTTCAATTTTGGGTATTCTGTTCTCAGAAGTATTGTCGCAAGAGCTATTGTTGAAACTGGATTACTTCCTGTTCTCGGAATTTTTCATAAAAATAAATATAATCCTTATTGTCTGGCTGATGATCTGATGGAGCCTTATCGTCCTTTTGTCGACTTATTAGTAATGCAATGGTTGGCAGTTAATCCTGAGACTGAAGAATTAACGAAAGAATTTAAAGCTTTTATTTTACAAATTGCAACCAAAGATGTAAAAATAGATGATAAAACCAGGCCATTATTGGTTGCTGTAAAAACAACTGCTACGTCACTGTATAAATGTTATACGGGGGAAAAACGCCTGATCTCTTATCCTGAACTGATATGAATGCCGAAAGGTTTAACGCTTACCGAATTATGTGGGTTTTAGTATTATATGATTTACCGACAGAAACTAAAGCCAATATGAAAGACGCCAACCGCTTTCGTAAATCTTTGCTTGATGATGGTTTTACATTATTTCAGTTTTCAATGTATGTAAGGCATTGTCCAAGTCGTGAAAATGCTGAAGTTCACATTAAAAGAGTAAAATTTATGCTCCCAAAAGCAGGTAAGGTTGCTATTATGTGCATCACTGACAAGCAGTTTGGAGATATTGAAATATTCTTTGCCAGAAATAAAGAAGATCCACCTCCAACCTTTCAACAGCTTGAGTTATTCTAAATTTTGAATCCTAAAAACAAAAACAATCTACTGAGAATCAGTAGATTGTTTTTTGAGGCTGTGATTAATCACGAAGATAATAATTTTTGAAAGCAATTCACAAC
>NZ_PXUE01000002.1 GCF_003020585.1 Chryseobacterium aurantiacum
GCAGATTTCGGAGATCACGCAGATTTTAGAAAGCATAACAGGAATCTGCTATATCAGCTTAATCAGCGAGCGATTTCTTAGTACATTAAATATTTTCACGCAGATTCCGGGGATTACGCAGATTTTAGAAAGCATAACATGAATCTGCTATATCAGCTTAATCAGCGAGCGATTTCTTAGTACATTAAATGTTTTCACGCAGATTTCGGAGATCACGCAGATTTTAGGATGCATAAGTATCTGTTTAATTAGTAAGAATATATTTCTGACAGATCATGGGAGTAGATTGAGGAAAGGGACTCAGTAAATTGTCATATCTTTGGAAATTCAATGTTTTCTATACATTAATCAATAGTATCCGAATGATGAAATTTTTACTAGACTTTTTATTCCGCATTTTTCAGCTTTTTACAGAACCTTATTTCTTATTATTTCTTGCAATTGTTATCATTGTTTTGTTGAAAAGAAAAAATAGGCTTAAAAATCTGAGAACAGGAATCTGTATATCAGTAGTTGTTGTTGTCATCATGATAGGAAATGGTTTTTTGGGCAAACTTACGTCAGAATATTTGCAGAAAAGTTATCTCAAAAATGCAGAGATTAAGCATTCCACTTCTCAAAATCCTGTTATTGTAGTTCTGGGTGGCGGAGTTGTAGATATTGACAATACAGAAAAACTACATACAATGTCTTATTCCAGAATTGTTACAGCCTATCAGTTGTATCATGAATTTCGTAAGAATAATGAACCTTGCAAAATATTAATTTCAGGAAAAGGAAGAGGACGTATCAGTGAAGCTGAATTATTCCGTGAAAACTTTAAAAGCATGGGGGTACCGGATTCTGATATTATAAAGGAAGATAAAAGTATGAATACCTACCAAAATGCAAAATTTTCCGACAAAATACTAAAACAAATATCTCCCTCCAGTGTATATCTGGTTACTTCCGGTTTTCATATGAAAAGATCTGTTTCTCTGTTTCAGACATTTGGATTAAATCCCGTTCCGCAGGCATCAGACTTTATAGATACTGAGATAACGATATTTCCTAACAGCTATAATGCGGCATTTACTTTTGTTATGCTTAAAGAGGTATTGGGAATATGGCAGGTACAGCTATATAACAGCCTTGGACTTAATAAATAGTAGGTCCGGCTGAGCCTAAAAAGTGGTAAAAAAGTCAATAATAAGACATTTTTATAGAAAAGTTATTAGAGGCTCAAATAAGCTGTCTATTTTCATTCAGTACCTATGCTATCTGATTGATAATTAACGCTGTAAATTGATTTTTTTTTGAATTTTAGAGCAAAAATCAATATTTGAGATCTTTACATATGAAATACATTGAATTTATGTCCGTCCGGATCAGCAAAGACAAAGCCGTAATAGTTGTTTCCAAAGCTTTCGGGAGGGGAGATGATTTTTCCGCCTGCTTTTTCAACTTCCTCGGCCCATAGATCGGTTTGTTCCTTGCTTTCTGCTGAAAGGGTGAATATAATTTCATTGGAGCTTTGAGAATCACCAAAGTTTACATTCTTTACATTGGTTTCTATAATATTTTTTAGAAAGAAATGAATAACAAAATCTTTTTCACCTACGAAAAAGCTTACCAATTCATTAGAACTGTTCGGATTATTGGGCTTAAATCCCAGTTCTGTATAGAACTTCTGCGTACGCTCTAAATTGGATACTGCAAAATTTGCCCAAATCATTTTTGGTTTCATATAATTATTTTTTTGGTTAGGATAAAATTACAGTCTTTCTCGACAATAGAAATTGCCATGTGACAAGATTTTGTATTTTTAATGAGCAGAAAGCAGGAGTGTCGTTACTGTAAATTGAATTTAACATAATATATCGAGAAAATTGTACATTTAATGAAGACGTTAAGAGATGAAATAGAGCCGGATATGGAAACCGCAGAAAAGCGATATCCAGAAGTTTTGAGGCTTATCTTAGAATATACTGACCAATGTGATGAAGAGGGTGATGAGGACAATAGTAAATATAAACGATTGGAAGACAGGCTTCATGCTATGACAGGGAAAGAGATGTCTCTGTATAATCTATGGGAATGGTGGGAAGGTGATGGGGCTGAAAATCTGGCTTTTGATATCAGTTTACCTGATCCTAAGATCGTGAATGAGATCACTAAGGATGAATTGGCCGAAATTGTAAGAAGAATACATTCTTTTGAAATTCCTGATCCGGACGATAAGTCATTTAAGGCACAGTTTTACAGCTATATATGCTTTGGAAATGGTTATTATTCAGCGTTTTTGAAGCTAAACTGTAAAGGATATAATGTCAGGTTATTTCAGTCTCATAAAGATAAAAATGGGAATTATTCTGAGTACAGCAAGGAGGAAATAACGGATCATCTTTGGAATGGCGGCATGGTTGGGAAAGAATAATTATAGAAAAAACAAGACAATGAACGGGAATATTATACATAAAATCAATAATTTAGGTGGAAATACAGGTGCAGTAAACACAGACAAAAATTTTGCTGAAAATTGGCAGAATATCAGATTTCCTCATCATCTTTATGATAAAGACTGGGACGTTTACGGAATTGATGATTTTTACAATGAACATAAGGATCTGTATACAAGTCAACCTGAAAAGTTTTATGAAAATCTACTGAAGGATTATTTTTCAGATCATGAGCTGCCATACGGGCAATATTTTTTCAGAGATTGGTTTTTTACGCCTTTTAAGGAAGGTACGAACGATCAGGAAGAATTTGACGGACTTATTGATGAAGATATTATACAAGAAAATGTAAAAATTTCTAAGCCGGATTTTATCTGCATATTTTACTCATATGGATATCCGGATCATTTTTTTATTTGTACAGAAGATCCTGAGCAATCTAATCCGACAGTTTACAGCACAGACCATGAAGTATATTTTGATGAAATTGAAAATGAGGGCAGCCTGCAGGAATTTCTGGATAGATTTATGACCAAGGAAGAGTTTCTAGACGTTGTAAAGGAATATCTGGGAGGAAAACAAAGCAAATAAGGATTTTGGGTAGGATTATACCCCTTTTTCGACATATTATATTAATCCTATAATTTATATTATGTTAAATAGAATATATTTCTCATTCAAAATGAGAAACTTAAAGTTGAATCTATTATTTATTTTTTAAGCTATTAGTAATTACTTTCCAAAGACGATTATTTTTATTCTCTTCGTAAAGCTTGACAGGAAATTTACCCTCCTTAACTATGTCCCAATAAGTCCAATGCACATTTTTATCCCCTAATTCATAATCCATTTTATCCCAATTGTCCTCCCTGAAGCTATAAAAAGCCCAATGCCATTTATTTTCATCAAAAATTTCTATCATATCTTTTAGATATTTTTCAGCATCTGGGTTAGTTCTGTACACTCCAAATTCACCCACTAAAATACGGTTGGATGGTATATTATTTCTTTTTTGGAAATCATTAACAGGACTTAAAAACTTTATCATAGTTTCTTTATTCCACTCAATGCTCTTAGCATCTTGTAGCTCTCCTGTAGGGATCATTCCGGGATAATTATATTTACATTTTTCTGCAATACCGGCCTTAGACGTTTCTCCTGTTTTGGTACCATCAATTTTATTGCAATTAGGACGACTGGCATAATTATAAGGTTCATATGAATGAAATGAGTAAAGGATATTTGGGTCATTATTACCATTTTCATCTTTTATAGCCTCTAAAATTTTAAATGCCCAAGGTGTAGCAAAGAATCCTGAATCTAAAACGATAGGAATATCCTTATCTACTTCTCTTATTGCAGAAACTACTTTCTTGTAGAAAAGATTTAAATCTTGAGGCGTTCCCTTGATTTTTTCATTCCATTGTTCATAATTTTCAGTAAACCAATCGTTAAACGGAATTCCTTTTGCCCTTTCTGGTGAAGGCTCGTTTCTAATATTTATAGCAACTATTCCTTTATGACCTTTTAATTCTTGTGCTAATTCTTTCCAAAAAGCAATGGCATCATCCTGTGCTTTAAAATCTTCCCAAATTTTTCTTTCTTCTTTTTCTCCTTTAGCATGTTGTGACCATCTTGAATGTGGCAGACTAAGCATAGTAAGTATTACAGGTACGTCTTCTTTATAGGCAATATCTAATATACTTTTTAAATATTTAGTATCAGCCTCAATGGCAGTTTTAGAAGGATTGTCTTGGGTTCCGATCAAAAAATTACCTTTCTTATTTTTTGGGACTCCTATTTGCCATTTATTAGGAGCCATTCTTACAAAAGAGATGTTGATTTCTTTAGCTGACTTAAAACGCTCCTGCTTTTCTACTTCATTAAAAAAATTAGTCCCTTTCTTTTGACTTTCCCAAAAGTCTATTGGCTTATTATACTGTACGGGTTGTGCAGATAGTTTATATGAAAATATTAAGAGGAAGAAAATTACTACTTTAAGCATATCCTAAGGTCGTTTTTGTTTAAAATATATAGACAAAGATAATAAATCATAATCCGCTGATATAATTTCTATATCAGCGGATTATTTATATAGTAACTTTCACACCAACCGAAATATTAATTCCAGGAAGCGGACTAATAAATTTTAATTGTGAATTCTGAAGCCTTGCTTCTGAGTTTAGCAGATTATTTCCTATAATATAATACTCTATTTCACCTATATTCAAACTGTTGTCTTTATAGGCAATACGAGCATTTAAAAGTGAAAATGCAGGCATTGGAAGTTCCGGATTGATATTTTTTCCCAGATATTTTTGCTTTAAATAATGATCTAATGAAACATTAATATTTAGTTTCTGTAAAGTTCCGGTAAGACTGAAGCCAAAACGGCTGGTTGGCATATTGGGCATATAATCTCCGTCACTCCATTTTCTTATTGAGCTGTCTGCAGTGCTGATGTTTCTTACCAGATCATAATACCCTCCTATCTCCCACTTTCCAAATTTTTGAAGATCTGCTTTGTAGGCTGCTTCGGCTTCAATTCCGTTCACTTCAGTATCGTCAGAACGCCATTCTTTTACCAAGAAAACTTCTCTGGAAATGCCGGTATGCGCAAGGTAGATATAGTTTTTATATGTGGTATGATACCAATTGGCAGATAATCGGATATTTTTTAAATTAAGCCCACCTCCTATTTCAAATGTTTTTGCCGTTTCTTTATCCAGGCTGTCATCACCGTTTTCTTCCGTCAGAATTGCAAAATGATTGTTTCCTGCATAGAGCTCATTTATTTCCGGAGCCCTTTCCGAGTGATTATATTGTACCTTTAAGTAAGCCTTTTTAAAGATATTCCACTGAGATCCAATATGGAACTGATGAAGGGTAAAGTTTCGGTCAGAAAGTTTACCACCGGAAAGCCCTCGACTTCGAACGTATTTTTGATCTGCATCGGCCCTTCTTTGTACATGATCATTTCTATAGCCCAGATCAAATTCAATACTATTAAAATCAAGATGCTGCAGGGTAAAAATTCCAATTTCACGGCTGATATTATTAGGTAAGTATCTCTGGGTTCCAGTGCCTTCCATGTCTCTGTATTGTACTTCAAGTCCTGTGGTTCCGGTTAAAAACTTTAATTTCTTTTGTGCAAGTTCCAGTCGGCCATTATGTTGGCTTACAGTAAATTGATTGGCACGGTAACGGTCCAGAAGCTCTGCATTTTTTGAAAAGACCCCCATATAGTTAAGTTTGATACTGGAAATTGGAAAATGGTTGAATCTATATACAGATTCCAGCATAGCTTTATGAGATAAACTTCTTACATTAATCGGTAGATACTCTATTTTTTGCTGAGGCTTGCCATGAGAATGTTCCGGCATTTTAGCAATTGCATAGCCAGGGACGCCGAAGTATGAGTATGAATTTTGATAAGCTCCTCCTGCATAAAATGATTTACCTATATAACTTGTACCTACATAAAATGAATTGCTCTCTGAATGGCTGTTGGGAATGACGCCGTCTTTTGTCTGTACATAATCTCTGATACCATTGACCTCGCTTCTGTAACGGTCTTTTACAGGGTCTTGTCCGGAAACGTATTGATCATTTTTGGGATTAGGATAATTTTTTCCATCTGAGGGATTGTAATAAGTTGGGCTGAAGGTATAAAGATCATCTTCAGACAATTCATATTCTATCATATGGTCTTTGGCAAACTGACTGATGTAAGGGAAAAGACTTTTGTTCAAGACCCTTCTTGAATCAACATCTACCTGGCACAACGACTGCAAAATACTGTTGAAGCCCATAAGACCCGGATCGTAGCATCTGCTGTCTTTTGATTTTCCTGGAATCCTGACGATTTCCTGCTTCTGATTGGCAGCTCCTACCGTCCATACCCAGTTTTTAGCAATTGTTCCTCTAGCTGAAAATGCCTGTTTCTGCCCGCTATTGCTTCCTCCTTCAAGAAGCGCGCGGAAGTTTAGTTTTTTTGAAGGTAATTGTCGGGCTACATAATCCGTTTCAATATCAATAGCTCCTCCAATCGCTTTTCCACCATATAATACGGAGGCAGAGTTTTTATAAATGTTGATACTCTGTACATTACTCATTGCTACATCTGTATTGAAGTCGGGGCTTATTCCTGAAAGGTCATTGACTGCAGTTCCATTTTCCAGTATTCTCACCCTGTTTCCACTTAGACTTCGAATGATGGGAGCTCCTGAATTGGGCCCATACCCTGAATTTTGAATACCCGGGATTTTGCTTAATGTTTCTCCAAGGGTATTTGACTGAATAAAATCCAGTGTCTTTCTGGAAATATTTACCGAATTTCGATTCAATTTTCCCTGTACCTGAACAGACTCAATGTCTTTTATTACTTTTTTTTCCGGATCATTTTTTTGGGCTTTTAAAATGGAAGGGCAATAAATAAGAGAGCTCCCCATCAAAAAAAACATGGTTTTTTTCATGTGCATATACTTTAATAATCCGGCAAAGCTATATAATTAAATTCTTTAATGCAACCTTGTTGCTTTATTGGTTTTTAATATTAATTCATTTGTAGAACTGTATTCTTGTATAATTAATTGATTTTTAACACTGTATAAGTGTCTTTTTGAAAATAAAAAAACCGCTCTTTTCAGAGCGGTGGAAAACTTGATCATGAGACTTTGCGTAAAATCTCCATTAAACATAATGAACTATACAATAAACAGAGAGGCTATCGTCTGCGCATCGCTGCCACTTAATATTTCGTCATATGCAGCAGAACCTGCCGCTGCTCCAAATAAGGTACTTGTATTGTAACCTGCCTGGTTAATATTATCTTCTCCGGCATAGACAGGATTGGTTGCTGATGGCATATTTCCTCCGTTGGCAAGCTCAATCCAACCTTTATTGGCCCTCATTCTTCTCACCTGTGAAGCGTGTCTTGCTTCTACAGAGTGAATTTGTAAAGCTGCCTGAAGAACAACTTTGTTTGACATTACATTTCCTGCTTGTCCTTTATAGGCCCTTACACCTGTATCTTCAAAAGCCTGAGCCAATACAAGAAACTGACTGTAATCTGTAAAAGGAGAAAAATTCCCACCGGCGGTAAAATCGAAAGTAGGCTTGGCTCCAGGTGTTGTTCCCAAAGAAGTAAGGGTACTTTTTAGAAAACCGACATGGGCTGATTCATGTTTTGAAATCTGCATAAATACTGCTCTGTCCGCATTAGGGATCAGTCCTGCTGTAGATAATCCTATGCTGTAATATTCATTTTCAAGATATTCCAGTACCAGAGCTAGTTGCAAGGCATCAGTTAAGGTACTTTTTAAAGCAAATCCTGTTACATTTGTCTTTGTTGTTTCGGCTTTTGTAGTAGCCATTAGACTTCCTAATCCAAGCGGTACAGCTGCTATTGCTGCTTTTTTTCCGAATAATGATATATCCGTAATCGTTTCCAGTCTTGAAGCTTCTGTGGTAAAGAATTTATCGTGAGAAAGCTTATCTAGTAATCTAAGAATGTTCATAATGTAATTTTTAAGGGTGAATGATTAGTTTATGCCTCTTTCTTTCCAGGTAAAGCGTGTTTTTATAAACCCGCCGGCTGCCATAACGATATCTTTTGGTTCTTTAGCAAGATCCAGCCCGTTAGCATCTATAACATCATCTCCTGAAAAATCAGCAGATCCGGGATTGATTAAATTTCTAATGGCTGAAGCATGTCTGGCCTCTACTGAAACTATTTTACCGGCGATAACAAGGTAAGCTGGGTTTGAAATGTATTTTCCGGCACCATTGTATGCCGCTACCCCTGTATCTTCCAACGCTTTGGCTGTAGCCAGTACAGAGTTTCTGTCATTAAAATTTACATTAGGATACTGAAATTCAAGCTTAGGCAGCACATGGTTTGTGGCACCGGTAATAGCCGCCTTGAAAAAGTCACGGTGGATGACTTCATGATGGTAAAGATCTGTAAATACTTCTTTTTCTATACTGGAAATGCCGGTATAGAAATTATTGACCACTTTGGTATAAAAATCTGCTTCTAGCTGTTCAAGAGCGTATGCATAGTTTAGTATGCCTACGTCGCCGGTTCCCAAATCATAGATTTCATCATTTATAATCTGAAAATCATCGTTGTTATCACATCCTACCAAGGTAAGGCCTGCAATAGCCAATCCTACTCCACTTAATTTTAAAAAGTTTCTTCTGCTTGTATCAAGAGTTACTCCTTGATTAGAAACATGAATCGTTTTTTTCATAATATTAATTTTTAGTGTTAGGTTAATGTTAAGAAGAGAAAACAGCATATTGTGATATGCTGTTTTTTAAATCTCAGGGATATTAAGGCATCAAAACTGTATCTATTACATGAATCACTCCATTAGACTGGTTCACATCTGCGATGGTTACTTTTGCACTGTTTCCTTTAGCGTCTTTCACATATAGGTCTTTACCCTTTGTCCAAAACGTAAGTTCTTCACCTTGTACTGTTTTCATCATACTTTTTCCGTTTCCTGCTTTTACGGCAGCCCATATTTCTTTAGCACTGTATCTTCCTGGCAGAACATGATACGTTAGTATGGTGGTTAATGTTGCCTTATTTTCAGGCTTTACAAGGTTTTCTACCGTTCCTTTCGGAAGTTTTGCAAACGCTGCATCTGTAGGAGCCAGTACAGTAAAAGGTCCTGCACCCTGTAATGTTTCTACAAGACCGGCAGCTTTTACTGCTGCTACAAGAGTTTTGTGATCTTTAGAATTTACAGCGTTTTCAATAATGTTTTTGGACGGATACATAGGAGCCCCCCCTACCATTACTGTTGTTTCTTTCATCGTTTGTGCTGTTACCTTCCCGCTAAAAGCAAATGATAAAACTACCATTGCTAAAACTGTGAGTTTTGATTGTGTGTTCATTGTGTTGATTTTTTTATTTATTATACTTAATTGTGCTTTTAATGTCATTTACGAGGTGGATTCTATTTTAGATTGAAAAAAAATGAAATTTTATATAACTAATTGATTACGTGTGTTTTTATTTTTTATCAGGTACGAATTCAAGGCAGATAGAGTTCATGCAGAATCGTTTTCCCGTTGGTTTGGGACCATCATCAAACATATGTCCAAGATGAGAGTCACATCTTCCACATAGAACTTCTGTACGTTCCATATGATGAGAAGTATCTTTTCTGTATCTGACATTGTTTTTTCGGATAGGCTGATAAAAAGAAGGCCAGCCGCAGGTTGTTGCAAATTTGGACGTAGAAAGGAAAAGAGCATTGCCGCAAACAGCACAATAGTACATTCCTTTTTCATCGAATTCATTATATTTTCCGGTAAAAGCCGTTTCTGTGGCTCCTTCTCTGGCAACCTGATAGAGTTCAGGCTTTAAAACTTTCTTCCATTCAGAATTGCTTACTTTCAATAAGTTTTGTGCTGTATGTGAATAATAGGGATTTGTAATTTTAAAAAGAGAGCTTTGTGCCTTATATATTCCGGTAGATAAAGCAATACAGAAGATAAATATTGCTTTTGAAATTATATTTTTCATATTTTATATTTTTTAACTATTTCCTAATAATCATGTACGAAATAAAAGATGATCTGGATTTTATTGTCAATATGTTTTATTTTGTTACATTTGGATGGAAAAATAAAAGCTATTAAAACAACCTATTCTGAAGAAGAACTTATCGTTTTATTAAAAGAAAAAAACGAAAACGGTTTTCATTATCTGTATGACCACTATTCTGGTGCGTTGTACGGGATAATTCTTCGAATTGTTCAGTCTAAAGAATATACAGAAGAAATAATTCAGGATGTTTTTGTTAAAATATGGAATTCTATCCATCAATACGATGCTTCTAAAGGACGGTTTTACACTTGGATGATCAACATTGCCCGAAATACGGCTATAGATTATTTAAAGTCGAAAGGATTTCAGAATGAACTTAAAAACCAATCACTTCCGGATTTCGTATATAATACTGCAGAGCTTTCAACAGTCAATGATTCATCCGATTATATCGGGTTTAATAACGTGCTTGAAGGCCTGGAGGTTGATAAGCAGGAACTTATCAATATGGCTTATTATCAGGGATATACCCAACATGAAATATCCGAAAAACTGAAGATACCGCTGGGAACCGTGAAAACGAAAATGCGGAATGCACTGATGAAATTAAAAGATTTGTTAAAAGACTATCAATAAATTGAACACTAAAGAATACATATCATCCGGAATTATAGAATCTTATATTCTAGGCCATGCTTCTCCCGAGGAAGCAGGTATTTTGGAGTGTGTGATGAAGAATAATGCTGAAGTAAAAGCTGCTTTTGAAGAAGCGCAAAAAACTTTGGAAAATCTTGCTACGGCTCAGGCTGTAACACCTCCAAGTGATTTGAAATCTAAAATTTGGAATAAAATTCAACAGGAACAGATTGTTGAAGAGGAAAAACCATCCCTTCCTATTCCTTCTCCTGTTGGTAAGCCTTTGGAAGAAAATATCAGAGTTCAAAGCAATAACAATTGGAAAACCTTAGGTATTGCTGCTTCTGTTTTATTTTTAGGAAGTATTGCTGGCAATCTTTTTTGGGTTAACAAACAATCTGAAAGTCAGAAAGAAATTGCAAAAATGAAGACTGACAAACAGTCTCAGGAGGTTACCATGCAGAAAATGAATCAAAAATTGGCGATGTTTTCCAATCCTGATATGCAAATGGTGATGCTAAAAGGAGTAGAGAAACATCAGGATGCTAAAGCAATGGTTTTTTGGGATAAAAAAACAAAAGAAGTTTATCTGAATGCTGAAAATCTTCCCAAGGCACCGGAAGGAATGCAGTATCAACTTTGGGCAATTGCAGACGGGAAACCTGTAAGTGCAGGAATGTATACCCAAGATAAAGACAGTTTGATTGCGTTGGCTAATATTTTAAATGCGCAGGCTTTTGCCATTACTCTTGAAAAAGAAGGGGGAAGCCCCGTTCCTACTATGGAAAATATGTACGTGATGGGAGGAGTATAAAAATTATGGTGTATTAAATTTAGTATAGCATAAGAACACACAGTCTTGCTGAATAATATTATTATTTTATAGAAGTTTACAATTTTTTGAGAATAATTTATATTTGGCAAAATTTCTACTGTGAGAGACAAAAAAAACTTAATAATTGTGAAATTTAAAAGATTAATTACTTCGGGTTGGTCTCTTTTGGGGGCTTTTATTTTATTATTTGGTATTGCTGCTATTTTTATTATAAAACTTTCATCATGGGCAATTTCTCAATATTATCAATTTATTAGCCAACCTAGAGTATTTGATGTTTCTACTACCGGTCAAATTGGAGATACTATTGGGGGGACTACTGCACCATTTATCGCTCTTTTTGCTGGTTTTCTAACCTTTATTGCTTTTTGGGTTCAATTTAAAGCTAATATTGAGGTTCAAAACCAATTTAAAATACAACAGTTTGAGTCACAGTATTTTGAGATGATTCGCCTTCATAAGGAAAATATAAATGAAATGAAAATAACTGGATATAGTTATTTAATGTCTACATCTTATGAAACAAAGAACCCCGAAGAAAATAAGACGATAACAAAGACCCAAATTGAAAGGACTATTGATGGAAGAAAAACGTTTGTATCTATGGTAAAAGAATTAAATGCTTGTTTTTCTTTCTGTGAAGATATTGGAAATCGGTTAGGAGTACCAAAAGATAAAATTCTTATTATTGCTTATAGAATTTTCTTTTTTGGTTCGTTTTCCTCTTTGATTGATTATAAAGAATATGATGATTTTATTGTAGCTTGTAGGGAAAAACTAAAGGAAGTACGTACTATACATAAAGAAACTTTTGGAGGAAAGAAAGATTTTGAAATTAATAATAATAAGGTTGACTTACATATTAAGTATGCGCCTTTTACTGGTCATGAATCCCGTTTAGCGCATTATTATAGACACTTATTTAGTACAGTTAAGTTTGTTGTTCAAAAAGAAAAAGAAAATCTTTTTACTTATAAACAAGCAAGAGATTATTTGAAAATTTTACGTGCTCAAATGTCTAATGATGAACAAATCTTGCTTTATCATAATTATATTTCTGGAGTGGGCGTAGACTGGGAAGGTAAAGCAAATTTTTTTCTATCTAAATATCGTATGTTACATAATTTGCCAATTGATAGAGTAAAGCATGTGGAAGCTCCTAGAAAGCATTTCAAACAAAAAATTATCGAAATAAATAAAATATCTAAATCAGATCCAATGTTTGAATGGGGTGATAAAGATTGATCCTCTACAGGATTATGATTTTTTTGATTTTAAATTATAATAAAAAAGCATCCATCAGGATGCTTTTTTTATTGATATACAATTGGAAAGTTAAGTTTTAAATTGAATATTCAACAGCAGCCTCCTTGGCAGCGGCAACCATTGCAATTAAAGCTTTTTCAGTTTCTTCCCAATGTCTGGTTTTTAATCCACAGTCAGGGTTTACCCAAAGCTGATGAGCAGGAATTACATCCTGAGCTTTTTTCAGAAGTTCTATCATTTCTGTTTTTGACGGAACTCTTGGTGAGTGAATATCATAGACTCCAGGACCTATTTCATTAGGGTATTTAAAATCTGCAAAAGCATTTAAAAGTTCCATTTGGGAACGGGAACATTCTATGGTAATAACGTCTGCATCCATATCAGCGATATTTTTAATAATATCATTGAACTCCGAATAGCACATATGAGTATGAATCTGAGTAGCGTCTTCCACTCCACTTGCCGATATTCTAAAGGCTTCTACAGCCCATTTCAGATAATTCTGCCATTCCGTTTTTCTTAAAGGAAGACCCTCTCGTATAGCAGGTTCATCAATTTGAATAATTCTGATTCCTGCTTTTTCAAGATCTACCACTTCATCCCGAATGGCCAAGGCAATCTGCTTACAGGTTTCGAAGCGGGGTTGGTCATCACGTACAAAAGACCACTGTAGAATGGTAACAGGACC
This sequence comes from Chryseobacterium aurantiacum, assembly GCF_003020585.1. Lineage (GTDB taxonomy): Bacteria > Bacteroidota > Bacteroidia > Flavobacteriales > Weeksellaceae > Chryseobacterium > Chryseobacterium aurantiacum. The sequence goes on from NZ_PXUE01000002.1 coordinate 13,428, forward strand.
TGTTAACATCCCTTTTACCCACTGATTGGTTTGTGACTGCGCATATTGAGACCAGTAAACCGTCATAGGTGCAGGGCGGGAAACATCCCCGAAAATGATTGGAGGTTTTACACATCGGCTTCCATAGCTTTGTACCCAACCGTTTTTGGTAAATACAAATCCCTCAAGTTGCTCACCGAAGTATTCTACCATATCATTACGTTCAAATTCTCCGTGAACCAGAACGTCAATTCCAATTTCTTCCTGCCAGCGGATGGTTCTCTGGGTTTCTTCCTTCAACAAGGTATCATACTGCTCTGCAGTTAATTCTCCTTTTTTGAACTTGGCCCTCCAGCTTCTTACTTCGGTAGTTTGAGGAAATGATCCAATGGTTGTGGTAGGAAATAATGGCAATTGTAATGCCTGCTGCTGCTCTTCTCTACGGGCTTGGAATGGATTTTTTCTCTGTGCTTCCTTTTCAGTAACTGCTTTAGATCTTTGTTTTACAATCTCATTATGGATAAGAGAAGACGTTTTCCTGCTGGAAACCGCTTTTTTATTTTCCTCAAAATCATTAATAATATCCTGATTTTCTGTTCCTGAGGCCAATTCCTTAAGGGTAACAACTTCTTTTACCTTCTGTTTGGCAAAGGCCAGCCAGTTTTTAATTTCAGAGTTGAGATTGGTTTCAAAGTCTAAATCGCATGGAGAATGAAGCAATGAGCATGATGGAGCAACAAATACTCTTTCTGAACCTAATTTTTCAATGGTTTTATTGATAAAGGCCAAGGAATTTTCATAGTCATTTTTCCAGATGTTTCTTCCATCTACAAGTCCCAGCGATAAGATTAGGTCTTCAGGAATAGAATTGATGGCCTCTTCTAATTGCTCAGGATTTCTTACCAAATCAATATGTAGAACATTTACTGGAAGTGAAACAGCGAGAGAAAGATTGTCCTTTAATCCGTCAAAATAAGTGGTCACTATGAATTTCAATTTTGGAAACTGCTTTCTAAGTTCGGAGTAAACAGCAATATAAGTTTCCTTTGCTTTTTCTGTAATATCCAGGGAAAGAAATGGTTCATCAAATTGAATCCACTCTGCGCCTTGTTCCTGAAGTTTTGATAAAATCTCAGTGTAAACAGGAAGAATATTGGGGGCAAGATCCAGTTTGTCAAATCCCTCTTCTTTTTCTTTTCCTAAAAGTAAATAAGAAACCAACCCGATAATCACTGGTTTTGCATTAATTCCAGCCTGTTTAGCTCCTGCAAATTCATTGAATATTTTACTTGAGGTAAGCTTAAATTGTTGATTTTTATAGAATTCAGGCACAATATAATGGTAATTGGTATCAAACCACTTGGTCATTTCCATGGCGGTAATATCCAGTCCGTCTTTTTGATATCCTCTTGCCATTGCGAAGTAAAGATCCAACTCCGAGTTGTTCCTTTTCAGTGCAACTTCATGATAGCGCGTAGGAATCGCTCCTACAATAAGGCTCATATCCAATACCTGATCATAGTAGGAAAAATCATTACAGGGAATTAAGTCTACCCCTGCTTCTTTCTGAATATTCCAGTTCTGGTTGCAGATATTTCTTCCCACAGTAAGAAGTTCTTCTAAAACGATTTTGCCCGACCAATATTGCTCGCAGGCTTTTTTGAGTTCTCTTTTGCTACCAATACGCGGATAGCCTAGAATGTGTGTTTGCATTTTTAAACTTTTAATTAAACTTTTTGTTAAAAGTCCTTTGAAATGCTTCGTAATGTTTTACGGATAAGAAAGTTTTGATATACTATGATATAGGTAGCATGTGCCATTAATCCTTGGAAAAATGCACTATTCTACATCATCTGTATGACTCAAAAGCTTCAGCCCGCGAAAGCATTGTCATTCAGTAAAGGCAGGTCTCCTGACTTGTAACAGTTTCCGTCATCCTTCCCGCTTTTGGCAGTGGATATCCAAGGACAGAAACTTTTGGGGTGTTACTTACAGTTGCGCGACAGCTCGTGATTCTCACACGATTCCCTATTAATCTACCTTAAGTAAAACCTTTCCTGTTTGATGAAGTATATAAAGAACTGTTTTTACCAGCCTCAAATGAGTAATGGTAAAAGATTTTAATTTTGTGTAAAATTAGTGATACAGAATATATTTACAATTGTTTAGTATTTATTAAGCAAATAAAACTTTATAAATTACATTTAAAAGAATATAATTCTGTAATTTTGGTTGATTTTTAAATTAAAAGAATAATATTCTGTGGAACAACTTGATGATAAGGACCTGAATTTACTGAGACTGCTTCAGAACAATTCAAAATTGACCGTTAAAGAGCTGGCTAAGGAAATAAACCTTTCTCCATCACCTGTCTTTGAAAGGGTGAAAAGACTTGAACAGGAAGGCTATATTAAAAGATATGCTGCTGTTTTGGATGCCGAAAAACTCAATCGTGGATTTACGGTTTTTTGCCAGATCAAATTAAAGATTCATGACCGGTCTGTAGGATATGATTTTGTAAAGGAAATTCTGGAAATTGAAGAAGTGGCAGAATGCTACAATATCTCCGGAGATTTCGATTTTCTTTTGAAAGTGCAGGTTCGGGATATGAAACATTATCAGGATTTTGTATTCAACAAACTTGGCTCTGTAGATTCTATTGGAAGTACCCATAGTACATTTGTAATGGCTGAAGTTAAAAATAACCATGGTCTGACAATATAAATATTTTCCATAAAAAAACCGCTCTGGAAAGAGCGGTATACTTTTTAAGTGCTTGTTTCGTTTTTCTTAGCAAGTAGATCCACATTCAAGTAACTTGATGTGAATTACACCGTTAACAACGCATTGAGTTTGACATAATGCATTACCTACAACGGTACCTACACCACCAACAACGCCACCAACTACACCGCCTACGCCACCTACAACTCCTCCTACTACACCACCTAGGCCGCCGACAACGCCACCAATTACACCTCCAATACCACCAATTAGTCCTCCGATTGGATCAAGTAATCCGTTTCCTGAAATAGTTTTTAGTTCGTTTCTGTCTAGTTTTTTGAAATTTTTCATGATTAAAATTTTATATGATTAATACATCACAAATATATGACAAATAAGCATATGTAGATATTTTTTTGAATAAAATAATTAAATAATTTTATAATTTAATATTTCGTTAATATAATTGTTATTTTATGAATATTCCGTTTTTTAATATATCTGTTTGATTTTCTAAATGTTAAAAAACATATTTCAACTTGGTAATTTTAGAGTTAATTTTTTTAACACAATTGATGTTTTATTAGGATTAATAACCTTAGTGTCCCAAAAGACATGTTTTGATCCGGAAGTCAGTGATTTAGAAGACTAAAAGAAGATTTTTGCAGTCTATTTTTAGCAATATTAATCGGACAGAAGTTGAAATTCTTTACTTTTTAGGGTAAAACCGATTCTGGCCATTGATAACGGAGTCAAAATTTGTATTTTTGCCTACATACTTGTATCAATGTCAATTTTTTCAAATAATATACGCTTTTTAAGAGCCAAGAGAAAGCTCTCTCAACAAAATGTTGCCGACGAGCTTCTGATCTCCAGAGTGAGATATTCCAAATATGAAAACGGAATTTCAGAACCTCCAATTGAGCTTCTGATCAAAATATCAAAATATTTTCATGTCAGTATTGATCTTATGTTGTCTGTAGATATTCAGAAATATCCAATGGATGAAATGCTGAAGCTTCCTGATAACAGAATTGTTCTTCCGGTGGCTGTTGACGATCTTGGAAATGATACGATAGAAATTATTCCACAGAAAGCATCTATGGGATATCTGGAGGGATATAGTGACGTGGAATATATAGAGAGCCTTCAAAGAATTGCACTACCCTTTTTAACCAATGGGAAGTACAGGGCTTTCCCTGCAGATGGAGATTCTATGCCTCCATTTAGAAGCGGTTCTTTTATTGTAGGGAAATATGTAGAAGGAATTGATGAGCTAAAGCCAGGAAAAACTTATGTTTTCATTACCCTGAATGATGGGATTACTTATAAACGCTTTAAGGAGAAGAAAGGAAATTCTATAAGCGTAAGTGCTGATAATTCTTTTTATGAGCCATATGATATTCCGTTTGAAGATGTTGTAGAAATCTGGCAGTATGCTTCGGGTATTTTCCCTGAAGATTTTGAACCCGGAGATTATGAGAGCTATAACTTTAAGGAGATGTTCCGTGAATTGAGACAAGACATTAAAGATCTTGATAAAAAGGTTTCCGGACGTCGTAAAAAGTCTTCATAGATTATAAAAAACAATATTTAATCTGAAAAATAAACAGGCTATTCAATATTTTGGATAGCCTGTTTTTAAAAACCTGTTAAAAATGTAAAATATGTGTTTAAAAATGTTTTCTTTTTATAGGGAAGAAGCTTTCAACATTAAATAATGCAGATCTGTATTTTTAATGAAGGGCTGCAAAAGTTCACTTCCGGGACCATAGGCCGCTACTTCTACATAATCCCCTGAATGGTCCATACTGATCCACCCTACCGAATTTCTGCTTTTCTGAATTTCAGAATAAAGTTTAAACGGTAATTTCTTGTAATTATAAAGTCCTTCTTCCTTTTCAAGTCCATTGTAAAAGCTCAATAAATGTTTGGCTTCATCATCATTCAAAATAATCTTGTTGCCCTCATATATCCAGTCTTTAATATCCTTAATGGAAAAGTCCTTGTGGATTTTATTCAGAATATATTCATTGGTGTACTGATACGCTGAGATACTGTTGAAATTAGTGGTCGCGTCTGAACCGTAAATAGTACCAGGATTGGCATTTCCGTGATCTGTAGTGATGATGACCAATGTATTTCCATCTTTTTCGGCAAAATCCATTACTGTCTTCACGGCTTCATCAAAAGCAAGCTGATCATGAATGAGCGCGGCTACATCGTTAGCATGAGCTGCCCAGTCTACTTTTCCTCCCTCTATCTGGAGAACAAAGCCTTCCGGATGTTCCTTCATCTGATCAATGGCAACGCTCGCCATTTCTGCCAAGGTTGGTGTATTTTTAAACTCAGCGAGGTTGTTTTTATCGATGGTATAAGGCAATGCTCCCGTACTGAAAATTCCTAAAACTTTTTCTCCCTTCTTAATGGATTTAAGGTCATTACGATTCTTGAAAATTTGATATTTCTTTTCCTTGTATACGGAATAAAGGTCTTTTTTATCCTCCCTTTTATCGGGGTTGAAAAATTCATCTCCACCTCCCATTAAAACATCTATTCCCAGATCTACATACATCTCAGCGATCTGAGGTTCTGCATTTCTTTTCGCAGAGTTTACACAAAAACCTGCAGGAGTGGCATGGGTAGCAGTAACTGTAGTTACACAGCCTGCTTTCTTACCTGCCTTTTTAAATTTTTGCCATATAGGAATATGCTTTTCACCATTTGCCCCCATATTCAAAACTCCATTCTTTACTCTTATTCCTCCTCCGAATGCAGAACTTGCAGCTGCAGAATCCGTTACAATTGAGCTGGCCGAAGCAGTGTCCATTAAAGCCCGTGAAACTTTTTTCTCATGATACAGGTTGAGCCAATTGCTCCCTTTTCCCAGAATATTTCTTGAATAAAGATCAGCCATTGATAGAGTTCCAAGACTCATTCCGTCACTGACCATAAATATGATGTTTTTTGCTTTCCCAATTTTAGGTAGGTCTGTATTTCTCCCGGAGCCCCAAAGTTCCAAAGGTGAGAGTGATAACAATCCTGAAAGTAATACTGAACCTTTTAAAAATTTTCTTCTGTCCATAGCTTAAAAAAATAATGCTCTAAGGTATTGCATATATTAATCTATCGTAACTTAGTTGCGTTAATAAATGGTTAATTCTAAATGTTTTGCGGAAAAGGGTCTTCAAAATCCTGCTTTTGATCCATTCGTTTTTTATCCTGATCATTGATGAGACAATTCTTAAGGTCCTGTGACATTTGATCTTGATTGATATTTTGTCCGATAAAAACAAGTTCATTGATTCTGTCACCCCAGTTCTTATCCCATCTGCTTTCTATAAACTCCTGATTCTCTATAAATGCGGCATATCGTATTCTTTGATTCATGGGCATACTTCCCCACCATACTCCTGCTTTTTCCAACCGAAATGAACCTCCCGCCTGAGAAAAATTGAGGGCATCATCAGGTCTGGAAGCCATCCAGAATAAACCTTTTGCCCTTAGTATTCCCTCAGGATAATTGTTGAGATACTCCCAAAGTCTCATAGGATGAAACGGTCTTTTATCTCTGAATACGAAAGAACTGATTCCATATTCTTCAGTTTCCGGAGTGTGGTGATCGGATTGAAGTTCTTTTTGCCATCCTGCAGAAGCCTGTGCTTTATCAAAATTGAAAAGTTGTGTATTTAAAATGTATTGCGGATCTACTTTACTAAATTCTGACTGAAGAATTGTAGCTTCCGGATTCAGTTTTTTTATGGCTGATTTTAGAAATCCAAGTGTTTCCGGATCCACAAGATCTGTTTTATTTAAAATGATGATATTGGCAAATTCAATCTGATCAGTAAGAAGATTTACAATAGTACGATAGTCACCCTCCATATCCGTAAGATCACGATCCAGCAGCCGTTCATTGGACGCAAAGTCTTTCATGAAATTGAATGCATCTACAACAGTCACCATAGTATCAATATAGCTGAAACGCGAAAGATCAATACCACTTTCTTCATCAATATAGGTAAAAGTCTGGGCTACGGGAATGGGTTCACTAATTCCGGTACTTTCAATCAGAAGATAATCAAAACGATTTTCATGGGCTAAGCGTTCTACTTCTACCATCAGATCTTCTCTGAGCGTACAGCAGATGCATCCGTTACTCATTTCTACCAGCTTCTCTTCTGTTCTGGAAAGGGTATTTTGATTTTCAACCAATCGTGCATCAATATTAACTTCACTCATGTCGTTAACAATCACTGCGACTTTTAATCCTTGCTTGTTATGCAGAACGTGGTTCAGTAAAGTTGTCTTTCCGGCTCCAAGAAAGCCGCTGAGTACCGTTACAGGGAGTTTTTTCGTCATGTATTCTAATGTTTATGATTTTTAAAATTGATGATATGCCCTGTTATTAAACCAATAGCTCCAGCATAAATCAATGGAAGATGGATTTCAAACAATAAATCTGTTAAAACCGAAACTGAGATGAGAAGAATAGATGCCCAAAACAAAAATTTCAACCAGAAATTGGTCATGTGCCTTGTTATTCTAAAAACAACCAATGCCCCAATCACAAGGAAAGCCAAATCAATATAGGGGTTATGTGATATTCCCAAAGGAATGATTAGCAATAATGGGAAAACAATACAATGAATAAGACATAAAACGGCAGCTGAAATTCCAACAGCATCAAGAATTTTTGATTTCATAAAACATAGGATTTAAATTTCTTATCGTAACTTTGTTGCAAATGTAAATATAAAAACCCAAATAACGCAACTTTGTTGCATTAAAATATGAAACAGGTAAGAAATACACACGCAAAAACTGAAATTTTAAACCTTATAAATCATTCTGACATAGCTTTAACTCATTCTGATATTCAGAAAAAGCTTGGAGATCTTTGCAACAGAGTTACGATATACAGGGTGTTGGAAAGGCTTGAAAATGAGGGATCTATTCATAAGATTGTTAACGTTGACGGTGTTGTGAATTTTGCAAAATGCAGTGGCAAATGCACGCATGAACAGCATTTTCATAATCATGTTCACTTTAACTGTAAAAAATGTCATTCTGTGACCTGCATTGAGAATGCTATTCCTGAAATTAGTCTTCCGGATCATTTTGTGGCTGAGGAATACAACTTTGTGATTAGCGGAATTTGCCCTAAATGTACAAATACATAACTCTTTTACTGTTTAATTTAATAATTGAAAAGGTAAATGGTGATATAAAAAAAACCTCTCTAAACTTATGCTTAGAGAGGTTTTTTATGATGGTTTTGAAAATCTTGTTATAAAGAAGAGATATACACTTCTATTTTGGTTCCGTCATAATTAAAGGTTCCGTCAGAATTCATTTTTCCTAAAACCCATTTCATATCTACAGGAACAGACCATGCTGATCCCAAGGAAAATCCGTTCACAGATCTGATTTCATTTCCGTTTCCTGTTGTAATGGCAGAGTGAAACCATGTTTTATCTATTAATCTATAGAAACCAATGGCTTTTCCTTTAGGAATTGGAGAATATCCGTCCCATTTTTCTCCTGCAGGATAGTTGAATTTGCTTAACCATTTTTGACCTGATGATCCAGATAGTTCATCAGGATTAATACTGGCTCCTCTCATGTAAAGAGCATAAGCAACAACATCATGGCAAACACCACTGCTGTACTTTGAAATATTTTCTGCTCCCGAAAGAACGGCATGGGCAACCGGTGCCCTTTCAGATAAGGATAACTGAGCCTTCCTGGCTCCTTCTGGTGTAACTGACATATTGTGAATATTTTGTTTGGTTCTTGTAAAGATAGCTTTTTTAAAATTAATCGATATTTTGAATTGAAAATCAATTGTTTACTATGTTCGGTGATAAAAATAAGGCAGTATATTTTTAATATTTTCTCTACAAAATTGCCACAAAGTCTTTCTTTGAAGTTACTTTGATATCATTCAACTGTTTTGTAACTTTTTGATGGATGTGATTGACATATTGAATATTATATTTCAGGCTATGATTCGAATATCTTTTATTTTAAGCATTATTCTGTTAACCTTTTTTTCCTGCAAAGGAAAATCAGAAAAAGAGGTTCTTATGGAGTTGCATGAAAAAGGGAATTTTAACGGCACTGTTCTCATTATTAAAGAGGGAAAAGTGATTTGTGATACCGCTTTGGGTTATAAAAATCTTGAAGAAAACAGTCTTTTAACGAGGGATACTCCATTTTGTATTGCTTCTCTCACGAAACCCTTTACTGCTGTGGGAATTATGTTATTACAGCAGGAGCATCTGTTGTCATATGATGATAAGGCAAGCCGTTATGTTCCGAATCTTCCTGTATATGCTCAAAATGTGAGTATACGGCAATTGCTTACTCATACTTCAGGACTGGCAGATTATGAAAACGTTTTGGTTTCAGATCAGGAAAAGATTACCAATAGGGATGTTATGAATTTTCTGAAAAATCAAACGGGACTTAGGTTTCCGTCTGGAAGCCGGTTTGAATATAGTAATAGCGGTTATATTGTTTTGGGTCAGATTATAGAGGCTTTATCAGGTCAAACATACAGAGAATTTATGAATAGCAGAGTGTTTACTCCTTTGAAGATGACTCATTCATTTGTTTATGATGTTGAGACCATTTCAACCCCTGACATGATTAAAGCTTATGATCTTCATAAGAAACCGGACGATTATTCATTGCTTACTACCGGAGATGGCAGCATCTATTCTACTGCATGGGATTTGTACAAATTTGATCAGGCTTTAAGAAAACATCAGTTACTGAATGAAGAAAATTCTAAACTAATGTATGAATTACCCGTTTTAAAAGATAAAAAACGCAGTGAATACGGTTTTGGCTGGTTTGTTTCTGATCATGCTGCAATGCATACAGGCGGTGTGGATGGTTTCAGAAGTTTGATCTGGAGGGATTTGAGGAGCAATACCTGCATTATTGCTTTAACCAATCAGGGAGATGCTTTTCCGGTATATGAATTTCTGGATGCCGAAAAAAAGGCCCTGAAAAATAATAAATAAAGGAGTTCTTTTATTCAAAATATCTGTTTAACTTGATTCTATGAATCAGATTTTATACAAAAAATAATGAAAAATAACATACTGCTCATCATTGTTCTATTATTCTCACTTGTAGTATCCGGGCAAGGTAAGCCCTGTGATGAATATGGACCAGCCAGAGAAATTATAAAGGATTTAGATTCTATTGTCAGCCCCAATGGAATTCAGGAAAGATACAAGGCAACTGTGGGAGGAGTTCAGCAATGGGTATATGTACGGGGACAGAACAAGGAAAATCCGGTAATATTATTTGTACATGGAGGTCCTGCCTCTCCTATTGCTCCGGTGATGTGGATGTTTCAAAGACCGATTGAGGAATATTTTACAGTGGTTAATTATGATCAGAGGGCATCCGGAAAAACGTATAATGCAAATGATACATTAAGGCTAAAGAATACGATCAATATCAATCAATACGTGGATGATGCTATACAAATGGCAGAGCTGGTAAAGGAAAAGTATAAAAAGAAAAAAGTGATTCTCATAGGGCACAGCTGGGGAACTATAATTTCCATGAAAGCCGCTCTGAAAAGGCCAGATTTGTTTTATGCCTATGTAGGAATCGGGCAAATTATCAATACCAAAGATAATGAACGTCTAAGTGTTGATTTTGCTGTAAAAGAGGCTACAAGGCTCAAAAATGATGTTGCATTAAAGGAATTGGCATCCATTGCTCCTTATCCGGGAAATACACCCATTACAAGACAAAGAATCATTATTGCAAGGAAATGGCCTCAATATTATGGTGGTTTAACGGCCTACAGAAACAATTCCAGATATTTCTTTCAGGCTCCGTTATTGTCTCCGGAATATTCCTATCAGGACGCGGAAGCCATTGGTAAAGGAAGTTTATTTACTCTTTCAAAGGTTCTTTCGGAGTTTCTTAATACGGATTTTAAGAGCGTTAAAACATTTCCGATACCGGTTTTTATGTTTATGGGCAGACATGACTATACCACACCATCAGAGCCCACTGCTCAATGGCTTCAGAATGTAAAGGCTCCGTTTAAAAAAGGAATATGGTTTGAAAATTCAGCACACTTAATTCCTATTGAAGAGCCTGGTAAAATGCTGGTAACAATATTAAATGATGTTCAGCCTGTCTGTAAATAATAAAATGCTAAGCTTCCAGTTGGAAAAGTCCCATGATGGCATTATGGTAATGCGCAGGGCGTCCCTCAGTATCAGCAATCTTTTTGTCGCCCAAATAAGAAAACCCGCATTTCACGTAATAATCTGTAAGTCTTTGATTTCCTGCCGTAGTATCCATTCTTACATATAATTTTTGGTGTTCTTTGGCAAATTGCTTGGACCATTCCACGATTTGCTCTACAAATTTTTGTCCCCTAAAGTTAGGGTTAGTGGCAATTCTGTGAATATATATAGCTGGATCTGTATTTTTTTCTTCCCAAACCTGATGATCATCAAAAGTAATGCTCCATACACAGGCAACTTTCTGATCTACAGTGATTTTAAAAAGGCGATTTTCCTGAATTTCTGTTTCTATCATGCTTCGTTCAAACTCCGGCCATTGTACACCGGATACTTTTTTCTTAAAGTCAGAAGCCATTTTATATAAGTCAAGGATCTCATCAATATCCTGTGGAGAAGTATTCATTGTCATTATTACCGTTCTTGTTCCCAAAAATACTGAAAAAGAGTGGATATTCTTCCTGATATCGTTATTCAGAATGGGTATAAATTCCATGTAGTTCTCATTGTTTCGTTGGGTAGAGTAAATAAAAATACTATTTTTATCGCCCGATAAAGAAAAAACAATTATGCCGACTGATGCTTCCCACAAGCTGATTCCGATGACAACCTTCGTGCTTGAGTATTATGCGAACGAAGGATATGCTGATCTTCAAATTTTAAATTTGATGAATAATTATGCCAATTTCCTGAAACAATCCCTCACCTTGGGAATGTTTGTTCCTGTAGATCCACAAGGTAATGTCCTAAAAGAACCTAAAAACTATACTTCATGGAAATCACTTGAGCATAATGAGGAAGAAAGAACAGATATTGTTGGTTTTGAAGAATACGGCGAGTATCTGAAAGCAGAAAAAAAATGTATGTTTGAAGGCTTTAAGGTGGGCTATAACGGATATTCAAAGGTTAGAATTATTGCCTCCTATGATGAATCCATAGAACTTTCTTTCAATAAAAATGATCTATTACCAACAGGTTTTAATGATGTGGAATCATTGACTGTTTTTGATGATATCTTTTTAACCTCCAACGCTTTAAGATTAATTGGAATAAAAAATAAGTCATAATTTTTGACAATTCAGTAATAGAAAAGCCCCTTATCAAAATCTGATAAGGGGCTTTTTAAGTGCTTGAACGTGTTTAATGTGTTGATAATCTGGCAGATATATTGTAAATGTATTGTCTGTTAGAATAATGATTTTACTATAGTTACCAGGCTCATGATAATAACTACTACTCCTACTACAACAAACATTTTCTTTGTGGGAAGTTTTGAAGTAAGCATGGCAGAAAACGGAGCTGTAAAAACTCCACCCAAAAGAAGTCCCAAAACAATATTCCAATGATGGATACCAATGGTAAAAATAAAAGTAATGGCACTGGTAATGGTCAGCAAGAACTTAGCGACAGTTGAGCTTCCTACCACATAGTGGGGAATTCTTCCTTCCTTAATCAATGTTCCTGTTACTAATGGTCCCCAGCCACCTCCGGCAAAAGAATCTATAAAGCCACCAACAAGTCCCAGCATTCTGAGATTGGTTCTTCGCTTTGGTTGGATACGGTTTTTCTTATTATCCTTAAAAGCATTTTTCAGGATATTGGCACCCAAATATAGGGTGTAACATGCAATAATGGGTTTTACAATATGGGCATAATGTTCTCCATAGTGAGATAAAGTTAATGCACCAATGACAGATCCCACGATGGCCAAAGGAAATAATACCCAAACCATTTTCTTATTGACATTTCCCAATTTATAATGGCTAAACCCACCTGCGGCTGTTGTAAAAGACTCTGCAGAATGAATGCTGGCACTTACTACAGGTGGCGGAACATTCAATAAAAGCAGTATGGTTGTACATATTACGCCATACCCCATTCCCATTGATCCGGCAACAATTTCTGCCATAAAACCGGCAAAAAGCATCCAATAAAAGATATGGTTATCCTGATTAAGGAAATCCTGAATATCCCCGGAAAGATTAAACTGATATACCACAAGACCAAGTATTCCGAAAAGAAGCATAACTCCTATAATGGCCAGATAGATATTGGCTTTTCTCTGAGCTATTTTGGTAATATTGATCAGTTTTTCAATTTCCAGATTTGATTTTGGGGAAGAAACTGCTCCGTCAGATAAATATTGGGTTGTTATTTTGTTGAGTTCCGTTACTTTATGGTTGAAATCACCCTTTAACTGATTGCGTATACTCTGCATATTGTCCAGTACCAGATCCATTTCATCAGGAATTGTTTCTGTGAATATTTCCCTTAATCTTTTTGCTATGGTTGGAGATTTTCCATTGGTTGAAATGGCAATTTTAAGGCTTCCTTTTTTAACAATTGAACCCAGATAAAAATCGCAGAGATCAGGTTTATCGGCAATATTAACCAAAACATTTTTTTGATGGGCATCATTGCGGATCTGTTCAGCCAGTACAATGTCATTTACAGCTATAATCGCCAGATCTGTATCATTAAAGTCATCATCATTATATGCTCTTTCATGGAATGTTATATTGGTAAACCGCTGCTGTAGGGATTTTACCTCAGGGATAATTTCACGGGCTACCAGCCTGATGGATGTTTCAGGAGAATTTCCAAGTACTGATTCTAGCTTTTCGAGGGCTATATTGCCACCTCCAATAATCAGTAATGATAATTTTTCAAGCTTTAAAAATACGGGATATAAAGAATTACTCATCTTGATTACAGTTTTAAATCATAGGTAAAAGCGAGATAATATAAACCTCCGATTTCAGGTCCTGCTGCATATTGAAAGTAACGTCTGTTCAGTAAATTGGTTGCCCCAATTTTTATATTGGCGTGTATTTCAGGAAGCTTCCAGGTTGCCTGTGCATCAATGGTATAGTATGCGGGAATATCTCCTGAAGCTAAAGGACTCTCCCACGCAAAACTATTCTGCCATCTTGCTACAATTGTAAACCCTATATTTCTAATGATTTCCCTGTTGCCTACACTTATATTCACCATCCATTTCGGGGTATTGAATGCTGTAATAAACAGATCTGAAGTGTTGTTGGAGGCCAGATCATTATAAGATACATTAGCATTAACGTTATAATTTCGAACTACATTATACCGAATGCCGAGTGAAGTCCCGTAGCTTTTGTAGGTATTGTTACTATTGGTATATACCCTGTATCGGTCCTGCTTGCTTCGGTCAAGCATGGCAAGAATGGCGGCGTTGCTTCCCACCTGACTGTTTTTGGGAACTGCTACTTCTACCTGTCCCAGAAATCCTTCATAGATATTGTAGTAAAAATCCCAATCCAATACCAGTTTATTATTAAAGAAAACAGATTTATAGCCTATTTCAAAGGAATTTATTTTTTCAGGTTTCAATTTTTGGAGATTGGCAACAGTTAAAAGTTGTTTATTGTCCTGAGCGGCCTGACTTTGGTTTTTACCTCCATCTACATCGGCATTTACTGCGGAAGTAAACCGATCTATAGAGGCCAGCGTGTAGGAATTTTCCAGATAACCTAGCCCATCATTCACTTTAGAAAGTCCTCCTACTCTTCTTACATTTCCGTTATTGACAAAGGAAAGGGCTTCAAATAATGATGGAAAGCGGTATCCGTTTTGAAAAGATGCCCTAAAATTGTGCTGATTAACAGGAGAATATACAATACTGATCCTTGGATTAAGCTTAGCTTCAAATTCCGGATTTCTATCGATACGTAAGGCTGCATTAAGCTTTAATTTATCATCAAAAAAAAGCTTAGTAATCTGAGCAAAGGCTCCATATTTTTGATAGATAACATCTTTCCCGAATGTTCCGTCAGATAAAGGGATATTTCTTTCAGTAACAGGCCTGTTGAAATCTACAAAATTATTTCCGTCAGGTGTTATGCTATATAAACGATAGTCTATACCGGCAAGTAGATTGAATATTTTGACAAATCTGCTGAGATCATAGGTAAGTTCTCCCTGATAAAAACGGGATTTCTGTTCAAGCTTGGCACCTCCTGTTGCTGGAGCTCCTGCAATTCCTGCATTGGCAGAGTCCCAGTTATTAATTCCAATAATGGTATTTTTTAATTGTTCAAAAGCGGTAGTTCCAGGTACAGCTCTATTTTTGTCAGCTTCCTGTCGGGCCAGAATAAAAGCTTCGTTAAGGCCTCTTCCGGCATTGATGTTATTTTGTAATGTTGTCTGGAAAATATTTTTCCAGCTGTTGTTAGACAGGTTAGTAAGATCAAGATTATCGGCCAGGGGTTTCAGATTATAAGAATCTCCTGTATTTTCTATGGAAACATAGGCCCTGAAAGTAAGCTCTTTACCGGTAAGTTCTACCTTATGGTTCTGAACGGTAGCGTTTTGTAAACGAATCTTATTACCTCTTTGAAAAGTTCCGTCCAGCAAACCATATCGGTATACATAGGAAGCCTTCCACTGGTCGCCAAAACGATAGTATAATCCGGCATCAAATTTTATATTCTTTACTTCCGGGCTTACAAGGTCTTTTTCAAAATATCCGGTCCTTGACACATTGAATGTTGTAGGTTTTCCGTTATAATCTACTTTTACGGCAACGCGGTTATTTCTTTCGTCACCGTATTTGTTCCAAAGATCCTCGGCTGGATTATTGGCTAATGAAAAATTGGGATTGGCGGTGATGAACGAATTAGGGTTCTGATCTGTCTGATTGTTTGATATCCAATCTGTTCCGGCAAAGTAAGATGCGTTTACCTTGATGGCGAAATTTTTATTAAAAGCTTTTGCAAATCGGATGGCGCTTTCTCCCAGAGAACTTATTTTATGGTTGAAATTGTCCACATGATTAACCCCGCCCCGAAAATAGACGCTTAATCCCTGAGAGGTAAAAGGATCTTTCGTCTGGAGACTTGCCAGCCCATTGATGGCATTCATCCCATACAATGCGGAAGCCGCACCGGGAGTAACCTCCATAGACTGAATATCCAACTCTGTAGGACCAATTGCATTACCCAACGGAACTCCTAGCGTTGCAGATTGTACATCTACCCCATCCACCAGCTGCATAAACCGAAAGTTATTGGGTGAGTTAAATCCTCTGGAGTTAGGGATTTTCAGGGTAAGGCTTGAGGTGAGTAGCTGTAATCCTTTTACATTTTCCAAGGTTTCATAAAAAGTAGCTGCCGGGCTTTCTCTGATTGTTTTGATATCAATTTTTTCAATAGCAATCGGAGATCTTAAGACTTTTTCAGGAACACGTGATGCAGAGATAACCACATCATCAATAATAGTGTTTTGAGGATTAAGTCCAATGGTTAGTTTGTTGGAAAGGGAAAGGATTTCCACTGTCTGATGGGAAAACCCATCTTTATTGATAACCAATCGGAACGGAATGGTAACCCTTGTTCTTATCTTAAAGTTTCCAAGTTGATCTGTGGAAACGGTGTCCTGTGTATTTTCAATCTGTACCTTTACTGCATCTATGCCTTTCTGGGTTTCTGTATTTTTAATAATTCCGCTTACTTCTATAAGCTGCTGTGCCTCTGCCAGATTGCAAAATAAAAATGTAATTAATATAAGCCCTGTTTTGGGCAGAAGATATCCCTGTTTTTTGTTTTTCATTTTTCTTCATTTTTTAAGTTAAGAATGAAACTGTTTGAACATTGATGTCTTTGAAGAATGATGACATCGTTTATTTTTAACCATAAAAGGCACAAAAGTTTTCATTTTAAAACACTTTAGTTCGCTTAAGTACGTTTTGATGCCGCAGAAAAGCTCACATTAGCTCAAAATCAAAGATTTTTACAAAACATGGGTGTACTTATGATGTACAAAGTTTAGTTCTTAAAAAATTATGTGTTTGAAACTTTTGTGACTTTTGTGGTTTGATTGAAAAGTTGAAACAGCTTTGATTGTATTGTTATTTGAGAATCAACAACACATACACATTCGTTCACTTAAAAGAAGAGGTTGATGTTTTTTTAGTTTTTTCAGATCATAAAAAAGGCTTGTCATATATTCAGTTTAAAGTTTTTAAGTAGCGGTTTGAAAAATCACCAAATGTTTCTTCTGTAAGTCTTTTCTGTATATAAATCCCGAAAAGTTCGTCAAGAGTAGTCAGAATTTCCTCTTCACCGATATTTTCCCTGAATTTTGTATTCAATCGCATTCCCAGTCTGTCTCCCCCGATATGGAGGTTGTATTTACCATAGGCTGTTCCTACAAATCCAATTTCAGCATTGGGAGATCGGCCGCATCCATTGGGGCATCCGGTCATTCTAATGGTAATATCATCTTGTAAAAGGCCATGTTTTTCAAGAATGGGTTCTATTTTGGTTACCAACGAAGGTAAATAGCGCTGTGCTTCTGCTAAAGCCAAAGAACACGTATTTAACGCAACACAGGCAACAGAATTTTTACGAAGGGCACTTGCTTTGTCAGTATATTCTGAAATGCCATATTCCTGCAATAGGTTTTCAACTTTTGCTTTATCTTCTTCATTGATATCTGCAAGAATCAGATTTTGGTTACAGGTAAATCTAAAGTTGAGTTCAACGGTTTGGGCTATCTTTAATAATCCTGATTTTAAAGGATATTCTTCAATATCAAGAACCCTCCCATGCTCTACAAACAATGTATAAAACCATTTTCCTTCATGATTTTGAGTCCAGCCATAGCGGTCTTTTCTTTGTTCAAACTTAAATTCTCTTGCAGGCTCAAAGCTGAATCCTGTTCTTTTCTCTACTTCATTTCTGTACTGATCTATTCCAAGCTTATCAATGGTATATTTTAATCTTGAAAGCTTTCTATCACTTCTGTTTCCGAAGTCGCGTTGTACCGTTATGATCTCATACACTGCCTGTAAGGCCTTTTCTTCAGAATCTACAAATCCAAGCACAGAGGCAAGACGTGCATAGGTGACTTCATTTCCGTGGGTAGCTCCCAGCCCTCCTCCGGCAGCAATATTGTATCCTGCAATCTGATTGTTTTCGATGATGGCAATCAGCGCAATATCATTGATGAATACATCTACATCATTATTAGGAGGAACCGCAATACCTATTTTCAGTTTTCTTGGAAGATATCTGTCCTGGTATAAAGGGTCTTCTTCTGCTTTTCTGTCAACAATCAATTCATCATCAATCCAAATATCATAATAAGATTGTGTTTTAGGCAGACACATTTCACTTATTTTGCCTGCCAGTTCGTAGGTTTGCTGATGCAGTGGAGATTCTGATGGATTTGCTGTACAGGTAACATTTCTGTTCACATCACCACAGGCTGCAATAGAGTCCAGATGATTGAGATTAAAGTTCTGAATGGTTGGCTTTAAATGAGACTTTAAAATACCATGCAGCTGAAGAGTTTGTCTTGTTGTTATTTTTATAGTTCCTGTGGAATGGTCTTGGGCAATTTCATTCACTCCAATCCATTGATCTGAGGTTAAAAAACCTCCGGGAAGCCTTAGCCTGATCATATAAGAATACAACCATTCCAGTTTTTTGGCAACACGTTCTTCTCTTCTATCTCTGTCATCCTGTTGGTACATTCCGTGGAACTTAATCACGGTTTGATCATCTTCTCGTATGGCTCCTGTGAAGTCGTCCGATAGACTTTCTTTTAATGTTCCCCTGAGCCCGTTACTTTGGGTTTTAATCCTTTCTACAGGAGAAAGATTATCTTTATTGCTCATAATTGTTTTTTTAATGGTATTACCGGCTTTTTTTAATAAACATCTTTGGCGTATCGGCCGCTAAGCTCCATTTCTTCTAAGTAATGAAGGGCCTCTTCCTTACTTCGTTTTCCTTGGTGTTGAATAATATTTAAAAGAGTGTCTTCAACATCCTTACTCATAGGTTCTCTGGCACCGCATACATACACGGATGCCCCGCCCTCAAGCCAATAAAAGACTTCTTGTGCTTTTTGTTCCAATTTGTGCTGAACATATACTTTTTCGGCGGTATCTCTTGAAAAAGCCAGATCTAAATGAGTTAGACTTCCGGTTTTAAGAAAATCCTGAAGCTCAGACTGATAAATGAAGTCTGATACAAAATTTCTGTCCCCAAAAAAGAGCCAGTTTTTCCCCTCTGCTCCAATGGCATCCCGCTCCCAAAGAAAAGATCTGAAAGGTGCAATTCCTGTTCCCGGCCCAATCATGATGATATCCTTATCCGGTTCCGGCAATCTGAAATGCCCCGCATCCTGAATGTAGAACTCAATATCTTCTCCCTCACGAAATTCGCTGAGAAATCCACTACATAGGCCATTATGCTTCTGATGGTCTATGTAGAATTCTGATTTTGCTACTGTAATATGTATTTCATTTTCACCATGTGCCTCCAGAGAAGATGATATAGAATACAAACGAGGCGCCTGAGCTGTAAGGATCTGAATAACTTCTTCAAATTCTTCTGCATTCTTCACAGGATAAATTCTAAGCAGATCAAGAAGACTTAAACGGACCTCCGGAATGGAATGCCCTGTAATTTTCGCATATTGAATTACCACAGTTTTTAATAAATAACTAATATTAAGGTGTTTATGCAAAAGCTCTTCTACGGTATCTGTTACTTTTGGAGTTTCAATTTTCTTATTGGAATCAATTCCCGTTAATGCAATAATTTTATCCACTACTGTTTTAGAATTGAATGGGATAATTCCCAGAGCTGCACCGGGCTGGTAAGCTAAGCTCTCTTCTGTCTCTATTTCTATATGGTATGTTTCTTTTTCAGAGGTAATATCATTGAGGTTAATAATGGTTGCTATTTTTCCCTGATACTTTTTTCTTCCGGCTGAAACTTTTTGAACCGGTGTATTTTTGATACTGCCTGCTGATGTTTGGTTAACAGCTTCAAAGACATGCTCTATCCAGTTTTTTGCATCTTCTTCATAATCAATATCACATCTTTTTAATGGGACAATACGCTGTGCACCAAGAATTTCAAAACGGGAATCTACCTCTTCTCCTGTTTTACAAAACTGAGGATAGCTGCTGTCTCCCAAGGCCAAAATTCCGAACTTAAGGAGGCTGAGATTGATCTCGTTTTCATAGATATAATCATAGAATTTTTTGGCAAGAATTGGCGGATCTCCTTCGCCCTGTGTACTGATCACGACAAAGAAAAATTCTTCCTTTGTAAGATCCTTGGGTTTGTATTGGGAAAGATCTAATAATTTAACCTGAATTCCTTTTTTCTTAATGATTCCTGCCAGTGCTGTTGCCAGTTTTTTGCTGTTTCCTGTTTCTGTTCCGTAGGCAAGTGTAATTTTCCTAACCGTATTTTGTTCTGTGAAAGCTGCCTGCAATGGTGGCTGTACGGCAGTAAGTGGCGCTCCGGCAAGACCTGCCAGATATCCGCTAGCCCAGATCGATTCGTCTCTGGAAAAATCACCGGATATTTGTTTCAGTATGTTTAGTTTCGTTTCAGACAGCATATTCGAAGAAATTTTGAGTTTTTGGGATGAGACTTCCGTTTTCCACCGATTTAAAATAAAGGCCTTCCTGTTCTGCATTTTCCAGCCAGGAGAACTCTTCGTGCAGGTTCACTACTTTACCAATGATGACCAGCGAGGGTGAGGCAAAGTTTTTATCACCCAGAGTTTTATTGAAATCATCAAAAGAAGCTGTATAAACCTTTTGAAAAGGGGTTGTAGCTTGTTCGATAACAGCAATTTTTTTCTCTTTTGATACATTTAAAGAGGTAAATTTCTCTACGAGTTCCGTAAGGTTTCCTTTAGACATATAAAATACAAGGGTATCATTGGTTATAGCCAGTTCTTTCCAATATTCATCGGTAAGGATCTCAGATTTATAGTAAGTGAGAAAGCGTACTGAGGTAGCATATCCTCTGGCTGTTAAAGGCATTCCGGCATAGGCAGCGGCACCCAATGCAGCTGTAATTCCGGGAATAATCTCGTATGGAATATGGTTTTGCTTCAGCGCCTGTAATTCATCCAAGACATTGGAAAATATAGAAACATCTCCGCCCTTAAGCCTTACCACTGTTTTATTCTGAAGGGCATAATCCACCATTAAAGTATTGATAAGGGATTGAGGAGTTGATGCATTTTTGCTGCATTCTTTACCTACGTAGATGATTTCTGTATGTTTATTGACATAGGTCTCTAAGATTTCAGGACTTACCAAACGGTCAGATAAAACAACATCTGCCTTGGCGATGGCTTTTACGGCTTTTACTGTGATCAAATCAGGGTTGCCGGGCCCTGCACCGATAAGGTAAACCTTAGGTGATTTTATATTTGTATTCATTGAAGTCGGTGTTAATTAAAGGATTTAGAATAGTCCCTCAATGGAAAGATACCTTTCTCCGGTATCGTAATTGATGGTGAGAATTTTAGCTCCGGATTCTATTTCCGGCAAATGTTTTGCGATGGCAGCCAGAGCCGCTCCTGTAGAAATCCCTACAAAAAGACCTTCTTTTTTTGCTGCGTTCAGGGCAAATTCATAAGCCTCCTCTTTTCCTATTGTGATGACACCATCCAGAAGAGTAATATCTAAAATTGAGGGCACAAATCCGGCTCCAAGACCTTGTAATGGATGTGGTGCAGGACTTCCGCCACTTAATACGGGAGATAGTTCCGGTTCTACAGCAATTACTTTAGTGTTGGGATATTTTTCCTTTACTACCTGTGCAATCCCGGTGATATGACCGCCTGTTCCTACACCTGTAATGATGTAATCCAGACCGTCCGGAAAGTCCTGTAGAATTTCCTGTGCTGTGGTTTGGGCATGTACCTGAACATTGGCGGGATTGTCAAACTGTCTCGGGATCCATGAGTTGGGTGTTTCCTGTGCTAGTTCATTGGCTTTTTCAATAGCTCCCTTCATTCCTTTTTCTCTTGGAGTAAGCACAAATTCAGCACCATAGGCTTCCATGATTTTGCGTCGTTCTATACTCATGCTGTCCGGCATTACGAGAATCAGCTTATATCCTTTTACAGCAGCTACCAATGCCAGTCCTATCCCTGTGTTTCCACTGGTAGGTTCTATAATGATGCTATCTTTATTAAGCAATCCTTTAGCTTCTGCATTTTCAATCATTGCCAGGGCAATTCTGTCTTTAATGCTTCCGCCCGGATTGCTTTTTTCCAGTTTAATCCAGATTTCATGATCTGAATTGAATATTTTATTGATCTTTACGACTGGTGTATTTCCAATCGTTTCTAGTGTATTCTGAAATTTCATACCAATACAATTTTTTGTTTTTTTTTGTTTTTATATGACAAAGGTTAAAGATTCTGGCAATGAACTGTTATCCTTTATTTTTATTTCGCTTTTATGATAGACCAGAGAATGAGGAGGAACATCCTGTGTTATCCATACATTTCCTCCGATAATGCTTTCGGTGCCTATTGTTGTATCCCCGCCCAAAATGGTAGCTCCGGAATAAATAATGACATGGTCTTCAATATTGGGGTGCCTTTTTTGATTGGCTTTTTCTTTAGAAACATTCAAGGCTCCTAAAGTGACTCCCTGATATATTTTGACATGATTGCCAATGACTGTTGTTTCTCCAATGACAATTCCGGTTCCGTGATCGATGAAAAAATATTCTCCAATTACTGCTCCCGGATGTATATCTATTCCTGTTTTGCTGTGTGCATATTCTGAAATTACGCGGGGTAAAACCGGAACCTCCTGATTCCAAATCTGATGCGAAATACGATATACGTAGGTCGCAAAATACCCGGGATAAGCAAGGTGGATTTCTTCTAAAGAGCCTGCTGCCGGATCAAATTCCAATATGGCTTGTGCATCCTGATTAAGATGATCATATATTTGGGGCAGGGCTTCAAAAAAAGCTGTTACCTGTACTTCGGTAAGGTCTTTATCATTTGTTATTGTATAGATCAGGTTGAAGAGATGATCCTGTAGTTCTGCAAAATCCTGCTTCAATTGATCCTTTGTATTGTCTTGCTGAGGAAGAAACAATACTTTATACAAATCTGTTACAAAAACCTTTACCCTTGCTCTGTCAAAGAATCCATGAGTCTTATCCTGTTTGCTTTGATGAATTCTTTCAATTAAATAATTTGAAACTGACATTTTTTACTGTATTATACAGGCTGCAACAGTGGAATGAGAGGTTTCATCTACTAAAATTGCAGAACCTGTTCTTTTGTTATTGATAAAACTATCGTACACCAGTGGTTGTGCGGTTCTTATGGTTACTTTCACCACTTCATTGAGTCGGATATCCCCATTGGCTTTTTCCTGTGTAAGGGTGTTGACATCAATCTTGTAATCTACTTCCTTTACCACAGCCTTTACCAGTCTGCTGTTTTGCTGGAGCAAATACTTGTTTCCTGGCTGCAATGATTTTTGGTCAAGCCAGCATAGCAGAACTTCCAGATCTTTTTCTACAACAGGAAGCTGTTCTTCGGTGGCAAAAATATCACCTCTGCTGATGTCCAGATCATTGGTTATATGAATAACAACAGGTTGTCCCTCAAATGCTTCTTCTGTTTCGGTTCCATTGATCTCAATCCTGGCTATTTCGCTTGTAATCCCTGCCGGAAGAATATGAATTTTATCTCCTTTTTGGAATCTTCCACTCAGTATTTGACCTGCATACCCTCTGTAGTCATGCAGTTCTTCAGTTTGGGGACGAATTACATACTGAACCTGAAAGCGGCTGCCATTATTTAATTCTTCATTCAATGTCACTTCTTCCAGATATTCCAAAAGAGAATTTCCCTGATACCAGTCTGTTTTAGAGGATATGGAAACAATATTATCACCTTTAAGGGCAGAAATCGGAAAATAGCTCACGTCATGCAAACCAAGGTTTTCCGCAATTTTTGAATATTCTTCTTTTATGGTTTCAAATACTTCCTGGGAATAATCTACCATGTCCATTTTATTAATGGCTACGGCTACTTTCTTCAGCTTCAGTAATGATGCTATTATGGAGTGTCTTCTTGTCTGTTCAATAACTCCCTTTCTGGCGTCAATCAGGATAACCATTAGGTCGGAGTTTGAGGCACCAGTAATCATATTACGGGTATATTGTACATGACCGGGAGCATCAGCAATAATAAATTTTCTTTTTGAAGTTGAAAAATATCTGTACGCAACATCTATAGTGATCCCCTGTTCCCTTTCAGCACGAAGTCCGTCCGTTAAAAGAGCAAGATCTACCCCGTCATCATTTTTGTTTTTAGAGTGCTTTTCAAGGACTTCCAACTGATCCTGTAAAATACTTTTGCTATCGTAGAGCAGTCTTCCGATAAGGGTACTTTTACCATCATCTACGCTGCCTGCTGTTATAAATCTTAAAATATCCATCCGTTTTAATTTATGGGTAATGAGTAATAAGTGAGTTTAGTGAACAAAGGTTATACTGATTTCTTGTTTAGAAGTAACCTCCTTTTTTGCGATCTTCCATGGCTGCTTCTGTGACGCGGTCATCAATTCGGGTTTCTCCACGTTCAGAAATTCGGGTTGCCACAATTTCTTCGATAACGGCATCTATTGTTGTTGCTCTGGATTCTACTGCCGCAGTACACGTCATGTCTCCCACGGTACGGTATCTTATCTTTTTTACTGCTATTACATCATCAGTTTCCAGGGAAGCATGATGAGAATTGGCGATCCATTGTCCGTTAAGGTCTACCACTTCTCTGTCGTGCGAAAAATAAATAGAAGGCAGATCAATTTTTTCTCTTCGAATGTAGTTCCAGATGTCTAGCTCTGTCCAGTTACTGATTGGGAAGACCCGTACATTTTCGCCTTTCTGGATTTTTCCATTGAAAATACTCCACAATTCAGGACGTTGAAGTTTGGGATCCCATTGTCCAAATTCATCTCTTACTGAGAAAATTCTTTCCTTGGCACGGGCTTTTTCTTCATCTCTACGAGCTCCCCCAATGCAGGCATCAAACTCAAATTCTTCTATGGTATCTAATAATGTATAGGTCTGTAGCCAGTTTCTGCTTGGGAATTTACCCTTAGGCTCTGTTAAGCCTTTCTTTTCTATTGTATCTTCAACTTTACGAACAACAAGATTAACATCTAACTGATTGACAAGCTGATCCCGGAAATTTAATACTTCGGGGAAATTATGCCCTGTATCTACATGAACAAAGGTGAACGGTATTTTCCCGTATCGAAATGCCTTCGAAGCTAGATGAGCAAGCACAATACTGTCTTTTCCTCCACTGAATAAAAGTGCCGGACGTTCAAACTGTCCTGCAACTTCCCTTAAAATGTAAATAGATTCAGCTTCCAACTGATCCAGATAGTTTAAATGATATGTTGACATATTTTATTTTTTTATTGATGAATATGCAGACCGCATTCTTTTTTATTGGCATCTTCCCACCACCATCGGCCAGCTCTGAAATCTTCTCCTTCTTTAATGGCTCTTGTACAAGGTTCACATCCAATGCTTACAAATCCTTTTTTGTGCAGATAATTGTAAGGCAGATGATTGTCTTTAACATAGTCCGTTACCTGCTCTGTACTCCAGTGAAGAATTGGATGATACTTAATGATCCGGTTATCTTCATCCCATTCTAATGAGGGCATATTCTGCCGGTTTGAAGAATGCTCTGATCTTAATCCCGTTATCCATACCTTATATCCTTTTAACGCAGATTTCAAGGGATGTACCTTGCGAATAGTGCAGCATGCTTTCCTCTGTTCTACGGATTGATAAAAGGAATTGGGGCCATTTTCTGACACAAACTTTTTCAGTTCTTCAGTGTCCGGATAATAAGCTTTAATATCCTTTTTAAAGAATGCTTTTGTAGAGGCCCATGTTTCATAGGTTTGTTCAAAAAGTCTTCCGGTATCCAATGTGAAAATATCTATGTTCAGATTTTTTATCAGATGAGTAACCACTTGGTCTTCATAGCTGAAGCTGGTAGAAAAAACTAATTCATTCGGAAATTTTTCTGCCAGTACTTGTAAAAAGTTGCTTTGAAAAGATCCCTCTGTAAGTTCTTCCTGAAGTTTTTCGAATTCATTTTTCAGACTATTTTCCATGTCCATTTGAAATTTGTTCTTGCAAATATATATAAAATTCTATAACTCCTATCAAATTAGTAGAATTTAAATGAAAAAAAATTATTTTTTGTTTATAAACGTAGTCAGAGTGGCCTCCATCATGCTTTGTCTGGTTTTTTCACGGACAATAATAAGTTCATTTCTAAGATAACATGTTGCTTCATCTACACAATCATCACACGCTTCATAGAAGTTTAAGGATACGCAGGGAGTTAAGGCGATAGGTCCGTCGAAAATGCGGTAAATATCCGCTAATGAAACGTCATCCGGAGATTTTAGCAGATAATATCCTCCTACCTTACCTTGCTTGCTGTTTACCAGTTTGGCTCTTTTAAGTTCCAGAAGAATTTGCTCTAAAAATTTTTTGGGGATGTTTTCATCCTGTGCAATAATAGAAGTGGGCAGAAAGCCTTGATTGTAATTTCTTGCTAACCTGACCATTGCTTTTAGCGCATATTTGCAACGTTTGGACATCATAATGTACGCAAGTTATAACAAATTATCTTATTAATGAAATGTTTTAGATTCTACCCAGAAGAATTACGAATAATATTTTTCCATAGATTAGGAAGTAACTATAGAAAGAGTACTGAGAAAGCCGAATTGTTATTCTTGCTTTTTCAGCACCCTTTATTTATTGTTTTAAATTTCATTTTTTGAAAATAAAAAATATGCTAATTCTGAGTTTTCCCTTACCAGGTTTTCAATTCTGTTAAATCCGCTCTTCATCAGAACTTTTTGGGAACCAATATTATCAAGATCTGTTACAGCAACAACGTCTTTCTTTTCATTTAAAGAAAGGGAATGTTGGGTGAGTGCTTTGCAAACCTTAGTTCCAATTCCTTTGCCCCAGTAATTTTCATCTAAGGTATATCCTATTTCTGTTTGATCAGGGTTATCAAGAAAAACTCTGGCCAGACACATTCCAACAAAATCATTATTCTGAGCATCAAATATTCCCCATCTGCTTAATTCCCCTTCTTTATAATCTGCTAATGCTTTTTCAAACATCTCCCTATATTCTTCGGATGTTTTATAAGGCAGGTATCGGGTAACATTGACATTATCAAAAAGAGCAAGAAACAAGGAAAACTCTTGAGGGGTAAATTCGCGGATGATGATGGTGTCGTCTTTATAATGCATGGAAATGAATGTGATTTTATAATGATAGAATAAAGGTACACAAATAAATTAAAAATTGACTGTAAACCCCGTGATAATACGTTCTACCATTGACAAAATATCATTAATTTCATCCATATAAAAATCATTATCTTGAAGATAGGAAATAATGAAGTGTATAAACAATACAAAATTGTAACTTTAAGCTTTTAAAATAAAAAGTATTTACAATATATGTTTTCAGCGCAAACCTATCAAGACAGAAGAGCCGTATTACAAAGCAATGTGGCTAATGGAATTTTATTGTTTTTAGGAAATATAGAAAATCCTGTAAATTTTGAGCATAATCCTTATTATTTCCGCCAAGACAGCACCTACTTATATTATTGGGGAGTTCAGGAGCCAAGAATTGCTGCTATTATTGATATTGATGAAAATAAGCACATTGTTTTCGGAGATGAATTGAGTATAGATGACATTGTATGGATGGGCAGACAGGAAACTCTGGCAGAAAAATGTCTGAAGTCCGGAGTACAGGAAACTTTACCGTATGCAGAACTTTCTCAATATATTTTAAAAGCACTGACTTCGGGAAGAAAGATCCATTATCTTCCACCCTATCAGTCTTCAAATAAAATTATATTGGCGGATCTTTTGGGCATTAAAATAGCAGAGCTTCAGCCTTCTGTAGAAATGATTAAGGCCATTGTAAAGCAAAGATCTATAAAAGAAACTCAGGAAATAGTACAGATAGAACAGGCGGTGAATGTATCCAATGAAATGCATCTTTTGGCCATGCGTGTAGCAAAATCAGGTATTAAAGAATATGAAATAGCAAACGCTATTCAATACCTTGCTGCTAATAAAGAGTGCCAGATGTCTTATCCTCCGATTGTTACCATAAACGGAGGTATTCTTCACAACCACTACCGTCTCAATACTTTGAAAGAAGGAGATCTTTTTCTTAATGATTCCGGAGCTGAAACAGCAATGGGATACGCAGGAGATCTAACCCGAACATTTCCTGTAAGTACCTCTTTTAGTACTAAACAAAAAGAAATGTATGAAGTGGTTCTGAATGCTTTTAATAAGGCACAACAGCTTCTAAAACCCGGAATGCAATTTAAAGATATTCACCTGAAAGCATCTCAGCATCTGGTAGAAGGGCTTATTGATTTAGGGTTGATGAAAGGAAATCCTGAGGAAGCGGTGAAAAACCATGCTCATACCCTATTCTTCCAATGTGGATTAGGCCACCAAATGGGACTTGATGTACATGATATGGAAGATCTTGGTGAACAATATGTGGGTTATACAGAAGAAAACCCAAAAGATACCAAAACGTTTGGGCTTAAATCTTTACGTTTAGGAAAAGCTTTGGATTCAGGATTTGTAGTAACAGTGGAGCCAGGTATTTATATGATCCCTGAACTGATTGATATTTGGCAGTCAGAAAATAAGAATGCAGGCTTCATTAATTATGACAAAGTGAATGAATACCGTGATTTTGGAGGAATACGTATAGAAGATGATTTCCTGATTACCAATGATGGCTACAGGCTTTTGGGGAATGGATTAATCAAAACGGTTGATGAAATTGAAAATTACAGAGCAGAACATTTAGCTTAAATACAATATTTTCCTTTGGAAGAAAGATAAAACAAAGCCTCATATTTTATTATGAGGCTTTGTTTTATGGTATTATCAAGTACATTTCCTATTCAAAAAAACAATTATTATCCTTAATTTTGATTCAGCATCCCTAAAATCATTCATGTGAAACTATCCCTTTCCTACTATTCCAATCAGGATGTACTTTTTCTGGCTCAGGATCTGCTGGGCAAAGTATTGTTTACAGAAGTTGACAACCATATCACCGCAGGTGTTATTGTAGAAACCGAAGCTTATTTTGGAGTAAAGGATAAAGCATCTCATGCCTATGGGGGCAGGCGAACAGACCGAACAGAGACGTTATATCACCATGGTGGAGTTTCTTATGTGTATTTATGCTATGGGATTCATCACCTGTTCAATATTGTAACCTCTGTTGAGAATGATCCACATGCTGTATTGGTGAGGGCTATTGAACCCTTTATGGGTAAAGAAATCATGGAGCTAAGGAGAAATATGCCGGCATCCAAGGCTGTCATTTCATCAGGTCCCGGATCTGCGGCTAAAGCCCTGGGAATTGATCGTTCTTTTAACAAAAAAGATCTGACAGGAACTGAAATTTGGATTGAAGATCAGGGTATTTTTTATCATCCGGACGAGATCATTGCAGGACCTCGTATAGGGGTGGCTTATGCACAGGAAGATGCTCTGCTACCTTGGCGCTTTTTCGTGAAGGGAAATAAATATGTGAGTAAACCCAATAAAATATGAATATCAAGATTCATGAATTGTTTGGTAGAACTCTTTGTAATAAGTAATAAGATCATCAAGAGAAAATCCACGGTTTAACCCGCTGGTATTGGGGAGAACCCATACTTTAGCCCCACAAAAATCTTCCGTCTGCTGTCCCCATTGGATGTCTTTCTTCTTAGAAAAAGCCTTGTAGGCAGCTTTACCAAGAAAAGCTACATATTGAGGTTGAAACTCCATTATTTTGTTGGTAAAACTTTCAAATGCATCATCAAATTCCTCCTTTGAAAGTTCGTCGGCACGGGAAGTTGCTCTTGCTACAGCAGTTGTTAATCCGTACCCAAAATCCAGAATTGAAGCATCATTCACGGGCTCAATTTCGTATGGAGTAAAACCTGACTGATGAAAGACTTTCCAAAAACGATTGCTCTTCCCTGAAAAATGATGACCATTATTGGATGATTTTAAACCAGGATTAATTCCACAAAAAATAACCGTGAGATGAGTGGTAATGATATCTGTTAACATAGCTTAAACGAATTAGAAAAAAATAGATCTATACTTTTTTACTGCTTAAAGGTATTCATATTCATGGATATTCAAACTTGGATTTGATTTCAAAAAGCCTATCGTTTCATGAGATGTATACTACGTTTCACCAGTGCTTTTTGCGGTGTCACATACTTTATCACACTGAATATAAGCGGATAAAGATAATTTTGCAATAATAACGGAGTTGAATTATTCTATTGTAGATCACTATTTTAAACTTAATAATGTTCATTAATACACTAGATTTTTATTCAGAATGTCATTAAAATAAATAATATGAACTGGATTGCATTAATCATTGCAGGAATTTTTGAAATCGGATGGCCACTGGGTCTTAAACTCTCTCAGCAACCGGAAAATAGTAAATGGAGCTGGATCATATTTTCGATATCGTGTATGATGGTGAGCGGTGGTTTTCTTTGGTATGCACAGAAAAGTATTCCTATTGGAACAGCCTATGCAGTCTGGACAGGAATAGGAGCCGTAGGAACTTTAGCGGTGGGTATTCTGTTTTTTCAGGACTCTGTAAGTGTTTTAAGACTCTTATCTGCATTACTGATTGTAGTTGGAATCGTTGGACTCAAGCTTTTTTAATTTAAAATATACTTGCTCAAAAAATTGGCTTAAATCAGTATTGATTTAAGCCAAAACATTATTCAACATTGGAATAATAAAACCAACCTCATTATATTTATATTGTTGAGTCTCATTACAAGAAAATTCTATTGTAGAATATTTTATTACTAAAGTGTTTAAGATGATACTTCAAATTTGGGTAAATTGATAGAGATGTCAAAAAACGATCTATCAATGGAAAACTATTGTCTATCATCGGCAAAAAAAGAAATATTAAAGATCAATAAACGGTTTATAAGTCCTGCCAATAGGTAGTTTTTTTCCTTTAATCTGAACAATGCTTGCCGATTTTTCTTCCACTTTGGGTTTGGAGATAATATAGGATTTGTGAATACGGGTAAACATGTTCGGGTTCAGGCTCTCCTCTATTTTACTGATGGGCATTTTGAAAGTAAAAGTGTCTGTCTTTGTATGAATATTAATGTATTCTCTTAAGCTTTCGATATAAAAAATATCCTGCAGAATGATCTTAACCTTCTTTTTGCCGCTGCTGATGAATATATGATCACGCTCAGCCATTTCCAATAAAGCATCCTCTGCTTCCATTAAGTATTTAAACTTTCCAATCGCGGTAACAAATCTGTCATACGGAATAGGCTTCAGGAGGTAATCTGCAATATCCAGTTCATATCCTTCCACCGCATATTGATGATAGGCGGTTATTACAATCACAAATGGAGGGTTTTTAAGCTTTCGTAAAAAATCAAAACCCTTTACCACCGGAAGATGGAGATCCAAAAACATCAGATCTACTTCATGAATGTTCAGCAGATTATTTGCATAAACTGCATCAGCACATTTACCAATAAGGTTCAGTTCGGAATCACGAGAAATAAAGGTTTCCAGAATTTCTGCAGCAATGGGTTCGTCTTCTACAATAATGCAATTGTATTTTTTAGGAGCTGAATTCATCATTGAAATCTATAATTAGTTGTACACTATATCTGTCACTTTTATTTTCTACAGTAAGAATATGCGTTGGATAAAGCAATTCAAGCTGTCTGCGTATATTTTTCAGACCTATTTTAGTGGAATGCTCATGAGGTCTTTCTTCCTTTGAATTTTCTATGAAATAAGTCAGAATCCCATTTTTCAACTGAATGTCAATATGGATAAATGTATTGCCCAGACTCTCAGAAATACCATGTTTAAAAGCATTTTCTATAAATTGGATTAATATAAGCGGAGAAATTTTCTGAAAAGGGTTATCAATATCTTCATGTAAATTGATACTCAGATGATGGTGTCGTATTTTCTGGATCTGTATAAAGTCTTTCATGTTTTCAATATCTTTTTCAATCGAAATGTTTTTTTCTGAAGCCTCATAGATATTATATCGCATGACCTTTGACAACTGAAGTATGACATCAGGGGTTTCATCTGCCTTTTTAAGGGCCATTCCGTAGATATTGTTCAAGGTATTAAACAGAAAATGAGGATTGATCTGGGCCTTGAGCATCGTCAATTCCTGATCCAGTTTTTCAGATTTCAATTGGGAAATCTGGTCCTTTAAAAGGTTTTTCTGCCTTGTAATTTCAATTCCAAATACCAATCCCACCATAAAAATAAGATCCATGAATGAATTGAATGCCACCAACCCATTCATATACCCTGATGGCTGCCTGCCATCCAGCATCTCTGTAACACTATAGATGTAAGGATAAATAACATAATGGGTAAGAAAACGATGTCCCAGAACAGCTATTACAACAATAAAAATAGAAAGAAAAGACTTGAAGAAAATTTGAGCATTTACTTTCTCATACACGTATAATAATGAATAAGCAAGAGGAACTTTAACCAAGAAATATCCTAATTCCAGAATGAGGGTATTCTGAAGCCTTATCTGCCATTGGAAATTTGGAAACTGATATCTGGACCAGTAAAAGTCAAGATAAACCTCCAGTATATAATACAATATCCAAAAGAGCAAATGAATCTGCAGTTTAGATTTTGGGTCTGATTTCAAGCTTATGATGGTTTTAGATTGTAAAGTAATATTGTTCAGTCAAATATAAAAATATAAAAGCTACCAAATCTAGCCTTTCATCTACAAACTACCACTATTTTTTCTGCCTGGGAAAGGTACCTCGGGAAATATAAGATTGAAAAAACAGAATATCAGCAGAACGTTAAATTCAATACCATTGCTTCCTCCACCTACAACAAACCATCCATTTTGCCAGTGAACAAAATAAATTCCCAGGATAAAGATCACCAAATTACCAATGGCTACAGGTTTAAGATATCGATCAAACCAAAGCAATGGAACAGAGACAAGATGTATCAATTTGATAATCCATGCAAGATAAAGCCCTGCCGGACTGAATCCAATGGTATTCAGATATTGAAGACCAAAGGTATTAACATCTCCGCTAAAAATAGAAATTATACTATGCATCAGTAAAATGACTGAGAGTGCTAGCCTGAGATAATAGTTTTTTTTCATAAAACAAAAGTACATAGCGCGAAAATGAGTTTTTAGACATTATATATCAACGACTTGCAATTGTATATGAAGGTTTTATTTTGCTATTAAAAAAGAGCAGTAAAATTCATTACTGCTCTTAAAAATATTGAATAATATATTTTTCTTTAATTCTGAGTCAGGCTTTTCTTTAAAAAGTCCTCCAGCTCCTTACCATGAAGATTTTTAGCAATGATATTTCCCTCACCGTCAATAATGACATTAAAGGGAAGTTCATCAACTTCATAGGATTTGGCAACCGGACTTTTCCAAAACTTCAGATCACTTATCTGTAACCAATTGATATTGAATCGGTCTATTGCTTTTTTCCAGCTGTCTTTATTTTTGTCCAAAGAAACTCCAAGGATTTCAAACTTATTGCTTTTTACCTGTTCAGCGTAGGTATTATACAACGTTTTCAGTTCAGGCTGCTCTTCTACACAAGGGCCACACCAGGTTGCCCAAAAATCGATGAGGACCAATTTTCCCTTTAATGTTGAAAGAGAAAAAGAATTTCCATCAGCCTTGAGCATTGTAATTTCAGGTGCTTTCTTCCCAATTTCTATTTTGCTGTTTTGAGCCAGTGCATATCCTGAAAAAACGATGAAAAATAATATTGTAAGGTGAGTTCTCATATTAATCATTTGTTGGGTAATCCTTATCTAGCCAATCCGTTTTGATGTTTTTGGGAAGATTCAGGAGTTTTGCATTTTTAAAGCCCATTTCTATTAAAAGATTAAAAGCCGGTCGAATATTGGGGCACTTTACAAAAGGGCAACATCCACAGTAGATCACAACTTCTTTATTTTTAGGAATATCCTTAAGATAAGTTCTTAATTTTTCCAGGTTTTCAGGCTCATGAGTAGGTCCGATATCCACAGAACCTTTAATGATGGCCTCAGGCCCCACTGAAATGATTAACAGATCCTTGGTTTTGTGCTTTACAATTCTGGAAGCCAATAATGCAGGATCCATCAACTGGTTCTCTTTCCATGGATTCTGTGTTTGTTGTGCCTGTCCAAAAATTGAGCAGACAAAGCACACCATAATAAGCAAATACTTCATACTTCTATTTTTCACAAAGATATAAATGATTTGTTGGATGTTAAATAGTCATATTATGTATTTTACTGATTATTACTGGGTATTTTAAATATCTTTATTCTTTTTCGGTGTGATATGAACTACATTGGAAGCCCCGGGTTCTATGATGAGCTGTGTTCCCAATCCCCTTTCCTGTTCCCTACCTTCAATGGCAGACCCCGTCGTGAGTGTCAATTTCCCCTGAAAAACAGGATGTGGAGGTATTAAAGATATTTCAATTTCCTCTTCTTCAAGCTGGATGATGATGGACGAAGCATCAATACTATGGCGCGTTCCATCTTTTGAGACTGCAAATGCAGCATATTGTTTAAGTTCTTTCATTTTTTTCTCAGATAATGATTTTAACAAAGATAAAATTTAAGATGAATCTGTTCTTGGTATTTTGATTTTTAGTTAAAACAGTTTTGTGGTTTATCCATTTAAGTATAAATATTTTATACATTTATATAAAGTATTATTAATTAAAAAATACCCTTGAAATGGAAGAGACATTTCAGCCAGATGCTATAATTATAGGAACCGGCTTAGCAGGACTCACCGCTGCTATGGAAATAACCAATGCAGGAAAAAAAGTACTGTTGCTAGATCAGGAAACTGAACAGAATATTGGAGGACAGGCATTTTGGTCATTTGGAGGTCTTTTTCTGGTTAATTCTCCACAACAAAGAAGAATGGGAATCAAGGATTCCTATGAACTTGCCTTACAGGATTGGAAAGGTACTGCAGGCTTTGACCGTGATGAAGATTATTGGCCTCGCAATTGGGCTGAAGCCTATCTTAAGTTTGCCGCAGGTGAAAAATATGAATACATTTCCAAGCTGGGAATCAAGCTGATGTTCATGGTGGGATGGGCAGAGCGGGGTGACGGATCAGCTACCGGACATGGAAATTCTGTACCTCGTTTTCATGTGAGTTGGGGAACCGGTACAGGTGTCATAAAACCCTTTGTGGAAAAAGCATATGAAGCCAGAAAAAAAGGACTGTTACAGATGAAGTTCCGGCATAGGGTTACTGAATTGATTACAGAAAATGGAAAAATAAAAGGCCTTAAAGGAGATATTCTGGAAAATGACGATAAGGAAAGAGGCGTTGAAACCAATAGAAACATAATTTCACAGTTTGAATATACAGCATCCCATATCATCATTGCCTCAGGAGGAATAGGTGCCAATCATGAGCTGGTACGACAGAATTGGCCTGAAAGACTCGGTAAGCCTCCCGAAAATATGGTTTGCGGAGTTCCTGCCTATGTAGATGGTAAAATGATTGGTATTGCCGAAAATGCGGGGGCAGACATCATTAACCGTGATAGGATGTGGCACTATACAGAAGGGTTACAAAACTGGGATCCAATCTGGCCCAACCACGGAATCCGAATACTTCCGGGACCGTCTTCCTTATGGTTTGATGCAAAAGGGAATCGTCTTCCTGCCCCTTTCCTACCGGGATTTGATACATTAGGAACCTTGAAATATATACAAGATACAGGGTATTCTTATTCATGGTTTATTCTGACACAAAAAATCATTAAAAAAGAATTCGCCCTGTCTGGTTCAGAGCAAAATCCTGACATTACCAACAAAGACTATGGTCTCTTTTTGAAAAGGATTTTTGGAAAAAAAGCACCCGGGCCTGTAGAAGCCTTTAAGGAACACGGGAAAGATTTTATTGTATCAGATAATCTTGAAAGTCTCGTGGAGAAAATGAATGAACTTTCCGGAGATCATCTCCTGAAGTATGAAAAAATAAAATCACAGATTGAAGCAAGAGATAGAGAATTGGATAACAAATTTTCCAAGGATACACAGGTTAATTATATACGAAATACCCGAAATTATTTAGGAGATAAACTCGGACGTGTTGCATCCCTGCATAAAATTCTCTCTTCTGAAAACGGGCCTTTAATTGCAGTACGCCTTAATATTTTAACCCGAAAAACCTTAGGTGGAATAAAAACCAACCTGAACGGGCAGGTATTAAAAGAAGATGAAAGCATTATCGAAGGGCTTTATGCTGCAGGAGAAGCCGCAGGTTTTGGCGGTGGCGGAATGCATGGGTACCGCGCTTTGGAGGGAACATTTCTTGGAGGATGTATTTTTTCAGGAATGAAGGCCGGAAAATATATTGCCGGATTAAAATAATATAGGTTCAATGATAACATGAAAGCATGAGCAATTATTATAACAATAAGGTAGTGTGGATTACAGGAGCATCTTCAGGAATTGGGGAAGCCTTGGTAAAGCAACTTACCCAAACCAGTAATGCTAAAATCATTCTTTCATCCAGAAATGAAGAACAGCTGTATGAGATTGCAGAAAATGCAGGCCTTACTGTAAACCAATATGCGGTAGTTCCTTTAGATTTAAAGAATTATAAGGATATGCCTGATATTGCATCCAAGGCTGTTGCGCACTTTGGTAAAATAGATATTCTCATTAATAATGCAGGATTATCCCAGCGCTCTCTTGCTATGGAAACAGATATTGAAGTGGATAAACACTTAATGGATGTTGACTTTATTGGAACAGTAGCTTTAACCAAGGCTATTCTTCCCTATATGATAAAAAATGGTAGCGGGCAGATTGCGGTAGTCTCCAGTCTCATGGGAATATTCGGTGCTCCTATGCGTAGTGGATATGCTGCGGCTAAACATGCGCTACATGGTTTTTTTGATGCCCTGCGAGCAGAATTATATGATAAAAATATTGTAGTTACAATCATTTGTCCGGGCTTTATACAAACTAATATCTCCCTACATGCGGTTACCGGTGATGGTTCTGCACAGGGAACTATGGATGATGCGACCATGAAAGGGATGCCTGTA
The DNA here is from genome assembly GCF_003020585.1 of Chryseobacterium aurantiacum. Classification (GTDB taxonomy): domain Bacteria; phylum Bacteroidota; class Bacteroidia; order Flavobacteriales; family Weeksellaceae; genus Chryseobacterium; species Chryseobacterium aurantiacum. Next base: position 50,474 of record NZ_PXUE01000002.1, read on the forward strand.
GAAGTTTTTGCGAAAAAAATGACATCTTCTATTGCTAAAAAGAAAAACCAAAAATCCATTGGTGGCAAGGAAGTGATGGCGGTTTATCTAAAGAGATTTTTTCCTGCGCTATTGGCTATAATTATCCGTAAAGCAAAGGTTGTTTAGATTATTTTTAACTGAAATACAAAAGAAAATCACCATTCAAATAGTTGAGTGATAATTTTTTATCCGAATTATTGTTTAGAATTAAAAATTCTTTACAAATCCTATTCCTACCGTTTTATTCTGGTAGAATGGCATTATCATAGAAGAAGACAATGTATTCTTACTCTTTCCTTTACCTCGTAGTAAATGATCAATCCTTGGAAACAGCCAATATGCCAATTCTGTAGAGAGAATTCCAAATCCGGCACCCGCAACAACATCTCCCAGCCAGTGTTTATCATTTACCATCCGGTATACTCCGGTAAAGATGGCAAACGGATATCCTGAAAGACTCAGCCAAAAATTGGTATCCTTATATTCTCTGAACATGAATTGAGCAGAAGAAAAAGCAGTAGCTGCATGTCCTGATGGAAAAGACAATGTATTTGACCCATCAGGTCTTTCCTCTTTTACCAGGTATTTCAAAGGCATTGTAAACGCGGCTGCAATTAATTGTGAAGAAGCGTAAATAATGGTGCGATCCCGTAGATTATGTTTTCCTTTTATACCAATGGCGTTAAGCCCATATACCATTACAGCAGGTGCATACTGAGTATAATTATCTAGTTTCATGCGTGTAGGCTGATGTTCGCCGATCTCTGTTCGGGTAGAAACATTCAGTTGCTTCACATTGTTCATTGTTAGGCCTGCTATTCCGTAAGAGATTAAAACAGTGGGAACAATAAGGCTTTTATAATTCAATTTACTTGCCTTAATGCTTGAAATACTGTCCTGTTTAGCCTCCTGAACAGAAATTGTGTCATTATTACCCTGAGCCTTGACTCTATTGAAAACAGAAATCAAGACGAATAGATAAATCAATGTTTTTGAATGGCAGATTTTCATTTTTTTACTAGATTTTTCCTGTTTTTATTAAAATTTATAGCTGTACCCCAGCCTTACTACCTGGGTTTCATAATAATCATTACTGGTATAAGCGAATCCCATTCCCTGAATGTTTTTCTTAATAACCATGGTATTCAGTAAATCGGAAGCATTTAGAAACAACTCTCCTTTTCCTTTCTGGATTGCTTTTTTTAACCCTATATCCATTGAAAACCGCGCTTTTATTTTTCCCTGAGGAATAATATCAGGAGCAAGGTAAACAGCGGTAATCTGAGCATCTAGTCCTTTTGAAAAATGAAAAATGTTATTCAGCTTCACATTTCCGGAAACGGCAGATTGTTTATCCGCGGAGAAAATATTAGCCTTTGGATATAAATTTTGTACAGAAAATGCATTAATCTGGTTACGGTACACATTTCCGTTGATATTGAATGAATACACATCCGATACCTTTTGATTCCATATAGCTTCCAATCCGGTATTATAGCTTCTTCCTGCATTTTGAAATATAGCATAGATTAGATTGCTGCCCGGAACTGTACTTGAAATTCTGGTGATGGTTCCATTGGCAAAACGATGATATAAGGCAGAATATAAATATCCGTTATCCCAGTTATACTTATATCCCAATTCAATAGAGTTGGTAAACTGAGGTCTCAGAGCGGGATTTCCTACCTTAATAATTTCTGCATCATCATATTTTGGGAAAATTCGGATATCCACCTCATTAGAACGGTCTACCCTCCTGTTATAAAAAATAGATAACTTATTATGATCGTTGAGCTTATAAGCGAGTCTGAAATTGGGAAATGGCTGCGTATAATTGTATCCGTCACTTTTATAAGTGGGATGGTTAGGATTCACATCATATTCAATTCTTACGTACTCCAGCCGTAGTCCAAGCTCTGCTTCCCATTTTTCATTTTCAAAAATATAGTTTCCATAGACGGCAGGAATAAACTCTTTATAATCTGCCTTTCCGCCAGCAGCAACATCCAGTACAGAATTTGCTCCGGGGATAAAATTCATGTTGGTTGGGATACTTCTGCTTCTCAATTTAATCCCGGTTTCAATTCTACCATATTTTAAAGGCTTTATATAATCAATATTAAAGTCATAAACTTGTTCATCTGACAATAGCTTGAAGGCATCGGTTCCCGTAGAAGCAGGTAAATAATTATCATAGAAATACTTTTCATCCTCTCTGTGAAAGGTATAGTTGAAGCCAATATTTAATAAATGACCGGCCTCCTTGAATTTATGTTGATAAGAAGCCGTACCCATCACCGTGGTTTTCAATTCATCTTCCAAAAACTGCCAAAGACGAAGGCGTTGAGACTGATCTCCATTAAAGAATGGCTGATCTCCACGATCAATGATTTTTTCACTCCCATACATTCCTGAGATTGTTAAGGTATTTTGTGCATCAATATTCCAGTCTATTCCTGCTTTTGTGGTAAAGAAATTCGTATTTCTGTTTCTTTTCAACTGTGAATTGATGATTGTTCCATCATCATAAGTACGGGTTACAAATTCGTTTTTATTGAGAGTTTCTGTGTACAGATTATCAGCCTGTAGAAATACATTAATTTTATTTTTTCTGTAATTAAGAGAAAGTGAAGGGTTGATTTTGGGAGTTAAAGTATATTGAGATCTTATGGTTGGGAGATTCTCTTTTCTTACCCAGAGTGAGCCCAAACCAGTGGTAAAGCCTATCTTGCCATTCCAGCCATTTTGCTTATTTTTTTTCATGATAATATTGATGATTCCTGCATTCCCGTTTGCATCATATTTTGCTGAAGGATTATTGATGATCTCAATTTTATCAATGGAAGAAGACGGAATATTATCAAGTCCTGTCTGGCTTCCAAATCCGGTAAGTGCAGTTTGCCTGCCATCTATCAAAACAGTTACTTTATCATTTCCTCTAAGTTGTACCTTACCGTCCTGTACTGTTATTCCGGGTAAATTTTGCATACTTTGCAATACAGATCCTCCACTTTGGCTGATATTGTCTGCTACAGAATATGTTTTTTTATCAAGCTGATTTCCTATTTCGTTCTTTTTGGAAGCAGATAAAACAACTTCTTCAATTTTTGTTTCATTTTCTTTTTTGGAACTCAGTTCAATAGGTGGAATTTCCAAAAACTCAGAAAGGCTTCCTATAAAAACAGGCTGTTTCTGCAGATCATAACCTGCCATGGAGGTTTCCAAAAGGTAATGATCCGGTTTTATCCCTGTCAGAGAAAACCGGCCTTCTTCATTGGTAAAAGTTCCGGCTATAAATGCAGTGTCTTTTTCCTTTTTTAAAATAATATTAGCGTAAGGTAGCTGGGCTTTATCCTTAGAAGTTACTCTTCCGGATACCGTTACAGAATTAATCTGTGCTGTAACTAGGGAAGAAATGGCAACGGTCGGAAAAAGTAAGAGTTTCTTTCTGTTCATTATATTGTAGTCTTTATTTTTTTTCAGCGATCAGTTTTATTTATGAATGCTTTTTAGGCTTTAAATTTTGTAAGCACATTATTTTTATAGCAATAAAATTCATGTGCTGTATTTTTCCCTAATGCATATACTTTTTCAATATGAACCTCGTCATAATGTTCTATCAGAGCGTGATATTTCTCTTTGAGCTGTCCGGATAATTCCTCTGGTTTTACACTTTTCTCAATTTCTACCCCTCCATTAACTTTATATTCCAGAACAAGACGGGTATCTTTCCAGGTCATTGTATAAACATTTTTCTTTGCTGTGGATGAGGCATCAATCACAATTTGGTCTTGTTGAATAATTTTCCCTGAAGTACTTGTCAATAAAGTAATTCCCGATATTACCATGGCTGCATATCCAATTTTTTTGAACAGATTTTCACTAAGATGAGGAAGAATGTATTTTACAGTATAAGAAGAGACAATGGCTGCTACTGCAATGGCAATCCCAAGCCACAATGCTGTTTTGGAATATAATCCCAATGAGATATAAATAATTAGCTTAATAAGATGAAGAAACACTTCATTGGCAGCGCGGGTTGCTACAATTTCCTCTTTTTTAAGACCAAATTTTAGATAAAAACGGTTGAAAAGAAGCCCTACGGCACCCGTAATTACTGAAATGAAACCTGCAGAAAAACCAATGAGTGCCAATGCTGATTTTGGATATTCTTTGTCTGTTTCTACCGACTTGTTTTTTGATACAAAAAGTTGAGGAAGATTAGCAATCAGGAAGAATGCGACAAGAAGTTGCAGATAATTTGGATTCACATATTTAATCAAATAAGCTCCCAACAATACAGCCGGAATGGAAAACGGAACAAACCACAAGAATATTTTCCAGTTGATATGCTGTTTGAATACAGCAATACGGGAAGCCGAGCTTGTAAAGGTTCCAATTGTTAAAGAAAAAGGAACCAAAGAAGTTGGGAGTAATAGATTCAGAATAGGAATCAAAATAAGACTGGCACCGCCTCCACAAATAGCGCTGATCCAGAATGCAAGTATAGTTCCTGCGAATAAAAGGGCAATTTTTAAAATCATTTCTAAATAAAATGTACACTTTAGTAGTATATATTTTCAATACAAAAGTGCAATCCGATTTAGAATTAATTTTGAATTTTAAAAGCTCAGATGTTAAAGAAATTATAAATTGACAGAAAAAATATGGTAGCTATTTTCGAACTTATAAGTGACAGTCCAGTGATGAAATTTACAAATCTCCTGAATAATAGATAACCCTAGACCACTTCCATTATTATTTGCAGACAGTTTGGAAAATCTTTTAAACAATAAATCTGTATCCAGTTTTTCTGTGCCTGAATTGGAAACCTCAAAAGAAGAATCCGTTAATTGTATAAAAATGGAGCCCCCCGGAGAAGTATGACGGATCGCATTAATGATCAGGTTGTTGATCATGATTTCCGTTAAACTGCTGTTCCCGTTTACCTGTATTTTGGGAGTAATTTTCTCTTCTACGGAAATATTCTTCTGTTCAAAATGTTCCTGTAGAAGATTAATACTTTGATGAAGCAAATGATCAAATAAAATTACTTCAGAATTATCAAACTGATTATTGTCAATTTTAGCCAATAGCAAAAGGTTTTTGTTGATTCGGGAGCTTCGGGCAAGCGCCTTGTTCATATCTTCAGCAATGATGTACTGTTTTTCTGTGAGATCCTGATCCTGAAGCAAAAGATCCAGTTTGTTTTTAATAATAGCCAGTGGAGTCTGCAATTCGTGGGATGCATTTTCTGTAAACTCCTTTTGGGTTTTATAAATAGAAATATTACGCTCTATTAATTTATGAAGGGCTTGATTAAGTTCTTCAAATTCTGTTGTATCAGAACTAGAAAATTCTATTGTATTCTGGCTGTTGAGATTAAAGCTTTTCAGCCTGTCTAGTGTATTTCTAAATGGTTTCCAGATTGAGGTTGACAATTTTCTGTTCAGATATAATAATCCTACAACAATCATTACAAAGAAAAATACTGTAATCATTGCAATAACAGCTATGGTTTCATGAGATTCCTCAATATTGGTCTGAATCGTAAAAAGATAGGGTTTATTCTGAATATAAATTACTTTTCTAAGACATCTGTAACGTTCTTTCTTTTGCTCAGATATAAAGGGAAGTTTTTTTTCATTGGTGTAGATGCTATCTCCTTTGATGTGATCTGCAGAAATTTTTTCAATATTGGTTTCCGGCTGGATTTGATTCCATAGCTGAAGACTTTTTTCTAATTCCTCGTCAGATAGCTTTAACTGGTTGAATTCATAGGCTGTCTTTTCTACAATGATCTGATTATGCTCATCAAGTTCACTTTTCCAGATCGTATCCACCACAAAGTAGTACACAGGAATACTTACCATCAGTACAATGAGTACGTAGATAAGAAAAGGCTTCGTTGTTTTGCTTAATAGAGGTTTCAAATGAATGATGAATTATAAGTTATGAAGATAAATTGATCAGGATCTAAATTAGGATTTTGAATGATAACCATTATACATTTCATTCATCTAGCTTTCCCATTTATATCCCGTTCCATACACCGTTTTAAGATAATGACTACAACCGGCATCGTATAGTTTTTTCTTAAGATTTTTTACATGCGCATATACAAAGTCATGATTGTCAAGCATATCTGCGAAATCACCCGAAAGGTGCTCTGCCAATGTACTTTTGGAGATCACTTTGTTTTTATTTCCGATAAAATAAATGAGAAGATCAAACTCCTTTTTAGTTAAGGAAACGGTTTCATTATTTACAACAACTGTTTTTGCCAGAAGATCAATCTGAAGCTCATTCTGATTCACCATGTTGGAGCTGCTGAACTGTTTTCTTCGGATAATGGAATATACCCTTGCCATTAGTTCAGATAAGTGAAATGGTTTGGTAAGATAATCATCGGCTCCCATCTGGAGACCGGAGATTTTATCATCCAGTGCATTTTTGGCAGAAATGATAATCACTCCATCCTGTTTTTGCTGTTTTTTTAGTTCCTCCAAAATTTTAAGACCATTTCCATCAGGAAGCATAATGTCTAACAGAATACAGTCATAATGAAACATTTCTATTTTGTTTATAGCTTCAGTGTAGGTTTCAGCAACTTCACAGAGATAGTTTTCTCCGGAAAGGTATTCTGAAATGCTTTTGGACAATTCTGTCTCATCTTCTACAATTAGAATTTTCATGCGATAAATCTATATTTAAATTTTGAAGAAATTTTGAATTTTAAATCCTGTCATAAATATACCAAATCGTACGAGAAATATTTCTCAATTTTAAAATCTCTGAAATTGTTTGTTTTCTGCCTGATACAGAGTTTTTCAAGATCATTTTAAAGGTATTTTAAAAGAATTCCTTTGGTTTTTGGAAATAAGAAACAGAAGATTTCTAAAGATATTTCATAAATTTACACAACTGTATCCAATTGAGGTCAGTATAAAATTCTTCCCAGGTGAAAATTCACAACAAAAAAAAGTACCTAAGCTTTCTAAAATTTAAAAGAGATTTCCAGAAATACGGACTGGAAAAAGCACGCAGTTATGAAATTATTCTGCATTGGCTGAACAACCGATTGAGCCGTAATCAGTTTCTTGTACTTTCCGGAATTCTGGTTGGTTGTACCGCAGGACTTGCTGGAGTTATCCTGAAGACATTGGTTCATAACATTCATTATTTTATAACCAATAAAGTTCACTTTGAATATCAGATACTATTTTACATTGTTTTTCCATTTTTAGGAATTGTCCTGACAACAATGATTGTTTTGACCATATTTAAAGGGCAGGACAGAAAAGGAATTGGGGCCATTCTTTATGAAATTGCACAGAACTCAAGTATTGTAGCTTCTGTAAAAATGTATTCCCAGGTGATTCAAAGTGCGGTTACCGTTGGATTGGGAGGTTCAGCAGGTCTTGAAAGTCCCATTGCAGTTACCGGAGCAGCCATAGGATCCAATTATGCACAAACCTACAGACTAAATTATAAAGAACGTACACTGTTACTTGCCGCAGGGGCCACTGCCGGAATAGCTTCCGCATTCAATGCTCCTATTGCCGGAATTATGTTTGCCTTTGAAATTCTACTGACTGGAGTGGTTTTTACAGATTTTATTCCTTTGGTAGTTGCCGCAGTGTGTGGAAGTCTTTTATCCAGAATTTTACTTCAGGAAGATGTTCTTTTCAGGTTTTATACAAGAGAGGCGTTCAACTATAAAAATGTTCCTTACTACCTTATTTTAGGGCTTGTGACAGGATTATATGCACGCTATTTTGTAATTGTTTCTCAAAAGGTGGAGCATTTCATAAAAAAGCTTCAGTTGTCCAGAATGCGCAAGGCAATGTTTGGGGGTGCTGTACTCTCTCTGCTTTGTGTTCTTTTTCCACCCTTATTTGGAGAGGGATATGAAACAGTGAAGGCTTTCACAAACGGAAATACCCACTCCATTATTGAAAACAGCTTTTTCAGATACTTTGAAATTGGAGACTGGACGATTATTGTATTTCTGGTATTGGTATTGCTGTTAAAGGCTTTTGCTACTTCTTTTACCATTTTTAGTGGTGGAAATGGAGGAAACTTTGCACCGTCTCTTTTTGCAGGCGGAACGCTGGGGTATTTGTTTGCATTGGTTTGTCAGCATATAGGATTTACAGATGTTCCTGTAACAAATCTTGTTCTTGTAGGGATGGCTGGCGCAATGAGTGGTGTTTTGTACGCTCCGCTTACGGCTATATTCCTGATTGCAGAATCAAGCTTTGGATATGATTTGTTTATTCCATTGATGATTGTTTCCGTGATGTCTTATTTGATTGCGAAATGGTTCTCCCCGATTTCCCCGGAATTAAAGTCTCTGGCAGACGAGGGAAAAATATTCACAAATAAGCATGACAAAAACCTGTTATTTGCTTTGAGAACTGAAGATTTTATTGATAGATATTCGCAGACAATTAATGAAAATGCATCCATTACAGAACTGTTTGAATTGGTAAAGAATGGGGACAAAAATATTTTTGCCATAGTAGACGATCATAAAAAATTAAAGGGTGTTTTAACTCTGGATGATATAAGACCTTATCTTTTCAATAAGGAAATTGACTCTTCACAAACGATTGTTCAGGTGATGAAAGTTCCTCCAGCTATACTTCATCCTGAAAATAAACCGTTGGATATTCTGCAGACATTTGATGATACAGGAGTCTGGAATCTTCCGGTAGTAAGTGAAAACAATGATTTTATTGGCTTTATCTCCAAATCTTCTATTTTGATGAGTTATAGACAGCTTTTGAAAGAATATTCAGAATAAAAATTTAAAAAATATATTTAAAAAAAATCCGTTCAAATAAAGTGAACGGATTTTTTTATCTAACAATAACAATTGTAAATTACTGACTTACTTTATTAAGCAAATCAATATCTCCCTCATCTAAAGTAAGCTTTGGAGCGTTGAATAACGTTTCAAGCTGTGATGAACTTGTAGCACTTACAATTGGAGCTGTAATCAATGGATTTGATAACAACCAGGCCAAAGCAACAGTTCCCTGATTGCTATGATATTTTTCACTTATCTGATCCAATGCTTTTAAAACTTCCAGACCTTTTGGGTTTAAATATTTTCTTACTCCCTCTCCTCTAGCACTTTTTGCAAGATCAGCTTCATTACGGTATTTTCCGGTTAAAAATCCTGCTGCCAGAGACCAATATGGGAAGACACTCAGGTCAAACTGCTCTACTAACGGAGCATAGTTTTTTTCAAAACCTTCTCTTTCCAATAAGTTATAATGAGGCTGTAAAGCAACATATTTAGGCAGATTATTCTTTTCAGAAGCTTCAAATGATGCCTTCAAACGTTCCGGAGAAAGGTTGGATGCTGCAATATAACGTACTTTCCCAGCTTTGATAATTTCATCGTATGCTGAAAGAGTTTCTTGTACCGGAGTAACGTTATCATCAAAATGAGTATAATAAAGATCAATATGATCAGTCTGAAGCCTTTGCAGGGACTCATCTACTGATTTTAGGATATGTTTTTTACTGATATCGAAGCCATGCTCCTTTGTTTCAGAACCTACCTTGGTTGCCAAAACAATATCCTTACGGTTGTTACGGCTTTTCATCCATTTTCCGATAATTTCCTCAGATTGTCCGCCTCTTCCGTTGACCCACCATGAGTAAGTGTCTGCAGTATCTATAAAATTGAATCCGGCTTCTGTAAACTGATCCAGTATATCAAACGATTGTTTTTCGTCTAGGGTCCATCCAAAAACATTCCCTCCAAAATTAATTGGGGTAATTTCCAAATCGGTATTTTTGATTTTTCTTTTTTCCATAAAAATAATTTTACTAACTGACCTCTAAGGTAAGGAATATTAAGGCGGATATAGATTTAAAATAACCATATGGGCTATAGTTATTATAAATGAAAAAGCCCATGCTTACTCATTTATTTTTTAACAGGAATATTTTTTAAGACTGTATTATAAACAAAAAACAGCCTTTAGATAAAGACTGTTTTTTTATTTTCTGAATATAAAATTATCAAATAAATGTAACTCTTATTTTTCAACCTGAGGTATTTCAATGGCTGTAAGCATGAGTTTATATTCTTGAAGCTGATCATCAATGATTTGTGACTTTTGTCTAAAGAATGGTGATGCCTTAAAAAGATTGTGATAATACTCTATCCCCTCAAGCAGGTTTTTTTTGAAAGCATTCCATTTTTTGGATTGAGAATGGGTAATCTGTATGGAGGTGTCTGTAATTTCTTTTTTCAGATAATCAACATACATCTTCAACTCATTAATGAACATATTGGGACGCTGAATATCCGAAAGAATATTGGTGTTACCATAAATATGTTTTACCATTTCTGAAAGTGAAACCTCTTTATCAAAAAATGCGATATTCGGTCCCGGGCAGATGACAACGCCCTGTTTTTCACCTTTAATTTCGAGTCCTTGTTCCATGTATGCTGCATTGACAAGTCCTACACACAGACAAGCCTTATCTGTGATTTCAGATTTTCTTTTATCAAATTCTTTATCAGATAACAATTCCTTTTGCTTATAAAGTTCTTCCAATTTGATATCCTGATATTTTTTGGAAGCAGTACATGTTCCTTCCTCCGAAAATTCTTTTGATAATGCCAAGAGCTTCTTTGGACATGAACTTCCGTATTTTCCTTTGGCTTCTTTCTGATGTTTTAATATCTCGTTAGAAGTTCCTTTTACGGTATTGAAGGGTACGCCCAACGGTGAAATCTGGCTTAGATAAAGGTCCTGTTCTTTAGATTTTAAAAGTAAACTTCTGGTTTCTGTGTCTACAGAAGTTGCTTCAGGAACCAATAAAAAAGGGGATCCCCATCCTACACTGTCTACATCATAGGTAGCCAGTAAAAAATCATGCTCCTCAGAGGTTCCAACGCCACCCTGTACGGTAATTTTCATCTCTAAAGGTTTAGAGACAAGGTGCTTGCCTTTTTGTTCCAAGGCGTTGGTCATTAATGCGTGGGCAGATTGTATCAGTTCATTTTTTTTCTGCTTGAATTCTTCCATGATAGGCCCCAAAAGCATACCTTCTGTAGCGAATGCATGACCGCCACAATTTAATCCGGATTCTATTCTGTATTCAGAAACCCAAAGTCCCTTTTTTGCCAGAAAATTCCCCTGAATCATTGCAGAACGGAAATCACTTACTTTAAGAATAATTTTCTTTTTCAGTATGCCATTTTCGTTAGGGAAAAAATCATCGAATTCTTCCATATAGCTATACAAACGAGGATTCATTCCGGCAGAAAGAACCATGGAGGAAGATAATTTACTATTCGCAAAACCACGCAATGATGCATGGGCATCATTATACATTACAGGAAGCTGTTCATTTTTTTTATAATTGTCCTTATCAACTTTTGTCATGATATTGACATCAATACTTCCGGGTATTAAATTGGCCTCTACGAAATTTTTAATGCTTTCGCTCCAATTATCTTTTTGACTGATAAGATTTTGTAGGCTGTTTTTCAGATCTGAAGTATTGGGAAGCATGGTCATAAAGTCTTTTAATGCTTCTTTATTTTTACTGATTTCCTGTTTGAAAGATTCGAACTTTTCATTCACGATATCATCTACCATGTCCAGATACGCAGTAACCCTTTTGGCTCTGTAATCCTCTGTTTTTGTTGATATTCCCAGATAATCCAGATTAAACTTCTTGTTATAGAAGTTTTTCATTTTTTCCAGGATTTCATCATCAATAATAGAAATCACAGAAGAAATTCCATATTGTGCAACACGGATTGGGCTGTCTATGGTATAAGCCAATCCCATTACCGGAATATGGAAATTGTGTAACGGTTTAGTTGTCATTATGTTTCAATAAAATTTTATTATTTAATGCAACTAAAAATTCCTAAAAACTATTCACCGCTAAAAATATCATTTTTTAATAAATTATGCATTAAATAATACTTGTAATTTTGAAAATATGCTAAAAATCACTTTCTTCTTGAAAATGAAAATGGGTAAAAACGGTTTTAATAGATTCTATTGAAAACTTATGAGGGCAAGTTTTTTTTAATGATAGAGTTGAGTAAATAGCTATCAGACCTCATAAAAAAGGTTTTATTTACCTGCTACAGTAAACAAAACCTTTGTTTTTAAAATAGATGCCAGAAGGGTTACTCTGCTTTGTTCTTTAACATCATAAGCAAACTGTAAGCTCCTTTCTGTACAATTTTTTTATCCTTTAAAAAATCTGCCTTTACAATTTCTGTAAACTGATCATCTGAAATTCCGGTAACCACAGGAATCATTTTATACTTTGATTTTCCCAGATCTTCAAAAACATAGTTTTTATTTTCAAAAGAAACGACAGCTTCATTGGGAAGTCCTTGGGTGTATCGGCTGCTGATGTTCACTTCGGCATTGATGTACATTCCTTTTACGAATTCAGGATTGAGAGAAGATAGTTTAGCAACAGCCATTGCCGAACCTCCGTTTTCAATGCTGGGCACTACGCTTACAATTTTTGCGTTGGATTTCAGGTCAGGTTTTTGATTATTGTAGACTAAAATCTCCTGCCCAACTTTTATATCATTCACATCATTCTCAAAAATCTTTAATTCTAAAAGCAATCCGGCAGGATTAATCAACTCAAATAAGGTATCCGCAGGGTTGATGTATTGTCCGTTATTCACTAAAATCTGACTAACGAAGCCACTGAATGGAGCATAGATATTGATTTTACTTCTGATATTTCCAGTGTTTAACCCTTTGGCATTAATTCCTATAATTCTAAGCTTTTCTTCCAGACCTTTTAATGTGGCATTTAGTGTAGAATAGTCTGCCTGGGCAGTTTGCATCGTTTTATCACTGCTTGCTTTGCTTGTGTTAAGGTCTTTTTGACGGTTGAAATTCAGTCTTGCGGCTTCAAGTTGTGCCTTGGTTACCAGATAATCCTGCTGAAGCTGTATAAACTGTGGATCTTCTACAACGGCCAATACCTGTCCTTTGCTGAAGTGGCTTCCATTGATTACATTGATGGATTTGATATGCCCGCCCATAATGCTTGAAACCGAGCTAATGTGGGATGGGGCAATCTCAGCTTTCCCGTTCAGGCGTACCAGCTTTTCCATGTTTCTGTTTTGGATATTAGTGGTGGTTAAGCCTACAGACTGAATTTGCTTTTCTGTAAGATGAACTGTATTTTCAGCTCCTTTGGCAAATTTTGTGTTCTCGTAAACAGTTTTTTCCTCTTCTTTTTTTCCTGAGCATGAAGATAAGATAAGTGCTAAGGAAAGGCTGTATATTGATATTTTTTTGAATTGCATGATGCTGTTTATTTTGAAATTAAGAAATTAAGTTCCGCTCCGATCTGATTAAGCTTTTCAAGGCTGTCGATGTAATCCGCCTTGGTTTTTACGGCCTGATTCACCAATATTACCCAGTTCAGATAATCAATTTCTCCTACATCCATTTGTTTCTGTGCCGTTTTCAGAATAGTTTCTGATTTTGGAAGCTGTTTCTGTTCGTAATTTTCAATGATTTTTTGTTGATTCAGATAGTTGCCAATCTGTTGTCTCAACCTGTTTTTAAGCTCAATTTCCTTTCTGTGATATTCGTTTTCAGAGATGGCAATTTTTGCCTGTGCTGCTTTTGCCATAGCTCTTTGCCCCTTTGTGAATAAGGGAATACCTACTCCAACCTGAACAGAATTAAAACGGTTGTTATTAATGTTTTTCATGCTCTGGTTGGTATACCCTACCATAAGTTCAGGAAGAAGCCTGCTTTTCTCGAGCTGTACTTCCGCCTCTCCTATTTTGATCTGCTGCTGCAAATATTGAAGTTGAGGATGCTGCCTGATCATTTCTTCAGAAAGTTGAAGCCCAACATCTATTACAGCCTTATCTGCAACGGGTTGATAAGGGTTTTCGGACTGAAGAAGTAACTGAAGCTGTAAGATGGCTATATTCAGGTCATTTTCAAGAGAGTTTAGCTGTACCTGCATTTGTTCCTTTTGGATTTCGGCGGTTGATTCCTCCAAAATATTAGCTTCACCTTTTTTTAATCTTAAGCTGGCTTTATTGGCAAAATTGCTGTACAATTGGCTGATATATTCCAAAACTTTTTTCTTTTCCTGTAATACCAAAATTCTATAAAAGACATCGGTAACCTCTTTGGTAAGCTGTGTTTTTGTAAGGTTTTGATTAATAACACTTGCTGTCCATTCCGCATCCAACATCTGCTTTCTTTTCGAATAAACTGTCGGAAAACTAAACTTCTGGGAGATTCCGAATGAATTGTCGGTTTCTTCTCCCTGAATCTGTCCAAATGCTCCGGTAACTTCCAGTTGAGGAAGATCAAGGTAGCTGGTCTTCAATTTTTCCTGATAATCTGAGATTAATTTCGAACTTTTAAGGGTTCCGTTTTGCTGAATTGCTTTTTCCAGAGCTTGTTCAAAAGTAATATTTTCCTGAGCCTGAATACTTCCGAAAGAAGCCAATAGCAAGAAAACAGATAGTTTTTTATAGTTTATTTTTTTAGAAAATTTCATTTTATCTTTATTAATATGTTCAAATATGACGTAGAGAATAGGAAGTACAAACAAGGTTAAAAGCGTTGCCAACATCAGCCCGCCAATAACTACTGTGGCCAAAGGTCTCTGAACCTCGGCTCCTGCTCCATTACTTATGGCCATAGGAAGAAAACCTAAAGACGCCACAAAAGCTGTCATTAAGACCGGACGAAGCCTGATTCTTGTTCCCATAAGTACAATTCTGCTAGTGTTCGTTATTCCGTTGTTTTTCAATCGGTTAAATTCTGATATCAAAACAATTCCATTCAATACGGCAACTCCAAATAAGGCAATGAACCCAACTCCTGCACTGATGCTGAAAGGCATTCCTCTTAGAGCAAGAAAATACACTCCTCCAATTGCGGACAACGGAATGGCAGTGTAGATCAATAAGCTGTGCTTTACAGAACCAAACGCAAAGAACAACAACAGGAAAATCATCACCAGAGAAATAGGAACGGCAATTCCAAGTCTTGACTTGGCTTCATTTAAATTTTCAAAAGTTCCGCCGTAGGAAACGGTATATCCCGGTGAAAACTTAATGTTTTTACTCACTTTTTGCTGAAGCTCTTCCACAATGCTCTGTACATCTCTTCCTTTTGCGTTGAAGCCCACAATGATTCTTCGTTTGGTATCTTCCCTCTGAATCTGGTTCGGACTGTTTTTAAGCTCTACTTTGGCCAGTTGAGATAATGGAATCTGCTCACCGGAAGCTGTAGGAACCAGTAGATTCTGAATGCTTGTAATGTCTTTTTTATGCTCATTATCCATGCGGACAACAATGTCAAATTTTTTCTCTCCTTCATATAAAGCTCCTGCGGTTTGCCCTGCAAAAGCCATATTGATCACTCTATTGATTTCTGCTACAGAAATATTGTATCTTGATAATTCTGAACGATTATAGTCAATGACCACTTGTGGAGCTCCAACAACGGGTTCTATATAAAGGTCCTGAGCGCCTTTTACTGAATTAATAACGCTTCCCAATTTTTTGGCATAGGTAGTAAGGCTGTCAAGATCCTCACCATAGATTTTACAGACTATATCCTGTCTGGCTCCGGTCATCAATTCATTGAAACGCATTTGTACAGGAAACTGGAAGCTCGTTGTTAATCCCGGAATAACACTTAAGGCTTTACTCATCTTTTCGGAAAGTTCCGGAAATGATGCTGCAGAAGTCCATTCTTTTTTAGGCTTTAAAACAATAATCATATCTCCAGCATCCATGGGCATGGGTTCTGTAGGGATTTCGGCACTTCCAATCTTTACAACAATTTTTTGTACTTCGGGAAACTGTTTTAAAAGAATACCGGAAGCCTGAGTGGTTACTTTTTTGGTCTCATTAATGTTGCTTCCCTGAAGAATTCTCATTTCCACGGCAAAATCACCTTCTTCCAGTGACGGGATAAACTCTCCGCCCATTCTGGAAAGGGTAAAAACAGCTCCTGCAAAAAGGATTAATACGCCAAGGATGATTGTTTTTTGGTACTTAAGAGCTTTCATCAGGAACTTTTGGTGTCCTATTTCTACCTTGGTCATTACTTTGTCTGAAATATTGTCTTTTTGCTTTTTCTTTCGGCTTAATACGAGGGAGCTCATCATTGGAATGTAGGTAAGAGAAAGAATAAATGCTCCAATTAAGGCAAAAGCTACAGTTTGAGCCATTGGTTTGAACATTTTTCCCTCAATTCCCTGAAGGGTAAAGATTGGAAGATATACAATCAGGATAATGATCTGACCGAAAACAGCACTGTTTACCATTTTAGTAGCAGAGCTTGAAACCTGTTCGTTCATCTCATTTTTGCTCAGCATATTATCTTTTCCAAAGTGTTTTTTGTGAGCGAGCTGATGCAGGACGGCTTCAACAATAATGACTGCGCCATCCACAATAAGACCAAAATCCAGTGCCCCGAGACTCATCAGGTTACCTCCCACCCCAAAGATGTTCATCATGATAATGGCAAACAGCATGGCTAAAGGAATCACAGAGGCAACCAATAGCCCAGCTCTGAAGTTTCCTAAAAATAAAACCAAAATAAAAACAACAATCAATGCTCCTTCCATGAGGTTGGTCTTTACAGTACTGATGGTATTGTTTACCATTTTAGCACGGTCAAGGAATGGTTCAATAACAACTCCTTCAGGCAGGGATTCCTGAATTTTTTCCAGTCTTTGCTTGATATTGGTGATGACTTTGTTGGCATTTTCTCCTTTAAGCATTAAAACAATAGCTCCCGATACTTCTCCGGTATCATTATAGGTCATAGCACCATATCTTGTTGCATATCCTATCTTTACGGATGCTACATCTTTAATATGCACAGGAATTCCGTCTTTCGTTTCTGCTACCTGGATGCTTCTGATATCTTCTGTACTTCCCAAAAGACCCTCGCTTCTGATAAAAAGAACCGTTTCTTTCTTCTCAATATAAGCACCTCCTGTATTCTGGTTATTTTTTTCCAGAGCAGCAAATACATCATTGATATTAATATTGAATGCCTGAAGTTTATTTGGATTGATTGCTATTTCATACTGTTTCAGCTTTCCTCCAAAACTGCTGACATCAGCAACCCCCTTGGTTCCTAATAACTGACGTCTGACTACCCAATCCTGAATGGTTCTGAGCTCTGTTTCGTCATACACATTTTCATAGCCCTTTTTTGCTCTTACTACATATTGGAAGATCTCTCCCAATCCTGTGGAAATAGGTCCTAATTCCGGTTTCCCAATTCCTGCCGGAATATTGTCCTGCACAAGCTGTAATCGCTCCTGAACCTGCTGGCGAGCCCAATACACGTCGGTATTATCATCGAAAACAACAGTGACCAAAGAAAGCCCGAATCTTGAAAGGCTTCGAAGTTCTGTAATACCACTGATATTACTGGTAGACTGTTCAATGGGAAATGTGACAAGACGTTCTATATCTGCGGCGCCGTAGGATGGTGCTGTAGTAATAATCTGGACCTGATTATTGGTAATGTCAGGCTGTGCGTCAATGGGAAGTTTGGTAGTTTCATAGACTCCGAGAAGGACAAGTCCTATGGTGAACAGAGCAATGATGAGCTTATTCTTTACAGAAAACTCAATGATTTTGTTTAACATGAAAAAATATATTATTTGCTAGCCTATATTACTTTGGATGCTGCTTACATTTTTAATCATAGAAAACACAGAAGATTTGGAACACTTAGGGTATTTAAGTGATAAGCTTTGTGTATATAAAGTTCCCTTCGGTTCTTATTGATAGAACATTATATTGCCTTATTTTAAACTTATTATAACGTTATAAGGTGCTTAAAATAAAGGCTTGCGATTAAAAATACAATCGAAATAATAAAAGGCTACAGATTTATTGATAAGTAATAAGAATTGACTGCTTCGAGTAAAGAACTTAAAGCATTAATTTTCAATCTAAAATCAATTATGAAAGCCGTGGAGGCTGGAAAATTCTGGAAAGGTAAAGGTTTGAGAAGTCCTTTTCCTGATAGATGCTGTTTTTCTGAGGAATTTTGATTTCCTTAGGTTTTTTGATTTCAAAGGTAAGTTCCGGAAGCTGGGCATGCACCGTTAATACAATAGGTGGATTAATAAACGGCAGCTTTTGGTCTAAATCCCAGTCAGAATCTTTTTTGTGGTTGTCATAATGTTCCATGACAAATTCTGACAAATTTCCGTGGTATTCCATAAAGTGTTCCACAAACATAGGTACCTTCATTACTTCCCCCGCATTGGTGGTAGCTAGCACATACATCATCGAGCATAATATGGAGAACCATTTTAACATTATTGCAAATATAGGGCTTAAATTTTTTTTAAAAAGACTCTGATGTTAATTTTATTTTAATTTCTCCCGCTTGTTTGGGATTTATCAGTCATTTGCTCGTTAAGAATTTTTAAAAAGAGCTCCATGGCAGGACTGATCCATTTGTTGGAATGATGGGCAGTAATCATGGTGATTGTACGCTGAAATCCTTTGATATTAATCTCTGCAATTTCCCCTTTTCTCATTTCTTCTTCAACAACAAAATGAGGTAAGCATGCGATTCCCAGGTTATTCATGACGCTTTTTTTAATAGCCTCAATACTCCATAGTTCAATATTTTGTCCGGTTTTTATATTTTTTTTCTTAAGATATTCTTCAAAATACTGTTGATAAACCCCATTCGGGTCATTATTAATCACCGAACACGTTTTTATCTGGTCTTTTTTATCAAAATTCTTTTCCCTATCCAAGAATTCCGGGGAGACCATCACTCCCACTGTGAAAGATGAAAGCTCTGTTACTTTAATCTGATCATCATATCCATGTACCTGATAGTGAATCCCAAGATCAATGTCATTACGAATAATCTCTTTCTGAACTTCGTAGCAGTTTCTCACCTTTAATTTGAGCTTTACATCAGGAGCTGTTTCAATAAATTCCTTGAGCACAGGCTGCAGAATATACGTTAGCAAACTGTCAGAAACTGAAATATTGAGACTTCCCTCTATTTTTCTGTCTTTTGAATTTAACTGTTTTATCTGCTCTATTTCTTCCTCAATTTTTTTAATGTGGGGAATTAGCTTTAAAGACTGTTCTGTTGGAAGCATTCTTCTTCCTATTTTCTCAAATAAAGGAAATTTTATTTCATTTTCAAGTTGTTGAATCTGATAGCTGATAGCCGATAAAGAATAATTGAGCTCTTGGGCGGCATCCTGAAAATTACCTTTTTCCACAATCGTTTTGAAGCTTCTGAGCTGATGAATATCCATACTTTAATATTTTCGAAGTAAAAGTATAAATATTTCCGATTGTTTGAAGTGTTTACTCTCTTTAATTTTGTCAAAAAAAATATGTGGTTTTCATTCTTTATTTACAGTGTGCTGACGGCACTTCTTCCAGGTCCCAATAATATTCTTGCTCTTAACAGCAGCATGAAATTAGGATATCAAAAGAGTAAAACATTGCTTTTGGGAATTTATTCGGGGTTTACATTGGTCATGGTATTGACGGCTTTTTTTACAGAATTTCTTTTGAATTCCTATGGTTTCTTTCTCAATTACCTGAAATATATTGGAGCGGGTTATCTTATCTATCTTGCATGGTCTGTAATATCCTCAAAACCCTCAGAGATTGGCTTCAAGCAGGAGGAGCCCTTATCCAGTTCTGCCGGAAATTTCTGGAAAGGGTTTCTATTGCAGCTCGTAAATATTAAAATTATTATTTATGGGATAACAGCATTTAGCAGTTTTATCTTTCCTCAATTCAAACAATTATGGATCATTCTTATTTTTGCCTTTGTACTCTCCTTCGTCGGAAATTCTGCTACTTGGATTTGGGCAGTGGCCGGAGAGAAACTTCACAAATTTTTGAACCGGCACTACAAAGTGGTTAATATCATCATGGGAATCCTGTTGCTCTATTGTGCGGTAAGTTTGTTCTTATAAATAATGGATTAAAGTCTTGATTTCAGCCTGCTCAGAGTTTCCTGCGAAATATTGAGATAGGAAGCTACCATTTTATTAGAAAGTCTTCTTACAACAACAGGGTTTTCCTCCAATAGCTGGCGGTATTTTTCAAGGGCATCCTGTACAAGGAAAGACATCAGCCTTTTTGTATTATTTACATAAGCTGTTTCCAGATATATCCTATAAAATTTTTCCCACTGAGGAATAATATCCAGGAGATGATAAAAATTTTTATGGGTAATATAATATACTTCTGAATCCTCCACGGCCTCAATAAACTCTTCGGAGGGTTCAGAAGTAATAAAACTGGTGAGTGCTGTTGCAAACTGATTTTCAAATGCAAAATATCGGGTAGAATCCTGCCCTTCTTCATTAATGAAAAATATACGGAGACAGCCATTCACAACGAAAAATGTGCGCTGGCTGTTTTGTCCGTTAGAAAGAAGTATTTCATTCTTTTTAAGCTGAATAAGTTTGAAATAAGAAAGAATGGTTTCCAGATCTTTACCTGTTACGGATATTCTATTTTTAATATATGAAGCTAAGAGTTCCTGCATGTAAGCAAAAATAATGATAAATGGCTTTGCTTACTACTTTTATTCTGTATTGCTATCTGTTTTCTGTATGCCCAGCCTTCCAGTATGAGCATGCATACATTCCGTTGGTATCCAAGTTTAGAATTGCTTTAAAATAGTTGCGGAGTTCCTGAACCGTAGTATATTCAGCAGCAATATAAACATACCTTTTCAGGAGATCTGATGGAATTTCTGCCTGCTGGGCAAGTTCTGCTAATCTACTTCCTTTTTCCGGCTGAGGATTATGAAGCCATTCCACAGAGATATCGGCCGCTGAACAGATCATCACTTCATCTTCTTTTCCATGTACTTCCAATAATATCTTAGCTGTTACATTGGATGGAAGCTGCTCAACGATTGAACAGATCACGGGTAATGCTGTCGCATCTCCCACAAAATGATAAAAATCTGCATCCGGAACCAAAGGTCTTTTGCCTTCTTTCATTCCTACTTCCAGAGTATCTCCACTATTAGCCCGTAGCGCCCACGCTGATGCCGGACCATTCTCTCCGTGAGAAACAAAGTCTATTATTAATTCACGATTTTCAAGGTCCACTTTACGATTGGTATAGGTTCTTACAAAAGGTTCACTACTCTTTTCTGTAACAGTTGGGATGAAGATTTTATTATTGGATCCGGATTGTACGTTTGCTAATAATTCTGCCTGGTTATCATCAATATTCAATACAATACGGATGAGATGAGGAGTAATAAATGTTTTATCTTTAACAGTAAATACAGAACGTATTTTCTTCGTTGTCATTGGATTTGTTATCATAATTTTCAGTGTTTATTTTTGTTAAATAATAAAATAACGATGGAAAGAATGCAGCTGATTCCTCCGAATAAGTAAACCGCCTGATAGTCTAGCCAATCTGCTATCAATCCGGCTAAAGGTCCTGCCAGCCCTAATGAAAGATCTACAAATGCGACGTAGGCTCCAAGGGCTGTTCCTCTCATTTGAGGTTTTACTTTTTGAATGGCCAATACCCCTAAGGCAGGAAAAACGAGCGAGAACCCTACACCTGTTACTCCACATCCGATGATGGCTAAAGTTTTGGATACAGATGTCCAAATCAGCAATTGGCCTATTACCTCGATGATCAAAGAGATGAACGCAATTTTGAAACCTCCGTACTTGTCAGGAAAAGAAGCGAAAAAGATTCTGGTCAGAACATAGCATATCCCGAATGTTATAAATGCAAGTGACGCATCACCCCAACTTTTTTCGATAAAGAATAAGGCAATAAAAGAAGCTATACATCCAAAAGCCATCGAGGAGAATGCAAGACTCAGCCCCTGCCCGGATATAGCTCCGATAACCTTGTAGAAAGGAGTTCTTATGTGATCTTTATCCACAGGAATTGAAGGAAGCTTTGCTGTAGAGAACCAGCTTACAATGGGAAGTAATGCAATAAGAATAAATGCAGGTAGTATGCTGTATTCTTTGCTCAGCCAGATGCTCATTGGGGCGCCAATTGCAATTCCTGCATACATCGCAATCCCGTTCCATGTCATTACTTTTCCTGAGTTGGAATGCCCAACAAGGCCTATTCCCCAAGTTAATGCTCCCGTAACCAGAAAGCTCTCTCCTACACCATGAATGATTCTAGCTAACAATAGCAAAGCAAGTGCCCAATACCTGTCAGCCTGAAAGGTTACTGCTAAGACATAAATGACCCCCGCAATAACAGCCAATATCACACCGGACATCTTGCTTTTTTTGGCACCCTTTGTATCGGTTATTTTTCCGGAATATGCCCGGGTAATAAGGGTTGATAATGATTGAAGACCAATAACCAGGCCTACAATAATACTGTCAAATGCTAAATTACTTTGAACAAACTTCGGAAGGACTCCTAATGCAATTCCAATGGTGAGATATACTCCAAATACTGAAATAATAATAGGAGTAGTTGCCTTATAGAAATTAATGGTTTGCCCTTTTTCTAATGCTATACTCATAAATTTTGTTTAAAAATATTCTGGTGCAAATGTCCTTTTCTGCCTAATACCAAACTTTGATTTAGATCAAAAAAGGAAACGCATTACGGTAATTATTCCGAATACTGATCAATGATTTCTATTTCGTGATGAATGGTTGTTGTCCAGAAATCAAGCTCCATCTCTTTTTTACGAATAGTTTCCAGGGTAAAGTCTCCCTTATGATAGGCTTTTATCAATGATTGTCTTTGGTGTTCGGCCAATTTCAGCTCCAGATCAAAATAGGCTTTCTTCCATTCTGTATGATGGGACAATGATTTCTCATTACTATTATTGGACAACTGAGATTGTTCTTTTTTAAGTTTTTTGATCATAATTTCTACGGCATCAATGGTAATTGTACTATTGGGCGTAAAATCATGTAAAAATGAAACAGATTCTCTTAGAAGAATTTTGTTCAAGTCTTTTTCTTCCTGTCTGTCCGATTCAGAGGGTTTTATCAGGCTGATTAATCTAGGTAATGTTAATCCCTGAATTACCAACGTGAAAATAATAACCACAAAAGATATAAACAGTATGGTATCTCTTTGTTCGATAATCGTTCCATAGGTATCTTTGATGGGTAATGCCAATGCTGCAGCCAAAGAAACAACACCGCGCATTCCGGACCAGGAAAGGATGATGTATTCTTTTTTGGATTGGGTAAGAAAACCACTTGTTTTTCCTCCTCCATTATTTGAAAAAACAGGAAATAAGGAAAGTACTGCCAGTCTTATTACGACGAGGACAATGAAAATTAGAAGTCCATAAAGAATAAGAACAGGAATCTCCGTTCCTGGAATCCTTGAAATTATTGATGGAAGCTGCATTCCAAGGATTAGAAATACCAAGCCATTTAAAACAAAAATGACTACATCCCAAAAATGACTCATCTGCATTCTGCTTTCGGTTTTGAACAGCGAAATTGAATTCCATGAAAGAAACATTCCTAAAGCAACGACTGCCAGTACACCGGAGCATCCTAAATGTTCTGCCAGACTGTAAGCTGCAAAAGGAAGCAAAATCACCGCAAAGGTTTCTACACTGCTGTTGCCATTAAAGTATCTGTGTAATTGCAAGAAGGTAAAACCCATAATAAGCCCGATCACGAGTCCGCCAAGGCTGTTACTTATAAACTGTACTCCCCCGCTCCAAAGTGAAAATGATCCGCTGGTAATGGCAATAACCGCACATTTATAAGCAATCAGGGCAGATGCATCATTCAGCAGGCTTTCTCCTTCAAGTATTGTTGTTAGCTTTTGCGGAAGCGGAAGTGTTTTTGTAATGCTGGTGGCAGCCACAGCATCGGGTGGTGAAACAATGGCCCCCACAACAAAGGCAAGTGGCCAAGTGAATCCGGGTATAATACAATGAACAATCAATGCAATAATGGTGGTGGTAAGAAAGACCAGCCCTATTGCCAGTACAGAAATCTTGGGAAGTTCCTTTTTGAAATCCGGAATAGATGTATTCCATGCTGCATCAAATAGAATGGGTGGCAGTACCACGTAGAAAATCATTTCAGGACTCATGTCGATAGACGGGACAAGCTGAGTTACACTTAAAACAAGCCCTGCGATTACAAGTAAGATAGGAAGAGCCAGTTTGATCTTGTCTTTTACAGAAATAATAATGATTAAAATGATGGATGTCCAGATGATTTTTTCAAGTTCTACCATAGCTTTATATTAAGCCACGAAATTAGAACCCTGATCTCTCCGGAACTTTGACCTAGATCAAAAACTAAGATTATTTTTTAATCTGTTGAAAGAATATTTTACTTTATGGGTTTGGGCTATGGGAAAATTATTCCATTGCAAAATGAACGATGAAAATTGCTAAATTTTGAAATGTCAATAAAATCTAAAATATGTTACAGAATAATTATTTTTAATTAAAATAAATAATTTTTAAAAAAATTGCACATATGATGCTCTGCATAATATAAATTTTGCTTATATTTGTGGATCGAAATAATTTTTTTTCATCATTTGTGTTTTTTTAAGGTCTTCATTCGTGGAGACCTTTTTATTTTCATGAATACAAAAATTATTGATTTGATATTAATAATTCAAATATTTTGAATTGGAAATACATCTCAAATTAACCACGAAAATGCTTCTCTATAAAGGGATATATGGATTTTTATTAATTAATAAATCCATTTTGTTGAGTTTGTATTAATATTTTTCATAAAATCTGTAGGCCTGAATTGCATAACCGACAGAAAGCTTCTGGTGTATGCCTGTACACTCTTATACCCTACTTCATAAGCGATCTCTGAAATGGTAAGGTTGCCAGAACTGAGAAATTCCAGACTTTTAATAATGCGAAGCATTTGTTGGTACTTACTTAATGTTAGTCCGGTTTCTTTCTTGAAAATACGTTCCAGAGTACGAGAAGATAGCAAGGCCATATCCCCTAGGTTTTCTATAATAACTTCTCTATTATAATGATTATGAAGATGTTCAATAATCTTAGTGAGACGTTTATCCTTTGGAAGACAAATATGAAGCTTAAGGGAATGTTCTACAAAATGAGGAAGTTCATTGAAGAGCGCCTTTAAAAATATTGTTTCATCAGAATCTTTTTTAAGAAGCTGAGACCATCTTTCTGCATATTTTATCATTTCTCTTAAAACTGGAGGAACAGAAAATACGTTCACCTCATCATAAAAGGGATTCTTATTATCCGTCTCTGCAAACATGATCATTAGCTTGATCTTTTCAGAATGGGAGTTGGTTTTATGAATGACATTTGAAGGAATCCAAACCGCGTGATTTTGTGGAAGAAGATAGATCTTTTCTTCAATGGTAATGTACTGAAAACCACTTTCCACATAAACTAATTGGCCTTTCTTATGCTGATGAAGAACATCATCGTGAATCCAGTTTTCCTCAAACCAAACGAAATAGGGCTTGTTCAGTTCATCTATTTTTATGCTATCGTTGGCGTTCATGTCGTTTTAGGTTAAAACTTTGGCAAAATTAAACAAAATTACTGTATTAATTTTGTACAAAAGTTATTATCATGATGAAGAACGAAGTAAGAAAAAACGCTTCTTATGTTTTAATGATCCTGAATGTATTGGTGGTTATCCTGATCTCCAGTAATCTTCGGTCACCTATTGTTGCTGTTTCTCCAGTTCTTGGAGACGTGAGAGAGGCTTTGAAGCTGGATAATTTTCAGGTTAGCCTGCTTACCTCTATTCCACTTTTTATGTTTGCCGTTTGTTCTGTTCTGGTTAGCAGATTTTCAAATAAACTTGGAATCAGTAAACTCTTGATGTATTCACTGATTATTTTAAGTTTTGGATTGTTTCTGAGGATTTCAGGATCTCTTTTGCTATTATTTATCGGATCGGTGTTTATTGGATTGGGAATTTGTATTGGAAATGTTGTAACTCCGGGATACGTAAAGAATAATTTTCCAAAGCAGATTGGCTTGATGACCGGCATTTTTGCTGTTGCCATGAATCTTACAGCTGCACTGGCTTCAGGGTTTAGTGTCAGAATTGGAGAATGGACAGGATTTGGATGGCGGGGTTCCCTGGGAATCTGGTTGGTCATTGCAGCCTTGGGGTTTTTCGTTTTAATACTGGAAATGATATTTAATAAAAAGAATTCCGGGCAGCCAAAACCTGCAATGGGAACTTCTGATTTTAATATGTTTAAGTCTGCACAGGCATGGAATATCAGTATCTTTATGGGATTACAGTCATTGTTTTATTACTGTATGGTAGCTTGGTTGCCGTCATTTCTTGCAGATTATAATATGCCGGGTGAAAGCGCAGGATGGGTTTTGTTTGTTATTCAGATTACTATGATCCCGATAACATTCTGTTGCCCCATCATTGCAAGTAAAATGAAAGACCAAAGAATTTTGATCTTGTTTATATGTGCCCTGATGTTCACCAGTACCCTGATGTTTGTTTTTCTAAAATCACAATGGATCTATGTAAATGCTGTCATTATAGGGATTTCGAATGGTTTGTCTTTCAGCTTGTCTATTTTATTCTTTTCTACGAGAACAAAAAGCAGTATCAACGCCGTTAAAATTTCGGGAATGGCTCAGTCTGTAGGTTATCTGATTGCGGCATTTGGTCCTCCAATCTTTGGAAAGCTTCATGATTGGGATGTTTCCTGGAATATTTCATTCTATTTTTTAAGTATTGCAGTATTAATTATGCTTTATTTTGGAATGAGGGCTGCCAGAAATAAATATGTAGAGGATTAATGAAGTAATAAACCTTATAGATATCAAAGTCTATAAGGTTTATTTATTTTAATGAAAGGATAAGTCAGCCTCTTCTCCATCTTTTAGAATGAAACATTGGGATTCATATCCTTTTTTGTTAATCTTATGTTCAATATACTCTCTGTTTTCTTTACAGTGGCTTACTGCTTCCAAATGGGTAACCCAGACTCTTGCTTTAGGAGTATGCTCACAAACTTTCAGAATATCTTCAGAGGTCATGATAATAGGATCCCCTACTGAAAAAGTGGCTGCTCCACCTGCTACTACAATATGCTGTGGATCATGTTTGTTGATTTCTGTAGCGATGCCATCATACCAAATACTATCTCCTACAATATAAACAGATTGATTCTCTTTTTTAAAAACAAATCCGTTGACTGTTCCCATTTTTTCTCCAATTTCTCCGGTTCCGTGCTGTGCTTTTGTGATTGAAACATCAATGTTTTCCCAACCTATATGATCATTTATTGAAATAATATTCTGAAAACCCTGTTGGGCAATTTGATCTGAAATGCTTTCGGGACAAAGAATAGGTGTTTTTTTATCAATAAGTTGTATGGCTTCTGCATCCCAGTGATCCGGATGCAAATGGGTAATGGCTACAGCATCTGTTTTTTTCAGTTTCTCCATCAGTTCTTCCCTGCTGAAAGGTAAATCTACCAAAGGATTCAATAACTCATTATCTGTCATTGGAAATTTCCCTAACGACCCTTTTTCACCAAGCATTGGATCAATTAAGATAGTGGTTCCTTCGATATTTAATAGCAATGTTGCATTGCGCCACAATTGTAATTTCATTTGTTTAAGTTTGTAGTACAAAGCTATTGGTGAACTGAATAAAAACAATCGAAGGTTACCAAAAGGTTAACAATATACTTTAAAGTAAGCTATGAATTTCGAGGAGTTTAAAAATTGTGGTCTCAGACGGAGTCTGAATATTCTTTCCGGTAAATGGAAACCATTGATTCTACACAACCTTTTTGAAGAAGATAAGGTACGTTTTGTGGGACTTTGGCGGAATATGCCCCGTGTATCCAAAAAGGTCCTTGCAGAACAGCTTAAACAATTGGAGGATGACCATATTATTGAACGTATTGAGGTTTATAATTTCCCACCGGAGGTTTATTATAAACTGACTGAAAAAGGAAAAAAGCTCGGCCCAATCCTTTCTGAACTTCATTCATGGGGAAACGGGCTGAGCTTATAATGTGTTTTTTAGGCTTCTTTTCTGTATAATGATGATTGATTATAAAGAATATAAAACACTCCTGTTTACGGAGTATTTTAGTCTATGAATTGATCCAAAACATCAATAATATTTTGATAGACAAAATCTAATTCTTCGGAAGTGATACAGTAAGGCGGAACCAGATAAATCACATTTCCTAAAGGCCTCATAATAATTCCTCTATGTAAGAATTCATTGTAAAGTCTTTTCCCAATCTCATTAAAATAAGATGTTCCGTGATCTGTTTTAAAATCAAAGGCTAAAATGGTTCCAACCTGGCGGGCATTT
Source organism: Chryseobacterium aurantiacum (assembly GCF_003020585.1). Classification (GTDB taxonomy): domain Bacteria; phylum Bacteroidota; class Bacteroidia; order Flavobacteriales; family Weeksellaceae; genus Chryseobacterium; species Chryseobacterium aurantiacum. The sequence continues at coordinate 78,848 of NZ_PXUE01000002.1, forward strand.
TCTACCTGCGGATGTATGGCCAGTAATTTCACAAATTCAGAATGTTGATGAGTGATACGTTTGATATTCATTTGAGTGTCTTCTTTTAGTAATATTTCCATGCTTGCCAAAGCTGCAGTACATGCTAAAGGGTTCGCTGTAAAAGAATGGCCATGAAACAAGGTTTTATGCTTATCATCAGACCAAAAGGCATGATAGACTTCATCAGAACATGTGGTTATTCCCATTGGCATCGTACCTCCTGTTAATCCTTTTGAAAAACACATGATATCCGGCTGTTCGGTAAGATAATTGGCAGCAAACAGCTTTCCGGTCCTTCCAAAGCCTGTGAAAACCTCATCCTGAACCATAAGAACGCCTAGTTCTCTACAGAATCTCATCAAACTGCTCAGGTCTTCGGCATTGTACATCAGCATTCCCGCAGCACCCTGAACCAATGGCTCATAAATAAAGCATGCAACCTCATCTTTCAAGCTTCTGATCTGTTCTTGTAGTTCTATTAGGTTTTCGGAATGGGGAGTATCAATGAAAACAACTTCAAACAACATGCTTTCAAACGGTTTTGTCCAAAAACTTTTTCCGCTTACAGACATGGCTCCAAAGGTGTCACCATGATAGGCATTTTTAAAAGCCAGAATCTTGGTTTTTTTCTTCCCTTGGTTATGGGCATATTGAATGCACATCTTTAATGCAACTTCAACAGCGGTGGATCCGTTATCAGAATAAAAGACCTTTTTCTGATTGGCCGGTAAAAGCTTTAATAGATTTTCCGAAAGCTGTATGGCGGGTTCATGGGTAAAACCTGCAAAAATAACTTGTTCCAGAGTGTTTAACTGTTCAAAGATTCGCTGTGCAATATAGGGGTGAGAATGCCCATGCAGTGTCACCCACCATGAGGAAACTACGTCCATATATTTTTTGCCTTTATTGTCAAACAGATAAATACCCTCACCTTTTACAATGGGAATGATGGTATCTGCAGTCTTCATCTGTGTGTAGGGATGCCAGTTGACAGCTTTGTCTCTTTCTGTAAGGCTGGACTGTTGTACTATTGTATTCATGTATTAATGTAAAATGTATTAATGACTCAAAAAATCAGACACAAGAGCCAGGATGAATACAAGAATGCTCATGATTAAAATCCAAAAACTCATAACTCATCATTTATAATTTTTTAACAGCAGGTTTCTTTTTTAAGCATAGGTCGAAGTCCAAGCTTTTCCAGCATCTGCATATCTTCAGATACTCCGGGGTTGGGCGTTACCAATAGGGTTTCTCTTTCTCCCGTGAAAATAGAATTTGCACCTGCCATGAAGCACCATGCTTGTTCTGTTTCTGTCATTTCTATACGGCCTGCACTTAGTCTTACCATAGATGCCGGCATTACAATTCTGGCTGTAGCAATCATTCTTACCATTTCCCAGGTGTCTACCTTTTCATTATTTTCCAATGGAGTTCCTTCTACTCTTGCTAATGCATTAATGGGAACCGATTCCGGATGCTTTGGCATTGTAGCTAAGGTGAGCAACATTGATATTCTGTCTCTATGGGTCTCTCCTAATCCTATAATTCCTCCGGAACATACGGTAATTCCTGCCTTTCTGACGTTATTGATGGTATTGATTCTGTTATCAAATGTTCTGGTAGAGATAATCTCTTCATAGTATTGTTCAGAAGTATCAAGGTTGTGGTTGTAGGCATATAGTCCTGCTTCCTGAAGCCTGATTGCCTGCTCTTCAGTAAGCATCCCCAGTGTACAACATACCTCCATTCCTAATTCATTTACTCCCTTTACCATATCTATCACTCTGTCAAAGTCACGATTGTTGCGGACTTCACGCCATGCGGCAGCCATGCAGAATCTTGAAGAACCGCTATCTTTTGCTTTTTGAGCGTGAGCGATAACAGTTTCTGTAGGTAATAAGGCTTGCACTTTGATATTGGTGTGGTAACGTGCCGCCTGTCCGCAATATGAACAGTCTTCAGGACAACCACCGGTTTTAATTGACAGCAAAGTAGATATCTGCACTTCGGATGGATCATGTCTTTCACGGTGTACCGTTGCGGCCTTATAGATTAGCTCCATTAAGGGAAGATTGTAAATGTTCTCAATTTCTTCCTTGGTCCAGTCATTTCTAATCTCTGTTTTTCTATCCATTATCATAATTTTGTTATTGTTAATTGTTTTGCCGTAGCAGTAATATTTTCTTTGTCAGGGGTAATTTCAGGGATTCTGATAATTTTTGTATAGCGGTCAATGAAGGAGCAGATTACCCTTTCTGTATCTTCAGGAAATTCTCCATTCAGGATAAGGTATTCAAGTTTAATTTTCCTTTGTTGTAATGCCATGACCGAAAGCAAGGTGTGGTTGATGCAGCCTAGGTAATTCCTCACAACAAGTGCAGTTGGAATCTGTAACTTTTCTATCAGATCAATCATGAAACTATGATCCGAAAGAGGTACCATAAGACCTCCGGCTCCTTCTACAATCAATGAATTTTGAGTTTCCGGTAATTGAAGCTCATCAAGGGTAATAGCTTTGTTTTCTGCTCTTGCAGATTGATGAGGAGATGCCGCCAATTGCAGGCGATAGGTTTCCGGATGACATACTGTATTGTCTGTCCAGTCTTCAATTTTTTTACTGTCCGTATAGTGGAGATCCCCTGATTGTACAGGTTTCCAATAATCAGTTTTGAAATACTGTACTAAAATAGCAGAACAAACGGTTTTTCCTATTTCAGTTCCTATTCCTGTTATAAATAGTTTCATATTGCTGTTTCAGCTCTTTTGTTTTTAATTAAATTCTTTGATAATTCCTGTAAGCCTGATAATTTCTTCCTCAGTATTGAAGCTGTGAAGACATATTCGGAGTCGTTCCGTTCCCTCTTTTACTGTGGGACTGTATATGGCGTAGGTTAAAAAACCTTCATTGAGTAAAGCTTTCTGCAGCATACCTAATTTTTGATTGTCAGGAATTACAATAGCCTGAATAGGGCTTTTTTCAGAAGAGGGAGAAATCAGTCCCTGTTCTCGGAATATTTTGATGTTATTCTGAAGTTTCTCCGCTGTTTTATGATGGCTTTCTAGAAATTCATATCCCGTTTTTATACTCACCCATTGATAATCCTGTGCTGAAGTAGTATAAATAAAAGGTGAAGCAAAATTGATGAGATAGGATTTTACAGTATCATTACAAAGAATAGCTGCTCCATGCGCTCCCAATGCTTTGCCGTAGGTGATGACACTTGCTGTAATATGATCCTGTAGATTGTACTTTTCGATCAATCCATGCCCAAAAACCCCAAAAGCGTGCGCTTCATCCACCAATAAATCTGCCTTGTAATGCCTTGCCATTTCAGAAATCTTCTGAATGGATGCAAAATCTCCTTCCATTGAGTAAAGACTTTCTATAGCGATATAACAATGCCCCTCCTGTCTTTTTAATACATTTTCAAGGTCATTCAGATCATTATGTTTAAACTTAATCTTTCTGGCATTCGACATTTTGCAGGCATCATGTACAGAACGATGAATCTGTTCATCTACAATAATGGTGTCATGCCGATTAGGAAGTGTGGAAAACAATGCTAGATTGGCATTATATCCAGATGGGAAAAGCAAAGCAGAGGAAAATTGATGCTTTTTTGCAATAAAGCCTTCTGTTGCTGTTACAATATCGCTGTTTCCGCTAATCAGCCTGGATCCGGTACTTCCCGATAATAAGGCCGGATGATCATTGATCTTTTTTAATAAAATACTCTGTAATTCCTTATTTCTTGCAAACCCCAGATAATCATTGGAGTAAAAATCAATTCCCTCAGAACGGGATTGAAGTTGTCTTAAGGTACCTTCCTTTTTTCTTTTATGGAGAGATTCCTGAAAATAGTCAATGTTTTTAAGCATAACTTAATTGCTCTACTTCTTCTGTAACAGCATTGATCCAGGCTTCATGAAGTTCCTTTTCAATAGTAAGAATATGTTCAGCATGAAGCTTCCAGTCTGCGGAAAATTCATTTAACTGATTAATCATTTCTTCAAGATGTCCCTCTTCTTCCAAAATAATGGATTTCACCATAATCCTTGAAGACTCCTCAGTAAGTGTTTGCTGGTAGACCGGGTAAAGTTCGTCGGCTCTTACTTCAATGGCATAGGTTACAAAAAGGTAAGCTGCATATTTAAGGTCTTCCTTAGTTAACTGAAATGCTTCCTGAAGATATCTACAGGATTTAATATCTAAGGAATGGAGATATTGTCGTGTTGCTATCGGAGCCAGAAGCTCGGTGCTCTCATAGGTTTTGCAGAGTTCAGGATCTATTTTTCCAATTTGCTTTTTTAGATAATAGGCATGGCGGTGTTCTTCAGCGGCATGTTTCAGTTGAATTTGGCTTACAAGAGTCGGATGTTCACATTTTGAAATTTTCCTTGCACCGGCATTTTCCATAAAGGATAATGTATTGAGCCATTTTGCATGGGCTTTGCCATCCTGTACAATCTTTTTTAACAGATGATGAAATTCCATAGATTTTTATTTTGATGTCAAAAGTAGTATATTGCCGGATGGTTGTATGGTGCCAGTTTTTATATTATGGATAGTCCGGTTAAGATTCCTTATGAAAGTTTTATAAAAATAGATAGAAAATCAGAGACTTCTATCTATTTACAGATTGCCAATCAATTGGTAAATTCTATTCAACGGGGATATTTGCCTTTTGGAACAAAACTCCCCGGTACAAGAGCATTCAGTGAAATACTGGATGTTCATCGAAATACAGCAGTAGCGGTATATGATGAACTGTGCGCTCAGGGTTGGGTAGAAAGTTTTCCCAATAAGGGAACCTTTGTTATTGGCAAGGATCAGGAAAAGCCCATAAAAGTAAAGGATTTTGCAGAAAATAATCTTTTAAACTATCCTAAAACAACAGGTTTTTCATTCAAAACATCCAATATACTGGATAACCCTTTTGAACATTCGGATTGTGAATTTGTATTGAATGATGGTGTGCCTGATATCAGGCTTACCCAGATTGGCCAGCATTCACGGTTTTACAGTTCTATTCTTAAACGCAAATCCAATCAAAAAGGATTGGGACATTACAACCATGACGGGAGTGAGTTTTTTAAGGAACATTTGTCTCAATATCTTAATTTATCCCGTGGATTGCCCATTTCCAAGAATAATCTACTGATTACCCGAAGTACGGAAATGAGTATTTATATTGTTTCTGAAATTCTTCTTTCTGCCGGAGATACGGTCTTGGTAGGAGCTTTAAGTTATTTTTCGGTGAACATGATCTTCCAAAAAGCAGGGGTAAATATTGTAACACTTCCTATAGATGAAGACGGAATTATTGTGGAAAGTGTAAGGGAAGCCTGTAAAAGACAGAAAATAAGAATGCTTTATCTTACCCCGCACCACCACTATCCTACTACAGTTGCCCTTAGTGCCCAGCGAAGACTGGAATTGCTGGAACTGGCCAACGAGTATGGCTTCGTTATTCTTGAGGATGATTATGACTATGAATTTCATTATGATAAAAGCCCAATTCTTCCTTTGGCCAGTGCGGATACAAACGGAATGGTTATCTATATCGGATCATTTGGGAAATCTCTGGCTCCGGGATTCAGAACCGGATTTATTGTGGCACCCGAAAATCTGATGATAGAAATGAGAAAGCATCTTGGAATTATCGACAGGCAGGGCGATATTCTTATGGAAAGAACTTTGGGAGAAATGATTGAGGAAGGAGAAATTAACCGATATCTTAAAAAATCTTTAAAGGTATACCAGGAAAGACGGGATTATTGTTCTGCTTTGCTCAGAGAAAATCTAGGCGATTATATCACCTTTCAAAAACCTTCGGGCGGATTGGCGATCTGGCTGGAATGGAATATTGCGATTAATCTCATGCAGTTAAGCCGAAAATGTGCTCAGAATAACCTTTTTATTCCGAAAACGTTGCTTTATCAAAACAAAGGACTTACAGCCATGAGGCTTGGCTTCGGAGATCTGAATGTAGATGAAATGAAAAAAAGTATTGATATTCTTTCCCATAATGTAAAACTGTTAGTCTGATAAGTATAAGAATACGGTCATAAAAAAGCCTCTACAATAATAGAGGCTTGGTCAATTTCACTTATGCTTTTTTCTTTTTGGGTTTCTTCTTTTTCTTGTTGAGATAAATAATAAAACCTGTAATGGGAAGCGATGCAGCAATGATTCCTGCAAAAAGATAAATAATTCTGCCGGGGATCCCGAAGAGGCTTCCTGTGTGTAAATCGTAATTTCTTTCTCTTAGTGCGGTACCATATCCTATATTTTTGTCTTTATAAAATTGATGTTTTAGAGTTTCACCTGAATACTGATCAAAATTAAAGTTTTCATTCTGGTATTGTTTTTTTCCGAAAGTAAGTTCTACATAATAGGTTCCTTCCTCTGTTCTTGGAAAATTAACAAGTGCAGATTCTTTATTGGTTAAGCCTTTTTCAACCTTATTGTCAATGATGTCCAAAATATTGATGGGTACATCAGATTCTTCTGTAAGGATTTTACTTTTTGCTTTCTTTTCTGTAGGAGTATTGCCATTCAGGGTATTTTTGATCCATTTATCTATATTTTCAAAATTCCAGATCAAAGCGGAATAAGAAATAAATAATAAAGGAATTACTGCATAAAACCCTAATACATTATGAACATCATAGTTGATTCTTTTCCAGTTGGCAGAAGTTTTAATGAAGAACATACCTTTCAACATAGCCTTGCTCATCTTTCGCGGATACCATATCACTAATCCCGAAAGGAGAATAATGGCAAAAATCAATGTAGAATATCCTGTAATGGTTTTCCCTATTTTTTCTCCCAGCAATAATCTTCTGTGGAGATCCAGTACAATTTCAAAAAAATCCTTTTTGGCATCTTCTACTTCCTGAACTTTTCCGGTGTATGGATCTATATAAACTCTATAATAATAAAGATAAGTTCCCCAGTAGGTCAGCGCTTCATTATCCATTTTAAGAGTTCGGAAAACATAAGTACGGGAGGGATCGGATGAAATAACAGCTCTTTTGATCTTTAATCCATCAGGCAGGGCTTTTTCGGCTTTTGCTGTAAGATCAGAAAGAGAAAGCTTTTTGTTTCCAATGTTCTCTACAAAATATCTTTTCGGGTGAACAACATGTTTTAATTCTTCTTCAAATACTAAAATACATCCAGTAGCTGCCATTATAACAACTATAAGCCCGGACGTTAGTCCGAGCCATAGATGTAACTGATATGCTATTTTTCTAAATTTAAGCTTCATTGTTAAAATTTAAGGCTTACCTCAGCAACAAAATTACGAGGCATTTGAGCTACTACAACCCCTTGTCCTGCGAAATATTGTGCATTGCCTAAATTATTCATTTTAAATCCTAGTCTGTATCTTTCTTTTTCAAGGCTGATGGATGCATTGATGAGAGTATAAGCAGGGAAAGTGAATTTTCCTGTAGTTGTTTTATGCTCGGTAATCTGATGCCCTACACGATTGACTCCAAATCCAAAACCTAGTCCTTCCAGACTGCCGGATTGAAGTACGTAGCTCACCCATGAATTAAAGACACTTGCTGGTCCTGCAGATCCTGGACGACGTCCGTCTACAGTAGGGTCTGCTTTCACAAACTTACTGTCGTTATATGCATATCCTGCCATAACGTTCAAACCTTGAAGAGGATTTGCAATTACTTCCAATTCAACTCCCTTGCTTCTTTGTTCTCCATCCTGAATTGTAATTCTGTATCCTTTTCCATCACGTATTACTTCAATTTCTCTCTGCATATTATCAACCAGAATATCATAGTATCCTACTGTAAAATTAATACGGTTTCTCCAAAGATTTCCTTTGAATCCTGCTTCCCATTGATTGGATTTTTGCGGCTTCATGTTTCCGTCATAATCAGCAAGTCCCTGGGTAACCGGAGCTGTATTGCTGAACCCATTCATATAATTAGCATATACTGAGAAACGGTCCTTAAAGATCTGGTAAACAACTCCCACTTTAGGAGACCATGCAGTTTGCTTAAATTCACCTAAACGCTCATTTTTGTTTAGATTAAGCTGGCCTTTACTTTCATAATGATCGATACGTAAACTTAATAAAGTGATCAACCTGTCAGTAATGTAAACAGCATCAGAAAGGTAAGCTCCATAAATATTACTTGATGTTGTAGTTCTTGTTAAAGCAGCCTTTGAAACCTGAATTTTCTGCATTGCCAAATCTCTTGAGATAAAACCATACTTGGCAGTAAGGTCCTGTCCATTGATGGTATCAAACTTAATGATAGGCGAATGGTTGTTGTTCAGAGATTGATTTAAATAATCCAAACCAATCAACACCTTATTTTTGATCTTTCCAATGTTAAACTGCCCATTAAAGTTCTGTTGAACACTTGTAGAAGCAGCTTCTGAGTTTTGCCATTGTACATTACGTTCCAGCATTGCATCACTTTTATCTCCTCTGATGAATTGATATTGGTACAAACCTTCAGTTTTTCTATAGTTTCTCGAAATTAAGGTTTGTGAATTCCAGTTTTTCGAAATTTTATAATTAACCTCCGCTTTTACGTTGATGGATGGAGCTTTTAAAGTCATATCATTATTGGAATATGATCTTTTCCAGTCGAATCCAAGTTCATCAGGCGTATGGGCTACAAAAGGTCTTGATCTGGCAAGGAAAATAATAGGCGTATTGGTTCCCTCATAATTATAAATCTGAGCTCCTAAGCTAAATTTCAACTTATCATTTACCTGATAGCTTAATGTAGGAGCAACAAAGAATGACTTTCTGAATTCAGAATCTCTGAAACCGTTTTGATACTGATAAGCAGCATTAAGACGGAACAATGTTTTTCTGGAATCCGTAACGGGCCCATAAACATCTGCTGTCACACGATTCAGGTTATAACTTCCCATCAGATAGGAAATTTCACCTCCGAAATAATCCTTTGGTTTTTTGGTCACTACATTAATTAATCCTCCAAAAGAAGTTACTGCTCCTCCGTACAAAGTTCCTGATGGTCCTTTAATCACTTCGATATGTTCAATATCAGAAGGGTCAACTTCACCATTGGTATTAGCAGGAACACCGTCTACCATTGATATTTTTGTGGGAAAACCTCTAAGGCTGTAATAAAAACTTCCGTCTCCTGAACCTCTTCCCGGGCTTCCCTGCATTTTTACCATACCCGGAACATTTTTCAGTACTTCTGAAACATCATACGTAAGCTGTTCTTTTAAAATCTGTTGGTTGATAATAGTGTAAGCCTGTGGGTTTTCTAAGCTTTTAAGTGGCATTTTAGAGATTGAAGTACTGTCTTTAGCCAGAAATTTATTTCTACTGAAAGCATATACTGTAATCCCTTCAATCACATTGTTTTGCGCAGGGGCATAAACAGTAGGTATTTCATAGACATCTTGCTTAATGTGGATTTGTTCCCGCATCAGCTCAATGTCATTTAAAACCACCTGGAGAGTATATTCTCCAGGGGTAACATTATCAAAGTAAAATTCTCCTAAATTATTGGTTTTTGCCTGATAAGACGTGTTTACAAGCCTTAAAAGTGCGTTTTTTACGGGTGCCTGTTCAGACAACATGATCTTGCCACGAATACGTTCACTCTGCTGGGCAGAAAGAGAACCTGAAAATAAGGCAAGTGTAAAAAGTAATATAAGGGTTTTAAATGTTTTCATGTTGTAAGTTTTGTAACAGGGGATAATTTATTTTACCGTTTTGTGATAATGGAAATGATTCTATAAGCTCAGTGCGCACATATTGTGGGTTAATGCGCAGTTTGTTTTTAATGGTTTCTGTGATGATTTCAGGGTCAATATCCTTATTGTCATAAAGAACAATGATCTTCTTGTCATTGGAATTAAGACAAACAAAAGTATTTCCCTTCAGTTCGTTTTTAAGAATAAACTCTACCTCATCCAGGTTAAGACGTATTCCGAAAAGCTTCATAATACGCTTTATTCTGCCTGTGATATAATATATTCCGTTCTCACCTTTTGTGGCCGTATCTCCGGTGTGCAATACCGATGGCTGCTCGTAGGATGCAAGATCCTCAAGAGTATTGGCATAGCCTCCGAAAATACTAACATGTGAAAAGAGTAATTCATCTGTTTCAGGATGAATACTGAAGCTTCCGCCTTCTACAGGGGTTCCGATGGATGTTTCTTCTTCTAATAGCCCATCTGTGGTAAGATAAGCCATTCTTCCACCCGCTTCGGTTTGTCCATATTGTGCGAAGAAGCGCTTGTCGTACTCGCTGCAGTATGAAAAGAGTGTTTTTCTCAATTCTCCATTAATGACTCCGCCGGTATGGGTGAAATACCTCAGACTTGGACTGTCTTTCCTGAAAAAACCTATTCTGTTCAGGTTTTCATACAAGTAAGGAACACCTCCCAGGGTACTGTATCCATATTCTTCCATTTCATCCCAGAAAGCCTTTTGCATGATGTCTTTGTCTGAACATACTATTCTTCCGGCACGCATGCAGTTGGTGGTAAAAATAGAGAACCCATACACAAAATTAATCGGCACATTTAAAGGAACTACGTCAGATTCCAGAATGGGCATGTATTGAAGGATGCTGATGGCATTCTGATAAAGGTTTTCGTCCGATAGCTTCACCAACTTTGGAATACCTGTGGTTCCTGAAGTACTCAGTAAAATTTTAATATCCGGATGAATATTAACCTCACTTTTGTAGTTGTCCCGGGTAAAGATCTTAATTGTTTCCGAGAACTCTTTCAGGCTGTATCCGGGAATGGCTTCCCTTTGCGGATCAAAGATGTATTTAGGACGATATTCAGCTTCAATCCGATCTTTGAACTCCGAATTGAGCTTTTGTCCCAGTAAGGCAATAGCGTGCGCTGTCCCGTAAAAATTGAGTAAAACCTCAATACCGGGCAACTGATTGTCATTGTACAAAAAGAGAAGCCCTTTTTCTACAGGATTTAAGCCTAAGGACCGATACAGTGCTCCAATCGGTATGGTTTTACCGCTTGAAGCATCTGTAAATACCAGATTCTTGTTGGCAATTACATTTTCTAAAATTTTCATATTCTTAGTTTTCTACGAGTACCTCGTATTTTTTCATTTTTTCACGAATTTTTCCAACGGTACCCATTTCCAGAATATCATTGAAGTCAAATTTGATCTGGTAAAACTGCTCAAGAGCTTCTACAATAAGAAGATGAGACATAGAATCCCATTCCGGGATTTCCTGATAAGTAAGGTTTTCGTTTACCAATTCTTTTTTTACCGCAATTGCAGATGCGATAATTTCATAAAATTCTTCTGTAGTGTTCATTTTAAATTTTTATAGTTTTCCATTTACCATTTTTAAAGATCATTAAGAATAGTATAGCTAATACAATTTCCGAAGAAACGATAGCTGTAAATATTCCTTTCAGTTCCCATTGAAATCTTACTCCCAGGAGATAAGCCAGGGGAAGCTGAATGACATAGAACATGACGATATACAATAAGGTGACCTGCATGATGTTTCCTGCAGCATTCAGCGCACGGCTGATGACCATTGTAAATCCTAATAACAGATAGGCCATAGAAACGACATGAATATATTGCACAGCATATCTTGCTACTTCGGGTTCTGTAGTAAAGAATTTCACTACATATTCTGCGGCAAGCTGCCAGAATAATGCTACGGCAAGCAGGTAGCTCATGTTAATAGTTCCGGCTCTCCATACTGTTTTCTCTGCACGGTCTGCGTCGCCGGCTCCTAAATTCTGCCCTGTAAGCACTCCTGCGGCATTTCCTATTCCCCATGCAGGCATAGTAGCTACTGAAGCAATGCGCTGGGCAATAATATATCCGGCAAGGGCTGTTGTACCGAATGTGGATATAATTTTTACCATAATCAGCCAGCTTGATGTGGGAATGATATACTGAACCAGTCCTCCAAAAGCGATTTTCAAAATCTTTCTGAGCAATGGCAGATCCAGGTGAAAAGGCATCAGGATGTTGATGCTTGTCTTTCCGGACAGAAAGATAAAACCTTGATACAAGACTGCCAGAAGTCTGGATAAGACCGTTGCATAAGCCAATCCCATCAATCCGAAAGCAGGAATAAACCCTAGTCCAAAAACAAGGATTACAGCAAAGATGATATTTGAAATATGACAGATCCACAATGATTTCATGGCAAGATCTGCATCTCCGGCCCCCCTGAAAAGCCCATTCACTGAAAGACGCAGGATAACAAGCCCAATACTCAGAAATACAAGCCTTGAAAATGCTAGTCCTTCGTTTACTGTATTAACATTAATTCCCAGAAATCCTACAATTTCAGAGGCAAAATAACAGGAGATCCCGCCAATAAGTAGGGCGAAAAACAGAGCTAAAAGAATAATGTAATGAGCGGTTCTGCCCATTCCTTCTTTATCCTTTTCACCGGCTCTTCTCGCCGTAAGGGTGGCTGCGGCAATACCAAGTCCTACTGCAATGGCATAAGCAAAATTGATGTAGTTATCCGTAATTCCTACAAGGCCAAGAACCTTATCACCTAATCTGGCAATAATTAAAAGGTTGACACTTACAAAGACAGATTCCATCACAAGCTCCATCACCATTGGAATTGCTAAGCTAAAAATGGAACGGTTAATGCTTCCGGAAGTAAGCTCTACTTTTTTTCCGGCTAAGGCTCCGTAGGCGAAAGCCGTTCCATTTTTTAGTATATGCAGGAGTTTCCTCATATTACAGCTACAGAATTTTTATTGGCTATCTGATAAAGCGGATTAGGCAATGCACCATCTTTTCTTGGGATGGCAAATGCCTTATTTTCACTATATCCATTGTTTTTCAGGCGCAGGCTGTTGATGTAAAATCTCTTGAATGTTGGAACATACAGATCATATTTTTCATAACGTTCCTGCAACTGTTGGTTTTCTGCTTTGTAGCTTTCTATACATTCATGAACAAGGGTCCAGAATGTTTCTTCCTGAAAGTTGGAATAGGTATGCAGTACATTGGACAGATATCTGAAGAATGCATCAAATACACCAAGTAAAATAAATAATGGGATATTTTCCTTGTTAGAAGACTGTATTAACCCATCTGCAAGGTGTGCAGGAAGTTTTTCTCTTGCTTCTGTGGTAAGAACAATATCATCCACAAAATCCTTGATGACAATTCTCTGTGGTACACCATTTTTTAACACGACCATAATGTTTTCTCCATGCGGAGTTACACATAATGAATGGGTATAATAGATATGAAGTAAAGGGGTAAGATAGGCATCAAGATAAGCGGTTATCCATTCTTTAATGCTCATTCCTGCCTTTTCTGCAAAAGCCTGTACCAAAGGGATTCCGTTATTGTCTACATAAAGCAATGAAGCCATAGTAACCATTTGTTCTTCTTCTGTAAGGTAGTTTTCTGCACTTTCACGCCATAAGGCTCCAAGAAATTCATTGTATTGATAAGGTACACTGGCAATAGCTCCGTACTGCGGATGCAGATAGGCAATTGAAGCTTCTTCACCCAGAAAAATGGTTCCTTTGTTTTCCAGATAGGTATCATTTTTTATTAAACCTTTCACCCAATCTGTAATGGATGGGGCAATTTTCATCTGCTTAGGAGACAGTCCTCTGATATTTCCTGTACTTAGAATAGAAACCGCTGTTTTCAGATATCTTTTTTTAGGATGATCTACATTAAATAAAGTACGAATACTTTGCTGTGGACTGTAAACATCTTCTCCCTCTCCCAGCTGGATTAAAAGCCCGTTGGCAATATCTCCAGCAAAATGAATCTGAAGTTTGTGCTCCCATTGCCAAGGATGAACAGGGATAAAATGATAGTCTTCAACAAGTTTTCCCTCTTCTGTCAATTTTTGTTGAAAATCGTTATAAAGCCTATCTCCAATTTCGGAACGGTAAAATTCCTCCCTGTTGATATGTTCCAATGACTGAAATGCTGATCTGCTCTTATGGGAAGCCAACCAGATTACCTTAAGGTTTTCCTCAGCTTCAGGAGCAAATGTTTTCAGATCACGAGGTGAAAAACCAAGTCTGCTTTTGTTTACAATCACCCACGGATGTCCGGTCATATTATGTTCCACGGTTTGATAATCTGCTGCTGCAAGATCCTTTGAGGGCATTACTCCTTTTGCAAGAATCAGGGCGTCACAATATAAAGTATGCAGTAATTCTTCTGTGTATCTTGCAATGGTATAAGGATCAAGATCAAATACAGACTGCATTTCCAGGAAAAAGGCCGCTACATCTACAAAAGCTGTTTTTTCACCGTTTTCTGTTTTAGAAATGCTGGCTTTATCAATATGCCAATAATCCATCATTCTTTCCTGTCCACGGAAATTGTAAATAACATTTTCAACACCTGTTTCAAGTGTGAATATGGTATATCCCATTTCATCTTCTAAGGACGGTACGGGTTTCAAGAGTTCCTCATGCATTAATTCTGCGATGGTTTTGGCCATTAGATTTCTGTTGGCCTGCTGCCAGTGTTCCTGGCTGATGATATTATTTTTTAAGTTGGTGTTCATTTTTTAATATTAAATGTTGGCAGTGGGTAAATCAGCGTATTTTTCTACATCAAAGTCCTGGAAGGCTATTTTTCTCTCAATTTTATAATGCTCTCTTCCAAGGATGTCATTAATGATATAGGAGTTTCGGTAGGCAGCCATTCCCAGATCTGTAGAAATATAACTGTGTGTATGGACTTCTGCATGAAGTATATAGATTTCTCCGTTGTTGTGATCTATCGAGTAATTTCTATTAACATCAAACAACCCGTCAGCATCTCTTTTGATTCTGGATTGAATATTTTTCAGGAATGCAGGCTCATGATAACGATATCCGGTACCAAGGATCAGATAATCAGCCTCCTGTTCATAAGGGACTTCCTGTTCCAATTGAGTAAATTCAAGATTAATGGTATCCTGATTATTATTGTCTACTCTATTCAGCTGGCTGTTCGGAATGATTTTAAGCATCGGATCTACATTATCAATATTAAGATCGTAGATGAAATCATAAATGTCATTAATCAGATCATAATTAATTCCTTTAAACTGGCTCTGCTGCTTGCTTAGAATGGTTTTTCTGGCTTCCTTGTTTCTGTTATAGAAATATTCTACATAATCAGGAGAAGTAAGTTCCAGCGTCAGTTTAGAATATTCCATAGGAAAAAATCTGTCCGGACGGGAATACCACCCTAGTTCTGTATTTTCATCCCTGTTTTGGAGAAGATCATAAAAAACTTCCGCAGCACTCTGCCCCGAGCCAATAATGGCTATCTTACGACCTTTGGACAGAAGCTCTTCTTTTCTATACAAATAAGAACTTGTGTGAATGATGCGGGAATCTTCTTTAGGAATAAAAGAAGGAATATGAGGTTGTGTTCCTGTTCCTAAAACTAATCTTTCCGTCTTTAAAACTGTTTTTTCCTTAGTTTTGGTATGAATAGTGCTAACCAGATAAAGGCCATCCACATATTCAATATCTATTACCTGTGTTGAAAAACGACATTGTGGAAGCTGTTCAATTACCCATTGGCAATAGCGGTTGTATTCTTTTCTGGGAATGAAGAAATTTTCTCTGATGAAAAACTTATAAAGCCTTCCTGTTACTTTCAAATAATTAAGTAGGCTTAAAGGATTGGTAGGATCAGCCATGGAAACACAGTCACATAAAAATGGAGTCTGTAGCGTTACATGGTCAATCATTAATCCCGGGTGCCAGTCAAAACCATCTCTTTGGTCAAGAAAAAGAGTCTTTAGTTCCGGAATAGGATTAGATAAGGCCGCAAGCCCCAGATTAAAGGGACCTATGCCAATACCTATTACATTATAAATGGTTTCATTATTCATTTTTTGTGATGTTTGTGGTGATTTGTACGTCTTTGTTCAGTGGAAATTTTTCCCAATACCATTCTCTGTAGCAGAAATTAAGATTGGCTTTTTTATGAGGCATTTCAATTACCTTTTCTACCTTGAATCCAACATGAGCTTTATTCATCATAGAAGCAAGAGAATCCACAGAACCTTCACCTACCATTTTTCCAACCTGTGACTGTGCAAAAACATAGTCAACCATAGACTGTGTAGATGGGGATACAAATTTCTTTTTAGGGTCAATAGGTGCTATAAACTGATGGGTTCCATAATCTGTAGGCAATACTTCATAATAATCTCCTACAATGTCTCTGCATGCCCAGTAAACTTCAATATTACAGGTAGGTTCGTCGTTACTTTCAACAATATAACTGTGAGCCTCGTCACTTGGAAGCATCAGTCTGTAATAGGTTTCAAGTTCATCAATAGGCCAGTTCATCTGCCATATTTTCACAGCATGTTCTCTGTTGAACCACTCATGAAGCATTTCAAGATCATTTTCAAGATCTATTGGGCGCATGCCTGTTGTTACATCTTCTTTCGGAAAATAACGCTTAAAGAAAACCTCTTTTCCTTTCGGATGGATCAGTTGCTCTGAAAAGAAATATTTGTGAAGAATATTGGGAACCTTGGCATAAGCAATGGCAGAGGCGTTTACACCACCATCTACATCCAGAACTGCCGACTGAAGATTTGATTTTACAGCCCAATACCTTTGATGTAAGGCATAATTTGTGAAATCTGAAGGTTCAGATTGATGCACACGCTCAAATTCCTGATAAAGAATATGAATTAGCTTTTGCTCTTCAATAAGTCCCGTTTTACCGATGGACGAAATTAATGCACTAAAATTACTTACCAAAAGATGATGAGAAACAATATCCAGAAGACGTTCGTCTCTTATAAACAAAGTTTCAATTTCAGGGCAATTTTCTATAGATTGTTTATACTTTTCTTTGAAGCTTTCTCGTAAAAGATATCCCTGCCCATCTCTTACATAGATTGTTTCCGGAAGAAGCTGATCATCTAACTGTATAAGAAGATTTTGCTGGTGAACTTCAGGGGCCATTCCCAATTGATTAAATAACCTGTTGAGAGGAGAAATGAGTAATTGCGTATACTTTCTAAACCAATTGATGACGGCTTGTTCAGTTTTTATTCCTAAATGAGCAGAAACATCGTTAAAAAAATGATTGGTAAAATTAGAGCTGTCCGTAGTTTCATCCTGACAAAGTCTTGCCAGTAGAAGAACTTTATCTTTGGAAGAAAAAGGATTTTCACGGATCAGGATATTGAAACTGTCGATATTTTCTCCATTATAGTCAACACTTAAAGAAGAAGGCTCTAACAGTAGTTTTAAATTTGGAAACGTATTTTCAAAAGATGTTTTTTCCTGTTCCCACCATATGGAGGAAGCGTATCCTCTTTTGAGATCCTTCAGGCTGTTGGTCCTTACAGATCCGGTCATCAGAACATGCAGTGAAAATTTTAACATCCAATTGAAGTTCGGACTATAAAGGGTTCTGATGGATGATGTTGCAAAAAACTCTTCTCCGGAGGGTCCAAGATGGATTACTTTTCCTGACCCTAGCAGATCTGCATATTCCTTTGTTTTTTGTAGATATTGGGCTTCCCATGGGTGGCAGGGAACTACATAATAATCATTTGCGGTGTTAGAATCGTAATTTTCCGGTATTGAAGCCAGTTTCCCGAATATTTCTTTTGCAGAGATCCCCGGCAGTGATTTTTCGGTAATACAATCCTTATGAATAAGGAAATACTCCAACTGAAATCCATTTTTAAATTCCGGTCCGTACAGGATTTGCTCTTCCTCAGAAAATCCCATTCTGGACTTGGTGAAAGGATGCAGATTGTGTCCTGCGGGAAGCATCTGTTCGGACTCTAAAAATGAATAACTTAAAAGATTTTGTTGTTGTAAACAGGCTTCAGTCGTTAATTCAAGATTTCTTAAGCTGCTTTGAATTCTTTTTTCAAAATGTTCTAATCCTGTTTCTGTATATCGATCCGAAAACTCTTTATAAATCAGTTCAATAAGTTTTTGAATGTTAACCTCAAAAGTCTTATTGTTGTTATGATCTACAGCCCAGACAGGAAAACCATATTCGTGAAATGCACTTTCAGAACGGTAAGAAACAGGAGCGAATAAAAACATTCCGCTTTTCTTCATTTCAAACCTAAGGTGCAAGGTATAGTTACTTTTTTTAAGGGCTTGTGCAGTAAGAAGATCATACTTTGGAACTCCCTGATAAAATTTTCCGTTTCCAAGCTCCCTCAGCATTCCGTTGAGAAGAATCCTGTAGGTAATTTCCCGGGCTTGTTCTCCGGTTCTACTTTTCTGTACCAAAGTCTTTTCCATGCATTTTGATTTTAGTGAGGATTTTATGAATATCTTCTGTAGTAGTTATAGGATTCAGGAATGTGAACTTCAGATAGAAATTTCCATTTACCTTGGTACTTGCCACCAATATTTCTCCGCTGTAGAAAAGCTTCATTTTAATATATTGGTTCAGTGCATCCGGATCATTAATCTCTGGTCTTATATATCGGAACACTAGAACACTTAAATCTGTTTCTGAAAGAAGTTCAAAATCAGGGTCTTCAGTAATCATAGACGCTGCATCCTTTGTAAGATCTATAACGGTATCTGTATATTCTGCAAGTTGTTCCTTACCCATCATTCTTAAAGTAAACCATAACTTAAGAGCATCAAATCGTCTGGTACTCTGAGTAATGGATTTGTTAATCTGGGCCGGAATTTCCTCCTCATCCATTTCTTTCGGATTCAGATAGTCAGCATGGTGTTTAAGGATTAACAGTTCTTTTTTATTTTTAACAATAAAAGCACTGCTGCTTATAGGCTGAAAGAATGATTTGTGATAATCAATAGTTACTGAATCTGCTCTTTCAATTCCATTCAATAGATGGCGATACTTCTCGCTTAACAGCAAAGCACATCCATATGCTGCATCCACATGCATCCAGATATTATAATGTTCTGCTATATTTGCGATGTCCTCCAGTGGATCTACATTTCCAAAGTCGGTAGTTCCGGCTGTGGCTACAATACCGATAGGGATATTTCCCATCTGTTCTTCTCTTTTAATATACTTCTTCAGTAGAGAGATATCCATACGGAATTCATCATCAGTGGGAACCTTAATGATCGATTTCTCTCCAAGCCCCATTATTGAAGCATTTTTCAGATTGCTGAAGTGAGATTTGTCCGAAACAAAGATCCTGAAACGATCTGCTTCCCGTGGCAGGCCATCTATTTTAATATTATGATTATATCTTTTCTGGGAGAAGCAGTCACGCATCATAACCAGTCCCATTAAGTTGCTTTGTGAGCCTCCTGCTGTGAAAACACCGTCACTTTCATTCGTATTATACCCAATTTCACCGGCAGTCCAGTCAATTAGTTTTCTTTCCATAAAGGTCCCTCCTGCACTTTGATCATAAGTGTCCTGAGAAGAATTGATAGCACTTACCAGAACTTCTCCAGCTAAAGCGGGAATCACAATGGGACAATTGAGATGGGCAACGTACTCGGGAAGGTGAAAAGCAGTTGCATGTTTTACATAAATATCATCTACTTCAGAAAGAAGTTCATTATAGTTGGAAAGTTTTTGATTAAGGTCAATCTGCTCTACCATTCTTTTCATTTCCTTAGCCTCTATGCCGCTGAACGGCTTTTTGTTTCTATCAAGAAACTCCTGTACAAGGTCTAAAGTACTGTTGACAGCATGACGATAATGGTCATAATTGTCAGGGTGAAAAATATTCCCAAAATTCCCCGAATTGTGGGGTGAGGCTACACTTGAAAGCTCTCCTAGGGATATTAAATTGTTGTTCATAAATTATTTGTATGGTGATTTTTTTAAATCGTGAATTGTTTTGGTTTTTTCACATATGTATATATGTAATTGATTGTCAAGTTTTTAAATTTTACATTTTTTATATATTTTATTTGGTGGTTGAGTAATTATTACTAAATTTGAACTCGCTATTGTTATTTAGAATAATTAAAAACAAAGATAAAAATTATTACTTAACACCAAATTTTTTTTAATGAATTCTATAAAAATTTTAGATAACGAGACGTTAACGCAGGTAAAACTGCTTCCTACCGTCATTGAGATCACATCTCAGGAACAAAGAATGATAAAAGATGCAGCAATACATCTTCAGAAAAAATATGGTAACTATGAAAACCGGGATTTTATTAGACACGTCCACCAGTTGGCGTCTTATTTTCTACCCGAAAGAATATTAAATATAGCAGCTGATTTTGCGAGTGATTTTTCCAAAAATCAATATGGAGCGTTGATCTTTAAGGGATTGATGGAAATAGATCAGGAAAATATAGGAACTACTCCACCCAATTGGCAGTCTGCAGATTATTCGAAATTTGACCTTTACGGATTTGCTTGTGCACTTATTCATGGGGCTTTGCCTTCCAAGCCGGTGCAGTATTATTCTCAACGTCAGGGAGGTGGATTAATTCATGCCATTATTCCTGATGAAAAAATGAGGGAAACACAAACCGGATCAGGATCTTCAACCGATCTGTATGTACACACAGAAGATGCCTTTCTGAAACATCAGGCAGATTTTCTGAGCTTTATGTATGTTCGAAATGAAGAGCAGGTTCCGTCCACTCTTTATTCTATCCGTTCTCATGAATCCATTGGAGAAAATTACAGACCTCTTTTTGATCGTATTTACAAGATCCCTAAGGATGCCAATCTTGAAACGGAACAAAATGAAGTAGATACACTGGATTCTGTACTTTATGGAAATTACAAACTTCCGTTTATGAGATTTGATGCTGCAGAACAGCTTTTCAATTCAAGCATAAAACAAACAGAAGAAGCTCATCAGTATTTAACAGAATTCTGGGAAGAAGCAAGGCATTTGATTTATTCAGGTTTTACACCTCAGGCCGGAGATGTTATTCTTGTCAATAATCATCTATGTGCTCATGGAAGATCAGCTTTCCGTGCAGGAGTAAGAAATATTGATGGCATAGAACATCCTTGTGAGAGAAGAATTATGCTGCGAATGATGAGTAAGGTAAGTCTTATTGATATGAGAGCCCACACGCTTACAGAAGATCCGTTTTTTGTAATTGAAGAGCATTTGGGGAAAAACTTTCAGCATCTTTAGAAGATAGTCTTTAAGTCAATCACAAAATGATAAATCCTTTTTAAGTATAATCTTAAAAAGGATTTTTTATTATTCAACTGGCAATAAAATAAAGCTGTTTAAACTTTTTTATTAAACCACAAAGGATATACAAAAGCTTTTTAAACACTTAAGCTATTTAAGTGATCTACTTTGTGTACAAGGAAGGACACTCAAGTTTTGTTGAAAATCAAAGATTTTCATCTTATGTGAACTTAATTGTGCAGTATTTCCTTACACTTTCTAAAGTTTACTAAAGTGTTAAAAAAATAAAACCTTTTGTGACTTTTGCGGTTAAGTTTAAACAGACTTAATATTTTGAATTGTATTTCATCATTTAAAAAACTTATCAAAAAGGGTAAGTTGCTCAGACAGTGACCTGCTCCAGTATTTATCATCATGAATACCTAAGGATTCTGTGTAAAGATGCTGAATCTTAAGCTCGGTAAGCTTCTTGTGAAAATTTCTGTTCATCCCAATCATCTGTGTATCTTCTGTACCACAGTCAAAAATATAATGTTGTCCGGCTCCTGCCATTAGTTTCAATTTATTATCTGTAAGAAAGTTGGGATTAATGAACTCTACAGGACCTAGAACTATATTGACCATATATTTATTATAACCTTCCCCAAAAGAGCTAAAATCCAGAGCCCCGCAAGAACTCCCCACAATACCAAATGTCTTGTTATAAGTAACACCAATATTAGTTGCCCCATAGCCTCCCATACTCCATCCAAGGATGCCACGGAACTTTTTATCGGCCTTCACCGGATAATTTTTATCTATAAAATCAACCAGTTCCTTTCCAATAAAGGTTTGGTATTGTGAATCTTTGAGAATCGGACTATCTACATACCACGAACTGTAGTTTCCATCCGGCAATACATAAATGGTTTTGTATTCCTCTGCTTTCTGAACCAGATCTGGAATATCCTGCTTGATGGTTCTGTCCGGATTTCCGCTGAAACCATGAAGAATATACACTGACGGATATGTTGTATTAGGCTGAAGATTTGGGGTAATAATAATGGTTTTGATCTTTTTATTCATTTTAGGACTGAAAACTTCCTGATGAATGATTTTTTGTGCTGATAACTGTGCAAAAGTGGTCAGTACAAAAACAATGTTGATTAACTTTTTCATGCTTTAAAATATTTAATTAATAATGAGCATAATCTGAAAGTACAGTAAGTATAAATGTAAGATGTTTTATTTTAAGTTAAGATTTTTGTCTTAAAAAATCATCATTATTTACGTCCTATTTTAATAAGTACATTCAATCTTATGACAGGACAAAGATGCAATGGAAAAAGAAAGAAAGCCTCAACATATGTTGAAGCTTTTGTTAATTTATTTTCTTTTATAGAAGCTGTTGAAAAGGAGTACAGACTACTCCATATTCCATTGTTCTATCTGTTGATTTCTTTCTTGATGCGGCTTAGCTGAGTAGGTGTTATTCCAAGATAAGATGCAATATGATGTTGCTTTAAACGTCTATATAAGGATTGCTTTTCAAGCAATAATAGATAGCGCTGCTTTGCATTTTCAAATTTTAAGGAAACTTCTAATGGCTCTTTTTTGACGACCCAGTTTTTCTCTAAATAATGAATTTGGAAAAGTGCAAGATCATGATGCTTTTCGAGTAATTCACGGTACGCTTTCACAGGATATTGTATGACTGAACAATCTTCAAGGGCAATAATATTGAAATCGCTAGGTTCATTTTTGATAATAGCAGCCGTAGAGGCAACAAAACTTTTCTCTTCAAAGAACATTTTATAAATACTATTCCCTTCTTTATCAATAGTATAATACCCTAGTAATCCGGATTTTATGAAATAGTAATATCTTGCCATGCTTCCTGATTCCAGAAGGAGATCATTTTTACGGTATTTCTCTTCAGTACAGATGCTTAACAAGGCTCTTGTCGACTCCTCCGATAGCGGATAATATTGATTGACTTGTTGTAAAAATTCTGTATTGTTCATTTTTGAAAGGCATCCTGGCGTTGTTGATATATAGGTTTAATTTTTCAGAAACGCTACGGCTTAGAAAAATTTTATAGGAGATAAAATAAAAGTAGTATTATTTATCTCCTGCTGATTGGGCTGATTGAGTAGATTTATTAGATGATTACTCTTTCAAAATCGGAAAAAATAAACCTTTAATCTATCATTTTTTTCATCATAAGATCTGTCTGTTTATCATCTCCTAGGACGAAGGTGTGCTTGTCAAATTCAACAAATCCGTTTTTCGTATAAAAACTTAAGGCTTTTTCATTTTTTTCCCAAACACCCAGCCATAAATAAACTTTATGTAAATTTTTAGCCGTTTCTAAAGCTTGGTTGTAAAGAAGCTGGCCTACTTTTTTACCATGATGACTTTTCTTTACGTAGATTCTTTCAATTTCAAGGCTGGTTTCATCCTGTAATTCTGTTTGTGCTTTACCTGTATTTACTTTCAAATACCCTACAGGATTGTCTTCTTCCCAGGCAATATAAAAAAGGGAATCGGGGTTACTAAGTTCCGCTTTAACCTTCTCTGTATTAAAGCTTTTTTCCAGATACTTTTTCATGGCCTCTTCAGAATTATTTTCTGAGAAAGTTTCAGAAAAAGTCTGAATTCCCAATTTTTGTACAATATCTGTATCTTCAACAGAAGCTTTGTTTAGGATAATTGATGCCATATTTTAGTCTTTTTTTAGGAAAATAGTATATTATGGAAAGCTTGAGAAGCAAGATGTACCTGTACACTCCAGTCATCGGCTGCATCACTTCCTGCATCGTCCGAAATATATTTTAAACACAGAAAGGGAATGTTTTCCTGCTGGGCAATAAGAGCCAAAGGATAAGCTTCCATATCTACAATATTATAATCCGTTTCCGAATGATTCATTTCAAAACTGTCTCCACTTCCGCAGATTCCTTCTTTCAGAGTTTCCATTTTAAGGCCATATTCCAATATGGGCGGAACTCCTGATAACGGGGTTTCATACATTTTAAAGCCAAGACCTCGAACATCCATATCTCTTTGGATGAATTTTGTACAGCATACCACTTCTCCTTTATGAAAACCCTTGCTTCCTGCCGAACCCAGATTAACAATTAACTTCGGTTTTCTAAGCTGAATTTCCTTGGTCAGTTCAATGGCTGCATTTACTTTCCCTATCCCTGTTACTAATTTATTTTTTCCGTTAAATACCGTTCCTGCCTCCGAATCCAGTGCAAAAACAAAAAGCGTATCTGCAACCGGATAATGAAGTTCATTATTAATTTTTATCATTGAAGAATATAGATTTTATACTGTATGACAAAGATACGAGAGTTTTATCTGCTTTTTATAAAATAAATATAAAGCTTAACTAACAAATAAATGGTATTCCCATTATTTGCCCAGATAAAATTATTAATAAATAAGATATAATTGAAGTTACTTTTAGAAAATTTATAATTCTCATATTCATAAATAAGTCCTGCATTTTAAATGTACAGAAATTTTGAATAGTAGTAACAATAATGTTTTGAAAAAGAATAAATACCCCTAAAACAAATTGAATTTGTTTTAGGGTAAAATTTTAAGGTCTTAAATACTGCATCCGTCTGCATCACAGGATGCTCCATTGCTACCGGAAAGATCTTTAAAAGGACTTACTGTTTCCTTATAAGTCTGTTGAAGGGCGTTTTCAAAAACCTCTACAGGTTGTGCGCCTGAAACTGCATATTTTCCATTCAATACAAAGAAAGGAACACCTGAAACGCCTTTATTTCTTGCTTCCAGAATATCCTGATTTACTTCATAATCCAGTTGATCCGAAGTTACTGCCTGTCTTGCCTCATCTTTATCAATTCCCAGTTTTTCAGCAAGGGAAACCAAAACCTCTGTATCACCTACATTTTGACCATCAATAAAATGAGCAATAAACAAAGCTTCCTCCATTTCATTTGATTTATTATTTTTCTTAGCTAAATGAAGAAGTTTGTGGGCGCTGAATGTATTGGTAATTAAAGCCTTTTCAAAGTCAAAATCTATTCCGGCACCTTTTCCCATTTGGGTTACCTGGGTTAGCATCTGGGTAGCCTGAGATGCTGGAACTCCTTTTTTCTCTCTGAAATACTCAATAGTATTTTGGGTTTTGTTGGAATCCAAAGTAGGATCCAGCTGAAAACTCTTCCACTCTACTTCCACTTCATCTTTAAAAGGGAGTTTTTCTAATGCCTGTTCAAAATTATTTTTTCCAATATAGCAAAACGGACACATTACATCCGACCAGATTTCTATTTTCATTGATTCAATTTTTTTGAAATTATAAATCAAAGTTACAATTTTTATTTAATGTAACAAAATATATTACATTTAGATTTAACAACCTGAAAGTTCCCTGATTCGTTTTTTTTCAACGAGATTTCTTATGATCATCATCAAAAAAGCTAAAACCCCGAAAACAGAGCCTATCCAAGGGGTATATTCAACCCCTTTAGTGACGATAATCCAGCCTCCCACGGTTGTTCCTAAGGTTACACCAAGATTTCCAAATGAAGTGGCCAGACTGTTGGCAAATTCCAGTGCATTGGGAGCTGATGAAATCATATAGGAAGATGCATTTAAAAAGCTGGGTGAATATAGAAATCCCCAGATCGCTATGACCAGAATGGTAGCCCATGAGCTTCCATCTGAAATATACAGGAATACAGGAATAAGAATAGTTCCGGATAGAAAAAACGCCATTGTTCCGGCTATATTTTTATTAAGCATTTTACCGGCCATCCAATTGGCCATGATCCCTATTATTCCAAACAAAAGAAGCATGTAGCTTACCATGGAAGTATTCATTCCTTTCCCTTTTCCAAGATATTCTGCAAAGTAACTATAAGTACAGAACCAGGCAGTCACCATGAAAAAATTGGCTAAAGTACTGAGGATAAAAGGTGATTGTGTTAAGATCCTAACCTGGCTGCCATAGGATTTCTTTTCTTTAACCGGCATTGATGGCAGGAAAAAATAAATAGCAATTAAAGCAATCAAGCTTACTATGGTCTGGATTATAAATGAATATTCCCAGGACCAGAGCCCAGAAATCCAGGTTGCAAAAGGAACCGTTGTTACCATTGCGATGGCTACCCCGTTAAAGACAATACTCATCAGTTCATTCTTCTTGCTTTCATCTGCCTTAGATATTGCAACAGATAATGCAGTGGCAATGTATACAGGTTGTAGAAATGCCGGAAGTATTCTTACCAACATCAATAGCCAGAACGGAGGTGAAAAGGAGGATACAATTCCGGTGATCAGGAACATAAAAATAGCGGCAAGCATTATATTTTTACGGTTAATTCCTGAGGTAAGTAATGTCATAAAAGGGCCTGTAAGGGCAATGACCAAGGCAAATCCACTGAGAAGATAACCTGCCTTGTCGATGCTTATTTTATAATGTTCTGCAACCTGCGAAAGGATCCCGATAATCCCGAATTCCGTTGTAATAACAGCAACGAAGCCGAGACATCCGATATATGCATATTTTTTCATGACTACTTTTCTTTGACCGTTTCAAAATTCTGATTGGCAAAATCAGCCATTTCATCTATTGCTATCTGCACTTCATCCAATATTTCTCCCATATGCATAAATCCGTGTACCATATCCTTGTAAAAGCTTGTTGTAACAGAAACTTTAGCATTTTTCATATTTTCGGAAAGTCTTTTCCCATCATCTATTAATGGATCATGTTCTGCAAGTAGAACGAGTGTTCGGGGAGTATTTTTAAAATCATTAATTAAAATCGGAATAGCCAAAGGATTATTTAATTCCTGTTCGGGGAGATAATGTTTCCAGGCTTCAATACCACCTTGCTTATTGAGTACAGGTCCATTTTCGTAGGTTTCCCAAGATGATGTATTGAACTGATTATCTGCAGCAGGATAAATTAATACCTGAAATTTCAGCAGCTCTCCTATTTGTGTAGAAACAGCAGTAGAAAGTGCTCCGCCTGCGCTATCACCAATAATTCCTATTCTATTTTTGTCAATTCCTAATGATTCAGAATGGTCGATAATCCATTTTACGGCATTCGTGCAGTCATTTAGACCTGCGGGAAAGGGATGTTCAGGAGCCAGACGATAATCAACAAAAATAACGGTTGACTTTGTTTTGTTGGCTAATTTACGAACCACAGCATCATGTGTTTCAAACCCTCCCGCTATAAACCATCCTCCATGAATATAGATGATAGCAGCTTCTTCCTGATTGGTTTTTCCTTTTGGACGGTAAATACGAATTGGAATCTGATGGTTTTCCTGTGGAATATCCAGCTCCTCGATCATGGCCACCGGCTCTCTCTTTCCGCTTAACTGAAAAGACATGGTTTCAAGATATTTACGAGTGTCATCCATTGAATTCTGAGCATTAAATGACTGTATTTTTTCTAAATGATTTAAAATTTGATTGATTTTAGGTGTTAACTGCATTTTCATTTTTTATTTAAGTTAATATTGTTTTTAGCAGTGAACATTAGCGCTATTGTTCTTTTACTGCTGCATATTTTCTGCTTCTGGGTACAAAATTAAATTTCAAACCTTACATTTGCATTGTATACATCGAATTGTATGGTACTAACAAATTTGTAAGTAATGGGGAAAATAAAAGAAAACTCAACGAATAACATCAACAGGCAATACATCCATGAATGTGATCTTACCTATGCCGTATGTAAAATTGGAGGGAGATGGAAGCTCTTGATTTTAGATAAGCTTAAAGACGGAAAACTGCGTTTCAGTGAGCTTAGAAAAGCTATTTTAGGAATAACGGAAAGAATGTTGACTCTTCAATTGAGGGAACTGGAGAAAGAAGGCTTGGTTAAAAGGACTGTACATGCAGAAGTTCCACCGCGTGTAGATTATGAACTTACAGATATTGCAAGAGAATTAATCCCGATTTGGAATGTATTGAGTAATTGGGGAGGAAAACACAGAAAACTTATTCAGGAACAGGAAATTTCTGAAGAGTAATTTTGCTTTTTAGGGTATACAGGTTTAAGACAAAGGAAAATTAAAAATTTTCAGCGATGATTATTCATTTATAAAGTGTATTAAGAAGATAAAATGGGTATATTCCTCTGTCAAAATTAGAGCATAATTTCTTTTCAATCAGGCCTTATTTACTTTATTGCAAAACAGAATATGGGCGATGAGTGCTAACACTCCGAATGCGGTTCCTACAATGCATACTCCTGTCCATTGTGCTTTCTGCCAGGCCAAAGAAGCCAGCCAGGTTCCCAGTGAACCCCCAATAAAATAAGACACCATATAAACCGTGTTTAGCCTGTTGACAGCATTGGATTTGATCATAAAATAATTGGTCTGATTCATGATATGGCTTGATTGTACCCCAAGATCAACAAGGATTACGCCTATTATTAATCCCCAATACGTTTCTCCTGCAAAATAAGTGAACCCCCAGCTTCCTATCAAAATCAGTAAAGAATACAATATAATACGATTGATGTCCAAATACTTTTGCAGATTTCCAACCTTCGCAGCAGCCAAAGCTCCTACTGCTCCTGCAAGACCGAAGCTGCCTACTACAGATGAGCCAGCATTAAAAGGCGGCTTTTCCATATGAAAAACCAAAGTTGTAAACAAGGCACACATAGATCCAAAAGCCATTGCCCCACGGAATGAAGCAAGCTGAAGAATAGGCTGTGTTTTTGCAAGATGAGCTACAGAACGCATTAATTCTTTATAAGTACCTTTAAAATTCGGAGAAAGTTCAGGAAGCATCGTGTAAACGGCCAACCATACCAAAATCATTAATCCTGCCGCAATACCAAACATTGCTCTCCAACCCCAGACTTCCCCCACAATTCCGCCTATAAAACGTGAAAGCAGAATACCCAATAAAAGTCCGGACATAACCAGTCCTATATTGGCCGATTTTTCTTTATCAGCCGATAGTTCGGCAGCAATAGGTACAAAGAGTTGAGGAATTACAGAAGTAGCTCCAATCAATAAACTGGCAGCATACAACATCCAAAGCTGAGTGGCAAAAGTCATCCATAGCAAGGAGCCAAAAACCAGGAACAGATCAATCAGGATTAGTTTTTTTCGGAAAAATTTATCTCCAAGCGGTACAATTAAAAGCAACCCCAAAGCATATCCTATTTGGGTAAGAACTGAAATTTTACTTACGGCAGCTTCAGAAACATGAAAATCTTCCGAGATAAGTGCCAATAAAGGCTGGTTATAATAATTGTTGGCAACAACAAGTCCTGAAATAATGGCCATTAACCAGACTACAGTCCGGGAAATGGTGTTGGTAGAGCTTACCTGCATGTTAAAATTTTTATTGAATAGAAATATATCCTATAATTGAGTATTTTGGATATATATTTTTAATGGATTCAAAGGTAGGCATTTTAATAAAAAACATATAATATCATGATTGATTTAACCTTTGAATATAATAGATGATTTTTCTTAAAAATGGCTTTAATAAAGAGTTTTTATAAGCATTATCCAATTTTATCTTTACATTTGTAACAACACATGTATTTTTATGGATTATATGAATTCCAAGGAACAGATTTTACAAAAGTCTGCTGAAGCAAAAGAAATTTTTCTTCCTCATATTTCGGCCGATCCCGTTATTTTCGGTTTTGATCAAAATGAGCTGAAAGTTTTGCTGGTAAGGATGAATTACCGAAAACAATGGCTTCTTCCCGGTGGTTTTATAAGAAAAGATGAAGACTTGGACGAAGGCGTAATGAGGGTTTTAAAATCCAGGGCCGGTGTTACCAATGTCTTTCTTGAAGAATTTGCCGTTTTTGGAAGAAAAAACAGGAGTGAATTTTATTTTGAGGATTTTGATGAAACCCTGTTTCAGAAGCAGCGTTTTATTTCCATTGGTTATTATGCCTTGTATAATTCTGCGGATATTGAACCCGTTATGGATGATGTGAGTGAAGCCTGTGAGTGGGTTTATTTAAGAGATCTCCCCACCATTGAACTGGCTATGGATCATCGCGAGATTATTGAAAAGGCACTTCTTACATTAAGAGAAAAAATCTCATACAAACCTATCGGATATAATCTATTACCGGAAAAATTTACACTTTCTGAACTTCAGAAATTATATGAAGCCATATTGGGGAAAGAGCTCAACCGTGGGAATTTTTATAGGAAAATCAAAAATTTGGGAGTTTTAAAGAAACTTGATGAACAGAGACGTGGTGGCGCGCATAAATCGCCGGATCTTTACTCCTTTGATGAAGAAAATTACGTAAAAGCATTGGAAAACGGATTGAATAACTGGTAGATACCTTTCCATTGTTTTTTCCAATGGTTTGCATTGATGAAAAAGCTTTTGAATGTTAGAAATATTGAGGAAATTTGCAGCATGAAGATCATTCCACTTAAAGAAGGTAATTTTTCAGCCAGCAAGACCAAGGACTTTACTCTTTTAACAGATGAAAATTTTAATACTGTTACCGGAATTAAAATGTCTGTACAGCCTTTCCTCATCATCACAGAGCACGATTATATTCTTTTGGATGCAGGCATTGGCTGGAAAAATGAGGATGGAAATTCTGTTGTATCAACACTTCTCGAAAAAGAAAATATCCGTCCAGAGCAGGTTACAAAGCTACTCCTTTCCCATCTTCACAAGGATCATATTGAAGGCGCTGTAAAGCTTACAGATCATGGCTATGAACCCAATTTTCCTAATGCAGAAATATATATCCAAAAACGTGAGCTGGATTTTGCGATGGAAAATAAAGGAAATCCCTCCTTCGATTTTGAAGTGCTGGAAAACCTGATTCAATTACCCAATATTATCTGGATGAATGATGATAAAGGACAAATTACGGATGATATTTTTTATGAAGTAGTAGGAGGTCATACTCCTTTTATGCAGGTTTTTTGGATTAAAGAAGAAGGAGAAACTGTTTTCTATGGGGCAGACGATCTTCCACAGGCTTCTTATTTGAAGTACCATTTAGCCTATAAGAGTGATTTTGATGGCCGAAAAGCAATGGAACTACGACTTGAGTGGGAAAAAGAAGCACGGGAAAATCATTGGAAGATTCTACTCTATCATGATCTGGAAAAAGCAATAATAGAAATTTGAAAAGACAAATAATGGTCTAAATTTTATTAAACCATTGATAGATATCAAGCTCAGAGGGAATGTTAAGTTTTTTTCTGAGTCTGTTTTTTCTGTTTTGTATTGCTTTGGGTGTAACAAAAATACAGGTTGCTATTTCTTTCGTGGTCATATTAAGCTTAAGATAGATACAAAAGATTTGTTCAGAATTTTTAAGTCCGGGGTGTATAACAGATAATTTTTCAAAAAAATCAGGGTAGACCCATCTGAACTTGTTCAGTAAACGTGGTGAATTGGCCTTGGCTAGTGCCATAATTTCATCTTGTAAAAGAATCTTCTGATTCAAATCTTCTAGGTTAAGTTCAGGTTTTTTATGATTCATAATAGGTTCCTATCTCTACATATGCATTTTTTACATGAGTAAAAAATATTTTTATTTGTCAATCTATACAATTTAAAAGTTCACGTATATGAACTTTTCTTCATTTTAATAAGGGCAAAGAAAGAGAAAATGATTAAAATTCTACCAAATTAGCGTACCACATACATACCACGTTACACTTTTAGATAAAATATCATAACGGCTTTTATCAGACCGTTTAGAATTCATTTGATCTACTTTTTTATCGGGCATAAATGTAGTAGATTGTTAGTTTTACTTTTTATGATCCAAATCAATACTTTTTCATCTTTATTTTCAGGAAATTGGATTTTTGTGGTATATCAGTGGTACCACTTTTTGTGGTTATCATTTTAAATAGCTTTTTCTTTATTCTTTAAGACTCAATATAGAAATATATCACCCCTATGATTATTGAAGATCTATTAATTTCATTTGGCGCAGAAATAAAGAATTACCGGGCGGGAGAAGTTATTTTTCGTGAAGAAGAACAGCCACAGTACTATTATCAGATAAAAAGAGGAAAGATTAAACTCAATAATTACACTGAAAATGGGAAAGAATTTATTCAGAATATTTTTTCAGACCAACAGAGTTTCGGAGAGTCCCTTTTATTTCTAGAACATCCATATCCCATCAATGCGGTAACTATAGAAGATTCATGTATTTATAGGATGTCAAAAAGTGATTTTTTGCATTTGGTACAAAGCAATCCGCAGATTTCACTAAGCATTTATCAATGTTTAGCCGAAAGAATGTACTATAAGTATATTATGTTCTATAATCTTTCTTTCCAAAATCCGGTTTCTAAGCTGAAGTTACTATTGGATCACCTCAAAAGTTATCATGAAGATAAAACCTCCTACTCTTTTCAGGTACCCCTTACAAGACAACAGCTTGCTTCATTAACCGGACTCTGTGTAGAAACGATGATACGAACAATAAAGCAAATGGAAAAAGATCAGATTCTGAAGATTAAGAAAGGGAAAATTTATTATTAATGGATTTCTTTTAAAAGCAGGCTGTCACTTTTCAATTCTTGCAGGCTTCTAAAGATCAAGTTGTCTTTGAAATTCCTCAAGGTATTTTGCAATATGAATTCCATCTGCCAGTCCGTGATGGGCTTCAATAGAAACAGGAAGATATTTTTTACCCTCACGGATATTGAATTTACCGAAAGCAATTTTAGGAATGGATTCTCCTGTATTAAAATCTGTTGGATGAAGAATTGAACTGAAAGAGTTCCATGGAATTGTAGTATGTCTAACATGGTCTTTACCCAGTCTTTCATTGCTTATTCTAAGTCCTGAAGTCTCATGTACACCTTTTATTTCTTCCTGCAGATTAGCATTGAAAATCTCAAAATCCTCAGAGAAAAGAGTAAATGAAAAGCCAAAAGTTCCGTCGGGTCTGCCAATGGTACTTCCAGCATGTACTGTATCAAACTGTACAACCTGACCGTCAATAATTCTAAGCTTTAACTCATCAACAGTATTTACAGCCACCATAGATTTATGAAAGTAATAAGCAAAGAATGAGTATCCATTTTCCTTAGCCTTGTCATAGGCTTTTGTACAATCCACTTCTGTTGTAAAACCAAAATATGGGCTTGCCATGTTAGAAAAAAAATTAAAATGCTCCTTTCTGTTCCAGCTTTCGATATCTACGATCTTCATTGATTTTTATTTGCTGCAAATTTCTGTATTTTTTATCAGTTTACAAGTAAAAGGAATATAAATTATCCCGATAACACTATATTTTTCTGTTTCAAAATCATACATAGAAATTGACAAGCATGATTATTGCATTTATGTGTAAAGAGGAATGCTTAGGGGAACCATTTAACACAAAATAAAGCTTTACAAGTATGAGTACACAAAATTTAAAAGGAAGAAATTGGTCAGCAAAGAAGGTAGATCATGTTTATATTGTCAGTATAAAAAATCAATCAAGTATCATTGAAGCCCTTACAGATTTTGTTAGAAGCCAAGGTATTCAAGCTGGGGAAGTTACAGGAATTGGAGCAATAGATGAAGTTACCTTGCGTTTCTTTGTTCCCTCAACCAAAAAATATGTAGATAAAACATTTAAAGAACAGATGGAAGTAACCAATATTTCTGGAAACGTTTCTGTAATAGGTGAAGAGCCACTCCTCCATTTGCACATTACTTTAGGAAGAGAAGATTATACTGCGTTGGCAGGACATCTTTTAGACGCCAGAATTCGGGGTGCAGGAGAATTTATTTTTTACCCGCTCAATACCAGAGCTGTAAAATCAAAAGATGAGGAAATAGGGATTAATCTCTATAATTTTGAAGAATAATATACCGAAAGTCTTATTTTTGATAAAATATTTTTTTAATGTTTGAGGTACTCCTTTCCCATATTCAGAATAAAGTAGCTATAACCGATGAACAAAAAACACAGGTTCAGGCTTTCTTTACTTTAAAAAAACTTCGAAAAAAACAATATCTGTTACAGGAAGGAGAAATCTGTAAATGTCTGTCTTTTGTAAGTAAGGGATTGCTGAAGTCTTATTTTTTGGATGAAAAAGGGAATGAACATATCAATATGTTTGCTTTTGAAGGCTGGTGGATCTCAGATTTCAACAGTTTTATTCATCAGGAAAAATCAGTTCTCAATATTGATGCCATTGAAGAAACTGAAGTTCTGATGATCACCCTTGATGATTATGAAAAAATGATGCTGGAAATTCCTGTAATGGATCGTTATTTTAGAATTCTCTATCAAAACAGTCTGGTGACAAAGGACCATAGGCTTATAGTTTCCAATAGCTATACTGCCGAGGAAAAATATCTTCAACTGGCACAGAAAAACCCTGATATGATCAAAAGGGTTCCCCATAATCTTATCGCCTCTTATCTGGGACTCGCTCCCGAAACAGTAAGCAGGATTCGTAAAAAAAATCTTCTCAATAATACTTGATACAGATCAATCCAAATGCATG
This sequence comes from Chryseobacterium aurantiacum, assembly GCF_003020585.1. Taxonomy (GTDB): domain Bacteria; phylum Bacteroidota; class Bacteroidia; order Flavobacteriales; family Weeksellaceae; genus Chryseobacterium; species Chryseobacterium aurantiacum. Next base: position 113,428 of record NZ_PXUE01000002.1, read on the forward strand.
ATCCATATCAAGAATATTGGACAGTTCCCAGCCATACTTTTGTAATGAAAATTTACAATACCTATGGAAAATAAAGAAAATATAGCATTGGTAGTAGGTGCTACAGGAATTACAGGAAGCAACCTTGCAGAAGAACTTATTGCACAAGGCTGGGTTACCTATGGATTATCCAGAAACCCCAACTCTGCTATTGCCGGCCTTCGGAGCATCAAAGCAGATCTGTTGGATGAGCAAAATCTGACGGAAGCATTGACGGAGATCTCTCCTACTCATATTTATTTTACAACATGGATGCGAAATGATACGGAAGAAGAAAATATTAGGGTAAACAGTTTACTTGTCCGAAATCTTCTGAATGTATTATCTCCTAAAAAATCGATTAAACATGTGGCTTTAGTTACCGGATTGAAACATTATCTGGGACCTTTCGAGGCTTATGTTAAGCAAGGGATTTTGCCTGAAACACCTGTTCGGGAGGAACATCCGAGGCTTCCTCTTCCCAATTTTTATTACGCTCAGGAAGATGAAGTATATAAGGCTTCGGAAAAAGATGGTTTTACTTGGAGCATTCACAGGCCTCATACTGTAATTGGGCATGCTGTGGGAAACCTGATGAATATGGGAACTACCCTGGCCATTTATGCAAGTATCTGTAAGGAAACGGGAAGAAAGTTCGTGTGGCCGGGATCTGAGGCACAATGGCATGGCGTTTCAGATGTGACGGATGCAAAAGTACTGGCCAAACAACTGGTATGGGCTTCCTCTACTGAATCTGCCAAAAATATGGCCTATAACATTACCAACGGAGATGTTTTTCGATGGAAATGGCTTTGGAAAAGGTTAGCCGACTGGTTTGGAATAGAGGCAGAAGGGTTTAATGGTATGATCAGACCTCTGGAAAAAGAATTGGAAAACGATGCGCAAATCTGGAGTGAGATCGCAAAAAAACACCATTTAAATGAAGAAAATCTTAGCAAATTATCGTCTGCATGGCATACAGATCTTGATCTCGGAAGACTGTTGGAAGTAATGTGTGATATGTCCAATAGCAGAAAGCTTGGATTTACGGCCTATAAAAGTACAGAAGACTCTTTCATAGAATTGTTTGAGCGGTTAAGAAGTGAAAATATAATTCCTTAAGGAGTATATATTTTCAAAACCTTTAAAGGATAAGCCATCTATTATAAAATGTAGATGGCTTTTGCTTTAATGCTGTTAATTCTGAATTTTATTGTCTCTCTAACTTAATATTATCAAGCTTTTCAAAATCAACACTATAAAATGTGACATCATTTAATTTAGTATCTTCCCTTTTTCTTGTATTATTGTTAAATAGCTTATAAAGTAAAATATTTTCATTAAAAACATTAACCTTACCAGAAGACTCTAAATTATTTTTTAAAATTTCAACATTATAATTCCCCTTTTTAAACTTTAGGTTATGTAAATAATAATTACCAGTATTTCCATAGTTAATTACGTAATTCATAGTATCCTTATCCTTTATAAAACTAATTGTTGTAGGGCGAGGAATATCAGTCCATTTTCTGTCTTTAATTAAAGTATAAGTATCATTTTGCATAAATGTTTTCTGTAAAATCCTTACTCCTTTTTCTGGTTTTAATAGAAGTAGATTTGAACTATACATATCATCATTCGCTATTTTTTTTTGAGCATCACAACTATAAATAAGTGGCAAAACCATTATGATAAAAAATATTTTTCTCATAAATTATTGATCTTCTTCATTTCTGTATAGGCAATCACACGGAAAGTTTTTTATAATTATCGGGTAAGTATTTTTATTTAATTTTTCAATACATTCTTTTAGATTTATGATATAATGACCTTTTCTGAAATACAAGTTTTTAATATGGAATGAAAGAGGGCTATAAGAATCAAACAATAATTTGATTTGCATAGTATCATTTTTATAAATGAAATTTGTTTTTGAATTAACAGAAATTCCAACATAACTATATTGTTTCTTCGCTTGAGAATATTTATAGTTATTACTATTAGGTTGTTTAGCAAAATATAGTTGCTGCTTTTTATAGAAAATAGAATCAACTGTAATGGCTGAAGTTCGCAATGGTTGAGCAATATATCTATTGTTCAACAAAAACATAAAAATTATACTAATAAATACTTTCTTATTTAATTTCTTGTAGATATACATTCGCAGTATCTTTTACATTTATTTCAATAAATTTTAAGTCTGAAAAATATAGGTTTCTTTTTGTTGTTTCATTAGAGGGAACATAAGTGTTTTTAAATAAGGTTTTTTGCATTTCTTTCATAGTAATTATATCACTACCAGTAATATATTTTATACCATTTTGAGATTCTTTGTTATCAAAACTTAAATTATAATTTCCTCGTTTAAATTCTAAATTCTTAATATAATAATTCTTCTCCTGACCGCATTTACAATATATATTCATTGTATCTTTCTGCTGAATAAAAGTATATTTTTTTTGATAATATCTAGAACCCATTGGTTTCCAATTTTGAGTTATGATACTTATATTTTTGTTATTGAAAATTTCTTTATTTTCTGATGCTTCTACCGTTTTTTTATAAGAATTGTCCTGATTATATACTTTTGAATAATATTTTGCGAGTTGGATATTTCCATCGATAAATTCAAATACTAAGACATCTTTTGATGTGGCCTCAATTACTTTTTGTGCATTGCACGATGTGAAAATCAGATTAATAATTACAATAATTAATATATTCTTCATCGCTATAGGTTTTTTATTGCTTCTGCTAATCCTTTTTTTACAAGGTTTACTAGATTCACTATTTTTGTTTCAACTAAATCTTCTCCTGGATTTTGTAACATTTCAACATGGAAATGTCCGGTTTTTAATAATTGTTTATGCTCTCTTCTTATTTTAGCTACACGATAAAAAATTTCATTGGAAAGATAATTTCCTCCTGAGCCTTCACTCAATACCTCATTTTCATTTGGAAATGTATTTGGTCCATTATCAATATCATTATACTTCCAGTTGAATGTTATTCCCTTAACCTTTTCAAATTGCTTTGGAAGTGTTGTTTGTAACCATTCATATGGTGTTTTTAATGCTTGAGTATCTGGCTCGCGTATGAAGTCCATGTTGTCATTAAAACCTCCTCTTCTTGAAGTACCAAACATGTCAATAACATTTTCATTAGGTAAATATTGACTTACTGTAATTATCATATCAACATTTAAAATATGAGGTGTGATATATTTTTCAATAATACCATTCCCTTGTCCCTTGCTGTGATCTTGACTTCCATCGAAATCAGAATATCTTACAGGAACTACCATTGTTTGGATATATGCACCTAGTTTTTTATCGCTAGCTAATGTTTCTGCAATAACTCCGGATGGATTAGATTGTTTAATATTACCACCTTTTTTTGGATTTAATACAAAAGGATCAAATCCAGTAATGAGAATTTTCTTTTTATTTCCAGCCTTTGAAAAATCTATTCCTGTATAATTTCTACTTTTTTCTTCAAAAAGTACTATGATTTTCCAAAGCTTGCTATTTTTAGGGATAATGGATTTTTTGAAAAAATCATCCTGATCTTTTTGTGAAAGTGTTTTAATATCTTTGATAAAAACATATTGCCTTTTTAAGATAACCTGCATGGCAATCCTTGCCCAATACAGAGGCCTGTCGTCAAGAATAGCCTTTCTTTTTTTTATTTCATCCTTTTTTACTCCGGTTTTGTTGTTTGTTGTGGTCAGCTTCATATTATGATCCTGGTGCTGTAGTACTGCATAGCTCCATAATTTTCCCGCACTTTCAGATACCTTCGCATTGATGTCCTCAACAGATGCATCTGTGTGGTCTTCACAAAGCCATTCTGAAAAATCATCAACAATATCTTTAATATCTTCATTCTCATCAGCGTATTTATCAATATAAAAATTTTCATAATTGGTCAATAAATCTTTACCTCCGGAATTGTCTGTTTTAAAAAGGCCAATTAATTCTTCATAGTTTCTTTTATAGGTAACAGGCTTTAAACGGTTTCCTGCTAGTGGTAGAAAAACATTTTTAGCATCTAAAACAACTTTAGCGAAAAATTCATTTAAATCTTCTTCCTTTATTTGGGTTTGATGTAAAGTATAATCATATTCTTCGAAATCATCGCTATACCAATTAGGATTAAGAACAAAAAGTGGAGTTTCAAAAGTCTCTTCGTGAGTAACTAATCCGTTCCAGGAAAAGCGTTTAGTATTTAAAATATCAAATTTCTGATGAGTGCTTTTTGTTTTTCCCTGCAGATTCACATAGATGCTTTGCCCCTTGGCATTGGATGTTACTATCTTGATTTTAAGTTTCTGTCCGTAAAAAAAATCTTTAGTATTCTGGTCGAGGACTTTATTGTTTTCATCCAAAAATTCAACCTGTTCTACTTTTGGATGGGTGGTATAAATTTCTTCAGGCGGAACATAGTTTCCGTGGGAAACTCCAGTCTTTTCACCTTGCTGGGTTATCTGTTTTTCAGCAGTAACAATTATATTTCCTTTGGTTACCCACATAGAGTGATTTCCATCTGTTTTGATGGTATATTCTCCACGAACAATTTTTGTTTTAGAGCCACCAACATACATTTTTGTTGTTTCTCTCATTTATTTGGTGTTTTTACGTCCAGGTGGTTATGTAACTCCATGAAAAACGGATAAAAATACCGAAAAACAATAGTTACAATATTAATAAAACCATTTGAACCTTACTAACTTACAAAAATAATTGCAGAATCCTATGATTCTGCAATTAAAAATATCTCTTCCTGATATATTTATTATCTGGTTATAATTCTGTGGTGGTTATTCCGTATTTCTTTTTAAATGAAAAATAAAAATGAGACAGATTCTCAAACCCAAGATCCAGATAGATATCCGAGGGCTTTTTATTTTTGTTTTTAATCAGAAAATAAGCCTCCCTTAATCTTTTTTCTTTTAGCCATTGCTTCGGAGTCATATTGAATACCTTGTTGAAATCCCGTTTAAAACCAGAAAGACTTCGGCCTGTAAGCCTTGCAAAAGCTTCCACAGACACATTGAACATAAAGTTTTTATTCATAAATTCCTTGAGATCAATTTTATGTGGTTCCGAAAAGTCAAAAAGAAGATTCTTTAGATCCGGATGAGCTTGCAGAAGGAGCTCAATTGCTTCTTTAACCTTTAATACAGCCAACCTTGGAGATATTTGCTCGGTTTTATCAATATAAGGGATTAATGATTGAAAATAGCTCTTAAAAAACTCATCAGACTCAAAGAATAACCGTTGATGACCCGGAAAAGGACTATCCACTATCATCTTTTGCTCACTGGCATATTGTCTAAGAGTTTCATCATCAAGTGTGATAGAGATAAACTGATACTTTTCACCATTTAAAGGCTGCTTAAGCGTTCGGATTAATTGATTCTTTCTGACTAAAACTACTGTATTTTCTTCAATAATAGTTTTACCCTGATCATGAAAGGCATGAGTTTCTCCAGAAATCTGAAATCCTAGAAAATGATCCGGAATAAACTCCTCATGCCCCCTGTAGGCATCAAAAGCGCATGAATAAACCAGTTTGTCAAATATGATTTCAGAAGTCTTTTCCATAACACAAATATCTGAAATTTAAACAATAACAGACGCCCCTGCCTGGGCAATCTCTTTGTCTTGCTCAGGAGTACCGCCTGACGAACCTATAGCACCAATTATTCCTTCGTTTTTATCCTTAATGATAACGCCTCCTGCCAGGGTTAAAAGTCCGTCATTAGAATTCAGCATCCCATATCCATGAATATCGGCTCCAGAAATAATGCCTCCCATTACATCACTGTCAATTCCAAACATAATGGCTGTTTTGGCTTTCTTTATAGCAAAATCAATCACTCCATATACGCTGTCCAGCCGGGCAAAAGCAACAAGATGTCCTCCTTTATCTACTACGGCAATACTTACAGGAATACCTAATGATTTTGCTTTTTCTATTGCGGCACTCAGTACTTTTTCTGCTAGTTTATAAGTGATTTCCATATTCTTAACTTTTGGCAGTCCACGCTTCAGTTTGAAGCTGTTTTACAAAATCTTCAGTTTCCTTGGGATGTACATTCCTGAAATCACTGTTGTCATCAAGAGCAACATTTACAATAACTTCTGCCATAGAATGAGGATCTAACTGATGAGCCAAAGATTCACATGCTCCGTCGAAAGCTGATTCTGGAGTGAAATTCACCTTTGGATCATACCAACGAAATATGGAATCTACTCCCCTGTCATTAAATCCTGTTCCAAATACTCCCGGATTGCAGGTTGCAATTTTGATATTGAACGGAGCCAGTTCTGTTTTTAGCCCTTCTGCAATTGACTCTAAGGCATGTTTAGACGCGCAGTAAGCAGCCACGTAGGGTACCGTCCATAAACCTCCCATTGATGAAGTGAAGACAATTTTCCCTCCTTTCTTTTCAATAAACTTTTTAATGAACCCCTGTGCCAGTTCCAACGCACCGAATACATTCACCTCAAACATAGATCGGATTATATCAACAGGTTGTTCCGCAATAGGTCCCCCTTCCATGATACCTGCATTGCTTATCAGAATATCAATATCATATTTGTTTAAAATATAGGCAATATCTCTTGAATTGGTTACATCCAGCTTATCAACCGTTAAAGTTACGCCCTGTTCTGAAGCTTCCCTGATTAAATCGCTCATTTGAGGATATACTTGTGTAGTTGCAATTACCTGATGTCCCTTTCTAGCAAGTTCAAAGGCTGCTATTTTCCCAAAACCGCTTGCTGCTCCTGTAATTAGAATTGTTTTACTCATTGTATTTTATTTTTTTGTTGATACAAATTTCAAAGATTTTCAATCGGTTTATATTGGTGCAAAGTCCAAACTTATAGTGTTGGAAAGTTCATAGTATGCATTCTGGTTAAGTGATTTTTGAGAAGCTAAGACAAATGCTAAAGTTTAGAAATAGATCCCTTTATTCCCTATAATTCCAATAAAACCTAACCCAAAAGAATAATAAAATCGGCAGTTTATTGTAAATTGGTTAAGTTTTTGAAGCTTATCTTATAAAAACAGCCACACCATTGAAGCTAATCACATTTACCAAAAAAGGAATTTACTGTCCGCAGGGAAAGTTCTACATAGATCCCTGGCGACCTGTTGATATGGCCGTCATTACTCATGGACATGCCGACCATGCCCGATGGGGAATGAAAAAATACCTCTGTCATCATTTTACAAAGCCCATTCTTCATCAAAGGATTGGAAGTGATATTGAATGCCAGAGTCTGGCATATGGAGAGGTAATTACCATTAACGGAGTAAAAGTTTCCCTTCATCCTGCTGGCCATATTATTGGTTCTGCACAGATTCGGCTGGAATATAAAGGGTATGTTACAGTGGTTTCCGGTGATTATAAGATTCAGGATGATGGATTGAGTACACCTTTTGAATTAGTAAAATGCAATGAATTTGTTACCGAAAGTACCTTTGGATTGCCTATTTACAACTGGCTGGAAGTTCCGGATTTAAACCAAAAACTTCAAAATTGGGTACTAAAAAATAAAGAAAATAATAAAACCTCAGTGTTTATCGGTTATTCTCTGGGAAAAGCCCAACGAGTTATGACAGCTGTAGAAGGACTGGGGAAAATATATGTGCATTACTCCATAGGAAAGCTGAATGAAGCTTTTGAATCTGTAGGAATTGATCTTCCCGATTATACCATCGCTGATTTCAGAGAACGTCCCAAAGAAATGGAACATGAAATTGTAATTGTTCCACCGGCTTTACTGGATAGTAATATTATTAAAAAAATTCCGGATCCGGCCACCGCCATATGTTCGGGCTGGATGCAGGTACGTGGAGCCAGAAGATGGAGAAGCGCAGATGCAGGATTTGCAATGAGTGATCATGCAGACTGGAAAGGATTGCTACAAACGGTAAAAGCTACCGAAGCAGAGATTATTCATGTTACCCATGGGCAGACAGAAGTTTTTTCAAAATATCTGAATGAAATTGGTATTCGTGCAGATGTGGTGGAAACCCTTTATGGTGAAGACGAAGAAGAATCTGAAAAGGAAACCATTGAAAACCCGGAACCATGAAACATTTTGCAGACCTTATCAACGCCTTGGAAACAACCAATAAGACCAATGCTAAAATTGATGCCATTATTGACTATCTGGAACGAACTCCTGATGATGACAAAGTCTGGTTTATTGCCTTGTTTACAGGAAAAAGACCCAAAAGAAATGTCAATACCAATTATATGAAAGAATGGGCATTGGATATCACAGGACTTCCACTATGGCTTTTTCAGGAAAGCTATTCTTCCGTTGGAGATCTTGGTGAAACACTTTCTTTAATTTTGCCCCCTCCTCAACAAAAAATAGAAAAAAGCCTGTCAGAATGGATGAATGATATTGTTAATCTAAAAGATAAAACAGAGACAGAAAAGAAAGAATTTGTATTGAGTTCATGGAACGGCTTAGATTACACGGAACGATTGATTTTCAATAAATTAATTGGCGGAAGCTTTCGGATTGGAGTTTCTGATAAAACTTTGATAAATGCCCTGACAAAATTTTCCGGTCAGGAACCCAGTGCGCTGATGCACAGCCTCATGGGTAAATGGAACCCTAATGATGTTTCTTTCAGAGAACTGATTGATGCTGAAAATATAAACCCCGACAATTCAAAACCATATCCTTTTTGTCTTGCCTATCCTTTAGAAAAAGAGCTTGAAGCCCTTGGTAAGCCTGATGAATGGCTCATAGAATATAAATGGGATGGAATTCGGGGCCAGATTATCCGTAGAAACGATGAAGTTTTTATTTGGTCAAGAGGGGAAGAACTTGTTACAGAACAATTTCCTGAGATTACTGAAGTGATAAAAGCAATGAATGGGAACTTCGTTTTAGATGGAGAAATACTTGCGGTGAAAGAGGATAAAGTTTTAAATTTTAATGAATTACAGAAAAGATTAAACAGGAAAACTTTAACTAAGAAAATGCTCTCAGAAATTCCAATACAGGTCTTTTCCTACGATTTGCTGGAACTCGAAGGCAATGATTTGAGAGAAAAGCCCATCTCTGCCAGAAGAGCAATGCTGGAAGAACTTTTACTCAATGAAAAGCCTCATAATATTAAGCTGTCTCAAAGTATCAATTTTGAAAAATGGGAAGAACTGAACCAGATCAGAGAAAACTCAAGAACTATAAACAGTGAAGGATTGATGCTGAAACAGAAAAAATCACCCTATCATTCAGGACGAAAGAAAGGTGACTGGTGGAAGTGGAAAATCAATCCTTTTACAATAGATGCCGTTCTTATTTATGCCCAAAAAGGAAGTGGCAGACGCAGTGCCTATTATACCGACTATACTTTTGCTGTAAAAAATGAAGATAAATTGGTTACTATTGCGAAAGCTTACTCCGGATTGACGGATAAGGAGATTATGGAAGTAAGCAAATTTGTAAGTAAAAATGCCATTGAAAAATTTGGACCGGTACGAACTGTAAAAGCTGAACTTGTCTTTGAAATTGCATTTGAAGGAATTGGGTTTAGCAATCGTCACAAAAGCGGTGTTGCCCTTCGGTTTCCAAGAATTGTAAGGTGGCGGAAAGATAAGACAGTAGACGAAATTGACACTCTTGAGGAGATCAAAAAATTAATACAATAACGTGGTTGCTTTTGAACATACCAATGGATTTAAAATCATTCAACAATGGATGGTTGATAAAGGCATATCTCCTTTTAAATTTCAAATAGATACCTGGCGCAGATTCGGAAACGGATATAGTGGTATGGTGGTAGCTCCCACAGGGTTTGGGAAAACTTTTTCAGTTTTTTTAGCATTGGTTTCAGACTTTCTGAATCATCCTGAAAATTATAAAAAAGGGTTGAAAATGATTTGGATAAGTCCTCTTCGTTCTTTATCCAAGGATATTGCAAAAGCCATGCAGGAAGCCATTGATGAAATTGGTCTGGACTGGGCCGTAGGAGTGAGAAATGGAGATACAGATCCCAAGGTAAGACAACAGCAGGTAAAGAAAATGCCCGAAATTCTGGTAGTAACACCGGAAAGTTTACATTTACTCCTTGCTCAGAAAAATAATGAAACCTTCTTTCGTGATATGAAATGTATGGTTGTAGATGAATGGCATGAATTGTTAGGTTCAAAGCGCGGTGTAATGGTAGAACTGGGAATTTCACAGCTTAAAGCCTATGCCCCTGATATGAAAATATGGGGTGTTACAGCAACAATCGGCAATCTGGATGAAGCCATGGAGGTACTGATTCCTTATGATATTAAAAAGACTCAAATTACCGCCACGGAGCGTAAGAAAATAGATATTATTCCCGTCTTTCCGGACGAAATTGAAATATTGCCATGGGCAGGACATCTGGGCAACAAACTGGCCGATAAAGTAGTCCCCATTATTCTCAATTCAAAATCTACCATTGTTTTTACCAATACCCGAAGCCAAAGTGAAATGTGGTATCAGCTGCTTTTGGATGCCCACCCTGATTTTGCAGGGCAGATTGCCATTCATCATAGCTCCATTGATGCTCACCTAAGAATATGGATTGAAGAAAACCTGAGCTCAGGAAAATTAAAAGCTGTTGTTTCCACCTCGTCGTTAGATTTAGGAATAGATTTTAAACCTGTTGATACCGTCATTCAGATTGGCTCTGCAAAAGGAGTAGCCAGATTTCTTCAGCGGGCCGGCCGTAGCGGGCACTCCCCCTTTGAAACTTCCAAAATTTATTGCGTACCCACCCATTCTCTGGAGTTAATTGAAGTTTCTGCTCTAAAGGAAGCCGTAAAACAGAAAGTAGTTGAGCCAAGGGAACCTCAGGTCTTATGCTTTGATGTTTTGGTTCAGTTCTTAATGACCTTAGCGGTAGGAAACGGTTTTTATCCTGATGAAGTATACAAAAGAATCAAAAAGGTATATGCTTTTCAGGAAATGACAGATGAAGAATGGAAAAGCATTCTTGAGTTTCTGACCATCGGAGGAAGTGTTCTGAAAAATTATGAAGAATTTCATAAAATTGTGATTTTGGACGATGGTTTATACAAGGTAACATCACGGAAAATAGCAATGCTCCACCGAATGAATATGGGAGTAATTGTAAGTGATGCCATGCTAAAGGTTAAATTTATTTCCGGCGGATATGTTGGAATGATTGAAGAATATTTTATTTCAAAACTCAAAAAAGAAGAAAAATTTATTTTAGCAGGACGTACGCTGGAAGTTGCAATGATCAAGGATATGACCGTCTATGTAAGAGCTGCAAAAGGAAAAGCACTCGTGCCAAGTTATTTGGGCGGGCGGCTGCCTTTGAGCTCTGACCTGGGCCATTTTTTAAGAGAAAAGCTTTCACATGCCCTAAATCCGAAAGCTTCAGAGAAAGAATTAAAATTCCTACACCCGCTATTGATCAATCAGGAAAAAAACTCCCACATTCCCAAAGAAGATGAATTCCTGATTGAAATGATTAAAAACCGTGAAGGATATCATTTGTTTATGTACCCCTTTGAAGGGCGTCTGGTGCATGAGGTAATGGCTGCATTAATAGCCTACAGAATTTCAAAATTGGCCCCTATTTCCTTTTCTATGGCAATGAATGACTATGGATTTGAATTATTCAGCGATAAGGAAATTCCTTTAAATGAAGAAAACATGCATCGGATTTTAAGCAGAGACCAGCTCATGACAGATATGATAGCCAGTATTAATTCAGCAGAAATGGCAAGAAGAAAATTTCGGGATATAGCAGTGATTTCGGGAATGGTGATTCAAAATTATGCAGGAAAGCAACGTTCCAATAAATCCTTGCAAAGCTCGGCCGGACTGATTTTTAAAGTGCTGGAAGACTATGATTCCAATCATTTTCTGATCAGGCAGGCCTATACGGAGGTCTTTAATATTCAGCTTCAGGAACAACGCCTGGTAGAAGCGTTTAAAAGAGTTGAAAAGTCTAAAATCATTTTAAAACATTCCCATTCTTTTACTCCATTAAGTTTTCCTATAAAGGTAGACAGCCTCAGACAGACCCTTTCCAGTGAAGGGCTTGATGCAAGAATTAAAAGAATGCTGAAACTTTAATGAATCAATATTTTATGCTTAAATACCTGAAAAGTTTCATGTCTTTTGTACATCATAACTTTTGATAAATTCGTAACTTAGAGTATATTCTCCGAAGAGTAAAATAAAATTAAAATCATGGCAAAATTGTTCTTAGTCCGCCACGGACAGTCACTCTGGAATCTTGAGAACAGATTTACAGGGTGGCAGGATATTGATATAACAGAAACCGGAATTGAAGAAGCAAAAAATGCAGGAATAGCCTTAAGGAAAGAAAAAATAGATATTGCTTTTACCTCCGTACTCATCAGAGCAAAGCATACTCTTTCCATTATCCTTGACGAAATAGGAAACCCCAATATTCCTATCATTATGGATAAAGCACTAAATGAGCGTTCTTATGGAGATCTTGAAGGACTTAACAAAGCAGAAACAGCACAGAAATACGGTGATGAGCAGGTTCATAGCTGGCGCAGGTCCTATGATGTTGTTCCACCAGGAGGAGAAAGCCTTAAGGATACCTATAACAGGGTTATTCCCTATTTTGAAAATGAGATTTCACCTTTGCTAAAGAAGGGAGAAAATGTATTGATTGTAGCCCATGGAAACAGTCTCCGTGCCTTGATTATGTATCTTGAGCACTTATCTCCCGACGAAATTTTAGAACGAGAAATTGCAACAGGTATTCCTATAACCTATATTTTTGATGAAAACTTTCATGTAAGCAGAAGAGAAAACTGATTTTTTACAAAAAGTACAAGATCCTGAATTTATAATTTTTCATCGTGTTTATTGTTACAAAAGATATTTCTATTCAAAACGAGTTTTTTACTTTAACCAACCAGCGGGCTGTATTTTGGGAAAAGGAAAAAGCATTGATACTTTCTGATCTTCACATCGGGAAGACTGCTCATTTCCGTAAAAACGGGATAGCACTAGCCAATCACATTATGAAAAGTGATTTGGGAAGGCTTTCCGCATTAATTGAATACTTTCAGCCCGAAAAATTTATTGTTGTCGGAGATCTGCTTCATGCAGGTGAAAACTCTGATGTAGACGAATTTTGTATATGGAGAAGCCAATACCCCGATCTTCATTTTTATCTTATTGAAGGAAATCATGACCGAATTTCAGAACAGCTAGAGAGAAAACTTTGCCTGAACTTTAAGGAATCTTTACTGGAAATTGATGGCTTTACCTTTATTCATGATTTTGATAAAACAAAAGCAGGCTTCCAGGTGACCGGACATATTCATCCGGGAATTGTTTTAAATTCTTCAGTAAAAAGGATCAGACTACCCTGTTTTGCCCTTAGTGAAAACCAGTTGTTACTACCTGCATTCAGCGAATTTACAGGACTTGATACGAAAAATCTTCCCAAGAAAAGTAAATTTTTTGTTTTTACAGATGCAGAGATCTATGAAATTTAAAATGAACAGAAAACTCGTAAAAATATAATAAACAAGATTTTTAAAATTCTCGCAGATTTTGCAGATGACGCAGATAATTTAATCACATTAATCTGCTCAATCCGCTCAATCTGCGAGAAGTAAATAATTTTATCCTCAAAGAATACCCAACCTTTAATTTTATCGGAGATAAAATCCTTGCGCCTTACATACAACATAAAGTATCAAAAACTCCTGCGCCTTTGCGAAACCAACTTATTTCATTACTACTATTTTAAGACCCTAGCCAATCTGATATTTTGAACGAGCAGAAATACAAAAAATCTCGCAGATTTTGCAGATGACGCAGATAATTTAATCACATTAATCTGCTCAATCCGCTCAATCTGCGAGAAGTAAATAATTTTATTCTCAAAGAATACCCAACCTTTAATTTTATCGGAGATAAAATCCTTGCGCCTTACAACATAAAGTATCAAAAACTCCTGCGCCTTTGCGAAACCAACTTCCCACTAGTTATTTTTATCATCCAACCAGACCACTTTCTGTTCCGGAAAATGTTCCTCCCCAATAATTTTGCTGTATAAATCAGGTCTGCGTGCCTTAATATACCTATACCCTCCCGCTTCTACTAGTTTTTCAGGAGTGACAACAGCCGTTTCAAAACTGTCTTGAAATGAATGACATTCCGCAATAACATCTCCAAAAGGATCAATAATCATGGAGCAGCCATTCTTAAGCTGATCATCATCCATCCCGATAGGATTTGAAAAAACGATATAGGCTCCATTATCATACGCTCTTGATGGGAGCCATTTCATTAGCCAGTCTCTTCCTTTCATCCCATTAAATTCTAATCGTAAAGAAGTAGGATCAACTTCTCTGTTTTCCCAAAGTTCAGGATCTACAAAGCCTGCTCCCGGCCTTGTAGAAGGAGTACACATGGTAACATGAGGCATGAAGATAATATCAGCACCCAAAAGCTTGGTAGCCCTTACATTTTCAATAATATTGTTGTCATAGCAGATAAGGATTCCGCACTTCCATCCCAAAATATCAAAGACACAATATTCATTTCCGGGAGTTAGATTTGGATTGATGAAGGGGTGTAATTTTCTGTACTTCGCTTTCAGTCCGGTTTTATCTACACATACGTAGGCTTTAAACAGGTTGTCTTGCTCATCCTTTTCAAAAAGGCCAGCCAGGATTGTAATATTATGTTGGGTAGCAATTTGTTGTAACTTTTTTATACTTTCTCCATCAGGAATGATTTCTGCAATATCAAGAAGCTGTTCCTTTGAAAGTTTTCTTGCAAAAGTATATCCAGTAATTGAACATTCATGGAAAGCAATTACGTCTGAACCTTGTAAAGCTGCCTTTGCAGAAAGCTTTTCTATAACGGAAAGATTATATTCTTTATCTCCGCTTTTGTTCTCAAATTGTGCTGTTGAAATTTTAATATTCATTATTTTTTTTCAGCAAAACTAGATCATAGCATTGTTGAAAAATTGTATAAAACCGACATGATGGTTATAGCTCAATGAAATTAACAGCCATTTTGTTTTCTGTTTTTAGATACTGTTTAGGAGTAAGTCCAATGTTATTTTTGAACTCCCTGATCATATGAGACTGGTCAGAATATCCCGCATGATAAGAAAGAGCAGTCATATTTTTCACTTCTATTCCTTTATTCATAAGGCTTAAAGAATAATGGAGCCTGATGATCGTGCTGTATTTCTTTGGAGTCATTCCCATATAGCTTTCAAATTTCCTCTCAAGATGGCGCTCAGAATATCCTGAAAATATTTCCAAATCTTTTGATGAGGAAGAGCCTTTATTTTGAAGAATATATTGCTGTACAGCTGTTATAAAATGAAAATCCGAACCTATTTCACCTGATAAAAAATTGGTAAAAAACATATTCAGACTACGAATAACCGACAATGGATTTACCTTGTTAAAAAGAGCTTCCTGATAAGGTTGTAATTTATTTTTCAGCACATCTTCCACCGAGATTATCTGATTCCGAATCTCTTTTGCAGAAATTTTCAGAAGAATATTCAAGAAATAAGGTTGAAAAACTACTGCAATCAAAGAAAATGTTCCTTTTGAGTAAAAATCCTTGTAGCTATTTAACCCTCCATAAAAAAAAGAAAGTGGCATACATTCTTCTGAAAGATGAGAATACAGATTCATATTACCGGAAAGAATAAGCCCGGTGCTTCCGTCTGTGAACAACCTTACATTTTTTATATCATTTTTAGAATTTTCTAAAAAAATATAATGCCTGATGAAAGGAGCCAGATGTTTTGGTGGTGAAATCTGCATCCATCAAATGTACAGAAAACTTATCATTATAAATATCAATTATACTTTAAAATCTTTTACATATCAAACTGAAAGCGTTGATTGTTGAGGAAAAAACTGCCGTAATTTATCTGCGCATCACATACAAATACCCTTATCTATTTCCTTTTTTCTAACCAATATCCATCAGGAATTTAAAAAGAATAAAATCCTGGTACCACATTTTATTCTCTTTTGGTCAGGTATTTGAATAGTTTATACCCATTATTCATCATTCTGTTGAATATATTACTACCAATCACTTAAAATATTATAGTATGTCAACACAAAATCTTACCCACCTCGAAGCGATTAAAAAGATCAAAGAACTGTCAGAAAAAGCCCGAATATGCATGTTCTGTACAGAATTGGACACAACCCCTGTCAATTCCAGACCAATGACGCTGCAGGAAACAGATGACAGTGGAAATCTCTGGTTTATCAGCAGCGGAACCAGCAATAAGAATTTTGAAATAAAAGAAGACCGCAGAGTCCAGTTATTTTTTATGAATAACGGTGATGCCCAATACCTTTCTGTATATGGTGAAGCTTCAGTTTATAAGGACAAAGCTACCATAGAAAAAAAATGGTCTCCTTTGGCTAAAGCCTGGTTTGATGGAAAAGATGATCCCAATGTTACCATTATCCGTGTAGAACCTAAAGAAACCTATTATTGGGATACGAAAGCCGGAAAACTAGTCAGCCTGTTTAGTTTTGTTGCCTCAGCAATAACAGGGCATAAAACCAATAATTCCGACGGTGTAGAGGGAAATGCAATAATTTAGAAGTTCAAAATAAACAATAAATACTTTCGCAGATTGTGAAAGATATGCATAATCTGCGAGAAATAAAAAAACGGCTCAATTTCTTGAGCCGTTTATACAAGATTAATAAGGATTAATTTTTCACATCGTCCATAGATGCTCCAAAATTAATGTGAAGAACATTCCCATTAGGAGTTACCAAAGCAGGTACAGATTTTACACCAGCCCTTTCAGCTTCCTCAATTTTGTTTCTGTCATTTCCTAAATGGATAATTTCAACATTTTCCAAACCTATAAGGTTAACGATGTCATGTTCTGCGCTGATACATACAGGACATCCTGCATGATAAAAAATGGATTTTTTCATAAGATTGTATTAATTAGTAAGGGTTTTAATAATATTTTTTAACTCTTCGGTTTCTTTTTCATGTAAAGGCTTTAAAGGACTTCTCAAATTCCCGCCGTCTTCCCCCAGAATGTTAAGGCCTGATTTAACTGCTCTTGGCAACCCTTTATTGACAATGAATTTTAAAAGGTCAAACTGTTGATAGAAAATCGTTTTTGCTTTTTCAAGGTCACCTTCCACTACTGCATTATAAAGGCCAATATTAAGTTCAGGGATAAGATTAGGTGCAGCTGTACACCATCCTCTTGCCCCCGCAGAAAATGCCGCTAGGGCTAAAGGGTTAGAGCCATTATAGAATGCTACCTCTTCTCCCAACTCTCTTCTCAGATAATGCATCCTTTGAATATCTCCCGTACTTTCTTTGATCATGGTTACATTAGGAATTTCAAGCAGTCTTTTTAGCAAAGCCGGAGACATGTCTACCCCGCTTGTTGCCGGATTATTGTAAGCCATAATCGGAATGGAAATTTTGTCGGCTACCGCATCATAGTGTGCTACAATTTCGTCATCGGTAAGCTTCCAGTAACTCATCGGAATGATCATCACCGCATCTGCTCCCGCTTTCTCAGCAAACTGAGCATGATGAATTGTTTTCTCCGTTGTAAGATTGGAAACTCCAACAAGCGTTGGGATTCTTCCCTTCACCTGCTGTAAGGTGGCTTCTGTAACTTCCTCTTTTTCTTCATCAGATAAATAGGGCATCACCCCTGTACTTCCCAATGGGGCAATTCCATGATTTCCTGAGGTGATCAACCTTTCTACCAAATGCTTGAAAAGAGGAATATCTACTTTCTCATTTTCATCAAAAGGTGTAATAGGATATGCTATAATCCCTTTAAATGGTACGTTTTTCATAAATTCTTTTATTTAAAATAAAATTTGTTTGTCTTAAAATGCTTTAAATGAACCATTAAGAGGATATTAAGGAGAACTTAGTTTAATATGAATGAAAAACTGATTAAGTCCAAACTCCTAATATCCCTTAACAGCTGAAAATTAAAGATCTCTTCCCTCTTCTTCCCTTAATGCAACTCCCAGGTTCTGAAGCTGAGGCGCATTCTCACAGGCAATATATTTGGCTGGTTCTGTGTTACTAAGGTTTTGATGCTTATGCCAAGCCCATGATGGGATATAAACAGCATCTCCTGCTTCCCAGTGAACACGCTCATCCTCTACTTCTGTCCAGCCTTTTCCCTCAAGTACAAACAATACCGTTTCATAGGTATGGCGGTGCCTGTTTGTTTGCTGGCCAGGAAGCAATCCTCCAATCGTCATACTTACGTTTTTACTAGGAAGATCTACAAAAAATACAGGATGTTTTCTCTCCGTTGAAAACTGATTGTGCTCCCCTGCATTCTCTACATTTTTATGGATTAAATAAGGTGGTTTTACATACTTAGGTCTTGCAAATGTTTCGTGAAAGTCTTTTGAACTGAATTCTTTTTTGTCCATGATTTTAAAAATTTAATGTTCTGTGCTTTATTGCATGACAAAATTATCTTATATTTGGACTAGTTAAATGACTCAGTTTTTACATAAATAAATAGTCCAGATGCTACGACCTTGGAAATTAGAATTTGAAATCGATAAAAAACTTGATAAAGCAGTTTACTTACAAATTGCAGATACCATTATTACAGATATTCGATCAGGAAGGCTAAAAGCCGGAGATGCACTTCCGGGCAGCCGAAATATGGCAGCAATGCTGAAAATCAATAGAAATACAGTTGTAGAAGCCTATCAGGTGTTAATGAATGAAGAATGGGTAATTTCCAAGGAGAGGAAAGGGATTTTTGTATCTGATAAAATCCCCGTACTTCCTTCAAAAAATATAAACAGAGCTTCAGAAACAGAATATCAATCTATGGCTGGCAATGGCATGTTAATTAGTTTTGATGATGGTCATCCGGACAGCAAAATTGCTCCTGTTACAGAGCTGGCGAGGGCGTACCGGCAGATATTCAGCATCAAAGCAAAATGGCAGATGATGGGTTACGGAGACGAACATGGAGACATAGAATTCCGAAAAATGATATCAAAAATGCTGAATCATCAACGTGGAATGCAGATTCAGGAAAATGAAATATCCATCACCAGAGGAAGCCAAATGGGAATGTTTCTTACTGCTCAAAGTCTATTAAAATCTGGGGATTGTGTGATTGTCGAAAATCCAGGCTATCAACCTGCTTGGCAAGCTTTTGAATACACGGGTGCCACTCTATTGCCAGTGTCTGTGGATAAGGAAGGAATTGATGTTGAAACTGTCGAAAAATTTCTTGTTCAAAACAAAAATATAAAGGCAATCTACGTCACTCCTCACCGACAATATCCTACAACAGTTACATTAAGCTTATCAAGAAGATTGAAATTGATAGAACTCTCCAATAAGTACAATATTACAATTATTGAAGACGATTATGATAATGAGTTTCATTTTGGGTATCGCCCCATTTTACCCCTTTCAAGCTTTCCTGAGCTAAACAATTATGTATATATAGGAACGTTGAGTAAAGTGGTGGCTCCTGCTTTAAGAATTGGCTATTTAGCAACTAAAAATCAGGATTTATTAAAGAAAATAGGAAATTTAAGGAAGATTATTGATGTGCATGGAGATGTTATTATGGAACAGGCTGTTTTACAGCTGATCAAGGACGGAGCCGTAAAAAAGCATATTAAAAAGGCGACCGTTCATTACAAAAATAAAAGAGACTTTGTGTACAGTCTTTTAAAGAAATATATGAAAGATGTTGCCGATTTCACCTTGCCTGAAGGAGGGTTGGCATTCTGGATTTCTCCTAAAACATTGCTGGATTGGGATAGTGCTACGGCTTTATTACTGGAAAAGAATATTAAAATTATCCATCCGAAACAATATAGTCAGGATGATGTGAATGGATTCAGATTGAGCTATGGATCACTATCAGAAGATCAATTGGAGCAAAGCATTATAACTATTTCCGAAGTTTTTACTAAGCTATCTGTTTAAAATTGTGTGTGCAAAGGTTTTAATCTATTATACAATTAAATGTTATAGAAATTCTTAAAAACTCTCGCAGATTGAGCGGATTATGCAGATTGATGGCAATGAAATTATCTGTGTTATCTGCAAAATCTGCGAGAAGCTTTAAAAAACATTTGCTTAAAACTAGAATATTAAAACATAAAGAGTTAGTTACGCAAAGACGCAGGAGTTTTGATTCTTTAGGTTGTAAGGCGCAAGGATTTTATCTTTGATAAAATTAAAGGCTGTGGATTTTTTAAAGGATAAAACTTGTTATCTCTCGCAGATTGAGCGAATTCTGCAGATTAGTGCAATGAAATTATCTGCGTTATCTGCAAAATCTGCGAGAAGCTTTAAAAAACATTTGCTTAAAACTAGAATATTAAAACATAAAGAGTTAGTTACGCAAAGACGCAAAAGTTTTGATTCTTTAGGTTGTAAGGCGCAAGGATTTTATCTTTGATAAAATTAAAGGCGGTGTATTTTTTGAAGTATAAAACTTGTTATCTCTCGCAGATTGAGCGGATTATGCAGATTGATGGCAATGAAATTATCTGTGTTATCTGCAAAATCTGCGAGAAGCTTTAAAAAACATTTGCTTAAAACTAGAATATTAAAACATAAAGAGTTAGTTACGCAAAGACGCAAAAGTTTTGATTCTTTAGGTTGTAAGGCGCAAGGATTTTATCTTTGATAAAATTAAAGGCTGTGGATTTTTTAAAGGATAAAACTTGTTATCTCTCGCAGATTTTGCGGATTGTGCAGATTAATGCAATGAAATTATCTGCGTTATCTGTAAAATCTGCGAGATGCTTAAAAAAAATATTTGCTTGTAAACCTAAAAATATTTACTCTACCTCAAAAACCGCCTGAATTTCAACCGAAGAATTAACAGGAATAGATGATGCTCCAAATGTAGCTCTTGCATGTTTTCCTTTCTCCCCAAAAACTTCAACAGCCAGATCTGAAGCAATATTCATAAGATCTGCATGCTTGGTATAATCGTCCTTAGTGTTGAAAATTCCTGTAAGTTGTACACATTGTTTTACTCTTCCCAGATCTCCGCCAACAGCCTCATTAAGAACTGATAGTACATTCAGCATAGTAACTTTTGTAGCGTCCTTTACCTGCTGTTCATTTACATCTATTCCCAATTTACCGGCATTAAAGATTTTTCCATCCTTTAATGCAACTTGATTGATGAATACAAGATTTCCGGAACGTACAAACGGCTGATAGTTTCCGGCAGGCTTAGGAACCTGAGGAAGAACAATGTTTTTTTGCTTTAAAATCTCATTAAAGTTATGATGGTTCTCTACGATGGGTGTATTTTTTTTAGGACGAGAATCCTTCAGAGCCAAAGCTATCTTGGCAAAGTTTTTCCCTTGAAGTTCTGCCAAATGACGTTCTCCTTTTGTAGGTCGCTCAACATCCTTTAGAGAGGCCATGCTCGTAATACCCAATACACTATTTCCCTGTGGAATGGCTTTATTAAGTTCTTCAGTACCCCGAATTCCATTGGATACCAAAACCATTCCGTGTACTGCAAGACTGTTCCAGAAAGACTGTAGAGCAAGTTCTTTTCCGGCTCCGCTTCCTGCTGACATAAATACGGTTGCAGGAACACCTTCCAGCCCATGATTGGTCCAGATTTGTACAGTTTTTGATAAAAATTCACTCATACCGGTGCTTATATTTCCGAAATAAACCGGAGAACCAAATGCAATTCCGTCATAATTAGTAAGTTCGTCTACTGTAGCCACAGGAAGTCCTTTCAGACTCGGATTTTGTGATGCCTTCACTAATTTGATGGATGAAACAGCATTGTTTTCACTTTCAATTCCTTTGGCAATTTCTTTGGCCAATTCATAGGTTCCGCCATTATCCGAATGGATAAGTACAAGTACTTTAGCTTTATTCTGTGCCATAATGTAGGTGGTGCTTAATAGTAAAGTTAAAATAAAAAAAGAACATAGTTTTTTCATTCTGAATAGGATATAAATTAATAATACAAAATTAATATTGGCGTTTTTATTAAATTTGCCAAAAAATATATACAAAACGACAACATGAAATGTGGACTGATTGAAAAAACCGAAAGCCAGTTTGTAGATACCATAGCAAAAGAAGCTTATGTTTGGTGCGAAAAAGGCTGGAAACATGATGACTATGAGCATATTCACCACCGTGCCCAACTTACTTTTGTAGAGGATGGTTACCAGTATTTTCATATTAATCAGAAAATTTACCTTGTTCCCCAGCACCATGTTATTTGGGTTCCATCAGGAAAGGCCCATAAAATTACCTCGGAGGCAAAAACTGTCAACCTAATGGTTTTTTTATTCAAATCTGTCTTTGAGGAGGAATTTTATCAGAATGTTCAGGTCTTTGCAGCTCCTCCTGTTTTGAAAGAAATGTTATTGTATGCTTCAAAATGGAATCAATCATTGGAAAATAATGAAGAACAGGATATTTTTTTTAAGGCCATTTTAAAAAGTCTTCCCAATTTTTATAAGGAAAGCAGCGGGCTCGAAATTCCTGTTCCGGGAGATGCTCGGCTTATTCCCGTTTGTAATGACATTAACGCCAACTTTAAATATAATCTGGATATAGATTCTCTGGCCGAAAAAGCAACAATGTCGGTAAGAACCCTGCAGCGTATTTTTAAAAGTGAAACAGGAATTACCCTCCAAAAATACCTTCAACTGACAAGAATTTTAAAAAGCATTGAATTAATTGACACCCAGCAGTACACCTTGAGTGAAATTGCTTATAAAGTGGGCTATCAAAGCCTTTCTGCTTTTACAACGTCCTATTTTGCTGTTATGAAAGCTAAACCTAGGATTAATAAGAGCTAAGAAGTTTCATCATAAGACACATCAACCGTTTTTGACTCAGGAGATCCTTTTTCCAAAAATCAAATGGATAAAAAACAGTTATGTAGGACTTAATTACTTCTCTTTGTGCTCCAGAATTTTTTTATTTTAAAATTAATACCCTGTTCAGCTCACTTTTAAAACATCCCAAAATAAATTCGGTATAATAAAGCTGGGCACTAAGAGCCTGGGTTTTAGGATGCAGTTCCAGTTTTTTGGTAAGGATAATCTCTCCTTTATAGGAAAATGAGAAATAGGCAAAGGTTTTATAGGATGAACTCCTTATAGGTGTGCAGTATCCTGTGGTTGCAATAGACCAGTCGGTGTCAAAAAGTTGGGCAACATGTAATGCCATGGTCTCCGTTATTGTATCAGAAACGCAGTCACATTCTTCAGCTTCTTCACTGTTTACTTTCAATAATTTTACCTTTTGAGATAAAGTATAAGCGGTAATTCCACCATGATAAAATAAGGAAGCATTTTGCATCTGAGAAAAAGCAAGTTGTAGGCATCCAGATGTAACACTTTCTGCAATCGAAATACTTTCACCTGTAGTCATAAGGGATTGACTTATATAATCAAGAAGATTTTTTTGAAATTCCATAGTATTCTATTTTAAATGATAGGTTAAGAAATTGAGTTTAGGAATCAGAAATGGATCAAAAACACTGTATTTCAAGGGTGTGAAGGTGTTGGATTAATGGGTGAGCATTTCTCTCCATTTCGAGATTCCAAACAATGATATCAATACATTGATCTCTAGGATGACTTTCATCCCCAATAATAATTCTTGGGCCTTCATGGTTACTTGATTTTAAAAACCTTCAAACAAAAGAAAGGAGTGTTCCCGTTATTTTATATTGTCCTTTTCCAACATATGAAGAAGCTTTTGAATGTCCTCTTCCTCTTTCATTACTTTATAATAAGCCGTTTTGGCATATAACGAAAAATAGGGAGAATCCACTCTTATCTCCGTATCCATATCAGAGGTGTCTACAATATTTTGAGTATGAAATTCCCGTATATGAAGTATATATTCTTTTATATAATTATCTATAACGTTTTTAAGAATCTCACATTTTGCATTATTTTTAATCTTTTCCAAGGACTTGATCAGAAAAGCAGTAACCCCATAGGAATTGATAATGACCGGAAATAAAGACTCATTCTCCATTGCATTACTCTTATCGTTCAATCCGGAATTTTGTAAAGTATCGTTTTCAAAAACCATATATTTAAAAAGGTATTAGTTATTAGATGTTTTTAAATACTGTTCAAAATAATGCAGATCTTCTTTATCCTTAATAGAAAGATAAAACATAACCTGCTCCGGCTCTTTTATTCCTATGCTGTTAAAGCTATCGAAATGAGCAATTAATGCCTGTATATTTTCAATATCAATATCTTTCAGGATTATGAATAAAAGAAAAATGTTTTCTCTGATCTCTTTAGCATAAATTGCAGCTCCGTCTTCAAAACACGTTCCTGTATGAGCTACTTTAATAAAATCTTTGTGTCTGAGGGTTTTTATTATTTTATGACAGTCCATATATTTTGATTTCATGGTTAGATAAGCCCTATAGAAAAAACTCTATTATGAGGCGGCAACAATTAGGTATCGCAATTAAAAGAATGATTAATAAAAGCAAATGCTTTTTATGTGCCTTTTACTAAGGTCTTCAGAATTGTACAGAAAAATTACCTATCAAATCTACAACTGAATAACTCATTTTTTTATGATCTGAGTCATGTTCATGCTGTTAATATAAAATTTTTCTGTCCTTAAATGTGATAATCCCCTCCTTTTCCATTTTTTTCAAAGTTCTGATCACTGTTTCTACCCGAAGTCCCACCAAATTAGCAATCTGCTGTCTTGTAAATTGTACAGGAAAAGAATGGGCACAATCATTGTCGTGATAGCTTTTAAGATAATTGAGCAAGCCTGTTAATCTCTGGATAGGATTTTGTGAGGCAAGGCTTTGTACCATTTTAAGCTTATAAAATATTTCCTGAGAAAAACAGGCATTCATTTCTAGTGAGAGATCTGGATGTTGCCGAAGCATCTCCATAAAATTATTCCTGGAAAGCCTGACAATTTCAGAAGCCTCAAGACTTACGGCATTCATAGGATAATATTGATTCAGAAAAAGTAAAGCATCACCAAAACTCTGATTCTTCCCTAAAATATTATGAATAAACTCTTTACCATCTTCATTATAATTATTAAGTTTTATCTTCCCTTTGGTAATTTGATAATAATAAACCGCATGATCTCCTTCCTTAAAAATACTTTCTCGCTTTTTAAAGGTTTTTTCTTCTGCCCCAAAGGATCTCAGAAGGTTTTCATCAATGCTCATACAGCTTATCGTCTTCATAATTATTTAGAATTTCAATGTGGAACTCATAAAGATCAATAAGCTGTTTTTAATATAAAATTTTACAGTCTTCAATTTTTCAGCATTTTATCTCTTTCTACTTAATATGGATACAAATATTGAACCTTACGGAGTTTTTTAAAAGTTAAATAAAGTTAAACCAATGCATCTTATTTTAATTTTTTAACTAATATAATAATTTTTCACATCAATTATTAATAATTTTAAATATAATATATTAAAAAATAAACAAAACGAATTATTGATATTTCAGTTTTTTATATAGCTGACAAAACCCGCTTTTCATAAAAGACAAAACGGGTTTTTAAATCTATATTGGATCAATATTTATTGTAGCTTACTTTCTCAGTTTTAATACTAACTTATTTAAGAGAAATATTGCATGAATGATCCCTATTTGGTGTCTTTATATTTCAAAAGTATACTATTATTCATTGTTTTTTTATGATCGAGGTCACCATTTTTTATTTTTGGTTATTTAGCAAACTTCTTAGTGCCCGCAACGCACAGAATAACACCAATTGTTACCCCAAGCATTCCTATGCTTACCTGCTCATGAAGAAGATATGCAGCCAGTGCAAGTCCGAAAAAAGGCTGTAACAACTGAAGTTGACCCACCGTGGTAATTCCTCCCTGAGCTAACCCTTTATACCAAAAGATAAATCCAATAAACATACTGAATAAGGAAATGTAACCAAGCCCAAACCATCCTTTAAAGCTTACAGTTTCAAGATGAGACGGAAAATAAATAAAGAATAACGGAAGCATGATGGGTAAAGATAAAACCAAGGCCCATGAGATAACCTGCCACCCGCCTAATGTTTTAGAAAGCTTTGCCCCTTCTGCATAACCCAGTCCACATAAAATTACAGCCAGAAGCATAAGGATATCTCCAATGGGAGACGCAGAAATTCCTTGGGAAAATGCATAACCAATCACCAAAAGACTGCCAATTATTGAAAATAGCCAGAATACCGGATGCGGTCTTTCTCCCCCACGAAAAACTCCAAAAATAGCCGTAGCCAAAGGCAGCATCCCCAAAAATACAATAGAATGCGCAGAAGTAAGGTACTGCAACGCCAATGAAGAAAGCAAAGGAAAACCAATAACACACCCTATCGCCACCAATACTAAAGAAAATATCTGGTTTTTGGCAGGACGCTTTTCTTTGTAAATTAATAAAACAGAAAGCGCCAATACTCCCGCTATTACCGCACGGGCTATAGTCACAAAGATAGGGTCCATCTCCATCACGGCAAGCTTGGTGGCGGGCATTGAGCCACTAAAAAGCAACACCCCTATGAAACCATTGATCCAGCCACTTACAGCCTGGTCTTTTGAAATTGTATCTGTCATCATTTTAATAAGTCTTTAATTATTGGGGTCAAAATTAGAGAGGATAATTTGATAAACACAGTATCAGTTTTGTATATTTGCATGAGCACAGTTTAAAAAAATGAGCAAAGAATTTTTATATACAGAAATAGCAGACGGCATTGCTGCACAGATCAAAAATGGTGTCTTAAAGGCTGGAGACAAGCTTCCGTCAGTAAGAATGCTTTGTAGTGAGCATCAGGTAAGCATGAATACAGCAAAGCGTGTTTTTCTTGAGCTTGAATCGCAGTCTCTTGTAGAATCAAAGCCACAATCCGGTTACTTTGTGAGCCAATTATTATCTTTAAAACTTCCATTATCCGCAGTAAGCCGACCATCTCTAATGGCAAACAATGACGAACCGGATGAACTTATCAGTAAAGTGTATGAAAATATGGGAAAGAAGGATATTACTTTTTTTTCCATCGGGATTCCGTCCGGAGATCTTTTGCCACAAGCCAAACTGAAGAAAGAAATCGTACATGCCATAAGAGAATTAAAAGATGGAGGAACAGAATATGAGGAACTTCAGGGAAACCTGAAACTAAGAAGAATGATTGCCGTACGCTCCTTGCAATGGGGAGGAAACCTTAATGAAAATGATCTGATTACAACCAACGGCGGCATGAATGCGCTGTCTTTCTGTCTCATGGCACTTGGAAAGCCGGGAGACACCATTGCCATTGAAAGTCCATGTTATCCGGGAATCTTGCAGTTGGCGAATGGATTAGGATTAAAAGTGCTGGAAATTCCTACCCATCCTACTACCGGAATAGAAATAGATGCATTAAAGAAATTACTGCCAAAGATTGATCTGTGCCTCTTGATTCCGAATTTTAATTCCCCCTTGGGAAGCTGTATGCCTGACGAGAATAAGAAAGAAATTGTGAAAATTCTGTCGGAAAATAATATTCCTCTGATTGAAGATGATGTGTATGGTGATCTTTACTTTGGAACCACCCGTCCTAAGTGCTGTAAATCCTTTGATAAAGATGGAAATGTCTTGTACTGCAGTTCTATTTCAAAAACATTGGCTCCAGGATATCGTGTAGGCTGGATTGCCCCCGGAAAATATAAGGATAAAATACTGAAGCTTAAACTTTTGCACTCTACATCCTCTATTTCTATTGTAAATGAAGCAGTAGCCAATTTTTTAAAATCCGGAAGGTATGAAAAGCACCTTCAACAGCTTCGAAAAACTCTGCAAAGTAACTATCAAAACTATGTGCAAACCATTGCTGAATATTTTCCTGAAGGAACAAAAACAAGCCGTCCGCAGGGAGGATTATCTCTATGGGTAGAATTTGATAAAAAAATACGAACTACCGAACTCTATGATTTAGCAATCAAACAGAATATAAGTATTGCTCCCGGAAGAATGTTTACCTTTCAGGAGCAGTTTGAAAACTGTATGAGGCTTTGTATCGGACTTCCGTGGTCAGAAGAAACACAGGCAAAGCTCAGACAGGTAGGAAATCTTGCCAAAAGGATTTGATCCCTATTTGTTATCCGGAATGAAATTTTTCCTTGCCAATTCCTTTCTTACACGGCTTAAACTCTCAGGAGTAATGCCTAGATAGGAAGCAATCATCCATTGAGGAACCCTAAGAAGCAAATCAGGATACATTTTAATGAATTTCATATACCTTTCTTCAGCAGTTTCGCCCAAGAGAGAATTGATTCTGTTCTGAAGGCTTCTGATATGTTTCTGAAGAAGGAAATCACTTCTCTCAATACTGTTTGGAAATTGCTCTACCAGCTTATTGAAGAAATCAGGATGCAGAAACAATATTTCCGAATCTTCTACAGCTTCAATATAATAGTTGGATTTTTCATTAAAATAAAGACTGCTTCGGTCAGAAATAAGCCAGCTTTCAGGAGCAAATTGTATAATGTGCTCTTTACCATTTTTATCAATGGAATACATCTTTAAAAGACCTTTTTCTACAAAGAATATATGCCTGCATATTTCGCCATACTGAAGAAGAAACTGATTTTTAGGAATTTTCTTTACTTCATAGTGCAGACTGCATGTGTTCACGTTTTGAAGGGGAACATTTAAGACTTTGGCTAAATAATTATTAATATTCTTCATTATACAATCTGGCTTAAAGAAATGTCTTCGTGCGAAGCGCTGGTGACGGGCTTTCCGTTCTCTATAACGATTATCTGAGGGCTTTCATGCCTTATCCCAAGATCTGCAGCAATTTTATTTGAAATAGCTCTGTGAGCCAATAAGTCCAAATAATACAGTTCTATTTCCTGATCAGAATTTTCAACCTCTTTTTCAAAGTTTTTCAAAACGGTTCTACTGATAAAGCAGCTCGTTGAATGCTTGAAAATAGCTATTTTATGTTGGTGAGAGTGTTCAATGGCCTGTGCCAGATCTTCTTCAGTTTCTATCTTTTTCCAGAAAGATTTTTGATCAGGTGTTTCACTTTTTCCACCGAATATTTTATCAAAAAAACTCATACATTAAATTGTTTTAAATGATGATTAAGATGCTTATATTCTAAAAATTCCCAGTCTTTTTCAGTCATATTTCCGAATAATCTGTGGCTATCCGGCAGCTTTTTGTTTTCACAGGCTGCCCGAAATTCCTCCAGTGTTTTCAGTAGATTGGTTTTTGATTCATCAAAATCACACTCAAAATTAACGATTAGTTTTTGAAAAGTAGGCATGTTTCTGGGAATTCCGTTATTGAAAACATACATTTCCATTTTAGTAACGATTCCTATCGCCTTGTAGAAAATACCAATGGGAGGCAACTCAATTTTTCTCAAAGCAACCTGAAGAACTAGGTCACAATGTTTTAGCATCTGACTCACATTCATTTCTCCCCATTTTGCAGGAGTATTTTCAGATAATTTGGAAATTCTTTCAATAATTTCCTCAAAGTATATGGGATGATTAAGAGTCTTTTTTACCAACCTTTTTCTTTCTTCAGATTTTCAATATGCGCAAAATGATGATCACAATGCCAAACATACATCGCAAGGCTTTCTCTCAGATCATAACTTTTATTATGCTCGGGATGGCGAAATGTTCTCTCAAATTGTTTATTGGTAAGACTCTTAAGAAGTACTGTCCATCGCTGGTGAGTCCCTTTTAACATTCTCATGGCAGGTTTTACAGGCATATGAAAACTGTCCTGAAGCTCTGCCCATTTAGCTTCATCGTATGGCTTTATTGTTGGATTATCTTCCGTTAATGCAAGCTTAAAACGAATAAAACTGTTCATATGACTGTCTGAAAGATGATTCACAAGCTGCCTTACCGTCCATCCTCCCTCTCTGTAAGGGGTATCCAGCTGTTCATCTGTAAAATGTTCAATAAGATTCTTCAATCTTCCTGGAAAGTCCTTTATCACTTTGATGTAGGTATCCAGAGTAGTGTCACAGATGTTTTCCGGAACCATAAACTCTCCTATTGGGAATTTCTTTTTTTCTAGATCATTCATTTATTAATGTTTTAATTTTTATATTATCGATTTCTCTGATAAATTGGGGTATGGACATATTTTTAACGTAATCTGCGTAAATTTATCAAAAAATCAAGAATTTAAAATGAAGAAAGCGTTAATTGTACAACGGAAAATGTTTTCAATGCATAAAAAAAGCTCCAATTATCTAAAATTGAAGCTCTTATTATTTTAATTGATAGATTAATATCCATGCAAATCAATTCCCTCTGTTCTTTGTAAAGGTACTTTTTTACCCATTTTTTTCTGAATTACTCTGAAATGCTGCAGTTCATCATCTGTTAAAATATTGATAGCAGTCCCTTTTTCATTGGCACGGCCTGTTCTACCAATACGGTGAATATAATCTAATGGTGAACGCGGTAATTCGTAGTTGATAACACAAGGGAGAGACTCAATGTGAATACCACGGCCAATTAAGTCCGTAGCGACTAAAATCTGAGCTCCATTTACTTTAAATTCTTCTAAATTATTTCTACGGGCACCTTGTGATTTCTGACTGTGAATGGCTACTGCCTTAATTTTATTCTTTTTAAGTTTCTCAACCAAATTATCAGCTGATCTTGTAGAAGAGACAAAAATCAAAGCTTTTTCAACTTTCTTTTCTTTAATTAAATATCGTAGAAAAGGACCTTTATTTTCCGGTGAAACATGATATGCCAGTTGCTCGATATTATCAATTTCAACTTCCTCTTTTTTAATTTCAATAATTGTTGGGTTAATGGATAAGCGTTCCTTCATTTCAGAAACTTTATCATTTAAAGTCGCAGAAAACAACGTTGTCTGCTTTACCACAGGCATCAGAGCAAAAAGCTTATTCATTTCTTCACCAAAACCCAGCTGAAACATTTTATCTGCTTCATCAATTACCAAATGCTGAATTTCTGAAATACTTAGTGCATTATGATCAATTAAGTCTAATAAACGTCCCGGAGTTGCTATAAGAACTTCTACACCAAACATTCCTTTCATCTGTGGATTGATAGAAACCCCACCATAAACTGCCATAGTACGGATCTCTCTTTTTAAGTTTTCTGTGAAAGCCCTAAAAACTTCATCAATCTGAATTGCTAATTCACGGGTAGGAACCAATATTAAAACCTGAACGTTACGGCCTTTTTTAGCCTCTGAATTCTGTAATTTTTCTAAAATTGGCATCACAAAACAAGCTGTTTTTCCAGAACCTGTTTGTGCAATACCCATCAGGTCTTTTCCTTGTAAAATAACAGGAACAGCCTGCTCCTGGATTGGAAATGGCTTTAAATAACCCAACTTGTTCACAGAACGAATAATATTGTGTGATAATCCTAAAGACTCGAATGACATAAAAAATATTTATTTACTGCAAAGATAAGCTATTGATATTTGGTTTACCCTTCCAAATAAAATACTCTATCCATAAAGTTTACTTTTTTTTAAATTCCACGGCTTATTCTTATAAGTTCGAAAAAATATATTGCCGATTTGTCCGATAATTCAGTTTTGGACAATTTTTTGTCTGTTAGTTTTGTAAATTTATCAAAAATTCGAGAAATCTAAATATGAAAAAAGCATTAATAATAGTCGATGTACAGAATGATTTTTGTGAAGGCGGAGCTCTTGCAGTTCCTGGAGCTAATGAAATTATCCCGTACATCAATCTTTTGATGGAGGAAAATGAATATGACCAGGTTATTTTGACACAAGATTGGCATCCGGTAGGGCATAAAAGCTTTGCCAGCAGCAATGGAAAGAAAGTTGGTGAAAATATTATTCTAAATGGTGTTCCACAGTTTATGTGGCCGGATCACTGTATTCAGGGAACTTTTGGTGCAGAATTCCACAAAGATTTGAATCAGGATAAGGTAACTCATATCATCCAAAAAGGAAAAAATCTTGAAATTGACAGCTATAGCGGCTTTCAGGATAATAATCACTTTATGAAAACAGGTTTGGATGATTTCTTGAAATACCATGATATTCAGCTGGTAGAAATTGTTGGATTAGCCATGGACTACTGTGTGAAATTTACTTGTCAGGATGCCGTAGCCAACGGATATGTGACATGTCTTCACTTTAACGGAACACGTGCTGTAAATGTAAGACCTGATAACGGCAGAGATGCCATTTATGAGATGATCGAAAAAGGAGTAACAGTACTGGGATAAAATAGGATAGATCAATAGGTCTCAAAAACA
The DNA here is from genome assembly GCF_003020585.1 of Chryseobacterium aurantiacum. Taxonomy (GTDB): domain Bacteria; phylum Bacteroidota; class Bacteroidia; order Flavobacteriales; family Weeksellaceae; genus Chryseobacterium; species Chryseobacterium aurantiacum. Next base: position 145,777 of record NZ_PXUE01000002.1, read on the forward strand.
AAACAACAGCATCATTTGATGCTGTTGTTTTGTTTTATCATATTTTACTCCTGACTCACTATGGCTAATTCTGTCAGATAATCTTTAATTTCAATGTTTCCAACTGCAAATTCATGCTCAAGCAGTTTTATTTTTTCTGTTTTGGTATAATCGCGATTATAGATTGTTGTCAATACATGCTCTTCATCATTAAGGGGGTCAGAAATATGCATTAGATCACGAAAAGCTGCATAATATCTAACTCCTAATATTCTTTGGGACCGAGCATTAAAATGAATACCATCAGCATTGGCTGTAAGTCCTTTTGCTGTAGCAAAGTAACAGTTTGCATGTGTTCTGGCAAAACTTTCCAATGCATTATTAATTAAGGGGTAAGATGCAAAATATTGTCCAAAGATTCCATCAGATAAGAAATCTCCTAAACCACCTATAACAACAGGAACTTCCGGAACATTTAATTCCTTGCGAAATGCCTCAATAATTTCATGTAATTTTTCACAATATTTCCCAGCTCTTTCCGGGGTACTGTCGCTTTCGCCCTGATGCCACAAAATACCTGAAAGCTGACTTGTTCGTTGTGCAAGCCTGGCCTGTGATATTGCATTTTCAAATAAAGCACCACCTACAGCCCAATCATCAAGGCTGGTTCCTCCATCAGCACAGGGTATTAATCCTATTTCATCTTGCGCATTATCAATCCTCCATGAAGCGGCAAATGAAGCAGAAAGTCCAACTCCGGCACTGGGACGATCAAAATTAATAGGCTCGGACATAATTTGCCATAATCCGTTTCTTAGCATCTTAATATGCTCATCAAAGATAGGCAGAACTTCTTTAGCAAAGCCGCGACCAGCCATATTTGACTGACCTATCATTAAAAAGGAATGTATCATTTTTTTCTATTATTTAAATTGGATTCCAATACTTCTACTGAATGAGTTCCAAGCCAGTTCTTTTACCTTATTATGAGCAATATCTCCGGATCTGAATGCTGTAATCGTTGCAGAAATTACACTGGTAAAAAGAATTTTTATCCACGGTAACGGAAACTGATTATCTATTACTTTCTCTTTTTGTAATTCCTGAATAGCCTCAAATAATTGATTTCTTATCTTAAAATAGGATTCACTTTGCTCACTTTTGTAAGATGTTGAAAGTGGTTGAACATCATCATTCAGTTTCATTAGAAATGCATACTTTGTTCCACTGTCAATTCCTTCGTATAATAAATGTTCAAGTTGCACCAAAGGATCTTCGGAACTTTTACAGGCTTTAATAGCCGCAAGCTCCCATGCCTCCATCATGTCCTTATTACATGCTTCTAATAATTCATGACGGTTTTTAAAATAGCGGTGAATTGTTCTTCTGTTAATGCCACAACGCAATGCAATATCCTCAAATGTTGCAGAAAAATTCTCATTTAAAACAGATATCGCAGTATCAATAATTTTTTGCTGAGTATTCATATTTTTTCAATGACCACAAAAATACGACAAATGTCTCAAATTTGAGACATTTATTTTAAAAACCTATTAATAATGCAAAAAGCGTAGAAAATAATTTCTACGCTTTTTATTTTTTAAACTTAAAATTCTTGCTTAAGAATAATGATGTTAATAAGAAGTCAGAATTTAAAATTCATGACTCATCATTGTTTTAAAGCATCTTAAGGTTATTTACTTCCAGATCTGTAAGGATTCTCCAGTGTCCTCTCTTGATATTCTTCTTCGTCATTCCTGCAAACATTACTCTATCCAAGCTTTCTACTTCATATCCTAATCTTTGGAAAATTCTTCTGATCACACGGTTCCATCCGATATGAATTTCAATTCCAATTTCATTTTTAGGTTTCCCTTCAATGTATGAAATCTGATCCACTGTAGCGACTCCTTCATCAAGACGAATACCTTCTGCAATAAGACGTAAATCCTCACCAGTTAGCTTCTTATCCAAAGTTACATGATAAATTTTCTTAGCATCAAAAGATGGATGCGTCAGTTTTTTTGTCATGTGTCCATCATTTGTCAATAGAATTACACCCGTTGTAGAACGATCTAGTCTTCCAACAGGGAAAAGTCTGTAAGGAGAAGCATTTGCTACAAGATCCATTACGGTTTTTCTAGCTTTATCGTCTTTAGTTGTAGAAATATAACCTTTTGGTTTGTTCAAAAGTACATAAACAGGTTTTTCCGGAGTAATACTTTGTCCGTCAAAAACTACTCTGTCCGTTTTTTGTACCTGATATCCCATTTCATCTACCACTTTTCCGTTTACCTCTACCAAACCTTGAGTGATAAGCTCATCAGCCTCTCTCCTGCTGCAGATACCGGAATTAGCAATATACTTATTAAGACGGATGCTGTCTTTATGAACATCTTTTTCAATCTTGTTCAGTCTTCTTTTCTGTACAAAAGATTTTGCTCTGTCATCATTTCTATCATCACCATTAGATGGTCTTCTTCCATATTTTAGGCTACCTCTTTCGTACTTGTCTCTCGTATCGAAGCTTTTTCCTCCTCTTTTAGGTTTTCCAAAAGATTTCTTCGGATAGCTCTCACTTTTATTCGTGATATAAGCTCTATTTTCAGATTTTGATTCAGAATTGTCACTAGAGCTATCAAAGCTTTCGTTATTTTTCTTGAATGGTTTCTTTTCAAATCTTGAGTTGGATCCTGAATGTTCTGGACCTTTTTTACCTCCATCTTTAGAGAAAGGTTTCTTAAAAGGTTTTGATCCTGAAGAATTTCCAGATCTGGAAGCACGAGAATCATCAGAACTTTTCTTGGTTGAAATTCTTGGTCTCTTTGGTCTGTCTGAATTATTATTATCTCTGCTCATTCTAAAAATTTCTGCAAAGATAGTAATTTAGTTACGAGTTAAAAATTAAGAATCATAACTTTGCAATATAGTTTACGTTTTTAACTTTATATACAATCTAAGATGATAACAATATTAAACGATAATTTTTCTCAGCTAAACGAACTTCTTCACGAAAAAACATTCAGTAAAATTTTCATTTTGGTAGATGAAAACACCCATGAATACTGCCTTCCTATACTTTTGGGAAATATGGAAACAGATCTTGGTTTTGAAATTCTTGAGATTGAAGCCGGAGAAGAAATGAAAAATATTCAAACCGCTAACCAGCTTTGGGAAATTCTTACAGAAATGCAGGCAGACAGAAAAGCATTGATTATCAATTTAGGAGGCGGTGTAATTACAGATATGGGAGGTTTTGTAGCTTCTACATATAAAAGAGGAATACAGTTTATCAATATCCCTACTACCCTTTTATCCATGTGTGATGCTTCCATTGGAGGAAAAACAGGTATTGACTTGATGCATTATAAAAACATGGTGGGAACATTTGCCTTCCCGGAGCAAATCTTCATTTATCCTAAATTTTTGGAAACCCTGCCTTTTAAAGAACTAAGAAGCGGATTTGCAGAAATGCTTAAACATGGACTAATTGCTGATAAGGCACACTGGAATCAATTGATTCAAATCCATAAACTTGATGTGGAAGCGGTAACCCCACATATTCAGACCTCCATGGATATCAAGCAGGAAGTGGTTGAAAAAGACTTCCATGAAAGCAATATCAGAAAAACGTTGAATTTTGGGCATACTATCGGGCACGCTGTAGAAAGCTTATGTTTACAACAAGGAAATCCTATCCTGCATGGAGAAGCTGTTGCCATGGGAATGATTTCAGAGGCTCATCTTGCTTATCTTGAAAACCTTATTTCAGAGGAAGATTCAAAGGCTATTATTGAAAATATTCAACGTTACTATCCTTATTTGGATATTAGTGATTTTACAGATGAGGACATTACTGCTCTGCTTTTAAATGACAAAAAAAATATAGACAGCAAAATTAATTTCTCTTTGCTTTCAAGTATTGGTTCATGTTCTTATGACCACGAATGCAGTCAAAAAAACATCATTGATTCTCTTCATTTTTACAGAAAATTGAATGACGCTTAATAAATATCTTTAACAAAATCTTATTATCAACAAGATAAAACAAACAACAAACCCCACCTATTTAGTAAGTGGGGTTTGTTTAATTTTAATCCTGAAAGAAATATTTCTATTTTCCAGAGGAAGGTTCTAAGCGTTTTAAACGTTCTTCAAAAATAGCCTGTGTACGCTTCATTTCCATATTCGATTTCTTTAAAGCCTCATTTTCATTTTCTAAGACTTCTATTTTATTGGCCAATTCCTGAGTTGCAGAGATGTTCAGCATAGATAAAGCATCATAATCTACAGTTCTTAAGTCGGAGACTTCAGTTCCGTAAACAAAAAGCTTACCCTTAAGCGTTTTTCCAGCCAGATTTACTGTGATACTGTGAGGTGTACTGTTCTCTATTTCCAATATGGATTCTCCTGTTTCATCATATATTTTAAGAAATTGATCTTCTTTAGAAATAGCAATCCTTTTTTCAAAGGTAAAAACGTCTCCCTCCTGTTTTGCCAGCTGATAGATATTGGGAATAAAGGTCTTCACACCACTCTTACTGACTGCCTGCGGATATACAGCCTCTACCTCCTGGGCAATTACCTTTTTAAATTCCTGATTACCATATAATGCCTTATCCTTCATACCGTAATTGGTGATGATTAGCTTTCTTAAGGTGATTAAATCTTTTCCATTATCCGACCTACTCATGATATTTTTTATTCTTTTATCAGAAAAAAGAGACGTCTGTGCCACACTCAATTTACCTACCGATATAATATTCCCATCCGCATAAATAGAGGTATTGGTATTGAAGGTACCTATATCATTAGTATAATTAGAATAAGTAGTGGGTGTTCCGTCAAAAGAACCTGAATCAGGACTTATTCCGTAATACGTAAGGCTTGTTACTGCCAGGGGCCATGCTGCAGTCTTTAATCTAATGTCCAGTGGGAACTTTGGAGTATTGGTTCCGATACCGATATTACCATTCTGGTCAATATTAATTCTCCTGTTTCCATCTCCATCGGCAATGATAATGTTATTTGAAAGTGAAGAAGACAGTCCGCTTACATTGGCGCCGATAATCGTATTTGATTTCCCGGAAACAAGACCTGCACCCGCACGGAAACCTATGAAAGTGTTATAATTATTCATCGTATTCAAATTATATCCTGCAGATCCCCCAATAGCCGTATTTCCCCTACCACCAGGAAGCATCCGTAAAGCATCTCCTCCTATTCCTATATTGTCGTCCCCGGAGACAAGCTCACGAAGAGAACTAGCCCCAATGCCAACATTCCCTATTGTGCTTTTAGCAGAAAAAAGTGAAAAATAGCCGTTGGCAACATTATTATTTCCATCCAGATTCGAATATAAAGCCCTGTAGCCATAACCTGTATTTTGTATCCCAGATTTATTGTTGCTCAACACTTCTGCCCCAATAGCTGTATTCATGCTTCCTGTGGTATTCGAAATTAAATTATTCACTCCTACCGCAGTATTGTTTAATCCTATTGTATTAGCTGTTAAACTGTTGACTCCAAAGATCGTGTTGGTTGTATTTAATACACCAGATACAATATTATTTCTTTTAAAAATAACATCTACATTATCAGAAGTTCCTATAAAATTAACTCCATTCACCATACCCGAGTTTCCGGTAAGGCTCCATCCAGTCATTACAATAGGTTTAAGGTCATCCAATACTTTTGTCCATCGTCCTGCCGTTGTGCTCCAATAATAATAACCCGGAAAAACATCGTTTACCGCAGCTGTATTGTAAATCATTAAAGAATTGGCGGGTAATGGTATTGTAACAGTATCTGAACTACCCGTTAGTGCAATTCTAGGAATTAAAAGGCCTTTGTTGGACCCCATAATCTCAAGTACTGATGATGGACTTGGTGTTGTTGTATTGATTCCCACCTGAGCTTGGAAACTGTTTTCAAAAATAAGGAATAACAGCAGCAGGGTACATTTTTTCATGTTGTAATAGTTAAGGAATTCTTACAAAATTCATGAGCCTTTTGTAGGGTATCAGATTATAATTTTATAAGGAATACAAAATTAATAAAGAAAACGAGATGGATAAGGTTGATTTAATAGAATATTGTTTTATTAATTTTAATCCTAAGCAAAAATTATGAACACTGCAGATCTGAAATTTTGCATTTTTAAAGCCAATAATTTTATAAAAAATGAATGATTCCTAGAATAAATTTGATTAATCACTCATTTTTTCAATCCTTTTTTTGACAAAATTGTCAATTTAGATATCTTCTAAACAAATGTTTATTTGAATTTTTAATAAATTGAAAATCAGGAATATAATATTAAAACCACTTATCTGTCAAGTATTTTTTTCATTTATTTTGAGGGTGAAAAATATTTTTGGCAAGCAATTTGAAAGATACTCTGCGTTCTACAGAAATGTGAACAAGTAGTAAAATTTAAAATTAAGAAAGAGTAAAATTAAAAAAATTAAAGTTATGAAAAAGTTAATTTTAGGATTAGCAGTAACTGCAGGAACATTAGCGTTCGCTCAACAAACGCCTTCTTCTAATCCGGTAACATTTGGGGTGAAAGGAGGAATGAACGTATCTTCACTTTCAAAAGATAGTGGTTTAGATGACCAAAAATCTAAAATAGGATTTAATGCAGGTGTATTTGCTAACATTCCGGTAGCCGCTTCATTCAGCATCCAACCGGAGGTATTGTACTCACAGTATGGTAACAAATCAAACTTTACAGCTTTGGGAACAAAATATTCAGCTTCTACCAAGTTAGATTATATCGCAGTACCGGTAATGTTCCAGTATAACGCCCTTCCAAACCTTTATTTAGAGGCTGGTCCGGAATTCGGTTTCATGGTAAGTGCTAAAAATAAATTGAAAAATGAATCTAACGGAGATTCTTCTACCTCAGACAATTACAAAGACAACTTCAATACATTCAACTTTGGAATTGGTCTTGGTGCAGGATACTATTTCACTCCAAACCTAGGAATTACAGCTAGATATGTTGCAGGTTTAACAGATATTGCTAAAAACAGACCTAGTGGATCTGATGCTGTCAGAAACAATGTATTCCAAGTAGGATTAGCTTATAAATTTAAATAAGCTTCCATACATTCACTAACAAATTTTATATTCAATAAAAAAGATCAGATTATTTTTAATCTGGTCTTTTTTATTTTAATAACTTAAAGAATGTTAAAAAATATTCTTCCTGCTTTTAAAGAATAATAAAAAAGAATATAAGAAAATACGCACAAATAACTTATATACATACATATACATAAGTAAATAGGCTAACAAAATTAGATACCACACTCTTTGGCACGCCGTTTGATTATAATCAAAATGTTAAATAAAACTTAAAAACTATTAAATATAAACTTATGAAAAAGATTTTTTTAGGCCTAGCATTAGTAGCAGGTACTTTCACTTTTGCACAGAAAACTTCTAGTAATACAGCTTCTTCATCTCCAATTAGATTTGGTTTAAAAGCTGGTCTTAATGTTTCTAGCCTTACTGAAAGTGGTTGGAATTCAAAAGCTGGATTTTATGGTGGTGTATTTGCTAACATTCCAGTAGCTCAGGATTTCTCTGTTCAACCGGAGGTATTATACAGCGGAATGGGAGCAAAAGCAAAATCTAATAGTGATGTAAAAGCTAATCTTGATTATATTGCAGTACCGGTAATGTTACAGTACAATGCACTTCCTAACCTATACTTAGAAGCAGGTCCTCAATTCGGATTCCTGGTAAGTGCTAAAGCAAAATATCAGTCTAATTCTGTAGATATTAAAGACGGAACTAAAACTTTTGATTTCGGACTTGGTCTTGGAGCAGGTTACTACTTCACTCAGAATATCGGAGTTAACGTAAGATATGTTGCAGGTTTAACAGACATCGCAAAAGACAGACCTAGTGGTTCAGACTCTAACAAAAATGGAGCGTTCCAAGTTGGTTTAGCTTACAAATTCTAAGCTTACACTTAACAAATTATAGAAACCGGATTAAATATTTAATCCGGTTTTTTTATTTAAAATATTCATTGAACATTTTTTGGCAAGAAATTTGCCTACTATGTACTGATTGTATCCCAATTCGAAATATTTCCACTCAACAGTTTCTGTGTTATAGTGAATTGTATTTGATTCATTAAAAATCAAATATTAATTTAAATCATTTTAATACATTCTACTGAAAGTGGGATTAAAAGTAAGGATACATCTCAATAAATAGAATACATTTTGATTTCAATAGAAAAAGTCAGGTTTACTTGTTAAATCTGACTTTTTCGCTTTTGTAGGACTTTTGTCAGTTTCCTTTATTTGGCGAAAATTTTGCTTCAATTATGGGAATTAAATTAAAACTTAAAAATCATGAGAAAACTCTTTATGGGGTTGGCATTCGCTGGATGCCTTTTTGTAAATGCACAGGAAAAAGTTAAATCATCATCTCCTATTACATTTGGTGTTAAAGCAGGATTCAATGCTTCTACAGTTACCAGCAATGACAGTTACAATTATGATAACAATGAGAAACTGAAGCCTGGTTTTAATGCAGGGGTATTTGTAAATATTCCGGTAGCTGAGAAATTCAGTATTCAGCCTGAACTTCTTTTCAGTCAGTTAGGATCAAAAACTGAGGATTACCTTAATTTTGGTTCAAATGACCATAGATACAGAAGAACATCTACTTATACAACAAACTTCAATTATTTGGTTCTTCCTGTAATGGTTCAGTACAATATTCTTCCTCAGCTTTATGTAGAGGCCGGTCCTGAGTTCGGATTATTGCTTGGCGGGAAATCAAAAGGAGATTTCACTGTTACAGAATCAATAGGAAGCCAAACAAATACATATTCTGATAGCTTTTCCAATAAAATACCAAAGGAGCTTTATAACAAATTCAATTTTGGGATAGGCATTGGTGCAGGATATTACTTTACTCAAAGCTTTGGAGTGACTGCAAGATTTACTGCAGGTCTTACAGGTCTATTAAAGAATGACATCTCAGAAAATGATAACAAATCAAGAAATAATGCTATTCAGGTTGGAGTAGCCTATAAGTTCAAATAGAAATATTTATTCTTCTTTAGATGAATGTCGGACTATTTTTTAGTTCGACATTTTTATTGGGAAGAGATTCTTAGAAATTTTTATTGTTTTTTCTTAATTCGTTTAAAAAATAAAGAATATTTAAGAGATTGATCTAATAAATTTAACCAATATTCCGGTTAAGAAATTATCACCAAATGAACTAAATTTAACATAAATTTTATCATAAATATTCCATATATGTTGATATATTTTAGAAAGTACAGGAGAGAATAGTTATTTTTTTACTTGTAAAAACCGCTACAAAACCTTTGTTAATCAAGGTTTTTTAAGTTTGGCAAGCATTTTGCAAAATAAACCGCAAGTGATTGAAAAATCATTTAAAGTAGTAAACAGTAAAATTAAAAAAAATAAAATTATGAAGAAGTTATTTTTAGGACTGGCTTTAACAGCTGGGACATTAGCCTTTGCACAAGAAACAACAACAGTTAATACATCTCCTCTTAAAAAAGACGCTCAACCTGTAAGATTTGGTATTAAAGCCGGAGGTAACTCTGCTTATTTCAGCCAGCAACAATTTGGTATGAACAGCCAGAAATTAGGTTTTCATGCAGGTGCTTTTGTGAACATTCCAATCTCTAAGCACTTCAGCTTCCAACCTGAGGTATTATATAACCAAATGGGTTCAAGAGATGTAATCTCTTCTTTAGAAACTGATAACGGTACTACCAATGTAAAAACTAAATTACAGGATAAAGTAACAATGAACTATATCTCTGTCCCTTTGATGGTTCAGATGAGACCTACAGAGAAGTTCTATGTTGAAGCTGGACCTGAATTCAGTTATTTCATTAATGGTAAAAATAAGGGAGAAGCTACTGTAGCAAGCACTACAGGAGGTATTACAACTACCACTACAAGCTCTCACTCTGAGGATATCGAAAAAGACCAGATTAATAAATTCAACTTTGGTTTAGGTCTTGGTTTAGGGTATGATATTACTTCTAACATCGGTATCAACGCAAGATATGTAAATAGCTTGACAAAGATTGACAAGAGCAGACCGGCTGCTGAAAACAATAACAGAGTTTTCCAGTTAGGTGTGAACTATAAGTTCTAATAAGAAATAAACCAATTTTTTAACTCCAGATGCAGATTTCTGCATTGATAAAATAGCCGAAAGATTTTTTCTTTCGGCTATTTATTTTTTAAGGAAAATGTAAAGAACTATTGGAATATTCTAGGATCATCACTGATTACTCCGTCTATTCTCATATCTTTTAATTCTTGTAATCTTTCTTTTGTATTAACAGTCCATGGGATCACTTTCATGCCTAGTGCATGACATTCCTTTACAAGTTTGGGAGTAACAAGTGTATGATCCGGACTGTATATAGTTGGAGTAAAACTTAGAAATTTCATATCTCCTGCTACACCACTCAAATGATCCGGATATAGCTTGAATTTCTCCGTAGGTATATTTTTGAAGTAAGCCTGCTGCTGAGCCAATTTTTTATCATCAACTTTTTCCACCAATAAGGCAGTCATAATTTCAGGGTATTCTTTATGAATAATCTCCAGGGTTCTGGGATCAAAAGATTGAATAATTACCCGATCCTGAATCTTTTTCGCCAAAATAATTTTCATCATCAGGTCTACAAATTCTTTTGGTTCCGGATGGAGAATATTATCAGAGAAAGGGCGTGTTTTGGTTTCAATATTATAAAAAGGCAGAGGTCTTTTCAGTTCACGAGAATAAGCCTCACACGCCTCTATTACTTCAGAAAAAAGAGGTTTTTTAGCTTTCATCTTCTTCTGATCAGGATAATTATTAAGCTTCTTCATCCCAACATCAAATGTTTGAATCTTTGCATAGGGCATATCATAAATTTTATAGTAAAAACCGGAGTCTTTTGGAATATAGGTGCCGTCCTGCTTTGTTATTAATTCCGGAGAAAGGAAAGAATCATGGGAAAGGATTACCTGTTTATCCCTTGTTATAGCCAGATCCATTTCCAATGTCGTAATATTCATTTTTAAGGCATTCTCCATTGCCGGAATTGTATTTTCAGGATAGAGAGATTTTCCTCCACGATGGGCTTGCTTATCGAAAGACTGGGAGAAGTAAAATTGGGTACATACAAGAAAAAGACCTGTAAGAAATATATTTTTCATATTCTGAAGCTTTAATCTTACAAAATTAAAACTTGCATGTATACTATATAATACATGAATATTAAGGTTCTGCTATATTTGGTTTTAATGAAAAAGAGCCAGGCATAACCTGACTCTTTTTTGTTTTTATTTTAGTAAAGAATTAATTGAATAATTCTACCTCCTCTCCTTTTCCTACCGGATATTCTTCTGTAAAGCATCCGAAGCAATGGTTGGCAGATCCTAAAATAGTCTTTAGGTTATCTATACTTAAAAATTCTAAAGAATCTACTCCTAAATAGTTTTTAAGTTCTTCTGTAGACATGTTTGCCGAAATAAGATCATCCTTTGAAGGGGTATCAATTCCTAAATAACAAGGAGCTATAATTGGTGGAGAAACACTTCTGAAGTGAATCTCTTTTACTCCTGCATCTTTTAGAATTTTAACCAATCTTTTAGAGGTTGTTCCACGAACAATAGAGTCATCAATAATAACTACTCTTTTGTCTTTCATTTCTGAGATAATCGGGTTTAATTTTAGATTAACTACCCTTTCTCTCATTTCCTGAGTAGGAACAATAAAGCTTCTTCCGATGTATCTGTTTTTAATTAATACAGGACGGAAAGGGATCCCTGACGCCTTAGAGAAACCAATAGCAGCAGGCACTCCGGAATCCGGAACTCCAATTACTAAATCAGCATCTACAGGAGCTTGTTCCCATATTTTTTCACCAGACTTTTCTCTGATCTCATAAACATTGATGTTTTCTAAAGTAGAGTCAGGTCTTGCAAAATAGATGTACTCAAATGAGCAGATTCTTTGTTTGCCCTTTGCTTCATCCATCATATAAGACTGAAGTTTTCCAGGTTCATTTTCATTTGTATAAATGATTTCCCCCGGAAGAATGTCGCGTACATACTGCGCACCTACGGCATCTAATGCCACAGATTCTGATGCAACTACATAGGAATTCTCATCAATTGCTCCTAAAACCAATGGACGAATACCATTAAAGTCTCGGAATGCAAAGAATTTATTTCTGGTCATTCCCACTACAGAATAGGCCCCTTCAATTTTCTCCATGGTAGCTTTAATAGCCCCGCGAAGTCCAAGGTCAAGGTTTTTCTGGATTAGTCTCAGGATAACCTCAGAATCGGAAGTTGCTCTGAAAACTACGCCTTCAGCTTCTAATTCCTGCTTTAGTTCCTTGGCATTGGTAAGGTTACCGTTGTGTGCTATTGAAAGTATAATCTGGTCATATTCGTTTTTGGCGAAAAATGGCTGGAAGTTATATTTCTTTTTATCTCCTGCAGTGGTATAACGAGTATGTCCAATTGCAGAATTTCCCATAAAAGTTTCAGGTTCCTGAATGTCTTTATAAACATCTAAAACCAGTCCTTCATCTTTCATGTTTGTAATTCTTCCATCTTTTAAAACGGAAATACCACAAGCCTCCTGACCTCTGTGCTGTAATGCAAAAAGTCCGAATTGCGAAAGAGAGAAAGTATCCAGATCATTATCTGAATACAATCCGAAGATCCCACACTCTTCATTGGGAGCATCCAGTCTTTCCTCTTCCTGAGTTCTGAAAAGATTTCTTCCGTAAGTCTGGTTTTCAAACTGTTTTAAATATTCACTTTTATGAATGTCTAAACTTTTCATTTCTATTTTTTCTAATGATTAGAAGTTAGATATTAGATGTTAGAAATTAGTCTAAGTTAACTTCAAGTTTTAATTTTGTTTTAACTAACAAATTGTTTTTCAGAATAAATATCAGATTCCTAATGTCTAGGATCCGAAATCTTATTTCTGTAGAAGATTTTTAAGACGGTTGTAGATCTCAACATACGCCTCAGTAACTTCACCTAGGTCTCTTCTGAATCTGTCTTTATCTAATTTCTTCATGGTATCTTTATCCCAAAGTCTGCAAGTATCAGGAGAAATTTCATCAGCAAGAATAATTTCGCCGTCTGAAGTTTTTCCTAATTCGATTTTGAAGTCTACAAGGATGATATTGATCTTGTCAAACAGGTCGATAAGGATTTCATTGATATCAGAAGTTAACTCATACATTTCGTCAAGCTCTTCATAAGTAGCAGCTCCTAAGAAAACAGCATGGTGATCATTGATAAGCGGATCTCCCAATTCGTCTTTTTTGTAGCAGATATCGAAGATTGTTACAGGAGATTTGATTCCTTCTTCTACTCCTAATCTTTGTGCCATACTTCCTGCAGAGTAATTTCTTACTACCATTTCCAAAGGAATGATAGATACTTTTCTTACCAACTGCTCTCTTTCGTCCAATTGTTTGATGAAATGAGTTTTGATTCCTTTTTCATTTAAGTATTCAAAAATAAGGGTAGTAATCGCGTTGTTCATTTCCCCTTTCAGGTCAACCTGACCTTTCTTTTGAGCGTTAAATGCTGTAGCATCGTCTTTGAAACGTACTACTACTTCATTAGGATTATCGGTTGCAAATACTTGTTTTGCTTTCCCCTCGTACAACATTTCTTTCTTTTGACTCATAATTTTACTTTCTAAATTGTAGTTAGATTTATTGATTTACTTTATTATTATTCCTGTTAAGACAGCCAGTCCAAAACTTAGCAGTGTACCAATTAATACATATTCTGTAAGTTTTCTCTGTTTTGCCTGTGCTAGGTCGCTGAACCTGAAAACAGATTTGGCAGCCACCATGAAACCTACGCCTTCCCAGTGATTTACCATGATAAAGGTAAATACCAAAAGGCGTTCTAAAATTCCGATATATTTTCCGGCACTTGATAAAGATTCGGTTTGAATATTGTTTGGGCCATCCGGAGCGGGTGTCCATGATGACAATAGTAATTTGATAAAAATGGAAGCAGGCGTTGTCAGAAACAATGCTGCCATAATGATCTTTAAAAATTCCTGATTTTGTAAAAAACCAAAGCTGAATTCCTGAAAATAGAAAGAAACTCCTGCAATTACCAAAACATGAAGTAATTGGTCAATGAAAAACCATCTTTTCTTTGTTTTTACATTTTGGAAACTAAGCTTTGCTGCATCAATAATGAAATGGGTAACTCCTACTAAAACCGCAACCCACCACAATTGTAAATCCCAAAGGAAAATAAAGCTTAAAACGGTGTGAATCAGAACATGAAAGTATAAAAACTTACTTTTTAGTTTATAGTTCTCCTTATCAGCAACCCATGAATTTGGCTGAAGTATAAAATCTCCGAGTAGATGTGCCAATATGAGTTTGATAAAGATCATGCTTATAGTTCTGAGATTTTCTTTCTGAAATACTGGTTGGTTTCCACGATGAGCTCATAGTTAGCTCGTTTCAGTCTCTGGCTTATTGAAGACTGTGAAATAGCAAATCTTTTAGCAAGATCTTCCTGTGTAATATCTTTGTTCATGATCATTTCATGAATAATCTCTGACGTAGCCATTGTCCAGTTATCAAAATCCTTGGATGACCATTTCAATAAGATGTTTAGATCTCTGTCTACAGAGTCACTGGATGTTTTGATAGCCACTGTGTGGCCGTCACTTTTGAGGTCATTCAATAATCTGCCGGAATTTACATAGGCTGTTCCATTGGATTCGGTAACTTTATCGGAAGAAAAACTTTCTTCACCAATGCCGATGGCAATTCTTACATCTAAATTTTCCTGACTCTTAATAAGTGATTTTATGGCTAGAAAATGCCAGAAAACGTCATCTATATTGCATTTGAACTGAAACTCATCTCCTCTGTAGATTTCCCATGTGCCGGGAGCGCTTCCCCAGATTTCGAGAAGATTTTTAAGCTTGGTAATCCAAACTTCAGTGTCCGCATGCTGTGAATTTATAATATCACCAGTAATGACCGCTATCATACTGCAAATATAAGCATAATTACTTATAAATAAAAAATATAAGCAGAAACACTTATAGATATTAATTATTAGTGAATCTGCTTATATCGATTTTATGATAAACACAAGGTTTTTAAGGCCTTAGATGAAATTGATAATAAGAAAAAAATTAATCTCCTACTACTTTTTAATAAATTGCAACACCCTATCGTCAACTCTAAGGATATAGATTCCCGCCGGAAGGCCCTGTACCGAAATATTTTTCTTGCTTCTAAAAGGGTCTTTTTCGGTATAAATCACTTTTCCTGAAAGATCAATAATTTGAACTGTTTTAACTTTTTCTACGTCACCATTTACAAAGAGATTGTCTTCAGCCGGATTAGGGTAGATTTTAAATTCGTTATGTGAAGCAATTAAGTCTGTAGTAGATAATGTACCCCCCAGATTCTGGCAATAATTGGAGGAATAAGAATCCCACTCACTGATATTAAAGGTGCCAGTAGGTTGACTGACTGTATTTTTTCTATATAAAGATACATTTCCGTTATTATTGGTTGTATACTTTACTCCGATGGCATCTACAGTAACCGTCTTGTTATAAGCAAGCTCTACGTAATTTCCTCCTGAAAACTTCATGGGATCAGAAGCTGTTACAAATTTTGCCTGATCGTTGGTATAGCATGATAAAGTAGATTTTGGATTCAAAATAACAAATGTTTCATTGTTTCCTACTTTACCCTCCAGTTCATAGGTGTCTCCACTATAGATAGCTCCTGAACTGTTGTTTTTAAACTGGATATTGATTCTGTAATTATTCAAATTAACTTCGTGTCCTGTTTTATTAACGATTTCCAAAGCATTATTCTTAATAAAATCTGTATTGGTCCCTGATATATACTTTGTAATCATAAGATCTTGAGCATATGAATCCGAAGCAATTGTAGAAGCGGTAACCGTATTGCTGAATGGAGATTCCAGATAGGCTTTATCAAAAGCCTTTACTGTAAAAGTATAGGTTGTTGACGGGCTCAGGTGATCGATACTTGCAGAAGTTCCTTTTGTAACCGCTACAGGCGTTGTTGAGCCATTCATATATATCCGATATCCTAAAACATCCGTATCAGGAGAAGCTGCCCAGTTCAAATTCACAAAATAAGCATTTTGCTGCGTTGAAGCCAAAGATCCGGGAGCCGCCGGAGCAATAGTGTCAGGAGTTTCAGACCAGATCACATCAATCCATTCAGGATGATCTATAAATGGATTTCTGTTTTTTTGTATTGTATAGATGCTGTTATTCCTGTCAATTTCTCTTTGCGAAACAGGATCTGCAGCACTCCATTGCTTCAGCATGGCAACGTACGGAAGATCAATAGCCCTTTCTTCGGTTCCGTCAAGTGGACACTGATCCGTTGCCGGTGTTATGTTTGCTGATGTAGTATAGGCCGTATTAAACGACCCAAGTTTCCCTTCGTATCTTACTGCAAAGTATAACAAAGTCCTTGCAATATCTCCTTTAAATTCATTAATAGGCTCATAAACTCTTCCTGCATAAGGATAATTTGGAATAGCCGCATTAGACATCCTTGAACCATTGGTGAAAATATAATGATTGACATTGTTTCCTATTCCATAAGGATAGTTATTCCTTCGCTGGTTGATATAGGCATCCACAGGAATAATGAAGTTCAGATCCGAATACATAGGATAGTCACTAATAGAAGAACTTGTACTGAATGTACTCTGCGGCATCATATGTTCCCTATTATAGCCCAGTCCTTCTGCTCCTGCCCCGGCTATTAACTGATCAGACTTGTATTCATAAGCATCCGCTCCCAAAGGAATTTCCGAATAGATATCCAGCAGATATTGAGTGTTGGAAGCATCATGGTCATAATATTTGTCAAGATCAGTCTGGTTATAAAGTACTTTCAGATCATCATAATGCCAGTTGATCATTTTATCCGAAATAATATCGTGAAGCTTTGATTTCAGGGCGTACCCCGTTAACCCAGCCGTTCCATCATAATATCCGGCAGGTGCCTGCGCAGAAATATAAGAGGAAATTAAAATGATAGGAAGTAGAATTTTTTTCATGCCTTAAAATTGGGAGGCTAAAATAGTAAAATAAAATACGTAAAAGTTTGAATATTTTATTAAGAAAATATTAATTCTCAAAACATAAAAAATTGGAAATTAAAATATTGAACGCTATAATATTATGAATGCAATAATTTTCTTTAGCATTCCGTCAATTTAATTATCTTTGGGAACTAACTATTATCTATATGAACACAGAGACAATTGACAACATCAAAATGATAGCGGAGACAGCTAGAGAATTTGCAGAAAAGAATATCCGACCGAATATTATGGAGTGGGATGAAAGCCAAACATTTCCAAAAGATCTATTCCATCAATTAGGAGAAATGGGCTTTATGGGGATTGTAGTTCCTGAGCAATACGGAGGTTCCGGTTTAGGCTATCACGAGTATGTTACCATTCTGGATGAAATTTCTCAGGTAGATCCATCTATTGGTCTTTCTGTTGCAGCGCACAATTCTCTTTGTACAAATCATATTTATGAGTTTGGAAATGAAGAGCAGAGAAATAAATGGCTTCCTCAGTTGGCATCCGGTAAAGTAATCGGAGCTTGGGGATTAACAGAACATAATACAGGTTCAGATTCCGGAGGTATGTCTACTACGGCTGTAAAAGATGGAGATGAATGGATCATCAACGGAGCAAAGAACTTCATCACCCATGCAATTTCAGGAGACATTGCTGTGGTAATGACAAGAACAGGTGAAATAGGAGCTAAAAATAACTCTACTGCATTTGTTTTAGAAAAAGGAATGCCTGGATTTGCATCCGGAAAGAAGGAAAATAAATTAGGAATGCGTGCTTCTGAAACAGCAGAGCTTATTTTTGATAATGTACGCGTACCAGACTCCCATCGTTTAGGTGAAGTAGGTGAAGGTTTCAAACAAGCCATGAAAATATTGGATGGTGGTAGAATTTCTATTGCTGCATTAAGTTTAGGAACAGCAAGAGGAGCTTATAAAGCTGCTTTGAAATATGCAAAAGAAAGACATCAGTTTGGAAAGTCAATCTCTGAATTCCAGGCGATCAACTTTATGCTTGCTGATATGGCAACAGAAATTGATGCTGCTGAACTTCTTATCCAAAGAGCATCAACCCTGAAAAATGCAAAACAAAAAATGACCAAGGAAGGAGCTATGGCAAAACTATATGCTTCTGAGGCATGTGTAAGAATTTCCAATAATGCCGTTCAGATCTTTGGTGGTTACGGATATACAAAAGACTTCCCTGCTGAGAAATTCTACAGAGACTCCAAGCTTTGTACAATTGGTGAAGGAACTTCTGAAATCCAGAGATTGGTGATTGGAAGAGATATTACAAAATAATCCTTTTTAAAAACATATACAAATGATCAAACAAGCCTTATTAGGTGAGTTTCTGCATGAAGCAGAAAACACGAGAAAAATTTTAAAAGCAATTCCCGACAGTGCTTTAGATTGGAAACCATCTGAAAAAAACTGGACTACTGGTCAATTGGCTTCTCATATTGCGGAAGTTTACAATTGGTATGATTCCACCTTTAATCAGGATGTTTTCGATATGGGCACTTATCAGTATGACAAAGGCGATATTTCCAAGGCTGAAAATATTGTTGCTAAATTTGAAGAAAATGTAGCCAAAGCACAGAAAGCGCTGGAAGACTCAGATGAAAACAGCTATTTCAACGAATGGAAAATGGAAATGCATGGAAATGTTCTCTTTCCTCCATCTCCAAGAATCCAGGTAGTGAGAGGCTTCCTTTTTAATCATTTATATCATCACAGAGGAGAACTGGTTGTATATTTAAGATCAACAGGAAATAAAGTTCCCGGACTTTATGGGCCTACCGCAGATGATAAAATGTAATTAAAAGATCATTATACTAATAATTGAAATGGCATGCGTGTTTACGTATGCCATTTCAATTTTAACTCCACTTTATTTCAATTATATTCAATGTATCGCATAATATATTAAATGAATATTCTAAATTTTTCATAAAAATTTTTGTTTTTCGTAACATATTTTTTATTAATTTCGATTTACCATAACAAAAACAAATATTTAATATGAAAAGACAATTAACCCTGATTGGAATGCTCCTAATCACAGGTATTTCCTACGCGCAGACTGACCGTCTATGGTCTCAGGACACTAAAAAAAGACCTTCTGAGATCTTTGAAAACAAATCCAGCATCCAAAATCCAAAGGTATACAACCTGGATATTAACGGATTAAAAAATGTATTAGCGAAAGCTCCAAAAAGACTGGCAGTTGGTGAAAAATCAGAACTCATCATCTCTTTTCCAAATTCTGAAGGCAGAATGGAAAACTTCAAAGTGAAAGAGAATTCCAACTTTACTCCGGAACTGGCGGCCAAGTATCCGGATATCAAATCCTATGTAGGTGAAGGGCTTGAAAATCCAAACTCAACCGTGTATTTCAGTATTTCTTCTCTCGGATTATCTTCCATGGAAATATATGGGGATAAATCCGCAGTATTTATCGAGCCTTATTCCAAGGATCTTTCCACCTATGTTGTTTACAAAAAATCTGATAAAAAAGATGATCTAAGCAAATTTGAATGTACAGTAATAGATGTTGCTAAAAAAGGAGTAACCAATGCAAATATTGCAGCAAGGCCAAATGCTGATGATGCTAAATTAAGAACATTCAGACTGGCATTGTCATGTACCGGAGAATACACCACCTATTTTGGAGGAACTAAGGCTCAGGCTTTGGCAGCAATGAACAATACCATGACTCGTGTAAACGGTGTTTTTGAGAAAGATTTTGCAGCAAGAATGGTACTGATTGCTAATAATGATGCAGTTATTTACACCAATGCTTCTACAGACCCTTATTCTGCTTCATCCGGAATGAGCAGCTGGAATTCCCAATTACAAAGCACTCTGACTTCGGTGATTGGTGAAGCTAACTATGACATCGGTCACTTATTTGGAGCCTCCGGAGGTGGAGGAAATGCAGGCTGTATCGGTTGTATCTGTACAAACGGATCAAAAGGAAGCGGATACACTTCACCTGCAGATGCAATTCCATCAGGAGACAACTTTGATATTGACTATGTTGCTCACGAAATGGGGCATCAATTTGGTGGAAACCACACGTTCTCCCACGGAAATGAAGGAACAGGGGTCAATATGGAACCGGGTTCTGGATCTACCATTATGGGGTATGCAGGAATTACCGGCCAGGATGTTCAGCCTCACTCTGACGCCTTTTTCCATGCGGTGAGTATTCAGCAGATCACAAATAATATTAAAGCAAAAACCTGTTCTGTAAATACAAACACAGGAAATGCAATCCCTACAGCTAATGCAGGATTAGATTATACAATTCCAAAAGGAACACCATTTGTATTAACAGGAACCGGAACTGATGCTGACGGAGATTCTTTAACCTATATCTGGGAACAGATGGATAATGCTTCTTCATCTCAAACAGGAGCCAGTTCTGCAGCCAGTGCAACAAAAGCTTCAGGTCCTAATTTCAGATCATGGACTCCGCTTACTGTACCTACAAGATATTTTCCAAGAATGGCTTCTGTTTTAGCAGGTGCAACCACAACAGCAGGTTCTGAAATTACAGTTGAAGCTCTTTCTTCAGTAGCAAGAACATTGAATTTCAGATTTACTGTTCGGGATAACAAATCCGGAGGTTCAGGAAATAATTCAGATGATGCAGTAATCTCAGTTAATGGAACAGCAGGTCCGTTTACAGTAACCTCTCAAAACTCAACAACAACATATGCCGGAGGAAGCTCTCAAAACATAACTTGGGATGTGGCAGGAACTACTGCAAACGGGGTAAATACAGCTAACGTAGACATTCTTTGGTCAACAGATAGCGGAAATACATGGACTACCCTATTGCCAGCAACTCCAAATGATGGTTCGCAAGCGGTAACTATTCCTAACGCTACAACTACCACAGGAAGAATTATGGTAAAAGGATCTAACCATATTTTCTTTGATGTAAATAATGCTAATATTTCTGTAAATGCAGGTTCAGGAACTCCTGATACCATCGCACCAACCGCTCCTACTCTTGCTGCTTCAGGTACGACGTCAACAAGCACAAACCTTTCCTGGTCCGGAGCTACAGATAATGTAGGAGTTACAGGATATGACGTATATCAGGGAGCGTCATTAATTGGTTCTACAGCTTCTACAACGTATACAGCAACAGGATTGACACCTTCTACAACGTATAGCTTCTCTGTGAAAGCAAAAGATGCAGCAGGTAATGCTTCTTCATCAAGTAATACAGTAAGTGTTACTACTCTTGCAGGAGGATCTGTTACTTATTGTTCATCTTCTGCATCCAATACTGCAGATGAAAGAATCGGAAATGTGAAGTTCGGAACCATTAATAACACTTCAACAGGAACGGCTGGATACGAAAACTTTACTTCTATTTCTACCAACGTTACAAGAGGAAGCGCTTACACAATTTCCATCACTCCGGTTTGGACTTCTACGAAATATAGTGAAGCATACGCTGTTTACATTGATTACAATGGAGACGGAGACTTTACGGACAGCGGAGAATTAGCATGGTCAAAAGCAGGCTCTACAACAACTCCTGTTACAGGATCTATTACAATTCCTGCTACTGCTACCGTAGGCTCTACAAGAATGAGAGTAATGATGAAGTATAGTTCTATCCCTACTTCTTCATGTGAGGCTTATACGTATGGACAAGTTGAAGATTATACTCTTAATATTGTTTCTTCCGGAAGAGGTGAACTTAGCAATACCAAAGATCTGATCACAGGTATTAAGCTATACCCTAACCCAGCAAAAGACATATTGAATATCTCAAATACGACATCTGAAGATTATAAAATCTTAGATATGGGTGGAAAACTAATTGACTCAGGAAAACTTCAAAGAGGTTCTGTAAATGTAAGCGGCCTGATTAAAGGAGCTTATATGATCCAGATTGGAGAAAAGGCTCAAAGATTCATAAAGAATTAATAGTCTGTTAAATTTTTAAACGATGTGAAGGCTGCTCTGTATAAGAGTAGCCTTTTTAATTATTTATAATCAATAAGTTAAACATTCTTCTTATTTCTTATTTTAAATTATTCTAAAGAAAAATTGTTTTTTCATTAATATTTTCCCTAGTTTTGATAAATACAAAGAAAATTTACAGCTACATGAAAAAACAATTATTAATGATGGGGATGCTGATGCTATCTGGCATTTCCTTTGCACAAACCGATCGTTTATGGACCAAGGGAACTCAAAGTAAATCTTCATCTGTCTTTGAAAACATGTCAAATATTGATGGTCCTAGACTTTTTCATCTGGATATCAGCAGTTTGAAAAGTTTACTGGCTAGAACCCCAAAAAGGTTAACAGAAAAATCTGAGATTGTTATTTCCTTTCCCAATTCATTAGGAAAAATGGAAAACTTCAGAGTAACTGAAAACTCTAATTTTGATCCTGAATTAGCGGCAAAGTATCCGGATATTAAATCTTATATAGGCCAAGGAATAGAAGATCAATCTTCAACAGTTTATTTTAGCATTTCGCCTCTAGGCTTATCTTCCATGGAGATATATGGAGACAAATCCGCTGTTTTTATTGAGCCTTACACCAAGGACCTTTCTACCTATGTTGTTTATAAAAAGTCTGACAGAAGAGATAATTTAAATAAACTTGAATGTAAAGTATTAGAAACTGCTGAAAAAGGAACCTCTAATACCAATACCGCTAAAAATGCCAATGATGCTGTACTGAGAACATTCAGACTGGCCCTATCATGTACCGGGGAATATACAGGCTATTTCGGAGGAACAAAGGCTCAGGCTTTGGCAGCAATGAACAATACCATGACAAGAGTAAATGCCATATTTGAAAATGACTTTGCTGCAAGAATGGTTTTAATTCCGAATAATGATGCCATCATTTATACCAATGCTTCTGGAGATCCATATTCCGTCTCTTCACAAATGGATAAATGGAATTTCGAGCTGATGAACACGCTAAGTTCTACCATTGGCAATGAAAACTTTGACATTGGTCATTTATTTGGCAGAGATGGTGGTGGTGGTAATGCAGGATGTATTGGCTGTATATGCAGTGATGACATGTCTACTTATGTATATCAAGGAATAACTTATCCTAATGATTATAAAGGAAGCGGATACACATCCCCTCTTAATGGAATTCCGTCAGGAGATACTTTTGATATTGATTTTGTAGCTCACGAAATGGGGCATCAATTTGGAGGAAACCACACATGGTCTTACACTTCTCAATCAAGCTTACAACCTGTTGAACCTGGTTCCGGATCTACCATTATGGGATATGCTGGTATCACGCCATATGATGTTCAGAAAAATTCAGATCCTTTTTTTCATGCCAGAAGTATAGAACAAATTACAAATACCATTAAGGCAAAAACCTGCTCTGTAAATACACCTACAGGGAATACAGTTCCTACAGCCAATGCTGGATTAGATTATACCATTCCTAAAAGTACACCTTTTGTGCTAACAGGTACCGGAACAGATGCAGACGGAGATTCTCTTACTTATATCTGGGAACAGATGGATAAAGGAACTTCTTCCCAAACAGGAAGTAACTCTGCGGCTACAGCTACAAAAACAGCCGGTCCTACATTCAGATCATGGGTACCTACAGCTTCTCCTGTAAGATATTTTCCAAGAATGGCCTCAGTTCTGACAGGGGCAACCACAACGGCAGGAATGGAAATTAATGTAGAGGCTTTATCTTCTGTAGGAAGAGATCTTAATTTCAGATTTACAGTAAGAGACAATAAGTTAGGAGGTGCAGGAAACAGCTCAGATGATACTAAAATCACGGTAAATGCCGCCGCTGGACCTTTTACAATAACTTCACAGAACACAGCTTCTTCTTACACAGGAGGAAGTTCACAGACCATAACATGGAATGTAGCAGGAACTACGGCTAACAATATCAATGCTGCCAATGTGGATATTCTTTGGTCAACTGACAACGGTGAGTTATGGACTACTCTATTGGCAGGAACACCCAATGATGGCTCGCAAGCGGTAACAATTCCTAATGCTGCAACTACTTCGGGAAGAATTATGGTAAAAGGAAGCAACCATATCTTTTTTGACGTGAATAATGCCAACATTTCTGTAACTACAAGTGAACTTTCTACCTCAGAAACACAATTAGCCGGATCTACAGAGATCAAACTTTACCCTAATCCTGTGAAAGATATACTTACCCTTTCAAATACAAAGAATGAAGAGTATAAAATCTATGACATGTCAGGAAAGTTAGCAATGGAGGGAACTCTTCAAAGCGGAACTCTAAATGTAAGCAGATTGGTAAAAGGAACTTATGTGATTCAAGTAGGAAAATTTGCAAAGAGATTTATTAAAAAATAAATACCATTCAAAATTAAATAAGAAATGACTGCTCATAATGGGCAGTCTTTTTTATGATCAATGTATAATTAATTCAAAATGAATAAAAATCACTTATAAACATTTATATATGTAGTTAATTTTTAATATTTTCTTTATTTTAAAATAATATCACTACTATTTGAGTTTTTTAGTTAAATTTACACTCAATACTATTTTTATCATTGTACCGCTTACCCAGTTTGTATTTAAGGGAAGACTCTTTGGTTGTTTTCTTGACCAACATGGTACTTTTTCGCTATTTCTTTTCGTGAATAAAATCTGTTGAAACATGTTACCTCAAAACATGATAAAATATTTTGTCCTATAAAAAAAATTGCCATTGATGGAGAAAAAAATCAAAATAGATCTCTATTGATCTTCCCGTATAATACTTACTAAATTTTCTAAATAATTTTAATTTTTATATATGAAACATTTATTTAAGTACATTTTTTTCTTTACCATTGCGTCTTTTTCCATTGCCTGTAGCTCGGATAGAGAAGATGAAATTGAGAATACACCCAATCCTGTTAAAATTGTCTTCTATAAAAATGCAGATGAGCTTGCAGCAACCTATGACACCAACAATACAGTCAATCAAACCATCAGAAATCAGGCCTACGATCTATACAAGCAAGGCAAATGGAAAGAATTGGAAGCTCTTTTTAAAGCAAATAATCTGAATGGTGGTTGGCCACCGGCAAACGGAGGATTTAATATCGTTGATGAAGTTCCTATCCTGGCAGGGCAAAAATATGACAGATATAGTGGAGCCATTAACTACAGCGGAAGCGGAACCCCTACCTTAGGAGGAAGCTTCACCAGCCCAATCATCAATGGATATGTGTATACCTTCACAGAAAGAGCATTAAATCAGGAGGAAAATAAATATGATTTCTATTATGAAATTGATGTTCTAAATAATGCACTACCTTTCAAGTCTCAAACTGCCGATATTATACCTTGGTTTAACCAGACCGGAAATGGCAAGCAAACCATGTGGAAAATTCCGATTGACATTACAACAGGATTTCAGAAAACATGGAATAAACTGGCAGAGGAAGGATATGTAAAGATCACCATTAAAAAAAGCCCAAGCGGAAAATACAATAACTTGGTAGGAACCGTTATTCAGCAATAAATTAAATGCAGATGTATTCAATATCAAAAAAAATAAGCATCGGTAAAAATGCTTCTATTGCAAAGAACAAGTTCATCAATGATGAAGCTATTCCTGCAGCAAAAACTACTTTCAAATGCTGTAGCTGTAATCAGGAAAATACCATAGAAATCTCACCCTATCAATCAGGATTTCCCATCTTTCAAATCTACGCCGATGATAAAGTACTGTCAAAAGCTGAACTATTGAAACACAGCATGACTACGCAAACCTCACAAAGAATGCAGCATTTTGGAGAACTTACCGTAAAGGATTTACCCACCTTATATTTTGGGACCAATTGTTCCTCTTGCCCAGCAACATATATTTGTGTATTTAGCTATGGTGAATGGCAACCAGGATTAGAAATCTTAAACATTTCCGGAATCTGGGAATATAAAGAAGCAGAATAATTGAATACCATCCATATATTTCAAAACAAAAAACCACAATTTTCAAGTTGTGGTTTTTTAATAATAAAACTGTGTAAGTTATATAATTACATAAAATTTTTGTTGAAAACCAAAAATTTTCATCTTATATGAACTTAATTATACAGTTTTCCTTACACTTTCTAATGTATACTAAAGTATAAAAAAATAAAAACTTTTGTGACTTTTGTGGTTACTTTTAAACAGACTTAATACCCAATAAGAAGCAAATGGTCGCAAAGACAATCATTTTTATTCTTTCCCTCTCTCAGGTATATTTTACGCTGTACATTTTACCATTAACAAATCGTTTTCTATCTTTGTCATAAATAAAAAATTTCATGGATAAAATTGATAGTTTGAACCAAGTAGCCGAATTCCATACTACTTTCAAAGCCCCTATTCTAGACACCCCACAAATCCCTTCCCCAGAAAGATGCAATCTTAGAGTAGAACTTCTACAGGAAGAATTAAATGAACTGAAACAAGCCATTGCAGATAACAATATCGTAGAAATTGCAGATGCATTGTGTGATTTACAGTATGTTTTGAGTGGTGCAGTACTTGAATTCGGACTTGGCAATAAATTTGTAGAGCTATTCAACGAGGTTCAACGTTCTAATATGTCAAAAGCATGCGATAATGAGGAACAGGCCAATGAAACCGTTGAATTCTATAAGGAAAAAGAAGTAGAATCTTTTTATGAAAAGTCTGGAGAAAAATTTAATGTATACAGAAAGGCTGATCATAAAGTATTGAAAAACAAATACTATTCTCCTGCTGATTTAAAATCAATTATTGAGAAATAAAATATGAAAAAATTTATTACAAATATTGTTGCCGCTTCAAGTTTATTTTTGGCTACTCAACAGCTTAGCGCTCAAAAAGTAGTGGTTAATCGTGAGGTTGAAACTCAAAAAGACGGAAAAATGCTTTTGGGGAACCAACTAAAAGAGCAGTTCTTAAAAGCGCCTTATGCAGACTGGTATGTAAAGGAACATGATGAGTATGCCATTGACCAAAAGGCAGTCAGTGAATTAAAAAAAGAAAAGCTAGGTACCTATGATATTGTTACTTTTATCGGAACCTGGTGTGAGGACAGCCACAGAGACTTTCCAAGATTGATGAAAATATTGGATGAAATAGGCTATCCCGAGAATAAGCTGACAATTATTGCTGTTAACCGTAAAAAAGAATCTCCTGCCGGAGATGAGTCTCTTTATAATATACAAAAAGTTCCAACCATTATCCTTAAAAGATACGGAAAAGAAGTAGGTAGAATTGTAGAAATGCCTACCAGTGGTTATATTGAAAGAGATTTAGTTGAAATTCTGAAAAAGAATGACTCTTCTGTAATTAAAGAAATTTTTAAATAGATTTTGAGAAATAATAAAACAATCTTATCGTTTGTTGCAGGTGCAGGGGTCATGGTACTTCTGTTCTTTGGTCTTAAATCCTGCCTTAATCTTGGTGAAAAAACGGAGAAGTCAGATTACTATATCCTGACCAACCAGATTTCCAAGATGAATAAAATGGTGGTAATGGAACAAAACAGTTCTACCATGCAGAAGACCAAAATGGGATACGAAGTATTGGGTAAAGAAGTATCAAGCAATAGCATCATTACCTATACAAAGACCAATGCCCAGGTTTCTTATGATCTGAATAAAATGAAGATTGAAGTAGACTCCATCAATAAAAAGCTGGTTATTACTGAACTTCCTGATGCAGAGATAAGAATTACACCAAGCGTTGAAATTCAGTCTTTGGATGACTCCTTTTTTAATAGAATCTCAGAAAAGGATATTAAAAACGTGACAGCCAAAGCCAAGGAAACCGCGATTAAATCTATTGATCAAAATCAATTAAGAAATGAAGGTCGTAAACAATTGATAGAAAATCTCAATAATATTTTTGTCTTGGCCAAGGCCTTGAATTATACAATTGAAGATGAAACCGGAAAAGTTGGTCTATTAGGACTTTAGGTTATAATATTAAGTGATATATGATAAGATTATTAGAAATCATTAATTTAATCTGCTCACTCCTATTTTTCTCTTCAGGAATTTTGGTGTATTATGGAATTCTTCTTGGGTCAAATGGCTGGCTCATTAATTTTATAGTAGGCTCATTATTTATCTTGTACTCAGCATTTAATTATAGTAAAATTAAAACTATCATTAAATTTATTAAACAAAAAAGAAAAGACGAATACGCAGACAAAGCAATTATATATGAACTGATTTCACAATTTTTTATATTAACAATCTCACTTGTATTTATTTCAGGTATTATTTCAAGAGTTTTTATAGAAAAAACAGCTGTGTTTGATTAAGTATAAAAGCTGTTTAAACACTTAAGCTATTTAAGTGATCTACTTTGTGTACAGGGAAGGACAATCAAGTTTTGTTGAAAATCAAAGATTTTCATCTTATGTGAACTTAATTGCGCAGTATTTCCTTACACTTTCTAAAGTGTACTAAAGTGTTAAAAAAATAAAACCTTTTGTGACTTTTGCGGTTAAGTTTAAACAGACTTATAATTAATATTTCATTTTTGGCAAACACTTTGGACTATACTCTCCATATTTTTGAAATTTAAAATTTGAAGTTATGGTCTCAAAAGAAAATAGCAAAAAGAAAGAATCTGCCAATACAGCAGAAACTAAGAATCAGAATCAGGATTTCCAGAATATTCCTGCTTCATCGAAAAAGGTTAATCCACCCGATATTGATAAAGAAGACATTCAAAAATCTTCTAAAAACAAATCAGGAAAAACGGATAATACGAAAGAGTAAAATAAATCATTAAGATTTTAATAATTTTAAGACATTTATAAAACAATTACGGAATAAAATCGAAAGGTTCTGTCTCATAATGAGGCAGAACCTTTCTTCTAACTATCCTAATTTAAGTGAACTTTAAAATTTACACAATGGTAGACTTACCAATTTTTACATTTTCGAAATTATAATATGACTTCTCAGAATAACGGATATAGTCTGCAATAAAACTACCCACTTCACTGGTAGAATAATATTGCTTCGTATTAAGGTCAATCGTTACATATTTATTTTCAATGGCGTGTTCTACAGACTGTCGCAACTTATGGGCAGCAGGCTCTAAGCCAAGATGATCCAGCATCATCGCTACACTCAAAATAGAGGCAATAGGATTGGCAATACCCTTTCCTTTCGCCTGGGGATAAGATCCGTGAATAGGTTCAAACAATGCATTGCTCTCACCAACAGATGCCGATGGAAGCAATCCGATAGAACCTCCAATCACACTGGCTTCATCAGAAATAATATCACCAAACATATTCTCCGTTAAAATAACATCGAACTGCTTTGGATTAAGGATAAGCTGCATGGCCGCATTATCCACAAACATATAATCAAGTTCTACATCTGGATATTCTGAAGCAATTTCCTTGCAGATTTTCCTCCACAATCTTGAGGTATCAAGAACATTGGCCTTATCAATAAGAGTAAGCCTTTTATTCCTTTTCTGAGCTTCCTGAAATGCCATATGAGCAATAGGAAGAATATCTTCACAAGTATATTTGCAAACATCATAAGCATATCCGCCTTCAGGATCCGTAAATTTCTCCCCGAAATAAATTCCGCTTACCAATTCTCTGAAAATCTGAATGTCTGCTCCCTCAATAATTTCTCGCTTAAGCGGGCTTTTTTCAATCAGGGAAGCATACGTTTTTAAGGGGCGAATATTTGCAAATAACCCCAATTCCTTACGGAGTTTTAGTAATCCTTGCTCGGGTCTTACTTTAGCGTCAGGATTATTATCAAATACCGGATCACCAATCGCTCCAAAAAGGACAGCATCAGATTCTTTACAAATTGCTAAAGTTTCTTCAGGCAAAGGATTCCCTGTTTTAAAAATAGCCTCCGCACCAATCAATCCATAGTCGAAATGAAACTTATATTGAAAAGCTTCTGCAATGACATCCAAAATTTTGATACTCTCACTAATGATTTCCGGTCCAATCCCGTCACCCGGAAGAACCGCGATTTTAAAATAATTGTTGCTCATTTGTTTTCTGTGTTTTTAGTTCAAAAGCTTTAATCGCCTGTTTTTTGCTGATTAAAAAATCAATATCGTCATACCCGTTTAGCAGGCATATTTTTTTGTAAGAATCTAGTTCAAAGGTTTCAGTAGTATCTTTAAAACTGATCGACTGCAATTCCACATCAATCGCAATTTCATTGTCAGGATTTTCATTGATCCCTTCTAAAATTTCTTTTAAAAACTCTTCGGAAACCTTTACAGGAAGAAGTCCGTTATTCAGGGCGTTTCCTTTAAAGATATCTGCAAAATAACTGGAAATAATTACTTTGAAGCCATAATCTGTCAAAGACCATGCTGCATGTTCACGACTGCTTCCGCAGCCGAAGTTATTTCCTGCTACCAGAATCTCACCGCTGAATTTAGGATTATTTAAAACAAACTCAGGATTCGGTTCTCCTGTATGAATATTAAATCTCCAATCTCTAAACAGATTTTCACCAAAACCTTTTCGGTCTATACTTTTTAAAAATCTTGCCGGAATAATCTGGTCCGTATCTATATTTTCTGCAGGTAATGGAACCGCATTAGATTTTATAATAACTAATTTTTGCATGTACTTCTTTCTTTCTAGTTTAAGCTTTCAAAAGCTGAAATTCTCCCCTCTATTGCTGCCTTTGCTGCCGTAAGTGGACTTGCTAAAATGGTTCTCGCTCCCTGCCCTTGTCTTCCTTCAAAATTTCTGTTGGAAGTAGATACGCAATATTCTCCTTCGGGAATTTTATCATCATTCATAGCCAGACAAGCAGAACAACCCGGTTGACGGATCTGGAAGCCGGCTTCATTAAAGATTTTATCCAATCCTTCTTCATAAATTTGCTTTACAACCTGCTGAGAACCCGGAACAATCAATGCCTTCACGGCTTCTGATTTGCTTTTTCCTTTAATATACTGGGCTGCAGAACGGAAATCTTCTATTCTTGCATTGGTACAGCTTCCTATGAATACATAATTCACTTTGATACTGGAAAGAGCCTGTCCCGCTTTCAGTCCCATATATTGTAAAGCTTTTGTTTCAGATTCACTTTGTGGTACAGGAATAGTCTCATGGATTGAAATTCCCATCCCGGGATTTGTTCCATAAGTAATCATTGGATAAATTTCTGAAGCATCAAAAGCTAGTTCTTTATCAAAAGCAGCTCCTTCATCAGTCTTCAATGTATTCCAATAGGCTACTTTTTCATCCCATTCCTTTCCTTTTGGGGCAAACTCACGTCCCTGCACATAGGCAAAAGTTGTTTCATCAGGAGCAATCATTCCACCTCTGGCCCCCATTTCAATACTCATATTACATACCGTCATTCTTCCTTCCATAGACATTTCTTCGAATACATTTCCTGCATATTCACAGAAGTACCCTGTTCCTCCATCTGTTCCGATTTTGGAAATAATATAAAGAATAACGTCCTTAGGCTGAACATTTGCATTAAGCTTACCGTTCACGGTGATTCTCATTGACTTCGGTTTATTCAGCAATAGGCACTGGCTGGCAAAAACCTGTGCAACCTGACTGGTTCCAATTCCAAATGCAATAGCTCCAAATGCCCCATGAGTCGAGGTGTGACTATCTCCACAAACAATGCTCATACCCGGTTGTGTAATACCAAGCTCCGGAGCAATGATGTGAACAATTCCTTGATATTGATGACCTAGTCCAAATAATTCAATATTATTCTTCTGACAGTTTTCTGTCAGTTGCTGAACCTGGTTTCTTGATAATTCATCTCGAATAGGCTGCTCCTGATGAAGAGTGGGTACATTATGATCAGCAGTTGCAACAATCTGCTCCGGTCTGAATATTTCCAAATCTCTGGATTCAAGTTCTGCAAAGGCTTGTGGGCTTGTTACTTCATGAATAAGGTGTTTGTCTATGTAAATTACTTGCGGCCCGTCAGGCACCGTGTCCACCACATGAGCATCCCAAACCTTATCAAAAAGCGTCTTTTTATCGTTGTTCATTTTTACTTTATCTTGAATTAAATCAAACCTATACTATTTTTCTGCTGCAGACTTCCATGATCAGGGCTAGGTCATCATTGTCAATTTCTTTCTTAAGGTCTGCTATCTTTAAGAATTCCTGATACAGATAATCAAGTTCATTCTTAGTTACATCATAGCCAATATGTTTAAAGCGATATGCCAATGCCGAACGTCCACTTCTTGCTGTAAGAATAATGGTAGAAGCATTTACACCCACTTCTGCAGGATCAATGATTTCATAAGTTTCTCTGTTTTTGATTACTCCATCCTGATGAATCCCTGAGCTGTGGGCAAATGCATTAGCCCCCACAATTGCTTTATTGGGTTGCACAGACATTCCCATCAGGTCAGAAACCATTCTACTCATCTCATTCAGCATTTTGGGATTGATATTCGTGTACAGATTTAAATCTTTATGTTGTTTCAGAATCATCACCACTTCCTCTAAAGCCGTATTCCCCGCTCTTTCTCCCAATCCGTTAATGGTACATTCAATTTGGCGGGCACCATTGATAGCTCCGGCAATAGAGTTTGCTGTTGCCAAGCCCAAATCATTATGACAATGGCATGATAAGACCGCTTTTTCAATTCCTTTTACATTTTCTCTCAGGTATTTTATTTTCTGACCATACTCTTCAGGAAGACAATATCCTGTAGTGTCAGGAATATTCAGAACAGTAGCTCCTGCTTTTATTACAGCTTCACATACCTGCGCCAGATAATCATTATCTGTTCTTCCGGCATCTTCAGCATAAAACTCTACATCTTCTACATATCCCTTCGCATATCGTACTGCTTCAGCAGCACGTTCAATAATATTTTCTCTTGTTGAATTGAATTTATATTTGATATGAGAATCAGAAGTTCCGATTCCTGTATGTATTCTTGGCTTTTTCGCAAACTTTAAAGCTTCAGCAGCTGTATCAATATCTTTTTTATTAGCTCTTGTAAGTCCGCATACCTTTGCATTTCTTACCAGTTTTGAAATTTCAGAAACAGATTCAAAATCTCCCGGACTGGAGATTGGAAATCCTGCTTCAATGATATCAACCCCCAGTTCATCCAGCCTTTCAGCAATAATCAATTTTTGTTCCGTATTCAGTTTACATCCTGGAACCTGTTCCCCATCTCGCAGTGTGGTATCAAAAATTTCAATTTTTTCGGAATTCATAAATGAAGTTTTTTACTTAATTTTGATTCAAAACTACAGCTTGCATTAATTTTTAATTTTTAATTTTGCTGAAAATTACAATATTCAAGAGTTGAAAAAATAGTTTTATCTATTTGATAACTAATTATTTAAATCCATAAAATTTACAATGGCAGAATTGCAGAAAGATTTTTTGTTTGTATTGGTAAAGTCATTGACCACCTCTGAAAAACGACAGTTTAAATTATATGTTAACCGTTTAGGGATTAACGTAGATGCCAAATTTTTACTCCTTTTTTCTGAAATGGACAAGATGAAAGAATATGATGAGGCTATCATAATTGAGAAAAAAATATCTACAAAACAGCAGCTTTCAAATTTGAAAGCACACCTTTATAAACAAATTCTGGTAAGTCTTCGCATGAATCCCAGTCATCAGAATTACAGAATTCAACTTCGGGAACAGCTTGATTTTGCCAATATTCTGTACCAAAAAGGACTTTATAAGCAAGCTTTAAAAATTCTTGATAAAACGAAACAGGCGGCTCTTGAGCTGGATGAAAAAAGCATTGCCTCCGAAATCATTGATCTTGAGAAAGTAATTGAGTCTCAATTTATTACAAGAAGTATTGAAGGGCGGGCGGAAGAACTCATCAGACAATCTCAGGAACTTAGCAAACAGAACCGCTATACCACGAAACTTTCTAATCTTTCCCTGAAATTATACAGTGAAATGTTGACTCATGGCTATGTAAAAAACGATATAGACCGGGAGGAAGTTCTGGAGGTGTTCAATGCCCAGATTAAAAATATAAGATTTGACAAGTTGAATTTCACAGAAAAACTTTGGTATTTTAAGGCCCATGTCTGGAAAAATCAACTTCTGCAAGATTATAAATACACCTTAAAATACGCCTATCAATGGGTGGATTTATTTCATAAAAATCCCGAAATGATCCACAGCCATCCCGTTTGGTATATCAAAGGAAATACTTACCTGCTGAAAATTCTCTTTCTGTACGGAAATATTGACATTCTTGAGGAAAATTTTGAAAATTTCAACACGATGGTTAATGCCGAGAATTTTTCTCAAAATGAAAACCTTCAATCTCTCATTTTTTTGACACACTACAATACTTTGATGAACATTCATTTTGTAAAGGGTGAGTTTTTTACAGGAACAAAGCTTATTCCGGAGATTGAACTGAAAATGGACAAACTCAGGGAAAGAATTGATGAGCACCATTTTATGATCCTTTACCTTAAAATGGCGGCGATGTTTTTTGGAAGTAAAATGTACAAGAAAGCCATTGAGTACTCCATGCGGGTAATTGAGTCGAAAGGCAACGTACAGGAAGACCTGCTATTCCACACCCGAATTCTGATTTTAATGTCAAAATACGAGTCTGGAAATGATGAAGATTACGATGAATTTATCACATCAACACTTAGGTTTGCTAAAAAGATGAAAAAACCGGAGGAGTTTCATTTTGAAAGTATCCAGTTTTTTAAGACCCTTAATAACCAGGTATTGAATCAAAGGCAAAAGGCATTTGAAAGTTTTGATAAAAAGCTGGAAGAGTTTTCTAACAATGAATATTACAGACGGTCATTATTTTATATTGACATTCATGGATGGATCAAATCTAAAGTTCAGAATGTAGACGTTATTGAAATTATTAAGCAGAAAGTGAAGTATAAAAGAAAGCATTAAATAAAACAATATAAAATACACTATAACAATAAATTAAATAGCATTATCTAATGTAAAATAAAACATTTAAAATAGTTGTTTCTTTCAATAATTGCCGCTCGCTGATTAGGCAGATTAAGCAGTTTTTTTTATGTGCATCTGCGAAATCAGCTGAATCTGCGAGAGAATAAAATGATCTTAAATTCTGTTTTATTTATACATATTTTCTATAAAATTCAGTACATTTTTATGGCTGATCTTTTCTACCAATTCGGATGAAAATCGTTCTTCAATTTCTTTATTGATTGCCGGATATCCCGAAGCATTGGAATGCTCAGGAAAAAAAAATGGGTGTCTTGATTTGTCCGGATGATCTTTCCAATAAAAATAGTCTGCTCCGTAGGCAATGCTATTTTCTCCTCCAAGATCGAGCCCATATTGAATATGCTCGTAAAGTCTTTCAGGGTTTTCCAGATCAATATAGTCTTTGATAAAGTTGAGACCAATTAATCCTTTTCTTTTAATCACTTCTTTGGCTAGTTCATCCGGTAGATTTCTATTGTTTTTATAGATGGTTCTGTAATTTGAATGACTTGCCAGAATTGGTATGGAATAATTTCTTTGGTCAATATAAGTGAATATATCATAGGCTAGCTGATCACTGGTATGAGCCAGATCAATGGCAATCCTTTTATCAGCAATATAATCAAGCAGTACTTTGCCATCCTCTTTCAATCCTGCTGTAGCATTGTTTCCGCCTCCAAAACGGTTTTCCAAATGATGGGTAATTCCTATATAGAGAACTTTTTGTGTGTTTTCGATAATGGTTTCCAACTTTTTAAAACCGGATTCCAGACTTTCAGTTTCATCACAGAAAGAAGAAGCATTTTCGATGGAAGCAATGACGCCTACCCGATTTTCATTTTCAGGCTTTTTATAATTTTCATGATCAAAGAGAAAAAAGTTTTCGTTTTTGATTAAGGTTGAAAATAATTTGCTTTGCTCTAATCCATAAACAGTACTATCTGAGCCTGTTCCAGAATAAATTGCCATCACCTGAAGCTTTACATTCCCTTCTTGTAAATAAGGTAATGAACAGCCTATTTCTTTATCGTCAATGGTTGAATTTGCTCTTAGTAAATGGTATAGCAGATCGCAATGTAGATCAATGTTTATTGTATTCATAGTTAGATGCAATTTATGATTTATTATTCTTGTCGCCTGTCAACTTATTATTGATAAATTCAATACTGCTATTTTCAAAAACCTTTAGTAATTGAGGAACAAAATCTCCAAATGTTTTATATTTTCTCCTATTGGAATTATATTCTTTCAATTTTCCCTCTAATTGTGGTAGAAAAATAAAGTTATTTTTTAAATGATACTCTTCTAATCTCTTGGCCCTTTCAAAATCTTTTTGAATTCTTGCAGTCTGAATTTCACCCAATCTCACCAGATGTTCTGCAACACAAGTTTGATAATCACCATAACCTCCTGTTTTGATCATTGTTTCCTTTAGTCTTGAATTTTCAAACAGATTCTTAAATTTTTCGAGCTTATCCTTATGTTTATATACTTCTTTATTGACAAATGAATGTCCAAACTCATGAATACTTAAAAATCTGGCCTGAAACTGATTGTCATACCCAAACTGACCCTCTTTCTGAACTTTCATAAAAGGGCTTGCAATCTCATAGATATCCTTATCTCCCGATTGTAAAATTACATCTGTACCAATTCCTCTTCCCTCGTTATCCTCAATAGGCCACATCATCATGGGTGAAATAAGAATGGTATAGGTATTAAAACTTTCTCCATAAAACTGCTCCATGGCATTGATAAATCCTGTAGGAATTTGTTTGCTGTATTCTTTTATTCCGCCGTTGTAAAAACTTTTATTTTCGTTAAAAAACTGTTCAATATTCTCCTGAATATAAAATTTTGAAAGCTCTGAGAGATAATTTTTAATTAAATGAGTGATTTCTTCGTTCTGTTCCTTTGTCAGATTGTTGCTGCTATATTCATAATTATTGAACCATTCTGTGGAGGGAAATTCCTTATGATATAGCAATGGTTTCATCAGAATATCATTTCCTGAACCATATTTTTCCAGCAAAACATCATTAATTTTTGCCGTTGATATAGCAATCTCTGAGTTTTTCAACCCCTCATATTTCGTTAATGCACCTTTTACAATGGGCTGATATCCAGAACACTCTTTTATTTTATAGAGTTCAAAGTCTTTATTATTTTTTCGGTGTTCTGCGGAAAGGATTTCTGCCAGAAAATAGGTTTCAATGTTTTTGTTGTAATTAACAGAAAATTTGGATGTATTTTGTTGTGAAAAACTAAATACGGAACTCAGCGAGACAAAAACAACCAGTATCTTTTCCATTTTTATATTAATTATCATTCTAAATATATGCTAATATAGTATTTTATCTAAAAAATGCGTATTTTTGCCTCTTAAAATTTCTTAGTAAACAATGATAAAAATTACACTTCCAGACAGTAGTGTCAAAGAATTCGAAGGAGCAGTTACTCCTCTAGATGTGGCAAAATCGATAAGCGAGGGATTGGCTAGAAATACCATTTCCGCAATTGTTAACGGTACACAAGTAGAGACGACCACACCTATAACCACGGATTCTACGGTACAACTTTTGACCTGGAATGATGATCTTGGAAAGAAAGCTTTCTGGCATTCTTCTGCCCACCTTTTGGCGCAGGCTATCCTTGAGTTTTATCCTAATGCTAAGTTGACCATTGGTCCGGCCATTGAGAGCGGGTTCTACTATGATGTAGACTTCGGGGATGAAAGCTTATCTGAAAAAGATTTCGAGAAGATTGAAAAGAAAATCCTTGAAAATGCAAAGAAAGGTTCTACTTTCTCTTTGTATCCTGTTTCTAAAGAAGATGCTTTAAAAACATATGCAGACAATCCTTACAAAGTAGAATTGATCACTAATCTTAATGATGGAGAGATTACTTTTGTAACGCATGATAACTTTACAGACCTATGCCGTGGAGGACACATTCCTAATACAGGAATTGTAAAAGCGGTTAAAATCTTAAATGCAGCAGGAGCTTATTGGAGAGGTAATGAAAAGAACCCTCAGCTGACAAGAGTATATGGTATTTCTTTCCCTAAACAGAAAGATCTTACTGAATATCTTGAAAGATTGGAAGAAGCAAAAAGAAGAGATCACAGAAAATTAGGTAAAGAGCTTGGGATATTCGCATTCTCTGAAAAAGTAGGTGCAGGTTTACCTCTTTGGTTACCAAAAGGTACTGCTTTAAGAAGAAAATTAGAGAATTTCCTTTCAGATGCTCAGAAAAAAGGAGGATATGAATTCGTAATGTCACCACATATCGGGGCAAAAGA
The DNA here is from genome assembly GCF_003020585.1 of Chryseobacterium aurantiacum. GTDB lineage: Bacteria > Bacteroidota > Bacteroidia > Flavobacteriales > Weeksellaceae > Chryseobacterium > Chryseobacterium aurantiacum. Next base: position 184,207 of record NZ_PXUE01000002.1, read on the forward strand.
ATTATATGTAACTTCCGGACACTGGGATAAATATGGCGCAGACAGCTTCCAGCCTATCAAAACTCCAAATGAAGGAGAAGAATTTTTGCTGAAGCCTATGAACTGTCCACACCACTGTGAGATCTACAAGACTTCACAATGGAGCTACAGAGATTTACCAAAAAGATATGCTGAATTTGGAACTGTTTACAGATATGAGCAAAGTGGAGAGCTTCACGGATTAACAAGAGTTCGTGGATTTACTCAGGATGATGCTCACCTTTTTTGTACTCCAGATCAGCTTTCTGAAGAATTTGAAAAAGTTATCGACTTAACTCTTTATGTTTTCAAATCTTTAGGTTTTGAAGATTTCGTTACTCAGGTATCCTTAAGAGATCCTGAAAACAGAGAAAAATATATAGGATCTGATGAAAACTGGGAGAAAGCTGAGAGTGCGATTATCAATGCAGCTCAGAAGAAAGGTTTAAAAACAGTTGTAGAATATGGAGAAGCAGCATTCTATGGTCCTAAGCTTGACTTCATGGTAAAGGATGCGTTAGGAAGAAAATGGCAGCTAGGAACTATTCAGGTGGATTACAACCTACCGGAAAGATTCGATCTTCATTATATCGGAAATGATAATGAAAAGCACAGACCAGTAATGATCCACAGAGCGCCATTTGGTTCTATGGAGCGTTTCATTGCTATCTTGCTTGAAAATACGGCAGGAGATTTCCCATTGTGGTTAAGCCCTGATCAGTTTATTATTCTACCTATCAGTGAAAAATATGTAGATTATTCGAAAAAAGTTTCACAATTTTTGGAAAATCACGATATTAGCGGTCAGATTGATGATAGAAACGAGAAGACAGGTAAGAAGATCCGTGATGCTGAATTGAATAAAATTCCTTTCATGCTTGTAGTAGGAGAAAATGAAGAAAATGAAGGCACGATTTCTGTAAGAAGACGTGGTGAAGGAGATCTTGGAGTGATGAAACTGGAAGATTTCGTAACTTACTTCAAAAAGGAAGCAGCGATTTAATTATTAAAGATTAAAAAACAAAAATTACCTAAGGTAAAATAGTTTCTAATCATTTTGATTTTTAAATGTTTTAATAAATAGAAAATTAACCAATAAAATTATAATACAATAGCACAAAGATTTAACAACAGGGGCCCACAAAGACGTCCTGTACAGGAGGACTTACACTTGATCAACGATAAAATTCGTGTGAGAGAGCTTCGTTTGGTGGGCGATAACGTAGAGCCAGGAATTTACCCAATTGACAAAGCAAGACAGATTGCTGCGGAACAAGAATTGGATTTAGTAGTAATTTCTGATAAAGCAGAACCTTTTATTGCTAGAATATTAGAATATAAAAAATTCTTATATGAGCAAAAGAAAAAACAGAAGGAACTTAAAGCTAAGCAAGTAAAAGTGGTAGTAAAAGAGATTCGTTTCGGACCTCAGACTGACGACCATGATTATGAATTTAAGAAAAAGCATGCTGAAAAATTCCTTGAAGAAGGTTCTAAATTGAAGACCTACGTATTTTTTAAAGGACGTTCGATTATCTTTAAGGATCAGGGAGAAATCTTGCTTTTAAAACTTGCTCAAGAACTAGAGCATGTAGGTAAAGTAGATCAGCTTCCTAAGCTTGAAGGAAAAAGGATGATTATGATGATGAGTCCTAAAAAACCAGCAAAATAATTAAGTCATTATTTTAAATATTAAACCTCAAATTACTTTGAGGTTTTTTTTATTTTATACCCTTTTATCTTATAACATAGTCATGTCAGTAAAACCAATAAGCATCGAAAATAACCATTAAAAGAATACTTGTTTTTAAATATTTAATTAAATTTAGACACCTTTAAGTGTCTAAATAATAAAATTATTCAACTGATATACAATAAGTTATTTTGATATTTAATTTCATACATGGTGAATTAATAATTTTATTTTATATTTACAGCTTCAAAAAATAACCTATGAAAATAAAATTATTGACTTTTTTAAGTCTTTCTATGCTATTGGCATCTTGTGCTCAAGATGATACTCTTGATGATGTAACAGTAAAAAACGAAGCAGTACAAACAAACCAGAATAACAGTGAGGCTTTAAACATTGGCTTTACAAAGGTCACACTTCTAAAAGAAATTAGTTATCATGGAGGTATATTAAATGCAGGAGAAGCAATCACCCTAGAAAACTCGCTAGACACTTATCAACTTGTTATGCAATACGATCACAACCTTGTACTTTATAAAGTAAGATCTGGTCACCCTATTGCATTGTGGAGCTCCAATACCCGCAGAACAGATTTGACTACTCCATCAGCACTTGTTGCCCAAAATGATGGAAACATGGTAATTTACAATAATAACATTCCTATTTGGAATACAAATAAAACTGTTGGTTATCATATCAATGACCCCCATATGAAGCTTCAACTTTTTAAAAGAACAGGAGCATTTATTCCTCCTGGATACCGAATTAAACTTGTTTTATCCGGTAATGGACAAAATATCAACGATGTTATTGAAGTAGACTTTATAGATTAAAAAATAAATTTAATGCAAAAACCGTTTCTTAAAAGGAACGGTTTTTTTGTATCAGAATATCTATTTATTCTTTCATTAAATTATCCTATATCAAGTATTGGGGAAAAATTTTGTTCTAAATTTGCCTCTATAGTCAAATCATTAATAACAAAAAAAAAGACCTATGAGTACACTTACATTAAAGGACGGAACAGAAATCTATTACAAAGATTGGGGAAAAGGACAAGCCCTATTTTTCCACCACGGATGGCCGCTTTCCAGTGATGATTGGGATGCCCAACTATTTTTCTTTCTGGAGAAAGGTTACAGGGTTATTGCTCATGACAGAAGGGGACACGGAAGATCAGAACAAACGCCTTACGGACATAATATGGACACTTATGCTGCTGATGTTGCCGAAATTGTAGAAGCTTTGGATTTAAAAGATGTCATTCATGTAGGACACTCTACTGGTGGTGGTGAAGTGATCCGATATGTAGCAAAGCATGGTAACGGAAGAGTTTCAAAAGCTGTACTAATAAGCGCTGTAACTCCCATCATGGTTAAGAATGAGAATAATCCAAACGGTGTCCCGATTTCTGTTTTTGATGACATTCGAAACAATACAGCAAAACACAGATCACAGTTCTTTATTGATATTACATTCCCTTTTTATGGATACAACAGAGAGGGAGCCAATGTTTCCGAGGGGATTCAAAGAAACTGGTGGCGACAAGGCATGAGTGGCTCTATTAAGGCACATTATGATTGCGTAAAGGCTTTTTCTGAAACGGATTTTACAGAAGACCTTAAAAGTGTAAACGTGCCTGTTTTGGTAATGCATGGTGAGGATGATCAAATTGTTCCTTTTGAAACAACAGGTAAAGTAGCCGCTACCCTGCTGAAGAATGGAAAACTTATTTCTTATCCTGGCTTTCCCCACGGAATGCCCACTACTGAAGCAGAAACGATCAATAAAGATCTTTTAGCATTTTTTCAATCATAATTAACATATTATAGAAGATTTTAAAACCACAGTCTTATAGATTGTGGTTTTTACATTTAAGCTACATAAATTATTAACACTACCTTAACCAAAACCTCCGGAACTACCTTGAACAGGACATTATTTACAATAATTTAATTCTTTAAAAAGAGATTTAATCCCTATATTTGGCCTGTCAAAAAATAAACTATGAAAATAAAATTAATGACTTTTTTAAGTCTTTCCATGCTTTTGGGTTCTTGTGCTCAGGATGAGATCCTTGACCAAAATCCAGCGGTAAATCAATCTGACGTACAATCTAAAAACGTTGCTAGTAGAGAGATCCCTCCTATTAATTCAGAAGTCTTCATTAAAGAAACAACCAATCATCCACAAAAACTATATGCCGGAGGGTCTATCATCTTATCTCATGAGCAACGTGAGTACAGATTGATTATGCAGGAGGATAGCAACCTTGTTCTATATTATAAAGATAGAAATGGTTTTGAGCGTCCTTTATGGGCAACTAACACAGATAGAAAATCCGGTACTCCTCACCTTATCGCTCAGGGAGATGGAAACCTTGTCGTTTATAATAATGGCAATCCACTATGGTCTTCCAATACAGCTATTAATGGAACTGTTTCCAACCCACACATTAAGGTACAGCTTTTTAGGAAGCGTGGTCCATTTATTCCTTCCGGATTTAGAATAAAGGTAATTTTAGGAGGTAATAATGAAGAAAGAGCATTAATTACAAGAGTGGATGTTAACGAAGATCCTTTTGAATAACAAAAACAAAACGATCTAAAAAAACAGGTGGTTTTTCCACAATTTTTTGTATCTTTGCACACTATTATTCCTAATATCCTTAGGGATAACCAAAACAGATATTGATAACAAAACAATAAAAAAGCAAAACAATGCCAAAATTAAAAACGAAATCAGGTGCTAAAAAGCGTTTTGCTCTTACTGGTTCTGGTAAGATCAAAAGAAAAAATGCTTACAAAAGCCACATCTTAACTAAGAAAGAAACTAAGCAGAAGAGAAATCTTACTACTACTTCTTACGTAGCTAAAGTGGACGAAAAAAGCGTTCAACGTCAATTAGCAATTAAGTAGTTTTTATAAATCTATATTCGGTTTATAAGAATTCAAAACAAATTCAACAATTTAACCCTGAAACGGTGCTAATAAAGAGCAACATCAGTTGCCGCCCTTTTCAAAAAAAACAATTTAAATTATGCCAAGATCAGTAAATGCCGTAGCTTCAAGAGCTCGCAGAAAGAAAATTTTTAAGCAAGCTAAAGGTTTTTTCGGTAGAAGAAAGAACGTTTGGACTGTAGCTAAAAACGCGGTAGAAAAAGCAATGCAATATGCTTACCGTGGTAGAAAAGAGAAGAAAAGAAACTTCAGAGCACTTTGGATCACTCGTATCAACGCGGGAACTAGAGAGCACGGAATGTCTTACTCTCAATTTATGGGAGCTCTTAAAAAGAACAACATCGAACTTAACAGAAAAGTTTTAGCAGATTTAGCAATGAATCACCCTGAAGCTTTCAAAGCTGTTGTAGATCAAGTAAAATAATGTAGAATAGTATTTGTTATCAATATAAGTCCCGGGTTTTCCCGGGATTTTTTTATTTCCATAACTCATCAGGATCCTAAGACGATATTCTAAAAGTAAAAACATCATTCAAAAAACAAATAAGGTTTAAAAAATTAATAAATATTCTTAAATAATAAAATTTTAAATTAACATAATGATAAACAACATAATATCATATATAATTATTAATTAAACAACCAAAACCTCTCTATTGATTTAAATTATTAATTTTATTTGACAATTAATTGTTATATTAGCAATTCTGAAATATAATCAATAATGAAGAAAATCGCTGCTTTTTTATTAACTTCCCTAGTAGCACAAAGTATTGGTGCACAAACTTTTATTCAAGCTTATAAAGACAGAGCTGAAGCTGTATCTCAAACAGATATCATCACCAATCTACAGCAATTTGCCGCCCTTGGAATAAAAACCACAGGTTCTCAGGAAAATGCCAATGCACTGAATTGGATAAAAAATAAATATCTTTCCTATGGGTATACTGCAGATCAAATTGCGGAGGATCCATTTAGTTTTTCAGGGATCAACTCAAAAAACTTGGTTATTACTAAAACAGGGACTGTTTATCCCAATAAATATATTATTATCTGTGGGCATTTCGATACTATAAACGGACCGGGAGTTAATGACAATGGTAGTGGAACTACAATCATGTTGGAAGCCGCAAGAATCCTTCGCACCGTTCCTACTGAATATTCCATCAAGTTTATCCATTTCTCCGGAGAAGAACAAAGTTTGAAAGGAAGTTATCACTATGCAAATACAGTTGCCTATCAGGGAAGTTCCCGTGTTATGGATATTAAATTAGTATTTAATCTGGATCAGGTAGGCGGAAAAATGAGTAATAGTGCCAATAATACAATTGTTTATTGTGATGAGGATCAGGGAGGTCTCCCAAGTAACAATGCAGCTTCTGCAGCAGTTACCCAGCAATTAAGGAACTGTACCGCTCTTTATTCTCCACTTCAGACAGAAGTTGATCCCGCAGCAGATACAGATTACATTCCTTTTGAGCAGAAAGGAGAGGTTATCACGGGCTTTTTTGAAAGAATAAGAAGCAACCTGCCTCATTCCATTAATGATACTTTTGCCAATACAGACCCCGTATACATTTACAACATTGGAAAAGCTTCTGTAGGAGCATTACAGCATTTTGCAGTTGCTACTGGTACACTAGGTACCCATGAAGTGCTTTCCAAAAATTCATTGGAAGCAGTAAGCATCTACCCCAACCCAGTGAAAAATGTCATTAATATTGAAATACCTGATTCTAAAATAAAAAACTTTAGCCTTGAAATTACAGATTTTCAGGGTCGATCTTTGTTTAAAACCAATAATCAAACTAAAATTGATGTTTCAAGCCTTGAAAACGGTGCTTATGTAGCTGTTTTAAAGGCTGGAGATCAGACCGTAGTAAGAAAGGTTCTTGTAGCTAAATAAATTTATTTTTAATCATTAGAAAATTTTAAGCCTTTGAAGTAATTCGGAGGCTTTTTTGTTACGTTTGAGAATAATTAAATATCAGTGCTTTACCAATCTATCGTCCTTATATTTTTCATTTTATTGTTAAAAATTTATGTTATCCATAAAATATTAAACACTTTATTGTGATTTAATTACTACATTCGCAATACCAACTAAAATAAATAATATGAAAAAATTTACCACATTACTATGTACCTCATTAATGATTCAGGGCATGGTAGCACAATCTTTTATCCAGACTTATAAAGACAGGGCTGACATGGTAACTCAGGCTAACATTACAGCAAATCTTCAGGATTTTGGCAATCTGGGAATAAAAAAAACAGGAACGGTTGCCAATACGAATGCTTTAAACTGGATTAAAAATAAATACACCTCTTACGGATATACTGCCAGTCAAATTCAAGAAAGTGCTTTTACTTACGGATCATCCACTTCCAAAAACCTTATCATTACAAAAACAGGAACACTCTACCCTAACAAATATGTGATTATTTGTGGACATTTTGATACGATTAACGGACCGGGAGTGAATGACAACGGTAGTGGAACTTCCATTATTTTAGAGGCTGCCAGAATTTTGAAAAATGTACCTACGGAGTATTCTATCAAATTTATTCATTTCTCCGGAGAAGAACAGGGATTGATAGGAAGTACTCATTACGTTAATAATGTTGTATACCAAGGAGGTGTACGTAAATTGGATATTAAGTTGGTCTTTAATCTGGACCAGGTAGGCGGCGTAAAAGGAAACAATAATAATACTGTATATTGTGATGAAGATATGGGAGGACTTTCCAGCAACAATGCAGCATCTGCTTCTGTAACCCAGCAGCTTAGAAACTGTACTGCACTTTATTCTACTCTACTCACTGAAGTAGATCCTGCTGAAGATACAGATTATATCCCTTTTGAACAAAAAGGTGAGGTTATAACCGGATTTTTTGAAAGAATAAGAAGCAGCTACCCTCATACCTCCAAAGATACTTTTGCCAATGTAGACCCAGTTTATGTGTATAAAATTGGAAAAGCAACTGTTGGAGCCTTACAACATTTTGCATCTGCATCTGTTACCTTGGCTGCTAATAAAACGGCATCTACAAATGCACTGGAATCAGTGAAATTCTATCCTAATCCGGCAAATAATATTCTAAATATTGAGCTGTCCGATCTTAAAACTAAAAATTTCAGCTTTGAAATTACCAACTTAGCGGGAAGATCATTGCTTAAGGTAGATAATGAAACCAAAATCAATGTTTCCACATTGGAAAACGGAGTGTATTTTGGAATTTTAAAAGCTGATGGACAAAGCATTGTAAGGAATATTCTGATTGAAAGATAAAAACAATCACTTAACAGAAAAGATCACAAAAACACAAAACCCTCGCAATTGCGAGGGTTTACTTTTTCTGCTACACGATAAAATCGTGCGGGAGTGAGGAGCGGAGGTTATTTAAAAGGAAGATTATATCTGTATTCTTGGGGGACAGGTATTTTTTTTAATATTATTTTGTTATCAATAATACTATCCAATTTATTCCCACCATAGATTAACAATGTATCTTCCAATATCATATGAAAATCGCGATAACAACTTTTACAATGATAAATAGTGTCATTCTTATTTTTATCAATCAAAACAAGCTCATTAGGAAATATTTTATTTGTGTTGTTAATGTATATATAACCTTCAAGAAAATAATCTTTAGTTTCTATTCTCTTATATGTTAGTTTGGATACAGTTCCTAGTGATTCTTTTTCACAGCTTAATAAAAATAGGACTGTAAACAATAAAATTAAATTTCGTGTCATAATTTTTATTTATTAATGAGAAAATTGATGAAAATAGCCTCGATATATATTAGTTCCTGAATAGGTATGTTCACCATAGAAAGGAAAGCCAGCATTATATATTTTACCATTTAGAAAATTTTGTCTATTGTTTTGATATTGATTGTATGCACCAACAAATCTCATAGCATAATTATAAAAGTCTATAGCATTACCGAACTGCTGCTTAAATTTTGGTGTGTTTTTATGTTTATCATAAATTTCCCTCATATTAAATCCAAACAGAATATTTGAGGCAGCTCTTAAAGAAGTATAGTTTTTACCTACCATTACAGGAGTGTAGATATCTAATCCCAATGATGATTTAAGGTCTAGCTTTCCTTTTTTTTCATCATAATTAGCGGAATTATAGGCCAAACCCGCTAGGTCATCAAGATAACTCTCATTACCATTATCTACATTATAAGCATATTTCTTTAATAATACAAAGAGGTCTAAAGAAGAATTAAGAGTGATATTGTTTTTCATATCATTGGTTTTTGCCACTCCATCAAATTTACCATTAGCATCATTTGTAAATAAGAAGTCAAAAGGATTGTTTAAAGTTCCTACTCTTTGGCTTTTCTTAATATCATAATTTCCATCTTTATCCGCCAAATATATTCCTAAATCCCCATCATTCTTAGCGCTTATTATTTCATATTCTCCTCTGTTATTCTTTATAACTCCAGCACTTGCTATTTCGCCTATCATCCCTGTAGGATCATTATAAAAAACAGGATTATTGTTTGCGTAATTATAAGGTTGGAACGTTGCATCACTCAAAGGATCATGAACTCTCCAACGTCCAATATCCGGCATATACATCCTTGCACCATAATCATACATCCCCGTCTCTTGCAATTCCTTGCCGTTGTACTTGTAGTTCTTATAACTACCCACTCCAAAGAACGCATTACCTGTCTTCAAATGGTTCATCCCAAATGGATAATAGTCATTGGCATCCGTTATTTCAAGAACTCCTGCGCTGTTTCTTGCGAAACTGATTCTTGCATTTCCTAAGTGGTCTTTATAATGATAAATATAACGGTTTAAAGAAAAATAGATAAAACCACCAAAATTTTGCGGTTACTTTTTGTTTATCTGCCACACGAAAGGATTCGTGCGGCAGCGGGGAGAATTCAATCTGATTTTTTATTTCTGATTCTTTATTCTATTCATAAAAGGAAAAGTTTTATTGTATTCTACCAAAACACTATCGCCTACTTTATATTTTTCATCATAGCTTGGATTGGAATAATCCTTACCACCAGTAGAAAACTTATAATAATATGTAAAGAGATTTGTAAATTGTCCCTTTCGCTTATAATATTTTTCATTTATTATATAACCTTTGGTATATTCCTTTGAAAATGTATTAAGTATGGGTATATATACCACATTTTCTCTAAACAAATAAACAATTATCAATAAAAATAAAGATAATTTAAGCCATTTATTATTCATCTGTTTTCTTTTTTATATTATCAACAGTTGTTTTAGTTCTCGCATTAATCGCATTTTCAGCTGATTTATTAGTGACATTTTTAATACCATTGCTTAATTGCTTTGAAATACCTTTTACATCAACTTTTTTTGAGATACTACTTGATGTCCTAGAACTTAGTCCAGTCGCTTTTTGAACAAAATTTTTGGCTTTAGTATTACTATTTAAATTAACTTTATTTGCTATTTTATCCAGTTTTGCTGTTTTAACTAAACTACCTGCCTTTTTAGCAGCTCCTCCTGCAGCTGCATCTACAAGCGTATTTTTGGCTATATTCCGAACATTTGTTTCAGCTTTAAAACCTTTCGAATTCCATTCAACAGTATTTTTAGCAACCATAACGGTGGTTTTTATAGCTGCTTTTCTAATAGCACTACCTCCTTGGGTTAGAGCTCCTTCTGCAGCAGACAAAGCTATCGATGAGTAAGAAATATTATCAGTCCATTTATTTTTAACATCTGGGTCTAGATAGTTAGCTGCGACTTGCATACCATAATCTGTTAATCCTCCAACAAGTGCACCAACAATACACGTTGGACATCTTCCATCTGGATCATCAAATTTTATGGGATTGTTATATCCATAAGAATATGGGCTTAGATTATCAGGATTGAAAATTCCACCGCCATTACCCAAAGTAGTTTCAATTGCACTTACTACTTCGTCATCATCGTCATCATCAATATTATTAGGGTCAAAAGTAAAATCTAAATCCTTTATCAGTGGATCTAACTGCATCCATCTTCCGATGTCTGGCATATACTGACGCCAGCCGTAGTCGTACATTCCTGTCTCCTGAAGCTCCTTACTGTTGTACTTATAGTTCTTATAACTACCCACTCCAAAGAATGCGTTACCCGTCTTTAAATGGTTCATCCCAAATGGGTAATAGTCATTGGCATCCGTTATTTCAAGAACTCCTGTGCTGTTTCTACCAAAGTTTACCCTTACATTTCCAAGGTGATCCTTGTACTGATAAATATACATCTTTTTCTGGTAATCATAAAAGCCCTCCGCCGTTGGAAAAAACTGCAATTCAGGGTGATTAGGGCTATTTATGATTTCGCCTATATCATCACTTACCGGAGGCATTACAACACAGCTTGCCATACTGAATGCTTCTTCCTCCAATGCAAATGCCGTTTTTCGGGAAAAAACCCCGGTTGTCGTAGCTGAGGAGATTTTGTTCAGGTACTGAAAGCCATCAAGGTAATCCGTAATCTCCTTTGTCCAGCTGGTACCTGCAAACCCTACTGAAGTCTGCATATTCTCCTTTCTCAGCTTTATCCCATCGGCACGGTAGTTGGTCCTTATCTGGCTGGTGATGGTACCATAGCCTATATCCAAGGTACGAGGCAGGTTCAGAAAGTTGTAGCTGATGCCTGTGATCTGCTTATCCAGCATATTAATCAGGTTTCCGTTGGCGTCATAGGAAATTGTATTTCCTCCACCCTCATATCCAGCCTTGTTATGTTGGTTGTCCCTGACATCCAAAAGCCGATTCCCCAGGCTTGTCGGGGGACCATAGTTGTACACCAGGTCATCAATAACCATGGCCGTGGTTCCATTCATTGCAGAGGTTCGGTATAGCTTGGTGATGTTTCCATTCAGGTCATAGTCCATTGTCTCCGTGTGTTCCTTGCTCCATGGGTTGTTGGGATTTTGGTAGTATCCTGCCGTGAGCCTGTTCAAACCATCATAGGCATAGCCATATCTCTTGGGTTCCAGGGGAGGATTGGCTCCCAGAGATTCCACGGCACGCCAGTCCACCTCTACAATATTTCCATTGTACATAGGCTTTACATTCTTGCCCACAAAAAAGCCCATGTCAGGGTTGGTGGTTCCATTCTTTTGGTTATACTTGATCTTGTAGGAAAATAATTTTCCATTTAGATTGGATATAGGCATATCATTTTTGTTGATGTCTGTGAGCCATCCCCTGATATTATAGGCATAGTCAATGCTTTGCAGGTTGCTTCCAACCGTCTTGTTCTTAAGCTGGGAAAGTTCATTGTAGGAGTTTTCTACCAATAGCTGCTCCGGCCAGTAATCCACCTGGTGATAGCGCCTCAAAAGCCTGTTTTGATTATCATATGCAAAACTCTCCTTTACCGTTACCTCAGGTTCGCCTGCTCTTCTTAGATGTGTGGTTACGGTATTCTGGGCAGCTCCAGCAAAGTCAAGCCTGGACTCCGTTTTTGTATATCCTCCCAAATGATTGATGGAATGGGTTCCAATTACTCTTCCCTTTTTATCATAGTAGGAATAGTTTTTTGTCCAACTATTGTCCTCAATGTTTTTTACGATGCTTAGTACGGCAAGCCCCTTGGTACTGATTCCATCAGCATTGGGTGTACCGCTGATGGTCGGCTCTCCTAAGATATTGGTCGGAAAGGACGGATTAAAGCTGTATCCGGGAACAAAGTCATAGTAATTAACGCTCAGCATATCCACCCACTTATCGGAACTTGGATAGGTAGTACCGGGATAGTTATAGTATACGTCCATTCCCTGCCAGGGAAAGAAAACATAGTCGATACTCTTTAGGTTATTGGAGCTTACTGCATCTGCCAGGGTCTGCTCCGCAATTCTTTCACCTCCCGTACAAATTCCTGTAATGCAGGGCCTTGAAAACTGATCATACTTGGTGTAAAGCCATTGTCCCTTGGCCCTTAGATTGGCATCACGGGTGGCTACCAAACGATCCTGTTTATCATACACCATATACTCCCAACCTTTGCCGGGAAGTTTCTTTTCTACCAAATGATTTTTGCCATCATAACGATACTGATAATACAGATTTTCCATTGTCGAAGACTCAACAGTCGGAGCAGAAGCCAATGGCGGAATCACATATGCTAATTGGTCATATTCATTATAAACATAATAAGTATCGGCATTTTCCGTTGCATTTAATGCTTTTCTTACCAATAAAACCTGTCCTTTTCCATTTTTAAACTCAATGGTCTTGTTTCCGTCCTCATCGGTTACTGTATTTTTATACAACTGATTGGGTAAGAAATATTGAAGCAATTGGACTGTAGTCTGCGTTCTGCCTTCAACCCAAGTCGTTGAAGTTTCATATTTCCTTACATAATCTGTAGTAGTATTGGCTTCATACTGGAACCTTACGGGCTTGTTGGCCCAGTCGCTACCCACCTGTCTTTGTTCCAGCAGTCGATCAAGGGGAGAGCTTTCCAGGGTTCTTTCGGAATAGATTTTTTCCGAGCCATAAATTCCGGGCTGGGTGGCATTAGCCAATGGGGACGCGGCAATACCACCATTCAGGGTGCCGGACTGGGGTACAGGGAGGTAGTCCATTGTCTGTCTTCCGAAGCCATCGTATTCAATGTGGGTGACAACATCCCTACCCAGTGGGGAGGCCTTTACGTTGACCACCTGCTTGGGTCTTCCCAGTCCATCAAAATACTGGACAGTTTCGGATGATTTTGTAGCTATAGTTCCGTTATAATCCAAATATGTTTTGGTATAGATATAATTTTCCGTATTGGAAAGCTGTGCGTGCACCGACGGGGTGAGCAGCAGCATGCCCAGGGGAATGAGTATTTTTTTCATATTTTATTAGTGTTTATAGTTGTAGTTGAATTCCTTTACTAATTTACCTGTCTGGCTCTCTTCCCTGATTTCCTTAAGCCTGCCGGAGGAGTCATAGAGGTAAACCTCCCTGATGCCGGATGGTGGGGTGATGCTTCTTACTCCAATGAGTGGATCGTGGGTGTAGGTCGTGATCTTAAATCCGGCAAGGTTTGGGTTATTCCGGAAGTCATTTAATTCCTTGAGCAATGCGGCTTCATCATTATTGGCAGCCATACCGGCGTCTGTATCAGAAGCAGTAACCATGGCTAAAGTATAAGATAAAATCTGTTCATAGGTAGCCCCCTCAATCTTGGCAATGGGCAGGGTATTGTTGTAACCCCAGACAATGGATACCGGGGTACTGCTGTTACCATTGGTATCAGGCTTAGGATTATACTGCAATAGATTTCCGCTTACAGTGCTGTACAGCTTATACAATACCTCTGTAGCCAGGGTATTACTCTGCGTATCCAGGCTGGATACACTTATAGGCAACGCCAGTCCTGATGTTTTATTAGTGGCCTCAGTATCAGAGTTTGGATAAACGGTCGAAAGCTTGGAAATGGTTTTTCCTGCATCTGTTGAATTCAATTTTTTAACAACCGTTGTTTCCAGGGGAATACCTATCATATTCTTATTAATCAGATACTGATTCCCTTTCTCATGGGCATACTGAAAGGTTGTTTCCTGAACAGACTTGTCGGGAAAGATAATTTTTTGTGAGGTAGGCTGAATATGGAGTGGGTTATTATAGAAGTATTCGGTTTCTGTCCTCAGCAGTTTTCCATTTAGGTTCTCCTCTATAATCTCCCTGTCTTTATTCACTTGGGCAGATACCAGCTTTTTTCCATAAAAATCGAAATTGGCAGCGGCATTTTTCATGGTTGCTCCACAGCCAAGATAATATTCCGGACTGGTGGCAAAAAACTGATAGCTCATTTTATGGAATTCATTGGGTTGGGTTGGGGCCGTAAAATCCAACCCTGATTCTATTTGCTGGCTTGATGGGGTCTGAAGAAATGAATAATCATTTGTTAACGTTTTAATGGGAACCGTGTTTCCTCTTTCAAAAATCTCCTGTTTTTTTATAAACCCTCTCTTCCATGAATTGTCATTGAATAAAAGATAGGGAGTGTCATAATACAGTTTCCCATCATCTTCATCATAAAATGAATAAACCGTTTTTCCATTATCATTCCCATTGCTGGTAGTACTTTCCGTAGCCTTGGAATAAAATACCGTAGCCCCATTATAGCCCAGTATATCACTTATTGCAGTACTATAATACTTGGCCAGGGAAAAATGTTTATCAAGTACCTTACAAACCCCCGGATCATATTTGAAGCTGTATCCGTGCTCCAATTCATAGGCAATTGGATAATCATAGATCTTTCCTGTTGAGATACCGTTCTCATTATAGTTAATGCTTTTGGTAAAAAGGGAATTTCCATCGCTGTCTTTCGAAATTATCCTTGCAATCCTAACTCCTCCAACTTCCAGATTTTTCCTTCCAGCACTCGTCACCACCTCTTCCTCTGCATAAAGATGAACATAGGGATCAGGAAGTCCCTTGGCAAACATACTCAGGTAATAGGAACCCGGATCCAGGACAAGTTCAGCCTCACCCTTTCCTGACATTGGAGGAAGTGGCACAGGCATATGTGTAGCTTTATTTATTACATCATAGGAAACCTGGGCCTCTGCTGTAGCCCCACCCGGTTGAAAGGGAATATTATAGAATAACTGGAACTTGGTTCGCTTGGTAACCTCAAAATTCACCTCCTTGTAAAAATCACCATTATTGGACTCTTCGTAGCTGTAAAAGACACCAATGCTTGTAACATTTGTACCATATTCTGTATATCCTGGTTCATCATAGGTATTATTTTCATAGACAAACTCATCGCTGCCCCTTGTAGGATAAATAACCTCCTTTAGTAATGTAGATTGGGTGTCGGCTAGATTGGGTTTCTTTCCTCCCAAATAATAATATGTCCTAAAATCCTTTAAACTGTACCTACCTCCTGCATATTGGCTATAATATCCCCAAAAATCCTTATTATCAGTATCCTTGTCTGGCATGAATGAGTCCTCATAATATTTGAATGAATATTGCCTGTCATTGATCTTAACGGAGTTTAGCTTAAGCCAGGTAGTACGATCACTGATGTATCCACTGGCAGGCTGAAAATAGGACTGGTCAAATACTGCTGTATAGCTGTTTCCTCCATC
Organism: Chryseobacterium aurantiacum; assembly: GCF_003020585.1. Lineage (GTDB taxonomy): Bacteria > Bacteroidota > Bacteroidia > Flavobacteriales > Weeksellaceae > Chryseobacterium > Chryseobacterium aurantiacum. The sequence continues at coordinate 199,995 of NZ_PXUE01000002.1, forward strand.
CTGAACCCTTACTTTATCAAGGGCTGCAATCTTTCTTGTAAAGTCATTTTTCACATCTGCCCTGGGGGTGCTTTTATATTCAAAGGAAACCCTTGTCTTTGCATTTACCTTGATCTCCCTTAATACCGGAAGAGTATGCTTTGTTACCTTGGACAAATATTTCACCTCAAAGGAACTTGAATAGTAATCCGTTGGTATTTGAAAATAATCCTTGGTACTCCCCTTCATATAAGAGGTTGGATTATCATAGGCATAGTCAACGTAGTTATATAGGAAATCAATGACATCCGTTTTAGTCTGAATTTTGGATAAGTAGTAATTGTTATAGATCAGGTTGCCTCCACTATAGGGATAAAGTCCACTCAATAGTTGCATATCCGACTGCAAGGTAATGTCATCCTGAACCGCATATTCATAAATGTTGCCTTGAATATCCGTTATGGTAAATTTAACTCCATCAAATTTTACCTTTTCCTTCCCCGCCGGCATTTGTTTTCCATTAAAATCCTTATCCAGAAAGAACTTACTGCTTTTACCCGGATAGGAAAAATGAAAAATATCAGGCTCTGTATCTACACCACTTACAGGGCTCTTCATAAAGGTACCTTGTGCTTCTAATCTCGAATTGGAATTATCCCTTAAAAGTGGATATTCAGGGTAGTTAACAGCCCCGGGATATACGAAGCCTACCTTTATGGGGTGATCAACAGGAAATCCATTTGGAAAAACATAATATTCCTTCAATGAGTGAAGGTCATCCAATCCATTCACTTTATGGGATATTTTCCCTCCCACTTCCAGATCCCATCCCAATCCAATATTGGATGAATTTTCGCCGGGTTTAAATCCTGTGGAAGTATAATTCAATGTGATTGGAACTTCAAGATCACCAACCTTCAGGGTATAAATGTTCAAAGGATAGTTTATCGCTCCTGATGAATAATTGACGGGAATGTCTACCCTTTTTACCAGCCCTGACATTTCAGGAGTGGTAGGCACAACGTTTGTCATATTACCGAACTGTGCAAGCACTCTAATACTGAATGACAACAATAGAATTGGAAATATTTTATATTTTTTCATTGTGTTTATTTTTTAATAAGTTTAGCGTTAGCGGTTTTACCCGTATCCGTCTTTATGCTCACCAGATAAGCTCCCTGAACCAGGGCCTGTGTATTAATCTTCGTTACCCTGTTTTTTGTTTTCAGGATTTGCAATTGTCTTCCGCTCATATCATAGACCAGAATATCTGCCTCCTTGAAGTCGTTGAATCCTATTTCTACGTAGGCATAGTCAGACACCGGATTAGGATAGATCTTGATGTCATGCTTTTCAATCAAGTCATTAACCTGCCTGTCACCCAGCTTTACAATCTTCCAGTTCTCCTTGCCCAGTTCCTCGGCACTGGTTCCTGCCAGAATGATGGAACCATCCCTATTAAGTTTGAGGTCTGAAAGCCGTTCCTCATTTTCTCTTGATTCTCCGGTAACATGTTTTCTCCATTTCTCATTCCCTAACTGATCAATATAAAGCAACCAAAATGTTTCGTCTTCCTTTTCAATTCTTCCCTCAGCCTGGGTATAGCCACCTAATAGAATTCCCTTGGTCAGGTCCTGGTTATCGGATCTTGAATCCTGGCCCAAAATGACACTCGTTCCCATCAATACATCCCTGTTTCCAAGGGTGTAGGACCTTTGCCACTGCTCATCCCCCCGTTCATTCAGGGATATCAGCCAAAGGTCCGTTCCCTCTTCAATTCCAACGTTCTTGTTCCCTGACCTATCCGATCTGGATTCCCCGCCGATGATGTAGCCGTTGGAGCTTAGTGCAAGGGTTCTGATGTGGTCGTCCTCCCTTCCTCCAAGGTTCTTTTCCCATTCAACTCTACCGTTCTTGTCGAGCTTGATAATCCAGTAATCTCCCTCTCCGTAGTTTTCAGTTTTCTTTGTACCTCCGGCATTGCTTCGGGAATAAATTCCAAGCAAGGCTCCACCATCCCTTGTGGGGATCAGTTTCTCAACCTCGTCAAGGCCTCTTCCGCCTAAAATAAGCTGGGAAGTTTCCTTTCCATTCTTGTCCAACCTGGTGACAAGGACATCCTTTGAACCATGTCCTTTTGGGGAGTTTTGTACATTACCCGCAACAAGGAATCCCAAATCGGTGGTTTGAACCACGGCTCTTGCTTCTTCATCAGCTGTTGTTCCCAAGGTTTCTTGCCAAATCTCATCTCCAAACTCATTGATTCGGATCAGCCAGATGTCTGAACCACCCTTGGAATCATCCTTTTTATCCAGGCCCTTGCCTGAATACGAGGTTCCAGCCAATAGGAATCCTCCATCCTGGGTGGTTACTGTTGCCGATAAATAATCATGATCCTGGCCTGAAAAGTATTTTTCCCAGACCTGTTCTCCCTGCTGATTAAGCTTTACCAAATGGAAATCGTAGCCATTGTTTTGTTTGTTGTTCTGCTGAAGCTTGTCGCTCTGAATGGAGCTTCCCGTAATAAGATATTGCTGATCAATGGAGGTGGTAACCTGGCTTAAAAAGTCCTGGGTGCCGGACTTAATATCTTTCTGCCAGACCACTTCCTGGGCAGATAAGCCCAGTACAGTGCACAAGGTAAATGCACCGAGATAAATATTTTTCATTTTAGTGTTTTAATTAATGTTTGGTTTTATTAATTCGTTATAAAACTACCCATTTTAAAAACACAAAATCAAAAATACAGCTCATTTACATGTCATTTTAATTTATAAAACATATTTTAATTATTAAAATCACTTTACAATCATTTATTAAATCACAATGACAAGATATAACGTATTATTTTCACCCAAAAAAGCCTTTGAAAAATTTCAAAGGCTTTTTTTATTTCTATCCTGAAGAATTCTTTCTATCTCTTCCAGTGAAAAATCTTTTGCTTTCAATAGAATAAGAAAATGATATAAAAGATCTGCAGCTTCATTTTTAAAGAGTATATCATTATTATCCTTAGCCTCAATCACAACTTCTACGGCTTCCTCACCTACTTTTTGAGCTACTTTATTCATTCCTTTCTGATATAAAGAATATGTATAAGAACTTTCTACTTTATCATCAATTCTTTGAGATATTTTTTCTTCCAATTCATATAAAAACCCCTTGGGATCTTTTTCACCGAAGCAACTGAAACTTCCTGTATGGCAAACCACATTTGTTGGAATGACCTTAATCAGTATGGTATCCTGATCACAGTCTATATCTATGCTTTTTACTTCTAAAAAATTACCGGACTCCTCTCCTTTTGTCCATAATCTGTTTTTGGAACGGCTGAAAAAAGTAACTCTTTTTTCGTTTTTTGTTTTTTCAAATGCTTCTTCATTCATATAGCCCAGCATCAAAACCTGTAATGTTCTGTTGTCCTGAATTACTACCGGAACAAGGCCATTGTCTTTATTAAAATTAATGTTCATCGTACTTCTATTTTTTGAGTTTTTAATTGTTTTTTTAAATCCTGAATCCCAATTTCATTAAAATGGAATATACTGGCAGCCAATGCACCTGTAGCCTTGGTTTCACGGAATACTTCAACAAAATCATTTGTTCCTCCTGCACCTCCGGAAGCAATGACAGGAATACCTATACTTTCTGAAACCAGCTTCGTAATTCTAAGATCAAACCCATTTTTTGTTCCATCACCATCCATGGAGGTTAAAAGAATTTCACCTGCTCCCAATTTTTCGGCCTGCTTTGCCCATTCTACAGTAGTAAGTTCTGTAGCTTTTCTTCCTCCATTAATATGAACAACATCAGCCTCTTCTACCAACCTGGTATCGATAGCAACTACAATACACTGACTGCCAAACTCATTGGCCAGCTCTGAAATAAGGTTGGGATTTTTCACTGCAGAAGAATTGATACTAATTTTATCTGCTCCTGCTTCCAAAAGTTTTCTGACATCTTCAATAGACGATATACCACCACCCACGGTAAAAGGAATGCTTAACTCTTTCGCAATATCTCTTACCAATTCTACAAATGTTTTTCTATCCTCCAGGGTTGCCGTAATATCAAGAAAAACCAGTTCATCAGCACCTTCCTTTTCATATTTTTTTGCCAATTCTACAGGATTTCCTGCATTTTTCAGATCCTCAAAATTGATTCCCTTTACCGTACAGCCGTCCTTAATATCCAGACACGGAATAATTCTTTTTTTAAGCATTTTCAATAAAGTTTTGAAGTTGTTGGAGGCTTATTTTTCCCTCATAAATCGCTTTCCCGATAATAGTCCCGGAGCAGCCGATATCTTTCATTTTATGAACATCCTTAATGCCTGAAATTCCACCGCTTGCCACCAACTGAACTGAGGTTTTATATAAAATCTCAATATACAGCCCGGTTGAGGGACCTTCAAGCATTCCGTCCTTTGAAATATCAGTGCAAATGGTGCTTTGAATTCCTTTTTCCTGATATTGAAGAATGAAATCAAGAATATCCTCATTACTTTCCTCCTGCCATCCCGAGGTTTTAATCTTCCTGTTCTCACAGTCTGCTCCAAGGATAATTTTTTCCGGACCATACTTTTCGATAGCGCGGTAGCAAAACTCAGGATCCTGAACAGCAATACTTCCTAAGGTAATCTGCTTTGCACCTGAATTGAATGCGATTTCTATATCCTGTTCTGTCTTCAATCCTCCTCCAAAATCAATGTGAAGCGAAGTTGAACCAGCAATGTTCTCCAATACTTTCTGATTAACAATGTGCTTGGATTTTGCCCCATCAAGATCTACCAAATGCAGGTATTTAATCCCAAAATCTTCAAACTCTCTCGCAATTTCCACAGGGTTTTCATTGTATATTTTCTTTGTGTTGTAATCCCCTTTTGATAAACGCACACACTTTCCATCAATAATATCAATAGCCGGAATAATCTTCATTTTGATAAGTTTATAAAGTTTTTAAGTAGTTGACGACCAATGGCTCCCGATTTTTCCGGGTGAAACTGCATCGCATAGAAATTATCTTTCTGTAAAGACGCACTGAATGGCAGAATATAGTCACAAACTGACGTTGTAAAGTTTGAAAGCTCACAATAGTAACTATGTACAAAATAGATATCATCCTCTTTTTCAATGCCTGAAAATAGTGATGAATTCTGCTCTGAAACAGTATTCCATCCCATATGCGGCACTAAACCCTTGGGTGGAAATCTTTTCACATTGATGTCAAAAATCCCCATTCCCTCAGTATTTCCCTCTTCATTCGCTTTGCACATAAGCTGCATTCCCAAACAGATCCCTAAAACAGGTTGTTTCAGACTCGGAATAAGCAAATCAAGGCCTTTTTCCTTTAACAGTTTCATGGTTGAAGACGCCTCTCCTACACCCGGGAAAATAACTTTATCGGCTTTTAGGATAACCTCAGGGTCATCTGTAATAACTGAGTCCGCTTGAAGCCTGTTTAAAGCATTCTCTACAGAGCTTACATTGCCACCATTATATTTTATTATTGCAATCATATGTTATAAACTTCCTTTAGTTGAGGGCAAACCATAATTAGCATCTGATTGATTGACTGCCATTTTAACAGCCTTTGCAAATGCCTTGAAAATAGATTCTATCTTGTGGTGTTCGTTGTCTCCTTCTGCTTTGATGTTCAGATTAGATCTTGAGGAATCTGTAAAAGACTTGAAGAAGTGAAAGAACATTTCTGTAGGAACGTCGCCTATTTTTTCTCTTTTAAATTCAGCATCCCAAACTAACCATGCCCTTCCTCCGAAATCAATCGCCACCTGTGACAGGCAATCGTCCATAGGAAGCAGGAAACCATATCTTTCAATACCTTTTTTCTTCCCCAGGGCTTTTACAATAGCTTCTCCCAGAACAATTCCTGTATCTTCAATAGTATGATGTTCATCCACTGCAAGATCTCCATTCACTTTGATTGTAAGGTCCATATTTCCGTGTCTTGCGATCTGCTCGAGCATATGGTCAAAAAAGTGAAGCCCTGTTGAAATTTCAGAATTACCATTTCCGTCAATATTAACTTCGATATCTATTTCTGTTTCATTCGTTTTTCTGGATACTCTGGCTCTTCTCATCCCAGCTTTTAAGAAGAGATAAATTTCATTCCATCCTGTAGTAACAAGACTTACTTCTTCATTAAAGTTTTGGTTTAGAAAAATAGCCTTAGATCCCAAGTTTTTAGCTAATTGAATATCTGTAACTCGATCACCAATTACATAGGAATTTTCAAGATCATAATTTCCATAGATATATTTTGAAAGCATTCCAGTACCCGGTTTTCTGGTAGGTAAACCTTCGTGTTCAAAGCTTTTATCTATTAAAATATCACTAAAGATTATCCCTTCGTTTTCAAATGTTTTGAGCATCTTTTCGTGAGGTTTTAAAAAGTCTTCCAGAGGAAAGCTTTCAGTTCCTAAACCATCCTGATTGGTTACCATTACCAGCTCATAATCCAACTCATTGGCGATTTTGAATAGATTCTGGAAAACGCCGGGATAAAATTCTAATTTCTCCAGTGAATCTACCTGAAAATCTGTGGGAGGTTCAATAATCAGTGTACCATCCCGATCTATAAACAGTACTTTTTTCATTCTGATATAGTTTTTAAAAGTTTGATCAGTTTTTCATTGTCCTGACGGTTTCCAACATTAATCCTGATGCATCCCGGAATAGCGGGATCTCTTCTGCTTGTTAAAATTTCCTGCTCTAGCATCATTTCATATACTTTTCCTACATTTTTCATTTGAATTAAAAAGAAATTAGCGTCCGTTGGAAATACCCTTGCAATACATTCAACATCCTTAAATTGTTCCTGTAACCAATTTTTCTCTGCCAAGATTTTACTTACATTCTCCTGAAGCTTAGTTTCTTCCTCCAGCGTTTTTAAAATCAAATCCTGACTTAATACATTAACATTATAAGGAGCTTTTACAGTATTAATCAGTTTAATAATCTCTTCCGAAGCATAAGCCATTCCCACTCTAGCACCTGCAATTCCCCATGCTTTTGAAAAGGTTTGAAGAACAATAAGATTAGGATATTTATTCAAAAGTTCCAGACTTGACTTCTTCCTTGAAAACTCGATGTAAGCTTCATCTACTACTACAATTCCATCAAAATTCTGAAGATAGAATTCAATATCATCTATACTATTTCCGGTGGGATTATTGGGTGAACACAAAAAGAAAACCTTAATGGGCTGCTCTTTTATAATTGTTAAAAAATCTTCTTTTACAATGTCAAAATTTTCATCCAGGTTAATCTGTAAAACCCTGTTTTCATTAATGGTAGCATAAAAACCATACATGGCAAACGAGGGGTTCATCATTAGAATAGAATCTTTTTTAGGTTCGCAAAAAATCTTAATGATTAAATCAATCAGTTCATCACTTCCGTTTCCTATTGCAATCTGTGATGGAGAAACATTTTTAAGTTCTGACAATCTGTTTTTAAGCTTTCTCTGGGTGGAATCTGGATAGCGGTTACATTCCCCAAAAGGACTTTCATTGGCATCTAAAAAGGCAGGATCATTAAATTGATTATGATCTCTGAAGCTGATATAAGGCTGTAATTTTAATATATTTTCTCTTACTAAATTATTGATACTTATTGTGTTCATTTTTATTTTTTTAATCTGATTGATACTGCATTTTTGTGGGCAAACAGACCTTCTGCTTCTGCCATTATTTCTATAGTTTTTCCTAGATTCTGAAGTCCTTCTCTGGATAAGTGCTGAAATGTTATTTTCTTTACAAAACTATCTAGAGATACTCCGCTGTAGTTCCTTGCATAGGCATTGGTAGGAAGAGTGTGATTGGTACCGCTGGCATAATCTCCCGCACTTTCGCAGGAGTAGTTTCCCAGAAAAACAGAACCTGCATTTTGAATCATTGGAATGTATTTTTCAAAATCATTGATCGCTAAAATGAGGTGTTCTGGAGCATAAAGATTACTGAATTCAACAGCTTCCTCAAGGCTGTTCATTACTATAAAACTGCTGTTTTCCAGCGATTGATTTGCAAATTCATTTCTCGGTAAGTCTTTGACCTGTTGTTGAACAGACTCAATCGTTTCATTCAAAACTTTAAGATTGGTGGTAAGAAAAATAACCTGACTATCACTTCCGTGTTCAGCCTGTGAAAGGAGGTCTGCTGCACAAAATTCAGGAACCGCCTGTTCATCTGCTATCACCAGAACCTCGCTTGGGCCTGCCGGCATATCAATGGCTATTCCGTATCGTTGGGCGTATTCTTTTGCCGCCACAACAAACTGGTTTCCGGGACCGAAGATTTTATATACCTGGGGAATGCTTTCTGTTCCTAAAGCCATAGCAGCAACAGCCTGCGCACCACCTGTTTTAAAGATTTTTGAAACTCCGCAAAGCTTTGCCGCATACAGAATTGCCGGATTAACATTACCGTTTTTATCTGGTGGTGTACAAAGGATAATTTCTTCACATCCCGCTAAATTGGCGGGCACCGCAAGCATTAATACTGTTGAAAATAAAGGGGCTGTTCCCCCAGGAATGTAGATTCCCACTTTCTCAACGGCTCTATTCTCTCTCCAGCAAACAACACCTTTTGTAGTTTCAACTTTTTCAATTTCAGGAACCTGAGAGGTGTGAAATTTAGAAATATTCTCCTTTGCCTCCTGAATTGCCATTTTTAATTCATCACTAATCTGGCTTTCTGCTTTTTCAATTTCTGCGTCTGTAACAGAAATATTCTCTGTCTCAGCTTTATCAAACTTCTTATTGAACTCTATTAAAGCCTGATCTCCCTTAATTTCAACTTCCTTAAAAATTTCAGCAATCAACTCCGAAATTTCATTTTGCTCAAAAGTTGGACGCTTTACCAAGTCAGCCCAGGTTTCCTGTTGTGGATATCTATATATTTTCATTTGTATTTTTTTTAAATAACCATTTTATCAATTGGAATAATTAAGATATCCTGCGCTCCGTTATCTTTCAGCTCGTCAATAACATCCCAGAACCTTTCTTCATCAATCACAGAATGAATACTGCTCCACCCTTCTTCTGCCAATGGAATAACAGTGGGACTTTTCAGTACAGGAAGTACTCCCGCTACCTTTTGAATCATATCATTAGGAACATTCATCAGGATATATTTTGAATTTTTTGCTTTTAGAACAGACTTAATTCTAAATAAAAACTTGTCTAGGATTACAATTTTTTCTGGTGATAACTTCTGTGTCTGAGCCAAAACAGCTTCTGATTTCAGTAACGTAACTGTTTCTCGCAATCCATTTTTGAATAAAGTACTTCCGGAGCTTACAATATCACAGATACCGTCTGCCAGACCAATATTTGGGGCTATTTCTACAGAGCCTGAAATAACGTGAATATCTGAAGTAATTCCTTTTTTTTGTAAAAAGTTTCTAAGGGTATTGGGATAAGAAGTGGCAATTTTTCTGCCTTGAAAATAGGCAGGATCATCAGTTTCAATATCTTTTGGAACAGCGATGGATACTCTGCATTTTGAAAATCCAAGCTTCTGAATAATCTCAATATTTTTCTGTTTTTCGATCAATAGATTTTCACCTACAATGGCAATATCTACCACTCCATCTTCAAGGTATTGTGGAATATCTGAATTTCGGAGATACATGATTTCCATCGGAAAGTTATCTATGGAAACCTTGAGCTGATCTTTTCCGTTGTTGACGAAGATTCCACAGTCTTTAAGGAGTTGTAGGGATTCTTCATAAAGCCGGCCGCTTTTTTGGATCGCAATTTTTAATTTACTCATTTCGTCTTTTGTTGAGTCCGAGTAAATAAAAACTGATCTATTGAAGATTTCTGAGGTGAATTCAGGAAACAAAAAAACCGTCTATTTACTCAGACGGTTTTTAATTATTTTTGATTTTAGCATACACATATATCAATCAATTCCGCCTAACAGAGATGATGATAATAATGATGTAATGCTAAAAATATTGGTTTCATTGTATTGAATTGTGATGCAAATGTAGGATTTATTTTTAAAATGCAAAGTTTTTTTAGATAATTTTTTGATAAAGATTCATCAATTCATTAGCAATTGGCTCGTCATTAAATTTCTGAACAAACTCAAAACCCTTTTCCTCACGGCGTTTTCTTTCAGATTCATTGTCCCAGAGAAATTTGATCTTAGCTCTGATATCCAGATCATTTTTAGGATCAATATAAACAGAGTCCTTTCCTCCTGCTTCTGGAAGACAGCTTGTGTTGCTCGTAACCACTACAGTTTTAGAAAAAAGAGCTTCAATAATGGGTATTCCGAAGCCCTCAAAGAAGCTTGGGTAAACAAAAATATCTGCTACTTTATAGATTACAGCCAGTTCATCCATAGAAACTCCTTCCAGGAATATGATCTGTTTTTCCATTTTATTTTTTTTCAGAAATTTCTCAATTTTCTGATAATATTTTGTCTTTCTGCCTACAACTACCATTGGAATTTCGGTTCCGCTAATTGCTTTTACCACACTTAGCAGATTTTTACGATCTTCAATAGTTCCCACATTCAGAATGAATCTTTCCGGAAGCTTAAACTTATCTTTTACAGACTGAATAAATTCTACAGACTGATGTTCTTTAAAAGCCTTATGACAACCCTGATAAATGACTTCAACCTTGCTTTCAGGAACATTTAGATACTGAACAATATCTCTTTTCGTCTGTTCTGAAATAGCAATGATTTTATCAGCCATATTCGCTGCCTTCTTAAACTTCCATAGGTGTATTTTCCTATCAAAAAAAGAGTAATACTGTGGATATCTTACAAATATCAGATCATGAATGGTAACGATCTTTTTAATAGGTTTTTGGTCCCATTTCAAAGGAAGTTCTCCCGATAAACCGTGGAAAATATCAGCACTTTGCTTTTGGGCGTCTTTACCCATCTTTAACTGTCTGGAAAGATTTCCTTTGGAGGTTTCAATAAATGTAACATTGGGACGTTCCAGAATATCCTTTCCGCGCTCAGATTTGTTCTTATTAAGCAGCAGATATTCATTATCCGGATAATACTCGGATAGAATTCTTACAAGATCCCTTGAATAATTGCCCAGGCCGGACGTATTGTGAAAAAAACGTTTTGCGTCAAAGGCAATCTTCATCGTTGTATTTGTTTTTGAAATTCCTGAAATGTACCGAATGTATGTCCTTTGTCTTTCAACCAGCCAACAAATGAGTCAAATCTTTCTACCATATCTTTTCCGGAGTTTTTTACTGTAAATCCTGGCAGTTTAAAGGCTTCTTCCTTAATTTCTGCAAATTCCCAAGGGTGAAAATAAATATTCAGATATTTATCTTTTTTCAAGGTATCGGCAGCCAGTTTTTTGTAGAATGACAGGGGAAAATTATGAAAACTTAACCAGAATAAAGGAATCCTGAAGTTGGGAGACACGGATGCCGGCACCTGTGTTACGTTTCCTTCTTTAAAATAGGTTCTCGATACTTTTAAGTTATTATATCTTCCCGGTAAAAATGTAGGATTTATGGAAGAATTGTAGGAATATCCTGCTTTTTCAACTTCTTTTTCGTTGACGGGCATCATTCTTGGCATTCTTAATCCTGTAACTTTTGTTGAAAATAGTTCTTCCAGTTTTTCTCTTGATTCTTTAAGGTGTTTTTCTTCAAATTCTGAATGAAACCAAGTGTGAGAGGCTAGCTCATGCCCTTCATTCAACAACCTTTCAATAAGGTGTTTGCTATTTTCTGCAAAGACTACTGTAGAAAAAAAGGTAGCCTTTGCATTATATTTTTTAAGGATATTCAAGATCCTTTCCAGTCCTGTCTGCGAAATTGAAATTTGCTTTTCAAAGGGAATTTCACCCTTATACTCTAATGGCATATCAAATTCTTCAATGTCAAAACTCAATAAAACCATTTTAAAAATTTTTGTTTTTAATAATATAATTAGGTCTGTCTTTCACCTGTTTAAAGATTTTACCCAAATAAATCCCCATGATTCCCAGGATAATCAGCTGAAGTCCTCCAAAGAACACGATGGTCATAATTAAGGATGCCCAACCTGAAATTTCTGTGTGGGCTATAAAGGAATGAATTACATAAATTCCATAACCGATAATTGAGATTGCTGAAAACAAGAAACCCAGATAAGCAGCAAGATAAAGAGGTTTTACACTGAACGCAGTGATTCCTGTAAATGCAAAGGTAAACATCTTTTTAAGATTATAACTGCTGCTTCCATAGAGTCTTTCAGCCGCCGTAAAATCTATTCCGATTTGCTTGAATCCCATCCAGCTTGTTAATCCTCTCAGGAATAAATCATCTTCATTAAATTTACGCATTACTTCAACGGCATTGGCATCCATCAGTCTAAAATCTGAACCGCCTCCTTTTGTTAAATTAACATCCGAAAGGCTTGATAATAGTTGATAAAAAAGATCTGATGTTTTTCTTTTAAAATAAGAAATTTCCTTGGGATAAGTTCTTACTGTGAAGACTACATCATATCCTTCTTCCCATTTTTTTATCATTTCCGGGATAAGTTCCGGTGGATGCTGAAGATCTCCATCCATAGAGATCACGGCATTTCCCTGAGCACTATCCATTCCTGCTTTTACAGCAGGTTGGTGACCAAAGTTTCGGGAAAATTCGATAAATTTTACTTCATCATATGTATTGGAAAGTTCTTCCAGCTTTTGCTGGGTATTGTCTCTACTTCCATCGTTTACAAATATGATTTCAAAGTCATAGTTGCTTAGCCCGTCAAAAACCTCCTTGATTTTTTGATGAATCATGGCTACGTTTCCTTCTTCGTTATAGGCGGGTATTACAATTGAAATTTTCTTCATATTTATTAATTCAGGCTGTAATTTTTATCAAAATCCTTGGTTAAAAGTTCGTAGGTTACCCTTAGCCAAATTACAATGCAAGGTACTGCCTTTAAGGAATATTTGATGATATAATTTTCTTTTACAAATTTCGGAAATAGATCCGAAGTTGAAAAACAGGTAAAAATAATAACAAAAACAAGCAATCCGATAATGAGAGGCGTTCTTTCTTTTTGCAGAAAAAACCAGATCAAAACTCCCACCACAGCAATGATGTATGTTGGAGATTCTGAACTGGAGCTGAACAATACTAAAAACAGTAATGTTGAGGCCAGAATCATTAATTGGAATGCATAATGTTTGTATTGCTTAATTCTGATGTAAGGCAGAGCAAAAAGGGGTAATCCAAATGCCAAAAATACAAGATTGGAAATGGAAGCATCCCCTAAAATTCTTCTGACAAACCCCATCAATGAGATATCCTGCATATTTCCAAGCACCTGATTTTCGCTATTCTTCTCTACAATCGACTGAAACCAATCTGAGTAGCACTGAATTACAAATTTCGGGCTCGAATACGCCATCGGGAGCGCAAAAAATACTGCGGCAATAACAATTCCTGAAAGAATGAATTTAGTTTTGTTTTTAATAAAGAAAAACTGTGTAAGCCCTACAATTCCGTAGATTTTCACAAATATTCCTATTAAGATGGCCGTTACGGATTTTACTTCTTTCTTTTCGTAGATATACACTGCAGACAATAATAAAAGACCTGTAAGAGCTACATTAAACTGCAAGCTTAAAGCCGCTGTAATATACTCCTGAAGACATAATAATCCAAAAATAGCCTTTTTGGAATCTGAAAACGGCAGTTTATGAATTGCATAGATAAAAATAAAGGTATTACCAATATTCCAAAGGGAAATGCCCAACCAGTCTGGCATCATTGCAAACGGAGCAATCAATGCACTAAAGAAAACCCCGTAATGATTTAAATCAAAATAAAGTTCAGGATAATGGATAAATAAATTCTTCTGATGGATGGTATTAAAGAATACATTTTTGAAGATCAGATAATTATTGATCGCATAATCTCCTCTAAGGTATTTGGAAATTGCGGTAACAACCGATATAATAAGATAAACCCCAAATATATATTTAGGGTTTAAAAGTATTTTAAGAAATTTTTCTTTCAAGATTGTGTGGTATTAGCTTAAAAATTGAATCTTAAACAGCTACATTATTATCTCTCAATGCATCATTCAGAGATGTTTTCTTATCTGTAGATTCCTTTCTCTGACCGATGATTAATGCACATGGAACCTGGTACTCTCCAGCAGGATACTGTTTTGTATAGCTTCCAGGGATTACCACAGAACGTGCAGGAACTCTTCCTTTAATTTCGATTGGCGTATCTCCTGTTACGTCAATAATTTTTGTAGATGCTGTTAATACAACATTGGCTCCCAATACAGCTTCTTTTTCTACATGAACTCCTTCTACAACGATACATCTTGAACCAATGAAACAATCATCTTCAATAATTACCGGAGCAGCCTGTAATGGCTCCAATACTCCACCGATACCAACACCACCACTCAGGTGAACGTTTTTACCGATTTGTGCACAGCTTCCAACAGTTGCCCAAGTATCTACCATAGTTCCTGAATCTACATAAGCACCAATGTTTACATAAGATGGCATCATAATTACTCCTGAAGCCACGAAAGAACCTTCTCTTGCAATAGCGTGAGGAACTACTCTTACCCCTTTTTCTGCATAATTTTTCTTTAAAGGAATTTTGTCATGAAATTCAAATGGACCTACCTCAATAGTTACCATTTTCTGGATCGGGAAATACATTACTACTGCTTTCTTCACCCATTCATTTACCTGCCATCCGTTTTCTGTAGGCTCAGCTACACGAAGTTCTCCGGAATCTAATAAAGAAATAACCTCTCTAATCGCTTTTTGGCTGTCTTCATTTTGTAATAGATCTCTATTATCCCAAATGTTTTCAATAGTTTGTTGTAACGACATGTTTCTTATTTAAATTAGTTTGAAAAATTATACCGGCCAAAGATACAAAAAAGTTCATCAAAACGGTTTCAAACATGATGCTTTTAGTAAAGGCTCAGCATACGTCCTACGCTCTTTTTATAGGTAAGATATATTTGCCCATGTTGTTTCAGTAAAAACTCTTCCTCCAGCCTTATCTGAATTTGCATTAAAATACTGCCAATCAGCAAAAATATCAAGACAATTATTGTAGGGAAAGCCAAAAAGAAACCTATAAGACTCACAGTCATTCCCAGAAATACAGGGTTTCTTGAAAATCTGAAAAGACCTTGAGTGACAAGTTTGGTTTTGGAATCATTATCAATTCCTATCCGCCAGGAATCCTTCATCTGCCATTTAGCTGTAAAAACCCAAACCAAGGCTATAATCATCAGGATTACACCTGAATACAGAAAGAAATCATGCTTCATAAAGCTTATTCTAAATATCTGTAATACCCCATCAGGGAATAAAAGCAGCAGCATTGTATATAGAAACATGAAAAATAAAGTCAGCTTAAAATACCTGCCTATAAGTCCATAAGCAGAATCATCTTTAGGAAGAACATTGTGATTCTTGCCGATTCTTTTCGCAACGGAAAAACTAATTCCTACAAATGAAACAAGAAAAAACAGGATAAAATAAAGTGGAATAAAAAATCTGATAAAGTCTGTCATGGCATAAAAGTTTTTGACAAAATTCATCTTTTTTGGTATGCAATGCTATTGCAATGATTTTCTTCAACGCAGAAAGGATGCTTTAAAAAATATCAAACGGACTAAAAGAATTATTCAGTCAATCATAAATGCATGAATCTAATCACAAATAATAAATTCCATTGTTCTTTCAACATGTTTTTCCTGAACAATACCTTTTGCATACTTACTGTTCCTTCCTATATTGTATTTTGTCAAATAGGACTGATTAATTTCCTTTGTAAGCTCATTGTTATCAATAGGAATTACTGCTTTTATACTAATGATTGTATTTCCACATTGGATCTGTCCATTTTGATCTTTTAAAAAAGTATTGTACCAGCTTCTTTCAGCAAGTCCCCAGGATCTGGCAAATATTCTGTTCTGAACAACTACCATCCATATTTCCAGGAAATCAGGTCTTTCTGATCCGGCTTTGATTCCGATAAGGTTATTTGTTTTGATATGATTCAGTACTTCGTTTTTATTCATTTTAATAAGTTTTTTGTAAAACTATGATAAGAGAATCTGAATAAAAACTTTTTTATGTACAGAGACAGAAACAGGATGCGGATAGATGTTTTATTGATGTGAATTGTTTTTACAGCATCATTTTTCCAAGAGCTTCGGTAAGACATTCCTTATAGCTTTTGGCCACGGTAATTTTCATATCTCCACATACCAGCTGATTGTCTTCAAAGAATTCGATATTGATTAAATTAACGATGCAAGAATTATGTACCCGCATAAATTCATCAGGCA
The DNA here is from genome assembly GCF_003020585.1 of Chryseobacterium aurantiacum. GTDB lineage: Bacteria > Bacteroidota > Bacteroidia > Flavobacteriales > Weeksellaceae > Chryseobacterium > Chryseobacterium aurantiacum. The sequence continues at coordinate 216,313 of NZ_PXUE01000002.1, forward strand.
GGCTTTCAATAAGGTCTTTGAGGGCTTTATAATAGACATATTTTTTTCCGCACAGGGTTAGAACTTCTACATAATTGCCCAAACCTTTGATAATCGTAATATCTTTATAGAAAAGCTTTATCAGCTTCTTATCTGTTTTAACAAAGGCAAAGGTTCGGTTCTCCATTTCAGCTTATCATTATATGTTTTTTTACAAAACACGTTGAGCATGAAGATATGCCTTGTTCCAGTACTTTTCGTTCAATGATGAAATGATTACTCCTTTGGATGTAGAAGCGTGAATAAACTTAACTTCACCATCGGCACCAATGTCATGAACAATTCCTACGTGAGAAACCCGGCTTCCTCCTGCGGTTGCAAAAAATAATAAATCACCAGGCTTTACATCTGTAATATCAATGTTTTTTCCGGCTTCAGCCTGATCGGAAGATCTTCTTGGAAGGTTGAATGAGTTTTCTTCAAACACTTTTACGGTAAACCCGGAGCAATCGAAACCAGATGATGTATTTCCTCCGAATTTATAAGGTGTTCCAATATATTTTTCGGCATCTTTTAAAATATCATTGATGGATCTTGGAACCTTACCGTCAAATCTGGAATCCAGCTTTCTAAGGTTTTCTGACTTTACAACCGTTTTATTTCCTGTTTTTTTATGGGAAGAAACTTTTTTCGAACTCCCGCAGGACACTACAAAAGCAGACGCAATCAGTAATACAGACAGCTGCTTTATGCTTATTCTATTTTCAAATAATCCCGTTCTCATATTCCTCTGATTTTTACCTAATTAAGAATTGATAGACAAATATACATTTTATATTTTAATTATATTAAAACTATACTACAACTATATGATAAATATATGTTAAAATTTTGATTTACATTATTTATTGCTATCTTTGAGTTCAATATTTACAATATGGCAACATATGAAAGTGTAATCAAGATCACGGGGGCTGTAGGCGACCTTGTTTTTTATAATCTGAATGGGAAAAATGTGGTTCGGAAGAAAAGCGGTTTCAATAAAACGGCTTTTAAGAAGAATCCCTCCTATGAAAAGGTAAGGCAAAACAGCTCTGAATTTGGGCATTGCTCCAAAGTGGGAAAGATCATTAGGTCCAGTCTGAATATTTACATTAAAAAAGCCGGGGATCCCCTCCTCTACCAGAAGTTTGCAAAACTGATGACAGAAATCAAGGACCTAGATACAGTCTCTGAGCGGGGAAAACGAACCGTAGAAAATGGTTTACAAACTGAGAATGGGAAGAAGCTTCTTAGGCAATTTCAATTTGGAACGATAAAAAATGTAGCGGCTAATGTTCAAATCAAGAATCAGGTTCTTTTAATTAGTAAAAACCATGAACCCAATAAAGCCGTTATTCTTACCATAAAACCGGATTTTAAAAATCTGATGACAGAATCTGCTGAAGAAGAAATCTTATTGAATACAAACAAAGAGCTTTCTTTTAAAGAGTATTTTGGAAAGGATGATTTACTACTCTATTTTGTGGCAGTAAAGAATGAGAACAATGAAATTCTCCAGATGGGGTTTGTATAAATAAAAAAGTCTGCAAAATTGCAGACTTTCTATTTTTATTTCTTTTCTCCTTTCCAGGTCCCGTATTGTGCAGGTGTCGGAAGTAAGTTACCCCAGCTTCCGTTTCCTTTTTTATCCGGATTGAGTTTTCCTTTAAAATCTCCTTTTGACGGAAGTCCTACTGTTCCAGTCAGATCTCCTGTATTACTTACATTACCGGAAATGTTGTAGTTTTCACTACTAACATCGGAATGCATTGTTCCGGACACTTTACCGGTATTGTCTACCACAAAATTCCAAACTCCTTTATCTCCTCCTTCATATGTTCCCGACCATGTTCCTATATAATCATAGATCGTTTCATCATCAGAGCTGCAACCGATAAATAAAAATGCCGTTAATAAAAGTAAAAAAAGTTTCTTCATAGTTTCAGTAGTTTATAACCTAAAAATCATGTTATTCTTCATTACATCTATTTTAAAAAGTAATGCAATAAAGAATGAGCTTATTATTTATTATTTTTTTGTTCCGTGCAAATCTACTAATTTTTTAATTCAAATTATCTGAATTTTAATTAGTGCCCAATATGTTTATTAAAAACTAATATATTTTGGCTAAAATACAAATATTTTTCCTTTAAAATCAAGAAGCCTGAACATTGAGTTAATACTTCATTTGAATAGTTTAAATTTTTCATTAATAATTTGAATTAACTTTAAATACAACGATATAATATAGATTTAATAAGTTTTTTATTCTTTATCAATACATATTTCTTACCTTAGTGAAAAATATAAACGACATTCAAATTACACCATGAAAACAAAGACTTTTTTTTTGACAGCGCTTGCTTTTTGCAGCTATACGAGCGCTCAAGTAGGAATAAATACTACAACACCTACAAGCACGTTGGATATTAATGGATCGGTAAGGGTAAGAAACCTGTCAAATACAGAACAAAAGATTGTTACAGCGGGTACTGATGGTACATTCAGTTTAATGTCTCCGGAGGAAGTTTTCTCTCCAAAAGCGATACTTAATACTTCTACAAACGGTACAGAACAAAGATCTACAATTTATGAAGGGAAATGTTTCCAGCCTACAGATAATGCTTCGTCATGTATAGTTTCCCTGAATCATTACAGTTCATGTGCCGGTTTTAATACTCCGGTAGATACCAAAATTGTAGTGGGACAAAATATCAATATCTCAAATGGACAATTTTCAGGCGTATGGAGTGCCCGATACGTTGACAATAAGGGGTTCACAGGAAACTCGCCCATCCCCAACCAGCCTGTCCCTGATTACCCAAGAATTTCATATCCAAATACCAACACCTCTAATTATCTGGCAAGTGCCTCTCTGGGCGGACTGCAATGCACAGCTGATCTGGTAGCCACGATCAACCCAACAACCGGAGAAATTAAGTTAGAATCTGTAAAAAGAAATATGTATGCCCATTTGGTCTATCTTCTTTCGGTATCACGCTCAAGAACTTTATAATACAATATATCTAAAGAAAAACAGCCGCAATGAGTATTGTGGCTGTTTTTTTTGAAAATATCATTCTTTTTACAACAAAAAGCATTACGTGTTTTTTTATCCCATAGGAATTGAGATTAAAACAGTAAAACTATTCTTTAATAAGCTTGAATTCGTATTTACTTTGTCCATCATAGATTGAAATAATATAAATACCTGTTCCTAAACTTTGAAACTTATCATTGAGTTTGTTGTGTATTTCACTCAATGATCCTTTTGCTGAGACATTTAGTTTTCCCATCATATCATATACTTCAACATTCAGATTTTGCTTTGAGTTTTTACTATGAATATTTAGTATCTGTCCTTTTTTCAAAGGATTTGGATAGATGCTAAATTCATTTTTATTTACTGAATTTTCTAAAGAAGATAAGGTACCACCAGGATAAACAAGAATCTTTTGTCCATTGTATCCTACGGCATATACTTTTTCTGCAGAAGCTGGAAAGTCTACAAAAGTGTTTGCTAATGTTGTATCTCCCGTACCCACAATAGAAACACTGATCAATTGATTATTTGGACCATACGTTTCAAAGGCTACCGCATTGTTCCATTTAGAATTGATAACCTGTAAAAATGTCCCTTTGGTGTTTGTAATAATCTGAGCCCCGACACCAGTAATTCCTGTAACAGGTTGCAGATTTTTATATGCATTAACACTATTGGCTGAAATGTAATTCAACACCGGAGAGACCGGTTTGGCATAGCCTTTCATCAGTACATAACTTTTCACTTCATCAATCATGCTTTGGGTAATTGTAAGCTGTGCATTCGAATAATCTGAGATCATGGCATCAATAGGTTTCAAGAAACCTGTAGTGGTAAAAAAATCTGTAAGATCTTCCTGTACGGCATCACAAGTATTTTTCACAAAATTCATCACCAATTGTCCATTCGTTAATTGGGACTCGTCTGTATTTAACACTTTCTTGATCACGTTGGCATACCAATGCGCATAATCTACTCCGGTAACAGGATTGGGCACAGATGGTTGGTCTTCATCAGACATATCTTTATCAAAAGCAAGGGTCGGAGCATTTTTTGAAGCACCAGCCAATTGATAATAAAGCTCCAATTGCCAGAATGGAACCAGTGTTCTGAAATGCTTATCTAAAGGATTTACAAAGTCTGTTCTAAACTGATCAGCATAACTTTTTCCGTTAACCTGTGTTTGAATAATATATTCACCAAATCTATTTCCTTCAACTCCAGGAAAAGCTGTTTTATCAGCCACTTCCCCTTCTAAATTAGTAAATCTATTTGTGCCCGATGGTGTATACAAATTATAACTGGCCCATAATGAGTAAATATTATTGGTAATTTCAGTGGTTCCTACCCAGGTTAAACCCGGTTCTATCTGATTGACATGTCCCAATTCGTGAGCCACTCCCCACAGGCTAAGGCCAGTTGCTGAGGCAGAGCCTGCAGCGCCCCATGTAAGATCCAAATGAACTCCCGAACCTCCGGCGTACCATCCCCCTGTAGACTCGGTATAAACAAGCTGTCTGTTTTTAAAGTTGGTATTAAACTTGAAAAAGCCCATCATTTCTCTTTCTGATTTTGTGATCATATCATATTTATCAATCAGAGGTTGAATATCAAAATAATGAAAATTACTTACTGGTGCCTTATCTATCACAAGCTTAGTATAATACCCTTCAATATCAATTTTAGGATAAATGTCATTGGTTAACATTTCTTTACATTCTGCTGAGCTCGTTCCTTTTTTATATATTCCATTGACAATTCCTGCTGTAATATTTAAGGTAACAGGAGCGGCATTTACATCATTGGTGTAATATGATATATATCCAAGTCCCTTATTGGTAATAGGCAGAATATTTAATCCGTTTTTCAATTCGTACGTATTTTCGGGAGAAGAACCTTCTGTTGCAAAATCCCTTATCCTCAGATAAACCGGATTTGAATTGGTAATTTCTTTAGCAAAAATAATAACTGTTGTATTGGGCTGGAAAAATATTCCGGTAGGATTTTCATACTTGCTGTAATTTCCAATTTTATATTGTGCATTAATTGACCCTATCGTTTTATAGGCTGTAGAAGTTTGCACCCTATATTTTTTATTGTAGGTATTATTAAAAAGACATTGGGCTAAACCTTTGATAAATGGAGAGGTGATACCATCAATATTCTGCTGTGTAACGGTTGGCTTTAATGTAGTAAAGAGAGTATCATTAAATAAGTCAGAATAAAGAGCCGGGTTAAAACCATTCGGGTTGGTCTGAAAAAACTCCATTTCGGCGCAGCTTGCAAAATTATTTTTGCCATCAAGGACCTCGACTTTTATATTGAGTGGAGTAATCACATTAGGGAAATATATTGTTTTTACAGCACCAGACTGATTAAGATTTAAATTAGTAAGATCAACATAAGCGGGATTAGAAAGGGTATTATAGCTGATTTTTATATTTCCGAAAAAACCATTTCCTCCCCCATCCTGCCTAGGGGTATATTTTATATAGTTTATCGCAGTCTGCCCATTAAATTTATAAATTAATGATATAGGAAAATTGGCCGCTGTATCATTCCAGTTTGAGTGGTAAATAGTATTCACATCTCCATCAAAAGATTTTTCAATATTCTCTCCAGATTGAAAAGAGGAAGCCGATGAACCTGTTATTTGAGGAGTTACAGCAATATCCTGAAGTATTGAAAATTCATTTGTAGGAAGAGAGCATTCTGCCAATATGGGATCCATTTGTTCAGTAGAGTAAAATTCCATCTCTGCACAGCTGGAAAAATTATTTTTTGCACCTAGAATGTCAATCCTGATAATAGCCGGATGAACAATTACCATTGGTAAATCTATTGTTTTAGCAGTATTATCAGCTGCCCAGGAAATTACCCCCGTCGCAGCAATAAAAGAAGAAGGATTGGATTGGGTAGAATATGAAATTTTAACGCTTGTCCAGATTCCGTTAGAACCTGTTGTTCTAGGCTTATATACTAGTTTATTTATGCTTTTTACCCGGTTTGAAAAATTGAAATTCAATTGGTCCGGAATTGCTGTATTCAAGTTATAAAGGGAATGATAAATTGTATTATCATTGCCGTCATTACACATCCCGGCCTCATATCCAGATTGTGAGGGTTGCAGCGATTCTGTATATGCAACAGGCATTTTATACTGCTGGCCAGAGACTGTTATCTGAAAAACCAGGAATAAAATAATAATAAAATAATTGTTTTTCATAGCTTATAAGATATTTAATATAAAAATAGTTGAATTTATCCTTAGTTTGGCAAAACTAATCGTCATTATAAGCAACATCAAAGTCAGCACCTATGGATCATGCTTCCTCTCTCCTGTCTTAATCGGATACTTTAAAAACAGAAACAGAAACCTTTCCGTCAGTTAGCAAGGTCAGATTAACCCCTCCGGTATCAATTGCAAAAGCAATTGTTTCGCCTGCATTAAGCTTTATAAGACTTGTTAAGGTTGTAGAAGTAACAGGAACTGCTGCCAGTGTTATCCCTAGTATAGAAACTCTTACTGCATCAAATATCTTTTCTTCAAAGACCATCGTACCATTTTTCAAAATTCCCATCTTTTTTCCTCCAAGGATACCCAGATCTATACCTCCGGCTAATTGTGTTTCAAATGTCACTTCATATATTCCACTTTTGGCGGCGGTATACACTCCGGTATTGAAAAGAGAGGCTGTACCCGTCTTAACGTCCTGTGAAGAAAGATTTATCTTGTTCCAGTTGCTTCCTGAAATCCCAAGGTTTATCAAGGACCAGGCATTATCTTTGGATGCATATAATGCAGTGCCGGATGTTCCGGAATTAATGGAGTTATCTTTCATTCCTACCCATACAGCATTTACGGCATCATAATAGTAGTGCCCCGCGGAAGTAACATTGCTTGTTTTAGGTGAAACTACCGTTACAGGAGTTGTGGCAAACACAATAGTCCCATTCTGGGCCATGCCGTAAACAACGTCCTTAGCTTTTAGCTGATCACCGGTAAGCCTGGGTGGCAAAAAACCATCCCGAATTGTTGGGTCATTCGGAGTTCCAACAACATCAAGTGTTCCTGAGGGTGTACTAGTATTTATACCAACCTGACTATAGGATAAGCTATAAAAAAGGCTAGAAAAGAGTAAAAAATAAATTCTTCGCATATTTTTTGGTATTTAGAATTGAAAAAATGAAAGCGGCAAGTATTGATTAATAGAGATGAGATCAAAAAATAATGTCTTACTTTATGTCACTTTCTCTATTTTCCATAACGATTAAAAAAAACTTAGAGAGATAAATTCTCTCTAAGTTTTTCATCCTGAGTTTTTAGAACCGTATTAATCGTTACACAATATCTGATTCAAATTTCCAATAATTACCCTACAGAAGCAAGAATATTATGTAGATATAAATGACCCATGCCGTAAAAGAAAAACTAACGTGTGTAGATAAAATATGACAAGATATACTAACTAATATTACCCTATGCAATGAGAGTTAATTAAAAAAGAGTACACCTGATTTGATGTACTCTATAATAAACTTATGAAAAAAATAATACATACCATTATTACTTTAGAATGAAATGATATAGATTATACTAAAAACTTTCTTTTCCATTTTGTAACAGTATTTCTGCTTAATCTAAAATGTAGGGCCAATTGTTTATTATTTAATTTGTGTTTTTTCTGATATTCAAGCATTTCAATAATTGCTTCTTTATCATAAGATTTAAATTTTTGGCTTTCAGATAGTTTACCAAAAAATATAATGTTATTAATTTTTAGAACATCGGATAAGGACATATTCTCTTTTGAAAAAAAATCCTTTACATTCTCCCATTTATCCGGACATTTAGATTGTATAAAATCATGATAAATCCTTTTATAATTGGGACTTGTATTTACTGCCTGTATTTGCTTATCCATTTATACAATGTTGATTTTGGAATTCCATAATGATTAATTATCTCACCAGATGTCTTCTGCTTATTTTTTAAAAGCTCCAGCATGTAATCTATAATTTCTTTTGTATATAAGCTTTTTCGGTATTGTGGCAATTTTGACCTTACTGTTTTTTTATTCTGACCGGCAACGGGTGCGTATAGAATTAAATGGGTGGAGTAAAGCCGGAAAAAATCATACTCCAGTAATTTTGACCATTTTAAAAGGATCTCCGCATCTAATGATTTCATAGAATACATTTCCAGAACCTCTTTTTCAGTTGAGTTCAAGAATCTGCAGATCCTGCCCATCTCTATATTTTGTTCATTTACACGCTCATATACCAAAGGACCGATATGAATATCTTTTAAATTTTCCATATTAAACTAATTTATTCTTATTCAAAAAAATTATTATTTTTCAGAAGTAAGTTCCTTATTTTTCTTTGCCAAATTGTTGGTAATATCCCTTAAAAGTTGATTTGCCTGACTCTTGCTGCAAAAAGTAATATCGATATTCCTTTTTAGCATTTTACCCGAAGAAGTAAAAAAAACAATTATCAGGTATTTTCGAAAGGTGTGCTCCTTTATTTTTGTCCTTACAATTTTCTTGTGAGGCATTTCAAAAACAGGCATTTTTCTTCCGCGTGAAAGCCATTGATAGCTTTTAATAGAAATAACCTGACCTGAATTTTCATATTCGAATACAAACTGGTTTTTTAATATCCCATATAACAATACCAGTAAGGCTGCCAAGGCAAATACTCTGGAAAATAAATGATAGCCAAGATGATTAAGAGCAATAGTTATCAAAAAAAGTAACACCATTACAACCAGCTGAAATGCCATATAAGTGTTTACTTCTTTCTTGTTATTTATTTTCATTGAGCTTCAATATCAGGAAGGTCTTATTTTCTTTTCTAGATTAATAATTGTAATTCAAATGGCGGAATATTTCTATCCCGCTCATTTAAAAAAAAATGTAATTAAAATTTAGTTTTTATAAAAACTATATCCTGTTGATTGTACTCCCCAGTTCAATAAAAAGTTTGTATTTGTAATGTTAGCTCGTGAGGAAAGGCTTTCAATTCCGTATAATAGTTCTACTTTATATTCAGCATCCGGATCAATTGTAATTGGAGTTCCGTCACCTACACTATAGTTAGCATACATGAAATATCTGAAATTTGCATTGGTAACTCCAAAAGTACCATAGGGAGTACCTGAAGAATCGTTTTGCGCAGCATCATTAAAATATGGAGAAATTTGTGAAGTCTGCATCACTACAGACACGGTGTTTTGCACTGTATAATCAGTAGGTCCTGGGCCTGTCTTTTTATATAATCTTGCATATGCCCTGCTGTTAAAGAACACAGGAAGTTTAATTTTTCCTGTTCCGCCTTCTATTGAAGTTTGAGAAAAGGGACCAAGGTCACCATAAGTCATTTCAAACCACAACCCCCAAGTCACAGTACCTCTTCGAATCGCACTTGCAGGAAATTTTAGTGTAATTGTAGAATTGGGAACTATCCAGCAATTATCAGGATCAATTGTTGGAGAGCCTCCATTTTGTACTGTATTTCTTATTGAATTCAAGGCTACAGATCTAAAATCATTTTGTCTGACATTACTATCCAGGTTATATACGATAAAATCATCCGGATCCACCGGCTTGTATATCCCGACATTTCCATTGGCGTCAGATACCATAGGAGTTCCTGCCGGAAGAATTGGCAAGTCTCTAACACGAAGCTGCCCATTAATATCTAAGGTTTTTGTTGGAGTTGTAGTATTAATTCCTACATTTCCTGTTTGAGCGGATACGGTAATGGATAATCCAAGCATTACTGCTGCTAAGGATGTAATTCTTCTATTTTTCATAACTTTGGGTTTATGTTTTACTTCATTTGTATGTTTTTTACCTGACATTTTTACAGAGGAGAAATAAATCTCCTCCGTATAAATTGAGCCTGAATTCTTTTTAAAAACGTGGGAACATATTTAACTTTCATCGTTAAATCAGGTAATAAATTGATGTGACAAAGATCTGATAACCACCACAGACCGTAAAATAATTATTGTAAAGATAGATTGCTGATATTGTAATTTTAAATTCAATCCTTTGTAGTTTATAAATGACATTTAATACACTTAACAATCATTAATTTTTACTACATTTATAATAATAATTCAATATATCGATCAAAAATTCAACAATTACACTCAATATCCGAAAATGTCTTTTAAATCGCTTATATTCCTATTATTAGGATGGATCCAATTTTGTTATAGTCAGCCAACAGCTTCTGTATGGTATGATACAGATAATGGCCTTCCACAAAATAGTGTAAAAGATATTATTAAAGATAAGTATGGATTTATATGGCTCAGTACAGAAAACGGACTGGTGCGTTATGATGGATATAATTTTGTAACCTATAACCATCTTAATCTCAAAAACAATAGATTTTCGGTATTTTTTGGAAGTGTAGAAAACGATTCCATTTATAATTTCACTGCTTATGCTGAAAATATAGCTTTACTTTCCAAAAGAAAATTAGGTATATTACAGCAGTCTACCCATTATCCTCAAAAAATATTGAATGAAAGTAAGTTATATGGATTATTTGTAAAAAATACAATACCGGAAAGAATAGATCATAAAAACTACTTTCTCTATTTTGACGAGCAGAACTTCTATCATTTATTTAATAATGGAAACATACGATATAATGATAAAAAAATAATTCCGGTAAAGGGACTGGATGAGAATTATATAAACAATACATTTTGCTTAGGACGGAATATTTTTATCATTTCAAAGACCTTAAAAAAGATGATCCAAATTTCTTCTGAAAAGGTCAGCTATTTAGACGTCCCCGATATTTTATTCCAAAATAATGTCAAAATATACTGGAGCCAAGTTAATGATCAATGTTTTATCCTTCATGGCAATACCTTATATAAAGTTTTCTACCAACAGCATTCGATTGGTTTAAAAAAAATGATAAATTATGACTTAAATGAAAATTCTTTAGCTTCTATTTATCATGATGAGGTTAACAATAAACTATATCTCGGAACGTTATCGGATGGATTAAATATAATCAAATTCAATAATTTCCATGTAGCCAATAGATCTGATAAATCTTTTGAAAATATTTTTTATTCCTTACTTCCTTTTGAAAATGATAAAGTAATTACTTCCTTAGGTGATGTATATGATGAAAACGGGTTGGTAAAACAGTATCATTTTAATACAACAAGCAAATATTTTTTACTGTATGACAATAACAGAAATATTATTGTTCAGAATGGCCCTTCTTTGGTTCGTTTTTTCAAAAATTCCAATTATTCTAAAAATGAATCACTTTATTTTGGGAAAACACCGTCTTATGTACTCAATATCAATAATTACTATGTTATAGCCTTTCACAAGCCTTCACTACAGTCTAAACTTACTTTCTATAAAGACTCTAGTTTCAAAAGTCCTTTTCTACAATTTACCATTCCTAACATCATCACTTCGATACAGGAACAAGGATCTGATAAATGGCTGGTAGGAACCAGAGAAGCTTTGTATTCTATAGAGGCTCCCTTATTTAATCCTAAAAAAGTATCTACCCAACCTTTGAATGTAAGAGAAATAACAAAGACGAAAGATGGCAATTTTTGGATTATGACCCAGGGAAATGGCTTTTTTCTTTATAAAGACAATAAACTGATTAAAATGCCGGATGATAGAAATGGATACCTTTCATTCTCGCATACCATTCTTGAAGATCAAAACGGGTTTTTATGGATCAGTACGAATAATGGACTATTCAGGGTACTGAAAGACAATCTGCTGAAGTATTCTCAAGACAGAAAAACCTTACCTAACTATTACCGATACAGTAAGGAAGACGGTTTTAATACCAATGAGTTTAACGGAGGATGTTCACCTAGTTCCTCCGTTCTTCAGAATGGAAATTTTGTGTTTCCCACTATGAAAGGACTCTTATTTTTTAACCCTAACATCATAAAGAGCTATTACCCTAAAAACTTTTTTTTGGAACGGGCTATATTTCATGATCCTAAAAGCAGTATAAAAGGACAAAATATTACTTTGGAAAACAATTTTTATAAGGCTGTAATTTTAGTAGATATTCCTTATTATGCTAACAGGGCCAACTTGGTTATCGAAGCCAAGTTACAAGGTTCCAACAATGAGAAATGGGAAAGAGTAAACAGTGATGGCAAATACTACATTTCAAACCTGGATCCGGGACAGTATCAGCTTATTGTAAGAGTGTTAACTTCTCCTAAGGGAAAATACATTTACAAAGCCCTCAATATCAACGTAAAGCACTTGTTCTACCAGACTCTTCTCTTTAAGTCCTTTATTGCATTATTATTATTCGTTATTATATTTTCCCTCTTCAAAATAAGAATAAAAAGACAGGAACAGAAAAAAAAGGAACTTGAAAAAATTATTGAAATACGAACTGAGAAATTATCAAAAACGGTATCAAAATTGGAATATACCAAGGAACAGCTTCGAAAAGAGAGTATACAGCAGAAAAAATTATTGGAGACCATTAGCCATGATATTATAACACCTGTAAAATACTTATCCATAACCGCCCAAAAGCTGTATGAGACGGATGAGCATGATCGTTATATCCAAAAAAAGTACTTTGAAAGTTTTTATAAGTCTTCTGTAGAGTTCTACAATTTTGTAAAAACATTAAAAGAATACGCAGAAATTTATAACATCTCTGAAAAGAATGAAATCTATAATATATATGAAGTCATTGAAAATAAAAAAACACTTTTTGAAGTCGCTGCCAGAGAACAAAATACAGTTATTATTAATAATGTTACCAATCCTACCTATTCAAAAATCAATCAGAATGTAGTCGCAGTTATCATCCATAACCTAATAGACAATGCCATCAAAAACACCGTCAATGGAAAAATAGAGCTTTCTACCATTGAAGATGACAAAATATTTTTCCTGGAAATACGAGATACCGGCCAAGGAATGAGCAAGGAACAAATGACGTATTATGAAAAGCTTCAGGATAACATTGAAAATGAGAAACTGGTTTTACAAAAATACAGTTTGGGATTGCACCTTATCCTGCAGCTACTGATGATGATCAATGGTAGAATTGAATTTACAAACAATATTCCCAAAGGAACTGTAGTATCAATTAAAATAAAAAAACAAAAATATGGATAGAAAAATCATTATTGCAGATGATCATTTTGTGGTACGATTAGGCACTACCCTGATTTTGGAATCTCACTACAAAGATGTAAAAATTTCCTCTGCGGAATCCTACACAGACCTTATAGAGAAACTATATATTGAAGAATTTGATCTGCTAATCCTGGACATCAATATGCCGGAAAGTAAATACCTAAGCATGATTAGTGAGTTAAAAAAAATACAACCCACTCTTAAAATTCTTGTATTTTCTGTGTATGACAATGATATCGCAGTACAATATATCATTGAAGGTGCAGACGGATACATTAATAAGTTATCGGACGAGAGCAATATTCTGGAAGCCGTCCATCAGATCTTTGAACAAGGAACCTACTACTCTCAGGATATTGTAAAAAAACTGCTTTCTTCAGCTAAAAAGGATACCCCTATCAATCCACTTGAAGCTTTATCAGAAAGAGAAAAGGAAATATTTGATTTATTGGTAAGGGGTTATGGTAATATTGAAATCTCAAATGAGCTAAATTTGCACCTATCCACCGTGAGTACTTATAAAGCAAGAGTCTACAAGAAGCTCAATATAAAAAATACGGTAGACCTTGTAAGACTGGGAGACCGAAATCAAGCACATAAACATAAATAATACCCGTCTTTTACAGATTCTTAATAAAAATGAATACTGAAAAAAAATCCCCCTGTCAAGCCGACAAGGGGGATTATTTATTAAAAACCAACAGATAATTAATCTATTATTAATCAGTTATGATCATTGAAGCAGTTTTACAGCTTCTTCATTATTTTGCATTATAGCATGCTGCAAAGCCGTATTGCCTCTGTTATCCTTAGCATTCTTATCAGCTCCATTTTCTAAGAGTAATTTTATGATTTCTGTTTTTGCAAAAACTGCTGCATAAATAAGAGCGGTTGCATCGTTATAATTTTTGATGTTTACATTGGCTTTATTGGAAACCAGCAATGCAATCATTTCCTTATATCCTTTAAATGTAGCCCCCATCAATGCAGTATTGCCACTTTTATCCTGCACATCAGGCTGAGCACCATTTTCAAGCAGCCACTTTGCTGCCTTATAATGATTATGATATACAGCAAGTATTAAGGGAGTATATCCTTCTTCATTCTTAGAATTGATCTCATTTTTAAACTGAGAAATTGCTTCTATATTACCCGTCTTTGCATAAGAAAAAATGTCTTGCGCATTCACTTTGCAGATAGCAAAGAACATAATGATGGTCGAAATAAGATATTTCATTATTTTATTTTGAAGACAATAACGATTCCAGCTGTTGACGATCCATTTTAACATATTGGGCTAATCGTTTTCCATATTCTGCATCAGCCTGATAGAAATAGGAGATCATTTTAGCCACCACTTTTTTATTCTCTACACTGCCCAGAGCACTGCCCAGATTTTTAATCAGGTTATCCTGGTCTTTTTTAGAGAAAGATCTGTAAAGTTCTCCGGCTTGCTTAAAGTTATTTTCCTTATCTATTTTCGCCTGTGCTGTTGAAGTACCGGCAGGAAAAATAGTTTGGGAATATTTGAATTTTTTATTATCGATAACTTCCGGCTTAGCTGCTGAAGGTTGATAGTTTACTTCTCCACTCTGAGTTCTCATAGACATATAGCCGTTTTGGTTGTATGTTGTAACATCAGTTTTCGATGCATTAATTGGTAGCTGCTGGAAGTTTCCGCCAATTCTGTGTCTCTGGGTATCAAAATAGGAAAACAATCTTCCTTGCAATAATTTATCTTCTGACGGCTCAATTCCAGGAACCAAAGTACCAGGAGAAAAAGCAGCCTGCTCTACCTGCTGAAAGTAATTTGTCGGATTTTGATTAAGGGTCATTGTTCCTACTTTCACTGATTTTGCAATAGATTCCGGCCATGTTTTGGTTACATCTACCGGATTAAAATCAAGCTTTTCAAAATCATCTTTTTTCAGCATCTGTACATATAGTTCCCACTGCGGGAAATTTTTATTCTGAATAGAATTATATAAATCTCGTGTTGCATGTTCTATCTGGGTAGCCTGAATTTTATCTGCTTCTTCCTGTGTAAGGTTCCTTTCACCCTGTTTTGGAATCCACTTATATTTTACATAGGTGATTTCTCCTTTTGCGTTAACCCATTTAAAAGCATGTACTCCATTTCCTTGCATCTCTCTATAGTTGGCAGGAATTCCATTATCAGAGAACAACCATGTCAGCATATGGGTAGCCTCAGGAATATTGGCCATAAAATCAAAAACTCTGTTATTATCAGAAGCATTATTGGTAACCGGAGATGGCTTAAAAGCATGCACCATATCAGGGAATTTAATGGCATCTCTTATGAAAAACACCGGTAAATTGTTACCCACCAGGTCATAATTTCCCTGATCAGTATAAAACTTAACGGCAAACCCTCTTGGATCTCTAAAAGTTTCGGGAGATCCCTGCTGATGTACTACTGTGGAGAACCTCACCAATACTGGAGTTTTTTTACCGGCTTTTGATAAAAACTCAGCCATTGTAACATCTGAAAAATCGGCATCTGCGACAAACTCTCCAATAGCTCCCGCGCCTCTTGCATGCACTACTCTTTCTGGGATTCTCTCTCTGTCAAAAGCTGCTAACTTTTCAATTAGGTGGATATCCTCCAGTAATACAGGCCCATTATTACCTACTGTTTTAGAATTTTGATTATCCCCTACAGGGCTTCCTGTATTGGTGGTCAGCTGTTGAGAATAAAGCGTTGATGTCATTAAGATTCCCGCTAATAAAACATTTTTTTTCATTATTGTTTATTTTATTGGGGGCAAATATAGAAAGATGACTCGCCGGATTCATCTTAATAATTTCAATCAATAAAATTTATTAAATCTATCGAAATAATAAAATTAATAGATAATAACTACTATGCTTAAAAAAATAAATCTTATAAATGATTATTTAGTATGACAATTAAAATAGTCCCTTATGTAGTTTTATAACTACAATTTCATAAAGCTCTTATAGGGAACATTTTCTTAGTTTTGCAGACAACATATCATTGATATTATAAAGCGTAAAGTATTAACAAGCAACATCAATTTTTGTGAAAAGTAGTCTTTCCTTTTATTAACAGAAATACAGTATACTCTTTACAAAAATCACTGTCTACGCTATTGCCTGATTACATGGCTATAAACCAATCGTTCCATGTATCAAATTAAAAAAATAAAGTATTTAAATATAAAAACAGTAAAAACATAAATTTATGAAAAAGACAATTTCACTCATTATTCTTGGTATTTTGACCGCCTGTAATTCTCCAAAAAAAGAAAATGTAACCGCAGATTCTGAGGCCAAAAGAGCTGAGCTTATAGGAAAATGGGTACAGCCTATTCCAGGGCAGGAAAACGAAAATCAAGGGATAGAGCTTCGTGAAGACGGCGTTGCAGCATCCATAAATATGCACACCCTATTGTACGAAAAATGGAAAGTTTCCCATGACACTCTTTATTTATGGTCTCGTACTGTAGGAGTATCTCAACCTTCAGTCTCCAGTGATATTGATACATTACTGATCAAAAAACTTGATAACAAATCGTTAACGATTTTATCTTTACTTGGGGAGCCTAAAAATAACGTTGCACAAACATACAGTAAAGAAAAATAGCAAACAAAAGCAATATAAGTCAATCACTTACAACCCTTTATAAGCCATAAATTTTGGAAGTGAAGGAATTTACAATATGTAAAGAATAGATTTTAGGATCTATTTTTTTTACATATTGACGAATTATGCACCTCAACCTTTCCCTTTTACTAGTTTAAAATTAAAAATTATTGAATTATTTCTTTACTATATTATTCCTGATGGCCTGACCAAGAACTATATGTTCTCCGAAGATACAAAACCCATTTTTTAACATCCATCCAATAGTGAATTTTCTTTTAACAGAAAGAAAACAAATAGCACTTATCATATCATTATTATCAACAATCACCCAAGAGGAGCTCAACATACATATTCTTTAGATTCATTAAATAATATATAATCATGGTAAGTATTTGATTTGCATACATTGCAAATTCTGACGGCTTCTACAATTGACATAACTGTCATTTTAAATTTAAAAGCTTGTAGTTTTAAAACGATACCTAATACGTCTATTGGCCATTGGAATTTGTTAATTTTATAATATTATACCATGAATACTTCATAATTACAAGTATTAAAAATGTTTTATAAACAAGTTATATTTCTATTTCTCATAAATATACAACTGTATAAAAGTCAGCAAGCTGCTTCTATATGGTATGATACAGATAACGGACTTCCCCAGAACAGTGTAAAGGATATTACCAAGGATCTGTACGGGTTTATCTGGATCAGTACAGAAAACGGTTTGGTACGCTATGATGGAAATAATTTTGTCACCTATAATCACCTCAACTTCAAAAATAACAGATTTGGTTCATTTTTTGGAAAAACAAAGAAAGATACGATCTACAACTTAACGGCTTATGAAGAAAATACAGCATTAATATCTAAAAGAAATGTAAGTATTATGAAGCATCAGTCAGACTGCATGCGAAAAGTACTACGTGAAAGCAAATCACACTTTATCTTTAGCAAAAACGGAGTACCGGAGAAGCTTGGGAGTATGGATTTCTTTATTTATTTTGATAAGAACAACTATTATCACTTATTGAAAGATGCAACAATTCAATATAAAGATCATAAAATAGCAACGCTGAAGAATCTTCGTAAAAACTATATATCGGATACATTTTGTTTTGACCAGACTATTTTTATCATTTCCAGATCTTTAAAGAAAGTGATTAAAATTACAGCTGCCAATATAACATACCTGAATGCACCTGATATTTTCTTTAAAGATGATATAAAGGTGTATTGGAGCCAGATAAATAATCAATCTTTTATTATCAAGGATCATACATTATATAAAATATCTTATGACAGAAATACTTTTAGCTTAACAAAACTAGCAAATTATAACATTGATAAAAACTCTTTATCCTCCATCTATCATGATGAAGTGAACAATAAACTATACCTTGGAACATTATCGGACGGATTGAATGTAATAAAATTCAATAATTTTCATGTTGTTAACAAATCTGATAAATCCTATGAAAATATTTTCTACTCCCTACTCCCTTTTGAAAATGATAAAGTAATTACGTCTTCGGGTGATGTATACAATGAAAACGGACTGGTAAAACAGTATCACTTTAACACAACAAGCAGTTTTTTTTTAGTGTATGATAATCAAAAGAATATCCTTGTCAAGAGTGAAACGGGTTTGCTTCGCTTTTTTCACAAGGCTAATTATTCTAAAAAAGAGTACCTTAATTTTCAAAATGAAGCCTGCTATGTATGGCAAAGTAGAAATTATTTTATCGCGACATTTCACAGACCTTCTTTAAAGACTTTCCTCTCCATTTATAAAGATCCAAGTTTTAAAAGCCCTTTTTTACAATTGACCATTCCCAACATCATCACTTCCATACAGGAGTTGAGATATGATCAATGGCTGGTAGGAACCAGGGATGCTTTGTATTCTATAGAGGCTCCCTTTTTTACTCCTAAAAAAATATCTGCCAGCCCTTTGCAAATAAGAGAAATTACAAAAACAAAGGATGGGAATTTTTGGATTATGACCCAGGGAAACGGCTTTTTCCTTTATAAAAATAATGAGCTGATTAAAATGCCGGATGATAGAAATGGATACCTTTCATTCTCCCATACCATTCTTGAAGATAAAAGAGGATTTTTATGGATCAGCACGAATAATGGGCTGTTTCAGGTACTTAAAGACAACTTGCTCCGCTACTCTCAGGATAAAAAAACACGACCTAATTATTACCGATACAGCAAGGAAGATGGTTTTAATACCAATGAGTTTAATGGAGGCGGTTCGCCCAGTGCTGCAGTTCTTCAGAATGGAAATTTTGTATTCCCTTCCATTAAAGGTCTTGTATTTTTTAACCCTCAAAAAATAAGAAGCCATTATCCTAAGAACTTCTTTTTGGAGCGGATCTTATTCTATGATTCCAAAAGCAATATAAAAGGACAAAATATCAATTTAGAGCATAATTTTTATAAGGCGGTAGTGTTAGTAGATATTCCGTATTATGCCAACAGGGCCAACTTGCTTATCGAAGCTAAATTGAAAGATTCCAACAATGACAAATGGGAAAGGGTAAACAGTGATGGTAAATATTACATTTCAAACCTGGACCCTGGAAAATATGAACTTATTATAAGAGTATTAACTTCTCCTAAGGGAAAATACATTTACAAAGCCCTCAATATCAATGTGAAGCACTTATTCTATCAGACAATTCTCTTTAAGTCCTTTATTGTATTGCTTTTATCCATCATTGTATTTACACTCCTTAAAATAAGAATAAAAAGGCAGGGGCAGAAAAAAAAGGAACTCGAAAAGATTATTGAAATAAGAACCCGAAAACTATCAAAAACAGTTTCAAAATTGGAATATACCAAGGAACAGCTTCGAAAAGAGAGTGTACAGCAGAAAAAACTATTGGAGACCATTAGCCATGATATTATAACCCCGATAAAATTTTTATCCATAACCGCTAAAAAGCTGTATGAGACGGATGATCATGATCGTTATATCCAAAAAAAGTATTTTGAAAGTTTTTATAAGTCTTCTGTAGAGTTCTACAATTTCGTAAAAACATTAAAAGAGTACGCAGAAATTTATAATATCTCTGAAAAGAATGAGACCTATAATGTTTATGAAGTAGTGGAAGCTAAAAAAACGCTTTTTGAAATCGCTGCCAAAGAACAGGACACCCTTATTGTCAATAATATTAAAGATCCTACCTACTCAAAAATCAATCAGAATGTAGTCGCAGTTATCATCCATAACCTAATAGACAATGCCATCAAAAATACAACCAATGGAATCATAGAGCTATCTACCATTGAAGATGATAAAATATTTTTTTTGGAAGTAAGAGACACCGGCCAAGGAATGAGCAAGGAACAAATGACCTATTATGAAAAGCTTCAGGATAACATTGAAAAAGAAAAACTTGTTTTACAAAAATACAGTTTGGGATTGCACCTTATTTTGCAATTGCTCATGATGATCAATGGTAGAATTGAGCTTAAAAACAATGCTCCGAAAGGAACTATAGTATCAATTAAAATAAAAAAACATGGATAGAAAAATTATTATTGCGGATGATCATTTTGTGGTACGATTGGGCACTACCCTGATTTTGGAATCTCACTACAAAGATGTAAAAATTTCCTGTGCAGAATCCTACACAGACCTTATAGATAAATTGTATATTGAAGAGTTTGATCTACTAATTCTGGACATCAATATGCCGGAAAGTAAATATCTAAGCATGATTGGGGAGCTAAAAAAAATACAACCTACTCTTAAAATTCTGGTCTTCTCTGTGTACGATAATGATATCGCTGTACAGTATATCATTGAAGGTGCAGACGGGTACATTAATAAGCTATCCGATGAAAACAACATTCTGGAAGCCGTTCATCAGATCTTTGAGCAAGGAACCTACTACTCTCAGGATATTGTAAAAAAGCTGCTTTCTTCTGCTAAAAAGGACACTCCAATCAATCCACTTGAAGCTTTATCAGAAAGAGAAAAGGAAATATTTGACTTGCTGGTAAGAGGCTATGGTAATATTGAAATCTCAAATGAACTAAGTCTGCACCTATCCACCGTGAGTACCTATAAGGCAAGGATTTACAAGAAACTCAATATAAAAAATACGGTAGACCTTGTAAGACTGGGAGACCGAAATCAGATGCATAAAAATAAATAACCATCCTC
The DNA here is from genome assembly GCF_003020585.1 of Chryseobacterium aurantiacum. Lineage (GTDB taxonomy): Bacteria > Bacteroidota > Bacteroidia > Flavobacteriales > Weeksellaceae > Chryseobacterium > Chryseobacterium aurantiacum. The sequence goes on from NZ_PXUE01000002.1 coordinate 237,381, forward strand.
TAACATAATGGGAAGATATTATTACCCTATTAACGAAAACATTTCATTTCTATATTTAATTCTATAACTGCAAAGCCCTGTTTTATTTTTTTAGTAGAGTTTTTGTACAATATTGCTCTTGCAATAGACAAAAATTGTCACGGATGTCATTAAATTACTACACGTCTAATTCCTTTCCTATCTCCATGTTTGTATAGCTTTGCCCTATGAAAAGAAATAATCTGAAACGATGGCTTTTACTTTTAATTATTCCCATTGGAGTAATATTAATCAGTTTGTGGGTCTTCAGACCTAATAACACTGAGGCTTCAGTTCCTAATCAAAAATCAGCAGCAGGCACATCCGGTATTCAAGACAGCCCTTTTCAAAAAGAATATCTCAATAAGGGAGGAATAACTGTTGTGAACGTATGGGCAACGTGGTGTAAACCATGTCTTCAGGAAATGCCTGTCTTCCAAAAAATAATTACAGAAAACAGGAATGTCAAATTTGTCTTTTTATCATTGGATGAAGATCCGGAGAAATTAAAAACCTATCTTTCAAAACATACAATAAATGATATTACGTTTCAGAATAAAGGCTATATAGAGGCCATCAAAGAATTTTTAGGCGGAGATGGGATCTTGGGATACAATGTCATTCCACAAACTTTTATCATAAAAGATGGTAAAGTTGTTGATAAAAACCTGGGTGGAATCGAATATCAAAGTTTTACAGATAAGCTTAAATCATTCTACTAGATATACTTTTTAGTTTAAGATTTTATTTTAAAATATAAATACGTCAAACATTCATTTTAAGTACCTGCAGACATCGTAGATGATGCGGATTCAAAATGGGCTCATTAGAGCTCATTTTTTTTTGTTATTAGTTAAAAGTGATAGTATAAGACAATCTATAACTTCATGTCCGTAGTTGAATATCTACACTATGTATTTCGCATTGTTTAAGTTATTTCAATAAGTTTGTAATCATTAAGTTCCTTACTTCCACTTAAATGTTAATGATGCATATGTAAACCTCCGATGATAAACTATAATCACTTATTTTATTTCCGACTTTTAGTACTTTTGACATTATTTATGTATTAAATTTCGACTTCCTGCTTATCAAAGTATAGAATCGGTTAACAGCAAGTAGTTTTTTGGGAGTAATGTAGAATCTTGTGAATATTTAATTGGAAATGAAAGATGGGCTCAATGCTCATCTTTCTTTTTTATAGGCAGAATATTCTTTACAAGTCCTTTTGGGAAATACAATTAATTGTATAATTGGACAGAATCCATTCTTCATTAATTCAGTCCCCCATAGTCCATTTTTGTACTTATTGAGCTTAGAAAGTAATTGAAAGTCTGACTTATGGAGAATACGGGATTCGAACCCGTGGCCTTTTGGTTCTCGGTCAATAAAATAAAAAAAAGCCCCAATTAAGGAGCTTCTTATATATTATTCTCTATCATATTTTACTAAAGTATCTCTATGAAATTCACCTATTTGTAAAATTTCCTGGGAAAACCAAACACATTCATAATACTCAGGGCCTCTTAATCCTATATCATTGATTGTCATTATAGTTCTTGCATCTGATTTTAAATAAACGGTATCACCTATTCTTAATTCCATGTAATTTGGGTTTAATATTAAATCCAAATATAGTAAAATTGATAATTATTTTGCAATTATGAAAGATTCCATTGTCATTTTTTTAACAGATGTATAGGAGGAAAAATGATCATTCATTGAAATTTAATTCAGAATTTTGGCTTAATAAAAAGTGTAGGTTAACTTTAGAGTACGATCTTGAAAATATTGAATCATATTTGATGCATTAGATTTTCGCTGTATTGAGACCAGAAAGCCTTTTTCATCGTAGGTCATTTCCAGTTCACTTACTTTTTGCCCACTCCATGTGTCTTGCATGAGGATAAGGTTCTTGTTTTTATCATACGTATACTTTTCGATTTTGGACTCTGGGCTAGAAAGTGCATTGGTAAGTTGCAACAGAAGCCCTTCCTTGAATTGATATATTTCAGATGGTAACTTTTTTGCAGCACAACCATCATGTAGAAAAAGACCGGCGGGGAATCCATTCAAATAGTAATAAGTCTTTTTCTGATAACAGGTCTCAGGATTATCACTTTTTTTATGAAAATTAAAATGCTCTGTTCGTTCTTCTGCTTCAAATTTATTTTCAGTATAATAACGATATTGCCAGGAAGAAAATTCATTTTCAGCAGTCATTTTTTTCCAAAGGCTTTCGTTGGGCAAAGATCCTTTAATAATTATTTTATCTACACGAGGAACAGGTTCTCCCTGCCAATCACTATTTTGCAGCCTATTAGGCATTTGAGAATTCAATGAAAAAATTCGGATGATATCAATTTTATTGTTCTTGTCATATTGGTAACTGCTAACCTTTACAATGCCGTCCCGATAATCTATTCTCGCTTTTTTATCAATTAACCCTAGTACTTTGTAATAATATCTTGTATAAAAAGCAGTATCTGTCTTTTCTTTATCATAGCGTATGGTGGTCATACTTTCTATAAAGCCTCCGGAATTAAAATTGTAGATGTATTTTGTTCCAATTTCTTCATCACTCTTAAGCAGAATACTTTTTACTCTATTATTCTTTATAAAAGTCGGATTGAATGGGAAAACCGTTTTTGTAAAATAATCATCCTCCTCAAATGGTGTAACAGTATAAAAAGTTGCTATCTGTCCTTTGCCAGTAATCATGATACAGCAAAGCAAAATGAGGGTTACAAGAGAGGTCAATTTATATCTGGGGTATATCATACTTTTTTTCATATCCTTTTAAATCATTGGTGAAACTCAAATGAATATTTTCAAGTATGTTACGCTCACCATTACATCCAAATATAGTAAAATAAAGGACTCCTATTGTACCATTTCTTTTCCCTTAAGAAAGACAATCTGATGGGTTGAGGTTCTTTTTACAGGTATAATTTGTATTTAATTAAAGTTGGAAATATAAAAAACTTACTATTCTCAAGAAAATTTCTCCAAAACATTTGCATATACCGATTAAATACTTACTTTTGTACCACTTTAAAACGGGGGATTGGCGCAGTTGGCTAGCGCGTTTGACTGGCAGTCAAAAGGTCACGGGTTCGAATCCCGTATTCTCCACAATAAATAAAAGCCATACTATTAAGTGTGGCTTTTTGCTTTATTAAATTAATGTTTGTCTTTATACATAAAAAGGCAGCACAAATCAAGATTTGCACCGCCTACACCACTCTGCTTAAACCATCTGCATTATTATATAATAAATCCCCTTATATATTATAAAATCTTTCTAATTCCTGTTTTTCACGAGAATCCATCCTGAATAGGCAACCGGAGTTTTAGTGTCCGATTCAGTCCATGTTATTTCATACCAGTAGGTACCACTGCTTACCGGAGTTCCTCCAATAGTACCATTCCATTTTAGACTATTATTTTTATCTGAAGAGAATAAAAGCTGTCCGTATCTGCTGAATATATTGAACTTCAAGTCTCTCAAATATGCCAGCTCACTGTAGTCTAAATCGTCATTGATTCCATCACTGTTGGGCGTAATGGCATTCACAAGATTAGGTACTGTAATCTGAACCTTTACAGGCTCACAGTTATAGGCATCTTTTATATAAAAAATATTACGGCCGCGCGGAAGATCCGTAAATACATTGGAATCTTGCCATACAATACCATCTCTGGAATACTGATAAGGAGGCTCTCCCCCTTCCACAATAATGGTTACTGTATTGTTTTTTATATCAATACGCTTAACTTTTGGTCCGGGAACAGCTATTACTTTTACAAACTGTTTGGTCTCACACCCATTCGCCGTAAGAATTACCCAGTAATTTCCTACCGGCACATTCTGAATAACCCGTGTTGTAGCTCCGGTACTCCATAAATAAGATGTATAGCCAGGTCCTGCATCCAATTTGGTGACTGCCAGAGGACATATATATTGATCTACCAGAAGTGATGATGGTTTTGGGGGAATCACATTCAATGTTATCTTAGCAAAGCCGAAACATCCGTTAACTGTAGTTATCTTTACATGCACTGTTGTATTTGAGGAAACATATACAGCTGGGGTCATTATTTCATTGGTCCCATTAACAGCATCATTAAAGGTTGGGTAATAGTTTTTTGTAACAGGGTTGGTAGAAGTTACAATTGCCGCTGTAAGGTTAAAAGTTCCCTGACTTGGGTTATTAACAACAAAACACCCGGGAAGCGTGGCATCCATCACATCAGGTGCACGATAATATTGAAGGGTAATTTTTGCATTAGCTGTACATCCCTCTGCCGTAGTCACTTTTACATACACTGTAGCCGGTACTGTTGATGGATATGCATTTGCAGGAAGAATCTCATTGATTCCTGCATTTAAATCTGCCATTGTTGGATAATATTTTTTAACCGCCGTGGCAGGGCCTCCCACATTTGCTGTCGTTAAATCAAAAATCCCCGAGCCATTTACATTACATGCACTTGCTGTAGCGTCTGTAAGAACCAAAGGTTGTACTGTAACATTTACCTTTACCTGCTCACAATCAGTAAACAGAGGATCATTTCCACAAAATTTATAGGTAAAAGTATCAACAGTTGTTCCTGCATTGGCAGTATAGGTCAAAATACCGGTGGCAGGATCTATTGTTAGAGTTCCGTTTGCCGGTGGTACTATAATCTGTACGGAACCCGGGACGGGAGTCTGCGTAGAATTACTGAATGTAGGCGTAATTAACGTAGGCCTTCCCGCAATACAGGCATTGAGTGATTTTATGGTATTCACCAGGCATGAATAAACTTTGTAAGGATACGTTGTGTACACACAATTTTCTTTAGTGATCGATACCGTATAGCTTCCTCCCTGTGTAGGAGAAAAAGTATTGGAAGTGGCTCCCGGAATAGGAGCTCCGTTAAGATTCCATTGATAATGAGTAAAACCACTTTCAACCTGTAAAACAATCCCCGGAGCACATTCTCCTAAAGATTTACTGATGACAGGAATAGAATTGAACCCCGCAAAGTACCCTCCATACCCTAAGTTTCCACTACCACCTGCAATACCTGCAGTTACTGCATTGGTAGAGTTTACGGTAACATTTCCTGTAATATTAGGAATAGAATATGAAACCCAATCTGTAGTTCCCGTTACGGGAAAAGGACCTTGTGCTGCTGTTGGAGAGACTCCGTTTACTGTTACAGTTCCTCCTGTTTGGGTAAGGATATTAAGTTTTACAAAAAGTGGCGGGTTAAATGTAGTAGAATAAGGAAGCTCTCCTATTTTTCCAATTTCATCGATAGTTTTGGGTAAAAAACAGTTTAGAGGTGGAATATAATTAAACCCTTCTGTGGCATCATTATCTGCTGTCCCCGATAAAAGCTGGTAGGTATAAACATTCTTACTGGTCTTGATATACATATTAAGGTGGTTAGGCCCATTGACTATATAATTGTTAGCTTTTACCCGATAATAATCACCCTCATTAAGTGTTGCAACAGGAGTAGGATTATTATTTAGCCAGATTTTAGTGTCATTTTCGGTAGCTACAATGATCGCTCCTTCAATTTCAGGAAGAAGATTCCCCATCCCCTTAATAAGGACAAATTCATCTCCTAAACGTTCAACAGGAACTGACTGATCCATAATAATATCCTCACCATTATAGGGCGGAGTAAGCCCAAACTGGCCACGGAAATTTCCATTGGTTACTGAAACCGGTTTGGTAGCTTCTATTTTAGCCCCAATAAATCCGTCTTTATTTCCTGGCTTAGTCGCAAGTCCTGCAAATATATAGGACTGCCCTTTATTTAAAGTAATCGTAATAGAAGGATGAGTAAGCCCATTAAAGTTATTGTAAAACCAGGTGGTCATGTTATATCCTGAAACTTTAATCTGCGTATTATCTTCAGTAGCCAGAATACCACAGGTGAAATTTAAGGTGTTTGAATTATTCATCAATGGAGCGTAAACTGCATAAAATGTAGTTCCAATTCCCGCCTTTCCTTTAGAGGTTAAAATTTCACCATGGTTAACTTCCGAAAACCTGTACGTTGCAAAAAAAGGAAAATCACCATGAAGATGGAGGCCTCTTGTTTTTACGCTCATGGCATCAGCAGGATTTTGACCTAGCATGAGATTTATGGGAACATCAAATGTCTGAGGATTTCCTTTGCTGATGGTAACCGTTCCTATTACAGCATTGTTATTATAAATGGTAACAGGAAAAGGAGTTGTATTGTCTGTAGATAAATATAAAGCCTGCTTTGGGCTTCCGTTGGCAAGGCTTCCTGCCATAGGTGCAAACCAATGATCCGTATCTCTTTGAGCCTGAACAGAGAGAGATAGAAAGAGTATAAAAATAAATAAGATCCTTTTCATAAATTATAAGGAAGTTTTTAAATTAAGCAAACCATAACGCTGTTTAACAAGCTTTCTTGTTGATGATATTGCGATTAATAAGTGTTGAGTTATTCTCTGTTTTTCAATAAAATCCAGCCGGTATATTTTATGGCTGTATTTTGCAGAGCCGGTTCTTTCCATGAGATTTCGTACCAGTATGTTCCGGAGAGCATATTCTTATTGCCAAACTTTCCGTCCCATGTATAATTGTTGAATGCTGTACCTTTAAAAACATTGTTTCCGTAACGGTCATAGACTGAAAAAGATAAATCTTTCTTGTAGCCCAGTTCGGAATAAGAAATTGTATCATTAATATGATCTCCGTTCGGAGTAATGGCATTAATAATATTGATAAGGGTCATTTCTACTCCTATAGGTTCACAGTTATAAGCATCCTTTACATAAAACTTGTTCTGTCCGTTTGGCAGATTGATGAATGTATTAGAGCTTTGCCAGCTTACATTGTTTGTAGAATACATATAGGGAGGCTTTCCACCGATTGCAGTGATCGTTGCTTTTCTATTCTCAATATCAATATTTTTGATTACCGGTTTCGGAGCCGGTCTTACGGATACATCGTATTTGTTGAAACACCCGTTATATTCCAGAATAACCCAATAATCTCCGATTCCTACATTGGATATAGACTGTGTGGTAGCTCCTGTACTCCATTCATAGGATTGGAAGCCTGGGCCCGCATCCAGAGTTGTTGTTTCATCAGCACAAATTATCTTGTCAGCAAGTAAATTAGGAAGTTGAGGAGGCATTACCACTTCAAATACCGGGGTTGTTGCGGAAGGACAGCTTCCTCCTACAGATACAGTTACCGTATAATTTCCTGCTTTAGTTGGAGAATAAGTATTGGTAGTTGCCCCCGTAATGGGACTTCCATTAAAGTACCATTGGTAAGAAGCGTAGCTATCATCTACTTCCAACACCATTCCCGGAATACAGTTTCCATTCTTTTTGGCAATAACAGGCATGGAAGAGAATCCTGCAAAATAACCACCGTAGCCTACCGCTTCATGGCTTGCCGCTATTCCTGCAGTAACGGCTTTGGTAGAAGTAACCGTAACATTACCGGTTACATTTTCCAAAGAATAAGTTTGCCAATTCGGATTTCCTGTTACGGGATATGGACCTTGAACACCTGATAAAGTTGTTCCATTTACAGATACGGTAGCTCCGGTTTCTGTAATAATATTCAACCTAACTTTAGGATCGATCGTTGTGAAATAAGGTAACGCATTAATCATACCTATTTCATCAATTTTTTTGGGAAGAAAACAGTTGATAGCAGGAATATAATTAGCCCCACCTGTATTGTAATATGTTCCCGAAGTACCACCTGACAAAAGCTGATAGACATAGACTTTATTGGTACTTTTAATCCGCATATTATAATGGCCGCTGAAATTTTGACTGATGTATCCTGTAGAGAGAATTCTGTAGAATTGTCCTTCATTCAAAGTTGCAATGGGGGTGGTTTCATCATTTAAAAACACCTGAGTATTATTTTCTGTGGCAACAACTACCGCTCCTTCCAGTTCATAGGCAATGGGAGCCATTCCTTTCATTAATATATATTCGTCACCCAATCGTTCTACCGGAATAGACTGGTCCATATAAATATCGTTTCCTCCTGCCCCGTTTCCAATTGCAGTATGTTGACCCGTAAAATTACCATTGGTTACCGAGATCGGTTTATTGGCAACTATTTTCGCTCCAATAAAACCAGTTAGATTGGTTATAAAATTGCCGTTTCCTTCAATAATATAGGACTCTCCTTTGTTTAAACTAAAAGTTATAGCAGGATTACTAGCCCCTGTAGTTCCGTTAGAAAACTGAACAGATGGATTATAACCTGAAACCGTTACTGTAGTATGATCTTCCGTTGCCAAAACTCCGCAGGTAAAATTAAAGCTGGGACTTTTATCAGACAATGGTGCATAGGCTGCATAAAACTTTGTTCCTATTCCGGCTTTCCCTTTAGAGGTCAGAATTTCTCCATGCTTATCCACCGAAAATCTGAATGTACAGAAAAAAGGTTTTTCTCCTTTTACATACAGCCCTCTTGTTTTGATAGTGAATATTTCAGATTGAGAATCTGTAATCATAACCCCTTTAGGAATCTCGAATGATTTAGGATCCCCTTTACTGATTGTTACAGTTCCAATAGCAATGTTGTTATTGTAAATGGTAACAGGAAAAGGTGTAGCAGAATCTGTTGATAAAAATAAAGCCTGTTTATTAGTGGTATTAATATGGGCCTCTTTCATAGGAGCAAACCAGTGCTCGGTATCTCTTTGTGAAAAAAGAGGATTACTGGCAAAGAGGATCAATAAAAAACTAAACAAAAGCTTCTTTGAAAATTCGGGCCATTGTTTTGTTTGATGAGGAATATTATTAGGGATCATTAAATATTTTTGTTTTATAATAGAAAATAGGTATAGGTTTTAATCATCTTTATATACTTTTCTAGGATAAAGATTGTACCCTGAGTGATCAGGATTAAAATCTGCCATACAAGCGACAAAAAGATTTCGCCGCTTATAATGGCAGAGACAACATATTTATTTTTTTATTGCTTTTATTATTTTAGAAGATCCATTTTTCATGATCAGCTTTATCATATACATCCCGGAGTTCAGCTCATGCAATGAAATTGTTCTTTCCGAAGATCTTATTTCTTTCACAATTTTACCTGAAGCATCATATACAGAAAGGGATTTCAATTCTTGTTCTCCTGAAATGGTAATCGTGTCTGTAAAAGGGTTAGGATAAACAACGATATCATGCTTTGCTGTCACATCATTCACTCCCAAATCAATGGTAGGAACCCATGATATATCATCGTAGTAGTAGTTAATATTGGCACCATTTACAAATATGGCAAGCCTTGCCGTTGCAGGAACCGTATTAGGAACAACGATACTATATTCACTTGCTCCCGCATAGGCGGTGTTGGTAATATTAACATCCTGAATCAATACAAATGAGGCAATGTTTGTAGGATCCGTTACATATCCAATATGTAATACCCCTGTATTGGCACTGCAATAGGCTCTGAACTTCAATGAATGTGTTCCTGCATTGATATTGCTCAGCTCAGGCAAAATAGCCATAGAAGATCCTGTGATAGGTCTTTGTAATATATGCTTCGTTCCAGAATAAGCTCCGGTACTGCTAATACTTACATTTCCTGATCCCGTAGCCAGCCTTCCCCAGCATGGAGCATTGGTTATAAGTCCGGTGTTATAAGAATCAAAATTTTCAAAAAGTGATGCTTTTGGGGCACAAAGTGTCAACACAGAAACCACATTTGTCCATGCACTTTGATCTGTTGTGCTGCATCTTGCTCTTACCCAGAAATAATAGGTAGTGGCAGAATTAAGTCCTTGCAGTGTATAAGGATTTCCTGTGGCTCCTATCACATTAGGTACTGTAGAAGAAGTTGGAGGCGTATTGCTTGTGCTGTAGTAAATATCATATCCTGAGGCAGGTGCAGATATAGATGCTGTCCACCCAATAGTGGCAGATGCACTGGTAATATCAGATAACACTATATTGGACGGTACCATACATGTTGGTTTAGGCTCCCAATACACATTATCCAGATACAAACTGGTAGATGTTGCGCCTCCGCTTCTTATGGCAAGCCTTGCATTAGCAGGAACAGTATTAGGAACAACTACTGAGTACTCATAGCCATCAAAAACGTTACTTACAATATTTACCGTTTGAATGTTTACAAACGAAGACGCATCCGTATCATTGGTTACATATCCAATATCTAAAGGTCCTTGCGTAGAACTCCCATATCTGGCCTTAAATCTCAGCCAATGAGTTCCGGCATTTACATTACTGAAAGCAGGAAGAACGGCAATAGCCATATTAGCAGCACCGCTAGCACTTTGGTATAAGCCTTTAGAACTATTAACTCCACTTCCCGCAGTAACAGATTGATAGCCGTTTCCTAAAATAATTTTATCCCAACAGTCTAAATTGTAAAGAGTACCTGTAGTCGCATTTTCAAAATCTTCAAACATTGAAGTTACAGGATTACACTTGGTTTTAAATAAGCCTCTTAAAGACCACGCACTTTTAGAACTACCGCAGGCCGATCTTACATAGTAGTAATAGGTAGTAAACGGAATTAATCCACTGATGGTGGCAGATGTTGTTGCACTTGTCCCTGATATGGGTGTAGAAGCATCCGGAACAATAGCAGAAGATGTATAATAATACTCATAACCACTTCCTGGGATGGTAGCAGGAGCTGTCCATGAAATAGCAGCCGTATTTGTTGTTATATTATTTGAAATAAGGGCAGATGGAACAAAGCAAGTGGGAGCTGCAGGTTCAACTTTTAAACTGAAGTCTACAAAATTACCATTACTAAGTGTATTAGGACCACATGGATTGGGCGAACTATTAAGGTTCGTTCCGGTCTGTACTCTTATTCTGTATATTCCTGCGGCCTGACTTGGGGGAATAAAGAATTCATCATCAACTGTTGAATAGGGAGATGTTCCTATTGGATTTTCATAAAAATCATTAAAATCTCCATTTGCATTCCAGTCTACCCAAACCAATGATTTGGTACCGCCTCCGGCAAACTCCAAATGTACTTTCACCGTTCCTCCCGGATAAGAAGTTACTATATGACTTGCAGAATTATCTACATACCCCTGGTACGCAGCCGCATCATAATACAAAGCTCCCTGATCCGAAAAAAATGCATTTTTTAAATAATAGGTAGTGGATGTTCCCGCAGCCGGTACACAATAGGTTTGTGCATTCAGCGATAAAAACGGAATAAGTAAAATCATCCATAATAGATAATGCTTTCTCATTTTTTATTTTTTAGAGTTAAGAAATAGTATCGTACTGTTAAAGAATTTATACCCTTAAATATGATTTCATATCTATCATTCCATCTGAATTTTGGTATTATAAAAGAGACAAAATAATCTCCTCTCCGACGTATCTTTATTTATTAAATACCGATTGAATATGATTGTTTTTTTTACAACCATAGTATCAGATAAGTATGATAAATTCATCAAAATATCCAGATAAGTCTAATATTTTCAATCAACTCAAAGGTTTAAACAATATTAGCGTTATATTTGCCCCTTATGAAGAGATTAGCTTGCATAATTCGTGCATTTTACAAGAATAAAAAATGTAAAAATCTAACATTCAAGTAATTAAAAATCAAGCTTAAAAAAAGGCAAATGCCAGTAATATCTAAGAAAAAAAGGCTGAACAGAGCCTATTTTCCGGAAAAATCACTGAAAAGTAATAGCTGGATATTATTTTTCATATCACTATTTCCGATTTTTATCAACGGACAGGAAGCTCCTGATTTTAGTATTTTAACAGATAAAGCTTTTCAAAAACTCTATCAAAATCCGGATGACTGTATCAGCTATTCACAAAGCCTTCTGATTAGCGACAAGAATCCTGATCATAAGATTATTCTCAGAAAAATTATTTCGCAGGCCTATGCTTTGCAGGGAAATTATGTTCAGGCGGTCAATATATCCAATCAGAAAGAAGATGAGAACCAAAATGAACACCTCTCCCACTTCATCCAGTTATTTCGGGATTATAATCTGGCTGACCAGTATCAGAATTTAGGACTTTACACTCAGTCAAAAAAAATCATTACAGGAATACTGGATGATCCTAAACTTTTAAAAAGCGTTCATGTAATGGAAAGAATGACCATTGCAAAGCTCTTTCAATTGCAGGCTATTAATTCCGGGGTTACCCGTGATTATGACATCGCCATTCAATATCTTGATAAAAGCAACCTGTATCTTGACCAAAACAATGAGGAAAACAGAATTATAAAGCAGGAAAATATCATCTTTCGGTCTACATTTCTGATGAAGCTCAACAAGCTGGAAGAGTCCAAAAAACTACTGGATCAAGTAATACAGGATATAGAAAGCCATAGGGACCCCATTTTTCTTTCTGCATTTGCCTACGAAAGCCTTTCTCTTTATTTTTTTCTGAAAGGAGATTACCCAACCTCCTTGAAATTTCTTAATGAAGGATTTTCAAAAATTGAAAACCAGCCTTACTATGACATGAAAGCCATTTTCTATGAATTGTTTGCAAAAAACTATCTGGCTCTCAATAACGATGAGAAATATCATTACTACAATAATCTTTATACTGAACTAAAAACAAAGATCAACTCCAGTAAGAAGGAGGGAATACAATATATTGTAAAACTGGTTGAAACCTACCATCATAAAAACATTGAATTTCAGAAACAAACTAAATTCAATCAGTTTCAAATCATTATGGTTATTATTCTGCTTCTTATTTTAGGTACAACAGCCTATCTTTTATATGTATCAGGAAGAAGTAAAGATCTAAGAAAGCAACTTGTTTTTTTTAAAAAGCTGATAGAAAGAGAAAAGGCAATGTCAGTTCAGGGAGAAAGGGTAAAAAATGAAATGCAGATACCCCCTAAAAGCCAGGAAAAAGATCCTCCTAAAATATCAAAAGAAAAAGAAGATGAGATTCTTCAGTCTCTAAAAGAATGGGAACAGACAGATAATTATCTGAACAAAAGTATGTCTATTGCTGTTCTTTCGGCCCAAATAGGAATCAATACAAAATACCTTTCAGAGGTTATCAACAATAATAAAGAGAAAAACTTCAATGGGTATATTAATGAGTTGAGAATTAATCATATTGCCCATCTTCTAAAGACAGATCCTGCCTACCTCAATTATAAGGTAAGTTATCTTGCAGAATATTCAGGGTTTTCTTCACATGGAGCCTTTACCAACGTTTTTAAATCCGTAACAGGGATGTCCCCAAATACTTACATTCAGGAAATCATTAAAAATAAAAGATCATGAAATTACTTACCCGAATTACTCTGTGTATGGTATTGCTATGTCAGATTCCATCTTATGGGCAAAAAATTTCAGATGATTCCCTGCTAAAAAAAGCCAATCAGGAAATCTACAACAAGCCTGACAATGCAATCCGTATAGGGAAAAGGTTGCTTCAAAAAGAGAAAGATATTAATAAATCCATCAAAATCTATCTGCTTTTGTCTACTGCCGAAATTGCCAAAAGAAATTTTGACGAATCGCTCCGGTATATTCTAAAAGCCAGAGAACTTGTTCGGAAAACCAATGATCCGAAAGTACAAACCAGTTTTTTTATTTCGACCGCTGTTTTGTTCCAGCAGATGGAGCTTTACAGTAAAAGTCTTGAGACCCTGGATGAAGCAGACGAGTATTTGGCCAAGCTTCCGGAGGGGTTATCTTATAAATATTTTGAGACAGCCAGAAGCTATGCCTTGCGGGGAATGATCTATAAGAGCCAGTCTAACCCTGAAATTGCTCTCCAGGAATTTTTAATAGCTGTTAAAAATTTTGAAAAAGTAAAAGAGAAAAAGACCACTTATTTTAACCTGAGTATCATGTATTATAATATTGGATACTGTTATCTTAATCTGAACCAGCTAGAAAATGCAGAACCAGCATTCATAAAGTCAATGGATTTCGCCATTCTTATTAAAGCTAAAAGCCTGGAAGGTTTTGCCTTAAAAGGTATGTCCGAAGTTCATAAACAGAAACATCAGAATCAAACTGCAATGGAGTTACTCATTAAGGCTCAGGAACTTGGGGAAGAATCGGGAGATCTTAGCCTCAATGAGGGAATTTATAAGGAAATGGCTGATAATTATCTGGCCATGGGAGTACAGAATAAGTACCAGATATACAGCAAAAAGTATATTGAAACCCGATTTAAAAGAGAACAAAACGAATTAAGCTCTATCAACAATGCTATTGACGCCCATAACATCGAAACAGAGAGAAAAAGTAATGAAGTAACAGCCTACTATGATAAGCTCATCATTGCTTCAGTCATTATAGGTCTTGCTATTCTCACCATAATCGTTTTTATGATTTTAAAAACAAGAAAACGTAATAAAAACTATCAGAAAGAAATTCAGCAGCTTATCAGATCTTAGAAAGAGTATAGATTCTAGTCCTATATATGAATTAGAAAAAGAATCAAAATAAAAAATCCCTCTAAATTGAGGGATTGTATTTTTAAAAATCAGGACATTCTAATGTCAATTGTTCCGCATAGCATTGAGGAATCGGACTGTTAGGGCAATGCATTGGCTTCGATCCCTGAGGACATATTTTTTGACTCCCTTTTACTTCCTTCAATTGATCTCTTGAAATTCTTTTCAAATTTTTCATGGTTTTGATTTTAGTTTAGGAACCAAATATAACAATAATTCTCTATACTAAGATTTAACATAAAAAAATATTTCCCTCTCGTAATATATTCCAGATTAGAGAAGAAATCACAAATCCCGGATGATATTGAAATATGGTAAAAGATGAAATATTTGTTTTTTAAAAATAAATTCATTATCTTGATGTATGAAAAAAAGTGAACGTCAGGATAATATAACACACGCTGGCAAAATTAGTGAAAGAGCAAAAGCATTGGAAGTTCTTGAAAAAGCAAAGAAAACACAAGGTAAAATTACTTTTCTGCGACAAGGTGCGGGAAGAAACTTTAAACCAAAAAATGAGGATTTATAGATCTCCAAAAGAATGCTTACTCCGTCAGTAACAATCTGCAAAACTATATAAAGAACAACGTTTAGACGCTGTTAATATGCATAAATTGACAAAACTTCTGACTGGCAGTCAAAAGGTTATGGATCCAAATCCATACTTTCTACAATAAATAAAAGCCATACTATAAAGTTTGGCTTTTTTATGTTATAATTTATTTGAATTTTTAAGTTGTAACGCTCTCTGATAAAAAGACTGATTCGCGATCTTTTCCTCTGTTTCATCAATGGCTTTTAATAGATTATTCTGATTATCTGCAAGATCTCCTAATATTTGGGACATGAGTTCCCATACCGGCTTCATCTTTTCAATAAGCTCCTTTCCTTTCTGGGTTAAAAGGAATAATCTTTTGCGCTCGTCCTGCTTATCTTTTTTCCATTCTATAAGTTCCTGTTTTTCCAGTTCTTTAAGCAAGGTGATGGTGGATGGATGGGTATACCCAATTTCATTGGCTATTTCTACAACACTTACCAGTTCCTTTTGATAAATGGTATAGATAACTGGAAACCATTTCAGCTCAAAATCAATTCCAAAGGCTTTGTAGATCATGGCTCCATCTTTTCTCAGCTGCTCACTGAGACGGTGTAACCTAGTGGATATGGCAAGAATTCCTGCTTCGTTAATTACATTCATATTCAATCTGTATGTAGATGATAAAAAACATCGTCGGCACTCATTAATGGGAAACGAACCGGAAGTTCTTCTTTCTTAATTTTCACAAAATCATTCCTTTCATAGAAACGTTGGGCCGCTTTCAATACCGTTATGGTTCCCAAATATATATCGTTAATTCCTTTTTCTCGACAAAAAGACATTAATATTTCAAGTAAAATCTGAGCAATATTGAGTTCTTTTCCTCTAAATTCCTTTTTTACAAACATCTTTCTGATCGCTCCTGTCCTCTCATCAAACTTCACCAAGGCAATTGAACCCACCAGTTCACCATCTATAAATGCTCCCCAGAAATTTCCTCCTGCTTCGTGATAAAAGCTTTCGATCTCTTTCAAATCGGGCTGATCATCTACAGTGATTGGAATATTGAATTCCTGTTGCTGAATTGTCAGAATCAGTTCAATGGCCTGTTCTGAGTACGAATTGTCTATCGATTGAATCTGTAGTTTCATAAGTGTCATTATTAAAGTATAAAACTACGTAGTTAAATACATATATACAAATGAAAATTTTATTTTATCACAATTTTAACAATCCTTAAAAATTTAAAATAAAAAAACGTATGCCATTTCTGACATACGTTTTTATGATACTGTATACAAGATACAATTATTTCCAGCCTCCACCTAAAGCCTGATAAAGCTCTACTGCTGCTTTCATTTTATTGTATTGTGCATTGGAAATATTAAGTTCCGCATTCAATGAATTAACACTGGCATTCAAAACTTCAAGATAGTTCGCCATACCATAGTTAACCAACTCCTGAGAATAATCTACAGATTTTTTGTAGGCATTCAGTTCTTTTTGCTTTAATTCAATAAATGAATCCTGTACAGAGAAAACTCTGATAGCATCAGAAACTTCTTTTCCTGCGGTAAGAACAGTTTTTCTAAAATTCAGATAAGCCGTTTCCTGATTGGCAAGACTAACGTCATAATTGGTCTTGATTTGTCTCTTATTCAAGATCGGTTGTGCTAGCCCTGCTACTACATTCGCAAATAATGAATTGACGCTGAACAAGTGATCAATATCTACAGATTGAAGTCCTCCAGAGCCAGTAAGCTTTAATGTTGGATAAAACTGAGCTTTCGCAGCATTGGTTAATTCAAATGCATTCATTAAAGTGTACTCTGCTCTCATTACATCCGGACGATTAGCCAATAATTGAGTGGGATACCCAAGTTTTACATCGCTTGGAAGATTCTGTCCTTCTAGCGTAGATCTTTCAATAGTATGAGAGGATTCTCCCATCAAAAGACTCATTGTATTTTCCAGCAACTGAATTTGTGTATCAATATCAATCAATAGAGATTTCGCATTGAAAACAAGCGCTTCACTCTGCTGTACAGCGACTTCTGTAAGAGATCCTGAAGCTTTCAAAGCTTTTGTTGTCTCTAAGTTTTTTTCACGAACCGCAATGGTTTCTGTAATGATCTTTTTCTGGGAATCAAAAGTAAGCAACTGATAATAAGCAGAAGCAATAGAAGCAACCAGACTGCTTTTTACAGCTTTATGAGCCGCAACAGTTCCTAAATAAGTTGCCAGCTGTGCTTTTTCCTGTGCCTTTAGTTTTCCCCAGATATCAGCTTCCCATCCAATAGTTCCTGTAATATCAAACTGATTGACATAACGCCTTTCTCCAATAATCTGCCCAAATTGGGTGTTGATAGACTGGGTTTGGAAGGTATAGTTGGGTCCAATGGATAGTGTTGGTTGATAAGCGGCTTTACTCTGTTTCAGATAAGCTTCTGCGGAATTAATACTTTGCAGCGCAATTCTAATATCCAGATTGTTCTCTAAAGCCTTGGAAATATGCCCCTGAAGGATCGGATCTGTAAAGATTTCTTTCCATGAAACATTGGCGATGGTAGCACTGTCTGAAGGAAGCATATCGGTACGGAAAAGCTTTTCGTCAACAACGTTCTTCGGTCTCTCATACTCTTTTCTGGCCATACAAGATGTGATGGCTCCCAGTATGATTGCTGAGAAAGTTATTCCTTTTATGATGTTTAATAAACTCTTCATTGTTTAAAATTAAAAGTTAAAAATTAGAAAATAGAGGTTAGAAGCAGAGCATTAGATTATTTTCTAAGCTCTAACTTCCAACTTCTCTAATTCATTTTTACTCAGCTAAATTGATTTCTTCTTTCTTTATAGGTTTAATCTTTTCCTGTAAGGTTTCAAAAATTACATACAGTACCGGAATTACAAAAAGTCCTAAAATAGTACCTATCAATAATCCTATAGCAGCACCAGTTGCAATAGACCTGTTACCTACAGCACCAATTCCGTTTGCTAGTACCAACGGAAGTAGACCGAAGATAAAGGCGAATGAGGTCATTAGAATAGGTCTTACCCTGGCTTTAGCTGCGTTGATAGCAGACATCACAATAGTTTCACCATGATGTCTTCTCTGAACAGCAAATTCTACGATAAGGATGGCATTTTTCGCCAGTAGCCCCACAAGCATGATCAGTGCAATCTGGAAATAGATATTATTTTCCAAGCCCATCACCTTCTGCCCTAGATAAGCACCCATTACCCCTAAAGGAAGAGAGATTACAACAACCAGCGGAAGAATATAACTTTCATACTGTGCAGAAAGAATAAAGTATACAAAAATTAAACTCAATGCAAAGATCAAAAGCGTCTGAGATCCTGAATTTAATTCTTCCCTTGTTAACCCTGTAAATTCTACCGCATAGTTTTGATTCAGGGTTTCGCTTGCCACTTGCTGTACAGCGGTAATCGCATCCCCGGAACTATATCCCTCAGAGTTTGCTCCCGTTACCTTCACGGATGTAAACAGGTTATAACGGCTTACAGATTGAGGTCCGTATGCTTTTGTTAAGGTTACAAATTGTGAAATAGGAGACATTATCCCTGAACCTGTTCTAATATAAAGTTCGTTTAGATTTTCAATATTCTTTCTGTTCTCAGGAAGTGCCTGAACCATTACTCTGAACTGTTTACCATACTTGGTAAAGTCGGCAGTATAAATACCCCCAATATACCCCTGCATGGTAGCCAGAATGTCATTTACAGAAACCCCAAGCTGTTTGCTCAAAGGAACATTAATCTCCATCTGATACTGAGGATATCTGGTGTTGAATGAGGTCTGTGCAAATTGAATTTCCGGTCTCTGCATCAGCTTACCGATGAATTCATTTGTTTTATTATCCAGATCAGCATAATCTCCACCTGACTTATCCAGCAATACCATCTCAAAACCTGCACTACTACCAAAACCTGGTACACTTGGAGGTTGGAAGAATACTACCTTAGCATCAGGAACAGATCCTACAATTCCAAATAGTTTTTTCGTAATATCTTCAGAGGTTTGCCCACCTGCTTTTCTTTCTTCAAATGGTTTCAGTTTTACAAAGGCAAGACCGTTGTTACTACCGTTTCCGGATAAGAAACCTCTACCTGTAGAAATGGTAACGTTTTGTACTCCCGGAACTTTCATGGCTTTAGCCTGAAGAGTTTTCAGGGCGTTGTACGTTCTCTCCATAGATGCACCCGGAGGAAGCTGGACATCTGTAAAGATAATCCCTCTGTCTTCTGTAGGCACAAACCCTTTCTTCATACTGCTGCTTGCCCAGAATAAAATACCTCCTGTAACTGCGAAAATAATAAGGGTAACCCATTTATGTCTTAAAAGGAATACAAATCCTCTTCCGTAACGTTCAGTAGTTGTTTTAAAAGCAATATTAAACTTATAGAAAAACTTCTGCAGAATGTTTAAGTTCTTGTACTCTGCATGATGCTCTGCGTGAGGTTTTAAGAATAATGAACATAAAACCGGACTCAGCGTTAATGCATTAATAGCAGAAATGATGATGGCAATGATCAGTGTAATACCAAACTGTTGGTAAAACACCCCTGTAGGCCCTGTAATAAAGGTCACCGGGATAAATACGGCTGCCATTACCAAAGTAATAGAAATAATGGCCCCTGTAATCTCATCCATTGCTTCCACCGTAGCTTTTTTGGCATCAGAAATACCATGCTCCATTTTAGCATGAACGGCCTCGACGACGACAATGGCGTCATCCACCACAATACCAATGGCAAGTACTAATGCAAATAAGGTTAAGAGGTTCAAAGAATATCCGAAGAGATTCAGGAAGAAGAACGCTCCTACAATAGATACCGGAACCGCAATAGCCGGAATCAATGTAGATCTGAAATCCTGAAGGAAAATATATACTACAATAAATACCAGAATAAAGGCTTCAATCAGGGTATGTACTACCTTTTCAATAGAAGCTTCAAGGAATTCGTTGGTATCAAAGTTAAAGGTATACTTAATTCCCTGTGGAAAAGTTCCCTCCGCTGATTTCAGATATGTTTTGATATTTTTAATAATCTCCTGTGCGTTGGATCCCGGTGTCTGGAAGATCCCCATACTGATGGAAGGATTGTTTCCGTTTTCCCCGATACCTGTGTAAGACTGACCTGCCAACTCTACTTTGGCAACATCCTTCAGCATCAGGTTTTGTCCGTTTGCAAGAGATTTGATGATGATATTATCATATTGCTCTTTATCATTAAACTTACCAACATATTTGATAATATATTCAAAAGAGCTTCCGCTGTTCTGACCAATAGAACCCGCCGCAGCTTCTCTACTCTGCTCGTTAATAGCATTTGTAACATCTGTAGGAGTTACACTGTAGGCAGCCATTTTTGCAGGATCCAGCCAAATTCTCATCGAGTAGTTTTTACCTCCGAAAACGTTGGCATCCCCTACACCATTTACCCTTTTTAGGTTTGGAATAATATTAATATTCAAAAAGTTCTGAAGGTATACGTCATCAAGATCTTTATTTTCAGAATAGAAAGACATATACATCAGGGCACTGGTCTGCTGTTTCTGGGTAACAACTCCCGACCTTGTTACTTCGGACGGCAGAAGCGGTGTAGCTCTGGCCACACGGTTCTGTACGTTTACCGCAGCAATATCCGGATCTATTCCTTGTTTAAAGAAAACCTGAATCTGAGCAGAACCGTCGTTCCCGGCACTGGAAGTGATATAATCCATTCCTTCCACCCCATTGATCTGTTCTTCCAAAGGTACCACTACACTTTTCATCACCGTCTCAGCATTGGCTCCTGTATAGTTGGCAGAAACACTTACCGTAGGCGGTGCAATATCCGGATACTGTGTAACCGGTAACGAGATCAGCCCTAGCACACCGAGAATCACAATCAAAATTGAGATTACGGTAGATAAAACCGGTCTGTTAATAAAGTTTTTAATCATTAGAATTTCGGTTTTATTGATTGAACAAGACTATCCATTTTGATTGGCTTCGGTTTTACTGCTGTTCCCGGCTTTAAGCCTCCAATACCAGCTGCAATAACTGTTTCACCTTTATTAACTCCTGATTTGATAAGGGCTAAATTGTCAATTCTGTCAATAACATTTACAACAACATTTCTGGCAGTGTCTCCTTTTTCTACTTTGTATACATAAACAATACCTTGCTGTTCGTAAGTAGCACTTTCCGGAACCACCAATACATTATCATAACGTTGAGGGAATCTGATGGTTCCACTATTACCGTTGCTTAATAATTTTTGAGCATTGGAGAATGCAACTCTGAACTGAATAGTTCCTGTTGTTGGATCAATCTGACCGGTAATAGCTTCAATTCTTCCTTTTTCAGGATAAAGGCTTCCGTTGGCCAACTGAAGTTCTACCATAGGTAAGTTTTTGATTTTCTCAGGCATAGAAGCCCCGGGAGATTTCTCAAGAAAATTAAAATACTCTTTTTCATTCATGGCGAAGTAGGCAAAGATCTCAGAAGTATCGGAAATAGTTGTCAATGGCGTCTGATCTGACGGTCCTACCAAACTTCCGACTTTTAACGGAAGTCTTCCAATCACCCCTGAAATAGGAGCACGAATGATGGAGTATTCTATGTTGGCTTCTACTCCTTTGTAATTGGCTTCAGCTTGTTTTTTTGCAGCATATGCCTGTTGTAGCTGAGCCTGCGCCTGAGCTAACTGAGCCTGAGCAGTCTGTAGCTGTACATTGCTGATAATGTTCTTTTGTACCAGTGGTTTCAGTTTATTCACTTCTACCTGAGCGGCATTTACAGAGGCTTGTGCAGCGGCAATACTGGATTCGGCAGCACCAATTCCAGCTTTGGAAGCAGCAGCATTTTCAGTCAGAATATTGGTTTCCAGACGAAACAAAGGCTGTCCTTTTGTTACATATTGCCCCTCATCTACCAATAACTGGGTGATATAGCCCTGTATTTTTGCACGTACATCATTGTTTACCCTACCTTGGATGGTAGCCGGAAACGTCTGATAACCCACTATATTTTTTGACTCCACAGAAACAACAGGAAAGGGCTTGGCGCCATCCTGTTTTGGAGCTTCTTTTTTGCAGGCAGTCAATGAGAATGCTGCAATCGAAAGTATAACTAGCTTATTATTCATTTTATAGTTTATTAAGAGATTCCTGAATATTTTCTATGTTTTTATTTAAGAGTGCTTTGTAAACTTCTATTCTTTCGTTGTATCCATCGTCTTTACTTTTTTTAAAATTGTTTAAATCATCTAATAGTTTAAGTTCGTCCTGCATTTTCTGGACAATTTTCTCAAATCGAATTTTCTTATATTCATCGTTGATGAAAAAATACCGTTTTCGCTCATCCATTTTGTTATGATCTACAATGAGCTGAGCATTCAATAGCAATGAAATACTGGTAGATACTGAACTTTTGCTTGCTGAAAGAACTTCAACAAACTCATCAAAAGTAATTCCTACTTTCTCATAATCAAAAAGAAGGTAGGAATAAATTTTTGAAGCTAAAGGGGGTAAGCTGAACACGGTGCCGTAGAATTTTACGGCATCTTGAAAAATTTTTTCATCAATCTCTATACTTTGGTGCATAATATAAAAATTTGAACAAAAGTAAAAATTAGTTCAGAACCAAACGAACAAACCTGATAGAGATTATAAATACAGGGCGTTTTAAAAATTCAATGAAAGTTGATTTAACTTTTTGCTTAAATTATAATCTTCTCAAAGGCCTTTCTCATTCCATCTGCCAAAAGGACCTCTCCACAGTAAGAATATCCTTTGCTTTCAAGGATTTTCAACATGGCTATATTGTCGTGGTTCGTATCTACCTTAACACTCTGAATTCCATGGGATCTGGTAAAATCCTCAATATGATCAAAAAGTTTTTTAGTCATTCCCTGACCTGCAAATTTTTCATCAATGGCTACTCTGTGAACAACAACGAATTCGCCATTGCTTAGCCATGCTCCTTCAATTTTGCTATAGGCAGGCTCATCATTCAGAATCAGGGCTGCATATACTGCAATTTCTCCCTCTACTGTAAGCACATACCCGAATCCTTTGGCAATATCGCTTTCCACTGTTCCAAGGTTAGGATATCCGTTCTGCCATTGTGTACTTCCATCATGTCTTCTTCTTTCAATGGACTGCTGGATGATTTCCCAAATAATATCTCTGTCTTCAATTTCCGCTTTTCTTAGTTTAGTTTCTGGATTCATGTAATATATTTTTTGACTAAAAACTGAAAGATTAAAGAATGGGAGTCATTAATTCTTTAATCTTTTAATGGTTGATTATTAACTAAAAAACCGAAAACTAATTAAGAAATTAATTTTCGGTTTGAAGTAGTAAAATTTAAAATTATGAAATTGTTTTTTATTAATTTTCACTTTGTTGAAGATAGGCATCTATAATTTCAAATGCTTTCTTCTCATCTTCCAAATCCACCATTACCTTTAGCGATGTAGCTGTGGGAGTTGTGGTAAATGTAAGATAGTTGTTTTCAACGGTGTTTGTAATTTGTGCGTCATCCAATTTAGACTTAACCAACTGAATTTCTGAAGGGTTATCACTTTCATAAACTGATACTCTCGTACTTCTTTCCATATTCTAATTGTTTGAGTATCTAAATGTACAATGTTTTTTTGAAAATTACAAATCTTTGGTTTTAAATTTTATTAATATTGTTTTCAATTTTGTCTAATGCCAATTGGATTTCTTCCTTGGTAACATTCAGATGTGGTCTGAAACGTAGAGACTGGTCCCCACATGGAAGAATGATCAATCCGTCATTGAATAATTCGTTCATCATCTTATTTCTCTCTTCTCCGGATGGAAGATCCACAGCACACATTAGTCCTCTTCCTCTTGCATTTGAAATTTTCTCAGGATATTTCTCTGCTAGGGTTTTTAGGCTTTCTAATAGGAAATCTCCCACTACTCTTGCATTTTCAACAAGATTTTCTTTTTCAATCACTTCCATTACCAATTGGAAACGAAGCATATCGATAAAGTTACCTCCAAATGTAGAATTGATTCTTGAGCTTTCTCTGAAAACGTTGTTCGGAACCTGGTCAAATTTTTCTTTGTTAGCTAACACTCCGCAAACCTGAGCTTTTTTCCCGAAAGAAATAATGTCCGGTTTTGCTGTAAAGTGTTGGAATGCCCACATTTTTCCCGTAATAGCAATACCTGTCTGAACTTCATCAAAGATTAATAGAATTTCGTGGTTATCACAAATTTGTCTCAATCCTACCAAGAATTCATCTCTGAAGTGATTGTCTCCTCCTTCTGCCTGAATAGGCTCAATGATGATACAAGCTACTTTATCAGGATTCATCAGGATAGCTTCTTCAATCTGAACCAATGCCAGTTTTTCGTTCTTGATGGTTTCTTCAAGGTTTTCTTCTGTAATTGGGAATGTTAATTTTGGATTTAAGATTCTCGGCCAGTTGAACAGTGGAAAATATTGGTATTTTCTTGGGTCTGAAGTATTTGTTAAGCTTAAAGTATAACCGCTTCTTCCGTGGAATGCTTGTCTGAAATGAATACAGATACCGGCTTCTGTCTGTAATCCTTTTTCAAAATTCTTACGGGTTTTCCAGTCGAAACATGCTTTCATAGCATTTTCAACACCTAAGGATCCTCCCTCGATAAAGAAAGCATATTGTAATTCTTCAGGAATAACTACTCTTTCGAATACTTCTAAAAAGTGAGCATACTCCTCTGAATAAACGTCTGCCAATGTTGGCTTGTTGACAGCCATTCTTCCCAACCATTCTGATCTTTCCAGAAGGTAAGGGTGGTTGTAGCCGATGGAAGCTGATGCAAACATAGAGAACATATCCAGGTATTCTCTATCTGTAAGTTTATCATAAAGCCATGATCCGTGTGATTTTTCAATATCCATCACGAAATCAAAACCGTCTGCAAGAACATGTTTTCCTACGGTTTCTTTTACTTTATTTGCTTGTATATCTAATGTGTGTTCCATAATAAATTGTTGTGTGATTTAATAAGTGAATGACTAAATAATCAGAAAAACTGAGCAAGTAATCATTCAGGTTATTAAGTTTTATAGTTTTTTGGTTGCTTCAAGTAAAGCTTTTATAAATCAAATTTAATCCCTTGTGCTAAAGGAAGATGTGCGGTGTAATTTATAGTATTGGTTTGTCTTCTCATATAGTATTTCCAAGCGTCTGATCCAGACTCTCTACCTCCTCCGGTTTCTTTTTCTCCACCGAAAGCACCACCGATTTCAGCACCAGAAGTACCAATATTTACGTTAGCAATACCACAGTCTGACCCTGCATGAGAAAGGAATAATTCTGCCTCTCTAAGGTTTTGAGTCATGATTGCAGAAGATAATCCTTGTGGAACATCATTCTGAATAGCAATAGCTTCCTCTAAAGTTTTGTATTTGATTAAATATAAGATGGGTGCAAAAGTTTCATGCTGAACAATTTGATAAGAGTTCTTTACTTCTGCAACACAAGGCTTCACATAGCAACCTGATTCGTATTCTTTTCCGGATAAAACCCCGCCTTCAACAGCGAATTTTCCACCTTCTTTTTTACATTTCTTGATTGATTCCTCATATTGGTTTACAGCGTCAACGTCGATCAATGGTCCTACGTGGTTTGCTTCATCCAATGGATTTCCTATTTTTAATTGTCCGTAGGCTTTTACCAATCTTGATTTTACTTCATCATAAACATCTTCGTGAATGATTAATCTTCTTGTAGATGTACATCTTTGCCCTGCAGTTCCTACAGCTCCGAAAACAGCTCCAATGATAGACATATTAAGGTCTGCTTCCTTAGTAATGATAATTGCGTTATTTCCACCTAACTCAAGGATAGATTTCCCGAATCTTTCTGCTACTTTAGAAGAAACCATTCTTCCTACTCTTGTAGAACCTGTGAAAGATACTAAGGCTACTCTTTTATCATCTACCAACTTTTGTCCTATTTCATGATCTGCTACCAATACACTTGAAATTCCTTCAGAAAGATTGTTTTCCTTTAAAACTTCATTCATGATATTCTGGCATGCAATAGCACAAAGTGGCGTTTTTTCTGATGGCTTCCAAATGGTAACGTTACCACAGATCCAAGCTAAAGCTGTGTTCCAAGACCATACTGCTACCGGGAAGTTGAAAGCTGTAATGATACCTACTACTCCAAGCGGATGATATTGTTCGTACATTCTGTGACCTGGTCTTTCAGAGTGCATTGTGTACCCCTGAAGCTGCCTGGAAAGTCCTACTGCGAAATCGCAGATGTCAATCATTTCCTGAACTTCTCCAAGCCCCTCCTGCAATGATTTACCCATTTCATAAGAAACAAGCTTACCAAGATCATCTTTGTATTCTCTTAATTTCAACCCAAGCTGTCTTACAATCTCTCCTCTTTTAGGAGCCGGGATCAGCCTGAATTCCTGAAATGCCTTTTGAGCCGTTTCAATTACTTTGTCATAATCACTTTCTCCGGAAGTTTTTACTTTAGCGATCAACTTTCCGTCTACAGGAGAAATGCTTTCTATCACCTTTCCTGAAGCGAAATATTTCCCGCCCACTGAAGTCCCTTTGTTCTCTTCTTTAATCCCAAGGTTTTTGAGTGTTTTTTCGATTCCGAAATCCTTTACTTTTTTTGACATAAAATCTTACTTTTCGTTCTCTCTAAAGATAAAAATATTATGCGAACCTCAAAACTTAAATTTTTATTACGCTTTTTATTTGGACTAATTATAAACATGCTTATCTTTGTACGGTAATACTTTTGACAATCACCGATGGAAAATTCACAAGAAAATAACTCAAAGTTTAAAAAGTGGTTCAAGCGTGTAGGATGGGCAGGCTTTGCTTTCTTTACCATTAAAGGCTTGATTTGGCTCGTAATATTCTACTTTGGAGCAGATACGCTTCAGAGTTGTATGAAATAAAAAAGCAGAGAAAATTTCTCTGCTTTATTTTTTTTGTAAAAGATTAACTGAATTGTCATTTTTTTATTGAAACACTAAAAAAACAGTCCTTTTTTGTATTTTCTACAATTAAAAAAAGGAAATAAATACCGGTTTTTTAATAAGATAATTCCCTTAAAAGACCATTTATAATCTTAAACTCACTTTTTAAACTATTCATTCTTCTTCCTCCCTGCATTGACCAGGCTCTGATGCAACAGGTATTCTATCTGTCCATTTACACTTCTGAATTCGTCATTTGCCCACTTTTCAAGAAGCTTATAAGTAGACTCATCGATCCTTATCACAAAGGATTTTTTACCTTTATTTTCCGAAGTGTTTTGAGCTTTTTCTGATTTCATTGTTCTTGTTTTTTAATGCAAGATTTATCTTCAGGCTTACCCATTCGTAAGCGTGAAGTTTTATTTATTATTTTAGTTATACAGGGTTCCTGCATTCAGGATTGGGGTTGCCGCTTTTTCGCCACATAAAACCACCA
The DNA here is from genome assembly GCF_003020585.1 of Chryseobacterium aurantiacum. Lineage (GTDB taxonomy): Bacteria > Bacteroidota > Bacteroidia > Flavobacteriales > Weeksellaceae > Chryseobacterium > Chryseobacterium aurantiacum. Next base: position 264,902 of record NZ_PXUE01000002.1, read on the forward strand.
TTAGGTTGCTTACCATTGCTGCTTTTCTTTCGTCATCCAATTCAACGATATTTTCTTCGGAAAGCTTTTTCAAGGCAAGGTCTACCATTCCCACAGCACCTTCTACAATCTTAGTTCTTGCTGCTACAATTGCTGTTGCCTGCTGTCTTTGAAGCATTGCTCCTGCTATTTCTGATGCATAGGCCAAGTGAGAAATTCTTGCTTCCTGAATAACAATTCCTGCCTTTGAAAGACGGTCTGTAAGTTCCTGTTCTAAAATAGAATTGATTTTATCCCCGCCTTCTCTTAAAGTGATCGGCGCATGATCGTCTTCCAGGTTATCATAAGGAAAGCTCATCGCCAAATGACGTACTGCCGCTTCACTCTGCATTTTCACAAAGTCGGAATAACGTTCTACATCAAAAGCCGCTTTATAGGTATCACCTACCTTCCACACCATTACTACGGCAATTTCAATAGGGTTACCCATTTTATCATTGACTTTCAAAGTTTGTCCCTGTAAGTTTTCGGAACGTAATGACATTTTTTGAGATGAATACAAAGGATTGATAAAGAACAGTCCGTTATCTTTTACCGTTCCCACATATTTTCCGAAGAAGTTTAGTACTCTCGAGTGGTTAGGCTGAATAATCATCAACCCTTTTAGAAAAAAGCAGGAAATAAGAAAGCAAAGCATTGCTAAAATAACGAAAGTAATACTCTGGTCTACCCCACTTACAAAAAAGTAAATAGCCGCTACAAACAAAACGAGACAAATCACTAATGTTAAATAGCCAGACATGGGTTTTAAGATTTTTTCCATATGCATGTAATTTTTAATTTGATATTATTTTGATATCATAAAGATATGAGTATTTTTTGAATTTTGAATTAAAAATGATAATTTTTTGATGCGTTGAAGATTTCAGTTCAAGGCAAAAAAAATCCCGGAAAATAAATTCCAGGATTTTAAATGATATGTTTAACGTTTTATTTCTGCGTTAATTTTTTAAACTTGAAATAAGAAACAGCTGATAAAATAATCATTGTTGCAATTCCGATGTATACCCAAGCCGGAACCGGAACCGGATCACCCGCAGCATAAGAGTGAAGTCCGCTCAGATAATAGTTTACTCCAAAGTAAGTCATTACCATTGAGCAGAATGCAAACATCGTTGCTACGTGGAATGCCCATCTGCTTCTTAACCCAGGTACCAATCTCATGTGCAATACAAAAGCATAGACCATGATAGAGATGAAAGCCCAAGTTTCTTTTGGATCCCAGCTCCAGTATCTTCCCCAAGACTCGTTGGCCCAGATACCTCCAAGGAAGTTTCCTACTGTTAATGCAAAAAGACCAATTGTTAATGACATTTCAGAAACAACCACCAATTCTTTTAATGTCGTATCATGGTGAATTTTATAGGTTTCTTTCTTTGAAATAATATAGAATATCAAGGATAGCACTGCAATAATCATGGACAGGGCAAAGAAACCATAACTGGAGGTAATAATGGCTACGTGAACAATTAGCCAGTAAGATTTCAATACCGGAACAAGTGGTGTAATCTGTGGATCAAGTGCAGAACCTCCGTGCGCAAATCCCATCATGATAACTGCTACCATGAATCCGGACGCCGGAATCAATGCATTTGAATTTCTATAAAGTGCAAGGCCTGCTGTAATACCCACCCAAGAGATGAATATAATAGCTTCATATCCGTTACTCCAAGGTGCATGTCCTGAAATATACCATCTTGCTACAAGCCCAAGGAAGTGGCACAGGTATCCTATTAAACCTACTGCAATAGTAACCTTAATGGCTTTATTTAATTGTTTATGCGGCTTGAATAATTCAACAAATCCAAGAACTAAAAGAAGACCTCCAATGATTGTATAGAAAATCAATAATTTGAAGTTAATGTCTGCTTTATTCATGAAAACCTCAAGATCAACTTTAGATTTTGCAGGAACAACTGCTTTCCCCCATTTCTGCTGGTATTCTGAAAGCTTAGCTAATTCTGCATCCGCCTTATCCCAGTTACTAGTTTTCTGAGCACTAAGTGCTTCAGCAAAATAAGGTCCCATTACCTGCTGAGATTCCATATCCGGTTCGAATTTCTGGTCAAGCCACGAATGCCATGTGTGGTTGGCATCATTTTTTACCGGTACGATTCTCATAAACTGTCCACTGAAGAATTCATTAAAGATCTGTACTCTTTCGTTTACAGCAATAATTTCTTTATCATAATTAGTCTGCTCAGCCGGTTTTTTACGGAAAGCTGTATTGTAGTCATGTTCTAGCAGGTAAGTTAAATTACCGTTAGCATCTGCCGGAAAAAGATTCATTAATGACGTGTAGCCATCTTCATCAGCTTTTGTTTTATTCTTTAACTCATCCCCTCCTTTTGGTCCAATTTTAATCATTGGAACCATTGTCCAGCTTGGTGTATCTGTATTAATGGAAAGGAACCATTGGTTGGCAGTCAGAGATTTTCCGTCTGTTCCTTTAAAGCTATCATGCTTGTAAAGTTTTCTTAAAACCTCTAGAGCCTGTGTGTTCATAGGAACAATTCGTCCTTCGAAGTTTTGAACTAAAAGATATCCGAACTTATCAGCGTGTTCTTTGCTGATTTTGTTTCTTGCAATAATCTCATCGGGAGTAATTGTTCTCATTTTCCCCATTGGGGTAGCCAGTGAATTCTGCTTTGGAGCAGCACCATCAAGCGGTTGAACGTTCGGAGCCGGAGCGTGGCTATGCCCATCACCCTCTACATGCACATGCTCTCTGCTTCCGTCAGTAGTACCATGTGTTTCAATTTTCTGAGCATTTAACCCTAAGCTTAAAAGCACCAATAATACTGCGGCTGCTTTCTTCTTGCTAGCATCTACCAGCATTTTATTTAATTTCCAGAAGTGTGTTCCTTTCCAGAAGAAAATAACAAACATTCCAAGGAATAAAAGACCGTATCCAATATAAGAGATCAAAGTTCCCCAGAAATCATGGTTTACAGAAAGTACTGTTCCCATTCTGTCTGGATCAAAACTTGACTGGAAGAAACGGTATCCACTATGATTTAGAACGTGGTTCATATAAATTTTATAAGGAGTTTCTTTTCCTCCATCAATAATTTTAACGTGGCTCTCATAAGCACTTGGAGATGAACTTCCCGGATAAGTTTCCATAACGAAGTCATCTAATTTTAATGCGAAAGGAGTATTGTACACTTTAGGTCCAAACCCAACCATGATGTTTAATCCATCCATTGTTATTTGCTTGTAAGCATTTGGGTTTCCTTTTTCAACAGAAAGGTCAACAATCTGTTTTGTTTTTGGTCCTTGCAGCTCTATTTGAAGCATATCCGGAACGTTGGCATCCTTCTTTCTGTCTCCTTCAACAGCCAACAATCTTCCTTTTTTAAGACCTTCAGGAACTACAAGTTTTAATTCATTGATTGTATATAAACTTCTCAATGCTAAAGGTTGGAATTCATTCTTCACTGTACTTCCGGTAGCCTGAGTGGCCATCGTCATAAAGCTTGCATCTACAGGAGTTTTAATGAATAATTTACCTCCTTCATTTTTGAATTCTACAGCTCCTTCAATGGCTCTGTTGAACGTTACCAAAGTTCCGTTGATTGATTTTGTCTCTCCCGGTTTGATGTAGATGTTTTGTCTTCCTGTGCTTCCTGTAGAAACAAGGTGAAGATATTCAGCACCGTTTGGCTCAGCTACTAAGCTGTCTTTTTTTCTCTGAATATATTCTTTGGCAAAGATTTTCACTTCCTTTCCGTGGAAGTCATAAGTTGCATTCAGGTCTTTGTGTAATGGAGACATCAGGTAAGGAATATCCTTATAATTAAGGACATCTCCCTTTTCTTCGATCTGAATTTTAAGAAAGTTTTTATCCGTTACGATTTCGTTGGATGTTTCCCCTTCTCTAATGTGCATGGTACCCTCGAAACTAATGTATCTTGTGATAGCACCCCCTATAAAAATGAATATAAAGGCAAGGTGAAAAACCAAAACCGGCCACTTCTCCCTTTTCCAAAGTCTATATCTTCCGATATTTCCAATGAAGTTCAGAATAAGCAGAACCATAATCAGTTCAAACCATTTTGCCTCATAAATTAATGCTTTTGCTGTAGGAGTTCCGTAGTCGTTTTCTAAGAACGTTGCATAGGCCATCGCAAATGCGTACACCAGTAACAATACAGCCATTGTCCTGGTTGAGATAAGAATATCTTGGAGCTTCTTCATGATTTATATGTACTTGACATGCAAAAATAAGGATGATAAACTACAAAGTGCTGAAAAAAAGCTGTTTTTTGTCATTTTGAAGCCCGTTTGGCTTATTTTGAATCGTTCTTAATAATATTGGAGTTATTAGGAAAAATTCAATCTTTAATACCGAAAAAATATAAATTCAAAATACCTATTCTCGTGATCGAAGCCTTCTATATCTTAAAATCCAAAAATCTTTTAAAACACTCACAAACAGTAAGTTAAATACCAAACCAATGAAGTCATTCTAATTAAAATGAAAGCATCATTTTCCCAAAGAAGTCTTTTTTCGGATTTTGCTTAAAAATTCATGGGTAATTCCAAGGTATGAAGCTACTTGCTGCTGGGTGAGTTTTTGTTCAAGACCTGGATATTTTTCCAAGAATTCAAGGTATCGTTTATCTGCCGTTTTACCTGTTAATGATAAAATTCGTCTCTGTAATGCGACTGATGACTGCTGATTCATAATCCTGAAAAGCTTTTCCACCTTTGGCAATGTTTCATACAAACATTCTTTATCTTTTTTTGAAATCATCAATACATCGCTGTTTTGAAGAGCCTCAATATTTAATATGCTCGGAACATTATTAATCAGGCTGTCTATATCCGTAATCCACCATCCTTCCACTGCAAAATACAAAGTTTGTTCAAATCCGGCTTCATTAAGGTAATAAACTTTAAAGCAGCCTCTCAAAACAAAGCCCTCGAAGAGGCAATAGTCCCCCTCCTTCAGAACAACGTCTTTCTTTTGAAAGCTTTTATATTGAAAACGCGATGTAAATTCGCCAAACTCTTTCTCAGAAAGATCAATGTATCTGTTGATGTTTTTATAAAGCTGATCAAACATGGGGTTATTTAACAGAATAAAGATACCAATATTTATGATTGATACCTTTATTGCTTATTAATATTTTCTTACCGTAAACTATTTTCCGTTTATAAAATCATGTGTACTGACAATACTGGCATAAAGATTTCCAAGGGCAGATATTCCTGCTAAAAATGACTTTTGTACATCGGTTGCTTTTACAACTGTTCCATTCAACGCTCGGTCTCTTGTTGCAGTAGCATCTCCGATAATTGTATTCTGGAAACCAAAATCAAAGGAAGCTCTGGTGGTTGCCTCTACACATACATCCGTCATCATTCCTGTAATGACAAGATTTTTAATATTTGCAGACTGAAGATATTCCAACAGATCGGTTTCACGAAAACTATTGGGAAAATGTTTTACAATCACTTTTTCAGTATTCCTTGGAGAAACCAAAGAGTGAATCTCTGTGCCCGTAGTTTCCGGTAAAAAGAAAGTAGCTCCTTCATTGGTTGAAATATGCTTAATGTGAATAACGGGAAGATTATTTTTTCTAAAGTATTCCAAAATTTCTTTGGTGTTTTTACCAGCCTGTTCTGCCCCATTCAATGTCATTTTCCCTCCCGGAAAATAATCGTTTTGTACATCGATAATTAATAATGCGGTGTTTTCCATTTTTCTTTTTTGTTGTGCGTTAATGTGTACCAGTGATAATAAAGTAAGACATACAGTCAAAATGCTTTTTAATAAATTTTTCATTGACTCAATTTTATGGGACAAAATTATTAAGGCTACCCCTCTTTACATTTGAACTAGTTCAAAAAACACAGCAACGGACAAAATAAAAACCGGAAGAAATATTCCGGTTGTATCATTAGTCTTTATTCATATATTATTTCCAATAGCTCCATTTTAATCCATCAAACACGGCCATGCTTTTGCTTATCGTATCATAGCAGATCATACCGGGATATGGATTTTTAACACTTGTATGAGGTGATGCAATTTTTGGAAGAATAAGCGCTTTGTCCGAAGACTCCAGCACCAGTACCCCGGGAGCGCTTGTGGTATCTGATCCCATGATCACTCTATTTTGTCCAGGAATTTCACTATTTGTATTGAAAATAGCTCCTGTCACAGAGCCTTCATCACTTAAAGGAACCCATTCAGATTCTACATTCATTTTTAATGTTTTATCATTTTTATCCATGAGAAGAGTTCCTGCTGAAGCATCGGATGGAAGCGTCTCTACAATAGGCAGCAGAATACCTTTTGTAGTATTGGTCGGAAAATCTAAAAGACCGTCTCCGTCAACCTGACTTTTTTCTATGGCAACCTGTGCAGAAATGGTGACTGCATAGAATGTTATTATTATTATTGTGAGTACTTTTTTCATTTTTAAAATTTTAATCATTACAGGATCTTACGATACAATTCCAGGTGGTTCCGTTATACAGCTTAAAGCATTTATCCGTTGTGTCATAGATCAACATTCCCTCAACAGGCAAGGCTATACTTGCAGAAGTGGTTCTCGTAATTACCATTCCTTTATTATTGGATTCAAGGGCCAAAAATCCGTTGGGAATATTTCCGGGCCAGCCGTTCTGCACCTGAGTATGCCCCGTGATTCCTACTGTTGTAATACCATCAGGAGTTCCCGTTGCAGGATCTTTGGTACAATAGCTTTGAAGATTAGTACCAAATGTAAAGTATTTATTAGCAGGAAATGTATAATTAAAAACAGCCTTGCCATTAACAAAGCTTGTAGCAGAAATCATTTGGACATTCTGTGTAAATCCGGCATCGTCAGCCACCATCATCAGAATCTTATCTGTAGGCAAAATCTCCGTATACCTTGAAAGATCAGCCTGTAGCCATACAGAACCAGTATCATTGGTTCTTTGAGCCAGCCATGTTCTTTGGATAATCTTTCCGGAAGTTGTCCCAAAATTAACCAAAGGAAGTGCCTGAACATTATTATCTCCTGTTATCAGAAAAGTTTTATCCTGAGAAAAAGACACCCTGCCGGAACCTGTATTAGGCAACACAAAGTTATTGGTTGTAGCCAGCGTAAGCATAGTATTATTTTCCTCATTAATACTGTTACTCACCATCTGGTTCAAAACCGACATATCATCTTTAGCAATCCCAAATATATTATTATTGAAAGCATTATTCAGGGTAGAATTCCATGTGACTGCCTGATCAGAATTGAGATAATTTTGTGGTTGTTGCAAGGTAACCCCATATTTGACAGCCAGATAAGAATTTACCCTTTGTCTTTCTTCGGGAGTTTGTGTTTCTGAATATAAAATAAATTCCCCTATTCTGTCTCCCGCCAATGAAGTAGACCCGGAACCACCATCGTTATCCATTAAAAGAACCATCCCTGGATAGTTTGCCGTAGATGAGACATTATTGGAAGGGCCTCCATAGATTTGGCCGTTATTATCAAAAAAATACTTTACATCACTTCCTGTTAAAGCATTATAATAAGACTGAATGCTGGGAACATTGCTTTCTACTGTATTGATAACATCTGTCCCAAAGAATACATCTCCGGATTCTTTTTCATTATAAAATTCAGGACGATTGGTTCTTGTTCCAAAAAACGGAGACTGCCATACTCCTGCAATACTTGTTGTGTTGGAGCTTTGAGCTGTACCGTTCATTACAAAAACAGTTCTGTAGGTGGCGGATGCAGTTCTGGAAAGATGAGTGTATGAAGTAAGTGCTTTTGTACTATTATCAGGAAATCCTGACGGAAATTTGTATCCTGATCTATAACCGTTTGTACTTACGATTTCTATGGCAGGATTAAAGTTAAAGCTAGGAATAGCCGTTGCTGAACGATAAACGGGTATTGAAGCTATTCCGGGGTCAGCATAATAACCCGGCATGCCCTGATTGGCAATACCATCTGCCCCACCTGTTTTTTGATTTTCCCAGAGGGAAACTTGTGTATTGTCTGTTGCTGCGCCTGTACCTGCATCTGCTTTCACCCATATCTGCAAATTATTGGAAACACCACCCGGAGATTGTGCCCACAGAGTACAATTACCCAACAAGAATACAAAGAATAACTGCTTTCTCATTGATGTATTTTTAAATGTTCTTGTCTGTTTTTAAAGTGGACGAATCCCATTAAGAATTGTCAACTTATTAGGAAAGAGGAATATGGAAATTGATTAAAAAGTAAAATTAACATACTACTTTTATTATCTAAATAATAAAACAGTACAATAAAAACTATATTCACTGAATATAGATATACAAATATATGACATATTTATTCAATCTGGGAGTAAGTATGTGATTGAAAACATTAATATTATACATGTCTAAAAGTAAATTCCCACCAAATCATCAATACAAAACAAATCTCTATTTTATAATATTAACTTTTATTTTTTAATTATTGTTTTTTTTTCATTTGCAGGCATTACAATTAACATTTTGTCCGTTTTTTGAAGGACCATTCAAAAGAAATAAGTATCAATTAATACAATTTAACAGGCATGTATTTGGATAAACAAAAAAAATAACCTTATTTTTATTTCAGCCAATATTATAACGGAAAATATTTTTTAATCAATTTTAAATAATCGTAGTAAAAAGCGGGCATTACAAAATGTTTTTTGAAGAAAAAAGATTCTTATTAGTATTGAAAAAACATTAAATTTGCCACATTGATATTATGGACAAAAAGACACAAAAAAAACCGACTGAATCGCCTGAGAAAGGCAGAATTTTATCTAAGCCGCGTATTTTCTTCGGGCTTACCTTTATTCTATTTTCCGCTGTTCTCGCCTTGTCATTCATCTCCTATTTAATGAACTGGAAAGCAGACCAAAGCCAGGCAGGAACCATGCTTGACAAGAGTATAAAATCTTCAAACATTTTCGGTAAGGCCGGAGATTGGTTTGGGAACATCTTTATATTTGAAAGTATTGGGATTGCTTCATTTATTATTGCATTCCTATTTCTGGTTGTTGGGACCCTGATCCTGAAAAAGAAAACTTTTAAACCTTGGAAAACGATTGGCCATTCTCTATTTTTTATTTGCTGGCTTCCTATTTTTATGGGAGCGCTTACCAAAGGACAAGGAGTTTTGGGTGGTGTATATGGGTTCCAGATTATGGATTACCTTAATTCCATTATCGGGAGTGTTGGTTTATGGACGGTATTGGTAGCAAGTATCCTTTTATATTTCATCCTTGAGTTTAACCTTCGTCCAAGCTCCGTTAAGGCAAAATTGAATAAAATCAACGAAAATACGATTGGAAGAGTAAAATCTATGATGCCGGATTCTGATGAGGACTTTGAAGCAGATGAAGAATTAAAAGAAGAAACAGACGAGTCTGAATCTGAAGAAATAACAGCATCTAATGTTACGGTAAGTGACATTCCGAATCCTGTTTCCAATAATTCTATCAATAAGGCAAAAGAACAGGAACCGGTAAATGCTCCAAAGGGGTTTCCTGAAGTTCCCGTTTCTACGAATATAGATACCATTACTACTCCTAATCACACGTCTTTTGATGACGAGCCAAAAGAAGTAACCCAACCTGTAAGCTTGAATCTTTCCACGAAACCGGTTGTTCCTGTTTCCTCCCCAGAAGAAGCATTTGACATCAGGCCTTCTACGCCAACTCCAATGGCTACCACAGCTCCTGCACAGGAAAACATTAAATTCAATGTGGAAGTTGCGCAGGTAGTTGATGTTTTGGATGATTCTGACAGAAAATCTCAGGAATTGGTAGAAAAACATGGTTTGTATGATCACAAATTGGATTTGGCTAATTTTCATATGCCGCCGGTTGATTTATTGAAAGACTATGGAAGTGAGGAAATCTCCATTAATCAGGAAGAGCTGGAAGAGAATAAGAATAAAATTGTTGGACTTCTAAAGAACTTCAACGTTGGAATTTCAGAGATCAAGGCAACGATTGGACCAACGGTTACGCTATATGAGATTGTACCGGAAGCAGGAATCAGAGTGGCAGCTATTAAAAAGCTTCAGGATGACATTGCATTGAACCTTTCCGCATTGGGGATCAGAATTATTGCTCCTATGCCAGGAAAAGGAACTATCGGGATTGAGGTGCCAAGAAAAAATCCTACTATGGTTTCCATGCGTTCTGTGATTGCTTCTCAAAAATTCCAGAATACAGATATGGATCTTCCTGTGGTTTTCGGAAAAACTATTTCCAACGAAATCTTCATGGCCGACCTTTCAAAAATGCCTCACTTATTGATGGCAGGGGCAACGGGACAAGGTAAATCTGTAGGGATTAATGCCATCCTTACTTCCCTACTCTACAAGAAACACCCAAGCGAATTAAAATTTGTAATGGTGGATCCTAAAAAAGTAGAACTTTCTTTATATTCAAAAATAGAAAGACATTATTTAGCGAAGCTGCCAGATGCAGAAGAAGCAATCATTACAGATACCAATAAAGTGATCAATACCCTGAATTCTTTGTGTATTGAAATGGATACCAGATATGACCTTCTTAAAAATGCATTCTGTAAAAATTTAAAGGAATACAATAAAAAATTTACTGAAAGAAAACTAAATCCTGAAAACGGACACCGTTTCTTACCTTATATAGTTTTGGTAGTAGATGAGTTCGCAGATTTGATCATGACAGCAGGTAAAGAGGTTGAATTACCTATTGCCAGACTGGCGCAGCTTGCAAGAGCCGTGGGAATTCACCTGATTGTTGCTACGCAGAGACCTTCTGTAAATGTAATCACAGGTATGATTAAAGCTAACTTCCCTGCAAGAGCTGCGTTCAGAGTAATCTCCAGTGTAGATTCAAGAACGATCCTTGACTCTCCGGGGGCTGATCAGCTGATTGGTAAAGGAGACATGCTTTATTTCAACGGTAACGAAATCCTTAGACTTCAGTGTGCCTTTGTAGATACTCCGGAAGTTGAAAGACTTGCAGAATTCATTGGTGAACAAAAAGGATATGCGTCTGCATTCCTTCTTCCTGAGTACGTTTCTGAAGATTCTACAAGTACGGTAGGAGCATTTGATCCGAATGAAAAAGATGCTTTATTTGAAGATGCCGCAAGAATCATTGTTTCTACCCAGCAAGGTTCCACTTCAATGCTTCAAAGACAATTGAAATTAGGATACAACAGAGCAGGAAGAATCATGGATCAACTGGAAGCAAGCGGTATTGTGGGTGGGTTTAATGGAGCCAAAGCAAGAGAAGTTATCATCAGTGATCTTCATTCTTTGGAACAGTTTTTGGAAGATCTGCGTAGTTAAAGGGAAAAATGAATAGTTTTAACCTTAAGAATTAAAAAAAATCTAAAGATTATTAAATTAAGAAAATGAAAAATATTATTTCAAAAGTTATATTGGGAAGTTTTGTTGTAGGTGCAGTAGGTATGGCGAATGCTCAAAAAATAGACGCAAAAGCTAAAAAGATATTGGATGATATTACAGCCAACTATAATTCTAAAAAGAATTCTTACTTCAAATTTTCTTTTGGAAGCGGCCTAAACGGACAGGTAACAAAGACTGAACCTGGCATCTATTATGCTGCAGGAGATAAATACAAACTGAAGATCATGGATACAGAGCAGATCTTCGATGGAAATAAAATCTACAACATCAATGCTGATGATATGGAGGTAACAATTGCAAAACCTAACGGAAGCAGCACCATGTTCTCCCCTATCAACTACCTTACAACTTATAGAAACGATTACAACGTAACTTATAATGGTAAGAAAACAGTAAACGGTGTAAATGCAGACTTTATTAAGCTGACTCCTGTAAAGGCAAACGGAATACAATATGTTTATATTTTTGTAGATTCTGCAAAAAAACAAATGGTAAAATTAGAACAACACGGAAATAACAAGGATGTTGCCGTAATTGCCATTAAAGAATACAAGGAAAACCAGACACTGGATCCTAATATGTTTGTTTTTGACAAAAATAAGTTTAAAAACTACGTTATTACAGAACTTTAAAAATCTTAGAGGCAGATTAATTAAACAATCTGCTTTTTAAGGAAAAAATAACAAAATATAAAAGCCGCAAGTTTGCGGCTTTTTGATTAATTTTGGCGCATGTTAAAAATACTAGACAGATATATCATAAAAACCTTCTTTGGACCGTTTTTCTTTATATTCAGCGTATTGTTTTTCATTTTTATTGTAAACATTATCTGGGTTCAGTTGGGACAGTTTATGGGAAAAGGATTGAGCTACTGGCAGATCCTGAAACTTCTTTTTTACCTTGGGGTAAACGTTATCAGTATGGTTCTCCCGCTGACCATTCTTTTGGCAAGTATCATGTCATTTGGGGAATTCGGAGAACGGTATGAGCTTGCTGCCATGAAGGCTGCCGGTATTCCGTTGACCCGAGTAATGACTCCTTTATTTGGAATTACCACTTTACTAGCCATTATGTTGTTTTTCTTTTCAAACAGCATTATTCCTGATTTTCAGAAAAAGGCAAAGAACATGTTGTTCAACATTGCTCAGACCAAGCCTGCAATAAATTTTACTCCGGGACAGTTTATTGACCAGATCCCCGGATATATGGTAAAGTTTGATAAAATATATGGAGAAAACGGGGAAAATATTGAAGGGGTATTTGTTCATAAAAAGGCTAACACTTACGAAAACCAACAGTCTGTTGTTGCAGAAAAAGGAAAATTTGTTCCGGCTGCCAATAAAAGCTTTTTAAAACTTGTTCTTCATAATGGATATGTATTTGAAGACAGCTTCGAAGGAAAAGGAGATAATGTAAGAAGAAAACAACCTGATCAGGCCATTAAATTTGACACACTGGTTTCTCATTTCGATATTAGTGAGATCATCAACAAGGCTATTGAAAAGGAACAGATTACTGATGACTATCGTTTCGAAACCTACAATCAGCTGAATCAGACTATCGGGAAAAGCAAAAAGGAAAATGAGTTATTCTTTAAAAACATTGGAAACGATGTTCTAAGCCAAACCAATTCCACAATTGCTTATATGGATAAGGGTAACAAACATAAAGTAGCCCCAAAGGCTCAAATAAAGTTAGATACTATAAAAGGAGACAAAAAACTGGATATCCTTTACAATTCCTATAACAGGCTGGACAACCTTAAATCTACACTGGAATCTAAAAAGAATGAATTCAGTTCTAATGTAAAATACTTTAGCAAGGTTGTTATCTACCAACAAAAAATGTTAGCTTATTCTGTAACTTGTATTATATTTTTCCTGATTGGAGCAAGTTTAGGTTCCATCATTAGAAAAGGAGGTATGGGGCTACCGGTAATTATTGCCATTGTTATTTTCATCATCTTTTATGTAATGAATGTTGGGGTGGAAAACATGTCATGGAGTGGAAAAATGAATCCATATCTGGCAGCATGGCTCCCTAATTTCATTCTTCTTCCGTTTGGGATCTGGATGACCTATAAAGCACTTACAGATTCTCAATTATTTGATGCAGAAAAATACAAGGCATTATTCAAGCCCATTACAAAGAGATTCTCAAAAAGTAAAGAACATACGAGATATCAATAAATTTCAACAACTAAGAAATATAGACCTGGATTTTTCCGGGTCTTTTTTGTTGATAAAATAGCTCATTCAATTGTACATACTGTTTCTCTTTTCATTTTTAAACAAACTTAAATCCCTTATTTTCTCACAACACATAAAATATTATATTTACAAAAAATTAAAACTATAACTCATGAAAAAAGTACTGGCTCTAAGCCTGTTTACATTGGTTGGCTTTAATGCTTATGCACAGGAAGACAGCAATACCGACTATGAATTAAGAGGAGATGAAAAATACGGCTACATCATTGATAAAAGCGGTAAAAAGATTGAAGGGATTGTGAGAATGAACGGAGACGATTTATATCCCTGGAACAATCAAAAGAAAGTTAAATTTGTTGCCGTAGCAGACATTGACAAATCCAAAAAGAAACAGAAGTTCAAGAATCTTGACACAGATGATATTAAGGAATATGTGGCCATTGATAACAACAATAACGAAAGGCATTTCGAAACCATCAAGTATACAAACACCAAGGAGGGCTTCAATACAGCAACGGGTGGCCTGAGTGGTAATATAAAGGCATTTAATAACCTCACAAAAAGTACACAATTTGCCGAAATTGTAAAAGAGGGTAAAATCAAGGTATATAAGTTATACGGGTATCCTACCACATTCTCGGCAGGAACCAGTCAAATGGCTGCAGCCGATGAAGAAACTAAAAGAATGAGGCAAAATCCATCTTATATCTATAGTAAAAAAGGAGGTAAGGTTGAAGAGCTTACTTTTGCTAAAGCTAAAATCATCACGGCAGACTGTAGCTATGTAAAAGGAAAACTAACCGGAGGTTCATACGCTTCCATGAAGAATGATGAAAAGAAAAGATCAGGCCTTGGAAAATTGATTAAAAGCCAGATTGACGATGTAATGTCTAATGTTCCTCAAATTGTAGATGAAGTTATCACAGACTATAATGATAACTGTAAGTAAATTTCAACATATAAAAGAGAGGCTTCAAGTTTGAAGTCTCTCTTTTTATTTTTATGTGGATCCTAGAGTCCTGTTTCTCTTTAAAATTTAAAATTGATAGACAAAAGAATTGATATTCATCCCCGCCCCTACAGAAGCAAATAAAACCACATCACCCTTTTGGATGCTATGCTGTTCCAATTCACCATTTAAAATCATTGTTAATAAAGACGGAATGGTTGCCACACTACTGTTCCCCAGCTTACTAATCACCATAGGCATAATATTCTCAGGAACCGGTGTATCATACAATTGATAAAAACGGTTAACAATAGCTTCATCCATTTTCTCGTTGGCCTGATGAATGATAATTTTACTTAGCTGATTAATAGAATACCCACTATTATCCAAGCATTTTTTCATGGCATCAGGAACATTCAGAAGAGCAAACTCGTAGATCTTTCTTCCATCCATTTTAATGAACTTCGTATCCGGACAGCCATCAGTATTATAGGTTTTCCCAAAGTACAGATAATCCTTTTCCTTAAAAGTATATGACGCCGATAAATGAGACTTTATCCCCGCTCCATCATCATTCCCCACTTCCAAAACAACCGCTCCGGCACCGTCAGCATAAATCATACTGTCTCTATCATGAATATCTACAACACGGGAAAGGGTTTCACCTCCAATTACCAGACAACGTTTTGCAATACCAGCCTTGATGAATGCGTTGGCCTGTATAACCCCTTCAATCCATCCCGGACATCCGAACAAAACGTCATAAGCCACACAAAAGTTATTTTTGATTCCTAATGTGTGCTTTACTCTTGCAGCAAGACTGGGAACCATATCAGACTGAATAGTTCCAAAACGGACATCACCAAAATTATGGGCAAATATAATATAGTCTAATGTTTCAGGATCTATTCCTGCATTTTTTATCGCAACCTGAGCAGCAATAACTCCTAAGTCTGAAGTTACCTGTGTATTGTCGGCATATCTTCTTTCTTCAATCCCTGTGATTTTTTTTAATTTCTCTGTAATGGACGCATTATCTTCTTTTAATAAAACACCATTCTCATTCAGAAAAACATGCTGATCAAAAAAGAGATTGGTTATAGTCTTCGATGGAATGTAGTTTCCTACCCCAATAATTTTAGTCATTATTTTAATGTTTAATTTCCCGTTTTATTAATGTTTCAGGAATAATTTTATAAATATAATGAATTAACGCAGATACTTATTAATATATTATTATGCAAGGCCCTTATTTCGATAAAAATCTAAAATAACTCAACAAAAAAAACCTCAAAAAAAATGTCTAAACCTATCAAACACAAAAAAATAGGCCTCCAAATTGGAAGCCTGCTTTATATTTTAAAAAAAACTGAAAATTATACTTTCATAATTTCAGCCTCTTTTGTTTTAAGATGCTCGTCGCAAAGTTTTACGTATTTGTCTGTATAATTTTGGATTTCTTCTTCCACTCCTTTGACAACATCTTCAGAAACTCCTTCTAGTTTTTTAAGTTCTTTCAAACCATCCTGTCTTGCGTTTCTTACTGTAACTTTAGTATTTTCAGCTTCTACTTTAGCCTGTTTTGCAAGTTCTCGTCTTCTTTCCTCCGTTAAAGGCGGAACATTAAGAATAATATTCTCTCCATTATTAGAAGGTGCAAAACCTAAGTTTGAATTGATAATAGCTTTTTCAATAGCATTGATAGCTGTTCTGTCCCAAGGTTGAATAGAAATGGTCATTGCATCCGGAACAGAAACATTGGCAACCTGGTTGATAGGAGTTGGTGCTCCATAATATTCCACCATTACGTCCTGAACCATTGATGTAGAAGCACGTCCTGCTCTAATTCTTTGAAATGCGTGGTCCAAGTGCTTTACAGCTGCGTCCATGTCATGTTTTACAGATTCTAATATAAGATCTAATTCTTCCATTATTATATTAAAGTTTGATAAATTACACATCTATTAATAATACTGAATATCAATCATTTAAAATTCAAAAACCTTATAAATATCAATGTTTATTTACCGTTTTTAAACTATTTTTTGCTATTCAGTGCTGCAAAAATAATGATTGTTTTCGAATAATAGGTATTTCCACAGATGGATTTTATGCACTTGTCTTTGCTTTGGGAAAAAGGAAGCCATCTTTAGCGCTCCTATTTATCTTAAAGTGAAGAGATTCAGGTACAAACACCTATACAATATTTTGGTTATTTCTACTTACTCTCATATCATTTTTAATAACTTATTTTACCATGTTCTATTGAACGAAGCTCTTCACTTACAACATGGCAGATTCTGAAATTGTATAATAAATAATAGGGAAACTAAGATTATAAAAAGACAATTGACCCACCTTCGTATTATTACAATAAAATGACTTGTCATGATGAAAACGGAAAATCTTGTAAAAGACCATTAAAGTAACACACATTCATTTTAAAACTAATTTTAAACCATTCACATTATGACAAATCCATCTTTAGATGCCTATCAACAGGTTTTTGGTATGGCCAATCTTGCAAACCGCGCCGGAAATTACAACGGTACCGGTACTGAATTACAGCAACAACTTCAGTATGACTTATCTTTTTATTTCAATAATGTTCCCCCGGTGGAAATTATGGGACAAAAAGGCCCGTCAACAGCTGATCAGTCAATTCCACCATTGCTAGGTGACTGGAATCTTGTCTGGGGACCCGCTTTGATTGAAGAAACTGACGAAAAAGGCAAACTTACGGGAGTGGCCGACAATGCATTGTATGTAGCACAATGTGATACCGTAGCATTTCCCGGAGGACCAACATTGCCTACCTATGTTGTAGCTATTGCTGCTACCAATCCGGCATCACTTTATGACTGGGAAACGGAAGATTTCTCTGTATCAGAAGTCGTTAACTGGACAACTTATGATCCTTCCAATTTCACAACATCAGGTTACAATGGGACCGATCCTTATATTTCAAAAGGAACTGCCACAGGTATAGGTATACTTCTGGGACTTATAAGCCCCGCTACAGCGGCAGCCCCCAATACTACATTACAACAGTTTCTTACCAGTTTAAACCCGACACCCGATACAGCCATTATATTTTGCGGACACAGCCTTGCAGGGGCATTGTCTCCTACTCTTGCCCTGTATCTGAAAGAAAATAAAGATCTGGATGCTTTCGGTATTACCCTTGTATATCCTACTGCAGGACCTACTCCTGGTGAAACAGCATTTGCCAGCCTTTTTAACAATGCCTTTCCTCCATTGCCTGCGGGATGGAAGCCGCAAACAGAAAATTACCAAAGTTGGAATACCATGCACTGGAATGATCTGGATGTAGTTCCTCATGCCTGGCTGGAATCTGGTCTTGAACAAATTGCCAATATATATGGCGAGTCACCTAAAAAACTCACTGCCTTTACACTAGAAACTTTACAAAGTATTGCTCTTGATGATGCTTCAAAATCAGGGGTTACTTATACAAGGATACAAAACCAATCCTTACCGGGTAAGCTTCAGAATTCGGATGGGCCTTTGGTTACCATCAATACCCCTCCTCAGACTTTGTATGATTATCTGTTTCAATTATCCTTACAGCATGTAGATCTGTATTCCGGAATTCCTTCCTCCGGACCGAACAACCCTCAGATAAATGGTCTTATTTTACCACAGCCATTACCAAAGCAAAGCCCAGTTAATTTGGTACCGGGAGTTACTGCTGTTACAAAAAACGAAATGATTATGAAAATAATAAATCAAATTATTGGATGGATTTCTGCTCGTTTTATACAGGCTCAGCAGGAAAGCATCCAACAAAATGCCGAAGTGAATGAATAACTAAAGGTTATTATCCAAAGTAAAAACACCTGTCACCGCTAAATTGCAGTGACAGGTGTTTATTTTTAATATGATGATAGTCTATTGGGATAAAATCGACTATAAGTCAACTAAAGTACCAACATTTTCTCCATCTACAATTTTTTCTAAATTCCCATCCTTGTTCATATCAAATACGATGATCGGCAATTTATTTTCATGACTTAAAGTAAATGCGGTCATATCCATTACTTTAAGGTTTTTCTCAAATACTTCATCAAATGATAATGAATTGTATTTTACTGCATCAGCATTCTTTTCAGGATCACTGTCGTAGATTCCGTCTACTCTTGTTCCTTTAAGGATTACATCTGCTCCAATTTCGATAGCTCTTAACGTTGCAGCTGTATCAGTTGTAAAATAAGGATTTCCTGTTCCTGCACCGAAGATTACTACTCTTCCTTTTTCAAGGTGTCTTACTGCTCTTCTTTTGATGAAAGGTTCAGCTACCTTATCCATTTCAATAGCAGACTGAAGTCTTGTTTTGATTCCTGCATCCTCCAAAGCACCCTGAAGTGCCATACCATTAATTACAGTAGCTAACATTCCCATGTAGTCACCCTGTACTCTATCCATCCCTTTTGCTGCTCCTGCAACACCACGGAAAATATTTCCTCCTCCAATGACGATCGCTACTTCACAGCCTTTTTCAACAACTTTTTTGATCTCAGCAGCATATTCCTGCAGTCTTTCGTTATCGATACCGTATTGTCTGTTCCCCATTAAGGCCTCACCACTCAGTTTTAGAAGGATTCTTTTATATTTCATCTTTTATTTTTAATAAGCTTTTATTAGGCTTGGTTTCCCAAAAATTTGATTTTGCAAATATAATCATTAAAGATATTGATAAAAGAAAAATATTTAATTAGAAATAATGTCAGAAATATTTTGAAAAGTACGAAAAAGGATTATTTTTGCATTAATTATAAATTGAGTTGAAGAAAATTATCATTTTTTCATTATTTCTATCAGGAATTGTTTCTTATGCACAAACAGGAACAAATGTTTATCCGTTCTTAAATGTGCCTGTATCTGCAAGACAGGCTGCTCTGGGTGGAGATGCAATTTCGATAAGAGATTATGATGTTTCCTTTGCTATTGCAAACCCAGCCCTGTTAAATAAAGATTCTGATAAGCAGCTTTCTGTAAATGCTACAGCCTATCTGGCCGATTCAAAATACGGAACAATTGCTTATGCCAAAGACTTTGAGAATGGTCACATGGCCACCATCAATGCTCGTTACATGAGCTACGGAAGTATTCCGAGGACAGATGAAAGTGGTTTTCAGGATGGAGAATACAAAGCTTCGGATGTTGCCATTGGAGCGGGCTATGCCTATCAGTTTGAAGAAGACTGGACCATTGGTGGAGGATTAAACTTCGTGACTTCAAAGATTGATAATTACACCTCTTCCGCCATTTCAGGAACTGCGGGAGTTACCTATCATAACAAAAAAAACAAGGAGGTTCTTTCTCTTGTACTGAGGAATTTTGGTTTCCAATTGAAATCATTCAACGGAGTACGTGAGAATCTTCCATTCAGGATTGATCTGGGATATACCAAGATCCTCAAAAATTTCCCTCTTGCTATCACCATTACCGCACACGATCTTCAGAAGTTTGATATTTCATCAGAATATAATGTAGAAGGTCAAAAGGTTAATTCCGGTAGAAAAATTGCCGATCACTTCTCTTTAGGAGCTGAGCTATTCCCGGAAAAAAACTTCAATATCAGACTGGGGTATAATGTAAAAAGAGGTAATGAACTTGCTGTAGCAGATCAAAGAAACTTTTCAGGACTTTCTGCAGGATTTGGAATTAAAGTTTCAAGATTCCGCATAGATTATGCACACGTAAGATACCACAACTCTTCGAATGTCAACCAGATAGGAGTCTCCATGGATCTTTCCAGCCACAGGGGTGAATAAGGGAAATCTTAAATCCATCTTAAAATTTCTTATTATTTCTTGATTTTCTAAAAAAAATCTTGAAATTTGCAGTATGAAAAAACCTGTAATAGCTATCGATGGGTACTCGTCTACCGGAAAAAGTTCTATCTCGAAGATCATTGCTGATAAGCTGGGACTTATTCATATGGATACAGGAGCGCTTTACAGAGGGGTTACCTGGTTTGCTCTACAGCACTGTTTGAATGATGATGGCCAAATTGATCTCAATATCCTATTCTCTTCTTTAGACCAGATTCAACTTGAATTTAAGAATAACGACGGAACATTAATCCTTTATCTTAATAATACCGACATCTCCAAGGAAATTCGCTCCAATGAAGTTTCTGATAACGTAAGTCTTGTAGCCAAACAAAAAGAAGTAAGAGACTTTCTGCTGCAATCCCAGCGTTCGTTGGCAGAAAAAGGCGGAGTAATTATGGATGGACGTGACATAGGGACAGTAGTTCTGCCAAATGCGGACTATAAGTTCTTCCTTACTGCCAGTATTGATGAAAGAACCAACAGAAGATTTCTAGAGTTAAAAGGACTTGGAATTGAAGCTGATAAAGAGCAGGTAAAACAAAATCTTATCGAAAGGGATAAAATAGATAGTGAGCGTGAAATAGCCCCATTGAAGCAGGCTGACGACGCTATTATTATTGACAATTCTGAGTTGACTAAAGAAGAAACCATTGAACTAATCCTTTCTTACATTGAAAAGATTTAACAATTTTTAATAGGAATAAAACCTCCTTTGGTATACAAATTGCAAGTTTTATCAGTGTAAAAACTAATCTATTATTAACTATTAAAAAACTTATAATGTCTAAAAACGGAAAAAATACAGCAGGTATATTAGCGGGACTTCTTGCAGGTGCTGCAGCAGGTGTAATCTTAGGAATGCTATATGCTCCTGAAGAAGGAAAAGAAACTAGAAAAAAAATCAAAAATAAAGCTAATGATTTAAAAGATCAGGCTAAAGATAAATACGGAGAAGTTTCTGAAAAAGTGAAAGACCAATATGGTAATATCTCTTCTACTTTCAAGGAAACAGCAAATAACGTAGCACATACTATGAAAGACGGGTATGACAAATACAAAGATCAGATTGTTTCTAAAACTGCAGATGTAGTAAAAGATGTAGAGGCAGAATTAAACGATCTTAAAAAATAAGTAATTTATCTTTTTTAAGTAAATTACAGAAAGGAACTTTTGTGCGAAAGTTCCTTTTTTTGTAACTTTAAAAAAAAACAATGATAGAAACTATTAAAGAATACGCCTCGAAGAGAATAGATCTTCTGAAAATTGAAGCTACTGAAAAGTCTTCTCTTTCTGCCGGGCTCATTACCTACTTTGTAGTACTGCTTGTTGCTTTTGCTTTTTTTATTATCCTTTTCAACTTTGGAATTGCATTCCTTATCGGAAAAGCACTGGATAATTATTCTTACGGGTTCTTAATTGTTGCAGCATTCTATGCTGTTGTAATGGCCTTTGTTATTTCATTCAAAAATAAGATTGTCAATACTGTTGCAGACCAGGTTATTAAATTTTTAAATCATTAAACCATGAGCAGAAAATACGAAAGCATAGAAGAACTAAGAAGAAAGAAAAAGCTGCTTCAGGGAGAGATCAATGATTTGGAGAACCTTCTTACCTTTAAGAATACCAAAGAAAGTCTCAGTGCATTTACCAATGGGCTGAGTGATCAGTATCTTCAGGAAAAAGTAGATGAAGATGGTGATGAAAAGGTAGTTTTAAGAAAGGACGTCATTGCTAAACAGCTTACCTCAGAAGTAAAAGATCTGTTGATTAGTAAGAATACTGCTGTAGGACTTGCAAATTCTGCATTCAAGGGAAATATAGCGGACAGCATCGTTAAACTGGGTGTTACAGCCATTGTGGGTAACTATGCCAAAAAGAATATGAAAAGCTCAAACTGGAAAAATAAACTGGTAGGTGCAGCTTTGATATATCTTGCTCCCATTGCCCTGAAATTCGTGAGAAAAAAACTGGAAGAATACCAGAAAAACAAAAGTGTTTCCAGTATGGAACAGCTTATATAGAAATTTAGAAGCTAGAGGTTAGGGAGAATCTATTGATGCCATCTGACTTCTAGCTTCTAATTTTTCTGATTTCTATTTTGAAAATAACTGTCCTAGAATAATCCCGGCCGCCATTGATACGTTCAGGCTTTCTGTAGACTGGGCTTTTCCAAACCTCGGAATGGTGATGCATTTTTGCAGAAGTTTTTCCGTTTCGGGTCTCATTCCGTTTCCTTCATTTCCTAAAATCAGGTTGATCTTTTCAGGTTTATCAAAGGTATAGAGGTTTTCTCCATCCATATCCGTTCCGATATTCACATTTTCCGTTTTAGAAAGATACTCAACAAGGTCTGTATACACCATATTTACCCTTGTGAATGATCCCATGGTAGCCTGAATAACCTTTGGATTATAAAAATCCACAGTATCTTCACTGCAAATGATCTGTTCTATTCCGAACCAGTCAGCCAATCGGATGATGGTTCCTAAATTTCCCGGATCCTGAATACCATCCAAAACAAGTTGTACGTTCTTATCCTCCCATGTTTCTTCTTCTTCTTCTTCTGCCAAATAACACACGGCAACAGAATCTTTTGGGGTTTTAAGAAAACTGATTTTTTTTAACTCATTTTCAGAGATATGAGTCACAGGGATATCGGTACGGTCCAATTTTTGTGGATCGGTTGATAATATTTCTTTAACTTTAAAGTTAGAATTAAAAAGTTCACAAATGATTTTATTACCTTCAACCAAAAACAAATTGTATTTTTGTCTGAACTTCTTTTTATCTAAAGATTGTAAAACTTTTATTGTATGAGCTGTAAGCATTATAAGAATTCTCCTCAAAAATATTATAAAATTATCTCATTTGCAACATTTGTTGGTCTCCTTTATGCTTGTAGTACGACAAAAAAAGTTCCGGACGGTGAATATCTCCTTACTCAGAACAAGTTTGAGTTCGAAGATAAGAAAGAATTCTTCGATGAGGAACTGAAAGATTACGTTCAGCAAAAGCCCAATAAAAAGCAAGTTCTTTTTATGCCATTAGGCCTAATGTTTTACAATATGGCCAATCCTAAATACGACACTATCCTTAATGAATATATGACCTACCCTGGTGAAATGAGAAATCAGAAACTAAGGGATTCACTATTCATCAAATATAACATGAAAAATAGTGTAGGTAAAAATCTTTTCTTTGACCGTCTGTTGCATAGTTGGGGATCTCCCCCATCCATACTGGATCAAACCAGAAGTGAAAAAAGCGCAGAGTCCATCAAAAAAAGATTAACCTACAGGGGTTTTTGGGATGCTGAGGTAAAATACAGACATGATCTGGATTCTGCTTCTAAAAAGGCGACAGTAAACTATTTTGTAAAGCATAATGAACCTACCCGCATTAAGGATTATTATTACAATATTCCGGATCTGGGAATTAAAGGATATTATACCCACAACCTCAATAGAAGTTTTATAAGGTCTGGCCAGATTCTCGATCAGACTACCCTTGAAAGAGAGGTAACGAGAATTACCGACCTGATGAGGGAATTTGGATATTATAAATTTAATGCATCCAATGATGAGGTCTATTTTGTGGCCGACTCTTTGAAAAGCAAAAAGCAGGTTCCTCTTACTCTGGAAATCCATAAAGATTCTTTGGACACGCCATATAAGGTTGCTACTTTTGGAAACATAGATGTTGCCATTGTAGATGAGCCTGGTGATTATCCTAAAAATACGGTTAAAGACAGCTTAAGAAGAATTAGATTCCATAAGATGAACAATAAATACAAAACATCATCTTTATGGAGGGCAATTATTGCTGACAGTAAACAGGTTTTTGACCAAAAGAAACTGGATGTTACCAAAAGGAATCTTATGTCTATGAACAATTTTAGTATTGTAAAGGCAAGAGACTCTCTAAGACAAGGAGGAATGTCTTCTCCTAATGACAGTATTGTGGACGTTTTATATGTTTTAAAACCACTTCCAAAGTATGAGCTTAAAGTGGGTACAGATGTTAATTATTCTCAGATATTGAATCTTGGGGTGTCACCATCTGTGGATCTCACCACCAGAAACGTATTCAGGGGAGCAGAAAACCTTTTCACCAGTATCTCGGGTACATTTGGATCTATCAGAAGTACAAAAGACATTGATAAAAGAACGACAGCCTACGAAATATCTGCTCAGGCATCCCTTAATTTCCCAAGACTGCTGCTACCTTTTAATTATTATAAGTTTATGCCTAAAAGGTATACCCCTACATCCTCCATTTTGCTGGGAGCTTCCATTCAAAATAATATAGGCTTGGGGAGAGTTAACTTTAATACCGGATTAAATTATCAGGCGAACGTTAATGAACAGGTTTATCATAAACTTACTTTATTTAATACACAGGTCAGCTTAACAAAGAATAAGGATGCTTATTATGATTATTTCCCTAATGATGAAAAAATAAGGGCTGATATTTTTGATAATTACTTTATTTCTAATACTGATACCTACAACAAATACAAAGCCGGATTATTAAGTATTGATGAAGTTTCTAAGGAAATTGTTGGGAATGAAACCTACCGTAATTCACTTAATCAACAAGGGACTGATCTTTTAACTGCGTTCAGGGGAACTCTTGTCAATAAGGACAGGCAAACACAAGATGTTTTAATCTCTTCCATGATTTATAATTTCGTTTATAATGAAATTGGAAAAAAAGAATATCCTAATGCTTTTTACTTTAACGGAAAGGTTGAACTTGCAGGTAATATCTTAAGTTTATTCAATAAAAAAGATGACGGCGGAGGACTTGTTACCTCTCCTCAGAGAACTATTTTTGGAATTCCCTATGCACAATTTGTGAAGTTTGATATTGATACCCGAAAATACTTTAAATTCAATGGCAATCAGACCTTGGTTCTTCGTCAGTTTGTGGGAGTAGGTATTCCTTATGGAAATTCTGAAGATATGCCTATCATCAAGTCTTATTTCAACGGGGGATCCAATGATATCAGAGCTTGGGTAGCATTTGGGGGGCTAGGTCCTGCAGATTCTCAGGTAGATGAAAGAGTACGTACCTACATGACAGACAACGTAAAACTTACAACCAATATTGAATACAGGATTCCATTCAACAAAATGTACGAGGGAGCATTATTTACAGATATTGGTAACACATGGAGTCTTCGTAACTACAATGATGGTTACAATGATGAATTCAAGTTCAATAAATTCTTAGGACAAATGGGGGTTGGTAGTGGATTCGGATTAAGAATAAACGTGGCCTATATTACTTTCAGATTAGACTTTGCCTATAAAATATATGACCCGAATAAACCTGAAGGTGACAGATGGAGATTTAAGACTTTCCAGCCTTTCAAGCCTACAGTTAACTTTGCATTCGGGTATCCTTTCTAATCTGGAGAAACTCCAAGAATAAAATAAACTACAGCAATGACACGGGCGAGAATTTCTCTCGCCTGATTTCTGTAGAAACTTTCCGGTTTTGTGACATCCTGCGCATCAAATCCTAGTGCATTCATATCATTATTTCTTGCAAAAAATAAGGCACGAAGATTATGATATCCCTGCGAAACGATAATCACATTTTTCTTTTTATACACATCCTTGCAACGAAGAATACTTTTATAGGTATTGAAACCTTTGGGATCTTCAATGATAATATCTTCAGGAACTCCTTCCTGATAGATCAGATAATTTTTCATGGCAGCAGGTTCATTATACCCTTTGCTTTTCTCGCCACTTACAATGATTTTTTTTATTTTCCCGTGATGATAGAGAAGAGATGCGGCATCCATTCTTTTCGTAAAATAAGGATTGGAAACTCCGGATCTCATCTTTGGGGAAGTTCCCAATACCAAAGCGATTTCTCTGGGAGGAATTTTGGAAATCTTAGTATAGGTACGTCCATTGGTAAGTCCAAAAACCCACACATTACAGAAACATATCATTAAAATTCCCATTTCTAATGATATAAAACCTAGATTAAATATGTTCCTAATAATTCTCAACTAAGATCAAAGTTAAGCTTTATTTTTTTACTTTTCACAATTGACATACAAGCCAGTATATGCCCCTGATTTTCCTCCTTTTCTGTAAGATACTCATTTTCCAACAGTTCCACTTCTCCCTCTTCTAAAGAGCATTCACAACTTCCACAGATTCCGGACTTGCATGAATAAGGAACAGGAAACTTTTGAAGCAACAGCTGTTGCAGAATTCTATCCTTATTATCAGGAAGTTGAGCTGTATATTTTTTTCCAAGCATAGTAAATTCCACCTCTATATTTTCAATAAGTGGAAATTCTTTTTCTACAGGATAAATATCATCATTATATTCTTCAAAAAGTTCAAAATGAATGTTCCTTTTCGGAATACCATGATGGTAACAGGCATTTGCCAGCGTCTTAATCATCTCTCCCTTTCCACAGATAAGCACTTCATCCACAGCATCCCATATCGTAGATTCCTCATCCGTATCATCCAAATGGAGAATTTGATTGATAATTAGATTTAATTTCTTTTCATCCAATCTGCCATAGAAAAACTGATCAGCTGTTTTTTCCTGTGAAAAAAAGTAAAAAATCTGTAGCCGGTCCCCACAAGTTCTCGCAAGATTATCCAATTGATCCCGATAGATCAGGTCATCTGAGCTTTTATTCCCAAAAAATAAAAACAACCTTGTTCTCTGTTCGTTATGAAGAATATTTTTAAAATGGCTTAAAATAGGAGTTATTCCAATTCCCGCAGCAAAGGCTACAATTGTTCGGAATTCACTGGGTTTAGATACCAGGGTAAATCTTCCGGATGGTTCACTTATCTGAAGTTCATCCCCTACATTATAATTCTGAAACAGCTGAAAAGTGTCTCCTTTGGTAGAGTTCACCTTTATTCCCAGACTTATCTTTCCCTCATTGGGAGCTGAAGTCATTGAATAATCATTAATAACCTCTTTACCATTGGATTGAAATTTAACACTTACAAACTGCCCTGCTTCAAACTTAAAGTTTTCTTTCAAATTCTCCGGAATATCAAACTCCAGAGAAAAAGTATTTTTGGTCAGCTCTACCTTTTTCGCTATTTTTAACGGATGAAACTGTATAAGTTTCCCTTTATAGATTTGTTGTTCCATAACTTCAATTCAAAAATAGATAAAAAATAATTTATGAAGAAGATAATTTTATCCATGTTAATCCTGACTGCAGTTTACAGTTGCAAAAAAGAAAGCCCAAATACTGATGGCACTGCCACTACAGACTCTCTTTCTGTAACTCAAAATACAACAGCACAAGGAAGTACATATATTCCCAAAGAACTTTCTCCTGAAAATGTAGGTCAGCACTTAGCTAAAAGTAACGATACCTTATATGTAACCAACTTTTTTGCAACATGGTGTGGCCCATGTATGAAAGAAATCCCAAGTTTCAAAAATAAAATGCAGGAATTAAAAGATAAACCTGTAAAGTTCACCTTTGTAAACCTAGATGATAAAAACGACTGGGATACTGCGGTTAAAAACTTCGTTGTAGAAAATAATCTTGGCGCGAATGTTATTTTGTTGGATGGTCAAAAACTGGATCAGGACTTCTTCTCCAAGAACTTCAAACAATGGGATGGTGGCTCAATTCCGTTTACCTTTATGAGAAAAGGAAATCAGACAGATGAATATCTGGGAATGATGACGGAAGAAGTATTGAATTCTAAAATTGATGCTTTTTTAAAGTAAAAACATACAGAACTCTTTCTGAATAATGTCAAAAAGATTTAAAATCCTGTGTTTATTATTAATAATTGCAATTATTGGAAGTGCAGTCATTAATCTGAACACAGGATTTTTGAGTTTAAGCTTACAAGATTTCTTTCAGGATTCCGCACAAAGTCAGATTGCTGAAATCCGCATTAATCGTGTTTTAGTAATGCTGCTGGCTGGAATTTCAATTCCTACTTCGGGGTTTCTGATGCAGGAATATTTCCAAAATCCATTGGCAGGACCAGATATTTTGGGGATTACATCTGTAGCTAGTTTATCGGTAGCATTCTACATCTTTTTCTCGCATAATATTCTTCTTCCTGAATTTCTACAGAATAGCTTCCTTAGCTTATCCGCTGTTGGAGGAGGCTTAGGTCTGATGTTGATTCTCTTATCAATATCCAACAAATTTCAGGATAAGTCCTACCTTATTATTTTTGGATTTTTGGTATCTGCCTTTGCGGGGGCAATAGTTTCTCTATTACAATTTTACGCTGAAAATCAAAGTCTTAAAAATTATATTTTATGGTCATTTGGTGCTAACAATATGGTCACCAGAAATCAGATCTATGTTTTATCCGCCTTGTTATTGATAGGATTATTTTTCTGCTTTAAATCTATAAAACCTCTAATTGGAAACTCTCTGGGAACCTCTTATGCACAGAGTTTAGGAGTTAACTTAAAACAATTAAAACTACTGATCATAGTAGCTTCTTCCCTACTTTCAGCCTCTATTACAGCATTTTTAGGACCTATCCTATTTATCGGGATTATTGTCCCTCATTTCTGCCGATTGATCTACAATCCCTCAAAGTTGTGGCAACAGTGGATCCTTAATATGTTTCTGGGAATGTTAATCATGCTGTTTTTCTCAGTAATTGCTGAAAAAACACAGATCCCATTGAATGTAATAAGCTCTGTATTTGGAATCCCTGTGATTCTTGTGATGCTTTTGAGACAGAATAAAGTGTAATCTTTTGTTGGAAAATGCAATGACACAAGGTCATTTTTTGAATTCTAACTTTTTAAGACGCAAGAATTTTATCTTCGATAAAATTTAAGAATGTATAGTGTAAATAACGTATCCCCCAATTAAATATTACACCCCAAGACAGATTTCCCCCTTGCTGAAAATCTTCGATTTTCTTGCGCCTTAAATATATACACAACATATAGAAACCTTTGCGCCCTTGCGTTTACCCAAAAATCATATATTTATAAAAAACACACAAATGACAGAAAATGAATTATCAAAAATCGTTTTTGAAACAGGACTAAAAATTCATAAAAAACTTAGAGCAGGTTTATTTGAGTATGTTTATGAAGAATGTCTTTTTTATGAACTAACAAAATCAGGACTTTCAGTAGAAAAGCAAAAACTACTTCCTATCATTTACGAAGAATTAAGGATTGAAAACGCTTTCAGACTTGATATGATTTTAGAAAATAAATTGATTTTAGAAATAAAAACCGTTGATTATATAGCTCCAACCCACAAGGCACAACTTTTAACTTATTTAAAAATGACCGGCTGTAAGCTAGGGCTGCTACTTAACTTTCAAGCTGATGTCTTCAAAAATGGAGTTACAAGGGTGGTAAATGGCCTATAAATTCAAAACACATAAAAATTTGATAAACTCAAATTCTGTGAGTACTAAAAACAGTATTTTTGTAAAACATTTTGCACCTATTGTGTCTAACAAACTCTCAATATGCACTTACAAATCAAACAAGCAAATATCGGTTACAATAAAACTTTAATTTCAAATGCTAATGCAGGTCTGAAACTTGGAGATGTATGCCTATTGATTGGAAATAACGGTGTCGGAAAAACAACTTTAATTAAATCGATTCTTCATCAGATTCCTCTATTGGATGGTGAAATTTTGATTAATGGTAAAAATGTAAAAAAACTTTCTGTAAAAGAAATTGCAGAAAATATTGCCATTGTCTTTTCAAAATCAGTCATTCCCCAGCATTATACGGTTGAAGACCTTATCTCATTGGGAAAATATATCTACTACCCTTTTTATTTCGAACTGAAAAAAGGAGATCGTGATGAAGTGGCGCATATTATTGAGGAACTGGATTTGAATCAATACAGATATACATTGCTTAAAAACCTTTCGGATGGAAATCTTCAAAAGGCCTTTATAGGACGGGCCATTACCCAGAACTCTTCCATTATTATTCTGGACGAGCCAACAACCCATCTTGATGAAAAAAATAAAATCATCATCCTTAAAACGTTGAGAAGATTAGCAAAGGAACAAAATAAGCTGATTCTATTTTCTTCCCATGACTGGCGACTGGCCAAGGAATTTGCAGACAAAATCTGGTATGTAAAAAATACAGAGTTGCATACAGGGATTGTTGAGGATATTTTACTACAACATGATGAACTTACTAACGCTTCATTATTTCAAATACACGAGAATTTTATACCGCCACACATCTCCGCACCCCAGGTTCAGAAAGAAATGCTCTATTCTTTGCTTCAAAAAAACTTTAAAAAGGACCTTTCTTTCCTGAATTTTGAGTTTCAGCACAACTTTTGGGTAATTACTAATGATTCTACAAAACACCAATGTGAATCTTTTGAAGAAATCATCAATTTCGTTGTAAACATTTATTAATCTGTAGTTTTCTTTGATTATTTCACATACTATGCATGCATAGTATTATGCTAGTCATATAATTTAATCTATTTATTATCAGCTTATTAACAAAATTTAACGTTAATAAATACTATGCATGCATAATATTTACTAAATTTGGGTAAAACCATTAGCGCAAAAATGATGGATAATAATAAGGAAAAAATAGAAAACGTAGATTTAATTTTGAAGCAGACCTGGTTGGCTGTTTCAAAAATGTACACAGAACTGGCTCAGGAACATGATTCCACAGCTGTACAAGCCCTCACCCTTCTTAAAATTGATCCCAAGGAAGGAACACGAAGTACCAATCTTGGACCCAAGATGGCCATAGAGCCTACTTCCTTAACGAGAATTATCAAACTTCTTGAAGACAACGGATATATTTATAAGGAGAAGACCACCACTGATAAAAGAGAGGTGATCATTAAACTTACAGATAAGGGCCTAAACTCCAGAAACATGTCTAAGGAAGTAGTCGTCAACTTTAACAAAAAGGTGATGGAAAAGATTGCTCCCGAGAGATTGGAAACATTTAAGGATGTGATGACGGAGATCATGAAAATAGCCAATGAACTTTTAAATAACAGAAAATAAATTATAATGAAACCGTATGGTTACATACGACCTTATAAAAAATAAAAATTTACATATGAAAAGAAGAATCAAACATGTAACGGTTCTTGGTTCAGGAATTATGGGTAGCGGTATCGCAGCTCACTTCGCCAACATCGGTGTGGAAGTGTCACTTTTGGATATTGTCCCTTTTGAATTGACCGAAGCTGAACAGAAAAAAGGTTTGACCAAAGATGATAAGGTAGTAAGAAACAGAATTGCTACCGAAAACTTTGAAAAGCTTAAAAAAGCCAGCCCTGCACTTCTTTATTCTCCAAAGTTTGCAGACAGAATCAAGGTAGGAAACTTCGATGATGATTTGCAAAAAATAAAAAATACAGATTGGATCATTGAAGTAGTAGTAGAAAGACTTGATATTAAAAAGTCAGTATATGAAAAGATTGAGCAATTCAGAAAACCGGGAACATTAATTTCTTCAAATACATCCGGAATTCCAATCCAATTTTTGACGGAAGGAAGAAGCGATGACTTCAAAAAATACTTTGCGGGTACGCACTTCTTCAATCCGGTAAGATATCTTCCTCTTCTAGAAATTATCCCTACAAACGATACAGATCCTGAAATCATTGATTTCTACATGAATTATGGAGCTAAATTCTTAGGCAAAACTACCGTTTTAGCAAAGGATACTCCTGCTTTCATCGCTAATAGAATCGGGGTATTCTCTATGATGGATCTTCTTCATAATGTACAAAAATTAGGACTTACCGTTTCTGATGTAGATAAATTAACAGGTCCTGTAATAGGACGTCCAAAATCTGCAACATTCAGAACAGCTGACGTTGTAGGTCTTGATACCTTAGTAATGGTAGCCAATGGAGTTCGCCAGAGCGGTGCAGAAGCCAATGACTTTAATGATGTATTTGCTCTTCCTCCATATATCCAGAAAATGATGGATAACAAATGGCTGGGTTCAAAAACTGAGCAAGGTTTCTATAAAAAAGTGAAGAATGCAGAAGGAAAATCTGAAATTCACGGATTGAATCTTGATACTTTAGAATATGAACTTCAGGGAAAATCATCATTCCCTACTCTAGAATTAACGAAAGCCATCGATAAACCAATTGACAGATTCAAGGTATTAATCGGAGGAAAAGATAAAGCAGGTGAATTATACAGAAAATCATTAGGAGCATTATTCGCTTATGTTTCTCATAAAGTTCCTGAAATTTCTGACGAGGTTTATAAAATTGATGATGCCATGAGAGCCGGTTTCGGATGGGAAAATGGTCCATTTGAGATTTGGGATGCCGTAGGGGTTCAAAAAGGTATTGAATTGGCTAAAGATGCAGGTTATGAAGTTTCAGACTGGGTAAAAAATGTAGAAACCTTCTATAAAGTGAATGATGAGGGACAAAGCATTTATGTTGATAAAAACTCTGGAGAGTACAACAAAATCCCTGGTCAGGATGCATTCATTATTCTTGATAATATCAGAAAAAACAAAACACTTTGGAGCAATTCCGGAGCTGCTATTGAAGATTTAGGTGATGGTATCATCAACTTCGAGATCCGTTCAAAAATGAACTCTCTTGGAGGCGAAGTTCTTGATGGATTAAACAGAGCAATTGATTTAGCTGAAAAAGAATACGATGGACTGGTAGTAGGTAACCAAGGTTCTAACTTCTCTGTAGGAGCTAACCTTGCAATGATTCTTATGATGGCTATTGAGCAGGATTGGGATGATTTAAATATGGCTATTGCTTACTTCCAGAAATCAATGATGAGAGTTCGTTACTCTTCCATTCCTGTTGTAGTTGCTCCTCACGGAATGACTTTAGGTGGAGGATGCGAAATGACAATGCATGCAGACAGAGTGGTTGCCGCAGCAGAAACTTACATCGGACTGGTAGAAACCGGAGTGGGTGTAATTCCTGGTGGTGGTGGTACCAAAGAGCTTACCTTAAGAACTTCCAGAGAATTCCACAGTGATGATGTTAAAAATAACAGACTTCGTGAGGCATTCATGAATATCGCAATGGGTAAAGTAGCTACTTCTGCCTATGAAGCCTACGACATGGGAATCCTTGAAAAAGGTAAAGACATTGTTTCAGTAAGCAAAAACAGACAGATTGCAGAAGCTAAAAAAGTCGCAAAACTATTAGCAGAACAAGGCTATACTCAACCTATTGAGCAGAAAGTAAAAGTTCTTGGTAAAGACGCTTTAGGAATGTTCTACGTAGGAACAGATCAAATGCTTACCGGAAACTATATCTCCGCACACGACAAGAAAATTGCAGACAAGCTAGCCAACGTAATGGTAGGTGGAAACTTATCTGAACCAACTGTTGTTACCGAACAATATCTATTGAATCTTGAAAGAGAAACATTCTTACAACTTTGTGGAGAAAGAAAAACATTGGAAAGAATTCAGTACATGTTGCAAAATGGAAAACCGTTAAGAAACTAGAATTTTTTGTAAAATGTAAAAAGTATTAATGTATTCACGATGCATAATTTCAGAGATTTAGAAGTTTGGATAAAATCCATGAAGCTTTGTAAAATATTTTATCTGGCTTCAAATAATTTTCCAAAAGATGAAATTTTCGGACTGACATCACAATCAAGAAGAAGTTTATATTCTATTCCATCTAATATCGCTGAGGGGGCAGGTAGAGATACTAACGCTCAATTTTCACATTTCTTAAATATAGCTCTAGGCTCTTCATTTGAATTTGAAACCCAGATATTAATTGCAAATGATTTAGGTTTCTTTAAAGGTGATGATTTTAATATTATTTATTCAGAAATTAAACATATACAAAATATGTTGGCAAAGTTGAAGCAGAAATTTAATACTTAAACATTTTAATCATAAATACATTTTACATAAATACTTTAATACAAAAAAAAATGAAAACAGCATATATAGTAAAGGGTTTCAGAACTGCCGTTGGAAAAGCACCAAAAGGAAGTCTAAGATTTACAAGACCCGATGTAATGGCCGCTACAGTTATTGAAAAATTAATGGCTGAACTTCCACAATTAGATAAAAACAGAATAGATGACCTTATCGTAGGAAATGCAATGCCAGAGGCTGAGCAAGGATTAAACGTAGCTCGTCTGATCTCTCTAATGGGGTTAAATACAGATAAAGTTCCGGGGGTAACCGTAAACAGATACTGTGCTTCTGGAAGTGAGGCGATTGCTATTGCTTCTGCAAAAATCCAGGCGGGTATGGCAGATTGTATCATCGCTGGTGGTACAGAATCGATGTCTTACATTCCTATGGGAGGTTACAAACCGGTTCCTGAAACGGATATTGCAAAAACAAACCCTGATTACTATTGGGGAATGGGCTACACTGCAGAAGAGGTAGCAAAACAATATAACATTACAAGAGAAGAACAGGATCAGTTTGCTTTTGAATCTCATATGAAAGCTTTAAAAGCAAATCAGGAGGGAAAATTTACAAACCAAATTGTTCCAATCCCTGTAGAATATAACTTTCTGGATGAAAACCAGAAAATGCAGACTAAAAAATTTGATTTCTCTATAGATGAGGGCCCTAGAAAAGATACTTCTTTTGAGGGGTTATCAAAACTAAGACCTGTATTTGCCAACGGAGGAAGCGTAACTGCCGGAAACTCTTCTCAAATGAGTGACGGAGCTGCTTTCGTGATGGTAATGAGTGAGGAAATGGTAAAAGAATTAGGCCTTGAGCCAGAAGCTAGATTAGTAGCTTATGCAGCAGCCGGACTTGAACCAAGAATCATGGGAATGGGACCAATCTATGCTATTCCAAAGGCTTTAAAACAAGCTGGTCTTGAATTAAAAGACATCGATTTGATCGAGCTTAATGAAGCTTTCGCGTCTCAGTCGGTTGCCATTAAGAAAGAACTAGGTTTAAACCCTGATATCTTAAACGTAAACGGAGGAGCCATCGCTCTTGGACACCCACTGGGATGTACAGGAACGAAGTTAACTGTTCAACTTTTAGACGAGATGAGAAGACGTGGAAACAAATACGGAATGGTTTCCATGTGTGTAGGAACAGGGCAAGGAGCAGCAAGTATTTTTGAACTTCTATAAAATAAATTGGGAAGACTGGGTTTTCTTTCTTCCCAAATTTTAATTTTTTATGACAAACAAATTATCTTTTTTTCCTCTTTTTGTAGTCATTCTGGTGAATTCTCAGCAGAAAAAAATGACATATTTTGACAAAGAATGGAAAGAAACAACAAAAGATAAAGCAGTTTTTTATAGACCCACTCCTGTTGTATTAAATGATTCAATAGAATTTACCCGGGATTACTTTATTAATGGAAAGCTCCAATATCAAGGATATTCTTTGAAGAAAAAAAATAATAATATTGGTTCAGAATATTGGTATGACGAAAATGGCCTTGACAAAAGTTCAAACTATTCTCAGAGCGATATCAAAGATTTAGAACTTAAATTCTACTACCCTAGCGGAAAACTCTGGAAAATTCAGAAACCGAATGGAAAAAAAGTACAGGAAGAAATTTATTTTGAAAATGGAAGCCTAAAAAGTATTGATTCTGTAGATTATAACTCAAATTCAAGAAATACAGGATTAAAAAAAATATATTGGAACAATAGTAACAACCTCGCTTATGAGGAATTTTACAATACTGGAAGTCAGTTAGTTAAAATTAAGAATTACAAGCAAGACGGAAGTTTGATCAGTGAAATAAATGCTGATCATATTATTGATGGATACGTAATCAATCATGAATATTTTAGATATGACACCCTTAATAACTTTGCCATTGCTTCTGAAAAGCTTTCATTTAATGATAAAATTTCTATAAACCAGGTAATTGATTTTCCCGATGCTCATTTTATAGTGCATGGTAAATATTCAGATATTCTTCAAAAAAATGGAGATGACTATGTTTTTTATAACTATAAAAGCTGGATTTCTGATGATCACAGGAAAAATAGGGCGTATACAGAACTGGGAGATGATGATAGAATTTTTAAATTCAAAAATATACAGAGCTATCTGGGTGAACAAAACTTTCTTTTAGACGTTCATGAAATTAAAAACCAAACTATTGAGAATTTAAAAAATGAGATAACTAAGAAAGTCTTCACCTATTATGATAAGAAAGAAGAATTATTGTATAAATATTTCTTTCCTACACCTGAAGTAATCAGCAAACAAGTCTATAAGTTTGAAGATAACGAGGGCAATGGATTTGGATATCATGAGTCCAATAAGGATGATGGTGAAAAAAAATGGAGACTCTATTATTCTGAATCTTTCACAGCTTTCCTATTTAACCTTCAAGGCAATAGACCAATTATATCTTTTAAAGATTCGTCAGATAATTTCTTGATACCTCTTGAAGACGGATACTTATTGAATAATGTCAAGGTAAAAACAGAAGATAGATCGGACAGCAAGATTAATCATAATCTCGATGTTCTGAAACATTATACAATTATAGAAGAAAATGGCAAAAAGAAATTGTATTCAATATTTGGAAATCAGGTGATTCCTGACAGTTATGATGAAATTCTAATGAATGATTATTTTGTTGTCACTAAAAAGGGTTCTGATTATTCTATTTATGATCCATTTTTTAACAAGCTAAATATCAACAATATAAAAAGTGTTTATCTAAAAGGTGACTATGTCAATGTTTTATATGATGGAAAGGTAAGAAACCTCAATTCATTATTGGAAGAGACTTTGCCCAAGAAATACTTTTATATGACATGCAGCCAGGATCCGAATACCTATTATAAGTTTTCACCGGCTTATGATAAGAATTCTAAACGAAATGTAATTGCAAGAATAAAAAACAGATGGAATTCTTCTGAAACAGAATCATATGCTCTAAAAGATATCCCTCAAAAAGCAAAACTAAATTATATCTATAATGATATAAAAGCTGGCAGAAAGGATATTCTAAAATATTTTAAATATGATGCTTATGATATTGAAGAATTTTTCATAACAGCAGAGTATCAGGGCAAAAAAGGACTTTTCTCTTTTGATAAGGAAAAAAGAAATTTTGTAAGTGATGCGAAAATAAAAATTAGAGATAAAGAATTTGAAAAACAATATTCTGAGATCACGCAAAAGGCCCAATTTAGAAGATTTAAGAATGAGATGGAGGATGAAGATGATCATAAATTTAGGTTTTATGACTTCAATTATGAATTTGATGCCATTACCCTGCTACCCATGCAATATGATGACATTATTTTCAGAGATGAATTAATCATTTTTTACAAAGACAAAAAATACGGAGTTTATAAACTCAACAAAGAACCGAAATACAAAAAAACAGGAATCCGAAAAGATAACTTTTTGGAAATAACAAACGAAAAAAATCAGCAAGGCTGGCTTGATCTTGCAACAAACACTGAATATTATAATTAAAAATAAAAAGATAAATATGGCTACACTAAAAGGAGGTGAATTCCTAATCAAACAAATTCCTGCAAACGAAATTTTCAGTATTGAAGAACTAAATGAAGAACAAAAAATGCTTCGTGATTCTGCAAAGGAATTTATAGACAGAGAGGTTGTTCCTCAAAGAGAGCGTTTCGAAAAGAAAGACTATGCCTTCACTGAAGAAACAATGCGTAAGCTTGGAGACATGGGAATGTTAGGAATTGCTGTACCAGAAGAGTACGGAGGCCTTGGGATGGGCTTTGTAACAACAATGCTTGCTTGTGACTATATTTCAGGAACTACAGGTTCATTGGCCACAGCTTATGGAGCACACACCGGAATCGGTACCCTACCTATCGTACTTTATGGAACTGAAGAACAAAAGAAAAAATATCTTCCGGACCTGGCAACAGGTACTAAATTCGGAGCTTATTGCTTAACTGAGCCTGATGCAGGTTCCGATGCAAACTCTGGAAAAACAAGAGCAAAACTTTCCGAAGACGGAAAGCACTATATCATCAATGGTCAGAAAATGTGGATCTCCAACGCTGGATTTGCAGATACATTCACTTTATTCGCT
This sequence comes from Chryseobacterium aurantiacum, assembly GCF_003020585.1. GTDB lineage: Bacteria > Bacteroidota > Bacteroidia > Flavobacteriales > Weeksellaceae > Chryseobacterium > Chryseobacterium aurantiacum. Next base: position 303,373 of record NZ_PXUE01000002.1, read on the forward strand.
AAAATTGATGATGATAAAAACATCACAGGTTTCGTTATTAACCGTTCTGAACTTGAAAATCCTGAAAGCTTAACTTTCGGTGAGGAAGAGCACAAACTAGGAATCCGTGCATCCTCTACTCGTCAGGTTTTCTTCAATGATATGAAAGTTCCTGTAGAAAATCTTTTAGGAGAAAGAAACAATGGTTTCAAAATCGCTTTGAATGCATTGAACGTAGGTCGTATCAAGTTGGCAGCTGCTTGTTTGGACGCACAAAGAAGAATCCTAAATCACTCTATCCAGTACTCTAACGAGAGAAAGCAGTTTAATGTTTCTATCTCTACTTTCGGAGCAATCAGAAAGAAAATTGCTGAAATGGCTACCGGAGTTTTCGTAAGTGAGGCTGGTTCTTACAGAGCTGCCAAAGATGTTCAGGATAAAATTGATGAATTGGTAGCAGGTGGAATGGATCACCAGGCTGCAGAGCTAAAAGGAGTTGAAGAATTTGCTGTAGAATGTTCAATCCTTAAAGTATTCGTTTCTGATCTTGCACAACACACTGCAGATGAAGGAATTCAGGTATACGGAGGTATGGGATTCTCTGAAGATACTCCAATGGAAGCTGCATGGAGAGATTCAAGAATTTCAAGAATCTACGAAGGAACAAACGAAATCAACAGATTATTAGCTGTAGGAATGCTTATTAAGAGAGCAATGAAAGGTGAATTAGATCTTTTATCTCCTGCAATGGCTATCAGCAAAGAATTGATGGGTATCCCTTCATTTGAAGTTCCTGATTATTCAGAATTCATGAGTGAAGAAAAAGCAATTATCGCTAACCTTAAGAAAGTATTTCTAATGGTTTCTGGAGCTGCTCTTCAAAAATATATGATGGATATTGAAAAACAACAGCATTTATTATTGAATGCTTCTGAGATCCTAAACCAGATCTATATGGCAGAATCTGCTGTACTAAGAGCTGAAAAACACTTCTCTCCTGATTCTGTAGAAGCAGCAATGGCTCAATTGAACCTTTACAAAGCGGTTGAGAAAATTACTGTAGCAGCTAAGGAAGGAATTATTTCTTTCGCTGAAGGAGATGAGCAGAGAATGATGCTTTCTGGGTTAAGAAGATTCACTAAATATACCAACAATCCAAATGTAGTGGCATTAACTGAAAAAGTAGCTGCTCATTATATTGAAAAAGGAAATTATTAGTCTTTTATAACATAAATTTGATTCAAAGGCGTCCTATTTGGGGCGCTTTTTTTATGCCAATAACGGATTTACCCGAGAACATTCCCCTTTTTTAATTGTACGATTAAATACCTCTTTTTTATTGATTATTTTAAATTTGGGTATTACCTCTGATAAAGTTTTCATTATAGAAACAGGTACCCATGAATCATCTTCAATAAATCAATTGACCACTGAATAACAGCAGTTTCCAATATTTTTTTTATCTTTAATTGAAAAGAAATAGTATTACTATTTAAACAATAACCAAAAAACAATTCTAAAAACTATTACTATGGGAAAATTCATTGTTTCAAAAAGAACGAATGGAGAATTTCAGTTCAACCTTAAAGCCGGAAATGGTCAGGTCATTCTAACAAGTCAGGGATACAGCACAAAACCATCATGCGAAAACGGCATCAGCTCTGTGAAAACCAATTCGCAGGAAGATTCCAAATTTGAAAGAAATACCGCTAAAGATGGCAGATGTTATTTTAATCTTAAAGCCGGAAATGGGCAGATCATAGGAACGAGCCAGATGTATGAATCTGATAATGGCATGGAAAACGGAATAGAATCTGTAAAAAACAACGCTCCACATGCTTCTGTAGAGGATGAAACAAATTCGTAAATTCATCTAAAATAATCTTGATAAAAATGTCTTATTTTTTAAGGCATTTTTTATTTTTGTATTCTATTTTCATCGAAAAATGACAAAAGAAGAATTACTAAATAGAGCTATAAAAATTGCCGATAAGGCTCATAAAGGACAAACTGATAAATACCATGCCCCTTACATAGCACACGTAATGCGTGTAATGGAATATGGTAAAACAATGGATGAAAAAATTGTAGGGGTACTGCATGACGTTGTAGAAGACCATCCATTAGAGTTCAGCCTTGATTATCTAAGAACCGAAGGCTTTCCTGAATACATCATTTTTGCAGTAAGCTGCCTTACCAAGTTTGATCCGGAGGAAGATTATGATGAGTTTGTTAAAAGAACGGAGAGATCCCCATTAGCAGTCGCTGTAAAGCTTAATGATCTTCGTGATAATATGGACCTTAGAAGAGTAAACCGTGAGCTTACTCCTAAGGACATTAAAAGGTTTAATAAATATCTTAAAGCTTATCGTTATCTGATAGAAAAATATTAATCTGCACCAGGGAAATCATACGTTTTCACGTGATGATCTGTACCATCAATATTGATGTTCAGGGCAAGATAAATAAAATGTAGGTTCTTGTTTCCTTTGGCTTCAAACTCTCGCTGCCATAAATAACCTGTCAAAATTCCAAAGTAATCATCGATCTGGTAGCCGAAACCGCCATAGACTCTGTTTCTGGCAAAAGTAGGCTTCATCGGGGTTACAAAGAAGATTTCATCGTAGGCATTGGCAAAGATGGTTCCTTTTTTAATGGTGGGAGCGTTAAGAGGAACACTGATGTTCAAGCGGTAACGGTAACGCATTCTCTGAGAAGTTTTATCTATCTGAGGCTCATAAAACCAGCTTTTTTCAGCACGAAAACGGTTTTCAAACTTCACAATACCTTTTTTGAAATCGATAACATCCTGAAGCCATACCCTAAACTCTTCTCTGCTTAGGCTATGCTCTTTATAGTTAACATATCTTCCCAATCCTATGAAGGGCTTATGGTTCTTCGTAAGATTATATCCCACCCCTCCTTTTATTTCATAATAGTCCGGGTAGGTGTAATCTTCATTGCCACGCAACTGTCCTTCAGCATAAAGGAAAAACTTTGGATGAAACTTGTAGGTTAAAGTCACTGCATTGAAGCTGGAAATATGTTCCTGTGCTTTGAAGAATGATAAACTAAGAAGTAAGCTTAAACCTAAAAAACGTTTCATAAAAAATTTTTGCAAATGTAATTTTTTTAACAATTTGTTAATATTAACTTTCATTAATATACAATTAACACCTACTTAATGTTAATTGTGTATGAAAAACCAATATGGAACCATCTTTGAGGCATGTCTACACCAAATGCTTCCGTATATTTTGTATTGGTTACATTATTAATTAAAACATACACAGAATAGTCCTTTTGGGTAAAGCTCAATTTTTCATCCAAAAGATTGTAAGTCCCCAGATTTACTCTTTCATTATATCGGTACGCTAGTTCATTCGTAAAGCTTTTAAGAAACTTGGTTTCCAATTTAGCAATAAACTGATGTTTCAGATTATCCAGAATATATCTTGAAACAAGCTCATTGGGTTCTTTGTACTTACTGTCAATATAAGTATATCCTACTGTATATTTTAACCAATCTGCTACTCTATGATTAAGCTCGGCTTCTATTCCTTTAATCTTAATATCTCCCACATTTCCGGCAGCCCAAGCATCATCATTAATGTCTTTTTTAACCCAATCGATAGAATTTTTGGAATCCCTTAAAAACCCACTTACTTTTGCTAAAATATTTTTGTTCTGATACTGATATCCAACTTCGGATGAAATAGCATTTTCAGGCTGTAAATTGGGGTTTCCAAGCTCAGTCGGGCTTATATAATAAAGTTCTGTAAAAGTCGGAATACGATGTACTTTTGCAATATTTCCATAGATCTTACTGTTAGGGGTAAAGTTATACCCTACGTCTAATCCCGGATAGAAAAAGTTCCCTTCCTTGGAATAATTTGCCCATGAAATTCCGGGACTTATATTCAGTTTTTTATCCAATAAAGAAAAGTGATGCTCAAAGAATACCTGCGATACAAAACGATTTGGATTTCCCAGGTTACTGCTCACCAAAAGTTCCTTTCTTAACTCAAAACCAACTCCGGTTGTTCCCAATCCCCATTGGTAGCTGGAGTTCACTTCTCCACCTACATTGTTTCCAATATGCATATTTCTGTATCCATTAGGATTTTGTCTGGTATAAAGGTACATGTCCTGCCCTCTCCTCCAGTATACATTAGAATTAAGCTTTAATTTCCCGAAAGTTTGCTGATGCGCTACACTTACAATGGAAGCCTGCATTTCTTCATACTGATCTCTTGCTTTCTTGGAGGCATAAAATCCATTTGCTCCAAATTTTTTCTCTGCAAAGCCAGCCTGAAGCCTTAGATCACCATTTTTAATATTCAATTTTCCCTGATAAAATACATTCCTGATTTCGTAATCAGTATTGTACATATACCCTTGTGAAGCGGAAGAATTAGCCTGAAGTGTATTTGAGAATTTTTCATTTCCCATCTGCGCATTAAAGCCTAAACCATAGGATGCATTATCCCCTCCTTCGGCACTTATCTTAACACGCTTCCCAGGAGTTGTCTTTGTAATAACATTGATAACACCCGCATAGGCATTCTGTCCAAAACGTCGGGCTGCAGGACCTTTTATGATCTCTATTTTTTCTACATCCTCCAGGTCTACAGGAAGATTCATGGAGTTATGACCCGTCTGGGAATCATTCATTCGGATTCCGTTCAATAGCAATAATACCTGTTCAAAAGAACTTCCACGGAAGCCTATATCACTCTGCACTCCGTTCGCTCCTCTTCTTCGGATATCCATACCCGGAACCTGTTGAAGAATCTCGTCAATACTTTTGGAGGGAGAATTAGCAATATCTTCCTTTGTAATGACAGTAATATTCTGATTGGCACTTTTATAAGGTGTAGAAATAAATTTACCCTGAAATTCAATATTTTCTATATCCGTTGTCTTTTCCTGTGCGTTTACCCAAAGCAAAGATCCAAGAAAAAAAGCACTTCCTATCTTTTTGATCATAATCGTTTCCGTAGTTTCTTTTAACAGATTCAAAAGTAAGGGAGTTCGTGTAGACAGGCAAATGATACTTGTCATAAAAAATGCAGCATAGTGTGCTGCATTTTGTGTGTCCGAGGGAGTGGTTTTCTATCTTTTTCTCATTAAATGTGTAACTAGATCTCTGAATAATTTTCTCATTTCTATATTACATATTTATGAATACAATTTTAAATAATTTTAAAACATAAAACAATACCTTAATGAAAAAACACACTTAAGATCCATAAACCATTTATAATACGATAAAAATAAATTGGAAAAACTGAATAAGTCCACAAAACACTTTTCAATTTTCTTTTTTAGGGTCTCCTTTTTCATCTTCCAACATCCTTTTTGGATTCAAAATATATTATTTTAGAAATAGAGCAATCGTAAATTTTCGCCAAAAAATTCGTAATTTTGTGGGTCTTAATTTTACAATTAAATCATTCTTTTTCAAATGTATTTCTGGACAGCATTATACAAACAGACTGTCTCATGATCAGATGAGTTTGGAAAGAAATTCAAGAGTTCAATTGATGACAGCCCTAGAATATTCTAAGGCAGAACACCATTATACTGGCAGACATGATGCTGTGCAGTTACTTTTATGAATAAACAAAATATGGCTAATACTACAGAAATAGACATAAAGAAACAGATCTACGTTAAGAATGCACATCTTAACAATCTGAAACATATAGATGTCCTGATTCCCAAAAACAAATTGATTGTCATTACGGGAGTCTCAGGAAGCGGTAAATCTTCATTGGCTTTCGATACAATTTATGCAGAAGGACAGAGAAGATATGTTGAAAGCTTAAGTTCTTATGCCCGTCAGTTTTTAGGAAAACTTGAAAAACCTAAAGTTGATGACATTAAAGGTCTTGCCCCTTCCATTGCCATCCAGCAGAAAGTAATTTCTTCCAATCCACGTTCTACAGTAGGAACATCCACTGAGATCTACGATTATATGAAGCTTTTATTTGCCAGAATTGGAAAAACATTTTCTCCTGTTTCTGGTGAGGAAGTGAAGAAAGATTCGGTTTCTGATGTCGTGGATTTTATTAAGGCTTCTAAAAAAGATACTTCCTTTTTATTAACTGCCCCTTTGGAGTATGACGCAGATAACTTTAAGGAAACCCTTAATATCTTAAAACTTGCAGGTTTTACCAGGCTTGAGATCAATGGAAATCTTGCCGGAATTGAAGATCTTGAAAGCTTTGGATTTACTCCGGAAAAAGGAATGATCATCAATCTTGTTATTGACCGTTTTGCCTACGAAGAAGATGAGAGTTTTTTACAAAGATTGGCAGACTCTATTCAGATGGCTTTTTATGAAGGCCGTGGTCATTGTTCTTTAAAAAATACAGATACCGAAAAAGTAAAGGAATTCTCCAATAAGTTTGAACTGGACGGAATGGAATTTCTTGAACCCAATGTTCACTTTTTCAGTTTCAATAATCCATACGGAGCATGCCCCGCTTGTGAGGGATATGGAAAAGTCATCGGAATTGATGAAGACCTTGTTGTTCCCAACAAAACTTTATCCATCTATGAAGATGCCGTGGTCTGCTGGAGAGGAGAAACCATGAGCGAATGGAAAAAAGATTTCATAAAAAAAGCAGGCGACTTTCCGATCCATAAGCCTTATCATCAATTAACAAAGGAACAGAAGAACTTCCTTTGGAAAGGTGACGGGAAAGGCAATTTTCCATGCATTAATAACTTCTTCAAGATGCTTGAAGAAAATCTTTATAAAATTCAATACCGGGTTATGCTTTCCCGTTACAGAGGAAAAACCCTGTGTCCTACTTGTGAAGGATTGAGACTTCGTGAAGAAACCAGCTGGGTAAAAGTAGATGGGCATAACATTCAATCCATGATTGAACTTCCATTGGATGAACTTGCTCCATTAATCAATAGTCTTCAACTTTCGGATCATGATAAAGAAGTTGCCAAAAGGCTTCTATATGAGATTACAACCCGTCTTGAGTTTTTATTGAAAGTGGGTTTAGGTTACCTTACCTTAAACAGAACCTCCAATACCCTTTCAGGAGGGGAAAGCCAGAGAATTAACCTGGCAACAAGCTTGGGAAGTTCGCTGGTGGGTTCTATCTATATATTAGATGAACCATCCATTGGGCTGCATTCCAAGGATACGGAAAACCTTATTGGAGTACTAAAGAATCTTCGTAACCTTGGAAATACCGTGATTGTAGTAGAACATGATGAAGATGTAATGCGCGCTGCCGATTATATTATTGACATTGGCCCTGAAGCAGGTTATCTAGGTGGTGAATTGGTATTTGCAGGAGACTATAATGATCTTAAAAAAGCCAACACTCTTACCTCAGAATATCTTACTGGAAGACTTGAAATAGAGGTTCCAAAGAAACGTAGAAAAGGAAAAGAATGGATTCATATCAAAGGTGCCCGTCAGAATAACCTTAAAAATATAGATGTAGACGTTCCTCTGGAAAGTCTGGTCGTAATTTCAGGAGTTTCCGGAAGTGGAAAATCTACCCTGATGAGGGAAATTCTAACCAATGACATTCAGATCCAGCTGGGAATGGGTGGCAAAAAAGGAGACTATGACTCAGTAGAATTCCCAAAGAAACTAATCAAGAATATTGAATTGATTGACCAAAACCCAATTGGAAAATCATCCCGTTCAAATCCTGTTACTTATCTTAAAGCCTATGACGATATCCGAGATCTTTTTGCCAAGCAGAAAATCTCAAAAATGATGGGTTATAAACCTAAACACTTCTCTTTCAATGTAGATGGTGGAAGGTGTGATGAATGTAAAGGAGAAGGGGTAATTAATGTTTCCATGCAGTTTATGGCTGATATTGAACTGGAATGTGAAGTTTGCAAAGGAACACGATTCAAAAATGAAATCCTTGAGGTTAAATTTGACGAAAAAAGCATTTCAGATATTCTTCACATGACCGTTGATGAAGCATTGGAATTCTTCAAGGATAATAAGGAAGAGAAAATTGTTACCAAACTAAGACCTTTACAGGAAGTTGGTTTAGGTTATTTACAGTTGGGTCAAAGCTCTTCTACCCTTTCCGGTGGTGAGGCACAGCGTGTAAAACTGGCTTCATTCCTTGTAAAAGGAGTAACTACGGATAAAACTTTATTTATCTTTGATGAACCTTCCACGGGGCTTCACTTCCATGATATTCAGAAGCTTTTAAAATCACTACAGGCATTGATTGACCTTGGTCACTCAGTTATTGTGATTGAACATCAACCGGATATCATTAAGTGTGCAGATTATATCATCGATATCGGTCCGGAAGCAGGAAAACATGGTGGAGAAGTAGTATTTGCCGGGACGCCAGAGGACTTGATAAAAAATAAAAAGTCTTATACAGCAAAATACATCAAGGAAAAACTTTAAAATTAAATATAAACAGAGAGCAATTGTTCTCTGTTTTTTTTAGCTATAACGGGAATTTCTACGAAAGATGAAGCATTCTGAATTGCAGATATCCATACACAGAATGTATCCTAAATTAATTGTTGTTGTGGAGTCAAGCTAGACTTATCCACAAAAAAATGTGGATAACTTGTGAATTTTAACATTAAATTCACATTTCGTATTAAAAATAGTAGTACATTTACTATGTAATAATAATCGAAGTGGAAACTTTATTTGCTTTTCTTACTACTATTGAAATTGCAATTAAATTTGAAATAAAAATTTAAGCACAGCATTGTCGGCTGTGCTTTTTATTGTTGTCTAATTAAAAAAATGAGATGTATTATCTACTGAATCTGCTCCTAAAGAGCAGATTCTTTTATAATTAGTTCTTCGCAAGCCTCATGATAACAAGAGATAATTTTAATAAAATCCTTAATTAATTTATTATTTTTATTCTTTTAAAAGGCCACATAGTTCAATGGATAGAACAAAAGTTTCCTAAACTTTAGATCCAGGTTCGATCCCTGGTGCGGCTACCAATCATTATTGAAATTGATATACCTTCAGTTCGCAATAACTATAGGGTATAAATTAGAAAACAAAATGGTATCACTGAACTTTCAATGATACCATTTGTATTTGTAGAGAATGAGGGATTCAAATCATTCCCATCTCATTATTATTTATAAGCATTTTGATCTTCCTATTACCTTAAGTGGACAACCTCGGATAATGAAAATTCTTTAAGCATTTGTAATGAGAAATTTTTGAATTGATTTTTAGAGCTTGTATATCCATATCACTCACAGATAACTAATAATACCCAATCAATTTCATCCATCCGCTTCCTATCACCAGATAAATGATTAATAATACCAAACCTATCTGTAATCCCATCAACCACCAGGATTTTAGATCCACATAGCCACTTCCAAAGAATACAGGAGCCGGCCCATGCCCATAATGGGTAAGTACGCCGTATATAGAACCCATAAAACCAAGCATCATAGCCAATAACATTGGAGGTACTCCTAAAGATACACCAACCCCCAATAAAGCAGCATACATAGCCGCCACATGCGCAGTAGCACTGGCAAAAATATAATGACTGAAAAAGTATAATGCAATAATAACAGGAAAAGCAGTCTGCCAACCTAATCCACCGATTTTCATTTTAATTAAATCGCTAAACCAGTCAATAAAACCAAGCTCATTTAATGAACCTGCCATCATTACCAATACAGCAAACCAAACAATGGTATCCCACGCTCCTTTTTCACTCTTTACATCTTCCCAGCTCAATACTGAAGTCAGCAACAACAGAGTAAGGCCAATGAAAGCAGCTGAAGCAGCGTCTATATGAAGTTTACTCCCAAAAATCCATAAAATTAGCAGGATAAAAAAGGCAGCGAGCATCAATTTTTCATTTCTTGATATCGGTCCCATCTCTTTAAGCTTTTCTTTTGCAATGAGGGGTGCATCAGGTGTTTTTTTCAGTTCAGGAGGATATAGTTTGTACAGTACTACGGGAACTATTAAAAATGCAGCAAACCCTGGAACCAAACCGGCTGCAGCCCATGACATCCAGGTGATATCAACCCCAAATCCGGCTGCAAATTTCTGGCACATAGGATTGCTTGCCGTACCTGTCAAAAACATGGAAGAGGTAATAAGGTTCATATAATAACTGCTAAGAGTAAGGAAAGATCCCATTTTACGGTGTGTTTCCGGTTTATCCGGCACAGAATCAAAATTCACAGCCATAGATTTCATAATAGGAAAAATAATACCACCACCGCGTGCAGTATTGCTCGGAATAGCAGGAGCCAGACACAAATCTGCCAGTCCCAAACCATAAGCCAGGCCTAATGTACTCTTACCAAATATTTTGATAAATATAAAAGCAATACGTCTTCCCAGTCCCGTTTTTATAAAGCCTCTGGCAATGAAGAACGAAATACCGATGAGCCAAATCACTTTATCACCAAAACCCTGAAGAGCAAGAGTGATAGATTTCCCTGCATCTCCGGGAGCAAGAATCTGAGTAGCAGCAGTAAGACTGACAGCAGCCATACATATTGTCCCCATAGGAGCAGCTTTCAGGATAATTCCCATAATTGAACAGATAAAAATAGCAAACAAGTGCCAGGCTTCAGGTTTTACGGTTTCTGGTGCCGGTATAAACCACAAGACTACTCCCATCGCAAGAACTGCGAGGATACTTTTAAAATTAATTTCTTTCATAAATCGATATTTATGTATTAAAACTTAAATTGAAACTGGGTGAAGAAAAAATTCGCGTCCCATTGGTTGCTATTCTCCACTTGGCGTTTATATCTGTCGAACACCATCCCAAAAGATAGTCTGGCGGCATAATTATCATCTAGAAGAACTCCAAAGAATGGTGTAATGGTTGTTCGTGGATTTCCGTTGGGAATCAACTGCTCAAAATATTCATATCGTGTAGAAAATTCCAGTGCTTTTACCCTTGAAAGACCAATATTGTATTTCACCGAGGGAGTAAAATAAACACCACCCATACGATAGTCACCTAATTTTTTATCAACTACTTTGGATGCTATATATTCATTAAAATTGGTTCCGTTCTTGTATTCAGCATCCATTGCTAAAATCCATTTAGAAGCCAATGGCATTTCTCCCTGTATATCAATACCGTAAGCGGTACCCGTCTGATGGTCATAACGACCAGTACCCCCATTAATCCCAACCTTCAAGTGTTTATTTACCTGATACTCTACTCTTCCGGTAAGATCTTTATTCCGGTCATTATCCCCAGTCATATTCTTGCCGTTTCCATTAACCGCAGAAACATAATAAGTGATCGGAATTCCTTTGTCTGCTAAGGAACCCGATAATCCTAGCCCCAACTGAAAGCTTTGCCAACCGTTTCTGCCAAACTCTTCATACTGATTTGACCATACATACGAATGGCGTACCTCATAGGGATACATATCTTCTATTCCAAAAAAAGGACGGAACTGACCTATATATAATACAGCATATTTATTGAAAGTATACTTTATAAAAGCATTTTCCAGAACCCTCGTCTGTGGATTGTTTTTAAAATCTGCCAGATTCACAAGAACAGAAGCACTCATCTTATCACTAATCTGATAATTACCGGAAAGACGTACATACCTTAAAAAAAGACCATCTCGGGCATCGGTACCTGTACTGCTGTGTTTTCCATACATATCCACATTCTCGGTTAATGAGGACCTGTATTCTGAAACAAGCAAGGCTCCTGCCTTAATATTCTTGACAAAAGAAACCGTTTTTTTAATGGTATCTTTTTTAACTAAAGGTTGGGGTTGTAACTGTTGTGCATTGAGTTGCGTAAAACATGATGCACCAATAAGAAATAGCCGCATTTGAAATGCAGTAAACTGGGAATACATAAGTTTGTGTTTTTAGTTAATACTATAATATTATTCAGGAATATCAGTATATTCCAAATTCTTTTATAATGAATTTATCATGTTTCTACCCTCATGAAAGTTCAGATAGAAAAGAATGATAATCGATATGTTTTCATACCTATTCCGAATAGTTTTTAGAGCTATATTATGCTTTCACATTGATAGGTAAACATCCAGAATATTTCGTAAATACATCCCATAGAAACAGGATAAAAATGCCGGATATAGATAAATAATCAAGGGAAGTGATCATTACTAAAATCCAATCTTTCAGTTTTATTGTTAACAGCAATTATTATCCGCTGTAAGTATGTACACTGTTTGATGCAGAGGGTAGATAATTCACCCCAAACCAGCAAATTAACAGTAAAGTAAATGCAAGTATGAGAATGTAAAAATCTCTCTCAGGGGCATCATTTTTATATTTATATCTTATATGAATATAGAGCAAATATCCTATCCAGGTAATAAAAGCCCATGTTTCCTTAGGATCCCAGGTCCAATAATGTCCCCATGCTTCTTTTGCCCACAATGCTCCGAACAATAAACCCAGTGTAAGAAATGTATACCCTATATTAATAAGTTTATTTACCATTTCTAATTCACGATCTATCGATTGCTTTTTTTTGAGCTTGAAAATTCCGAATACTGCCAGAAGTGTAGCCATCCCGAACATGGCATAAGCAAATATATAGACTACCACATGAGGAATAAACCAGATACTGTGTAAGGCTGGCATTAATGATTTATTAAAAGTATCAGGATTGAAATATGTAATTCCTAAAAAAGTCAGCATCATTATTGCTGCATAAGACAGAATCCATTTATATCGGTAGAGAACATAGAGGCTGATACCAATCACTCCAATAAAAAACGAGTACCATAGTCTGGTTTCTGCCAGGGTTCTTAACGGCGGCCTCTCTAAATTTATCCAGAGCAAAGCAATAAAAACAGCTATAACAATAGTAGATAAAGAAAAGAAGATCAGCGAAAAAAAATTGTATTTTTTTAGGTATAAAAAAACATTGGTAAGGATGGAAAGTAAGCAAATTGCATAGAAAACAATATCAAATAAATACCACATTACGGTTTACTATTTTTGATTAAAAAACTAAAAGTTCCTGCCATTAGAATAAAAATCCCCAAATAAACCAATGGAAGCCAAGGATCATGTACTAACTCTACAATACTGATGTCTGACCATCTTCCCATTTTTTCATCATAACTGGTTTGATAAATTTTCCAGCCATCTACAGATAAAGGTTGGTTTACATAAATGGAATGTTTTTCTATTTTATCTGATTCTTTCTGATAAACCAGCAGCTCCGATTCAAACTTTTTGGCTTCCGGAGGTGCCATTACTAAGGTTCTGTTTTTACTAAGGCTTACAGCCTTTGGTGGTAACTGAAAATTACCGGATGAGATCCATTCTATTTTTTTCTTACCGGTTTCTTTATCTCTTATGGATATTTTGGCAGCATTGGTAGAGCCCCACATAGGATTCTTAGAATATTTTTTTTCACCGGTGGGTACTGCATTTTCAATATATTCCAGCAGAGTAACTTCCCATTTGTCAAACTGATGGACTGTATTAGGTTTTTCAAGAAGAAAACCCTCTGGTTTTGCTTTGGGTAAAGACTCTCCTTTTTCGTCAATCACAAAAATTTTATTAGGATAGATATCCATTTTAAATTTTTTGAGTTCTAATGCAATAGGCAGCTCTATAACATGGCCTTTATCATCTACTCCTCTCCATTCCGGTATATCATTTTGTAAAGTCATCTTTAGCCTCAAAATATCTCCCTGCCCCAATACCCCCGAAAAAAGGATGAGCCACAACCCAAAATGATTGAGTAAAAAAGTGATGTTTTTACGTTGATAAATTAAAGACCTTTTAAGAATTGCAAACCATAAATTAATTAATAATCCAAGATAAAAGAACCCAAAATACCAAGTGGCAGTAATATTATCCAGTCCCATTTTATATAAAAACTCATTGCCGGGTTTTTGCATTTCAATAGGAAGAGGTTTTAAATTAAAGCTTCCCAGACCAATTGTTAATACTCCGGTTACCACAATCATACATAGGGCAAACGGAACACTGGATAGTAAATTGACCCAATCTTTCTGTTTAAAGAATAAAAAGAGGGTTGTAGTAATAATGATAAAGCTAATTCCAATATATAGATTAAAAGGAAACGTAAACCATTCTTTGGGTATAGAACCTAAAAAACATTGTAAGAAAAAACCTAAACATAAGAGTATTGCAGAAACCGTAATGCTTACCTTATAATGGTTACTTTTATGAAAAGAACTTTTAAAAGTCATCTATAAAATTTAGAATAAAAGAAAATTAACTATTGGACACCAGTGTACCTTGTGCTTTTGCTTTTTTAATCCATTCAGGAACAACAGTTCTTTTAAACTGTTCTTTTGCAGCCTTTTCTTTAGCGATATCTAACCCAATGAATTTCTGTGCTTTTTCTTTTGTATTAATGTCTGGCATGATAAATTTTCCTGTGATTTTCTTTCTGTCGATCAGTAAATTCATCGTATTATCAGCCTCCATAGCATTATACATACCATCTGCCAATACTCGTTGAGCTTCAAGAGGTGCATGGAAAGCTGCCCCATGCGATGCTGTAATATAATCCCATCTCCATTGTGATTTTCTTATAAGAGCTAAAACGGGTTTCATCTCAGCTTCTGTAGCTTGATTATCCCATAGGAACTTTGCTTTAAGATGTACTTTTACCAATTGTTTTTCTAATCTGTCTCTTAAAGAATACACCATATCCTGTCTTTCATAAATATTTTGTGTCAGTGTACCTTCACTTTCCCTGTGACAAACCTGGCAAGTATTATTGATATTGGCCAATGGACTGCTAACATGGTGGTCTGTATATTTTATGCCTCCCTGAGACTTGTAAGGCATATGGCAATCTGCGCAAGAAACTCCTCTTTGGGCATGAATTCCCAGTTCATAAATTTCATAATCGGGATGCTGTGCCTTTAATATAGGGGTTTTACTAAGTTTGTGTTCAAAATCTACATGCTTTACCTCATCATAATACTTTTCCATTTTTTCTACGGTTTTACCCTGATCCCAAGGGAACGTAAGATATTTGCCGTCACCTTTAAAATAATATTCAACATGGCACTGTGCACATACCAATGAGCGCATTTCCTGATGGGTAGCCTGTTTTATATCCTTTCCTGTTCTGGTAAAAGCTTCCACCAAGGCAGGTCTGGTAATTGTAAGGTTCATGGTTTTAGGATCGTGGCAGTCTGCACAGCCTATACTGTTGGTAACCTCATGCCCTAATGCAGAAAGTTTGGTTTTGTAAAATTCTGCAACGCCCATTTTATTCATCATTCTAGGAACATCAGGTGATTTACAAGTCCAGCAGGTACTTGGCTGAGGCCCGGGATCCGTGGCAGAAGGAGCTCCTGTTCTAAGGCTGTTTCTTACGTCATTTACAGCATAATAGTGCCCTCTCGGTTCGTTATAATCTTTAGAAAAAGCATATCCTGCCCAAAGAATTACCATTTCCGGTCTGTTTTTTAGAGCATCCACCAAGCCGCTTCCCATATACTTTGACTTGAAAGTGGTATCTGATGTCTGTTTCCAGGACTGATATTCTCTTTCATACACTTTCCCCCATACTTCATTTCTCGACTCAAATGGTTTTATGTTGTTATCAGCTAAAGAAAGATGCTGTGCTTCAGCTTTTCTTTGCATGATAGAATTGGCAAGCATTCCTAAAGCAAAAATAACAACAGACAATAATACTATTATAAGCCAGTTTTTCTTTTTCATCTTTATAGTCTTTATTTATTATTTATTTTATTCGTTTTGGTCATCTTATCCAGCCAGTCCGGTACAGGCTGGTCTGTAAGCGGTACTCTGGCGTTGGGAGATGAATTTAATCCTCTTACTGTACTGTGAGGGATCTCTCTATGGCAATCCCAGCATAATTTTCCGTTATTTTCGTGGGCTATTTCTGCAGTAACATTTCCGGTAGAAACCACACTGTTTAATGTACTATGACATCTGATACAGTTTTCCTGCACCACTGTTTCTCCTGCTTCTTTTATTGTGATAACCTGAGGTTCCATTCTAAGAGCAAACATAGAGGCATGCCTCATACCGTCCATTGCTTTGAAGTAATATTTTCTTGCTATATTATCATGAGGAACATGGCAGTCATTGCAATTGGTTACTCTTCCATGTGAAGAATGGAACCATGTTGCATATTCAGGGGCCATAATATGACAGTTAACGCATGCTTTTGGATTATCAGACAGGTAAGAATAAGCCTTTGAAATATAGAAAACATAGCCTGTAAGCCCTATCAAAACTCCTACAAGAGACGGTATCAAAAGTTTTCTATTATTGCTAAAAATTCTCATGAATTTCTATTTTTTTGTATAATTATTTTCTGACCACTCTCTGCTTATAGTAAAGTTGAAAGATTGAACTTCGGGGGCTTTATTTCTATCACAAAAGAATATTAAACCAGATCCCTACAGGCAATAAATTAACCTACCGAATCATTACAGTCAGAAAAATGTAATCATTTACTTGTTGTGTATTTAGGAAATAAAAGAGAAAAGCTTGTTCATTCATCATTTGTTCAATTGGGGAAATCAACCCTGCTCTTGTAAACAGGTAATAGAGGATATAGTTGCAAAGAATTGCATGTAGAGATATTCAAACACGAAACGTGATGTTCCAATGCTAAATAATAAGCAGGGTTTTTAGGGTTTTCCAAATCACAATCTAACATTAGAAAATGAATTGAAAACCTCTGTTTCCCACATTTTATGAATGATTTTAAAACAATATTAATTTTATAAAACTTTTCTGAATTGTCCGCAAGAATTAATTTTTAATTCTTCAAAAATAGCCTGAATAAAGCAAAAACTAACTTAGCTTCAATACAAAACAGATTAGTCTTGAACTCTATTTATTTCATTGATGCCTCCCTGAACTTCTGTAAAATTACAGTGACCATTCAGCATCATGATACTGGCTGCTATCATACTTCGATACCCTCCCTGGCAGTATACATAAAAATGGGTTTCATTATCAATGTCGTGCATCCAACTATTAAGCTGATCCAACGGTTTATTAACAGCTCCATTTACATGTACGCTTTCGTATTCAGTTTCACGGCGGACATCAATAATTTCATGATTCGAAGAAACAGATGTTATCGAAACAAAATCTTCCGGAGATATTCTGTTAATGATATTTACTTCATTTCCTGCATTTTCCCACGCAGCAAATCCGCCGTCCAGATATCCCAATACATTATCAAAACCAATACGTCCCAGCCTTATTACCGTTTCTTTTTCTTTACCCGCTTCAGTAACCAATAAAACAGGTCTCCTTACATCCGCAATAATAATCCCGACCCATTGTGCAAAATTACCATCCAGCCCAATATTTACAGACCCGGGTATATAGCCTTTTGCAAAGTCAAGATTACTTCTGGTGTCCAGAATCAAAACTGGATCAAATGTTGTTTTCGCTTTGAAATCTTCTATGGATAAAGCCTTCATTTCACGACGAAAAACATTATCAAAATTTTCATATCCCTGTTTATTCATGGCAGCATTGGCTCCAAAATAACCGGGTGGAGGCATCAAACCATCGGTAACAGCTTTCACAAAAGACTCTTTATCCGGTTGGTTTAAAGCGTAATTGATTCTTTTTTGATTTCCTAATGTATCTACTGTTTCGCTCATCATCTTTTTCCCACAGGCAGATCCCTCCCCGTGTCCAGGATATACCACTACATCATCCGGCAAAGGCAAAATTTTATTGTAAAGACTTTCATACAGTACTCCTGCCAGCTCTTCCGTAGTCATATGAGTCGCTTTCTGTGCAAGATCCGGTCTCCCTACATCGCCTAAGAAGAGTGTATCTCCGCTAAACAGGGCGGTTTCTTTGCCATCCTTATCTATTAATAAAAAACATGCACTCTCCATTGTATGCCCAGGAGTATGAATCAATTTAATCTTCACATCCCCCAATTCAAAGATCTGCCCTTCTTCCCCAATGACAGCTTTAAAATCAGGTACAGCGGTAGGCCCATATACAATGGGAGCACATGTTTTTCCACTCAAATCCAAATGTCCGCTTACAAAGTCTGCATGGAAATGAGTTTCAAAAATATATTTCAGTTTTACATTATCATTCGTCAATTTATCTAAATAGGCATCTATTTCCCTTAAAGGATCAATAATAGCAGCTTCGCCGTTGGAGGTAATATAATAGGCTGCATGGGCCAAACACTTTGTATAAATCTGTTCTATTTTCATCACTGTGTGTTTTATCAGAGTTATTTTTTAATTAATAAAGTCAGACCTTGGCTATTTTGCACCAGAAAAAAAAGATACGTGGGATCATCGAAAAACATTCTAAGTAAAAACTGTTGCTATCTATATAATATTAGTCTGTCAATGATATATTAAATAGTAATAAAAAACTCAAAAGTTAATTATATAGATCAATAACCAAAGTCTGTGTTTATTAATTGGAATGAATCCTTTTATATAGTCTCATTTTTTTTTCATCGTTTAGTGTTTTTGCAAAACAAATACAGTGTGGGAGTATTGTTTTGTACAGACAAAAGTATTTACTAATGTCTCATAAACCTAGTAGATTATATTATAAAGTATACTAAAAACTTCTATTTCGAATTATGTGAAATCAACATAGGATATGTGCAAATACAGTTCTAATTTTGCAGCCACAAGTGATTACCAGGCAATATGTTGAACCTTTAATTCAAGATAAAAAACAGACAGACAATTACACAGTCTAATTCCTCATCAGTTATTCTGATTTATAAAATCTCTTAGCGAAAATTTTGATTCTTTTGGAACAACTCAATCATCATTCTTCCTATTTAGATATAACACAATTTTTTTAAAACACGACAATTATGAAAAAATGTTTAGTAGCTATGCTCGTTTCCGGGCTGGCTTATTCTCAGGTGGGTATTAATACGCAAACCCCAAAATCAACACTAGATGTAATGGTAAATCCTACGGGTTCAAAACCAGAAGGGATTATTGCTCCTCGCATGACAGGCGATGCACTTAGGAGTAGAGACTTATTGTATACTACAGACCAAAATGCAGCCTTAGTATACGTTACTTTAGCAGACACCGCTCCTGCCGGCAAAACAATTAATGTGACATCTCCCGGATACTATTATTTTGATGCTGCTGTTACCAACACGTGGATCAAGCTTGGCACAGGGGGTACTTCTGTTCCTGCTGGACCTACTCCTGCTGCTTGGTATCCTGGAGGAAATACAGAAAGTTCCGAAAAAACCTTAGGAACCAATAATAACTTTGACTTGCCGTTTGTTACCAATGGTACTGAAAAGGCAAGATTAACTACCAGTGGCTCTTTTGGTATTAACACACAAACTCCACAAGCCACATTGGATGTAACGCTACGTCCGGCCACTGCTAATCTACCGGAAGGGATTATTGCTCCCCGTATTACAGGTAATGCACTAAAGGCAAAAAATGCTCTTTATCTTGCTGCTCAGAATGGTACTTTGGTCTATGTTACTACAGCAGATACGGCTCCCACAGGCAAAACAGTTAATGTAACAAGTCCCGGGTACTATTATTATGATGCTGCCACTAGTATATGGATCAAGCTTGTAACAGATGTGTCTGCTTGGAAACCTGGAGGGAATACAGAAAGTTCAGAAAAAACTTTAGGGACAAATAATAACTATGACTTGCCATTTGTTACCAATAATACTGAAAAGGCGAGATTAACAAAAGAGGGATTGTTAGGGGTAGGCACTAACGATCCAGCACATGGAATACATTTAGTAAGTACATCGACAACGGATCAGAGCAGAGACAATATAGCTATCAGTTCTCCTAGGAATCCGGCTTTCGTGAATATACAGACCACTCCTACTGCTGGGGAAACTCTTGGTTCATTTCAGTTTCAAGGTCAAGGTCTCGCTTCAGTCAAATCTGGTATATATAGTACTGTGGAAGCGTCCGGAACTTCATCATCTTTAGAATTTTTGACATCTAATAAAGAACAGGTTCGAATAGATGGAAAGGGTTTTGTTGGAATAGGTACAGACACCCCATTATCAAGGCTTCATATTGTTGCTAAAGATAATGCTACAGTTTCTGATAATGATATTAGACTAAGTTCATATAAAAATGGTGGAGACCAACCAAGTTTCTTTTTCACCCGAGCAAGAGGAACTGAAGCCAGCCCACAAAATCTTCAAGCTGATGATTTTATTGGTTTATTTAGATTCCGTGGAGAAATTGGAGGTTCAGAACAGGAAGTAGGCTCTATTGGTTATCAATATACAGGTAATGGTACTAACACCAATGGAAGTTTAGTATTAGCTGTCAATAACACAATTCGTGCTACATTGAACCAGGCGGGTACATTTAATGTTATTGGATCTGTACAATCACATGGGGTAACATTATCATCTGATGCCCGTTTTAAGACCGATATTGCAACCATTAAAAATGCCTTACCTATTATCACCAGCTTAAGAGGTACCACTTACCAAATGAACAAGGCTGCATTTCCTGAGCGTCATTTTGCAGACGGTAAACAATATGGTGTTATTGCGCAAGAGATAGAAAAAGTATTGCCGGAACTGGTAACTACTAACGAGGATGGCTATAAGAGCGTTAACTATCAGGGTATGATTCCTGTTTTGATTGAAGCGGTAAAAGAACAACAAAAAATTATTCAGCAGCTGCAGAAAGATATGGAACAATTGAAAAAGTAAAGAAATTTTCACAATTCAGGAAAAGAGACTGTTTCATTTTGAAACGGTCTCTTTCTTTTTTGTATTGTTTGAAACGCAGAGATTTTATCGGTGATAAAATTGGATAGTGTCTATTTTTTTAACACCACGCAGATTTTCCAAATTAAGCAGATGCTTGTGAAAAAATCCGCATGATCACCTAAATCCGCGAGAAAATAAAGCACACATCTTACTTGCCGAAAATCAATGATTTTCTTGCGCCTTAAAGCAATGTTTCAAGATAAAAATCTTTGCGTCCCTGCGATTTTCTAACAAAGAAAGTAAATGACTCATTACTTTAGCCTCTTCGTCTTTCTACATCTTTTATAGTTGGAAGCTCAAAGACGCAAAAATAAAAATAAAGAAGTTGTTTTAAGGCGCAAAGATTTTATCGGTGATAAAATTGGATAGTGTCTATTTTTTTAACATCATGCAGATTTTCCAAATTAAGCAGATACTTGTGAAAAAATCCGCGTGATCAGCTAAATCCGCGAGAAAAAAACTTTATAGTTAGAATTGCAAAAGCGCAGAGATTTTATCGGTGATAAAATTGATCAGAGTTTATTTTTAACATCACGCAGATTGTGCAAATTAAGCAGATGCTCGTGAAAAAATCCGTGTATATGTCAGGCATTTTCAAAAATATGTTTTGAAAGCATGATTCTTTTTTGTAGAAATTTTCAATTCAAAAAAGAAAACATAGCCGTAATCTATGCTTAAAACCACCCATCATCTATTTATTTTTTTAATGGATTTCACCCCAAGTCCCTTTAATTTCACTCTCTCTCACAATTCTTAAACTATGTGCAGACAGCATAGGATATGTTTTAACACTCCTTTAGATTTGTCACTGTAAGTTGATTAAAGATTTTGTTAAAACAAAATGTACCATTCAGGTAGTCAGGCGCATTCTTAATCACCTTATAAAAAACGAACCTTTTAATACATAAAAAATGAAAAAATGCTTTATTACAATCCTCCCATCAGGGCAGGTCTATTTTCATTTGGGTGCTAATACCCACAATCCTCAATCCAATTTGGATGTAACCGCTAAAATAACAGACCGAACCAGATCCGGAAATTTAATGGCTTCAAAACTTACAAGAGAGCAAGTCCGGAGATGTGCAATACAATGCTGTTCAGAAAATCTCCTCATTTGATAATGTTTCATTACTAAAAAACAGAACTCATGATAAAATAATTCAAAAAAAGGACAAAAATAGGACATTATGAAAACAATTTTTTTCTCAATTGCTACTCTTGCAATAAATTTTTGCTATGCGCAAAATGTAGGGATTAATACCCCCGTACCCGATCCCTCTGCTATTCTCGAGGTAAGTGCCAACTCTGCACCCGGATCTTCCATTACAAGCAAAAAAGGCTTTCTGCCACCCAGAGTCGCTTTAATGGATATTAATGATGTGACAACAATACCGTCTCCCGCCCCAGGCCTTTTTGTTTATAATACTGCCAATGCAGGAAGTTTTCCCAATGAAGTAATTGCTGACAGGTTTTATTATTGGAATGGAACTAACTGGGAATGAATGGTCTATACAAGTACTGTATTAGAGGTTGTAAAAACAAGAATATTTTACATCAGCGGGACAGATACCCAAATATTTACCGACTCCGACATGAATTCTCCTGCTGCAACTCCCCCTCCCAATAATCTGGTAACTTTTACAACAGCCCCCATCATAAACAATGGGAATATAATTACAGCGAATCCTGATTCTTCATTTACCATCAATATATCAGGAATTTATGATATTTCTTCTTTTGTAAATTATAATCCTATGGCTACTACAGTCGGCATCCCGAATATTAGCTACAATACTAGAGCGTTCCTAAACGTAAAAATACAAAAATCTGTAAATAACGGAGTTACATGGGCTAATATGATAGGATCCAGGACTGCTTGGGGAGAAAATGCGGCAGGTACTTTAAAAACAGCAGCTTTATTGGGTACTCCGGTACAACTAAATCAGGGAGAAAGAATTAGAGTAGTTGTTGCCAATCCGTTTGATTCTTCGTCAAATAATAATCATTGCGGAGGCGGAGACTGCTCTATAAGTGCAGACCCTGCTAATAGTCTGCCGGTTTCTAAAGGCTTATTATTAAAATTATTAGATTATAACAAAATAGATTAAATGATGAAAAAAAATAGTATCGCACTTATAGTATTACTTGCATTTCAGTGCCTTTATAGCCAGGTAGGAATTGGTACAAATACACCCAACTCTTCTTCTGCTCTGGATTTAGATGCTGCCAGTTTTCCGGTAAATGGTAAAAAAGGGTTTCTTCTACCCAGGTTAGCATTACAGAACAACACTGATATTGTGACGATTCCCAACCCCGCCGCTGGTCTTTTAGTATACAATACCACGAATAATGGTTCCGGTACATCTGCCGTAGAAGCAAACACCTATTATTATTGGAATGGAACAAACTGGACCAATCTTTCAAGCATTACCGAAGTAAAAAGAGAGCTTTTCCCCCAAGTTTTTGTTATTAAAGAAACAACTGTACAAAACACCATTGCAGGAGCCGATAATATAAATACTGCTCCGGTACAGGTCCTTTATTCAACTGCTTCTGAGATGCTAAATACAGGTAACAACATCACTGTTCTGCCTCAAAGCTACTTTAAAATAAATAATACTGGTGTCTATGAAATCTCAGGGTATATTAATTATAATCCTGCAATATCTCTATCCGCAAGTACTAATATTGAATTTATCATTCAGGTATCTGTTGATAATGGCACCAGCTGGACAGACATTAATAGAACGATAGGCGTCTGGGGCCAATCCACTGGCGGTAATAGCAGAACAAATGGCATCCCTCCCACAACAGTAAACCTGAATCAGAATGATTTAATAAGATGCATGGTATATAAAACGGTGGGTACAGATCATGGTGCAACTGCCCAAATAACTACCCCAACAGGATTAGGTAATTCAAAAGTTCTTAAAATACATAAATTAGATTAAAAATGAAAAACATTATACTATCATTCTTATTTGTCTTTTATTCATACGCATATAAAGGGCAGGTGGGCATAGGTACCACCACTCCCCACTCATCAGCACTACTGGATATTGATGTAAGTGGGATTTCACCCAAAAAAGGTTTTTTGCTTCCCAGAGTAAACTTGACCAATAATATCGACAATTCTACTATCCCGAGTCCTGTTAATGGCTTAATGGCTTTTAACCAATTAGCAGCCGGAAGTCCAGGCAATGCCATACCGGCTAACTCTATGGTTGCATGGAAATCATCGAGTTGGATGGTTTTTACGAATTTACCCGAAATCCGGATATTAAAACCCGCTGTAGAATATGTGGCAGTATCAAGAAATGAGCAAAACTTTACCACCACCGGAGAGCTAACAACAGCTAATCTAAGTACACCTGTTGTTGTTTCATGGCTACCAGGAGATATTCAGGTGGCAAACCCTACCGATATGCAGCTTGTGGGAAACAATATAAAATTTATCACAGATGCTTTTTACGAACTTTCAGGGATGATAACCTTTATAGCCAATGTGGCTACCATTGGAGACACTTCTCACGTTATGATTGTACTGCAATCTTCTCCTGATGGAACAACATGGAGTGATATTTTTGGGAGAAGTATGCCATTTGAGAGCCTATCTACAGGGAAGTCACAAGGTATTAGTATCCCGGAATTTGTTCATCACTTTTCAGCAAATGAATTTTTAAGAGTGGTTATTATTAAACCTACGTTTGCCAATAATTATACCTCCAACTCAGGGTTAGTAACTAATAATCCCGCTGATATAAACAAATCTTTAAGAATAATCAGGGTAAAACAATAAATAATATAGTATTGAAAATAACAGTTCTCTAACAAAAACTATCTATCAATAGTTTGAAAAGAAAGCATTCCAGAGATTTACGCTAAAATATCATTTTATAATAGATAGCCAATCTAATGTAATCAGATCAGAGAGTCAGGTGTATTGCCTGACTTTTTTAATATCCAAAGTAGATATTTTTCTACGCCCCATTCTTCATCCTTTTTTCACTAAAAAATGACTCATTTATTGCATTATGGCGGTTAGACACAAAAATATGTTTTGAAAACATGATTCCTTAAACCAAAATTTTCATCACAAACCCACTTCAAAGTGATTTATTGTTTCGGCAACCTGCCATTAGCTGATATTTTCAACCGATTTACAGCCCCACTAAACTCAGTTTCTTATTTAGTCCAATTTTAACATTATGTTTGGCAAGCATAGGATATGTTTTGAGACTATTCTACATTTGTCACACCAGAATGATTAAAATAAAATCTTCCAAGCCTCCTAGGGCTTCATTTTGGGAGGGAGACCATCAAATAAATTAATTTTAATCTTTTTGAGCTGTATATACAATGACCCCATTAAAGCATACTTGCCTGTAGACCAAACGGGGTAAAATTATATAGCAGCCAAAAAAGATTCTATTTTCTTTTTCATAATTGTGTTAATATATAGGAGAGATGTGTACTCTCCTATATTTTTTTATAAAGACTGATCATCTACAAAAAAATCGACATCCGCATCTTCTTACCTCCCTTTTCCGCAATAAGTTGTACAGCATCTAAACTTTATTCTTGGAAGAATAGCAAAGTCTTTATTGAACTTATTTTGCAAATGTAGGAAAAATCCGATCATTGCGCACAGAAAACCGCACTATTTTTTTAGCCTTTCTCGTTATTTGTTTCAATGGACGACGAAAACGAAGTAACTATTGCAATCTGTAAGTACATTTACACCAACTGGATTTCAAAAGCAAAATCCCAGAGAGACTTTGCATCCAAATGTGAAATAGAAGAAAGCACCGTTAGAAAAATTAAAAATATCGCATTGGGAACAGCCAAAACAGAATACAATATGTCTATGAAAACACTCGCAAAAATTTGTAGAAAGAAAGAAATTACTTTAAAAGAGTTTTTTGAAAATATAGAAAAGTAAGATCCTGACGAGCGTTGGGATTTTTTATAACAATATTGTAGAAACTAAGAACCATCCCTACATTTCTAGCTACTCTCCTATCTTCTTTGCTCTCCTTTCCAAAATAAGGTGTGCGGCATCCAGCATTTTAGTCAGGTGAATATAGGGGCTCACAATGTTACTTTCCGGCAGGTGATCACACACTCCCATTGAGAAATAAACGATACCGGACATAAAATAATCAAACTCCTTGATGCTGTACTCCCGAAATGCCTTTTTGAAGACCCGAAGAGGGTCTTGATACTCTTTCTTCGTAAGCAGGCCGAATAGCAAGGGAGAAACATTTTCCAACGAAGCACTTGTCTTCTGCTTCTTTTCTTTCAAATGGATAAGGTAGCTTGCCCGTACAAACGACCGCATAGATTGGTGAAACTGAAAGAGAGCAGACGGTTCCTCATGGATCCAGCTATTCCTTTTTACCGCGTAGTTTATAATGCTGTTAAGTCTTTCCTTAGAGGCTGCAAGGTCATGAAACTGAAAGAAAGCCTCCATCAGTTGTAATCCTGAATGCTTCCTGTCCCCTGCTCTCAAGCAGGTTTCAAAGGGTGTTGCCATTTTTTTCATGTGTTTGTGTGTTTGTGTGTTTATGTTAAGGTTCTTACCTCATCTTATATTCTTAATATTCCTTAATGGTTTATATCTGATAGAAATTGTTATCCCGTGAAAGCCCGAAAGCCGCAATGGATTGTACACTCCATTGTACCGTATCATGATACTGTATGTTATAAAGCGGCTTAGAGAAATACAATTGTAGAAGAGATGAACAGCATGAAAATAAAACGGCATGAGACTCTACAATATCCGACTTGAGGTACTGGTATACCTGTACACAGATAAGAGAGCCCACGCCTAGGTCGTGAGCTTTTTACTTATCCTCTCGTGTACTAAAAATTACCAGTTTTCAAGCCGAGATTCTAAGCAATAGCTTCTATTATTCGTTGAAGTATCGCAAAATTACTTTAATAAGTAATCTTTTCCAAATATAAGAAATTTCCATTTTGTTACAAGTACTTGTAACAAAATTTGTAAAAAAATTCCCGCCCTTTGTATAAAGTACTAATAAATGGACACTTCACAAGATGAAATACTAAAAAAGTTTGGAGAACATATCAAAGATTTAAGACTTAAATCTGGACTTACTCAGGATGATATTGTTCTAAACAGTTCAAAAATTACCAAGGGTACAGTAAGTGACATAGAAAATGGAAAAAGAAACTTTGCATTTACTACATTAATAGATTTAGCCCGTGGCCTAAATGTGCCGCCAAAAGAGTTATTAAACTTCAAAATTGATTAAAAATCCTGACGAAAGTTAGAATTTTCTATGTTTACAGAAAGTCGTAAAAAAATATACGTCTAATTAAAAGTTTATCAGCTGGGCATAATGAAAGCTTTTTGAGACCACTTATAGCTTCAGACCATAGTAAATTTGTTCAAAATAATTATTTAGGGATAATATTCGGCTCTTGTCTACAGGGTTAATATATTTTTGAAACATTTGTTCGGTAGTATGCCCGGTTGCTTCCATAAGCAATGGTGTAGGAATTTTCCCATAAAAATTGGAGGCAAAACTTCTTCTCCCGATATGGCTTGTAAGGACTTCCCATTTTTCTAGGGATAGTTTTTTTATTCGGTAGCCAATACGTTTACTGGTGTATATCGTTTCCTTTAGATCAGCTTTTTTTGCAATTAATTTAATCTTGCGGTTATATTCTGTACAGCTCATCTTTTCGGGAAACTCGTTTTTATATCGGCTTATAATCTGATGTACGGCAGGATGTAGCGGGAGGGTAATTTTCTTTTTGGTCTTTTTTTGAGTAAAGGCAATGCAGGTTTTTCCATCTATCATTTCCAATTGTTCAGAAGAAAAATTCATAAAATCAGAAATCCTTTGTCCTGTATAGCAGCTAATCATAAGCCAGTCCTTGGCAGCCTGCAATTCTTCCGGAACCATAGTCTTGCTAATGCTGTCAATCTCCTTTTCATCAAGGGTTACCATTTCTTTATGCTGCCTTTCTCTCCTTATTTCTATCTGCCATACCTGGGTACGGATTCCCTTTTTTTCAGCAAAATTAAGAATGGTCTTTATGAAGTGTATAGTCCTGTATATGGTATTCTCGCTATATTCTTCTATGCTTCCGAAGGCCAAAAAGCCTTTCACAAATTCCATATCTACAGATTCTATAGAGAACCGCTTTGCCATATGCCCTTCGAAGCGTTCTACCAGTTTAAAAAAAACCATATACCTTTTATAGGTAGAAGGGGAAATAAAGTCCTTTTTCAGAGCAATGTATGTGCTAATGATATTTAAAAGTGAATTTTCGGGAAGATTATTTTCTTTTACCTCACAAATTCTTCTGACCTCTTTTGAAACAGAGCTTTGAGAAGTGATTTTTTTCAGAAGAATATTTTCCTTTAGTACTTCAGTAAGGGAAATCTTCAAATGATTAAGCTTTACATTCAGGGCTTTATACTTCTTGAAATAGATATTGCCGGGCCTCTGTTTTTCAGCATCCCATTCTTCAGGATTAATTTTGAAAGGGGTTTGAATAGAATAATCAATTTTGAATTCCGCAGCAGTAATTTTTATATATATGTCATGAGAACATGAAAAATTTTGCTGATTATTTTTTAATAAGAAGAAATTAAAGGTCATTGTTATTGTTTTGATCGGCTAATTTAGAATAAAAAATTAGTCCTACAAGGACTAGTTTTCTAGGCAAATTCATTATAAAACTTTCTTGACAGAAAAGCCTAATCAATTATCCTTTAATCATTTGTACGGGGCAAATTTAGAACAGCCTTTGCACATATCCTATGCCCATTTCACATAATGTTATTATTATTTACAAAAAGGCTAAACACTAACTCATTAACTTGTAAATCAATAAGTTAAAAGCTAGTCCTTGTAGGACTACTTGTATAAAATAAACACAATTGATCACAGGACATTTCCTATTTAACTTAAGAATTTTCTGATTCAGAAGATATCTTAATTTTTTGACAGCTTGTCTCTGTGAACGCATGATTAAGCAATTAAAAACAACAAGTTAATTTTTTAAAAGATGAAAACAAAAACAATTACATTATTAACCCTCATTACACTATCTGCATTTTCCTATGCACAAACAGGAAACGTAGGGATTAATACCACTGGTCCCACAAAGAATTTGGATATTAATGGGGATTTAAGAGTCAGAACATTACCCATAATGCCAGGCGGAACCCCTTTGGTTTCTGATGCAAATGGTAATGTAGGGATATTTAGGCCAGTAGATCCAACTAATAACGACTTTACTCTGTATCATGTTGATAGTAATGTCAGACAAAATGATTCCCGAACCGTTCCTCTCTCTTCTATCCTAAATGTGTCTCAAATGACTGCCGGCCAGGTACTGGATACAGAATGTTGGCTAGTTCCTAATTCTGAAGTTAGGTTTAAATTTCCTACTGGTGGTTCAATAAGAAGGGGAACAGCATCTTGGGGGATGTGGTTTGAGATGAAGTATCCTGCTACTACGAATCCTCCTAGTAACGCTTTCCCTTTAATACCTTCCGGAGGATCAGCAGGAACTATTAGAGGACCTATATACTTCCACAGCAGAGCATATGCAAGATTGTCTAAAAATACAGGTACTGCTGCTAGTCCTATTTGGACAGTAATGAATGTAGTGTCAGTAGTTATGCAAACTTCACAGATGTCTCCTTACTTTGATGAGGCCATAAAGTATAATGAAACTGGTGGTCCTATTGGTGGTGGTTCAAACTATAATTTCCGATACTTTCTTTCCGCTAATTATAGTATGGATTCAGCTACTCCGGATTCTGAATATAAAGTAGAGCTATTGTATGGCATTGAACATTTATCTTCAAGAACAGCCAATGTACCACCGAATGCACCTGCTGATTATTTGCAGAATTGGGGGATTCAGTCGGCTTCTTTCAGTTATTATAAAAACTAATTGATAGGCTTCAAGAAGCTTACAATAAATTAATTATAATCTTATTTTGGCTATATATAAAATTACACAATTAAAGTATACACGCGGGTATATACAATTGGAGTAAGATTATATAATCCTTAATCCTACCTGAAATAGACCAAAAGAGATTATTTCATTTTTTCATTTTTTGCATATAGGAGAGTGATTCTCTCCTATATTTTTAGAGAGAGAGAGGAATAAATATTTAAATGACAAATAGTCGGTTAAAAGCACCCGCTATACAGAGTAAATATTCTGATGAAATCTTCAAATGCTTTAGGGCTTTTTGCTCTTTGATGCATGGAGATCATCAAACACAATAATTGTAATCTTATTTTGGCTATATATAAAATTGCTCAATAAAAAATACATGCCTGTATAAAATTGTGGTAAGATTATGTAATCCCACCGATAATAGTTAGAAGAGATTATAACTTTTCATAATTGTCCTATATAGGAGAGAGAGATCTCTCCTATTTTTATTGATATTAGTTCCAAAGCCTTTACTAAATTCATTTAAAAATCTGATGATACCTATTATCAAAGAATTGATTTTTAATATTGTGATAGATTATTCTTAATTATCTGCAATAAGAATAAAGATTTATTATATTAAGTTGTCCTAAAATAGGTTTACATAAAAATTAAACAAAAAGCCATGCATAATGCATGGCTTTTTGCTCTGTAGCTTCATTATAAGACGATGTAAAAGAGATAATGATATATAAATATATGGTTTGATAACATAAAAGTAATAATCTTGGATTTTTTTTTTGTAAAAAAAAATCCAAGATTATTACTTTTAACACTGATTATCATTTGATTTAATGGCAAAAGTAGTCCTAGTTAGACTATTTTTTAAACGAATTAATTATGCCTTTTTCATAGACTTAAATGCTTAATCAATTACCCTTTAATCATTTATATGTGCAAATGTAAAACAGCATTCAAACATATCCTATGTCAATTTCACATATTATCTAAAAAAAATAAAAATACAATCAAGTGGTTTATAATTCAATAAGTTACACCATAGTCTAACTAGGACTACCTTTTAAAACATAAATTATTTACCAATTATGAGGAAAAAATGTATTTCTAATATAAGAACAAAGAGTATGTATCAGATCGTAAATAAAGTATTTCAAATTTAATAGCATTATAAAGGCTTTATATATATTTCAACAGTATAGTAATTATCCTTTTGTTTTCATCTAATTATTACATTGTCATTAATTGTATAAAGCCTATTTATTTTTCAGCTTGAGCTTTTCCTTTCCTTAAGATAGAAAAAATTATTAACTAAAAAATAGTATTGATAATCAATCAAATTTTAAATACAATGAATAAATATGATGAGAGACCTGTACGCTCTCCACCCTTATAAAATATTAACTAATAAAAAAATATCAAAAACACCATATTGGTAACAATGTTAATACAATCTTCACCCTTATTTGTCGCTTGGTGCATTTTGATATTTGTTCATGAATACCTTATAAAAACACAAGAATACAACACAACTAAAATAATTAACTTAATTAAAAATTACTTAAGATGAAAAACAAAATTACAAAAGTAATGACAATCACGGCATTGACTTGTTCCCTTGCAGCAAATGCACAAAGCGGAAGAGTGGGTATTAACACCTCTACTCCCAATACCACTTTAGATGTTACCGGAAAACTGGGAGCAACTGATGCAGACGGTCTGCAGGCACCTAGACTTACCCGCGGGGAGATTACCACAAAAGGAACTTTGTATACAACAGCCCAAACCGGAGCATTGATTTATATTACAGACATTTCCGGAGGAGATAATGTAGGACCTAGAATCAATATTACAGGAACTGGTTATTATTATTTCGATGGAAATGTATGGCAAAAAGTAGCTTCAGGTACTGGCGGCGGTGGCGGTGGAAGCAATACCGCTGATAACGGTCTTACTTTAACAGGATCAAACATACAGTTAGGAGGTAATTTAATACAGCCAACCACTATTGTGACAACAGCAACCAATCAGCTTACCATCAGCGGGCCTGCAACAGGTGGACTAAAATATTTAGATGGTAATCAGGGTGTAGATAAAATACTTGGAAGTGATGCTAACGGGGTGGCTACTTGGATTCCAAACGTACAAGCACCTAATGCCGCCTTAAATAGATTTGTTACTAACCCTAGTGGTGTTTCTGCTGCTGCTTCCACTTATACTAGAATTTCTACAATTTTTAGCGTTACTAAAATTGGACTGTTTAAAACTTCTGGCAGCCTTTCCTGGACAGGTACAAGTCCCAATATATTATATGTCCATTTGTGGGAATGTACAGCTACAGGAACCCTTGTGAGTAGAATTAGTATGGTTTCATCAATATATGCTCCTGCATCTAATTTCTTCCTTAATGAAACGCCAGTATATCTCGAACCAGGAAAGTTTTATTGTTATACTGTTTTGCCAAGTAGTGGTCCAATTACTGTTACTGCTGGAACTGGCAGTTATGGATTTATCCATCTTCAATAACTTTTGAAATTAGTATAATTAAATTTTTTGACATAACTACCTTATAATAATGTAATGGTAATCAGTATTAATATTCTTACTGTATATATATTATTGTATATAACTCCAAAGTACGGTTACCATTATTATATTATTTCAAGTAAAATAAAATGAAAATAATTACAGCATTGTTACTATTAGTATGTGAAAAACTTATTATTTAAGAACAAGAATAGATAAAGCCAATGTTATCTTTGCCTACAATAAATTAATTATAATCTTATTTTGGCTATTATATAAAATTACACAATTAAAAAATACATGCCTGTATATCCACTTGGAGTAAGATTATATAATCCTACCTGAAATAGACCAAAGAGATTATTTCATTTTTTCATTTTTTGTATATAGGAGAGTTATTCTCTCCTATATTTTTTTAGAGAGAGAGAGAGGAATAAATATTTAAATGACAAATAGTCGGTTAAAAGCACCCGCTATACAGAGTAAATATTCTGATGAAATCTTCAAATGCTTTAGGGCTTTTTGTTCTTTGAAGCACGGAGATCATCAAACACAATAATTGTAATCTTATTTTGACTATATATAAAATTGCTCAATAAAAAGTACATGCCTGTATAAAATTGTGGTAAGATTATGTAATCCCACCGATAATAGTCTGAAGAGATTATAAATTTTCATAATTGTCCTATATAGGAGAGAGATCTCTCTCCTATTTTTTATTAAAGATTGTCTCTATCAAATACCATTTCCCAAAGCCATCCTGCTTCGGAAATTTTATATCAAGCAACCAAAAACAATATTGCCCCCCCAAATACAAAGCCTGTAGATGCTTTCAAAGGGGCTATAGGTATTTCCAGAACCTCTTTAAGATCTTCCAAACTACTTCCAAACAATCACTTAAGTAAGAAAAATCGGTTATAAAACTGTCGTCAGGCATTTCTAAATTGCCTTTATCTACTTTAGTAGATGTCTCCGGATACTTATATAAGTGGTTAAAGACATTTAAGAAACGGTCTCCAGGTACTTCCAAACGGCCAATAGACACTTAAGGAACCGCCTCCAGACACTTGGGTAAGGGGGTAAAGACCGTTATACAAGTACCTATAGGGGCTTCCGAACGGCCCATAGCCACTTAAGGAACCACCTCGGGACACTTAGGTAAGGGGGTAAAGACCGTTATACAAGTACCTACAGCCCCTTATCATACCCCCTACAGGGTCTTCTGAACGGGGTATACCCCCTTGGGTAAGGGGGTAAAGGGGGTTATGAAACGGGGTACCAGCCCTGTGAAAGGAAACATAAAAATACAATAGACTGCCCCAGCAGACAGTCTATTCTTATAATTATTGTATAGGAATGCATAGAAAGCAGGAGTAAACTCCTACTCCAGTTCCTGATGCTGTAAAACCTGTTCATCCTTAATTTGGTAGGGAATATTTTCCAGAATATATTCTAGGGATTCTATCCTTGCTTTTGACTTTTTATTGGCCTTAAAAATCTTCCATGGTGCAAATTCTGTACAGGTATCCTTGAACATCCTTTCTTTATAGAGGGTATATTGATCCCAGAGTTCAAGAGCTTTTTGGTCTACATTGCTGTATTTCCACTTTTTGAGCGGGTTGTTGATGATTTCATTAAACCGCTTTTCCTGCTCTTCCTTGGAAATGGAAAAATAGAGTTTCAAAACATAGATTCCGGAGTTAATGATCATCTTCTCAAATTCGTTGACCTGTGCCATAAACACCTCATACTCTTCCTCTGTGCAGAAACCGTTCACGGGCTCTACTACCGCACGGTTATACCAGCTTCTGTCGAAAAAAACAATTTCACCGGTTTTGGGCAGCTGGTTGATGTACCGTTGAAAATACCACTGCCCCTGCTCTATTTCATCAGGTTTGGGCAATGCTACAATCCTGTGCTGGCGGGGGTTAAGATTTTCGGTGATCCTTCGGATAGCCCCTCCTTTACCAGCGGCATCCCGTCCCTCAAATAGGATAATAACTCTTTTTTGATGCTCTGCCACCCAGTTCTGCATTTTGATAAGTTCTTCCTGCAGTTTGGCTACGCGCTGTTCATATTTCAAAAAATTTTCAGCTTTTCCGGCATCTAAAGTTGAATTTTGAAGAAGGGCATAAATCCCTTTTTTTGTATTTAATCTTTTATATTGTTCTTGTGAAATTTCCATATTTTGTAGTATTGATTGTATTAAAGATCTATTTGCTTGATCATTCTGAAATAGCGTTGTATCACATTAGGATCCGGATTGATATTGACCGCTGCCTTATCTTTCCCGGTATAATTAAATTGTGAAAGAACATAGCGGATGGCCTCCAGCCTTGCTTTCTGCTTATTATCAGACCTCACAATAATCCACGGTGAAAATGCATTGTGCGTTCTGCTGAACATTTGATCTTTGTAATACGTAAAGTCATCCCACAGCTCCTGTCCTTTCTCGTCTACGGGACTGTATTT
The DNA here is from genome assembly GCF_003020585.1 of Chryseobacterium aurantiacum. Classification (GTDB taxonomy): domain Bacteria; phylum Bacteroidota; class Bacteroidia; order Flavobacteriales; family Weeksellaceae; genus Chryseobacterium; species Chryseobacterium aurantiacum. Next base: position 338,058 of record NZ_PXUE01000002.1, read on the forward strand.
CCACATTTTAAGCGGATTTTTCAGCCTCCTGTTAAACCTGTAAAGTTGCTGATCCTTGCTTACAGAAAACCAAAATTTGATAATGATGGTTCCTGCCTCATACATCATATGTTCAAACTCAGGAACCTGTACCATAAAAGATTCATACTGTTCCGGTGTACAAAATCCCATTACAGGCTCTACAACAGCGCGGTTATACCAGCTACGGTCAAAGAAAACCATTTCCCCTGCATTGGGAAGCTCCTTTACATAACGACGAAAATACCATTGCTCGCGTTCAATATCGGTAGGTTTATTGAGCGCTACCAGACGCATGGCCCTCGGGTTAAGATGCTCAGCAAAACGCTTGATGGTTCCCCCCTTTCCGGAAGCATCCCTCCCTTCAAAAATAATGGCTACTTTTTTACCGGTTTCTTTGATCCAGTTCTGGAGATTCACAAGTTCTGCCTGAAGAAAGCGGAGTTCTTCCTCATAAAGATATTTTTCTAAAACATCATTATAAACGGCGTTTTCTGCTTTGTTTGAATGCAGAAAACCAATCAGGTCTTTTCTTTCATGAAGGTCCTGAAAATCGAAAATTTTCATCATAATCTGTTTTTAATAATTATCTATTAAAGTTAGGGAATGCTTGAAAAAATCGCAAAAACTAAAGACTGACATTTGACATATTTTAAAGCATTATATAAACCCAAAAATTGACAAATATCAGGTACAAGTGTACAATGACGCAGAGATTTCTTTACTAACTTTGAGTATGAAAAATGAATCTATCAACTGTTTTTCATGAAGATTTCTCAAAAATAAAACTAAACAAAAATGTTATGAAACAAAGAGTTCCAATTTCCCAGATTATGACCAAAGAACTGGTTACAGTTAATCTTAAACAGTCATTGTATGAAGCTGAAAATTTATTTAAAAAGAATAAAATAAGGCATATCCCCGTGGTGGAAAATGACAAGTTATTAGGGGTACTAAGCTATTCTGATTTACTAAAAATAAGCTATGCAGATGTAGAAGACTCTGATGATTCTGAAGATGTTCCCGTATCGGCAGTCGTATATGATGTATTCAGTATTTCTCAGGTGATGACCAAAGCTCCCGTTATTGTAGATCCCGAGACCACCATTAAAGAGGTTGTAGAAATTTTATCGGAGCATAGCTTTCATTCCGTTCCTGTGGTAGAAAATGGAGAACTAAAAGGTATTGTGACTACTACAGATATTTTAAAATATTTATTACAGCAGTATTAGATATAGCGCTCATAGAATGTTATTATATTCCTTCAACTCTTATGGAAATCTATTTCATCAGATTGAAGGAATTTTAATTTCACCCTATAGAGCATCAGATCCTATAAAAAAGGAGGAACAACTGAAGTTGTTCCTCCTATGCAAATAATGTCAGAAGACCAGAGGCCCTCATTAAAATAATTAAGGAAAAAATTAGAAAGTATTTTCCTCAAACAAAATGAAAAAATATTCTTTATTTAAGATTTCAGAAAACAATTTGTTCTCTTGAATACCCCAACAAAAATTATATAAACCCAACAAAAAAATAAAAATATTTCCTACTTACTAGATACAGAAGTGATGATATGACACTCCTACATCTAAACTATTATATCCTTATTCAAAATAACTCATCCTAGACAACATATCAAATGTCATATACACATTATTAATGTCTTGAGCCCATTTTATCAACTTTCATCCTATAAAAAGGAGAAACAACATAAAGCTGTTCCTCCTACACAAAAAATATTAAAAAAACTATTTAACCATTCTAACTGATCTTTACCGATGTTTTTCCTATATTATTTATTCTTTCGTAAATTCTTAGTTTATTATTTGGAGGGCCCTGAATTTAGACTGTTTCAGTTTTTCGTATTTTATATTGTGTTTGAAATAATACTATTGCTTTCTTACGCTAGTAGCCGTTATCCCCTCAAAAACATCCAGGTCAATTATTTTACCATCCTTATTAAACAAAAAGCTTCGGTTTACAGATTTATTTCTAAGACTCCTATTTTCAGGAGCATCACTAAATTTATACAAAGTTTTTACCCTTTCATTTTCACCTTCTGTAACCATTCCTACCACCGAGTATAATTCCGGCACAGGGAATTTCTCAACCACTTGTGCAACTACCTTATCATTCATACCTGTTGGAAGGGTTCCTACTTTTACGTTAGAGTCTAACAACGGTTTTAATAAGTTATAATCATGGTTTTTAAAGGCTTTGAATATTGTTTCCACAGCAGCCTTATACTTCTCTGGTACTTTTTTTATCTGGGCGTTAATAACAGTTGTTGTTAATAATATAACAAATAGCATAATTACTTTTTTTGCTTTCATAATAAATTTTAATTTAAAGTTGTTGTTTTTGTTTACCTATTTTTTCACATCTTATTGAAGCTTTACCTTTCACAGGTTCTTATTTTATCTGGGTCTGAGTAATGATTGTTATTATTAAAATAATAAGAAGCATTATTATTTCTTCTGCTTTCATAATGTATTTTAATTTAAAGTTTCTTTTTTGTTTACCTATTTATATTCAGATTGGTTTTGAATACTTACGATTCTGAATGGTATTTCCTGATCAAAATAGCCCCATTCATTGCGCGCTGATCTTTAGGTTTCATTTAAAAAATGGGAAATGACTGAAGGCCATTTCCCTCCATAAATAAATAATTAAAAAAACGTAGCTCAGGGTTTCAAAAAGGACCCAACCGTCCCTTTGAATATTGCATTACCCCTTAAGTATTCTGGTGAAGTCTACTCCCTTGGGATCATCATTCTATGGGTGTTTGTTTTTCCTATTAAAAACTTGTGCAGAGGTAGGAAACTACTGAGCCTGCCAAAAACTCCATTTAGAACCATTAAAAAATGCAAGCCTTTTTGAGGTTGGTGAAACACTCACATACACCATCATACCCGGCGAAGGATTTAAGATATTGCTGACATCGGTAACAATGGGCAATACCATCGCTTTATTGGGTGATTCCAGCACCAGAACTCCCTCTACAGAACTTGAAGAATCACCAATAATGGTTTTGGCTCCTGTTTCTGCTATTCCTACTGGTTGCACAGCTAGTGAAGGGGTAACCGAACCATTCTGACCACTTAAATCAAACCAGCCGTTAGTTCCGGAGATGGGATTTTGATTGTATACTTTAAAGCGGGCCTGCACTGGATCACTAACATCCAATAGTAAGGTACCTGGTGTGGGAGAAGAAGGGAGCGTTCTTACATAGGGAACAATAATGCCCTTGTTATTGGTATTGGCAAATTCCAGAAGAACTGAGGTTTTATTGGCTGCTGTACCCACCTGATCACCAATGATTAACTGGGCAGAGATTTGTATTGGCAATATCACCAATGTTATAACCCAAAGTGATAGAGTAATTGATAATTTTTTCATATCTACTATATTTTAATTTTGACAAGACGGTATATTGAAGCACTTCCATGATACACCATCGTAGATCTTAAGACATTTCTCCGTAGTATCATACACCAGCATCCCTTCTACAGGATTGGTTATGGCTGCCAAGGCTGTAGTTGCTATTCTGGTGATTACAAAACCTTTTGTATTTGATTCTAAAGCAATATGCGCTGATTTTCTTACCATTGGCCAGTTTCCATTGGTTGATCCTGCCCGCTGAAGAAGTGTTATTCCAAAATTTGTATCTATGCCGGGGCCTGAAGTATTGGGATTATTGTAACAAATACATGCGTAGATGGCTACATTAGCAGAACCTCCTACTCCCTGACCATAATCTCCTCCAATATCGGCTGTACCTCCGGTATTTACCAATTGAGGCACCCCATTTTCATCAATCCCGCCATTGGCTGTAATATTGATACTTCCATTGGCATTAATTTGAGACAGGTATACGGTTTCGTCTCCTTCTATGGCATCAAAACAGCCGTCTTCATCACTATCCCAATCCAGATAATTGGGCTGGCCAATTCCATCAGTATTAAGCATTGTGTAGTTTACAGTACCTCCATTAGGGGTGGGTTGTACAGAATCCGGCACCCCGTCTGTTCCCACTGCTCCATCCAATATCCCATCTCCATTAGCATCCACACCAGTGGTCTGCCCAGACTCATGAATATCTAAAATACCATCATTATCAGAATCCAGATCATTCATATTAAGAATGCGGTCACCATCCAAGTCATAAACATCAGGCACACCATTCCCGTCTGCATCGGTATACACTGTGGAAGAGCCATCTCCTGTCCCATTATCTACTACATCCTGACAATTGAGAATCCCGTCATTGTCTTCATCCCCAAAGGCTGCATACCCTTGGTTTTCTACTGTGTTCAGAATGCCGTCGTTATCAATATCCAGATCGGCATCATCATCTGAACCATCCCCATCTGTATCAATTTCAGCGGGAGTAATGCGTTTCATATTGTTGGTATAGTTGCATTCTGTAGTTCCCGTAGAAGGAAAATCTGTAGAAAGATTGAAAGGCCTTGGCTTGGAGCCATTATCATTGATGATGGCATAATAATCGTATCCTAAAATAAATACCCCCGGAATATTGACAGTAGTGGTAGTTCCTACAGAGATTGTTGCAGTGGTATATACGGTCTGCGCAACTACAGAAGCTGAAGAAGTAGTAGGATTACCTCTATAAATTGTAATCGGTGTACCAGCAGGAAGATCAGAATCCCCCAAAACGGAGATCTCTGCCTGCAATGTATTAGTGGCCCCATTTAAGAATATCAATGTAGCAAGCCTGGCATCGGTAGCAGCTACCGTTCCGGGTTCTAAACGTAGGTTATTGGGGTTAAACTGTACGTTATATTGATTTAAGGTTTTGAATTTCGGGGAAGCAGCAGGCATAAACTTAACACTTGATGATTCCACAGTAGGTACCGTAAGGTCATCATTGATATTGACTATATGATACCCTCTTTGGTTCCAGACTTTTCTGGCCGGCTGCCACACATTTCCAGGAGTTGGATTAAATATGTTCAATCTTCCGTTGAGAGCCGTATTGGTATCCCCTGAAAAGGCTATCATCTCTGCCTGATCATCACCATCTACATCTGCTACTACAGGATGCTCCATCCAGGTAGCCGTACCGGAATTAAAGGTAGAAAGGTTTACCGGAGGGTTCACATTTCCGTTCATGATTCTTATTCTGGTCTCATCATTATAGACCATCTCCATGATACTGTCTCCATTAAAGTCAAAGGCGGTAATTCCGGTCTCGCCAGAAGTATCCGTGGTGGCAAAGGACCATACTCTTTTATTCCCCGGAAACTGAAGATTATAGGCAACTACAATCGAAGCGTTTGTTATAATAATTTCCGGTAAATCCGTGGTATATCCTAGTCCTTTCGTTGTTTCATCATATACATAGGCAATGGTGGGTCCCCCAGCCAATCCATTAGTTCCCCCTCCTTGTACATTCAGTAACAGCAAATTATTCTGGGGATCCCATGCATACACCCTACCGGTTGTTCTGCTGGTATATACTATATCCAAATCACCATCCCCGTCAAGATCCGCTACTGCAGTAGGACCATCGGAATTATTGGGAACTACCGCAGCTCCTGCAATGGTACTTAGGTTTTTAAGAATGGTAAGCGTATTGGTTGTAAAATTCACTCCGTACACAACAGATCCTGCTACAATCTCTTTACCCGGATTGGATGAAAGGATATCAACTACTGCAAAATCAACCCCCCAAGCTTGGTTGTCAATACCAAAAGGATTGGTATTACTGCCTAATACCACCCTGTTTAAAGCACCAAGTCCTGCAGAAAATCTAAATACATCATTCCCTACAATAATTTCAGGAACCCCATCCTCATCAATATCTGCAATTCTCGGTGATCCTCCTGCGGTATCGGTAGCCAGATTTGATCTCCATTTAAATGTTGTTGAAGTCCCTCCTGTATAGTTGAAGACATAAATAAAACCGTTGGCGCCTACACAGACAACTTCCGCTGTACCATTCTTATCAATATCCGCAATGGCCGGTTGAGATATTGATCCATTCACCGGTGCATACAATGAAATATTATAGGTGTAAGATTCCTGGGTGAGTGTAGTACCATTTACCTCATACACAATAAAGCCTTGGGTGCTGTTATTTAATGGGGCAATAATTTCTACTTTCCCGTCATTGTCAATGTCACCAAGAGTAGGTGCCATGGAAACATCCAGTGCGTTGGCTGCCCCCTGAACATTTAATTGAATCCCAAACGAGTTGGATGGGGCCGGTGTAAAGCAGGTCGGAGCCGGCCCGGTGAAGCAGTCACTGTCATAGCTATCAATGTATCCATCACCATCATCATCAATCCCATTCCCGCAAATTTCTGTCTGGGCAGATATAAGAATAAGTGAAAATAAAAAAAAGAGTATTGTAAATTTTGTTTTCATATAAATATTTTTTGTTTTAATCTAAAATGTATTTGCTATAAGATGGCATTGATCAATTCATAATGATTTTAAGCAGTTTTGAGATGATTTCATAGATTAGGATACTTTGTCTTTTTAGTTTTAAGGGATGGGAAATTTTTAATTACGGACATGTTTGGGTATTCATACAGTTCCAGCCGTAGGTGGTCCCATTGTCTGTAGTGGTATATACCTTGAGACAATTGAGTGTGGTATCATACACCATCATTCCCTCTACCAAATTGGCAGCCGGAATCAGGTTAATTTCTGCGGTCGTCAACCTGTTGACAACAAATCCCTTGGTTTTGGATTCAAGGGCGGTCCATGCTCCTTTTCTTACCATAGGCCAGTTGTCTCCATCGCTTCCGGCTCTTCCTAGGGAGGTGATCCCATATTTTGTATCAAGGCCAATACCTATTGCCGGCGGCTTGCTGCAAACATTACATCCTATCAGTGGCTTTACAGTATTGTTTTGAGAGGTGCCTATCCCTTGCCCACGGTCATTTCCAATATCAGCAGCACCGCCACTGTTTACCAACACAGGAACTCCTAGCACGTCAATGCAAGATGAATTAGAACACAGATTTTTTTTAGGGGCCCAGGAACCTGTGCCTACCCCTACTGTTCCACCCGATGCAGATAATTGACCAATAGTAGCATTTTCGTCTCCCTCAACCGCATCCAGACAACCATCATTATCGGAATCCAAATCAAACCTGTTCTGGATACCGTCTCCATCAAAATCGCATGATTGCAGTTGCTCGGCACCAAAGGTAAAATTAACATAGAATTCAGGGACCGTATAATCAAACGAAAGCGAAGTATGAGTTCCCGGAACTTTCACAATAACGAAGGCTTCTCTTCCTGTAAACTGGGTTGGGGAATTTATGGTAAAACTTCCTCCTGCCTGAAATCCTGACCATATGATCTCCACAGGCCGATCAAAGACCACAGGAACTGCTAAGCCTGCGTTTCCCAGAGAAGCAAATACTAAAACAGGGTTTACCATCGCTGTACCAAAAGTCAGCACATTATGGGATGCAAAGTCATTACGGATGGTAGGATTATTATTGGGAACCCCATATGATGAAGGGAACGTACTGTGTCCAAAAACCGCTGAGGTAGCATTCAACGGATTGCTGGAGGTAAATGTATAGGGCACTCCATTGATGGTTCCTGTAGCGCTATTTCCTGAGATGGCTACCGGCCCCGTCCAATAAAGCTGCCCGGGACATTCTACCGTATCAGGAATTCCATCATTATCTGCATCAAGGTCATCACCATCTATGAGTCCATCCCCATCAGCATCAGCATAATTTGCCATCAAAGCAAGATATCCGCTGCTGAGCTGACTTCCTGTAAACTGTCCTTGCCCTCCCGTAAGAGGTCCCAGATTTACAGCTCCCGAGGTAAAATCTCCGTCAGCATCCCAAACCAAATTCCAGGTGGGAATATAGTTATCCAATAATGAGAACAACAGTCCTACATTTTGGGTGAAGCCTGTATTCTGAATTCTCCATTCACGGGACAGCCTTGTGTTGAATCCAGGCATAAGATCCGTTGCTCTCCTGGTACTTGTAGAAGCATTGTCATTACCAATCATTAAAAAACTGAGATTATTTCCTATTGCGGTCCTACTCATATCGTCATTGGGCAGGCTGAAGTTCATACTGGTTGATATCGTTATTATTTCATCCGTATTGGAAGACTTGGAAACTTTCTGTTCCAGCCCAGAGCCATCATCCCTGCCGATGCCTATAATATCATTGGTATACCCTGCTGCTGCTGTCCAGAATACACCTCCCGAAGAATAAGTATAGTTCCCCGATTTGGTATATCCATATTTGAGAGCCAGATAAGACTCCACTTTATTTTTCTCTGTATTGTTTAGGGCTGTATTATAGGTAATGTATTCCGGAACAATAACGTTAGAATTTTCTCCAAAACTTCCACCTATAGTCCCCCTTAAAGTGGTAGCCCCAGAGGCAGCTCCTGAGAGGATAGCGGAACCATTACCGGAAAAGGAGAAAGGTCCGGTGCTTCGTATGTAGGTATATTGCATCAGGTCTCTTCTGGAATCTATCACCCCGTTCACACCCGTGGTAAGGCTATTGGGAGCTCCATCATAATATACCGTATTCATCCTGTTACTCCAATATCCGAACAAAACATTCGATAAGGCAGAGCCAAATACCCGCCCGTTCACCCCAATGGTCTTTAACCTGGCTACCCCGAAAACGGAGTAACTTCCGCTTAGATCCAGAGCCGCTGGCAGAGTGAAAATCCCGGAGGTATTAAAGGTATAGGATCTGTTAAAATTGACCAGATCTGTAGTGGAATTGTAGACAATTGTTCCCGTTCCGGAAGCATCATTTCCTCCCACATTGTTTTTCCATACAGTACCTGTATTTCCAACGTTTTGCTTGTTCCAGGACACCAATCCAGCGCTCACTCCCCCTGGGGCCTGTGCAAAAGTAAAGGCCCCAATGAAAATAAAGGACTGAATAAAAAGTTTTTGAAGAAAGATTATATTTCTTTTCATGTCATTATAGGGGGTAGCTTTCACAATTCCATGTTCTCTTTATATGCAATAAACAGCTATGGCTTCCAAAAAGACCAAACTGTTCCATTGAATATGGCCAGCATATGAAGATTGGTATCATAAGCCAACATTCCCGGAGCAGGATTAATAATATTCAAGTGAGGGTTGGCTACCTTGGGAAGAATCATGGCTTTGTTGGTATCGGTAAGTACCAGAATTCCCGGGGTTGTATCCGTTGCAGCATTCCCTCCTATGATAACTTTTGTATTGGAAGATTCAACTTTTGAATCCTGAAGTGTGGTATCTGCTGCTCCCATGGTTTCGGGATTCAATTCCGTTTCTCCATTCAGGTCAGACCAGGATCCTGACTTTAGGTATTTGACCTTATGATCAGAAATGTCATAGACAATGGTTCCATTTACGGCTCCTGTTACCGAAGAGCCATTGGTAACCCAAGGCAGAATCATCCCCTTGTTATCGTTCCCAAATTCAAGGGATACGGAGGCATTGCTAACCGATGCTTTTCCAATGGCCACCTGGGAAAAGGATATTCCCCAAAGAGAAAAGGCCATTATGATACTTAGTTTTTTCATGTTTTTTGTTTTTAATGGATAATATCTGTTTAATTAGGGACAAGTTTGGGTATTCATGCAGTTCCAGCCATAGGTGGTCCCATTGTCTGTAGTGGTGTATACCTTGAGACAGTTGAGCGTGGTATCATACACCATCATACCTTCTACCAGGTTGGCAGCCGGAATCAGGTTAATTTCTGCGGTCGTCAACCTGTTAACTACAAACCCCTTGGTCTTGGATTCAAGAGCAGTCCAAGCTCCCTTTCTTACCATAGGCCAGTTGTCTCCGGCGCTTCCGGCTCTTCCCAAGGAAGTAATTCCATATTGTGTATCAAGCCCAATGCCTGTTACAGGAGGTTTACTACAGGTATTACAGCCTGATGGTCTTACAGCGCCGTTTTGAGAGCTACCTAGGCCCTGACCCTGATCATTTCCAATATCAGCAGCACCGCCAGTGTTTACCAAAATAGGAACCCCCTGGGCATCAATGCAGGAAAAATTGGGGCACAGATTTTTCTTGGGAGCCCAGGAACCGGTTCCAACCCCTACGGTTCCACCGGATACAGATAGCTGGCCAATCGTAGCATTCTCGTCTCCTTCAATGGCATCTAGGCATCCATCATTATCAGAATCCAGATCCAAATAGTTGTCTACTCCGTCGTTATCAAAATCGCAGTTTTGGAATTGTTCTGCCCCAAAAGTAAAATTAGCATAGAATTCAGGGGCTGTATAATCAAACGAAATAGCAGTATGCACCCCCGGAATTTTTACAATAGCAAAGCCTTCTGTTCCCGTAAACTGGGTTGGAGAATTTACGACAACTCCTGTAGACCAAACAATCTGAACAGGGCGATCAAAGACTACAGGAACTGCTAAGCCCGCATTTCCAACAGAAGCAAATACAAAAAGAGGGTTCGGCATAGGTTCGGCAAACGTGAGCACATTATGGGACACCTGAGTATTTTGTATGGTAGGATTATTATTGGGAACCCCATAGGATGCAGGAAACGTGCTATGACCAACTACCCCCGCAGTGGCTCCTATTAGCTTGTCTGATACATAGGTATAAGGTACTCCATTGACAACTCCGCTGGCAGTAGCTCCAGAGATCGTAATAGGTCCCGTCCAATAAAACTGTTTAGGACATTCTATGGCATCAGGAATTCCATCATTATCCGCATCCAAATCATTAATAATATCTGTAATCCCGTCACCATCACTATCCGTAGTGTTGGTCATCAAGGCCAGGTATCCGCTAGCCAGCTGGCTTCCAGTAAACATTCCTTCCGAACTGGCACTGGCACTAAGAAGCCCTAAGTTTACAGCACCGGAGGTGAAGTTTCCGTCTGCATCCCAAATCAAATTCCAGGCAGAAGGATAAATGTCTATTGATGAGAACTTCAATCCTACATTTTGGGTAAAGTTTGTATTCTGAATCCTCCATTCGCGGGAAATTCTTGTATTGAAACCGGGCGCTACATCTGTTGCTTGCCTGGTATTTGCAGACGCATTATCATTGCCAATCATCAGAAAACCAAGATTTCCACTTATGGTCACTCTGCCTGCATCCTCATTGGGTAAGCTGAAATCCGAATTGGTAGACAACGTTAATGTAGCATCCGTATTTTGAGATTTGGAAACTTTCTGTTCCAATGCAGAAGCATCATCCCTACCGATTCCTGCAACATTCTTGTCATATCCTGTCCCAGAGGTCCAATATGTTCCTCCGGCAGAGTTTATATAATCTCCAGACTTTGTATATCCATATTTAAGAGCCAGATAGGACTCCACTTTATTTTTGTCAGCATTGCTTAGGGCTGTATTATAGGTAATATACTCCGGAACGACCACATTGGAGTTTTCTCCACTACTTCCTCCTATTGTCCCCCTAAAGGCTATAGCTCCAGAGGCTGCTCCTGAAAGGATTGTGGACCCATTACCGGAAAAAGAGAAAGGACCGGCACTTCGAATGTAGGTATATTGCGTCAAGTCTCTTTTGGAATCTATCACCCCGTTCACCCCTGTGACAAGGCTATTGGGAGTTCCGTCATAAAACACCGTATTCATTCTATTGGTCCAATATCCTAATAAAACATTTGATAAAGCAGAACCAAATACCCGCCCGTTTACACCAATAGTCTTTAACGTAGATACCCCGAATACAGAGTAGCTTCCACTGAGGTCCAGAGCTGCAGGCAGGGTGAATATACCAGAGGTATTAAAGGTATAGGATCTGTTAAAATTGACCAGATCGGTAGTAGAATTGTAGACAATGGTTCCCGTTCCGGCAGCGTCATTGGCTCCTACATTGTTTTTCCAGACAGTACCGGTATTCCCTATGTTCTGTTTGTTCCAGGATACGAGTCCCGTACTGATACCACCAGGGGCTTGTGCAAAAGCTTTCCCACCTTGGGATACCAATAGTAAAGCTGTGATGCTTTTGAGAAAAACAATAGATTTAGTAAAAATTTCTTTCATGATATAATTGTTTTTTGATAAATGAGTTTGAAGAACAGTAATGAGTTTTTTTTTCCAATTCCGGCTGAATCTTTTATTCTTGATCAGGCCAATTCTGATATTTCAATTTTTTATCATTTTCATGGCAAATACCATTCATTATTTTTTATTAACCGTTTTAGGGGGACCATTAAAATCCTGCTATTGTCATTACATAAATCTCGGTTCCCATCACCAGCAATTTATACAGGGTATGGGTTCCTGGTATGGTTGGAATATTATTCACATACCTTACTGTGAAGCCACTGGCCGCAAAAGTTGAGATCCCACTCACCGTTCCCTGGACCGCTAGCGTATACGCTCCCCCATCTTTAATATTGGTTAAAGTAAATGCACCAGGATTTGCTGAGGTAGTGGCCAGATTGCTATTGAAGAAATCTATTGTTGTCGCAGTTCCGGCATTATAAGTCGCCGTATTGGTAATGGAACCATTGACATCCAATGCTGCTATGGCACTTCCTCCGCTATTAATTCCAATAACTCCTAAAGATCTTATGGCAAGACCACTTATGTATCCTGCCGAATTTTTTGAAAAGAATTGTAATCCTGCGTTGTTACCACTTCTGTCAATTCCTCTGATTGCAACTCCCGGGCTTGTTGCTAAAGGTGAATTGGTTGCTGAAAAATCAAACAGGACAAAGGATGTATTAGACCCATTTATATTATACAATCTTAGATTCGAAGGAGTTGATTGGCCGCATGGGGTTCCACAATTATTGATTCCTCCAGCAAGTCCATCTACTGTATTATTAAGTGAATTTATTACTTGTAGTCTTGTAACAGGATTATTCATCCCCATTCCTACAAAACCAAGACGGGTATTTACATTAAAGGTATTTCCTGCGACCTGAAAATGGCTATTTCCCGAAGAAGGTGCGGATGAAAAAGATAAAACCCGATTTCCTATATCTACTGTTCTGCTACCCGTAAGCGTCCCATCTACAGTATAAATATTGGAACCTTGCCCATCATTCAGTTTCTGCCAGATATTTCCATCAAAGAAATAAAGCCCTTCCTTATTCATATTTGCCGTTTTTACCGAAGGCAATGTAACTGCGGATAACGCATATATAACAGTCCCCCTATGAGAAAGGGTATATTGGGAATCTGCCCCTTGAATTTGATCTCCTGTAAGCCTTGGTACTATAAGCCCCTCAGGGTTTGTCCCGTTAATCGTTTTTGCTGCAATATCTAGAGTGACATCTGAACCTACTTTATTGATGCCCAACTGTGAAAATGTATATATGGAAATAAACATTGACAGCAATGAATAGTATACATTTGTTTTCATTTTTCTAATTTTTCAGAATTATAAAAATCCGGCTGTGGTATAAACGTATACTACGCTTCCCTGTACAATAAAATTATACAAGGTATGAGCATTCAAAATGGTAATGGTATTATTGGCATATCTTACGGTAAATCCGGCTGCAGTGAAAGTGGATATCCCAATTACAGCACCACGTACAGCCAGCGTGTAGTTTCCTCCGTCTTTAATGTTGGTAAGGGTAAACGCTCCAGGCGAAGCTGTGGTATACGCAAGGTTGCTTCTGGAAAAGTCTATTGTGGTAGCAGCACCAGCGTTAAAGGCCACGGTATTGGTAATGGAACCATTTACCTCAAGCCTTGAGCCAGGTGTTGTTGTATTAATCCCTACCAAACCGGAGGACCGGATTGTCATTCGTGGAGCATAATCTGTAGCATTTCGGGTTAGGAACTGAAATCCTGCATAGTCATTCACCGGATCTCTGTCTATTCCTTGCATAGAGGCTCCGGAAAGCCCGTTAGGAGAACCGCCAGGTAAAAAATCTATGCTTGCAAACTGAGGGTTTTGAATATCTGCATTATACAAAACAATATTTCTGGCTGTACCTTGCGCACAAGGAGCCCCACAGTTATCAATCCCAACAGACAGAAGGTTGGTTGTACTTCCGGTTCCACCCACTATGTTTAATGCTGCCGCCGGTGCTGCGGTTCCTATTCCCACTCTTTTGTTAAGAGCATCTATGCTGAAGATCCCTCCATTTACATTAAAATGGCTGGTTCCTGCAGTAGGAGCAGTTGTAAAGGATAGGGTTTTATCAGCCATCGTTACCGTACGATTGGCCGTTAAAGTTCCATTATTATTATAAATATTAGACGTTAAACTTCCGTCATTCAGTTTTTGCCAGACACTTCCATCAAAGAAATAATACCCTGCTGCTGTAATGTTCACGGTCTTTGGAGAGGCGGTGCCCACAGCACTGGTGGCATAGATTATATTTCCTCTCAGATTTGCGGTATACTGAGCATCACCCGCTTTTATCTGATCCCCAGTCAATCGTGGTGCAATAACTCCCTCAGCACGGCTGCCATCGGTAGTTTTTGCTGTAACATCTAAGGTAGTATAGGGAGTCACTGTATTAATGCCTACCTGGCAGTGTACCTCTTGAATGACCCATACAGATAATAGCAGTATAGTTTTTTTCATATTCTTAATTAATAATTATAATGGTCATTTATTTACTTGAGCATTAGAAGCATTATAGACTTTCGCATTATCATGCAGTATATCTATAAAATAATGACTATGGATTTTTGTGATTTTACTTCAGTGGTAACCCTTACATTTTCGTTTTATTAATTCAAAAAATCAACTTTATCATTCGTTAGTTGTTTCTTGCCTATTCCTATTTGTAGGTTTTTATAATATCCCACTTTACAACCATCCCATCTTCAAAATAGAGATGTAAAATTGTTTTCTTTCCAAAAAGGGACGTTTTAAGAATATAAGACCAAACATCTGAAGAGTGATAGTTAAGTTCGTCTCCTAGTTCTTGCAGGATTTCTTTCTTTTTTTTTCCCAGCAAATACTGATAATTTAATTCTTTCATTTGTGTTAATACCATTATTTCTTTTCTACATATGTGATTTCTACTTTCGTTTTCTTAGGTAAATACAGACTTATAAGATTCAAATAAAACAATGGACATTCTCCAAAGAAAGGGGAAATAGACATTCATCTATAACCCCAAAAACTTATGAAGAAAAATATGGATACTTGAAAAGGATATGCTTCTGAAACTTTGCACAGGATATCAAAATGTCATGGCATCCAATCAAGGATCTTTTCCAAACTATGCCCAATAAACTTCACTCTGCTTATTGTCAATTAATGGGAACTGTTTTTCATCATTTATTGGGCATTAAAAAAATATCTGAATGTTACATACTGTTCTATATCTGCCTGATTGTTGGGCAGGATATCATGATTGCATCTATCATCATCCCTATTCCATGAATACTCTGCAATACCTATCTTTTAATTACATTTCTATAAAACACTCCTTTATCAGTTGATATCCGCAATACATAATTTCCTTGTGAGAGAAAACTTGTGTCTATTACCTCTTCGCTGTTTTTGGAAGAGACTGTTTTTATCAACCGCCCGGAAACATCTATAATTTCTATTTTCTGAATTGTATTTTTTGGAGCTGACACTGTTAACTTATCGGCTACAGGATTAGGATATATGTCTATAGCCTCTTTATCTTTAGTAGTGTCAGCAGTACTGAGTGTAACAGCGGGTAATATTCTGACCATATAATCTTCAACTTCACCGTTGTATCGTGCATTACATGGTGCCATAGCAGCATTACTGGCATTACCAAGATCCCCTATCACTCTCATCCTTACATAGGGAGTATTAGGAAGAACAGCCGAGGCGGGAGGAATAATATTAGCCGTCACTACTGAATAATAATTAACTGCATTAGAAGACAATACGGTTTCTGTTGCAGTATCAAATACTCCATTGTTATTATAATCAATATAAACTCTTACCTTATTGCCTGTAAGAAAGCCATTATTAAACTTTACATTTAACGGTGTAGATGATCCTGCGGTTAAATCCGTATGAATTAACTTCGTTTTGCAAAAAAGCATAGTGTAATCATTATATCCATTAGCAGAGGAGCGACCTCCTGTGGTATAATCAATACTGCCAAATTTCACATTTTGTACTCCCACACCTGCTCCGGTACCAGGATTCGTTGCATCCGGCGGAATACAGGCGGATGTCAGGGTAATATTAGGATCAGGAGCTGTTGCTCCTTTTGAATTTAATAAGGATTGTCTAAATTCTAAAACTTTTGCTACAGCACGATCACTCTGACCCTGGGTGAACTTTTTATTAGAAGTGTAGGTACATGACCAACCATGATAGTTCATGATATTATACTGCACCCCCTGATAATTAACTCCGGTACAAGGATTTATATCTGAATTGGTTATACACGGATTGGTAGTAGAAGCAGAGCTCACCTCCGTATCACAAACCTTATCTCCCTGTGTGGTACAATCGCTTTCGATTGACACAGAAGTACAGGCACTTGAATGCCCCTCCCATGTATGATCAAGCCCCATAGAATGTCCCAGCTCATGGCTGAATACATAGACATTGCCATTCACAACATCCGATAAAGTCATAAAGACATTATCCTGTGCAGGAGCTGTTCCCGCATAGGTTGCCCATCCTGATTTCCCTCCTGACATTTTATGAACTAAATATAAATTTAAATAATTAACAGGATCCCATCTGCTCCAGGAATTGATTGTTGCCGTTGAGGCACCATTTGTATCATCATTTCCATAGGCTACATAGGCAGGATTAGAAGAAGCATCATATCTTACAATTCCATTGGTTGCCGTACAGTCGGGTGCTCTTTTTGCAAGAGTATACTTTACAGGAATTACAGCCGACCCTGCAGGAAGAACCAATGGCAGTGTAGTGTCTCCTGCATTAAATCTATTTAAATTATTCACCCAACTGATAATTTGTGCATCACTGGGGTTGTTTGATGTTCCCAAAGCTCCACCAGGAGTGATAACATGTACAACAACAGGAATTTCATATTCCTGGGTTGTTATTGTTCTATGCATTTTCCCTGATTTAATCCGTCTTGAAAGTTCATTATCAAAGTCTTCGATTCGCTTTTTAAAGGAGGGATCTTTAAGCATCAGTTGTCTGTTAACCTCACTTGCTCCGCACAATCCTTGTTCCTGTGAAAAAAGGAGGTTTGTATGAGCCATCAGAAAGGCTAAACCTAAAATAAATTTTCTATTCATTATTGCTTTTTTAATATTATAAACATTTTCTAAAGCCCATTATAAAACCTGGAGTTTTTTCAAATTAAAATGAACTGCAGGCCCAACTTCAACCTTCAAAAATATTTCTCCTCCATTAATCAGGATACTTGCTTTGTACATACATCCTATTTCTATATCAGATTTGAACTTTCCATTTTTAAAAGTATAGGGGGAAAATTAATATTAACCCCTATACTGATCAAAAAAAAAGAAATTTATTACACATTCTGCCTAAATGACACCTAGGCTTAATAGCTCACATTCTCAATAATGGTATTGCTATTCCCAAAAAACTATTACGTTCTATCTTCAAAGAAATATTTCATTGTGTTAATTGCATTTATTTTATCATTTTAGATTCTGCCCATATCCATCTAAAAAAGATTACTTTCTATGAAAGGCATAAAGGAATTTTAAAATACATCTATTTCAATTTTTCTTTAGCTTTTGGAAAGCATAAGGGAAGATGGATATCCCTTATGCTACATAGAAAATTAGAAGTAATTCAATAAGTAATTGTAATTATTGCAGAATCTAGAATTATTTTTTTATAACCTATTAATTAAAAACAGAGCACTTTTCGTATAAACTCTGTGGCTCCATACCTTTAAGCCTGTTTATTCATAATTTGAGTTATTTTAAAAAATTAATATCTTTTTATTTTTATTTAAAAGTTACTTAGAGCTTGTCATCATTTCAGCCATTTAATTTTTAAAAGCATAGGGAAAAAAGATTTCTCCCTATACTCTAAAAAACCATGAATGAAAACCTTATTATTTACTTATTTAATCTAAAAATCACAAAATAGGATAATCATATCTCTTAGATGGTTTATACAAAGAGCTCAATATGGATTTAAATTTAAGCTGCTTCATAGCCTATTAACTTTTTAAGATCATCTTCTAACTCTTTTAATTTTTGTGTCTTTACAAAAGTGACATCGTAATTCAAAATAATTACCCGTGATCTTCCTTTTATTGATATATATAGTTTCTTTTTAAGGAAAGTTTTTTGCAATTTATATTGACGGACAAGTATTTTAGGAAATTCATCAAGCCCTCTATATCTATTATTTCCAGTAAAAATATTTTTGTTTCTAATAATCAAAACCTCTCCCTCACTATTATATTCGAATATCTGTCTTATGGTAATATGCGTGAAAATAATCAGCGCCAACAATATTAATCCAAAAGCGGATAACCCTATTATTTCAAAAAAAAGATTTAAGAAAACAATTGTAATCACTAGCAGCAATGACAACACAATAAGTACAATTCTATAGATCTGCATAAATTTCATATTACTTAAGTTCATGGTTTATTGTATTAAATAATTTTATCAGTTATTGTGTTTTTACCTTTATTTTACAGTTCTATTATTTACAATATTATATCATCAACCTAGCCTGGAATAAGAGAGGAGATTATGAGATCAATCTACCTCCTCAATCCTACTTCCAGTTTTCAACAAATGAAATGTTATCTATTATGCTTATCATTAATCTAAAAAATCTTCAAGGTTTCATTGGTTGCACTTACATTTCATATTCTAAATAATCTTATTCAGAAATCAACCCAATCAATTGCTAAATAATAACACAAAGGACTAAATTCAACGTAACATATCCTATGTCAAATACACATTATTTATGTCTTACTAACATTTTTTAAGATTATTTATTAACAATTATATAATACCTACACAGCATTCAGCGAATATTCACAATACCACATAATACTATGGTACTTCAAAAAAAAACCGGCATAAAGCCGGCTTCCTTTTGAGAGGTAACTACTAAAGGTAAACCATTCTCTCTTATCATGTGTGTTGTGTTGTATATTAAAATACCCGAATGCTATCTCTTACATATGAGCTACATCCTTGTACTTCAATTTTTTTAAGAGGAGACATTTTCTTCACTAAGGTATATGTCTTCTTTGTTATTATCTTATTTATACTAGTTTAAACATTTTCCTCCATTTTGTGACTGTATTCCTGCTGAGGTTAAAATGCAGACTCAATTGTTTATTGTTGAGCCTGTTTTGTTTTTGATAATTTAAAATCTTAATAATCGCTGTTTCATTATAAGATTTGTGCTTCTGATTCATTATAAAGCTGTCTTTATTCCCTCTCCCGAATATCAATTCATTAAGACGGATAACATCCAGTACTGACAGCTCTTTTTTTCCCAATACAGATTGGCAACTATCTCTTTTTTCAGGACATTTTTTTTCAAGGATATCATTAAAAATTCTTCTGTAATCTGGTGATAAAAATTTTTCCATATCATATATTTTGTAACATTATAATTGTGTAGGTAGACTGCTTCTTTATGCTATATCTTTATTCTCTGATATTTTCACTTGAGATTCTTCGTTATTATATTTACTGAACCATTTATGCAGGGTAGATTTAGGAATTCTATATTCCTGTATCACTTCTGATCTTGTTTTTTCTCCTTTTTTTATAAGTTCAATGATAAATTCTATGATTTCTTGTGTATAAATATTTTTCCTGAACTGAGGGAGCTTTCCGCTTTTCTTTTCGGTATTGGGAAGAGAAGAAGAGGGAGAATAAAGAATAAGATGCATGGAATAGATTCTAAAAAAATCATACTCCAGTAACTTGGACCATTTTAACAAAAGTGCACTATCCATGCTTTCTGCCTGATACATGTCCTCTATTTTCCTAACATCGGTTTTAAAAAAATTACAAATACGATCTATTTCAATTTTACATTCGGAAACACGTGTACTAATCAGGTTTCCCATATGAATCTCTTTGAAATTTCCTTTTTTCATTTTCAATGGTTATTTAATGCTTATGTTTGGTTAATTCTTCAATAAATTCTTTCAGCAATGAAATAATAACCTGTTTTTCCTCGATTATTTTTTCATACTTTTCAATAATCTTATAAGAGACTTCGTTTTGTTCTTGTATATTTTTTTTTCCAATATTATCTATAAGTTGTTCTCCATCATACAATTCAGACACTTTAATCCCTAGGATATAGGCTATTTTTTCTATCTCAATGGCACTAAAAGGAATATCTCCTTTTTCTCTTCTGCTATACTGAGATTGATTAAGCTTGAGTTCAAAGGCAATATAATCTTGAGAAATTTTTCTATTTTCTCGAATATTCTTAACTGTTTTATATATTTCCACTGTTTAAAAAATTAAAAAGTTATTAATAACATAGTTCTATGACAATAATTTAACTTGTTCGCACAGTAAAGCTATAGACAGATATTACTTCCTATATATTTTCATTATAAAAAATGGCGTTATTTGGCCTTTACCTTAAGACCGTAAGAAAGGATTAAAATGGAGTATCATTTATTAATAACAGTGTTCAAGCATCATTTGACAGCAATTATCACCGCAACATAAAATTTGCATACTTTACATTTTAACAATCATTAAATATCACAACATAGGAAGCAATGCCTTACCTATTTGCGAGACCGGGAAGTGTTTATTAAGATTAATAAGTTAAATTTTCTCATCGTACATTATCATTTGTATAGCAAAATAAGGTATTAAATATAACATATCAAATGTCGTAGGCACATTCTTTATGTTTTGACAACATTTTACTTCATCCATTTTAAATTATACAATTTTTAACCCATATGAAATTTTGAATTCCCCCGACTCTTTTGTCCAAAAAGTACCTATCGTAGCTGACAGGATCATAACATTTGGATTTGCTAGGCGCTAGCATTACTAACTCTGAATTGATTTTTAAACAACTCTGGTATAAATTTCCCATAAAATAATTGATTAGTTTTCTACTTTTTCTTTCGTAAAATAATTTCGAAAAAATGGATTATTAGACAAATTCGATGTTAATCATTGTTAGCAAAAATCATTTTTTCAGTCAAAAAATGTTATCAGTTTATTATTTAAAAAATTAAAAATCAACGGATTAAAATCAGAGAAACATTAACAATACACATTATATATTAATAAATAATATTCATTACATATTAAACAAACAAAACGATTTACAATTCAAAATATAAACAACAATTTATAATTATAATTTATTTATTTAAAAGTTTTTTTTAATATTGCTTTTTCTTGAAACCGTTTAATCCTATGAATCTTTTTGTAATTTTTTGTAGTTTATTTTTCAACCTAGATTTTTTATCCACCGATAGTTTTTTCCCTAGCACATCAAAAGGTCATTATCTCAAAAATCCTCTGACTGATCATCAAAAGATGATGACACCTATTCACCTCGATGATCTATTAAGAGTCTCGTCACCAAGTCTTTTGGTTCAAAAGCCAGGCTTTGAAAAAAAGAAAAAAACCTTAAAGGTTGATAACAAAACAGGCATCCTAGTCTATATAAATGATGCAGGAAATAGTTCTCATTCTAATAAAGAAAAAAAGAAGAAACCCAAATATCTGATTAAATGGAAATGGGAGTTTCCATTGATTATCATTTTTATTCTATCAGCCTTAACTTTCTTAAAAGCTCAGGATAAATTTAAAAAGGAAATAAGCATTATCATGAATGAAAAAATAGTACTGGAAAACAAAAAAAATACGCTTGAGGAGGATATACTTTTTCAAAAAGAAAAAATAAAGGAGCTGCAACAAAAACTAAACTTGAAAATAGAAACTGAAAAAGCTATTTTGGAAGACTTAAAAAAAATAAAAAAAACAAATTGTGTAAAGTCTCAGCAAGAAACATTAAAAGACCTTTTCGTAAAAGCCAATAATTTCATGAATATTGACAAAAAAAGTCAAAATATCAGCTTTGAATGCGATACTAAAAACCAGGAATTTTTAATGAAACTCAAAACCCTCTATCCGACGCTAACTAACAGAGAGTTAAAACTATGTATTTATTTCAGGATGGGCTTATCTTCTAAGGAAATTTCCATTCTAGAAAATATAACTACGGGAACAATAAGAGTGTACAAAACAAGAATAAAAAACAAAATTATTCTTGACAAGGAAACTAAGCTTTCCCATTATTTATTAAACATAGAATGAGCAGGAAACATTCCCTGAATACCGAATTAAGTGATAGATCTCACAAAGTTTGACTTTCTGAAGCGAAAGTCGTAGATAAACCTCTCAAAACCTCCCTGTTTTCAGCCAATTTTCCCTCATATTGAAAGGTTTTGTTGTTCGCTAATTTGATTGCTGATATATTTGATTAAAAATATAACACATGAACATTTCATATCAGTTTTTTATCTCATCTATGTTGGTTGCCTTTGTAGGTTGCAATCCACAAAATAAAACATCAGAAGCTACAAAAACAGAAGTGGCAACTCCTCAAAAGGCCATAACATTTGCTGATTTCAAAAAAATAAAAGGGGTAGATAATGTATTAGAGGTCCCTTTTGAACTATCTACTCAACTTAATTCTATCCGTTTTTTTGTAGCTCCGAATAAGGATGCGGCTCACATGAAAATTGCTTACAATAAATTCGATAACTATTATGGGTTTGAAGAATTTGATGACTTCTACTCTATTCATTATAGTATTAATAATAATATTTCGAATAGCATTGAAGCCTTCGTTTTAAAATCCGAATTTACAGCGGCATTTGACTTGACTTTACAAGGTGTGGATTTATACGAGATCAGAAGCAGCACCTTTAAAAATGTTCAGGATTTAAAAAATAAATCGTTCAATAAGTATGGTACGATATCGGAGGTTTCTGAACAGGAATTTAAGACAGCTGCTAGAAACCGGATTGATCAAGCTTTAGTAAAAAACCCTTATATAAAACTGAAAGACGGTAACTGGATAAACACCGAAAATGGTAAAGAAACCGTCATTGTTCAACACGAAAATGTATCTACAGAAGATGGTACATTATCCAATGAATATGTAGGAAAATCACCTTTTCTGCATCTGGAAGTGTTCAAAGAAAATTCGGTTGAAGTTTCAGATGTGTATTATTCTTTTTATAATATAAAATCCGGATCAAACTTTCAAATTTTCACTGGGGGCTATCCTCAGATTATTCCTAATAAAAGTTGGATTTCTTACTTCTCTTCCAACAATGATGTAGGAAGTGATTTTGAAGTGAGTAAATACCTTGAACAAAAAAATAATCAGGAAAGTCTTTTGTATGTAAATTTTACTAAATTTAAAATAGGCGATGAAACAAAAGCCTTTTGGGTAGATAATGACACCTTTTATGCAGAAGTTTATCCTACCAACTCAGCTCCATCGAAAGACAAAAAGCAAAAGGTAGCTTATATCAGAATTAAGCTGAAAGCTAATCTTTTCAATTAATGAAACTTGTGATCATCTATTGCAGTTGGATACATTCAGAGAGAGATTGGGTTAAAAATAAAATAAAAAACCCCTGAAACCGGCCAGTGTTTATGGCGTTAAAGTACAATATCTTTGCCCCAGTTATTTTAAAGATATACCATGAAAAAAATAAGTTTAACCATTCTTTTTTCTCTATTAAGCTTAATGGCTTTTGCACAGTCATTAAAAGTGGTGATTAAGCAGGACGGAAAAGTAATTGAACCTGTAAATGATGTTTATAAACTAAAAAAATCTGCTTTCGTATTTGAAATTACGGCGACCAATCTGGAAGGTTTTTTAATTGGAGCCACTACGAATAAGGATATTTATGCAGCAGCTTTAGGTCTTTACAATCAAGAGGTACCATGGTTTCAGAATACAGGGATGGCGGAAGAGTTATACAATAAGGACAAAGAACTTTTTTTGATGGATTCAGCACCTTCATATTGGTATTA
Source organism: Chryseobacterium aurantiacum (assembly GCF_003020585.1). Classification (GTDB taxonomy): domain Bacteria; phylum Bacteroidota; class Bacteroidia; order Flavobacteriales; family Weeksellaceae; genus Chryseobacterium; species Chryseobacterium aurantiacum. The sequence continues at coordinate 361,989 of NZ_PXUE01000002.1, forward strand.
TACGGATGCAAAAGATCATAGATTTGATAAAACTCCAAAAGGGAACTTAAAGCAATGGACGGCTACACGTACCATTACAAGATTTTATGATGTTATGGTAGATCAGGCTGTTAATTTAAAAGATTTTGACGGAAGTGTTTTTCTATTCATGTATGAGCCTGTATATAATGAAGAATATGATTTAATAGGAAAGAAAAACCTATTCCAGGCTGCTTTGAGGTTCAAAGATTAATTATTACACACCTAATTATTTGATTATATAAGAAAAGGTCTGCTTTCATTACGAAAGCAGGCCTTTTTATTTTATGTGATGATTAAGCCATATTCTATGGCCAGTTTAATGGCTGAGCTAAGATTAGATGTTTGAAATTTTTCGATAAGATTCTTTCGGTGGCTTTCTACGGTGTGTGGGCTGATAAAGAGCTTTTCTGCCATTTGATTGGTGGTAAGTCCTTTTGCTGCTTCTGCTAGAATTTCCTTTTCTCTTCTTGTTAATTTCGGAACCTGATTTAATCCGTCTGAGGATTTTTTATCCAAAATAAGCTTGGTTTGTGAGCATAGGAATTGTTTACCAATATAGACGGTATTAATTCCCTCCAGAATTTCGGAAACAGAAGCGTTTTTCTGAATGTATCCCAAGGCGCCCTCAGACAATGTACTATTAATGACCGGCAGCTCGTTATGAACGCTAAGCATAATGATCTGGAGGTTTCCGTACTTTTTCTTTAAAGGTTTTATGAGTTCTATGCTATTGGTATCTACCAAATTAATGTCTAGCAATAAAATATCGATAGCTTGTTTTGCTAAACCTGCATTCATTTCGGAAACGTTTCTGAAGCAATCTACTACATCTATTGTATCACTATTTCCTAAAATATTCTTCAGTCCCTCCAATAGAAGGGGATGGTCATCTGTTATGGCTACTTTTATCATGTTTAATGAATAGGAATTTGAAGTTCTATACTGGTCCCAATATTCAATTCGGAAATGATGTTCATGGTTCCTTTTAAAAATTGGACTCTTGATTCTATATTATGAAAACCTGCTATTTTTCTCATGTCTAAGGCTGCATGGTCAAAACCTTTACCATCATCCTCTACTGTTACGTTTAAGGCGTTTTCTTCTTCACTTATCTGAATAATAATTTCAGAAGCATCGGCATGTTTTATAACGTTATTGACCAACTCCTGAATGATTCTGTAAATCAGCAATTGTTTTTCCTGTGATATGGAATTGCTATATTTGATAAACTCAGTATGGATATTTAACGTAGCATTGGACATCCGGGAAGCAAACTCCTGAATGGCTACTTCTAAACCATATTTCATTAGTAAATCAGGCATTAAATTGTGGGCTACACGTCTCAGCTCTTCTACAGCGCCATCAATCTGGCCAATCGATTTTGAAATTCCGTCTTGTATGGTTTCAGTTTTATAAGGATCCAAATAAGACAGCTGAAGTTTGGTTCCGGAGAGCAAACCTCCCAGCCCGTCATGAAGATCACGGGCCAAACGCCCCCTTTCCTGTTCCTGTCCTTCAAGCAATGCGGTAAGGGTGGATATTTTTAAATTCTGTTTCTCTTTTTCAAGCGCCAAAGCATGCAGTTCATCTCTTTGCTTCATAGAATGGGCACGCTGTCTGTAAGCGTAAAGCAATAAGACAATCAAAATGATGAAGATAAAAATGAAAATGGCGTAATAGGTATTGATCTTTTCCTTGTAGGCTAAAAGCTTTTTAATAGTATTGATATCGTTATTTTTCTGCTCTGTTTCCAATTTTGATAAACGAAGCTGCTGTGCTCTTTTTTCGGATTCAAGTTCAGAAAACTTTAGGCGTTCCCGCTGATTTTCTTCTACCAGCTTTAAGTTATTATAAACCTGCTCACGTTGTTTCCGAAGGATGTTCATCAAACTTATTTGTTGTGCTTTTTTATCACTTTCCAACTGAAGTTTAATATACTTTTGTTCTTGTCGCTCTTTCTCAAACTGCGATTCCAGTCTTTTGGTAATATCCAGTTTTTCCTGATTATAGACACTTTGATATTTATCTACATAACTTTTATAATAAGCCAGCGCTTCTTTGTAGTTCCCTTGTTCTTCACTAATTCGAGATAGAGATTCCAAAATAGACAATTCTATATTCTGATCTCTAACAGGACTTTTTCCAATTTCCATGGAGGCTTTGAGAAAATAAGACTTGGCAAGGTCATAATTTTTATTTTGCATGGCCAGCTCAGCCATAATCCCAAATGAGGAAGCAATATGAATAGCCTCACCGGTTTCAAGGCTTACATTATTGGCTAACTGGGCATATTGCATGGCCTTATCCCGATCAAAACCGGTATACAGATTGGCTAAATTAATGGCTGCATAGGAAAGACTGCTTTTGTTGAGCATGGCATCCTTACGCTTGTTGAAAAGCGTAATGGCCTGTAAGTAATATTGCTCTACTTTATTTCTTAAGTCTATATTCGATGGATTTTGATCGTATTTTTGTTCGTATACATAACCCATTCGCATATACGCATCGAAAGTAAGATTGGGATCGTTTTGTTTGGATGCCAGCAACAAAAACTGCTTGCTGTATTTTTCTTCCAGTTGGTATTCATTCAGATTAGAATAAATGGCAGACAGCTCTTTGGCTACGTTGCCAAACCTTCCGTAGAGTGTAGATGTTGTTGGCGAATTTTCGTAATAGTCAATAGCTTTTAGATAAGCAGCAACGGCTTCTGTGGTTTTATTGTTACGCGTTAGAATCCAACCCTTTGCATATTGAAAATAGCCTTTAGCCTCATTACTACTGGTCTTTAAGCTATATTTCTTTGCTGTCTCCAGACTTCTTAAAGATTCAGTTTCTTTATTGTCCAATCGATAATTCATGGCCTGTACAGCATATAAAATGGTAGCGTATTTTCCATCTGTTTGTTGTACTGCGGTGCGAATATTGGTTTCTAAAATCTGATAAGATCTGGATTTAAAGCTATGGAAAAATAAGGCTGTAGCGTACTTGGGAGCCAGATTTAACTGCTCTGTTGTATTGTCTGAAGCATTGTTATATTCTTTCTCTAATTTGCTTAATGCATCTTGTGCATGAGCAAAAAACGGACAAATAAGTAAAGTAAATATAAATAATAACCTGTACATCAAACCCTTATCTCTATTAAATTGTATTGAATTAAAGAACGTAAATATAGGCAAAATACCCGCTAATCTATTTTGAAAACCCTGCTCTACAGCGAAAGATTTTCTATTTAATTTCCATCCAGATAGATCAATATCTCATTCAGCCATTTCAATACATCATCATTATTTTCAAAATAAATATTCGAAAGATGAGATATGTATTGATGATCAATCTTATTTTTATCTAGTTCCTTTTTTAATTTTGGTAATTCTAATTTTAATAAATCTAAGTTCTGTTTCTTTGTTACCTTTTTATAGTTCCCAATCACCTCTTCATAGGTAATATCTTCATAATCTATGTCGCTAAACCAAGCGCAAAGTAATTGGTATGTTACAGGAAAATTGACTTGAAAGTTATCCATCATTAATTAATTTTATTAGCCATGGCAAGGCTGTTTTTAAAGCTTAAGAAAATCAAAATACAGACTTTCCAAGACTTTTAATTATTATTTCCTGCACCAAAGCTTCCGATTTTCGATGCTGTATTCCAGATTTGGGATTTATCGAGAAAAGAAATATTTTTATCCACCAATTTGCCTTTTCAATAGTTAGTTCTTCCAGACTGGTAAGACGTGCTAAACTTTGTAAGGACTCTACCCCATCACTCTGAAAGATAAGTGATCGGGGCTTTCTTTAGCTGTGCTTCCTATTACATGATTTAACAGTTATAATACGCTTTGGGGATTTCAACCGCCCTTTTCGTCCTTTGCTCCAATTGCGCAGCAAACTGATCGAAGAAATAGGTATCCTCTGTAAAAACATACAAATAATTTTCTGTTTTAAGATGAACAATAAGATCTGCATACCCTGCTCCTTTTGCGGGAAGAACATTCTGAAAGGTAAAATATTTAATGTTTTCAAGATCTAAAATCAATGCAGTATCTATTCCCGCAAATCCGATTTTATTATTAACACGGTCCAGCCAGATACCACTTTTTTCTTGCAGCAGTTCTTTTACTTTAAGTGGAATATGTTTAACTCCATCATTATCAATATACTTAACGCTTAACTCTAATTTATTGGGGAATGATATTAATTCGGAAATTTCCATCACTTCTTCATATTCTTTATTTTCTAAAAAATACTTGTATTGTCTTTTGTTATAAAAATGAAGCGATGTACTTCCATCATCATACCCATATTCCTTATCATAAGTATAGCAAATAGAAGCACTTATACCGTCTACCAAAGCAAATTGCAGGTAACATTGGTCGTCTCTTTCATAACCGTACTTATTAATATCAATATCGTCATCAATCCATAGTTCGCGTAGTTTTTTGTAGCTTTTATCGGTATTGGTTTCATCGTACAGATTTACGAAAAACTCCTGTACAGGGCGATTAGTACTGACATTGTCTGTATATATTTCCAATTGATCAATAAGAATACCTTCTATTCTAACCGGATATTTGAATCTTAAATATTTAGCCCCGAAGTCGGTAAAATAAGCTTCTACACAACCCAATGCTTCCAATTGTTCATAGGTAGTATCCCAGGAAATCATCTGTTTGGGCTCTGCATATACTTCATAGCCAATATCACCATCATTCAGATACTCGTTCAGGATTTTATAATTCTGAGGCATTTTTTTTGCCCAAATTTTCACTTTATCATCTTCTTTTCTGGCCTTACGTACGGCAAAAAAAGTTTCGTCATCAAAATGAAAACGATCCGATAGTTCGTGATATACTTCCTCAAAACCATGCAGTTCAGTAGAGATATAGTGTTGATGATCTGTAAAAATAAACAGAAAGGGTACGTCTCCTAAAATCTGTACATAAGCATATTTTAGTGCATTAATATTTGTATTTTCAATGTTACCATGATCTTTATAAAAAAGCGTATTTCCGTCTATCCAGGTTTCTTTATTCTCCATTTACTATTTCTCTTATATATTTTGCAAAGTTGAATTTTCTTTCAGATTAAGTGTATTCTAAACAAATTACAGCCTTTTTAATCTCTTTGTCATAAAATAAAAACACTTGGTCTGCCGAATTTTGTTGAAAATCATAGCCTTCCAGACATGCAATATAATCCATCAGGGTTCCATCGGTTTTAAAGGGTTTTTCAATGAGGTTTTCACCTCCGAAATTGCATTCTTCTAAGGGGAGCGCATTGATATTAAGTTCTTCAAAAATACCGAAAATCTTATTTTGTAACCGTTCCTCTGCATATTCTGAGTATTTGTCTTCTTCCAAATCTTCAACGCTAAGCTTACGCAAACGCTCTAAACGGCGAATGTCGTAGACTTCTAAACCCGGCCGATTGAAATCTTTATCATAAAGTTTATTATGTTTTTGGTAGTATTCCTTCTTTAATTGATACATCGCATCATTCATATTGTATTCAATTTCCAAATCTGAATAATTGTTTCCATAATCTTGCGGAGAAATAACGGTGTGTGCTGAAAAATAGTTCCAATCTGCATCAAATTTGTATTTGCCGTCTATAACATCAAAGCCAAACATATCGGCTTTGGTAAATTGTGTGTGATATTCCGGCTTATCTTCCCCGACACAACCGTCATAAATTTCCTTTACAGAAACAATATGCAGCCATTGATCTTCTGATGGATCAATCATCTTTAAATTAATTGAACAAATCGGAAGAAAATATTTTTTATGATTTTCAATGTCATCATAAAATACGGCTTCATAAGCAGGGAATATTCTTATTAAATCTGTCATTCTATTTTCTTTTAAATTTTAACTGAAGTGTATTTATTCCATCTAGCTTAACAAATCATCAAGTACATTTACTTCGTCCCAATTTTGGTCTGTAAGCATGAGAGAAATATCAACTTGTGATTGAGCCTGGTTATACTTGTTAAGTTCATTTTCTTGAAATGCAGTCAAATCCTGCAAATAATTGGGATCTTTTATAATGAGCGTATTCTTATTATAAAAAACTACATATCCTATTATTTCTTTCTGAGTATTCATTTGATGAGATAAAAAATCTACATAGTCTACAACAGAGGAAATGTTATAAAAATCAACTGGAAAATTAACTTTTTGTTTTGCTATCTGTACTCCCTCTTCACTATGAATAGTAAGAATGGATATAATATCAGGGGCAGCACTCATCATAGCCCAATCAGGCATAGCATATGTAAATTTATCAGAATAGTGATTCTCAATTTTTTGTTTTATTTTCAGAATAACTTTATGGTGGTTAAATCCCTCTCTTATATCTTTCATATCATACTGAAATTTGACATTTGAAACGTCATTTTATTTTCTTACTAATTGTAATTTCTCTTTTTCTTTTACAAGATTAAAAAACATCTCTTTTGATGGTTTAAAAATTTGGGTAGGTACATCACAGAATTCAGATTTTCTAATACTATCTACTTCCATTTTTATCTGGTTGGCTTCCGTAAAATAATATCTGCCATATACCTCTGTGAAGCAATCGTTTCCACATTGCCATGCGTCATAACTTTTGAATTTTTCTTCATCCAAAAAATTTACAGCATGAAAGTTGAAAATAATAGCATTATCTATTCTCTTGGATAAATCATAGGTTTTCTCGCCATCTGGGGTCATAAGTCCACCACTATCAACAATCCAGTTGGTGTTTTTCAGATAATTCTGGAAATTTGTTTTTTTTCTTTCCGGATTTTTACAACTGAAGAGGATAATCAACAAGACACTCAAAAACGGGAGGACAAAATTCTTTTTCATCATTGTGTTTTTTATAATTATTGAGTCAACTACTCTATTTCCAATAATCAAATTTTGTATTTAATTTTTCAAAAGCAATTTCCTGCTTAATGAGTTTCTCAAATTCATCAAAAGTTAATAGACCATTCCTTTTGAACTCGCTACCATTATTTTTGTAGGTATATTCAAAAATATCACGTTGGTGAACATTCTCCAGAATTTCAGCATGTTCGGGTGTTAAATATTTACGGTGTGTCTTCAGCTGATTATCCAGATTTTGTTTGATTTTCTCTTCAGAATCCTCATAGAACATTGAATATTCATCTATTTCTGTTAAAGATTCCAAAAGCTGTCTAAAGATAAAGTCCTGAAGGTTTTTTGCTACAATTTCAGCGTCTGAGTCGTGCCGAAAAAAGGTAATGGGAACTTCTCCATTCACCTGCTTATCCAATTGAAAAACATACATATCACCCGCTCCATTGCTTGCAAAAGGAACCATTCGGTATTTGGGGTCGATGTCGTAGACCTCATGATGAATAATTTCCCTGATTCCTTCACGAAAAGAGATGGGTTCCCAAATTTCGATATCGTTTCCAAATAAAAGCAAAGGAGGATTTTCCTTTAACGTAGAAAAAAGAACATCAGTATTCCAGCCTATATCGTCAATGATCATCCCGTCATCGTATAATTGTTTATACAGCTCAGGGTAAGTAAAATTAAATTCCTTTTCTAAGTCTTGTAAAGTATTCATAGGCATGTTTTAACCCGATTTTCTAAATATTTCCGGTATTTCTCAGACATTTATCGTTAAATAATATTTTTAAAGTGGTCAGCCAATACCGGATTGATGATAGAAAAGCTTTGTTGTAATGCTTTCTGAAGGGCAATGGTAACCAGATATTTCTCCTGAATACGATCTAATTTTTGCAGAACAAAACAAAGTTGTAACCATTGATCAAAATGAATATTCATTTTTTTTGTAACGAATTCATCACCTAATCTTTCATAATAAATAATGTTTTGCTCCCTATCAAACGTCCAATAATCTTCGCCTGTGCTTGTTGCAAAAATCCATTCATCTGTTTTTTCTCTATATAAATTGATCTTCAATGCTTCTTCTACATTCAATAGTTTTGATTCTATAGAAATAACTTGTGTATCAAGAGTTGAAATCATCTCTACATACAAATCAGGCACCCACACCGGGAAATATTCGGCTGCCATGGTAGAATATTCTTGTCTTGAAAGCTGATTTTCAATTTTTTCAACAGGCAAAACTTCTACGTCAAAATTATTGACCGTTTGATTTTCTTCTTTAATTTTTTCATAACAAACACCACATACAACTTTAAAATCGCATATCTCTTCCCATTGCTCTCTTTCTATTTCAGATTGATTCATGAATTGCCAACGCTCATGACAATCATTGCACCAGGCATCGGGTTTCCTTTGGTCTTCAACTTCTTCTTCATTGAAGCCTAAATTCTTTCCATTGGTCTTAAGATGTCCGCAAACCACTCCAAATGTTTGTAAATTATGGTTGGTACAATCTATTAATTTCATATTCATATAAAAATGGATATTTTTAAAGTAAAATACATTTGATTTCCGCTTTGTTGAATTTTGTTTTCAAATTAATCTGCAGAAAGTACTCCGTTTTTAAATGTATAAGCTATCCAATAGCTCTTTTACTTTCGTATTATCTTTATTATTAATGGCTAGTGCACTGTTTTTTTCTACAATCGGTTCTCCCGGTATACTTATGTAAAAAGCCATCTTTTCAACTTCATTGCCATATTTTTTCACAAGTTCATGCTTGGCCCTACACATGGCATCTGTAAATAACTGTAGATTTTTTTGACGTTCCGGAGCATAATCAAAACCTTGCTTAAATAATGGTGCAATATTATTCCAATAATGCTTCAAAAGCTGTTCAATAAAACTGCTTACTCCCTCTTTCACATCGCCATCTCCTACACCCCAGCACCATTCCGGAGCGTCCCATTCTTTATTTTTATGAAGTTTCTTTAGACTTTCTTTTGTAGAAACTACCGAATAAGCAGTTATGCAATCATCATCCAATACCAAAGCAAAGGCATAAATATTTTGTTTTTTCTTGGTTAAAAGCTGATAGAGACAATTAAAATCATTAATTATAGAATAAGTAAGTGTTGATAAATTCTCTTCATGCCAATTTTCAAAATTTGATGAAAGGGACGGAATTTCTTTATCTTCCGGAGACCAATATTGATTCCTGCTACATGCTTCATCCTCACCTATCGTAAGTGAAAATTTGGAAGATAATAAACTTTTGATTTGTGCCAGTGTCTGATTTACTTTTTCGTTAACAATATAATCACTGAGGGTCTTATCATATTTCTGGATATCCTTTTCTTCTGCAAAATGACTTTTTATTTTGTCGAATGAAACGACAATCCGGTCAAGCTCAACAATTATTTTTACAGCCTCTTCTTCAGTAAGATTTATCTTATTATTGTTTTTACTCATAACTTAATATTTTTCGATAAGAGTGCCCTCATTCCGTTTAAAAATAATTCTAAAATTAGTCGCAATCTTGAACTCCTGCTTTTGAAACCATACCATAGTTGTAGAGCTTCCTAGAATGGGCATCTTACTTTACGTTCCGAAATACGTATTATCATTTTCAAGTATTTAGATTTTTGCAAAAAAATTAAAGATTGGTTCGGCTATAAGCTTGGGATTCGTATCTGATATCTCATTGATCCTATCCTCGTACAATTCTATTTTTATTAATTTGACATCATCTGGTATTTTGTAGGCCTCATCTTTGGTATAGTTATATCCTTGTACATTAGCACTTTCTTTGCCGGGCATTTTTTTAATCTCCACGTAATACCTCAGGGTCATGTAATTTCCATTTTGTTCTCCTTTTTCAAAACGAATTTTTCTTATCTGATGAATGGAATGCCCACTGGAACTGATATTTCCCTGGATACGAAATTTGAGCATTTCAGCATTTTTAGAAAGCATAAAAATCATAGGAGCCAGTCGCTCTGTAACTTCTGTACGAGTGGTAAAAATATGTGTTGAATCTGTTCCAGGAATTTCTCTGGTAACTTTTTTGGGTTCAGTATAAATGGCAGAAATTTTCAGTTTTTGCACACCGGTTTTACAGCCGGACAATGCTAAAAATGAAGTTAAAATTATGAAATATTTCACCGCTTTACTTTTAAAAATATGTGAGTTAAAAGTAACAAAAGATGCCAGATGAAAATATCCCTGAAAACGGTGGTTTTTATGGTAAACAGAATTTCAGGGCAGCAACATTATCACCCTTACATCTATAGCATGACTATTTCTATTGTTGCTCCTAAATTCTCTAATTCCCGGACACTTGATTGTATCCACTTGTAAGGACCTTTATGGTATAATATTCGGTTTTGTTTACTCATTTGAAGAGCTTCAGTCCCTGATAATTTGTATGCTTCCTTTAATAAAGAAATAATTTTCATTTTATTGGGACCTATATCTATGATGTAAACTTCGGCTTCGCGCCAGTCTGACTCGTCACTCTTTTCGTTTTGCTCTTCTTCTGTACGATCCGGCATATCTAATACATTTTGGTACACCTCATCCCAAAACTCGTTGCCTGAAATTGTTAGCTCTTTTAGAAAAGAATCAAGATAGTTTCTATCAAATCTATTTTCGAAAATCTTGCTTAGTATTTCTTGAAATTCGCTGATATTATCCGCAACTTGTATAGGAGTCCATTTTCCTGCACCATGATAGGCAAAATATACAGGAAACTTCTTCTGTACCTCATTAAAATCAATAAAAAAAGGATCTGCAAAATAGTTGCTAGCTATCACTAACCAGCTTTCTTTAAAGTCTCCAGCCTTTTCTCCTATTAATTTATCCGTTACAACAGAACTAAAAGCATATCCCTCTTGGAACGCCAAAATATTGTCTATTACCGGATAATTTTCCGGCAGACATAAATTCTCGATTGAATAGGTTTTCTTCCAGAAATTCAGGAGCAATGGAAATTGATTCACTTTTTGCAACAGACAATCATTTTCTTTTTCAAATACAGCTTGCTCTTCTGCTGTCGTTTCCGTCATTTCACTTTCTTTCTGATCAAAAGGAAATTTTTGCTGCATCCAATGCAATAGATCACGATCCAATATTCGGAACTCTTTTTCCTGCAATGTTCCGTATGAGGTAAGATATACCTTTGTATCCCTATCATTCTTAGAAATTACAGCTAGCTGACCTCCAGAGTCGTCAGCTACCGGAATATAATCAGGTAAATATATTTCAAACTCATGGGTAGTAAAACGTTCGTTGATGGTTTCTTCATCTTGAAAAATGTGTACAATATCATCTACTATTTCAGAATCAAATTTCTTCTGAAATGTTTTGATAAAGTGATGCCATTGGTTGGGTAGTTTCATAAGTATTCTAGTTCATTCCGTTTTTGGCGTCTTTCAATATTTTTTCGGCTTTCAACCTTATTGCTTTAGGTAATAATTTGAATTGGGCATCTTTTTCTTCACGATATTGATCTTCTTCCTGAAATGGAATCCATCCGGTGATTTTTGATTTCGAAAATGTTTTTTCACCCTTATTGGTATAGACAATGACTTTCAGGGGCTTGGCATCTAAACCGTCAGATTCTTCAAAATAAGTAAGATAAAACTCAGGAAAACCATCATTGTCTGCATCACCAATTTCACAGAAATTAATGAGATACTTAGGTTGTGCCAGACCTCCTGCAAAGCCTTTAAAGGTGATCTGCGGAATGAGCCCGCCATGATCTTCCAGAAAAATCCCGGCATGCAAATCTTTTGGACTTTCATCCAAATAAGCAGGTTTCTCAGACTTGCTTTCATTCAAAAACCAAACATAACTTCCATGATTAGGCACAAATGACTGTACAATCATCACCGGATTTCCTGGTAAGGGATTTCCAAGATCTTCAATAATTTCATTGTATTTTTTATCTGAAGAAAAATATACTCCTGTTCTTATCTGTGCAAAAGATGATACACTTATAGCACAAGCAATAACGGGTAATAGCTTTCTGAAATTCATAGTTGTCATATTTAAAATTTCTTATTTAATTTTCTTTATATCTTGTCCAGAAACATATAATTTGTGCTAGATCAGGTTTAATATATTCTGAATTTTGTTTCTGGCAGATGATTCAAGATGTATGGATTTCGGTTTATCCCATTAACATCACATAAAAATAAAATGCGACTAAAGCTAATACAATAATTCCGGAAATTAGAAATGAAAAGACATAATAGAGTATATTTTTCTGTTTCTTTTTTACAGAATTAATAATAAAAATAATGAACATACAGGAAAACCCTGCGCCAAAAAAAAGAATCAAGGCAATGAGAACCAATGCTCTTTCAAGGTGTAAATCTGCGGATGAAAGCATATTCAAATCAAATATTTAGTTGTTGGATTTATTTAAGTAATGGTAGGCCTGTTTATATTATTCTTTGTATTCTTTCCCGGAATAGATATCAATATAATAATAGATACTTTCCTGAGAACTAAATCCGGCATTCACCAAACCATCAGAATTAATGGATTTATAAGCTTTGGATCCCAATTTTTTTTGGGTCTTATTATCATAAAGAGTGTACAAGCCATTTTCCTCTTTTTGAAGAGCATAGATCTCTTCTTTTACATCCAAAACTGAGATATTATGATATTCAGGCTTTATCTCCCAACTATTTTTGTCGCTATTCCACAAGCCTATGGTTCTTACTCGTTTTTCATCTTCAATTCGAATAAGATACAGATCATTCATACCACGATAAGAGTTTATTTTCCCGAATTTCCAATTTTTGTTAATGAATTGATTGGGTATAATCATTTTTCGGTCTGGCCATACCATATACCCGACCTGGTCCAAAACCTTAAAATTATATTTATCAATGGTATCTACAACATTTCCTTTGGTATCGATATAAAGCCAATCAAACGCCCAGATCTCATGATCATAGTTAAAAACTCCCAATAAAAAATATGGAGAATTGGTTATAGAATACACCAGGGAAGTTTTTTTAATAAAGTCGATCTGCGAAGCTGTTGCCTTTATAATTTCTTTCGGAAATACCTTTTCATATTGTGGAAAAGGATAAATATCATTGTTTTTACTGTCTACTAAAAGTTTAGGAATTTCCGGTTGATAGCGTTCTTTATTAATATCAGTCATTGTAATGGTTTCTTTCCCAAACTGAAGCTGAATGGTTTCAATTCCTTTCATACCGCTGTGAATTGCTTTTTTCTGACCCAATTCATATATTGAAAAATCTGTATTTGAAGCTTTAATAGAACGTTTATTCTCTAACAGCTCAGCAATGTTTTTTTCTATTTTATTTAAACGGCCTTTTCTAATTTCGTAAAGATTTCCATTCCAAAAAATGTGATTTTCATCTACTGAAACAAAATTCAGATAATAACTTTTATCCTGATAAGGAATGTTTTCATCCAATAGGATTTGTTTTGTTTCTAAAACTCCAATCTCTATTTTATGATAGGTTTGTTCTTTTTTGACACCACCGCCCATAATATTCCAATCCCATTTCCAGACAGGCATTTTTTTTTCGTATTCAATATCTTTTTTATAAAATGTAAGTCCATTTACAACACTTAAGTGAATGTCCTCCTCTGAAAAATTCAAAATTATTTTTCCATTTTCATCTATAACTGCATATTCATTTTTTTCATTTCCAACTGTTGCAAAACCTGTAGGCGTATATACCGATGCTCTTTTAAACTTTTGATTAGTAATTGGTTTCAAACTTGTTTTATCTACATAGATAAAATCATTTTGCTTCGTTAAAAAAGGAACACTATTGATGGGCTTCATTCTTGGAGAAATTAATGGGGAATGCTCTTTTTTTTGGGTACAAGCCGTAGCGGATACCAACATAAAAAGAAAACTAAATGCTATTGTTTTCATGCTCTGAAATATTATTCATCATATTAACCAATATTAGAGAGAATTGAAGAATAAGACAATCCCGATTATCAGCTATATTTTATGGCAATGCATGCTGACAAAGAAATATAATTCAGAATCCTATAAACCTAACTTAAATCATAAAAACAAGATCTTACCCATACAGTCTTTTTACCTATTTTTACTTGTCAATTTTATATTTTAATACATGAAAAAACTCTTATTAACGGGAATAGCTGTATTAGGCGGATTTCTAACAGCCAATGCACAGTGTAAAACGGTATCTACCCTTGTAGAAAATTTTGATACATGGAAAGATATTAACAAATGCTGGACTGCTCAGTCTGGAAAAGCAATGCTTTATGCCAATGATAAAAAGATTACTTTTTACTCAATGAACAGCCCAGGAGAAAATATGTATTTGGTAACCCCAAAAATTAAGGCAGGAACCTATACTCTTTCTCTTGATCTTTCTGATAACGGAGGAGAAACAACACTGGAGCTTTTCTCTATAAACAATCCTTCTGATACAAAATCCTATGTTTCAATAGCTAAACCTTCAAAAATAACGGGAGAGAAAAAAGTAGTAACTATTACTTTAAAGAAAGACTCACATTTGGGACTGAAGGTTTTATTGAATGGTGTACATCAAGCTGTTTACATGGATAACCTCTCTCTAAATCCGAAGAAATAGATCGTTTAAGATTAATTTCTCAGGGAGCATCCACTCCATATTAAATGACAGTTCGATTCTTTTCGGTCTTATGGCCTTGATTGAATCGAACTGTCATTTTTTCATTTGCATGAGACGTATCATTGAGTCTCATATTATTAAAATCTAAAGTGAAGTAAAAATTACCTCAGCAAGAAGATGATTAGTTTCCAAAATTTACAAAATGAGGGATATCTGTTGTGAAACTATTTAGCGGAAGCAGATTATTTCGATTGCTGTTAAAATCAAAAGCAGAATTATTATCAAAAGGAACGCGTGGATAATACGTGAAAGAAATTTGAATCCTGTTGAAAACCAGATACGGGTTATTAATTAAAACACCAATCCCTATTTTCGTGTTTGTCTTTGTTTTAAACAGTGTATCGTCTGGCATACCCAACCAGCCTGCTGCTGCTGTGAGGTAAGGACTGAAATGAAAATTCTTCCAGGTTTTATTAATAAACAATTGAAGCTGATATCTCAACACCAACTTTTTAGTTCCGATATAGTCTGAATTGTAAATAGGAAATTCATCTGCAGAAGTAAGATTGATTCTGTCTTTATAGGAATAATTATGCTGTGGATTTCCCAACGCTAAAGTGGGAGAAAAGAAGTGTCTTGCTTTCGCAAATTTCCAATCCATAAGATTTGTAAAGTAGGTTCCGTCCAGACGAAAAGATTCACGATTTTGATTATCTTCATTGAAAAATCTTCCAAACTGTGCTTTTATAGTGAAATATCCTAGTTTCGTAAAATTACCATAGGATGCAGAAATTCCTACGTAAGGATTTACTTCTTTGCTTCTTGATAAAGCTCCGGCAGTAAGATTCAATGAATTACCATAGGCAATATCCTCCGGCAGCTCATATTGGAAAATATTCTTCTGCACTGAAAATTTTCTGTTGATAAATCCAATAGACATCAGAAAACTGTTGTAGGAGCTAAAGTATTTATACTGGTCAATTCCCGGACTGTCTTTATACTGATAATTCTGGAACCTTCCTATCACAGCAATATTACTGGAAACTTTTTCATTAGAATCAGATGAAATCGGAATTTGATAACCACCCCATAAATCCTGACTATAAACTTTAATCTGAACTTCAGGGAAATTATTAGTATCCGTATCTGTTGGAAGTAAAACATTTCGTTTAAAGTATTCGAATGTAAAGCCACCCGCCCATTTGGTTAGAGGTGAGAAGAAATCTCTCCTAAAATTAAAATTAACCCTTTCATTTCTTAAAAAATCTCTTTCTCCCAAAATCTGGGCATTGATGTATGAACCGAAAAGATTGTAGGTGGTATAGCTTCCCAAAAGATAATCCTGCTTTTCTTTGGAATCATTTCTATAAAGGAAATCAAGGGTGTGGCCTAATCCCAGTACATTTTCTTCAGTGACCCCTAAACCAATTTTGCTTCCTGAGTAACTGATTCTTGGCTTTAAGCTCCAGGAATCAAGAACTCTTACCACAACGTCTATAGAGTCTTTACCGGAGGTACTGTCAGAAACACTGATATTAACCCTGTTGATAAAGGGTGCTGCTCTCAGTAAACGTTCAGATTCGTAGAGTTTCTGTGCATTATATTCTTCACCTTCCTTAAAAAGTAAATAATTATTAACTGTAGAAGCTCTTGTGGCAGCATGAAGATGATCTTTAAACCAATCGTACCATTTTAATTTTTCCTTTTCGTCTTTAGAGTCATATCCAAAGGGATCAATGGTTTCTACCCTGATCTTTCGGATGTACTTTTTATTATAAGTCTCCTGCAGCATTTTTTCTGTTCTGGATTTAACAGAAGTAGAATCAGCCTCCCTTCGGAATATCAAACGATGGATAAATTTGGTAACTTTTCTTTTATCCGAAAATTCTTCTATCTTGTAATAAAGTGAGTCTTTTTTTTCCTGTGCATTTAAAAAGAAAAAACCATTTAAAAAGAAAATTAAAAATATAGCCGATTTGTTCATCAATAATCAAAAATTCAATAAAGTTTCTAGCATCCATTTACAAGTCTAGAACGCTTAAAATGTAGTAATATCTAGAATCTTTGCATGCAAAAGATAAAGGTATTCATTATTATTGAAAATATTCAGTATTGGAACTATACTTTTTCATCTAGCCCTCTATTTTTGCTTTAAAGTAATGGTAATTGACTTAAATAACATCATAAAGAGTTCATTGATTATTAATATGGAAAATTATTTTTCTTTTGTCTAAAGGCAGAGGGTGAGCTGCCTGTTTTTCTCTTAAAAAATTTTCCAAAGTAGGTGGAAGATTCAAATTGCAGTAAATAAGCAATCTCTTTAACTGACATATCAGTAAAAGCTAACAGGTACCGAGCTTCTGCAAGAATACGCTGCTGTATATGCTTTGTGGGAGAACTTCCGGTTTCCCTGTTCACTATTTCGTTTAAATATTTAGGGCTGATATTTAGCTGGCTGGCATATTCTTTAACTGATTTATGAGTCTGAAAATGCTCTTCTACCAATTTTCTGAAAGCTAGCCATTTATCTTGTTGCGCAGAACGTTTCTTTTCTTTTTCTTTTGTAAGATTCAGTAAAGTTGATCTTTTAATAAGGTATAAAACCTCAAGAATAATTAAGCCTGACACAGCACTGTAGAAAGGATCTTTCTGCTCCTGCTCTCTTTCAATCTTCTTGTATCGTTGAAAAATCTGCTCAAAAGCATGGCTATCTAAGTTAAAATTGGGTGCTTGTTCATTATCCAGATTCAGCATTTCTTCCATTGTAGAGTAAACTACTGGAAAATCTTTCCAAATATGGGTGTAAAAACAAAGAATAAAACAATGTACATCTTCTGTCTGATTACTAAAACTCTGCAGCTGCCCTGCTCTCACCAAATGAATACTTTCGGGCTTCATGGTAAAGGAATGTATCCCAACTTCTTTGTCGCAGGTTCCGGAAATGCATAATATCAAAGCATTATATTCAGCCCGGAAAACAATGGATTCTTTATTATTTCCTGAAACTTCTAACAGCAAAAAGGATGAATGCTCCTCAAGAGCTTTTTCAGAGTCCAACTTTGGTTTTGATACTATATTAGGTTCAAATAATTTTTGTACCTCTTGCATCGTAAGAAGTGGAATAATTGGTTTTGTCATCAACGCATTATATTTATTACAATTTACACTTAATTTATTCGAATAAATTAAGATTTATTGTGACTTTATACTTTTAGTGTATAATCTGTCAGAAGCAGTCTGAATTTTACTAAACATAGCATCTGAATCAATCTGATGTTGCAAAAGTTTTCCTTTTTCTTTCAGCACTCTTCCTCCTATAATTACGGTATCCACATTACCAGGGTGTGCCTGCAGAACGATAGTAGCAATGGGGTCTGTGGCAGGTATCATATTCATTGCTTTATTTTCTATAAGGATAATATCTGCCTGCTTTCCAACTTCCAAACTTCCTGTCATGTGATCCAGACCGAGGGCTTTCGCTCCACCTATTGTTCCCATTGCCAAAATATCATTTAAAGTAACGGGAAGCTTTTGTTCAAAGAGTTTATTTTCTCCAACTGCTTTTTGATGAGCCATTCCAAGTGTTGTGGAATAGGCAGACCTCATTTGAGCAAACATATCATTACTTACACTTGCAGATACATCAGTACCAAGGGCCAGAGTAATCTCGGCTTGTGATGACTGTAATAAAGGAGGTACTCCATGCCCCATTTGCCATTCTACTTCAGGAGTTACAGAGAGTGAAGCGCCACTATCTTTTATGTAATGAAATTCTCTTTCAGTAATATCATTTCCATGCACGAAA
Organism: Chryseobacterium aurantiacum; assembly: GCF_003020585.1. Taxonomy (GTDB): domain Bacteria; phylum Bacteroidota; class Bacteroidia; order Flavobacteriales; family Weeksellaceae; genus Chryseobacterium; species Chryseobacterium aurantiacum. Next base: position 380,302 of record NZ_PXUE01000002.1, read on the forward strand.
TTGAACCGGTGATTGATGACTCCTGTTGCATGCAGATCCGCAATTCTCATTGTACCGATATCTCTGAAAGGTAATGGCCCAATATGCATAGTCAACAAAGCATCTAATTCTTCTGCTGCCCGGGCTTCTGTTTTTAGTTTATTAATGTCTTTGTGTTCCGGTACTGTGGTTGCTATACCAAGTGTTACTAATCCATCTCCGGAAGTAAGTCTTTCTTTTTTCATTCGGTAGACGTCCTCAAGATATTTTTTTCCTCCTTGTTTTTCTGAGTAAGGATAACGAAAAGCCGGACCTAATAAGCCATAAGCAAAAACAGCTCTTATTCCGGACTCTTGCAAAGCATCTACTCCTGCATCTGCATATTCCGGAGAATTAGTGGCATGTGCCCAATCCAATACTGTTGTTACTCCTGCATTAACCTGTTCGAGTGCTGAAATCAAAGTACCAAGATAAACGTCTTCAGGAGTTAATGCGGGACCAATTTTCTTTATCAGCCAATCCATATACTCTGGCATAGTCATTGTTGCAGAAAAACCTCTGGTAATACCCTCCCACATATGATTGTGTGTATTAATAAATCCGGGAAGAACAAATTTTCCGTCAGCCTCAATAATCCTACAATTTTCGCTCTGAATATGCTCGGCTATTTTTTCTATTTTTCCGTTTTGAATGAGAATGTCTCCCAAAAGTCTTGTATTTCTATGATCCATAGTAATAATCTGAGCTCCTTTAATCAATAATCTGCCATTCTCTTCGTCATTAATGTATTTTTGTCCATGTTCAGTTATTTTCTGAGCCCAGCTAAAATGAGTATCTATAAGGCCGGCCATAGTAGCCAAACCTGCTATTTTAAAAAAATTCCTCCTTTCCATATAAAATGTTGGGTTTTTATTGTTGATTTCCTATAGCAAAATTAGTTTTCATTCTATTCATCTACTTGATCATAAATTCGGAAATACTAGTCCTTTTTTCGGTAAAAAGGCTTTTAAGATTCGAAATTATCATCTGTAACGTCAAACAACAAAGTAAGATTTACTGATTGTCAACTGCTTACGAAATAAAAAAAGACTATTCTATACGAAGAACATTTTCAGTAGTGTAATTGGAAGTAAACGGCGGTTATTGATTCTATTACTGTATTTGCATTGGAAAATATATGCAATGAAGATTCTTCTGCTCCAACCTGTATCAATAAATAAGCAATAACATTGTATCTTTGCACCCTGTAAAAAGTGTATATAAAAGAAATTAATGGAAGAATTTGAATTACCCGTAACTTATAAAGGCAAAGATCTCACATTCAATGTACGACTGGCAACATTTTCTCACGGTTACAAATTCTATGTTGATGTTAATGGCTGTGAAGTAGTTTTCGAGCGTGATGACGAGTGTAATCTGAGGGCAATTGTACCGGAAGCCTCTTCCAACCCTCCTGTGGAAAAGGAGCTTATTGCTGCTATTATTAATGTATTTAGTAATCTTTAAGTATACGGTTTCTAGCTTAATCTATCCTTAACCATTCTCATAAATAATTGATATTTCATTGGCTATTCAAAAACTACATAGTTCACTTTATCTACTCCTGTATTTCCGGTTTTCTCATGGTACGCATACAGCACAAGCTCATAGTTTCCTGCGGTATTGATGATATGACTACCCTCAAATAGGTTAGTAGAAACCCAAGACAGGTCAATATTCTTTATAAATTTCCCGTCTTTTTTAAGTATTCCTTTCACTTCAATCTCATCAGAGTTCCAAACGCCACCTTTTTCTATTACACATCCACACATCATAACAATATTTGCCTGAAACAAAAAGGGTTTATCCTTAATGGTTTTCAGTCCAATATATTGGTGGGTTCTGGGTTTTAGAATATCAATAATATATCCGGGGATCTCAAGAGTGATTCCTTCTCCTAAAATATTTTTTCCGGGAATCAGCCATAGTTCTGTGCTTACTATTGCTTGTGCCTGTCTACTGTTGAGTGGTGAGATCACTTCTATATTAACAAATGTGGGTTCATCAATATCAATTGTGGCCATAAATCCCCCTGTCTGATCATCTGCAATGGAATTACCTCTTACTTTGGGAGTCTTCATAATGAGATCCGTATTTCCGGTACTTCCTGTTGTATTTCCTTCGGCTAAAATCATTTGATTCAGCTTATTTCTCACAATGATATGGGCTCCCCCAAGGGAACTTCCTATAAATTTAGCATCCCTAGCCTTTGCTCTTATCATTATCTTCGTTTCTGTAGCAGAAATCATGAGGTTAGAAAATAATAATGCGGTAAATACGATAAGTGTTTTCATGAGTCTATTGATTTTAAGTATTCCTGTTTAAAACGATGATGAAAGGAATCATTTTTTAATTCCTGATCTATTGTATCTAAGTAAGAAAAAATGGACAGATCATTTACTAAAAGCTGTAAAATAGCTTTTTCACAACTGTCCCAGATTTGCCTCAACTGAGGAAGCATTTCTATAGCTTTTGGGGATAATGAAACAAGCTGCTTTCGTTTATCAATGCTATCTTTTTTTATAATTAAATAACCCTTTTCTGTCATTTTCTTTATAATAACAACCACTGACGGATGAGAATATCCCAAAGGTTCGGCAATATCTGTAATAGACATTTCTTCCTTTTTCTGAAGCAGCATAAAAATAAGATACCAATTGGGTTCTACGTCTATTCCAAACTCTTTATAGAATTTTCTGACATCATGAGACATCCGATCACTGATTCTTTTTAGCCTGCTGTCCAATGCCTTGTACCCTAATTCCTTAATAAAATCAAAATCCATTTTAAAAAATTTGATGTAAATATATAAAACACAGTCAACTATATAGTTGACTACGTAAATTTAAAATAAAATCCTGATATACAATGGTTTCAGAAAAAATAAATATTCTAGTTAATATTCATCTATGATTCCTTCGATACTCTCCTGGCGTAACTCCTCTGTATTTTTTAAAAATTTTTGAAAGATGACTCTCATCGCTGAACTGAAGTTCATAGGCTATTTCACTCAATCTTACACTGCTGTATTGCAAATAGGTTTCAACCAGCTTCAGACGATAATCTAATAGGTAATCCTGATAAGAAATTCCGGTTTGCTGCTTAAAGTATTCTCCAAAATAGTTTCCGGAAATACCAAAATGATCTGCAATCGCCTGAATTCCTGTCTTGTCTCTATCTTTTATATGCTGCTGAATATAAGCGATGATCTTCATAATAGAAAATGCCTTTTTGTTCTCCTGCAGGTCTGAAGTCTCACTCTGAATAATATTTCTGGCAATAAGGTTAAGCAAAATTGAAATGCAGTTACGGATGATTAAGTAATCTTCTGCATTATTCTTAAACTCTCTTGCAATTTGCAAAATAAGAGCTTCGGCAAAACTTTCATCATTTTTATTTCGAAATACACATCCTGCCCGTGCATGGTAATTATTGCTTATGTATTGTAGTTTATAGAGGTTTTCACAACTTTCAATACGATCTGCTTCCAGACGTATTTTATCGATAAATTCAATGGGGCATTCAATACTGATCAGTGCTGCATTTTCACTTTCAAAATGATAAGATTCCTGCTGTGGAATAATGAAAAGCTTTCCTTTCCTTTTACAACATACACAAATGAAAGAAAAGATTTAGTTTTCAGAATAATCTCTTCATCCTTAAGCTTTATTTCTCTCACTTCAATACTTTCGAGATGTAACCCTTTCATAGCGCACTATATTTTCCTCCAAAAGTACAATTTTAACAGAACATCAAGAGGTTATTTTTGCATAAAAAAATTATGAATACATATCCGAAAAGATGGCAGGCGCTCAATTTTCTGATAGCAGGCGCTTTTCTTTCACCATTGGACTACTTTATTGTCAATATGGCTTTACCCTCCATAAAAAATGCTCTGAAAGCCAGCGATCATCAGTTGCAAATGATGATTGCGATCTATGGACTTACCTATGCTGCTTTAGTTGTCTGCGGAGGAAAGTTGGGTGATCTTTATGGACGAAAAAAAATCTTTATGACAGGTTTGTACATCTTCTTATTTTCATCCCTTGCCTGTGCTTTTTCACCTACCATGACTTGGTTAATTATTTCCCGATTATTTCAGGGAGTTGGTGCATCATTTCTTGCCCCTCAGGTTTTAGCTTCTATAAAAGTTTTATTCAGTGATAAGGAACAGCCAAAAGCTGTAAGTCTTTTCAGTTCGGTATTTGGATTAGCCTCTGTAATTGGCCAACTGCTTGGCGGGTTTCTTCTCAGTATGCACTGGCAAAGCTTTTCCTGGGAAATGGTATTTCTTGTTAATGTACCTATTACGGTTATCTGCATTATAGGGATTCATTTTAGCATGGATAATAATCATAAAGCCACCCATTCCGGAATTGACTTTACAGGTTCACTGTTATTAATTCTTGCTTTACTTATGCTTATATGTCCTCTTATCTTCGGACAAAAATACCATTGGGCGTGGTGGATTTTCTGTATTCTGTTTGCAGGTATCGCTCTATTGACCGTTTTTTTTAAATACGAAAGATATTTAATGAAAAAAGCGAGACCAGTACTTATAGATCCGACACTTTTACTACATAAACCTTTTGCATTAAGCCTTCTCATCATCTTTTTTTACAATTTTACGGCGGGCTTATTTATTTGTTATCCTTACTATCTTCAACAGTTCTTGCACCAAGACTCTATGCAGACAGGGCTTGCTATTGTTCCTTATGGAATTGCTTTTTTCCTGGGACCTTTTATGGTTTCAAAACTAAGACTTACTCCTCAGAAGATAACCTACATTGGGCTGGGACTATTAATGGCAGGATTTATCCTCAGTGCATTGGCTTTCTACGTTCAGCAAAAACCTTCTTTTATCACCAATATTACCTTATTCATGGCGGGATTAGGACATGGAACCATTATGCCTGTTATGATGCGGACAGCCATTTCCCTTATCACTAAAGATAAAGCCGGACAGGCTTCAGGTCTCATAAGTATTGGGATACAGATAGGCAGTGTAAGCGGAGGCGCCATAATAGGAACTCTTTTTTTCAATATGATAAATGTAATAGGCTTTTCTGAGGCATTCTCTTTGACAATTGCGATGATCGGAGGTTTTCAGATTATGGGAATATGGGGCAATATCAGGTTAAGAAAATACATGGATCAGCTTTAATATAAAAGGCTTTATTTAAAATTAAAAATTATACATTTAAATCTATGAACAACACAGAAAAAATCATCCTAGAAGTAAAAGAGTTTCATCAGAATATTGAAAAATGGTTTCAGGGAAAAGCAGAGAACCAGGAAATACTCTATCAACAACTTCTTTCAGGATTTTCTCCAGATTTCAAAATGAGTAACGGAGATGGAAATCCTGTTATTTTATCTCAATTTTCTGATTGGCTTCCAACGGTTTTTGGAAAATTTCCGGAACGTATAGTACAAGTTGAAAATATAGAAGTACATCACTCTGATCATCACGGACTGGCAACATACGTCGAAACTCAGACTACGGAAAGAATTACAAACAAAAGAAAATCATCAGCAGTCTTTCTTATCAACGAAGAGAAAGCGCTATGGTTCCATCTGATAGAGAATTGGATATAAAAATAGAAACAGCCTGCTTTCAAAATTATTGATATTCTGAAAGCAGGCTGTTCTTTCTTCGTTAAGAGTTATTTCTTATTTATTTCTAAACACCTTCATCTGTCCTGCCATGATGGCCAATAATATTCCGAAGCAGGCAAAAAGGCCGTAAGAATATCTTAGATCAAACCATTCAGCGATGTAACCAATTAACGGCGGTCCTATCAAAAATCCGAGGAACGAAATACTGGACACAAAGGATAAGGCGATACTTGGTGCCACTTTGCTCACTTTTCCTACAGTGCTGTAAACTGAAGGTACACTTAGAGAACTGCCTAGGCCTATAATCATAAAAGCAATAATACAAATCCATAGTTCCGGAAAGAAAACACTTAGAAAAAGACCACCACTCATGAGAATACCACAGCATTGAAGAACAATTTTCTTCCCATACCTTTCAATTACGCGGTTTCCTACAAAACGCCCAAGAGTCATCATCAGGATAAAACTCGTATACCCAAGAATAACCAATTTTTCCGGTGCCTTTACAATGGTTTGAAAATATACCCCACTCCAGTCAAACATGGCCCCTTCAATAGCCATACTCAAAAATCCAATGACTCCTAATCCTACTAATGTTGGATTAACAAATTTTAAAATTGACTGCCTTTGAGGCTCTACTTTATGAATAATATTCGTTAAATGTCCCTTACTATAAAACCAAATGGAAAACACAAGGACAAAAGTAAGTACAAAATGATAAAATGTGCCTACATTCAGGTTAATCATCAATAGGCCAACCACCGCTCCAATTAATCCTGCAAAGCACCATGCTCCATGATAGGATGACAGCAATGTTCTTTTGGTGATGGATTCTATTTCTATGGCTTGTGTATTGATGGCGATATTGCACATATTTCCGGTAACTCCAAAAAAGAACAATATGGCAGCCAAAACCCAATAAGAGGGAGCCAGCCCGATCAGCAAAAGAAAAGCGGGATATAATAAAAAGCAGCTTTTAATAATTTGACTGCTTCCGTATTTACTGATTAGTTTTCCCGCCAAAACCATTGTAGAAAGCTGCCCTATCGGCATTAAAAGCAAAAGAGTTCCCAATTCAGCTTCATTAATGGAAAGAGCGTTTTTAATAATGGGAATCCGGCTCGCCCAGGAAGAAAAAACGAGTCCATGGGCAAAGAAAAGTAAAAAACAGGCTGTCGGCATTCTCTTGGCAGAGTTTTCTCTATCGTGCATTATAACAAATTTTGATTAAAATTTCCGTTGGCGAAGTTAGTCACACTCATCCAATAAAATATATTCCATTTTTGATATTTTATATTCCATTTTAAACAAGACATTTAAAAAGAAAAATTAACTGCTTACATTTGATCACAGTAATTCAAGTGATAAAAGCATTAACCATTCCAAGAAATAATCTACCTGCATGATGATAGATATTAAACCAAAATTTGAAGGATTATGTATTGAAGAATATAAGGCAGACACCCTCTGTAGCTTTTACAAAAAAGCCAGTAAGCTTAATAAACTACTGCTTTGTTTTGTATCTTCCGGAGAGCTGGATCTTCATATCAATACTTTTCCGTTTCATATACAAAGCAGCTCCATCATTATGCTTTTACCCGATACGGATCTGTCAGGTATTTCATGCAGTAATGATCTTGAATTATCCGTATTTTATATTTCCCTGGACTTCATCAGTACCTATAGCTTTCTGACAGTTCTTTTGGCCAGTGACGAAATCAAGTTCCATCCTGTGATGGTAATAGAAAACAAAACAAGAAAGCTGATTTGGGCTACCGTTACTTTAATACAGGATTATCATTCCAAAACAAAGGAACAAAGCACTGTAGAATCTGTACAATATCTGCTCTACGCACTTCTCGAGCTGGTTTCAAAGCTTTACCTACCCATTATCAGGAATAATAGCCTTTTGCAAACCAGAAGTCAGGATATTGTAGAACATTTTTTTGAACTGTTGAATAAACACGGGCATTTGGAACGAAGTGTCTTATTTTATTCCAATCAGCTGCATCTTTCGCCACAGTATTTAAGCAGTTTTATCAAAAAGGAAACGGGAAAACCCATTAAGCAATGGATTAGCTATAGGGTGATAAAACAGGCCAAAGAACTCCTCAAAACGACCCCGCTTTCCATTAAGGAGATTAGCAATCAGTTGCAGTTTGTAGATTCTTCACTTTTTTGTCGATATTTCAGACGTTGTACAGGAATTACAGCTAATACCTACAGAGAAAATTACAGAATTAAAAAATAATTTTGTCCCTCTGCCCAGCTTTTTTATTTTCGTATTTTTGAGGTCTAAAAAATAGGTATGCTAAGGAAAACATTGTTACTATCTACTGTCTTAATGGTGTTTACTCATTGTAAAAAAGAAGATGCTATAAAAAAATCAGTAGTACAAGATTCCATAAAGCCTCAAAATACTGCCGTTTCCATTCAAAAAGTTCAGGATAATTCCCCGGCTGAAACAGTAAAGACTTTTCTGAAATGGTATAAAGAAAACGAAAATAAAATCTACAGTTTCAACTCCATAAAAGGTGGACCTCAGAATGAAAATGACGCTCCATCCAATTATTCTATAGATTTTGATGAAGTGGATAAAGAAATTAAGTTTCTGGAAAGCAGTGATTTATTTTCTCAACAGTTTCTATCTGTTTATAAAAAAAGGTATGTGGATGGAAATGAATATTTCAAACAAAACCCGGCTAATGACGGCCCTCCGTTTGGTTTCGACTATGATTATTTCTTTATGACACAGGATGATTATCAATCTGATTTAGAAAATATTGACAGCATACCATTCACGGTAAAACCAATCAATGAACAATCCTGCAACATAGAATTTCATTTGAAAAACTGCGGGATGACGTATAGATATACCCTTGTCAAAAAGGATAAATGGAAAATAGAATCCATTAAAAACATAAGCTAAATGGTTTCATTCATTTTAAAATACAACTTTTTATAATAGAGATAATTCATTCCCTATTCATCAATTTTAAAAGGAACTTAGGCACAAAAAAACAGGAAAGTATGATTTTCCTGTTTTTATTTAACTCAATAAAAATTACTTCTTATTTTTTAATGATTTTCTTGGAGACAGAAGCCCCGTTTTTGAATTCACCATGAAGAATATAAACTCCTTTCGGAAGCTTTGAAATGTTAATATTCGTTGGATTTTCAGCCTTTAAAGCTACCTTACCATCAAGGGACGAAATGCTAACCTTCTTAATCTCCTCTTTTGATCCCAGAGTAATAAAATCGGTACTCGGGTTCGGATATACTAATATTTCAGCTTTTTTACTATCCAGATCAATCGTCGACAATACTTCTGTCTCAAGATAGGATACTGTTTTTGCAATATTTGTATTTCCTAAAAGAACAAAAGTGTTGATGGCAAAACTAAATACCGTTCCCGCTGTCTGACTCACCCATTGATAGGACTCATTGGTATAGGTGGCGGTAATAGGAGCAGGTGTACTGGCAATAATCTGTGTGGCTGTTCTCATTCTTTTTATCCTCAACACATTCGTATAGGTTCCTGTAGGAGTTATTATGGTTCCATAGGCATCCACAGTCTGGCTCACCTGTCCTGTTTCATTGGTATTTCCAATGGCAGCGGAGACGCTGTTAAATTCATAGGTATCATCAAATTGCTGTAGATAGGTAACCGGAAACTTATATTCAATCAATGGATTGACATACGTGGTTGTCACATCTCCCAATGAAGGCCCTGAATGAGACCCTAACATCGTTGCTTCAGTATCTGTCATAATACTAAAGTCATTAGTTTCTATACCGGTAGGTGCCGTAATCCGGTTAGCCGTGGGAAATCTAAAACAATTAGACTGTCCGGGGCATGTTTTTGTTGTAATGGTAAGAGTATTAGTACCTGTATATCCTGAGAAATCCCAGTTAACATTAGCTCCTGCCGGACCTGCTGTAATAGTGGTTCCCGTTACATCTTCAGATTTAAGGGTAATGATGCTGTTAATTCGATCAACGCCTGCTCTTGTTATGGATGGTTGGGCATAAGCCATTATTCCGCTTGCAAGAAATAAGATAAGAGTTAGTTTTTTCATATTTTTTTTGTTTAAGATTGGTGATTGCTTTTTTTATATTGAATGTAAGGAGCTGTACTCCTAAAAAAGTATTTTCATCTACCTAAGGCATTTTTTATTCTACCAACAGCTCTACAACAAAACACCCAGCAGAATAGCTGGGCATTTTTTATATTTAGTTAAATGACTGTCTGTAATTTAACGGTGTTTTTTCTGTTTTCCTTTTAAATAGCTTATTAAAGGATTGCGGATGTTCAAATCCTAATGCATAAGCTACTTCGGATACAGAGAAGTTTGTTGTTGTAAGATACTCCTTGGCTTTTTCAATCAATTTTTCATGAATATGCTGCTGGGCATTCTGTCCGGTAAGGTTTCTCAGCATATCACTCAGATAATGGGGTGAAAGGTGCAGTTCTGAGGCCAGAAAGTCAACTGTAGGAAGTCCGTGAGTTAAAGTTTTCTGTTCATTAAAGTACCCTTCAAGTATTGTTTCCATTTTAGTCAGAAAATCACTATTTACAGCTTTTCTTGTAATAAACTGTCTTTTATAGAAACGGTTACTGTAATTAAGAAGAACCTCAATATAAGACACTATTACATCCTGACTTACTTCATCAATCGCAGTGTTCAGTTCATTTTTGATGCTGTCCAGAAGTCCGGTTATTATACTTTTTTCGTGGTCAGACAAATGCAGAGCTTCATTCGTATCATAGGAAAAGAATCCTAAATTTTTAATCGTCTTTCCCAAAGGATAGTTTCTGATAAAATCCGGATGTACCACAAGTGTATATCCACAATATTCTGCATTTTCTTCCGGAGAGAGAATCTGCCCCGGTGCCGTGAACATCATTCCTCCTTCATTAAAGTCATAATATCCCTGTCCATAGCCCATTTTCTTTCCGTTCATGGAAAATTTGTAGGAAATCTTATAAAAATTCAATAAAAAACTTTTACCCATCAAGTCATTATTGATGCTCATCCTTTCATTATCCATAAGACTTACCAATGGATGAAGCGGACCCGGAAGCTGCAACAAATTGTGCAATTCCGATATGGATGAAATTTTCATAGGACTATTTTCTTTCTTTTCCATGTTGTAAAGGTATAAACTTTTCGATTAAAAAAAATATGTAAAAACCACATAATCAACACCGTATATTTACGAAAATTGTTAAATAAACTGTTTTCCCAACTGATCTCTGAAAGCTTCATCTCCCAGTTCCAGCCTTTGGGCATAAAGAAGCTTTGCATCCTCACCCGCTACATACCTTAGTTGTTTTTTGCCATCTGTAGCAGCCTCATATACCACCTCTGCAATCTGTTCCGGTGTGGAAGCAGCCTCCATCATACCTTCCATACTTGAAAATAAAGAATTAATCATTTCTTCATAAGCAGGGCTGGTTGCAGAATCCAGAGAACGGCTTACAAAATCGGTTTTGATACCTCCTGGAGAAACAGTTTTGATCTCTATTCCGAACCTATTAAGTTCAAAAGCCATGCTTTCACTCCATCCTTCCAATGCCCATTTTGTAGCATGATAAGTTGATCCCAACGGAAAAGCAATTAAGCCACCTATTGAAGTTGTAGAGATAAAAGTTCCGTTTTCCCTTTCTCTGAAATAAGGAATAAATGCCTGTGTAACACGAATAACACCTAATAAATTCGTGTTCAGTTGTTTTACGATCTGATCATCACTAAGTGCTTCCAAAGGCCCGATAAGCCCGTATCCAGCATTATTGAAGACTACGTCTACATCTCCTAATTCAAGAGATTTTTTAATGGTTGATTGAATTTGTGCAGGGTTGGTCACATCCAAAGGAAGCAAGGTCACATTTTCCAGGGAAGCTAATTCTGTATCTGCTTCCGGATTTCTCATCGTAGCAATGACGTTCCATCCTTTGTTTTGAAATAATTTGGCAGCTGCTTTTCCTAATCCTGTAGAAGCACCTGTTATAAAAATTGTTTTCATTTTTTCTTGTTTAAAATTACAGGACAAAGTTCAGGAACCTAAGAACGACAAAAGTTGCCAAAACGGATAAACATGTAGCCAAAATGGATGGATCCAAAATAAAAAGTATGGAATCAAAAAAATCCTTTAGTTGCTCATTCAAACTAAAGGATTTCACTCCGAAAATACATAAGGTTGTTTCCGAAGCTAAAAATCAATATTTAATAAACGTTTCTTTACATCGTATCTGCATTCATCTTCTTCATATCATACCCCTCATAATCAAAAATTTCTGACATAGATAATCCAAGTTCTTTGCTAACCCCTTCTCCATAAGCAGGATCAGCCCGATAACAGTTTCTGATATGACGAATTTGTATAAACTTTTGTGCACCTCCCACTGCCTCTGCCGTATTTTTAAATAAAATATTTTTTTGCTGATCAGACATCAGCCTGAAAAGATTTCCCGGTTGAGAAAAATAATCCGCATCTTCTCGATGATCCCAATGTCCAGCAGCGCCATCAATGGGTAAAAAAGGGTCGTTAAAATCATTTTGCTCCTGCCACTGATTAAAGCTATTAGGCTCGTACCCTACTGTACTTCCAAAATTCCCGTCTGTTCTCATGGCACCATCCCTATGATAAGAGTGGTATGGACATTTAGGTGCATTAACGGGAATCTGGTGGTGGTTAACCCCTAATCGGTACCGCTGTGTATCTCCATAAGAAAATAAACGCCCCTGAAGCATTTTATCCGGCGAAAAGCTTATTCCCGGCACTATAGAAGCAGGATTAAAAGCGGCTTGCTCAACTTCAGCAAAATAATTGGATGGATTTCTATTCAATACAAGTTCTCCTACAGGAATAAGAGGATAATCCCCATGAGGCCAAACTTTTGTTAAGTCAAACGGATTAATGTGATAGCTACTGGCATCTTTTTCCTCCATGATCTGAACATACATTGTCCACTTAGGAAAATGAACAGCCTCAATACTCTCATACAAGTCTTTCTGATGGCTTTCCCGATCACTGCCAATGATTGCTTTTGCCTCTTCATTGCTCATATTTTGGATCCCCTGCTGTGTTTTAAAATGAAACTTGACCCAGACCCGGTTATTTTTATCATCAATAAAACTAAAAGTATGACTGCCAAAACCATCCATATGCCTGTAAGATCTGGGTATGCCGCGGTCACTCATGGTTATGGTAACCTGATGAAGAGATTCCGGCAATAAAGTCCAGAAATCCCAGTTATTATCAGCACTTCTGAGATTGGTTCTGGGATCTCTTTTCACAGCATGATTTAAGTCCGGAAACTTTAATGGATCACGAAGAAAGAAAACAGGTGTATTATTCCCTACAAGATCCCAGTTTCCTTCTTCTGTATAGAATTTTATGGCAAAACCACGGATATCTCTTTCTGCATCAGCAGCCCCACGCTCACCAGCTACAGTAGAAAAGCGAACAAATAAAGGAGTTTCCTTTCCAATAAAAGAAAAGATCTTTGCTTTTGTATAGCGGGTAATATCATGGGTTACCCTGAAAACCCCATACGCACCTGATCCTTTGGCATGCATTCTTCGTTCCGGAATTACTTCACGGTCAAAATGAGCCATTTTTTCTAAAAACCACACGTCTTGTAATAAAGCGGGACCACGGCGTCCGGCAGTTTGAATATTCTGATTGTCTGGCACAGGTGCTCCGGTTCGGTTCGTTAATTTATTTTCGTTCATATTGTATAATTTATTATTCAAAATTATCGGATTAATACCAGGGCAGAATCATCCAGTTTATACAAAAAAAAGCGGTCCAAAAATAGATTAGCCTGATGTATTGACTAAAATAGCCACAGCATCGGAAGTATTTCCATTCATTTGTTTTTTGTAAGTTTGCCTTTATCAATTTTTATGGCAGAATATATCCTTGAAAACACCAATCTCAGTACACTTTCCGTATATGATCTTTTGAAACATACCACAGAAAGTGCCTTTGTTGGCATGAAGAATTTTCGTGAGATCTATCCTTTGACCATAGAAAATAATATTGGGACATTTACAAAGAATACCTCTCTGGAGGACTTCCCTATAGTCACTATAAGCCGCATAGGCAGTTCATTGCTGTGTTCATGTACCTGTAACCATTCCAAAGATCAGCTCTGTTTACATCAGGCAGAAATTATCCATTGTATTCTGGAGGAAAAAAACTACAGGATCTTCTTTGATGATACTCTTCGAAGAAAAACACTGATTCCAAAAGCAAAAGGATATGGTCTGGAAAATGAACCGGATCTTGATCTTTATTTCCAGTTGAAATACATAGATGGGAAACTTGAAATACAGCCTAAAATTAAGGAAATGCTTCCCATGGATGAACTCCTTTTCAAAAAAGAGCTTCTTCCTCAGCAACCCTCCAAATTAGATGAACTGGCGCTTTTTGAAACCGGTAAAAAACAGATATTGGTGATAGGAAAACACCGGTACTACAATCACCTCGTCTTTTCGTTAATGGAAGCCGAAATAACCCAGACAGGAAAAATTAAAAATCCTGTAAGTTCTGTAGATGCCATGCAACTGATATGGAAAGCAGAAAAACCGTTGGAGATTAAATTCTATACAGCCATTGCTTCTTTTCATAACAACTACAATGAGGAATATAATTCCGCCGAATTGGAAGCTTTAAAACTGATTGTACAAAATCCGTTGGGTCTTGATGTGTATTATCATGACAGGGATATTGCTGAAACCGTCTCCTCAAAGTCGCTTACAACCATTAAACTTAATACTTTAGATGCAGAGGTACAACTATCTGTATTTAAGAAAGATCCATTTTACGAAATTACAGGAGAATTATTATTTAATGATATTTCTGTACCTTTCAAAAATGTTATCATCAGAAACGAGTATTTTGTTTATAACAACAACATTTTCAGTCTTGTAGATCATCCGGACATCCTCAGAATCATCAAGTTTTTTAAGACAAACAATGAAATTTTACTGGTGCATTCTTCCAAATATAAAGCTTTCATGCAGAATATTTTATCCAATATAGAAGAACGTATCAATATCAATTATAGCTATATACAGCCCGCAACGAAAGTACAACTTAAAGACAAGAATTATCAGACTGAAAGAGTGGTTTATCTCCGTCAACAGGAAAATTATATTGGAATAACACCTGTAATGAAGTATGGCCAGGTTGAAGTTCCTGTCTATTCCAGAAAGCAGATTTTCGATACCGACCAAAACGGAAACATCTTTAAAATAGACAGAAGTGAGGCAGCCGAGGCGCGCTTTACTTCTTTAATTATGCAACAGCATCCTGATTTTGAGGAGCAGATGGACGGCTATGATTATTTTTATCTCCACAGAGATAAATTTCTGGACGATAACTGGTTTCTTGAAGCTTTTGAAACATGGAGAAATGAGGGAATCATCATACTGGGCTTCAACGAATTAAAAAACAATAAGTTAAACCCACATCGCGCAAAAATAAACATACAGATTACAAGCGGATTAGACTGGTTTAACGCGAAGCTAAAAGTTGGATTTGGACCAAAAGAAGCTACTCTAAAACAGCTTCACAGAACCCTTCGTAATAAAAGTAAATTTGTTCAGCTGGATGATGGAACCCTGGGAATTCTCCCTGAGGAATGGATGGACAAGATTGCTGCTTATTTTCAGGCAGGAGAAATTGATGAAGAATTATTAAAAATTCCAAAAATCAACTTTACAGAAGTTTCTTCACTTTTTGAAAAAGAGGTACTGAGTACAGAGACATGGGATGAAATTACCTCCTATTCTTCTCAGTTTTCAGCGCTTAAAGATATCCCCAAAATAGATATTCCTGCTGGATTAAATGCAGAACTAAGGGATTATCAGCATGACGGATTAAATTGGCTTAATTTCCTGGACGGATTTAATTTCGGAGGATGCCTTGCCGATGATATGGGACTGGGAAAAACTCTTCAGATTATTGCATTCATCTTATCTCAGAGAGAAAAACGCGGGCACACCACCAATCTTGTTGTTGTCCCTACTTCACTGCTTTTCAACTGGCAGGATGAGATCAGTAAGTTTGCACCATCTATAAAAACTTTAATTCATTATGGTCCCGACAGAAAGAAATCCACAGCGCATTTTCCAGATTATGAAATCATTCTCACCTCCTACGGTATGTTGCTTTCGGATATCCGATTTTTGAAGACTTTTACCTTTAACTACACTTTCCTTGATGAGTCTCAGACCATTAAAAATCCTAATTCAGAAAGGTACAAGGCAGCGCGCCTACTCCAATCCAGAAATAGGATTGTACTAACGGGTACCCCTGTTGAAAACAGCACTTTTGATCTTTACAGCCAGCTTTCATTTGCCTGTCCCGGATTATTGGGAAGCAAACAGTATTTTAAGGATATTTATGCCATTCCTATTGATAAGTTTGAGTACAGTAAACGGGCCTTGGAGCTTCAGCAAAAGATCAAGCCATTTATTCTCCGAAGAACCAAAAAACAAGTAGCAAAAGAACTTCCGGAAAAAACAGAAACAGTTATCTACTGTGAAATGAATGCCGAACAGCGTAGGATTTATGATGCCTATGAAAAGGAGCTTCGTGAGTTTATAGCAGCAAATGATGACGATGATCTTAATAAAAACAGCATGCATGTGCTCACAGGCCTTACAAGGCTTAGACAGATCTGTAATTCCCCAATACTTATTAAAGAGGGCTATTCCGGTGAACATGCCGTTAAAATTGAGATTCTCATGGAACAAATCCTTGGAAAGTCGAAAGATCATAAAATCCTTGTATTCTCACAATTTGTAGGAATGCTGGACCTGCTAAAACCTGAACTGGAACGCCATAGGATTCCTTTTGAATATCTTACCGGCCAAACCAAAGACAGGGGCAAAAAGGTAGCTAATTTTCAGGAAAATGAAGATATCAGGGTGTTTTTAATAAGTCTAAAAGCCGGTGGTGTTGGGCTTAACCTTACCCAAGCTGACTATATTTACCTAATAGACCCGTGGTGGAATCCTGCTACAGAAAATCAGGCTATTGACCGAAGCTATCGTATAGGACAGACCAAGAATGTGATTGCTGTTCGAATGATATGCTCAAATACGGTGGAAGAAAAGATTCTTACGCTGCAGAAAAAGAAAACGATATTGGCTCAGAACCTACTCAAAACAGATGGAAAAAAGCTTCAAGGCTTATCTAAGCAGGATCTTCTTGATATTTTGGAATCTGATTAATCATCCCTATTATTCAAACAAAACCGACAGATGTAATCTGCCGGTTAAAAAAACAAAAATTGATATGGATATGATTAGATATGATATGTGTGTTTACTTTTTGATCACCTTTTCAGTGATTATATTTTTATTTTTTGTAATGATTTTAAGGAGATAAGTACCTGTAACAAAATTGTTCATGTTCACAATTTCAGAGGTTCCTTCCGAAAGTTTTTGCCCTGAAATATTGTAGACCTCATACTTTTCCAACCCCTCTTTGATTTTGATCGTTACAGAACCTGTAGTAGGGTTTGGATATATTTTAATACTCTTTGATGAATCTTTTGAAACCTCTGTAGTTGAAAGATTTTCCGGCTGTACATTGATGGTATAATCCTCTGCCTGCCCAATAAACCAACCTGACGGGCATGGTAAATTTTCCAAAGTTCCCATCCATGAACTGGATTCATAAGCTTTTACTAGTCTGAAACGAGTTGTTCCCAATAATGCATTGGCTGGAATGGTAATCGTTTCGGAAGTTACTCCCGATTGATGCCCGGAAACAGGATCTGAATTATCCAAGTACCCCAGATTAAACTTCTCATCTGCATCAAACTGATTGTTATGATTAAAATCGATGTAGGCATAAGCAGAAACTGTGCCCTGCCCATGAGTTCCTCCTGTAACTGTTATTGGATAACCACTTCCACGGTTTACATTGAAAACGGTTCCCGTAAAGTCTTCTATTACCGATGAATTTCCATCAATAGGGCTTTCATTTGTGAGTCCTACAAATTCTACCCTGCTTATTTCGCTTACTGTAAGGGTTGTTACGTTTTCCGAACCGCAGTATGGCGCAGGGAATCCCGGGCTTCCTCCTGAAATATTCACTGTATAATCTTCAGTCTGCCCTGCTCTTAGCCCCTGATCACAAGCTGAATTGATTGAATTCTGAGCATTAGGATCAGAATAAGCTGATACATTTGTATTTTTAAGAATTCTCATTCTTTTGCTCCCACCGGATACATTGGATGGAATAGTGATTGAACTATCAATCGTAAAAGCATTTGCCGGATTAGCAGCAGCCAGCCTCCCTATAAAAAAGCTTTCTCCAGCATCATCAAAGTTTCCGTTCTGATTAAAGTCAATGTATACCACTACATCACTTGGAAACGTACTGGACGGCCCTTTTACAGATATAGGATATGAATTTCCTGCTACCAGGTCTGTGGAAATTGAAGTGAAATCCTCATATTCCGGAGTTGTGGACGAATTCGTAGTTGATGCATTGTTAATGTTTCCAAAGGTCACATTGCTTATCATGTTGCTGCTGGCACCATATTGAAATGCAGGAGTGCAATATTGCGCATCCATTAGTCCGCATAAAATGACAGCAGAAAGAGTAGTTAATTTTCTCATGAAGTTCTTAATTTGATTGAGGCAAATTTATATTTATTTAGAATCAATAAAAATAAGAATGTAATGACATTTGTCAGTTTATTAACATTTGCAATAATTTCATTTTTAAACAATCAATAAAATCCAAACTAATTATATAATTATCAATTAGTTTGGATTAGTTATGTTTAAATCTTTATCAAAAAAATATTTCGTGGAATAATTAAATGGAAATAGTTTCACTGTGTTTTTGCTTATCCAGTACCATTTTTGGAGTATAAATTTCCGAATTTTTAACTTCATCAGCTTTAATCTATTCCCTGTATCCATTCTATTGCAATACCCTATTTTTGTTTAGCGGTACTAAAATGCTCTTTTTTAATTCATATTTTCAATAAGAATCGCTGAAGCTCCCCCACCTCCATTACAGATGGCTGCAATACCATATCGCCCTCTTTCCTGACGTAAGACGTTTACCAAAGTTACTATAATTCTGGCTCCTGAAGCCCCTATGGGATGTCCCAACGCTACGGCTCCTCCATAGATATTTACCCTATCTAAGTCATATCCCAGAATTTGCTGATTGGATAAAATTACGGAAGAATAGGCTTCATTAATTTCAAAATAGTCGATATCCGACAAGGTGAGACCAGACTGTTTCAGCACTTTTTGAATGGCAATAGACGGAGAAGTGGTAAACCATTCCGGAGATTGGGCTGCATCTGCATAGGCAACAATTCTTGCTAACGGCTTAAATCCATGTTCTTTTATTGCCTCTGAGGACGCTAGCAGTAACGCAGCAGCTCCATCATTCAGGTTACTTGAATTAGCAGCTGTTAAGGTACCATCGTCTTCAAAAGCGGGCTTCAAAAGTGATATTTTTTCAGGAATGAGTTTGTCTATATCTTCATCTCTATCTATAACCGTTGTCCCTTTCTTTCCTTCAATTGATATACTAATTAACTCATTACTAAATTTATTACCAGAGGCTGCGTCTTGTGCTTTTTTATAGGAAAGTAGTGCATAATCATCTAATTGCTGTCTTGTCAGTCCATATTTTTTCACGCCTAATTCTGCAGCACTTCCCATATGAAAATCATTGTAAACATCCCACAAACCATCCTTGATAAGCCCGTCTATAAGGATTCCGTTTCCTAGTTTCTGTCCTTTACGCAGATAATTGTAATGAGGAACATTGCTCATGCTTTCCATACCACCAGTCATTACAATATTCTCCAGGCCAAGCTGGATTTGTTGAGCCCCTGCTATCGTGGCTTTCATTCCTGAGGCACAAACCTTATTGATCGTAGTAGCATCCTTATCTTCCGGAATTTTGGAAAAAATGGCGGCCTGTCTCGCTGGTGACTGTCCCACTCCTGCTCCTAAAACATTTCCCATATAAACGCTGTCTGTATATTCGGGAGATTTCAATATGTCCTTGTAGGTATTCTGTATTGCTATAGCTCCCAGTTGAGGAGCTGTAAACCCTGATAAACTCCCCATAAAACCTCCAATGGGAGTTCGCTTTGATGCAATGATAAATGCGTCTTTCATATTTCACTTATTTAAATACCGATCGGTATTTTTTTGGTTAAAAAAAATCTCCTTTGATTGGAGAGAAATACAAATATAAGCAAATTATACCAATCGGTATATTGGCGCTTTAAAAAAAATCCTCTCTCTTTCCGGTAAGATATTGAATCTTTAATCTCTGCTTAACTGATCCAGCTTTTTCAATAAGGTTGGCATCCTGTAAGCTCCGTGCATTTGTTCCACATGACGCTTAACCTGGTCTACGTCAATGCCTTTAGCTGTAATAAATAATGGTGTTTTGCTTTCACCACGAAACACATTTCTCCTTTGGGAATCGGGAGTGGTAAATTCATTTTTGGCGATTCCCACCACTGCAAATTTTTCTTTTAGAACGTCATAGAGATGCCCACCCAAACCAATCTTACCATGATCATCAAGAGTAACATAGCCATCAACAATGATCACATCACCATCTTTTAATACGATCTTATTTAACAAACTTAGAATGCATGGGAGTTCTCTTTTATAAAATGCACCACTTTCATAACCGGAATTGATGTCTGTTTGTTCAGTAAAGGTTTCTATTTCTCTTTCGGAGGTCCAGTCATTAAACGCAATACACACCGTATTGGCATAATCCTCGTAATAGTAGGTATCGAAAGCGTAAATCATATTTCTCTTCTAAAAAATTCACCAAAATGCCACAATATTCCAGAGGGATCGTGTACAAAACATTCTTTTCCCCAATCCATCGTTTTTACAGGAGTAAGTCTTACATTTTCATATTTTTCTGTAAGCCCCAGAGACTGAAGCTCATTCCAGAATTCATCTGTATTGACAACTTCCATAAAAATCATGGTATTATCAACCCAGTCTTTCGCATAATAGTCCTGAAGGTAAAAACCGATTTCTTCTCTTATAAACAGTGATAATTTGGCCTCCAGAACAACTTCTTCAAACCCCAGATCTTTGTAAAATTGTCTGCTGATATCAAAATCTTGTGCCCCGATAAAGGGTCTTATGGATTTCAGTTTTGGTGTCATAATATTTTTGTTTCCCAGTCTTTAAAGGTCATTTCAAACTTAATTTCTCCTTTTCCATGGCTTCCAATCTCAGTCCATCCGGATTTTCTATAAAAAGCTTCTGCTCTTGTTCCTGGTGAAGTCCCAAGCCAGATATTGTCTTTTTTCTGTCCAAAATACCAATCCATCATCATATTGTGAAGCTTTCTTCCTATTCCTTTCTTTTCAAAATCAGGATGCAGAAATAGCGCCCAGACATTATTTTCTTTCAAATCTACTATTGAAAAACCAACAATCTGATCAGCTTCTTCAGCTACCCATCCTTTTCCTCTTTCAAACAAAAACTCTTCACAATCTTTGTCTGTAACCAGGCCCGGATCAGATAATGTATTTTCCTTTACTGAATTTCTTATCACCTGAATCTGAGGAATATCTTCTATTCTGGCTTCACGAATGGTTATATTCATTATTTGGGGGATATACAAAGACAAAAAGCTCTTCTTACAAACTTTATGTCTTTGTTTTCCCTAGTATTTTAAATTCTTATTGTTTTCTGTCAACTACAATTCTGTCTGCTCTATTAGCAATATCCCAGGCTGTAGTAAAAATAAGCTGGGTTCTTTTTTCCAAAAGTTTATAGTCAATCTTTTCAGGATCATCTGTAGGCTTGTGATAATCTTCATGAATTCCGTCAAAGAAAAATGCTACAGGAACATTGTTTTTCGCAAAATTATAGTGGTCTGAACGATAGTATAATTGTTCCGGATCATTAAGATCATCGTATTTGTAATTTAACTCCAGGTTATTGGTTCTTTTGTTAGCTGCTTCATTAATTACTTTGAGCTGAGAACTTAGCATGTCTGAACCTATTACATATACATATTGCTTTCCTCTATTGGCAGGATCATCGCGCCCAATCATATCAATATTAAGATCTACAACCGTATTTGCTAAAGGGAAAACCGGATTGTCTGTATAATATTCTGAACCAAATAAGCCATGCTCTTCTCCTGTAACATGCAGGAACAGAACAGATCTTTTAGGACCTTTGCCTGCCTTTTTAGCCTGCTGAAACGCTTTTGCCATCTCCATTACAGCAACGGTTCCGCTTCCGTCATCATCAGCACCATTGTATACCGTTCCGTTTTTTGTTCCAACGTGGTCATAATGCGCAGAAACTACAACAATTTCCTCGGGTTTCTCACTTCCCTCTATGAAAGCCAGGATATTCTCAGAATCAGGAAGGTTTCCACCGCCTCTTTTCTTCATAAATTCTGACGGAACTTTCTGATAATAAGATCCTAGTGCCTTTGGGTGAGAAACTCCCAAGCTCTTATAATAGTTAACAATATACTCACCCGCCTTTTTCTGTCCTTTACTTCCTGTATCTCTGCCCTCCATTTCGTCAGAAGCAATTACATACAGGTTTTTCTTCAGATCATCAGCCTTAATCATATTGTAAGCATCTGTAAATGCCTTGTTATGTTTTGTAGAGACAGGGTGTGATGAAGCTCCATCAGAAACCTTTGCTGTTCCACAACTGGCCATTACAGCTATCGAGAATAGCGGAATAAGTATTTTTTTCATAAAGAATAAATTTCTTAAAAATAATAATTTTTATTGAATCTAAAGGAAAACTTACAAATTGAAGCTCACTTAATGATGATTTTTAAATATATTCAAGAAAAACACAGCAAACAACACGCGAATATTCAAAAATACCAACAAAACAATATCTGTTTTTCATTATATTTGACAAAATACAATATGAATGAAAAAAATTCATGGATTTACCCATTATTCCTTTTTTACGGAAATGTCTGAGATGGCTTCCAAACATGGGAGCTTTGATCTTTCTTTGGGACTTCCGGATTTTGATATTGATGAGCGATTGAAATCATTTTTAAAAGAATCTGCCAACCTCGATACTCATAACTATGAACCTCTTGCCGGAAGCCCGTTACTGATCGAAAAAATTGTGGCCTTTAATGCAAAACGGGAAAATAAAATCCAACTTAAAGCTCATGAAATCACCATTGTTCCTTGTGCAACCTTTGCTTTATATACTGCCCTTAAATCTATTTTAAATCAGAATGATGAAGTTATTATTATTCAACCATCTTACTACACCTACGGGCCTTCAGTAGTAATGAATGAGGGAATTCCCGTCTATTATGATCTTGAAGATGATTTTACAATAAACTGGGACCTTTTTAAAAACTGCATCTCTGAAAAAACCAAGGCTATTATCGTCAATTCTCCACAAAATCCAACCGGAAAAATTTGGAAACAGGAAGACTGGAATCAACTTTATGAGCTAATTAAGGATCAGGAAATCTATTTAATTTCAGAAGAAATTTATGACACTTATTGTTATGATCAAGCTGAACACTACAGTTCGTTTATTCATCCTGAGCTTAGAAAAAGAACTTTTTGTGTTTTTTCTTTTGGCAAAATGTTTCATACATCAGGCTGGAAAGTAAGTTACATGCTTGCTTCTGAGGAATTGACCACCTTATTCAGGAGCCATCAGCAATATATTTCCTATAGTGCAAATGCCCCTGCTCAGTATGCTTTGGCAAAGTATCTGGAAATATTTGATCCTGCCCTAAACAAAAGTGTAATGCAGAAAAAAAGGGATATTTTTAATGAACTGCTCAAGGAAACTCCCTTAGAAATTGAACAAAAGACTGAGGGAAGTGTTTTTCAGGTTGTCAATTTCAGAAATGTATCTAAAACAATGACTGATGTAGAGTTTTCAAAATGGCTTACCATTGACAAAAAAGTAGCCTGTCTCCCTCTTTCTGCCTTTTATAATTCAAGACAAAACTCAGATTATATTCGATTTAGTTTTGCAAAAAAAGATGAAGTCATTATACAGGCGCTGGAGCATCTCAGAAAAAACCTCTAATATCAAGAGAAGCAAAAAGAATCTGAAAAAAAAATATATTTTAAAAGTCTTATTATCATAACAGATAAGCATAAAAAAGCATCACAAATGTGATGCTTTTTTCTATTTCTATTGATCTTAAAGAGCAAGTACTCTTACATCAATTCTTCTGTTCTTGGCCTTACACTCGTCTGTGTCATTGGCTTCACAAATTGGATGCTGCGAGCCATACCCCTCTGCTTCTACTCTTTCTGCAGATACTCCCAACTCCAGTAGTTTAAGTTTTGCAGTCTGCGCTCTTAGATTTGAAAGTCGCAGATTGTTTTCTTCGTTACCACTGTTGTCTGTATATCCTCCCAGTTTTATTTTGAGATCAGGATAGGCATTCAGGAGTTCAGCAAGGTTATTCAATTGTAATTCATACCCTTCTTTCAGATCACTGGATCCTGTTTCAAAATAAAGATTTTCAATGGTATACCATTTATTAGGATCCAAAGCTGCTTTATCTTTTTGATTAACAACAGCATACAATTGATAAAGCTGACTAGCTTCTCCTACTGCAATTGTTTTACCTCCTTTTAGTTTTACTTTTTGAATGTTTCCGGTTTCATATACAAAATCTCCATTTTCATTAAGATGTCCTTTCACTTCGCCAGAAATAACCGGACCTGTTGCAATACCTGTATGGCTATCTGAAGTGCTTGAAATTCCGGTTAAGCTTTCAATCTTAGCCTTTCTGTTCGCTTCAATTTTATCTTTATGTACAATAGCCAGTGTAGGTGCAATAACCAAAGAAACAATTGACATCAGCTTAATCAAAATGTTCATGGAGGGTCCTGAAGTATCTTTAAATGGATCTCCTACTGTATCTCCTGTTACTGAGGCTTTATGAGGTTCTGAACCTTTATAATAGGTTTGTCCGTTAATGTCTACCCCTTTTTCAAATGATTTTTTAGCATTATCCCAAGCTCCACCTGCATTGTTCTGAAACATCCCCATCAGAACACCGCACACGGTAGCCCCTGCCAAAAATCCTCCCAGTACTTCAGGTCCAAAAATAAACCCGATCAATAAAGGTGAAATGATTGCAATTGCTCCCGGCAACATCATCTTTCTGATGGATGCATCTGTAGAAATAGCCACACATTTTTCATATTCAGGTTGCGCTTTACCCTCTAAAATCCCTGGAATTTCCCGGAACTGTCTTCTTACTTCTTCCACCATTGCCATAGCGGCTTGTCCTACTGCCGTGATGGCTAATGATGAGAAAATGAAAGGAATCATCCCTCCTACAAATAATCCCGCCAAAACATCTGCTCTGTAAATATCAATACCATCGATACCTGCAATTCCTACGAATGCAGCAAACAGCGCCAAGGCCGTTAATGCAGCTGAAGCAATGGCAAAACCTTTTCCTGTTGCTGCTGTTGTATTTCCTACAGCATCCAGAATATCTGTTCTTTCACGAACTTCTTTAGGCAGCTCACTCATTTCGGCTATCCCTCCTGCATTATCTGCAATAGGTCCAAAAGCATCAATAGCGAGCTGCATTGCTGTAGTAGCCATCATTCCGGCAGCTGCAATAGCTACCCCATACAATCCGGCACATAAATAGGAACCATAAATTCCTCCTGCCAATACAATAATCGGAAGTAATGTTGATTCCATTCCGACAGAAAGTCCACCGATAATATTGGTTGCATGCCCTGTTGAAGACTGTCTCACAATGCTGGAAACCGGTCTTTTTCCCATGGCAGTATAATATTCTGTGATAATACTCATAAGCGTTCCTACCACTAAACCTACCATTATAGCCCCGAAAACACCCATTTTGGTAAATTCATGACCTCTAAGAATCATTTTTTCCGGAAGAAGATAGGTTACCAGAAAATAGGAAGAGATAGCGGTAATAACAATACTTCCCCAGTTTCCCAGATTGAGTGCATTTTGTACACTCGAGGTAGACAACCCTTCATTATCATTGATTTTCACAAATAAAGTTCCTATCATTGAAAAAATAATCCCTGTTCCTGCAATGAGCATAGGTAATAAGATGGGTGCAAAACCACCAAATGAATCATCCGAAATTGTCTCTCTTCCTAAAACCATTGTGGCCAGAACTGTTGCCACATAGGAGCCAAAAAGGTCAGCCCCCATTCCTGCAACATCTCCCACGTTATCTCCTACATTATCAGCAATTGTAGCAGGGTTTCTAGGATCATCCTCAGGAATTCCTGCTTCTACCTTTCCTACAAGGTCAGCTCCTACATCAGCAGCTTTTGTATAGATACCTCCGCCTACTCTCGCGAAAAGAGCAATAGATTCTGCTCCCAGAGAAAACCCGGTAAGAATCTCAATTGTCCTTTCCATTTCGTGAGAATCTACTGTGGCATCCGGTGCAAAAATCTGCTTAACGATTAAGAATAAAGCTCCCAATCCTAACACAGCAAGTCCGGCAACTCCCATTCCCATCACAGAACCTCCTGTAAAAGATACCTTAAGCGCCTTTGCTAATGAAGTTTTTGCTGCTTCTGCAGTTCTTACATTGGCTTTTGTAGCAATCTTCATCCCAATAAAGCCTGCCAATGCAGAAAATATAGCACCTACCACGAAGGCAAGACCTATACTCCAGTGAGAATTTGCATTACTGGAGCCCATCACCGCCAATAAAATAGCTACGACAACGACGAAGTAGGTTAAAATCTTATATTCAGCCTTTAAAAAAGCCATTGCACCATCAGCGATATGACCACTGATAATTTTCATTTTTTCATTTCCGGCATTCTGCTTATTGACCCAGTTGCTTTGAAAAAATGTATAAAGCAAAGCTATCACCCCAAAAACCGGAATTAAATAGAACAAATCCATAGTTTATTATTTTTATATTAAAAAATCGTAATTAGTTTTATAAATATAACAAAATTATAAATACATTATAAGATAATCCCCCAATAAAACATTATTTCGTAGATTTGTTTGTCACCATAAAATGAATTAAATAACTATGAAAAACTTCATTTACATTCTTTTATTGACAATAACCATGAGTGGTTGTCAGAACAAAATTCCGCAAGAGAAAGCTGATAGTATTTATTTTGGAGGTTCTATTTTAACGATGGAAGACGCTTCTCCCAATGTTGAAGCTGTAGCCATAAAAAATGGAAAAATACTTTTTACAGGAACGAAATCAGATGCCAATCATTATGCAGAACCCGCAACCAGAATGATTGATCTTAATGGTAAGACTCTCCTTCCCGGTTTTATAGATGTTCATGGGCACCTGACTTCAAGAGCGGGAATTATGGATGCGGTAGATCTTTCGCCAGATCCATATGGCACTGTTAATTCTATTAAAGATCTACAGAATACTATTAAAAATTATCTTAAAGAAAATAAAGTAAATGATAAGCAACCTATTATAGGAAATGGTTATGATGATGCTATTATGACAGAGCACCGTCATCCAACAAGAGCAGAACTGGATGCCATTAGTAAAACCAATCCAATAATGGTTATTCATGCTTCAGGCCATGCCAGTGTTGCAAACAGTGCTATGCTGAAATACCTACAAATACCTGAATCCGTAAAAGATCCCGAAGGGGGACATTTTGGAAGAGATAAAAAAACCGGAAAATTAAATGGGAAACTGGAAGAAAATGCAAGTTTTAAAGCATTACTTACTTTAACCGAAAAAATGAATAAAGGGAAAGATACCCAGGCACAAGCCCTACAGAATCTGATAAAAGCCCAGGAAGAATGGCTGAGTTATGGACAAACCACTATTTGTGATGGAAGAACGATGGGAGAAAGTGTAGCTCTTTTACAAAATGCAGCATCTCAAAATCTTTTTAAAGCAGATGTTGTGTATTTTCCAGATTATGAATATTTTAAAAATGATTTTAATACTTTCAAGCCAAAGTATATGCACTATGAAAATCATTTGAAATTGGCAGGATTTAAGTTTTCAGATGACGGATCTCCACAAGGTAAAACAGCATGGCTCACAATACCGTATTTAATCCCTCCAGAGGGACAATCCAAAGATTATAAGGGCTTCCCTATCTTTACTGATGAAACATTATATACAGATTTGAAAACCTTATTTCAAAATCATATCACAGCACAACTTCATGTGAACGGTGACGCCGCTATAGATCAGGCAATACGGGTTATTCAACGATTAAAAGACGAAAATATCTACAAGCCGGAATTGCGTGCCACACTGATCCATGTACAAAACAGCCGTCCGGATCATATTCAAAAAATAAAGGATTTGGGAGTCATTCCATCCTATTTTTCTACCCATGCCTATTTATGGGGTGACTGGCATTATTCAAGTGTTTTTGGCCCTGAGCGCGCCTCTTTTATAAGTCCGGCAAATTCAGCATTGAAGGCAGGTATTCCTTTTACAATTCATCATGATTCTCCCGTTACTCCACCCGATTTGATTACGGCAGTATATGCAGCTGTAAATAGAAAAACCCGCTCAGGAAGAATTCTCGGACCTAATGAAAGAATCACTCCTCTTCAGGCATTAAAGGCAATAACCATTAATGGAGCCTATCAATTGCAGGAAGAAGATAGAAAAGGCTCTATTAAAACCGGCAAATTGGCTGATTTTGTTATACTTGATCAAAATCCTCTAACCATAGATCCAGAAAAAATCCGAGATATCACTGTTCTTGAAACCATAAAAGAAGGAAGATCAGTTTACAAAAGAAATTAAACATCCATATCAAATTCATAAAATAAAAAGACAGACGAAAATTCGTCTGTCTTTTATAGATTATACGGTATCGAAGAAATTCTTATCCTCCGAATTTATCTGCGTAGTCTGTTTGAGAAGCTTTGATAACTTTTCTTGCATGTTCAGCGCCATACACTTCCTGAATTCTGCATTTTGCAGGCTCATCCGGTAGGTTTTTATATGTTAAGAAATAGTGCATTAATCTTTTTACTTCTGCTTCAGGTAGTTCAGTAATATCTCTAAAATGTCCGAAAGCATGGTCATTGATCATTACCGCAACAATTTTATCATCAGCTTCACCTCCGTCGATCATTTTGAAACCACCGATTGGAATAGCTTCCATCAATAAACCTCCTGCGTGAATATTGTGAGAACTTAAAACACAAATATCTAGAGGATCATGATCTCCCATTGTAACATCAGTAGCTCCTGCTTCTACAGCAAGTCTCATCACTTCTTTATCACAATATGTTCTTGGAACAAAACCATATAAAGCCGGGATTATGTTAGAGAACTTCTGAGGTCTGTCTACTTTTAAATATCCTGTTTCTTTATCTACTTCATATTTAATAGTATCTGAAGGAACAATTTCCACAAATACATTTACAACATTTGGCGCATCTTCCCCTGCAGAAATCCCGTGCCATGGATGTGCTTTAAAATTTGGAATCATTATTTATCTGTTATTTTTTAAGTTATTATTAAAATTTCTTTTCTTAAATCCTCTATGGTTATTGTAATGTAATCATCACTTTCCATATAGTTCATGATGAAAATGGTTTTGAACTCGTCCAGTTCAACCTCTCCTTTCAATCCATTATAGGTGGTATGAAGCAACTCAATAATGGCATTTTTGGAGTCTACAATATTCTTCCATGAATGCTTCGTAAGGTATAACTGTTGTGAGGAGTTATATTCAAATTCTTCATTGATTGACTTTTCTGTAAGGAAAATAAACTCATGAACGGCCAATCCTCTATCAAATCTCTGGATAAGATTGGATGGCTTTATCCTGTCCAGAAACAGCGTCATTCTCTCATAAGAATGTGCTTTGTTCTCTGAATTTGACTTCACGGTAAGCAGTTTGATTTCCTGATTTTTAAGAGTAATGTACGAGTGTACAAATTGTCTAAGCAAAACCAGAAAAGGAATTGCAATGATTAATGCAAATGCATACGGTAGATATCCTGAAAAACTCGCCATAATTTTAGGATGCAAAATTACTAATATTTTCTGATATTACAGTTCAAATAGCGCAGGTCTTTGTGTAACTTCATGATAGCAAACACTGTTTTCATCAAAAAAGTGATACACAAGGCTTTTTCTGGTTCTGTTTTTATCGGTATGAGGCTCTCCACCATGAAGAATATTGGCATGCCAAATCAATAAGTCACCTTTTTTGGCTTTGAAAATTTCCTTTTTCAATCCCATTTCCTTTACTTTATTTTCAAGGAATTCTTCATAGGCCTTATAACTTTTCTTTCCTATTCTTAGGGCATTTCCTTCATTATCGTAATCGGAATTTAAGAAGTAAGGAAGTTTGTGGCTTCCAGGAATATAATGCAATGCTCCGTTGTTTTCATCCACGTCTTCCAGAGCAATCCATACTCCTAAAAGCCCTCCCAACGGATATGTTGTCATGTGAATACTATCCGAATGTGTCTTCTGTTGGCTTCCATTAATGAAATTGATACTCTGAAATAATTTTGCTTTACCATCCAATAAAACAGACAGAAACTCTAATAAATTCTTATCGCTTCCAATATTTTTAATAACCTCTGAATGATGAATGGCAAACATCAGTTTTCCGCCATAGCGAAACTTCAAGGTACCATCATTCATGAGTTTTTCGATCTCAGTATTGATTTTTTCTGCAGTATCAGGACTTAGAAAATTTCTTAGGATCATGTATCCGTTATCATCATATTGGACAGCACTTTTTTGATTCTCTTCCGATAGATTTTTAAAAAAAGCAGTGGATGATAGTTTGTCTTTAAGAATAGCTCTTTCTGTAGTGGGAAGATGAGCAAAATCTGAACTGGAAATAGAAGAAAAATAACTCTTCTTTACTCCATATTTTTTATATAACGGAATATTGTGCTTCAGCTTATCTTTATGAAAAAAATTGTAGATAATATAGGGAAGCTTATAATTCCTGATAAATTTTAGCATGATTAATTATTTTCTATAAAGTTACCTGTTTTTCGTAAAGACAAGCTTAATTATTTTACTGATAATATTCAGTTTCTGATAGATTATGATGGAAAAAGAATATTCTTTAGCCCCAAATCTTTCGTTAAAAGAGGCTACACTCGGCACGTTACTTCCCATAAAATCAAAGCTCTTATGCGCAATGCATTTCTGAAGCTGATGATCTATTGCAATGGATGGAAGATTCTTATTCTCAAGTTGGGCATAATTAATAAACATACTAAGGTAATCTGTTTGTTTTCCACAGTACATTGCTACAAATGATTGAATATTGCCTTTATATTTCACGATAAAGGTTTCCATAAGTCCGGCCTCAATCAATTTAATCACCGTATTCCAATAGACCTTTTTAAGGGACATTTTATCTATTCCCCTTACATTTTGAAGAAAGAAATCTTCAACATGGGTATTAAAATCTATTTTGCTGCTAAATTCAACATTTGTTTCAATATCTTCGGTGTGCCTTACATTTCTACGCCTATGAATATGATAGTTCTTTTTAACATCGTCATAGTTATTTTGAAGAATGAGATATGATTTTTTCTTTTGGGTATCTACAGCAAAATTATTGTCCTTGTTAAATGCATAGAAAGCAATAGCAAAATTCTTATTCAGAAATTCAAAAAAGAATCTGTTTACTTCAGGATTATCTACTTTTGAAAACACTCCCAACTGATGACAAAGTGCCGGCATCTGAATGATTTTAATTCCAAAATTACTGGACCATGCTATAGGCATTACTGCTTCATAATCCTTGTAAATCAAAAGCCCCCAATTTTTACCTGCAATGATATCTAAAAAATCTTTTCGGGCAAAATCTGAAAGCTGGCATGCCTCAGATAAAGCTTTTTGATATTTTACAAAATCAATTTCATGGTATTTCAATCTCTTAATCATAATAATCCTTCGTCCGAAAAGCTAAAATAGGAATCTTGTGTAACAATGATATGGTCTAAAAGCTGGATATTTAATATATTTCCTGCTTCCTCTATTTTTTGTGTAATATTAATATCTTCCTTACTTGGCCTTAAGCTCCCAGAAGGATGATTATGTGCAATGATAATACCTGTTGAAAGATGTTCCAAAGCTTTCTTAAACAGTACTCTCACATCAACAATAGATTGGCTTATCCCTCCATGGGTTAGCTGTGAGATATGAATCACTTTATTGCTGTTATTCATAAAAATAGCCCAAAACTCCTCTGTTCTTAAATCTGACAGCTGATTTTTCAGAAGTGAATAGGCATCATGGCTGTTTCCAATGACTGATTTCTCCGGAATTCCCTGGCCGGCCTTTCTTTTTCCGATTTCCAAGGCTGTAATGATAGAAATAGCCTTTGCTTCCCCTACTCCTTTGAATTTCATTAAGTCCATTACAGAAAGCAAGCTTAATTGATGCCAGTTATTATTGACAGAAGCCAAAATTTTTCTTGATAATTCTAAAACACTCTCTTCTCTGCTTCCACTTCCCATAATGATAGCCAACAACTCCGAATCAGAAAGCGAACCCTTGCCTTTTTGCAAGAATTTTTCACGCGGTCTGTCGTCTTCAGCAAGAAATTTTATAGACATAAGGCAAAGTGTAGATTAGACATTATAAATTAGTAAAATGCATACAAAATAATCGGTTTCTTTGATTTATCAATATGCTTTGCTGTTTCTTTAAAAGCATTTGTGGAAAGCATGGGACATCCTAGGCTTAAACATGCAGGGTTTTGAGACTCTACATCAGGAACACAACCAAATGAATGTAGCACAATGGCTCTCTTCATTGCATTATTATTGGTTGAATCTAATCCTTTTAAACGATAAGCTTTTCCAAATTGCCCTACATAGCTTTCTCCAATTGAATATTTCCCTAAGGAAGACTGATATGAACCTTCAATATTGCTGAATTGCAAGGTATTCGATTGTGGAGTTACAGACCCTGAACCATGAGAAACAATAGCTTTTTGAACTATTTTATCATTTTTCAGATCATAAATGAAGTAACGGTATTTTCCTGATGAAATTTTGAAATTAATAAAGACAGCCAGATCCTGGTTGTAATCTTTGCCTTTGACATAGTTTTTAATTTCCGAAATTTTTGATTGAGGTACATCAGCAACATTTGCCTGCTGTGATTCAATTTTTGAACAGGAAAATAAAAGTATTAAAAGGCAAATAAAATGTTTCATCATGTGTTTAAATACTGCTATTCTACAATCATCCCATCTTTCATAACGAGTTTGCGGTCTGTAATTTCAGCTAGATTGGGATTATGGGTTACAATCACAAAGGTCTGATTATACTTATCTCTAAGGTCAAAAAATAACCTGTGAAGATCATCTGCATTTTTCGAATCTAGGTTTCCTGTTGGCTCATCAGCAAAAATGATTTTTGGTGAATTGATTAAAGCTCTGGCAACGGCTACCCTTTGTGCTTCTCCACCTGAAAGCTGGTTGGGCTTATGATTAAGTCTCTGTTCAATTTTCAGATCTTCAAATAAAGCATAGGCCTTTTCAATGGATTCTTTCTCATTAGCACCTGCAATTCTTGTAGGAAGCAGCACATTTTCCAAAGCTGTAAACTCAGGAAGAAGCTGGTGAAACTGAAATACAAAACCAATATTCTGATTTCTAAACTTTGATAACTGCTTATCATTCATGTTAATAAATGACTCTCCTGCTATTTCAATTTCAGTATCATACTTTCCGGATTGTGTTGGATGATCCAGGGTTCCTAAAATCTGCAGCAAAGTTGATTTACCTGCTCCTGATTCTCCCACAATAGAAACAACCTCTCCTACCTTGATATGAATATCAACTCCTTTCAGTACTTCTAAATTCCCATAAGATTTATGGATATTTCTTGCTTTAATCATGCTTCAAAAATAGTAACATATTGTCGATTTTACAACACATTGTATTAACATTATTTGTATTAAAACAAAAAACCTCCCGGATTGGGAGGTTTTTATTATTTCTAATTCAGAAATTACAGTAACAATGTTAATGGGCTTTCTAAATAAGTTCTTAAAGTTTGTAGGAACTGCGCTCCTGTAGCACCATCCACTACTCTGTGGTCACACGCTAATGAAAGCTTCATGGTGTTTCCAACTACGATCTGACCATCCTTAACGATTGGCTTCTCGATGATTGCTCCTACTGAAAGGATTGCAGAGTTTGGTTGATTGATGATACTTGTAAACGTTTCGATTCCGAACATTCCAAGGTTAGAAATAGAGAATGTAGATCCTTCCATTTCGTTAGCCTTAAGACCTTTGCTCTTAGCTCTTGAAGCCATATCTTTTACAGATGCTGAAATCTGAGTGTAAGACATTTGGTCTGTGTTCTTCAATACAGGAACTACCAGTCCGTCAGGAATAGCTACTGCTACACCAACGTTGATATTTCCTCTGTGAATGATCTTATCTCCAGCCCAGCTTGAATTCACCTGTGGGTGTTTTCTCAAAGCAATTGCGGTAGCCTTAATGATCATATCGTTGAATGAAATCTTCGTATCTGGTAAAGAATTGATTTCTTTTCTAGCCTCAATTGCTTTATCCATGTTGATCTCAACCATCAGATAGTAGTGAGGAGCAGAGAATTTACTTTCAGAAAGACGTTTTGCAATAATATTTCTTACTTGTGAGTTTGGAGTCTCTGTATCTTCTCCTTGAACGAAGTTTACTGCAACCTGTGCAGCAGCACTTGCAGCCGGAGCTGAAGCAGCTGGTTTCGCTTGAGATGGCTGATAATTTTCAATATCTTTTTTAACGATTCTTCCGTTTTCACCTGAACCTTGAACACTGTGGATATCAACACCTTTATCCTGAGCCATTTTCTTAGCCAGTGGGGAAATTGCCACTCTGTCAGAAGACGAAGAATCAACAGCCGGAGCCGCTTTCTCTTCAGTTTTAGCTTCAGTTTTTTGTTCAGCTGGTTTTTCTGAAGACTGAGCAGCAGCTTTTGGAGCTCCCACAGCAGAAACATCAGTACCTGCAGGGCCAATAATAGCCAATACAGAATCAACCGGAGCACCAGCTCCTTCTTCTACCCCTTGCTTCAATAGTACTCCATTGAATTCAGATTCGAAATCCTGTACAGCTTTATCAGTTTCAATTTCAGCAAGAAGATCACCTTCTTTTACTGTATCTCCAACATTTTTGTGCCATTTAGCTACTTTACCTTCTGTCATTGTATCAGAAAGTCTTGGCATAGTAATCACTTCTACTCCTGCCGGAACTTCAGCCGCAGCAGTTTCAACAGCTTCTGTTTTAGGTTGCTCTTCTGATTTTGTTTCTTCAGAACCAGCACTGGGAGCAGCTGCTCCACCTATTAAGCCTGAAATATCTTCTCCTTCATTACCGATGATTGCTAAAATAGAATCAACAGCAGCAGCAGCGCTTTCTTCTACACCAATATATAAAAGAGTACCTTCTACCTCAGATTCGAAATCCTGAACAGCTTTGTCAGTTTCAATTTCAGCTAAAATATCTCCTTCCTTTACTTTATCTCCTACTTTTTTATGCCATTTCGCCACCTTACCTTCCGTCATAGTGTCGGAAAGGCGGGGCATCGTAATAACTTCTGCCATAATTTTTATTAATTTGAAAATTTAGCAATCTGAAAATTTGAAAATTAAAAAAGGACATGATATGGTCTCATTTTCAAGTTTTCAAACTGTCAAATTAACTCATTATCTTTTAGTTTTCTAATTTGTCTAAGAATGGATAATTTTCCTGAGCATATACATACTCATAAACTTTCTCAGCATCTGGATATGGAGAATTTTCCATGAATTCGATACATTCTTCAACAAAGTCTCTAGACTTGTTATCCATAGCTTCCAATTCTTGTTCTGTAGCCCATCCGTTTTCTAAAATTCTGTGTTTTACCAACTCGATTGGGTCATCATTTTTGTGAATTGCTACTTCTTCCTTAGATCTGTAAGGCTCAGCATCAGACATAGAGTGTCCTCTATAACGGTAAGTTCTTGCTTCAATGAACGTTGGTCCGTCACCTCTTCTTGCTCTTTCAATAGCCTCATAAGCAGCTTCAGCTACTTTTACAGGATCCATTGCATCTACAGCAAGACAAGGCATTTCGTATCCTAATCCTAGTTTATAGATATCTTCGTGGTTAGCAGTTCTTTTTACAGAAGTTCCCATTGCATATTGGTTGTTTTCTACAACAAATACTACAGGAAGTTTCCAGTTCATTGCCATGTTGAATGTTTCATGTAATGAACCTTGTCTTGCAGCACCATCTCCAAAGAAACAGATGTTCACTGCTTTTCTGTCAAAATATTTATCTGCAAAAGCAATACCTGCTCCTAAAGGAATTTGTCCTCCAACAATACCATGACCTCCGTAGAAACGGTGTTCCTTGCTGAAAATGTGCATAGAACCACCCATACCTCCAGATGTTCCGGTAGCTTTACCGCAAAGTTCTGCCATGATTCTCTTAGGATCTACTCCCATCGCCATTGGATGGATGTGGCATCTGTAAGCAGTAATCATGCTATCCTTTGTCAGATCCATTGCATGTGTGAAACCAGCAGGAATCGCTTCCTGACCGTTATACAAATGTAAAAATCCTCTGATCTTTTGTTTTAGGTAAAGAGAACGGCATTTGTCTTCAAACCTTCTCCACATTGTCATATCTTCATACCACTTCAGGTATACCTCTTTAGAAAATTCTTTCATGTGTTAGCTCTTGCTTTTTTATGATGAAATAGTTGAGCAAAATTATGAAAAAAACTTTGTTTTTATTCTATACATAGATAACTTTTCGTTTTTTCTGTAAAATCTATTTGCAGGCCGAGTGGATTATTCTTAATTTTCGACCCGGAGAAAGCCCCGGAAAACAACAATTTATCTATTACTTTCTTGCTTTCATATATAAAGAATATGCCTATCCATCTGGCTTCCCGTAAATAACAAATAAGGAAAGACCATTGGTAATGCATTCTATTTTACCCTCCTACTTCTATCACCTTTAATTATTGTTAATATATCTTTTGGTTATTTTAGGAACCTCTTTTCCGGAGAAAAATCTGTAAGTTTCAGGGTTCTGTCTTCAATTTCATTAACGAAATTACCATATTCCTTTGCTGTTTTCATCTTAATATCTTTCCATTCTTTATCTGCCATAAATCCCTGCCATGCTGTTTTCATTGTATTTTCATCTTTCCATTCAAGAAGATATACAAATTCTGCTTTTTCATTAAACTCAGATTCCCATATGGATACAATCGTAAAACCATATTTTTTCATTATTCTAAGAGCATGATCTCTAAATCGATCTAAAAACACCTGTCTGTTTTCCTTTGGAATCTCATAAATTCTTAATTGATGAATGGGAGAAGATTCCTTTTGGGAAAGAGTTTGTCCATAGGCTAAACTGCCACAAATCAACAGTAATACAATAAACGTTTGTTTCATTATAAATAGGCATTGAATGAATACTAGCAAAAATAAGACCTGCTTTTTCTTGAAAAAAGATTAATTAAAGTTATGAATTTCAACAAATATTTACCATTAATTTTAAAAGGAAAATATCCTGTGTATTATCAAAATCATCTTCAATTTTCTTTATTTCATCTTTCTTACCTCATTTGTTTTTTGGGCTTATAGTCTTATATTTGATTTTTAAACTTTAATATGGAAGAAAACAAGTCTTCATTGCTACATAAAACATCAAGGGTTATCTCCGATTTTTTCAATCCTCTGGTTTCACTGATTATCTTTTTTGTGTATATGAGCACAAAGGAATACACTGCAAAGGAGTCTTTCCTTTACTTTCTTCCTATATTATTAATGATTATCATACCTGTTGTTGTGTGGCTGGTATGGAATGTAAAAACCGGACGATATACCAATATGGATGTATCCAACAGGGTTCAGAGAAAGACCCTATATATATTTATTGCAGCCTGTGTTATTGCTTATCTTGTTTTTAATTATATCAAGAATGGGTATATTGACCTGGTCATGCTGTTTATTTTAATACTGCTTTTCTCTCTTCAAATCAGCAATTTTTTCATTAAAAGTTCTATGCATACTTCATTTAATATATTTGTGGCTGCATTGTTTTTCACATTAGACTGGAAAATGGGGCTCATTTGGCTCGGAATCGCTATTTTGGTAGGAGTTACCAGGGTTATTTTAAAAAGACACACCGTAAAAGAGGTATTTATGGGTGCCGGAATAGCTTTTATGGTATCTTTTATTTATCTTTATTGCAATATACAATTTCAACATTAGAAGAATATATGAAAATCAATCATCTTACTGCCGCAGAAGAAAACTTTATGAAGCTGTTTTGGAAAATGGAATCTTTCTATCTGAAGGACGTTATGGAACAGCACCCAGAACCGAAACCACACCAAAATACGGTTTCCACATATTTGAAAATATTAGTTGAAAAAGGCTATTTATCTACGGAAAAGGAAGGAAGAATCTTTAAGTATACCGTAATTGTTCCGTTTGAAGAATATAAGAAATTTTTACTGAAAGAACTTTCTCACAATTTCTTCAATAATTCAGGAAAGGAAATTCTGGAATTTTTGTTCAATGAAAAATTAATATCACAAGAGGACCTTAAAGGTTACTTTGATCTAAAGATTGAAATTAAGCCTGCAAAAATTGAGGAACCGAAGTTTGAAGTTGCTGATGAGATATTAAATCCGAAGAAAGAAAAGAAAAGTAAAATCAGCAAGGATAAGGAGAAAGATAAAAAGAAGAAGAAAAAGAAACAATAAAAAAAGCGGCTTAAAAGCCGCTTTATATTTTTACCAACGATTTCCGCCGCCGTTACCTCCACGGTTGTTTCCACCGTATCCACCACCGTTACCACGGTTGTTTCCGTAACCACCACCTCTGTTGTTGTCAAAGCTTCTTCTTGGCTTTTCTTCTCTTGGCTTAGCTTCAGATACGTTTAATGTTTTACCATTGAATTCTTTTTGGTTAAGAGCTTCAATAGCTTGCTTTCCTTCTTCATCACCCATTTCTACGAAACCGAAACCTCTAGAGCGACCAGTCTCTCTGTCTGTAACGATTTTAGCTGATGATACATCCCCAAATTCTGCGAATAGATCGTGCAACTCATACTCTTTAGTTGCGTAATTGATGTTTGAAACAAAAATGTTCATTTTGAATAAATTAAAAAATTAATAAAAATTTGGTATATAAAAGAAAAACAACATAAATTAATGAACAAATATTGATTCCAAATATAAACGTATGCAAGATACAATTAAAAATGTCAAATCAAAGCTTTTTTTTAAATGTTTCTCACTTTAGTTTGAGTTTAAGTATTCAACACCTATCAAAACACATGTTAACCATTTGATTTACAGTTGTTTAAATACCAAAAACAATAAAAGTTAAAGTTAGTTAATTTAATAAAAAATTAATGGGAAATTCTAAGGAATAATCTGGCATTAACTTCCATATTAATAATGGAAACACTCCAAAGCATTCATTTAGAGATTAAAACGTGATAGTATCCGATCAAAATAACATTCTAAAATACATGGAATAGTATTATATTTATAAACTGGTTTTAACATCATTTCATTCCGTTATGAAACAACATACCACTAATTATATCAATACATTCATCGAGGTTGCTGAAGACTGTCCCGTTTTCCAGGCGCAAATACCGCCTGAAAAGAAAGAAAAAACACTGGCCACTCTTCAGTATGAACAAATATGCAGGCATCCTTATCAATATACTTCAGATGACATTATTTTTGCATGCCATGCTTTTAAAAATGATATTTCAGAAGATGAAAAACAGGAAGCAAGAGAAGTGTTCTTTTCCAAAGGCCAGGCTTGTCTACGATCCTCTCCCCTTGCCAAAAGATATGGATTTGGAATTCATCATAACCACGAAGGAAAGGTTGCCCTCTTCCCTATAGAAAGTGAAGAATATCAAAAGCTGCTTAATGATAATTCTATCGCAAAAACAAAAGCGATGCGCTCCAAAAGAAAATGATTGAGAAAATGAATAATTCTTTTCAGATCAATATATGTGGTTCTTTTGACAACTCCAGCTTTTAACACTAAATTTGTGCTGCAAATTATTTAAGAATATGAACTATCATACTAGAAAATGGGTTAAACCCGAAGATTTAAATCCTAATCACTCTCTTTTTGGAGGAAGACTATTACAATGGATTGATGAAGAGGCTGCATTATATGCTATTATTCAATTGGAAAACACCAAGGTGGTTACCAAGTTTATTTCAGAGATCAATTTCGTAAGCTCAGCAAAACAGGGTGATATTATAGAAATAGGAATTGAGGCCTCTCATTTCGGTTCCTCTTCCGTTACTCTAAAATGTGATGTCCGAAACAAAATGACCCACCAAACCATTATTACTGTTGATAAAATTGTAATGGTTAATCTGGACAGCGATGGAAACCCTGCTCCTCATGGTAAAACTCAAATTGAATTTGTAAAAGACAGATTAAATAGCGGACAATGAAAATCTTCATAAAGAACATGGTCTGTAGCAGATGTATTGCTGCTGTGGAAACAATCTTCAATAATGCTCATGTAAAAACAAGTTCCATTATACTGGGAGAAGTTGAAACAGAGCTAGAAGTCCCTGTAGACACCATGCAATCCATTGAAGAAAAACTTTTGGAAACCGGCTTTGAAAGAATTATGGATTCTGCCCATCAGCTTGTAGAAAAGATTAAAAACCTGATCATTGTAAAGGTCCGTGAACTGGATATAGATGAAGACTTCCTGCTTTCTGAATTTTTAAGCTCAAAACTTCATAAAGATTACAGTTCCCTTTCAAAAACATTCTCGCAAAACGAAAACATCACCCTGGAACAGTTTTTTATTCTTCAAAAAATAGAAAAAGTAAAGGAACTCCTTTTATATAATGAGTTTAATCTTACCGAAATTGCAGGTAAACTTGGCTACAAAAGTGTACAGCATCTTTCTTCTCAATTCCGGAACGTTACAGGCTTTACCCCTACCGAATTCAAGAAGCTAAAGGATCATCACAGAAAACCACTAGACAATCTTTAAGACTTAGAAGTCAAAGCGTGGGAGAGTTTTAATACCAAAAAAAACAAAACCCTCCCACTCTAAGACTCTAAGACTCTAATACTCCACCACTTCCTCCACTCTAAAAACCCTCCATCCAAATTCTATAACTATTATCCTTAAATTTATAACAACCTTACCTTTCCGTTTTGGAAATTTGTAATATAAATTTAAGAGTCATGGAACAACAGTATAAAATTCTCGGAATGACCTGTTCCGGTTGCCAGAAAAAGATATCTAACCAACTGAACAGTGTAGACGGGGTAAAGGCTGATGTAAATCTGGAGAACAATACCGCAACAATTACTTCTGAGCACAAAGTGGAACTTTCAGTTTTAAACAATACCCTAGCAGAAATAGGAAAATACAGACTTGAAGACCCCAACAATCCTGAAAAAGCATTTGTAAAACCTCAGGATCGCGTTTCTCCATCCTCAGTATATTATTGTCCAATGGAATGCGAAGGGGACAAGGTTTACTTCAAGCAGGGCGAAAGGTGTCCTGATTGTAATATGTACTTAGTTCCTATTGAAGAAAAACTGGCTAAGGATCCTAATCACAAGCCCGCTTATTCATCCACCCATCTTCCTGAAAATTTCAAAAACAATGTTGGAAAATACTATTGTCCGATGTTTTGTGAAGGAGATAAAATATATGACGAAAAAGGAGATTGCCCAATATGTCATATGCATTTAGAGCAGATCACAGATGATCTTGCAAAAAACGCAGGTGAGCACCACCAGCACTCACATTCACACAACCACAATCATAGTCATAGCCATCATCATGAAGCTCCTAAAGTTACAGATGAAATGGCCGGAAAATATTATTGTCCGATGTATTGTGAGGGAGACAAAACCTATGATTCCAACGTAGGATGTCCGGTATGCGGAATGGATCTTGTAAAATATCCTGAAAAGAAAACAGCAAAGTACACATGTCCTATGCATCCTGAGATTATCCGGGATGAACCGGGAGATTGCCCGATCTGTGGAATGGACCTTGTAAGAATGCCCGATAACGGAGATGATGAAGAAGATGAAACCTATACCATTTTAAAAAGGAAATTCATTACCTCACTCGCGTTTACAATTCCCGTTTTCATCCTATCAATGGGGGGAATGTTTATCAACTTCCCTTTTTCTCATCAGATTCAGGGGTATATTGAGCTTGCTTTAACGCTTCCTGTTATGTTCTACTCCGGTTGGTTTCTCCTGAAAAGAGGCTGGGTATCCTTTACCACATGGAATCTTAATATGTTCAGCCTTATCGCACTGGGAGTGGCAGCTGCATTTATTTTCAGCATTGCAGCATTGGCATTTCCGGATATTATTCCCCATGAAATCAGAGGGCACAATCATGAAATTCCTTTA
Source organism: Chryseobacterium aurantiacum (assembly GCF_003020585.1). Lineage (GTDB taxonomy): Bacteria > Bacteroidota > Bacteroidia > Flavobacteriales > Weeksellaceae > Chryseobacterium > Chryseobacterium aurantiacum. The sequence continues at coordinate 422,395 of NZ_PXUE01000002.1, forward strand.
TATTTTGAGGCAGTCTGTGTCATCCTGACACTTGTTATATTAGGACAGCTGATGGAAGCCGCAGCCCACAAAAAAACAGGAAACGCAATCAAGGAACTGATGAATCTATCACCGGATGAAGCCAATCTGATTGTGAATGGTGAGGAAAAAAGAGTTTTACTTTCCCAAGTAAAAATCGGAGACCTATTAAAGGTTAAACCAGGTGAAAAAATTCCTGTGGATGGAAAAATTACAGAGGGAAATTCTATTGTGGACGAAAGCATGATTACTGGAGAACCTATTCCTGTTGAAAAAGGTGTAGACGACAAGGTTTCTTCAGGAACCATTAACGGGAATCAGGTCTTTATTATGAAAGCTGAGAAAGTAGGTGACGAAACCCTCCTTTCGCAAATCATTAAAATGGTTAATGAAGCAAGCCGCAGCAGAGCCCCTATCCAAAAACTCACAGATAAAGTTTCAAAGGTATTTGTTCCGGTGGTAATTCTTATTGCAGCACTAACCTTTGTCTCATGGCAGTTTTTCGGTTCGGAGGGAAAGAGAAGCCTGTTCGCCTTTGTGAATGCAGTAGCAGTTTTAATTGTAGCCTGCCCGTGCGCTCTAGGTCTGGCCACTCCAATGTCCTTAATGGTAGGAATCGGGAAAGGGGCCAAAAATGGGATTTTGATTAAAAATGCAGAAGCTCTTGAACAGATGAACAAGGTAAATGTTTTAATCACTGATAAAACAGGAACCTTAACAGAAGGAAAACCATCTGTAGAATATATTGAAACAGTAAATAACGAGGATAAAAATCAGATTTTAAAGCTTGCCTTTTCCTTAAACCAAAACTCTGAACACCCCCTTTCGAGTGCTGTGATTAAAAGAGCCAAAGAAGAAAATATATCGGCAGAGAAAGTAGATCAGTTTGAAAATGTATCAGGTAAGGGAATAAAAGGAAACATCAATGGGAAAACGGCTTACCTTGGAAACGAAAACCTATTAACCTCCCACCAGATTCAGATTCCAAATGAGTTGAAACAAAAAGCAATTGAAGTACAATCAAAAGCACATACCATTTCCTACATTGCACAGGATCATCAGGTTTTGGGATTCATCAGCTTTACAGATAAAATTAAAGCCAGTTCCAAAAAGGCAGTAGAAAGATTAATGAGCGAAGGGGTTGACATTATTATGATGACCGGAGACAATGAACATACTGCAAAAGCAGTTGCCGGAGAACTTGGAATCAAACATTTTAAAGCGAACTGCCTTCCTGAAGACAAATTAAATGAAGTAAAAAAACTACAGCAACAAGGAAAAGTGGTAGCCATGACTGGCGACGGAATTAATGACTCCCCTGCGCTTGCTCAGTCAGATATAGGAATTGCAATGGGAACCGGTACTGACGTTGCTATAGAAAGCGCCGAGATCACTTTATTAAAAGGAGACATTCTGGGAGTAGCAAAGGCAAAGCTTTTAAGTGAAAAACTCCTTAAAAACATCAAAGAAAACCTGTTTTTTGCTTTTATCTATAATGTATTAGGAATTCCGGTAGCAGCAGGATTACTGTATCCATTCTTTGGTATTCTATTATCCCCAATGATTGCAGCCGCAGCCATGAGTGTCAGCTCACTATCTGTAATACTTAATTCATTGAGATTAAATTCAGTAGATCTGGATATAAAATAGCATTTTAAAATTTCAATAAAAAGAACCCTTTTCATAACTTGATGAAAAGGGTTCTTTTTATACTGATCAAAAAACTTTAAAAGTGTAGAATTTTATGATCGATGTTCTGAGAAGTAATTTTCTTTCAAAAAAAGAGTTAAAAATCATTTTAAACAAATTAATTCTCCAACCTATGAAGAATTTTAAAATCTGAACATAAATAGAGAAAACCTATCGTTTTGACAATTATAAATGTTAAGATTTAAAGAAAACAGAATTATTAATTAATTATCAAAGATTTAACAAAGATATCCTTTAAAATAAAGTTCTTAAAATAACCTTAAAATAGCGAAAAACAACAATCAATGGCATATAATTTGTTAACATTCAAGCGTTATTTTTAACGATTTTTAACAATTTAATTTCCATTACCCTTATGAGAAAAATTTTTGCGGGAAAGTCAAGAAATAGGACTTTTCTCGGGATGTTTGCATTGGTGAGTGCAACTACTGTTCTAGTAAACAGCTGTAATTTTAAGAATGAAGTGAATGACTCTGTCAGTTCACAGGAACATCCTACCGCAGAACCCGTCCCCAAGATGGATGAGGAAAATGTAGATCCGGATAAAAGAGTAATCTATCTTACCTTTGACGACGGTCCCAACCAGGGTACAGAAAACCTTTTAAAAATTCTTGACAAAAGAAATGTTTGTGCAACCGCTTTTTTAGTTGGAAAACATGCATATGGAAGTACAAGACAAAAGAAAGACTTTGAACTTCTAAAGCAAAACCCACTGATTGAATTAGCCAATCACAGCTTTACACACGCCCATAACAAATACACTGACTTTTACAAAAGCGCAGAAAGTGTGGTTCATGATTTTGACATCGCTAAAGACAGTTTGAAGCTTCATGACAAAATAGCGAGAACTCCCGGGAGAAATATCTGGAGACTCAACAATATTAATGTAACTGATATCAAAAGCTCCACTGCAGCGGCAGACGGCCTTAAAAAAGCAGGATACAAAGTAATTGGTTGGGATCTTGAATGGAGACCTTCTCAGAAAATGACATTGAAGGGAAGCCATGAGGCCATGCTGAAAAAAGTTGACAGTATATTCCTGAATGATCTTGAAAAAACATCAAGACACCTTGTATTTTTAACTCACGACCAATATCTTAGAGACACAGACTCTATCAATGAATTGGATCTGTTTATTGAAAAACTACAGAAAAGCAACCGATTTGTTTTCAGAAAGATTTCTCAATATCCGAAGATAAACGAAGTTTTGAATTAATCTATTTTGTAAAAATATAAGGTAAAAGGTATTGTTGACTGGGAACTCTCAGGTAAATTTCGGAAATTTGCATTTATGAGTATTAAGGAAAATTATCAAGATATAAAAGATCAGCTTACGTCAGATGTTCAACTGGTTGCCGTTTCAAAAACGCATCCAGTTTCTGCTATACAGGAAGTCTATGATCTTGGTCAAAGAGTTTTTGGAGAAAACAAGGTTCAGGAATTGATGGAAAAACATCCTCTCCTGCCTAACGACATCCAATGGCACCTGATCGGGCATTTGCAAACCAATAAAGTAAAGTATATTGCTCCATTTATAGACACCATACAAAGTGTAGATTCTCAAAAATTATTAGCTGAAATCAATAAAGAGTCCGGAAAAAACGGAAGAATAATTAAAGTTCTGCTTCAGGTAAAAATCGCAGCTGAAGAAAGTAAATTCGGACTTGAAATAACAGAAGCGAAAGACCTTTTCCAGCAGTATATTGATGGAGGTTTTTCACATATTGAAATTACAGGCCTGATGGGAATGGCGACATTTACAGATAATGAGCAGCAGATCAAAAAAGAATTTTTAATCTTAAAAGGCCTTTTTGATGAATTAAATCAACTAAAACCATTAAAAACTTTATCAATGGGAATGAGCGATGATTTCCCTCTTGCCATTGAATGTGGAGCAAACTCGGTAAGGGTTGGATCTGCAATTTTTGGGAGAAGAGACTATTCCCAATAGAATTTTTAGGTATGGTTTTTGCTAATAATTGAAACAAAAAATTTAAATTTGCAACTATGCAAAAAATCCTTATAGTAGAAGACGAAAAAGCAATCTCGGGAGTACTTCACAGTATTCTGTCTGATGAACTTACAGAATATGAATTTGTTATCGCTGAAGACGGCCTTGAAGGTTACAAACAGGTAGAAAAAGAAGATTTCGCACTGGTGATTTCTGATATCAAAATGCCTAAACTTTCAGGAACTGAACTTTTAAAACAGAGTCTTATATTAAAACCAGAAACTACTTTTATCATGATCTCAGGTCACGCAGATATTGATTCTGCTGTTTCCTGCCTGAAAGAGGGTGCATATGACTTCATCTCCAAGCCAATTGACATCAACAGACTGATTACCAGCGTAAAGAATGCATTAGCTAAGGAAACTCTGAAGAAAGAAAACAAAAATCTTCAGACTGAAAACAAAACCTTAAAGAGAAAAGTTAACAAAAAATACCAGATGATCGGTACCTCTCCTGCGCTGCAGAAGATTCAGGATATGATCGAAAAGGTAGCGGCTTCTGATGCTAGAGTTCTGATTACAGGACCCAATGGGGCTGGAAAAGAATTGGTAGCTCATGCCATTCACAACCAAAGTGAGCGTGCAAGAGGGCCAATGATTGAAGTAAACTGTGCTGCAATCCCATCTGAACTTATCGAATCTGAACTTTTCGGACATGTAAAGGGATCTTTTACCGGTGCTATTAAGGATAAGCAAGGAAAATTTGAGCAGGCTAACAGCGGAACAATCTTCCTTGATGAGATTGGAGATATGAGTCTTATTGCTCAGGCTAAGGTATTGAGAGCGCTTCAGGAAAGCAAAGTATCTCCTGTGGGAAGTGATAAGGAAATAAAAGTGGACGTAAGAGTAATTGCGGCTACTAATAAAAACATGCAGAAAGAGATTGAGGAAGGGAAATTCAGAGAAGATCTTTACCACAGACTTTCTGTAATTGAAATCTATGTTCCACCATTGGATGACAGAAAAGAGGATATCAAGTTATTGGTAGAGCATTTCTCCGGCATGATTGCTGATGAGCATGGTACTGCAATGAAAAAGTTTGATGATAAAGCTATTGATGCTTTAAAAGCTCTTTCATGGACTGGAAATATCAGAGAATTAAGGAATGTTGTTGAAAGATTAATTATTCTTGGTGGAAATACTGTTTCTGCGGATGACGTTGCAAGTTTTGTAAGGAAATAATAAAGCTATTATTTACAATATTATAAAAATTTGCAGTATCACTACTGCAAATTTTTTTTTGGACTATTTGAATTATAAACTATATGAATCTTAAAATATTATGAAATTTTTAAACAAAAACTACACAAAGGAATGCCTGACTTTGGCTCTGCCTGTGATGCTCACCCAGGTAGGGCAAGTTTCAGTAAATTTATTCGACAATATTATTGTCGGAAAACTTTTGGGAGCAGATGCTCTGGCGTCTGTTTCACTAGGAAATGCAGTTTTCTTCTCCATATTTGTATTGGCACTTGGGTTTTCATTTGCAATACCTCCGTTGGTTTCAGAAGCACACTCAAAGGAGGATCATGCTACTATTAATTCAGTATTCAGTCATGGTTTTGTTATCAATATGGCCGTGGGAGTCATTCTTATGTTGGTCTTATTTGCAGTAATGCCTCTACTCCATCATTCCGGACAGCCGGCAAAGATCATTCCGGACACCATAGGCTTTTTAAGCATTATGGTAGTGAGTATGATACCTATTATGGCTTTCCAGACGCTTCGTGAAGTTTCAGAGGGGTTATCCTATACGATTGGAGTTACCAAGGCTACCATCATCGCTAATGTCATCAATATTGTCCTAAACTATGTATTTATCAAGGGACTTTGGGGTATACCTCCAATGGGAGTAAAAGGATCTGCACTAGCTACCCTGATCTCCAGAATCTTTATGGTGGTTTTCCTTTATTTTGTACTGATTAAAGAAGAGAGAACAAAACGCTATATCAAAGATTTCTCTTTGAAAGTACAAGACTTTTCTAAGGCAATGTTTGATAAAATGGTAAAACTGGGATTACCTACAGCTTTACAAATGTTTTTTGAGGTAACTGCTTTTGCAGGAGCTGCTTTTATCTGCGGACTGATCTCTGCTCATGATATTGCTTCTCATCAGATTGCATTGAGTATGGCTTCATTTACATTCAACCTTTGTGTTGGGTTCAGTGTAGCTTCTACTGTTATGATCGGAAGAAAGCTGGGTGAACAGAACTTTGTTGAATTAAGAAAAGTCGGGATCAATAATTTAAAGATTGCGTTTATCTTTATGTGTATCTGCGGATTGTTCTTCGTTCTGGGCAGAAATATATTACCAACTTTCTTCACGAAAAAAGAAGAGGTTGAAGTAATTGCTCTGGCTTCAAAATTAATGATTATTGCCGCTTTATTCCAGCTTTCTGACGGAATTCAGGTAACGGCATTGGGAATGCTGAGAGGTTTGCAGGATGTTAAAATACCATCCATTTATACCTTTATCGCCTATTGGGTGATTACCATTCCTTTAGGATATTTCTTCTGTGTTACATTGGAAATGGGAGCTTTTGGAATGTGGATCGCCCTTGGACTTGGATTAACGGTGTCAGCTGTATTCCTTGTTAAACGATTCCTGAATATGTCTGCAAAGAGAATTAAGCAGAATATATAATACTGAAAAGGCTGTTTCAATAGAAGCAGCCTTTTTATTTTTCTCGCTGATTTTGGAGATTATGCAGATTTCTATTACAAATCAAAGTATTAATATTAGACATTTTCAACAGTTAAAAACATCTACAATCTTTTTCATGCAAATCTTGAAAGTCATAAATATTTTAATATCTGTGTAATTTGCTAAATCAGCGAGATATATTTTTTAATCTAGAAATAAGAGAAAAGCCACCTCAAATGAGACAGCTTTTTTATTCTATTTAATTCTTTTTCCTAAAATTACCAGACTTCTTTCAACCCCATCTAAAACAGCTACATTGGGAAGGTTTCCCCAATCTTCAAACCCAAAGTGCCTGAATAACTTCAGACTTGGCTCATTATGAAGAAAGATAAGCGCTACAAGGTTGTTTACTCCAAATTTTCCGGCATTATCAATACAATACTGAAGCATGGTCTTACCATAGCCTTTTCCTCTACAGCTTTCATCCAAATAAATACTTACCTCTACCGTACCATTGTACGCAGCCCTTTCATGGAATGAACTAAAACTTATCCAACCAATCACCTGGTCCTGATCATCTTCAACGATCCAAAGAGGTCTTGTTTGAGGATTGTGTTCTTCAAACCATTTTAACTTGCTTTCTACAGGGACCTCCTCCATGTCTGCTGTCACCATTCTTGAAGCAATTGTAGAATTATATATGGCAACAATTTTATTTAAATCTGCCAACTCAGCATTTCTGAACTTTAATTCTTCCATTGATATTAAATCAAACTTATTTTAATACAAAAATAATAAATTTTCAAAACACCCCCTTGTAATTCAATTATTTTACACAAATAACAACATTAAAACCAATCAACCCCTCCAAGGGAAAGTTAATAACTATTTTTTAACATTTAAATTCACAAAGACGCGATGAATTTGATAGCATTTGATATTTTAAGATGCAAAGATTTTATCTACGATAAAATTGAATACAGATCGTTTTACTACTCGTATTTTCCAACGAAATCATTTCAAGTCCTTTAAAATCCTATTCAGGCTTCGTACTGTTATTCCCAGATAGGCGGCCATATTTTCTTTTGAAATTTGAATATTTTGTTTTAACTGCATTTTAAGCAGTTGCGCCAGGGTATGTTCTATGGTATAAAGCTGTTGATAGGAAGCCCTGCTTGAGGTATTGATAATACGTTCTGCAAAGGAATCCAATAGTAAATTGTTTAGGATAAGATCCTTTTTAATGAGGCTCTTAAAATGACTCAGGTTTATGGTATAAACCGTAACATCGGTCAGTGCTTCAATTCCGCACAGACAAGGGATATTTTTTATCAATTCCACCTCTCCAATAATTTCTCCGCTACCCAGAAACTCAACAATATATTCCTTTCCGTTTTCCTCAGCAAAATAACATTTTACAATACCTTCCTTAATGAGCATGACTTTAGAAAGAGGTTCATCCTGAATCAACAACTTTTCGCCACTGGAAAAGGTCTGCGGTACAATATCTTCTCCATTCTGATTATGGTAAAGTACTTCAAGATAGCTTAAAAATGATTGATTGGTCCTTAACATATTCATTCGGGACAATTGTCCTTTGGTGGTTTATTTTTTATGTTGAAATTTGAAGTGGAAAATTACAAAACTAAAATGAATAATCACATTACAACAATAGCCTTTGATGCAGATGATACTCTTTGGGTGAATGAACCTTATTTTCAGGAGGCAGAAAAAGAATTCTGTATACTTTTAGAAGACTATCTTCCTCAGCATTCTGTTTCTCAGGAATTATTCAAGACCGAAATGCAAAACCTGCATTTGTATGGGTATGGAGTAAAAGGCTTCATGCTTTGTATGATTGAAACCATCAGCAGGGTTACCAATAATACGGCATCTTTACAGCTGGTCAATAAAGCCATTGAATTGGGTCAGGAACTTCTGCAAAAACCCATTGAGCTTTTAGACGGCGTTACAGATACTTTGGACAGTTTAAAAGGAAAATACAGACTGGTTGTAGCCACAAAAGGAGATTTACTAGATCAGGAACGTAAGCTTAAAAATTCTGGATTGCAAGATTATTTCCACCATATCGAGATCATGAGTGACAAGAAAGAAAATGATTACAAAAAACTCCTGAAACATCTTGACTGCCTGCCGGAAAATTTTCTAATGCTAGGAAATTCTATTAAATCTGATGTTCTGCCAGTATTGGAAATCGGAGGATCTGCTGCACATATTCCTTATCATATCACATGGAACCACGAACAGCATGATGTGAATTTAGAACATGAACATTTTATGGAATTAAAAAGTATTGATGAAATATTGAAACATTTATAAAAATTCCTTTAAAATCAAATAAAAAAGAGGTTGTTTATTGCAAACAACCTCTTTCTATATACTATTTTTTTAAACACTTTTCAAGGAACTGATCCTGCTCCCATAAAACATGAAAAATATTCTCTTTAGCCTGATATCCGTGGGATTCTTTTGGAAGAAGAACCATTCTTACCGGCGCACCCAAATTTTTCAAGGCCTGGAAGTATCTTTCAGTCTGTAAGGTGAAAGTCCCTGGATTGTTATCTGCATCACCATGAATCAAAAGTAGTGGTGTTTTCATTTTATCGGCATTCATAAACGGAGACATTGTATTATAGACTTCCGGAACATCCCAATAATTTCTTTGTTCAGTCTGGAATCCGAATGGAGTCAACGTTCTGTTGTAAGCCCCGCTTCTAGCAATACCACAAGCAAAAAGATGAGAATGGGTCAAAAGATTAGCCGTCATAAAGGCTCCATAGGAATGTCCTCCTACAGCTACTTTCTTTTTATCAATATATCCTAATTGATCTACCGCATTAATTGCTGCATCTGCATTGGCAACCAACTGAGTAATGAAGGTATCGTTCGGCTCCGTTTTTCCTTCTCCAATAATAGGGAAAGCGGCATGATCTAACACGGCATATCCTTTAGTAGTCCAGTATACAAAAGATCCGTAAGTCGGAAATGTAAAATCATTATCATTCTGGGTACTTTGGCCTGCTGTATTTTTATCTTTATACTCTCTTGGATAAGCCCAGATTAGCAATGGAAGCTTTTCATTTTTTGCCTTTCTGTCATAACCTGCAGGTAGGTAAAGAGTTCCGCTCAGGGTAACTCCATCATTCCTTTTATAGGTAATAACTTCCTTGTAAATATCCTTGATACTTTCAAAAGGGTTGGCAAAATAAGTTACAGCCTCTGTTTTATTGGACTTAATATTCTTTTTAAAATAGTTTGGATACTGGTTTGAAGCCTCCTGAGTTGTCAAAATCTCTCCTTTTGATGGATTTAGAATATCAACGATATTTTCCTTTGCATTCTTGATGTTTGACGTATACAGCCTTTTCTTTTTAAGTGATTTAACATCCATTTCATCAATAAAAGGACGCTGCCCGTCTTTTGTAAATCCGTCACCTATCAAATAGGTCTTCCCGTCTTTTATTTCGATAACAGACCTTCCATATTGGTTTTTAATCTTGTTAAACTTACCCGGATTACTGTAAACATCCTGAACATTTCTGTCATCAATTACCTTTGACTCTCCGTTATTCAGATCGATCAGGAATGATTTTGTATTTCTGGTGTCATACCATTCTTCAGAAACTACAGCATAATGATCATTGGTCCAATTAATATCTTCATATCTCTGCTTCATTTTGAAGAAAGATTTTGGAGCAGCCGCAAACGGGGCTTCCCAAGTAAAGATTTCATCCCTATATTCAGCAACTTTATGCTGATTTCCTCCATCAAGAGCTTCAGTATATACCAAAGTTGCCGGAGCGTCACTTCTCCAATTCATATCTCTTTTTCCTGTTCTTACTGATGAAAAGCCCTTTGGCATAATCTCATTAAGCGGAACTTCGTTTACCACCTTTACAACACTTCCTTTCTTATCATATACAGTTGATGTTGAAGGAAATCTGTTCAGTGGAACAATATAGGAGAATGGTTTTTTGATTGTAGTTGTCAATAAATAGTTACCATCCGGAGAAAAGCTTAAACCTGAATACATGTCCGTATTCATAAGTTTCTTAAGATTTCCGTTCAGATCTACATTATAGACTTCAGAAGATACAAGAACCTCAAAGTTCTTCTCATCCTGTGGATTTTTCAAAAGATCCTGATATGTTCTGTTTTGTGAAACCTTTCCATCTGCTGTAGAAACAATAGGTCCTGTTGGAAGATCCTTGCTTGAATCAATCAGGGCGGGTCTGTTTTGAGGAAGTGTTCTTATCAATAGACTTTGTGAATCATTATACCAGATGAATGGATATCCTAAATTCGCGTTCAGTACGTCTTGAGTAATCTTTTTTGCAGCAGCGGTTTGCAGGTCTATTATCCACAGCTCTACCCCTTTATCTGTAGTATTGGTAAAGGCTAGTTTTTTTTCGTCCGGTGAAAATAAAAGATGGGCAATTTTAGCTTCTGATGGTAGGTTTTTTACCTGAGTCTCATTTTTATCCCCAATCTTTCTTATTTTAAGATTATTAAAATAAGTAACTGTACTGGCAATATTAGTAACCGGATTGATCCTTAGTCCTCCCAGTTTCATTTCCTGTTGGTTAAGATCATTCAGAGTTTTATAAGCCGGTCTGTATGTAAACACAACCCAGTCTTTCTTACTGTTCATCAAAACAGCAGGTGGTCTGTCATAATCTGCAAGTTTCAGAATTTCTGCAGAAGGCTTTTGGTAGGTAATATTCTCCTGTGCATCATAAAAATTGAGAAATGCCAGAAGGCAAATTGTCAGCTTTATCTTCATATAGATTCATTTTCCACGAATGTAGTGATTTTTGAATAATTACCAATATACCAAATCACGTAGAACATCTGAAAACAAAGACAATTTCAAATATAACTCCAATAAAAAAAGAGCATCAATTGATGCTCTTTTATACTATATTCAGTAAGTTTATTACCAGTCTGAAGCCCTTTTTCTTCTTTCAATCATATGATCTACAGAAACCTTTCCGGCTCCGATAATCATCAGAAGAAGATAAACAGAAAGATAAATAAGACTCATCTCTCTTTTTTCAAAGGGGTCTGCACCATGAACTACAAATCCTGCAATAACCATTGTAAAGATAAGAAAACCCAAGGAAATCCTTGTAAAAAGTCCTAATATCAGTAAAATTGAACAAACAAATTCAGCAACCACTGTAAGAATCAATGAAATCTGAGGACCTAATCCCATAAAATCGAAAAATTCAATTTTACCGCCTGCCAACAGCATTTGGAGCTTTGGATATCCATGAGAAAGCATTGCAAAACCTACAAACACTCTCACTGCTAATAAAATAATATCTTTAGGTATTGAGCTTGAATTTGAATTATTATAGTTCATTTACTAAAAAATTTAGACTAAGTTAATAAAAATCTTTTAATACAACGGAATCTACGGTGTTTTTAGTCTATCTGTACCCGAAATTTTTCAAGTCACGATCATTCTTCCTCCAATCTTTTTTCACCTTTACGAATAAATTCAGGTGAATTTTCTTGGAAAAGAATTTTTCAAGATCTAACCTTGCATCGGTTCCCACTTTCTTGATAGCCTCTCCTTTGTGACCAATAATAATTCCTTTCTGCGTATCTCTTTCTACATAGATAATAGAATCTATAAAGATAATTCCTTCTTTTTCCTTAAACTGCTCCGTAACTACTTCTACAGAATATGGAATTTCTTTGTCATAATTTAAAAGAATTTTCTCACGGATAGCCTCATTTACGAAGAACCTTTCCGGTTTGTCCGTATACTGATCCTTATCATAGTAAGGTGGGTTTTCGGGTAATAAAGATTTTATTTTAGGTAAAATAATCTCTGTATTAAAGGCATTTAGGGCAGAAATTGGAAGAATTTCAGCCTTAGGAATCCTGTTGTGCCAGTCTTCTACCAGTTTTTCAAGGCCAGCCTGATCAGTTTGGTCTACTTTGTTTAGTAAAAGAAGTACAGGAACAGGAATCTTATTTAATTTATCAATCAAGAACTCTGATGGTTCAGCTTTATCAGTTACATCTACAATAAAAAGGAATACATCGGCATCCTGCAGGGAATCCTTTACAAAATCCATCATTTTTTCCTGCAATCCGTATTTAGGGTCCAATACTCCGGGAGTATCAGAAAATACGATTTGAAGATCCTCTTCATTATAAATACCAAAAATTCTGTGACGGGTTGTCTGGGCTTTCTGCGTTACAATCGCCAACTTCTCTCCCATCAATTGGTTAAGTAGTGTTGATTTTCCGGCATTCGGCTTTCCAACTATATTTACAAATCCAGCTTTGTGCATAAAAATAATATTACGAACTGCAAAGTTACTAAAACAAAATTGGTCTTTGCGGTTAATCTCAATATTTAAAAGAAAAAAGAGAGTTATATAATCTTATGACAGGCTGTAAAGGGAAATGTTAAAGCCTAAATCCTATTTCTTTGGGGAAGCCCATTGAAAACTTGGCAAGATCCCCCACCCCATTACTTAATATAACCATAAAAAATATCAGATTATTTTGTATCACATTACTTAAAACTGATACTTTTGAATATTAGAATTCATATTTATGAATATAGACCAGATTCTTGATCAAATTTATATCCTTCCTGAGGCTTCCAAAAACAGCCTGAAAGAATGTATTACCGAAGTTTCCCATCCAAAAGGATATTGCCTGATGGAGGCAGATAAGGTAATACCACACCTCTATTTTATCCGTAAAGGAATTGCACGCGCCTATTCTTCAACATCTGACAATGATATTACATTCTGGTTTGGAAGTGAAGGCCAATGTATACTTTCTATGAAAAGCTATGTGGAAGACAAACCCGGTTATGAAAGCATTGAACTGCTTGAGGATTGTGATTTGTACAGACTGGAAACTGAGAACCTCAGAAAATTGTTTAATGAGGACATTCATATTGCCAACTGGGGAAGAAAACTAGCAGAAGCTGAAATGATAAAGTCCGAAGAGCTTATCATCTCAAGGCAGTTCAAAACATCATTGGAACGGTATAAGGATATTATCCTGTACCAGCCGGATCTGTTAAAGAGAGTTCAGCTTGGTCACATTGCTTCTTACCTTGGGATTACCCAGGTGAGCTTAAGCAGAATTCGGGCGGAGATAAAGTAGTATTTTTTAACAATTGTAAAATTTTTTCTGCCCATAAATTCTGAAATTTGCAGTAGAAAAATTTACAAAATGAATTGGATCATATTAGTTATCGCAGGATTATTTGAAGTTGCCTTCGCTTCATGTTTAGGAAAGGCAAAGGAAACATCAGGAACAGAGATGTATCTTTGGTACACCGGCTTCCTGATAACGATGACTATAAGCATGCTTTTGCTTATCAAAGCTACTCATACATTGCCTATTGGTACGGCTTACGCTGTATGGACAGGAATTGGGGCGGTAGGAACTGTCTTAATGGGAATTTTCTTCTTTAAGGATCCTGTAAGCTTCTGGAGAGTATTTTTTATCATCACCTTAATTGGTTCAGTAATCGGATTAAAGGCGGTTTCTTCTCACTAAGAGACAGAAACTCTAAAAATAATTTCTATCTAGTTTAAATATAAAACCGCCTTCATTATGAAGACGGTTTTATTTTTTCAGCATACTTTCTTTATTATTTCTTGAAAACTACAGGAAGAATCTCATTGCTTCTCAACCCGTATTTTTTTATTTCTTCTTCTGAAAATTTCTGTGAATAAAAATTAGGTTCTGCTTCAAAACCGGCTTTTCTTAAACGGTCGAAATAATCCATCCCATACCAACGAACATGATCGTATTGTCCGAAATGTTTCTGACGCTCCTTTGGATCTTGTATGGTAAAGTCTTCGTAGGTCTTTTCCAATGAATTTCTCATTGGAACCTGAAGTATACCCCATCCGCCGGGCTTCATCACTCTGTAGAGCTCACTAATTGCCTTTGCATCATCTTCAATATGTTCCAAAACATGGTTACAGAAGACAATATCAAAACTTTCATTTTCGAAAGGAAGATCCAGAATATCGGCTTTCACATCTACAATCGGAGAATAAAGATCAGCAGAAATATAATTCAGATTGCTCATTCTCTTGAATTTCCTTAAAAATTCCTGTTCGGGAGCAATATGCAGAACTTTATAGCTTTTAATAAAGAAATCGGTTTCATTTTGAAGATACAGCCACATCTGGCGGTGTCTTTCCAGACTTAAGGTTCCGGGAGAAAGGGCATTTTCTCTTTGTTTTCCGTATCCATAAGGCAGAAATTTTCTGTATGACCTTCCATCAATGGGATCATAGAATGTATCTCCTTTAAAAAACTGATAAATAAGCGGTCGTGCCCAGATGCTCATTTTAATAAGCATTGGACGTGGAATTTTATTCAGTAAAAGCTTAGTTATCTTCTTCATTAAAAATCCAGTTGGAAAGGCTTTTCTTCGTCACTTACAATCCCTAGGGCTTCGTATACATAATCAAATGTTGAAAGCAATACCGGTTTACCGTTGATTACTGCTACATCATGCTCAAAGTGTGCAGACGGTAGGTCATCCAGAGTAGTTACTGTCCAGCCATCACTATGGAATTTCACTTTTTCAGTTCCAAGGTTAATCATAGGTTCAATTGCAATTGCCAAACCGTCCTTGATTACTTTTCCGCTTCCTTGTTTACCATAATTAGGGACTTGTGGATCTTCATGCATTTTTCTTCCTAAACCATGTCCTACAAGCTCTCTTACTACTCCGTATCCTTCTTTTTCACAATGTGCCTGGATAGCATGGGAAATATCTCCTATCCTTTTTCCTCTGATACATTGCTCAATCCCTTTGTAAAGAGATTCTTTAGCCACCTTTAATAGTTTTTTCACCTCCGGTTTTACTTCACCAATCTCAAAAGTGTAAGCATGATCTCCTACAAACCCGTTAAGAATAACGCCACAGTCTACAGAAAGAACATCTCCTTCTTTTACGACCTCGTTGTTTGGAAAACCATGAACTACCTGCTCATTGGGAGAAATACACAGAGAGTTTGGAAAACCTCCATATCCTAAGAAAGCTGGTTCAGCACCATGATCTTTGATAAAATCATGAGCTAATTTATCCAAATATAATGTAGTAATTCCCGGTTTTATTTCCTTTGCTAACATTCCCAATGTTTTAGAAACCAATCGGGCGCTCTCCTTCATCAGACGCAGTTCGTCTATTGTTTTTAATTGAATCATTGTATTAATTTACCAATGTATTAATGTATCAGTGTAGCCATATTGATTGATGAATAGGTACACTGTTAGATTGTTATATTTTTTTCTTACCAGAAAAGTCCTTTTTTCTTTTCTTTTTTAAGCTTTGAATAAGCAAGAACTTCTTTTCCTTCTACACGAAATTCTATTCTCTCCTGAATAATATTATAGATTTCACCCCATCCTGGAAATCCACCAATGTTTCTGTCATCAATGAACCAGTCTGCATCCAATTTTCTGGATTGATTTTCAGCATCAAAAACTTCTCCTTCGAAACTTGAGTTTACCGCATAAAATTCTACTCCATTCTTTTTACAGAATTCTACTGCTTCATCTAACGTTTTTCCGTGTCTGTATGTCCAAAGAATAAGTCTGAAACCTTCTGCCTGAAGTCTTTTTAATGTTTCAAAAGCGAAAATTTTCGGTTTACCAATTGCCGGATAAGCATCATCCACAACAGTTCCGTCAAAGTCAACAGCAATCTTTTTATTATTTAACATTTTGTTCTTTTTTTAGCTTTGCAAAGATAAGAAATAAAAAAGAGTGCCAAAAAGAAAGGCACTCAATACTTTTATAATTTAAATAATAATATGGTTCTATTAGCTCTTTACCCAGTTAAACTGGAACTGAAGATCAGGTGTAGAAACTCTGTCTGTGATCTTCTGTAGTCTTGCAGGAAGTTTCATCAGGTATTCCTGAGCTTTTTCTGCTTTTTCTGAAAGGCCTTTTACGTGTTCAATCTTCCATTCATCAAGAAGATCTTTCATAATATTAATATAATCCTGACCGGTGTATACCATACATCTCTGTGCAGCATCTGAGAAATGCCCCCAAAGTTCTCCGGCTTTTTGTCCTGATTGTCTCATCAGGTGAGCTGGCATTACGATCTTCTTACGCATCATATCTTCAAACGCAAGGATCATTTCTGATGGGTCTATTTCAAGGATTTTAGCTACGAAATGTTTGTAAGCTTTTGCGTGTCTTGCTTCATCTGCTGCAATTACTCCGCACATTTTTGCTAGTTTTCCATTTCCGCACTGTTTTGCCAATGTTCCTACTCTTCTGTGAGAGATATTGGTTGCAGTTTCCTGGAAACTTGTATAAATAAAGTTTCTGTATGGGTCCATACTTGTACCCAGATCAAAACCGTCATTGATCAGATACTGAGTAGTGATCTCAACTTCTCTCATGTTTACTCTTCCACACAGATATAGATACTTGTTTAATAAATCTCCATGTCTGTTTTCTTCAGCTGTCCAGGCTCTCACCCAGTTTGCCCAGCCTACTTTTTCTTCCTGATTTACTCCGTCAACTCCCATCAACCAAGATTCATAGGATGGTAGGGCTTCTTCAGTAATACAGTCGCCGATTAATGTTACAAACAAATCATACGGCATCTCGCGTGCAAAAGTCTGAATCTCTTCTAAATCATGTTTAAAATCATCGCTTGAAGGATCTGGCAGGTAATCAGAAGGCTGCCATATCTTTTCAATTGGCGTTAAAAATTTATCAAGAAAAGAACCTACTTCCTTTTCCAATATTCCCATTACTTCTTTCCTAACAAGCTTTTGATACATTTTACTATTCAGTTTTTAATTAACAAAGATATGATTTATTTATTATTTAACGCATAATAAAGTATGCAACTCATACCTTATCTGACATAAATCATAAAAAAATGCCGATATATGATTATAACGGCATTTTTTTAACATTATTATTGAATTTTAGCTAACTAAAATATCTCCAGTCATGGCATTTGGTATTTCCACCCCCATTACCTTTAGGATTGTAGGTGCTACATCGCCCAGTTTTCCTGGTTTTAAGCTCCATGTTTTGTCTTTATCCATTACAATAAAAGGAACCAGATTGGTGGAGTGCTGTGTATTAGGAGTTCCATCCGGATTTAGCATTACATCTGAGTTTCCGTGGTCAGCCAGAATGAATACAGCATATCCGTTTTCATAGGCGGCTGTTGCTACTTTCTCTATGCACTGATCTACTGTTTCTGCTGCTTTTACGGCTGCTTCAAAAACTCCTGTGTGCCCTACCATATCTGTATTGGCAAAATTCAGGCATACGAAATCAGCGGTTCCCTGCTCTAATTCCGGTACAATGGCATTTGTGATATCATATGCTGACATTTCCGGTTTTAAATCGTAGGTAGGAACATCTTTAGGGCTTGGACATAGTAGTCTTTTTTCTCCTTTAAATTCTTCCTCTCTTCCTCCTGAAAAGAAGAAAGTAACGTGGGGATATTTCTCTGTTTCTGCAATTCTGATCTGAGTTCTGTTATTTTTTTCAAGAACTTCACCCATGGTTTCCTCTAAAACATTTTCGTCAAAAACAACCTGAACATTCTGGTATGTTTTATCATAATTGGTCAACGTAATATAATAAAGGTTTAACTTCTTCATAGAATATTCAGGAAAATCCTTTTGAGAAAGAACTTCTGTAATCTCTCTACCTCTGTCTGTACGGAAATTGAAGCTGATTACTACATCATTATCTATGATTTTTGCTACAGGAACAATATTTCCGGTTTCAGTCGTGTTAACCAGGATGATAGGTTTAAGGAACTCGTCTGTTACTTTATTTTCATATGAATCCTTAATGGCAGCCAACGCATCCGTTGTTTCAAACCCTACTCCCTCTACAAGGGCATCGTAAGCTAATTTTACACGCTCCCATCTTTTATCTCTGTCCATTGCGAAGTATCTTCCTACAACAGTTGCCAGCTTTCCGGTTGTTGCTTCCATATGGTTTTGAAGCTCTTCAATAAACCCTAATCCTGAATGTGGATCACAGTCTCTTCCATCTGTAAATGCGTGTACAAAGACATTGTCATTTAAACCGAACTCCTTTGCAGCAGTTAATAATCCTTTAAGGTGATTGATATGTGAGTGTACTCCTCCATTGGATACCAATCCTATGAAATGTACTTTTTTATTTTCTTTTTTAGCGTATTCAAAAGCATCCTGAATGACTTTCTCCTGACCAAGGGTTCCGTTTTCAACAGCCATATTCAGTTTTACCAGATTTTGATAAACTACTCTTCCGGCACCAAGATTCATGTGCCCTACTTCAGAATTTCCCATTTGTCCAGCAGGAAGACCAACCGCCAGGCCACTTGCTTCAAGTGTGGTGTGTGGAAATTTTTTATAACAGCTGTCTATGAATGGTGTATTTGCTTTTTCTATGGCAGAAACGTCCGGGTTTGTTCCCAATCCCCATCCGTCAAGAATTGCTAATATTGCTTTTTTTGACATTTTGTAAAACTTTAGTATACAAATTTACCTAATTTCCGATGAATAGAAGAATTTGGAGTCTTTAATTTCATCTACGCCTCATAATCAACATTATAGACTTTTATAAAATACTATTCTATATAATACTTGATTGTATGATCTTGTATTTTGAGGGGCTCTGATGATGATATATAGAATAATTTTAATTTATTTTCTCGCTGATTAAGCTGATTGAGCAGATCTCATGATAGAATTAATAAAATAACTTTATCATTTATTCTTTATTCAGTTTTGCTATTCAGCCTGATATGACAAAAAAATCTGCAACATCTGCACAATCTGCGAGAGACTTTAATTGATTTTCTCACTGATTACGCTGATTGACCAGATCTCAATGATAGAATTAATAAAATAACTTTATCATTTATGCTTTATTCAGTTTTGCTATTCAGCCTGATATGACAAAAAAAATCTGCGGCATCTGCACAATCTGCGAGAGACTTTAATTGATTTTCTCGCTGATGAAGCTGATTGAGCAGATCTTATATAATCATTTATAACTGTTCTTTAAAAAAGTCATCAAATTTCATATTATTCTTCTTTGTATACTCTTTGATATATTGATCTAAAAAACCGCTTTCCTTTAAGAAAATCAAAGGATCGGTAATATTTAGAATATCATGAATTGCTTTATGCTTATCGGTTTGTTTATTGAAATAGGCTTCTGTAATCTTATATCCCATCCAGTATCCAAGGTCATTGGGGCGGTCATCTTTCTTACTTGTTCCATACAACCAGTCTGTAGAATTAGCCGTTTTTAGTGCAGTCACAAATTCTCTGTATAATTTATCGGAATGAGCTTCGCCATATTGATAATAAGGGGTACTTGTATTAATCGTCTCTCCGGAGATTAATTCACTGATAAAATCTGCACTACCTTCCTTTATAGTATATTTTATTAAGAGATCCTTTCCTTTATTATCTTGCTGATAATGGATCAATTCATGGGCAATAAGGGATACAATGCCATCCAGATTATTTAATTTTTCGGTTCCGATTATAATTCCGTCTTTAGAAATAGTTCCACCCGAATTGAATCTTCCATATACAAAATAGACTGGTGGAAATTTCGCTTCAGGATGCCAATATTTCAATGCTGTATAAATAGCTCTGACTCTTTTTTCCTTTTGATTAATGCCAGCCAGAACACTACGACTTTTAAGATAGTCTTCCTTTTTCTTTTTTACCATTGTGTATAACGAATCGGCATTGATAATTCTGTTTTCCGTAAAGCCTTTTACTCCGGCAGAACCATTTTGCATATAATCTACAAAAGGATTTTGCTTTGAGGTTTCCATTTTATCGAATGCTTTCCAGAAATTATCGGTATCTTTTGTTTCAAAGACCGCATTTAGAGGATCCTCGGAAAAGCCGGTTTGGGCATTTGCTATCCCAAAAGTAAGCAGCAAAACAGCAAGAGCATGATTGATTTTCATGTTAGTTTTTAAGGTTATAATTAGGTCTAAAAATATAAAAAACTTCAACATCTTTTCCTAAAAAGTGCTTACAAACCTCATCATTGAAAAAACCTATAAATTTCGCACAGATTTCCCTCTATAAATTCGTAAAATCTTTTTAATTTTGCTTTATGGATTTACGTGATCAACTGAAGAATCTTTTTCCTGCACATGAAGAGCAGGATTTTGAAATGCCTGAAGAAGAATTCAAGCAAAAGGATGCCTTGGTATGCAAGTTTGAGAAAAAGGGAAGAAATGGAAAGCCTGTAACTATTATTGAAGGATGGGAAGGCAGTGAAGATGAACTTAAAAAGATCTCTAAAAAAATAAAAACCACCTTAGGAATAGGCGGTTCTGAGAAGGATGGAACGATTATCATTCAAGGGGACAACCGTGATAAAATAATGACTATCCTTAAAGATATGGGCTATAAAACCAAACGTGTTGGCGGATAGGTTTAGAAATAAACCTGGGTTTCCGGCAGTAAGGCTTTAAGTTTTTCAATTTTAGATTTTTCCATAGGATTTCCTGTAAGAATCAAGGTTTTTAGTTTTTTAAGCTGATTGATTTCTACAGGAATTTCTTTTAGGTTATTGTTGGCTAAATTCATGCTTACAATCTTCTTCAGCCCTTTTATTCGGGATGAAATTTCTGTGATATTATTACCACTTACATTCAAAAATTCAAGTTCCTGAGCCTTAAAAAGGTTTTCGGGAAGTTTAACTATTGCATTTTGCTGAAGTTCAAGATATTTTAGATTTTTAGGAAAAGAAAGATTCCCCATATCATTAATCTGATTATCAGCAAGATTAAGGAATTTCAGGTTTTTGATCTGATCAAGTCTGTTGGCAATGAAACTGATTTGGTTTCCCTGAAGATTGATCTCTTCCAAGGCTGGAATTTCCATAAGAGCTTCGGGGAAAACGTTCAGGTTATTGGCATCGAAATGAACAACTTTTAGCTTCTGAAGTTTTGCAAGATTAGGATTAATGCTTGTCAGGCTGTTCAGATTCATTGAGAAAGTGGTTAGCTTTTCAAGTTTACTTATTTCATCGGGGATATACTTAATGCTGTTTTCATTCACATTTAAAATCTCAAGTTCTTTTAATGCAAATAGTTCCTGATCCATTTTCTCCAATTTATTGGCCATGATATTTAAAAAGAAAATAGAATCCAGTTTTACAAGCTGAGGCGGAAGGTTGAACAACCCTTTTTCTCTAAAGCTCATACTGTAAACTGTTTTTTTACTTTTCAGGGCATCATCAATATTGGTAAATGTAGGATATTTAACAGGATCAATCTGAGCATGAACCTGAGAAAGTGACAAGATGGAAATAAGTAGGAATAGTTTTTTCATAAACAGAAAATGTCTGCCGGCAACAAAAGTTAGCGGCAGACAGGGATTATTAATAATTTACTTCTTTAAAAGTTTTACCGTTTTTTGGAAACCTCCTTCTGCTTCAATATTTAAGATTAAAACACGAGATCCTTCCAACTGCTGTGTAAAATCAAGGTCTAATGCCTTGTTTGTACCATTAAACTTCTTCGTATAAACAATTTTACCATCCATACTGTAAGCGGTTACTGAGATATCTTTCAGCCCTTTCGGTGAGTTGATTTTTACAATCCCCGAAGTTGGGTTTGGTGCTACGGTTACTGTATTTTCAGTGTTTTTGGTTTCGATAGTACCTAAGCCACCCTCGATTCCTAAGTTTTCTTTAAGTGCAATAACAATGGTTGCAGACTTTCCTCTATAATCAATTACATTTCCTGTTGCATCAACGTCTGTAGAGATGGTAGAATCCGGATGCTGGATTGAGAAGAATCCGAATTTATGATCTGGCGTAAATGTTAATCCTGTAGGCTCAGATCCTGCCGGCATAGAAGCAAATAATCTTACTTTTGGATTAGCCTGTGTATGGTCCGGAGCAATTACCCAGATGTAGTTTTTACCACCATCCTGAAGTACCCAAAGATTTCCTAGTTCATCAAAAGTAAGATTATCATTTCCGTCTCCCCAAGCTTCAGACTTTGTTCCCTGAGGGGTATCGAATGAATATACTGTAGATCCACCACCTACAAAAGTTTCTACTTGTGAAGCTGTAGTTCCGTTATCCTGTAAACGATATACTCTGTCTAATCCTTTTGCTGTAAAGTAGATTTTGCCATCCAACGGACTGATATCTACGTCTTCTACTCCATTAAACTTCGTTCCTCCAACAGAAAAGGCAAGGTTTGCTGTATTGTTTTGGTCTGCCTGCTCTTTATTAGGAACCTGAACCCATGTTGCTGTGGTACCTATCGGATCACCTGCAGCAGTCAACCCCTGATCTAATTTCAAGACATAAAGGTTTCCTGAAGAAAGGTTGTTAGGGGTATCCATTACATACTTGTACACCATGTGAGTTCCCCCATCTTCACCGTAGTATGCTGTAGTTCCTGCATTATTGATAACTACGTTTTCATGGTTCATGATTCCCATCTGCCAAAGCTTCCCTTTGGAACCGTTCGCATTTTTAGAAACAACCTGTGCTGTTGCAGGATCAATTTCTACTAACCATCCATAATCCTTATAACCATCTCCGTTGATGTCATTGGATGTAACCGATTCTTCTGCTGTAACTACAGTTCCCCAAGGAGTAACTCCTCCTGAACAGTTTCTGATAGTCTGCACCAAACTAGGGTCTGAAAAACTTACCGCTCTTGATCTTGTCAGTTGCCAAAGTTTTGTAGTTGCATTATAATTAAGTTCCGCCATAGTTACACCACCCGGATTTGTTTCGTGGTTTACAGAAAGGAATCCGTTTGAACTGCTTCCTGCCTTGGCAACATAAGCTGTAAAGTCATTTTGCCCTCCTACTAATCCGCCCCCTTCGGTATAGCTGTCTCCTTCTTTTAAAATAAGCTGATACTTGTGTCCTGTAGGAATGATAAGCTTATTGGTTTGTGCTGTAGGAACAATAGATGTAAAACAGCTAATATGAGAACCATTGCATACAACAGGTGTTGTTGTATTGGTTGTAGTTTTCAGATAGGCATCAATTCTAAGGTCAGAACTTGTAACACTTCTGTTATGCAATTCAATAGAGATTCTGTTGACTCCGTTTACAAATTTTGATTTTGGAATAGAGAAGATATTGTAAACATTCTCTGCAGCACCATCAATGATTGTACTGGAGAAAGTATTGAATGTAATAGTTCCGGCAGGCATATTATCCCTTACCACTTCTTCTCCATTAAGGTAAACCACAATCCCATCATCTCTCATTACACCAAGCTCTACATTGTCTGAAAGCGTTGCCAGATCTACCGTAATATCCTTAGCAAAATAAGCGGTAGTAAGGCTTGAAGCAATGGTAGTGGTAACAGGATCTCCATATCCCAAAGGTCCGTTTCCAACCGCCCAGGTTGAAATATCATACGTTTTAGACTTCCAGTCGTTGGGTTGTGCCTGGTTGTTGTCTTTATAGCTCCAAGATGCATTCTTATTAAAGATAAAAGTCTGCGCCTGAATGGTAGTTCCAGCCAGTAAAGCCAACATTCCAATTGTTAGTAGTTTTTTCTTCATTTTAATTTTGATTTATTAGACGTTGCAAAACTATTTTTAAAAGGCTTTCTATCTGTTAATAGGACTTTAAATATAATTGGGAGAATATTAATTAATTTGAAACCTAATGTTAAGGGGATTAATTTTTTGTTAATTCGGAGTTGGGCAGATTTATGCAAATGAAAAAGAGGCTTGAATATTTATGGATAGCAAGAATATTTTCTTTTAATACCATAAAACCTCAAGCCCCTGTTTATGTAGAAGATGTATAAAATCTACAAATTCTATTTAAGCCTTTGAAATGTAAACATTATCCCCAAAGCATTCCTTACTTCGCTTTATTCACATCTGTAAGGGCATT
This sequence comes from Chryseobacterium aurantiacum, assembly GCF_003020585.1. Classification (GTDB taxonomy): domain Bacteria; phylum Bacteroidota; class Bacteroidia; order Flavobacteriales; family Weeksellaceae; genus Chryseobacterium; species Chryseobacterium aurantiacum. The sequence continues at coordinate 446,699 of NZ_PXUE01000002.1, forward strand.
CAAAAAGGCAATAATCTGATTGATTTCTGTTTGGGTAAGATTCAATTTATCCGGGGCAAGTGTCTGGTTTTTCATCTTTAATCCCAATCCTTCGCCTCCTCCTTCATTATAGAAATCAAGAACTTCCTCCAGAGTATTGAAGGCTCCGTTATGAAAGTATGGTTTTGTAAGTGCAATATTTCTAACGGTAACAGTTTTGAATGAATAATCGTAGATCCAGGATTTTTCCTTTTTCACAGGGCTGTTTCCTCTTCCAAGATCATGATCAAGCTCAATAGGAAGCTGCTTGATTGGTTTTGTAGTTACCCCCAGAACCTCAGATTCATTTTCATTAAAGAAAGGAGGAACCAATCCTGAAAAATGAGGAGCAAAATGACAGGTCGCACAACTTGCTTTTCCCATAAACAAATTGAATCCTTTTTTCACCTCATCAGAAACATTCTTTTCATTCCTCATAAAACGATCAAAATCACTATCAAAAGAGTATAAAGATGCCACATAGGAACTTAGAGCCTTTGAAAAATTCTCTTTATTGATCTTTCCATCCTTAAAGGCAGTACGAAAAGCTTTCTTATATTCAGGTTTGGTTTTTAGCTTCTGAATGATGCTTTCGTAACTGGTATTAAATTCTTCTTCATTGTAAATCACATGTTCTGCCTGCTGTTCAAGATAAAAAGCACGAAGATCATAGAAGAATCTCTTGGCAAAAACAGCATTGTATAACGATGGTGAATTTCTCAGCACTGTTTTTCCCTCTACATTGCTTGGCGACTTGCCTTTAAGATCTGTAAAGGCGTTTTCCGGAAGATGACAGGTGGCACAGCTCATTTTTCCGTTACCACTTAGATTTCCGTCATAGAAAATTGATTTCCCCAGGTTACGAAGATCCGGATTATCTTCTGATGATTTCAATAAGGTATAAAAATAAGGATCTAAGAAATCACTACTGAAGAGGTTTTTATTATTGACATTCCAGCCGGAAAATTCCTTTAAGTCATCAGGTCTTCCATCCCATTTTCCTAATTCTTCATACAGGGGCTGAATATATTTTTTATAAAATTCAATTCTGTCAAAGGTTTCAAAATCCTTGTTTTTTGAAAGATAGCCCATAGCTTCCGTTAGTGTCTGGTTAGCCTTTTCAGTATTATAATTTTTAAAATAAGGGTCATCACTGATATATTTTTGAATTCCCAAAAGCGCATGGCTGGCTTCTTCCGAAATATTCAGGGAACCCGGTGTATCAAAACCTGTTACGCCTAGACTATAAATTCTGATAAGCTCTATACGCAACGGCAATGTTTTATTATTCCCTTTGCTCAATCCATTTTTTATGGTACTCAGATAAAAACTAGAATAGCTGTTGTACAAAAAGTCTGTGATTGTTTTTATTTTTTCCTTTTCCTCTCCGGCTTCCTCCGAAAATATCAACTCATCCAAAACCTGTAATCCTTCAGGAGGAAGTGTATAAGCCGATGTACCCGCAGCTTCAATATGGAACAAAGGGGCAGCATTCACGTGTGTCTTTGTAAACTCAGGATAATGGTAGGCAATATAGAATTCTATTTCCTTAAATGAGTTTCTTGTACTGCTTAGCGATTTTTGTAATTCTCCAAGAGAAATACGGTCTTCTGAGAATTGATGGACATCGGATTTCAATTGTTCAAGTTTACCCTTAAAATCGGATAATCCTTTATTGACAAATGTATTCTCACTTTTTTCTCCTTTATAAACAGGATTAAAGGACATTACTGCAAACCCTATGAAAAGGATAACTACAAGCAGTGGATAAGATCTCATTAATTTTTAGTGGCAAAGCTATTAATTGCATGTTATCTCAGTTTTAATGGCAGATTAAATAATGTTTATATTTCTGATACAATATTTTTTACTAATTTTAAACCCCGAAATCAAATTCATTATTCTTAATTAAGATGGTTTATTCTTAAATACTGTCAAAATAATGGGAAGAGGTTATTGGGAGAGGATATTTTAATTAAATTCAACACATCAAAACAAATATAGGAGTATGAAAGCAAAATCATTGTTGGCTATTACATGTAGCAGCTCCTTATAAAAAGGCAATATTCATTAATTAAAAACAAAAAAATATAAATTATGCTAAACAAACTTGCTGCTTCAGAACTTGTTCTGAATGAAGACGGTAGTGTATACCACTTGAATCTTTTACCTGAAGATATTGCGGATAAAATCATCCTTGTAGGTGATCCGGACAGAGTGGCAAAGGTTTCAAAATATTTTGATACTGTAGAAATCAAAAAAAATAAAAGAGAATTCTATACGCACACAGGAACACTTCGTGGTGAAAGAATTACGGTAATGTCTACAGGTATCGGAACTGAAAACATCGATATCGTAATGAACGAACTTGATGCTCTGGTAAACATCGATCTTCAAAACAAGGAGTTTAAAACTGAACACAAAGCCCTTGAATTATTCCGTATGGGAACATGTGGCAGTGTGAATCCTGATGTACAGGTGGACAATATGCTTGTTACCCAAAATGTAGTAGGACTAGACGGATTAATGCATTTCTATCAGGACTATAACTTTGAAAATGAGTTTTCTAAAAACTTTTTGGAGAAGTTTCCTTACGAAAAAATCAAGCCAATGCTTTATTTCTCAGATTGGGCAGAAGAAATGGGTGAATACTACAAGGATGCCAAATACCACGGAAATACAGCTACTTTCCCGGGGTTCTATGCTCCACAGGGAAGACAGCTTCGTCTAAAGGCTGTGGATGATAAATTCCTTGAAACATTAAATGATCTTGGAATCACCAATTTTGAAATGGAAACTTCTGCTATCTATGCTCTTTCAAAATTATTAGGTCACAAAGCTATTACCGTAAACAACGTAATCGCTAACAGAAGACGTGGAGAATTCTCTGCAGATCACCACGCATCTGAAAAGAACCTGATCACTTGGGTACTTGACAGAATTATTAAATAGATATTGGATTAATTTCCCTATTAAAATACAAGCCTTCGAAAATTAATTCGAAGGCTTTTTTTGTAGGTTTGGGCTAAAGCCAATGGATTTTTGATTTTATTAAATGAACGGGCTAAAGCCCATTTCTATTGAATATTTTTCTCTCGTGGATTATTCAGGTTTTTATTTATGAAATTCACGAGGATCAGGAAATTGAAAAACATAATCCAGTTCTGAAACTAATTGAGAAGACAGGATTATTTTTCCTTTCAATTCTGGAGTTTTCTCTGCTGTATCCTGAATATTTTTTTGTGCATTTATCACTTCTGATTTTGTAGGGTGAATAGGAGCTGATACGTTATATAACTTGGCTTCTGCACTTGTTTCAATCATCTTTAAGAGAATCCTGCAGATATCAGCATAATGGATATGGTTCACGGCAAAATCAGGATTGCTCACGTTATAATTTTTTAAAAGCCTGTTGTCTCCCATTAATCCACTCAATCTTAAAATATTAGTCTGTGGATATTTATTTCTTACCATTCGCTCTCCCGAAACCTTTTCCCAAGGCAGATCTTCTTCTCTAAACTCTTGTGACAGGTCTGGATAAACACCTGTGGAACTCATTAAAAACATTTGACCTTTATAGTCTCCGATAAAGGAAGATAAATTCTGGATTCTGTTATATAAAGAACTTACACAGCAGCTTTTTTCAGAAATAGGAATTGTAATGATTAAGGCATCCATCTGTGTTATCTCATCCCATTGTGGGATTGGATCTTTCAATTGATAATCTGCAAAACTTGCTACTATTGCATTAAATCCCTGGGCATTCAGCTCATCAGCCTTATCCTGTGTGGTTACAGTTGAGTAAATTGTATGCTTATCAGACATGGAAGCAGCAATTCTGGCTCCCAGCCATCCGTATCCTATAATTCCTATTTTCTTCATATTGCAGAGGTAGATTGTGTTGATAATATTTCGTCCAGAGTAGACTTTAATTGTTTCTTCTTTTCTTCATCAAGATGAAAACACCTTTGAACAGCTTCGGGAATATGCTGGGCTTTATCTTTAAGAAGTCTTCCGGTATCTGTAAGGTCAATGAGCACTACCCTTTCATCCTCTATGCTTCGTGTTCTGCTTAGAAGACCGTTTTTCTCCATACGCTTCAGTAAAGGAGTAAGCGTTCCGTTATCCAGATGAAGATGATCACCAATCTTCCCTATATTCATCCCTCCTTTTTCCCATAGGATCAGCATGACCAGATATTGAGGATACGTTAATGAAATTTCATCCAGATAAGGCTTATATAAGCCCGTTATATACCTTGAAACGGCATAAGTTTTAAAACATAAATGCTCCGAAAACGCAATCATAAGTTCTTTTTTGATGCAGCAAAAATACTCAATTTATTTTGTGCACAATATTTTTGTTTAAAATATTATATTACCCTTGAAATACTGATTAGGTTGGGAATTATATTATAAAAAACATCACTACACTTTAGGGTATATTTAATGGCATTATTGCATTTTTTTACGCGAGTCAGTTTTATGGTTTACCTTTTTTATTAATTTAGCAAAAAACTAACTATTAAACATGAAAAGCACAAAGCTATCTGACTTATCCCTTGATGAGTTAACCCAAGAAGAAAAAAAACGTTCTGCCATCCATATTTTCTTTTCTATTCTTATAGGAATAATGGTGGGTGCAGCCATCTACACAACCATAAGGAAAGGTTTCAGTGCTATAAGTCCTCTTCCATTAGCCTTTCTTCCGCTATATCTAACCATAAGGAATAGCTTGCAAAGTGTACGTAAAGAAATACTGTCGAGAAAGGCTAACTAAAAAGCTCTTATAACATGTACGATAAATGTTTAAACTGTAGCCAGCCTGTCTCTACAAAATTTTGTAGCAGTTGCGGCCAAAAATCAAGCACTCACAGGTATTCCTTAAGGCACTTTATAGAGCATGATCTTATCCATGGGGTGTGGCATGTAGATAAAGGTATCTTGTTTACTGTAAAAGAATTATTCACAAGACCCGGAAACAGTGTACGGGAATATATTCTGGGAAAAAGGGTCAGTTATTTTAATTTCATCACCTTACTACTTTTAACAGCTACAATATCTGCGGTCCTTTCACATTATTCCACCATAGAGTACAGTTCCTTGGTTTCTGAAGAGGGAAAAGCCTCTGTGGATTCTTTTGAAAATCTGGTAACATCCTATCTCAAATTCTTTCTTTTACTTTCCATCCCCTTTAATTCTTTTTTCAGTTATATATGGTTTAGAAAGGCCGAATTTAACTATTCCGAACACCTTGTGCTCAATTCTTATAAAACAGCAGCTGAAATGATTGCATCAATAGTACTTACTGCCATTGCATTATTTTTCAAAAGCACCCCTACTTTTGTAAGTATTTATTTTACAGCATTCTGCATATTTAGTCTAGGATATGGAATATGGTTTTATTCTCAGTTTTTCTCTCAATCTGGATATTCCAAAGCATCTTTAATTTTCAGAAGCATTATGATCCCTGTATCATTTATGCTCTTTCAGTGTGTAGTGGGGCTTGTTTGGGGCTTTCTCGCATTAATGCTAAAATAATACTGCATTTAAAAAGACAATTCTTTTAATTTGTTCTTCTGAATTTCATATAAAAAAGGCTTCCAAAACGGAAGCCTTAACACCATATCAACTATAATAAAACTTATTATTATCCATTAAAATTCATTAATCATTACATAAAAATGACCAGAGTATAAGCTGTTTGCACTTCCTGAAATATTGGTAAGATTCACTGTAATACCGGAAGTTGAAGTCATCCTTGGATTAGATATTGAAAATGTTGAGTTGCCAACAAAATCTCCGGCCGGAGAAACAACAACAACAGCCCTTGTAGAACCCGGTTGAAATCCTGCAGGAATAGCAATCTCCAATGTTGTAGATTTTCCGGGAGGCAAATTATTGATCGATACGCCTGGCCATACCTCAAAAGTTATCTGATTTTTCTGTAGACTTCCTTTCTCTCCAAGTTTATACTGACCGTTTACATCCAACTTTGCAGAAGTATTGGGAGTTTCAGTTCCAATCCCTACATTAGCAATACTATTCCCCAAAACAATCGCGTTTGCCTGTGTAGTAGTTGCTCCATATCCTACTGCTGTTGAAAATTGTCCCAAGGCATTAGCACCCGAACCTATTGCAGTAGAATTTTCTTTATTCGTAACAGCATTATATCCTAAAGCCGTTTCACTGTTTGTATTTGTCTTTGCATTATATCCCACTGCAATGGATTGAAATCCTCCTGCTGAAGCATTATTTCCAATTGCGGTAGATTCATTTTTACTGGTTTGGGCATTGTAACCAATTGCTGTGGACTTAAAAGCGCCTGCCGTTGATTTATTTCCTATGGCAAGAGCATCATTGGTAGAAACTGCAGCAGCACTTCCGATGGATATCCCCTGAAATGCAGAGCTTGAACTTCCAATGGCAATTCCATTCTGACCAGCATTAGCGCCTAATCCAAGACTTACCGAATTATCAACCCCCAATCTTCCTGCAGTAGATGAATTGACCTTAAAAATAAGATCATCCATCGTATTTGTACCTAGGGAAAGGGTTGTATTTGTCCCACTATAATTCCCACTGTTGGTTCCCATTGTATTCCAACCTGTTCCATTATCATTGGTATTTATATTTTTACCAGTATTGTTAGATAGTTTATTCCATTTAGCTTCAAACCAATAGTAAAAACCGGCATCCTGTAAACTTCCGCTCCCATTATTCCAAACTATAAGCCCATCTGCAGGAGATGGTACTGTAACGTTATCTGTAATTGAATTTAAGGCAATGCTTGGAAGAAGTACCCCCTTATCTTTTGAGCTTATTTGAAGCATTGATGAACGATCAGGACTAGACAATCCAATCCCAACCTGAGCATACGTAAAAAGTGTACACTGTAAAAAGAGAAGATGGAGTAATAATTTAAAGTTTCTTTGCATCACCTTTGTTTTTCGGACCGCAAATATACGAATTTTCAATAAATCAGCAATTATTTTATCAAATTCATAATTAAAAACACACTATAGTGATTAAAACCAAAATTACTCACTAAACATTGAAAATAATTTACCCTCAATAAGTTACATAATCCTTTATCCATTAGCTTTAAAAGAAACATTCCATTTAAAGGCAAAAATACACAATTGCATAATTAACAATAAACATCACCCTAAATTGAATAAAGAGTACCAATTATTTCCTTACAAAACAACTTTCAATATGATCATTAATCATACCGGTGGCCTGCATATGTGCATAAACAACTGTGGATCCAACAAACTTAAATCCTCTTTTCTTCAAATCCTTAGAAATGATATCAGAAATATCTATAGTTGCAGGAACTTCTGATAATGACTTAGGTTGGTTATCAATAGGTTTTCCGTCTATAAAGCCCCAGATATATTCAGAAAAACTACCGAATTCTTCCTGTACTTCCATAAATTTCTGTGCATTGGTAATTGCAGCCAGTATTTTAAGTCTATTTCTTATAATTCCTGCATTGTTCATCAGCTCTTCTACCTTTATATCAGAATAAGCAGCCATTTTTACATAATCAAAATGATCAAAAGCCTTTCTGAAGTTTTCTCTTTTGGAAAGAATGGTATACCAGCTCAATCCGGCCTGAAAGCTTTCAAGAATAAGGAATTCAAATATCGTTTTATCATCATATACAGGTCTTCCCCACTCTTCATCATGATACTTTCTATAGAGATCATCTTTTTCGCACCATCCACAACGTATTTTTTCCATAATACTCATATTTTGTAAGATAAAGATAGGATTGATTTAGAAAATTATAACAAAAGATTATGAAAAGTTTAACAAAGCACTCAGATTTTAGGAATGGTTCTTGTTAATTTAATCATACCAAATAAAATTTATAGTATTATGAACAATTCAGATTATAACAAAGCGGAAAATGCAGTAAATAATGTAGAAAATTCTTTACAGAATGCAGCAGACAACACCAAATGGAAAATCAATGAATTGGCAGATAAGGCCAAAGATTACCTTAATGAAAAACGAAATAATGATGAAGAGGCAAGTCAGGAGGATTGGCTGGACAGGGTAAAAGCTAATGTATCAGATGCCTGGGAAGACATTAAGGATAAAGCAGATGAGGCTTGGGAGAAAACCAAGGATGCTGCAGAAGATGTAAAGGCAGAATGGAACAAGAAAACCAATTAAAATTTCAGTCATATAAATATTTTCAAGAAAATGGAGTCTTATAATTGATAAGGCTCCATTTTTATTATGTCATAACCACAATTATTGCTACATTTGTATTTCAATAAACATTAAAAAATTATGTCATACGGTTTACTTAAAGGCAAGAAGGGAATTATTTTTGGAGCCCTTAACGAACATTCTATCGCATGGAAGGTTGCTGAAAGATGTCATGAGGAAGGCGCAGAGTTTATCTTATCTAATGCTCCTATCGCTATGAGAATGGGGGAATTAAATGCTTTGGCTGAAAAGACAGGGTCTGAGGTAATAGCTGCTGATGCAACTTCTATGGAAGATCTTGAGAAACTTTTTGATGCTGCTGTTGCAAAATTTGGTAAAATAGACTTTATTTTACACTCTATAGGAATGTCTGTCAATGTAAGAAAAGGGAAACACTATACAGATATGAACTACGACTGGTTAGAAAAAGGCTGGGATATTTCTTCTGTATCTTTCCACAAAGTAATGCGTCTGGCTTGGGAAAAAGACTGTATGAATGAATGGGGAAGCATCCTTGCCCTTACTTATATTGCAGCTCAGAGAACTTTCCCTGACTACAATGATATGTCTGACAACAAAGCATATCTTGAAAGCATTGCAAGAACTTTCGGATACTATTGGGGAGAAAGAAAAGTACGTGTTAACACGATTTCCCAATCTCCTACTCCTACTACAGCAGGAAGCGGTGTAAAAGGCTTTGGAGGATTCCTTGGTTATGCTGAAGAAATGTCTCCACTAGGAAATGCTACAGCTTTAGACTGTGCTAACTACTGTGTGAGCATGTTCTCTGACCTTACCAAGATGGTAACTATGCAGAATCTATTCCACGATGGTGGTTTCAGTAATTCGGGAGTTACTCAGAAAGTAATCAACAGATATGATGCAGAATAATTAATTACTGATCATTTTCGTTATAAAATTGAATCGGCGGCCTCTTTGAGGCCGCCGATTCTGTTTAAAATAATATTAATATGATGCTATAAAATTACGGTCTGTATAGAATGGGCAGGAGCATTTAGCTTTGCCGCCATTCCCTCAATCCAAAGATTGGTTTCAATATCATTATCTGAATCGTTCATAATAACAGTTACCAATTGTCCGTTTTCATTCATGAAAGCAGAAGAAGTAAGGGCAGCCCTATTGGAAGAGCTTCCTATTCTTTGTGCATTAGGCTTGATATATTTTGAAACATGCCCTATATAATAATATTCATAAGTATAAAATACCTCTCCTGTTTTGGTATCTGCAATAATGGGAGCAAAACAGAAATTTCCTTTATGGTTCGGGCCTCCGGTTTCATCTAAGAGGATATTCCAGTCTGTCCATAGGGCATTTCCTTTATTAAAATCATTCAGCATATTCTTGCTATACAGTTCTCCTAGGCTTACGTCATAGATTTTATCCATTTTGAACTGTTCTTTACAACCTTCCGTGAAGGCCAAAAATTTATCTGGAAAAGCTTTGTGGGTTTCTGCAAGGTTATCAAAAAGCTGAGTTTTATTGTTCCATGTTTCATACCAATGGTAACCAATTCCGTGGGCATATTTTGAAGTTTCAGGATCGCTTAGCGTTGTTGTCGCTCTTTGGTAAATCAGGTCTCTGTTGTGATCCCAGATCATCACTTTTTTATCTTTATATCCATTTTTCCAAAGGGTTGGCCCCAGATTATTCTTCAGAAATTCTCCTTCTTCTTCGGCTGTATAGATACAAGATTCCCAGGATTGTGTAGCCATAGGTTCATTCTGAACGGTTAATCCCCAAACATTAATTCCCCTTTTTTCATATTCCTTGATGAATTTAATATAGTAATCTGCCCAAGTCTGATAATACTGGTTTTCTAATCTCCCTCCCTTGTACAAACTTTTATTGGATTTCATCCAGGCTGGTGGGCTCCAGGGTGAGAAATAGAAAGTAAAATTATTCCCGATTGCTTTTTGAGCCTCTTTAATCATAGGAATCTTGTACTTTTCGTCGTGTGCAAGGTTGAATGTTTTCAGTGAGGTATCATTATCTTCTACATAGGTATAAGAATCACTGGAAAAGTCACAGGAATTCATGTTGGTACGAACAACGGTATATCCCAGTCCATTTTTTCCAAAGTAGGCATCCAGAATTTCTTTTTGCTTATTCTTTGGCATTTTGTAGAATGTTTCTGCTGATGCATCTGTAATAGCACCTCCAATTCCTATTAGCTTTTGACATTTAAAATCAGGAGCCACAAAAATACAGGCTTCTGTTTCCTTTGGTTGTCCAAATTGCTCAAACTGTACAGGACCTTTATCTACCATTCTTTCATCAACCTTAGAATTGGTAAGAATTACCTTAGCTGTTTTTCCTTCATGTTTTTTCCAATAATTCTGGGCATTGACATTCACCACAACACCTACTACAAAACAACTTACGATTAGTTTTCTCATGATTTTAATTTAAAAAATATATGTGGCTGCTGAACTACCAGGAATGGTTACAGCAGCGGTTTTCCCCGCAAATTTAATATTAAAATTTTCATCTGCTTTATTATCGTTCTGAACAATCAAAACGGTTTTCCCTGTTGGAGTCTTAAAAGCTGCTGTTGATAAATATTTTGTTTGTGTTGAAGCTATGCGCTGTGAACCTGAAGGAACAAATTTGGAGGCATGGGCTATGATGTAATAAGCAACATTTCTGGTAAAGTTTTCACTATCAGAAATAGTAATGGCCCCTTTACATTCTGTACAGCCGCCATCTGTATGGGGCGCGTATTTTGGATCATTGGCAAGGTTCCATTCTAGGGCCGTTTTACTCCAGTTTCTCATAGAACCAATGATAACATTTCTCGTATGCCAGTTCAGATCTTCGGTAAAAGTTCCTTTTGAACCTGTCCATTGTTCTGTAAAATATACATTTTTATCAGGAAAAGCATCATGAACGGTACTTAATGCAGAAATATCACCTTCATACAAGTGAAAGGCAGATCCATCCACATATTGATAGGCCTCAGGATCTTTCAGAATATCAAGGGCATATTCAGGTTTGTTGCAATTGTGATCATAGACAACAATTTTAGTTTTGATATTATTTGCTTTAAAGACCGGACCTAGATGACCTTTAATAAAATCTCTCTGTTGATCAGAGGGCATATACAAACTTGGGTTATTTCCAGGATGTAAAGGTTCATTTTGAGGAGTGATAGCATCAATGGAAATCCCCTCTTTCTTCATTCCCTGAATATACTTTACAAAATAATTGGCATAAGTTCCATAAAATTCAGGCTTTAAACTTCCTCCCTTTGATTTTCCGTTATCCTTCATCCAAACCGGAGCTGACCAAGGCGCAGCAATGATTTTAATATGAGGATTGATTGCCAGAATTTCTTTCAACATCGATATTAAGGCTTTGTCTTTTGCCAAACTGAATTTTGAAAGAGAAGCATCAGTCTGCCCTTCAGGCAGATCATCATAGGAAAACACTTCACCATCAAGGTCTGAAGCACCTATGCTTAACCTTAAATAACTTATTGAGATCGAATTTTTATCGTTCCCAAAAAGTTCATTAAGTAATGCTTTTCTTTTGGCTGGAGACAGATGATTGATCACCTCAACACTTCCACCTGTCAATGTATACCCAAAACCATCAACATATTGAAACTTCTGGGTATCATCAATTTCAATGTGTTGAAAGTTATTGGTAGTATTTACAAATCTGACTGAAGCCTGAGCTTGTAATTTTACACTTTCATCGCCTTTTGTAAGCCAATACTGAACGTCATTTCCTTTATTAGAAGCAACCGATGTGCACGATAAAGGAAAAAGTGCCACACCACTAAGTAGTGCGGCACCTCTAAAGAAACTATATAAGTTGTGAAACTTCATGTTTAATAACCTGGGTTTTGGGTTAAGTTTTGGTTGTTATCTCTCTGTCCTTGCGGAATAGGCCACAACAGCCTGTTTGTATTCAGGTTACCTGCATAAGGAAGAATATTCCCACTACCATCTCTCTGTTGGGAAAGGATAGAAATAGCAGTACCTGTTCTTTTCAGGTCAAACCAACGAACTCCTTCAAATGCCAGTTCAAGCTTTCTTTCTTTAAGCACTTTACTTATTCCGTCAGTTTCAGAAGAAATGGAAACAGGAGAAAGCCCTACCCTTGATCTGATCTGGTTCACATATCCTGCGGCGGCTGTAAAATTACCTGTCCTTACAGCAGCTTCTGCCTGTAGCAAAATGATATCTGCGTATCGAAGAATATAGAAATTTTGGGTTCCGTCTGTTTTTCTCATTTTATACATGAAAGGATAGGTATTACTTGGCCAATAATTATCAGACCAGGCTACCGGAGAGAATTTAACAGAAGCATTTTTTCTCTGAATATCCCCCTCATCATCAAATGTCTTGACCATATCATTGGAAGGAACATTAAATTTCTTCCAATCTGTACCAAAAAACATAGAAGTTCCCCACGCCCATACACTTCCTGCATTACCATTGGCTTCAAAGATAGATTCTGCATTGGCTTCATGGTTTCCATCAAAAAGATGATCATAAACAGGCAGCAGGCTCACACCTGAAATATTGGAGGCATATTGTTTTACTTTAGCCCAGTCCGGATTGGGTTTTGATGCATTAGCTTTCGCCAAAAGTCCATAAGCAAGGTTTTTATTGGCTCTGTATTTCTCACTTCCTACAGGTGCATTAGCCACAGCATTTTCAAGATCGGCAAGAATCATATCATAGGCTTCCTGTCCCGATTTTCTGGCAGGATAAACCTGGCTGTACACCTCATCAAAGTTATCTGCATTTACTCCTATCACGGCTTTAGTTACCAGTGGAATATCTCCCCATAATTGTACAGCATGAAAATAATACATTGCCCTCATGATGGATGCCTCAGCTTTCATTTCGGTTTTTCTGGCTAATGTAAGTGCGGGGTCGTTAATTTCATCTACATAATTAAGGATCATATTACAATCATTGATGAAGCCGTATATATACTTCCAATCCCTTTCTACATTGGAATTGGTAGCAATAATACGATATTCATCCTGCTGAAAATTTTGTATGTTATCGGCTCCTGCATAGGAAACATCCGTCTGTGCATCTCCATTCATGAAATAATCCAGCTGCCAGTATTCGTTTCCAAATGCTGAATAAATGGTATTCATTCTGTTTTCCGCATCAGCTGCCGTTTTCAAAGGATTTATAATAGGAATCCCTTGCTCCGTAATAGGCTCAGTGTCCAAAAAATCATTACAGGAAACTGCAGTAAAAAGAACTGATACTCCAAATAGGTAATATATTGCTTTATTGATTTTCATTGTAAATAGTTTAAAAATTAGCTTTTAACCCGATGATAAAGGTTCTAACCTGCGGATAAGTACCATAATCTATTCCAAAAACAGCTCTCTCTGCACCAGAGGTACCGTTATTAGGACTGAATGCGTTCACTTCTGGATCCATGCCTGAATAATTGGTAATTGTGAAAAGGTTTTGCCCTGTCACATACACATTCAGCTTGCTTACTCCTTTGAAAGGACTCATAAAATTGTATCCCAGTGTTACTGCTTTCAATTTCAGATAAGAACCATCTTCTACAAAACGATCAGAAATAAACTGTGCAGAAGCAGAATTCGCCCTTGGTACATCTGTAATTTGTCCAGCGGTAATCCAACGGTTTAGAACTGCTGTAGATTGATTTTTATAATCATTCATCATCTCCAGATCAAACCTGGTTGCATTAAAAATATCATTTCCTACTGATCCTGTAATCAGCATATCCAGATACCAATTTTTATATTTGAAATTATTGCTAAAACCAAAAGTAAAGTCCGGATTAGGGTTCCCTATATATCTTCTGTCCTCAGGTTTTAAATCTGTATAAGACACTACATTTCCGCTGGCGTTCACATACATTATATCTCCATTATTAGGATTTACTCCTGAAGTTTTGTAACCAAAGAACATCCCTAAAGGCTGTCCTTCTTCAAATCTAACTAAGGTTCCCATCCCTTCAATATTGGCAGCAGGAATTGTTCTAAGCTCTTTATTAAGGTGTGTTATCTTATTTTTTGTAAATGAAATATTAAAAGAAGTATTCCATGTAAAATCTTCATTTTTAATATTCATAGTATTTAAAGACAATTCCAGTCCTTTATTTTCAAGGGATCCTATATTTCTATAAATTCTAAGCTTCTGCGGACCTATATCAAATGGTGCAATTAAGTTATCCGTTTTTCTTTGATAGGCATCAATACTGAATCTGATGCGGTTAGTAAGCAACCCTAAATCTAAGCCAACGTTAGTATCTGTTGTTGTTTCCCAAGCCAAATCCCCACTATCAGACTGGGAGTTTGTATACACAGGAATTCCATTTGTCCAAAATGGATTGTAAAGATTAAAGTGAGAATAAGCTGGAATTGCGGATGCATTACCTGTTTTTCCCCAGCCTCCTCTTAATTTCAATTCACTAATTAGCTTACTGTCTGCCAAAAAGTTTTCTTTGGAAATCAACCATGAAGCAGAAACTCCTGGAAAGAATCCCCATTTATTTCCCGGGGCCAAAGCTGAGTTTCCATTTTGCCTGAACACTCCCATCACAGTATACTTGCCATTAAGAGTATAAAGGGCTCTTCCAAAAAATGAAACCTGTCTCAGAATTTCTTTACGAATATCATAGCTTTGATTTTTTGCCAGATCATAATTAAAATTAAAAGTATCATTAGGAAAATTATCACCACCATAATACTTGCTCTGAAAGTTTCTTTCATTTATCTGAATACCTCCAAGCAAAGAGAAGTCATGTATCGATCTCTTCAGGGTGTAATTCAATGTATTTTCAAAATTATATTCCTGGAACTGGGTAAACTCTTGAGAACCAATTCCGAATTTTGATCTTCCGTAACTTGTCTGATATCCGTCTGTAAACTTAGTATTTCTAGAATCTGTCATATCAAAAGAAACAGTAGGTTTCCAGGTAAGATCTTTTAATAGCCTTACCTCAAGTCCCAAATTACTTAGAAACCTCTGAGTAAGTGTTTTATCTTTTCTGGATTGATAAGCTACAGGATTTTCCCATGAGGATTGATATGGGTTCGGACCGTATTGTCCTGGTTTATACCCATCTTTTATTGCTCCTGTTACCTGGTCATATATTTCCGGATCTGAAGGGTTCATCTTAACCTGATTTCCGTATACAGGAAGAAAAGTTGGTGTATTAAATGCACTTAAAACTACGCCTCCTCTTGCTGTACTCAGATTATCATTAGTATTGGTGAGGTTGGTGATAAAATAGTTCACCGTTGAATTTAATTTTAACCATGGAAAGATAACAGCATCCAAATTAATTTTTGCTGATGTCCTTTGAAACCTTGATGGCTTTATGATACCGTCAATATCCTGATAACCCAATGCTGCATACGCTTTAACACTTTCATTACCAAAGGCATAATTCACGTTATAGTTTTGATCAAAACCTGTTTGAAAAACCTCTTTTGTCCAATCTGTATTAATTCCTGCATAACGAGGATTACTTGCCGTAGAAAGATAATCTCCACCACCATTCAGCTTGATATCTCCTAACAACGATCTATACTGGTCCTGATTAAGAACATCAATATTTTTCATGGTTTTAGAAAATCCCCAATACGCATTAAAATTCAATTGAGGTTTCCCAATCTTTCCTCTTTTAGTCGTAATGATCACAACTCCGGAAGAACCATTAATTCCATAAATTGCTGTAGAAGACGCATCCTTTAGAATCGTCATATCGATAATATCATCCGTATTTATCCCGCTGATGTCATTGGTCTGTATCCCATCCACCACGTACAAAGGGCTTACAGATGATGAAATAGAGTTATTGCCCCTAATTTTAACCTCTATCCCAGCTCCTGGCTTTCCGGAAGCCTGGGTTACATTCACTCCTGCAGCCTGCCCTTGCAATGCTTGCCCCACACTGTAAATAGGCCTATTATCAAAGGCGTCTGCTTTTACAGTAGAAACAGCACTTGTAAGATTCTGCTTTTTAACCCCCCCATAACCTATCATTACAATTTCTTCTATTTTGTTTTCTTTAGAAACCGTGTCCTTCTTGGTCTGGGCACTGAAGTTAGCCGTAAAATAGAGGACGGCAATCACTCTTAGGCTTCTCGATATTCTTACATTCATATACAGCTATTTGTTTTAATTCTCAAATTGAGACAATAAAAATATATTTTTTTTCATTTAATTAACATTAGATTCACAAATATTTTAATTTTTCGTTTATTCCTGAGGGTTAAAAGCCATATCTTAGCACCAATAAATCATAAAAAACTATAAAAACTTAATAAAGTTAATCCCCGAAATGACCGCCAAGATCTCCCATATTTCCCTTCCGTTAAAATTGACTTTCCTTATTTTCTCAATGGTTTTAAACTGTATGGGGCTTATTATTCTACAACTTTCAGAAGCTAATATCACCTATGGAGAACTGGGATTTCTGGAATCTTTTAAGGATCTTCCCATTGCTTTTATCTCTCTATTTGCTGTAGGATTCATCAATAAAACCGGTGCAAAAAAGGCGTTAATCTCTGCATTGGCTATTGTAGGACTATGTTCTTGCCTCCTCCCGTTCATTGCTGATTTTTGGTTTTACAAATTATGGTTTGCCATCATCGGAGCCTGTTTTGCTATTGGTAAAATCTGTGTATTTGGGATCATTAGGAATAATATTTCGGATGAAAAATCTCTGGCAAAAACTATGAATAGCGTGGAAGCCTCTTTTATGATAGGAATTTTTGTAGTAAATACCGGTTTTGGATGGTTGATTTCAAGCCAGTATTCTGAGTTCTGGAAATTTGGGTTTCTACTGATCGCCGTTTTATCCGCAGTAACCATATTTCTGATTTCAAAGATAGAAATATCCGAGTCAAAACCCTTGGAAAATAAAAGTATCTTCACTGAACTGTCTGGATTTACAACGCCTGTTGTAGCTTTATTTCTGGGTGTTGCTTTCTTTATTGTGTTTGTAGAACAGGGTTTCAACTCATGGCTGCCCTCCTTTTACAAAAACCACTTAAAGGTTAATTCATTTTTTGCTCTTCAGGCGACTTCTTTTCTTTCTCTTTTTTCATATGCAGGGAGAACAATTACCGCAAATGTTATTCGCAGGTTTTCATTATCGAGTTACTATATTTCATGTATCTCTTTAATTATTGTTTTGCTGCTTATTATTTTAGGAATTCAGTATTTTGATTCTGAAGATTCAAAGCTGATCCTTTTCCTATTTCCTGTAATAGGATTGTTTTTATCGCCACTCTACCCTGTTATCAATTCAAAAATGATCTCACAGGTAGATAAGGAAAAAGTCAATCTGTTCACTTCTCTTATTGTTATTTTCTCTTCTCTGGGGAGTTCCGTAAGCTCCATTATCATGGCTGTACTCTTCGGAAAACAACTATTAAACTTTTATCCATTATATATTTTATTTTCTGTAATTCTTCTTTTTGTGATTAGTTTGGTGTATTTTAACGTCTCAAAAAGAATATATAGAAAATAGTTTTATTTTTACAACCATGAAAACTAAAGACACAAAAAACAAAGAAACACTTCGGGAACTTATTGACACAAAGGATTTCGTTGCCCATATCTCTGTTGACTGTACTATATTCGGCTTTCACAATAATATTCTGAAAGTATTGTTATTAAAGTATCATGATCTGGATCTATGGTCACTTCCGGGAGGTTTTGTTTTTAATGATGAAGACCTGCGGGAAGCTGCAGAGAGAGTACTTTATGAAAGAACGCATCTTCAGAATTTATTTTTAAAGCAATTTCATACATTCGGAAGAATTGACCGTACAGAAAATAATGTACATCAAATCCTGCTTAAAAATAAGGGAATAGAGGTACCGGAAGATCACTGGATTTTTCAGAGGTTTATTACAGTAGGTTACTGTAGTCTTATTGATTTTTCGATAACAGATACTTTTCCCGACGCCTTTAATGAAAGCTGTGAGTGGTTCGAGGTCAGCAAATTGCCCAAGATGGCTTTCGATCATGAGAGGATTATAGAAACCGGTTTAGAATATCTGAGAATGAATATCAATACTGAAGTGGCTGCAAGTAATCTTCTTCCTGAGAAATTTACGATGAAGGATCTTCAGGCTCTTTATGAAACTATTTTAGGTCAAAAATTCAGAAGGAATAACTTCCAGAGAAAAATTTTAAGTCTTAATATTCTGGACAGACTTGAAAAGCTATATGATGGTTCTGCCAACAAGGCTCCTTACTTGTATAAATTTAAAAGTGAGGTTCACAATGCTACCAACCAGTACCCTATCTCCAATGATGAGGAGGTCTAAAATGTGAAAATTATCTCTTTAACAGAGAAAACCTGAATTATCTCTTTGAAAATCAACATTAATATAAGTTTTCAAAAAAATTTTTCAAACACCACGAAAAATGTTATTTTTAACAAAATCAAAAAATCATGTCATATTATCCTCTTACAAGCATCCCTGATTATTATGGAATTGATGCTTTACTTACTGAAGAACACAAACTGATACGCCAATCTGTAAGAGACTGGGTTGAAAGTTTTGTAATGCCGCAGATTGATCAGGCAGCCCAAAATCATACAGATCTTCCGGGCTTAATGAGAGAATTGGGGAAAATTGGAGCATTAGGTCCATATATTCCTGTTGAATATGGCGGTTCCGGATTAGATCAGATTTCTTATGGTCTTATCATGCAGGAATTGGAAAGAGGAGATTCTGCAGTACGTTCTGCTGCCTCTGTACAAAGTTCTTTGGTGATGTTCCCAATTAATGAGTTTGGATCTGAGGAACAGAAAAAGAAATATCTTCCGAAGCTTGCTGCAGGAGAAATGATTGGTTCTTTTGGATTAACTGAACCGAACCACGGTTCTGATCCAGGTTCTATGGAAACTTACTTTAAGGATATGGGAGACCATTATCTTTTGAACGGAGCCAAAATGTGGATCACAAACTCTCCTCTTTGCGATATCGCCGTAGTGTGGGCAAAGAATGAGGAAGGAAAAGTGCAGGGATTAATTGTTGAAAGAGGAATGGAAGGCTTCACAACTCCGGAAACTCACAATAAATGGAGCTTAAGAGCTTCCAAAACAGGAGAATTGGTATTCAATGATGTAAAGGTTCCGAAAGAAAACCTACTTCCTGGAGTTACAGGATTAAAAGGACCTTTATCTTGTCTGAATTCTGCAAGATATGGAATTTCATGGGGAGTAATTGGTGCTGCTATAGATTGCCACTGTACTGCCGTTCAATATGCTAAGGAGAGAAAACAGTTTGGAAAACCAATCGGTTCTTTTCAGCTTCAGCAGAAAAAACTGGCTGAATTCTTAACAGAGATTACAAAGGCTCAGTTATTATGTCTTCAGTTAGGAAATCTTAAAAATGCACACAAAGCTACGCCTGCACAGATTTCAATGGCTAAGCGTAACAATGTAAAAATGGCGATTGATATTGCTAGAGAATCAAGACAGATTCTTGGAGGAATGGGAATCATGGGAGAATTCCCGATGATGAGACATGCTGCCAATTTAGAATCAGTAATTACCTACGAGGGAACTCACGATGTTCACTTATTAATTACAGGTTTGGATATCACAGGAATTAACGCTTTTTAAGTAAAGCTAAAAAAATAGATTAAAAGAGTCTGATCATGAGATCAGGCTCTTTTATTTTACTCACATTTCAGAGAATTGATATTCAATGAATAGCTATTGATGTCTTAATATTTTTGTGGATTTGATAAAACTATTACCTTAATACCACTTAAAAGACAACGATATGAAAAAAATCACTACTTTTCTATTAGGCCTTACCGCTCCATTCTATTTTGCCCAGCAGGCTGGTGACGTGGTAAGCGCTGAACAAAAACTCGATTTAACTCCGCAGGGCGTTATTAATTTTATTGCCAATAATCTTGGTGAACAGAATGCTCCAGACTTTGCAAGTTATCTCAATAGCTTCAATGTAGGTTTAAAAGGTTACAAAATCACCTATTATACCAAAAATGAAAATAACGTCCTTGTAAAAGCTACGGGACTCCTAATGTATCCTAATGTAGGCTATAAACTCTCCACTGTTGTATCTGATCACGGGACTACGGACAGCAGACAGAATGTTCCCTCCAATTTTAAGGGAGCCCTTACTGCCGGCTTTGTGGTTGAACTTTCCTATGTCCTCAATGGTTATATTTTGATGGCTCCTGACTATGTAGGGATGGGGACCGGAGATGGAGTTCATCCTTATGTAGACTATGCCACCGAAGCCGGAGCAACCATAGATTTTGTAACAGCAGCTAATAAGGTACTGGCAGAATTGAATGTAAAACGTTATGATGAGTATTTTTTAGCCGGATATTCTCAGGGAGCACATGCCGCGATGTCTACCCTAAAAAGGTTAAGCATTTCCAACCCAACCAATCTGAAATTTAAGTATGCCTACATGGGGGACGGCCCTTATGACTTCTCAGGAGTTACCTTGAATAAAGGGGTTTTAGAAAAAGACTTTTATCCGTTTACTTCGTTTCTTGCCAATGTTCTCCATACCTGCAACAATACAGGATTCAAAACTTATAATACAGATATTTCTGAAGTAATCTCTGCGGAATACCTTGACAAATACAACTACCATGTGGTTCAGGATAACGGCGGCTTATTGTGGGGGCCTGTGATCTGGAAGAAGCTTTTCACCAACAATTTCATCAATGATGTTACCAATAATCCCAACAACAAGCTTAGACAATGTATGAAGCCTAAGGACGTGTATGACTGGTATAACAAAACTCCAATGACGCTAGGCCATTCTACTGTTGATCTAGCAATACCCCCTGAAAACACTTCCAAAACCATTGATGTGCAAAGAGGATATTATGCCTGGTGGGATTTGAATAAATACAAACTGGATTCTTTTTATTGGGGACCCATAGGCCATGTTGGCGGGATACTCCCGTTTACATTAGCATCCAATGCCAAATTCAATACACTGAGAAGCGGTGGTCTTCTTAATCAATGGGCTATAGCAGGATCTATTTTTGGTAAGCAATCCGCAAACAGTGCAAATCAGGAAATCCCTACTCTATATTCTTCTCAAATAAAACCTGATCTTGGAAATATGGAACTTCTTGAAATCACGGATTTTAATAAAGAAAAAGCAGTCAGCAGATCCACTGTAAACCGTAGCTTGTCTACTTTAGAGGATGGTGTTTATCTTCTAAAAGTATCGGAAAACAATGAAAGCAAAATAATACCGTACATTAAAGATACTCCAAAGGAAGTCGCAGAAAACGAGATTGTACAATCAGAAAGCAGTGCTCTTTTGAAATTAAAGATCAATCAGGATGAGCTTTCTTCCATTAATATATTTGACGAAAATAAATCTCTGATTAAAACTGTTTCTAAGGATCAGTATCATGAAAACGGCGGGATCAGTCTGCAAAATTTGGATTCCCAAAAGTATACGTTTGAAGTGGTCACTTCCTACTACAATCTACAATTCAGCAAGTCCCTTGGAAAATCCTCGGAAAACAATACAGATATCTTTGCCCAAAACCGACAGATCAAGGCCAGGGCTAATAGTGACATCAAAAACATCAGCATCTACAGCATTTCCGGAGCTTTAATTCTTCAGCAGGACGTTAATGCTTTCCAATATGAATCTAGAACTCTGGATACCGGAGTGTATGTGGTACAGATTACTCTTTCCAGTGGAAAAACAATCAATAAAAAAATTAAATTATAACATCTAATCCATTTTCTATAAATATCATTTCAAGTTAATTTTTGCACTCCAGCAATGGGGTGCTTTTTTATTTCTTGAAATGCCGTTCCTATTTTAATATTGGATCACTATAGAATCTTATTTTTCTAAAGAAACAAATAACTCTAAAAAAAATAATTAGAAATATTATTTAAAACATCTCATTCAAGTAACCAATTATCCTTATTACAATACATTCACAGACATTTTTCAAGTTTTACATTCCAAAAAAGTTAATAGTTGTTAAATGATTTTTGTCACTTATTTTAAATTATTCTAAATAAGATTAGTAAACTTATAAAGAGGCTCCTAACTTTGCCGAAAGAATAATGTCCCGATGGTAAATGATCCCATATCTCCTTTTAAATTTCAAATTTTCTCTTTCCTGTTTTTTTTCATTACATGCACAACAGTCAAAGCACAGGAACAGCATGTTGCGATTCTGATTGAAGTAAAAGACACTGATTTTAAACCAATTAAAGATTTGGATATAAAAATAGAATCGGATCAAAATAAATATTCAACATCAACTAATGATAAAGGAATTTCAGCAATAACCCTCATCCCGGGAACCTATAAGATTGAAATTCGTAAGAACGGAATCCTTGGTTATTCTAACAGAATATCTGTTTCAAAACCGGAAACATTTGCCATTTCCTTTACAGAAAAAATCAATAGGATTGAAGAAGTTGTCATTACCGCAAAAGAAGGTAAAGGCCTTACCTCATCATCCATTATCAGTCAGCGTGCCATGCAGCATCTGCAGCCGTCCAGTTTTAGTGACCTTTTGGAGTTGCTTCCCGGTGGAAGATCTACAGATCCCGTCCTGAATCAAGTTAATAAAATACAACTACGGGAAACAGGAAATCCGGGGACTGACTATAACACTTCAGCCATGGGAACAACTTTCCTTGTAGATGGGGCTCCATTAAATTCAGGCTCCAATCTTCAATATACCTATGATTTTTTAGATAAAACCAATAACGGACTTAAAAGAAGACTCAACATGACCAGCGGTGTAGACATGAGAAGTATTTCCACAGACCAAATTGAACGTGTGGAAGTTCTGCGTGGAATTCCCTCTGTAGTCTACGGAAACCTTACTTCGGGAATTGTAAAGATCACCAACAGATCCGGATATACGAAATGGAGAGCAAGATTCAAGGCAGATGGCTACAGTAAGCTTTTTGCTCTTAGCAAAGGGTTTGAAAACAAGGAGCATAATTTAAAAATCAATGCCGGAATTGATTATCTGAATGCAAAATCAGATCCAAGGGACCGTCTTGAAAATTACAAAAGAATTACCGCTAATCTCTCTTTGATAAAGGAAAAGAAGCACAACACAGGAACTTCCAGATGGCAGACCAATCTTAGTTATACCACATCTTTGGACGGTTCAAAGTCTGATCCGGATGTTGACCTGTCTGATCTGAATTCTTATGAGGTTAATAATCATTTACTAAGCTTGTCCAATACCTTCACCTATACGAAAAATGAACCTGCTTTTTACCAATCAACAGAAGTTCAGGCTACTGTTAATCAAAGGTTTGATAAAATTAAACAGACCAAATTCATCCAGTTGGAAAATGCAACCGCCTTTCCTTTGTCTAGAACAGAAGGAGAATACGACGGTTATTATCCGGAAGCCCGCTACATATCCAACTATACGGTAGATGGGAAGCCGCTTGATGTATTTGTGAAAATGGTTAATAATTTCCAGTTGGATCTAAAGCCTTTTAAAAATGAATTCAATACAGGTTTTGACTGGCAGTTCAGTAAAAACTGGGGAGATGGGCAGTTATTTGATATTTATAAGCCCATAGATCCTAAATCTACCTTCAGGCCTCGTGCCTATCGTGATATTCCGGCATATGTTACCTCTGCTTTATTTCTGGAGTCCATCAGCACTTTTGAACCGGGAAGGCACAAACTCACTTTGGCATTGGGAGTAAGAGGAAACTTGATGATGAACCTACCCTCTCATTTCAGAATGAATGGAAAAGTATATCATGATCCCAGAGCCAATTTCCAATGGGAATTACCTTCTTTTAACTGGATGCAAAAAAAAGCTCAGATCTCCCTTACACTGGGATATGGGAAGCAAAGTTTATTTCCTGACCTCAGTTTGCTATACCCAGAACTTATTTACAAGGATATTCAGCAACTGAATTATTTCCACAATAATCCCAATTACAGAAGAGTCAATTACAAAACGATGATCTATAATCCACAGAACCCGGAAATAGAGCCTGCTATGAATGAAAAATTTGAGGCAAGAATCGACTTTAGTCTGGGTGCACACCAGCTATCTGTAACTGCTTTTAAGGAAAATATGCATAATGCTTTCCGCTCCATGAACGAATATGCACAGTATCAATATAAGAAATATGACACCTCAACTCTTAATCATGAGGCCATAACCACTCCGCCGGATGTGAACACCCTTCCGTATCAGACTATCAGTGAAAACTTCACATATGCTTCCCAAAGAAACGGCAGTAGGATTGATAAAGAAGGAATTGAATTTCAGTATTCTTCCAACAGAATTCCGGTCATCAATACAAGGTTTACTCTAAATGGAGCTTGGTTTCGTACAAAATATGGAAACAGTTTACCCGTCTACAGAGGTCGTGATCTTACCATTAACGGAAGACCTTACCCCTATCTCGGATTGTATGAGGGCATGGAACCCAGCTCAGTAAATGAGGTTCTAAATACGAATCTGATGCTGGACACCTACATCCCAAAGCTGGATCTGATATTCTCATCTTCTATCCAGTTCTCATGGTATTCTATGAGAAAGCTGGATCCTATGAACGGTATACCGAGTCATTATATAAATCAGGATGGTGTTATTCTGCCTTTTGATGCCGATGCTGTCAGAGGAACCCTTCTTGAAAATTTAATTATTGCTCAAAACGGCGACCGCTATAATGCAACAAGAAGACCTTTGGAAACCAATCTCAACTTTAAGGTTACCAAGAGTTTCAGACATAAGACCGTGGTAGTATCCATGTTTGCCAACAGGCTTTTCAGTTATTATGCACCTTATAGCATTAACGGGATTACCATCAACAGAAAAGGAGCCTATGACCCTTATTTTGGGATGGAGATCAATTTCAATTTATAACAATTTCAATTCAATAAAGTTATGTTAAAACATTTATTTAGAACACTATTACTATTGTGTGCTGTGATCAGCTTTGCAGCCTGTTCTTCGGATTCTGAGTCTAATTCTCCGGAGGCACAAACATCGTTAAAACTGGAACTGAAAGTAGTTCCTGAAGACATTCAGGTTAAGGAATATAAAAATCTTACCATAAATTTCAAAGAGCTTAATACCGGATTTACCACTACTCAGGAGTTAAAAAACTCCAATACCCTGAAGGTAACTCTGCCGTCTGGAACTTATAATGTAACTATAGAAGGAAGCATTGCCTATAATGATAATTCTGTGCTTACAGAAGCCAAAGTAGGTGGCGTACAAACCGGAATGGTTGTGAATGGGAATGAGATCAGCAAAACAATTAATATTGCCATGAAAGCAGGGAGCGGAGATCTGATTTTGGAGGAAGTATTTTTTACAGGAACAAAAACTCCACAGGGAGCCATGTATTTTGGTGACCAGTATTTTAAAATCACCAATAATACAGATCAGACTTTATATGCTGACGGGATGCTGCTGATACAATCCAGCTTTATGACCAATGAGAAGCAGGATTATAGCCCTAATATTATTGGAACAACCTTATCTGCAGGTGCTATCATCAAAATTCCGGGGACAGGAACTATGTACCCTGTATTGCCTGGAGAGTCTATTATTATTGCAGAAGATGCAATTAACCATAAAGAATTCAACCCTGCTTCTATTAATCTTTCCCAGGCTAATTTTCAGATCTTTAAAGAAGACTCTGATGATACCGATAACCCTGCAGTACCAAAAATGGTGACCGCTTTTGGAAAAATGGTCATTCATAATCAAGGTTACTATGCTTATGCCCTGGCCCGTATGCCAAAAGGAATGAGCCATGAAGCAATGGTAGCCCAGAATACTTACACCTATACTTACAATCTTACCTTTGGAGGAGATGTTTATCCGATGGATGAAATTGCTGTTAAAATCCCTAATGAGTGGATCACAGATGTAGTGAATCTAAGTGTACAGGATTCTTTCCAGTGGGTGGTAACTTCTCCTGCTTTGGATATGGGATGGACTTCTGTTTCAACATTTGATGGAGATAAAAATCGTTTTGGAAAAGCAGTTCGCAGAAAAGTAATAGGAAAAACAATGGATGGTAAAAACATCTTAAAGGATACCAATAACTCTACTGTAGACTTTGAACATGGTGTAAAACCGTCATTATTTAATTAAAAATGAAGAATTTTCTTTCCATACCCATTCTGTTTATATCCTTGTTCAGCATAACAGTGAATGCTCAGATCAATGATACAATTGCAGAAAAGATTCATGAAGAATACAGTTCTGAAAGGGTTTTTAAAAGCAGAATCAATGTAAATCCGGCCAGCAATTTAGATGCAAGAAAATACAGTGTTACAACTTTTAATATTTTTACGGAAATTAATAAAACCCCTTCTGAAATACAGCAAAAAGGCAAAGGTAAAAACCTATGGGGAGCGGAAGCCCTCACTCTGCAAAAGCTGGATCACCAAACAACAGTATGGGGAAATGCATCTTATTCGCAAGGAAAGAACAAACAGATCGTATGGAATGAAAATGCTGATTATGAACTTATCTACCCCTACGTAGCCGCTGACAGCGTAGGGGGTGATATGAAGTTTGAAAACTATGCTTTTTCGGGAGGGTATTCAAAACAGATTAACACCCTTACCATTGGGATTACAGGAAGCTATAGGGCGAGCCTGAGCTATCGTGATACAGATCCAAGACCCAAGAATACAACAGCCAATTTTTCACTGGCATTGGGGGTCAATAAAATGATGTTTCAAAAGTTTAAAATTGGAGCTTATTTCGATGCAGAAAAATATACCCAGAAGCACTATCTGAGTTTTGTGAGCAATCAGGGATTTCCTACCATCTATAACATGAGCGGATTGGGAAATTATAATGAACTTCTCTCAGGAAAGCTTCGTCAGGCTTACTATGAAGGGTGGTCCTACGGAGGTGGTTTTCAAATATATGAACCTAATAACAGGAACTGGTATCTTAGTATTGGTCTGAAAAAATTCAATATGGATAAGATTCTGACAGAATATACGGATCTTAATGCCTCAAAAATAAACGAGCAGCAGTTTAGTTTTTCATTAGGAAAGTTCTTTGAAACAGACAAAATCCTCTGGGGGCTTTCTGTAGATGGAAGCAGTACGGAAAGAAAAGGAACAGAGAATCTTTTTCTCAATGAAAACTCCAGAAATTATATTCAGATAGGTACTGTAGAAAAATACAGCCATAAAATGAACAACATATTGCTTAAAGGACTGTTGCAAATAGGAAATAAAAGTGCAAGATCCTCTATTATGCCCTATTTTGGATGGATGCAGGATAAAGAAAAATACACCACTCCATTATCAATAATTGATTTAAGTAAACTTGTATATGGCGCAGATTATCAATGGTTCAAAACTCTTAAAAACAATCTGGCTATTTCTGTATCATTAGGCCTTTCGGTAACCGATGTTTATCAGAAAAACGGAATATTCAATAACTCCGGAAAACCCGCCATCAATCAAATGCTGCAAGAGAACTATGCTTACCGCTCCTCTGATTTCTGGCAATCAAAACTGGATATTAATTTTCACTTCAACGTTCCCGTGATAAAAAATGCATATGTAGGCAGCAAGATCATTTACAGCAACTTCAATAATGGCAACAATGTATTATTTGCAGCCACTATAGGAAGTATTTTTTAAATTAAAGAAATATCATGAAATTTTCAACTCTTAAACTCATTCTGCTGATTGGCCTACTCTCCTTTTTCTTCATGCAGCATACCGTACAGAAATATAGTATAGACTATGGTGAAGTTGTGGAACAATACAAAAAACCAGTACAATTCTGGCCTTCCCCATCAGTAGATCCTGATGTTAAATGGAAAGAATTTGAAGCAATAGAACAGGATTCCAATTATTACGATACTCAGGAGCTTCCCGAGGTAATGTTAGGAAAAAAACTATTTTTTGATCCTAAGCTATCAGCATCCAGCCAAATATCATGCAGCAGTTGTCACAATCCTGAACTGGGATGGAGCGACGGGCAGGAAGTAGCTCTGGGCAATGATCACTTACAGGGAAAAAGAAATACGCAGTCCCTTTTTAATATTGCGGAAAGAACATCTTTTTTTTGGGACGGAAGAGCAAAAACACTGGAAGAACAGCTTGTAGGACCTATCTCTGCCCACAACGAAATGAATATGAAGCCTGAAAAGCTTGCAGGGAAACTTTCTAAGATTAAAGAATACAAAGTACTTTTTAAGGACGTTTATCAAACTGACAAAATTACATTTGACAAAATAGCCCAAGCCCTGGCAACCTTTCAAAAAACCCTTAAAAGTCAGCCAAGCAAGCTGGATAAGTTTATAAAGGGAGATCATAAGGCAATGAGCAACAAAGAAATCTACGGCATGCACCTGTTCAGAACAAAAGCCCGATGCATGAACTGCCACTACGGAAAGTATATGACGGATGAATCTTTCCATAATATCGGACTTACCTACTACAAACGTGAATACGAGGATCTGGGTTTATTTACCGTTACAAAGAACCCCAATGATGTAGGAAAATTCAAGACCCCATCTCTAAGGGATCTGGAATATACCGCTCCCTGGATGCACAATGGATTGATGGATGACCTGCATGGTGTTGTAAGCCTATACAACAGCGGAATGCAAATGATTAACCCTACACCGGAAGAAAAAAAGGCAGATCCCAATTTCCCGGTAACAGACCATCTAATGAAGCCCCTGAATCTTAATGAGCAGGAATTGGATGCTGTTGTTTCATTTTTAAAATGTATTTCAGGAAGCTATTACAAAATGCCCAGACCTGAAATTCCAAGGAAATAAAAAAGATTACAGCTAGTATAAAAAAGAACCTTATCCGAATGAATAAGGTTCTTTTTTGTTTTAAAATTTAAATCCTATACTGAAATAGATTCTTGAAAAATCAAGTTGGTTATTTCGGGAAACATTCAGGTTAATAGGACCTAAAAGTGATTCGTATCCTAAATTTACGCCGTAGCCAAACATGTCGTAGCTATTATTAAAGGGAGAAAACTCATCACTTACCTTTCCGTAGGTAAAGGATGGGCTAAGGTATAGTTTTTTCATAATTCTGTACTGAAGAGACAACCCTACTTTCGCTACAGAAGTCATGGGTAACTCTTTTTGACGAAGACCGTTAAATTCAGGGTTTAAAAGGTCGGAATTATATTCACTGCCTCCCAGGTTATATTTCTGGTTAAGAAAAAGATAAGGCACCTTATCTTCTCTTTGCGCACCAAAGCTAGCTCCTAAAAACACATTGGCTTTAGCAGCAAGTCTTCTTGTAATGGGATAGGCAAAATTCTCGTTTAAGGTAAAGGAAACAAGATTCTTAGGTTCGTAATAATAAGAGTCCTTAGGGTTCAACAATGGGTACAACAGAGGCTGTACCGTTTCAAGATCATATAACTCATATTGATTTCCGTAGTAGAATCTTGTACTGACCTGAAGATGATTTCCTCTTGTAAAGAAGTATCTTTTATTCAGATTATTCTGCTCGAATTTCAAAAATGTATTAAAATTACTATGATTGTAAAGCTTTTTACTATAATTATCAAACTTGGCCTGATCTACTTTGTCCAGTAAACTGTACATCCTTTCAGTACTGAATTCTGTTCCGATAGAAATAACGGCATTAGGGCTGATATTATAATTTAAAGCAATTTTCCCTGTAATGTTTCGGTACATATGATTCGGAAATCGTGTATTGTAGTCCTCATCAAGACTAAATACCCTAAACGTTAAATCATTACTTTTAAGATGAACAATCTTGGCTTCAAGATCCAGCCACCAATGATCCCCACTTCCCAGGAAACGCTGGTAAGCCAACCGGGCTTTAAAACGCTCTGAAACATCTACTGTTGCAAGAAATCTTGATCGGTTGGCAAGGATATTTCTATAGGTATAGTTCACAATAATCCCTACGGACTGTTCAGTATCATAATGAAGAGCCAGTTTAAAGGCTCCTTTTTTTATCTTCTTAACAAAAATATTCATGATAAGGCCATCTCCTGCATTGGTATAGGTATAATAAACCTTTTCATACTGACGCATCCCGAATACCCTGTCTATTGCCTCATTTACGGTTTTCACATCATAATATTCCCCTTCTGATAATCTCAGTTCTTTTTTAATCACATCAATCTCAACAGGGTCTGTAAGCGGCGTTCCGTTTTCTTCGTTAAAAGTAAATTTTATAGTGGGCAGCTTTACCTCTTCAATCATTTCGTGCTCATACTTAATTCCCGCTCTTCGTTGAGCTTCTGCCAATGCTACAAATTCAGGAAGATGTCTTTTGGCTTCCATTTCCCCAATTTTAATAATCCTTCTGAATCGGGCAAAGTCTTTTGTAGTAATATCACCCAAAGGATCTACAAAGTCTACCAGAATATTGGAAAGCGCTTTTTGATGCTTGAAATCCTCTACAGAACGAATGGCGTGAGTCTGATAGATCATCTTCATCGGGTTTTCAATTTCTTTCTTTGTGAAAAGCCTGAAGCCTGTGTAGCCTCCAATTACAAAGTCAGCCCCCATCTGGCGTACTTCATTTGCCGGATAATTACGATCCAGCCCTCCGTCTACCAAAAGCTTTCCATCAATATAAACCGGTGCAAATGCGGCAGGTATTGCCAATGTAGAGCGGATAGCTAGTGGCAACGATCCCTTTTTCTGCATAACTAATCCGCCATTTTCAATATCTGAAGAAGTAAGCTCCACAGGAATACGCAGCTGGCTGAAATCGTTGATATGTTTTGCATTAAATGTCAGAGTATTGAGAACTTCACCCATATATTGTCCTTCAATATAAGAACTCGGGAGAGTTGGGATTCCTTTTACTACAGGAAATTCAAGAATATATTTATCATATTCATCCTTTTCACTGATATTAACCTTACTGTAAGGGATTTTGTTGCTCAGAATTCTGTTCCAATCTACCTTATAAATGGTCTTCTTTAGCTGATCTGCATTGTACCCCATTGCATATAAACCTCCCAGAATACCTCCCATACTGGTTCCCGTAATATAATCAACCTTAATTCCCAGGGAATCAATCATCTTTAAAATACCAATGTGAGCAAATCCCTTTGCCCCACCACCACTTAGTGCCAATCCAAACTTGGTTTCTTGGGTGATATTTTGTAATCTGACATTCAGGGAATCGTTTATTTGTTGGGATTGAAGGGATAAAGAAAAAACGATTGTAAAAAATATCAGGAGCTTTTTCATGTGACTGCCAATTTTTATAAAGTAAGTGTGAAAATTTTGC
Source organism: Chryseobacterium aurantiacum (assembly GCF_003020585.1). Lineage (GTDB taxonomy): Bacteria > Bacteroidota > Bacteroidia > Flavobacteriales > Weeksellaceae > Chryseobacterium > Chryseobacterium aurantiacum. Next base: position 478,208 of record NZ_PXUE01000002.1, read on the forward strand.
AGTAAATATACAATTATACCACAAAAATCAAGAAAAAAACAACACTTGTCTTACTGTTGAAAAAAAGCCTAAGGAATAATTAAAATGACAATTTAAATTCTATTAAGTCCACAATAACAGGAATGTATTTTTGCTTAATAGGATTTTATATTCTCTACAAAATTGATGTCAGGGTTTAGAATTTCAAGGATCAGGCTTTTCACAGACTTCATGGCATCATCAATATCTCCTTTATCAAATTGCAGGGAAACCATTCCTTTTTTAGCTTCAGCAAAACTCCAGATTCCTGTCTCAATCGGAAATCCCCAAAATTCGGGAAGATGCTGTACCACATAATGATAAATACAGAGCTGTAGGGCCTGCTTCCTGTCACTGTTATGGAAATAATCTGCCACATTATTTTCATCAATCTTTACATTGAGGTTTTTAATCTTGGCCGTTTTATAGTCTATAATTCTTAGTGTACCATTCAGCTTATCAATCCTGTCAATGAATCCAAGGAATGAAATTTTATCATTTCCATCAAGATAAAACTCTACATTTTCAAACCTCCTTTCGATATCAATGATCTCTAATTTATTTCCCTGTTGTACTAATTCAAGATCATGGTTCAGAACATTTTCAATCACCTTTTTGGCAATAGCCTTATGAATGTAGTTCATCCCCTTTTCGTAGAATTCAGGTTGATGCTTAAGCTTCTCAATGGCTATTTCTATGTACCTATCTATTGCTTTAACTGAATCTTTTAAGTCACTTTCTTTTAAAACCTTACCCTTAAGTACTTCATACACTTCTTGAAGTGAATAATGCACCAGATTTCCGTAGTTCTTCACAGACAGTTCTTCCTCAATTTCATCAGACTCCGAAGTATTTAAAATCTTGGATAGGTAAAAATCTATCGGGTTATAAAGATAGCTTGTAAGGTGGGAAGCTGATACTTTTTCCTTCCATTTTTGAAGACGCTCCTGCACAATTTCTGTCTTGAAAATCTCTATTGGTTTAGTAGCAATCGGCTCCGAAGAATTTTCAATAATTAAATGTTCAATCTCATGTGAGCTCTCCATTTCAATCTGCGTAATAAACCTGCTCTTCTCTCCGGTATTAACCCCGGAACTTAGAGCATTATACAAAAGGTGTACATTTTTCGCATCCTGAATCAGTCTGTAGAAGTGATAAGCATAAATGCTGTCATTCTCCAGGAATGTATGAAGGTCAAAGAATCTTCTGATATCAAAAGGAATATAGGTATTCTGTGAGTTACCTAATGGCAGTTTTCCTTCATTAACGGAAAGCAAAATTACATTTTCAAAATTCAAAAGACGTGTTTCCAGCAATCCCATGATCTGCAAACCTCTTAACGGCTCCCCTTGAAAGTCAATACTTTCGGAGTTAATATGCTGATTGATCAGAATTTCCAAAGTTTCCATTTTGATCTCAATATTGTAGGGAGTCAATTGGTTTTTAATAATTCTGAATGCATTTTCAAAATGGGAAACATTCTCATACTGGATATCATCAATTTCCAGCCATTTTACTTTCTGACAAAAGTCGATAAGCACGTCCAGATAAACACTGGTGCTTGTAGCCTTTTGAAGAAGTCCGAAATAAGACAAACTACCCAAAAGCTCTTGCAGAAGCTTTCTGGAGATATAAACAATATTTCTCTCCTCTATCTTCGTTTTAAAGTCATTGATAACCTGCTCATCTTCGGGAGACTTAGGCAGTTCTTCCAAAATTGGAAATATATCCCTGTAGTAATAGGACGATTTATTCTTTTCAAGCTGCTTTTGCAGATAGAAAAGTCGTTTCACTGCATTGGAAAAGGAAAGATTCTTTAACGGGAAACCCATTGTAATATTCAGGTTGTCCACACCATGCATAACGTCCAGACTCGCAGGAAGTAGATTCTCATCCAGCAGTACTACCGCCGTATTGGAATAGGTTTTATTATTAATTTCCTTAAAGATCTCCGGCAAAACCTTAGTCTGCGTAACATTTCCGGAAACCTCATATACCTTAATCTTTTTGGGTTGGTTAAAATCATCCTCAATCCATTGAAAAGCCCTGTTATCATCAAATTCTTTCCAAGTTTTATGATTTCTGAGGAATTTTCCGGCCTCTTGTCTTTCGTCATCAAAATAATAACGGTCTGCCTGAAAGAAGCATTGCGCTTTATTCCACTGTAAAAGGCTTCTTGCCAATTTCTCTTCCACCGGCGTAAAGGCATTAAATCCGCAGAAAACAAATTGTTCTGAGGTATTCTTCGCAAAATCAACAATACTCGCTTTAGCAGCCTCGTGAATCATTCCTGAGGTAGCCCAGTTCTTTTCTTTCAGTCTTTCTTTTAATGTTGGAAGAAAAACATTCATGTTCTGCCAGAAATTAAGAAACTTCTTTCTCGGAACATCATCGTCCTCTCCCAAATCCTGTGCCCACTCTTTAATCCTTTCTTCATCAAACATATACTGCAGAACTGCCTGGTCATTATCTGAAAATTTCAGAATATCATCCCAGTCTTTCTGTAAGGTGGGAAACCATTTCAGAAATTCTGCAAAATCATCATTGGGAATAAGATTCAGGCTTCGGTACACATCAAACGAAAAAAGCCAGAGAGGAATTCCCTGGATAACCTGCTTGTCCGCAATGGTATTAATGAGCTCCTCTACTGTAAAAAAGTTAGGAAGAAACCCAGAATAATTATTTTCCTCAAGAATCTGTCTTATAAATACAATAGGACGCTTTCCCGGAAGGATAATGTTGAACGCGGAAAGATCCGGGTTTTGGTCCAACAGTTCGTGTATAATTTTATTGAGGAATTTCAAGGGGTCTGATAGCTTTTAAGGTTTTCTAGTTCTTCAGAAATGAGGGCATTATATTCTGCCTGCTTTTCCTTGTCCATCCCATGACGGGTATCTTTATCATAGGAAATCTGAAAACTTTTATAGTCGTTGGATATATCGTTATAAATACCTTTAAATAATTTATTATAATCACCTGAGGTTCTTACTTTTTCAGAAACAATTTTTCGGAATTTCCTTACAAAGAGCTCAGCAATATCAAAGTGTTTTTGTTCATGCAACAAGATATGATCATTAATTTTTTTAACATCCTTCCAGGACTTGCCTTCATTGAATATGGTTTTTATTTCAATTTTAACAGGTGACTTTGGGTTGGTAGATTTCACTACAGAATACTCCCATCCACAATTGGTATATGCTGCCACATCCGGATTATTCTTTCTATTGACCGGGCTTTTAAAATTATCCCATATCAATTTTTGATCTCCCTGCCAGACTATCTTCTGTCCAAACATCATATGGGCAGTCAGTAAACAAAATACAAAAGTTAATTTCATTATTTTACCACGATGGTTTTGGTAATCCAGCTATTTCCCCCGTTCCAGAATTTAAAGATATACTTTCCCTCCAGTTGTGGACGGAAGTTGATCTGATTAGCTCCTGTATAGTTAGCCTGGGTACAAGGACCGCCGGTAATATACTTGTAGGCAGTAACAGACCTCTCAAACTTACTGTCATGAATATAATCATATCCATAGAATCCCTGACACTGAGAAGAATATTTAGAATAAGTTTTGATACTCTGTACCGCAAAAACATCCATGGTATCACTTACAATTTTCACACTATCAATCTTGATTTTATCAATAGATTCAATGGTCTCGTAATCATCATCACTACAAGACACTGTAAGTAAGCCAAACAAGAGTGCTGAAAAACCAATATTTAAAAGTTTTTTCATAATCTTTAATTTTGCGATTATTAATAACTATTTAGCAAAAATTATTCCCTAATTAAACAAAATTAAGAATTAAAATTACCTTTTGATAAATAAACAACTTTTTTTGTATCAAAAAATTCTTCGTCAAAATAATTTTTAAGATTGAAAATTTCACATCTAAGACCGGCAAGCTCTTCAGCAAGATCACCGCCTTTTAAATATAAAATTCCATTATGCTTAGGGTTAAATTGTTCTTTTTCAAACTTCCCTTTAAGCCATCTTAAAAATTCCGGCATCTGAGTTACAGCTCTGCTGACTACGAAGTGGAATTTGTCTTTTAATTTTTCTGCTCTTCCGTGGATGGCAGTTACATTTTTCAATCCAACTCCTTCAGCAACGGCATTTACTACACTGATTTTCTTTCCGATGGAATCAATAAGCGTAAACTTTGACTCAGGAAATAAAATCGCCAATGGAATCCCAGGAAAACCTCCTCCGGTTCCAATATCCAATACTTTAGTTCCCGGTGCAAATTCCATTACTTTTGCCACTCCCAAAGAGTGAAGAATATGCTTTTCATACAACGATTCCATATCTTTTCTGGAAATCACGTTGATCTTTTCATTCCATTCATTGTACAGTTCTTCCAGTTTTGCAAACTGTGTTAGCTGTGTTTCTGTAAGATCCGGAAAATATTTTAATAGTAACGATGTAGACATTTGAATTATTATAATCTACAAAAATAAGTTTTATTTCTCTTGTAGTCAAATCTACTTTTCCGGATCATGCCCAGAACTCTCTTATTACGATCCGTATTATTTTGCAATACCCGGAATTACAGGCACATTCAGATTTCCTGACTGACTGACCGTTTGTACTGCAAAAATATAATTATCTTTTGAAAGTGGTATTCTGGCTGAAAGTTCTGTTGTAAATATTTTCTTTTGCCATACAGGGCTATCTGTCTCCCGTATCAGAACAAAATATCCTGCCGGCGTTCCTGATTTTGGTTTTTGCCAATGAAGCATTGTAGAGTTCGTGAGTTCCTTAACGTCCATTTCTACTCGTTCAGGCTTTGAAGTAGACTTTGCAAGGCTTGCCAGAACGGCAACATTTGCAGCCACATTTTTTTTCAGATACTTAAAATCTATAAATTCAGGCAAATCACCATATTGCCTGTTGTTTTCTACTCTTATGTCCTGATGCTGATGATCATAGTTTTCATAATATTCTGTAAGTCTTACCGATGGAAATCCATTAGTAACAAAACTGGTATGATCTCCTCCCCGTAAAAACCTGTCGTTTCTATAGATCATTTTCACATGAAGCCTTTTAACATATTGTTCTGTAATTTCTTTGATATATCGGGCAAGCTGTCTGGAGTCACTATCATTTTCAAGTCCCAGATTTCTGATCATCAACGCTTTTTTATCCATATCCATGTAAGGCAGCCCCTCGCTGAATACCCGAAGGGTACGGGTATTGACTTCTCCTGTCTCACCGGCTTTCGGATTACCAATCATATCATTATTCAGAACCGCTTCCAATTGTAAATTGTCTTTTTTAATTTTTTCTGCAAGTAGTCTGGAGCCCAGCAGCGACTGTTCTTCTCCGGAAAAAGCCACAAAAATAATTGAAGCCGGGAATGAAGATTTGCTTAGTATTCTTGCCGCTTCTATTACAGCACTCACACCACTGCCATCATCGTTGGCCCCGGGAGCTGTTGAAGTTCTGTTCATCACATCAGTCACCCTTGAATCAAGATGTCCTCCAATCAGGAAAACTCTTTTATCATTAGGATCTGTACCTTTCAAAAAAGCAATGGCATTGCCTAGGTTCACCACCTTATCAATACGTTTTCCATCCGGCTGCAAACCTTCCTGCTGCAGATATACCTCCATTCTTCCGCCGGAGTTTTTCGCATAGCCTTTAAATTGTTGAACAACCCAGTTCCTCGCAGCTCCAATCCCCTGTTTTGGATCATCTGTAGCGCTTAAAGTATGCCTTGTCCGGAAACTCACAAGCTTATTGACATATGACTTTAATGAATCTTCGTTTACCTGTGAAACGTATTTCTTTACTTCATCATCTTTTAAACGTCCCTGAGAAAAGACTGTACAGGAAATTAACAATAGAAAAACAGAATATTTCATAAAATATGATCTTAGATGATTTAAAGATACAAAACACTTAGTATGAGAAGCATTTTTTTATTTTTTATTGGCCAGATTGAAAGTTAAACCCATAAAAAACCTACTAAAAAGGCATTGTATGGCATAAATTTCTTAAAACTCCTCCATAGAAAGCAATATTATTTCCAGATAGGGTGATTTGATTAAAACCTGACAAATATCTTTAAAGCACCCCTATTTTTATTACTTCTACAACCTGTTTTTATTCTATATTTGTTAAAATTCAAAAAAATACATGGAAAAACTTTCAGATAGAGTAAAAAGACTAGGTTACTCACAGACTTTTGTAATGTCTAATAAAGCCAGAGAAATGAAAGCGAATGGAATAGATGTCATCAGCTTAACTCTTGGTGAGCCGGATTTTGATGTTCCGGATAATATCAAACAGGCAGCCTTTGATGCCATCAACCAAAACTATAGCCACTACTCTCCTGTTCCGGGATTTCTTGAATTGCGTGAGGCTATTGCCTACAAATTAAAAAGAGACAACAACTTAGAATATAAACCTACGCAAATCTGCGTTTCCAATGGTGCTAAACAGGCTATTTTAAATGTTCTGGCCGCCATTATTAATGATGGAGATGAAGTATTACTTCCTGCTCCATATTGGGTAAGCTATGATGAAATGGTAAAAATGATGGATGGAGCTTCTGTAATGCTTCCAACATCTTACGTTACTGATTTCAAAGTTACGGCAGAACAGATTGAATTGGCGATCACTGATAAAACCAAGGCTATTCTTTTCAGTTCACCATGTAACCCTTCCGGAGGATATTACACTTATGATGAATTAAAATCCATCGCTAAGGTGATTGCTAAGTACCCTCATGTTACGATCATTTCAGATGAGATCTATGAATTCATCAATTATGAAACAAAAACCACTTCCATTGCCCAGTTCCCTGAAGTATACGAACAGACTGCGGTAATCAATGGGATGTCAAAGGCCTTTGCTATGACCGGATGGAGAATTGGATATTCTGCCTGCCCGGAATGGTTGGCAAAAGCTTGCGAAAAAGTACAGGGACAAATGACAAGTGGTGCTAATACTATGGCTCAAAGAGCTTCTATCACAGCTTTAAAAACAGACCCATCTGAATACAAATACATGATTGATGCTTTTAAAAAGAGAAGAGATCTTGTGTATGAACTAATTAAAGAAATTCCTGGCTTCAAGGTAGTGCTTCCAAAAGCAGCTTTCTACTTCTTCCCGGACATCTCCTATTATATTGGAAAAACTTTAAATGGAACAGAAATTAAAAACTCGGACGACTTTGCCATGTTCCTTTTAGAAAACGCTCGTGTTGGGTGTGTAGGAGGATTTTCATTCGGAAGTCCGGAGTGTATCAGATTCTCTTATGCTGCTTCTGAAGAAGATTTAAGAGAAGCCATGAAACGAATTAAAGATTTGTTAGACCAATTCAATTAAGAATTTTAAAATAAATAAAACACATTTCAACGACAATGAATCTGTTAAAAAAACTAACAATCGTTTCAAGCATTGCCGCCGCAAGTTTTGCAGGTCATGCTTTTGGACAGGATTTCCAGTGGAAAGAAGCTACTTCTAATGGATATAAGTACAGGTATGTTACGAACGACCCTACTTCTGCACGATATTATACCTTAAAAAATGGTTTAACTGTTATTCTGAGCCCGACCAATAAGGAGCCAAGGATTCAGACCTATATTGCAACAAAGGCGGGAAGCAAAACAGACCCTGCAGATCATACGGGTCTTGCCCACTATCTGGAGCACATGCTCTTCAAGGGAACCAATCAGTTTGGATCTAAGGACTGGGCAAAGGAAAAACCTCTTTTAGACCAGATTGATGCTCTTTACGAGAAATACAATCAAACAAAAGATGAAGCTAAAAGAAAGGAAATCTACAAAGAAATTGACAGGGTTTCCGGAGAGGCTGCCAAATATGCCATCGCCAATGAATATGACAAAATGATGGCTGGTATGGGAGCTGACGGAACCAATGCTTTCACTTCTTTTGAGCAAACAGTATATACCGAGGATGTTCCTTCCAACGTTATCGATAAGTTTCTGGCTGTACAGGGAGAAAGATTCAGAGAGCCTGTTCTTAGACTTTTCCATACGGAGCTTGAAGCTGTATATGAAGAAAAAAACAGATCTCTTGATGATGACGGAGATAAGGTTTTTGATATGATGTTTGCGAACCTTTTCCCTAATAACAATTATGGAAAGCAAACTACCATCGGAACCATTGAGCACTTGAAAAATCCTTCTCTGCATGCAATCAGAGAATATTACAATAATTACTATGTTCCCAACAACATGGGGATCATTATGTCCGGAGATTTCAATCCTGATGAAGTAATTACCAAGATTGACAAGGCCTTCTCTTATATGAAATCCAAACCTGTTCCTGAGTACAAAATAGGACAGGAAAAAGCCATATCATCTCCGGTAATCAAGGAAGTGGTAGGGCCTGATGCAGAAAGCGTAATGCTTGGCTTCAGATTCCCGGGAGCGTCAACAAAGGATGCAAGATTATTAAATTTTGTAGGAAGTATGCTTACCAACGGCCAGGCAGGATTAATTGACCTTGATCTGGTAAAAAAACAAAAGCTATTGGGCGCATTTGCTTTTCCTTATGCCCTAAAAGATTACTCAGTTTTATTATTACAGGGAAAACCTACTGAAGGACAGTCCTTGGATGAAGTAAAAAATCTCCTTATTCAGGAAATTGACAAATTAAGAAAGGGGGAATTCTCTGATGATTTGATTCAATCTATCGTAAACAACGAAAAGAAGAACATCATTCAGAAAGATGAGAAATATTCTTCAAGAGCAAGTATCTTGATGGATGAATTTACCTCAGAAGTTGATCACAAGGCAAATCTGGAATATCTTGAGGAGATTTCTAAGCTGACTAAAAAAGATATCATGGACTTCGCATCCAAATATCTTCAAAATAATAATTATGTAGCAGTTTACAAGAAAAAAGGTGAAGACAAGAGCATTGTAAAGGTAGATAAACCTACCATCACCCCTGTTTCTGTAAACAGAGAAGATCAGTCTCCTTTCCTTAAGAAAATTGACGAAATGCCGGAAAAAGCTATTGCTCCGGTATGGCTGAATTATGACAAAGATATCACCAAGAATAAACTGGGTGATGTGGATGTACTTTCTGTAAAAAATACTGACAATGCTTTATTCAGAATGTATTATCATTTTGATTCCGGAAAATGGAACAATAAAATGCTTCCACTAGCTGCAGAATATCTTCAGTACCTTGGAACGAATGATAAATCTTCAGAAAGCATTAGTAGAGAGTTCTATAAATTGGCATCAAGCTTTAATGTAAGTGCCGGAAATGAAGAAACCTCCGTCTCTATAGAAGGATTAAATGAAAACTTCGATAAATCTGTCGCATTATTTGAGGATTTGATCCGAAACTGCAAGGCAGACCAAGCTGCACTGGATGCTTACAAGGCAAGATTGAAGAAAGCCAGAGCCAACGCCAAGCAAAACAAGGGAACAATCATGGCCGGATTAAGAAGCTATGCACAATATGGCGCACAAAACCCATTCAATAACGTATTGAGTGATGCTGAGCTTAATGCATTAAAGGCTGAAGACCTTATTAATATCCTTCATGACCTGTTCAACTTCAAACATAAGGTATTGTACTACGGGCCAAAATCAGGAACTGAAACTGTAGCTTCCCTGAAGCCTATTCATAAACTTCCTGCAAGCCTTAAAGAGCTTCCTAAGACCAAGACCTTTGTTCAGATCCCAACGGATAAAAACAAGGTATTATTCGCTCATTATGACATGGTACAGGCCGAAGTATTCTGGGTAAGAAATTCAGATCAGTACAATCCTACTCTTACCCCTACCGTAAGCTTGTTCAACAACTACTTCGGAGGAGGAATGGGATCTATTGTATTCCAAACCATCAGAGAATCTAAGGCTCTAGCCTACTCCACTTATTCTTATTTTGCGATTCCAAGCAAGAAATCGGATAAAGATATGGTAATGGCTTATGTAGGAACTCAGGCAGATAAATTCAATGAGTCCACTACAGCAATGAATGAACTTCTTACAACACTTCCAAAGTCTGAGCAACTGTTTGAAACAGCAAAAAGCGGATTGAAAAAATCTATAGCTTCTGAAAGAATTTCTCAGGATGGCATCATCTTCTCTTATCTAAAAGCCCAAAGGCTTGGAAATAACTTTGATATGAGAAAGAACGTCTATGAACAGGCACCAAAATTGTCTTTCGCAGACATCAACACGTTCCATGACAAGGAAATGAAAAACAAGAACTATACTTACTGTCTTGTTGCCGCACAAGATAAAGTAAATGAAGCCGATATGCAGAAATTAGGCGAGGTAAAAAAACTCAATCTAACAGAAGTATTTGGTTACTAAAATCAACAAAAGGTCCTGATTTCAGGGCCTTTTTATTTAAAATGTGTCAAAAACAATTATAGATTTTATTTATCGATATTCGTTTGTTCGATAGATAAAACTTTTCTATATTTGCATCAGAAATTTAAATATAAAAACAGAAAATTATGTCTTTAGTAGGAAAAAAATTCCCGAATTTAACAATCGACGCAATGTCTGAAATGGGTGATGATTTAAAAATCAACATCCTTGAAGAAGCAACAAAAAACCAACAGAAAGTACTTTTATTCTGGTACCCTAAAGATTTCACTTTTGTATGCCCTACAGAGCTTCACGCTTTCCAGGAGGCTTTAGGTGAATTCGAAAAAAGAAACACTAAAGTAATCGGTGCATCTTGTGATACTAATGAAGTACACTTCGCATGGTTAAACACTCCAAAAGATAACGGAGGTATTGAAGGAGTAACTTACCCACTTTTAGCTGATACTCACAGACAATTAGCAAATACATTAGGAATCGTAGATCAGGATTTCGAATATAACGAAGATGGAGAGGAAGTTTTCACAGGTTCCAACGTAACTTACAGAGCAACTTACCTTATCGACGAAACTGGAAAAATTTTCCACGAAGCGGTAAACGATATGCCTTTAGGAAGAAACGTAAAAGAATTCTTAAGATTAATTGACGCTTACACTCACGTTCAAAAGCACGGTGAAGTATGTCCTGCAAACTGGGAAGAAGGTAAAGACGCTATGAAAGCGGACAGAACTTCTACAGCAGAATACTTAGCAAAAAATTAATATCTTAATTTTAATATAACAATGTAACAATCTAACAGTATAACAATTTTAAAAGTCTTTTTGAATTGTTAGATTGGTAAATTTTTAGATTGTTACATTGTTTATTTTCCAAAAAAATAAACCTATGTACACAGAATTAACCGAAGATACATTACAGAACATTGTAAATGACAACGAAAAAGTAGTTGTTCAATATGGCGCAACATGGTGCGGAAACTGCAGAATCATGAAGCCAAAATTCAAAAAATTAGCATCTGAGAATGACACTATTCCTTTCTTATATGTAGATGCTGAAAAACTTCCTGAAAGCAGAAAATTAGCAAAAGTAGACAACCTGCCTACATTCGCTATCTTTAAAAATGGTGAATTGGTAAACCAGGTTCAATCTAACCAGGCTGAAAGTTTAATTAACCTTTTTAACGAATTATCATAATGAAATTACCAGTAATCAGACAATTCTATCAGAATCAGACCCCTGAGAACCTTGAGAAAACGTTGGAAGTTCTGGAAAGCTTCTGCGAATTCAGAGGGACAAGTGAAGAAGATCTAAATGTTGCAGGAGAACTTATTACAAACATTTGTGGAGCTTTAGAGGTTCACGCTAATGTACAAAACGGAATGAGTGAAAAAGATGCCTTAAACTCTTTTGCACAAAAGGTTTTAGGCTCTATCGACAAATAACATTTTGCGATTATTTTAATCAAAAGATGGTAAAAACACAAAATTAAATATCCGAGGTTTTCCTCATTACTATACTTTTTTCTATTCTTTAAGAATTTTTTATTTCAACTATAAAATATACTTCAAAGGACTTTTACCGGTCACATGAGGCAGGAAGTTGCATGAAAAATTGTAAAGAATAACCAACTAAAATCCCGGTGAGAATATCATCAGGATTTTTTGGGTTTACAATTTAAAACACTAAAACACAAATTTCTTGTGAAAATTTCATAAATACCTATTGAGATATTTAAAATTCATTCATTAAAAAATACACGTAATAATCCGTCCCATCTATGACATCTGTGGCAAAAATAGAGTTAAAACCTCTATATGTTTCAGCTAAAGCATTGGATAATATTCATTTAAAGCAAACAGATAAAGTCCACTCCTATTGATTGTGTTATTCGTGAAACCACTAAAGTCATTTGGGTTTAAAAAGAAATCCCGATGAAAAATCACCGGGACTATATTTTAAGATAAAATAATTGATCAATAATTAGTTTCTTCTGCTCATCAAAATACTTAGAATATACCAGAACAAAAGCATAATGGAAGCAAAAAGCTGTAATGCAGCTCCTACATACTGATTCGTTCCATAAGAATCCTTTAGCTTACTTGTTTGATATAAAATAGTTGCCGAAGCCAGTATTACCATTCCTACAGAGAACCACAATCCCAAGTTGAAACCAAAAGCCATTCCGCCAACGATTAATCCAATCGAAATAAATCCTCCGATTACGATAATATTCCTTAGAAAAGAGAAATCTCTCTTGGAAGTAAATGCAACCGCAGAAATACCTGCAAACATTGCCACAGTTAAAGTAGCAGCCTGAAAAATTACATTTGCTCCACCCGCCATATTAGTGGCAATAAAAAGCAGCGGCATAAAAATGATAGCCTCTAATAGAATGTAAAATCCTAATCCTAAATACTGCGTTGACTTACTTTGTGAAAGCGACCATTTGGAAGCCAAAATAGAAGCCAGCCAAAATACGCCAATGATTAGCAACCAGATATATCTCTGCCCGAACATCATTGCAATAATTTCTTCAGGCACGGTTTTTAATAAAATAGTCTCAACCCCAATAAATGCAAGTATTGACAAAGCAACATGCAAATAGGTCTTCTTGTAAAAACTCGCTTTCTCCACATCTGAAGAATGAGCGACTAAAACATCTGTCATCATAGTTAATATTTTTTTTAATTTAATCGAAAATAAATTCATTTATCATTCCCAATTGGCATCACTCCCAGAATTTTGCCATTATCTTCAAATATTGCACTCAACACCTCTTTTGAAGAAGTATCTCCTTCATATTTGTATTTGATATTAGGGTGATTCAATCCATCCATTGTGGAATAATAACCCACCTTTAAAACTTCAAGCTTTTTATTGGGATCAACCCCATCCTTAACTTTCTTAAGGACATCATCCGTAACAATCTCCTTTACCTTATCGGAAATCAATTCATCAACAGTCTTTTGATCCGAAGACTGCAAAGCGTTGAGGAATTTAAATAAATTACTGTTATATAGATTAATTTTATCCTTGCTTATGGCTGCAGGTACTTCTTTTTTCTGGTTTTTGTCAACCTTTAGCCCTACAACTTTTTGTGCAAACATTAGCTGTCCACCCACTATTGCAAGTCCTAAAAATAATTTTCTCATACTGTTATTTTGTTATTTCGTGATATAGGTCATGGAAGATACGAAAATCAGACCACTTCCAAAAACTTCATAGTATCCACGTTATCCGCATAGGTATCAAGGCTTGGATTTTGGGCTTCTCCAAAAGAAATTGAATTCAATCCCAACTCATCTTTTGCCACAATACACTGGATATTTTCTTCATTTTCAGCAATAAAGTCTTTCACTTCATCCAAAGACTCATATCTGCTGAAATTAATGACAGAAAGCGGGCTAAAGAGCTTATCATCCTCTTTCAGCATCACAAAGTTATTGTCCCAGAATTGATCCTGATTCAAAAGGTACACCGCTCTGTTGTACTCATAATTGTTCACGTACTTATTATGATTGATAATATCCTGGAAACCAAGAAAATTTTCAAATAACCTGTCGATAACAAAATCCTTTGGAATAAATATTCTCGTCACATTTCTGCATCCTAGTCCAAAGTATCGGAAAATATCAGTAGCAAGAAGCTGTAGTTCTTCAATTGTTTCATCTCCTTTTAAAACAGCTATGGAAGTTCTGTTTTTACGGATGATACTTAAATGGTCTTTGAAATAATATTCAAGGTATCTTGCAGTATTATTGCTTCCTGTAGCAATCACAGCATCAAAGTTCTCTAACCTCTCCACCAATTCAAACTGAATGACATCATTAGAAAATTCTTTCCATTTTTTCAATAAAAACGGAACCATAGTCTTATCCTTTGAAGACAATTTGATAAGCGGAATATGATTGCTTAAAATAACAGAAATCACATCATGGAATCCAACCAAAGGAATGTTTCCGGCCAAAATAAGTCCAACTTTCTTTGAAACTTTAGAGATTGAATAATTTTGAAGCCAGTTTTTTATATTTTCTTCAGTCAGTAAATCAGTCCATTGCCGTAAAGCAAATTTCTGATTATCAATTGTAAACCATGGATTTTCTATTTCAGACTTTTTTAACAATAATTCAATATTAAAATCATCTTCATTGTAATCTTCCGTTTTCTTCGCTAAAAACGCCTTTATATAATCACTTAATTTAATAAGTCCTAAAACTTGATTTTCGGTATTCATAATTACTTTAAAATTGGGGAATATTTTGTAATTTTGTGCAAATTTAAAAAAAATTAGCGATGGCTATTAAAATAACTGATGAATGCATTAATTGTGGGGCTTGTGAACCGGAATGTCCAAATAATGCAATATATGAAGGAGCCGTAGACTGGAAAGCTTCGGAAGGTACTGCACTTCAAGGCACTATAACAATGCCATCAGGACTTACTGTAGATGCTGATGCATCACAAGAGCCTGTAAGTGATGATGTATATTTTATTGTAACAGACAAGTGTACGGAATGTAAAGGGTTCCATGAAGAACCACAGTGTGCGGCTGTATGCCCTGTAGACTGCTGTGTTCCTGATGAGGACCATGTGGAATCTGAAGAGGCTCTGCTTAACAAAAAAGCATTCTTACACGGCGAATAAAAAAATTCCGTCTCATAATGTGTGAGGCGGCTTTTTTTAATCCAAAATCCAAAAAAATCAAAAAATAAGGAAGGAAAACCAATTCCGGACGCAACCAAAAAGTAAAAATATGAACAAAAAGCATAACTTCAGCGCAGGACCATGTATCTTACCACAAGAAGTATTCGAAAAGTCAGCACAGGCAATCTTAGACTTTAACGGTATAGGATTATCACTTCTTGAAATTTCTCACAGAAGCAAGGATTTCGTTGCTGTAATGGACGAAGCACGTGCTATTGTAAAAAGATTGATGAATCTTGGTGATGACTATGAGGTTCTTTATTTAGGAAGTGGAGCCAGTATGCAGTTTGCAATGGTACCCTACAACCTAATGAAAGTTGGTGGAAAAGCAGCTTACCTGGACACGGGAACATGGGCAGCCGGAGCCATTAAGGAAGCAAAGAAACTAGGAACAGTAGATGTAGTAGGTTCATCAAAAGAAGAAAACTATTCTTTTATTCCTAAAGATTATACGGTTGGTTCAGAATACGATTATTTCCACTGCACCTCCAACAATACAATCTACGGAACTCAGATGAAGTCTTTTCCTGAAGTAGATACCCTGATGGTATGTGACATGAGTTCGGATATTTTCTCAAGACAGCTTGATTTTTCAAAATTTGATTTAATTTATGCAGGGGCCCAGAAAAACATGGGACCAGCAGGAGTTACCTTAGTCGTGATCAAAAAAGAGATTTTGGGCAAGACAGGAAGAGAAAACATGCTTTCTATGCTGGATTATTCTCAGCACATATCTAAAGAGTCCATGTATAATACTCCACCGGTATTCCCAATCTATGCTTCTTTACTAACCCTTCAGTATCTTGAAAAAAATGGGGGCATTGCTGCTGCAGAACAAAGAAACGAAGCAAAAGCCAAGCTTCTTTATGGTGAGATTGACAGCAACCCGTTATTTGAAACATTCTGTGTAGAAGAAGACCGTTCATTCATGAATGTTTCCTTCAAAATTACAGATGAAAGCAAAAAAGAAGAGTTCGACAATGCTTGGAAGGCAGCAGGTATTAGCGGACTAAACGGACACCGAAGTCTGGGAGGTTACAGAGCCAGCTTATACAACGCTTTACCAATTGAAAGCGTACAGGTATTGGTGGATGTAATGAAGTCGATAAAATAACTTATATTAGGCGACCCAAAAAATAAAAAGATTAATGGATTGCAGATCTCATATTTTGGACCTTTAAAGTCTGACTTTTAACATCTAAAATCTAGCATCTATAATAAAATAACACATGAAAGTTTTAGCAAACGATGGAATCTCAAAATCAGGAGAACGCGCTTTAAAAGAAGCCGGAATTGAAATTCTGGACAATAGAGTGGCTCAAGATCACGTTATTAATTTTATCAACGATAATAATGTGGATGTTCTTCTCGTAAGAAGTGCAACGAAAGTGAGACAAGACCTGATTGATGCATGCCCAAACCTTAAAATTATAGGAAGAGGGGGCATCGGGATGGATAATATTGATGTTGAGTATGCAAAAAGCAAGGGTATAAAAATAATCAATACCCCTACTGCATCTTCAAAATCCGTAGCAGAATTGGTATTCGGACATTTTCTCTCATTGGCAAGATTTCTTCACGAATCAAACAGACTAATGCCTTTGGAGGGAGAAACCCACTTCAATGCCATGAAGAAGTCATTCAGTAATGCCTATGAACTTTCAGGAAAAACATTAGGAGTAATAGGCTTTGGAAGCATTGGGCAGGAAGTCATCAAAATAGGAATTTCCCTGGGAATGAAAATCAAGGTCCTTACAAGAAGTCCAAAAACAGAAGTTCTTACTTTGAATTTCTTTGATGGACAGTCTGTAAATTTTGAAATCACTTCCTCCAATGATATGGAGACATTTCTAAAAGAAGCAGACTTCATCAGCATCAATACTCCTAAGACGAATGAATACATTATAGATACCCCTCAATTTGAAAAAATGAAAGATGGCGTCTATATTGTAAATACTGCAAGAGGCGGTGTGATAAATGAAGTAACACTGATAGATTTCATAGATTCTGGTAAAGTAGCCGGAGCAGCATTGGATGTTTTTGAAAACGAACCCAGCCCGGAACTTCCTTTATTAATGAACCCAGCATTATCACTTTCTCCCCATGTAGGAGGAAATACGGTAGATGCGCAAGAGAAAATCGGTATCGAACTTGCAGAACAAATTATTAAGCTACAAAAAGAAACTATAAGATAAATATGCCTGTTTTTAAACCTTTCCGTGGAATAAGACCTCACAGAGACTTTGAGGATACTTTCCCTACTCATCCACTGGATAATTTTACCCAGGAAGAAATCGCTGAGAAAGCTCAGGTTGAAAACACTTACATCAATATGATTAAGCCATATGTTGTAAGTAAATCTAAGGATATAGACCGGAACCTGAGGAAGATCCGATCTACCTTTGAAGAATTGCTGGACGAAAAGAAATTGGTCCAGGATAATTCTGCGTACTATCTTTATGAGCAGATATATCCTAATAAGCAAATTTTCAGAGGACTCTTGGGACTGGCAAGTATTGAAGATTTCTGGAATGGAAAAATCAAAAGACATGAAAGTACAATTCCCCAGAAAAAGGAGAAACTGGCTCATTATCTTGAAAAAGTAAATCTGCAGGCAGAACCTGTACTTCTTACCTACCCTGCCAACTCAAAAATTGAGTTGCTGATGAACCACGAGGAAAAAAATGTTCCTATCTTCAATCATGTAGACACCATTGGGATCAGACATAAAATCTGGAGAATAGATAACCGTCTGAAGCTACAGCAGTTTAAAGAAGTAATTGATCAGATTGATTCATTTTATATTGCTGACGGACACCATAGAATTGGCTCTACAGCAATCAATGCAAAACGCCACAAGGATAAGAACAAAAGACATAACGGTACAGAACTTTACAACTTTGTATACAGTTTTATCGTTTCCAACCAATCCATTAAGATCCACGATTATAACAGAATCTTACATGATCTGAACGGACTTTCAAAAGAAGACTTTCTAAAACAGCTTGAAGAATACTTCTTGATTCACGAAAAAGGAGAAGCCTCTTATTTCCCGTCTCAGAAATTTCACATTTCAATGTATTTGGATGGTAAGTTCTATTCTCTTCATGTAAAGCATGATCTCCGTTCAAAAGAAATGTCATTGGATAACCTGGATCACCATTTATTAGACAAATACATATTCAAGGGTATTTTAAAAATAGAAGATCCTGATAGTTCTGAATTAATTTCCTACGTGAAGGGTACCTCTAACCTTAGCGGAATTAATCTTTTAAAAGAAAAGGTAGACAACAATGAAGGTAAGGTAGGTTTCGGTATTTATCCTGTAAGTTTTAATGATATGATTAAAATTTCAGACTTAAAATTAAGCATGCCTCCAAAATGTACATTTATTGAACCAAAATTGATTACAGCTCTGTTAATGTACGACATGAAACCTTAATAAATTCCTATTTTTTCCCTACTTTTAACATCGGAAAAAGAAAGGTAAATAAAAAATGAAAAAAATATTCATCATACTTCCACTCTTTTTGAGTGGATTTTTATTTTCTCAAAAAAAGCCACATAAAAATCCGGCAAAAAAAAGCACCACAGTCAAGTTCAATTATCATGATGAGTTTAAAAAAATCTCTGACGAAATCTTAACCAATGGTGCAGCCTACGAAAACCTTGCAGAACTTACAAAAGGAATAGGACCACGCTTTAGTGCGACTCCGGGATACACAAAAGCAACCGAATGGGCAGAAAGAAAGTTCAAGGAAATTGGTATCAATATGATCTGGAGACAAGAAGCCAAAGCTCCAGTCTGGATCAGAGGAAAAGAATCTCTACAAATAAAAACAGGAAGCGGAGATTGGAAAAATATCAGAATGCTCTCCTTCGGAAACTCTGAAGGAACAGGAGGAAAAGACCTGACGGGGGAAATTATTTTAATCAACTCCACTTCAGAACTTAACGCCATGTCAATTGGTCAGCTAAAAGACAAAATAGTTTTCGTGAATGTTCCTATGGACCCCACCATTGTAAATACAAGCGATTCTTATTTACTCACCGCAAAATCAAAACTAATTTCGGCTTCTGTAATTGCTAAAACAGGAGCAAAAGCACTAATTATAAGATCATTAACAACTGCTAATGATGACACTCCTCATGCTAAAATGATTTATTATGAACCAGATGATAAAGTAAAAATTCCAGCTTTATCAATAGGGGTAAAATCAGCAGATGAGTTGGAGAAAACATTAAAAAAACAAAAGGTTACCGCTAAAATCAACATGACTGCCGAATCAAAAGGCAGCACTACAAATCCAAATATTATTGCTGAAATTCAGGGTAAAAAAGATTCTAAAGTAATTGTTTTAGGTGCTCAGCTTGATTCTTGGGATATTGGTGAAGGAGCCATTGATGATGGAACAGGAGTTGCACAGTGCATTGAAGTTTTAAGAACCTTAAAAGCACTTGGATATGAAAATAATCACACCATCCGTGTAGTTCTGTACGCCAACAGTGAAAATGGAGGCCAAGGTCGTGAAATGTATGCCGCATATGTAAAAAAGAAAGAAGAAAAACACGTATTCGCTCTAGGAACAGATGCAGGAGGCTATTCGCCAAGAGGATTCTCATTAGATATGCCTCCACAAAGACGAAAGCAAATTTTTGAATGGAAAAACTATTTCCTCCCTTACGGAATTTATGACTTTGATCAAACCTATGCCATACAGGATATTTCCCCTTTGAAGAAACTGGATATTCCATTGGCAGAACTCGTTGTAGACACACAGCGTTACTTTGATTATCATCACTCTGCAGAGGATACTTTTGACAAGGTAAATAAAAGAGAACTTCTCTTGGGTGCCGCAGCCATGACGCAGTTGATTTTTATGATCGATAAAAACTGGTAACATGAAAAAAATTGTAAACCTATCATTAATCACTTTAGGAGTAACCTTTTTATCAGGACAAACTAAAGAAGACTCCATACAGTTCAATAAAATCTCCACAGAAATCCTAAACAATGGAAAAGGATACAATGAATTGCACGAACTCACCAAAACCATTGGCCATCGTTTAAGCGGTTCAGAAGCCTATGAAAAATCCGTAAAATGGGCTGAACAGAAGCTTCGTGATGCAGGTGCAGATAAGGTATGGCTTCAGGAAGTCATGATCCCTGTCTGGGAAAGAGGAAAAGAATCCCTTAACATCAAAACCACCAATGGCAGCTGGAAAAACCTTAAAATGCTATCCTTAGGAAATTCAGAAGGAACAGGCGGAAGGGATGTTTCAGGAGAGATCATTATGGTCAAATCTTTGGAAGAATATGATTTGCTGCCTGCAGAAAAAGTAAAAGGGAAAATTGTCTTCTTTAACTATCCTTTTAATCAAGGACATGTACAAACATTTATCGCCTATCGGGAGGCTGGAGCCTATAGAAGAACTGCCGCCTCTTTAACAGCTAAAAAAGGAGGGAAATTTGCCATTATCCGATCACTGTCTTCTGCCTTTGACGACGTTCCTCATACCGGAAATATGAAGTATGAAGACAACATTTTAAAAGTTCCTGCGGTAACAATCGGAAATACAACAGCAGATGAACTTGAAGCCTTATTAAAAAAACAAAAAATTACGGCAAAACTCAATTCTAACTGCGGAATGAAAGGCGAGAAACTCTCCCACTCCGTTATCGGCGAAATTACTGGTAAAAAAGACCAAGATGTAATTGTGGTGGGCGGGCACCTTGATTCGTGGGATGTGGGTGAAGGAGCACATGATGACGGCGCAGGAATTGTTCAAAGCATTGAAGTGGTAAGAACATTCAAAAAACTAGGAATACAAAACAACCATACCATCAGAGTGGTCTGCTT
This sequence comes from Chryseobacterium aurantiacum, assembly GCF_003020585.1. Taxonomy (GTDB): domain Bacteria; phylum Bacteroidota; class Bacteroidia; order Flavobacteriales; family Weeksellaceae; genus Chryseobacterium; species Chryseobacterium aurantiacum. Next base: position 499,125 of record NZ_PXUE01000002.1, read on the forward strand.
TGCCAATGAAGAAAACGGGACCAAGGGTGGAAAGCAATATGGAAAAACCGCTAAAGAAAAGAATGAAAAACATCTTTTTGCCATAGAATCGGATGCCGGAGGTTTTTCTCCCCGAGGAATTTCACTGGAAATGGATGACACCAAAAGAAACCAGATCAAAAGCTGGGTAAATCTATTTTTACCTTATGGTGTTTATAATTTTGAAGGAAAATATTCAGGTTCAGATATTGCTCCGCTTCACGAAATGGGAGTTCCCACGGCAGAGCTCGTTCCGGATCCCCAACGTTATTTTGATATTCACCACACCGCTGAAGATACTTTTGAAAAAGTAAACCGCCGGGAACTACTCCTTGGAGCAACGGTTATGACCCAACTTATTTATATGATTGATAAAAATTGGTAAACAATGAAAAAGATACTAGGAACCTCATTATTACTTTTTGGAATGGCTGTTTTTGGCCAATCTAAAGAAGATTCTCTACAGTTCAGTAAAATATCTCTGGAAGTTTTAAACAACGGAAAAGGATACAATGATCTACGAGAACTCACAAAAAATATCGGCCACCGTTTAAGCGGTTCCGAAGCCTATGAAAAGTCCATAAAATGGGCCGAACAGAAGCTTCGTGATGCAGGTGCAGACAAGGTATGGCTTCAGGAAGTCATGATTCCTGTCTGGGAAAGAGGAAAAGAATCTCTTCACATCAAAACCTCCAATGGCAACTGGAAAAACCTTAAAATGTTATCCTTAGGAAATTCTGAAGGAACAGGCGGAAAGGATGTTTCAGAAGAAATTATCATGGTAAAATCTATGGACGAATACAACCAGCTCCCAGCCGAAAAAGTAAAGGATAAAATTGTATTCTTTAATTACGCCTTCAAACAATCATTCATTGAAACCTTTAAAGGCTATAGTGATGCTTCAAAATATAGATCAACAGCCGCCTCTTTAACAGCTAAGAAAGGTGGGAAATTTGCCATTGTACGATCACTTTCCTCTGCATTTGATGATGTTCCGCACACAGGAGCCATGCGCTATGACGAAAGTGTTTCCAAAATACCCGCTGTAGCCATTGGAAGCACTACCGCAGACGAACTTGAAGCCCTGCTAAAAAATCAAAAAATCACGGCAAAGCTGAATTCCAACTGCGGAATGAAAGGAGAAAAGCTCTCCCACTCCGTTATTGGTGAGATCACAGGTAAAAAAGATCAAAGCGTAATCGTAGTAGGTGGACACCTTGATTCTTGGGATGTAGGTGAAGGAGCACATGATGACGGCGCAGGAATTGTTCAAAGCATTGAAGTGGTAAGAACATTCAAAAAACTAGGAATACAAAACAATCATACCATCAGAGTTGTTTGCTTTGCCAATGAGGAAAATGGCGTAAAAGGAGGTATCCAATATGGAAAAACAGTAAAAGAAAGCAATGAAAAGCATCTTTTTGCCATAGAATCTGATGCCGGAGGTTTTGCCCCAAGAGGAATTGCTCTTGATATGGATGATTCCAAAAGAAAACAAATCCAGGGCTGGTCAAAATTATTCCTGCCGTACGGAGTCTATAATTTTGAAGAAAGATTTTCAGGAACAGACCTTTATCCCCTACATGATATGGGAATTCCTGCAGCAGAATTAATGCCGGATTCTCAACGTTATTTTGATATTCATCATACAGAAGAAGATACTTTTGAAAAGGTAAACAGAAGAGAACTTCTATTAGGAGCCATAACAATGACACAGATAATTTATATGATTGATAAAAACTGGTAAAAAGTACCGGTTAGCACATTAAAGAGTCCATATAAATCTTATTAGATAAGGTTTTATGGGCTTTTTTTATTTTTGATTTACCAATTAAATTGACATAAAACTTCAATGACGAATACCGCAGGTATTTTCAAAAAAACTAGTAAAATTCAATAGACATAGGCTTTAGTCTGTCTACTTTATAAATCTACCCCATTTACACTATACATCGTTTAGATTGCATTTACATTTTAAGTAATTTTTCATTTCCAAAATCTGGAAGAAGATGTATTTTTCTTTTACCCAATCCCTCTCATTTATTTTTGGTTTTCATTCCTAATAAATTTATTTTTTCTTCGTTTAAGAAAATATCATACATGATAAACTCACAAACAACACATTACAGCAAAATAACTCAAACTGTTAATAGTAGAGTTATCACTTTGGCATGAAATTGGTATGTAATGTTTAGAGAAAAAATTATAAAAAAACACTAAGGATGAGAAAAAAGGTTTTCTGTGGATTTTCAGTTTTCCACTGATTCAAAGTTCATATTGATGTATATGAATCCTTTTTTTTCTACGATGCCGTAAAAGATACGGGAATGTGATAGATTAACCCTCAGTTAATTTTTCACAGCAGTATTATGCCCCGTATCTGGCTGGTATCATTTAACCCCATGAATCATATATTGATTCAAAAAACTATAAATCCCGGACTTTAAGCCCGGTATAACGATATAAATAAACGGCAAAGTCATCGTGGACCTTAGCCCAGTAAAAGAATATGCCATTCTTTTTACCGTGATGATTGCGTTGCTTTATTCTAATTAATTAATGTATAACCCTTAAAATGTTAGTAATGATGAGAGCCTTTTTTGAAATGATTTTTAAGAAAAATGAAGACGCAGCGAAAATGCATATCTGGAGCCTATTATTGGTGTTGAGTTTTGCTGCCTTTTCTGTATTGGTATACACCTTAAAACCAAGCTTTAACAGCTTAATTATATATTTGACAGCATTTGCTGCTTATATCGGCTTTGGCCTTGTATTCATCAGTTCCCTAGCCGGAACTGGAATGAGGAAAAGATCAAGCAGAAACATATAACTTTTTAATCTTTCTTTTACTGAAAACCGCCCTTTTGGGGCGGTTTTTTTAATAAAATCTTTCAATATTTATTCCTTAAAGATATCCTTCATCATCTTATCCAGGAATTTTGTAGTTTCTTCTTCAATAATTTTTTCAGATTTTGCTACTAGCTCTTCGTGAAAAGGCTGACAACAGGCTTTAATTCCAAATCCATCATCTGTTTTTACAAACTCTGGATGCAAGCCGTGCTCTTTACAAGTTTCTGATTCAATCTCCTTTTTTATTAAATCATAATTTAGATCAAACATGTTCTTTTATTTTGTTTCATTGGTGATTGATAAAGATAGAAATATTTTTCATTTACAGAAATCCGGATTTCTACGGTACTTTTATCAAAACAAAAAAGCCGCTCTTTTCAGAACGGCTTTCATATCTTAAAAAAGATTCAATTATTTTACTTTTACAAGCTCAACATCGAAAACTAACCAAGAGTTTGGTGGAATAACTCCTCCTGCTCCTCTTTCTCCGTAACCCATTGCTGGCGGAATCAATAAAGTAGCAGTTTCACCCTCTTTTAACAATAGGATACCTTCATCCCATCCCTTGATTACTCTTCCCATTCCGATTGGAATTTCGATCGGCTCGTTTCTCTTGAATGAAGAATCGAACTCAGTACCGTCTACTAACTTTCCAGCGTAGTGTACAGATACGTTATCGCCAGATTTTGGAGCTTTACCATCAGCCGTTTTAGTGATTTTATAGTAAAGACCTGATTCAGTTTTTTGCATTCCAGCTTTTAGGTTTTCAACTAATTTTTCCTGGTTTGCTTTGAACTCTTCTTCTTTTTTCTTTTTTTCAGCCTCTTCTTTAGCGATGAAAGCTTTGTTATTTTCTGCAATCTTAGCTTTTCCTTCGTTGAAAGTCTTAGCTGCATCGTAGTTTTTGTACTCATCACCTTTTCCGAAAACAGAAACTTTCTCTAGAACGATATCTGTTTTAGGCTTATCCTGAGCTCCTTTTTCAACATTGGCAATAGCATCAATTACATCATTACCTTTTACCACTTTTCCGAAGATCGTGTGTCTTCCATCTAACCAAGGTGTAGCTACTTCAGTGATGAAGAACTGAGAACCATTGGTGTTTGGTCCGGAGTTCGCCATAGAAAGAATTCCTTTTCCAGTGTGTTTAAGGTCATTTCTTTCATCCTCGAATTTATATCCAGGATCTCCCATTCCTGTTCCCTGAGGATCACCTCCCTGAATCATGAAATCTTTGATCACTCTGTGGAAAATAGTTCCGTCATAGTAAGGAACTCCTTTAGCCTTAGCTTTGTTATCGATTTTCCCTTCTGCAAGACCGATAAAGTTGGCTACAGTTACTGGTGCTTTCTTGTCCTCAAACTTAACGATCAAGTTACCTTTTGTGGTTTGAAGATTAGCATAAAGTCCGTCATTAAGACCTTCGTAAGTTTCTTTGTCTACGTTCATTTTTTTATAAATTGGGGTACAACTCATCAGCGAAATACTTGCCGCCGCCAGAATTATATTTTTGTTAAACAATTTCATGTATTATAAAGCTTTTAATTTTATGATTAATGGGATATCGTTATCTATTTTCTTTTCGTCTCCAAAAGTTCCGTAAGCCAAAGTAGACGGCACCAAAAGCGTTACTTCCTCTCCATTATGTATAAAACGCAAAGCATTCTCCACCGCTTTCAGTTCATCAAAATGCCCGAATTTGGCATCTCTTCTTTCAAAAGGCTGATCATAGATCTTGGTCTGATCAAAATCGTATAATTCATAAGAATAAGAGATCAGGCTGTTATCTGCTCTTCTTTCTCTACGATCATAGCCATCCACCGTAACCCAATAGTTAAGCTGCGTAGGATAATACTTTACAGTTTGTCCGTTGATCCAATCCTGAATCTGGCCTCTCTCTATAACGTTCAGATTTTTCATCCTGTTCTTAGAAACATCCAGATCTTTTTGGCTTAAAACACCTCCTACCGGAGGATGAGCCGTCTGTGCATTTCTATTGCAACCCAACAGGCTTATGGCTGATATGAAGAGTAATTTTTTCATAAACTTATGCGAAAATACACATTTCATGAATTAATTACAAAACTTATCCCAGGATTTACCAGAACAATTTAATATAAATAAAAAAAGCCAGGAATTTCCTGGCTTTTATATTATTTTATTCAGTTAAGATTAAACTGTTTCTAAAGCGTGATCTACTACAACTCTCCATCCGAATGGATCTTCAGAAAGATTGTTCTGTAGGTCTACCAAATCTTTTTTAAGGGTAGCTGCATAGCTTTCTTCATCAGATAATCTTGGAAGAGCCAATTTTTCGCCTTGGTATCCTAAAGCCTGGAATTGAGTAGTAACTACTGCTGTACCTACTCCCCATACTTCTTTAAGGTTACCATTCTTTAAAGCTTCAATTACTGTTTTCACAGGAATTGGTTCTACTTTCACTTCAATTCCTCTTTTCTTAGCCAACTGAAGGAAGCTGTCTCTTGTAACTCCATCAAGAATTTTCTCAGAAGTTGGAGGTGTATAGATTGTATCGTTAATTCTTACAAACACATTCATTGTACCACTCTCTTCAAAATATTCGTGAGTAGCATCGTCAGTCCAGATAATTTGCTCGTATCCTTCTTCAATAGCCAATTGTGTTGGGTAGAAAGAAGCTGCATAGTTTCCTGCCGCTTTAGCAGAACCTACTCCACCGTTTGCAGCTCTTGAATAGTGATCAGAAATTTTTACAGAAACCGGTTCTGAATAATAGCTTTTCGCTGGTGTTGCAACAATAGCAAACATATATTTCTCAGAAACTCTAGCTTTTAAAGCTTCTTCTGTAGCAAAAATCAAAGGTCTGATATATAATGACATTCCTTCTCCTTGAGGAATCCAGTCTCTATCAATATCTACTAGTGCTTTTAATCCGTCTAAAAACATTTCCTCAGTCACCTCAGGCATAGCAAGACGCTTCGCTGACTTGTTGATACGTTCAAAATTCTTTTCAGGCCTGAAAAGGAAAACCTGCCCATCTTTGTCTTTATAGGCTTTCATCCCTTCAAAACAAGCTTGTCCATAGTTTACCCCCATCATAGCAGGTGTAAATGGAATGGGACCGTAAGGAACTAATTTTACATCACCCCATTTTCCATTTTCGTACTCACATATAATCATATGATCTATGAATGTACCACCAAATGAAAAATTGTTCGGGTCAAATGTAGAAATTCTGGAGTTTTCAGTTTTTTGAATTATCATTTTTTAAAATTTTTACGATGTTCTACAAATTTAACATAATTTTCTAAATATAAAAATTTTAGAGTAAATTTGACAAAAAATTAGCTTGAAAAGAGAAATTAAGACCACAAACGACGGAAGTAAAACATTGTTTATCAATGATTTAAATGAAAACTACCATTCTCACCACGGAGCTCTCCAAGAAGCAGAACACGTGTTTATCAAAAATGGACTAAATCTAATAAATGATTGCGAAATTAATATTTTAGAACTAGGTTTTGGAACAGGTTTGAATGTTTTAGTGACAATTAATGAATATTTAAAAACTGACAAAAATCATGTCATCAACTATTTTTCTCTTGAAAAATACCCCATAAATGAATCGGAAGTTAAGGATTTGGCTTACTTTGAACTTTTTGATAACCCAGAGTTAAAAAATATTTATCAGAAAATTCATCTAGCAGATTGGGAAAAGCCAGTTGAAATCATTAGTGGATTCAACTTAAAAAAGATAGAATGTGACTTTTTTGATCTAAAGGACATTGATCTGCCTAAAATCAATCTTGTTTACTTTGATTGCTTTGGCGCCAGAGTACAACCTGATCTTTGGGAAAAACCTTTATTTGAAATGGTTTCTGACAAAATGGCCATTAACGGATTATTAACAACCTACTCTTCTAAAGGCAGCGTAAGAAGAATCCTACAGGAGCTTAATTTTAATGTAGAGAAGAAACAAGGCCCTCCTGGAAAAAGAGAGATGATTAATGCAGTGAAGATGTAAAATATAAAATGAATGCAATCCTTAATAGATTAGCATGTTATTTTATATTTTTTACCCCTATACGCCTCATAAAAATTCCTTACATTAGCTATACAAATTATTTTACATTATATATATGATAGACAAGATCAACATTAGAGTGTATGGCTGTGCAGTAAAAGATAAAAAAGTTTTAACCCTGTTTGAGGAATATGCCGGTGAACCTTTAGTGAAATTTCCTGGCGGTGGATTGGAATACGGAGAGGGAACATTAGACTGCTTGCACCGTGAATTTGATGAAGAACTTAATGTAAAGATCAATATTGCAGAACATTTTTACACACAGGAGGATTTCCTGGTTTCCCGCTTTAGAGAGAATGAACAACTGCTTACCATATATTATATAGTGAACATTGTGGATGAAAATGAATTTCTTATTATGGATCCGTGCATCGAAAAAACAGAATGGATGGAGATTGACAGACCAGACAATCCTTTTCCTCTACCTATAGACAAAATTGTATTTGATAAATTAAAAGAAAAATTCCTGTAAGATTACTTACAGGAATTTTATATTTATTTCTTTACTTTAAAGTCACTTGCCCCAGGATAAGGCTTCAGGTACCCTGAATTCCAATTGGACTGAAGTAATGATTCTACAAACTCATCAGTTCTGTTGACATGAGGATTATATCGTTCCTTAAGATCAATATCAGCCATTTTACCCTTTAGGTTCCACCAAAAAGCACTGAATCCCCCTCTAAGCTCCTTAATGATTTCATATACATTTTTACCGGTAGCTCTATTCATCAGCTTGGCAAAAACCTGTCCTTCAGTGGTTGTAAGATCCCTCAGTTGTTTTTCATACTGATCGGCAAGCATATTCTGCCTTTCTCTTACAAACTTTCTTTTAGCCTTACTATCCATATCATTCATATCCACCTGAATATCTCTGTACTGCTGCAAAGCAGTTACAAATAACGGGTATACTCTGTACAATTTCTTATTAAGGAAATAATAATAATTTTTATCTAACTGATTATTAAACCTCGGTTTATTAACCAAAACCAACTCATCCATTACGACTACAGGCTCCCCGTTCACTTCATAGATCTTCACCTTCTGCTGTTCGTCGTAATAATACTTATTCCCAAATTCATCTACCTTCAGAGACTCGGCTGGATATTGGTTAAGAGGTTTTGCTATCACAGAATCCTTTTGACCAAAAACACTGACTCCCAAAAAGAAAATAAAAAGGCAGATAATCTTACTAAAATTCATTATTTTTACACTTATAAGAACAAAAATTAAACGCAAAAATCATTCCTTTTTATGAAATTTGAAAAGAAATCTTTGAAATTTTTAGAGAAATATTTAAACACTTCATCACCAACCGGTTATGAACACAAAGGACAGGAGGTCTGGATGGACTATATCAGACCGTATGTAGATACAATTGAAGTGGATCATTATGGAACCTGCTATGGCATCATAAATCCTGAGGCTGAATTTAAGGTAGTGATTGAAGCTCATGCTGATGAAATTTCATGGTACGTTAATTACATAACTGATGAGGGACTCATCTACGTAATCAGAAATGGAGGTTCAGACCAGACCATTGCCCCTTCTAAAGTAGTTAACATTCATGGAGAAAAAGGAATTGTAAAAGGGGTATTCGGATGGCCAGCCATTCATACCAGAAGCAATCAGAATGAACCTACTCCCAAAATTGAAAATATCTTCATCGATTGTGGAGCTATTTCCAAAAAAGAGGTGGAAGAAATGGGAATCTTTGTTGGCTGCATGATTACTTATCCTGATGAATTCTTTGAAATGAACGACAGATACTTCGTCTGCAGAGCCCTGGACAACAGGATTGGAGGCTTTATGATTGCTGAAGTAGCACGTCTTTTAAAGGAAAATAAAAAATCTATTCCATTTGGACTTTACATCACCAATTCTGTACAGGAAGAAGTAGGTCTATACGGTGCAGACATGATTGCTGACACCATTAAACCTAATATTGCAATTGTAACAGATGTAACGCACGACACTACAACTCCAATGATTGAAAAGGAAAAAGAAGGGAACCAGAAATGCGGCGACGGACCAGTGGTATTCTTTGCACCAAGTGTTCATCACACCATCCGAGAATTGATTATTGACACCGCAAAAACCAAAAAGATCCCTTATCAAAGAGCAGCTGCAAGCAGAGCAACAGGAACAGACACCGATGCTTTTGCCCACTCCAATGGCGGGGTACCAAGTGCATTAATTTCCTTACCTTTGCGCTACATGCATACAACAGTGGAAATGGTGTCTAAAGAAGATGTAGGGAATGTCATCAAACTTATCTACGAAACCGTTCTGAAGATTAAACCTGAAATGAAACTGAAGTATCATTAATAGAATCAAGATGAAAGACACAAGATTCAAGAAACCAAAAATATAAAGAGAAATACCTTTTCAATATATCGGATCTTGATTCCTGACTCTAAATATCTAATATAAAGTAAAAATGAAAACGAAGCTTATTGCTCCATCCCTTTTATCCGCAGACTTTGGGAATCTGCAAAGAGACATTGAAATGCTAAACAACTCCCAGGCTGACTGGTTCCATATTGATGTAATGGACGGGAGATTTGTACCTAACATTTCATTTGGTTTTCCTGTAATGAAAACTGTTCAGCAACATGCTAAAAAATTCGTGGATGTACACTTAATGATTGTAGAACCTGAAAAATATGTTGATGAATTTATCAATCATGGGGCGGATCTGATTTCTGTACATTATGAAGCATGTACACATCTTCACAGAACCATTCACCACATTCAAAGCAAAGGAGTAAAAGCCGGAGTTGTTTTAAATCCATCTACTCCCGTTTTAATGCTTGAAGATATCATTGCTGATGTGGATTTGGTATTATTAATGAGTGTAAATCCAGGATTTGGAGGACAGAAATTCATTGAAAATACTTATAAAAAGATAGCTGAAACTAAGGATCTGATTTTAAGCAATAACTCTACTGCTCTTATTGAAGTAGATGGAGGAGTAAATCTTGACAATGCCTCAAAACTTTTTGAAGCCGGAGCAGATGTTCTAGTTGCCGGAAATGCAGTATTCTCTACAGAAAGCCCGGAAAGAACCATTGAGCTTTTGAAAATCTAAAAACAACCAGATTTAAATACACAAAAAGGCAGTTCTTACAGAGCTGCCTTTTCGCTGGAATTTGAGTCGTCGTGGTTATGAATTTTCTTTCAAGATTCTTTAAATGTCTATTTTTCTTCTTACTAACAACCCAAAGGTCTGAATAAAATATCAGATAAACATCCGTAGAAATACGGTATTTACGTTTGAGTATTTTTACTTATAGAGAGTTTTTTATACTTCCTTATTCCAAATACAGGCACACACCACCAGAGCAATTGTGATGACAGAAAAAACAGTTCTTATATTGTTCAGAAAATTCCACCTGTTTTCAAAATTATCCCGCATTTGCTTTATGGCATCTGTCGTAGAATTAGAAATATCAAATTGATCCAGCAGGTTATTCATGGGTACATTTCCAACTACAGTAACTCCAAAAACACCTATCAAGTAAGAGAATGTTGCCAATAAAAGAAAAATAAAAACAGGCTGTTCAGATCTAAACAAAAAGGCGGATACAGGAAGAAGAATTGCTGTTCCCATAAAACTCATAAAAAACACAGGATTTAGAATTTCCCGGTTAATATTTTGCATTGCTTTCAGATATTCCGGATCAGAAAGTTTTCCCAATCCAAGCACAACAGAGCAGGAATAGGCATAAAAAAGTCCGGCAATAAGAGCAGTAAGCACTGCTGTAATAATTAATAATACCGTTATCATTTTCATATATTTTGATTTGTGATAATCATAGATTACAGAGCTTTTTTTAATAAGGATTCCATTTTTTAATGATATTCTGAGCAGTCAGTATCATTTCACGGTCCCAATTCTTTGTTTTAAAATAATGAAATTCTTGATTTTTAATTAATGACACATCGGCATTATCAAACAACAATCTCGTAAGCAAGGTTTGTTCTTCGTGTAAAAGCATATCTTCCAATGGAGTTTCCGGAAGTTTTATTTCCTTTTTATTCCAATGAACTTCTTGTTGATTCTTCCAATCCGATTCCGAAACAAGCTTTTTAACCTTAGCAAAATCTTCTAGAAAATCATTCTTTTCACTTTCTTGCTGAATGGAGTGACCAAGTCTTTCTATAATTATATATTCCAGGTTATGACATTGGGATAAAGCCCATGGTAGTACAGATAAAATATCCTCGGGAATAATATCATCATGAGTATCCCTTCGAATGTGCTTTTTTCCATAAACACTATCCTGCCAACTTCCTCCTGAAAGATGAATTTCTTTTACCTTATCCAAGGGATATGAATTGATAATTTCCTGCATCTCTATTTCAAAATTACAGGATTGACAGTAGATATTGTGAAGATCAAGAATCAGAAATCCATGAGTATCTTCAATAAGTTTGTCCAGAAACAAACCCTGCTCTCTTACATCATCTACAGAGAATGAAAATGCCAGATTCTCTATCCCCACAGGAATATCCAATGCTTCCTGAAGTCTGAAAAGTCTGTCCTTTCCTATTTGTAGTGTTTTAGGATGCAAAGAAACCGGCAATGGTACGCCCTGGTGAAAGTTCTCAGTATTCATGAAGCCGAAATGCTCCGTAATATGATTGTATTTTCTTTTTTTAACCTCCTCCTTTAATTTATCCAGCCATATACTCTGCCGTTCTGTCCATCTGGCATCAAATAATGAATAATAAACTCCATGACCGATCAGGCGGTTGTTTTCAGAGTAAAAATCTAACAGATCCCCAAGCCAATCCGGTTCTTCTGTATGATAAAGGGTATCAAATGACCACTCCAATACATCAACAGAATTACTCTGTAGCAAAGGCAAAACAGCAGAAACAAACTCTGCTTCTGCCATCATTGATAATCCTAGCAGTGGCTTTCCCATCTCCTATCCCATCCCGCAGGCAGGGCAATTACGAGGGTCATGTCGAACTGTATCTTTTTTAACAATTACTTTAGGAGGCGTAGTGGGCTTCGGTTTTTTAGTTGTGTCGGAAGCTGCTACTTTTCTAACTTTCTTTACCGGTTTTTTCGTCTTACCGGAAGATTGGGTAGTTTGTGCTGAAACACCTACCGCTAATAAACTGGCCATTAATAAGGTTGGAATTTTCATAATCGCTTTTTTATAAAAAATTTGCAATAAACGTTCCATTTATTTCAAGCCTAAAATACAACAATTTATTCGTGTAAATTTTAATTTTCAGATCTTCCTGAGAAAAATGTTCCGACTTCCATCTAAAAGCAGTTGAAATGGCAGTTATTATGACAATAGGACATTGTTTTTAATAGTGAGTAGGAAGTATAAAAAACAAAATCCGAAGAATAATCCCCGGATCTTTTATTTTGTAAGGTAATTTTCTTAGAAAATCTCTCTTCCTGAAAAATGGAATTGAGCCTCGATTAATGCATTCTCGTCAGAATCTGAACCGTGAACTGCATTTTCTCCGATGCTTCTTGCAAACATTTTTCTGATTGTACCTTCTGCAGCTTCTGCAGGGTTAGTAGCACCAATCAATGTTCTGAAATCTTCAACTGCATTGTCTTTTTCTAAAACCGCAGCTACGATAGGACCAGAACTCATGAATTCTACTAGCTCACCATAAAATGGTCTTTCAGCGTGTACTTCATAGAATTTTTTTGCATCAGCAACTGTAAGCTGAGTTAATTTTAAAGCTTTAATTTTAAAACCTCCTTCAGCAATCTTACCCAATATTGCACCGATATGTCCGTCAGCAACAGCATCAGGCTTAATCATAGTGAATGTAATGTTAGACATAAATGTATATTTTTTTAATGGTGCAAAATTACAAAAAATATCTTTGATTTTTATTTTAATTTTTTTTTAACATAAAAATAACTTTTATTAAGAAATTATGAACTCAACTTTGGCACAGTAATTGTTTATTCTATTGCGATTCTCATGTTTAATTTGAGTTTTCATGGTTATTAGTTTTTACCCAGCTTCGGCTGGGTTTTTTATTTGTAAAAAACAGGCTGTTTTATTGCTGATTTGATAAAATTAAAAACCTTATAAAAGTATATTAATACATTATTGCTTCTTATGCAATCAATGAAATAATCGATTTTTTTTGAAATATTTTTTCCCGCTTAAAATTCGAGTATCGAAAAGTAGAGTTATATGACAAAATATTCATGACAAAAAGTAGAATTATCTTAAAAGTGATTTTTTTAGAATAAAAATATCCACTCAATTACTAAAAAAATTCGTTGTCCTATTTAAGTTTCTCTTCTTACAATTTTCACTTTCAAAATTTGTACACAAAAATTATCCCTGTATATGAATAGCTTTTTTGTTTAAGCCTAAAAGAATAACACCTCAGATTATTGTAAAATTAATCTGAGGTGTTATATGATATTAAATTTTCTTATTACTTTTGGGAAGCTTCCTCTGCCTCATCCATAAGTTTGATGTAGGTAGCATAACGGGAATGCTGAATTTCTTCTACTTCAAGGGCATCAATAACGGCACATTTCGGCTCATTAATATGAAGACAGTTATGGAATTTACACTCTTCTCTTTTCTTGAATATTTCAGGAAAATAGTGCTGAACTTCTTCTTTTTCAATGTCAATCATTGCAAATTCCCGAACTCCGGGAGTATCTATAACGTTTCCACCAAAATGCCAAAAATGCATCTGAGCAAAAGTGGTGGTATGTTTTCCTTTCAAATGGGTATCTGAAATTTCTGACGTTTTCAGGTTTAATCCGGGCTGCAAAGCGTTAACTAATGTAGACTTTCCACACCCTGAGTGTCCAAAGAATACAGAAGTTTTATCTTTAAGAAGCTCCTGAAGCTGATCCAGATTTAATCCTGAATAAGAAGAAATTTCCAGAGTGTTGTAACCTATTTCCTGGTAAATAAACTCAACATCTTTTACAATTTCAATTTCTTCTTCATGTAAAACATCAATCTTATTGAAAAGAATCAGAGGGGTAATGTTATAGGCTTCACAACAAGCTAAAAATCTGTCCAGAAATCCTAGTGAAGTTTCCGGATGCTTCAAGGTAAAGATAAAGCACGCCAGATCTATATTGGAAGCAATGATATGTGCTTCTTTTGAAAGGTTAACCGATTTTCTGATCAGGTAATTTCGACGTGGTTCTATTTTCGTGATCCATGCAATATCATCCTGTTCCAGCTGAAACTCAACAAAATCTCCTACAGCAAGCGGATTGGTAAGTCTTGTTTTGATCAATTTGAATTTACCTCTGATTCTGGCCTCGAAAATTTTATTTGTTTCCAATTCCAAAACCTGGTACCAACTGCCTGTAGATTTAATGATTTTTCCTTTCATAAATAATATGGTGCAAATATAAGAAATTAGGGCTTAGGGTTAGGAAATAGTTTGCTCTAAATCCCGATACCCTAAGCCCTACTAGCTATTATCTATTATAACAAGTTATTTCTTGTCAATCATAATGTTATTCTGTACTTCAATTGATTCTTCGTGAATGGCTTTGAAGACTTTCTCAATAAACTCCTGAGACATTCCTGTTTCTTTCGCTTTTTGTGTAGCGTATTCTGTAATTACTTTCCAACGTTCAGGCTGGAAGATAGCAATATCATTCTCTTGTTTAAGCTTACCAATTTTTTCTGAAATCTTCATTCTTTGAGAAAGAAGCTCGATTAACTGGAAATCAAGATCAGAAATCAACGTTCTGTGTCTTCCCATTTCCCCTTCGAAACCTGCAAGGTTAGAGTTTCTTACCTTTAAGTTACCGATAAGTTCTGCAAGGACTTCAGGAGTAATCTGCTGAGAAGCATCACTCCACGCTTCATCAGGATTACAGTGCGATTCAATAATTGCACCTTGGTAACCAACGTTAAGTGCTTCCTGGGTAATGTCTGCCAAGCCTGTTCTGTTTCCACAAATGTGAGAAGGGTCAATCAACATTGGAATATCCGGGAACTGGCTTTTGAAGTCAAGAGCAATCTGCCAGTTTGGATTATTTCTGTATTTTGTTTTCTGGTATGTTGAGAAACCTCTGTGAATTACTCCAAGGTTTTTAATATCCTGACCTAAAAGTCTTTCAAGGGCACCAATCCATAATGCAAGATCCGGATTTACAGGGTTTTTAACAAATACGGGCTTATTTGTACCTCTTAATGCCATTGCAATTTCCTGTACCGTAAATGGGTTTACTGTAGAACGCGCTCCAATCCAAAGTACATCTACATCAGCTTCTAAAGCAGCAAATACATGGTGTGCATTAGCAACTTCTGTAGCCGTTTTGAACCCGTACTCTTCCTTTACTTTTTTTAGCCAGTTCAAACCGATCACTCCTACTCCTTCGAAACCATTTGGTTTGGTACGCGGCTTCCATATTCCTGCACGGAAAACAGATACATTGGCATTGGATTCTTTAATTCTTCTAGCCGTTTCAAGCATCTGAGCTTCACTTTCTGCGCTACATGGCCCTGCAATCATTAATGGTTGTGTAAGCTCATTGATCCACTCGTTTTTTAAATCTTTTAAATTCATATTCTAAATTTTATTGTTTTTTTTATATTTTTTTAGTCCACAGCAATAGCCCTTTGATTATAAAATTTAATTTATAATTCTTTTCAAAAAATGCCGTTCAAAATTGTTTAAAGGAATCAGGAAAATAATAGGGCTCTACTTCTCCTGTATTTTTTGGAAAGAAATTCAGTTAACAATACCAGTAAAATCGGTAATAGGTTCTGAAATTTCTATAATAAAAAGCAGAAAAGCTAAAATAACCGCTAAAATAATTAGCGGGTGTAAAGAAAGACAGATATGTATTAGATAATTTTTCCATTTTTGTTCTGGAAATGTCTTTGTTTTAGCGTTTCTAGTTACAATTTGTTTTTGTCAAAAAGTTATTTTTAACAGAAAACTTTGACAAATATATAAAAATTATGTCAAATCAAACTTCATTAAATCATCAAGATCTCTTAAAAGTGGATTTTTTTCTATAAATTTTTCAAATATTTTTCTTTTGGTGACTACTTCAATCTTCAGATTATCAATGTCTCTCTCGTATTCTATCTCAATGGCGTGGTTCTGAACTTTTTTTCTGAAATGATTAAAAAATTCTCCACTCACCTTATCAAATTCTACTTTGGCAGAATCTGACGGAAATAAAACTTTAATCTTATTTTCTTCTTTTTTCTCCAGCTTGAAGGTCTTCACTGCATTAAAAATAAAATTATTTTTTACCTGCAGCTGCTTAAGCATAATTTTCCATTCCATCTGCAGATCTGTATCTGTAAAATGGTGTTGGGGAAGATTTTCAGTTTTTACAACAACATTTTCTGTTGTTTCTACTTTTTCTTCTTTATTCAAAAAGGAATTAATGCTAAAGCCTGAAGAAATTCCGGCTCTGGATAGAGGTTTCGTAGTTTTACTTATAGGAGTATTCTGAACCTCTTCTGTCTTTACAGGTTGTACTGTCTTAACTGGTTCTTTTTTCTCCGGAACTGCTTCCGGAATTTTTACTTCCTGCTTCTCACTGAGAAACGGAGCTAGTATTAAGAACTTTTTTTTTTAGTATCACCTGAATTAGCTGTCAGAGAAGATAGCTGCATCAGTGCAATTTCAACGGTAAGTCTTGGATTCTTTGAATTCTTATAATTAATATCTGCATGGTTGCAGATTTCAATACCATCAATCAATTGCTGGGCGGCCCACTTTTGCCCTTGTTCTATAAACTTAGACTTTGTCTTCTCTCCTACTTCAATGAGGTCAATTGTAGAAGTATTTTGAGCCATCATCAAATCTCTGAAATGATTTCCTAATCCGGCAACAAAAATATGGGGATCGAAGCCTTTTTTAACAATCTCATTAAAGGCAGATAGTACTTCGGGAATTTTGTTTTCCTTGGCCAGATCCACAATATTTAGATATTGATCATAGTCCAGAATATTCAAGACTTCTGCGGCTTTTGCCAAGGTGATATTTTTCTGAGAGAATGTAGAAAGCCTGTCGAAGATTGAAAGAGCGTCTCTTAGTGCACCATCTGCCTTTTGGGCAATGAGGTACAGAGCGTCATCTTCGTATTGTATATTTTCTTTTTGAGCAATGCCTTTCAGATGTTGCTGAATATCTTCAATGGTAATTCTCTTGAAGTCATAGATCTGACAACGAGATAAAATGGTTGGAATAATTTTATGTTTTTCCGTAGTGGCCAGAATGAAGATTGCGTGAGCTGGCGGCTCTTCAAGTGTTTTAAGAAAAGCATTGAAAGCGGCAGAAGACAGCATATGAACCTCATCAATGATATATACCTTGTATTTACCAACCTGAGGCGCAAAGCGAACCTGATCTATCAGTTCTCTGATGTCATCTACAGAGTTATTGGATGCAGCATCCAATTCATAGATATTATAAGCAAAGCCATCTTCTGAAACCGAGCCATCTTTCTCATTGATCTTTCTTGCAAGAATTCTGGCACAGGTAGTTTTACCCACACCACGAGGACCGCAAAAAAGCAATGCCTGAGCGAGTTGACTTTCTTCAATTGCATGTTCTAAAGTATCCGTAATATGGGATTGTCCTACAACTGTATCAAACTCTTGAGGACGATATTTTCTTGCAGATACTATAAAATTTTCCATTGGTCAAAAATAAGAAATATAGTTCTAATTTGAAAATTAAAAGTTTTCAAATATCAACAAAAATGTATTTCTGCTCAAATTGGAAAACTTTTAATTTTTACTTCTTTTTACTGTATGCAAAATCAATCAATTCAACAATAGCTTGTTCAATCTCTTTTCTTCCGTCTTCTGTTTTCAGGTCAATACCACAGAAAACACTTGCATTATATCCTGTATAAAGGTTAAGGTAATACGCTCCTGAAACAATTAGTGCCATGATAGCTCTATGTCTGGTTGCCGCTCCCTCTCCAAAATACGGATCTGAGATATTTCCAAATAAAACTTCACCTACTTCTTCACGTTGTTCTACCAACTTTTTAAGAATAGGTTTGTTTTCTGAAAGTTCCCAAAGGATAATCTTCTGAAGTTCTTTATTTTTCTTAAGGTTCTCAAACTGGTTAAGCACAACAAATTTAGTAAGCTCATGCCCTCCGTCAGAGTAATCTATTTCTACATCTTTATTTACCTGGCTCCAGTAATCCTGAGACTTAATATATTCATCTATTAGCTTATCAGTGCTTCCAAAGTACTCATAAATCAATTTTTTATCAAACCCTGCAACTGCTGCTATTTTACTTACTTTTAATCCGGAGTAACCTTTTACTCTTAAAATTTTACCAACTGCAGCAAGCAGCTTTTGTTTTGTTTTTTCTTTGTCCCTTATTGGGCCTTGCACTACTTTTCTAGGCATAATTTATTATTTTTTTGCAATATGCAATTTTTTATTAATATCATCAAATGCGTTAAGCGTTTTATCCAGGTGTTCCTTTTCATGCCTGGCTGTTACACTCATCCTGATACGAGCATCTTTTCTTGGCACTGCCGGATATAGAATAGGATTCGTGTAAATTCCTTTTTCTATTAATAATTTTCCGACATCTCCTGTCAAATACGGGTCACCGATTTTCACAGGAACAATTGCTGAACAGGTAATTCCTGTATCCAGTCCCAGATCATCAAGTCCTTTTTTGAAATAGTTGATATTGTTCCAGAGTCTTTCTCTCCAGATCGGTTCTTCATCTATTAAATCAATGGCTTTAACAATTCCTGCGGATGATGGTGGGGCTGTTGCTGAGAAGATCTGCTGACGGGATTGAAATCTGATAAATGCGGCCAATTTTTTATCGGCAATAACATATCCACCCAGATTACCAAACGTTTTACTGAATGTTCCTGTGATGATATCTACTTTATCAAGTAATCCGGCTTGTTCCAAAGTACCTCTTCCTGTTTCTCCAAGGATACCGACACCATGTACGTCGTCTACCATTAGAAAGGCATTATACTTCTTCACCAGATTATAGATCTCATTAATATGTGAGGTATCACCATCTTGGGAATACACTCCATCCACAATAACGAGTTTCGTACGGTACAGATTTTCAGATACCTTCAAAATGTGTTCCAAAGATTCCAAATTATTGTGTGGAAATGTTTTTTTATTGGTAAAGGCACATCCTTCATGCACACTTGCATGTACTGCCATATCTAAAATAGCAAGATCTTCTTTCTGCATAAGGCATTGCAAAGAGGCACTATTAGCAGTATATCCGGTAGTAAATACTACAGCTTCATCTTCAGTCCTTTTAAAAAAGCTTGAAATTTTCTTTTCTAAAGCATTATGATAATCAAAATAACCACCAATAAGAGGGGTTGCTCCCGTCCCAGTACCATATTTCTCGATTCCTTCAATGGCAGCCTGTTTTACTTTGGGATGCTGTGTAAATCCTAAATAATCACTGGAAACAAAACTAACAAATTCTCTATTTTGGTTGGCAATATTTACATTCAATACTGCATTGGTTCCTGAAGTATTCTTCAGTCTGTAATTCATATGCCCGTTAGACTTCACAAAGTCTAGGTATTCATAAAATATTTCAGCCCTTTGAGCCATATCATTATCTGGTATATTCTCAAAGTCTTTAATAGTTGCTGTTGTGAAATTGATGTTCATCCTTAATCTTGTTTATTGTGGTTCTAAGAAACAAATATATGACTATTTAAAGGGCTTTGATTCACATAAAAGATTAAATATTATTAAAGGCTTAAAATTTTCTGTAAACCAAATTCCTTCATTATATAAATGCAACTTTAAACATATTTTATATTGAATTGATTAGTTTTTAGTAATGGAAAATTAGTAAAAAAAAGTAATCAATAAAGTAATATTACTAAAGAAATAATAAAAAAAGATCTTTATTTTTCACAACCACCTCATTTATAAAAGATTATTTTTTTTCATTTTCAGGCTTCTATTTCATAAAAACCCTATTTTAGGTTAAATTTTAACATACTTAAATCCCATAAAGGAGAACAAGACCATCCAAAAAGATTGTATTAGGGAAGCCAAAGCGTGGCCCATTCGAAAAGTTAAGTTTGCTTAGATTCCCTGAACTTACCCGGAGTAAGCCCGGTCATTTTTTTAAAAAATTTAGAAAAATTAGAGGGATCATAAGTGAAAATACGCGCGATTTCTGCTATTGATTTATCTGAATTGGCAAGCATTTTTTTTGATTCCTGAATGATTTTTTCATCATAAAAATAACAAGGATGCTGCCCTGTTTCTTTTTTGATGGTATCGGTAAGGTGCTTATGAGAAAGGGCTAGCTGTCCTGCAATTTCATTCACCTCCATAAACTCAGAAAGATTTCCTGAAATTACATCCTGAACATGCTTTTCTAAGAACACAAAATACTGATTAACAATATCTTTACTTCTTTTCATTCTGTTTTGGGTTTCGCCGATTTAAAGCATAAAATTAAATTTAAGAATTAAAAACTATATGGTGAACTTTTCGGCCCTTAATTTAAAAGCCTGTTTATCTGACAATTAAATTAATACAAGGAGATTTCTTTCTGTAAAATAGAGATGATATTTTAGGCTTGAAATAACAATTTCAATTCAAATAGAAAACTTCATAAAAAGAAAAAAAGATCTCTTGAAAGAGACCCTTTACTTTAGAGGTAAAAACCGTTTGTGTTCTTAGAATCATTTTGATTAATAGAAGCCTTTTTCATCTTTGTGAGAACCGTTTGCAAAAGTAGGAAAGCCATTAGGGCTGATCAAAAAAAACGCGTAGAATTAACACAGTATCGTTGTAAAACTTTTACTACAAAAAGAAAAAACTAAATAAAAATCTAAAAAAAAGATAAAAACAAACTAAATACGCGACAGCCATTCACTTGACATTCAGTCGATTTAAGCAGATAATTTTACATAACCCTTCATTTAAGGGCTCAAATATTCTTTGAAATCGCCCTATTTTCTACCCGGAAAGCTTAAAAAAATGACAAATTAAAATCATGATTTTTATAGCATATGGGTTTAAATGAAATTAATTCTCACCACCTGTAGAATTATTACTACAAACAAACCGATAAATATCTGCTCTGTTATCAATAAATACACACAAAACTCATATTATTACCCATTAAAAAATACTGATTTATCTGTATAATTTCATTATTTTTACCGCATCAAACAAATCTGTTTAACACATACCACACAAACGGCTAAAAAAATTAATGATAAAAATTTATTCTCAATCGTTCCTACCCATTAAAAAAACTTCGACTTGTACAAAAACTATTATTAACCGTTTTATGCATTAATGCATAGAACATAGATCAGTTGTGCACACATGAGAGTCTGGGCATTGTTTTTTACTTGCTTATATTTCAACATTTACGGACAGCGCCATACTTCAACATGGTACAATATTGACAACGGACTTCCACAAAGCAGTGCAAAGGCCATTGTTAAGGATAAATATGGTTTCATATGGATTTCTACAGAAAATGGACTTGTGCGATATGATGGCAGCTCTTTTATTACTTTTAATAATTTCAAAATCAACAATCTGCACTTTGGAGAATTCATTGGAGATCCGCTTTTGGACAGTATTACGGTTCTCAATAATTTTCAGGAAAACAAGATTATTATAAAGAATAGATTTCCTAAGGTCACCCATCTCAATAATAGTGATAAAAAAGGTTTTCTAAAGGGAGAAACGTTTATCAACAGGGTTGCCAATAATATTATCGCGTCTAATTTTTATAATGACATTCACTATTTTATACAGCTCAAAAATTCAACATACAACTTTACGACCAAAAATACGATTGTCTATAGGGATAACAGCGGGAAAGAAACAAAAATAGCTCTTCCATTTTCCAACAAGGATCTGAACAATATTTTTGTATTTAATGAGGTTCTTTTTATTAATAATTTCAAAACCAGAAAAACTTATTCTATTGATCAGGGAAGTCTTTTTGTTCATGAAAAGGAAAGTCTTTTTAATGATCCAAATACAAAGGTTTACTGGCAGCAGATCACTAATCAGACCTTTATCATCAATCACAATAATATTTACCTAGTCGAGGGAAAAGGACGTGAAATTAAACTGAAATTCCTTGTAAAATATAATGAGATAGGTAGTCATTCCTATTACTCAATGTTCTATGATAAGGATTTTAATAAGCTTTATCTTGGAACCCTGAATAATGGACTGAATGTTCTTAGACTTTCAGATTTCTATGCTGCCAGAAAGGAGGCTGATTTTTCCAACAATGTTTATTATGCTTCCCTCCCATTCAGCAAAAATACGATCATTGCAGAAGACGGAACAGTATTTGGAAAACATGGAATTGTCAATAAATATCCTTTTGGAAACAATGATAATTATCTTATGATGTATGACAAATCCGGAAATATTCTGATCCGAAAAAGAAACAGCATTATTCGTTTTTATAAGGATTCCGGGTATAAGAGAAAAGATTCTACTTTCATAAAACAAGGGTTTGAGATGTTTTTGAAAAGTGAAAATCTGTACGGTTCTTCCTATTCAGATTTTTCTAAAAGTCAGCTCCATCTCTCTTCAAAAGACATATTTTCGAAGCCGGATTTCGTATATCATTTTAATAGTTTTGTCAATACTTTTGCTCAATACAGCAAGAATGAGGTCTTGGTGGGCAACAGCGATGGATTGTACTCTATTACCCCGGGCATCGAAAAGATTACTCCTATTCTGAAAAATATCCATGTTAAAAGTATTATCAAAACAAAGGATAATCTTATCTGGATTATGACCAATAAGAATGGTTTTTACCTTTTCAGAAATCGAAGGCTTATTAAAATGCCCAATGACAGGAATGGATATCTTCAAGCGGCACATTATATTCTTGAAGATCGAAAAGGCTTTTATTGGATCTCTTCTAATAATGGATTGTTTAAGGTACCTAAAAAACAACTTTTACAATACGCAGAAGACCAAAAAAGTCCTGTTTTTTATTATCGTTTCACCAAAAAAGATGGGTTCTTAACCAATGAGTTCAATGGGAGTTCACAGCCTAATGCCTACGCACTGGAGAATGGCGATTTTGTATTTCCTTCTATGGATGGGTTTGTATTTTTCAATCCGGACAGTATCAAGACTTATTATCCCGACAAAAATAAAATTTATGTTGAAAGGGTAAAAATTGGAAATTCTGAACCTCAATATTTCCATCATCTTCTTGATTTAAAAAAAGATTATAAAACAGCCGATATCTTCATTGATATTCCTTACTTCTCCAATCTGGAAAACCTTTACATAGAGGCGAAAATATCGGGTGCGGAAAATACTCCATGGGAGCAAATTACCACAGGAAAGGAGCTGAAATACACCATCAGCAACCTATCTCCGGGTGAATATACGCTCAGTGTAAGAATGTTGATCTCTCCGGATGGGAAATATGAAGAAAAAAATATTCAGTTTAAGATTCAGCCATTTTTTTTTCAAACCCTTCTCTTCAGAGTATCTGCTTCTATTATTATCTTGATTATCATTACTATAATTGTTCAGTTAACAACTAACTTTTTAAGAATAAAAAATAAGGCATTAAAGCAGATTGTTCACAACAAGAATTCTGAGTTGAAAGAAAGAGCACTTACTCTTGAAGGGGTAAAAAGTGATCTGCAAAAGGAAACTGAATATCAAAAAAAACTGGTAGAGACCATCAGCCATGATATCACCACTCCCATCAGGTTTATTGCCATGCTTTCGCAGAAGTTGTATGAATCGGATGATGTAGAGTTGCAGAAAAAGTATTTTGACAGTATTTATAAATCTTCGGAACAGCTTTATCAGTTTACCTTAAATTTAAAAGAATATACTGAACTTTATAAAGCTGAAAATATCTTTGAGGAAAAAGAATATCCTATTAACAGGATTTTGGAGACCAAGAAAAATCTATTCTGGGAGATCGCCAAAGAAAGGGGTACTATGATAATTAGCGTTGTTGAAACCAAGGTTTATTCTCATGTAAATGAAAGCATTTTAATGGCTATTATTCACAATATTCTTGACAATGCTGTAAAGAATACGTTTGATGGACAAATAACCCTGAATATTACAGAAAACAAACAAAAATCTACCATCACAATTGCAGATACAGGAGCAGGAATGTCTGCAGAACAAATAACCGTGTACATGAATCTTTTTAAAAATCCTAAATTGGAGACTCCTAGCTTTAAGGGAAAAGGATTAGGATTGCATATGGTGATTCATTTAGTTAAAAAAATTAATGCTGAAATCAACTTTAGACAGAATCAACCCAAGGGAATTGTTGTAGAAATAATGCTCAATAAAAACTAATTTATATGAATGAGAGAATTTTAATTGCTGATGATCACTATGTTGTCAGAGCAGGAACAGCACTGGTTTTGGAAACTGCTTTTCCTACCATGAATATAGACTTTGCAGAAAACTATGAACAGGTAAAAAAGATGTTGGTAACCCAGCAATATGATCTTATTATTCTGGATATTGATATGCCCGGAACACAATATAAAAAAATGGTTTCAGAGCTTAAAGACATTCAGAAAAACATAAAAATCCTTGTATTTTCGGGGTATGATAAAGATGTTGCCATCCAATATATCAGAGAGGGAGCCGAGGGATACCTAAATAAGCAAAGCAGTGAAGAAGAAATCAAGAATGCTGTAAGAACAGTGCTTGAAAAAGGTTATTTCTATCCTGCTGAATTAATCGGGCTTATCATTCAGAATAAAAGAGATAATCCTGCTGAAAAACTTTCTTCCCGTGAATACGAGATTTTTAAGCTTTTGGCAGACGGAAATGGAAATCTGGAAATCGCTAATCGTCTTAACATTCAAATGTCTACCGTAAGCACTTATAAAAAGAGGATATTCCAAAAACTGGATGTAGGAAATATTGCAGAATTGATTAAAGTGTATGAAATGATGCATTGATGATTCTTCAACCATGCTTTCATTTAATTCAATAAATATTTTACTAAAATGAGGACCGGAAAATTCACAAAATTCCGGTCCAGAGAAAACACAACTTTAACTGGGCTCCAATAAATGAACCTATTCATTGATCCCTTGAATTATTTTTTTCATCATTTGTTTTTAGAAGCAGAAAAGTTAGGTTGTAAGTAAAGAAACTTCATTAATATAGCCTTTGTACGGAAAGAAACAGCTCTCTTGTATTATCGGCAGTACTTGAGTCCGTAGTGGAGGCATTACTGCTTCCGGTCATAGATTTATTATCTACACGAAATGCATAATATACTCTATACCATCTTGGCTCCGGTTGCTGCATGGTAATATCAAATGTTACGGTTTCATTATGCGTTTGAGTCAGGTAAACACCATCATCAAACTGTCTGAAAGCTCCGGGTGACAGTTTAATATTTCCATTATCAGAATCACCAGTATGGGTAGACATTTCTGAAACCCAAATCTTTATATCAGCCGATCCTACATTATAAAGTCTGGGATTAAAGGTAGTAGAAGCCCCTGTTCCTGCCGAGTTTCCATCAAACTGAGCATCAAGCCTCAAAACTCCTCCCAGAATAGGGAGATCAGAAAGATAGGTACTTGCAAGAATATTCGCCCCTGAAGTTCCCGCAGGTATACTTCCATGATAATAAATTAATTCTCCGATTGAAATATCATCATCATTTCCTCCAAAAGAAAACTTCCAAATTTCTCCATTAAACATATAATATCCCGGCTTATCTACTTTTGCAGTTTTAACCGATGGTACCGTTACTGCTTCAGTCACATAAACCAATGTCCCGGCATGTGCATTAAGATATACTGCATCTTTATCCTTAAGCTGATTTCCCGTCAATTTTGGAGCCATTACACCATCTGGCACCGTCTTTATATCGGGCTTACCTACAATATCCAGTGTAACTTTGGGAGAATCTGTATTTATACCAACTTGAGAAAAAGCATTTACAGATAAGCACAACATCATACTACAAAGAGATAATTTTATTTTCTTCATTTTAGTTATATTTGTTAAAACAATTATTTGATTTATAGACTAAGTATATACAATCACGTAGATTAATTTTTCAGATGAACAGCTAGTTTGATTCGGTTATACTGATGCAAAGTTATCTTCACTGATAAATCAATTTTATAAATAATCAATGAAAAACCGGAAACGGCTACAACAAAACACAAAATACTGAATATCAAAAATTTAAGCCAGTCATTTTTAATATTTGACTGAAAAAAAGTTTGTTGAAAAAAATAAATTATCTCAAACCATAAATGAGCACTACAAAAATTGAACAAATTGAACAATACAAGAGAGAGCTGATTTACTACTACAATGTTCTGATGTGGATCATTCTTGCCGTATTTGCTTTGATATTTACCTTTATCATTCCTGATAAAATGATGTCTTGGTATCTTTATGGAGGACTCTTTTTACTTATTTACACTTATTTGATTGTTCGCAAAAGCTACTCAGTGAATGTATTAGTTCACTCCTACATTATTATTGCCACGCTTTACAATTTTTATATCATGTTGGTTTTTTGGAATAATTCGGTAGCAAGTTTTGTATGGCTTATTCCTATTCCCTTGGCTGCCTATGTTTTTTTTTCCAGAAAATATGTCTTTATCTATGGGCTATTTGTTCTACTCAACATAGCAGCGGGATTTATCATTTCCAAAAACTTTTCTTTTAATTTCCAAAAACATAGTCCTGAAGATGTGAGATTAACAGATATTGTTCTCGTTACAGCCAATGTAGCAGTAATCTCGCTTCTCATCTACTTTAAGGATAAAATAAGAAGAGTTGAAATTTATAATGAAATTCAAGAAGAAAAATTATCTCCAGAAATACAGTCGGGAACTACAACAGAAAAAATTCCATTTTTTGCAGAAGAATTATTTGAAAAAGTAGAATCTGTAATGAAAGAAAAACAACTGTATAAGGACGTTAATTTTAATATTTCAAAGCTTTCTACAGAAATGGATATCAACAGCAGCTATATATCCAAATCTATTCGATATAAAGGATATCCCAATTTTAATAACTACCTGAATATACACAGAATAGAATGTGTAAAAAACTTGCTTAGCGAAAATGATATTGAAAAGATAACTCTTATGTATATTTATACAGAAGCAGGCTTCTCAAACCAATCTACATTTAACCGTGTATTTAAGCAGATGGAAGGGGTCACTCCATCAGAATACATCAGTAATATGTAAATACTTCGATTTGTTTTACCAATAAAAATTATTGAAATAATGATTTTTACATTTAAAAAATAATCAGGAACTTTACAATACCTTATTTCTATGAACCCATTGCATTTTAACGGCAAGAAATCATGAATCTATTTGAAAAAGCTGATCAGGGAAGCCAACGTTTCCGATTTATAAAACTTTGCATTTTTTTTTCCGGACTTTCCGTATTTGCGCAGCTCTATCTTTTTCAGCCGATGCTTCCCATGGCAGCAGAACACTTCAAAGTATCTGTGGGAGATACTTCCCTGCTAGTGTCATCATCTACCATAGGAATGGCCCTGGGTCTGTTATTTTTTGCCTTTAAAGCCGACAGCTATTCCAGAAAGGGACTGATGGCTTTCTCCCTGATTTCATCAGCCTTATTGACCATCATTTCGACATGGATTCCCAGCCTTAGCCTTTTGATTGCCATTGGGATCTTTAAAGGATTTGTGGTTTCGGGTGTCTCAGCGGTTGCACTCGCCTATCTTACTGAAGAAGTAAATGCTGCTGTAATAGGTGCAGCTATCAGCATGTACCTGAGTGGAAATACAATTGGCGGGATGAGCGGAAGAATCCTGGCAACTCTTGTAGCAGGAGAATTTGGATGGCGCAATGCTGTTTTGGTGATTGGAATAGAAAGTTTAATTCTGGGTATTATATTTTGGAAACTGTTTCCGGAATCAAAATTTTTCAATCCTCAGAAAACAGATTATCATCTCAAAATGAAGCAGATGAAGTTTTTTCTGACCAATCCTTATATGCTTCGGTTATATTTCATTGCCGCTTTGGTAATGGGTGTTTTTGTGAGTGTATACAACTATCTGACTTTCAGATTAGAGGCAGCTCCTTTTTCTTTGAGTCATTTTATCATCGCATTTATATTCCTAATGTATGTTTTCGGAGTGTTTGGAACCATGATTGTTGGTCGCTTATCCAAAAGATTTCCACCCAATAATATTTTAAAGGTTTCTATCCTGTTCATGATTGTTGGAGCATTATTGCTTCTATCGGAAAATATTTATATTCTCATTTTTGGGCTTGCTCTTTTTACACTTTCCTTTTTTGCCTCTCACACTATGGCCAGCCAGATGACTGCACTTTATGCGAAACGAGGAAAGTCCTCCGCTACCTCCATCTATTGGCTGTTCTATTATTTCGGGTCAAGTATTTTGGGAAGTGGCACGGGATACCTTCTCCACTCCTATTCCTGGAATGTTTTCATTGCATTTCTTATCATTTCTATTGTTATTGCTCTTCTTTTGGCCACAGCCAATAAGTCTTCAAAGGAGAAAAAAAATCACTGATCCATTACTTGCTGCATTCAATTTCTTTAAAACGATTTACAATTTTGTTATTTTAACATAATATTAATTTTTTAAGGAAAAATTTAACCTAATCTTCACTAAAACACCGCATTATAATACAATGCAGGGCATAATATTTGATAGTTATATCCTATACCATTATCATCACAAAAAATCAAAATATTATGAATGTAGCAGATCTTAAAATCAAAAACTTAGTCGAGTACAAAAATCAGATTTATACGATCACTGAAATTTTTCAGAGTGTAGAAAAGGAGTATTTTGTTCATATAGAAAATGATATTCAACGTATTTCGGTTCCTGCAGATTCCATTACGCCTATTAAGATAACAGAAGAATGGCTGGAGAGACTGGGCTTTTCAAGAACATTCAGTTCAGATCAAAGCATCCGATACGAAAGGCCTGAAGCCTTTATAAAGTATGATATTGACCTGAGTTCCAGAAAAATACTGGAGGGATTGAAAATTTATGGAAATGCTATCAAATGCAGGTACATCCATGAATTTCAAAACATTTTCTCATGCCTTTTTGGTAAGGATCCGTCTTTACATTATGGCTACCTGAAAACAGAATCATAGTTTAATAGTTCTTAGTTATTGAAAACCACAGATTATCATGATAATCTGTGGTTTTCCGTGTTATAAAAAGTCATCAGAAATTCTGAATAAAAAACAAAAAAGCTGCCTCGGTTTTGAAGCAGCTTCTCAGCACAAATATGAAACAAAATGCGCTCATTTTTGATGGTATTCTTAACTCTTGAATACTGTTTTATTCGCAAGTTTCAATACATAGCTATTTTTTTTGCCTTTCGTTAAAGTATATTGTCCTTTTTTATAAACAACAGCCTTTTTAGATTCTACTTTGTCAAGTATCAGACTTCCGTGTGAAGACGGCAAAAACAACTCTGCCTGTTGCTCGTCCTGGCTAAGAATGATGGCAGCTTGAGAGGTGTATGATTTTTTAGTATCTACTTCTTTCAAAAGAATTTTTTCATCAAAAAGCCTCACACAGTCGTTTTTTATCACAGAGAAAGTATATCCTGCAGATCCTTTGCATCCATGTTTATCTTTGTCGGAACCGGCTCCTTTTGGAACAAGTTGTGCAGAAGCACTTGAAGCGAACATTACAACTGTAATTGCTGTAATTAATAGTTTTGCGTTTTTCATATGTTTAAAATTTATGGGACAATTTTTTATTGTACTGAATAAAGAGAGTTACTTTAATAAAATAAACCACTTTATTGAGACAGGAACATGATTTTTAATTATTTACTGATAATTATTGTTAAAATTTTATTCATTTGTCATTTTCATATTGCATTACAAATAGTATTCCAACTTTGTTGAAATATTATTTTACAAAGAATAAGATACAACTTTTTCAGATATTCGGCTTAAAATATCATCATTTTATTTTCTTAAACTGTATGTTGAACATATTGGCTCCTGATAATATAAATCCTTTCATCTTATTATTTTTATCATATTCAAAATGAATGCGCCCCAAAAATGGTTCCCGGGAATAAAAGCTTTTCAGGCTTAAGGGATGTAAGATGACCTCAGGATTAATAGCATGCCTTGCAACCAACTTATTATCCTTAATAATTAACTCATAGATTGTATTGAACTCTTCGTTCTTGTAGTAGCCAATAAACTGATGAAGATCCATTTTACTTTCATCCGGTGGATTCAATATTTCTTTTTTGCAGGTAAATACAAAATCGCCAATGCTGAATATGAGCTTTCCTGTATGAAAAGTAATATAAGCGGTTGGAATAAAAGGAATGCTAAACTTATGGTCTCCTATAGATTCCAAAGGGGTCTTACTTCCCCATGCATATAGCTTTTTACCATCTGTAGTTATTTCCATATAATTTCCGGGATCTATTTCATAGGTTCCCTCAAACTGTTTAAGTTCTGTAGAGGTATAGGTTGTTTTTTTGGGTAAAGCTGGTAAAACTTCATGATCTTCCAAGAATACATCAATCAGTTTATAAGCTATAAGCAATCCGTCAAAATTACCTTTATTACTCATCAATACAATTGATAAATGATAAGCCGGAACATGGAGTATATACGCTCTGTAACCGGCAGTACCTCCACCATGAAAAACAATATCCAATCCTTTATATTTTCCGGTTTGCAGGCCAAGGCCGTATTCTATCTTTTCACC
This sequence comes from Chryseobacterium aurantiacum, assembly GCF_003020585.1. Lineage (GTDB taxonomy): Bacteria > Bacteroidota > Bacteroidia > Flavobacteriales > Weeksellaceae > Chryseobacterium > Chryseobacterium aurantiacum. The sequence goes on from NZ_PXUE01000002.1 coordinate 529,781, forward strand.
TGTACTCAGATAGGTATTTTGCTGCATTTTTTGATAAATTTCACGACTTCCCACTGTTGGATTCTGAAAGTTGACAGCCCATCTGCAAAGATCATTCAAAGTCGTAAAAATATTGGAAGAGCCATTCTCCATTTGCCCCAAGGGTTTTTTGATAAAATGTCCCTTGTTTTCTTTGTATGACTCTGCCTTATTGGGAATAATTATTTCGGGATTATTCACGGCATTCGTATGGTTCATATGAAGAGGATTGAAGATATATTCTCTGATTAGGTCAGCAAAATCTTTCTTGTATATTCTGTGAAGAATTTCGGCAAGAAGTATAAAGCCTGTATTATTATATTTGTATTGTTCGCCGGAGATAAAATTTATACTTTTAATGGCCAAAACGGTATTTACAGCTTCAGTATTGGTTATCTGAGACTCCATTCCAAATCCCTGCAGTCTTTTGATATTTGTAAAATCGGGTAAGCCATGAGTATGATTGGCCAATTGTCTGATAGTGATTGTATAGGGTAAATGCTTCAACTCCGGCAAATAGGTTCTGATATCATCATTCAATGAAAGTTTTCCGTCTTGTTCTGCCATAAGAGCTATAAAGGCCGTAAATTGTTTGGAGACTGATGCAATATCAAAAGCTGTAGAATCTGTTACAGAAATCCGGTCTTCAAGATTTGCCAGCCCATATGTTTTTTTATAAGTGACTTTTCCGTCTCTTATAATTCCGATAGCCATCCCGGGAGCATCTGGCTGAGAATAATGGTTAATGATTGAATCTGCTTTCCGGAGTTCATCTTTGTGATGAGATTGTCCAAAATAAATTTCAATAGACAGAACGGAAAACAGAAGTAAAATAGTTTTGATTAATGCTTTCATTATGTTTGATTTTTAATAATGAAGCAAAGCTGAAATTTTATCACAGGATAAACATCCGACTATCGGAAATCGGACTCTTTAATCATAAAAAATTAGTCCGACTTAAAATCGGACACTATTTAAACAATTGATTTTCTGTAATCTGTAGGAGTAATACCTGTTTCTTTTTTAAAGGCTGTATAAAATGAAGATTTAGAATTAAATCCCACTTCATACAAGACTTCCTGTACAGTCAGCTGCGGTTGATCCTTAAGCAGTTCCTTTGCATAATGAATTCTAAACTCATTAATAAAATCGAAAAAATGTTTACCGGTATGTTGATTGATAAGCATTGAAAGCTGCTTTTCCGGCATACTCATCTGCTCGGCTAATTTCTGTAAGGTTAACTTATCATCTAGATAGGGTTTTTCCATATCCATAAACTTTAGAAGAATTTTAAGCTGTTCCGGTTCTTCCTTAGATTCTTTTTCAGTTTTTACAGGAACCAGATCTTTATCAATCCCTGAAAATAAGCTTGGTCGGTATAAGGCATTCAGTACAAACCAGCTGACAACAAATAAAACAAACAATGAGGAAAATGTATAAAGTCCAAGAAAAATGGCTGTATTATCTTTTACAAACCCTCTGATCAGTACGAAAATGTTTCCAATTAAAAAAAGAACAGTGGTTTGAAACAACCATTTATAGGTAAGATGATGATTACTTGAATAATTCTCCTGGTATATCTTTCTAAAAGTTCTCAATGCCCAGAATACAGCAATAATATAATAGTAATACTGAATGACAGAAACAATATCAAATATCTTTTGATTTTGTTCTGAAACTCCCACGATGCTCAATAAACCGAAAAAGAATACAAATGGTACTCCATGCAAAAGCTGATTTTTATTGAGTGTAAAGTTATAATAACAGGCTGCATTAACGTACAGATAGTACAAAGGCATCTGAAGCAGGATACTGGATAGTTTAAATGCTTTAATAAGTTCATGGTCCGGCGTGCTCAGAAAAAAACCTGAAAGATCTACCACGGAAATCAAAAGAAATGCAGCAAACAAATAATTGGGTAATTTTCTCTTAGGCCTTACTGTAATCAGAAAAACAATCAATAGCAAAAACAAGAAAACAATAATTTTACCTAAATCATTTATTAATGCCATATTTCTATTTTGATTATCACAAAACTACAAATAATACATTAGGTTCTAATCCGTCATTCTTTAAAAAATGATATAAAATACACTACTAAAGCAATAAACAGATGAAAATTCCCTAATCCAAGGTACATTCTTAGGTATTTTTTATTATTTGCTTACATTTGTTTCCTGTCCTTTACGGACAAAACCCCAAGCAATTCTCATGGATACGGATATCATTATTTCACAACTGACAGGGCATTTTCAAGAAATTGTTCCTTTAAAAAGCACAGAGATTGAACTTGTCATTCAAAAATTAGAGTTTATTCAGCTTAAAAAGAAAGATTATCTGCTTCGTGAGGGGCAAATATCGAGACATATGCGTTTCATTGCTCAGGGAAGTCTGTATGCCTATCATATAGACGAAAAAGGTAAGGAAAACATAACCCAGCTAGGCATTGAAAACTGGTGGGTTAATGACTTATACAGCTATCTGAGTGAACTTCCCTCAAGAATGTTTATTCAGGCGAATGAAGATACTATCATAGTCCAGATCAGTAAAACAAATCTGGAATTGTTGTATAAAGAAGTACCTGCCATATCAGAATTCTGGCGACTAAAAATGCAGTCCGCCTATGTTACTTTACAGGAAAGAACGTTTGAACATTCAAGAGTGGATGCCTATACAAAATACAGAAATTTTGTAACCGCCTACCGTAATATCGAGCAACGTTTTCCGCAGTACATGATTGCTTCTTATCTTGGAATTACAGTAGAATACCTTAGCTACCTGAGAAAAAAGCACCTGTCAGACGTTTCTTAAGATTTCTTAAGTTTATTCCGTTTCGGCCTGAATAATTTTGCTCACAGAATTTAATGAGTGAAATATGAAGGCTAAAATCATCGCTATAACAACGCTTGCATCAGCTTATCTGAGCCTGAATGCACAGAAGCTTACCTATACCCCGGATCTTGTTGCAGGGCATCGTTCCTATACGTATATGCATAATGTCAATTATTATTTTAATGATCGGCTGAAGCTCAACAACCTTACTTTATTTGATACTGAATATACCAAGGATAAAGAGAATATATTCTTCATCAGAAATACCCTTGCCTACCATCTTAATAAGAAATTTAGTGTAAATGCTGCATTTGGAATGAAAAATCCCGGAGCATTTTTCAGCGCCTATGTACAGTACCGAATTGCAAAACCCTCCTATTCTCTTTCCTATTCTATCGGGACCACCTACCAGAAAGGATTTACACTGGAACAATCTATTTCTTTTGAATATACCCCTTATCTCAAGGAAAACCTGCAGGGATATTTCAGTGTGCTGGCTATCGGAAATCTCGATGATGGCGGATATCCAAGAGGGTTACAATTTATCCGGTTGGGGGTAAAGCAGGATAAAATGATGTATGGAGTGGCTTCTAATTTTGACCAGTTCAATAATGCAAAAAAGACCCTTGAAAATATCGGGGCATTCGTAAAATATAACTTTTAAATAATGATAAGAAATGAAAAAGAACATTGATTTAGGATTGTTAATCAGCAGAATCGCCATTGGTTTTCCCATGTCAGTTTATGGAATTAATAAACTGATCCACGGAGTTGGATTTATTGAAGATATGATGACCATGCATGGCCTGCCCTCATTCTTTGCCTATGGAGTATTTGCAGGTGAGATTATTGCACCCATTATGTTGATTATAGGATTTAGAGCACGTCTTGCAGGATTAATCTTTGCTGCCAATTGCTTTACGGCTACCATTCTTGCCCAAACCGGTAACTTATTTAAACTTAATGATTTTGGAGGCTGGGCACTGGAACTTTTGTTTATTTATCTGATCATCGGCTTAAGTTTCTTCTTTAGTGGTGCCGGTAAATATTCCGTTTCTACCCAAAACAAATGGGATTAAGCCTGAATCCTAAGTAAATATCTAAAAATAACAACCTCCAACCTATTCATTTGGAGGTTGCTTGTTCAAATAGTTATAAAACCAAGATTATTGATATCTATTTCACCAGATCATTAATGTCTTTCTCCATCAATTTTATATGAATTAATTTTTCTCTGTTTATCCTGATGAGATCTCCGTTTCTAATTTTATGTTTCTTTTGTAAAGGCTTTTCATGAACGAAGATGGATTCTGCCTCAATTAATTGGTTCAATTTGCTGGATGAAATTTGTAAACAACTTCTGATAATCGTTGACATTCTAAGATTAAAATCAAAAGGACAGTTAATTTTAAAGGTAATTATTTCATTGTCCGAATTGGCTAATTCCTCTATCGAAATATCAGTATACTGAATTTCATATTCTACACTATCAAGATCGGCTTCTGCATTATTTCTTCTTCTTATTTCGTGGGAAAATGCATATTCCCAAGCTAAATCCGTATTATTCTCTGAAAGTTTATTGAATAAATCTTTACTTATAGATTCCGTTCTGATTCTTGAAAAAAGAGTCATATTATATCGATTATTACACTTTACACATCTGTAAATTAACCAGATATCAATATTCTTTTTTTGGGCATTTAATCTGAATTTATCACTGCAATGAAACCTTTCACTGTCGCAATGGCTGCATTTCTTTTTTAAAAGGGGTGTATTTTTGGCTTTTACCTCCCAGATATACTCTATACTCATTATTATAATGGTGCTTAATATTCTTTGTTAAGTTTTTCATATTATTCACGCATTACAAGGCAGAAAAACAGGTTAAAAGATGTTATCTCCAAATAGCAAGGCTTTCTGATCAGTAAACTGTCAAAATCCCGGATTGCATAAGCCTTTGCCTTTGCAACAATGCGATAAATAATATGATTAAATGAAAACCTGTTCGGGTAGAATTACCCAAACGAAAGAATGATTAGCCTGTGGTTGTGAAGGCTAATACTAAGCTATAATAAGTTTAAGAGTTGTTCTCAAAACGAGTTATTTACTTGGTTATGATAAAATTAGGCAATTCTGCACAAAAAGCAAATTATTTTTAACTTTTTTAAATAGAAGTACCTATGTCCACTGTAGGAAAAGCTATAAAAAAGAAACGGAGGAACTTACCGATTCATTTAGTTCTTCTTCAGCCCCTGCTATTTTTAGGGTAAGGGTGGAATATTTCAAATATCCAGTTCTTACATTATAAACGGATTTAATATCAGAAATGATTGTAAAATTCTTGGTGTAGTGGTAAGGTTTTGATTTCTGTTGAAACTGTTTATCCGCTATTAATTTTGTAAGAGTTTCTTCATCCAGAGAGATCGTTCCTCTTATTGTAAGATCCGTCTCGTTTATAAGTTCAACTACATATTCAATTTTTAAGGGCAGTCCAAGAGGGGCATGTACCCAGGACATTCCGTCAATCACCGTTCCTACTTCAAGTTCTTTGTTATAAATATTGACAAAAAAAGGCAAATGGGAACCATTGGAAAGCAGGTCGTACTCCATCCCAAGCTGCATCTTGAAATACAGTCTTTCGTAGAGAAACAGAAAGGTATTATTCTTTCCGTTTCTATTTTTTTCCTTGAATTTATTCCATTGTACCTTTAGCAGTTTCTTGTTTGTAATTTCAAAAAAGTTTTTCTTTTCGTTCAGGTCAAATTGTACCGGAGAAAAGATGAGATTGCCGGATGCATCATCTGTAAGGTCTTTATTTGTGAAAATCATTTGTAGATTTTCACCCTGATTCAGATTAAGTGAAAAAGTATGGCGGGATTTTAGATCAGAAAGCTTATTATTTTTATAAAGTGTATTTTTTGAATACTCTGCTTTGTAAAGCTCCTGCGAATCTGGTTTAATATTGATCAACATAATCTATTGTTTATCTAATAAATCTTGGTATACATCCGCCATATCTTGGTTATCAACGTTCTTATACATCAGTATTATCTTATTGTAACTTGTTGCTAAATAAGGTGATTCGGGATTAATACTGATCCATTTTTCAAGAATATCAATACCCTCTTCAATGTTTCCACGCTGCTCCAGATTTGTTACTTTTTCTAAAACAATCATAAAATCATTAGGGCTAAGCTGATAAACCTGATCAAGAATTTCATCAAATTTATTCTGGTTGCCATTTATTCGATAGAAAGCCATTACACTTTTCAGCAATGGAACATTGGCAGGATATCTCTCAACTGCAGTTTCTACAAAGTGATTAACCTCAGTTTGATGAGCTATATACCATTGATAGTCTCCATCCATCATTATAACATATACTTCTGCTTTTTTAACATAGAAAAAAAGCTTCTCCTCTTCCAAAAGTTGAGAAATGGCCCTATCACAGCAGGCAACAGCTTCTTCATAGGCAGGCCACAAAAGCTCTGCTACTACCGATTCATCCAGCAAAAAATTAATATAATTGATATAATAGTTTCTGTCCTTAGGATAGTCTTCAAGTAAAGAACGGTATGTTTTAAGCCCTGCACGAATCTCTCCCTCATTAAAATATTGCTGGGTAATCCGCTCGATACGATGTATTGCATTAAGGTCTTTTTTCATATTGCTGCATTTATAAATCTAAATCTCTTACTGCTTAAAACGAACGTTCATCTCCTATTAGCTTAATCCTAAATGTACCATTACTTCAGGGCGTTGTCTGAATAAAATAATATCCTGATCTGCTTCTGTTTCAAGTTTCTGAATGGCTTCTGTACCATATTTATAGGCATTGGTCAATAAGTTCCTGTATTCCTCTTCTTTTTCAGTATTTTTAAGTTTATAGTAGATTTTGAAAAGGGCTTCATCTTCATTCCTATACATATCGGGGTATGTTGGCAGTCCCATTTGCTTATCCATTGCTTTAATATTTTCAATTTCTTTAGCAGCATTGGTATAGTCCTTTAAATAAGCCAGCGCCCAGCTCTTGTACAAAATACATCCTAAATAGACAGACGTTAAAGCTCTTGATTTCGCAGTAGATGCATCCACCGGAATATAGCTCATCATGTTATCGCAAACTTTGACAACTCCTTCATAATTTTTAGTTTTAAGATATAACTGAATTAGCTTCTCACCTACCGTCAAGTATTGAGAATCCAGATCATAAGCCTTTTCATAATTGATTTGGGCTTTCTCCAAATCTCCTTCTTTCTGATAAATATCTCCAAGCAATTCATAGTTTTCCTTGAAATTGGCATCCAAGGCTATTGCTTCCTCAACATACCGTTTAGCAGGATCCATACTCAAGCTTTCATAGTAGGTAGAGGCCAATAAATATCGGTAGGTAACATTCTCGGGAAACTCATTATTCACTTGATGCAGTATCGCCAGAGATTCTGCAAATTCACCATTATTCCTGTACTTTTTTGCGTCTGAAAGATGTTTCTTAACTTCTTTTTCGTTCATTTTCTATCTATATTTTCTTAAATTAATAAAAGCCGGTATTTCCCGGAGGTAATTTCCCTCGAATTGCAAAGTATGCTGCGATCAAGCCGTTCTCAATAAACCTTGCATACGCGTAACTTCTCCTAAAGGCATACCATTCATAAGGGCCAAAGCTGCCGTTTTGTAAATTTCGTAAAATCATTAATTCCTTAGGGCTTGTCCATGAAAAAGCCTCATATCGTCTTAGTACAGATCCATATTTGGTTATACCATATTTGTAGATTTCTCCGGCACTTAAAAATACAGAATCCGGATCTGTAACTCCTCTTTGATAGTCGCCATAATTACCAGGAAGATTCACATGTACATCATACACATTAAATGGCCCTGCTTCTGACGGAACATCTTTATCTATAGGTACACTCAATGGAATGGGGATCGGTATGGGAATTTCTATGGGTTCTGTTTCCGGAACCGGAATAGGTTCTGCCACAGGCGGTGCGGTATCATCCCAAACATCATCTGCTGTTTCATTGATCTGTCCCTGTACAAACTCAACAATTTTATAGATAATGTAGGCAACAATAAGTATAATGGCAACAATAATAATTGCCATTATAAGCGCCTCAATGATCGCTGCAGCCAAAGCCGCTATTCCTGCTCCTATTACTAATGCTGGCATAATCCGTTATATTTGTCCAGAGTTAATACTTGTAATAATTCCACCCAGAGGACAAATACATTTAGATGCCTCAAACAATGCCTTTGTATCTTTTATTTTCACTTTCGGCACCGTGTTGATCCAATTGAGCTTCTGCCCGCTCAGATTTAGGTTTAATCTACAGATTCCTGCAACACTGCAGAGTGTAAAGTGGGTAATATTTACTCCTGCAATATTATCCTTGTCTGTGGCAAATAAACCTTCTCTATTCTTTATTTTGTTATTGCTTGTAATATTTAAAAGTGACGGAATCAAGCCTTTGTCACACTTTAAAATAGCATTGTTTTTAAGATATTGCATGACTTTATTCTTTATTTCATTTTAACTTCATTTCCTCCGGTCACAATAACGTTTTGGTCGCTATTGATTTTAAAATTAGATCCTTTTGCGGTTTGGCTCACACGTTTTGCGTTAAGGTCAAAATTATTGTCGGCCTTTTGCTCCAGGTTCTTTCCATTCAGTTTAATTAATCCCTGTTTATCAATTGACAATAGATTATCACCTACTTTTAGGATAATTGAAGACTTGGCATCAATAACCACATTACCTGCCGAATCCATCTTCAACATCGATTGCGGTGGGGCTCCTTTCTCTCCTCCCACATTGATAACGGTAGTACTTCCGGCATTAATTGTATTATTGCTTCCTGTATTTGTGGTGTGGTCTGTATTCGCATTCACGATTGCATTTCCGCTTCCGTCAAAGAACATATTGGCTCCTCCCTGGTCTTTCAGGTTCATAGACCCGGCACCATTGTCATATTTCAGTTCGGCACCGCTGCGGCCACTGAAGCTCATCATATTGTTTCCTGAGCCACCTCCTGCACCAATTCCTCCATGATACATTCCTCCCATCACGAAAGGACGGTCAGGATGCAGATGCACAAAATTTACAATGACCTGGTCTCCAACCTCCGGAACAGACATGAATCCTCTGTTTTTTCCTACTTTATCACTGCTTCCCGCATCAGGAGACATTACCCGGATGAATTCTGTGGTATCCTGCCCATTTTGCCAGTCAAACTGAACCTGAACCCGTCCCTGATTGAGCGGATCTGTATTGGATATCACTTTTCCAAATTGAGGTTCTGCTATCGGAACAGCAAATTCGGGTCTTGGGATAAAGCCTGTATCTGAAGCTATTGCCTCAAAGGTTCCCATATAGTATCCTCTTGCATCTACTTCATGGGTTACTTCTGTAAGCATCAGTTTTGTAAAGTATGAGGTATCGTTGGTATCTGTTTTTCGCATCTCAATGTCTGCAATACAACCGGGGTAAAGGAAAGGAACGGTAGTACACCCTGAGGTAATGAATACCTCTGAGGCTTTGCTTCCTGCTGTACCTTTTTGAGAAGCATCAATATCCAGGAACGAAGATGCTTTTATGGGGGCTACCCGTAATGATGGAGTAGAAAAAATCTTTTCTGATATTTCGTAGGCACGCTTTGCGATATCGGAGGTATGGCTGATCTTTGAGCTCCCTCCTTTAAATTTTTCATTCTTACTACTGTTATAACCGTAAAATGTAGGGTTTACATGCTGGGCCTTCATTTTTATTTTAACATCGCTCAGGTTACTTCCATAGGTAAGCTTTACGGGCTGTTCCTGTGGCGGCAACTGTCCGAAATGCAGTACCTCTCCATCATAGAAGAACTGTTCTCCATAGGCTTCTGCAAGCCTTGCAAGAAAGTTGTAATGGGTTTCTCCGTACTGTGAGCTATAAGAAACATTTCCGTAGCGGGCATCTACTCTCACATCATATTTTCCTTGGCCAAGGCCTTCCTTGATGACATTCTGAGCAATGCTGTTCAGACTTATAGGTTGTGCTCCTCCAAAACTTTGAATGTGTGGAGCGGCATCTAATAAAATGGTGGGACTATATCCTGTTAATACAAGGTTTCCAAGACTTCCTTTCTCCTGACTGAATCCTACTTCGGTAATTACTCCTACAAAATTTCTTTCAGGGCCTTCTTCGATATCTTTATACTTGAATACAACGGTAATACGCTTGCCAAGGAACTTTTGGGCCTGTTCCAGATTATGATTTTCTACACTTCCTAAGGTATCATAGGCAAGGGTAAGATCAAATTCATGGTGTCTGACTGCGCTTTGGGTAAGTTTAAAATGTTTGAAAAACTTGACAGGTTCTCCTTCCACAAAAATCTCAAGCCGCACTACTCTATTAATTCCCGCAATGGCGTTTTCAGGGATACCCTGTGCATTGAAAATTTTTGAAGTAGGCTGTTTTGACCATACTTTATCATTACTTATAGAGGGATCATTTGGCACCAATGGCTGATTCATAAAATAGTTTCCTCCATCACTCTTATTTGGGACAGAAGATGTATCAGAAGTTTCGGTTAAGTCCTTAGGTTTATTACTGTTTTTTGTATTTGATTCTTTCCCTTTCTTGGAAAGATTTTTTTCTTCTTCTTGAAACATAACATAATTTTTTCTGTTGTGTAATGTAGATTGGAATTTCTTCCACAGAAAGAAGAGACCGTTTACTCAAATCACAGTCAGTAATTGCCTTGGTCTCCTTTCGCAAGTTTACTTTTTGACTGGTTTGATTGGTTCGGAATAGGAAATGAACTTAAAAAAGTTCGTGTTTATGCGCTTTTTGGTAATCTTTTTTTACCGTAATTTGAATTCATTTTCATAAAATTTTACTGTGATTTGGTAATACCAATATATCACCTATAAAAATCACAGCAAAATGAATTAGAGATTATTTGAAAAATTGTAGTAAAACTACGACTCGACATTGAATTGATTATTTAACACCCTACCTACGATCCCTTTAACAAAAGGATATCTTACTCATTTTCTTAAAGATACATTGCTTTTTCTATTAAAATAAATAAATTAATGTAGATTTCTACTCTAGGATTTCCCTTAAAAACCCAGATGATATTAGGAATAAAACAAGATAAAAAGACTCATATTCTGATTGTTTATCCTCATTTAATTCAATAAATTTGTGATAATATGGATATAGAACAGGGACCAATATTGCAATTACAGCTTGCCACACTAGAAAGTCAGGGATTACTAAAAATCTCTTCATTTGGAACAGGAAAAAATGCTGTATTAAAGGCTTTGGAGCATCTTGGCTATATACAAATTGATACTTTATCAATTGTTGAACGTGCTCATCACCATACACTTTGGACGAGAGTTCCCGACTATCAGCCAAGCTACTTGGAAGATCTTGTGGAAGAACGTAATGTGTTTGAGTATTGGTTTCATGCCGCTTCCTATCTTCCTATGAGGGATTTCCGCTATGTTTTGCCCCAAATGCTAAGTGTTCAACAGAATCAGTCTCATTATTACAACGCAGATCCAAAAGTCATGCAGCATGTACTTGATGTCATTCGAAATGAAGGTCCTAAAAAGGCAAGAGATTTTGAGAATGAAAGTAAAAAGGCAGGAAGCTGGTGGAGTTGGAAACCTACCAAACTGGCTCTTGAAAGACTATTTATGCAGGGAGATCTAATGATTTCTAAACGTAAAGGAATGGAAAAAACCTATGACCTCAGTGAAAGGATTCTCCCGGCCCATATTGATCTAACAGAACCTACATCGTTTGAGTTTGCTGAATACCTGGTAAAAACCTACCTCCGCGCCTATGGTTTTACAACTTTGAAGCAAATAACACACCTCAAAAAAGGAGGAATCCTGAAAAAAGAGGTCAATGATGTCTTGGAATCAATGCTTCAGGAAAAGGCTATCCAACGGGTTAATATTGATGGTATGTCTCCTGTTTTTGTAGAAAGCAATATAATGGAAAGTGTATTTGATCTGCCTGCCCCGCGTGTTCAGCTTTTATCTCCCTTTGACAATTCCATTATCCATCGTGACCGTATCCAGCAGATTTTCAACTTTGATTTTCGTCTTGAATGCTATGTTCCCAAGGAAAAGAGACAGTATGGTTATTTTTGTCTGCCTATTTTATTTGGAAATACATTTATCGGAAGAGTTGATTGTAAGGCTCACAGAAAGAGCAAACAGTTTGAACTCATTCATCTGCATATTGAAAACAGAGATATAGCCCCTGAATTGTGGCTGGAATCTTTTATAGAATCGGTAAAACAGTTTGCCAAATTTAATGGCTGTACTACTCTGCTGTTAACAAAAGTAAGTCCTACAAAACTGACAGTTACAATTAAAAAAATGCTAAACAAACTAACCTAATTCATCATTAGGTTTGTTCATCTATTGATCAAAAACTCTTCAAGTGGTAGCTTTTGCCCCTCAACATGCTAAAACTTTTCCCCAGGCTTTATTTCTTTTTTTTCGCTGGTGGAAGTGATGGCGGAGCCTCTGTCATGGGATATCCGCTATGGATTATTCCAATTAAATTAATATCATTTTCCGAATTATAAATTACATCATATGATCTGGAAAATATAAATTGAAAATAAGGTAGCGTATTTTTCGCTTGGTTTAGCTCAGCCGGAGTGTTATATGATGGTGGCAATGGACGCATTTCTGAAATCTTGGTACTTGTCCCGTTTTTATTTTTTATTGTTTTTTCATGCCCTTCAAAGTCATAATCAAACCCTATACTGCTTCCATTATCATAGGTTCCTTTACATATTTTAGTTTTATTGCTTGTGTCTGTATAGGTAATGGTATAGTGAACATCATCTGTAAATTCTATCTTGTTGGTTGTTTTTTCTTTAGTCAGCTTTATTTTCATTTCACTTTCATCAGGATAAGAAGTAGATTCGGAATAGTCTACAGTAAAGTACCAGATAGTGTTTTGAAACGGATATATTTTTGATTTTGGAAAATTGTACTTGTTGGTGGAAAATCCAAATTGAGTTTCCTTATCATAAGTCAGAATAAATTTAAGATGGTGAAATTTAGTATTGCCCACCAATGAATCTTTGTCTATTAGAAATTGATTATTCACATCCTTAAATTTCATCTGATAAAGATTTTCATTTACTTTTTCAAGCTTGAATTCTTTATCCTGCAATCGTTTTTTAAAAGCATTCAGATTACTTGTAGTAAGGTAATTAACAGTTAATCGATTTGTTTTTTGGTTTTTAAGGGTTGAAAGAAAAACGATTTCCTTTGAATCTGGTTGTACATACAAGGAATCATTGATTTTCTGAAATCTTTTTTTGGACAGATAATCCTCATTCAAAATTGCAATTTTACTGTTTGTCCCTTCCATTTCTTCATCCGTAAACAGATGCCTTATATTCATGGGATAAAATTCCTGGGAGAACACCATATTGCTGAAACCCATCATAAGAATCAATAATAGTTTTAATATATTTTTTTCTGTTACTAGCATTTTTATAAAATTTCTATGAGCCTGTTACACTCTGATTTTTGAATTTAAATAAAATTATGATACCCCATACATTTTCTTCTCCCAAGATTTCAATTCGGTTACCACAGGCTCAGGTTTTGCCACTATTTTTTCCAATAAAGCTGTAAAATTCTCAGCAAGTCTTTCCGCTTCACCAGTTTCATAATCTATCATTACAATTGGAGGATTGTCCGCAAACTCATTAAGATTAAAGCATACTTCTCCATAATCAGAAAAATTTCCAATTCCGAGATACCCATGGTTTAAGAGCACCTCTTTCATTGCTACATTATTTTCTTTTAAAACTTGATCCCAAGATCCTAATGGCTTTGGATAAAGCCTGATGTCATTATCCAGAAAAATTGTATAAAAATGCTTATATCTTAAGTATTCTTTGTAAGAATCCGGAAAAGTAATTTCCAGATCAGACTCTAGTTTTTCTATGTCGTTATCAGTAATGGTACCATCTATTGCTTTCCAGATCTTATCATCTTCAGAAATCAAACTTAATAGTTCTGTGGTTGCTCCTTTTTGTTCCAGATTTACCTTACCTGGTTTATGTTTAAAAGTCTCCCAAGCCATCTCGCTTTTCATTTCAGGATGAACTTCTTTCTCATACATAAGGTATTCTCTGTTCTTTTCTACCAGTGCAAGTGCTTTATCTATATAGGTTCTTATAATGCTCATGGGCTTTAATTTTTCCGGAAAATTAGTACTTTTCAAGATAACCAGTATGAGCATTCCTGCTTAATTTGGAAATTCATTCGTATTTATTCCCTATTGACCTTTTACAAACCAACGGCCCATTGCTTTTAGCAATGGGCCGTTGGTTTTTATCATCAGTCAAATAAAATTTGATGTACTTTATTTCAGATTTCTGGATTTCAGTTCTTCTTCTAATGCCTGCTTATTCTTTTTCCATTGATTAGCAGCATAAAATGCAAAAATAAGGGGTAAGAAAGTGAAAAAACCGATTCCGTTTTTCACACCATTGTATGTGGCAATACCAATCAGAAAGCCAAGAATAGCTCCATTGATTATATTTTCAGATTTGGATTTTTTTTTCTTGTCCAGTAATTCCTGGTCTGTTAGCTCATTTAATTCTTTTTCCCTCATTCGCTTAAAGTTTTTTGGTTATTGTTTGGGGTTAGTTTTCTTTTGCTAACTTACAAAAAAACATCATTTTCTTCAAAAAAAACTAATGCTGACGGAATTGAACCTATTATTTATAGCATCCTTAAAACCTCTTACATAAAGCAAGAGGTAAATGAACATATAATGAAAATAAAAAGTAATTTAACCTGCATTAATGTTCTTTCAAACAATAAAGCCGTTTAAACTTTTTTATTAAACCACAAAGGATATACAAAAGCTTTTTAAACACGTAAGCTATTTAAGTGATATACTTTGTGTACAAGGAAGGACACTCAAGTTTTGTTGAAAATCAAAGATTTTCATCTTATGTGAACTTAATTGTGCAGTATTTCCTTACGCTTTCTAAAGTGTACTAAAGTGTTAAAAAAATAAAACCTTTTGTGACTTTTGCGGTTAAGTTTAAACAGACTTAATATATCCAAGTACTAAAAGTGTGTGGATTTTATTGTAAAAAAATATAAAAATATGAGAATGAAATTACAAAGGGTATTAAAAGTAAGACCCTTTGTAATCAAGATTTAATTATGCTAACTTTACGTTAACAGCATTTAAACCTTTATCGCTTTTTTGTACATCAAAAACTACTTTATCATTTTCACGGATTGAACTTGTGCTTAATCCTGAAGAATGTACAAATATGTCTTTACCTCCGTCTGATGGAGAAATAAATCCGAAGCCTTTTGCTTCATTGAAAAATTTTACTGTGCCTTCTTGCATTGTAATTATTATTAAAAATTGTATATATTATGATCTGTATACTTTACAGATTTTATTTCTGAAATAAACTAATAGGCATTGTAAACCCTATTAGCTTTTGAATATTTTTAAGATCCAGACACTCCTCGGTATCACAAAATGAAATAGCGATTCTTTCTGCACCGGATCTTCCTGTTTTTCCAATTCGGAGAACATAGGTTTCCGGAATATTTGGAAGTTCATAGTTGACGACATAGGGAAAATCCTCTATATCCATTTCTTTTGCGGCAGTATCAGTAGCAACCAGTACATTGATTTTGCTATTTTTAAAATCATCAAGAGCACTTTGCTTTGCTTCCTGTGATTTATTTCCATGGATAGCTGCTGCAAAAATCCCTACACTTTCCAGCTGCTGAACAAGTTTGTTGGCAACCTGTTTGGTGCGTGTAAAAACCAATGATTTTATGCTGTCTTTTTTACGCAGTATATCAATCAATAAATCAGCTTTCTTTTCTTTTTCTACAAAATACACAGATTGTTTAACGGTTTCTGTTGTTGAAGATACCGGGTTTATCGTAATGTTTATAGGATTATTCAGAACTGTTTCAGCAAATTTTTTCAGGTTTACCGGTATTGGTATTGTTCCGGAAAAGAATAATGCCTGCCTTTTCTGAGGAGTTTGTTTTAAAATCTTTTTTAGATCATTCACCAATCCCATATCAAGCATCTTATCTGCTTCATCCAGTACAAGGATCTCAATTTTGGAAAGATCAATATGTCTTTGGTTATCCAGTTCCAAAAGTTTTCCGGGAGTTGCTACAAGAATATCTACTCTTTTTCTTAGTGCTGCCAATAGACTTCCTTGTGAAATTCCTTCGTAAATTGAAAGTTGCGACAGAGGTAAATACTTACTATAAATTGCCAGATCTTCTTCTATCTGTATAACCTGTTCCCGGGTTGAGGTAAGTATTAAAGTTCGTATTTCTTTATGTTCGGGGGTATGTCTTTTGAGTAACTGTAGAATAGGCATTGCAAATGCTGCTGTCTTTCCGGAACCTGTTTGAGCGCATCCAATTATATCTTTTCCCTCCAAAATATGCGGAATTGCAATCTCCTGTATTTCAGTAGGTCTGGAATAGCCAGCTTCTGTAACTGCACGGATAATTGGATTGATTAGATTTAAATTTTTAAAACTCATTATAAATTCCGGTCTTCCGGTAGTTTGTAAGCAAATCTTTATTATCAGGATTTGATTTGGGGTATTAGCAAAAACAAATTAAGGAATACTCTTTCGGCCTATCATTCTGCTTGCTTTACTATAACATTAAAATATTATTGATTATCCAGCAGTAACATATTGTTCCTATTTACAATAAGATTTTATAATCTCCTCCATCAAAGACTATAAATTGGCAGCTGAAAAAGCATAACTGAAAGAAAAGATAGTGATTTTAAACTCTTACAGAATAGCAAAGGCAGTGACCTGTT
This sequence comes from Chryseobacterium aurantiacum, assembly GCF_003020585.1. Classification (GTDB taxonomy): domain Bacteria; phylum Bacteroidota; class Bacteroidia; order Flavobacteriales; family Weeksellaceae; genus Chryseobacterium; species Chryseobacterium aurantiacum. Next base: position 546,507 of record NZ_PXUE01000002.1, read on the forward strand.
TATAAATGCTCTGCAAACGTACAACAAAGAAAAGCAACAAAACTATATTTAATTAGTTGATTATCAAAAATATATTCGTAGCTTCCGCACGTTAACCTAATTATTTGCAAGTGCGGATGATTTTAAGCTCCGAAGTATGCAAACGTCTCTTCCCATAACTGCTCCCTATCCCTGTACATTAGAATCACATGCTGTACCCCATATCAAAATTGCTTATTTTATTATGGTACATCATAAACCTGAAGTATTTAAAGCTATGTTTCAGAAAATCTATACAAGAGATCAATTCTACCTTATTCATATTGACAGGAAATCAAATTCAAAGTTCACAGAAGAGATTCAGCTGTATGCTGTTCAATTTCCCAATGTTTATATTTTGGAGAGTCTGAATATTGTATCAGGAGGCTTCAGTATGATTCAGGCAGAACTTAATGCTATGGAATTTCTTCTGAATGTAAACCAGGGATGGGATTATTTTATTAATCTAAGCGGTGAAGACTATCCTCTTAGATCTCAAAGTATCATCCGTAAGTTTCTTACAGCAAATAAGGGTCGGAATTATCTCTTTTATTATGACCAAGAGTTTTACAGGCCGGATACTCTGCAAAGAATACAGAATCACTTTACGGAATTAGCTTACATGGTTTCTTCATTTATTTATAAAAGAGATTTTATGAAAGGGGTAATTCCTTACATCGGGGGGAAATGGTTTATGTTTACAAAAGAAACCTGCATATTCTTAACAAACAATAAAAGGGTAATGGATTTTGAAGACTACTACCTCCATACTTTTTTACCTGCCGAATCGTTTTTCCAGACTGTTCTTATGAACACATCATTCAATGATATTATCGTTAATGATGATAAAAGAGCCATATTTGGTAAGTCATTTTTTCAAAACAAACAGAATACACTATCCTATATTGAGTATTTAAAATCTAGCAATCAACTATTTATAAGAAAAGTGAATAAAAAAACAGATGAAAACATTTTAAGCTATATTGAAGACAGCTTTCTTTTCCCTTTACCAGAAATTAATGAAATTGAAAGAGAATTAAAGAGGGACGATCGTCAAAATAATTAATTTCCCAAGGCAATAGCCTGCTTTAGTACACTTCAAAGTTCTCCCTACTTCATTTCTTTTGAATGATAATATCACCCTCAGCCAGCCTAATTTTCTCATTATGGATACTTACTTCAATCCAATGATCCGGCTGATCAGATTCACAATCGTTTATTATTCTATAGTCTGAATATCCGGTATTAGAATCGGGTAATTCCAGAATGGTTTTAATGTTTTTTTTGTTAATTTGATGCTTGTCAGAAAGGCTTATTAAGTAAATGACTTCGGACAACTCGTTTCTTAGCTGCAAATTAGATTCTTTGTTTATTTCTCTGCTTATTAAAACATTTAATCTATCGATCTCACTTGTTATAAATTCCTTTGCTGTCATAACGTATTAATTTATGGAGTTTCAATATAAATTATTATTATTTTACTTGAGCCAAATATCTAAGTATTTTGAATAAAAAAGCCCCGGCTTTTAATAAACCGGGACCATATATCTCAAATAATTCTCTTTATAGGCTGATATTGTCTAAAAGAGCCTTTACTTCTTCTAAAGAAATTTTATTTCCAGCGGCTACAATAGAATATCTGTTTCCCTCCAGATACTGAATGTTTGCCATTCCATCATTTTCATACATACTTGAATCAAATAAGGCCTGCCATCCTTTGTAGCTCTTAATGATAAGCCTATCACCAGGCTCTTCTATTGCTTTAATTTCTAAATAATTAAGCAAACTGGACTTCACCTGATCTGCCCCCGGACCTGCCCCATCGGCCACCATCAGATAAACATTTTGATCCCCTTTCTTATAATTGGCAGTAGCAAATGAACCGGTATCTTTATCCTCAAAAGCTTCTACTTCTGTCAACTTAAATCCCGCCACTTCCTTTTTAAATTTAGCCTTAAATTCATTGATAGTAATAGGCTTTATTTTCTTTAAATCCTTAGCCAGATTCTCAACTTTCAATGAATCCGAATTTCCATATGCCTTCTCAATCTGAATCGTTGGTCTTTTGGCAGAAACAGAATTAGATCCCATCGTAAGTACCAATGCCATTGCTAAAAATCCTGTTCCTAGATAAGTAATTTTCATAATTTATTATAGTTTTAACAGGACCACTCCCTACAAAAAACACACCAATGTATATTTAATTCAGAATAATAAATAATTTAATTAATCGGTTTTAGTTCATATTCAATTTCGTCGTCTGCCTCTGCAATTTTCACAAAGTTGAGCCTTTCCAACAACTTGATTGCTGGACCATTTTGCTTACTTGTTGCCGCCCAGATTCTTTTTAGTCCCATTTGGATCAATCCAAAATCAATAGCCAGCAACATTCCATCTGTCATATATCCCTGTCCATAATATTTTGGTAATAAGACACACCCTAATTCTCCCTCTTCCTTATCCAATCCACGGTAGTAGCCACAAGTTCCTACTATTTTATGGGTTACATTATCTACAATTCCCCAGTGAATGGAATTTCCATCTCTATAATCCTGATTGATCTTTACCTGCATTTCAGCAGCCTGCTGAACGGTTTTTGCCTGGATAGCATCATAAAATGAAATTTCCATAATGTCATCCAGATCTGCATCCAGAATCTGCCTTAGTGATACCCTACCACCTGTTACATTTGGAAAATTATCTCTTTGAAATAAGTTCATGGTTGAAAAGTTATAGTTTAAAAAAAATGATATCATCATATAATCTCCTCAATATGTTATATTTGAGCATATGACTGGATAAAAGTACTAATTAATTTAGTGAACTAAAATGTTTATTGTACTTCACATCAATTTTACACAACCCTTTTTTTATTTCTGATTTTTAATTAATTTCATTAAATCTGTATGGGTTTTAAACGTTTTTTTGAAATCATTCAAATTATATCCGATATTTTCCAAAACGATAAGATTCATATTTGTCTGAGGATAATAAAAGGCTGCCGAAGGAAAGCCCGGAGCATATCCAAATGCCCCTATCTGAGTGTTCTGCTCACCATCTAAAAACAAGAGCCCATAACCATATTCTATTTTATCAAAAATAGGATGATTTCTGGTGGCATATCGTGTTTTCATCATATTCAGGGTGGTATTCTTTACAAGTTTCCCCGAGTATAACAGGCGATGCCATTTTAATACATCTTCAGCATTGGAGATGAAGCCACCCCCAGCTATATATTTAACAGGATTGCCCGTGGCATATACAAGTTTACCATTTTCATCTTCTTCATATCCCTTTACAAGATTGTTGTATTTTTTATGATCGGGATGAAAAGTATTCTTCAGTCCATATTGGGTAAATAATTCTGTTGATATTTTTTCAAAAGATTTATGGTTTATTTTTTCAAGTATCTGAGCCAATAATCCGAATCCTATTTGGGAGTAATGAAATTGGGTACCCACTTCAAATTCCAGAGGCTGATCGATTTCTAAAATTCCATGGGTATGAGTAAGCAAATCATGAATAGTAACCTGGTTTGCCCAGGGCTGCTTAATTTCAGGAAAATATTTATTCAGTTTATCGGTTAACTGTAAATTTCCCTTTTCATATTCTCTAAGAATTAAAACAGCGGTAATTTGTTTACTGATAGATCCAATATAAAACTTATCCTTTGTTTTTAATTTTGCCTTAGTATCAATATCAGAATATCCAAATGCTTTTTCGTATTGGATAGCTGAATCTTTTGCTACTAAAATAACCCCGTTGAAATGGTTATTTATCGCCATGCTATCAATTGTTGATGATAAAGAGGAATGTTGATTTTTGTTTGTATTATTGGTTTTACATGAAGAAATTAGCAGGAATAACGATATTCCCAAAATATTTATTTTCATTATATTTTTTTAGTGGTTTTGCCCAAAAATACAAAAAGCTTAGGATGATATATGTAAGAATAGATAATTTAATTTTCCATGAAGAAAAGCAGTAGAATAACAAAAAACATTGGTCTCCAGATTACTTTTTATTCATCTATCATCTATTTTTAAAATTAAATTGTACTTTTGTTAATCTAATTATGCAAAAATTTCTCAGAGTCTTTTTTGTTTCCTGTTTATTCCTGATATTTATTTCGAATGTCAGTGGGGTAAGTACATGTATTGATCATGCTCAACATACAAAGACGAAAGTTATTTATAAAAAAGGGTCCAAAGAAGAAAAGATTCCTACTTTTTCTCAGGATGATGAATGCCAGTGTGCACTTCATATGCATATGAATAATATTCTTCTCCCTGAACCTTTGCAGATGGATTTTGCGGTCAATACTTCTAATGACAGCGAAATGCCTCAACCAAAAGCCATTTCTTATCGTTGTCTTCTCGACTTTTTTAGTTCGAGAGCTCCCCCATCTATTTCTTCCGTGGTAGCCTAAGTTACGCTGCCTTCATTTTACATATACAGATTCTTGAGTCTGTATGTATACCCTTTGGATACTAGCGTTTTATCCACTTACCCATCTCTTTTTATTAATGAGGCATTCTATGCCTATTCGATCTTATTTATGATTACCAATAATTTTTATTATTCGGGAATAATTCATTTTATTTCCCCAGTCCCTGTTAGGCTTTTTAGCTTAAGTTTCATTATAGCATCATCAATTCTTCATGCTCAGTCCCGCCATCAGGATACTTTATCTTCAGTTGTACAAACCGTTGAAATTATAGGACGAAAGTCTAAAGATTACACTTCTGATTATTCTTTTGCGGCCACTAAAATTGCCATGAGAAACAAAGACCTTCCTTTAACTCTTAATACGGTTACAAAGGAACTTATTACCGATCGTCAGGCATTCCAGCTTGGAGATGTTATGAAAAATGTAAATGGAGTATCTCCTTCAAGTTATTATAATCAGTATAACATCCGGGGAATCAGTCAAAACGAAGAAGGGCAGATTATTAATGGGATGCGGACAAGGCAGTATTATTTTTTACAGCCTATGACATCCAATATAGAGCGTGTAGAAGTATTTAAAGGCCCTGCAAGCATTACCATGTCCAGTGTTGATCCGGGAGGAACAATTAATATGGTAACTAAAAAGCCCCTCTCCATACCCCGTCATGAAGTCAGTTTATCAGGGGGTAGTTTTGATACTTACCGGGTCTCTACGGATCTTACAGGTCCTTTAAATAAGAGTAAAACCCTTCTCTATCGTTTCAACGGAGCTTATCAAAATGCCCAGTCATTCAGGGATCATGTTAAAAACAGTGGTATTCTAATATCCCCTTCTTTAACATTTATTCCCAATGAAAAGACATCTGTGAACGTAGAAATGATTTTTAATGATCTCTATGGAAATTTGGACAGAGGGCAGCCTATTTTCGGAGCTGTTGCTGGAAAAACAGATCTTAAAAGCACCCCCAGAACGTTGAATCTTGGCGCGCCGGATGATTTTTTTAAAACCAGAGACCTCATCATTATGGGAAGTTTAACCCATCATTTCAACAAATTTGTCAGTTTTAATGCCTCCTATATGAAGCAGTACTGGAGAGAAAACCTACAGGAACACAGAACTACCAATTCTTTTGTTCCCGATATGGATAATAAACCGGTTTCTAATCTGGCTATGATGCAGTTTGTGCAGAGAAAGCAAAAATGGGCGGTGGATAATATCAATGCTTATTTTAATTTCAATTTTAAAACTGGTTCGGTTCAGCATCAGGTGTTAATAGGATATGACAGTCAAATATGGGAGAAACGTAAAGGCGGTCAACAAAATGCTGCAAGAGGCTTTCTTTTAAAGGACGGTTCAGTAGTTTCTTCTTACAATCCGGCCAATGCGGCCAACTATCAGACGGTCAATTACAATGGAATATTAATACCCAAACCCAATGTGAATCCGTTTGATCTGAGTCCCGGGGCAACCAACCACCAGGGTGTTGATTTTAATATCCTTAACATCGTCACTCCGTTGCCTGCTGCATTAACCACTACACATGCCGCATACATTCAGCATCTTTTTACCTGGAAGAAATTTAAAATATTATCCGGCATCCGCCAGGAATGGTTTCAAGATACCACCAACTTTAAAGAGCCTAATAAGTCTTCTTTTCAGAACAACAAGCTGTTATACAGGTTCGGAATCACATACAGCCTAACTGATAATATCAATGTGTATGGAACTTACCTCACAGGATATCAGCCACAATCTAATACGGTCACATTAATGCCTAACACATCCAGTCTTACAGGCCCGGAATCTGCAGCAAGATTTAAACCTTTAACCTCTGACCTTAAAGAGATTGGAGTAAAAGCTAAGCTTTTCGGAAAAATAGCTGTGAATATCGCTGTTTATGAAATTAATCAGAGAAATATTTTAATCAATGCCAATAACCCTGCAGAGCCGGATGAGCTGATACAAAGAGGTGCGGACAGGAGCCGTGGTTTTGAAGCAGAATTTACCGGACATATTCTACCCCAATGGCATGTATACGGAGGTTACAGCTATATTGATGCTAAAATACTTGAGGATACGAATATTAATCTTGTTGGAAAAAGAAAAGAAAACACCTCTAAAAATTCAATCAACCTCTGGACCCGTTACAACTTTTCAGCCATTCCGGCAATAAAAGACTTTGGAATCGGCTTCGGAATGCTCCATCAGAGTTCAAAAGTACCGTGGTTTACCAGAAGCTTTGAACTTCCAGCCTATACTACAATGGATGCAGCGTTATATTATGCTCCTGCCCAATCTAATTTTCAGCTGGCATTAAACATCAATAATATCACCAACAAAACTTATTGGATCGGGGCACAAAACTATCTAAGGCTATTCCCCGGTGCACCGATAAATTATGTACTAACTACTACTTATAAATTTTAAATTATGGCTATTTCAAACTTACAACTGATCGTAAGAAAGACCAGGCAGGACCTGATCAAAGGAAAGCAAAACCTACTCATCATTGTCATCGTTCTTTTATTCTGTATGCTGAGTATTGGTATAGGGTTTACCAAATACACAGACACCTTTTCAAAAGTAAAGGAATACCGGACTGAAGTGCGTGAACATTGGGAACAAAGGCCGGATAAACACCCTCACCGAATGGCTCACTACGGCTATCTTGTCTTTAGGATTGGGCATCCCTTGAATATTTTTGATAATGGTCTGGATGATTATCTGGGTAATGTCATATTTCTGGAAGCCCATAAACAGAATACTGCAAATCTTTCAGAAGCCGGCAGTTCAGGAACTTTAGTTCGTTTCGGAGCATTCAGTAGTGCTTTTATTCTACAAAGCATCGTCCCCCTTATTATTTTGTTTTTAGGATTTGGATTAATTGTTCAGGAGCGAGAAAATTCTACCTTAAAAATAATGAGTGTACAGGGTGCTTCGGGTAGAGATATTCTGTTGGGAAAAGTTCTTGGATTATGGCAATTTTCTTTGCTGTTTCTGCTTCCCGTATTTCCTGTTACATTTTTGGCCGCATTAATTTCAGGAACCACTACTGGAGCAGATATCCTAATAAGGCTATTGATTTTACTCCCCTCCTACATGATGTACTATTTTTTCATCAGTACTTTAACGGTTGTTATTTCCGCAATCAGTAAAAACACCTCGGGAGCGCTTATTAGCCTTATCGGGTTCTGGCTTCTTTTTATTATTGTTTTGCCTAAGGGTATTCAGTTTGCAGCACAAAACCTATATCCCACTCCTTCCCGTATAGCATTTGAAACACAGCTGGAAAAGGACATTTTAAAATCCGGAGACAGCCACAATCCTGATGATCCTCATTTTAAAAAGATAAAAGACTCCCTACTGGCTCATTATAAGGTAAAAACTACTGATAAACTTCCTTTTAATTATAGTGGTTTTGTTATGAAAGAAGGAGAAAAGATAAGCTCTCAGATCTACAGCAGGCATCAGAAAGAATTACAAGAAATTTACAACAAGCAGCAAAAGATATCTGATCTTTCTGGATTTATCAATCCTACGATGGCTATTAAAAATTTCTCAATGATTTCCACGGGCACTGATTTTTTCTCTTATACTCAATTTCAAAAGCAAGCTGAAGATTATCGTTATCAGATGGCTCAGCATCTCAATAATTTGCAGATTGAGTATATCAGTAATGTAACCCCTGAAAAAGGAGGTCCTCCTGCGGTTATTAATAAAGATAATTGGAAGAAATTTCCAGACTTCAATTACCAGTACACTCCTGTATTTGAAAGTTTCAAGGCCCAGTGGATATCTGCTGTTGCTTTAATTATCTGGTTCACTATATGTATAATCGCCATTGAAATAAGTGGAAGAAAATTAAAATTAATCTAAATGAATCGTTATTTATATACCCAATTTTATCGTAACAAGGCTTACATTGTTGCATTGTTATTTTTATTTCTGGCCGGGCTTATGGCAATTTACACAGGAAAAAAATTCCTTGATCGTAATGAAGATATTATCGCCAAAAGTGGTGCATTTCAGATGGAAAGTATTGAAAGAAACACAAAGTTTCATAAAGATGATCTAGGCCTTATTCTGTATTACATTAAATTTAACCTAGCTAATGAGACCCCAAAACTGGCGGCCTTAAATATAGGTATGAGAGATCTAAATCCCTCTATCCAGGGTGTCACTATAAGAAATCTTGAGGAGCAGCGTTATAATTCTGACTTTTATAATCCGGCCAATACTGCTGTTGGAAATTTTGACTTCAGTTTTGTTTTAGTCTTCCTCTTTCCACTTGTTATTATTGCATTCTGTTATAATCTGATTTCTGAGGAAGAAGAAAGAGGAACCTGGAAACTGTTGTCTGTTCAAAGCAATAATCTAAAAAGGCTACTGGATCATAAAATGGGCATACGATTCATCGCGGTCTCATTAGTCTATATAATTTTAGCAGCTATAGCCTCAATATGGATAAAAATCCCTTTTGATAGGTATTATATCCTCTTTCTTATAAGCGGATGGCTGTATATTATATTTTGGTTTGCATTATGCAGATGGGTTATTTCATTCCGCAAATCTTCTGCTCAAAATGCATTAACGCTTCTCATTGTATGGGTAGGTATGAACTTCATTATTCCGATGAGTGGCAATATGCTGATTCAAAAACTATATCCAACTCATGAATCCCTTAAAGCAGTTATGGAACAAAGAGAAGGGTATCACAATAAGTGGGATGAGGCCAAAGTTCCAACCATGGAAAAATTTTATAAAGTTTATCCCCAATACAGAAAGTTCAAAGTAGAAGAAAATGACACATTTACCTGGACATGGTATTATGCCATGCAACATATGGGAGATATGGAATCTTCAGAGTCTTCAAAACAGTATATTGAAAAAATGAAAAAACGGAATGAAGCTGCTATATATTTAGGATATTTTTTTCCAAACATCCATACTCAGCTTGTAGAAAGCCAAATAGCAAAAACTGACGTGATCAATCATTTACAATATGCTTCAGCATTGAAAGATTTCCATGAAAAGAAACGACTCTTCTTCTACCCTCTTATTTTTTCAGGAAAAGATGCAGAATCCGTTGATTGGAACTTGCAAACTGTAAAGATTTTTAATTCTTCTGAAAATGTAAGCACATTACAACTTTTCTTACCCTATTTGATATTCATCAGCCTATTTATCATTCTTTCACAAAACAAATACAAAAAACTATGTTAAAAATAATCAATTTACATAAAAAATACAACGATTTTACAGCGCTTCAATCTCTTAACCTTGAAGTAGGAAAAGGGGAAGTTTTTGCGCTTCTCGGACAAAACGGAGCTGGAAAAAGCACTACGATCAATATTCTTCTGGGACTTATAAAAGCTACTTCCGGAGACGCTTTCATTAATGATATATCGGTAAAGAATGATCAGCAAAAAATAAAAAAGCATTTAGCTTATATTCCTGAAACCGTATTATTATATCCTAATCTTACCGGAATAGAAAACCTCGATTTTTTCTCTAAAATTGCAGGATTTAGCTACACTAAAGAAATGTTGTCTTCTTTACTTCTCCGCACCGGATTACAGGAAACAGCTCATCAAAAACCACTAGGCGGATATTCTAAAGGAATGCGTCAAAAGGTTGGTATTGCCATAGCCCTTGCAAAAGATGCCAAAGTACTTCTTTTGGATGAGCCCACTAGTGGACTGGACCCTATAGCTACAGCGGAATTTACAGAGATTGTGCGCCAGCTAGGAAAAGAAGGAAGAACGATTTTAATGGCAACCCATGATATTTTTAATGCAGTAAGTGTAGCCACTAATATTGGCATTATGAAACAAGGAGAATTGGTTCAGAACTTACCATCTAAAGCATTTACAACCCAGGAATTACAAGAGTTGTATCTAAAAACAATTTGATCTCACTTTTCTCATCTAGCTTATAAATTCAAGCAATAATTAAAATAGGCAGAAAACCATTCATAGACAAATCAAAAAATCCAGTTATTTACTGGATTTTTTGATTTTTAATAATATATAATTATAATTTCTTTCTAAAAAAGAATAGATCATTTACTTGATAACCGTGGCTTTAAAAGAAAAGGATGTACCACCAGCATCACCAGCATCATACAGATAAACAGTTATGGTATTTGCTGCTGTTACTTTTGGAGTGTAAATTGGCGGGTAACTTCCTCCTGAAATATTTCCTATTGGGCTTACTATAACTGCATCACCTACGGCCGCTCCGTTTACAGTCATTGTAAATACCCCAGCATTACCTGATGCCGGTAAGGTCACGGTAGTTGTTCCTGTCAACAATTGTGCACCACTACTACTTGGCGTAGACCAGGTCCCGTCTCCTCTAAGGTAAGTGGAAGAACCCGCTGTACCGGAAGTTGTAGATATTTTCGCTACTGTAACAGAAGCATCGGCAATTTTGGTTGTCGTTATCTTGGAACTTCCAATACTTGTAACTCCAGAGGCGCTCATGGTAACATCTCCACTTAAACTTACAGGATTAGTGGGTGCAAATGGCGTAGCTCCTGTTATATAGACCTGTCCTGATGCAGAACCATTGGCAAAACCCGCACCTGTAGCACCCTGTGCTCCTAGGGCTCCTATTGCTCCTGTTGCTCCAATAACTCCTTGAACACCCTGAATACCTTGTGGGCCCGTTGCGCCGGTAGCTCCTACTAGTCCTTGGGCTCCTACAGCACCGGTTGCTCCGATAACTCCCTGAATTCCCGGCAAACCTTGAGGACCTGTTGCGCCGGTAGCTCCTTGAATACCTTGGGCTCCTACAGCACCGGTTGCTCCGATAACTCCCTGAATTCCCTGCAAACCTTGAGGACCTGTTGCGCCGGTAGCTCCTTGAATACCTTGGGCTCCTACAGCACCGGTTGCTCCGATAGTTCCTTGGATACCCTGAATACCTTGTGGACCGGTTGCACCAGTAGCTCCTTGAGGACCAGGAAGAGAACTTCCTGAAGTTTTTGCATATAGAGCATAAGGAACACTTAGTAATTGTGATGTTCCTGTTATGGTATAGTTATTTGACCCATTAGGATCTGTTTCAATTTTCATGAAGTAAACATCTGCCCCCCAGTTTATTGTAGAATAAGAGCCACTAACCAAAGTACCGGCACCTATTTTTACAGTTACTAAACCATTATTATTAGTAGGCTGAGTTTGAGTCTCGGAGTAAACAACCGTTCCTGTTACAGAACCTTTCAATATAGAAAATTTCATTCCTACATTCTGATTACTGACCAATTGATTACTTGAATTTCGGATAATAGCCTGATAACTCATTGCATCCTGCACTTGTGAAAACACCAAAGCAGAAGCCAGAGAGGCTGTTAGAAAGGAAAGTTTTTTCATAGGTAATTAGTTTTTATATTTTATTTGTCTGTTTTTAAAACCTTAAAAATTTTGATAATCCTGCCATCTTTTGATATTTTTAATAAATAGATTGCAGCAGGATAAGACCCTATTGTAATTTGAGTTTGTGCCTGCATAATAGGTTTACTGGTAAGTAACTTACCACTGCCATCAAAAAGATCGTATCGATATTTATTGTAATCTTTGAATCCCATTTTCAAATTAAGAATATCTGTTGTGGGATTGGGAAAAACATTAAGGTTCAAACTGATTTCGGTAATATCAACACCTAATGTTTCTGTGATTTCATAGGGCTGTTGAACACCTGCAGCAATATTTCCTACAGAAGAAGATGCTGTTTCATAAAAAATCTGGCCTAAAGAAGCTGTAACATTTCCTGTGGCACCGGAAATATTAGCACCTCCGGTATTTAGGGTTTCTTGTCCCGAAACCTGAATCGAGAAACTCACAAGAAACAAAGGAAGCGTGAAAAGTGTAGTTTTCATATCATATTAATGTATATCTTATTAGTTTTTATTATTTATCAAATATATAATTATATTGTGGTAATTATATTAATTTATGATTAAAAAGAATTACAAGAACTTTATTACTCTTTTATCATCCAATAATTTCTACATTAAAACGGAGTCCTAAAAAATTAAGAAAAGGGAATTTTGGGGAATTTTTCAGCAATTAAATAAGTCCTCTTAAATAATCTCTATTTTGCCTTACAGAAGGACAGTCTGGTCTTGAAACAGATGCCCTCTCATTGTATTCATTGGCTTTTTTATATTCTCCTAAAAGAGATAAGCAAACACAAGCCTCAATATTGGGAATATATCCTGAATAATCAGTAAATACAAAACCTACAGAATTCGATTGGGGAAGTTTAGTGGCCAAATCAAACCATTTAAATGCCTGACCATAATTTTGCTCATCTTTATAATAATATCCTAGTTCACAGCAGATTTCTGGTCTTGGGACATCATACTCGAAGCTCTTAAGTAAAGTCGGAAGAATTTTTTCTCTGGAACCCTTTTTTTTATAATCAACAGCCAGCTGATGACAACAGCTTATTATATCTTCCAACCAACCGGATCGCGAGTTTAAAAATTTTTCATAATAAAAAATCGCTTTATCAGTTTCATTGTGATCCCTCAACTCCCTGCCATAATAATACAATTGCCTTGCAGAAAACACCGTCCCATTCTTCTCCAAGGCTTTATATATGTCTATATTTCTTGTAGAAAGTACTTCGGAATTCTTTTTTTTATGCCAAATCTCAATATCTGTATAATGTAGATTACCAACTAAAGGAATACATTCGTGAACGGGCTCAATCCACTGATAATCTTTACTTCTTTTGAATAACCTTTCACGGGTTGAGTAGAAAGCAGGATTATTGTTTTCATCAAATGACAAAACATATTTCATCGTAACAATATCAACATCTTCATTCAGGCTTTTCTTCAGCTCATTTATTTCTTTCGCTGATTTTTCCGGAACAACATCATCAGCATCTAACCACATCTGATAATCCATAGTCGCTTTGGAAAATGCAAAATTACGTGCGGCTGAAAAGTCATCAATCCACTCAAAATCGAAAACTTTGTCTGTAAATTGTTTAGCAATTTCTTTGGTTTTATCCGTAGAGCCTGTATCTACGATGATAATTTCATCTGCGAATTTTGTGGCGCTTTCCAAACATCTGCTTAAAACATGCTGTTCATTTTTAACAATTAAACACAAACTTATTTTCATTGACTTTAAATAATTTTTATGATATAAAGATAATGGTATTAATTGTAGATACTCATATATATTCTTTAATGATTATTATACAGTTCAAGAATTCAAATAACCAAGCTGTTAATTCAGATTATAGATTGAAAGCCATTTATTTGACCAATATTTTTTAGCATATTTTTAAAAAAAACACAAATAAAAAAAGTCCTGTAGATCATTGATCTACAGGACTTGTATTTTTGATGCCTTAGGGTTACATCTTGCGGAGAGTGAGGGATTCGAACCCCCGGACCTGTTACAGTCAACAGTTTTCAAGACTGCCGCAATCGACCACTCTGCCAACTCTCCCTTAACTCCGGTTATACCGTTGTTTTCAGTGGTGCAAATATAGAAAGTTTTTTATAACTGACAAAATATTTTTTAATAAAATTATAATTTTCAAAAAAAACATTGATGGAACGGGCCTTTCCTGAAAAGGACATTTGGAAATATAGCTTTACAAAGGCATTGACTATCAAATATTTTTATTATTTAACAGCAAAAACTCCTGCTCTGTCATTCTAAAAATTAATTTTAAAAACTTTTTTACAAAAATTTTCTTTTGATGGAAATTCCCTTTAGATATTACCTTTTTAACTGTAATAATAGGTTGTAGTCACATCTCCACCAAAATCCGGCTTTATTTCATGCTTTTGAGCAACAAGTTCAAATAATCTTTCTCCATCCTTTATTCCCGCTCTTATTTTGATAGAAGACCAACCGTTCTCCAGGGTAAGTTTTATGCTATTTTCATCATTAATGGTTGAGATATCCTTTAAATAACCGATGCCTACAACCTTTAAATCATTATTGTTTGTCTGGTATATCCAACCATCTGACTGAACTGCTACTTCTCCGTTTCCTAAGATGCGTTCTTCACCGGTGGAGATACAGAAAGAGTAATAGCCCTCTTCTACCCCTATAAGAGGAATGGCAATTCCCGACTTTGTTATCTCATCTCCGTGTTCATTTTCAACAAAGTATTTCAAAATATTATTACCCGGCAGGTTATGGTCCTGAAGGTATTTTGCTAAAAGCTCCGGACTGTATATTACAAAGCCTTTAAGTTCAGAAAATATTTTTTTCATAATTAATTTTGATAAATTGAGTTAAAGTCTAAATACGGCCAGCTATCTTTCAATATTCCTGGGGATATACTTCTTGTTTAATCCAGTTCTGCCCTAGAAAATAAGTCCATGATTACGCTTTCATCTTCACAGGTTTTTTTGAAATCCAGAATAAAGTCTTTCAATTGATCACTATCAGAAGAATAGACACAAAACATTCCCCCTTCCGGATCAAACCGAATACTATCGCTTAAATCCGGTCTTTTTTCTTCCAAAAAAACCTGAGCCAAGGAACCCCAGTCGTAACCGCTTCCTTCAAAACCCTCTTCTGCTCTTGCATCAAAGATTTCCTGTTTATAACTTCCGGCATCTAAGCATACCGAGAAACTATTGCCATGTTCTACCCAGAAAAATGGCTTGATTGTTTCTTTTAAATTATTAATATCCATATTGTTTTTAATCTTTAAAAATTTTGTAGCGATTTCATTTACAGTTCCCCAAAGGGATTCTAATCGGACTTCCATTTATCTCATTCTTTTCTTTTAATTTAGCACTAAAGGATAACCCTGAAATAAAAACTTCAGAAAAGACGATGAAATAAATAGCTAAATTTTAAAAATCTGTAATAATCAGAAAAGTTAGTACAGAATGGTTAAGAATGCTCTTGAATTTGTTACCATGATCTATAAATTTTAATCGTTAATACTATTTTATAATTGGGTGTTGGTATAACAAATATAAAGCGGTTATTTATATTCAAAAAATTTTCAGACATCAATCTGAAAATTTGTAGTAGTTCTACGACTTTTGATCATAACTCTTCTTTTACTTACCCTAAAAACACTCAACAAAACACTGTATAACAAACCCATATTAATCATTTTCAAAAAAAATATTTTTTCACATTATTATGATAAATACATAGTCATTTACGAATTGATGTTAGAAAAAAGCCACGAATGAATCATCTGTGGCTATCTTATTTTATTTATTATTCTGTTTTAATACAGTTGCTCAATATTCTTATTTTTCCAAAGATGAATATATAAATTAACCCTTTCATTTTTGGGGTTCAAAAGCTACTGATTTTTAAAAAGTTATAGTTTTACGCTCATATCCTGAACTTCTTCTGCTGAAAAACCATAGATCTGGGGCGTTTTTACATCCAAAAGATTCAGATAAATATATAGCTCTGCCCTGTGATGAATTTCATGCTCAACCATCGCCCGAAGCCATTTCCATATTGATATTTCATTATTGGCAGGAGTAAGACATTTACGGTTAAGATCTTCATCGGAAAATCCTTTTATGATTTCCAGAGTCTGCCTATGCATTTCATTGAAAAAATTCACAATGTTCTCGTACCCATCCGCCAGTTCTTTGCCACAACCAGGATAAGCACTTTTTCTTCCGGAAATAGTTTCTCCATACATATATCGTTCAATGGTGGCGATATGCCGTATTTGATCACCAATGGTAAATTTTCCCTGTTTATAGGTAAAATCAATATGTTCAGGAGGAACAATCTTGATAATCCGATTGGTTCTTGAACGAATTTTTTCATAGTAATCTATGAATGAATCTACAGATTTTATTTCCATTTTATTTTTGATTTAATTAATACATTGAATTTCTGTATGGTGAATGGATGGTCAGATCCACCCTACTTTTCTTCTCCAATTCGTATATTCCTGGTCTCTTATTTCTATTTCAGGAATATTTTCAAAATCGGGAATTTTGTTGATATCTTTTAAAGATAATGGTTGCAGGCCTACTTCTAATCGTTTTTTGTTTAAGTTTTCTTTATCTTCTACAGGATAAGGAATTTCAGTTTCAATATACTGGGTACCATATTTTTGTGGTTTGCCCTGAAACACCTGAATCCGGTCATACAAATATGCCTTGTTTTTCGGATTAATATCATCAATATTTTCTTCCATCATTGTATAGCACTGCTTCATAAACTCAGGTTCACCAATAGAATGCTGAATAATGAGCCACGCGGCATCACTTGCCATTTCCCCTACCTTGGATATGGTGGGAAATCCAATTTCATTCATAATCTCCCGAAGTCGTCTTGCATTAGCCTTATGAACTTTTTCCATCTCAGGGTGATATCCTCCTGAAAGCTTTCCTTCCGCAGAAAGTTTCTCTCTTACTGAAAGATCCAGCTTCGATAGTTTTATTATTTCATTTTCAAATGGATGGTTCATTGCTCGTCAGATGATGTTTCAATTTACGAAATTATTAATGGTCTCAAGAATAAACCGAACCCTATCCGTTACTGTACTCTTCGGAACCTCAATGATATTATAGCCGTATTTCAGATAAGTTTCCATCATACAATCAAAGGTTTGCACAGCTTCATTCCAGGTTTGCTTTCTCTCCAAATCATTCTCATAAATATCTCTCCAACAAGGAAGAATAAAGATATTTTTATTGTAAACCATTTTGCGGGCACTTACTTCCATTTCTTGAGGAATGGGAATATTTTCCAGTTTGAGGTAGCCAATAGTATCCAATATTCCACGATCAAAAAAAACAGGATCCCAACTAGGAATTTCTATCATTTCCTGGTAGTTTTTTTGTGCAGCTTCAAACATCAGTTCAGCAAATAGTTTTTTATTGGCCCAAGGCATCCCCTCGCCTTTTAAGTCGATTTGTTCTTTAATAATTCTTCGTCCATCCTCAGGTACTATTCTAAATCCGTGGCTGTGTAATTCATTCAATAGCGTAGTCTTTCCGGCACCCGGCCCGCCGGTAATAATATAAAGTTTTTGGGTTGTATCTTTATCTTTCATCTTCAAATATTTGAAAGGTTAATAACTTAGATTAATTAGAAAATGTTGTAAAATTATTTTGGCTTGAAAAAGAGAAGCTTCGTAAAGCTTTTGCGGAACAAGTAGATAAAAGGAGTCTTTATTGATTGTAAAGACTGGAAAAAGCCCTTTTATACTATAGAAAAGTTTGAAAAATTAAGAATAATCAAACTCTATCTGTACAAGAGAAACCTGAATTAATTTGATAAGTCTGTT
This sequence comes from Chryseobacterium aurantiacum, assembly GCF_003020585.1. GTDB lineage: Bacteria > Bacteroidota > Bacteroidia > Flavobacteriales > Weeksellaceae > Chryseobacterium > Chryseobacterium aurantiacum. Next base: position 564,241 of record NZ_PXUE01000002.1, read on the forward strand.
TACACTTAACCGCAAAAGTCACAAAAGTTTTTATTTTTTTAACACTTTCGTGCACTTTAGAAAGTGTAAGGAAATACGGCACAATTAAGTTCAGATAAGATGAAAATCTTTGATTTTCAACAAAACTTGAATATCCTTCCTTGCACACAAAGTATATCACTTAAATAGCTTAGATGTTTAAAAAACTTTTGTATATCTTTTGTGGTTTAATAAAAAAGTTTAAACAGCTTTGATATGATAAATCAGATTTCTTATCAGTAAAGATAATCATTTTGGGGCAAAATAAATGGAAAGTACGGCCTATTTCTTTGGCGGAAAGATAATGCCGGCATCCTGAATAAGGTCATAGCCATATGTCATAATGGCTTCAATAACAGGAATGGCTTTTTTCCCTTTCTCGGTCAGACTATACTCAACCTTTGGCGGAACTACAGGAAATACTTCACGGTGGATCATTTCCTTGCTTTCCAGCTCTCTTAGCTGGCTGGTCAGCATTTTGTCTGTAATATGGGGGATATCTTTCTTCAGTTCACTAAAACGAAGTGGTTTTTCCTGCAACCTCCACAAAATAGGCATTTTCCAGGTTCCTCCTATATGACTCAGAGCAAATTCAATCGGGGTATAGTATAATCTTTTGTCGTGGAAAAACTCAGGCATAATAATCGTTTTTTGCAGGTATACTTTCCTAATGGCCAGTATGGAACCAAAAAGCAGGTATATAACTTTCTGATAGTTTATTTTGCAAATTTGCACAAAAAAAATATGAAATCGGAAAAAATATACTGGGCTCAACTCAGCTGATATTGATACAGATAATCTTCTTTCAGCATATATTGGAAACTTTTGTCATAAGGCATGAATACTACTAAAAACAAAGGATATGAGTTGAAATACCACTTATAATTAGTAATTTGTCAATGAAATATTGAGCCTCAAAAAAAACAATGAAACTATGAAGAGAATACACCATCTCAACTGTGTAAGGGTTGCTTGGCTACCATGACCGTGAAGAGTTTTCAAAATATACAATGCAAAACCAGCTTGTGTAATCACTGATTATAATACAAAAACCCTCGCTCAGGCAAGGGTTTGTTTTTTTATATCATATAAGTTAAAATTGCATTATTATTCCTTCATAATTTTTTTAACCTCATCAAATTCACTTTCAATTACTTCATCCTGCTTGTAGGTCAATGACGAAACAATAATATTGGTGAATAGAGAAAGAGTGAATCCCGGAATGATTTCATACCAGTCCTTTAGCGGATGCTGGAGATATACCCAAGCCAATACTGTAACTCCTCCTACTAGCATACCGGCTAAACCTCCCTGCCAGGTTGTTTTTTTCCATAAAAGAGACAAAAGAATAAGTGGCCCGAATGCGGAACCAAAACCTGCCCATGCATTTCCTACCAGATTAAGAATACTGTCTTTAGGATCTAAGGATAGAAGACCTGCAATAATGGCTACCAGTAAAACAGAAAGTCTGCTGGCAATCAATAGCTGTTTTGAGGTTGCTTTTTTATTCAGGAAAGCTTTATAGATATCTTCCGTTAATGAACTTGAAGTAACCAATAACTGGGAAGAAATAGTACTCATTACAGCTGCTAAGATAGCGGTAAGCAGAAATCCTGCAATAAACGGATGGAATAATATACGGGAGAAATAAATAAAGATCGTTTCCGCCTCTGTCTTGGATCCATCAAACTTCATCATGGTTTCAAAATCAAATTTTTGCAGGAAAGCAATCCCCACCAAGCCAATAGCTAAGGCTCCGGCAACAGTAAAAATCATCCATGTAATTCCTATTCGTCTAGCTTTAACCAAATCCTTGGGCTTATCAATAGCCATAAAACGTACCAGAATATGAGGCTGCCCACAATATCCTAATCCCCATGCCAATAAAGAGACAATACTTACGGTAGTGGTTCCTCTGAATAGATCCAGATATTTAGGATCTTTAGCTTCAATCAGGGATAACGTTTCCCCAACACCTCCAATCTGGGTAATGGCCACAATGGGTACAATTACCAAGGCTAATACCATAATGGTTCCCTGTACAAAATCTGTAAGGCTTACAGCCAAAAACCCACCTAAAAATGTATACAGAACCACAACTAAACTGGTTAGTAGTAATCCTACTGTATAATCCATTCCAAAAGCTGACTCAAACAATTTTCCGCCTGACACCATCCCTGCTGACGTGTACAGCGTAAAAAACACCAGAATAAAAATGGAAGACGTTATTTTTAAGAGATGATTTTTATTTTTAAACCTGTTTTCAAAGAACACGGGTAAGGTTATCGCATTTTGAGCGACCTCCGTATAGATCCTAAGTCTTGGTGCTACAATAATATAGTTGAGATAGGCTCCAATTGTTAGTCCTATCGCAATCCAGGAACTGGAAATCCCAGATAAATACATGGCGCCCGGAACACCCATCAACAGCCAGCCACTCATATCGGCGGCCCCTGCAGATAGTGCCGTAACGGCTGCTCCCATCTTTCTTCCGCCTATTAAAAACTCCTCCGAATTACTTGTTGATTTTCTATAAGAATATATGCCTATACCTATCATTAATAACAGATACAACCCCACAGAAATCCCTTCATATACTTGCATATCATTTTTTTTATGAAGCCGAAGATAACCATTTTTTAAAAAATGCCCGACCGGTCTCTTAAAAACTCCCCTGTTTTAAATGTAAAACCCCAGACAAATTTGCCTGAGGTTTGGGTTTTATCATTAGCGTAGTGAACTTTATTTCACCAGTACCTGAGCTCTTTTTAAATTGTCCGTTGCCTGCAAAATTTTATTCTTCAGAATAGGATTATAATCAGGGTTTTTCAAAAGAAACTGATTCACAATATCAAAAGCTTTCGGAGCCTGATAATTACTAAATGTTGAACGAAGCCAATTATCCGGAAAAAAGATAGCTCCTGTTTTTTGTATTTCCTGCAAAACCTCTAAAGTATTGGAAAGATAATGAATAGACGTTTTTTGTCTTAACGGATGATGCAGGTACCCTAATGCAGAGCCAACGGCTGATTCATTCGCTCTGTTTTGTTTTTGCATAAGTCCATTAAAAAATTCATCACGTACCTTCTGGTCTGAAGAAGCCGCATTCATAATAATTTTAAAACGGTTAATCCTATCCGGATTCTTAATTCTCGTCAACTGCTCTTGCAACAACTCATTATTATTAGTATTTCGTAGAGATAAAGCAAGGGCAAGATTCGTGAAATCATCATCATTAAGAGATACCTCTTTCGGTGGCGTCTGGGATTTCCAAATTGTATACAGATTATCATATGCCTGCTGCGACTGGAATATTCCCTGATAGCAATCAAAAATAATTTTCTTATTGTTTTTTGCTGTCTGTACCTGCAATGTTTTCCATAATGTATTTTCAATATCTACAGATTCTTTCAATCGTGTATTTTCAGATAAAAAATCCCAATAAATAGTAGAAATATAACCGGTAATCAAGCGTAAATTCAATTCTATGCTTTCTTTTGGCAATTGTTCAGCAAAAAAGTGTAATAAATCCTGCGCGCTGACTTCTGAACCGTTCAGCATATTTTCATATAACGAAATATAAGCACTTGCACGGTTTATCGGGTCTTTTACTAAAGAAAATTCAGACATTACAGCTTTATCCGTTTTGAATACCCCATACCCTATTCCCGATGAGTTTTGCAGAATAAACAGAGGTTTCTTTTTCCCTTTTAATTCTGAAACGTTTTGTTCTTTTCCGGACAATTTTACGTTAACATGTTCAACCTTGTCAGCATAAAATAAACTGATCTGAAATTCCTGTGGCCAGTATTTTTGTTCCTTTCCGTACTCGGGTTTCTGAGAAATGGTAAATTGTTCTATTTTATCGCCTTTATATGTTACATTATAATCGATAACAGGCCTGCCGGGATCATTTACCCACACTTTATTCCAGCTTTGCAGGTCTTCCGGTGTATGTTTATCAAGGATGGCAATAAGATCCGGCCAGCTTGCATTACTGTAAGCATATTTTGTAAGATATTCGTTTACTCCTTTTTGAAAATTCTCCTCACCAATCAGCAATTCCAGCTGACGCATCATAATAGGTGCCTTATCATAAATAATAGGGCCATACATCATTCCTGCATTCTGGAGATTATCCAAAACCTGTCGGATCGGGTTGGCTCCTAAAGTACGATCCACCGAATAAGCCGCCGGAAAATGCCCTGTTAAGAACTTCAGATCATAAACCATTTTATCTGAAGATGCACCGGTACTTTTATCCGCCATAAAGTTGGCAAAAACCTCCTTCATCCAGACATCATTAAACCAATTCATGGTTACCATATCTCCGAACCAAAGATGAGCAACCTCGTGGGCTATAAGATTGGATCGGTTATTCAACTGGTTTTGGGTAGCATTCTGATCTAAAAACAAAGTGGAATTTTGAAATAATATAGCTCCAGGATGTTCCATTCCCCCGAACTGAAAGTCAGGAATAACCACCAACCCATGCTTTTGAAAAGGATGCTTAATACCAGTCCATTTTTCGTAATAAGAAAGAGAATTTCTATATAAAGTAAAAATTGAATCCATGCTATTTTTAATTTTCACAGAATCTGTTTCACGATATAAAATCCTGGAATCCTGCTGACTGATCTTCTCTGTATGATTTTTGAAATCTCCGGCAGCAAATGAAAACAAGTAGGTAGGAAGCAGATCTGACTGATCAAAACGCAACGTTTTTTGGGTCTGCTGAATGCTTGTATCTTTAAGTTTTCCATTGGTGATAGCGCTCCATTTTTCAGGAACAGTTAAAGTCAGAGAATAGTTAGCTTTCAGATCAGGCTGGTCAAAACATGGAAACATGGTTCTTGCACGATCAGGAACAAATAAAGCATACAAATATCCATCACGCCTGTTCAACGCCCCATTTCCGGCAAGAAAAGCAATATTGATCTGGTTAAATCCTGATTTCAGGTATTTTGGTTGAATGATAACATGTTCGTTTTCCAGAGTTGCTTTTATCTGTTGCCCGTTCACAGATACAGACAGGAGTGAAGAGGGTTCTTCTTTAAAATCAATCTGTAACGGGGCTTCATTTTGTTTTTTATAGTTAAAAGTAATCACTTCTGTTCCTGAGATTCTTTCAGATTTACTTTCCGGAATTTTCAGATTAAGTTCATACTTGATATCATTGAGTGTATTTTTTCTAAATTGAGCCAACTCATACGAGACACCAGATTCAATCTTTGGTAAGGATTTCATTTGTGCTTGATAACCACTATTGAAAACAACTAAAAATAATGCTAACAGACTTGCTTTTTTCATAGATCAAATATAAGGATTGGAATTGGAATGGGTAATATTGAAATCACCAAACCCCAGCAAGACTAAAGTTTTGAGATCTTATTGCAAATCAGAAATTATTTCCAATGGGTGATGTATTTTAATAAAAAATCCGACACTTATTTTCAATCCTATTTTAAGATGCACAATTACTGCATTTTATCGATGTATTTTCTCAGGTAAAAATCAGTATTTTTTACAATACCAAAGTCCAAATAATCCGTTTACTATAACCGGATTAGGGCAATCTAAAAGAATATTTTCATATTTATTTATATTAATTCCAAACAAATGCAATTCTTTGTATTTTTTTTCACAAATATTTAATACTTTAGCTGTATAATTGAAACAAATGGGCATACTTCTTAAACCTATTGATGTAGTAGAAGATATTTCACAAGAAGACTTTCGTGAAAAATATTTAAAACCATGCAAACCCGTGGTAATCAGAAACATGGCAAAGAACTGGCCTGCATATCAAAAATGGACGATGGAGTACATGAAGGAGGTTGTAGGTGACGTGATTGTTCCTTTATACGACAGTGCCAAGGCTGATCCTGCAGCTCCCATCAACACTCCAACGACTAAAATGCCGTTCAGTGAATATGTTGACCTTATCCAAAGGGAACCTACGGACCTTAGGATTTTCTTTTTCGACCCTATCAAATTTGCGCCTAAATTGCTGGATGATTATGTTCCGCCAAAGAATCTGATGGGTGGATTTTTAGATAAATATCCGAGTATGTTTTTCGGAGGAAAAGGTTCTGTAACGTTCCTTCATTATGATATAGACATGCCTCATATTTTCCATACTCATTTCAATGGAAGAAAGCATGTTCTTCTTTTTGAATATAAATGGAAAACACGTCTTTATAAGCTTCCTTATGCAACTTATGCACTGGAAGACTATGATATTTCGAATCCTGACTTTGAAAAATTTCCTGCATTGGATGGCATTGAAGGAATTGAATGTTATCTGGAACATGGAGATACATTATTTATGCCTACCGGATGGTGGCACTGGATGAAGTATCTGGACGGATCTTTCTCTATTTCTCTTCGTGCCTGGGACAAAAGCTGGGCTGTAAAAGCACATTCTCTTTGGAATCTTACTGTTCAACGTAATTTTGACAACTTCATGAAAGGAAGGTATAAAAAAAGATACATGGACTGGAAAGAAAGAAAAGCCGTGGAAAGAGCTAATATTGCCTTAAAAAAAGGACTTCCTAAATAAAAAAATTATTGTCAGGTTGAAAGATTTTTCTTTCAACCTGTTTTTTTATCGATCAATTTCATCTAATAAGAACAGAAAAAGGGTAATGAAAATCCATGACCATCTACCATTATATGCCCTTTATTCCATTCAGTTTATTTTTATCCATCGCAATTAAAATTTAATTAAATTGCATAGTGAACCCGTTCCCTTAACACTTGATGTATGTTCGAAAAATTGATTGATAGCTTTGAGAAGCTGTGTCTTCAGATTATTATTGAAATATTGCTGGTACCGGTAACCATTTTCAAGTTATTTCAGGATACCCGTAAATGTTATGATCTGTCTGTACATGAAATGGAAAAGGAAGAAACGGAGCGCTTTCGTGATTACCTTTCTCCTATTAAACTTTCTGTTTACACTTCAGTAATTGTTTCTGTTCTTCTCATGGATTATAGTGGTGAACAAAGCTTTATTTCAAAGATCAAGGGACTAAGCATGGTAGAAAAAGCCTTGTTTATATTTCTGATGAACAATTTTACAGCAGTTATTTTCAGTGTAATACTATTGTGGTACAAAAAGGAAAAAGTGAACACAGTGGCTTTTCGTACTTTACTTTTTTCCTTTATCTATACCACCGTTTACACCTCTACTCCATTTTTCCTACTGATTCTATCCGCCATGTTTCTGGGGCAAACGGTGAATGTACAGTCTTATTTGGACCACCTTACAAAACTGGCAGACTCGGGAGCCTATGGATCCAGGGATTATGTATTTTTTATTGTTTTCTTTGTATTTGTTGTGGTAGGAATTATCGGATTAATAAAATTGTTCAAAGCCTTACATCATATTCTACACGAAAACTTCCGTTATCATCCTTATGTGGTATGGATTTTCACCTTACTGTTTTTTCTTATACAGGTTTATTATGCAAGAGGATTCATTTAAGAAAACCCTTTGTTTTAAGTATTTTTTGACACTTGAAAGAGCATTTTTATTGAAAGATTTATGACGAAAATACAATGCTTTGAATAGCTTTCTCTATACTTAATTTCCATATTGGCAATAATACATAAATAATTGATTTACAATAAAATAAAACCAACAAAAAGATCATACACAAACATTATTTTAAGATTGTTTTAACAAACACACCAGTCTGTTCATATTTTATTTAAATTTGTGAAAAACAATAATCAATGTCTCGACCTCGCGAAAGAATAGTAAGCACTTCTATGCTTTTGTTTCACAAACAAGGCTATAACCGTACTGGTATCAATCAGATTATTGAAGACGCCAAGGTATCAAAGGCAAGCTTTTACCAGCACTTCAAGTCAAAGGACGATCTTTGCATTGAATTTCTCAATAAAAGATATGATTATTGGGTTTCTGAACTGGAAAAATTTATATCCGAAGCAAAAACCATTGAGGAGAAAATACTGAATTCATTTGATTTTCTAATCTATATGAATAAAAAGGAAGACTTCAGAGGTTGTAGTTTTCTGAACCTTCTCTCTGAAATACCTGCCGAACAAGTAGAAATCCACAATGTTCTCCGGTATCATAAAAATAAACTGCGGGACTTCTTCAATGAAGAGATTAAGGATGAACATACTGCATCTCATATCTATCTCCTTTTTGAAAGTTCTATACTGACCAGCCAGCTTTACAGATCCAATGAATTAATCGAAACATCTAAAACTGTTATAAAAAAGATACTCAATTCCTCACACTAAGGAAGAATTAAACATACCCAAAAAAAGCAATTAAAAACTATGCAAAACTCTACTTTCTTGCAGAAGACTCATTCTGCACTGTTCAGGCTATGCCTAATCGGAAGCACTATCATCACTTCATTGCTGTATTCTCAGACGGGTGGCAGAATAGGAATAAATACACCTAACCCCAAGGCTACGTTGGATATTAATGCCAAAACAGACGGTACTTCACAGGCAGAAGGTCTGATGATTCCCCGCCTTACCGGAGATCAGATTCAAACAATGACAGCAGGCATCCAGCCCGGGACAGAATCCTTGATGATCTATGCAACAGCATCTCCTGTTTCTCCCACCGCAAAAGTTTCAAAAATAACGCAGCCGGGTTACTATTTCTGGAACGGTACCCATTGGGAAAGCATGGGTGTAAATTCTAATATCTACACCGCAGATGGCTCTATCACAACACCTCTGGCTTCAAGAAATGTAGATCTTAATGGTAAGAACCTTGTTTTTTCCGGAACAGGAAGTGTGGGCATAGGAACTGCTCCATCAGCAACTGCAAAGCTGGATGTTGCAGGAACTGTGAAAGCGAGTGCCATAGATTATAATTCTGATGAAAGATTGAAGCAAAATATCACAGAAATAAAATCTTCCGGCGAAATCGTGAATAGGCTAAGACCAGTTTCTTACTTCTGGAACGAAACAGGAAAGAAGAAAGGTGGAAATGCACAGCTACAATATGGTCTCCTAGCTCAGGAAGTGGAAAAAGTTCTTCCCAACATCGTAAGTACCGATAACGATGGATATAAATCTGTAAACTATAATGAACTGATTCCTTTGCTGTTGCAAACCGTTCAGGAACAAGGAAAAAAAATCGATGAATTACAAAAAGAAGTACATCAACTGAAAAAGTCAAAATAATCATCGAGGAAATCGATTTTTGACCTATTCATTGTCATCAGGGGTTGGGATTTTATCTCAGCTCATTATTAATCTTGTAATTCAAAGAACATGAAACTCAAATTATATTTCGTACTGCTTATTCTGATAAGCCAGAGTATTTTGGCGCAGAATAACTATTATTGGGTAGGTGGTGCCGGTAACTGGACAGACCTTAATCACTGGCGTATAGGTTCCTCATCGGGACAGGCAGCCACCATTATACCTTCCCGTTATGATAATGTTTATATTACTTCAGGAAGTGGTTTTACTTCCAGCGGAGGTATGCTTAATATCCCATCAACAGCTACCTGTAAGGATTTCATCATAGATGATTCATTTAATGCAAAGCTTAGCTTTCCGGCAGGAAGTGTTTTTAATGTGTATGGAAATCTGAAATGGAAATCTAATGCAGGTGCTTATTATAACCTGACCATGAATTTGTTTTCGGACAGCTCAAGTCCGACCCCAAACCTCATCGATATCGCTGATAACATGATTGATCCTTTATACGTTAATGGAGGATATCAGTCGTCTTTTAATCTCAAAGGAAACGGAACATTCAAGCTTGTGAAAAATTTTGCCAGCAACGGGTTTTTCCTATTCAATATCAGTGAGAGTGCTTTTCTGGATACGGATCATAAAAATATAAGCTCCTTAATGCTTACCCACAGTTCTACGGCGGCATCCAATTTTAGGTCTTCTACAATAACTACTTCCAATTCAATGACGTTCAACTCGTCTGCCAATCTTACCCAGGCTACTCTTACTTTTGCTTTGTTGAATATACAAACGACTCAGGATATAAAAAAAATACTCCTTACTTTTTCAGGATTTGCCCAAATATCAGGTGGAAATCTGCTGACCATTGATGAAGTTGCAGGAGTAGGAACTTCCGGGGGGAGTTTTACAGGAAATCAATTTAACATTAATAAATTCAATTTATACGCCTCTATACTCAATGCTAACTTGCTTAAGGCTAATGATATAGTAATTGGCGATGGAAGCGCTGAGATGATAGGATCCCGCTTTGAGATCAAAAACATGACTCTCGGTAAGGGAAATAATATTCTGCGTACATCACAATTTGACATCAATAATCTTACACTGAATGGTGGACAATACAATTTCCGCCAGCCTGTAGGTGGCCTTCCTACTTATTTTCAGGTTAATCAAACCCTTATTGCCAATACTCCATGTAACGGAGCTATTCCAAAGTTTGGAGCCTTAGATATTACGTTCCCTGTAAACCTCATTCTCCCGGGTACTCTCAACGGAAATGGAACTGCTTCTTTTAATGGCTATAATTTAATCACTACAAAACTTACCGGAGGGGCTTCTGTAACGGCAGGAATAAATGGTGGAAACAATACAGGAAACATTACCTATCCTGGAATTACAGCAAAAACCTATTACTGGATAGGCGGTGGTGGTAGCTGGAGTGATCCGGCACACTGGTCTTTCACATCAGGTGGGGCTTCTGCTAACTGTATTCCTATTATGTATGATGATGTAATTTTCAATGAAAATTCAGGGTTTACAGCTGGAAATAATACTGTCAGTAATAACGGTGCAATTGCTTCAGTACGAAATATGACCTGGAATAATGCTCCGGCTAATCCTGTTTTGAATGTAGGCATGAATTTATATGGCAATATTTATCTTCAAAAAGATATGACTGCTCCTGTAGCAATGACTTTACTCAAAAACAATACAGGAGATCCTGTCGTAAGCCGCTATATGAACTTTGAAGGTCAGAAAATCACTCAGCTGAGCATCTACGGAAATGATAACTTCTACCTTCTGCCCTCTAATTCAGGAACTCCTTATGATCTGGAAGTTGGTGGTGTTTTTAATTTTGATAACAATTCGCTGACAAGTAATCTTTATGCAGACGGAAGAAAAATAAAATCCGGAGAACTGTGGCTAGGCGGTAACAGTGTCAATATAAATAATGCTTTGCTGCGTCAAAATATCTTAAATATTATGGCCAAACAAACCATTACGGCACCCAATACGGCAGTATACACCCAAAGCTATAACGGGCGATATTACAATTCGGGAAATACCAATAATTTTTTCGGGAAAGTTTACAAAGAAGGAAATAGTATCGGAGATATACAGCATATGAATACCGAAAACTTTCAGGCTAATGGAGGAGATTTAAGATTTTTTGGAAACAATAAGGCAAAAAATGTTGCTATCAATGCTTCTTCCAATATCAATATGTTTGATGGCAGTACCAAATTTACCATAACAGACAGCTGGATATATAATCGTTCAGACTGTGATCTGGTTGTTAATTTCACGGGTCAGGGCGGCAGCAACCTTGTTTTGGGAAACAACATCAATGGTAATGGGTTCGTTGAATTGAACAGAATGAATTTTTCAGGAATTAATGCCAGCTACATTAATCCTGTTGGAGGAGCAAAACCTATTAATGCCAGCAACTCTATAGACAGTGGAAATAATTCCGGCATCAATTTTTTGGCTACTACTCCTAAAAACTTTTACTGGAAAGGAGGTCCCGGCACATGGAATGACCTCAGCCATTGGTCTTTGGATCCTACAAGTACAAGAACAACAGCCAATTGTGGTCTTCCTACCATTAATGACAATGTTTTCTTTGATCAATATTCCGGATTTTCTACAACAGGAATCACCAGTATACAGCTTTCTAATGATGTTTCCATTAATGACATAACATTCAGTGGATTAACACCCGGTTCAAGATCTCTTTTCTCAGGAAACAGCAACTATTACAAGATAAATGTCAACGGAAATGCAGTCTTGCATGCAGGATATTATGATGCCGGATACTTCAGCGGGTTTACGTTTGTAAATAATAATAAACCTACAGGTACCTTAAAAAATGTAACTCCCAATGGGGCAACTTCATCCCTTAATTTTGCCGGAGATGCCCAATGGAAAATCAACAGAGGAACTTCACAGTATGATCTTAATGGTAGCTCTAGTATTGGCCAAACCAGTATTCTTGGAAATATTTTGGATATAAGCGGTACTGTAATGAACATTAATGTGGTCAATATAAACGGTTCTCAGCTATTGATGGAAAACGCAGACCTTACTGTTAATTCCAGCTTTATCATCAACACCAAACAACCTGTTATAAACACTGCCAATAGTGTTATCAAGTTAATAAGAAACTTTGGGGGCTCTGATTCTGATATTACATTCAATAATTTAAATCATTATTTTGAAAAGATAGAATACACCAATTCTTCTACCAATACAGATTATATTATCTCTTTTAGCATGCTTGGCGGGGTTATTAATAACTTTATTATTCACTCAGCAACCAGTTCAAGAATTGATAAGGTTAATCCATCCATTCTTCTTAAAAACCCTATGGCTGTGAATAACCTGACCATTGAGAAAAATAATTTTGTTTCCTTAGACGGTAACCTGCAAGTCAATCAGTCATTAAAGATGCTGGGAGACTGTGTAGACAGACTTACTTTTGCTTCATCAAATGCACAACCGAAAACCTTACTGCTCCCAAATTACAGTACCAATCCATCCAATTACATAATGGATAAAATACAGTTTAAGGCAATCTCCTCTTCTGGTGGACAAACTTATACTGCTACAGGAAGTACGGATCTTGGAGGAAATAACGGTATCAATTTTCAGGATGCAATTCCCTCCACTCCAAGAAATCTTTACTGGATTGGTGGCCAGGGATTATGGCAAGATCCTCAACATTGGTCATTAAGTTCAGGTGGTATACCTGTTGCAGGATGTGATATTCCTACCGCAGCTGATCATGTATTCTTTGATCAGAATTCAGGGTTTACAGCCACCGCAAACAAGATCATGATCCGAGGAAATAACTTTTCGAAAGCCAATAACATCACTTTTAATAATGCTCCTCATCAACCGGTACTGGATTTTGGTATAAATGGCAGCAACCCTTATTATTTGAATGTTTATGGAAATCTTACCTTGCAAAACGACTTAAAAATTATAGTGCCAATGTCAACTTATGGGTTAACCCGTAACATCATCATGGCACAGGGAACTTCCACAGGGAGAACAAGATATATTGATGCAAAAGGAGCTTATATTTATCTGAATATTAATTCCCAGGATTATTTTGAATTAAAAAGTCCTTATCAGGGAGATATCAACTTTAATAATGCTGCAGGATTTAAAACCAATGACCAGCCAATGAATCTTGTTAATTTCAGCTGGAATCAAACGGTCAATAATAATCCTGTAGTAGATCTTGGGCAGTCCGTCATTACAGGCACAAGAACCAATAGCATTGGTGCTGCTAACTATTACGCTGCAGCAATTTCCTATTATAATTTCTATAGTCCTTATTTTTATATTAACTCAGGGAATAATCCAATCACTTTAAATGCAACTGCTGCTAAAGTAGATATAGGATATCTTACAACCAATACTCCTGATGGAGCCAGCTTTGGAGATCTTACCATCTGGAAAGACGGAACAGTAAATACCGGAACAAAAATCTGGAATTTTAATAAAATGACTTTCCTCGGAAGTTCTGCCGTCAATTCTGTAAGTACGCTGACCTCCGCAGGTAAGTATAAAACACTATACTTTAATCCCGGATCTTATCAGATAGAAAGCAGCCAGACTGTAACTGAAAATCTATTCATGACAGGAACTCCCTGTAACAGAATTTCTGTCATCAAGTCAGCTGCTGGTCAGAATACCATCAATCTGGACCCGGCAGCAGCATACACCATGTTTTATGCTTCCATCAGAGATATGAACTTTTCCCGCTCTGTAAGTGCTTATGGGAATAGCCAGGATTTGGGAAATACAGCCAACCTTACTATTGTCCCTACCAATGTACAGGCAGCAGGCTTCGGAGGTAACAAGACCCTTTGTGCTTCCGAGTTTCCAAAAACCTATGATGCATCCGCTTTATATGGAACGGATCCCAATGCAAGCTATACCTGGACGAAACTTAATACTCCCAATTCAGGAGTGATGAGTACAAGTCCGTTGGTAACATTTACACAGCCTGGAAACTACAGGGTAAATGTCACCTATAGTCAGGATGGATGTAATATTACAGAAGACTTTACTATTTCTTCCATTGCACTGCCGGCAGACAGCAGCATTTCTTCGGCTACAAGTGCTTCAAAGCAGATTTCCGGAGATATAGAAGTAAAGTTTAAAGGATCTCTTGCCCAGGCCTATATCTTTACGTATAGCATTAACGGAGGTCCTGATCAAGAAATTGCATCTGCGGCTAACGGGGAAGCAATTATTCTTCATTCTAAAGCCCAGGCAGGAACGTTTGTTTACCGTCTTAAAAGCATCAGATTTGCTACCGGAGAAGCTTGTCCGGCTGCGATCAGTAATAAAAAGATGATTGTGAATATTAACCCTGACTGCCCTACTCCGGGCGTCATGATGTTGATGGATAATGTTCTCCGAGGTTGCACTTCTGCTACGGGAGCAAGACGCTTATCAGAACTAAGTCCTTCTGGTGTAATAAACCCGCCAACAGATACTGGTGTGACAAGGCTTATTTCAGGAACAGGAATTGTAGTAAAGGAAGGAAATGATGTATTCCTGATCCGTAATGAGAACGCCATCCCCGAAACTCTTATACTTCCCACAAACAAGACTCATATTCTGGGAGCTATTATTTATCACAACGATCACTTTTACGAAGGAGTAGAAAACGGAAAATGGATAAGGGTAGATAATGATTAAAATTGCACTTAACTAAAACTGACTAATCATCACGAGCCGCATTGGAAATATTTCAATGCGGTTTTTTTGTTACTTTATATTTTATTTTGATCAAAAAAATCCCTCAGCAACTTTGAACTTTGCTCAGCGGTTTTTAAGTTAACGGTTTCTCCATTTTCATCAGTGGTAAAGTGTCCTTTAAAAGCTTCCGGCATTCTGTCATATTGTTCATTCACCTGTTCCAGCAGGTCTTTAAAAGATGTATACTTATATTTTTCAACAAGAAATGGTAATGCATTTTTCCCTCTCAGTAATTCATATTCCTGATAATTGTAAGGGGTTGTTTGCTCACGTTTTGCCAATGTCCCTTTAAGTTTATTTACAAGCTTTTCAATATCTTTTTCCTCTGAAAACAAAGCCAATCCCCGCAAGGCATAGATTTTCATATCCAGATATCTTTCTTTTTTATAAGCCAGCTCAAAAAATGACTGAAGCTTGGGATAAGTTTGATTATAAAGGAGTTTCAGGATTCTGTTTCGATAATCAATCTGCTTAGTGGTTGTATAAATTCTGATCAAGCTTTCAAAATTTTCAGGAGTAAGATCACCAGATTCAAGATTATACAATGCGTTCCTAAAATCTATATGTCTCTCATTAAGTTTTTCATCTGATAGAATCTTCGGAAATCTGCTCATCTTATTGGTAAATTTTGATATGGGTTTATTTCTTATGCAAATTGAGAAAAATAATTTAAAACTATGGGTAGGAATAGAATTAAATTTTTCCATAAAGCCCTTTTCTATTGATGCATTGATCGTACCTAGCATTTACATTCCAAATACAAGACTCTATTTCTTTCCATATTAACAAATCTTAAAACAATGTTAATTTTCACTTCAGGCACCTTTCCAAACAGTCGTTTAATTTTGTTGTGATTTTAATCTAATCAAAAGAAAGTGAAGAAAATTTTTACATCTGTTTTGTTTTGTGCTTCAATTTTTTTCTATGCACAAACCGGTACTCTTTCCGGAAATATTAATGACGATACTAAAATTGCCCTGCCGGGAGCCAAAATCTCCTTAAGCCCGGGAAATATTTATACAACCTCTGATGAGCATGGAAATTTTGTTTTCCTGAATGTTCCTCCTGGTAATTATACCATGAAAGTGGATTATCTAGGCTATGGAGCGCATGAATATCGTGTTATCATAGAATCTGAAAAAAATACCAAACAAAACATCGTTTTCGATAAAAAGGAAACAAATATTGCGGAAATCGTAGTTTCAGGAGCTACTTTAAAGAATCAGGCAAGAGCTCTGAACAAACAGAAAAACAATGCCAATATTACCAATGTGATCTCTTCTGACCAAATCGGTCGTTTTCCTGATGCCAACATCGGTGATGCGCTGAAACGTGTTCCCGGAATTACCATACAAAATGATCAGGGGGAAGCCAGAAACCTTATTATCAGAGGCCTTGCTCCCAACCTAAACTCGGTAACCCTGAATGGTGACAGAATTCCTTCTGCCGAAGGGGATAACCGTAATGTTCAGATGGACCTGATTCCTTCTGATATGATCTCTACCATTGAAGTAAATAAAACCTTGACTCCTGATATGGATGCTGATGCCATCGGTGGTTCTGTAAACCTTATCACAAGGGCTTCTCCTAATGGGCAGAGAATTTCTGCAACATTGGCCGGAGGATATAATCCGATTCGTGAAAAAGGAAACTATACAGCCGGATTTGTATATGGAAACCGTTTTTTAGACAAAAAATTGGGAGCTGTATTTAGCTTTTCTTATAACAACAATAATTTTGGTTCAGACAATATAGAACCTGTATGGAGCCAGGCCAATGATGTGGCACAAACTGTTTATGTAAGCAAAATGGGTGTCCGTCACTATAATGAACATCGTATCAGGCATAGTTTTGATCTTAATATGGATTATGAATTCAATTCTAAAAATAAGATCTATGCTTCCGCCATGTACAACTTCAGGAATGACAAGGAAAACCGTTTTGCATTAGGCTATAAAATAAAACCAGTCTATAATACTGACGAATCTGAGATTACAGGCTGGAAAGGCAGCATCACAAGGCAAAATAAGGGTGGAGATTCAGGCAATGATAATACCCGTCTTGAAAAGCAAAAGGTTCAGAATTATGCTTTAAGAGGAGAACACCTTCTCGGAACTAAAGTAGATCTTGACTGGTCTATGAACTACGCTACAGCCAGTGAAGACAAGCCTCATCAAAGGTATATAGAGTTTGAAAACAGCAAAATGAATTTTTCACCGGACCTTAGTGACCCGAGAAAACCTATGTTCAATCTTCTGGCAGCAGATAATTTAGGAAGTTATAAATTAAGTGATCTTTCGGATGCCAACAGCTTTACACAGGAAAAGGAGTTTGGCGCCAAAGTGAATGTACGTTTTCCCCTATCCGTTATAGAGGACCAAAAAGGTAGGCTTCGTACCGGTTTCCGTATGCGTTTAAAGGAAAAGGAAAGAGATAATGATTTCTATGCCTTTGAACCCGCCAGCAGCATGGGCAGTCTTCTTTCTGTCCCTACTGTATATCTTGACGGGAAAAACTTTCAACCGGGGAATTATGTTCCCGGAGCATTCGTTGATCCCGCTTATTTGGGAGGATTGGATCTTTTTAATTCTGGGCAATTCAATGGTAAGCTGAAGCCATCAAAATTCCTTTCCAATAACTACAGTGCAAAGGAGCAGATTTATGCAGGATATATCCGTTGGGATCAGGATTTTAATGATAAGCTCTCCATGATTGTAGGGGCTCGTGTTGAAACTACAAAGATTGATTACACCGGAAATTATATAATGAATGAAAGTAATCTGATTGGAAAGATCAACAACACAAACACTTACACCAATGTACTTCCCAACCTATCATTCAAATATGTACCTGTTCAGGATCTTGTACTTCGTGCGGCATTTACAACAGCCATTGCACGCCCGAATTACTATTCACTGGTTCCTTACCTGAATGTGATTTCAGAAGATGAAGTTATTTCAGCAGGAAATCCAAATTTAAAGGCAACATATGCTTATAACTTCGACTTTATGGCAGAAAAGTACTTTAAATCTGTGGGGATTCTTTCCGGAGGAATTTTTTACAAAAACCTGAACGACTTTATTTATACCTATTCCAGAAGAAATTACACAGCCAATGATTTTTCCAGTGAATTTGCAGGACAATCCAATCCTATTCCGGCCGGAGAAAGCAACTGGAAATTTACCCAGCAGCGTAATGGTGACAATGTAGACATCTATGGTTTTGAAGTGGCTTTACAGAGGCAACTGGATTTCATTCCGGGAGCATTCTGGAAGGGTATGGGAGTATATGTTAATTATACGTACACCCAATCAAAAGCTAAAGGAATTACCAATGAAGATGGTATTGAAAGAACGGACGTAGGTCTTCCGGGAGCTGCACCTCATATGTTCAACGGATCACTTTCATGGGAGAACAAGCGTTTTTCTGCAAGGGTTTCCATGAATTACGCTTCTCATTATATTGATGAATTGGGAGGTAAATCCTTTGATGATCGTTATTATGACAAGCAATTTTTCCTTGATGCCAATGCCTCCTATAAAATCACAAGCCAGTTAAGAATTTTTGCTGAAGCCAATAATCTGACCAATCAACCGTTAAGATACTACCAGGGAATTCAGAGCAGAACAGCACAGGCAGAATATTACAGACCTAGATTTACTTTAGGGGTGAAATTTGATTTTTAACAACATGAAAAAGATTATATATTATATCGCAGCACTTGCCATTTTTCCTTTTGTGATAGGCTGTAAGGGGCAGAATCAATTAGGAGAAAAACTAAAACCAACAGTCATTACAGAAACTGTAGTGCATGATACCGATGATCCTGCCATATGGATCAATCCAAAAGATGCTTCAAAGAGTATCGTCATTGGGACAGATAAGGATACTGATGGCGGATTGTACGCCTTTGACCTTAACGGTAAGATCACTCACAAGGTTTTGGGACTCAAGCGCCCTAATAATGTTGATATTGAGTATGGTTTTATTTTAAATGGAAAAAAGACAGACATAGCAGCTGTTACAGAGCGGGAAACCAATAAGGTAAAGCTTTACTCTCTTCCTGAGCTGAAAGAGGTTGGCGAGTTTTCTGTATTTGATGGAGAAACCGAACGTGGCCCGATGGGAATTTCTATGTATAAAAATCCGGAAACTGAAGAGATTTTCGCTATTGTAGGAAGAAAATCCGGCCCGAAGGAGGGTTATCTCTGGCAATATAAGCTTTCTGAAAAAGAGGGGATCATTACAGGGGAAGTTGCCCGCAAATTTGGAAAATACAGTGGTCTGAAAGAGATTGAAAGCATTGCTGTAGATGATGAAATGGGATATATTTATTATTCTGATGAGCAGTTTGGAATTCATCAATATGATGCAGATCCGGCAAAAGGGAATGAAGAACTTTTGGTTTTCGGACAGGGTGACTTCACCTCTGATGTGGAAGGAATCTCCATTTACCCTACTTCAAAAGGGAAAGGATATATTTTGGTTTCTAATCAGCAGAATGATACGTTTAATGTATATTTAAGAGAAGATCCGGCCAAGGGACGTATCGCGGAAATTCCTGTTTCTACTCTTGAAAGTGATGGTTCTGAGGTAACGAATGTCAATTTGGGGCCAAAATTTCCTAAGGGCGTTTTTGTGGCCATGAGCAACGGCAGAGTCTTCCATATATATGACTGGAGGCTTATTGAAGAGAGAATTGAATCCGCTATAAAAACCTCAAAGCAAACAAAATAAGTTTTTAAATATTGTATATAATGTAAGCCATTAGGATAAAAATTTTTCAAAAATCTTAATGGCTTATTTTTTTATTTTATTCTACAATCAATTTTATCAAAGATAAAATCCTTGCGTCTTTTCATATTACACCAGTAATAAATCTTAGCGACTTTGCGTGTCCAACATATAGAAAACAGAAACCTTTTCCGGAAGCAAAAATCTGCAAGAGAAACTATCCACAATCAATTGTATCAAAATCATTACTTATAAGTCCTGAACAACCTATCCCAAATAGAGGTATAAAACCCAAAGTTCTTCGTTTCCTCCAAATGATGCTGGTTATGAAATCTGGTTGTTCCCACAAAGAATTTGTCAAAACTGGCAGGGAAAAACTCTCGATTTAGATGTCCTATAGTTCCCCAAATAAGATTGATAAGCAGATAAATGGAAACTGAAACAACAGAAAAGTCATACATCATCAGTAAAATCAGCATCATTATTCCAAAGCCTATGGTTTCAAAGGGATGAAGAACAAAAAGGCTCAGATAATTGGTGCTTATATGCTCATGATGTTTTCCATGTAAAAGTTTATATACAAAAGGTAAATGGGCAGCATAATGAAAGAAATACATCAGAAGATCCATCAAAAGAAGCAATGCAATCACTTCCAGAACAATGATGCCTGACGAAAGGGTATTTTCAACCTCTATCCATCCATTTTTCCATAGAAAAACGCCTATCAGCATTACAAGACTGTTACAAAAAACGGTAAGCAGGCTGAGATAGAAATCCGGCTTTGTAACAGGATGATCCTGTTTCTGCAGCTTACTTTTGCGACAGGTTTTATCAATAAACAGATAGAGCCCTATTGAAAACAGGTATAGAAAAACATTTATGACCAGGCTGAACATGATCCATTGGGGCCAGGAAAATTGCCAAAATAATTCTAGGTAATCGGAAAGTTCAGTCTCATTAAAATTCATAAACTCTTCATCTTTCAACTTGATGTTATAAAAGTATGAATTTCGTTTTTAAAAATCAGCCTTTCGGATCATTTCTCGTTTGCTTTTTTCCTAAGTTCCCGAAGCCTTACAGTGAGTTTACGTCTTAAATCATTATGATATTCACGATAATTTTTTATACTATTCTCCAAATTCTTTTTATTGAGCAAATAATCATCATACAATTCATCAAGTTCCGAAATCTTTACCAGAATATCAGAAGACTGAGATTCTGGGTTGTCCATAGCTTCCTGTAACAGTGTGCGAAAGCATTCCATACGGCCCATCAGGCTTGTGTGAAGTTTAGGTTCTATTCCTTGCATTGTTTTACTTTTAAAAAAACTTAAATGAATGGCTACTTATGCCCCTGGATAAAATTAAGGTCACTCTGATACAAGATCTTCACGTCATTATGCAGCTCATCTTGACCTGCTGATTTTAGATAGGTACCGTTAAGAACAGATGAAATCAGGATTTCATTGGGGTTGCCCAAAGGTAATAAAGGTAACTCAGCATATTCATTCACCATGATCTGTGGGGAGATGCCATTGCTATATTCTCCGGATCCATCGGCATTAAATACTTTGTACACTACCGGATGAATCTGCCATGAGACCTTTTTGGGCTTCCTTTTATCTTCCACTGTAAATCCGGCCATATCTTTTCCTAAAGTGGTATTCCCGATTTGAACGACCTGCAGATAAGGTTTCAGGTTATTAATCACTATTTCTGCGGCAGATGCCGTACTGTTTGAAGTCAGAATATAGATTTTATTTAACCCCAAGGCATTGGCACGCAAGGCATTAAAATCAAGAGCTTTTGGATCATAGGCAATCTGCTGGGCAAATGTTCTTTTTACCTGACCTCCATTTTTATTTCCTTTAAACAATATGAATGGTGAACCTGCGGAAATACCTGCGGGAATCAGAGCGCAAAGTGCCGCAGCAGCAGACACAGATCCTCCATAGTTATACCGAAGATCCAGAATCAGTTCCTGTACGCCGGCTGCTTTAAATTCTGCAAATTTCTGATTGAGCACGGAAGTCATTCCATCCGGAAAGTCATAGATATAAAGGTAGCCTACTTTTTTACCGTTTTTTTCGAATATTTTAGTGAGTACAGGCTGTTCAAGAGATAAACCGTAATAGACCTTAACCTCCTTTTCATTTGTAATGGTACCATTTTTCCAATCTCCCAAAGTAAGATCCAACACAGTGAAATCTTTCATGGTAGTTGTAATGGTTTCTGCGTTGGCTGCTGTTATGGTTTTCCCATTGATTTTGGTAATAATCATTCCTCGTTCCAGACCGGCATTGAATGCGGGAGAATTTTTAAGAACCAGCTTAATGACCGTTACCACTTCCCCATTTGTCAGCTGAAGAACAGTATAATCAAAGCCATACATAATCCTAATGGAACGTGGATAGCTGGAAGAGTCTTCGGTATTTACAATAAATGAAAAACGATCCTGAGAAGATAAAAGGCTTTTAAAAAAATCTTTTACCGGAAGATGATAATCAGGTTTGGCAGGCATCTGATCTGCCCAGTAATAGTAGCGCTTCATACTGTCCTGAACCCAGACGTTGACAGACTCTGTACTTCCATCAGGAAAAACAGGTATATTTTCATCACTGTTGGTACAGGATATTAAAATGGCTACGATGGCTATACATTGAAGTTTTAAAAAATTTCTCATCGCTGATTACAAATATTCTGCTACATCAATATCACCTTTTACCAACCATGTTCCATTCTCCAGTTTTTCCTGAAGAACAATCATATTGGCACCCATGTGTTGTTTCACTTTTACCTTGATAATTCCTGTTCCGGCATAGGGCTCTGTAGTCCCCGGCTTATATAATTCAAGATATACAGGAGCCGTAGAACTAAAAAAGCTATAGATTTTTAGGGCCGTAAAATTATCTTTTCCAATATTGTCAAACTCTGCCAATACCGCCCCATTTTCTCTTTTTAAAACACCTTTTACATTTTTAAGGGATGATCCTGAAAATTCTCCCAGATTCGGAAAAATAAACTCGAAGCCTACTTTTCCGAGATTTACCTGAGGTTTTGTGATATAAGTTTGCAGAAAAATGCCCGGGAAGTTGAAGAAATATAGCTTTTTATAATCATCTATATTATCATAAGTGATATTGTATTGTGCTATTTCCTTTCCTGTTTCATTATTATATATTGCCAGTTTGTTGGTCTCTCCTTGATCCTGCGCAAACTGAATATTGGTCTCTATTTTATTGGTATATGAAGTATTTCCGTTAATGGATACGGGAGTTCCATTAAATCTCAGCTGAATTACATCAGGCTTGGAGTATCCGTTGATTGTGATATCTCCGGGTTTTTGTATTGTATCATACGGCTCCATTACAGTATTGTCTGTACAGGAAAATAGTATGGTAAATAATAATAGTACTGCAAAGATCTTATTCATCTTTTATATTATTTTAAAACTTAAAAAATATTGCCCCACCCTATAGCAGGGCAATATATAATTATAAAAAAACTAGTTGGATATGTTCTGGATAAAGCTTTTCTACAAATCTCTACCCATTATTGTATATTTAAAATTTCATGATGTTTCTAAAAATCATTTTTAAAATCAAGAATGGCTACTTCTTAATAAAATTTAACCTTTCTGTGATCTTTCCATCAGTAACCTCCACGGTGTAAACTCCTGTAGATAAACCTGCTACATTCATAGATTTGGAATACTGAGTGGCCATAACTTTCTGACCTGATCTATTGTAGATATTGATCATTGTTATATTTTCTTTCAATGCCGGATTAAGCTGTAACTGTAGTTGATCTTTTACCGGATTTTCTATTATTTTAGTAAGATTTTCTTTCTTTTTTACATCCTTTGTGTTTAGAGACAATGTAGCATAAATAGCCATTTCATCTATATTAATATTCTGAATATTGTTCCCTAATGCTTTTCTGTTTGACCATATACCTATGTAAATTTTCTTTCCTGCAAAAGCAGACAGATCTACAATACTTTCTACAAACTGGGTAACATCTGACGGAAATGGATTATTGGTGTATCCCCCCTGTATTTTATAAGGATTAGGAAGATCGTTCCCATTGGCATCTACAGCAAGTGACTGGAAGTCTGATAAGGCAGGAACCGGTTTCTCCGGAGTACTCACGTAGATATAAAGATCTCTGGCAACAGAAGCCTGACTTGCTCTTTGTCTTGCTACGAAGGCGGCCAGCATAATACTTCCTCCTGCAGAGGACAAATCAATCTCAGGCGAAATGATCCAGTCATTTTCTGTATTGAAACTGGCAGCAGTACCTGATGGAACTAAGCTTATGGAATAACGAAGTGATCCTGAATTTCCCAATACCATTGATGTTCCGTTATGGTAAATATTTTTTCCTTGAACCCATTTGTTTCCATTATTGTTTAAATCATGAATGGTCCATCCCTGAAGATCATCCTCTGTTTCAAAGGAGTTGCTCCATATTTGAAACTGTGCAGCCGCAGCCTGTGATACCAATACAATAGATAGTAAAATTAATTTTTTCATAATACTTGTTATTAAGATTTTTTTGAAGAATAAAAGCAGGGAAAGACAAGAATGCCTTCCCTGCTTTTTAAGTCTTATTCCTGAACTGAGAAATCATATTTTGTCCAAATACCCTGGAAGTTTCCACAGTTTCTAGGAGAAACATTCCATGGTCCTTCGTTGAAGAACGGCTGGCTCATTCCCCATAGTGAAGCAAGAGATCCCGTTAATAGGTTTGCAGTAGGAATTCCGGCAGTTCCTGTTCCTGTAACAGAAGTTCCGAATCCGTGTACAAGGATTGAGTTTAGGTTAGAAGCTGAAGAAAGCTCAGACCCTGTTCCTTCTACTTTGATTCCTACAGGATATCCTGTAACTACAGCATTATTTAATGTTAATTTTCCATTTCTTCTGATATGGATACCGTTTTCGTAAGCAAGTCCTTGTCCTGCGGATCCATTTCTTGCCCCAATGATTGTAAGGTTATTGATTATAGGATTTGTAATCAATGATGTAGCCGTACCTCCTGCGTTGTTATCCAATTCGATACCGTTAGAATCTGGAGAACCTCCACTTACGGTGTGTGCTGATTTGTAATCTGCCAAAGACAATGCACATGTGATTGTTCCTGTATATCCGTTATCAAAATCGAAGTTATCATCTTCAGCAGCAAAAGATACCAAGTTGGAAGCATTTACCGTTCCTCCGAAGAATTCGAAAGAATCATCCTGACCATAAGAAACCTGAATATGATCTAATGTAGTTCCGTTACCAACACCTCCTAATGATAATGCGTTTACTTCGTTTCCAGAGTTAGCTCCTACGAAATCATACCCTGCAAATTCAATACGCACATATTTCATTGTTCCTGCGCTGTGAGCCGGATTGGTTCCTCCAAAGTAATAGTCATCACCGCTTAACCCTTCAATAGTTGTTGTAAAGGGTACATTGGTAGGAGCATCACCCAATAGGATAACTCCTCCGAAATCTCCTGGAGTAGCTGTTGTAGTTTCTTCTCCGTCCAACAATTTATAACTTGTAAAGACAATAGGCTGAGCTTCTGTACCTACAGCATTGATCTTAGCTGATTTTGTAATAACCAAAATTCCAGAACCTTCTCCTGATGCATTCGGTTTAGCTTTGATAAATGTACCTGGCTGTATTGTAAGTGTTGCTCCGTTTTTAACTGTTACTGTACCGTCAAGCTCTATTACTCCGCTCCAAGTAGTGTTACCAGTAATTGCTCCACTTACAGTAGTAACAGGAAGTGAAGAAGCTGTAAGATATTCAGCAGAAGTAGGTTTCATTTCGAAAGGAGTTGAAGAATCTGCTAAGTGGTCGTTCTGACAAGCAGTAAGGGATAATGCAGCAACTGCAATTAGAGTTAATCTTTTCATTGTTATAATTTTTAGTAGATCCCGGTATCTATTTTATGACCGGAAGTTTTAATATTTAGGAATATCCGTCTCTATATTCCTTCGATTTGGTTTTTTATATTCATCCGGTATTCCAGGAGGGGCTGTCCTACCGAAGTTCCCTTTGAGTCCGCTTCTGTTCGGGAAAAACAGCAACGTTCGGTTTTTGCTCATCCGGTACTGCTGTGCGCATCATCAGTATTGATCCGGTTCATGTTCAGGCTACCGAAACCTGTACGTTTCTATATCAAGAGCTCTTTTTCTCATTTTAAGTTTTGGGCAGGCAGATATTAAAAGGTATACCCTACACTTAGCCCGAATATTCTTCCGCTGTATGCCCGGAATAAAATTTTATCAACATCCTTATCATACTTATCGGTAGCTCCGGGTAAAAGTGCCAAGGATTCTCTGTAGGTTCCTACCGTACTTCCGCCATCTTTCTCATTCAAATAAGAATTATAATTGTTGTAATATTCCTTTACTCTGTTGAATAGGTTTCTTACATTCAATTTCAGTTCAAGATTTCTGTTTCTCAAGAATTTATATGAAATCTGTGCATCTGCCACGGCATATGGACGTTGTATTTCTTCTCCGCTGTAGGCATACCCTACCGTCATATACTGATCTCCTTTTGCATTGTACAAAAAACTGGCTCCCAGCCTCTCTCCGTCATACATTAATCCTAAGTTATAGGCATAGGGAGTTTGTCCGTAAAGAGGCCTTCCCACTTCGTAGGTTGCGTCTTCATCCTTTGTTTTTTCTCTGTCTTTAAAGGCGATTACCTTAGTATCATTGTAAGTGAAATTTCCGCTTATGAAAAGCTTTGAAAGAAAGGAATCCGGTACAATAAAGCCCAGGTTTTTTCTTACCTCTACTTCAAATCCTTTCAACTTTGCATTCTTTGAATTTCCATTGTACAGATACAGATTTCCCTCACTGGAAATATATCCTTCACGTTCTATGGGACGGTCTATATCTTTATAATATATTCCGGCAGAAAATATCTCTCCTAATCCCGGAAACCATTCAAATTTAAAATCGTAGTTATTCACCACAGAAGAAACCATTTCGGTATTGAAAATTTGTCCATTGGCAATCGGGTCAAAATAAGGTAGTCCTGTTCTTTCATTAAACTGTGGGCGTATAACGGTTTTACTGTAGGCCAACCTCAGATTCATTTTATTGGTGGGACTGTAGGTAAAATTGGCGGAGGGCATCCATTGCCATGGTCTATCATCAATACCGGATCGGGAAAAATTTCGGGAATCTTTAGGATCTAACTGCTGAGAAATAAGATCATATCTGAAATATTCTGCCCTCAATCCCCAAACCAACCTGAATTTATTTTTCCAACGGTTGTCAAACATCACATAGGCAGCATGCTGATCCACTTCTCCCTCATATTTTTCATTTTTATAAAGAGGCCTGGTCTGCCATCCTATTCCTCCCGGTGCATAATGAGAGCCATTGAACCATTCGGAAAGAGGTCCGTACATTATTAAGATATTAGAATTGGAAACCTCTCTGTTTTCATCTACTCTAAGCAGAAATTTCTGTTGTTGGTTCGTATTGGATTTGGAAGCACCGGCATACCCTACCTTGATATCATTTTTAAAATTTCCCCTGTCAAGGTTTAGCTTAAAAGATGCTCCATAGTTATAGTCGGTTTCTTTATTTTCAATATACCCTCTTGCAAAATCACTTGAGGAATTATTAATATTATGATAGCTTAGGATTTCATTACCCATGAAACGGTATAAAGCCTGATGTAAAGTATAATCCTTGGTATCTGAGGTAACCCCTGTTCTGGCTGCAAACCAGTTGATTTCCAAATTTCCTGTTTTATGATTTCCCTCCAGCTTATTTTGCAAAAATGATTGATAAACAGGATAATTGGCATTATCAGTATAAGGAGCATCCAAAGATTTGATCTGTGATGGATCATTATTCGGAATAACTCCGTGGTAAAAGTAATTATAGGCAAGCTCTGCATTGGCCGGAAGAGCACTTCCGCTAGAATATTCGTTCCAGCCGGTAACCCTTGTCAAAGTATTGTCATAAATATGCGTGTAGGAGTTACGGAATGATATTCTGGTTTTATTAAGCTGTAATCCAAAGTTTAGCATTCCGGCTACTGTGGAATTGTAATTATAAGATGCTCCTGAGTTTTTAAAATTATAAAAAGGGATTTTTCCGTTGGCATCCGGTACGCCCGTAGTATCCATCCAGTTTCCTCTTCCTGTATGATCTATGTCCAGCTTATTCTGTTCGTTTCTGATGATAAAAGCACCTGCAAAACCCCATTTATTATTGTTTTTAAGTGCATATGTTCTTCCTAAAGCCAGCTGCATATTAGATCCCATATCCCCTTTTGTACGGTAGGTTGTAAAGTTGTCATTGGTGAACTGTTTAGACTGTTCAAAAAACATAGGGTTGTTCCAGTTCATTGGTTCAAGTCCCTTTGGAAAATCTCTTGTTCCGTCATCATATCCGAAATAATCGTATTTACCACGCTTACGGGTAAGAAAATCTTTGAAAGCAGCCTGATCATTATAAGAAGTCCCCAAACTCACCGTCGTAAAGTTCTCGTTGGGAATATCCTTTGTTCTCACTTCTACATAACCTCCTGCAAAATTGGCATTCATATCAGGGGTTGCAGACTTACTTACCACTACACTTTCCACCATTGCCGTGGGAATAATATCGAAAGAAAAATTCTGGTTATATGCCTCTGTACTTGGTAAATTGATACCATCCATGGCAGCTGTATTCCAACGTTCCCCCATAGATCGTACAACAACGTATTTGTTGTCTATGGTAGTAATCCCCGTTACCCTTTTCAATGTTCCACCCACATCATTATCCGGTGTTTTTGAAATCTGTTCGGCAGAGATCCCATCACTCATTTGGGCTGCTTTTTTCTGCTGAGCCAGTAATCCGGCCTGGGTATCTGCTTTTCTAGTGGCTGTAACCACCACTTCCTTAATGTCTGTAATCTTATCAGAAGCCTTGTTTAGGGCAAATGACACTGCATTTGTTTCTTTATTGAGGATGGATAGTTTTTCTACCCGAAGGGTATTGTACTTGGCCGCTTTTATTGTTAAATTGTAGGTTCCTGAAGGGAGATCCGTTGAAAAGTCACCATTATTGTCTGTGACTACCGTTTTTCCGGCAATATTTACTTCTGCTCCTGCGATAGGATTTCCCACCTCATCTACTATTTTCCCGGAAATACGTCCGTTTCCCGGTATAGAAGTATTACCCCCCTCATACTTTATTGAAATAAGGTCTCCATGCAATCGGAATACGACAGGAAGACCACTGATAATGTCTTTCAGGCAGCCATTGATCGTAGAATTTTCACATTTTACGCCTTTTACCCTTAGCTCTTTAATATCTACCTTTGAATAGGCCAGTCTCATACCTGTTTTTCCTGCAAAGTCCTCCAAAACTTCAATGAGCGGTCGGCTGGCAGGAACAGAAAATGAAACTTTCTGAACCAACTCCTGTGCTTCTGCTGCAACGGTAAAAAATAAGGCTGCTATGGTAAAACCACATTTCAAACTTCTCATACGTTAGTGTTCTCTTTTAATTAAAGGTTATCTGATTATTTAATTTTTTTGATGATTTACTTTTTCAGGATATAGGTGTTGTCTTTTTTAAGAACCTCAAAACCCAATATAAAGGCCAATGATTCAATATTCTCACCGACTGTTCCCCCTGTAAAATCGGCTGTGACTTTTTTATTTTCAATGTCTTTCGGATAATGAATGGTTGTCTTGTAATTCCCCTCCAAAACGGCAATCACTTCTTTTAAAGGCACATCGTTAAAACTTAAGGATAATAGCTCAGAAGTTTGTTTTCCGGAGGCTTTATCAGAAACAAAAGAAATAACAGCAGTGGTATGTGCAATCCCGAAATTGGTCCATTTCTGATTAGGCTTAAGAAATGAAACAGGAACTCCGGCAGAAGATACCGCAACCTTACCCTCATAAAGGTCTACCGCTTTTCTCTTCCCGGATTGGGAGATTTTAAATACCGTTCCCAATACCTTGGTACTGAAACCGTCTGCATATACAATAAAGGGATGAGTTTTTGATTTAGCTACAGAAAAAATAGCATCACCTTTTAAATTAACCACTCTGGTAGAAGCAGGAAATGATTTTGAAACCGTAAGTTCTGCACCCCGTAATAAGGTGACAACAGATCCGTCTTCCAGATGAATAATACGTTTCCCAGATTCAGCCAGATAAATATCAGGCTTAATGAATGTGTGATAAGTAAAGAGACCTCCCAACGAAAAAAGCAGAACAATTGCCGCTGCAATTTGATAGGAATACCTTTTTAATCTTCCTATCGATGGGGTTTTATGTGATGATGTAAAATAAGATTCCAGACCGGACAGGATTCTTTCTTTGGATTCTTTCATATGAACAGCATCCAGATCTTTTTCAGCATTGGTCTTCCATTGTCCTAAAAGCTCTTTTTCCTTTTCAGAAATGTTTTCACCTGAGACTTCACGTGCCCAAAGTTTAAAAACAAAGGCCTCAATATTTTTATAGTTAAAATGTTTCATAAAATATTTCATAGTATTCACAGATACTTCTATCTATAAGACCATGAAAATGAAAAACTTCCCCAGCCATTTCTTAATATTTTATTCATATTAAAGCCAGATTTGGGATTATTTTTAACTTACTTTACATTTACTCAACATTAACTTCATATTTAAGCCCAGTTTTATAGAAATATTTAACCTTACCATAATTAAAGTTCACAAAAAGTTAATTTTCCTTTAGGTAATTTTGTTGCAACCATATGAACGTAACAGACTCTACCTTATTAAAGAAAATAAAATCAGGCGACCGCCCTGCATTTATGCTGTTGTATGACCGATACTGGGATAGTTTGTATCGCTTTGTCTTTGTAAGAACCAAGGATAAAGAAACTTCTGAGGAACTTCTTCAAAACCTTTGGATGAAGATCCTTGAAAATACAGATACAATACAAACGGACGAATCTGAAAGTGCCAAAGGTTATCTTCTTCGTCATCTTCATTATCGGATTCTGGATTACTATAATAGCTATAAAAAAGCACCCCCAACACTTAGTATTGACGAGTTTGAAACCCCGGAAGAACTGAATATCTCTGATACGGAGTATTTTGAAATTATCGAGGAAAATGAAATCTCCACTCTGTTATCTATGATTGATGAAGTGGTTTCACAACTCCCTGCAACAGAACAGCAGGTATACGACATGAGAATCCGACAGAATATGTCTGTAAATGAAACGGCAGAAGCCTTGGGAATAAGCAATAAAACGGTAAGCAATAAATTAAGTAAGGCCCTAAATGAGGTACGGGAACAACTTAATCCTGAATACCAGTCATCTAAAAAACTAGTATCAATTCTTATGCTGATGGAAATATTGACAAGATATTAAGAGCTTTGTTTAAGATAATTGGTGTATTCTATTATTGAAAAACAGGCAATAATTCTGCCTTAAAACTCAATATTTTAAAATCTGCCAAATCAAAGTCTATGCTTTCATCATCATTGGTAAAAACAATGGTTCTCATCCCCGCACTTTTTGCAGCCCGAAGCCCGGAATGGCTGTCTTCAATGGCAATACAATGTTCCGGAGATACGCCAAGCTTTTTAGCTGAGGTAAGATATACGGCCGGATGAGGTTTTCCCAGCTCTTCAAATTCCGAGGAGTGAACGCTGTCAAATAATTCCCGTATCTGAAGTTTTTCAAGCACCGCATCAGCTACCCGTAAAGGGGCATTAGTTGCTAATCCTATCTTATAATCTCTTTTTTTAAGGTCAGTAATAAATTGCTGTATACCAGACATGATACAGTCTTCAGATCGTATAAATTCTATAACCTTAGAAACAACTTCCTGCTCTACAGTAGGTACATTCAGATTGTCCCAGGGAAATTTTTCATACCAGAATTCCGTAACCTCCCTGGTTGTCATATATTTGGTCTGCGTGGCCAGATCATCCGTGATCTGAACCCCGTAGGAAGAAAAAACATCCAGTTCAGCCTTGGCCCAAAAACCCTCCGAGTCCACAAGAACTCCATCCATGTCAAATATTACTGCTTTTAAAGCCATATCTCTTGCTGATGAATTTAAATGATGAATAATTAACTATTGGCTGATTTTATAAACACAACGCTGCCCTCCGGAAATAATGTGATCTACCCTTTCCACTGTATAATCTTTCCCGATAAGAGACTGAAAATTGGAGAGCTCGGCACGACAGAACCCCTGGCATTCGGTGGCAGCGGCACATATAGGGCAATGGTTTTCAATCAGAAAATATTCATTGCCTTCTTTTTTCCACTCTGCCATATACCCTTCCTTGCTTCGGGCTTCTGCAAGGACTTCCAAACGTTGTTCCAGAGATTTTGTTTTGGAAATAGCCTTTTCATACCGTTCATGGGTATTTTTTTCTCTATCACTGATCAGTAAATCCAATGCATTTTCTCCTAAAAGATTTTTCACAGATTTCAGAAGCTGAACTGTTACTTCTGCATGCGTATCCGGAAATTGAGCCAATCCCTTTTCTGTAAGGATATAATAAGTAGATGGGCGGCCTACCCCTTCACTTTTTATGACAGGTTCAATCAATCCATCTTCTGCAAGATTCAGTAAATGCTTTCTCGCACCCTCCTTTGTGATGGACAGTTCCTCAGAGATCAGGAGCGCAGTGGCTTCTCCTCTCATCTTTAAAAACATCAGAATGCGGTCTGCTGCCGGCTTCTTCATTTGACAATATTTAGGTTGTTTTATTTTCCAACAACAAATATAGTCATTTTCTATAATCTTTAAATAACAATATTAATAACATCATTTACAGACTATTATACTTCATAGTAGGCACACTAATAAAACAACCTTAAAGTTGTTTTATTCAAATATATTATTACCTTTGTCCTACATTAATCAAAAAAATAAATACAATGAAACCATTTACCCTACCTCAGCTATCTTATGCTTATGATGCTCTGGAACCTTTTATAGATAAAAATACAATGACTATTCATCATCAACGTCATCATCAGGCCTACGTGGATAATCTAAATGCTGCTTTGGAGCAGACCAATGAGACGAATCCTGACCTTGATTCATTACTGCAAAGAATAAGTGAATACAGCCCTGCTGTGAGAAATAATGGCGGCGGTCACTATAACCACTCTTTATTTTGGGAAATTTTATCCCCACAACCTAAGCTAAACCCTGAAGGAAAACTTAATGAAGATATTATTTCAACTTTCGGAAGCCTTGAAAACCTTAAAGCAGAAATGAAGAAAGCAGGTCTTGGACAATTTGGTTCGGGATGGGTTTG
Organism: Chryseobacterium aurantiacum; assembly: GCF_003020585.1. Classification (GTDB taxonomy): domain Bacteria; phylum Bacteroidota; class Bacteroidia; order Flavobacteriales; family Weeksellaceae; genus Chryseobacterium; species Chryseobacterium aurantiacum. The sequence goes on from NZ_PXUE01000002.1 coordinate 597,255, forward strand.
GCTTTTTGTAAAATTCAATGGTTCTCTTGCCATAAGTTCTACTCCTAATCAGGATAACCCTATGATGGATGTCCTTTCTATGAACAGAGGTTTTCCAATCCTTGGGATAGATGTCTGGGAACATGCCTATTATTTAGCTTATCAGAACAAAAGAGCAGACTATCTGGATTCATTCTGGGCGGTATTAGACTGGGCTTCAGTAGAGAAAAAATATGAAGAAGCTCTTTCAAAAATAAGATAATACAAGAAAATATTGCAAACAATGAACACTCAAACTTTTGTCAATAAAGCAGAGGCCTCCGGTATTATTGCTTTTGACTTTTTAGACTATAAACCCACTACAGAAATTGTAGAGTTCGATATCAAAGATCATCTTTTTATGGGAATGATTGTCAAAGAAAAGGAGTTTAAAGAATCTATTGCTGCAGTGGACTATTCTGTATACAACGAAAAAGCAGTGGGGATTATTTGTTCTACTGATGCCATTATTCCACCGTGGGCCTACATGCTCATCATGGAAAAAATATCTCCTTATGCTGCTTATGTAGATTTAAACAATGCTGAAGCAATTCTGCTTGACCTCTGGAAGCGTCGGATCACCTATGCAGATCTGAAACATTATAAAAATCAAAAAGTTGTGGTTAGAGCGCATACCCATCATCATCCTGCACTTTACTTATTGGCAACCGGACTTCTAAAACCCTTGGTCAAAAGCCTGATGTATGGCGAAATAGGCTTGCCAAAAGTAATTTTCAAAAAATAAAACAAAATGAAAGCAATTATATTCAACGGATCGCTGGAAAGAAGAACAGAATCTACTTCAGGGCTTATTTCCAGATATTTATCAGAACGTCTTTCACAATCAGGAGTTCAGGCTGATATTTTCACCCTTGCGGATTCCGGGATTCCTTTATTTGATGTCACCCTTACCAAAACACCTTTGGCTGTGGAACGTATGACTCAAATGTTTTTGGGGGCAGATCTTCATTTCTGGCTGGCTCCTCTCTATCATGGAAGTATTCCTGGGGTAATGAAGAATTGCCTCGACTGGCTGGAAGTGACAGCGAATACCTATGAACCTTACCTTACAGACAAAACCGTAGGATTGGTTTGCTGGGCAGATGGTTTACAGGCCATGCACGGAATTAATGCGATGGATGTTATTGCCAAATCACTACGGGCCTGGCCACTTCCTTTTAGTGTCCCGATTGTAAGGGGTTCCCTATTTGATAGTGATCATCCTACACAAATTTGTCCTCTTTATTCCGGTAAGTTTGATCAACTTATCAGCATAGCCACAACAAAGAAAATAGAAAAAACTACAATAAAGCAATCTTAACATGATAGAAACAGATATACTGATCATTGGTGCCGGCCCTGCAGGGTTATTTACGGTTTTTGAAGCCGGCCTTCTCAAAATGCGTTGTCACATCATAGATGCATTACCTCAAATGGGAGGCCAGTTATCAGAATTATATCCCAAGAAACCCATTTTTGACATTCCGGGATTTCCAAGTGTGCTTGCAGGTGAACTGATTGATAATCTTTATGAACAGATCAAACAGTTTGAACCAGGCTTTACATTCAATGAAACGGCAAAATATCTTCTGAAACTGGAAGAAAATCTTTTTGAAGTAATTACAGATAAAGGTACCGTACACAGAGCCAAGGCAGTTATTATTGCCGGAGGTCTTGGAAGTTTTGAACCTAAAAAACCTCCTCTTGAAAACATTTCTTTTTACGAAGACCGTGGGATAAATTATTTCATTAAACATCCTGAAGACTACGCTGGAAAACATGTTGTAATAGCCGGTGGTGGTGATTCTGCTCTGGATTGGACAATACATTTGTCAGAAATTGCCTCTTCACTTACTTTGATCCACAGAAGAAATGAATTCCGGGGAGCATTGGATTCTGTGGAAAAGGTGAAAAAATTAAAACACGAGGGAAAAATTAATCTGGTAACTCCTGCAGAAGTGATTGGACTGAAAGGAGGTGATTCATTACAGGAGATTGTTATTGAGAAAGAAGGGCTCATTCAAACTATAAAAACAGACTATTTTATTCCATTATTTGGATTGGTTCCTAAACTGGGACCTATGGCAGAATGGGGGCTGGAACTTGAAAAAAATGCCATTAAGGTAGATAACAGCACAGATTTCCAAACTAATATTTCTGGGGTTTATGCTGTAGGTGACATCAATACCTATCCTTATAAAATGAAGCTGATCCTATGTGGATTCCATGAAGCGGCCATTGCCTGCCAAAGTATTTATCAACGTCTTAATCCCAATAAAAAGTTTGTTCTGAAATATACTACGGTAAGTGGTATTGAAGGTTTTGACGGAACAAAAAAACAAGCAGAAAAACAAGTAGTAGCAACGATTGACTAATAATAATGAAAGATGAAATTACAATCACCGTAACAGATCAAACAGGTATTCAGCATATCCTGATTTGTCCTCTGGAGATGGGACTTACTTTAAAAGATATCTGTAAAGCCTATGAACTTCCCATGGAGGCCATGTGCAACGGAATGGCCATGTGTGCCACCTGCCATTGCTATATTCTCAGTATGGCCGGTTCATTACCTGAAAAAAATGATATTGAAGAAGCTCTTCTCTCAGAACTGTTCACGTCTAATGCAACCAGCAGATTAGCCTGTCAAATATACCTGACCGCACAAATGGACGGCCTCTCTGTGGAAATTGCAGCAGATTAACAGATCCAAAACACAAGTTTGCACACTTTATGATGTAATAAATTGTTGAAACTGTTTTAATTAAGTTTAGTAGGGATTTCCAAAACAGTTCAATGTTGAAGAAGTCCCTTTTTTTAATACTTTAAAAATAAAGAACATGGCTATAAAAATAACTGATGCCTGTATCAACTGTGGGGCCTGCGAACCTGAATGCCCCAATTCAGCCATCTACGAGGGCGCAATTGACTGGCGTTGGCAGGACAAAACAAAGCTCTCCGGAAATGTAACATTTCCTGATGGTAAAGAAATTGACGCCAGTGCCTTTAATCAGGCCGTTTCTGATGAAGTCTACTATATTGTATCCGGAAAATGTACTGAATGCAAGGGCTTTCATGAAGAGCCACAATGTAAAGCTGTATGTCCTGTAGATTGTTGTGTAGATGATCCTGACCATCGGGAAACTGAAGAAGTGCTACTGAACCGACAGAAATTTTTGCATACCTAGTTTTTTGAGTTTTATTTCTTGAATTTTAGTAACCAATAAAGGCGGGTTTTAACCCGCCTTCAATATCAAAAATTCTTCGTGTGGCTTTAGCCTAAACCTATTTTCCTTTTATCTCATTATATATTTTTTGCGTAAAAGGAGTATCAATATGAAGTTCTGTACCATATTTTAAGATCGCTCCGGCAAATAATTCCAGTTCGTTATCTTTCTTCCCGGAATGAACGTCCAGCTGTAAGGACGTGGGTGTTTCAAACGGAAATGTAGAGGCTTTTTTAAAGGTTTTCTCTATAATATCTTCTTGCAGATGAATTTCTTTTTTATCCGCAATCCGTTTTATTTCTTTCATTATTTCTGTTGCTTCATATTTCTGTTGTTCATCTGTGCATACCGTTCCAATGGATGAATTATGTTTTGCTGTTACCAATCCGAAACTTGCAATAAAGAAAAACTTAGTCCAGATATCAGCTAGTGAATTGTCTTTAAAATCAAAATCAATGTTGCTTTCCTTAAGCAGATCTGCTACCCATTCCACATCACCGGAAAAATATTCGGGATCTCTTCCTACAATCATCTTTCCTGCTTTTCCTTTATGCTCCACGGTTCCCCTTTCTTTAATATGAGAAGCTACATAAATGCAGGTTGGCAAAATGATATGATCCGGAATTACCTTTCGAATTCTGTCATAAATGTCTGCTCCATTCATCATCGGAAGCAAAACAGTATCTTTATGAATGACCTCCGAAAGCTGTTTACAGACATTTTCCAAATCATATTCTTTAACACAGATCAATACCAGATCAGGGGTTTGTATGTCACTGATATTTTCTACCACAGCATTAGGATAGGTTCTATCATTGGAATGCTCCGGAGAAAGGAGAACCAATCCGTTTTCTTTTACTTTATGATAGGTTTCTCCTCTGGCTACAAAGGAAATTGTATATTTTTTGGAAGCTTCATTAACCTGATTAATCTTGAAACCAAAATATCCGCCTACACCTCCTAATCCAACAACAACAATATGTTTTTTATTCATGAAATTATTTTTAACAAAGATGAATGACAAATGTGAAAATATCACTTGACAAATGAAAAGAAATTACATTTTATGAATGTCTCTCCTGATCCTGCTCAAAGAACTGTCCTTGATGCCCAGGTAGGAGGCTATAACCTTTAAAGGAACATGCTGAAAAATATCAGGATCTTTCTTCATCAGATTAAAATATCTTGTGGAAGCTTTCTGACTCGCCATTTCAATCAACCGATCATGGATATTATAATAATTTAATACGAAAAGAAGCCTGCTAAATTCCCTGAATTCGGGAATATTATGAAAATTATCCTGTACATTTTCTAACCCTGTTTCCCAGAAAGTACAGTCTGTAACAGTCTGGTAAATCTCCTTGGTGGGTTGCTGCCGGAAAAACGACAGAAAGTCATTCACAAAACAAGGTGCGGCATAAATGTTCGTGGTAATTTCTTCATTATCTTCATTCAAAATATAGGACCGAACATACCCTTTTTCCAAAAAATAGGTCTTTGTGCTGATGGTATTTCGATCAAGTAAAACTGCATTGGCCTTTAATTCAAAATGATTGAAAGTTTTAGTAATGTTTTCAACCACTTCATCCTGGATACTGAATAGGGAATGAAAATAATTGTTAATTGATGACTTATCCATTACATACTACGTTAATTTCAACGCTTTTGTTGCTATAAAAGTGGGCAGATACTTATCTATTAAAAACCTAGGATTGGGCTGCATTTCCTCTTCAAAATCTGCAATAACAAAACCTGCTTTTAATTGTCCGCCAATAAGATCCGAAAGTGTATGTCCAAAAACCAAGGCCTCCTGATTTTCCAGCTTTCTGGCAATCTGCTCTTGTTCCAAATCTTTTATATCGGCGTAGGGTAAAGTATATTTCGGGCGAATAACTCCGTTTGCCATATCCTCAGGATTACGATCTGCAACAAAAACAACCGGATTGAAAAAACTGGCCAATAAAGTCCCTCCCTTTTTCAAAACTCTGTAGGCTTCTTTCCAAACAGGGTTCACATCTTCCACATAATGGTTGGATATGGGATGAAATACAATATCAAATGAATCATCCTCAAATTCACTAAGGTTTCTCATATCTCCCTGAACGGTTTTTAAGGATAATCCATCTCGTTCTGCAACGCGTTCATCCTGTTTTAATTGTTCTTCAGAGAGATCAAAAACTACCACAGAAGCTCCTGCGGCAGCCAATACGGGTGCCTGTTGTCCTCCTGCAGATGCCAGACATAGTATCTTTTTCCCTTTTACATCTCCCAACCATGCCTTATTCAAAGGTTTTGGGGTAAGATGAACTTCCCATCTCCCTTCTTTAGCCTCTTTAATCTGTTCTGTGCTTACAGGTTTTGACCATTCGTTCTCCTCCAATGCCTGTTTATTCCAGGCAGACTCATTATGGTGTAAAAAGTTTATTTTCTCTTCTTGCATATGATTATTTCTTTTTCATGGGCACTATAAAGCACTTTACAATGCATTACATGATTCAAATATAGGTACTTTAGCCCTGATTAACACGTGCTTTTTCTATATTTTAAAAGAAAAACATCTGATTTAAAGCATCTTGGGGTTTACTCATTTATATAAACATTTAAAGACCCAGAATTAAATATCTGATAATCTACACCTTATCATCTCATAAATAATAACCTCAAAAACTGGAATATTTTCTCCAGAGGCCGAAATTGTGTTTATTCTTTATATATTGCCCTGAATTTTTTTTAAACTAAAACAATGAATCATCTTATGCTGGAGTCAAAACGATTAACTCTACGTACATTTAGAGATCGTGATATTTTGAATGTGCATGAAATGCTTTTAAGGTCAGAAAGTACAGAATTTAACCCCACAACATACTCCGAGGATAAAAAAGAGACAGAAAAATTAATCCATACCTGGCAGTTAGAATCTGAACAAGGAAAGGACAGGAAAAAATTTACTTTTTTAATAGAGGATACAATCAACCACACCTTTATTGGAATTATCGGCCTTGATATTATTAAACCCCACTATAGAAATGCTGAAGTCTGGTTCAAAATCAGTCCTGAAAGCTGGGGAAAAGGTTATGGTACTGAAGCGCTTCAACGAATTATTCAATTTGGCTTTGAAGATCTAAAACTACATAGAGTTGAGGCAGGTTGTGCAGTAGACAATATTGCATCTTATAAGATCATGGAAAAAACAGGAATGATAAGAGAAGCACATCGGAGAAAATTGCTTCCCTTAAAAAATGGATGGAGTGACAATTATGAATATGCCATCCTGGAGGAGGATTATTTCTCAAAAACTTAACAACCTACCCATCAAGGATATTAGAAAATTAATATCCTTGATGGGTATAATATTCTCCGTCTAAAATTAATTAAAGTGTAGAGAATTTTTGCAATGCTACTGGCTTTTCTAGATTGAAGGAGAGGGCGAATATTCTGATGGGCTAAATACTCTTCCTGTTTTTACTTCCTTTATTCTGATCACTTTATTACCCTTTTTGGTTACCTCCAGTATAATTTTTTCCTTTTGGGGATCCTTTTTATCAGAAAGCTGCAATTTATTTCCTTTCAGTTGAACAGTATCATAATCATCATACTTCACGGTATACCCAAGTAATACTACCCGATCGTCATTTTTATCCGGTTTCTTATAGCTTATAGTTTCCAATGGATAATGGGAAATAATGCGTGCGCTGTACATTCCGTTAAAGTCATATATCCTTTCTACAAGGTCATCAGGAGTAAAAGTAGTTAATGTCTCGGGTTCATTCTTCCAACGAAAGGCTGAAATATCTCCGATAGCAGGCTCCAGGGATTCTTTTGTTATTATTGCAGGAGGAATTAATTCTTCTCTTTTAGGCAGGGAAGGTGTTCCTTTACTTTTCTTTTTCTGTGCAGGCGTTGCCATAAAAACCAACAGAAAGAACAACAAAAATTGATATTTGGCCATATTTTTAGTCTTTATAAATTCAAATTATATGAATAAGTCTTCTCTACTAAATTATTAAATTATTTGTTGTGATCTAACTATTTTTGTAATTTACTTCTGTTTAATCAGTATGCATTCCTTATCAGTATGGACCAGGACTTTTATTATAATTTCATTGAACCCGATATCGTTCTTGCTGATTTTGTAGAAAATCTGGGGACATTTCATAACCGTTCAGATGATGCAAAAGAAGTGGTGATCATTCCTGATGGACGGGTTGACTTATTTTTCACACAATCCTTGTCTGAACCTTTCCATGTTACCTTAATTGGACTGGAAACCTATCCTGAACAAAGACAGATTCTACCTCAAACCACTGCCTTTGTGATTAGTTTCAAACCTCTTGCTGTTGAATATATTCTAAATACGTCCATTGCTGAAATAGTAAATACAGGAAAAGATCTTTCTGATAATTTTTGGGGATTTAAGGCCGAAGATTTACAAGATTTTGAGCTTTGCTGTACAAAAGCAATACAAAAAATAAAGGAACTTCTTCCCAAAGAAACAGATGAAAGAAAGCGTAATCTTTTTAATCTTATCTACTCATCAAAAGGAGAAATGAGTGTAAAAGAACTCTCGGAAAATGTAGGCTGGAGCAGCAGACAGATCAACCGGTATTTCACAAAACAATTAGGGCTCTCATTAAAAGCATACTCCACGATATTGCGTTTCCGGGCATCTTTGGAGCATATTGCACAGGGAAGACTTTTTCCTGAGCTTAATTATACAGATCAAAATCATTTCATCAAGGAAGTGAAAAAATTTTCCGGAGTCGCTCCCAAGGAATTATCACAAAATAAAAACGACCGATTTGTACTATTATCAGTTTTGAAAGGCAAGTAATTTTGTCCTGTAAAATTTAAATTAAAATGCTGATAAACAATAAATCAATAGCCATCGTTGGAGGTGGTCCTGCGGGGCTTACTCTGGCAAGACTTTTACAAATGAAAAAAGCAGATGTAAAGGTATATGAAAGAGATTTTAATAAATATGCCCGTGTACAGGGCTCTCCTCTTGATATGCATGAGGATTCCGGACTGGCCGCTTTGCGTAAGGCTGATCTACTGGAAGAGTTTAAAAAAGCTTTCCGCCCAGGTGCAGATAAAACACTGATTCTAAATGAACAGGCAGAAATTCTTTTCAGTGATCATGAGGCCAAACCGGATGAAGATTTCGGAGCCGAACATTTTCGTCCTGAAATAGACCGGGAACCGCTCAGAAATATGCTTCTGGACTCTCTGCAACCGGAAACAGTGGTATGGGACAGCCAATTTATATCTATGGAGCCTCACAACGAAAGCTGGTTACTTCATTTCAAAAACGGGACATCAGCGTATGCAGACCTGGTGATTGCTGCAGATGGCGCCAATTCTAAAATCCGTCCTTATCTTACGGATAGCAAACCGATCTATTCAGGAATTATCATGTTGGAAGGAAATGTTTCAAAGGAAAATGCCCCGAATATTGATGCCTTAATAAAAGGGGGTAAAATAATGGCATTCGGAAATACCAAAAATGTATTGATGGGTCAAAAAGGGAATGGTGATCTTGGGTTTTATGCAAGCTTTAAAGCAGAGGAAAACTGGGCTATAAGCAGTGATCTGAACTTTTCTGATACTGCAACTATTCTGGAATGGTTTAAAAAAGAATATTCCGAATGGAGCAATATATGGCATGAGTTGTTTACCAATGCTGCTACTCCCTTTATTCCGCGTCCCATCTACTATATGCCTTTGGATAAAGCCTGGAAAACGAAGTCCAATGTAACTCTGCTGGGTGATGCTGCCCATGTAATGCCTCCATTTGCAGGAGAAGGGGCCAATATGGCAATGCTTGATGCACTGGAATTAAGTGAACATTTAACCAATAATAGCTACAGTACCTTAGAGGAAGCTCTTCATCATTATGAAACCAAAATGGGTAAACGGGCCGCCATTGCCACTCGAGAATCTCTTGAAAATGGAGAAAGAATGCATTCTGAAAAGGCATTAACCACAATGTTGGAGTTCTTTAGCGGGCATTGAAACTTATTATAAAAAGGCTGCCTCAAAAATGAGACAGCCTCTTTTTCCCTCTTAAAAATAAAGATCTTTCTCTCCGCTAGATTCTGATTTTGGAGACCATTTGTGTTATTTTTTTATTATTCTAGTATTATAAGTATTTTATAATGTCTTATAGTGTTTGCTATTATTTATAATAACAACTAATGCGCATATTGGTTATTTATTTTCAATAATTTATCTGCAAATCTATATTTTAAAATCAGAAATTTGAAAAAATCTCCTACTACACCCATACAGCATTGAGTAAAATAAACTGACTATCAGTCTTTTGTAAAAACATATCAAAAAATAAAAATTTGTCCACAAAAAATATTTTTGACCCACAATCGGAATATAAATACAATATAAAGCAGTTCCTGACAGTAGGATATTTTATCATCATTAAATACTAAAAAGAAAGTCAGACATCAACATTCTCCATAATATATACCTATTTTTGGAATTTGACACTAAAAACATAACAGACTGTATTATAAATATTTAAACCAATAACTCAAAGCTGTAGTATTCGTGTAGTAGTGTTTTTTTTCTTCTTTCTGGTAAAAATCTTCATATTTGAACAAGAGACCACTAAAAATATAGTGGTGGAAAAAAAATATTTCGAATGCTGTCTGATTGTGATGATTCAGGCAGTTTTTTTTTGCAGTTAATTCAGATCGTCAAAAAATTGATAAATGTCTGTTTCCGTTGGAATATTAAGCCTTTTTCTAATCCTGTATTTTTTCTGCTGAACCGTTCTGTGCTGGATAAGTGTATAACTGGCAATCTCCTTTGAGGTAAAATGTAATTTTAGCATGGCACAAAAAGCCAATTCAGAATCCTCAAGATTAGGATTAATATGTAAAAGTTTATTGATAAGTTCCGGATATGCTTCTTTAAACTGAGTAAGAAATTCGGGATCATTTCTTCTGCCCAGCTCCATTACTTCAGCCTGGCTTTTATCATTCATACGGCTTTTTAGTTCCTCAGATTCTATTCTGAGTGTATCTTTCCTCTTTCTAAGCAAACTTATGATTCTCCACGCATACACCGCCAGCAATGAAAAAACGGCAAGAGATAATAAAATTACCCACTGTATATTTCTCCTATGATTTTCCGAATCATTCTTTGTTTCTGTGATAAAGGATTCCATATCCTTGTTGATCGTTTTCAGGATGGCTGTATTATTTCTGTTTTTGGCTTCTGTATAGGCATTTAGATAAAAATAAGCCTTTTCATTATCTTTTTTATTCTCGTATACTGATCTCAGATCATTATAAATATACTTGGTATAGTAAGCATAGATGCGTTTTGTTTTATTATCTATTTCCAGAGCTTTTTTAAGGGCTTCCTCGGCCTTATCATATTGCTTGTCTGCAAGATAATATTCTCCCATAATGGTATTGGCATAAAGGGCCACTCCATCTTTCTTCCCGCTAGCATTGGCCTTATTGTAAGCAATGGTTACATATTTATAGGCAGAATCCATGTTTTTATGCATGTATATATAATCTCCTATAGCGCAGTCCGCCAGCCCTGAATGGTCTAGTTTCCTGGCTTTCTGAAAGTACTCCAGCGCTTTTGTATACTGCTTTTTTTCAATAAGATAAGTCCCTTGTCTGAGGTAAATATTAAAAAGGATATTGTTTTTCAGTTTTGAGTTTCCACTTTTTATAATAAGGTTTAAAGCTTCATTATTGTACTCAAAAGCTTTGTCCAGCCTCCTCATCTCTAAATTGAAACGACCGTACACATTATAAAATCTGGATTGATGGATCTTATTTTTTGAATGCTTTAAGATAGCATCTGCATCGTTGAAAAAAGACTGAGATTTCTGATAGTTTTCCAGCGAAATATTAACTTCTGCCAGATTGATATAGCAAAGCGCCTTACCATCTTCATATCCCATATTTTCAGCCTTTCTGTAAAATCTTTTATTAAGGTTGACAAGAGAATCATATTCACCTGCAAGTCTAAATTCCTCATTCATTTTCATGAGGGGAACATCAAAATTTTTCTCGTATTCTTTCGAATCCGGATTACAGGAAATTAGGGTTATTATTAAGATAAAAAGAAGAATACGTATCATAGCACCTTTACCATCTAAATTGAACTTAGGTATAAATTATGGTTTAAAAATGATTTTATTACACTCAATCATGTTACATTTTGTTTATATATCGGATCCTAATTAATTTTTTAATAGTTCTTTCAGTGATCCAGACTATCAAAAAAAGCATAAATATCCTCTTCACCGGTAATGTTAAGCCTTTTTCTAATTCTATATTTTTTTTGCTGCACAGACCGATGCTGTACGAAAGTATAATCGGCAATTTCCTTGGATGAAAAATGGAGCTTTAGCATAGCACAGAAAGCCAGCTCAGAATTTTCCAGATCAGGATTAATCTTCAAAAGTGCAGTTATAAAATCCGGATATACTTCCTTGAACCTTTTTAAAAAGGAAGAATCATTCTTTTTGGCCAGCTCGGTGACTTCCTCCAGCATCTTAGTTTGTACATGATTTTTCAGCTCTTCCGTTTCTTCCTTTAAAGTTTTCTTTTTTATCTTCTGCTGCTTTATCATTTTTTGCACATAAATACTGGAAACAGTAAATACCGTTATCGATAGTACAATAAGAAGAGGTAAATCATTTTTATGCCAATCCGATTCTTTCTTCATCTCTACAATAAAGCTTTCCGTAGCCTTATTCATGGTGGCCAATCGTGCCGCATCAAGTCTGTTCTCCTCTTCCATGTATTTTTTCAAATAATAGTAAGCCTTCCCGCCATCATTCTTTTTCTTGTAGAGTTCTGCCAAAGATTTATATACTCCACTGATATGAGTAGAATAAGTACGTTTGGTCTTTATATTAATGTCCAGAGCTTTTTTAAGGGCTATTTCAGCCTCATCATTATCATTGATTTCGTTATAATAATACCCCATTGTATAGTAAACCCAAAGAGATTCTACATCGCTGGTCTTTTGGCTGAACATTTTTTGGTCTGCTATCGCAATGTAAGGACCCGCTAGTTTCGGCTCGTGTACAAACAAGTAGTATTGAGCAACCATGCAGTTACTGTACGCCGAATTTTCCAATTCATTTGCCTTTAGAAAAGATTTTATTGAAGTCCCTTTCCAACCTTTCCATGCAAAGTAAATCCCTTTATTGATGTAAAGTCTTGGCAAAAGCTTGTTTTTAAGATCCGAAGGCCTTGCTTTATTTAGATAAAAAAATGCTTTAGTGTTGTATGCTACAGCCTTATCATATAGCTTGAGATGGGAATAATATTGGCTGTAATCATTAAAAAAGGTTGCTTTGTGATAGTTTTTTTCAGAGTTTTCGAGGTCTTTCTCTGCTTTGTTGAAAAAGAATAGTGCTTTTTCATAATTTCCCGCAGATACATTTACTCCTGCAATATTGAGGTAGCAAAGGCCTTTTCCCTCTCTGTATTCCATTTGGGAAGCTTTCTGCAGGTATTCCATATTAAGATGGATAAGAGCTTCATATTCTCCGGAAAGTTGTAATTCTGAATTTTTCCTGATTAAAGAAATATCAAAATTTTCTTTCTCCTTATCCTGAGAATCCGGATGGCATGAAAACATATGCAATAACAGACCTATACACAATGTATACACCAGTACTTTCCTCAAAATTATTGAAGATGCTTTATTATTCTTACTAATTGTCAATTTTAATTTCCCCTTTTATCAGTTGCATTCCACATACCTACCTGAACATTGCTTTAATAACCTGTTCTGCTGTTATTAAATAGCCCTCTTTAGCAACTTTCGTTATAAATATACTGATTTATCCAATAAATTATTGCATAAAAATCATTCCAATCTAAAAAAAACAACGTAATAATCATTCAAAAATTATTTACTTTGGGCAGATATTTCTGTATTTTTTACAGCTTTAGCTACTCTTGCAATGTTTTATTTTTTTGTAGGTGTAAGATTGGAAAATATTTTATTTCTGCTTTTTATAATAAGACTATTTGAAAGTAAAATTGTTACAAATTTCTTATTTTATTGAAAAATACCATCAATAAACAAAATTCAGGTTCTTCGTAAAGCACGCATCCAAAACTATCCGCATATTTGTATAAAAAAATAGGATAAATTAAAGTTTTTAACAAATCATCATGAACATTGAATATCGAAATCTTTTGCCGAATGAAAGTAAAGCCTATCGGGTAATCCGTCTGGAAAGCCTTGAAAAATTCCCTGACTCCTTTGGTGCAAACTACCAGGAAGCTCTGAAGACTGAAAAGTTCAGGATAGAAACTGATATAGAAAATCAATCATTAGATAGATTTGTATTTGGGGCATTTGTTGATGGAGAACTTATTGGTATCTGTGCTTTCGTAAAGGATGAAAACAATACAGGAAATATTTATCAGATGTATGTAAGAAAGGGATTTCAGGGAAAAAATATCGGATCCGGATTAATACAGGCTATCCTCAATGAAGCCCATAGCAGATTTAAAGGAATTGAAATAGTGTTGGAAGTAACCCCGAAAAATGACAGGGCCTATCATTTGTATAAAAAAATTGGTTTTCAGGAGGTAATTGATGAAAAAAATACAGAAAGTAATATCGTCATGAAATATCTCTTCTAAAACAAAAAAGAACTACAAAAAGTAGTTCTTTTTTATTTGTGACCCGGCTGGGATTCGAACCCAGGACCCATACATTAAAAGTGTATTGCTCTACCAGCTGAGCTACCGAGTCGGCCACTTACTTTTTCAAGTAAATTCCTTTGTTTAAGGGACTGCAAAGATAGAAACTTTTTTCTCCAATCCAACTTTTTCGCCTTAAAAAATCATTGAAAATATCAAAAATATTCTTAAAGCACACAAATACAGCAAGATTAATTTTCATGAAATTTTGTATCTCCAATGGAAATCATATTTACGTAATAAAGTGTAGGGAAAATAAAAAATGGATTACCAAATATTGATAATCCATTTGCTTGTGACCCGGCTGGGATTCGAACCCAGGACCCATACATTAAAAGTGTATTGCTCTACCAGCTGAGCTACCGAGTCGGCCACTTACTTTTCAGTAAATCCCTTTGTTTAAGGGACTGCAAAGATAGAAACTTTTTTCTCGAATCCAACTTTTCCACCTTAAAAACATTCAAATAAATTCTAAAGTACAGAAATACAATGAGATTAATTTTCATGAGTTTTAGGAACTTTATATAAAAATAAATTTCTATGGTGGGGTTTAGGAAAAATAAAAAATGATTAATAAAATTAAATCTTGAGTCAAATCCTCATCCGTTTACAACGGCTTATTTTTCTCAAATTATACTTTTAAGTTTATCTTTCTTATTAAGTCTGTTTAAACTTAACTGCAAAAGTCACAAAAGGTTTTATTTTTTTAACACTTTAGTACACTTTAGAAAGTGTAAGGAAATACGGCACAATTAAGTTCACATAAGATGAAAATCTTTGATTTTCAACAAAACTTGAGTGTCTTTCCTTGTACACAAAGGATAACACTTAAATAGCTTAAGTGTTTAAACAGCTTTATTATTTAAAACTGCAAATAGCATGAACTAATGCATTTGGCTTTTTTTTTATTCATGGTTCTGTATGACCAACATTTTCCACATAAAAAATACTGCATAAAGAAAAGTTCTCCATCAAGAATTACTTTTAACATGGCAAAGCTAGATTGATAAGAAATTTTCAATAGGTATATGGGTGTTACAATTCTTAAATAATGATGTACATATTCTAAAAATAGGACGATACACCAGTAACATCAGCCCATAAAAATACAGTTCATTTTGCAGCCAATCATGCATAGAAAACCTTACTTTGGTTAACCTTAGAGCTCAACTAATCATGAATACTACCAATTAAAAAAAACACCATTCAACAAACTGAATAACTTATACTTACAATCAAAAAAAGGCTATCATTATTCGGGAATAATGCTACCTATTCTATTGTTCTCCCATACATTATCCTCTAGCTTTGCAGCATAAAAATGTTAATTTAGAAATTATGAAAATTAGATTTATTACCTGTTTGTTTCTTCAGGTAAGTGTTTGCGTTATGGCTCAGGTGGGTATTAACACACCTTCTCCTGAAGCTACTCTTGATATAACAGCAAAGAATTTGACAGGAACATCTCCGGACGGATTACTTCTTCCCAGAATTGACAGGCTTAAAGCTCAGAATATGACAGGTACAGCGACTTCTACTTTAATCTATGTAAATGATATTTCCAATGGTTCGTTATCAGGAACCACCATTGATATGAATACGATAGGGTTTTACTATTTTGATGGGGCAAAATGGGTGAAAGTAAAAGAAAATTCATGGAATGTTGATGGTAATATAGATACAGACCCCTCTACTCATTTTATAGGAACAAGAGACGATAAGAATCTTATTTTTAGAAGAAACAATACCCGTTCAGGAATTATCAGCGACAAGAATACTGCTTTTGGATATAAAGCATTAAATCCTTTACTATCTGGTGAGTATAATGCCGCATTTGGTGTGTCTGCTTTAAAAAGCGTAACAACTGGTAGATATAATACTGCTGTAGGAACAGAGTCTTTGCAGTCCAATACGGAAGGCTATGAAAATGTCTCTATAGGTTTGGGAACATTAAGTAATTCTACTACTGGAAATTACAATACAGCTTTAGGTACTTTTTCGCTTTTTAGCAATATTTCAGGCCGAAGCAATACAGCAATAGGGAGGTTTAGTTCAAGACTCAACGAAACAGGGAGTGAGAACACCTCAGTGGGGGTACAGTCTTTGGAATACAATACAGTTGGCTCTGAGAATGTAGCAGTTGGTTACAAATCCCTATCCTCAAACTCTACAGGGCAAAATAATACAGCATTGGGAAGTTATGCTCTTAATCAGAACAGTACGGGAAACAATAATGTAGCGCTAGGATATGGAGCATGGCGCTCAGGGAAAGGTTCTAAAAATATAATTGTGGGTAACAATGCAGCATCTAATATTGATGGAGATGGAAATGTAGTGATAGGAAATGAGGCTGGAACATCCTCATCATCAGGTTATGTAATGAATAATCGTCTTATTATTGCTAATAGCAATACAATAACTCCATTGATAGATGGGGATTTCTCTGCCAAAACTTTAAAAATTAACGGAACTTTTGAAATTAATAATGGAACGGGAAATGGAGCCATTAAGATTGTGGATGGGACACAAGGAAGCGGAAAAGTATTGACTTCTGATGATGATGGTTTAGGAACCTGGAAAGCAATAGCAATCTCTTTTCGATCCTTATCTTTCCCTTCAATAATCTACACCTATCCAACAACAAACGATAACACGGCAAAATATACGGGAGTTCCTATCACACTACCTCCTGGAAAATGGTTAATAAATGTAACATTGGGAGTGGAATTTATGAATTCGGCCGCAAGTACCTACACTAAAGGAAGTAATTTTATCCGATTCAGACTTGCAGATAATACAACCGATCTTGCCATGGGACAATTTTCATCCGATGCAATTCAACCCAGATTAGCCTCAGCAGGCTTTGCAAAATCTGAACAAAGAGGAATAGTGAGGGGAGATCTGGCGGTAAACAATTCTAGTGGTACCAACAAAACCTATTACTTACTTGCAGACAATGTTTCCAGTACGGAAGGGCGGGTCTCTTTTGATGTTCGATTTGATTGGAATGAATCATCACTTACCTATCAACCCATACAATAAATTATTGACTCTACTAATGAGATGGATTTTGGATGATATAAAATATGACTTGTATTATTATTAAAATGATTGAGCTATAAAAATACGTTTTCAGTACTCATCAGAAATAATTTTCAGAATGCCTTTATATACCTGATAAAACAAAACTCTTAATACTTGAGCAATAACAACCTGAAGTACATGGGTTTATTTACATAAAAAGGAGACAAACTGTAATAGTTTGTCTCCTTAAGTGACCCGGCTGGGATTCGAACCCAGGACCCATACATTAAAAGTGTATTGCTCTACCAGCTGAGCTACCGAGTCGGCCTCTTACTTTTTCAAGTAAATCCCTTTATTTAAGGGACTGCAAAGATATAATTTTTTCCTTTACCTCTGCTCTTTTTCTTATATTTTTTCCTTTTAAATTTCTCATTTCGGAAGATTTTACATTCCTGTCATTGTAACATTTATTCCAAAACACTGATAAATGGTTAGTTGCAAAGAAAAAATGCTATATAAAAGCCTTCATATAGCACCCTTGAATTTTAAGTAGAAATTTAAATTTATTTGTGTTGATCCATTAAAATGAGCCCATTTAAGGTAAATTACCAGAGAAGAGGCGCCCGGTCTCCATTTTTATTTTCAGTATAATAAAGAGATGGCAGAATCTGTGAAAGATAGGTAAACTCACTATAACAATGCTCCATTACACCGAATCCAGTCTCTTCAGACAATTGATTTTCACTATCTGCCCTTAAAGCTCCTAGAAAAAAATGACTTCTTAACGTACATCCCTGTAACATATCTCTGACAACATGAAACATGTAGCCATCCATAGGGTCACCATTTTCATCTATTAATGTATTTTAACCAAATCCAATTCTGGCGTATATTACAGCACTTTTATTTCCTTTAAACCATTATTTATCAACCAAATACAAGAAAATTAGATTTACAGATTACTCTTCCTCCTTGTTCTCTGGATTATTTTGAAACCAGATTATCTCAAAAAAATCAGCTCGTTGTGGGTTTTGCAGATAATCTTCCGAATACGAATCCAGTTCAAAAAAGGTCAATTTGGTGGATAAATTTCATGTGCCAGCTCTATTTTCGTGATATTATACAAATATACATCACAACACTTCTGAAAAAATAGATGTTTAAAAAGTTGATGAGTGAATTTAAAATTTACCTATAAAAAACAAAAAAAGAACTACAAAATTGCAGTTCTTTTTTATTGTGACCCGGCTGGGATTCGAACCCAGGACCCATACATTAAAAGTGTATTGCTCTACCAGCTGAGCTACCGAGTCGGCCACTTACTTTTTCAAGTAAATCCCTTTGTTTAAGGGACTGCAAAGATAGAAAAATCCTTTTTAATTCCAACTTTTTTACGGCTTTTTTATCTTTAAATTTTAAGAAAAACTATCAAACACCTGTTTATAAATTAATTACAATTATTACTTTTTATGAAATTAATCTTTTGATCTTCGGTCGTATTCTATTATGCCAGGTTTATAGAAGATTTTCACCTTTGCTTTTAAGGACTGATCTTTGTATTTTGATAAAGAAGTTCTATTTTTGAAAAAAATAGGCAGACACGCCTTTTCTGATTTATCTTTTCAATGGTTAAATCATCTCAAATCATAGTTTTTTTTAAGTAATCCCATATTTATGAAATTAATTACTCCAAAAAGGTTAGTCAGTGGTGATAAAATAGCAACCATTTCCATGTCATGGGGAGGCGCTGGCGATCTGCCACACCGCTATTTAAAAGGCAAGGAACGGTTGAATCAGATCTTCAACCTTGAAGTTTCCGAAACAAAGCATGCTTTACAATCAGCACGATGGATCTACAACCACCCTGAAGCCAGAGCCCATGATCTTATGGAGGCCTTTTCTGACCCCTCTATAAAGGCTATCATTTCAAATATTGGCGGAGAGGACAGCATCCGAATGTTGAAATATATTGATATTAATGTCATTAGAAATAACCCAAAGATATTTCTTGGATTTTCTGACAGCACCATTACTCATTTTATTTGTCTTAAGGCAGGTTTAAGTTCCTTTTATGGTACTTCTTTATTGGTTGGTTTTGCAGAGAATGGGGCTATGCATGAGTACCAGATCAATGATATCAAAAGAACTTTATTTTCATCGTCTGTAATTGGGCAAATTCACCCTAATAAAGAGGGCTGGACGACAGAATTCCTCGATTGGTTTGATGTTTCTCTGCAGAATATCAAAAGAAAATTAACTCCGTCTTCCGGATGGCGCTTTATAAGAGGAAACTCCATTGTACAAGGGCCTTTGATAGGTGGATGTATGGAAGTGCTTGAAATGCTTAAAGGAACGGATTACTGGCCGGATCCTGAGGTCTGGAAAGGTTGTATTTTGTTTTTTGAAACTTCAGAGGATAAACCTAAAACTGAATATGTAAGATGGTGGCTAAGAAACTATGCTGCAACAGGAATTCTTAAAAATGCAAAGGGAATTATTTTTGGGAGACCTTATGATAACCTGCATGCAGAAGAATATGAAGCTGAGCTATTGAAAGTTTTGGATGAAGAGGGTCTTTATGATCTTCCCGTCATTACCCAGATGGATTTCGGCCACACCTGCCCTACTTTTACGCTTCCTTATGGGAAGTTAGCGGAAATTAACTGTATTGACCAAACGTTTTCTATATTGGAAAGTGGAGTTCTATAGAGTTTGAATTATATTGAATTAATTAATCGGTGGCTTCTTCGAAGCCGCCGATTAATTTTAAACTCATTTTACATCTTACTAAAAAAGAGCTTATTAAGACATAGAATCTTCCACCTTTGTCTTCTGGTACTCAAAAAGGGTAATCAAGGTATTTGTAAGCTCACTTCCATGATGCTTCCCTACTAAGTAGAGAGCGGCATCTATTCCCGCAGTGATCCCTGCAGTGGTAATTAACTGTTCCTGATCTACATACCGTACTCCTCTTTTAACCTTACTTTCCTGATTATGTTGTTCCAATGCATCCAGCAACATCCTATGGGTAGTAATATCATAATTATCAAGGATACCCGTTTCTGACAACAGCATACTTCCTGTGCAGACGGTAAAAATAACGGTTCCATTGTTACTGTGATTTTTCACCCAATTCAATACAACATTTTGAAAATCATCGTCTTTTAGGTATTTCATGACCTGATCCGGATTGGTTCCGGGAATCACAATTATGTCGGGTTTGGGAGACTTCTGGAGATCATAAGTGGGGACTATTGACATGGTATTGGCTTCTGTATACACCGGTTCCATCGTTCTGCCCACGGTATAGCAGTTATAGGTTTCAGGCTGTACTACATTTGCTTTAACAAAAACATCCAGAGGACCGTTCAGATCAAGGACTTCTACCTGATCATAAATTAAAAAGGCTACATTCATTGTTTTACTGTTTTGCACTTGCTTCATTATTCTATTTTTAAGGTTAATATTTTTCCGGAAAAGGCATCGTTTCTACCTGCTGATAAATGATTACCAGCCTTATTGTATATAAAAAGTGAAAATTTAATTATTCTGTTCCCTTGAAAGCTCTTCGATATTGTGCGGGGGAGATGGAAAGGTATTTGAGAAATAATCTGCGAAGAGAAATAGAACTTCCAAAGCCACATTTATCAGCAATCATATCAATGCTCATATCTGTATATTCCAACATATTTTTGGCCTGCTCAAGTCTCATTTTTTCAAGAAACCG
Source organism: Chryseobacterium aurantiacum (assembly GCF_003020585.1). GTDB lineage: Bacteria > Bacteroidota > Bacteroidia > Flavobacteriales > Weeksellaceae > Chryseobacterium > Chryseobacterium aurantiacum. The sequence continues at coordinate 617,963 of NZ_PXUE01000002.1, forward strand.
ACCGGGAGTCATTCCCGATTCTTTTAAAAAGACTCTGGAAAAATTTCGAACACTCATATTCATAAATTCTGCCATGTATTCTATGTTTATGGGCTGTTTAAGCTTATCTTTAAGTAAGTCTCTTATTTCTTTGGTGAAAGAAGTCAGGGTTTCATAATCCGGGAGGGCATTTCCGAATTGTGACTGTACTCCTGTTCTTTTTAAATGCAGAACGAGATGACGTGCTACTTCCGCGGCCAGTGGTTTACCAAAATCCTCCTCTACAAGAGCCAATGCCAGATCCATCCCAGAAGAAACGCCACCGGAAGTATAAATGGGCTGATCCCGGATAAAAAAAGGATTGATATTGACCTCCAACTCAGGATAGCTTTTCTGTAAAATATCTGCATATTTCCAATGGGTAGTTACCTGCTTCCCATTTAAAAGTCCGGCTTTTGCCAATACAAATGCACCTACACAGACGGATCCCATTCGCCTTACTTTACTTTTCATATGATACAAATAAGAATAAAGATCCGGATTAATCTCATCCAACACGGTAAGTGTAGTTCCTGCAACTAATAACGTGTCAATATTAAAGTCCATATCATAAATAGTATGGCTGCAGTTCAACGGGATTCCGGAACTTGAATACAAATTCTTTTCTGATGTTCCTGATACGAGATAAACATGATAGCCTAATCTGGACTCTGTATCAGATAAAAAACGATTGGCAGAAGTGAAAACATCACAAGGTCCTGCAACATCCAATAACTGTACCTGTGGCAAAACCAAAAGCACAATATTTTTTATTCCCTTATCTTTTCCTACTTCTTTCATATACTGATTTGTATGATACAAATGTAATGAGAATGCCCTATGGCTGCAATGACAAAAAGCATACACTTTCAGCCATATTTCATGACCTCACCTGGATATCCGGCAAAAAAGAGACTGCCATAAAAGACAGTCTCAGCACTCTAATATAAAAACTAGCTAATAAGCTATACTTTCCTGATTGTATTTGTATTTAAAAATTCTCAATGCTCATCTACATTTATGCCGGAGATAACCTTCGGGATTTTAAGTAAAGAGCTGTACGATTCAGATATGGAAAAAGAAAAATAAGCAGTAAAGTGGCAGCAAGTAGCCACATCATCATTTCATAATAATCCATAGCAAAACGCACATGATTCTGGGTGTTTATTCTTCCCACCAGCAATTTATTGGAAGCCTTTACAGCATGGTCTTCCAGCATTCCTTTAGCAGTCAGTTTAGAGGTTTGCTGGTGCAAAAAGTTTTTAACAGCAGGGTCTATTGCACTTAAATGATCCTGAAAAGCGTTATAGTGGCGGCTTTTTTCGAAAAGTTCAAAAAAATTGATCAATGCAATACTGACACAGAATCCCAAATATCTTATCGTAAGGGCTGTTGCTGCTGCTGATGGGCCAATAGAAGCCGGAACTGACGAAATAATATAAATGATAGTTGGCACCATTATCAATCCTACACCCAATCCCTGAAGAAATAACGGAATGTAATAATTGAATTCATCAGCCTGGATATCAAAGGAATAATACATCAAAGTATGAAAGGCTAGCAACATCAGAAAGCCAGGCCCCCAGATATATTGAATTCTTTTCTTTTGCAGAACCATACAGCAGGCAATAATCACCCCAACTACGAGTCCGCAAAGGTTAAAAATATTAATGTATGAAATATAAAACGGGTCAAGATGCAGCTCTGTAGCGAAATAGTTGTTGGTAATTCCTGAGGCAAAACGGCAGATATACATGACAAAAAGAATCAACAACCCCACTTTAAAGTTTCTGTATCGGAATATCCGAAGATCAATGTAAGGTCTTTTAATGGCCTGTTGACGGAATATAGACATCCCTGCCAAAACAATAATCCCTATCACACTTCCTAAAATCCGATGATCTTCCAGCCAATAATATTCCTGGCCAAAAATCATAATATATCCTATAAGTACCAGTATTGTACTAAAGACTGCAAAACTTTGCCAATCCAGCTTATACAAATGGAACCTGACATGGGTTCTGTAATTACTCATCACAAGACTCAGGAATACAAGTCCCGGCAAATAAGAAAAGATAGCCGTTTTATAGACAATATTAAAATTATAAGAGTCTATAAGATCTGCTGTAATTAAATTATTAAAAGGCAATGCACAGATCAGAATTCCAAAGAATACCGAAAAGCTGATCTCCCGTCCTCTTTCACTGTTCAGCCGTGTAAAGATTAGGGTAAGTGAAAGGTTAACATTCCCTGCAAACAACATCCCCTGAATAAAACGTGTGGGAAATAAAATATAAACTTCACGAGTGAAATAACAGACCAGACAGGCTACGATCTGCAAAGTTGTAAATAAAAGAAAATACTCTTTGGCGGCCAGAAAGCTGAAAAATCTTCTTTCCAAACTGTAAAACCCCACATATCCGGCATAAAACAATGCCACTGAAAACTGAATATCTGCAGGCTCACAGCCATAATATCCCGCTGCAGCATTAACGTTTGCTAAGGGCAGAAAGAATATAATAATCCCCGGCAGGGTCATGGAGAAAAGGATGATCTTAACCAGCCATTCCGGAGCCCATCTTTTAAAAAAGGGCATTTGTCTTTTAGCCATTGGAATGCTTTTTATTGGCATATACATTCACATTCATTCCCAATTTCAGAACGTCTATATCTTTTCTTTTCCCATCAACCTTGATTCTTACGGGAATACGCTGTACAATTTTCACATAGTTTCCGGTAGAATTATCAGGAGGTAAAAGTGAAAAGCTGGACCCTGTTGCCGGCGACAAAGAAATAATGGTCCCCTGAAATTCTCTGTCAGGATAAGAATCTGCCACAATTTTCACATGATCTCCAATATGCATATCCTTAATCTGTGTTTCCTTGTAATTGGCAACTACCCATTTATCGGTTTCATTATTCACGATAAAGGCAAGGGTTTCTCCGGCATCAATCATTTGCCCTATCTCAACGGTTCTACGCCCCATTCTTCCATCATATGCTGCGGTAACCGCGGTATAGGTTACGTCCAGTTTATGGCGGTCCAACAATGCTTCCAGTCTGGCAATTTCTGCCTGTACAACGGCTTTTTCAGTTTGTATATCATTAATTTTAGACATGGATGCAGCATAGTTATCCTGAGAAGATTTATATTCGCTTTCGTTGACATCCAGAATGGCTTTTACGTCTTCTAACCGCTGTTTTGTAGCGGACTCTTCATCATAAAGCTTTTTGTATCTGTTATAATCAAGTTGCTGCTTCCATACCTTTGCTTTATTGGCATCCACCTGTGCCTGTGCTGAGGCTGCTTCTTTTTCCGTGGTTCCGGTATTACTTTCCAGCACTCTTAGCTCTGCACGGGCTTTCTGAAGGGCTGCCTGGGTTTGTTTCTGCTGAAGCACATATTCACGATTGTCAATCAGTAAAAGAGTGTCTCCTTTCTTCACTTCCTGATTTTCTTCAAATTTCACAGCTACAATAAATCCACCTGCTCTCGAAATAACAGGGTTTACATATTCCTGAATCTGGGCATCATTGGTCTGCTCATATTTATAGTAATTTTTAAGGGTAAAACCGCCCCAAACTGCAAGGGCTGCAACGATAAAAACGGAAATCCATCCTGTAACTTTTGTGATGACTCTATCGGTGGGAGTATATTTTTTTTTCATTGTATTATAAAACGCCTGTAATATTTTGTAGTAAATAATAATTGTTCTGTGCCATAATCTTTGCAGCCTCTAATTCAAATTTTGTCTGAAGAACCTGTATATCGGCATCCAGAAGTTCTGTTATCAGAGAGGTTTGGTTGAAGTAGGTATTTTTGATGATTCTTGCATTTTCTTTAGCCTGAACCACATTGGTTTCAGCCACTTTTATCTGCTCAAGGGCTTCCTGATATCTTAAATAGGCCTCTTTTACCTGTTGTCTTACTTTGTCCTCCGTGTCTTTGTGTACTTCCTCTTCTTTTTCAAATTCCAACGCCGCCGCCTTTACTTTCTGGGTATTATGATAAAGAGACGAAATGGAAAAGGAAGCCTTAAGTCCTACAATGCCCAGTGAGTACCAATAAGGATTATAAGGGTAAAGAAAAATCTGCGGATTAGCATAATAAAACTCTCCATACATTCCAATCTTGGGGCTTACATTAGCTTTTACCTGCTTCAGTTTAATCTTACTCAGCTCAGTCTGCTGCTCTGAAACATGATAATCAAAAGAATGATCCAAGGCCAGTTTCAGATAATCCGAATAGCTTGTATTTTCATTCCATTGACTGAACGGAGCCTCAGGAATGACAACCTGATCATCTGGAATGCCTAAAATAATATTCAGCTTTTGCATGGCAATAAGAATATCATTTTCAATGGTCACCAAGGTCATTTTTCTCTTGGAAAGTTCCAGTTCTATTCTTAAAACATCACTTTTTAGAACGACTCCATTTTTATATAGAGCCTGTATTTCCTTAAGCTGGACTTTTTGATCTGCAATATCCTGCTGAATAAGGTCCCTGAAGATGAAAGTCTTCTGTAATTCAAGATAAAGGCTTGCCGTTTTGTAATGAATCTCAGAAATGGCCTGCTCTTTTTGAATTTCCCTTACTTTCTGAAGTGTTTTATTTTCCTTAATCTTAAGGTTCAGTTTATTTCCGTTATAAATATTCAGGTAAAAATCTGCTCCGGCTCTGTAAAGCGTATGAATCACTTCATGTTGGGTGGGTTTTGAAAAAATACCATTTTCATAAATTGGAATATTGGATGCTTTTTCTGCGGATCCTTTAACTTCTATTTCCGGAAGTCTTTCTCTTTTGGCGTCTTTTACTTCGGCTTCGGCAATGTCTACATTGATGGTATTAATTTTAATGTGACGGCTGTTTTCTTCAGCTTTTTGCCATGCATCTTTTAGAGAGAGACGGATGGTATCATTTCGTGGACTGCCTGTATGGGCTGATATAGTGTAGGATGTCCCCAGCATCAGCAATCCGGTAAGATAAATTTTCATCGGGATTTTTCGAATTATTGCACTGCAAAGTTACTCTCCAATTCAGACATCTCTTTTATCTAAAATAGTCAAGTTTTACATGATTCCGGCCAAATGCGTATATTTGTATTTTCTTTAGTATTTTCATTTTTTTATGGGATTAATTGCAGCACTTCCGGATATAGATAAACATGATAAAAGTGTATTTGTAATGCACGAAAAATCAGAAAAACTCATTCCTTTTCATAAACATACAAAAGGACAATTAAGCTATGTAGAGGGCGGTATAGCCTATATTACAATAGACAATCGAACATATGTGGTGCCTGCCAGACACTTCTTTTGGATCCCTCAAGGAATGGAACATATTTTAGAGATCGGACATACGGCTACTGTCCTTCGTTCACTTTACTTTTATGCTCATGATGATGGCTCTGATCCTTTCTATGGCAGGCTGGGGATATATCCGGCATCCGAGCTTTTGATCCAAATGATTAAATATTCTGAGATATGGGACGAAAAACATGTCACTGACAAGGATGAAAATTTTGAGTTTTTAGTGGCTTTAAAAAAAATCCTCCCAAAAACTCATAATCAGCCCTTACCCATCATTCTTCCTGCTACCCACAACAAACAAATGATGAGAATAGTTTCTTATCTTGAATGGAATATCGGAGAAAAACTTACACTAGGGAATGTTAGTGCTCGATTTGGATTGAGCGAACGATCGATGTCCCGTTTGTTTAAGGCTGACATGGATATTTCTTTTCTTCAATACCTGAAAACATTAAGAATCATCAAGGCTATTGAATTGCTTTTAAATACGGATAAACCTATTAACGAGATTGCAGATGATGTGGGCTATAGCTCCATCAGTGCATTCAGTGATACTTTTCATGAATTTACCCAATCCAGACCATCGGATCTTAGGAAAAGCAGTAAGGCTTTTTAAATATTTTGCATGAAGTCTTTAAAAGCTTCTGACACTTTTGTGGTTAAGACTGGATGGTATCTAGGGACCAACCTATCATTTCATGATCTTTATCAAGCTTCATTAAAATAAAAGAGTTTTTTGTCTTTTATTGAAGATAAGTTTATACCTTTGTCATATAAAATTCATATAAAATGTTTTCCAAAACCTGCGAATATGCTTTAAGAGCTTTAATTTATATTGCCCAGCAGTCTAAAAATGACAGCAGAGTAGGAATTAAAGACATCTCAAAAAGCATTCATTCTCCTGAACATTTCATAGCAAAGATTCTTCAGGACCTGAGCAGAAAAGGATTTGTGCAATCTGCCAAAGGACCTAACGGAGGGTTTTATATGGATCTGTCAAACCTGAATACAAGCATTGCAGATATTGTAAGGGAAATTGACGGAGATAAGTTGTTTTCTGGTTGTGGTCTTGGGCTTGATCAATGTTCTGAAATTCATCCCTGCCCGCTTCATGAGCAGTTTAAAAGTATAAGGCATGAACTTCGCATCATGCTTGAAACTTCTAAAATACAAATGTTTGTTGATAATTTAGATTTAAAATTAACCCATCTTAAAGTATAAAAAAATTTAATCAAATAAAAGATAAAAAGGTCTTAATCTATTAAATAGTTCAATATGAAGTTCTCCGTTAAAAATCCTTTTGTATTAGTGCTATTCTGTCTTATGACAGGAGTCTTTATTACTGTAAGTTTTTTGGAAACACCTTTAAAATTTCAGGTGCCTGGGATGAATCTTCCGATTGCTCTGGAGCTGGGAAAAATAATGTTTGGAATATCAACAGTAATACAGGGGATATCTTTGATTTTGATTCTGATATTAATGTTTATAAGTCATAGAAATTATACAAAACTTGATTTTATCATTCTTATGGCTTTATTATTTATCGTTTCCTTACAGCAATTCTGGATGCTTCCGGTATTGGATTCGCGGATAGCATTACTTTCGTCAGGAAAGCCCCTGCAGCCTACTCCTCTTCATGATTATTTTATCTATGCTGAGACCGCCAAGGCATTAATCATAGCCATTGCCATTATTTTACAGTTTAAAAAAATAAAAATTAAATAGATTCATTATGAAAGCAAGATTCTTAAATACGGCCATTATTCTGTCCTTATCCATCCTATTATTTTCCTGCTCAAAGACTGAAACAACACCTATTCCGGTACCTGACCCCTACTCTGCCCAGCAAACAGCTCCACCGGTAGAACCAGCTCCGGCACCCCCTGCCACAGCAAATACTTCAGAAGATGAGGGCCTACAATTAATCCAAGGAACAGATTGTCTTACCTGCCACAAAACAGATTCAAAATTAATAGGGCCTTCTTATCAGGAAGTTGCCGAAAAATATACCGATGCTGACCTCGATATGCTTGCCCAGAAAATCATTGAGGGCGGAAAAGGAAATTGGGGAGATATTCCGATGACTGCTCACAATGGTCTCAGTAAAGACAATGCAAAACTGATGGTAAAGTACATTTTATCATTAAAAAAATAAAAAATTTAAAATAATAAAAGACAAAAAAGTATTGTATTATGAATGCAAAAACAGATTTTATAGGAAATATTGTAGCTGAGGACTTTAGAACAGCAGCTATTTTTAAAAGACATGGAATTGATTTCTGCTGTAAAGGCGGAAGAACCATTGAAGAAGCATGCAGTAACAAAAAAATGGACCCTGAAAAAATTTATGAAGAACTTGAAACGCTTCCGAAAAATGAAGCAATAACCATAGATTTTAATAGTTGGCCGCTAGATCTTCTGGCAGATTATATTGAGAAAACCCACCATCGTTACGTGGAAGAAAAAACTCCAATATTACAGGCTTTTCTAGAAAAACTATGCAAGGTTCATGGTGAAAGACATCCTGAACTGTTTGAGATCAATGCCCTGTTTAATGAGTCTGCACAAGATCTGGCCGCTCATATGAAAAAAGAGGAACTTATTCTGTTTCCTTTTGTAAGAAATATGATTAAGACTAAAATATCAGGAGGAAACCTGGTACAACCTGTATTTGGAACAGTGGAAAATCCGGTTAATATGATGCAGCACGAACATACCGTGGAGGGTGACCGTTTCAGAAAGATTGCGGAGATCACAAACGAATACCAACCGCCTGCAGATGCCTGCAATACTTATAAAGTAGCTTTTGCCATGCTACAGGATTTTGAAAATGATCTTCATAAACATATTCACCTTGAAAATAATATTCTTTTCCCTAAAGCAATACAACTGGAAAAAGAATTTTCCGTTGGAGCATAAAATGTAATTTCCATTATATAAAAAAGCCTTTAAATTCAATATTTAAAGGCTTTTTTAATTATTAAGCAGGTTGTCTTGTAATTCTTATTACTGTGTTGCTCTAATCATAGCTGTGGTAATCTGCTCTTCTTTCTTCTTTGAATAGTTAGAGTCAAAAGGCTTCATAACGTCAAACAAATATTGATAGAAAGGTGTAATCTGCTGAATATTTTCAGATTCTTTCATGGCTTTTTCTTTACCCATTTGCTGAAGATTTTTTACAAAAACATTAAATTTCTGATCAATTGGCTGAACAGATTTTAGCAGATAAGCATATGCTTTTTCATTTTGTCCCAATGCTCTGTATCCCTCTGTAACTGCAGAAATGACAAGTGCATATTCCATTGGCTTTGACCTCATCTGTCTTCGGGAGGCTGCCTGAAATTCGGGAGAAAGTTTTAGATAATAATCATATTCATCAAATATTTCTCTTTTAAGTTTTTCTGCCAGCTGAATCCCTTTTTGCTCTTCTCCGGCAACAATATAAGCGGTTACAATGGAACTTAATGAACGTGGATCATTATATTTTTCAGCAGGAATTTCCTTTGCTACAAGTGCTAATAATTCCTTTGCCTTGGCTTTCTGTCCATTTAAGGCAAGAGCGGAAACGGCTCTGCTTACAGACATTCTATACCCCATAATATTGGAAGTAGCCGTTTCATCATAATAAATACTGAGGTCTTTAAAATTACCCCATTTAAAGTTTTTCACCCCATTATAAAGAGAATTAGCATCTACTCTGCCCTTATCCCCATTGGAACTCTGTGGTGTGTGAATAGGAACCAGTCTGTAACTGAATCCATCAAACTGGAGATAATCATCCAGATAAAAGATATTTTCGCTATCGTACATTCCACCTGATGAAAAATTGACAGGTCGTTTCCAATCGAAATTAGCCAACATATCCAGCATCATAAGATTGCTTTTGTAAAGAGTATGGGCTTCATAGTTAATCATGATATGATCCACCGCATCAGGAAGATCTTTCTGATTAATAATTCCCGACTTCACTGCATTTTCTTTGTTAACAGGAAGTATGAATTTGTTGACCGGAATAATATTGTATTTTTCATATTCTTTATCTCCGAAATACATTTTCAACAATTCATCTTTCTCTGCCGATTTTAATTTAAGAAACTGCATTGCTTCTTTGAGTGTCATCGAATCCTGAGTGAGATACTTTTTAAAAGTTTGAAATTCCGTATCAGGAGCACCTTGTTCTTTTAACATGGCAAAAAGTCCCTCCCAATCATCTTTTTTCATCAGATAAACCTGATCATTTACACCATCTCTATAGTCTTCATGGGTTAACTCTCCCGGAATTCCCATGGCGTTATAGGTTCTTCTTTTTACCTGATCAATACTCCAAGGGGTAGCTAAAAGGGTAAAGTTGACTGTTTTCACATCATCTCTGAATCTTTCTGTTTCCTGAATAGCCCAAGTTGGAAAGGTGTCATTGTCTCCATAAATAAAGAAAATATCATTTTTAGGTAAAGATTTCAGGAATGAATAAGCCGAATCATATGCTGCACTCTTTTTGCTTCGATCATGGGAGGTGTAGTTCTGAAAGCCCATCATAAAAGGAACTCCTAATAAAATTGTTCCTAGTACCACATTAGCTCCATTCGATTTGATCCTGGATTGCAGCAACCATAAAATGGCTCCTGCTCCTAATCCGATCCAAATAGCAAAAGCATAGAAAGAACCTACCATTGCATAATCTCTCTCTCTTACTTCAAATGGCTTCACTCCTGTATAAAAAACAATTCCAAAGCTGGTCAGAATAAACAGTGAAAGGATTGCATAGAATCTTCCAAAATCTTTATTTAACTGGAAAAAGAAACCAATTAATCCTAAAATAAGGGGTAAAAAGAAGAATTTCACCGTGCTTTCATTCTTAAATTTGGCCGGCATATGATCCTGATCACCCAACAAAGCATTATCTATCAATGAAAATCCGGAAATCCAGTTTCCGTGGGTGTTTTCCATATGACCTTGAAGATCATTCTGTCTTCCTGCGAAGTTCCACAAGAGGTATCTCACAAAATAATATCCATTCTGAAAGGTGATAAAATAGTCCATATTTTGCGCCAATGAGGGCCTTTGTACATTGATAAGATCATAAGGCTTTACTTTTAAATAATCTTCTGCTGTAATGGTCTTATTTTCATATTTGGTTCTTAGTTCATCAAAAATTTGTTTCGCCTGTGGATTGCCTGCAACTTCTTCATTATCATAGTTGAATGTAAAATCCGGAGCTCCGTACATGGCAATATAATTGGCTGTAACTTCTTTATCTTCACTGAACATCCTGGGCAGAAAACTTATATGGGACTTACTGAAAACATAGTTGAATCGTTCTCCTGTTTTTCTGTAAGTTTTTGTTTTTTCATCCTTTTCATAAATATCACCGGTTATTTTTCTTTTATAGCTTCCGTCTTCATTTTTCTCCAAGCCCTTCCTGTCAAGAGCTGCAGTATAGTTTTGTCCGTAGATGGTTGGCCAGTCGCCGTATTGTTCCCTGTTGTAATAGTCCTTCATTCCAATTGCTGTATCAGGATCGTTAAGGTTCATTGGAGGGTTGGCATTGGCCCTGATCGGGATTACCAACCAGCATGAAAAGCCAATAATCATATATACAACTGATAAAACAATGGTTTGATAAATATTTTTTTTGGTCTTTCGGGCATATTTAATCAGAAAGAAACTCATTGCAGCCATTATAACAAATGCAGCCACTGTTCCTGAATGAAAAGGAAGTCCTAATCCGTTGACAAAGAAAATCTCCAACTTCCCGAACATCGTCATAATTAAAGGGAAAATAATCTTAAACACAAAGGCCAATACCCCAAGGGTTACCAGATTGGCAATTATAAAACTCTTCCAGGTGAATGTATAGTTTCTGGCATAGTAGACCAGGCAAATCGCCGGAATTGCCAGCATGCACATCATATGCACCCCAACCGACAGCCCAATAATAAAGAAAATAAGAATAATCCATCGCTCATTATCAACTGCCTGGTATTCGTTTTCCCATTTGGTAATAAGCCAGACCAGTAAAGCGATAAACAGGGATGCCATTGAGTATACCTCCCCTTCCACTGCAGAAAACCAGAATGTATCTGAGAATGTAAAACATAATGCCCCGACTGCTCCTGCAAACAGAATAGAAATTTCCTGGTGTCCGGAAATTTCTTCGAAGTCTTTATTTAAAAGTCTTCTTAAAAGATGGGTAATGGTCCAAAACAGAAATAAAATAGTAAATGCACTAAAAAGGGCTGACATTGCATTGACTACCAATGAATAGTTTTCTGAATTTCCCAGTGCAAAAATACTCGCCACAGCTCCCATAATTTGAAATAAGGCAGCTCCCGGAGCATGGGTTACTTCAAGTTTAACGGCTGAGGAAATATATTCTCCACAGTCCCAAAAACTCAGGGAATGCTCTATGGTAGAAAGATAGGTAATGAATGCAATACCGAAAAGGAACCATCCCGTTACGGTGTTCCATTTTTTAAAAGACCAATTTTTCATATAATATTTTCCAATAATTAATATGACAACTGATGGAAAGGGTTTATTACATGAAAACTATAAAATAATTGATTTTAATAAGTATTATTCAGCCCTCCATCCAAAGGAATATTTGCTCCGGTAAGATAGGCGGCGTAGTCGGAAGCTAAAAATGTAACCAGATGACCGTATTCCTCGGGCTTTCCAAACCTTTTCATTGGAATTTTACTTTCTCTGGTCTTTTTTATTTCATCCACAGAGGTGTTTGTTTTTTCCGCTTCATGACCAATCAAATTTTGAATGCGTGCTGTATCAAAATATCCTGTTAAAACATTGTTTACGGTAATATTATGCTGCGCCACTTCATTGGATAAGGTTTTTGCCCAGGCCATTACTGCTGAACGAATGGAATTAGAAAGTGCCAGATTACCAATTGGCTCTTTCACAGAAAGTGAGGAAACATTAATGATACGTCCATTTTTGTTTTCTATCATATGAGGCAAGGCCAGTAGTGTGGTTTCACAAACAGTTTTAAAGAGTAGATCAAATGCTTTTTGATAGTCTCCTGTATTTTTTTCTATTGCCAAACCCGGCTCCGGACCATTGGTATTATTAACCAAAATATCTATGGAATGATCATTGAAATACCCTGCAATCACTTTTCTGTAGTTTTCAAAGTCTGAAAAATCGGCAACCAGATACTGATGTTTCTGATCTGCATTTAAGACAGGCAATGTGGATACAAAATCCCTGAGCTTGGTTTCATTTCTGGACATTACCGTAACATTAGCACCACTTTTTGCAAGTTCAAGGGCAATTCCAGCCCCTATTCCTTGTGTAGCTCCTCCTACCAAGGCATTTTTTGAAAACAACTGAATATTCATACGTTCGAATTAGCTTATATAAAGGTAATAAAAAACCTCCAGAATAGATCAGGAGGTTCATTATAAGCTTTGTACCGAATGATTATTTAACAACAGTGGCTTCCAGTTCTACTTTTAAAGTTTCAAATAGACCAGTGACTTCAAGCATGGTAACAGCCTGCTCAATCTGATGCCTGCCAATCCATTCCTGAAGAATAGGAAAATGAGGCCACAATTCTTCTGTAGAAGTCGTGTATATATTTAACCTTACAATTCCTTTACATTCATAGTTTGCAGTAGTAATTACTTCTTCTAGGTTAGCTATAGCCTGCTCTAATTGGCTTTTCATATCCTTGTTACTGGATGTACCATCGGGATCAATCGCCGCTTGGCCGGAGCAATATAAAGTTCCCTGAACATTTTTCACTTCAACTGCCTGCGAATAGCCGCGTTCTTCCTGCCATTTCCATGGGTTTACCGTTCTTTTTTCCATTGTATTGACTATATTTTGTTATACATTACTTTGCAAAATTGCAGAATAGGTATAGCAAAAATCTGTGATCCCGGTCACGATTCTCCAGTGAGGAAGATCACAATCTATAGTGGTAAACGTCTTAATGTCTCTCGGGAAACTCCCAGATAAGCAGCAAGGAGAGACTTTGGTACTCGCTGTATGAGTGAGGGATGTTTTTCCAATAACTTCTCATACCGCTCTTTTATTCCTGCTGTCATGGTAGAAATGATACGCTGTTGTGCGGCAATAAAGCCCATGTATGCTTTTTCAAGGAAGAAATGCTCCATTTTGGGATGATTGCTCACTATTTTTCGATACTTTTCGAGGCTAAGGCATAATACTTCTGTATCTTCTACACATTCTAATGACATGGTTGCCCTTTTACCCTGATAATAGGCCGGAAAATCGGTTTCCCACCAGTCTTCCATTGCAAATCCTACAATATGTTCTTTTCCTCCTTCATCGGTATAGACAAGTTTCAGAAGGCCTTTTAATACAAAATAATTATAAGGCACAGCGTCTCCCTGCTGTATCAAGAATTGATGTTTCTTGTATTTTTTATACGTGAAGAAAGATGATATAGAATGAAACTCCTCATCATTGAGAGGAACAATCTTCTCTATATGGGTTCTTAACTGATCCAATTTTCTGTATAATTAAATTTTTTATTGAGCTGAGCAAAGCTGATCTCTTCATTCAGGATTTTCTCCACCTCATCAAAGGTCACCAAGCCTTCTGCTTCAAAAGTGCTTCCATTGGGAACTTTGTAAGTATATTCAAAGATATCTCTCTGGTATATATTCTTCAAAATTTCTATCTGTCTGGAGGTCAAATAAGGTTCGTGGGTTTTCAGTTGATTGAATAGATTCTGCTTCATATCCTCTTCATCCTCTTCGTAGAACATAGAGTCTTCATCTACTTCCGTAATAGCTTCCAAAAGCTGACGAAAAATAAAATCCTGAAAATTTTTGGCTACTATTTCCGCCTCTTCGTCATCGTGAGGAATAAAGGTAACCGGAACTTCCCCGTTATTTTGTAAATCAAACTGAAAGACATATAAATCCCCTGCTCCATTTTCTGCAAAAGGCACAAACTGATATCCCGAATGGATATTTCTATAGTCTTCTTCATCTGACATTTCATCTATGGAAGATTCCACAAGCTGAGGATTATTCCAGATTTCAATATCGTATCCAAATAAAAGCAATGGTGGATTTTTCTTTAGCTCCGGAAAGGTTGTACGGTACCAATTTGATCCGGATTCTCCCCAATCAAGCATATTATTTTCAGATAGTTGTCTGTAGATATCCGGATATTTGAAGTTGTATTTTTGTTCTAGTTCTGAGATATTCATTGTGATTATAAGGTATTAGAGGTATATGTTTTGTTTTTGGTGTCATAAAAAACTTCTACAAGCGGTTCATTTTTCATGTTACTATTCAAGTGTTATTTTGTGTTTAAAATCTAATCCTTTCATTCAAAAATAATTGATTTTACAATCTTTAGAAAAGGATGATCCTATATTGCAAAGGGATATTTTTCACTCAGTTTGGGGTGAAAGATATTCAACGTTTCATAAAATTTTTGTTTAACAGGTTCTGAAATATCGTCATGTTCATCAAAATAGTCATCCAGCTGTTTAATCACAAATGCCATTTGCAGCCATTGCTCAAAATTGATATCCATGGGCTCCATACCTTCATCATAATCATGATCGTAGAAAAAAACATTCCCGTTTTTATCAAAAAACCACTGGTCTCCTTGTCCATTTCCTGCAAAACACCAATAATCTTTCAATACAAATTCTTTATTTTCATTGACTGCATCCACAGAATTGTATAAAATAGCTTCAGATGCAATTTCCACAGTTTTTATTTGAATAGTCAGCTTTCTATATAGTTCAGAAAAAGGAAAATCAGTTGTTTTGGGAAAGTTTTGCAAGGTTTTCTTTTCTTTCAAAACTTCGGTTTCCATTTCCTCAATGGTTGGTATTTTAAAGGATAGCATCACATTATTCTTTTAAGAGTTGATCCATCTGATCATAAAAGGAGTCCTTACTATAATCTGCCACTCCTGTATGATGAAAACGGATTTCACCATTCTTATCCAAAACCACAGTGGTAGGCAATGATCCATCATAGATTTCCTTTGGAATGGAACTTCCCGGAGTCAAAAACGGAACAGTAAAGCTTTTTTCCTTTAGATAAGATTTTCCCAATGCCAGATCATCATCCAAATTGATTGTCAGAAAAACCATATTTGAATTTGATCGGTATTTTTCAAAAAATTTCTGAATGGAGGGAAATTCGGCACGGCACGGAGGACACCATGATGCCCAAAAGTTGATAAAAACTACTTTCCCTTTTAAGTCTGATACGTTTACCATAGTTCCCGCTTCGTCTTTCAGGGTGAAATCAGTGTAAGAAGCAGAGGGCACAGTATGGGTATTTTTAGTTTTGGGTTCTGATATTTTAGAATTTAATAAGCCTGTAGAGGCTGCCTGTCTCATGAGCCATGCCTTGGCATCGGGACTGACTAACAAGATGATGAAAGCAATGGTAAAGATTACTGTAGACCAATTGCTTCTGAACCATTTTTTCATGTTTTCCATATTCTTTTCCTAATAATTCATTACACCAAGATAAGGTTATTATTTGGTTTGGCATTATGGAATTATTTTTTCAATAAAAAAGTCTTTAAATCCGAAGATTTAAAGACTCCCTCTGCATTGGACCTTTTCTTACGAAGAAGAAAACGTCTGTTCCATCTTTAGCATACATCAAGCATTTTATTTGTGTGTTTTACCTTCCATCCGTTGGATTGTTTTTGAATATTCCACATGTTACGGTATATTCCATTTTTTTGTAAAAGTTCTTCATGATTGCCTTTTTCCGCTATTTTTCCTTCATTAAGGACAAGAATCTGGTTTGCATTCTGTATGGTAGACAGTTTGTGGGCAATCACCACTACAGTTTTTGATCTTACCAGCTCCTGAATCGCTCTTTGGATATAAATTTCGTTTTCTGGATCAAGACTGGCGGTAGCTTCATCCAATAATACAATGGGAGCATCTTTCAATAAGGCTCTTGCAATACTGATCCTCTGCTTTTGCCCACCGGACAATTTACAGCCTCCCTCACCTACTTTGGTATGAATACCTTTTGGCAAATCATTAATAAATTCAAGACATTGAGCTTGTTCAATAACTTTGGTGATTTCCTGATCGGTTGCAGCCGGATTCCCGATTTTAATATTATTATAAATGGTATCATCAAAAAGATAGACATCCTGAAAGACTTCACTAATCAGCTTATAGAAAGTATCCTGTTTGATATTTCTGATATCAATTCCCCCCATTGTTATGGTTCCGTCATTTACATCCCAGAATCTGGCAATCAATGAGGCAATGGTTGTTTTACCAGATCCGGAATGTCCTACCAAAGCCAGCATTGAATTTTCGGGAACAGTAAAGTTAATGTCCTTCAAAGTCATTTTTTCCTGATAACCGAAGTTCACATTGTTGAATATGATTTCGTAGTTGTCAGGAACTTCATTTTTTTCGGTTTCCATTGTAGGTTCTTCCAATACTCCTATAATTCGGTTCAAGCTTTCATTCATATAGCGCAATACGAGATAATCAACCATCACCACTTTTAATGGACTATACAAATTGTACCCCATAATCAGAAAGGTAATCAGCACAGGAACAGTGATAGATTGGTGTAAAAGAAAGTACAACCCAAGGGCAACCATTCCTATAAAGCCGATTTCAAATACAATGGCCGCTGTTA
Organism: Chryseobacterium aurantiacum; assembly: GCF_003020585.1. GTDB lineage: Bacteria > Bacteroidota > Bacteroidia > Flavobacteriales > Weeksellaceae > Chryseobacterium > Chryseobacterium aurantiacum. The sequence goes on from NZ_PXUE01000002.1 coordinate 634,930, forward strand.
CAATAAATGGTCCAGGAATAGCTTCCAAACGGATGCATTTACGACGGAGGTCATCGAATGAATCTTCCAGCCCTTTATGCTTTTGCCCTGTTAATCCATAAGATTTTAAATGGTGGATTCCCTGTACATACTCAAGGAATTTTGCTCCTACCGTATTTCTTGCTTCAATCTGTTTTTTTCCTAAACGGCCTACAAAGTAATTGGCAATTCTTAAAAAGGGATAAATTAACGGCAATGCCAGTAACAGGCAAAGCGCCAGCCTCCAATCATAGACCAATAAACAAACTGATAATAATACTGTACCAAATGCTGCGGAGGCCAGATTTCCTATACTGTGGCCGAAAATCCCCTCAAAATTGGCAACATCCTGCAGAACAATGGAAGCTATCTCTCCCGGATCTTTTTGCTTGAAAAATCCCAAAGAGAATTTTTGAATATGGTTTCCCAGTTTAATACGCAGTTTAGTGGAAAGGTCATAGACCAGAATATTGGACTTTACCATAGAACGGGAAGCTACAAAAAACTGAACCAGCAACATAACGGCCATTAAAGCAACAACGGACCATATTCTTGTCATATCAGGCTTTTCTGAAAACAGCTCCCAGACAATTACCAGCAAAATACCGGAGAGAGCAGCAATAAAAAGGCTGTGTATAATCTCCATAAAAGCCACCTTTCGGGTACCCTTCGGATTGAAAGAGGTAACGTATTTTAAATTCTTTATCATTGTTTACCTTTAAAAATTATTAACCATTTGTTTCAGCATTCTCCTGATGCCTTTCTACAGCAGACTTGTCTTCAGCTACACCAGATTTCCAGTAAGAATAGGCATACAATTCTTCCTGCTTCCAGTGTTTTTCTTTTCTGAGATAGCTGCGAATTTCTTTTACAGAAGAAAACTCTGCTGCTACATAACCGGAACGGGATTCTTCAGGCAAAATCTGTTGTTTTACAACTTCTGCCAGCTTACTGCCTTTCTGAGGTTTTTTATTGTAAAGCCAGATAAAATGAATATTTGCTTTAGTTTGAAGATTCTGCTTATCTTCCTCACCATGAACTTCTATAATACAGGTTCCTCTAACGGTTGCGGGAAGATCTTCCAAAATTGCAGCCAATACGGGAATTCCCGTTGCATCAGCTGCCAAAAGATAGTTTTCAGCTTTGCCATAAAGTTCAGTTTTGCCGTCTTTCATCAATACGCCCAACAGGTCTCCAACTTTACATTCCAATGCCCATGCAGAGGCGGGTCCCTCATCTCCGTGGGCTACAAAATCAATCCAGATTTCATTTTTTTCAAGATCAATTCCCCGGTGGGTATATGTTCTTATACTGGGGCGAATTTCTTCAGGTTGAGGCTTCCAAAGCATCTTTTCATAGTCGAATTCAGGAAAATGAACTTTGTCCGCTCCTTTTGGCGGGATAAGAATCTTATTGTTTACTCCCACTGTTGTATTGGCTATTAAAGGAACCTGTTCTCCTGTCAGAAAGATCCTGATATAATGAGGAGTGATATATTCTTTTCTGCTGACTGTAAGTTCTGCCTGTATTGTTTTAAAATTTTTCATACTATTTTTATTATCGGAGGATGGTTCTCTGTTATCTTTTTACATTACAAATTCTTTAGCCCTGATGTGGGCATTCCACATTCTCTGATAGATTTCGCTTTCTTCTAGGAGATCCTCATGCTGCCCTTCCGAAACCAAGCTTCCTTTATCAAAGATCATTATCTTATCAGCATCCGTGATTGTGCTTAGTCTATGGGCAATAATCAGTACCGTTTTATCTTTTATCAACTGACTGAATGCCTGCTGAATTTTGTATTCATTTTCAGGATCCGCAAATGCTGTTGCTTCATCAAGAATTAAAATAGGTGCATTTTTAAGAATTGCTCTTGCCAGCTGAAAACGTTGCTGCTCTCCTCCACTCAGATGTACTCCTGCCTGTCCGAATAAGGTATGATAGCCATTAGGAAGCCCGGCAATCAGGTCATGGATTTGAGCTGCCCTGGCGGCCTCTTCCACCTGTTCCTGGGTTTTGTTCATTCCCATTCTTATATTTTCAAACATGTTTTGCTGAAACATAAAGCTATCCTGAAATACAAAAGAAACCATCTGCATCAATTGGTCCTGAGGATAATCTTTAATATTGATTCCACCAATTTTAATGTTTCCTTTGCTGGTATCCCAGAAGCGGGCTAAAAGCTGTCCTACCGTACTTTTGCCTGCTCCTGACGGACCCACCAGCGCTGTAATGGATTTTTCTTTGATGATAAAATCAATATTTTCCAAAACAAGGTTATTCTCATCATACGCAAAGCTCACATTTTCAAATGCTATGCTGTGGTTTTTTGGCTGATGATCTTCATGGTTTTCTTTTAAATTTTCGTGATACAGAAGTTCATCAATCTGCTCTACTCCTCTATTGATGATTGAAATCTGTATTCCCATATTGCTAAGTACAAAAAGGGGCTTTATATAGCCTGTTCCCAAAATAAGAAATAGCAGTAAGGTAGCCAGTGTGAGACCATTCTGAAAGTACAGATATAGCCCCAATGCCAGCACCGGAAGCATTGCATTGCTGATAAAGCTCATAAATACGGCAAATGCAGGCGTACTGGATTTCACCCAATCATTTACAAAGCCATTAAAACGCTTCACCGTATTCCCATATTTGTCAAATGTTTCTGCTGACTGTCCAAATATTTTCATCACAGGCATTGCCCTTACGTATTCTACAATTCCGGCATTCATGTCTTCTAATGACTGATGATAGTTTTTCATCAGAACTTTTGATTTTTTACCTCCAAACATAACCGGAATCCAGATTCCAAGAACAATCAGCGGAACAAAGCTGATGGCAGCCAAGCGCCAGTCCTGGGAAAAAAGAAAAATAATCGTTACAACAGGCAAGGCCACCCCTTTCACAAAATCAGGAATCTGATGAGCAATAAAACTTTCAATTCTTTCCACATCATCGGACAGAATCTTTTTAAGGGCTCCCGAATTTCTATTATTTAAATAGCCCATAGGGAGTTTTCCTACTTTATCTACAATAAATCGTCTTAATTCAAACAATATATTATACGCTGCAATATGGGATAGAATCCCTGAGATAAAAAACACAAACATACTTACCACAGCAGCAATAACAGCATAGATAATATATTGACGAGCCAAACTGAAATCTACAGTCTCTCTGGTCAGTTCCCAAATAATATAAAACACCAATACATAAGGCACCAGGCTTAGAAATGCATGCATAACGGATAGAAAACCAGAGAGAAACAACAGCATTTTTCTTCTTCCCGCGATCTCCAATAGTCTTGCAATTCCGTTTTTTCTTTTCTTCGATTCTTTCATGAAAAATAGACTTAGTTATTAAGAATGATTCTAAATAATCATTACCTTTGTGCAAAAGTAGATTGTATAGCCCAGAGTTGAGGTACGCAAAACGGAATAAAAAGTCCGCAAAAAGGAAATTCTAACTAAAAGAAAGGAAATGACACTACGCCTGTATGATGAAAATATCGGAAAAATACTCATGGAGAGGAATTATCCGGATACGTATTACATAAACGACGGGGATATTCAGGAGTGCATAACCCGCCTGATTCCTCCTTATGGGGATGGTTTTTATCATGAAATATGTTTTGAAAACATTCATATTAGTTTTGGGAATATTGCATTGGCCAACAAGCTTCAGCTGTATTTTGAAAGTGACTTTGATACGGTAGAAATGCATTTTGCTCTTAAAGGAAAAAGTCTGGCTATATCGGAAAATTTTCAGAAAACCGTACAGTTTGACAGCTATCAGCACAACATCATTTATGCTCACCATATGCAGGGTAAAATGGAGTTTTATGGTCCGGATATTCATATATTGGAAATCAACCTGGCACCTGATTTTTTTAAGAAGTTTCTGCCTGATCATTCAGGATTGTTTGAAACTTTCAGAAATGCAATAGAAAAACAGCATTCATCGCTAATTCATCCGGATCATAACCGCATCAGCCTGGAGATGTATCAGATTCTGAATGACATTACAAATTGTGACAGAAAGGGCATTTTTAAAAGGATTTATCTTGAAGCCAAGGTGAGTGAATTGCTATTGCTTCAGCTGGAACAACTTTTCCACGATGAGTCTTCAACCTCTTCCCTTTCTAAAAAAGATGAAGAAAAAATCTACGCTGTAAGAGATTATATCATCAGCAATCTGAATGCCGATTGCTCCCTGAATGATCTTGCCCATCAGGTAGGAACCAATGAATTTACTTTAAAAAAAGGATTTAAGGAGCTTTTCGGAACCACAGTCTTTGGATTTTGGAATGATACTAAAATGGAACAGGCTAAAAGACTGCTTCTGGACAGCAACATGAATATCAGTGAAGTTTCGGATCTTATCGGGTATAAAAATCCAAGACATTTTTCAGCCGCATTTAAAAGAAAATATAACGTCCTGCCCAGCAAAATAGGAAATAAATAATCAGACTGTATTTTCTTTATCATACAATATTTTAAGTTTTCTGCTGTTTTAGTAGTAACTAAAGCTGATCTTTAATTTTAAATAATCATGAAAAACAACGCAACCTCCGGAATTTCTATTCTTTCTATGTATCAAAACTGCTTTAAAAAGTATTTTGACAAGTTAAAAATTGGTTTTTTAGATTAATTCGAAAAAAAATTCACTCAATAAAATCAAATAATTTATTTTGTTTCAACAATAAACCAAAAAGCATAAATAAAGCAATATTTAATGCATAATATTAATCTTTCTGCAATGATTTATATTTATGTTTATTTTGGATGTTTTGAAAAAAATTCATTGAACAGGGAAAAATTTATTTTTTTAATGGATTTCTTTAATAATTAAAGCTTTAGATGTAACTAATTTCCCTTTTATCCAACTAATTCAACGAACTATAACCGATATATCTATTGGAGATCTCTACTACTTTAAAAAAATAAACTTAATGCAAACATCTTTTTTTAAAATTGCTGCTGCCTCAGCTGCACTCTGTTTTAGCAGTTGGGCCATGGCGCAACAAAAATATCAGGTAAGCGGAACCGTGAAGGATCAGAAAAACGGTGAACTTCTGATCGGGGTAAGCGTAAAAGTAGCTGAAGATCCCTCTATTAACGTGATTGCCAATGAATATGGATTTTATTCTTTATCACTACCTGAGGGAAATTACAAAGTAATTATCTCTTATCCGGGTTATAGAGATTTTGAACAACAAATAACTGTTAACCAGAATATCAAGCTGGATCTCCCTCTTAGCCAACAGGAACAGGCGGCTAAAACAATTGATGAGGTAGTTATAACAGGAATTAAAAAGGACAAGAATTTAACATCTGCTCAAATGGGAACAGAAACCTTAAGCATAAAAAATATTGAGAAGCTTCCGGTTCTGTTTGGTGAAAAAGATGTCATGAAAACCATACAGCTATTGCCCGGCATTAAAAGTAATGGTGAGGGAAGCAGCGGATTCAGTGTACGAGGTGGTGCTACGGATCAAAATCTGATCTTATTGGATGAAGCTCCGGTCTACAATGCTTCGCACCTACTTGGTTTCTTTAGTACATTCAACAGTGATGCCCTGAAAGATGCAAGTATCATCAAGGGAAACAGCCCTGCTCAATATGGAGGTCGTCTTTCTTCTGTAATGGATGTAAAAATGAAAGATGGAAATAACAAGGATTATAACATCAACGGAGGAATTGGACTTATCAGCAGCAGATTAAGTGTGGAAGGACCTATTCAAAAGGAAAAATCATCATTTATTGTTTCCGGAAGAAGAACCTATGCCGACTTGTTCCTTAAAACCTCTAAAGACTACAAAGACAACAAGTTGTATTTTTATGACCTGAATCTGAAAGCCAATTATCAGATCAATGAAAATAACCGACTTTACCTATCTGGATATTTTGGAAGAGATGTATTGGGATTAGGGAACACGTTCTCTACAGACTGGGGAAATACAACAGCTACACTGAGATGGAACAGCATCATCAATAGCACATTGTTTTCCAACACCTCATTCATCTATAGTAATTATGACTATAAAATCAGTCTTACAAGCAATGATAACACCTTTGGGTTAAATTCTAAGATACAGGACTGGAATCTTAAACAGGATTTTACATGGTTTGCAGGAAATAAGCATTCTGTTCGCTTTGGTTTACAATCCATTTATCATACGATTACTCCTAGCAGTGCTTCAGGAACAAGTGTAAGCAGCTTCCCGAGAAATCCGAGAAAGTCCTGGGAAAACGCCTTGTACATTAATGATGATTTTAAGGCTACGGAAAAACTAACCATCAACTATGGAGCAAGACTTTCCATGTTCAGTGTCTTAGGAGGCGATACTTTCAACACCTATGATAATGGAGTTCTTACCGACAGCAGATACCTTGAGAAAGGAGACTTCGGAAAAACATATGTTAACATTGAGCCAAGGGTTACAGCCAATTATCGAATCAATGAAGTGAGCAGCATCAAGGGAGGTTATTCCCGAAATACTCAGAATTTACACCTTTTAAGCAATTCAAGCAGCGGAAACCCTACTGATCAGTGGATTGGAAGCAGCTATACCGTAAAGCCTGAAATTGCAGACCAGGTGAGTTTGGGATACAGCAGAAACTTCAATAACAACAACTATGAGCTGAATGCTGAGGTTTATTATAAGTCTATGCAAAATCAAATTGACTTTAAGAATGGTGCGCAAATTACCTTTGATACTGCTGCCGATGTAGAAAGTGAATTGTTATTTGGTAAAGGAAGAGCCTATGGTTTGGAGCTTATTGCCAAAAAGAAAAGCGGAAAACTTACAGGATGGATTTCCTATACCCTTTCTAAAACGGAAAGAAAAATAGACGGGATAAATGATAATAAATGGTATAATGCCAGAATGGATAAAACCCATGATCTTTCTGTAGTAGCAACTTATCAGCTGAATCCTAAATGGTCCTTCTCTGGATTATTTGTTTACAGCACCGGAAATGCAGTGACCTTCCCTACCGGAAAATATGAATTAAACGGACAAACTGTTTTCCAGTACAGCAACCGAAATGCTGACAGAATGCCGGCTTATCACAGAATGGATATAAGTGCAACCTATGAACCGGAATCTAATAAGCGTTTCCGCGGATCTTGGACCTTTGGAATTTATAATCTGTATGCCCGTGAAAATGCCTACACCATTACTTTTGAAGATAATCCGAATAATCCGGGAACTACCCGCGCTATGCAGACTTCATTATTCCGCCTGATTCCTAACATCACTTACAATTTCAAATTTTAAATCATGAAGAATATTTTTTTAATCATATTATCTCTGTTTTTAGTAACCTCATGCCAAAAAGAGATTGATCTGGACCTGGCGGATCAGAGTGGTAAAATTGTTATTGAAGCCAATGTAACTGACCAGCCGGGACCTTATATCGTAAGAATTACAAAATCTGTAGAATTTACACAGCACAACCAATACCCTGCTGTAACCGGTGCACAGGTAATTTTAAGTGACAATACAGGACAAACAGAAACTTTACAGTATGTGGGTGATGGCAGATATATGACATCAGCTTTTGTAGGGGCTTCAGGAAGAACCTACACCTTGAAAATACAAGCAGAAGGACAGCAGTATACAGCCCAAAGCACCATGCCGGAAGCTGTAGATTTTGAGGGTCTTGAACAGGATTCTTTCAAATTTGGAGACAAAACCAGCTATACAATTTTGCCAATTTTTACGGACCCCGTAGCATTGGGAAATCGTTATATGTTCTCATTTACCATTAATGATATAGGTAAAAAATATATAGATGTATTTTCAGACAACCTTAATAACGGACTGCCTAATCAACGTCCGATCATGCTTCCTAATGATGATAATGATGGCGCTGATCATGAAGTTGTAGTGGGAGATACCATTCATGTAGAAATGAAATGCATAGACAACAATGTATTTACGTATTACAGCGCACTTCTTAACCTTTCAAATGGTAGTGGAGTTACGCCGGCCAATCCTCCAAGCAATATCAGCAACGGAGCTTTGGGATACTTCTCTGCTCATACGGTGAAAAATTTATCTTATACAATTCAATAGATTGTAGCTGCCACTATAATCAGAATGGTCATTTCAGTATTTTGAAATGACCATTTTTTTTAGGAAACAATACTGGTTTTTACAAATTGTTTAAAAAACTGGATAAAATAAATAAGTAAAAAAAAATAATTTAGAAATGTCAGCGTAACCGCCGTGAAAAACATGTCAACTTAAATTTTTATCCAGTGCTATTTTATATTCTTGTAAGAAGAGGTTGTATGCTTAATAGTTCATCTCTGATTGGATAAATCCTATTCAAAATCTATTTTACTACTTTTGTAAAAGTAATTCGTTTAGAAAAAAAAATTGTTGATTTAAGTTGTCTTAAAATGTGATTTAAGTTACATTCTGAGCGTTTATTCATCAGCCTCCAAGAAATTATGATCTCAAAATTTACTTTTAATAATCAATATCTGTTTAATGAGCTTCCTGAGCACGAAAAAAGCCTTCTTCTTGGCGCCATGAAAACCAAGAACTACAGAAAAAATGAGGCTATATTTACCGACGGAACAAAGCCTAACGGAATTTATTATCTTAATGAAGGGAAAATAAAAAAATACAAAGTAGATAACGATGGCAGAGAGCAGATTATCTATATCTACAGCGCAGGAGAGTTCTTCGGGTATTCGGCTATTTTGAGCAATGAATCCTATGGAGATACTACTTCTACCCTAGAAAGTTCCGTTATATCATTTATTTCAAAAGAAAACTTTTTGAGCATCCTTGATCAGTCATCTGTATTATCAAGACTTTTGCTAAAATCCTTAAGCCATGAATTCAGTGTGATGGCCAATCTTATTGCTGTTCTGTCTCACCGTACAGTAAGGGAGCGTGCAGCCTTAAGCTTACTGATTCTGCATGATAAATATAAAACGAATGACAACCCTCAGGAAGAGGTACTCATCTCTTTGTCCCGTGTTGACCTCGCCAATATGACAGGAACAGCAAGGGAAACTCTGGCCCGAATTATCAATGACTTTAAGCAGGAAAACCTGATCCAATCAGAAGGTCGCAAATTAAAAATAATAGATTTTAAGAAGCTTATCCATATTGCTAATTTTTATTAGGACGGGATTTATCTGTAATTCCAATTACTGCTGACATTCTGTTGTCACAACTCTCTCCTAGCTTTGTATGAAATTATTTAAATATAAAATCATATGAAATTAGCATCATTAAGAATTATTACTGAAAACATTGAGCAATCTGTACAATTTTATGAGAAAGTAATGGGCGTAAAGGCTCAGTGGTACACAGAAGATTTTGCAGAACTTAAAACCCCTACTATTACCATCGCTATCGGAAGCACCCGTACAATGAAGATGTTTGGAAGTGAAAATCTGACAGAATCAAAAGGAGCTACCCCTACCATTATAGAATTTTTAGTTTCAAATGTTGATGCGGAATATGAGAGAATTAAGCCCTTAACCAACAAGATCGTACAAGAACCCACCACTATGCCGTGGGGTAACCGTTCTCTTTTGTTCTGTGATCCGGATGGGAATTTAATCAATTTCTTTACTCCGGTAAGCGTTGAAGCACTTCAGAAATTTAGCTAGGATTCATTATTCTAAGAAAAAAAACAGCTTACCAAGTAATAGTAAGCTGTTTTTTTTGTTATTTACACCATCATCAACCGCAGATAGACTTTTTTTAAGGCTTCCTGATTTTCCCAGTTTCTCTATTTTTCGTAAGTTAGATGTTCACAAACCAATTCATGAAATAGTAACGATCTGGATTTTTGCTAAAACGAAATAAAAGCAAGAAAATCACCCACGTATTTAAGCAGTTAGATATAGTATAAGCTTCTTAATATTCTATATTTCATAAACCTGAATTGGTATCAATTTAAAATGATTTCAATATGGCAAGGATCCATTCAGCTCTGTACAAAAATGAAATTATTGATGCTTTTGAAGTAGATGATAATTATGATACAATAGATAGAAGAGAATTTAAATGTCCCGATTGTAGGGTTAAAGTTGCATTTAATAGAGGAATTAATGAATTAGATCCTCATTTTAAGAATTGGCCGAATACCCTGCATCAATTTGACTGTGAAATTGAAGCCATTCAAAGTATTCATAAAAAAAATGATAATCATCAAATACAGATCTTAACTTCAACTATTTTACCCAGAGCAGAAAGGTTGAAAAAAATTGATTCCAGTTCGGACAAACAAAAGGTAGTAAATAGATATTTGGGCAGAACAAGTCAAAAATTCCTAAGCGCAATAAACTCAATTCCCCAATCTGAATTAAAAACCCTTTCCATAAGAACTGAGGATAGAAAAACAATCCCAGTTACAGAATTAATTAAACGTCAAGATGAGATAATTGATAAGTTAGAAAGAGATAAAGAGGCTTTTGTTTGTATTATTAAAGGCTTTCTGACAAAAAAAATTGAGGTTGGACACAGTATCAAAATACCATTTACTCATGGAGGGAAATATGGAAATAAAAAAGAGTTTGACCTATTTTTACCGGCAAGCTTCAAAAGTAAAAATTTTGAAAAACTGGGAGATATAGAAAATTCTTTGATCTATTGCTATGGACTTGCTGAAAAAAACGACTATGGCTATAAAATGGATTTATACTCCGTAACTCATCAAACATTAAAAATAAATTAATACCTACTATTCAACATTTTCATACACCAATTCATGAAATATATTATTCACATCTTTATCATCTTTTTATTGATGCAGTCCTGCCAGTCAAAAGAAATGAGAATCAATTTTAAAACCATTGAAATTAATATTCCCGGAACAATGGGATCAGCCGTAAAGCATCACTCAAAATATTATTGTTTTTTCGAAACTGTTGACAAAAAAAATAGCTCTGCACCATTTACAGACTTCTATATTTTGAATGAAAGCGGAAAAATAATCTCCGAAGTTCCATTACCTTTTGTAAATTCCACTGATTATGATCTGTATGTAAGAAACGATAGTATTTTGACTACAGCAGATAGAAGTAGTCTTACATTTTATCTTGATGAAAGCAATAAAAAATGGATAAAAATCCCAAATGCAACAGATGAAATTTATAAAGACAAGAAATATACTGTATTTGTTAATAATAGAGGTTTTTGCTGTGATAAAACTTGGTTTCAGGACAATGCAACCGGCCAGCAATATGAAATCAGGGCAGAAAACCCAGTGATTAATAAGCTGAATAATGTCTATTATCTTACCACTAAAGAATCTGTTTTGAAAATCAAAGATCCTAAAAGCCTCAAATTAATGGAGCCTTTTGATCATTATCAACCGACACCCGACACTCTGACAGAATCTGAAATTGAATATTCCAATGACTTTTCCAATGGGAGTAATTTTGCCATAATGACTTCATTTGTCATCAACAACAAGTTGTATCATCTCTATTCAAGTGATAATATTATGAAAATAGGTGCTGTAAAAAACAAATCCCTATTGAAAGTTCAGGAGTTTAATTCTGATATTTTCCCCTACAGGTTGACATATGACACCAGAAATTATATCACTGACAACTCCTATAAAACGGTTCGGTTTACTACTAAAGATCCCAATTTTTTTGGAATTATTGAAATTGATAAAAACCAATTCAATGTGATAACTTTCAAAAACATGTACAGAGAACCTATACACGGAGAATCCCAAATAAAGGCATGGACAGAAAAAAACTTTGAATACTTCTACTCTAACCATAATAATTTATCCATAGATCAGATTGATCGTATTGAGCAGAAAGAAAACGCCCTAATTATAACTCCGGAAAAGAACAACAACAACAACAACAACAACAACAACAACAACAACAACAACAACAACAATTCTAAAAAGCAAAGGGCCTATAAAAAATCTGAACGCAAGTACCTCCATCTATTAACAAGGTATGATTATGCTCCTGAAAATAAATCTGTAGAAAAAATTCAATTTCAATGGGGCTTTCCAATTTCCATGTCCTTAAAAGATGATGAAAAAAATAATTACATTGAGCTCTTATCCCTTAATGCCGAAAGTATTTTTATGAAAAAATACAATTGGTTGTTTAGCTTTCTAAATCAAAAATTAGGAACTCCCGTTTCAGAAGAACCATCGTATGCAAAATGGGAAACCAAAACCCAGTCAGTCGAGCTGTCATACGTTAAAAATCAACTTACACTTACGCTACAAAAAAAATAGATATGCTTCAGATCGTTTTTTGAAAACGAGAAAGAAATAAAAAAAGGAGGCTTTTATGCCTCCTTTATTTTTGTACTAATAACCGTCAATTGAACTTCTTTATATTAATTTGTGTTTTTTTTCTTATCATTTGGTTTTTTCAAGAAATTCACATATCAAAAGGTTATTCATACACTTCTATATTAATCTCATCACTTGCATTTTTTATAACTATAGTTTATTATTTTTATAGTTATAATATTTACCTTTTGATATGGAATGAAAAACTAAAAAAGCATTTACATTTCATTTGGTAAATTTTATACTGCAAAGAAACGACGTTCTAAGATAACATTCCCTATAAAAGGCATCGATAGATCTCGGATGTGATATAGATATTTATCTATAAAAATTAGAAGTGAAGAATATTTCCTAAAAACCTATATCTTATGGTGGGTTTTAATAAGGTCAATCAATTCAACAAGGTTATCAATCTTTAGTTTTTCAAAGATATTTTTTTTGATAGTACTTACTGTATTTTGCTTTATATTTAAATTATTCGCAATTTCAAGATTACCATATCCATCTGCGTATAATTCTGCAATCTGTAATTCTCTTTTGGTTAAGCAACTAAGCGGGCTTATTAAATCCGGATTATAAATAAACTGAACCAGTAAGTTTCGGGAAACATCAGAAAAATATTCTCCTTTCTGTATAAAGTTCAAAACGGCTTGTCTCACCTCTTCTTCTTCACTCAGCTTACTTAGATAACCATTGGCACCGGCCTTTATAAATTTAAGGGCATACAAGTCCTCTTCAAGCCCTGTAAAAATTAAAATCTTAATATCAGGGTTTGCACTTTTTAATTGTGGCAGAACATGCAGACTGTTTCCCTCCGGAAAATGGGCATCTATAATGGCCATTTCTATTCCTTTTGACTCCACCAGCTCTACAGCCTGTTGTAAAGATGAAGTGTGGTAAATTTTAGCATTTGGAGCAATATCATTGATCACGATCTCCATTCCCTGTCTTACAATACTATGATCATCTGCTAAAAGGAATGCTATTTCTCTGTTTTCAATTGGTATTTCCATTATTATTAATATTTAAATTGAGGCTAAATGTTATTTTTGTTCCTTTATGTAATTTACTCTCAACAGAAATTTCTCCGTCAAAAAGCTCTACAATTTCCTTACATAAGTTTAGACCAAGGCCTACTCCCAGATTATCCACTTCATCAGATACGGTTCCCTGATAGTAAGGGTCAAAAATCTTTTTAAGATCAGATTCCGAGATTCCTACTCCTGTGTCAGCAACAGTTGTAATCAGAGAAATTCTGTTTCCATCCAGAGGCTGTGTTGTCAGGGTCAGATCAATCTGTCCGTTTTCTGTATACTTATTGGCATTCCCCAAAATATTCATAAAAATCTGATTGATTCTTATATTATCCGAAAACACTACTACATTTTCAGGAATCCTGTCTGTTACTGCAAATTTATTGTTTCTTGTTTCCAGATAAGGAGTAATAACCTTTACAATAGAACCCACCTCATCCTTAAGATTGAAAACAGACTTTATAAGTTGTTTCTCCGCATCCTGATTTTTCGTGTATTCCAGAATCTGGTTAGACTGCAGGAGCAAGGTACTGTTGGTAAATTTAATCGATTTAAGATAATCCTTAGTCGTCTCATCCTCCGTTGTCCTGTAGATTTTATCAATAAAGATATTAATAATCTTCAACGGAGACCTTAGATCGTGGCTCAACATACCCAATATCCTGTTTTTGAAACTCAGGTTGTTCTTGATTTCCTTATTCGCTGCATTCAGTTTTCTTTCATATAAAAAGGCAACTCTTGTGAAATACATGATAAGAATGGATACAATAAACATCAAAGTCATTAACCCAAGAACAAGATATCTCCTGATTTTATTATTATCTGAACTTTGCTTGCTATATTCTTTTTCAAGCTCCGACTTAAAGTCCTTAATTGCACTTTCATATACATCAATAAGACCATTACTGTACACTAACAATTTATTGAAGTTATTATAAAACTGCATATTCTCGCGCTGGTTCTGAATGGCATAAAGCTGTGCTTTTTTCACTTCCGCCGCATAATGCTTATCCATAGACTTTAGCGCATTATTCATCTCAGACTTTACATTGGACAGATCTATTGTTTTATTATTCGTTAAAGTAACTACCGTACTCTCTTTCTGTACATTTACTTTACCTGTTATCGCATCCTTTAGACGCCCCATGAAGCCTTTCTTTTTAATAGTATCAGCATAAGTACGGGTCTGAACATTGAAGTTTTCAAAGTCATTTTTATACTTTTCCGGCTCGTATTGTTTGTCCTGAATTTTTGTAGGAGGTTTCAGAGAAGATTGATATACGGAATCTATTAAGGTTTTCAGCTTTGTCACCTTAAGAGTATCTATTTTTTTCTGGGCTAAAGTACTTTTTAGCCTTGGGCTTGTATTTTCATATTCACCAATCTTATCAAAATTGCTTTTAAGTTTTCTGAGTGACTGAAAATAGGCCTGAAGATCCTTATTATCCTGGCTCACCATATATTTCTGAAGATGATCCTGAGCATCCATGAAATCTTTTCTTGAATTATCAGTCAAACCTCCCAAAGCCCGGCTTTCTTCGAGCTGATTCTTAATAAAATTTAGTTTTTTTTCATTGACAAATTCGTTGTAAAAAAATATGCCTATAATTACCTGTATCAATAAAATACAAATAATCAATGAATAATGAACAACCTTTCTCAATCTAAAATTTAAGAATTTATTTTTCATATTTACTATCAGCTAAATTAATACCCTGATTTTTCAAGTCTTTTCTTATTAGTTCCAAACAATATAAAGTTATTATTAAAAATTTAATAATTCGCATATATCATTCAATTAGCAAAGTTAAAGTAATTTTTGTCTTCTTAATAATAGTAAATATCAGGTAAAATTGGGAGAAATGAACTGTACTTCACATTAAAATACCCTTAAAACCATAGTTTTTAATGAATGTAAATCCATTTTCTTAGAGGAGACGCAAAAATTAAGGATAATGCAAAATATTTAGCAATCTCTTTATTTTCTATTAAACAGTCCATTTTTGCTTACAATAACGAAAAAAAAGTACAGGTTGAGAATGGATAAATGGTATAAATTATCATCAAGAGATCCTTCTAAAGGTTAGTAAAAATATCACGGAAAGTGTTTAGGCTTCTCTTTCCGCGCTGCATGCTCTGCAATTTCAAGAATACGTTTTTGTCTGGTTTCAGGTCTTTTGGCCAAAATAATCCATTGCAGCATCATTTTTTTCATGGATTTACTCAAGGTTAAAAAATAGTCCTTTGATCCGCTGTGAATTTCAAATGCAGCACCAAGGTCTTCAGGAATAACGAGTTCTTCCACACTATCCAAAATAGTCCAGGAACCATTTTCCTTAGCGATTCTGATGGTTTCATATCCTGCCTGCATCATCAGCTTACCTTCGATCAGTCTTTCAATCTTTTCTTTATTGATTTTTGACCACGTACTATTGGGCTTACGCTTACTAAACAATTGCATGAAAGAATGAGGATCAATGGTTTTTCTTGTACTGTCAATCCACCCGAAACAGAGAGATTCATCCACTAGGTCACTCCATTTTGCAACCGGCCGATCAGACTTTGTAGTGTTGCAAATAACCCATATAGATTGTTCAGACTCGTGGTTTTCCTCAAGCCATTCCCTCCATTCTTTGCTTGTATTGATCGTTATGGTTTTTCTTTCTCCTACAGGCTGCATGTCTAATTATTTTATGTAAAATTATGAAAAACAGGTGACAACAGCTTGTCAGGATCTACAAATATTTTTTCAATCATATTGATCATTGTCCATCCATCTCTGAAAAACTCAACAAGCACATAAAAAAAGATGAAACAATACACCGTCTCATCTTTTTATTTTTTTATGGTAAGCTAATCTTTTTACCCTGCTCTGGAAAAATATAATTTATCTTTAGTGGATTATTCTCCAGCAATTCTTTTTTTATAATCTCAGGATTATTTCCTGTTGGTTTTCTATGGGTAACCACAATATTTAAGTTCTCAAGGTTTTTTTGCCCTATTTTTTCCTTTAGTTTAGTGAGTTCCTCTGTCAACAGATTAGGAGTAAGGTGCCCAAACAATAAATTTTCAGGTTGGCTGTTTGGAAAAGAGACTTCAATTAAAATTGTATTTAATTGTCTTTTCTTAACAAGCGGAGCAATGTTGTTCCATAGATTATTAAGTTTGTCAGATTTTTCCACTCTGTCCGCACCTGTATCTCCTAAGTAAAGTAAATAATGTTCATCATTTCTTACAAGGGCGGCACTGCTTTTATAAGGATTCACATGGCTTAGTTCATATCCTGTTAAGAAAAATGAAGTTTTTTGCGTTGGAACCTCTACCCCTTCCTGAAGTTCATTATAATGATACTTTCCAAGGATAGGTTTTTGTCCCTGATCTGCAAAATTAATCCAGGTATCTGTGATGAAATAGTGATTTTGCAAAATTTGAAGAACGGGCGCTATTCCGAAAATATCTTTTTTAGAATCTGCAGGAGAATTAATGATAAGTCCTGACAAATGATCCAAATGACCATGTGAAATAAAGTATCCTTTTATCTGCTCCTTTAGAACTGTTTCTGTTGATCCGTTAAGGCTTTTCAATTGGATAGCCTTACGAATTCCTGTATTTATTGTTCCGGCATCCAGACATAGAAATGTATTGTCTTTTGGGCCTCCCACTAAATAGGCCGACAGGTTATCTTCTTCTTCTCCACCATATATACCTAACGGAATAAGGTCGAAATTTTGTGCCTGACAGGCGAAATGCAAAAGGAAAGCAAATAAAGAAAGGGTTATTTTTTTCATGATGAAAAAGGTTACTTATAAATATAGAAAGAAATCAGATGATTCATGATGATCTGTCTCTTTTTGGGTTTCTTAAATCACCACAAAAGTAAAAAAATATGGCTATTTTACGGTCTCTTTTTCTATCTTTATTAGTCTCTTTGCTGTAAATTAAAAACTGTCCCTGCCGGATCAGTAATCCAATGCATATTTTCAGGAAGCAACTCAATTTCATCACAGGTTTCCACCCCTTGTAATTGCAGATATTTTGTTGCCTCTTCTACATTGGGAACAGTAAGTTGTAACCAGGTTTCAGAATGGGTATAATTGTCCACACAGTCCAACCATATAATATTATTACCGAATTTCACTTCGTGCGTTCTGGAAACTGTAGGATTATTAATAGGCTTTTCTTCAACATCCAACTTTAAAATATCCTTGTAGAAAGCTACCGTACTTTCATATTTATTTTTTGGAATTTTTATCGCAATATTAATTCCCGCTTCAAACTTTGTATTCATAAGACAATATTTTTAATTGTTATAAATCATAACTTTTAATTAAAACTACCCTATTTTCATGAAAGTCAACTTGCCACAAGACAAGATTTCAACCGGATGTTTTTTTTCTTTGTAGGACTGTTCTAAACCTCATTCATGATTATTCAATTTCTATTAGTAATAAATAATCACAAATGAAATATCACAGCATAAAATAAATTTCACAATAATATTTTTAAAATAATCCCACTTTAGTTAATGAAAATTGATTAATTTCGATTTACATTAAACCTTATTACTATGAAAAATTTAAAGAAAGTTCACAGACAAGAAATGAAAACAATTAAAGGAGGAATCAACTGTCCTGGAGGTCAGATATGCTTGATCAACGGAAAATGGCAATGTATGCCATACGATGGATGTGGTGGTGGAAATCAACCGTAAAGCATAAGTCTAACTCAATTACTTGACAATGAAAAATTCTAAAAAAATTTCAAGAGATCAGCTGAAGAACATCAATGGAGGCGCATTAAGCTGCTCAGAAGCATGCTGCCCACCTCCGGGAATAAAAAGATGTCCTTGGATATATTGTATAGCACCTTGTGAAATATTAAGCTAAACCACGGTATATCACCTGAAAACAAAAGCCTTAAATTAATTGATTTAAGGCTTTTTGCAGAAAGAAATCTCATCCATTTCTCTTCTGATATCCTTACAAGCCTAGTCATTTTTATTTCTTTTATTTGCAATTTATCTCAGACCGCTTACCTTTCAAAATGCCATTGTTTATGGAAGACAACCTGAACTGTATTTATAAAGTTATCAATTTCATTGAAAAAAATTACGATCAGCAGATTTCTGTGAAAGATTTGGAGGAAGTTTCAAATTACTCCTACAGAAATATTCAGCGCATCTTTAAGTACAGCTGTGGAGAAACAATAGGAGCCTTCCAGCAAAGATTGAAAGTAGAAAACGCCTACAAACGAATTCTTTACACCCAGGAAAGCCTTACCTCTATAGGCATTGAAGTTGGATTTTCCACTATTGCTTCTTTTTCAAAAGCCTTTAAACAACATTTTGGAATATCTCCTAAAGAAGCCAAACTAAGCAAACAAAAGTTACTTTGCGAACCGGATCTTATTCCGGTAACCTCTGACATTCTGCTGGAACCCGAAATTATATATCTTAAACCAATAGAGGTATATTATCAGAGTATTCAAACTTATTATAATAATGAGGAAATTGAAATACTCTGGGATCGCTTTATGCACAACGATTTTCTCAGTTCCAACGCAGAGTATTTTGGAGTTATAGCAGATGAACCTTTAATTAAGACAGAAATAAACTGCCGCTATGATGCCTGCTCAACCACACAGGCTCAAAATAAAAAACTTCCCTCAAAACCTATATTTGGTGGTAAATATGCCCGATTTACCCACTCCGGAACTTATGAAACAATAGATGATACCTATACAAAAATTTATTCCCGATGGATCTTTAATTCCGGGCTTGAATTTTCACACACTCCCATTATAGAGAAGTATGAAAGGTATGCAAATGACACGGAAAGCCATGAAGAACAATTGACTTACATTTTACTGCCTTTGAAATAGATTGTCAATTTTGGACAACTTTGACATTATTTATCGATCTAATTTTGCCCTATCAAAAATAGATCAGCTATGCAAAAAAAGAAAATCTTATTCTTATTATTACCTGTTATCATGTTCTCTTGTTCTCAGGATGAACCAACAAACCCTCCCACTCCAGGTACGCCTGACCCCGCTTCTGTGGTCTACAAAATGCCTGAGGAATCAGCCACGCACGAAGGAACCTGGCTTCAATGGCCCCATCAGTATCAATATGGCACTACCTACCGTAACCGATTGGATCCAACATGGGTAGCAATGACCAAAGAACTCGCACAAAGTGAAAAGGTGCATATCGTTGCTTATGATGGCACCGAAAAAGATCGTATTCTGAGACTATTAACAAATGCAGGAGTACCACTCAACAATATCGACTTTAAATTGTATCCAACCGATGATTTTTGGGTAAGAGATAATGGTCCTATTTACGTAAAAGATAAAAATGGTAAGCTGTTTATTCAGGACTGGGGATTTAATGGTTGGGGAAATAAAGCCCAATCTAGTAAATGCAATACCATTCCATCTAAAATTTCTAGCGACACCGGGATCCCAAAAATTGATCTCAATTCAGTAATGATCAACGAAGGAGGCAGTGTTGAAATTGATGGAAACGGAGTATTAATGGCTTGTAAAAGCTCTATTCTTAACGATAACAGAAACCCTGGAATGACACAACAGCAGGCGGAAGCTATTTTTACCAAGAATTTAGGGATTACCAAGTTTATCTGGTTGGATGGAAAAGCCAATCTTGACATCACAGACATGCATATTGACGGATTTGCCAGATTTGCTAATTCTACCACCATTGTTACGATGAATACTGATGATCTCACTTACTGGCAGGTTCCAAGCAGCGATATGGGTAAACTCTACAATGCTACGCAAAAAAATGGAGCAGCCTATCAGTTTGTGAAAGTTCCTTTAACTAAATATGAGGTGGTAACTACCTATGGAAAGAATGTAGGAAAAGCGTCTTATATTAACTATTACATTGCTAATAACCGCGTACTGGTACCTAATTATAATGACCCCAATGACGCAGTAGCCAACAACATCATCCAGCAGATGTATCCTGATAAAAAAGTGGTGGGAATTGATTGCCGTAACTTATTTGCCAATGGCGGAATGGTACATTGTGTAACACAACAGCAACCTAAATAAACAATCTTTAAAAGAAAACAAAAAACCTACTGGTAATCAGTAGGTTTTTATTTATTTCTGCGGAGAGTGAGGGATTCGAACCCCCGGACCTGTTACAGTCAACAGTTTTCAAGACTGCCGCAATCGACCACTCTGCCAACTCTCCCTAAACTCCGGCTATACCGTTGTTTTCAGTGGTGCAAATATAGAACGATTTTTAATTTCTGCAAAACTTTTAGAGAACAAATTTTAACAAAACTTAATAATAGACTAGAAATCAATGGAATTATTTTTCATCAATTTTCAATTAGCCAGTTATTGAGTAAGTCAAATTGGCCGTCAATAAAGAGTTTTTCGCAAAATAACCTTTACCCTTTTCAGAAACCCCTCCCCCTTTTTCAAATATTTACTCACCTTTTATATCTAAAGTGAACCTTAGAAATAATCAATTTAAAAGATTTCGTAATTTTTGTGGTTTAGGACAAACTTACTCTCCTGTCGGTTCAAATAATTCAATTTTATTTCCCTCAGGATCCATGATATGAACAAATTTTCCGTATTCATAGGTAGCAATTTCATCCAAAATTGTTATGCCCTCTTTTTTTAATTCTTCTACTAATGCCTCAATATTCTCTACGTGGTAATTAATCATAAAGTCTTTAGTTGAGGGCTCAAAATACTGGGTAGATTCTTTAAAGGGACTCCATAATGTATATCCTTTTTTATCAGAATCTGCTTCTCTCCAATCAAATTTAGCTCCGTATGGACTGGTCTCTACACCAAGGTGGGTTTTATACCATTCATTTACAGTTTCAGGTTCTTTACATTTAAAGAAGATCCCCCCGATAGCGGTTACTCTTTTCATTTTTATTTGTTTTTGTTCAGTTTATATAAAATGGAATGCAAATTTATTTCGTTTTGCAGTTTCACAAATATATCAATGTTTCTGTAACAGATTAATGAATTTAATAAAAATAATGATGCTTGTACAATGGAGATAGTTGGAAAATCGCAAAGACGCAATTATTATTAAAAGCATATTGCTTTAAGCCGCAAGGATTTTATCTATGATAAAATTAAACGTTGGTATTTTCTTTATCTCTCGCTGATTGGGGAGATTTAGCAGATGTTCATGAAAAAATCTGCTTCATCTGCGAGATCTGCGAGAAAATTAATCACAATACACCACTTGTTGAAAATCTTAGATTTTCTTGCGTCTTAGAAAATTACACAGACAAAAAAACTTGCGTCTTTGCGATAACCCAACAAAAAAATAATAATATTTGAACAATATATGTGGTTGGAAAATCGCAAAGACGCAATTATTATTAAAAGCATATTGCTTTAGGGCGCAAAGATTTTATCTATGATAAAATTGAACGTTGAATATTAAAATCCCTCGCTGATTGGGGAGATTTAGCAGATGTTTATGGAAAAATCTGCTTCATCTGCGAGATCTGCGAGAAAATTAATTACAATACATCGCCTGTTGAAAGTCTTAGATTTTCTTGCGCCTTAAAAAACTACACAGACAATAAAAAAAACTTGCCTCCTTGCAACAATCCAACAAAACAGGATAATAAAAAATTCAAAACTTGATCAATGTATATAAAAAAGAAAAGCGTACCCAAATAGGTACGCCTTATATAGTTTAAAACTGAATATTAGTGTAATTCAGCTAAATATTTTTCCGCATCCATTGCAGCCATACATCCGCTTCCTGCAGCTGTAATAGCTTGTCTGTAGATATGGTCCTGAACATCTCCTGCAGCAAATACTCCCGGAAGATTAGTTCTTGTAGATCCTTTTTCAGTTAAGATATATCCATTCTCATCAAGATCTACCTGACCAACGAAGATATCAGTATTCGGTTTGTGACCGATTGCAATAAAGATACCTTCTACATCTACTGTAGATTTCTCCTGAGTTTGGTTATTGATGATCACTGCTCTTTCTACTAAGCTGTTTTCCCCTTCAATTCCGATCAACTCATGGTGGAATTTCACCTCAATATTCGGTGTGTTTTCTACTCTGTGTACCATTGCTTTTGAAGCTCTGAAAACGTCTTTTCTCACCAACAATGTTACCTTTCTACACAATTTAGCCAAATAAGTAGCTTCTTCAGCAGCTGTATCTCCTGCTCCTACCACTACAACGTCTTTACCTCTGTAGAAAAAACCGTCACATGTAGCACAAGCAGAAACTCCACCTCCTGCATATTTTTTTTCATCCTCAAGACCTAGATATTTTGCTGTAGCTCCTGTAGAAATAATTACTGACTTAGCAAGGATCTCCTTGTTTCCTGCATAAAGTTTGTGAACTCCACCAACTTCCTTAGAAAATTCAGCTTTAGTGATCATTTCATAATGAACCTTGGTTTCAAATCTTTCTGCTTGTTTTTGCAGATCCATCATCATTTCAGGACCTGTAATTCCCGCCGGATACCCTGGAAAGTTATCAACCTCAGTAGTTGTAGTTAATTGCCCACCTGGCTCCAAACCTGTATATAATTCAGGTTTCAAGTCTGCTCTTGCTGCATAGATGGCAGCTGTGAAACCAGAGGGTCCGGATCCAACGATCACACAATCTAAAATGTTTTGCTCCATAATCTATTTGTTCAAAAAGATTTAATTAAATTAAGACTGCTAATTTCGTAATTTTTACTGTCTTTTTAAAGTTATTTTAATGATAGTTGTCAATATGAGATATGCAGATTGTCAATGAATAGGTAACATGCAGACTCTGTGCCTAGTAAGATATTTCATTTAGAAATCAAAGGTATAGCAAAATTCAAGCTGATACATTTCTATCTGACTTTTGGCTATTTTTTTGAAATCCTATCTCTGTTGTGGGATGTTCAAAGTTTAGAAAAATGCTTAAACTTTCATCTTAATTTTATCTACATTGATAATCTTATACACCAGTTCCTTAATCAGTTCCGCTTCTCCCATATTTACTGCTCCAAGGCCTTTCCCTTTCATATCAAATTCTCTTAGAATAGAAATCACTCTTGTTGCATGTTTTAAAGGATAAAGTCTTGCACTTTCTGCGTAATCTTTGATGAAATAAGGGTTTACTCCCATTTGGGAAGCTATGGTCTGTGGCGATTGCCCTGCCATCGTTTGATAAATAATCACGTTTGAAAAATAATTGTAAAGGCTTGCGAGCATCATTACAAAGGGGTTATTCTTTGGGTTTTTGCCCATAAAATGAGCAATTTTAAAGGCCGCATTGGCATTTTTTGTTCCCAAAGCTTTCTGAAGCTCAAAAATATTATACTCTTTACTGATTCCAATATGATTTTCAATAATGGTTCCGTCCAGAACTTCTCCCTCTCTAAGGATAATCTTCAGTTTATTCAGTTCATTGGCAATTCTTGAAAGGTCATTTCCAAGATATTCTGCCAAAAGATGAGAA
Source organism: Chryseobacterium aurantiacum (assembly GCF_003020585.1). Taxonomy (GTDB): domain Bacteria; phylum Bacteroidota; class Bacteroidia; order Flavobacteriales; family Weeksellaceae; genus Chryseobacterium; species Chryseobacterium aurantiacum. The sequence continues at coordinate 658,763 of NZ_PXUE01000002.1, forward strand.
ATATTGGGAGCTGTTTTTATTTTAAGTTTCACACACTCATCAGCAATCCATTTGGGAAGATTATTTTCCTTTACAGATTCACTAAGGAAAAGAGCTTTGGCTTTATCCAGAGCTTTGGCTGCTTTTTTTCTGCTGTCTAGTTTTTTATGCTTGTGGGCAAAAACCAATACCGTGGAAGGTACAGGGTTTTCAACATAGGATTCCAGAATTCTGTTTTCATCTTCGTTCAATTTCAGATCCTGGGCTTCTTTTACAATGATTACCTGCTTATCACCCATCATCGGAAACTGTCTTGCCAGGGAAAGAACTTCCTGATAAGAGGTGTCTTTTCCGTAAGTAACGGTCTGATTAAAGGCCTTTTCATCCTCTTCCAAAAAGTTGTGTTCAAGGGCTTTTACGGCAACATCAATAAAGTAGGCTTCTTCTCCATGGAAAAAATAAATAGGTAAAACTTCTTTATTTTTAATATTTTTGAGGATTAAATCTAATTCTTTCATCTTATTAATGGAACTTCCAAAACTGAATTTTCAGGAAACTTTTGATTTTAAATTCAAGAAAGACAAAGATAAGTTTTTTATTTATGATTTGGTTCGCAAAACTTATCTTCTACTCACTCCTGAGGAATGGGTAAGGCAGCACTGGATACATTATTATCTTACTGTAAAATCCTACTCTACATCGGCATTAATCACCGAAAAAAAGATTATTCTGAATGGTTTAACCAAGAGAATAGACCTTTTGGTGACTGAAAAAACAGAGCCTGTTATCCTGATTGAATGCAAGGCTCCTCAAATCAAATTAACTGAGAAAACATTTGAGCAAACGGCCAGATACAATTCTATTATCGGAGCTAAAGAAATTGTTTTAACAAATGGTTTACAGCACATTCATGCCTATTATGAAAACGAGCAGTATGTGTTTTATAAACCTGAATAACACTTCAAACCTGAACATCTAACAGATATTAGATTACAAAATTTCTGTTTCCATCATGTTAAACTTTTCTAAACTTATCGGTTCCAAACTGCTTAAATAAAAAAAATTCTTGATTTTTGTATTGCAAAATTAAATTCTTCTGACATTGAACAAGATAATATTACAAAAGTATGGCTTAGTCATGCAAAAAACATCAGAAAAATTTTGTGGAATTGTTTCCGGAGATCCAATTGCCAATTACATCGCAGGATTTAGACATCCTGATGATATTGAAGATTTTATAGCTGATTTAGATTTAACCACTTCAGGTAATTTTCATAAAATCAACGATCCGGATTATGGAAGCAATGCTTTGGGAAGTTATTGGTTTGCAAGGATCACTCCTATCCATTTTGAGTTATGGCAGGAAAGTCATCCAAAAAAAATAATTCCATTAGAAGACTGGAAAGCAATATTGTTGTCCTGGAAAGAATGTATAAAAGGATAATCAAAATATAAATAACAACTGAACAACATTTTATTAATTATGAAAATTAAAAACATAATATTCGATTTCGGCGGGGTACTAATGGACTGGGATCCCAGATATTTTTATAAAGACTATTTCAAGGATGATGAAAAGATGGAATATTTCCTCGAAAATATTGCACAAGACGAGTGGAATATTGAACAAGACAGAGGAAGAACTCTAGCAGAGGGTACTGAAATTCAGGTTAAAAAATTTCCTGAATGGGAGAAAGAAATCCGTGCATTTTATGATAACTGGACTATAATGCTGAAAAGTGATATTCCTCAAAATGTTGAAGTTTTACGCAAGTTAAAGAATACGGATTATCATTTATTTGGATTGACGAATTGGTCAGCAGAAACTTTTCCTTATGCTTTAGAAAACTATGATTTCTTCCAGATTTTTGATGGGAAAATTGTGGTTTCCGGAACAGAAAAACTTATTAAGCCGGATCCTAAAATATGGTATGTATTGCTGGAGAGGTACAATATTCAGGCAGGAGAATCTGTTTTTATTGATGATAACCCTAAGAATATTGAAATGGCACAGTCTCTGGGCTTTGAAACCATTCAGGTGACTCCTGATACCAATCTTGAACAGAAACTTGCCGATTTAGGTATTAAGATATAAGTAATTATATATCAAAAATATAAATGTCCTCGATTAAGTTATTTTCGTAATTTAGTTGAGGACTTTTTATGTATATGAGAAAAATTTCACTTTTATTGTTATTTTGCTGTGTTGGATTTCATGCTCAAACCTTTGAGAACCAAGAAGAATTTAAAAAGTGTCGTAAAGAATTTAACAAGAAGATATGCCTTTCTGATGAAGATCAGGACAGTATTCTATTTTATCTGGATAAATGCCCTAAAGAAGACGGCCCAGTAGAAAATAATGGTTGCCCATGGCCAGATACCGATAAAGATGGCCTATTAGATAAAGACGATGCATGTCCCACTGTTCCCGGTCCTGTAGAAAATAAAGGCTGCCCATGGGAAGATACTGATGGCGATGGAATCTTAGATAAAGATGATGCGTGTCCTACTGTCCCGGGTCCAGCCAATAACAATGGATGTCGTGTAATTTCCTGTACATTTGGTAATGAGCCCCAAATCCATATGGAAAAATTCGATATGGATGTTCAAAATATTGAAGAAATTTATAATCTGGTTAATAAAAAAGTACTGGATAATATTGTACAAAAACTTCCTAAAAAAGATTTAGCAGGCCCAAAAGCTTTTTTTCTCATACAATACATAGACAACAATTCTTATATTGATAACAATACTCCAGATGATGGAACTTCTCCAGGATACAATTTTCTGATCACTAAATTCTGGAATCAAAATATTCTTGAATATGCACGAAAAAAGTATGGTAAGGATATCTATCTTTCAAGAATGTTATCTCCATACAACCCTGACATCTACCGCAAAATGATTGGTGATAAGTCATTCAATTACATGATGAAATATTATGATTCAAACATCAAAAAGATAGTCATAACCGGAAAGCAAAAAAGCACCCTTGAACTTCCTATTGACATCCGAGTTGATTTCATTACACCTCATAAAATTAAAGTCAGCCATTTTAACGACAATGTAATCTATGAATATAAAAACAACAAATGGGAAACAATCAAAGAGTAAAATCTTATAACCAATTATTTTTCATTAATTTAGACAATAGTTTACACCTGATATAAAGAAATTATTGATGAATAACAAAAATATTAATCTATAAACAATTTCAAAGCTCTTCAACCTATTACAAAATAAAAAAATATGATACGTTCAATTTTATTAACCACATTTCTCATGGCTTCTGGAACAATTTTCAGTCAAAATCTTAAAACGGTTTCCTATAAGGACGGCTCTCAAAATCTGAATGGTTTAATTACTTCGAATGCAGGAAAAAAACTTCCGGGAGTTTTAATTTTACCGGCATGGAAAGGCATTGACCAGGAAGCAAAGACCGCTGCCCTTGAACTTGAAAAACAAGGTTATATCGCTTTTATTGCTGATATTTATGGCGAGGGGAAGATTCCTGCAGACAATGAAAATGCAGCTAAAAGCTCAGGATACTACAAGCAGAATTATACGGAATATCAAAAAAGAATTTCCCTTGCTTTGGAACAATTGAATAAAAATGGAGCTATTTCTGACAAAACAGCGGTTATTGGATATTGTTTTGGAGGAACAGGGGCTTTAGAATCTGCGAGGGGTAATTTACCAGTGGCGGGAGTAGTTTCCATCCACGGAAGTTTGGGAAGAGATCAAAGCAGAAAAAATGAAAAGTTAAATGCTAAGATTTTGATTGAAAATCCTGCAGATGATAAAAGCGTTACGCCTGAGGATTATAATAACCTCATCAAGGAAATGAATGACGGAAATGCTGATTGGCAGATCATTACCTACGCTCATTCCAAGCATACTTTTACAGATCCCAAATCACCGGATTATAATGAGATAATGGCTAAAAGAGCCTGGAACCATACCCTTTTGTTTTTGAAAGAAATATTGAAGTAAATTTAATATAACAATATATCAGTTTAACAATGTACCAATGTTTTGGTGTAGACCATTCATTGGTACATTGCTATATTGGCAAACGCTTAATTTTATGGTTGTTTTGATTCTAGCTCAACGTCATATTTTTTAGAAGAATATTTCGTCAAAGAACCTGTTGCAGCATCAATTCCTACCCCTATTGCTCCTCCAAAAAGGATGTTTAATAATGTTACCGGATTAAATTTCTTGTCTAGTTTAACTTCCTCACTGTTAAATCCTTCTTTTTGAAATGTAACGGTTTGTTTGCTCAATGATCTTGGGATCTTTGTAGTACAAGGGGTTACACACTTTTCAATACCTTTATGAAATACTGTTGCTCCCTCGGGATTAGAGGTAAACGTAATGGGATCTTGAGTTCCGGTAAACATGCTGGCACAAGAGGTTGTAGAAAGTGCAATGCCCAGAAATAATACAGGTGATAATTTGTTTTTCATATATTAATTTAAGTACGCTGAATAATTTTCAGCGCGCGAACATACAAAATAATTAATGACAACAGCCATTAACGGACAATAATATCTTTATCCAAAATATAACTGACTGATATTTAAAATATGTTTTTGATCATTTTAATCAAAACATGGCATTCATCCTAAAACAAAAAACCATCTCAATTTTGAGACAGTTCTTTTTTATTTTGTATTGTATTACAGCATGAATACCACCAATCTTTTTTTAAATTTGGTAGCCATACATCTATTAATCTACACCCTCCTCTTCCCTGTTTACCAGTTCCATAGAAAAGGCAGGAAGACAAATAGCAAGGTATTCACATGGTTCTGAAAATGGATTACTGTAACGGATTCTTGCTCCTTTTTCAATAAGGATGCTGCTTCCTTTTTCCAGTATTACAATTTCCCCATCTATTTCAAACTGTTTTTTTCCTGAAATAATGTAAGTAAACTCGTCAAATTCTGGAGTCTGATGAGGCTCACTCCAATCCGGTGGAGCAACCATATGCGCGATAGAAACATTAGAATTTCCGGTAGAATTTCCCCAATGCTCTTCAATCAGTTTTCCGTCTGTAGTAGGAACTACAAATGGAGATTGCTGAATTTTGTATTTTTTCATTTCCAGTCTTCTTTTTTGATTTCGTAAACAAAATTAGTTCTTGTTGGCTCTGAAAAATAAGCCACTTCCTCTTCTGCTATTTTTACTCCTCCAAGTCTCTCCAGCGCTGTCTGCGAACGGAAATTTTCTTTTCCAATGTGAAAATGGACTTTATCTACAAATTGAAAAATATAATCCAGCATCAGCTTTTTAACTTTTGGATTAATTCCTTTCCCCCATGATTTGGTTCCATAAAAAGTATACCCAATGAAAATATGGCTGTCATTTTCATCAAAGTCGTAATAACGGCTACTTCCAAGAACATCTCCGGTTGCTTTGTCAATAATTTTGAAGGCACCTTCACTTTCGATGGCTCCTCTGAAAAAATTTTCAAAAACTTCTCTCTGATAACGATCCTTGTTAGGATGCTGCTCCCAAACTTTAGGATCGGAGGCTACTTCATATAAAGATTCAAAATCCCCTTGCTGTAAGGGGATTAATTGAAATTCTTCATTCTCTAAAACGGGCTGAATAGAAAAATTCATTATTAGCTCTTTTTAGTGGAATCTGATTCTATTTTCTTGATTTCTTTCAATTTATCAGAAATCTTGATTACGGTATCTAATTTTGATGGCTTCAAAGGAACTTCTGCCTGAGCCATATCCCATTTGATCACTAGGTTTCCTGTATTTTCGTCTGTAGGATTCAGGGTAATTTCAAACCATTCCTGTTTGTCTATTAACTTATTAACCGGTACGGTAACATCTACTACATCTTGTTTAGGATCGTAAGTATAAGCTCCCCACTGCTGGAAATCTTTGTTCAGGATTACTTTCCATTCTTTTTCTGTAGGAACGATGAATAATCCGTATGTTCCTGCAGGAACTGTTTTCCCACCGAAATTAACGGCTTGTCCGAATGTAATTTTTGTAGACGAGTTAGCTCCTGCTCTCCAAACCTGGCCATAAGGAACCAATTCTCCAAAGATCTTACGTCCTTTTACTCCCGGTCTTCCGTAGTCGATGGAGATCTTAGACATTGAAAACTGCTGTTCTACTTTCTGACGCGGACTTGCTGCCGGTACAGAGTAGTCTTGTGCAAAACTGAATGCTGAAACTGAAATGCAAACTGCTACTAATAACTTTTTCACGTGTAAATTTTTGCTTAAAATTACAAAAATCAAAACAAAATAGCTTTCTCTAATTCCAATAATTTTTGCTTTCTCCAAATTCCTCCTGCATACCCCACCAATTCGCCGTTGGACCCAATCACCCGATGACAGGGAATTAAAATAGCGATCTTATTAATTCCATTAGCAGTTCCTACGGCACGTATGGCTTTTGGATTACCAAGAAATTCTGACTGCTGTTTATAGGTTCTGGTCTCTCCCATCGGAATCTCCCGAAGAAGCTGCCAAACCTTTTCCTGAAACTCTGTTCCTGTAGTAAATAAAGGAACTTCGAAATGGCTTCTCTTCCCTTCAAAATATTCTGTAAGTTCTTCTTCCAATTGTTTAAAATGGAGGTGTTCTTTTTCTACAATTTCAGCATTCAATGCCTTTGATAGAGACTTGAACTGTTTTTCGCTATTTTTCCGGTCTGTAAATTCTAAAAGACAGATCCCCTGGTCTACAGCACAAGCTATCATCTCTCCTAATGGAGTTTGTATCGTTTTTTGGTATATGATTTCCATTAATATAAAATTAGTGTTTTTTGGAATTCATATTCGTTGCTTTTAAATATTATTCAAAATTCTTTCTACCTGAGCCAGATGTCTTGCATTATGATAAATAACAAAACGAAAAGTATCGCCTAGTTTTAAGGTAATCAATTTAGAAATGCTGATTGCCGTTTTTGTTTTTTCCAGATCTATGTGCTTTGCTTTTTCTAATAGTTCCAGTAAAAGTTGTTGCTGCTTTGCAAATTCAGTCAAAACCTCCTTATTCAATTGGCTATGGATAGGGTTCATTGCTTTCAGGGTCTTCATCTTGTTCAGTTTTTCCTTGGGAAGCATACTTTTAGCAAAATAATTCCCTAAAATTCCTGGTCTGAAAACGGGTTGGGAAGAAGTGACGGAAGAAGATATCCTGTGACTGATTTCAGGAATGTAAAAATCTCCGTATCGGTTAAGATGTTCCAGACATTCCAATACACTCCAGCTGTCTGTAGACATTCTGAAGTTTAATTCATTTTCCGGCTTTAACAGAAGTGTTTGAGCATATTGTAAATGGTTTCCGGTTCTATCTTTTAATTCTTCTAATAATTGTAGGGTTGAAATTTTCATCTGTTTATTTTTACATTTTAAAAGGTAAATGAAACTATAGAAGTAATTATTGAGATAGGATGTTCCATTGTCGCTTTTATGCAAATTTCAGAATTGGCTGGTTCTTAAATATTGATTGAACTCAAGATTTTTTGAGCCTTGACAAGGTTTCCGGTGACATTCTGAGATAATTGGCGATATATTTATTGGGAACTTCCTGAAACAGTTTCGGGCTTCGTTTTAATACTCTTTCGTATCGTTCTTTTGGTGAATTGATCAACAGATCCTTTTCTCTTTCAAGCTGTTGCATAACTAAACCTTCCAAGGTTTGCACCCAAAATCTCATATGCTCTTCATGAGATTGAATAAATTCATAGAAATCCTTTTTTGAAGCCACTTTTACTATTGCTTTTTTTATAGCCTGAATATAAAGATCCGATGGTTTTCCCGAAATAAAAGAATCCAAGGAAACAATAATATTTCCTGTATAGCCAAAACGGATGATTCTTTCTTCATTTTCATCTGTCATGAAGATCCTTACACTTCCTTTTTCTATAAAATAAATAGAAGTATCTGTACTTCCTGAAATCTTCAGAAATTCATTTCGCCTGAATTCCTTAGCTTCCCAATGAATGCCACTTTGAAGTAATTTTTCAATCATTTCAGTTTATTATTTGGTGTTCCAAAGATAATGGGTAATTTTAATGGTTTAAACACTCATCACGAATAATGCTCAAAAAGATAAGTCTTTTATTTCTGCTTTCCATAGGATTTTCCAATGTGAAAGCTCAAAAAACCATCCCCTTCCGGATGACAAAATATAATAATATTATTGTAAAAGCTCTTGTTAACAAAAAAGATTCTTTGAATCTTATGTTTCAGATTGCCATGAAAGATGCTTCTATTTCTCCTGAACGAAAGCAAAAAGCAGATCATATCATTTTCAATAAGGAGAAAATAAGTGATCATAATATGGTTAATATTGAAACTCTAAGCTGGAAAGACGTCCGTTTTACAGATAATGAATTAACAGGCCATGAGGCAGATGGAAAGATCGGAACAGGGCTTTTTGAAGGAAAAATTTTCAAGATTGATTATGATAACAACCAATTTGTTATTTATGATAAAATCCCTGACCTTACAGGATTCCAACCTGTTAAAATTCTCCTGAACGAACAGGCTTTTTATATTTCAGGGGACAATATCATTGACGGAGATCAACAACAGGAAGCTTATTTTTTACTACAATCCGGATATTCCGGCGGAGTTTTATATAGTAATGAATTTGCCGAAAAACATCAATTAAATGATAAATTAAAGATTTCCGGAGAAAAAACACTAAAAAATTCAAGTGCAGAAAAGCTGGTAATAAAACAGGGAACTCTTCCTTTTTTTAAGCTTGGTAATTTTGTTTTTAAAGATGCATCTGTTGGATTTTTCGCAGGAGAATTAAAAACACAAACCACCAGTTATTTTGGAGCTGATATGCTCCGCCGATTTATCTGGATCTTTGATGCAGACCAAGAAATTGCCTATATTAAACCAAGTAAATACTATTCAGAACCCTATTATAAGATAAATTAAAACTTACGATATTCAAAAAAATCTTAATAATGAAAGTTAATACAGCCTTAGTGCTTTTATCATTACAACTGATGATCTTCAGCTGTAAAAAAGATGAAAAACAACCTGTTCAGAATCAAAACAATCTACCAAGTGATTCTGTAAAAACAGTAGCGAAGAAAGAAGATGAAATAGATTTTAAGAATTTTCACATTTTCAATGTTTCTACCATGCAGCGTAATGAGCTGATGGACACTTTTATCTCTGTATCTGATATTTACAGTGATTCTCAATCTGTTCCGGCAGAAATCCCTAAAAAACAAAAAGAACTTCCTTTGGACAAGCTATCCTATCTTGAGCTGGATGAGCAGCACAAACAAAAGATGCTTACAGGAATTAAACTCACCGAAAATGACTCTCTGTATCTTTACAACTATGGAACCAATAAGCTGCAGAAGTTTCCGGTACGTCAGTTAAAAGCTGTTGCCTACTTATCTCCGTACTTTACTGAAGGGGAAGAAATTGATGCAAGCTCTTATATGCTTGGCTTCCAGATTGACAATCAGAAAAGCAATGAGATTTTTGATAAGTATTCTAATGTGGTTGCTTACTTTGGAAACAAGAACCCATTTGTAGAGAATAAGATGAAGGCGATCAAATGGGAAAAAGCAGGCACAGATGTTCAGAAAAGATATTTTTCCGGCTCCAAGCTTAGATATGGGGGTACCTTCCAGGCTAAATATGATAATATGACCTATTATGTACAGGACCTTCTTGAAGAGTATGGAACACAGGAACGTAAGCTAGTGGTCATTAACAATCAGAATGAAAAAATATTTGAAAAAACTTTTTCCATGGATGATGGCGCAGAATTTAACCCTCTTGAGAAAATGGAAAATGATCCCACTAATTCCTACGCACAATGGACCGGTCATCTCTTTAAAGGAAAAGCGCCTGTTGTGTTTGGTTTCATTTCTCCCTCTTTTGGCTGTCCTGTTATTACATTCATAGATAAGGAGAAGACAGAGCTCAGTATCAATTGTGATAATAGACATTAAGCAGACAAAAAAATAATATCAAAAAGCAAATCTGTACTGGTTACAGATTTGCTTTTTTATTGTATGTTTTAAAAATTATGGGGCAGACTGCATTTGATCAATCTACCCCACATTCCATCCTATTTATAGCATTTCAATTATTTAATCTTAGGATAAAGTTTGTTTTTCAGGTTCATGAAATAGTTTTCGGACTCTTTAAAGTCATTACTTTTCATAAACTTAAGAACTACGTTCAGATAAGCTTCTGACGGTGTAAATTCTGTTGCCATTTTCCCAGAGAACTTTTTATAATCTTCTTCAAGTAAGCCCGGATTTTTGGCAAGTTGCTTAATATCTGTCCTGAAACCTTTAAATATAAATTTTAAAGCTTCATAATTTCCAGGATAAGAAACCGTTCCATGTACTTCTCCCTCAAAAAAGCGGTGCTTGTAGTTCAAAGAGCCATTTTTCTCTACCATTTCTTTAAATTCTTCAATGGCCTGTGTCATATCAGAATTCCAGTTTTTCTGTTGTTCTTCATTGTCAGCCTGCGAAACATATAAAGATTTGTGGGCAGGAAATTTCTTATTCTTTTCCAAATAATCTTTTGTTCTTGAGAGGGTAACCTTATTATCCCACCATAAGCTTGGATCGTTGGCAACATAGGCATTGAAGTAATCCGGATGCGTAAGAAAAACATTGATGGCAAAAAGACCACCAAATGAATGTCCCACCAATACTGAATAGTCCTGAGTTCTATAGTTTTTACTGATGAAAGGTTTTAATTCTTCCTGCAAGAATTTCACAAAGTTCTCACTTCCTCCACTGTCAGAAAAAAGGGTTACATTGGGATTCACAGGACTTTTTTTTCCTGCCTTTGTAGGGGTAAGATCTCTTGTTCGCTCTGTATTTTTTATTCCCACAACAATACATTCGGGGATATCTGCATAGGGAGTTCTTGCTATAAAATCTGCCATCCCCGTGTAATATTCAAAGTTGATTTCTCCGTCTAAAAGATAAATGACCGGATACTTTGCGGGCGCAATTGTATGATCATTATAGGTTTTGGGAAGATGTACTGAGATTTCCCTGTTTTCGTTTAAAACCTTTGAAAATAGGCTCTGTTTCTCTCCTATACTAATCTTTTCCTGAGCCTTCCCGAGTGTAAAGAATGAAAATAGAGATAGATATAAAATTTTAAACCAGTTGTTCATGGTGTGATTCTTTTCTGTGTTGATGAATATTATTAATTTCTTTGCCTTTTTTGGTGGACTTATTTCGTCTTCCCCACCAGATCAGGAATCCCGTAACCGGTAGACTGGTACAGATAATTCCGATGATGAAAGTGAAGATCTTTCCAAACATTCCGCCCCAATAGCCTACATGCAGATCGAAGTTCATATGTTCAATAATTTCATGCATCTGAACTTCCTTTGGATAATTGATCTCATTTCCGGTGTACTTGTTGGCTTCCATTGTTTTACCGCCCTCAAGACTTTTTAATCCTATAAATTTAGCAGCAACAACGTGATAAACCGTTGCAGAATCATTTCTTGGAATACTCATTCTGAATTGTTTTGCCTCTGGAAATTCGCTGAAGTTTTTATTTACAAAATCAGTATAGGACAAGGCTTTTTTATTAGGATCAAATTTAGGTTCATATTTTTCAGCAATCTCATGAGCATCTGCAACACCTCCGAAAGCCTGCTGAGTAAGATCGGTTAAAACCTTATAGGCCATAATTAATCCCGTAATGGTAATAAATACTGCCGGTAATAGTGAATAGAACCCAAAAACATTATGAAAGTCGTAGTTTTTTCTACGCCATTTGGTTCCTGATTTAATTTTAAATGCAGTAGTTCTTGTTGTTTTGTTCCATTTTTTTGGCCACCAAAGAATTAGTCCTCCAATCAATTGAACAAAAAAGATGATAGAAGCCACTCCCACTACTGTTTTACCGAATTTACCGGCCAACAGCTGAGCGTGGATATGGGCTACCACATAGAAAAATTCATAGCTTTTTGTAGATCCCATCACTTTTCCTGTGTAGGGGTCAAGATAATGATAGGCGAAGACACCTCTTGGTCCTCGGCCTTTTGGTTTTGCTGCTTTATCTGCATTTTTCTCCTTAGGAGGCTTGGTTGCCGATGCCACCCTAAAAGTTCTGTCTGCTTCCTTATATGTATCGAAGTAAAAAGCTTTTCTGTCCGGAACCTGTTGATGAAATTGCGCTAACAGCTGTTCGGGTGACATTTTTTTTGCGTTGGCCGGAGCCTGAACGTATTTTGCACTACCACCGCACAAGTCAATGATTTCATCACAGAAGACAAATACAGTTCCTGAAAGTGTTACGGTAAGTACAATAATCCCGGAAACTAGTCCGAGCCATAGATGGAGCCATCCTGTAATTCTTTTGGTGAGGGATTTTCCCTGCTTTTTCTTGGGGTTCGTTTTTTTGTTTTCCATATCCAGTGGGTATATGATTTCAAAATAGCCTATCACTAAAAAAATGATAGATGCCGGATATACGCAAAGACGTAAAAAGGGATTAATGACGTTGAGCTACAAGATGCAAGAATCTGAAATTGATCAAATTTATGAATGCGCGTTAAAAATCTAATTATTAAATATAAGTATCTGATTTTCTTACATCTTAAAAACGTTATCATCTTCTCAACGGCTTTGCGTTGTCCAGCAATAGTTACTTTGAAAAAATATGTTTTTTGTTTTTATATTTTTTTAAAATTTGAATGCAAAATTGGCAAGAATTTCTCTCGGCTTCTGTGGCTGACCGTAGAAGTTCCAGTACATTTGATCCAAGGCATTGTTCATCTTCAAACCAATTCTGTATTTTTTCTTGTCATAGAAAATAGTGGCTCCCACTGAAGTATATGACGGTGCCAGAAAATGGTTGGTAATATTGATGTATGTTTTATCAACAAAATTAAATCCTGCTCCAAATCCAAGTCCTTCAAAAGCTCCATTCATAACTTTATAGCTCGTCCAGAAGTTGGCCACGTGCTTAGGCGTCCATGCGATTCTTTTCCCGCTGTCTTTGCTTCTGTCATCATATTTATTATCGTTATAACCATACCCGGCAACAATATTCCATCCTTTGAAAGGGTTGGCAATGATCCCTATTTCCAGTCCCTGACTTTTAATACCACCATCCTGAATACTTCCTATTCCACCCGGATCTGCAACCAGTCTGTTTTTGACGTTAATATTATAATAACTCACCGTTGTCAGTAGTTTTTTATGGAAAAGATCTACTTTAAAACCTGTTTCAATCTGATTTCCCTGCTCCGGATCCCATTTTGTCAGAACGCCAACTTCATTCAGTGACGGAGCATAGTTTTTAAATCCATTCACATAATTGGCAAAGAATGAAATCTGATCTTTTACAATTTCATAAACTAATCCGAACTTTGGTGAAAACTGGGTCTGGCTGTAACCTGTAACTTTATTTTCCGGATATCCGTTTTTGGTTGAGATTTCTACACCGTTTACTACCGTATCATCATTTTTATAGCTGTCGACTCTTAGACTAGCCATCACTAATAAATTATCTGTGATATTCAAAACATCAGAGATATAACCGCTAATAGTTCTGAATGTTGTGATATCAGATTCGGTAGATTTTCTCTCCTTATTCATGAATTTATTTCTTGAGATAGGATCCCATGCTGAAGAACTATCAAGATTCACTTTGTCATAAGGCATAAAAACATTGCTGTATCCGTTGGCCTCATAATATGGAAACTGATATTTTGTTCTTTGCTGAAAATAATCTATTCCCACCACTAGACGATTTCTCAAGTTTCCTATTTTAAAATCTCCAGTAAAGTTCTGCTGAATATTGTCGGTTGTAACTTTAAAGCTGTCGAAAGGGCGGATCATTCTTTCTACCTGATTATTATTCAAATATCTAAGTACTAAAAAGATTGATTCATTTTCATTGGCTTCACCTCTTTGGTAAGATGTTCTTGAAGTCCATTGATCGTTGAATTTATGGGTAACTTCAGCCATTGTTACAAAATTGGTTCTTTTGGAACCAATATCATTACTTGTAAATGCCCTTTTGTAAGCAACTTCCAGATCTTTCATTGAGTGTAGAGTCAGTTTTTCTGAGTTTCTCACATACGCATTCAATGTTTTGTCTGGCGCATGGAACTCGGTGTCAAGCGTTACAGTAGTTTTATCACTTACTTTGTATAAAATACTTCCTGAGAAAAACAGGCCTTTGTTATATCCCGCATCCTGAAAAGAATCCTGAGAATATGCCGCCACATTAAATCTCGCCAAAGCGGTCTTTTCTTTATTTAGGGGAGTGTTTACATCTGCTGTAATTCTGTTCATCCCCCAGCTTCCGGTGGTATAGTTGATGATTCCACCGAAGTTTTCCTGTGGCTTTTTAGTCACCACATTTACAACACCTCCGTAGTTTGCCAAGGTTCCTCCAAATAAGGTTCCTGATGGACCTTTAATTACTTCTACTCTTTCAATATTGGCAATTTCCGACTGTACTCTCGGGTTTTGAGTTAATCCGTTTCTGAAGCTGGCATTAGAGCTAAATCCTCTCAGAAAGACATCATTCCCACTGTCGTTCACACTGTTACTTACTACAACTCCCGGCGCTGAAGCCATTGCCGTATTGAAATCTGTAGCTCCCATTTCACTGATAATCTCTTTTGGAACAAGATTGTAAACGGTTGGATTCTCAAGGTTTTCCAGAGGAAGCCTTGCTACGGATTCGGATTTTTTGGTTCTGTAGTTATGAGTTCCCTGAAGTGATACAGACTGGATCTCAGCCACTTTTAGGGTATCACTTTCCTGTGCATGGAGCATGGTTACTGCCAATAAAGATGCAGAAATAATCGTTTTTTTCATTTTTATAAATAAGCTTAGTGTCACAAAATTAAATTATTTTTATTAATTCTAAATAAAAATATGACACAAATCATAAAATATGTTAACAAAAAAAGACCATAAATAAAGGGTTTCCGAATAGTCGAAAACCCTTTGTTTACTGAGAATATAAGATACTTTAGGTTAAATAATCACCTGGCTTATTTACATTTTTCGTAAAATTATTATAAATTTATTTACACTATTGCAGCGCTCATCATAGACATGTAGTAGTTGGCACAATGCAGAGAAACCATCATTAATATTTCTTTATTAGAGAATGTTTCAAAGATATCGGAACTTATTATCTGATATTCGTAATCCATTAAATTCCACTTTAGGCTTGGCTTCATAATCAACAATTCTGATCCTATTTTGTCTGTAAGAACAAATGATTCTTTAAAAATTCCTCTATGCTTAAAAACGTAACTTTCCTTTAGCCCATCAAAATAAGTCTGCACAATAATTTCTCCGTTCCAGTTCATCCTGAATTTTAAGAGTACTTTTTCATCTTCCTTTAATTCTATTGTTGTTCCCCAAAATCCCTTTGGCTCTACCTGATAGCTTTGATGATCTGCAATATCAATGATTGCATTAAACTTAAACCAATTCTTGTAAGAAAGCTTCCCTATTAATTTGTCGTCTTTTGTAACTTCAAAATTTAAGGATTTGTTTGATTTTGCATAATATTCTGCCATGGTTATATTTTAATTTGGTGGAATTTTTATTAGTCTTACTATATAATAGAATAATTCATTTATGATCCCCTAATTTACAACGTCTTACAGAAATCAGCAAAAAAAAATTAAAATGGTTTTATTGTATGTTAAGATAAAAGACAGTTATTGAAAATAAAAGAACTGATTCAGCATTCCTCCTCATTGATAAGTCATTTGGTTTATACAAATAATATTTTACTATTTGTAAAACCCTTACTTAATTTTAAAAATATAATCATCTTTAACTTTTGTGCCTTTCTTTCCAGTTCCATTCTCATAATTAAAACTAAAATGGCCATACAAATCTTCATTGAGCTTAGATAAAATATTCTATTTATAATTTATTGTAATTTTTTTCTTGTTTGGGTTATATTTTGAACATAAAAATCGGTCGGTATTGTGTACCCAAAAAAGCAAGGACAAAAATAACAATCAAGAGCACTCTGGTATTTGTTTTATATTCATCTCATTAAGTTTAAATGGTTTTCATAAAAAAATAGAAAATTTTAATTGATAGTTTATTTAATATAAAAAACCCCGCAAGAAAACTTGCGGGGTTTACAATATTTATTTTGTATTCGAAATTACATCGTCTCCATTTTGAAGCTCATGCTTTCGATTACTTTTAAGATCGCTTCTACTGTATCCATTGATGTTAGACAAGGGACACCGTTTTCAACGCTCATTCTTCTGATCTGGAATCCGTCTCTTTCAGCTTGTTTCCCTTTTGTAGTGGTATTTACAACATACTGAACTTTTCCTTTCTGGATCAGATCGATAAGATTTACACTTTCTTCTCCTATTTTGTATCCGATTTTGCAAGGAATTCCTTTTTCGCCAAAGAATTTCGCTGTTCCTTCTGTAGCCCAGATTCTGAATCCTACTTCATGGAATCTTGCGGCTAAGTCAGCGGCTTCTTCTTTATGCTTATCTGCTACTGTGAAAAGGATGGATCCATGCATAGGAACTTTTCTTCCTGCTGCAACAAGACCTTTGTAAAGAGCTTTTTCAAGGGTTGTGTCTTTCCCCATAACTTCTCCTGTAGACTTCATTTCAGGTCCTAAAGAGATGTCAACTTTTGTTAGTTTTGAGAAAGAGAAAACCGGTACTTTTACAAAGACTCCTTCTTTGTTTGGAACTAAACCATCTTTGTAGCCCAAATCGGTTAGTTTCTGTCCTAAGATTGCTTTTGTAGCAAGATTAGCCATTGGAACCTCTGTGATTTTGGATAAGAAAGGAACTGTTCTTGAAGAACGAGGGTTCACTTCAATCACATATACGTTTCCTTCGAAAAGTACGTATTGAATGTTCATTAATCCAATAACCTTAAGGCCTTTTGCCAATCTTTTTGTATAATCTACTAAAGTATCAATTTCACTTTGTAAAATATTCTGTGGTGGATATACTGCAATTGAGTCTCCGGAGTGTACTCCCGCTCTTTCAATATGCTCCATAATCCCAGGGATTACCACGGTTTCACCGTCACAGATTGCATCTACTTCAATTTCTTTTCCTACCATGTATTTGTCAACCAATACAGGGTGTTCTGGGCTAGCATCTACTGCGTTCTCCATATAGTGAGCCAGTTCTGCTTCTGCGTACACAATTTCCATGGCTCTACCTCCAAGAACGTAGCTTGGACGAACCAATACCGGATAACCGATTTCGTTGGCAATTTTTATAGCTTCTTCCTTAGAAGTTGAAGTTCTTCCTTTTGGCTGAGGAATTCCCATTTCCTGTAGAGCTTTTTCAAATTTGTCTCTGTTTTCAGCTCTGTCAAGATCTTCCAAAGAAGTTCCCAGGATTTGTACTCCGTGAGAAGCTAATTTATCTGCAAGGTTAATCGCTGTCTGTCCTCCAAACTGCACTACCACTCCTTTTGGCTTTTCAAGATCGATGATATTCATTACATCTTCCTCTGTAAGAGGCTCGAAGTATAGTTTATCTGAAATTGAGAAGTCTGTAGAAACCGTTTCAGGGTTGTTATTGATGATAATCGCTTCGTAACCCATTTCTTTGATGGCCCAAACTGAGTGAACAGTTGCGTAGTCAAATTCAACACCTTGTCCGATTCTGATAGGTCCTGACCCTAGTACAATAATTTTTTCTTTATCTGAAACTACACTTTCGTTTTCTTCTTCGTATGTTCCGTAGAAGTATGGTGTTTCACTTTCAAACTCAGCAGCACAAGTGTCTACCATTTTGTAAACCGGCATCACTCCGTTTTCTTTTCTGAAGTTGAAAATTTCACGTTCTTTTACATCCCAAAGAACCGCGATATTGATATCTGCAAACCCTAACTTTTTAGCTTGGATCAGAGTTTCTTTATCAAATTTATTTTCAGCGATTACTTTTTCGAAGTCAACTAGTTTTTTCAGTTTCCAGATGAAGAATTTATCAATTTTACTCCATTCTACAATCTGTTCCCAGTCGTAACCTCTTCTTAAGGCATCACCAATGATGAATAATCTCTCATCATCACAAACTCTGATTCTTCTTTCAATTTCTTCAGCAGTAAGCGCCTGAGCTTGTTTTGTTTTTAATCCTAAATGCTTGATTCCTGTTTCTAAAGAACGGATTGCTTTTTGTAAAGACTCCTCGAAGTTTCTTCCAATCGCCATTACTTCACCCGTTGCTTTCATCTGGGTAGAAAGTCTTCTGTCCGCAGTTTCAAATTTATCGAATGGGAATCTTGGAAATTTAGTTACCACATAATCCAGAGCAGGTTCAAAACATGCGTATGTTTTTCCTGTTACCGGGTTCATGATTTCATCCAGTGTTAATCCTACCGCAATTTTTGCAGCGATCTTAGCAATTGGATATCCTGTTGCCTTACTCGCCAGCGCTGATGAACGGGAAACTCTTGGATTCACTTCGATGATGTAGTAATCGAATGAATGGGGATCTAAAGCCAACTGTACGTTACACCCACCTTCAATTCCTAGAGCTCTGATGATTTTAAGAGAAGCATTTCTCAATAACTGATACTCTCTGTCTGAAAGGGTCTGAGAAGGTGCTACTACAATTGAGTCTCCTGTGTGAACTCCTACAGGATCTATATTTTCCATGTTACAAACCACAATCGCGTTGTCGTTTGCATCACGCATTACTTCGTATTCAATTTCCTTAAATCCTGCGATTGATTTTTCAATAAGACACTGGGTTACCGGACTGTATTTCAAACCAAGTTCTGCAATTTCTTTTAATTCTGGTTCTGTAGCAGCAATACCACCACCAGTTCCTCCCATTGTAAAGGCAGGACGAACAATTACAGGATACCCAATCTCATTGGCAAAAGCAATAGCTCCTTCTACGGTGTTTACAATATCAGATTCAGGAACAGGTTCGTTCAATTCTCTCATCAATTCACGGAAAAGATCTCTGTCTTCTGCTCTGTTGATTGCAGAAAGCTTCGTTCCCAATACTTCTACTTTACATTCTTCAAGAATTCCGGATTTCTCCAGCTCAACTGCCATGTTCAATCCAGTCTGACCACCCAGCGTTGGTAACAATGCATCCGGACGCTCTTTTCTGATGATGTGGCTTACAAATTGTAATGAAATCGGCTCGATATATACTTTATCCGCGATTTCCACATCCGTCATGATTGTTGCAGGGTTTGAGTTGATCAAAATTACCTTGTAGCCTTCTTCCTTTAAAGACAGACAAGCCTGCGTTCCTGCGTAATCAAATTCAGCTGCCTGACCAATGATGATAGGTCCTGAACCGATTACTAAAATTGTTTTTATATCTGTACGTTTTGCCATTTTTCTTTTTTTAGATACAAGATGTTAGATGTCAGACTTCAGACATCCAACAGGATGTTTTACTTTTTTAAATTAGATTTGAATGTATAAATCATTCTTTGAATTTCATTCAGATTTGATATTAAACTGTTAACTTTTTCTACATCAAGTAAATTTAATTCTCTAGTTAAAATTAACTGGGTCTGCAACTCAAAAGAGGAAGCATTTGCAATACCAAGAAAATGATAAAACTCTCTATCATTATTTCTTCCTGCGCCTTCTGCTATATTTGAAGGAATGGAGATTGCAGATCTTTTAATTTGAGAAATCAAACCAAACTTTTCATCTTTAGGTAATTCTAAACAAATGATATAAACCTGTTTTGCAAGTTCAATCGATTTTTGCCAAAAAACTAATTTTTCAAAGTTATGCATGATAGAGTCTGTTATCTGATGTCTAATATCTGAAGTCTTTCTTACTTTTTAAAATCTTCCATCATTTGAATAAACTCATCAAACAGGTAGTTTGCATCTTCCGGGCCTGGGCTTGCTTCAGGGTGGTACTGAACAGAGAAGCAAGGATGGATCTTATGTTTTAATCCTTCGTTTGTTCTGTCGTTCAATGCGATGTGCGTTTCAATTAGGTCTGTTCCTTTCAAACTTTCCTGGTCTACTGCATAACCGTGGTTTTGGGAAGTAATAGCTACTGTATTTTTCTCCAGATCCAATACCGGGTGGTTTCCTCCTCTGTGTCCGAATTTCAATTTAAAAGTTTTTGCTCCACAAGCAAGACCAATTAACTGGTGCCCTAAACAGATTCCGAAAATTGGAACTTTTCCTAGCAATCCTCTGATCATATCTAAAGCATGTGGTACATCTTCAGGATCTCCGGGACCGTTTGACAACATAATTCCGTCCGGGTTCATCAATAAGATTTCTTCTGCTGTTGTATCGTGAGATACTACAATGATATCACAGTTTCTTTGTGATAATTCTCTAATGATTCCCAGTTTTGCACCGAAGTCTACCAATACTACTTTGAAACCTCTGTTCGGGTTAGCATAAGGAGTTTTTGTAGAAACCTCTTCTACCTGATTGATTGGGAAACTTGTAGACTTCAACTCAGAAGCTATTGCAGTTTCATCAGCATCAGCGTTTACAATTTTTCCTTTTACCACTCCGGAGTTACGAAGAATTCTTGTTAGTCTTCTCGTATCAATTCCTGAAATTCCTGAAAGGTTTTTCTTTTTAAATAATTCATCTAAAGTAATCTGAGTACGGAAATTGGAAGGAAGATCGCAAAGTTCTTTTACGATAAGCCCCTTAATTGCCGGCTCGATACTTTCATAATCATCACGGTTAATACCATAATTTCCGATAAGCGGATAGGTCATACAAACTATCTGACCGCAATACGATGGGTCAGAAATCAATTCCTGATACCCTGTCATTCCGGTATTGAAAACTACTTCTCCTGCAGTTTCCAATTCTGCTCCGAAACCTTCTCCATGAAACACTTCACCAGACTCCAGTATTAATTTTTTCTTCATTTTTAAAAATTAGATTTTCTATTATTTTCTTTTTGTACAATTTCGGCTGCAAAATGTATTATAATTTGACTTACGATTTGTACTTTTTACTTTTTCTTATTTGTATAATGTCCGGGCTACCCCCTATCATATACATTATATGTTCTACAATTTACTTAAACGTAAACCCTTTTTCTTCTAATGCTTCTTTCAAGATTGCCATTCTTGCAAAGACTCCGTTTTCCATTTGTTTGAAAACTCTTGAGCGTTCACATTCCACAAGATCCGAATCTATTTCCACTCCTCTGTTAATGGGTGCCGGGTGCATGATGATCGCTTCTTTCTTCATAGCCCGTTCTCTTTCTTTCGTCAAACCATATCTTTTATGATATTCAGAAGCGGTAAAGCTCATTGCCGCATCATGTCTTTCGTGCTGGATCCTTAATAACATCAGAACATCCACTTCAGCAATAAGTTCATCAAGCGCAAGATAAGTTCCGTTGATTAAAGCTCCTTCATCAAACCAATGCTCCGGTCCCGAAAAGTATACTTTAGCACCTAATCTTCTTAAGGCCTCAGCATTTGAGTTGGCTACACGGCTGTGTTTTACATCTCCTACAATTCCCACTTTTAATCCCTCAAATGTTCCAAATTCCTGATAGATAGTCATCAGATCCAGCATGCATTGCGATGGGTGATTTCCTGTTCCGTCTCCTCCATTAATCACTGGAATCTTAATATTCTTTAGTTCCTCGAAGTATCTGTCTTTTTTATCTCGGATCACAACAAGATTTACTCCCAGGCTTTCAATGGTCTTCACTGTATCATAAAGACTCTCTCCTTTATTTACAGAACTGTGTGAAGCATCAAATGGAACAACCTGAAGTCCCAGTTTTCTTTCTGCAATATCAAAGCTCGTCTTCGTTCTTGTACTGTCTTCGAAGAAAAGGTTTGAGCAAAAAACTTCTCCTTCAATTTTAGCAGTTTTTCCGTTTGCAAAAGCTAGTGCTTCTGTCAGTATACTGTTGATTCTCTCGGTACTTAGTTCTGTAATCGTAAACATAATTCTAATTTTTGGGCATAAAAAAAGCGAAGACAACAATCTTCGCTAATAACAATAAATATCGTAAAGGGCGCTTTCGCCCGGTAAATCTAATGATATAAATGCTTTTTTATTCATTAGGTGCAAAGATACAGAAATTTTATGAACCTACAAAATCAAAGTTTCAAATAAATTAAAACCTTTGGTATTTTCTTATTCTCATTTAAAAGTGATATTTTTGTTAAAACTCAAATTAGTTTTATGGATTTAAAAGACAAAATGATTCTCAGCATTATACAGGAAGACTCCACTTTATCTGTTAAGGAAATTTCAGAAAAGATAGGTCTTACCTTTACTCCAACGTATGAAAGAATCAAACAATTGGAGAAGCATGGGATCATTGAAAAGTATGTTGGCCTCTTAAACCGTGAAAAACTGGGTTTAAATATTGTAGTCTACTGTAATGTTCGTCTCAAGGAACAATCCAAGAAAGTATTGGAAACCTTTGAAAAACATATTGGAAATCATGATGAAGTACAGGAAATCATCAGTCTTTCCGGAGAGTACGATTATATGTTAAAGATTATTGCAAAAGACATCAATTCTTATAACGAATTCGCCGTTAATGTGATTTCCAATCTTCCAAACATTGGGCAATACCATAGTTCCATAGTTTTGCACGAGGTAAAAAAATCTACCAAGTTCAAGATTGATCTGGAATAATCCCTTTTATTTTAAACTCATTATTAATTCCTATTTCACTTGCTGAAAATCTTAGATTTTCTTGGGTCTTGAAATAAGATGTATCATTATCATTTTGTGCCTTTGCGTTTTCCAACAGTTTTTTCTGATCTCTTATTTATTAGAAAAACGCAAAGACGCAAAAGAAGATTATAAACTTTATGCTTTAAGGCGCTAAGATTTTATCTCCGATAAAATTTTATGCAGCAGATCTTCTTAACTTACCTTCAAGTCTTCATCCACTTAATAGTTCAATTTATCAATCATCAAAGTCAAAGAGCGGAATAAAAAACCATTAAGACAACCTAAGTAAATAAGATTAAGGATTTACAAACGATAAAAAAATAAGGCGTGATCTAAAAGTAATTTTTAGATTCTATGTCTACTCAGGCCTTTTATGATCTTAATGGTTTATATTTTAGCCCAACAATTTATTTTTCAATTTATTGAACTGATATTCTATTTTATCCAGGCAAAGATTTCCTATGCTTCCCTGGTGGGAATGATCTAAGCTTCCTACCTCAAAATCAAACTCATTGTTTTCAATCTCCTGCCCTACCTTTACATAGGCATCACGGAAAGAGCTTCCGTTTTTCACTTCTTCATTAATCTTCTCTACACTGAAAAGGTATTTGTACTTTTCATCCTCCAGAATACCATCCTTTACCTGGATATTCGGCAACGTATAGCTTAGGATCTCCAGACATTCTTTCAGGGAGTCTATTGCAGGGAAAAGAATTTCCTTGGTCAATTGTACATCTCTGTGATATCCTGACGGAAGATTGTTGGTCAATAGAATTAACTCATTCGGTAAGGATTGGATTCTGTTGCATCGCGCACGAACCAACTCAAAAATATCCGGGTTCTTTTTGTGCGGCATTATGCTGCTTCCTGTTGTAAATTCCTTTGGAAAGCTTATAAAATCAAAGTTTTGATTCAAATATAAACATACATCATAAGCAAATTTACCCAATGTTCCAGCTAAGGTAGCCATAGACATTGCCAGTAGTTTTTCTGATTTACCACGCGTCATCTGAGCATATACCGAATTATAATTCATCGACTGAAAGCCTAGATTATACGTTGTACTTTCGCGATTAATAGGAAAAGACGAACCATATCCTGCAGCGGATCCCAATGGGTTTTTATTGATGATATTTTTTATTGAAAACAACATTTCTACGTCATCCAAAAGAGCTTCTGCATAAGCTCCAAACCATAATCCAAAGGATGAAGGCATTGCAATCTGCAAGTGGGTATATCCCGGAAGCAGTACATTTTTGTGCTGGTCTGCCAATTGAATTAAAATCTGGAAAAACTCGTCAGTAAGCGTTGTTATTTCACGAATTTCATCTAATAAGTACAATTTAATATCCAACAGAACCTGATCATTTCTTGATCTTGCAGTGTGGATTTTCTTTCCTGTATCTCCTAATTCTGCAATGAGAATCGCTTCTACCTGAGAATGGATATCCTCAGCTTCTTTATCAATTTCAAAACTACCTTCTTCAATTTTATTTAAAATATCGTTTAGTACAGATAGCATCTGTTCTGATTCTTCTTTGGAAATAATTCCGGTTTCTGCAAGCATTTTGCAGTGCGCCATGGAACCTTTGACATCATATTTTGCCAAACGTTCATCAAAGTCAAGATCCTTTCCTACCGTAAAGTTATTGACTAATATATTGGTGGCCAGGTCATCCTTTTGCCATATCTTTTTCATATAATTATTGATTTTTCTGAGATCATATACAAGCTTATAGCAGCTTCAGAATGATCTGATTTAAAATATTTGATTGATTTTGACATGCCCAGCAAGGCGATCCTTATTACTATTAACTATAAAAAAACATGTCCCTAATGTAAAGTTGTTGTTTCTAATATTTCTTTTTTGCATAAATCTTTATTAAAAACGTAAACTTTAGCGCCTGCTGAGCGTAGTCAAAATATATATTTCAGAGGTTAGCCATTAAAATTTTCTAAGTCCTCTTTTATAACACTTTCTCCAAAACCTGAATGTAGATTTCAATTCCTTCTTCTATTTCATTAATATAGATGAATTCATCCGCTGTATGAGAGCGCCTACTGTCTCCGGGGCCCATTTTAACTGATGTGCATGGAATAATGGCCTGATCTGAAGAGGTTGGCGAGCCATAGGTTGTCCTTCCTAATTCAAGACCTGCCTTTACATAGGGATGATCCATTTCTATTTTTGAAGAATTCAGCCTGAAAGACCTTGCCGTAAGTGCTGACTTCATTTGCGACTGAATAATTTCAAAGGCTTCTTTATTGGAATATGCATCTGTTACCCTTACATCCAATGTGAAATTACACGCCTCAGGCACTACGTTATGCTGTACTCCGGCATGAATTCCTGACAGTGTAACTTTAACTTCACCCAGATATTCTGAAACCTTTGGAAATTTAAAGTTTAAGATACTCTGCAGATCCTGCATACATTTGACAATCGAATTATCATCATTGGGATGAGCAGCATGAGAAGGAGTCCCCTTCATTTCCCCGTCTATCACAAGTAACCCTTTTTCTGCAATTGCCAGATTCATCTGCGTGGGCTCTCCTACAATGGCAAATTCTATATTGGGTAGTTGTGGAAACAGGGCCTCAATTCCGTCAAAACCAGAAATCTCCTCCTCTGCCGTCAAAGCAATCACTAAATTATATTTTAAATCTTCTTTATCATAAAAGTGCAGAAAAACCTGCGCCATAGAAACCAAAGAGGCTCCGGCATCATTACTTCCCAGCCCGTACAGCTTTCCGTCTTTTTCTATGGGAACAAACGGATCCAGGGTATAAGCCTTATTAGGTTTTACAGTATCATGGTGCGTATTCAGCAAAACTGAGGGTTTAAAGACATCAAAGTTCTTATTGACCGCCCAAATATTATTCTTGAAACGCTTTGTCGGGATCTGATGCTTTTTGAAAAAATTTTCAATCTCTACAGATGTATTGAATTCATCTTTACTGAATGAAGGAATTTCAATCAAATTCTTAAGTAATTCAACTGCATTATTCAACAATTCTTCTTTATTATAAACAGATTTCAGTTCCTGCATGATGACTTTCTATATGGTTTTTCAATTCGGTTTCTTTAATTAGAAACACTTTATTTACATTATTCTTTATTGCTCCCAGAGCATTTTCAAGTTTGGGCAAGATTCCTTTGTGTAGCTTTCCCTCTTTTTTTAAAACTGTAAAATCCTCTTCGGAAATACTTTTAATAAGGGATTCGGGATCGTCAACATTTTCCAGCACTCCCTGCTTATCAAAGCAATACAACAGCTCTACTTCATATTTGGAGGATAACGCCTGTGCCATTACTGATGCAATGGTATCTGCATTGGTATTGAAGAGATTTCCTTTTTTATCATGGGTAATAGCAGAAAATACAGGAACAAGGTTGAGCTTAATTAATTTTGAAAGCAATTTTTTATTCACGCTTTTCTTATCAATATCTCCTACAAATCCAAAATCTATTTCAGGATGTTCTCTTTTCTTAGCTTTTATTAAGTTCCCGTCTGCACCGGAAAACCCTATGGCATTGCATTTTTTTTGCTGTAATTTTTCAACCACATTCTTATTGATTCCTCCTGCATATACCATTGTTACAATATCCAATGTATCTTTATCTGTAATCCTCCTTCCGTTGATCATCTTTTGCTCCATGCCTAGCCTAGCGGCCAATTCTGTAGCTAATTTTCCTCCGCCATGAACAAGGATTTTCTTTT
Organism: Chryseobacterium aurantiacum; assembly: GCF_003020585.1. GTDB lineage: Bacteria > Bacteroidota > Bacteroidia > Flavobacteriales > Weeksellaceae > Chryseobacterium > Chryseobacterium aurantiacum. The sequence goes on from NZ_PXUE01000002.1 coordinate 685,119, forward strand.
CTTTTATTTGGGAAAACTGATCTAAAAACTGATCCAGTAATCGTTCATCATCAATGAGCGCTCCGCCTATTTTTATGATGTACATTTTATTTTTCATAAGATTAAAGGATTTGATTACCTGCGTCTTATTTTACGATTCAAAAACGCTTTTTATACAATGGATTAAATGGTTACCACCTGATTCAATTACTATTTTATATTTTCTAATATTTCGCTGAACACTGCCTGTGCTGAGAAAATACGATTCTTGGCTTGCTGATAGATGATTGAATTTTCCCCATCCATAACCTCATCGCTTAATTCAACATTACGACGAACAGGAAGGCAATGCATCACCTTTGCCTGATTGGTATTTGCCAGTTTTTCATTGGTCAGCATCCAGTTTTCTTTTACTTCTGGCATTGCTGCATAATCATCAAATGATGACCAGTTTTTCACATAAATAAAGTCTGCATCTTTTAAAGCCTCATCCTGATCGTGAATTACTTGTACATCTTTCGTGAAATTTTTATCCAGATCATATCCCTCAGGATTAGTGATCACCAATTCAACATCCATTTCCTGCATCCATTCTGCAAATGAATTTCCTACAGCATGAGCAATGGGTTTAATATGCGGTGCCCAGGTTAAAACAACTTTGGGTTTATAATCCTTTTTCCAGTTTTCTGTAATAGTGATACAATCTGCGAGACTTTGCAACGGGTGACGGGTTGCTGATTCTAAGGAAATAACAGGAACTTTTGCATGTTTTTCAAACTGACTTAGGATGCTTTCATTTACATCATCTTCTTTGCTCTTCATTCCTGCAAAACAACGCACTGCAATGATATCACAGTATTGGTTCAATACCTCAATAGCATCTTTGATATGTTCTACTGTATCTCCGTTCATCACGGCTCCATCAGCAAATTCAAGATTCCAGGCTTCCTGTGCTGCATTTAGCGTCAATACGTTTAAACCTAAGTTTTGTGCTGCAATCTGGCTGCTCAAACGGGTTCTTAAACTTGAGTTTAAAAATACCAGACCTATTGTTTTTCCTTTTCCTTTTTCTGTTTCGGAAAGAGGATTTTCTTTTATTTGTAAAGCTTTTTTTATGATTTCCTGTAAGTTTTCAACATCACTTACAGCGGTAAAATTTTTCATTTTAAATTGATTTTAAAGATTTTGTTTACACATTAAATGTTGTTTTAACCACAAAAATTTTTATTTAAACACTTTAGAACACCTGAGTTTTAAAAGTTCACTATTTTGAAAATATATAAGATGAAAATCAAAGGTTTTCAAAAACTTAAGTGTTTAAACTCTTTTGTGACTTTTGTGGTTTAAATTTTCTCCAATACTATTTTCAGAGCATTGATGAAAAGGTCAGTTTCCTCTTTTTGGATATTAAGTGCAGGAAGAATCCTTAAAACACTTTTATCATTAGAGTTTCCTGTGAAAATATGATGATCGTAAAGCAAGCTGCTCCTTACCTCCGAACAGTCCCTGTCAAGTTCTATTCCGATCATCAACCCTTTCCTTCGGATTGATTTAATATGTGGTAAATCTTTAATTTCATTTTCAATATATTCGCCCATTTTTTGAGCATTTTCGATGAGATTTTCATCTTTCATCACATCCAGAACAGCAATTGAAGCTGCACAAGCTAAATGATTTCCTCCAAAAGTAGTTCCTAGCAAACCATTGCTTGCCTGAAATTTCGGACTGATTAGTACTCCGCCAACCGGAAAACCATTTCCCATTCCTTTTGCCGTTGTAATGATATCTGCTTCTACTCCGAATTCCTGATGAGCAAAAAAATATCCGCTTCTTCCGTATCCTGACTGTACTTCATCTAATATTAAAACAACATCATATTTCTCACACAATTCTTTAATTTTAGATAGGAATGCTACAGTGGGAATCATAATTCCTCCAACTCCCTGAATTCCTTCAATGATGATGGATGAAATTTCATTTCCATGTACTGCAAAAGTTTCTTCAAGTTGTTCAATATTATTCCATTCAGATTTGATAAATCTTTCTGAAAAGTTCACCGGAGCCACAATTTTCGGATTATCTGTTACAGAAACTGCAGCAGAAGTTCTTCCGTGGAATGAACCTGAGAAATAAAGAACTTTGCTTTTTCCGTTATGAAAGGAAGCCAGCTTTAAGGCATTTTCATTGGCTTCAGCACCCGAGTTACAAAGGAAAAGGCTGTAGTCCTCATATCCTGAAAGTTTTCCTAATTTCTCAGCCAGTTCAGTCTGTAATTCATTCTGAACAGAGTTGGAATAGAAAGAAATTTTCTCTAACTGCTCTTTAAGTTTATTCTGATAATGCGGATGATTGTGCCCAATGGAAATCACTGCGTGACCACCATAAAAATCAAGATATTGTTCTCCCTTATCGTCCCAAAGAAAAGATCCTTGAGCTTTAACCGGATTGATATTAAATAATGGATATACGTTGAATAAATTCATTTCTTATTTTTTTATATTTTTCTTTTGTCTTGAAACAAAAGAAACAAAAGTTTAAGACGTGGAAACTTTCGCTAAAAAATATTTTTGTTCTCTAAAAATTCTAAAATTTGTGCGAAATCGGCATTTGTATCACACTTCGAACAGTAGAATTTTCTTAACATTCACAAAATTATTTTTCTTAACGCTCCATTTTCCTAGGTCGGTTTTGATTAAGCTTTAAAAATTCACGATTAGCTTATTGACAATTGACTTTTAAGTTTTCTTTTAAAATGCAATAGGTTTTAAGTTTAATCCTGAGTTTTCTTCCCAGTCCATTGCAATATTCATATTCTGTACTGCCTGTCCTGAAGCTCCTTTTAACAAATTGTCAATCGCCGAGTGAATAACTACAACATTTCCACTCTTTTCAATCTGAATCACACAACGATTGGTATTGACAACCTGCTTTAAATCCATTGCCCTTTCACTTATTGTAACAAAAGGCTCATCTGCATAAAAATCCTGATATAACTGTTCTATTTCTTTTAGTTCCAAATCTATTTTCACGGTAGAGCTTGTAAAAATCCCTCTTGCAAAATCTCCTCTCCATGGAACAAAATTCAGGTTTACTTCTTTATTATTAAATGAAATTAACTGCTGCAAGATCTCATCCACATGCTGATGTGTTAAAGTTTTATAAGCCGAGATATTATCATTTCTCCAGGTAAAATGAGTGGTTGGCTGCAGAGATTGTCCGGCTCCTGTAGAACCTGTGATCCCTGTGGTGAAAACCTCACCCAACAACCCTTTTTCTGCTAATGGAAGCAATGCTAACTGAATAGCTGTTGCGAAACATCCCGGGTTTGCAATACTCTTTGAACCTTTCAGTTGTTTTTTATTAATTTCCGGCAGTCCGTAGATAAAATCTCTATTTTCAAAATTTCCATCCAAACGGAAATCATTTCCTAAATCAATTACCAACGTTTCATCTTTAACAGGATTTTGGGTTAACCAATTCTGACTTTCCTTATGAGGAAGGCATAGAAATAGAATATCTACCTCTTCAGGTTTATCCGTTAATACTTTTTCACAAACCGTCGTTAAATCCGGGTACAAGTCCGATATTTTTGTTCCCGAATTTGAACGACTATATAAAAAACTCAATGTCACATGGGGATGAAAAGCCAGTAAGCGTATCAACTCACTTCCTGTATAGCCATTGGCTCCTACAATTCCTACTGTTTTCTTCATATTTTAATCAATAGGATCATATCCTACTTTTTATTAGATTGTCCTTTCGGAACTAGTTGATATTTGGGTTAATCTGATGATATATATTCAAAGAATTGCTTACAATTTTTGTATATCCTTTCACATCATCTCCTGTCCATGCTCTGTTCGCCTCACCATAACTTCCGAATTTATCAGACATCAGGTCGTGATCAGATTCAATTCCGTTTAAGATAAATCGGTATGGGTGAAGAGTTATGAATACTTTTCCACTTACCGTTTTCTGGGAATCTCCTAAGAAAGACTCAATATTTCTCATCACAGGATCCAGGAAAAGTGCTTCGTGAAGCCAGTTTCCGTACCAGTCTGATAATTGAGACTTCATCATTTGCTGATATTTTGAAAGCGTATGCTTTTCCAGTAAATGGTGCGCTTTAATAATCACTGAGGCTGCTGCCGCTTCAAATCCTACTCTTCCTTTAATTCCTACGATGGTATCTCCTACATGAATATCACGACCAATACCATAAGCAGAAGCCAATTCCTCTATTTTTTGAATCGCATATACGGAATGCTCAAAGCTTTCTCCGTTTACAGCAACCACTTCTCCATTTTTAAATTCAATCTCCAATTCTGAAGGTTGAGTTTCTTTAATTTGTGATGGAAACGCTTCTTCCGGCAGATAATTTCTTGAAGTCAAGGTTTCTTTTCCTCCCACAGAAGTTCCCCAAAGTCCTTTATTTACTGAATATTGCGCTTTATGGAATTCCATTTCGTACCCATGATCTTTCAGAAACTCAATTTCATCTTCACGAGACAAAGCCATATCACGAATTGGCGTAATGATCTCAATATTAGGACACATCACCTGGAAAATCAAGTCAAAACGAACCTGGTCATTTCCTGCGCCTGTACTTCCGTGCGCAATGGCATCAGCCTTTACTTCAATGGCATATTTTGCAATTTCCTGTGCCTGAATGGTACGTTCAGCACTTACTGAAAGAGGATATGTATTATTCTTCAACACATTCCCGAAAATTAAATACTTTACACAAGAATTGTAATAGTCTTCCTGAGCGTCTACACACCTATACTCTTTTACCCCAAGATTTAAAGCTTTTCTCTCCAACTCTTTTTCCTCTTCCTTAGAAAAACCTCCGGTATTTACAGTAACGGCATACACATCATACCCTAGTGTTTCACTAAGATATTTAGCACAATAGGAAGTATCCAAACCTCCACTAAACGCTAAGATGACTTTTTTCTTCATAATATTTATTTTCAGGCTGATTGTTGACAGCCTCATTTTCTTTTATATTGTCCGGAACAAATAACATAGCTGTACAAAGACAGTTTTTACGTTCCTTATTCATTAATATTTCATAGTTCACACAGTTCTTGCATCCATTCCAGAACTCCTCATCCTGAGTCAGTTCTGAATAAATAACCGGCTTATATCCCAAATCACTATTGATTTTCATTACAGCAAGTCCTGTTGTTAATCCGAATACTTTTGCTTCCGGATATTTTTCTCTAGATAATTGGAAAACCCTATGCTTAATTTGAGTAGCAACACCTCCGTTCCTGAATTTAGGTGAAACAATCAACCCCGAATTGGCAACAAACTTCCCGTGTGACCACGTCTCTATATAGCAGAAACCTACCCACTCCCCGTTTTCAGTGGCTACCACAGCATTGCCCTCTGAAATCTTTTTACTCAAATATTCGATAGAACGTTTTGCGATTCCCGTTCCTCTACGCTGTGCAGAATCATACATTTCCTGCTGTATTTCACTCACATACATTAGATGTTCGCATGAGGAAACTTCTATTTCCATTTATTTATCTAATTTTTTTGGCAAATTTAAAATATAATTACTTTAAAAACCAAATAAAAAAGATATTTTTTTTGTTTTAAAAATTTATACAGGTAAAATTATCTTTATTGAAAAATATACATTTGCTAATTTATTATATATTTGCTAAAATAATATAGTTATGGAAAACATATGTCCTAAATGCCAGAGTAACAAGGTGGTTAAAAGTGGTATTATCAACGAAAAACAACGCTTCCATTGTAAGAGTTGCAACTATTATTTTACCGTTAAAAAACTAGGGAAACAAATTGATGATTATTACGTAACCAAGGCTCTTCAACTTTATCTGGAGGGTTTAAGTTATCGTGAAATTGAAAGAATCATCGGTGTTTCACATGTTACTATAAGTTCATGGATCAAAAAATACAATATTACAAGGCCTCCCCATTCTGAGTTTCATCCTGTATATAAAATATTAAAACAAAATGAGTTAATTGAATATATAGCACAGGAAGAAAATATCAAAAACTCCGGAATCATCATCACTCAATTTGCGGACAAGTACATGCTGATTAAGTGGGAAAGGTTTAAGAAATAGATAAAGAAATCAAATATCATTTTAAAATATTGACAATCAGTAAAATATTAATAAAACTATACTATTAGCACTAATATATATTAAATTTTCATAAATAAATTATTAATTCCAATTTGGCTTTCACAAAAAACAACGCCAAAAATTGATAATTTATGAAGAAATTGCTTACATTTATTGGATTAGCCTTAATCAGCGGATCAATGTATTCGCAGGGCTCTCCTGATTACGGCAGCGGACTGAAAGTAAACCTCAATCCTGAGGGAGACAAATTCATCAGATTTATTTTATGGGACCAGCTTTGGTTAAGAAATACATCCATGAACCCCGGAAGCATGGTTGGAAGTGAGCCTACAGACAACTCCTGGAGTATAGGAAACAGAAGGTTACGGGCCTTAACGTATGCACAGATCTCCAAAAGATACATGATTCTTCTCCATTTTGGAATCAACAATCAGACATTCATCAATGGTGGCGCTACGGGAACTTCAGGGACAGGAGGTTACGGAAACGGAAAGAAAACCCAACTGTTTTTTCATGATGCCTGGAATGAGTATGCAGTTATTTTACCTGGAGAAGCGGGAAAATTCAGTTTATCTTTAGGAGCCGGGCTTCATTATTACATGGGACTTTCCCGTATGACTATGGCTTCCACCCTTAATTTCCTTACGGTTGATTCTCCTGTTTTTTCATGGCCTTTAATAGATAATTCTGATCAGTTTGCAAGGCAGCTCGGAATGTTTGCCAAGGGAAAATATGGAAAACTTGAATATCGTTTCAGCTTAAACAAACCTTTTGCAACCGACCTTACTCCGGCAAATGTAACTGACCCGTCAAGAGCTGTAGCCGTAGATAACAACGGAAATCCCAGTTTTTCAAAGGCAGGATATGTAGAATACCAATTCCTTGATGAAGAATCCAATACACTCCCATTCAAAGTAGGATCCTATCTGGGAACTAAAAAAGTCTTCAATGTTGGCGCAGGGTTTTATCACCAGAAAGACGGAACAAGAACTTCAGTTAATTCCAATATTGAAAAGCACGACATTACTCTTTTTGCTGTAGATGCTTTTGCAGACATACCATTGGGAGAAGCAAAAAATAAAATGGCAGTTTCGGCCTACGCGGGATATTACAACTACAATTTCGGACCTAATTATGTAAGAAATCTGGGAACCATGAACATAGCAGCTTCTGATCCTAATTTTATCGGAAATAAAGCTATTGCAGGCCCAGGAAACCTACAGCCGACCATTGGAACAGGTAATATTATCTACGCTCAGGCCGGTTTACTATTACCAAGTCAGGCAGAAAAACCAAAGATCAGAATACAGCCATTTGCGGCCTATACTCATAAAAGCTTTGAAGCTTTCGACAAATCTTCTTCACAGTTTGATATAGGAGCCAACTGGTTTATAGATGGGCATCACGCAAAAATTACCACACAATATTCCACAAGACCCGTTTACACGAATCCCACAGAAAGTCCATCCTCAAAAGGAGAATTCATTCTGCAGTTTCAGATTTACCTATAATCCGGGAATGAATCCTATTATTATTTTCAACTAACATCAAAAACTAATCAATATGAGCGAAAATCATCACGAAAGCTACGAGAATATGACCGACAAGCAGAAAAACCGCACCATTTGGAGTGTGATTACTGCTTCATCCCTCGGAACATTGATAGAATGGTATGACTTCTACATTTTCGGAAGTTTGGCCATTGTTTTAGCTACAAAATTTTTCCCTGCAGATAATCCTACAGCAGCATTTTTATCTACTCTTGCTACTTTTGCAGCCGGATTTGTTGTAAGACCTTTTGGCGCCTTGTTCTTCGGTAGACTCGGAGATATTATCGGAAGAAAATATACATTCCTTGTTACTTTACTGATCATGGGATTCTCTACATTCCTTATCGGATGTATCCCAAGTTATAAAACCATTGGATTTATGGCTCCTGTTTTGGTTTTAATCCTAAGATTATTGCAAGGGTTAGCCCTTGGAGGGGAATATGGTGGTGCTGCAACCTATGTTGCCGAATACGCACAACCTCATCGAAGAGGCTACTGGACCTCATGGATACAAACTACAGCTACAGCAGGACTTTTTATTTCACTGATTGTTATTTTAATTACAAAAACTTCACTTTCTCCGGAGGAATTTGATAATTGGGGCTGGAGGGTTCCTTTCTGGATCTCTATTTTGATGGTTGCTGTTTCTTATATCATCAGAAAAAACATGAAAGAATCTCCACTTTTTGCAAAGGCTAAGAGTGAGGGAAAAACGTCTAAAAACCCTTTAAAGGAAAGCTTTGGTAATAAGTACAACTTTAAATTTGTTCTTCTTGCCCTTTTTGGAGCCGCAATGGGACAAGGGGTAATCTGGTACACCGGGCAATTCTATGCCATGAGTTTCCTGCAAAAGGTAATGAATGTAGATTCTATGCAGGTAGACTACTTAATGGCTACTGCTTTGTTTTTAGGAACACCATTCTTTGTATTCTTTGGCTGGCTGTCTGATAAGATCGGAAGAAAGGCGGTTATGATGACGGGAATGCTGATTGCCATCTTAGCGTATAGACCTATTTACGACAGCATGTTTAAAAGTGTTAACCTTGAAAATAAAACAATTGCATCCAATGGAATTACCGAAAAAAGAATAGCTAAAATCCATAATGATATTGCAACAGACAGCCTTGTTACTTTTCACAAGGAAACTCTTTACACAGATGGAACTTTAATTAAAAAAGATAGTATTACTCATTGGTCTCCAAGTGGCCCCGTAATGAAAGATGGAAAAGAGGAGGAACCAAAAGTATCCCAATCTGTAAAACTAAGTGATGACACAAAATGGTATCTGGTGTTCCTTGTGTTTATTCAGGTCATTTTTGTAACCATGGTTTATGGACCTATCGCTGCATTTCTTGTTGAAATGTTCCCTGTGAGAATCCGTTACACCTCAATGTCTTTACCTTATCATATCGGAAACGGGGTCTTTGGAGGACTTCTTCCGGCTGTTGCTACTTATCTTGTAACCACAGGAAAGGAAGCAGGACATGCTACATGGTACCTTGAGGGGCTTTGGTATCCGATTGGAGTAGCCGCAGTATGTTTAATCATCGGATTATTTTATCTTAAAAACAAGAACAATAATCTTCATGATTAATCATTAAATCACTCAAATTTTTATTAATTTTAAAACTACTAAAATGAACGGACTAAAAAAAATATTAGGTATTCTCTGGATCGCAATAGCGGTGATTGTAGGATATTTCGGAATTACAGTACTGGGAATACCAAAAATTGCCTCAGGAAAGCAGGAAGATCTGGTTTTTGGGATCATTATTTTATTTGTACTGATGCCGATTATCTCAGGTGGAATGGCCATCTTCGGATACTATTCTTTAACAGGAGAATATTCTGACGATAAAATATAGTTATTAAAAATAAATGATAATTGATGAATGACAAACCCAATGTCTATTCATCAATTATCTTTTGCAACCCATTATTTATGAAGAAAAGACACGAACAAAAACTGGTTATCCTAAGCATCGGACTGATGATTGCTTTCAGTATTCCTATATCACTGCTTTTCAACAGAGATCGGGAAGTTTTAGGATATCCTATGATTCTTATCTACCTGTTCGCTGTCTGGATGATCTCCATCATTATTTCTTTTGTAATCGTAAAAAAATATGATGAGTAGTTTCGCGTTGTTTTTCGTAGTTCTTTTTTATCTGGCTCTCCTTTTCTTAGTTGCTCATCTGGCAGAGAAGAAAAGAAGCAAGCTCTGGATCAACAATCCTTACATTTATGCATTGTCTTTGGCTGTGTATTGTACTGCCTGGACTTATTACGGAAGCATTGGCGTAGCTGCTACAAGCGGATTAAACTATCTGCCCATCTACATTGGTCCTATTATGATCATTCCGGCCTGGATCTACATCAATACAAGAATCATAAGAATTTCCAGAGTCAATAAAATAAGCAGCCTTGCAGATTTCATTTCCCTGCGATACGGAAACAGCAGAAGCCTCAGTGCCATTATCACTATAGTTTGCCTTTTGGCTATTGTTCCTTACATAGGATTACAGATAAAGGCGATTTCGGAGACTTTTCATTTGGTGACAGAAACTCCAATGTCAAAGGATATTTTAACAGATAATGCTACTTTTGTTGTAGTTCTTATTGCATTATTCTCCTCTTACTATGGAACCCGATATGTAGATGCTTCAGAAAAACGTCTGGGAATCATTTCAGCCATTGCCCTTGAAAGTTTTTTAAAGTTGTTTTTCATTATTATTTTGGGGCTTTTTGTAATTTACTATGTATTTGACGGATTTTCGGACATTTACCAAAAAGCAAGTCAGTTTGAAGATTTTAAAGAAAAAAATACATTTAACGGAGTTGAAGGAGCCATGAACTGGATGGTCTTGTGTATGATTTCTGCTACAGCCATCTGTATTTTACCAAGACAATTCCATACAGCCATTATTGAAAACAGACAGGAAAAGCACATCAGAACTGCAATCTGGTTTTTCCCACTTTATCTTTTGATATTTACAGTATTCATCTTTCCCATCGCATGGGGAGGAAGATTAATTTTTGATGGTCAAAAAGTAAATCCGGAGTTCTACTCCATTTTGATTCCACAGCATTTTGACAATACTCTGATTACTGTTTTGGTTTTTCTCGGTGGATTAAGTTCATGCATTTCCATGATTATTATTTCTGCCATTACATTGTCTATCATGCTTTCCAACAACCTTATTATTCCATATGGATTGCTTGGAAAATTTAAGTCTGAAAATGAAGAGCAAAATACAAGAAGTATTACCAACATTAGAAAATTCAGCATTTTCGCTTTGATTATCATGGCATTTGGTTTCTACAAATACTTCATTTTGAAGACTTCGCTGGACTCCGTAGGGCTAATTTCCTTTGTTGTAATTGCTCAGTTGGCTCCGGCATTTTTTGGGGCATTATTTTGGAGAAGAGGAAGCTATAAAGGTGCTGTTGTAGGGCTTGCAGCCGGATTGGCAATCTGTTATTTCGGATTAATCATTCCACAATATTATTTCTCATACAATCAGGAATTCAAAGGAGTTTTAAGAGATATGTACAATTCTTTTGGCTTCTTCAACATTCCTTATCTGGCAAAAATCCCACAGATTTTCTTTTGGTCACTTTTGCTCAATACAGGTTTATTTACCATTATTTCAGTCAGTACAAAAGGGAATTATCGTGAAAGAAACTTTGCAGAGTTATACGTAGACATTGACAAATACATTCAAAACCATGAGAATGCTTTCATATGGCGAGGAACAGCCTATATTTCTGATATTCAAAATATTCTGGAAAGATTTTTAGGCAAAAACAAAACCGACCAGGCTTTAAGAATCTTTAATTTAAAATACAATATTGATTCCAAAACCGAAACAGCCGATTCAAGATTCATTAAGTTTTCAGAAAACCTTTTGGCAGGAAGAATCGGTACAGCATCAGCCAAGATTTTAATTGAAGGGGTAACCAAGGAAGATAAAATATCTTTAAAAGAAGTATTAAACATCCTTGAAGAATCTAAGGAAAACATCAGCATCAATAAAAAACTTACAGAACAATCTGAAGAATTACAAAAACTTTCTGATGACCTGAGAACAGCTAATGAAAATCTTATCGTAAAAGACCGCCAGAAAGATGATTTTCTGGATTCCGTTGCCCATGAATTGAGGACTCCTATTACCGCCATTCGTTCAGCAGGAGAAATATTAGCAGATGATGATGATATTCCTTTTGATATTAAGCAGGAGTTTTTGAATAACATTATTACAGAATCTGACAGATTGAGCGAAATCATCAATGACATTCTTTATCTTGACAAGTTACAGCATGGTGAAATCTCATTAAATATTCAGCAAAATAATATTCTGGAAACCTATAAAAAGGCTCTTAGCCCACTCCTCCATCTGATACAGCAGAAAAATATTCATTTAAGCGAGGTCAATCTTTTGAATCAGTTTATATTTGACTATGATGAAGCAAGAATGATTCAGCTGTTTCAGAATATTTGGGGAAATGCCTTAAAATTTACAGATGAACAGGGAACTATACAAACCAAACTGTTTGAAAAAGATGATCAGTTGATGATTACCATTTTCAACACAGGAAAGCATATTCCGGAGGAAGATCTTGAGATGATCTTTGACAAGTTTTATCAGTCCAAAAATCAGAATATTTTAAAACCAACGGGAAGCGGGCTTGGGCTGGCTATTTCAAAAAAAATAGTGCAGGCTCATAATGGAAGCATAAAAGCGGAGAACAGTGGTCTTGGCGTAACTTTCACTCTCAGTTTTCCGGGAAAACTAATTAATGAGATTAAAAATGAAGTTGAACAACTTTAAAAAGCATTTATGAGAAAGATAATCATTGCAGATGACGAGCACAAAATATTAATGTCGCTGGAATACAGTTTTAAAAAGAACGGCTACGATGTATATATTGCCCGTGACGGAACAGAGGTACTCGATTTTTTAAAAACAATGGTTCCTGATGTCATTCTTCTCGACATTATGATGCCCAATCTGGACGGCTACAGCACACTGGATATCCTCAGACAGAATGAAAAACTAAAAGAGGTAAAGGTTATTTTCCTGAGCGCTAAAAACAACCCAAGAGACATTGAAAAAGGATTGGAAATGGGCGCTGACGCCTATGTAACGAAGCCTTATTCAATCAAAAAACTAATGCAACAGATTGAGGAAATGTTTGGAGAATAAGAAAGCCAATAAGAGGTTTCAGATAAAAAAACACTAATACGATATTGACATGAATGCAGATATTCAATTTAAACATAGCATAGAAAACAAAGAGGATTTCTGGAAAGAACAAGCCGCGGAAATACAATGGTTTGAATTTCCACAACAGATTCTTTCTAAAGACCCCAACGATTACCCGCAATGGTTTTCGGATGGGAAGCTTAACATGTGTTATTTATGCATTGACAAACATATTGAAGAGGGCTTTGGAGATCAGAATGCTATTGTGTATGATTCTCCTGTAACGGGTCAGAAGAAAACCTACACTTTCAATCAGGCAAAAGAAGAAATTGCAAAGCTTGCAGGCGGTCTGGCTTCTTTGGGTCTGGAAAAGGGAGATACAGCGGTTATTTATATGCCCATGATCCCTCAGACTCTTTTTGCAATGCTAGCCTGTGCAAGAATTGGAGTCATTCACAATGTCGTTTTTGGAGGGTTTGCCCCTCATGAACTGGTCGTAAGAATTGATGACTGTAAACCGAAAGTCTTAATCACGGCAACTGCAGGAGTAGAAATAGCAAAAAGAATCCCTTATCTTCCATTGGTAGAAAAAGCCATTGAACTTGCACAAGATAAGGTAGACAACATCATTGTTTACAATAGGAAATTAGTTGATAACCAGCATGAAATGTTTGACGGACTGATTGATTATGAAGAATTGGTTCAAAAATCAGAACCCGCAGATTGCATTTCCGTTGAGTCTACCCACCCGCTTTACCTGCTTTATACCTCAGGAACCACAGGGAAACCCAAAGGAATTGTTCGCGATACCGGAGGATACGCTACCGCACTAAAGTATTCCATGAAATACATTTATGGGGTGGATGCCGGAGAAACATATTGGGCAGCCTCAGACTTTGGATGGGCTGTTGGGCACAGCTTTTCTGTATATGGGCCATTAATCAACAGAAATACCACTATTATTTTTGAGGGAAAACCCATTATGACTCCTGATGCAGGAACTTTCTGGAGAGTTATTTCGGAATACAAGGTTTCCGTAATGTTTACCGCCCCTACAGCAATCAGAGCCATCAAAAAAGAAGATCCCAATGGGGAATTGGTTAAAAAATACGACCTGTCACATTTCAAAAAGCAATTTTTAGCAGGCGAAAGATGTGATGTAGCCACATTGGACTGGTTTGAAGAACATATAAGAGTTCCCGCAATTGATCACTGGTGGCAAACCGAATCAGGATGGCCCATGCTGGGATTAATGACCATTGATGATCAATACAAAATAAAAAGAGCGTCCGCAGGAAAACCAATTCCGGGATATGATATTAAAATTTTTGATGAAAACGGGCTGGAACTGGATCCCCACCATGAAGGTTATCTGGTAATCAAACTTCCTCTTCCCCCTGGAGCATTACTTGGAATCTGGAAAGACCATGACCGTTTTGAAAACAGCTATTTATCACAATATAAAGGTTATTATTTTTCCGGAGACGGCGCCATACAAGATGAGGACGGTTATATTTTCATCACAGGAAGAGTGGATGACGTGATTAATGTTGCCGGACACAGACTTTCTACTTCTGAAATGGAAGAGATTGTTTCCTCACACCCGGATGTTGCCGAATGTGCAGTAGTAGGCATTGATGATGACCTGCGGGGACAAGTTCCTTTTGCCACCGTTGTTTTAAAAAATGGTTCAGAAATTTCAGAAGAAAATATAGAAAAGGAAATCATTCTGAAAGTCAGAGAAAAAATAGGAGCTGTTGCTTTTTTGAAAAGTGTGATGGTCGTAAAAAGGCTTCCAAAAACACGTTCCGGAAAGATTTTAAGAAAATTAATCAGAACCTTATTAGACGGAAAAGATTTTCAGATTCCATCTACCATTGACGATGAAAAAATCATTGAAGAAATTCAGGAAAAAATCAATGAATATAGGGCCTAAGCGAAAAATTAAACATATATTTAAGTATCATTTTTAATCCTTTAAACAACAAAAAAAAAGGAAAGTTCTAAATACTTTCTGTTACTTAAATTTTAACGTTTAGCATTTTAAAACTTAAGACTACATAAACAAAAGACACTCAACAAATTATCAATACAATTCAAATTTCAAAAAAAACGAAAGGGATATGAGAAATTACTTAATAGAAGATTTACCACAATACTTTGAAGATTATAAGAAGTCTATCAAAAACCCGAAGAAATTCTGGGACAAGGTAGCCGATCAAAACTTTGTGTGGTACCAAAGATGGAGCAAGGTTGTTAAGTATGATATGAATGAAGCGAAGATCACATGGTTTAAAAATGCCAAGCTCAATATCACAAAAAACTGCATCGACAGGCACCTTACGATACGAGGAGAGAAAACAGCCATCATTTGGGAACCCAATGATCCCAAAGAGGAAGCTCAGCATATTTCTTACAACGAGCTATACACCCGTGTCAACAAAACCGCAAATATTCTGCGCGATATGGGAATTGAAAAAGGAGACAGAGTATGTATCTATCTTCCCATGATTCCGGAACTTGCTGTTACCATGCTGGCTTGTGCTAAATTGGGAGCAGTTCACTCAGTTATATTTGCAGGATTCTCAGCTTCTGCCGTTTCTTCAAGAGTGAATGACTGTGAAGCCAAAATGGTGATTACCTCAGATGGAAGCTACAGAGGAAATAAAGTTTTAGACCTGAAAAGTATCGTAGATGAAGCGCTGGAAAAAACTCCAACCGTAGAAAAAGTCTTGGTGGTAAAAAGAACCCACAACGAAATCAAGATGAAAGAAGGAAGAGATTACTGGCTGGCTGATCTTTATGAAAAAGCTTCTCCGGATTTCGTTACAGTCATCATGGATTCTGAAGATCCTCTTTTCATCCTATATACCTCGGGGTCTACAGGAAAGCCAAAGGGAATGCTTCACACCTGTGCCGGTTATATGGTGTACACCGCTTACACTTTTAAAAATGTATTCAATTATAAGGAAAATGATATTTATTGGTGTACCGCTGATATCGGATGGATTACGGGACACTCTTATATTCTTTACGGACCATTATTAAACGGGGCTACAACTGTAATTTTTGAGGGAGTTCCTACTTATCCTGAACCCGATCGTTTCTGGGAAGTCATTGAAAAACATAAAATCACCCAGTTTTATACCGCTCCTACCGCTATTCGTTCTCTAGCCAAAGAAAGTGCAGAATGGGTAGACAAGCATGATCTGAGCTCTTTAAAAGTAATTGGATCAGTAGGAGAACCTATCAATGATGAAGCCTGGCATTGGTTCAATGATCACGTTGGAAAGAAAAAATGCCCTATTGTAGATACCTGGTGGCAAACTGAAACAGGAGGAATCATGATTTCACCACTTCCTTTTGTTACCCCTACAAAACCAACCTATGCTACCCTGCCTTTACCCGGCATACAACCGGTATTGATGGACGACAAAAGGAATGAAATTACAGGAAATCAGGTTACAGGAAACCTTTGTATCCGTTTTCCTTGGCCGGGAATTGCAAGAACAATCTGGGGAGACCATCAAAGATATAAGGAGACTTATTTTACAGCTTTTCCAGGAAAATACTTTACCGGTGACGGAGCATTAAGGGACGAGGTAGGCTATTACAGAATTACAGGACGTGTGGATGATGTAATTATTGTTTCGGGCCACAACCTGGGAACAGCACCTATTGAAGACAGTATTAACCAGCACCCTGCCGTAGCAGAATCTGCAATTGTAGGCTATCCGCACGATATTAAAGGAAATGCCTTATATGGTTATGTAATGCTTAAAGAAACCGGAGAAGGGCGTGATAAGGATAATCTGAAGAAAGAGATCAACCAGCTGATTGCAGACCAGATAGGACCTATTGCCAAGTTGGATAAAATCCAGTTTGTTTCAGGTCTTCCAAAAACCCGTTCAGGCAAGATCATGCGTAGAATATTAAGAAAAATTGCTGAGGGAGATTTCAGCAACTTTGGGGATATCAGTACCTTATTGAATCCGGAAATTGTAGAAGAAATTAAAAACGAAAGAATTTAATTACGTTTTAAAATAACAAACAAGAGCCTTAGAAGTAATTATTTCTAAGGCTCTTTTATTTTTCTTTCGAACGAAAAAATCGAACCAGACTCAATAATTATCAAAAGAAAAAGTTAGAGTTAAAATAAAATCTCCTTTATGGAGGCCTTTCATCAGAGGGATAGCAGAACATAACTCTATTTATTTATTTCAAAAAATTAATCACTTGATTGATAGATATATTCAAATATTTTAACATTATTATATAGATAGAATATTAATAGATAAATTTTATTGGTTTTATAATAAAAATATAGATTTTTTTTCACTAACTTTAATCAGAACTTTAAAACCCATTAATTATGTCAAATATATTAGCTGGGCTATTTGAGCACCATAGCGATTACAAGAAGCTTGAAAGCGATCTGGAGGACTCCGAATTTCAAAATTCAGATTACATCATATATCTTAATAGTGAAACAAGTAATATCCAATACCTAGCCAGCGTTGCAGTAAAGGATAATGAGCAGCTGGACATTGCCCGGAGTATTTTCTCGCAAAACAAGGTCATAAAAACTTATTTGTTTGAAAATATGAGCATTGATCAGGCTAATTATGAAACTATTAAAAAATATATTGATGCAAGAAATAGGGCTGAAATTCACAATAGCCCTGATATTAAAATCAAAACGTCAAGTGACGGGATGAATTCAGAAGTAAAATTCTAATCGATATAAAATCTAGTAACCGAGAATCCGTAGTACAAACTGCGGATTTTTATGTTTGAAAAAACTAAAAATTTTCGTATTTTCGTCTAAATATAGGCATCTACACAAATGAGTTACGATCTAGAACAAGAGAATAAGGAGATCCTTGCCAGATATAAGGACCTGATTTCTAACACATACAGAACTTTGGATGAGGAAAATAACAAACTCATCCGAAAGGCATTCGATATTGCATTGGATGCCCACAAAGATCAAAGGAGAAAATCTGGCGAACCTTACATCTACCACCCTATCGCTGTAGCCAAAATTGTAGCGACAGAGATTGGTTTGGGGGCTACTTCCATTGCCTGTGCACTTTTGCATGATGTGATTGAAGATTCTGACTACACTTATGAAGATATTAAAAAGATCTTTGGAGAAAAGATTGCCAATATCGTGAATGGGTTGACGAAGATCTCCATCATGAATCATCAGAATATTTCTGTACAGTCAGAAAACTACAGAAAGCTGCTACTGACTCTATCTGAGGATTTCAGGGTAATTCTTATCAAAATTGCAGACCGTCTTCACAATATGAGAACGCTGGAAAGCATGGCTCCCGATAAGCAGAAAAAAATTGCTTCGGAAACAGTGTACATCTATGCTCCCATGGCACACCGTCTTGGGCTATATAACATCAAATCTGAGTTAGAAGATCTTTCCTTAAAATACAATAACCCTGAGGTCTATAATGAGATCACAGAGAAATTAGAACTTGCCAAGGAAAGCCGCGAAAGATATATTGAAGAATTCAAAAAAGAGGCTTCTGAAAGACTTCGTGAAGAAGGTTTAAACTTTAAAATAAAAGGTCGTGCAAAGGCTATTTCCTCCATTTACAGAAAAATGCTGAAACAGGGAGTTTCCTTTGAGGAAGTGTTTGATAATTATGCCATCCGAATTATTTATAAGTCTGATGCTAAGAATGAAAAGTTTCTTGCATGGAAAATCTACTCCATTGTTACAGATGTTTACCACAGTAATCCGTCCAGGATGCGTGACTGGATCACACAGCCTCGTTCTACAGGATATGAAAGCTTACACTTAACCGTTTTAGGCCCCGATAGAAAGTGGATTGAAGTACAGATTCGTTCAGAGCGTATGGATGAGATTGCTGAAAAAGGAGTGGCAGCCCACTACAAATACAAGGAAGGCTATAAGCAAAGCTCTGATGACAGAAATTTTGAAAAATGGGTAACAGAAATTCGTGAAGTTCTTGAGCAGCAACAGAATCTTTCTACCTCCGAGCTTTTGGATAATATCAAACTTAATCTTTACTCAAAAGAGGTATTTGTATTTACACCAAAAGGAGAAATTAAAATTTTACCAACCAATGCAACAGCCCTGGATTTTGCCTTTTCCGTTCACTCTGATTTGGGAATGAAATGTCTGGGTGCTAAGATTAATGGAAAACTGGTTCCCATCTCCTATATTCTTCAAAATGGAGACCAGGTAGACATTCTTTCTTCACAGAATCAGAAACCTAAATCTGACTGGCTGGAATTTGTAGTCACCTCAAAGGCTAAATCTAAGATTAAAAGTTATCTGAATTCCCAGAAAAACCAGTTGGTAGAAGAAGGCAAGGAAACTTTACAAAGAAAGCTTCGCCATGCGAAAATCAACTTCAATGATGAAGAAGTTAATAAGCTTCAGAAATTCTTTAATTTAAAATCTTCACAGGAACTGTTTCTTAAATTTCAGACCAACGAGCTGGATGCAAGCAGTTTAAGAAAATATATTGAAAGCAAGAACGTATTCAACAATCTACTTTCAAGATTCAGAAAGTCTCCTACAAAAAATCTTCGCTTTGAGGAACCTAAGGAGCAAAACCTGGACATGATTGTCTTCGGAAAGGATGAGGAAAAACTGAACTACAGCTATGCAAAATGCTGTACAGTAATTCCGGGAGATAAAATCTTTGGATTCATCACTATTTCTGACGGAATCAAGGTCCATAGTGACAGTTGCCCAAATGCCATTAATCTAAGGGCGCAGTATGACTACCGTGTTATTCCTGCCAAATGGGTAAATGCAGAAAGCTTCAAGAACAGAGTGAAAATTGAAATTGAAGGCCTTGACAGAATGGGTATGATTAATGATATTACTACTGTTATCAGCGGAAGCATGGGAATGGATATGAAGAGCATGTCTATTGAGTCCAATAACGGAGTCTTCATGGGAAACATCAATCTCGAAGTCAAAAACAAGGGGCAATTGGAAGAAACTTTCAAAAAGCTCAAAAATATTAATGGAGTCTCGAGAGTGAGACGACTACAATCGTAAATATGAATTTATCACTTTATTTTAAAAAATTTTTCAACAACAGTCAGGCTTCAGGAATTATTCTTATTTTCTGTGTGCTTATCTCATTACTTATTGCCAATTCATCTGCTGCAGAGAGTTTTCAGCAGTTTTTGGACAAGGAAGTGGGTACTCACCTATTCCAACTGGAATATCCTGTCAGCATTTGGATCAATGACGGTCTTATGGCGATTTTCTTCCTTTTGGTAGGTCTTGAAATAAAAAGAGAACTGGTAGAAGGTGAACTTTCATCTTTTAAAAATGCATCTCTTCCTATTTTTGCAGCCGTGGGCGGAATGCTTGTTCCGGCTGTTATTTACACCCTATTCAACGCTGGAACTGAATATAGTAATGGTTGGGGAATTCCAATGGCAACGGATATTGCTTTTTCTTTGGCGATTATTTCGATGTTGGGTAAAAAGATTCCCAATTCAATCAAAATATTCTTGGCAGCATTAGCCATTGTAGATGACCTTGGAGCCATACTTGTAATTGCTATTTTTTATACTGAACAGATCCATTGGAGCTATCTTCTGCTCTCTTTAGGCGTGACTGCTCTTCTGTTTATTTTAAACTTTTTAAAAGTTACCAAAATAATATTCTACATTATTCCGGGGATCTTTTTGTGGTATTTCCTGCATCATTCCGGAATACATGCAACCATAGCAGGCGTTTTATTAGCCTTTTCAATTCCTACCAACGCTTCCCATGTGGAAATTTCACCATTGGAAAAACTGGAACATAAGCTTCATATTCCCGTAAGTTTTCTGATTATGCCGATTTTTGCTTTAACAAATACCAATATTACTTTTTCAAACGAAATGGTTGCAGGTGTTACAAGCACACTAGGATTAGGTATTATTTTCGGATTAATTATTGGAAAACTGATTGGAATTAACTTATTCTCCTTAATAGCCATCAAATTAAAGCTTAGTTCTTTACCTCAAAACAGTAACTGGCTTCAAATGATTGGAGTAGGTTTACTTGCCGGAATTGGCTTTACCATGTCCATTTTTATCGCTTTACTATCCTTTAAAGGTGAAATTATTATTCAGGACGAAGCCAAGTTTGCCATTCTGATTGCTTCATTTGTTGCAGCAATATTAGGATTTACGATCTTAAGTTTAAGCTCCAGAGGAAATACAGTACCGGAAGAAGATTAGTCTTTTTTCAGATCACCCAGCTTTCTCTGATGTTCTTCATTACTGTCAAAGTTGGGTTCTGTAACCTGAGAATGGTAGTGAACGGTTTCTTTTTGAATCTCGTCAGACAACAATTTTTCGATTCTTAGCTTTCTGATGGCCATATTCAGTTCATTTCCGAATAACAGGAGATATACGTTCACATTCACCCAAACCATCAGAAGAATCATACTTCCTATGGAGCCGTAAAGAACGTTATATCGTGCAATATCTTTTACATAAATAGCAAAGATATACGTTGTAACCACAAACAATATCGTTGTAAGGACTGCTCCCGGAATGGCCTGTCTGAATCTGGTAATTTTCACGGTTCCCAGCCAATAAAAAAGAGTCAGAAGAATGAAATAAAACAAAGGAAAGGAAACAAAACCAATGATACTGGAAAGGTTATCTACGAGCCATGAAACGTCATAGGAAGGCGTAAACAGCTTCATTACAACCTCTACATAATAAACCCCGAAAAGTGCTAAAAACACAATAGTAATAAAGCCTATTGTGATGAAAAATGAGAGAATAAATTCCTTTACATCACTCAGTTTTTCTTCTGTATTCTCGTTAAATCCATTGATAAGAGAAAAAGTACCGTTCGTTGCAAATATAAGCGCCAAGACAATAGTAAGATTACTGATTCCTTTCATATTAGGAATGATATTCGTTTCTATATAGCCTCTCACATCTCCCTCCATATTGGACGGGAATACGTTATGCATTAAAACATCAAAAATATAAAACTGTAATTTGTCGTAATGCGGCATATAGGGCAATACAGAAAGCAAAAACAGAATAAACGGAAATAAACTAATGGTAAAACTCCAGGAAATGGCAGCAGCCTTTCGCCCTATCTTTCCTTTAAAAATTCCGGAGATATAGATCTGGAACATCTGCCAAAGCGATATTCCCAAAACAGGAATATGTATGTCATCAAAAAACTCCTGAATTTTCAGGATAAATTTGGGAACTGTTACACTCATCTATTGCTGTAGTTTCGTCATTAGCCATAAGATTAATATCTAATAACTCCAATCAGAGGAGCCTTTTTTAATGATATTTTCTCTATCTCTATTACAAATATAAACATTTTCCCTTTCCTGTTTCTCACTGAAGATTATATAGAATGGAGACTGACGAACAAGATTAACAAAAATTCTGATATTTTCTCACTTATCAATAAGATCCTTTTTACGTTAAAGGCAAACCATTAAAATAATCAAAATTAAGCTGAGCCGCGCAAATCATACCCCGATATACTTATATCTAACCCTGCTGAGCTAGATATAAGAAATTTTAACCGTTAAAAAATCACTATCTTTGCCGACTGAAAATTTTATCAATGCGAATCAGTTTACTTTGTATCGGAAAAACAGACGATAAGGAGATTACTTCTTTAATCAATTACTACCTTAACCGTCTTCCTAAGCACTGGAATTTCGAAATTACCGAGATTCCGGATGTGAAAAATGCAAAAAACCTGTCTCCTGATCTGCTTAAAAAAGAAGAGGCGAAGCTATTTCTTAATCACATTGATAAAAACGATCTTGTTGTAATTCTTGATGAAAAAGGAAAACAGTTTACAAGCCGCGAATTTTCCCAAAAAATTGATACCTGGATGAATTCTTCTGTGAAAAAAGTTCACATATTGATTGGAGGTGCCTATGGTTTTTCAGAAGACATGTATAACAGAGCCAACGAAAAAATGTCATTATCCAAAATGACATTTACCCATCAAATGATTAGATTATTTATTGTAGAACAGCTTTATCGTGCTGATCAGATCTTACAAGGAAAGCCTTATCATAATGATTAAAGGAAATTCATTTTAAAATCGATTCTTATTTTCTACATATCAGACCCTTTAAAAAGTACTGTAAGTAATAGGCTATATTTTTAATCCGATCTGCCTTTTAGCCTCTCCTACTACAAAGGCAACAGAATTGGCAATATTAAAGCTTCGAATTAGCTTTGACATGGGAATGGTTAAATGATTTTCAAACTGATCCAGAACTTCCTTACTCAACCCTACACTTTCTTTTCCGAAAACCAGCCAATCCCCGTCCTGAAAATCATTTTCCAGGTATGATTTTTCTGCATGTGAACTCATTAAGAAAACGCGTGACGGATCCGGGATACTTTTCACCCATTCTTCTACATTTGCATATTCAGAAACGTCAAGGTGTACCCAATAATCCAATCCTGATCTTTTCAGGTTTTTGTCATTAATTACAAATCCGAAAGGATGAACTAAATGTAACTTAGACTCCGTCCCCACACACAGACGTCCGATATTTCCTGTATTATTAGGTATTTCAGGTTCTACAAGAACAATATTTAACATGTATACTTTTTATATGAATTTAAAAAACAGCTAAAACAAAGCTTTTGCTGTATTTAGCTGTTTTTTATTTATGATTTATACTTATTATTTTCCAGTAAATGATTTCGATACTGGTACTATATTTAGAAAGAAAATTGAATACTATTTCTTAGCACATTTAGCGTAGTATTCTGCTAAAATAGCCTTTTCATAGCCTAATCCTACAGCTTTGTTAAGATTATCACAGGCTTCTTTGGGTTTAGCCATTTCAAATAAAATCATAGCCTTTGTTACAAAGGATTGTGCAAATTTAGGATCAATGGAAATAGCTTTAGAAACATCTGCAAAAGCTTCTTTAGTTTTCTTCATTTTTAAGTAAACATCTGCTCTTCCATTATACAACAATGATTCCGGTTTTTCGGCAATAAGTTTGTTGTAATCTTTTAAAGCTCCCTCAAGATCATCATTATTTTTTTTCAAATTGGCTAATCCTGTTTTTGCAAAAATGTTATCCGGTGCAAAGCTCAATATCTGATTCAGATCTTTCATTGCCAGTTCTTTTTTACCCTGGCTATCATAGATCTTAGAACGCATCAGGTAGAAATCAGGGTTTTCAGCATCTAGCTTAAGTCCGTTTTCTATGTACTCTAATGCTTTTGCCTTGTTTCCTTTCTGGCTGTGTAATGAGGCTAGATTTACATATATGAAAGCTGACCTAGGATCCGTCTTTAATGCCTTTTCATATGATTTAAAAGCAAGATCAGTTTTTCCAAGCCTTCTTTGAGCTGTTCCCAGGTAATTGTAATATTCTGACTTAAATTTCTGGATCTGTTCTTTTTCCGCCAGTTGAGAGTACTGTTCTTCAGCACATTTATAGTCTGCTTTTTTAAAACACTCCTCGGCCATTTTTTTATCCTGACCGTAGATGTTCAACGAAAAAAAACTGATGGATGCTAAGAGTAATAATTTTTTTTTCATGAAGTTATATTTTGTTTGTTGATCACTTTTTTGGCGAGTGCACCAAATATCACTCCCAATAAAGATCCAACAAACACCCCCACCAAAATATCAATTGGAAAATGCACTCCTAAATATATTCGGCTGTAGGAAACCACTATAGCCCACACAAATATAGCATATGGAAACCATTTAAGCTTATTTTTCAGTAAGATACTTAAAAAAGACGCAAGAAAGAACGTATTGGAGGCATGAGCGGAATAGAATCCAAACTGTCCGCCACATTTTACAATTCTCATGTAATGTTCCAATGTAGGATCATGACAGGGTCTTAACCTTGCCACACCATATTTGAAAACACTTGCCAACTGATCCGAAACCGTTGCTCCAAGTGCTAAAAATATAAGAATAAAAACTAAGGATTTTAGTTTATAATTTTTGTATAAAAAATAAAGGAATATAATATAAAGAGGGACCCAGATCCATGTACTGGATATCAGCATCCAAAACTGGTCAAAGGCAGGGTCTCCTAAATTATTGAGGTATAAAAATACCTGTTTGTCTTCCTGAATGATTTCCTCCATACATTATCTGCTTACAGGCCCTTCGTAGGTTTCATCATCGGCAGGCTTTGGTTTTGGAGGTTCATTATTTGTGGAAGCAGGTTCTGTAAGGATATCTTTTTCAATATCTTTCATTGGATTGAAATCCTTGGCAGCGTCTTTCACTTTTTCAATTTCACGTTTGATCTCAGAAACAGGATTATCTGTTTCTTTCATGATCTCGGTCTTGATATCTTCCACTGCTCCACGCATTTTTCTAATGCCTGCACCTAAGTCACGTGCAATCTGGGGCAATTTATCCGGACCGAATAATACAACGATTGCCACTGCAATCAATGCCATTTCTCCAATGCTTAATTCCATGGTGTAAAATTACAAAAGATTATACATTTATTTATAGTAAACTAAAAATTTAAACAAATTTTAAGATTTTATGGATAATAGTCAAAATTCAGGTTTTAAAGACCAGATTTGAAAGTAGATATTCACCAAAAAAACAACGGGATTTAAATTTTTACAAATCTTCATTTCTTACTTCAAATCTATCAATTAACAAATAATTAATTCAAATCATTGAGAATTAAACAATATTTCATTATATTTACTACACACAATCAAACAAATATTTATTATGAAAAAATTAATTATCAGTTTTAAAATTCTGGCCGTATTATCGGTATTTACACTCTCCAGTTGTCGTGATGAGAACAATGAAATTTCCAAACAGGAAACGATTCAGGCAAAAATGACCATTGCTGATCTAAAAAAGGAAACAACATCTATTTCACAAGCAGTTCCGGAAATTGTACAGTCACAGCTAAACGAATCCCAAAGGAGTCTTGAAAAGTATTTGAAAAGTGATTTACAGATTACAGGAACAAATGTAATTGGAAAGATTTCTACTCAAAAAGGTATTGAGATTTCTCAAAATCTGATTTCTGACCAGGACCAGTTTATTGCTCTAGGAAATGTTCTGAATCCGTCTTCTGTCAAGATGGGAAGAATTGGAGATCTTTATACCGGGGATGACTTTACTACTGCTCAAAGCGGTTTAAAGGAAATGGTTACTGAAGAAATAAAAACAGGCATCAATGCAATGGAAATCATCTGGACCGGCAAAAACGGAAAGTTTACAACGCTTTGTTTTTATAATGATTCGGGGATTGTCTGGGATAATATCTTGGGTGGTCTGGTTATGATGGATACAAGAGGAACCAGTGAAAGTTCTACCGGCAATGAATCTGCAAGGGTTGCTTCCAAATGGTATAAACAATGGTGGACTGCAAACTGGCTTTGGGGATCTAAAAGAGGTGAGGCAGGATATCAGATTACTGTTTATTATACGGGATCAACAGTATCCAATACTGATGTAAATGACTGGGCTTATATCAGCTTGGGGAAAGCAAAAAGTGAGAGTAAGATTACAAAAAATACAGGAGCCTATGGGCAGTGCCGATATGCATTAGGACTTTGCACCCCTACAGGTTCTTTAAGCTTTAATGCCAGTAACTTCTCTGTTTCATTCTCTGGATTGGGAAGCAATGTTGTGAATAATGGTGTAAAATCTTTATATCCATAATTTTCATAGAATATAAAATTTTTCAAACAGTAAGGGAAGCCTCTAGAGGCTTCCCTTTATCTTTTACAATGTAGAGTAATGATTCTCTAATCTGCTTTTAAATTCAAAACAGTATGCTATTAACTCTTACTTATTCTTTACCTTGTAAATGCAATGGTCTAAATTTTCCCTTTTTTCTTAAAAGCAGAATAGGTAATTACAACGCTGATTGCCATTAAAATAAATGCAAGGAAGAAAGGCGCTCCTGAAAACTTAAATGGTGCTTCATCATGCGTGAAAAAGTAGAATAAATTGGTCATCATGGGAGGCCCGATAATGGAGGTTGCACTCATTAAACTAGTCAATGCTCCCTGAAGCTCTCCCTGCTCATTGGAAGGAACACTCTTCGTAATAACAGACTGTAAAGCCGGACCACAGATTCCTCCTAAACAATAAGGCACCAAAAAGGCAAACATCATCCATCCTTCAGAAGCAAATGCAAATAATAAAAGCCCTAGCGCATACAGTGCAAGTCCGTAATAAATACTCTTCTGCTCACCCAGTCTTGGAGTTGTCCATCTAATTAAAAGCCCTTGCACCAGACCAACCAATAGTCCTACAACTCCTAAAGAAATTCCGACCATCCTTTCCGTCCAGCCAAATTTATACATGGTAAAGAAGCTCCAGTTACTCTGTACCGCATGTCCTGCAATATAGATTAATATTAACGCTGCAATAAGTCCTGAAATTTCAGGGTGCTTTCCTAAAAATTTAAAGGACCCTACAGGGTTGGCACGCTTCCAGTTAAACTCTCTTCTTTTATCTTTATCTAAACTTTCCGGAAGAATGAAGTATCCGTAAAGGAAGTTAAGCAAACATAAACCTGCTGCTGCATAGAAAGGAACTCTAGCCCCATAATGTCCCAGAACACCTCCTAAAACAGGTCCTATAATAAATCCCAGGCCAAATGCTGCCCCAATCAGACCAAAGTTTTTTGCTCGATCTTCATCCGTAGAAATATCCGCAATATAAGCACTTGCCGTGGTTACACTGGCTCCTGTAATTCCTGCAATAACTCTTCCCAAAAACAGCCACCAGATTGTGGGTGCCAATGCCAGGAAAATATAATCTACTGCAAATCCGAAAAGTGAAATCAAAATAACAGGTCTTCGTCCGTATTTATCACTTAAGTTTCCTACAAGAGGAGAAAATATAAACTGCGTAAAGGCATAGGCAAAACCTAGCCAGCCTCCATACTTTGCCGCTTCACTGATATCTGCATGAATCAATTCTTCAATCAATTTAGGAACAACGGGGATAATGATTCCCCATCCCGTAATATCAATCAGTAGGGTTATAAATATAAAGCCTATGGCCGCTTTTTTCTTTGAATTTTCCATGATGGTGCAAAATTAATCAAATCTTAAAAATAATGGTTCTAAATTTCATTATATTAAACAAGCATAATATTGAGTAACAGAATACTATTAAAAAAACAATTTATTTCAATGGTATATACAAAACCAAAACACTTGAACAAGTCTTAAATCCAAATAATAAAAAAGCCTTTCTTTCGAAAGGCTTTTACTAATTTATTGTAGTTTGTTTTACTTTGAAGCAAGTACTTCTTTATCTGAAGTAGTTTTTCCATGTACTTCATCTTCTTTTCCTTTCTTAAGGAAGTCATAAGCAATTGCCGATGCAATAAAGATAGATGAGTAAGTACCGAATCCAATACCAATTAGCATTGCAAACATAAATCCTCTAAGGTTATCACCTCCAAAGATGAAAATCGCAAGGATTACCAAGATTGTAGTAAATGATGTGTTGAAAGTTCTACCCAATGTACTTGAGATAGAGTCATCAAATAATCCTGCCAATGTTAATGATTTCTTCTCTCTTAGATATTCTCTAATTCTGTCGAAGATAATTACCGTATCGTTAATTGAATACCCTAATACTGTAAGGATCGCAGCGATGAAATCCTGGTTGATCTCCATGTTGAACGGCATATATTTGTGAAGTAATGAATACGTTCCTAAAATAATAACCGCATCGTGGAATAGAGCAGCAACAGCACCTAAAGAGAACTGCCACTTTCTAAATCTGAATAAGATGTATAAGAAAATACCTCCTAAAGCAGCCACTACAGCAAGAATACCATGTGTCTGAATATCGTCTGCCACTGTAGGACCTACTTTTTCAGAAGAAATGATACCTGCGTGATCTTTATCTGCAGATTTGAAATCGTGTAATGTAATGTTAGCAGGAAGATCTCCTTTTAACCCTTCATACAATTTCTGCTCAATCGTCTGGTCAGCTTTTAAAGACTCATCTTCGATTAGGTAATCTGTAGAGATTTTCAACTGATTGGCATTTCCAAAAGTTTTAGCTTCTACAGAAGAGTTTTTACCGTCTTCAGTTTTGAATAGTTTTACTAATTTTTCTTCAACATCATTAGCATTAACTTCTTTATCAAATCTTACCACATAGTTTCTACCTCCTGTAAAGTCAATACCATATTTGAATCCGTGAGTCACCATTGAGAATACACAGATCACTGTTAGTACAGCAGAAACGATATAAGCATATTTTCTCTTACCGATAAAGTCAATCCAAGTATTTCTGAATAGGTTTTTCGTAGGTGGAGTCCATACAGAAAGATGTTTACCTTTATTTAATCTACTAAAGATCATTACTCTTGAAAGCAATACAGAAGTAAACAATGTCATAACGATACCAATCATCAATGTCAAAGCAAATCCTTTGATAGGTCCTGTTCCGAAGAAGAACAATACAACTGCCGTTAATAAAGTAGTTGAGTGACCATCGATAATTGCACTTAATGCGTGTTTGAAACCGTCTTTATAAGCTTCAAGAATACTCTTACCGGCAAATAATTCTTCTTTCGTTCTTTCGTAGATAATTACGTTTGTATCTACCGCCATCGCCATCGTCAATACGATACCTGCGATACCAGGAAGTGTTAACGTAAAGTCACCGGAATCCATAATTCCGAAAATATAGAATAAGTTGATTACCATTGCAATTACAGCGTACACACCGGCACCACCGTAATAGAAAATGATATAAACAATAATAATCAAGAATGCGATTGCAAATGAGATCATACCTGCGTTGATAGATTCCTGTCCAAGAGACGGACCTACCTGAGTTGCCTGTACTACTTTTGCACCTGCAGGTAATTTACCTGCTCCTAAAACGTCAACCAATTCCTTAGCTTCCTCCTGAGAGAAGTTACCAGAGATTTGAGTTCTACCGTTAGGAATAGCATTTACAACGTTTGGTGCAGTATATACTCTGTTATCAAGTGTAACAGCAACTGGCTTCCCTACGTTTTTCTCAGTTAAAGTTTTCCAGTCTTTAGCACCTTTAGAATCCATCTGCATGTCTACTACTACTCTTCCAAGTTCATCGTAGCTGATGCTAGCTGTTTCTACAGCACCGTCTACCGGAGCTTTTTGGTTGATGTTACTTCTGATTGCATACAATACCAAATCATCAGGACTTGTAGCCTCAGGTTTGTACCCCCACATAAACTGAGTATATTTAATGTTTGCAGGACGTAAAGCCAAACCTACCTTGCTGTTTAAAATTTTATTTACAACAGCAGTATCAGATAATTTTACGTTAGCAACACCGTTTGTTCTTAATTTGTCAAGCTGTAAAAGGTTGATGAAGTTCACATTTTTTGCAACTCCCATAGAATCTCCTTTTGCAGCAACCATAGTGGTTAATGTTTGGAAATAAGGTGCAATTTCAGGAACCTGTTGTACTTCCCAGAACTGAAGCTTTGCAGAAGTCTGAAGCATTTTCTTTACCTTATCGATATCTTTCATACCAGGCATTTCTACAGAAATTCTAGCTGTACCAGGTACTCTCTGAACGTTTGGCTGGATTGCTCCAAGCTTATCAATTCTCGTTCTGATTACCTCGAAAGCTGTTCCTACAGAAAGATCAATTCTTCTTTTCACAATACTTTTTACCTGCTCATCAGTGGTATTGTACTTGATTTCAGATAAGTTTGTGTTTCCGAAAAGTTCCGGATCAGCAAGCTTAAGGTTGGTTCCTTTTGCTTTGTTAACCGCATCGAACTGTTCAAAGAAGTTGTCGATGTAAGATTTTGTTGAGTTTTTCTGAGCTTCATCAGTCTTGTTCAAAGCATCAATAAGAACAGGATTTGTTGAATAATTGGTTAAATCATTAACCAAATCTCTCTGGTTGATTTCCAATAGAACGTTGATCCCTCCTTTTAAGTCAAGACCAAGTTTCATTTCCTTGTCTTTAGCTTTTGAATAATAAAGCTTTGTATACCCAAGATTAAGAGTATCCTCCTTGATTCGTTTGATCTCTTTCTCGTTTCCTTTCGCAGCTTCGATCTGCGATTCAATTTTGCTGGCGTACCAGGTTGGTATTAGCTCGTTTAAGCAAATCAACCCCAGGACAATAGCAACAATTGTAATAAGTCCTTTTCCTTGCATTTTGTTATAACTACGTTAAATTAAGTCGGCAAATATAATGATTTTCTTGTATTTTATGAATTTTTAACAACAGAAATGGTTTATTTTCAGATATATCAGCATTCTGATTTACATTTAAGATTTAACAATTTTTTCAGCGTATCATAGTGAAGTTTTCAAAAATTAATTGGTACAAAATTTTCATTCCTATTTCAACGCACTAACTATCAAAATATTATGAAAAAACATTTTTTTATCATCAGTATTTTTTCTTCCTTAATTGTTAATTCTCAAAGCATTAATTTGGAAGAATTTGCCACTGGACTTACCAGTCCCGTAGAGATTACGAATGCCAACGACAGCAGATTGTTTGTTGTACAACAAGACGGAATTATAAAGATTCTTCAACCCAACGGAGCCATTAATACAACTAATTTCCTGAATATTTCAACAAAAATCCTCTATGGAGGAGAAAGAGGACTTCTTGGACTCGCATTTCATCCACAATACCTCACCAATGGGTATTTTTTTGTGTATTATAACAACACAGCAGGAAATATTGTAGTAGCTAGATACAAAGTAAGCACTTCCGATCCTAACGTGGCTGATCCCAATTCTGAAAAGATTTTAATGAATATTCCAAAACCATTCAATAATCACAACGGTGGAAGTATTCATTTTGCTCCTGACGGAAAGCTGTGGATCATCACCGGCGATGGAGGAAGTGGCGGAGACCCAAACAACAATGCTCAAAATAAAAATGAGCTTCTGGGAAAGATGTTGAGAGTGGATGTAGACGCTACCGGCCCCTATAACATTCCCGCAGACAACCCTTTTGCAGGAAGCACAGTAGACGGTGCAGATGAAGTATGGGCTTATGGACTAAGAAATGCATGGAAGTTTTCCTTTGATCTCACTACGGGAAATGCATGGATTGCCGATGTAGGGCAAGGTGCAATTGAGGAAATCAATAAAATGCCTATAGCGCAAGCCGGGCTTAATTATGGCTGGCGCTGCTATGAAGGTAACACACCTTACAATACAACCGTAGGATGTCCCAGTGCGTCGTCCATGACCTTTCCTATTGCAGTGTATGATCATTCAGGAGGAAAATGTTCTATTACGGGAGGGTATGTTTACAGAGGTTCTCAGTATCCATCACTTCAGGGAAAATATTTCTTTGCAGACTATTGTTCTACCCAGATTGGAATTCTGAACACTGATAATTCCATCACATGGACTACCCCCTACAGTGGAAATAATTTTTCAACTTTTGGGCAGAACTCACAAAAAGAACTTTATGTGGCAGCCGTTAATAGCGGAAAGATATTTAAAATCACAACCGGAACCTTGGGTACACAGGAGAACAATCATTTAGGGACTATAAAGATTTATCCTAATCCTGCTTCAAAAGAGGTTTTTATTAATGGAATTAAAGATAAAAAGGTAACCGCAGAAATCATCAGTACAGATGGGCGAAAAGTATTGGAAACAGGCGTAGTTACGGAGGGGCAAAGAATAGATATCTCCAAAATCCCAACCGGGGTCTATTTTATCAATCTAAAATCTGGAAAATTAAAATCTTTTAGCCAAAAACTTGTTATTGAGTAAGTTCTATTTTTTATACAGAAGTGTATTGTATTCAATACATCATTTGAGCACTGAATGTCTAAACTAAAAATTTAAGTGAAATAAAAAAGCGGTTCAAGACTGAACCGCTTTTTTTTATATTGTCATTGAGAAAATCCTTGTTTCGGGTTTATTTCTCATCATCCTAAGGTCAAATACCATTGCTACATTTCGGGTGAATGCTCTACCAGCTTCGGTAATTTTAATTTCGTGGCCGTTAATCTCAACCAATCCGTCATTTTCCATTTCTTCCAACATTTCCAGTGCATTTTCCAGCTCAGGGAAAGAATTATGGGTGCTAAAAGTGGTTTCCAGCTGACACATCAGATTCAGAATGTGTCTTCTTACCGTTAAATCTTCTTCATTCAGGACATGTCCTTTCACCACAGGAATCTCTCCCTCTTCTACCATTTTCTGATAGTCTTCCACTGTTTTCACATTTTGGGCAAATGCATACCAGGAATCTGAAATAGCTGACATTCCAAGCCCTACCATCAATTGGGTGTTGCTTGATGTATATCCCATAAAATTTCTGTGAAGTTTTTTATGAATCAAAGACTGGTACAAGTCATCATGTTCCAAAGAGAAATGATCCATTCCGACTTCAATATATCCCAGATCCTGAAGTAATTTTTTCCCATCTTCATACAAGCGGCGCTTCTCTTCACCACTCGGCAGGTCATTTTCATCAAATCCTCTCTGCCCCACACCTTTTACCCACGGAACGTGTGCATAGGAATAAAATGCCAGTCTATCCGGCTTCAATTCCATTGTTTTTCTAATTGTGTGTTCCATTGCTTCCCAAGTTTGGTGAGGAAGACCAAAAACCAAGTCATGGCTAATTCCTCTGTACCCAATTTCCTTAGCCCACTCTGTTACATTTTTCACATTTTCAAAAGGCTGAATTCTGTTAATCGCTTTTTGTACTTTAGGATCATAATCCTGTACTCCAAAGCTTACTCTTCTAAAGCCAAGGTCATATAAAGTCTGAAGATGTTCTCTAGTAGTGTTATTAGGGTGCCCTTCAAATGAAAACTCTGGATGTTCTGCAATATCTACGGTCGAAAAAATTCCTTCCAGGAGTGTTTTTAAGTTTTCCGGAGAGAAAAATGTAGGCGTACCTCCACCCAGGTGCAATTCTTTCAGCTTTGGTCTTTCTTTGAAAAGATCAAGATAAAGCTTCCATTCCTTTAATACGCTTTCCAAATAAGGAACTTCAACACTGTGCTGTTTCGTTATACGCTTATGACATGCACAAAATGTACACAATGCCTCGCAGAAAGGTAAATGGATATAAATAGAAATCCCCTCCTCTGCATTGGTTTCATCAAAAGACCTGATTACGGTTTCTTTCCATTTTTCCGGAGAAAA
The DNA here is from genome assembly GCF_003020585.1 of Chryseobacterium aurantiacum. Lineage (GTDB taxonomy): Bacteria > Bacteroidota > Bacteroidia > Flavobacteriales > Weeksellaceae > Chryseobacterium > Chryseobacterium aurantiacum. The sequence goes on from NZ_PXUE01000002.1 coordinate 719,130, forward strand.
TGTAGATTCATCCCAATATGGAACGGTAGGATAAGAAGTGTAACGCGGTCCAGGAATATTATACTTATCTATTAAAGAGTTCATTTTGAAAAATAAAATTTTATAAGGTGGGAAAATTTAACATAATTAAAATTCCATCCTACAAAATTAACCATTAGTTATGAATTTCAACCTATGAATTATATTAGGTTATAGTTTAGAATGAGTCTAAATACACTGTTTAAACCTGTTACGGAGATAATGATAAATTCTATTTGTTTTATTGATCTTAAGTATCTCTTTTATTTCAGCTTCAACAGTACCACTCTATCTTTCCCTGCAAGAACTACTCTATTTCCATCAATCCATTGGCAGACATACAAGCCTTTTTCATCGGAAATTTTCTTCCATGTCTTTCCAAAATCCGAAGAATAACTAATATGCTGATCTCCAACCGCAATAATCTCTTTTCCTTTTGAGCCAGGCTTTATTTTAACGCAGGTCATATATCCCGCATTTTGTCCCGAAGCCTGAATCTGCCAGGTTTCTCCACCATCATTGGTGGTTGCAATATTATTGTTGTTAGCATCCTGCTTTGTATAATCACCTCCTACTGCAATTCCGAATTGATCGTCATAGAAATCAATGGAATACATTCCTTGTGAAGATTCCCCCTGAACAAAAGGAGTTTTGAAAATCTCCAGTTTTTCAGTTTTTAAATTTAACCTTAAAATCCTTGAGGCTTTCCCTCCTGTGGCAATCCACACATATTTTTTGGTGGAAGATATATTGGTATTGCTTGCAGCAAAAGCAGCTTCCCCTTCGTTTAACAACACATTATCCTTAAACATCCCCCACTTTCCATCTTTATATACTGCTAATTTCAACAAGTGATCCTTATCTGCATCACTGAATGCATAGGCAAGCTTATTATTGACAAAATGTAGAGCATCATAAAATGCTGTTTTTGTGGTATCCGTAAAAACAACCTGTAATTTCAGATCTTTCTTATCAATCTTAAAGAAACGCGCCGGACTTTCAATATTAATGGCATAAAAGAAATTATTATCTTGACCCAACGTTCTGAACTGAAGCTTTTCTTCAGCAAGCCTGATCTGTTTTTGATTTTTGTAATCTTTAAGATCCACAAATCCAAACTTGGAATCTGTTCCGCTATACCAAATCTTATTGTTATAAAGTTCGAGTGCCCTGATACTTATTTTATCATTAAGAATCGTTTCTATATTTTCTACCTGTTGAGAAAATGCAGTCATTCCTACGGATAGGAGTACTATGGATAAAATCTTTTTCATACTATATTCAACAAAAAAACCGCCGAAGCGGTTTATAATATTATTAATCTATTTCCTTGTATTTTTCAGGATTGTTAAGTTTACTGTTTGATTTTCCATAAAGGAAGTATACTAACCCTCCCAAGCAAAGCCATACCGCAGAAAGTTCCAATGCATGAGCACTTAAGTTAAATATTAAATAAACATTAATAAATACTCCTAATGCTACAACAACTTTATAGGCAGGAACTTTGAAAGGTCTGATCAAGTTAGGTTCTTTCTTTCTCATTACCCAAACTGCGATACAAACCAAAGTAAACGCAAACAGAGTTCCGAAGCTTGTCATATCCGCTAATGTAGAAATTGGTGTAAATGCAGCAATAAGCGCAACCACTATTCCTAACAGGATAATTCCTTTATAAGGAGTTCTTGTTTTTGGGTGAAGTTCTCCGAAGAACTTAGGGATCAATCCGTCTTTTGCCATTCCGATAAAGATTCTGGACTGTCCCATCATCATTACCATTACTACAGAAATCAATCCTACTGTAGCGGCAATTGTTACTACATTACTCGCCCAGTGTTTTCCTGCGATTTCAAAAGCATATGCTACAGGAGCTTTAATTGCGTCCGGATATTTTCCTTCAGGGTTAAAGTCTGTATAATGCATCATTCCTGTCAGTACAAGAGATACGCAGATGTATAATGCTGTACAAACCAATAATGAAGCAATAATAGCGAAAGGTACATCTTTCTTAGGATTAATAGCTTCTCCTGCTTGTGTAGAAACAGCATCAAAACCAATATAAGCAAAGAAGATAGCGGCAGCTCCGGAAATAATTCCTTTAATACCATAGGCGGAAACCATATCTCCTTCTGAATTCTTAATTTTTACCTGATCCGGAATAAAAGGATTCCAGTTTTTAACACCATCAACAGCGTTATAAAGATCAGTATTGGAAAAAATGATATAAACTCCGGCAATAATTACAAAAATAACTGCAGAAGTCTTCATCAATACGATTAAATTATTAGCTCCTGCTGCTTCCTTTGTTCCCTTTACCAACAATGCAGTAATCAATAATACAAGGATAAATGCAGGTAGATTCATAGAAAACCCATCACCTGTATAACTTGACGGATCCGAGGTTAGATATCCTGGCAGATGAACGCCAAAAATCTTCAAAAATTTGGTAAAATATCCGGACCAGCTCACAGAAACGGCCATACTGGCCATGGCATACTCCAGAATGAGACACCACCCCATGGCCCATGCAAAAATTTCTCCTACTGTTCCGTAAGCATAGGCATAAGCTGAGCCTTCAACTGGGATAATGGAAGCAAATTCAGCATAGCACAATGCTGCAAAAACGCAGGCAATACCTGCAATAATAAAGGAGATTGCAAGCGCTGGTCCTGCATGGTAATAGGCTCCCGTTCCCGTAAGAACAAAGATTCCACCTCCAATGATAGCACCTACTCCAATTGCTGTTAAACTCCATTTTCCAAGGACTTTTTTCAGCTCACTTTTCTTCATATCTGCCTCATAGGCACTTAGTGGTTTCTTAACCCAAATTTTCGACATGTTTTTTTATTTATTAAGGATTTACGAAAATATAAAAAATTTAGGAACTCCCACGTTTATCGTTAAACTTTCATCATTTATTTTACATTAAAGCCTCCAAAACTTAAGCAACACATTATTTAATTCATTTTAAAAAGTCCATATTTTTGTTTATTTTTGATCGCATGAATTTATATGATCTTTTTGTAAAGCCTTATGAAAGCTATGATTTCTTACAGATTATGCTTGAAGCATCGGGTGCTATTTTCGGAACTCTGAGCGTATATTTTTCCATTAAAAAAAATATATGGGTTTACCCTACCGGCATTATCTCTACCCTGATCTATGTTTACATTCTTTTCAACTTTGGTTTATTGGGAGACTGCCTTATCAATGTATATTATTCTGTGATGAGTGTTTATGGTTGGATTTTATGGGCAAAAAACTCTAAAGACCATGTTCATGTGGAAGTTACGTGGGCTACGAAAAAAGAATGGTATTATGCTGTTATACTTTTTATTTTAAGCCTTTTACTGGTTACTCTTATTTATTACTATAAACCTTATATTGATAATAAGTTTTCAATGGAAGGAACAAATCTTGGATTATATCATTTGGATTGGGCCAATTGGATGGATATTTTTACAACTTCAATATTTTTAGTAGGAATGTGGTTTATGGCCAAACAACGCATTGAGAACTGGATTTTCTGGATTATCGGAGATTTTATTTGTATGCCAATGATGATTTTTAAGGGTCTTGGTATCACTTCGGTTCAATATTTGGTATTTACTATAATGGCTATCTTAGGATACCTTAATTGGAAAAAAAGTTTTAAAGAAAAAAAAAGTACAATAAAGTCATGAAAAATTTATTTAAAATAGCAGTCAGTATTTTTGCTATTACCAGTTTAACATCTTGTTTAGCATATACAGACGGATATGGCAGCAATGGTGGTTATGGAGACCCATACTACAATAATGGATATTACTATGCTCCTTCAGGATATTACGGTAATGGTGGTTATTATGGTAATGATGGCTATTATTATAGAAATAACATTAATTATTATTATGATAATGGTATTCCTTACTATTACGATAATTACAATAACTCCAGAAGAAAAGTATATGTAGAAAGAAGATCTGCGGTGACTTCTCAAAGACCCAACAACGGTTTCCGAGATAATGGAGGTTCATATAACAATGGTGGCAACTATAATAATGGCAGCTACAATAGAAACTCCAACAGCGGAAGAAATAACAATAGCGGATTCAGAAACCAAAGTAGCGGTAACCAAAACAACCAAGGAAGCCAAAACAATAATGGATTCAGAAATCAGAGCAACAGTTCTCAGGGAACTCAGTACAACCAAAACAGCAGTGGATCCAGAAGCCAAAACAGCGGATTTAGAAGTACTGAAAGCAGCAGCAACAGCTCCAGCAGATCAGAATCTTCCAATAGCGGTGGGTTTAGAAATAGTTCAGGCACCCAAAGCAGCAGTTCTGGTAACACAAGCAGACAGAACAGCAGTGGCGGAGGCTTTAGATAAAACGATTATAAATAAGGAAACGAACAGTTAACACTGTTCGTTTTTCATTTAAAATATATTAATTTTGTCTCTTCAATTTAGACAAAAATATATGGAATTTTATAAATATCAGGGAACTGGGAATGATTTTGTAATGGTAGACAACCGTGATCTACAGTTTCCTAAAGACAAAAATATCATCGAAAAATTATGTGACAGACGTTTCGGAATAGGTGCTGACGGACTTATTCTTTTAGAGAACGATGCTGACTATGATTTTAAAATGGTTTACTATAATTCTGATGGTGGTGAAAGTACCATGTGCGGAAACGGAGGGAGATGTCTTGTCGCTTTCGCGTTTTTCCTGGATGTTTTTGAAGACAAATGTAAGTTTATTGCAACAGATGGTGAGCATGATGCGGAAATCCATAACGGAATCATTAAATTAAAAATGATTGATGTAAACACCATTTCACAGGACGGAAATAACGCTGTTCTTAACACCGGTTCTCCTCATTATGTAAAATATGTAGAAAATCTGAAAGACTATGACGTTTACGCAGAAGGTCACGGCATCAGAAATTCGGAAAATTATAAAGAAAAAGGGATCAATGTGAACTTTGTTGAAAAAATTTCCGATAATGAAATTTTCGTAAGAACCTATGAACGAGGCGTTGAGAATGAAACTTACAGCTGCGGCACAGGAGTTACGGCTTCGGCTTTAACTTTTCTTCAAAAAGACAATCTAACTTCTGTAAAAGTTAAAACCCTGGGAGGAAATCTTAAGGTATATGCTGAAAAAAGTGGAGACTCATTCTGTAACATTTGGCTGGAAGGTCCCGCAAAGCAAGTTTTTAAAGGAAAGGTGGATATTCTTTAAAATCAAAAAACTTTTAATCAACATTATTTAAGAATGAAAAAAGCTATTCTCATTATCATTCTGCTGGTTTTTGTAGTCGCAGGATTTTTTGGTTTGAGATTTTATAATAAATACTTTGGAAACAATGTAGAAAAGGACGGTTATATTTTGATCCCTCATAAGGCAGAATTTAAGCAGATCCTGGACTCCATTGCTCCATACATTAAAGACCGCGAATCTTTTGAGGCTGTAGCCAAAGACAAGGGTCTTAATACAAGCTTTAAAGCTGGACGTTATCATATTGAAAGCGGTAAGGGCAATACAGATCTGGTAAACATGATTAAAGCAGGTAATCAAACAGCAAATTCTTTCAGAATCGGAGATTTTGGAGATATGTACCAAATGATTGGTAAGGTTACAAAAAAAACAGAACTGGATTCCTTACACTTCGTTAACGATCTGGATGGAGTTGCTCAGGAAAAAGGATATAAAAGTGTTGAAGATTTAAAAAAATATTTCTTCATTGATACTTATAATTTCTTCTGGACGGTAAGTCCAAGAGAATTTTTCGCCAAGTTTGAAGATCAGTACAATGATTTCTGGACAAGCGAAAGAAAAAACAAAGAACAGCAGTCCGGGTTAACAAGAGATCAGATCTATGCCCTTGCATCTATTGTTTATAAGGAATCTGGAGGAAAAAAGGATGAAATGAAAACTATTGCAGGATTATATTTAAACCGTTACAGAAAAGGCATGAAACTTCAGTCTGATCCCACGGTGATCTATGCAATTAATAAGCAGACTAATTTTAAAGAGCCCATCAAAAGGGTGTTATATAAGCATTTGTCTACACCATCTCCATATAATACATATGCCAATGCAGGCATCCCTCCGGGACCCATCTGTGTGGTAGATAAAAACTCTGTAGATGCTGTTTTGAGTGCAGAAAATAATAATTATATATTTATGTGTGCAGATCCCGCAAGATTTGGTTATCATAAGTTTACGGCAAGTGCTGAAGAGCATGCTGTGAATGCAAAAGCCTATCAAAACTGGCTCAATTCAAAAAATATAAAATAGGCTAAACAGGCATCTAAAATTTATACAGCTAAAAACAATAAATAAATCATAATATTTTAAAAATCAAACAGATAAAGACTTTTAAAATGTTAAGGGTTATCCTTTCACGATTTTATACAAAAAAATAACCTATGAAGAATAAGACAGAAATTGTCAATATTTTCACAAGAAAAACACTAGGACTTACTTTAGTGCTTTCGGCGGCGGCAATGGCTTTCGCACAGGAAAAAGCAGGGGTTTCAGGGATCATTGTCAACAAGAAGAACCAACCGGTTCCTTATGCATCTGTAACTTTTAGTAATAAAGCCAATACTGCATTCAGTGATGCCGTACTTACCGATGAAAAAGGACAGTACCAGCTACAACTTACTCCCGGATCTTATGACATTACTGTGGAGGCTATTGATTATAAAAAAAGCATAGTCAATAAGAATATTACCGGAGCCGGCAATATTGGAGCGTTATCCATAGAAGCTGAAGCTACCTCTACCCTAGATGGAGCAACAAAGGAATTACAAGGTGTTGTTATTACTGCCTCTGCAGCCAAGCCCTACAAAGTAGAATTGGACAAAAGAACTTATGACCCATCCCAGGATATTGTCAGCAAAGGAGGAAATCTTCAGGATGTTTTGAGTAATGTACCTTCTGTTTCGGTAGATACGGATGGAACAGTTTCCATGAGAGGAAGTACAAATGTAAAATTCCTGATTAACGGAAAACCATCTTCTCTTTTGGGAATTGATGATGGAGCAAATGCGCTTCAAAGTATCCCTGCTGATCAGATTGAAAGAATTGAGGTGATTACCAATCCTTCTTCAAAGTTTGAAGCAAGCGGAACTTCCGGTATTTTGAACATCATTCTTAAAAAAAATAAGAAAATTGGCTTTAACGGTAGTGTGGTTGGAACTTTGGGATATTTTCCAAGAACAGCTCTTAATGCCAATTTAAGCTGGAGAAAGAATAACTGGACATGGTTTGTGAACGGTGGTGGTGGTTATACAGAAAATAAAACCAAAAATAATTCTGAAACAACCTACCATGATATTAAATTTCCAAAGCTAGATCCAATCCCAACAACACCAGCAGAGATAGCAAAAGTACCTAATGTCCCGGTTCATCAGTCTCAAAATTCTGAAAATAAAACATATAGTAAAAACTATAATGTAAGTGCTGGTTTTGTGTATGATATTTCTGATAAAACCTCAATCAATTTAACAGGATTGGTGAGAACATTTGAAGGAGATGGAAATGAGCTTGTAAATACCTACGATTCTTTTTATAAATATACGGGAGCAACATCTGAACCTTGGAAATTACTGAACCCTTATACACTGAGAGATTCTAAAAGTGTTTTTAACAATCTGGCATTTCAGGGAGATTTAGGTTTAGATCATAAATTTGATGACAATGGACAAAATTTATCCTTATCATTAAGTTTACAGAGAAACAGAAGTAACAATAACGCTGATATTCTGGAAAGTGTTGACAATATCCCATCTGTACAGGACATTACCAGAAGACATTCTGTAAGCAAAACTGTCATAGGAAAGGCCGACTACGAATTGCCAATAGGAGAAAACTCCAAGATTGAAGCGGGTTACAGATTGGATATTAATGACAATACTTATGATAATTTTGTAAGCAGTACTTCTAACAATCCTCTTATTCCCAATTATAACAATAACACGGATTATAGAGAAATGTTCAATGCATTCTACCTGCAGTTTAAAAGTAAGATTGGTAACCTTAGCTATCAGTTAGGATTAAGAGACGAGCTATCAAACGTTAAGATCAATTATATTAGTCAGAACCCTGATAAGGAGCCTTTAAATAAAACGAAGAATTACAACAACTTATTTCCAAGTGTATTCTTAAGCTATGATATATCGAAGAATAACCAGATTTTAGTAAACTATTCCCGTAGGATAGACAGGCCGAGATCATTCTTTATGGTTCCTTTCCCCAATTATACGAATAACCAGAATATTTTTGAAGGAAATATTGACCTGAACCCATCTTATGTAGATTCCTATGAAGTAGGTTATAACATTACTAGAAAGAAATTTACCATCAACCCTACTTTATATTACAGACATGCAACTGATGATACTAAAATGTTGGTGTACAGGCCTGATGAAAGACAAAAGGTATTCTATACAAAACCTGAAAACCTTGGTAATGATGACCGATACGGTTTGGATCTGAACTTCACCTATGATCCTTTTGCATGGTTCAAAATCATGGGTAGTGTAGATTTATTCGGATACAAAACTTCCGGAATTGCTACCTATAAAACAATAGATGTAGACGGATTGACTCAGGTGCGTTCATTAGATTTTACAGGAAGTGGTTTTTCTACAAGATTACGTCTTAATACAACTTTTAAGCTTGATAAAACATTAAGTGTACAGTTGCAAGGATTCTATAGAGGAGGACAAAAAACAGCCAGCCAGGACAGAAAGGATATGTATGCCATCAACTTTGGAGCATCTAAAACAATCTGGAAAGGAAACGGAACACTTTCATTCAATATACAGGATATCTTTAATACAAGAGGTATGGAGGTAACCAACTATAGCAATGACTATACACGTAGCAGCTATATGCAATGGCAGCCAAGACAGTTCTCTATTGCCTTAACCTACAGGTTTAAACAAGGTGAGAAAGTAGAGCAACCTAAGAAGAAAAAGGATATTAACTCCAATGAAACAGGTGACGATCAACAAGGAGGTCCAATGTAATAAAGCAAAAAATCCCGAAAATTAATTTCGGGATTTTTTTATTCTTTTATTTTACGGGTTCTTTTTGGGAAGCTTTTTCTTTTTCAGCTTCATAGATTCTTTTTCTTAAGTCACTGGTAGAAAAACGGTGATCTCTTTTATTATAAAAAATTTCAATGCCCTTTTCTTCACAATATTGCTTACCTGTAAAATCTCGATCCATATAATCATCACCAATGATTCTTACATCAATTACAAAAGATTTTAGAATATCCAGCAGATCTTCTTCTGTATAGTAAGGAATGATTTCATCCACAGCATTTACAGCCTTAAGCTGAATATATCTCTCAACGATAGTCTGGCTTGGCTTGTTTTTGTTCGGACGATCATGTGATGGATCAATTTGTAACCCAACGATTAAATAATCGCACACTGTTTTAGCTTCTTCAAGCATCTTGATATGCCCTGCATGCAGGAGGTCAAATGAGGAAAATGTAATACCTATTCTTTGTGTCTTCATATTAAATTTGGTTAAAACTTCGCTGAAATAAATGTTCTTTTAAATGGATAAAAGACAGGTGATTCAGGGAAGATGTTTTGTAATTCTTGTTTATAGTCTTTTTTAAATTTTTCTTTCAAATCATCAGGAAGCTTCTCGATATAAGGAAGCATTGCTGTTCCTGAGGCCCAAGTAAATACTGCTTCGGCATTTTCAAGAACATGAGGGAATACTTTCTCATAAACGGTAATTTCTCTTCCTTTATTGTCAAATAATATTTGGGCATAGTCTTCTATCTTCAAAACAGGAGATTCTCTTTCCCATGAATGATAAACCGTTTTATAAGGTTCTGTACCCGCTATTTTCCTTAATAGTTGGTGTACAACATATTCATGATTGGAAGGAATTTGTACCGCTAATTGCCCCCCTTCATTAACTTTACTGATTATTCTTGGAAAAAGTTCTTTATGGTTATTACACCATTGGATTGCTGCATTTGAAATAATCAGATCATAGGTATCCCCCAAATGAAGCTGCTCCTCAATACTCCTTTTCTCGAAAGTTAATCTGCTTGTTTTGAACTGAGCCGCTTTTTCAAGCATTTCCTCCGAAGAGTCTATCCCTAAAACCCTGGAGTCTTCCAGATAGTCCAAAAGCTTAGAAGTTAATTCTCCGGTTCCACATCCCAGATCTATAACAGATATACCTGTTCTTGATTCAACAAGATTTAATAAATCAAAAAATGGAGCTGAGCGCTCTTCTTTAAACTGGTCATATACTTCAGGATTCCAAGCCATATTATTTTTTTATGAGTTTCTAGAATTCAAATACTTTTGCCATTCCCAGGTTGTTCTTAATGATTCTTCAAGTGGGGTTTCGGACTTCCACCCAAGTTCACTCTCTGCTTTACCTGGATTGGTATAAGCAATCGTAATATCTCCTTCTCTTCTTGCACAGATCTGATAAGGTACCTCTACATTATTTGCTGTTTCAAAAGCTTTAACTACCTCCAAAACAGAGGACCCTTTTCCTGTCCCCAGATTATAAGTATCAATTAATGCTTCTTCAGACTGGTCATTCATAAGCTTCTTCAGGGCAGCAACATGAGCTTTTGCCAGATCCACCACATAAATATAGTCACGAACAGCAGTTCCGTCTGCTGTTGGATAATCATCTCCCCAAATACTTAATTTTTCACGTATTCCTGCAGCAGTCTGCATTACGTAAGGAACCAGATTATTAGGAATACCAACTGGTAATTCTCCAAGTTTTGCAGATGGATGTGCTCCAATTGGATTAAAATATCTTAATAACGAAATTTTTCGGTTGTATGCTTTAGCGAAATCAATAAGAATCTCCTCTCCCATTTGTTTAGTCTTTCCATAGACACTTTCAGGCATTTTTAAAGGAGTATTTTCATCAATTGGCATCACATCAGCTTGTCCATAAACAGTGCATGATGAACTGAAAATAAAGTTGGAAATTCCTCTTTCTTTAAACTCCTGTAAAATATTGATGAGGGAAAACAAATTATTCTCATAATAATCCACTGGTTTCATCTGACTTTCTCCCACTGCTTTAAAAGCCGCAAAATTGATACAGCCATCAATATGGTGTGCATCAAAAACCTGATTAAGCAATTCTTTTCGCTTTAGATCAAAAGGATAAAAAATTGGCTTTTTACCTGCAATTTCTTCAATATTCTTTAAAATAAATCTTTCTGAATTGGATAAATCGTCTACAATAACCACTTCAAAGCCGTTATTAAGAAGTTCTACCACCGTATGAGAACCAATGTATCCAAGTCCTCCTGTAACAAGTATTGCCATTTTTATTTTTTAAGCTTCCTTTTTTCCTATGTTTTCTATTTCGTTAGCTACCTCATATTCTTTCACTTTAAACACATTAACAATAATCAAAATTAATATGAATGAAACTGAAAGTTTAAAACTAAAATGTTCTAAAACATAATATCCATTTAAAAATCCCAACAGTAAGGGATATCCTAAAATAATTATGGATAAAGATAAACTAAGGTTTAGAAACAAAACAGCTTTATCATATTTTTCAATCAAATTAATGAATGCAAATGCATTAATAACAAGTGAAGTACAGATAACCAATGTTTTAAATATGCTGAAATTATTAAATAATTTCAAAATTGAAAGTGCAGATACTATAAAAAGCAGTAAGCTGGTAATTACAGCTAAGTAATAAACCAGCCTATGTTTAAATATCTTTCTTTTCATTATTTCATAAACTCAAGCACCGCATCCGTAATATACTTCAACTGCTCTTCGTCTAGCTCTGTATGCATTGGCAGAGAAACTACCTGATCCAGAAGTTTGTCTGTATTCACAAAATCTGCATCATTACTTTCCTGGAAGTAAGCTTTCTGCTTTCTTAAGGCCACTGGATAATAAATCATTGCAGGAATTTCCTTTTCTGTAAGGAATTTCTGAAGTTCATTACGCTTACCGTTCAGAATTCTTAAGGTATACTGGTGAAATACGTGAGTAGAACTCTCAGATCTCTTTGGAGTCAGGATATCCGGATGACCTGCAAATGCTTCATCATAATAGTCTGCAGCCTTTCTTCTTGCTTCATTATAAGAATCCAGATGAGGAAGCTTCTTTCTTAAAACAGCAGCCTGAATACTATCCAAACGGGAGTTCACCCCTACTTCATCATGATAATATCTTTCATACATTCCGTGGTTTACAATTCCTCTTAGACGGTGAGCCAATTCGTCATTATTGGTAAAAATAGCACCACCATCACCATAGCATCCCAGGTTTTTTGACGGGAAGAAAGATGTTGTTCCCACAGTAGACATTGTTCCGGCAAATTTTACCGTTCCGTCAGAGAATGTATATTCTGCACCAATTGCCTGTGCATTATCTTCAATCACATATAAATTATGCTCCTCAGCAATTTTAAGAATTTCTTCCATATTGGCACATTGCCCGAACAAATGCACAGGAATAATCGCCTTTGTTTTTGGAGTAATTGCTTTTCTTAAATCATCTGTTGAGATTGTAAATGTATCATAGTCAACATCTACCAAGACAGATTTTAATTTAAGCAAATGAATTACTTCTACTGTTGCAGCAAAGGTAAAATCAGCAGTAATAACCTCATCACCTTCTTTCAGATCCAGTGCCATAAGGGCAATCTGTAATGCATCAGTTCCATTAGCACACGGAATTACGTGTTTTACGTCTAAATAAGACTCCAATTCATTCTGGAAAGACTTTACTTCAGGACCGTTGATAAATGCCGCAGAATCCATTACATTTAAAACTGCATTGTCTACATCATTCTTTATTTTGTAATACTGACTTTGCAAGTCAACCATCTGAATTTTTTTCATAAATAAATATTTCTGTAAAAATAAGGATTTTAAAATCCTATCAAAAATTTTATTGGTTTTTGTTTTTATCTTTATACAAAATAATTTTATGAAAAAAATTTTACTCTTTTGTTTCCTCACAGGCTGTGCTTATGTATCTGCACAAACGCAGCTTGTGTTCGTATATTTTAAGGACAAGCCCAACAAAGCTGTATTCTTTGCCAATCCGCTTTCAGAGCTTTCGCAAAAATCACTTAACAGACGTATTGCCTTAGGAATATCGCTTAATGACCAGGACGCTCCCATAGAGCAATCTTACATTCAAAACCTTCAAAACCTGGGATTTACGGTGACAGATTATTCTAAATGGCTCAATGGAGCTGCTGTCAATGCAACACCTGCTCAAATAGCGGTTTTGCAGGCACAACCTTTTGTACTCTCTGTAGAAAGTTTTATACGAAATAACTCAACCGGAGGCAACAAAGTTTCTATTAATAAATGGAAAGATCAGGCAAGTACCAATAAAAACCTTACCACCTTTGATTATGGCTCTGGAACTGGCCAAATTGATCAGGTAAACATCAGGCCGCTCCATCTTGCAGGATATACAGGAACAGGAGTTTCCATCGCTGTTATCGACAATGGTTTTCCTACGGTAGATACCGGAAATGCTTTTTTAAGAATGAGAGCCAATAACAGGATAAAAGCCGGCTATGACTTTGTTACTAAGACCAACAATATTTATAATACCTCTTTAAATATCCACGGATCAGTAGTTTTGGGAGCCATTGGCGGTTACTTGGAAAACGTATTTGTAGGTTCAGCTCCTGATGCTGATTTTTATCTGTACCGAAGCGAAGATGCTACCGTTGAAATCCCTGAAGAGGAAATCTACTGGATTGAAGCAGCTGAAGAGGCAGACAGAAAAGGAGTTGAAATCATTACCACATCTCTGGGGTATAATGTTTTCGATAATCCTCAATATAGCTATACCTATGCTGACATGAACGGAACTACTTCATTCGTAGCTCGTGGAGCGCAAATAGCTGCGGAAAAAGGAATCTTTGTACTGGCAGCAACAGGAAACTCGGGAGATAAGCCGTGGCATTATCTGCTAACTCCGGCAGACAATGCTAAAGTATTTTCTATCGGGGCAGTAAATTCATCGGGAAATTCTTCAGCATTTTCATCTTTTGGACCCAATTCGCTTAATGTGGTAAAACCTGACGGAAGTGCCCAGGGAACAGGGACAGCAACGGTTATAGGTGATGTACCTTTTACCACCAACGGAACTTCTATTGCCACTCCAATTGCTGCCGGAGGTGTAGCATGCTTCATTCAGGCATTTCCTGCTATGAATAGGGAATTAATAAGGACAAAATTAAGGCAAACGGCTTCTCTTTTTCCTAATCATACGGATCAAATGGGATATGGCATTCTTAATTTTGGAAACCTCTTCAATTCTGTTTTGAATACTTCTGAAATTGTAAAAAAGGAAAAATTCACCATATTCCCTAATCCTGCTAAAAACATCCTGAATGTAGCATCGGAACAGGAAGTTCAGTCTTTAGAAATTTATGATAATCTGGGAAGATTAATCAGAAAAAGCAGCAACCAAAAATCTATAAAAGTGGAAGATTTTGCAAAAGGAACCTATTATCTGAAAATTCAGACAAGGGATAAGACTTTGTACGAAAAATTCTTAAAGGAATAACGATCTTATTTCTCGTGGATTATTCAGATGGAGCAGATTTAATTCCCTATAAACATCTGCGTGATCTGAATAATCTGCGGGAGATATTATTGTGTTAATACTTATGACCTATAACTCATGAATAGTTGATAATAAAAAAACGAGCTAAAGCCCGTTTTATCGTTATGGAAATTATTCCTGTTTCAAAAATAACTTATGCCGAGTTTCTGCTTGCATTAATATTTCCGAATAAGGAACGGGTCACCAGTTTCTCATAGGCCACTTTATTTCCTTCTCCTTTTTGGATCTTCATTAAGGCATATTGCTGAATGCTTAATAATGGAAGTACAATTTTCTCACGAATCTTCACTGATTTTCTGGATAGCGGATCTTCTTCCTGAAGCATTTTAAAGCCTGTAAGTTCCAGCATAATTTCTCTTGAAAGCTCATATTCATTGAAAAGAACATTCCAGAAAGCTCCAAACTTCGGATTATTTCTGATGTAATAAGTCAGAGGAAAATAAGATTTATTCATGCTCATCATAGAGTTCAAAACTAAGGTTTTAAAAAAATCTGAACCTTTGTATAGCTCTCTTACTTCTTCAAATCTTCCTTGTTCCTTCATTTTTTGCATTGCATATCCAAAACCAAAAAATCCGGGTACATTCTGCTTCAATTGTGACCATGACCCTACAAATGGAATTGCTCGTAAGTCTTCAAACTTCAATTCGCTGCCATTTCCTCTTTTGGATGGACGGCTACCGATATTGGTTTTTCCATAATACTCTAAAGTACTCATTTCCTGAAGATAAGGAACAAACATTGGATGAGCTTTGAGGTCTGAATATTTTTGGTAACTGATATTCGCCAATTCGATAATTAATGCTCTTTCTTTTTCTGTAAGGTCTTTTTTGGCATTTTTAAATACATCATTTTCCACTCCGGCTGTTAAAAGCTGTTCAAAATTATATTTTGCCTGTTCTTTATTTCCGAAAATACTTGTAATGGTCTGCCCCTGAATTGTTAGCTCAATCTTATTATTGGCGATTGTTTTTCCCTGTGAAGCATAGAAATCGTGAGTTTTACCTCCTCCTCTTGCCGGTGGACCTCCTCTACCATCAAAGAATACAACTTTAATATTATTTTGCTCTGAAAGTTGAGTTAAAACTTCTTTAGCCTTATAAATTTCCCAGTTTGCCTTTAGGTAACCACCATCCTTGGTTCCATCAGAAAAGCCAAGCATAATAGTCTGCTGATTTCCTCTTTTTTCAAGGTGTTTTTTATAAACTGGATTATGATACAGTTCATTCATCACATTTTCAGCATTAGCAAGTCCTTCCATGGTTTCAAAAAGTGGAACGATATCCATATTAATTGCTTCGTCCTGATATCCACAGATTTTAAAGAATGCATACACATTCATTACATCTTTTACGGCATCGGAATTGGAAATAATATAGCGATTCATTCCTCTCAATCCGTTCAAATCCTGAATTTCAGAAACCTGTGAAACGGTAAGCAATGTATCTTTTACAATGTCTTCAAAATCGTCAGCATTTACAGCTTGTGAAAGTTGAATCAACTTATTGAACTTCTCTTCATAATCCGCATTCTCTATTCCGTATACTTTTGCAAATACGGTATCAATTACCTTTTGATGAATCCTGCTGTCCTGTCGGATATCCAATGTTGCAAAGTGAGTCCCAAAAATCTTCACTCGATCTCTGAAATTAGCCAAAAGATCTAAAAACAAGGAATTATGTTCATTGATCAATATTTTTTCTGCCTCATCGGTTTTCTTTAAAATTGCTTCTGCTGTGATACTTTTTCCATCAAAAATGGCAGCATACAATTCTTCACTTAATTGTGTGAGAACCTCTGAAACTCCTCGGAAGCTCAATCTTCTTCTGATGAATTTCAAATGGCTGTAATAAGATTTCAATATGGCTGAACGAAGTTCTTCAGCTACTCTTTTGGTAACATCTGCTGTCACAAAAGGGTTTCCATCTCTGTCTCCTCCCGGCCAGAAACCAAGCTGAATAATATCTTCATGCAAATGAAAATGATCATTTCCAAAGGTCTTTTTTATCTTCGTGAACAATTCTCCGATGGTATCATAATACACATACCTCAGGTAGGAAATAATACTCAATGCTTCATCAACAGGAGTGGGCTTTTCTTTGTTCACAAAAGGGGTTTTCCCTAACTGCTGCAAAAGCATATCAATCTGTGTAACGGAATCACTGGTAATGGCTCCTCTCAGATCCTGAATAATCCGTTGTACTGAGCTTGGATAAAACTGAGTCGGGTGAGCCGTAAATACAACCTTAACGCTAAAATCTTTTAATTTTTCACGTACTTTTTCAATTTTATGATCCTGAAAAGAACGTTCGAAAAGATTAGTCACTGTTCCACTGTCACTTTCTGAATGCAGATTTGGAAATGCAGCATCTTCAATACTATCGAACAAAACTACCTGTCTTTCTATATACTGAATAATCTTAAAAAGCAGCTCAAGTTTTTGTTCTTCGGTCTGAAGATCTGTATGGTTTTTAAAAAATTCTTCGACGATTTCTTCAGGGGTTTTTCCTGCGTCATAGCCTGTTTTACTTTCCTCATACAGGAACGGGAGAAGCATTCCGATATTCGTCATTTTATCATAGGGCAGGCTCATAAATAATGAATTGTAGATCTGGAATTTGTTCTCCACGATCTGCCTGAATTTTTCTGTGCGTTGGTCGTGTCTCATAGTAACAAATGTAAGTGATTTTAGAATTAGTTGAATTGACAAATGACAAAAATTAAGGGCTAAAAGCAAAAAATATTAGAATGTTTTTTACAGTCGTTATCCTCAATTAAACATTTTGTAACTTTGATTTTTAAATTAATTCATAAATATAATCATCACAATCTCTGAAGTTATATTAAGAATTATTCAAATACGTTTCTATGGGATACATCAGAGAATATTACGAACAAATTGTAAAGCTGCAGGAATCGGAATGGGCTTTTATTGCAGGACATTTCCAGAGAAAAGTCTATGCAAAAAATGATATCATTACCCAGCAAGGTGATACAGAAAACTTCCTATCCTTTATAGAATCAGGGTTGGTAAGATTTTATATTCCTGATGATGAACATGGTTATACTTTCAGCTTTAGCTTTGAGAAAGAATTCACCTGTGCCTATGACTCTTTTCTTACCCAAACTCCATCGGAATATGAAATGCAGGCCCTCACAGAAACTTTAGTATGGCAGATTTCTTATGATGATCTACAGAAGATTTACAATCAGACGAATGTGGGAAACCATTTGGGTCGTTTCGCTTCTGAAAAATTGTTTTTAGCTAAAAGTAAAAGAGAACTTTCTCTTTTAAAACTTACAGCCAAGCAACGTTACCTGAAATTATTTACAGAACAGCCTGAGCTACTTCAACGGGTTCCCTTGAAATACATAGCTTCCTATATTGGCATTACTCCGCAGGCTTTAAGCAGAATTCGCAGGCAGATTAATTAACATAGGTTCATTGCATATGTTTCCCTTTCTGATGAACTTTGCAGGAAAATAATCTAATGAATTTATCTATTATAGCCTATGGCAACCGTATTTTAAAACAAAAATGTATAGAGGTTAAGGAGAATACGCCTGAAATACAGACACTCATTTCGGATATGTGGGACACCATGAATCTGGCTAATGGCTGTGGTCTCTCCTCTTCTCAAATTGGAAAACCTTTACAACTCTTTGTTGTGGATAGTAAGGTTGCTTTCGAAAATCTTGATTCTGAAGATAAAATCCTTTACTTTGAAAAGAACGACAAGGGAATTTTGGAAACTTTTATCAATGCCAGAATCATTAACAGTTCTGAGGAAACATGGGAAGACTATGAAGGATGCTTAAGTATTCCCGGATTATCTCAAAAGGTAACAAGGCCCTGGAAAATCATCATTGAATATCAGAATCAGGATTTCACCCTGCAAACAAAAACATTTACCGGACTAACGGCTAGAATTATTCAGCATGAATATGATCATACCCAGGGAATTTTATATACCGATCGTCTGAAACCTCTTACAAGAAAACTCATAGAATCAAAATTGAAAAAGATTATCAACGGAAATGTTTCAACAAGCTATCCAATGAAGTTTATTTAAATCCGGAATCATTAAGTTTTTGTAAATTTGTTCTGAAAACACGTTTCTCTATGAAAATAATCATCACTCTTTCCCTGATTCTATCCAATCTGTTTTGTGCACAGATCAAGGTTCCTGATGATTATAAGAAAATCCCAGACATTCTGGATACTACAGACTATCTCTATCCTTTTATTGTGCCCGATAAAGAATATGAATATTGGAGAGTGCTTACCAATGACATTGACTTTGAAAAGGCAATAGTATATGAAAGTCAGGCACCGGATTTTATGACAATCAATGAACCTGTTCCTGAGAGAGGTTTTTTTCAGAAATGCATGGGCAACAATTGCTTTACCTATATTCTTGCCTGTAAAAAAGACAGGTCTGTGTATTTTTCCAATGAACAGCAATTAAGAGATTTTATTGGTACGGTTGATAATCTTCCGGAAGCTATTTTATTGGCTAAAACCTACGGCTACTCCATTGATCCCAAAAATAAATTTACCGGTTCTTATAAAATTGAAGACAATCGTATTTCCATGTATGCTCTACAGTCAAAAGGATGCCCTGTTACCAAGGAATCTTTTTTAATTACCATCAACAGAAAAACCGGAAAACTGGAAGCTAAAAGCAATGGGATTTATTCCAAAAATGAAGATTGCTCAGCTTTATAGTAAAAGCTGTCATCTGTTGGAAAATCGCAAGGACGCAAAAAATTTCACAAACTTCATGTTCTAGGTCGTAAGGGTTTTATCACTGATAAAATTTTTGAGTCACTATCGTAAAAGTATTGTAGTATAAAGGTCATTTTTTATGTCCTTGCGATTTTCAACAAGATTGAGTTTAAATATTTACAGCTCCTTGTCCAGACGCTATCAAGTAAGCTTCTTTTAAGGTTTCAGAATAAGTAGGATGTGCGTAAGACATACGGAACATATCTTCTGCTGTCACTTCATATTCCTGGGCAATTACCCCTTGTGCAATAAGATCGGCAGCCCTTGCCCCAATAATATGCACACCAAGCACCTCTCCATATTTCGGGTCAACAAGTACCTTTGCAAAACCATCTGTATCCATTGAAGCTCTTGCCCTCGCGCTCGCAGAAAATGGGAACTTTCCTACGTTATAGGCTATATTATTCTTTTTCAGATATTCTTCGGTATATCCAACGGATGCTACTTCAGGCCATGTATATACTACAGACGGAATTCTCTCATAATGAATATGATGCTTCTGTCCGTTAATAGTTTCTGCAACCAAAACCCCTTCTTCTTCCGCCTTATGAGCCAGCATCGCGCCACCAATCACATCTCCAATAGCATAGATATTAGAAACAGATGTCCGTTTATTTTCATCTACCTTAATAAAATTGCGCTCGTCCAATTGTATATCTGTTTTTTCCAAACCCAATCCTTTTACATAGGGGCTTCTTCCGACAGCTACCAAAATATAGTCTGCTTCCAGCTCGTGCTCGGCTTCATTTTTATCCCTAAAAAACACTTTAGCGACAGCGTCTGAACTTTCGGTTTTATAAACAGTCTGATTGAGTTTAATATCAATCCCCTCTTTTTTAAGTATTTTCTGAAGATTTTCCCCCAGTTCATGATCCATTCCAGCAATCAAATGGTCTGCATACTCAAGAATTGTCACCTGTGTTCCGATACGGCTGAAGATAGACGCCATTTCCACCCCAATCACACCACCTCCAATAATAATCATGGTTTCAGGCTTTTCCTTTAAAGATAATGCCTCGGTAGAAGTAATGATCCTTTTCTTATCAATTACTACTCCGGGAATGGTTGATGGCTTTGAACCTGTTGCTATAATGTAATTGTTGGCAGTAATCTCCTGAGATTCTGTTTCACTAATAATTTTTATAGTGGAATTATTGATGAAGCTTGCTGTACCTTTCAAACGGATAATATTATTTTTATTCATTAAAAAGTCAAGACCACTTGTATTTTTTCCAACAACTTCAGATTTTCGGCGGTACATCTGGGAAAAATCAAGTTCTACTCTATCTAGTTTAATACCATGATCTTTAAATTTATGGTGAGCATCTGTATAATGATGTGTACTATCCAGTAAAGCCTTTGTGGGAATACAACCTACATTGGTACAGGTGCCTCCCAGAGTATCATATTTTTCTATAATCACTGTTTTGTAGCCTAGTTGTGCGCTTCTTATAGCGGCCACATATCCGCCGGGTCCTGAGCCGATCACGGCAACATCATAATTTTCCATTTGATTTATTAATTATTTATGATTAAATTTACTTGCAAAACAAAAGTAAATTTAAAACAAATACTTTCATTTTGCAAGTAATATTTTAAAAATTAAAATAATGGGTAAAAAAAGATCAGACTGCCCCATCAGTTGTTCATTGGAAATATGGGGTGATAAATGGTCCCTGCTAATCATTCGTGACCTGATGATTAAAAAAGAATGCACCTATGGAGAGTTCTTAAAAGCTGATGAAAAAATTGCTACCAATATTTTGGCAACAAGGCTTCAAACACTATTGGAAAACGGAATTATAGATAAAAAGGATCATCCCGACAATAAATTGAAAATCCTCTATCATCTTACAGAAAAAGGCATTGATCTGGTTCCTGTAATTGTAGAAATCAACCTTTGGGGAGACAAGTATCTAACGATTCCGGATGATAGAAAGAAACTATTGGAAGATATTAAAAAAGACAAGGTAGATTTTATAAAAAGAGCAAAGACTTATCTTTCGGGTAATCATTAAATCTTACTATCGTGTATGACAGACAGTTGTTGCGGCTTTGCTGTGAAATAAATTCTCAATAGCTTTCATGAAACTTAATGATAGCAATTTTAAAATTTCATTAACTCAATTTTTCTTTTTCATTCCGTAAATTTGGGTTAAAATAAATTTAGAACAATGCTTAATTTCGAACTTAAAAATCCAACAAAAATACTTTTCGGGAAAGGTGAAATTGCTAAAATTTCCAAAGAAATCCCTCAGGATGCTAAAATATTAATGATTTATGGCGGTGGAAGCATCAAGAATAATGGAGTGTATGATCAGGTAAAAGAAGCCTTAAAGGGTCATGATTTGTATGAGTTCGGTGGAGTTCCTGCCAACCCTGAATATGAAGTTTTGATCAACGCATTGAGCTTCATTAAGGAAAAAAATATCAATTATCTTCTTGCTGTTGGTGGTGGATCTGTAATTGATGGTACTAAGTTCATCTCAGCAGCAGCCAATTACAATGGTGAACCTTGGGATATTTTAACCAAGCAGGTAAGAACCTTTGAAGGGGAAGGCATGCCTTTCGGAACTATTTTAACGCTTCCGGCAACCGGTTCCGAGATGAATTCTGGGTATGTAATTTCAAGAAGAGAAACCAATGAAAAATTATCTTCCGGAGGTCCGGGGCTTTTTCCCCAGTTTTCGGTTTTGGATCCTGAGGTAATCAGATCTATTCCCAAAAACCAAATTGTAAATGGCCTCACAGATGCATATACCCATGTGTTGGAACAATATATGACGGCTCCATCTTCTGCCGATCTTCAGGAAAGAATTGCAGAAAGTATCTTAATAAGTATCCAGGAAACGGCTCCGAAAGTATTAGCCGATGATTTCGATTATGATGCTGCAGGAAACTTTATGTGGTGCTGTACAATGGCTTTAAACGGATTGATTCAGAAAGGGGTTATTACAGACTGGGCTGTACACGCTATGGGCCATGAACTGACAGCCTATTTTGGTATAGACCATGCGAGAACACTGGCCATCATTGCTCCATCCCACTACCGTTACAATTTTGAAGACAAAAAAGGGAAACTTGCTCAGTATGCAGAAAGAGTATGGGGAATTAAGGATGGAACCATAGAGGAAAAAGCTGAGCTGGGAATCAAAAAACTGGAAGAGTTCTTCCATAGCCTGCATATCAAAACTAAGCTTTCAGAATATACAGAAGATTTTAAAGGGACTGCAGAAAGAGTAGAAAAAGCCTTTACAGACAGAAATTGGCTAGGTCTTGGAGAGTACAAGAAATTGACCCCTCAGGATGCTTCCAAAATTGTGGAAATGAGTTATTAATAACTTCTTGAATAAAATAATATATTAAAGCGGACTAAGGTTCGCTTTTTTTAATGCTTACTAACAGAATCTTTTTAATAATTTATGTCTACCCATCTCATGGTGTTTCAAATTATCTTATTTACAAACATTTGTTTAAAAAATCATGATTTCATTACAAATATTTCAAATTTATTTATATTTTAGCATATTCTTAAAATTTGTGAAAATGAAAAAACAACTACTTTTATTTGCCTTTTCTGCTTTGGCATTGACTTCTTGTAATGATGATAACCTTCAGGCCTATGAAATGGACATAATGAAGGGAGATTGGAAAGAAGTGAAGAGAGAAGTAATTTCCGGAAAAGACAATAAAACAGTTCTTCAAACTGATGTTTTAACAGGATGTGCAACAAAAAACACTCTTTTCTTCAGAACAGATTTTTATATCAGCTACACGGGTTATGCCGGAACTGGTGCAGATTGTCAGATCCTTGCAAAAAGCGAGGGGCAATATACCTATGACGAAGAAACCAAGCTTTTAGGTATCAAGTTTGACAAAGAAGAAAATATGAAATACAAGGTTGATATTTTGACAGGTCAAGATCTTAGACTGGCACAACAGTTTGGCAATTATGATCGAGATGGGGATAAAATACCGGATGTCACTTATATTACTTACAAAAGATAAACTCTAAACTCCCGATGATCGGGAGTTTTTTATTACTTTTATCTCTAATTTTAAATCTGAAAATAATGAAGAAGATTCTAACGGCATTTCTATTGCTGTGTTTTACCATTGCCTTTTCTCAGGAAAAAAAGCCCATGTTCTGGCAGGACATTCAAGAGTTCAAAAAACAGGATCAGCAGAATCCACCATCCCGAGATGCCATTTTATTTTTAGGAAGCTCTTCCTTTACCAAATGGACAGATGTTGCTGATTATTTCCCAACTAAGACAATTATCAACAGAGGTTTCGGGGGTTCAAGGCTTACAGATCTCAATTATTTTGCTGATGATCTTTTAGCGCCATATCAGCCTAAACAGATTATTATATATTGTGGGGAAAATGACTTTGCAGATAATCATCAGTTGAAAGCCCAAAAAGTTGTTAAAAGATATAAAACCCTTTACAGAAAGATCCGTGAAAGATTTCCTAATATTGAAGTAGACTACATCTCTATAAAATATTCTCCGAGCAGAGAGAAGCTTTGGCCACAAATGAAGGAAGCCAATAAAAGGATTGCCGCTTTTATGAAAAAGGAACCTAATGCTGAGTTTATTGATGTTACCAAGGCAATGGAAGACGCCAACGGAAATGTCAGAAAAGATATTTTTGTGGAAGATATGCTCCATTTTAAGCCTGAGGGCTACCAAATCTGGACTAAGGTAATGAATCCTTATATGAAATAATCTATAATCATGAAATACAAAAAAAGACTCCCGATTGGGAGTCTTTTTTTGTATTATTTCTTTCTTTTCGATTTAGATATCGCTTTTTGTTGTGATCTGTTGGCTCCAAATTTCTTAGGTGCCTTTCTTTTTGATGGGCCACCCCAGTTCTCTTTAGTATTCTTCGCCTTTTTATCGTGGAAAGCTCCTCCTCCATCATTCAGTTTTACCTGAACCGGGTTTTTCATAACCACTTCATCTTTCTCAGAAGCAATTTTATTAGGATTGATTTTTACACCTTCTGGGAAGTCATTAAACTTTAGGTCCTTATCCATCAATAGCTCAATATCAAGAATCAAAGGCTCTTCCTTTTTGGTTACAAAAGTCACTGCCTTACCTTCTTTATCTGCTCTACCGGTTCTACCGATTCTGTGAATATATTGTTCAGGGATATCTGGTGTTTCAAAGTTGATAACGTGGGTAATATTTGAGATATCCAGACCTCTTGCCATTACATCCGTAGTGATTAGTCCTCTGATTTCTTCATTTTCAAAACTTTTCATCGCCTTAAGTCTATAGTTTTGAGACTTATTGGAGTGAATCACGTCAAACTGCTCTGGAAAAAGCTCATCAATCTTCGTGAAAAGCAAATCGGCATGCTTTTTATTATTATTAAAAATCAATACCTTGGACATGTCTGTATTATTCTTCAATAAATGCTCAAGTAGATTGATTTTAGTATTGAAGTTTTCAACTCTATAGGCCGTTTGTTCGATTTTTTCAAGAGGCGTTCCTGATTTTGCCAATGAAATTTCCACCGGACTGGCGAAATATTCGTCCAGCATATCATCTACAGCTTCCGTCATGGTTGCAGAGAAAAGAATATTCTGTCTCTTCTCTTTCATCATTTCGAAAATATGAGTCAACTGTGGTCTGAAACCAAGGTTAAGCATTTCATCAAATTCGTCAATAATAAGCTTCTGAACTTCTTTCAGGGAAATTGCATTGTCTATGGAAAGGTCCATCACTCTACCCGGAGTTCCTACTAGAATATCACAACCATCATTAAATAATAATTTCTGGGTATTGATATTTTTTCCACCATATATTCCGATTACTCTTGCTGTAATATTTTCTGTCAGTTTCTCAATGATTTCGGTTACCTGCACCACCAATTCTCTTGTAGGTACAAGTACTAGAACAGTTGGATTCCCTGTTTTACTATACTTCCAAGTCTTTAGAACAGGTAAAAGATAGGCCAATGTTTTTCCGGTTCCGGTCTGTGCAATTCCCATTACATCTCTCCCGGAAAGGATAGGCTTTAAACTTTTCTCCTGAATAGGTGTAGGCTCAAATAATTCTAAATCCGCTAAAACATCAAGAATCTTAACCGGTAGGTCAAAATCTGCAAAAGTGAGTTTTTCCATTTTGCAAAGATAGGTATTAATATGTAGAATTTAAAATCAGGTTTAAAAGGGGGCGGATGATAGATTACAGGCTCCCATTAACAACCCTTAGATTGGCATAATCACTTTTTTAACTTTTATCTTTTCTACTTTCTGGTTACCCTCAACAAAAGTATCAAAACTAAAATAACTGAAAAAACAAATCCTAAAACTGCAACAACAGACAACTCGCCAATTCTTGGACCTGATTCTGAAGTAAATACTATAGAGGTTGCTATGATATTTGCACCCAGTATCATGGCTAAAATTAAATTGACAACACTGGACTTTATAAGTTGATTCGTCTTTTCTATATTTTTTATTTCACTGGAAACTGTGAACTTATTTTCATCGAGCTTTTGGAGCACAGAACGAAGTTCCTTGGGGATTTCATCTACATTATCTGTAAAATTCATCATCCTGTCCATTCCAGTTTTTAAAAGGTTCTTTGGGCTGATTTTTTTTGTAAATATTTTTCGGGTATAGGGATGAAGACTTTTTACAATGTCCAGATCCGGATTGATATTTCTTCCTACTCCCTCTATCAGGCTGATTCCTTTAAATAAAAGATAAAAATAATCAGGCATATAAAGTCTGTTATCTTTTAAAATATCTTTCATCTTATTAATGATCACCTGAACGTTGATTTCCTGTAATGATGAACTATGAACAAAATTCAGGATGTCTTCCACATCATTTTCAAACCTCCTTTCATCCGGAATTTCATAGCTTATTGCCATTTTTTTAAGATAACGAACTATTTTATGTGGATTTTTGGCAACAAAGCTTACAATCAGATTTTCAAGAATTTCCTTATCATTAGGCTGAATCTTTCCTACGGCACCAAAATCTATAAAGACAATTTTTCCGTCTTTTTTTACGAGAATATTTCCGGCATGCGGATCTGCGTGAAAGAATCCATAATCCAGAATCTGGGAAACAAAGAGCCTTAAGCCGGTTTCAGAAACTTTTACAGGATCAATATGATTTGCTAAAAGAACAGATTTATCCGTTACCTTAATTCCGTCAATGAATTCCATACAAAGAATATTATTGTTGGAAAATTCATCGTATACTTTAGGAACATAGGTTTCTTTATTATTTTTAAAATTAAGACGAAACTGCTGAATATTATTCTTTTCGTTGATCAGGGATACTTCTTCCAGTAATGATCTTTCGAAGGTTGAAATGGCCTGTTTCAGATTAAGCTTCTCTCCTATTTCTGAATAGGTGGATATTAATTTTTCAATATCCTTAATTAGAAGTAAATCATCTTCAATTACAGATTGTACATCTGGTTTTCTCAATTTTAAGATTACCGGACTGCCATCCAATAAAATGGCCTTATAAACCTGTGCAATGGAAGCCGTGGCCAATGGTTCTTTCTGAATTTCCAGGAAATGGTCTTTCACAGAAATATTGAACTCGCTTTCCAGTGCTTCTTCCACATCCATGTCAACCGTTTCTACCTTGTCCTGTAGTTTTTGTAACTCCTGAATCAGTTCCGGGGGCAGCAAGTCTTCCCTATTGCTGAATGTTTGTCCAAGCTTTACAAAGGTAGGGCCCAGCTCTTCAAGAGCTAGTCTGATTCTTTCATAAACGGTACCTTTTGAAATAACCTCATCTGAATTTGAGGATTCTTCCTTGTTTCCTCCATTCATTCTTGCCAGCATATCTTTAAAGCCGTATTTGCTTAACACGGAAATAAGTCTGGCGGATCTTTTCAATTTTCTTTGCTGCTTGTCAAACATAGTGTATGTATAGTAGGTGCAATTTACTCCAAAAACTGTTCCTAATATCATTTTATTAAAGGGTAAACTAAACAAGTCGGGTGGCTAAATTAGAAACATCATCACATAATCAATGTTTTACAGAATAAAAATCAATCATAATAACAAAATTCAACCACTAGTGATAAAATTTAATATATTTTTCTATATTTACATCGTACAAATATTAAAACAAACCAATAAAAGTATTACAACATGAAAAATTTACGCATCAGCAAACTTTCAAGAGAGCAATTAAAAAACGTTTCCGGCGGAATCATCATTGGAGGAGGTAAATGCTCACGCCAGTGCTGCCCTACTGATGGACTTCCACAGTGCCCGGGATTGATTTGTCCTGCCGTGGTTTGCCCACAGTATAAATAATATGCTCAAAAATTTTAGGTAAAATAAAAACAGAATGCTTTCGCATTCTGTTTTGTTATTTAAGATAGGTTTCATAGAGGTCTTTTCTACGGTCTTTCATGACCTGAACGGAACCATTGTGGTGAAGATCCTTTAATAAATTTAAGTCTACGTCTACAATTAAGGTCATTTCCGTATTGGGAGTGGCTTCTCCTTTAACTGCATTGGACGGGAAAGCAAAATCTGATGGAGTAAACACAGCGGCCTGTCCAAACTGAATATCCATATTATTTACTTTTGGAAGGTTACCTACACAGCCTGCAATGGCCACATAGCATTCATTTTCTATTGCCCTTGCTGCTGCACAGTGGCGTACCCTCATGTAGGCATTCTGGGTATCTGTAAGGTAAGGAACGAATAGGATCTTCATGCCCTGATCAGCGAGAATCCTTGGTAATTCAGGGAATTCTACATCGTAGCATATTACAAGACCTATTTTACCGCAATCTGTATCAAAAACCTTTATTTCATTACCGCCTTTCATTCCGTAGTATCTCTTTTCATTTGGAGTAATGTGAATTTTTCGGTATTCGTCAATACGTCCATCACGGTGCAAAAGATAGCTTACATTATATAAGTCATTATTATCATTATCAAAAACAGGCATACTTCCGGAGATAATATTCACATTATAGCTGATGGCCAGTTCAGAAATTTTCTTTTTGATTTCTTCCGTAAGCTTAGCCAGCTCTATCATACTGTCTCTTTCTGAAAGATTATTGAAAGGAGCCAGTAACGGTGTATTGAACAACTCCGGAAACAGTACAAAATCTGATTTGTAGTCTCCCATCACATTCACAAAGAACTCTACTTGTTCGTAAAATGCTTCTATATCTTTAAAATGCCTCATTTGCCATTGTACCAAACCAAGACGAATGATGCTATCCTGCATGGTATTAGGACTTTTGCTGTAGTAAATATTATTCCATTGCAAAAGAACGGCGTTTTCATGTGAAGCTTCATCTTCAGGGAGATATTTTTTCAGAACCCTGATCGGAAGAAAATTATTGGAAAGCTGAAAAGATAAAACGGGATCATAAATCTCCTTATCTCTTACTCTTCGTATATATTCTCTTGGAGAAAGTTCGTGGCTGTATTTATGATAATTTGGAATTCTACCACCTAGAACAATTGATTTTAAGTTTAATAATTCACAAAGTTCTTTTCGGGCATCATATAGTCTTCTTCCGAGACGAAGCTCACGGAATTCCGGATCTACAAAGACTTCAATTCCGTATAAAACATTCCCTGTGGATAAATGGGTATTAAAAGTATAATTTCCTGTTATGTCACTATAGGTATGATCGTCTCCAAATTCATCATAGTTAACAATAATGGAAAGTGCCACGGCAGCTAGTTTTCCGTCTACGGTAATGCAGATTTGCCCATTGGGAAACATTCTTGTCAGTTTTTCAATACTTTTTTTGGACCAAATGGATTCCGACATCTGTGGATAAGCCCTTTTCATTGTTTCCGCCAATTCATTATAATCCTGAAGCGTCAGGTTTCTTGTATCTATTTGCATTTGATGTAATTTTACTTAAATTTAGTGAAAAAATAAGGAAATGCAGGGATTTACCCTTGAAAAAGAACTTTAAATATTATAAATAAAAACTCCTTTATGAAATGTTTCACAAAGGAGTTTAAATATATATCCACTATTTTTATGATGTAAATAAGATCAATTGATTTATTTCTGCGAACCAATCTCTCTAATAATCTCATACTTTCCATTAAAATAGTCCAAGCGACATTCATATTGTTTTGCTTTTCCTGTTTTTATCAAAATCCCAATTACTCCGCCTACTACCCCGCCCATCAATTGTACTGTTATTCCTCCAGAAAACTGTCTTTTGCCATTTGGAAGCTCATAAAGTTTTGAAATGAAATAAAAATCTTCCGGTGTTTTTCTCATTGGATACAATTCATCGGCATAAAGCACAAAAGGTCTCCCCTGGTAAACAACAGCGTACGAATCTTTTTTTGCATTTTTCTTCTTTCCTTTATCGTCCATATAAGTTACCTTGGTAATCATTCCTTGCTCCATTTTTATTTCATCAATTGGCTGATCAGGAGTTTGCATACTGAATGATTTATAATTGAGATAGATCCCATCTGTAAGCTTTTGGCTAGTATACAAAGGCAGTCGTGATTTCGCTATTTTATCATAATTATTAATATCTTCTAAAGTATAAATCCTGTCATCAATAGGACTCGCAGAAACACTTTCGAATATCGAATTTTTGATATAGTCCAAAGACTGTTTTTCCATTTCCTTTGTAACATCTATTTTATACAAAACCAATGTAGTGTCAACCTTCTTGATTAGTTGATACTGATTATCCTTACCTCCAAAGATCAATCCTCTAAAGTCAAAATATCCGTACTGAGTAAAATCAATGGTTACTTCCAGATAATTCAAATCTCTCAACTGAAAAAATAGTTCCTGATCTTTTGCAGAGCTTTTATCAATTCCTTTATCAAACATTTTGGTGAGCTGCTCTTCAAAGCTGGGGCTGAATTTGACCTTGGCTTTTCTATCGGACACTCCTTTCATTACGATCCCGAAATTTTCAGGATCAGGCCTTACATCCTGAAGTTGGATCTTATTATAATTAGAGTTGGAAATGGTCTGAGCAGGGTCTGGCAGATTTAGCTCTTCGATAATAAACTTTTTAGATTGGGCAAAGACAGAGGTTACTGTTAGAAGCAGTAATAATGTTAGTGTGTTTCTCATATATAATTTGTAGACCAATGGATATGACTATTTAAAATTATCCATCTGATTAGTGTTTCATGATTATTTTATGCTAAATAAAGATTTTTCTCAGAAATAATAAAAACATTTAACAAAAAAAATCCCACCCAAAAAATGGGCAGGATTTATATTTTAAATTCAAGTCAAAAATTATTCCCACTCAATGGTTGCAGGTGGTTTGCTTGAAATATCATAAGCTACTCTGTTGATTCCTCTTACTTCGTTGATGATTCTGCTTGAAACAGTATCCAAGAATTCGTAAGGAAGTCTGCTCCACGTTGCCGTCATAAAGTCGATTGTGTTAGCAGAACGAACTACAGCCGTGTACTCATAAGTTCTCTCGTCTCCCATTACTCCTACAGATTTTACAGGAAGCAATACTACGAAAGCTTGAGATACTTTTTCGTAAAGATCATTTTTGTATAATTCTTCAATAAAGATATCATCAGCTTCCTGAAGGATTCTTACTTTTTCAGCATCTACAGCTCCTAATATTCTGATCCCCAATCCAGGTCCCGGGAAAGGGTGTCTGTATACTAAATGGTGAGGAATTCCCAATTCTTCTCCTACTCTTCTCACTTCATCTTTGAAAAGCTCTCTTAGAGGCTCTAGTAATTCGAATTCCATATCTTCAGGAAGTCCTCCAACATTGTGGTGAGACTTGATCACTGCAGACGGTCCGTTTACAGACTGGCTTTCGATAACGTCAGGATAAATAGTCCCTTGTGCCAGGAATTTAGCACCTTCAATTTTGTGGGATTCTTCATCAAATACGTGGATAAATTCGTTTCCGATAATTTTTCTTTTCGCTTCAGGATCATCTACTCCGGCAAGTTTTGAAAGGAATCTTTCTTGGGCATCAACCATTTTAATGTTCATATGGAAATGTTCTCCATACTGATCCATTACTTTCTTGCCTTCATCCTTTCTCAATAATCCTGTATCTACGAAGATACAAGTCAATTGATCACCAATAGCCTTGTGAATCAAAACCGCAGCTACAGAAGAGTCAACACCTCCGGAAAGACCAAGGATTACTTTATTGTCTCCTACTTTTTCACGGATTTCTTCAACTGTTTTTTCAATATAGTTGGTTAGTTTCCAGTTTTTCTCTGAGTTACAGATACTGAAAACGAAGTTTTCAAGCATTTTCCCTCCTTCTTCTGTGTGAGAAACTTCCGGGTGGAACTGAACACAGAATATTTTTTTATCTTCATTGGAAATAGAAGCAATAACTCCTGATTTTGCATTTAATTCAAAACCTGCAGGTAATTCTCCTACTTCATCAAAGTGGCTCATCCAAACAACAGAGTTTTGAGTCACTCCTTTTAGTAGAGAACTTTCTTTAACAATTTCAAGATTAGCCTTTCCATATTCTCCTTTTTCTCCCTTGTTTACTTTCCCTCCTAAAAGGTGAGCTGTCATCTGCATCCCGTAGCAAATTCCTAAAACAGGAATTCCCTGCTCGTATAATTCCTTTTCAACTAGGTGAGCGTTTTCCGCATTTACAGAACTTGGTCCACCAGAAAGAATAATCCCTTTTGGCTGTTTTGCTAAAATATCTTGTAAAGGTGTATTGTAAGGTAGGATTTCAGAGTATACCCCCATCTCACGGATTCTTCTTCCGATAAGTTGGTTGTACTGGGATCCGAAATCTAAAATAATAATACCGTTGTTCATTTTTGATAATTGATTTGTTTGAAAGATATCAGATTTCGGACATCAGATTTCAGATTATTGGTCTGAAGTCTGGAATCTAGCATCTGACTCTTATTTCTAATATTAACTGTGTTACAAAAAAAGACTTGGAATTTCTCCAAATCTTTTTTCGCGATTTTTATTAAAACTTTCCGATGTCTTCTCTATAGAAGCCGTAATCGAAATGTACATGACCTGCGTCTTCGTAAACTTTCTTGCGGGCATCTTCGAAAGTAGCTCCTGTTGCTACAATGTTCAATACTCTACCACCATTGGAAACCACTTTGTCTCCTTTTCTGATAGCTCCTGCATATAATAGTTTACTGTGATTTACTTTCTCTTCACCTGTAATTGCAAAACCTGTTTCAATGTTTCTAGGATATCCTCCTGAGCACATTACAAGACAAACTGCTTTTTCGTCCTTGAACTTAAGCTCAATGTCTTTTCCTTCCATACAGTCTTGGATCACATCCAGAAGATTATTTTCCATAAGAGCCATCAATACCTGAGTTTCAGGATCTCCGAATCTCATGTTATACTCAAGAAGGTAAGCTCCATTTTTAGTTACCATCAATCCGAAGAAGATGATTCCTTTAAATCCGAAGCCTTCAGCCTTAAGACCTGTAATAGTTGGTTCTAAGATATTTTTCTCGAAATCTGCGTAGTGCTCCTGAGTAAATTCCGGGCTTGGTGCTACAGAACCCATACCTCCTGTATTTGGTCCTGAATCTCCGTTTCCAGCTTTTTTATAATCTTTTGCCGCTACACAAGGGAATAATTTTTCACCGTTTGAAAAAGCGATGATTGATGCTTCAAAACCTTGTAAATATTCTTCAATAACTAAACGGATACCAGCATCTCCATAGATTCTTCTGATCATGAAATCATGGATTGTAGCTTCAGCTTCTTCAAGAGTGTCACAAATAACAACCCCTTTTCCGCCTGCTAAACCGCTAGCTTTGATCACCAAAGGATATTGCTGTGTCTGCACATATTCTTTAGCGTCATTGTATGAATCAAATACGACAGCCTTAGCTGTTTTGATATCATAGGTCTGCATAAATTTCTTAGAGAAAGCTTTACTTCCTTCCAGGCTCGCTACTTTTTGAGTAGGCCCGAAAACTTTAAGATCATGCTTTTTAAATTCGTCCTTGATACCCGCTACAAGAGGAGCTTCAGGACCTACGATCGTAAGATCAACCTTTTCTTTAATAGCGAAATCTCTAAGTTCTTTGATTTCTGATAAATGAACATTTTTCCCTATTACATCGGTAGTAGCATTCCCGTTAGCAAAAAACATTTTAGAAATTCTTGAGTCATTCTGAAGCTTTGCCGCTAAAGCAGATTCTCTACCGCCTTCACCTATGATTAATATTCTCATACTTTATTTATTATCTAGTCTTATTTTACAAATATATAATTTTGAATGCTAAAAATACAATCCCTAATTATTTTTTAATTCTATTTTAATTAGTGGAAAAAGTGTCTAACACCTGTAAACATCATTGGGATACCGTGCTCATTTGCAGCTTCTACACTATCCTGATCTTTTACACTTCCACCTGGCTGAATAATAGCCTTAATACCTTCCTGAGCGCAGAAATCTACTACGTCACGGAAAGGGAAAAATGCATCTGAAGCCAATACTAAATCTCCTGTGAATTTTTCTTTTGCTCTTTCAATAGCCTGTTGTGTAGCCCAGATTCTGTTCACCTGTCCGCCTCCGATTCCGAAAGCCTGAATTCCGTTGGAAACTACGATAGCGTTTGATTTCACATATTTTACAACTCTCTGAGAGAAAAGTAATGCTTTTTTCTGCTCTTCTGTAGGCTGAACTTCAGTTACTACCTTAATATCATCAGAGAAATGAGTATCGTTATCCTGAACCAAGATACCACCATCTACTTTCACCCATGTCTGCTTGTCTGAAACAGGGTTTACAATTTTGATGATTCTTAGGTTTTTCTTTTTTCTTAAAACTTCAAGAGCTTCTTCATCAAAATCTGATGCCATTACAATCTCCAGGAATGTTTTGTTTAATTCCTCAGCTGTAGCTGCATCAATTTTATAGTTCATAGCAACAATTCCGCCAAAGATGGATACCGGATCACATTCGAATGTTTTTTGGTATGTTTCCAATGCTGAAGTACCGATAGCTACACCACAAGGAGTAGAGTGCTTTACTGCACAACAAGCCATTTCTTCTTTGAACTCCGTTACCACTTTCCAGCAAAGGTCCATATCACGAAGATTGTTGAAAGAAAGTTCTTTACCACCAAGCTGTTCGAAGTCTTTCATTGCTCCATTCTCGAAAGTAGAAACATAGTAAGCGGCTGTCTGGTGAGGGTTTTCGCCATATCTTAGGTCAGAAACCTTTTTATAAGAAGCGTTTAAATAGGTAGGATATTCCTCATCTAAAAGCATTCTTGAAATAGCGGCATCATAAGCAGAGGTAAGGTTGAATACTTTTCCTGCAAGCTTTTTACGGGTTTCGATGTATGTATCCCCATTTTGCTCCATTTCCAGTTTTACTTTTGTATAGTCTTCTACATCAGTAATAACCGTTACAGAGTCAAAGTTTTTAGCTGCAGAACGAAGCATTGATGGTCCACCGATATCGATAAACTCTACTTTCTCGTGTAATGAAATATTTTTATTTACATTTTCAAAGAAAGGATAAAGGTTTACGATAACCATGTCAATCAGACCAATTCCGTGTTCCTGAACCGTTTTCATATGCTCTTCGTTGGTACGAACAGCCAACAATCCACCGTGAACTTTTGGGTGTAGAGTTTTCACTCTTCCATCCAACATTTCAGGAAAATTGGTTACCTCATCAATCTGAATGGGATTTAAACCAGCGTCTTTCAAATGTTTGAAGGTTCCTCCTGTGGAGATCAACTCATAGTTTTGAGCTTCCAAAAACTGTGCGAACTCAATTAATCCGCTCTTGTCAGAAACACTGATTAAAACTCTCTTTTTACTCATTTTACTTTCAATTTTTTACTTTTTACAGCTATTTCAAACTGTGTCCGGGTCTTTCACCTCCGAACTTACTTTTATTTTACTTAGATTTTTGCTAATGTAGCAATGTATCAGTTTAACAATGTAACAATAAACTATTGGTAAATTGATACGTTGTTAGATTGGTACATTATTTATTTCCCAGGACCTTGTTGATCGCTATTGGAAATATTTCATATTCAATCTGGTGAACTTTCTGAGCTAGTGTTTCAGGAGTGTCATCGGCTGTTACTTCAAAAGATTTTTGAAGAATAGCTTCTCCTTCGTCAATGCCCGATGTCACAAAATGCACTGTTGCCCCACTCTCTACTTCTTTTGCTTCAATGACTGCATTGTGAACGTTCATTCCCCACATTCCTTTTCCTCCGAACTTCGGAAGCAATGCAGGATGAATATTGATTATCTTACCATTCCAGTTTTCGCAGAATTCAGATTTTAAAATGGATAAAAATCCTGCCAATACGATCAGATCTGTATTTTGTGGGATTACTTTAGCCAATTCAGAGCTGAAGTTCTTTCCTCTTGGAATGAGTATGCTTTCTATCTTGTGATTTTTTGCTCTTTCCAATCCGAAACATTCTCTGTCAGCAACCACCAAATTTACTTTTGCGTTCTGAATTTCTCCAGCTTCAATAGTATCAATGATTCTCTGCAGATTGGTTCCTGAACCGGATACGAGTACAACGATGTTCTTCATTATTCAGATGTTAGATATCAGATTTAAGATTACAGACTTACAGTCTGATGTCTAGGGTCTGAAATCTGATGTCATTTAAAATTTCAAATTGATTTTCTCAGCTCCTTCTGTGATCTCACCAATTTCGTAAGCATCATCTAAAAGGTGTAATACTTTTTCAGCATGTTCAGCGTCTACTACAATGATCATCCCAACACCCATATTGAATGTTCCGAACATTTCTTCACGAGTAACTCCTCCTCTTTTCTCCAGTTCAAGCATTACACTTGGAATTCTGATTTTTGAACCGTCAACAGAAGCACAAAGTCCCTCTGGGATAATTCTTGGAACGTTTTCGTAAAGTCCACCACCTGTAATATGAGCAATTCCCCCTACTTTTACCTCTTCCAATACTTTGTGAATATCTTTGAAATATAATCTTGTTGGAACTAAAAGTGTTTCATATAAAGGTTTTCCTTCAAACTCTTCTTCAAAGTTCGGGAATACTTTTCTTACTAAAGAGAATCCATTGGAGTGGAATCCTGAGCTTGGTAATGCAATAATTTTGTTACCCGGCTTAATGTTGGATCCATCAATAATCTGATCTTTCTCTACAATTCCTACACAAAATCCTGCAACATCATAATCTCCTGGCTGGTACATTCCCGGCATTTCGGCAGTTTCTCCTCCAATTAATGCACAATTGTTATCTTTACAAGCTTCCACCATTCCTAAAACGATCTCAGCGGCAATTTCAGAATCCAGTTTACCACAAGCTAAATAATCTAAAAAGAATAATGGCTTAGCACCGTGGCAAAGAATATCGTTGGCACACATGGCGAAACAGTCTACACCGATAGAGTCATATTTTTTAGTATCCAAAGCTACCTTCAGCTTTGTTCCTACTCCATCTGTTCCTGAAACAAGAACCGGATTTTTATATCCTCCGATCTCATAGAAAGCACCAAAACTTCCCAAGTGATTCAATACATTGGAATTGTGGGTTTCACCAACCGCTTTTTTGATCTTGTCAACCGTTTTGTATCCTTCTTCTTTGTCTACTCCTGCTGATTTGTAAGTGTTGCTCATGTCTGCTTAGATTTTTAGATTTCAGATTTCAGATTTCAGATGATTAATTGTCTTACATCTGACGTCTTGTGTCTTCTTATCTTTTAATATTTCAATTACTTTTATACTCGATTTTAGAAAACAAAAAAGCCGACAATCTTTTCAGATTATCGGCCGTTATTTTATCTCAGAATTTCAGAGCCCACAATTTTCCCTTTATGAGAAAAACATTGTTTATAGGAGGTCTGAATTTTCATCTCTTTTCTTTTTGCAAAAATAGTAATTTTAAATGAATATTCAAATTCTATTTTTCAAGGATCGTTTCAATGGCTGCAATCTTCTTGATTTTTTCCTTTAATTCACTGTTTTTCTCTTCATTAGAAATTTTTTGTTCAGCTTTATCAAAGTTATCATTAAAGAAAGGAAGGGAGAATGTTTCTACCACATTTCCACCGTGGAAAGGGAAACGCTTTGATGCTGCATCCAAAACTCCTGCACCACCTCTTCCTCCCGGAGATGTAGCCATCAATAGCATGGGTACTTCATTCCAAACGGTTCTGTCTTTGATTCTGGATACCCAGTCGAACACATTTTTGAATGCTGTAGAATAGGTTCCGTTATGTTCTGCCAAAGCAACCAACAATACGTTTGCCCCGTCAATCTTAGCAGCAAAGTCATGAGCTTCCTGAGGTACACCGCCTGCTAATTCTCTTTCATGTTTATAGATTGGCATTTCGAAAGGGTTCAGATCTACGACTTCTACTTCTGCATTTTCAAATAATGTTGATGCGTAGGCTACCAACTGTTTGTTCATAGAAACTTCTGAGTTACTTCCTGCTATTGCTAAAATTTTCATATGTAGTATTTATTTTTAAGTTACATCAGACCACCATCCACAAGGGTTCTGTTGATGGTGGTTTGATATTATTTTAATTTTTAAGAATACAAATTTAGTTTTTTATTTAAGATAAGAAGGCAATTCCATTGGGACTTCCATTAATAATATTTCTGCATCTTCCACTGCTTCAATATTAAAACTTTGTGTATCCAAGATTCCCAAACCATCTCTTTCATTAAGGATACGATCACCTACTTTTGCTGATCCTTTTAAAACAAAAGCATAGACTCCGTTTCCTTTTTTATTCAACATATAGTTTTTTCCATTTCCTTTTTTGAAGTTGGCCAAATTGAACCAGGCATCCTGATGGATCCAAACGCCGTCATCATTTTTATTAGGGGATAAAATCTGCTGGAATCCGTTGATTTTTTCTCCTTCTTTGATGCTTTTCTGATCATATCTTGGTTCAACATTTAATTCTTTAGGAAAAACCCAGATCTGTAAGAATTTTACTTCTTCATCTTTATTCTTATTGTATTCGCTGTGCATTACTCCAGTTCCGGCGCTCATCACCTGAATTTCACCTTTCTTAATTACCGCAGTAGTACCCATTGAATCTTTGTGTTCCAAATCTCCCTCCAAAGGAATGGATATAATTTCCATATCTCTGTGTGGATGTGTCCCGAATCCCATTCCCTGAGAAACGGTGTCATCGTTCAATACTCTTAAAACCCCGAAATTCATTCTGTCGTTGTTTTGATAGTTAGCAAAACTGAATGTGTGGTAAGAATTTAACCAACCATGATTAGCATGGCCTCTAGAATCTGCTTTATGATATACTGTTTTCATTTCTGTGATTATTTATAGTACAAATGTAAGGGATGTGATGGTGAAAAAAGTTGATGTAGGTTAAGAAAGGAATGAATGGTTTTCGAAAGGATAAAATTGCTGATAAATTAGATTACGCAAAGGCGCAATTGATTTATCCTTTATGCTTTTAAGCCACAAGGATTTTATCTTTTATAAAATTTCAGGTTGGATATTGTTTTTTCTTACAGAGTGAGCAAATTGAGCAGGTTATATAAAGTAGTTGTAAACATCTACGAAATCTAAGAGAAATTATTATCCTATTTTCAATAGGAAATTCTTATTTGTTTTTATAAAGTATAGTGGTATAATCCGTATTATAATTTCGTGTTTCTATATTTAGTTTATTTAGTAGTTCATCAGCATCAATCTTTATATTTTTCCAGATTTCATTGGTATCCAGAAACTCCCAATCCCAAATTTCCACAGGGATATCATCCACTTTCTTTTTAAACATTAAAAGTTCGGACTTAAGAGACTCATCTATTAGTTTGTTTCTAAATACTGTTTCAAATAAAACCGGTAAAAATGCATAATCCAGTTCTTCATATAGCTCCGTTAATGGATCTATTAAAACCGGAGCCATTTCATCTAATTGTTCCACACTATAGGTATACAGAATTAGTGAGTTTATAATATTTGTATAATAAAAATTTACATGTTTATCATATTCAAGCAACTCTTCTTGGGTAAATCCAAGGTCATCGGACTTATTCGGTTCTTCAATCTCTGACATCTTTTATTATTTTGATTTAAATAAGTGATTAAAAATACTAATTTAATTAACTTATTGGGGTTTAACCTTTTTTAGAAGATTATAAATATAAATAAGTTTTGGCTAAAGCCAATTGATAAATAATTAAAGAGAAAGCGGGCTAAAGCCCGCTCCTATTGAATATTAATTCTATTATTTTATTTTCTATATGCAATAATACTTTTAACTAAAAGTGCACTTGTTTAATCTCTTCTGCAATTTCTTTAGGGGTTTCGTTGTCTGACTTAACGAAAATCATGGTGACTACAGCTCCAATCAGCATGCAAACACCTCCTACCACTACATAATCCATTGCCTGCTTACCAAAAACACCACTTACAATTGGTCCTCCGAATAAACCATTGATGATCTGCGGAATAACAATAAAGAAATTGAATATTCCCATATAAACACCCATTTTTCTTTGCGGAATCACTTCAATAAGCATGGCATAAGGCATTGCCAGGATGCTTGCCCAGGCAAATCCCAGTCCGATCATTGAAACCCATAGATTATTTACATCCTTGATAAAATACATGGAAATCAGTCCCAGCCCTCCACATAATAAGGCTAAAGCATGGGTTTGTTTTTTACCGATCCACTTTGCTATGGGAGTTAATAAAAACGCAAAAGGAATTGCCCAAAGATTATACATTCCAAAGAGTTTCCCTGTTAAATCTCCGGCATCATTGAATGCCTTGGAGTGTGTATCCTCCGGAGACAGCCCCATATGATGAGTTGCGAGCGCACTGGTGGTAAATACCCACATGGTAAATAATGCAAACCATGAGAAGAACTGAACAATTCCAAGCTTTTTCATTTGAACAGGAATGGTCGCAAAGTCTTTGAAGATATCTGAAAATTTTGATTTTTCAGGTTCTGCTTCTTTTCCGTCTTCAAACTCAGCAAATTCTTGTGGAGAATATTCTCTGGTCGTAATGATGGTATATAAAATGGATATTATCAGCAGTACAGCTCCCACATAAAAGGAATAAATTACATTATCTGCAACAAAGCCTTTGGGGGCTTCATTAGAAATTCCAAGCTTTGTCAACCAATCCGGCAAATAAGAACCCAGCACGGCTCCTATTCCGATCAAAATGGTTTGAACTGAAAATCCAATTGTTCCCTGATGCTTCGGAAGCATATCACCAACCAGGGCTCTAAAGGGCTCCATGGCAATATTTACGGATGCATCCATCATGGCAAGAAAAATTACGGCTAACAGCAAGGCATTTGCAGCAAACATTTGGGTTACGGAAGCTGCATTTGGAAGTAAAACCAATCCTATGGCACACAAAACAGCGCCAATTAAGAAATAAGGCTTTCGTCTTCCCAACGGGCTCCAGGTATTATCTCCCATATGCCCGATAATAGGCTGAACGATCAAACCTGTAATGGGAGCCACCAACCAAAACCACGATAACTCATGAACATCTGCTCCTAAATTACCAAGAATACGGCTTGCATTTCCGTTCTGTAGTCCAAACGCCATTTGGATTCCTAAAAATCCCATGCTCATATTAATGATTTGCAGCATGGAAAGGTTAGGTTTTATTCTTTTCCCAGATGAACCATCTGCATATCTCCCGTCCATTACCGCCATTATGACTTCAGTTTTTGGATTAATACATCTTCTATGGGTGCTTTTTCAACTACAACTTTATCTACTACATCATTCGGAACGGTCATAGAAAGAACATATTGTTTTACTTTCCAGCTTCCATTAATTTTTTCTACAACACCTGATCCACGACAAATTTTCATTTGGGTATCCAATAATTCGTCAAACCAAGCCAGTTTTCCGTCTTTACTGAAATAGATATTTCTTTTAAGAGAGGTGAAATTCCAGGTTTTCTTTTTATCAAAATATGGTTTTGCCCAAACCATGAACTCCTTTTTATTCCAGATTTCAGTGGCATCTGTTCCTATAAATGTAGATTCGTCAGCAAAATAATTGAAATAAGTTGTATAATCTGCTTTTGCAGCAGCAACGTTAAAGGCATCCAGCATTGTACCGATCTCTGATTTTTCTTTTTCAAAAGCTTTGCCTGATTGTGCTGAAAGCATTGAAAATCCTAATAAAAACAGGATGAATGTATGAACAGTTATTAATTTTCTCATAGGTATTATTTATTTTTCAAGTTCAATGATCAATGAGGTCTTAGCAGGAATTGTCATGTTATTCTGTAACATGAATTCTTTTCCTGAAATAACCTCTTTTCCTTTGGAGAATCCTTTTAATGACTCTTCAAAATATTTTAAGTCTAACGTCTGATCTTTTGTATTATTGTTGATGACAACCATTACACTTTCCTTGTCATTATATCTAAAATAAGTAAAGACCCCATCTTTAGGAACGAAATTTTTAGTTTTACCGGTATGAATCACCTCTTTGCCCTTTCTCCAGTTCAGTAATTTCTGTGTAAATTGATAAAATTCTTTTTGCTCAGGAGTTTGTGTTGATGGATTGAATGCGCTTTGTTTATCTGATTTCCAACCTCCGGGAAAATCCCTTCGGATATCGGCATCGCCTCCTTTTTTCTTATCGCCCCGCATTCCTACTTCCGATCCGTAATAGATCTGTGGAATTCCACGAACAGTTGAAATCAAGGTTAACCCCATTTTATAAACGCTCGGATCTGCATTGAAAATTTCATTCCATCTCTCAGTGTCATGATTTTCAAAGAATACCATTACATTATTAATATCCGGATAAAGGAAGTCGCTGCTAAAGGAGTCATAAAGCCTTATTAGACCGGTATCCCAATCTTGTTTTTCTTTAAAAGCTTTAGGCATGTCTGCAAATAACATAAAATCCATTACAGACGGTAGATTGGAATTGTATCCTGCTGCTTCCCCAGTTTTGGAATTCTTTTGCCACGCTGAAATTTGTCCTGCGGTATATAACCATGACTCCCCTACAATATTGAATTTAGGGTATTCATCGGTAATCGCCTTGGCCCATTTTGCCATTGCTTCCTTATCATTGTAAGGATAGGTATCTACCCGAAAACCTCCCAATTCGGCATATTCTATCCACCAGATTGCATTTTGAGTTAAATATTTTAAAACCAATGGATTTTTTTGGTTGATATCAGGCATTGTAGAATCAAACCACCCATCCAGGGCATATTTTTTATCAATTTCTGAAGCGTTGGTATCAAACTGTGATGATGTTTTATAATTGGATCTTTTGAAACCATTTTCTCCTTCTTTAAACCAGTGAATCCAGTCTTTCGTAGGGAGATCCTTGATCATCCAATGAGAAATCCCCCAGTGATTGGTTACATAATCCATCACCAGCTTCATATTTCTTTTGTTTAATTCCTTGGAAAGAGTTTTGTAGTCTTCATTGGTTCCGTAGCGGGCATCAATTTTATACAGGTCTGTTTGGGCATACCCATGATAAGAATATACTTTCTCATTATCCTCGTTTACAGGGGTTAACCAGACTGCTGTTGCACCCAGATTTTGGATATAGTCAAGATTATTCATAATCCCGCGCAAGTCGCCACCATGTCTGCCGTTGGGCAAACTTCGATCAGCCTTTTCTGCAAGCTCAGGAGTGGAATCATTTTTTTCATCTCCATTGGCAAAACGATCCGGCATAATCAAATACATCACATCTTTTGAGGTGTAAGATTCGCGGTCTGCGGACCCTGGGTTTCTCTGTTTCAGCTCATATTTATAGGAGCCCAGATTTTTTTTATCTTTTTTAATCGTAATTGTAAACTTGGGAACATTGATTTCATTGGTATTAACCGTGATAAAAACATAATTCGGATTTTCTACCTTTTGGATGTCTTTAATTTGAATTCCGTCTGAGAGACTGATTTCATTATTAGCAATTCCTTTTCCGTACACAAGGATTTGAAGTTCAGGATTTTTCATTCCTTTCCACCAGAAAGCTGGTTCTACTTTTTCCAATACTTTGGATTGTGAAAAAGCTATTGAAGCAGCTGAAAGGGCCAAAAGCACATATATTTTTCTCATAACTTAGTCTTCGTCTTCAATTTAATAATTAGTTGTATATCATGAAGCTGCATTAAAAAACAGAATTCATCACACTGAAAAACAGATTGTTACATAGATTATTACAACAATTTAGCAATGAACAACTTAGGAGCAAATTACGAAAAAATTTTAAGAGTTATTACAAAATAATTGTTAGAATTCTCTTTTATTAATCGGGATTTTAAACTATTGATTAATGAATATCAAGACAATAATTATTGGAGATAATGATAATATTTCACAATCACGCCTATCTTTTTTATCAATATCTCAAAAAACTGCTTTGTAAAAAGAATATTTAATCTAAAAATAACACTTTTTATCTATTTAATTTTTAATTTTACAGAAAAAATGTTTGATTTTAATAAACTATTCGAAAGTGATGGGCCGGATATTGTTTATACCTGGACTATTCCCGTATTTGCGGCTATCATTTTTATAGAAATGGCCTATAGCCACTTTAATAAGGAGAAGCTTTACGAAACTAAAGATGTGGCCACGAATGTTCTTTTTGCCCTTTTAAATTATAGCCTGGACATTATCATGAAAGGATTTTCCATGTTTGTCATGATGTTCTTTTATCATTATCGTATTTTTGATTGGGAAGTTGGAATATGGTACTGGATTGCGGTATTTCTCGCTCAGGACTTTGCTTATTATGTTCACCATTATGTAGACCATCACTCTCGTGTTTTCTGGGCGGTGCACATTACTCATCATAATTCTGATTATTTCAATATCACGACAGGTTTCAGAAGTCCTGTATTTCAGCCTTTGTACAGATATTTGTTCTTTTCTCCGCTTGCGTTTGTAGGCTTCCATCCATTGCATGTTATGGTTGCTTATTCCTCCATACAGATCTATGGTACTTTTGTACACACGCAATCTATTAAGAGCATGGGTTTTCTGGAATATTTTTTAGTAACCCCTTCGCATCATCGCGTACATCACGCCTGCAATATCAAATATCTTGACCGTAATATGGGAATGGGATTGATTATCTGGGATAAAATCTTTGGAACATTTGAAAAGGAAGATCCTGAGGTTCCTGTGAAGTATGGTATTTACCCTAAAATGAAGTCCAAGGATCCGGCAACTGTCTTGTTTTATGAATGGCGAAGAATAGGAAAAGACCTCAGACAACCTGGTCTATCTTTCAAGAATCGAATTCAATATCTCTTTTATTCTCCGGGATGGAGACATGACGGCACAGGAAAAACGGTAAAACAGTATCAAAAGGAATACAAAGAAAAAATAACAAAGAAGACTCCGACGGTAATGGAAGAGGTGTCTTCAGAACCAAAATTTGAATATTCAGATAAATAAATCTATAGCAGGAATTAAATTATTTTCTCAAAAACAAATCGCCCCGATCATGATCGGGGCGATTTTATTGTGGCTTTTAAAATTATTTTACCGGCTTAATAGAAATTGCGAATCCGCCACTTCTCACCATTTTAAAATTAATTTTGGACT
Organism: Chryseobacterium aurantiacum; assembly: GCF_003020585.1. Classification (GTDB taxonomy): domain Bacteria; phylum Bacteroidota; class Bacteroidia; order Flavobacteriales; family Weeksellaceae; genus Chryseobacterium; species Chryseobacterium aurantiacum. The sequence continues at coordinate 764,088 of NZ_PXUE01000002.1, forward strand.
TGCTGTTAATCTCTTTTTTGTAGATATTATAGCTTTGAGGATTATCAATATAATCGGCATCTTTTCCATCTTCATAAATGGTTGCCTCATATTTTTTTCCTTTGTCTAAGAACGAGAAATCAACGGTATATTCACGTTTATTTTCATCGGTAATACCTCCTACAAACCAGTTTTCAGTACCTTTTGCTTTTCTCGCTGTAATTACATAGTCACCTGGTTCTGCTGATAAGATTTTCGTATCATCCCAATCTGCTGCTACATCCTTGATAAACTGGAATGCATCCATATGTTTTTTATAGTTCTCAGGAAGGTCTGCCGCCATCTGAAGAGGCATATACATTGTTACATATAAGGCAAGCTGTTTTGCTAATGTAGTTTTCACAAAACGCTTATCTCCAGGGAAATAATAATCTAGCTTCGTTTGGAAAATTCCCGGTGTATAATCCATTGAACCTCCCATCCATCTTGTAAATGGAAGTACAGTTTGGTGATCCGGTTTGTTACCTCCAAAAGCTTCATACTCTGTTCCACGAGCAGCTTCTGCAGAAATGTAGTTCGGATAAGTACGGCTTTCTCCTGTAGGACGCACAGACTCGTGAGAGTTAACCATGATTTTATATTCATTAGCTTTTTCAGCAATTCTATAGTAATGGTTAATTGTCCATTGAGAATAATGATGCTCTCCTCTAGGGATTATATCTCCTACATATCCTGTTTTCACAGCATCATAACCATATTTATTCATGGTTTGGAAGGCTTTGTCTGCCCATCTTTCGTAGTTCGTTGCAGAACCTGAAGTTTCATGGTGCATAATTAGCTTAATTCCTTTGGAGTGTGCATATTCGTTCAACATTTTGATATCAAAATCCGGGTAAGGAGTAATGAAGTCAAAAACAAATTCTTTAGAATGTCCGAACCAGTCTTCCCAACCGATATTCCAACCTTCGATCAATAATCCCTGGAATCCGTTTTCTGCTGCAAAGTCGATATATTCTTTAACTTTAGTATTATTAGCAGCATGTTTTCCGTTCGGAGTTAACTTCCCAAAATCAGTTTTGTCTACATGCACGTTTTCTGCTGTAGAATAAGCCCACTGGGATTTTCCGATGATCATTTCCCACCAAACTCCCATGTATTTTGTAGGGTGAATGTAGGAAGTGTCTTTATATTTTGTAGGTTCGTTAAGGTTAAAGATCATTTTGGAATCCATCACCTGTTCTGCCTTTGGAGCAACGATAATGGTTCTCCATGGGGTTACTGACGGAGTCTGAATGTATCCTTTTGCACCTTGTCTGTCTGCTGTTAAATGGGTTTTAAACTTGAAGTTCTGCGCATCTACTTCCAAATGGGAAGCCGGATAATCCAATACAGCTGCTTCAGCAACGTTAATATACAAAGGTTCTTTTCCTTCTTTTTTAAGCATTAAAGGAGACTGAACCGCATTCTTCACTAAAGTCTGAGAGGCATTGGCATCGTAAGCTTTATCCCATTTTGCAGGAATTTCAGAAACTTTTGACTCCTGATATTGATATTCCTGAGAATCATAGTCTGCTACAAGCCACCATGCTTTCATATCTGTAGGGAAATCAATTTCTGAATCTTCTTCTCTGATTACGAAATAATTAAGATTTTTCTGCTGTGGAAATTCATATCTGAATCCAAGACCATCATTGAACAATCTGAATTTCACTACAATACTCCTGTCTGTAGAAGCCTGATTCAGCGTAAGAGCTAATTCATTATAATGGTTGATATAATTTTTCTTTTCTCCAAGAATCGGCTGCCACGTCTCATTTTTAGAGTCTCTTTTTTCATCTACCTTAGCAAAACCGTTATTCAAATCGAATTTTGCATCCTCCGGCTTTGCAATTCCGGAAGCAAATTTTATGGCTGTGTCTTTAAATAATCTCAGTCCCAATTTTGAATCTTCAACTACCACCGCACCGTTGTATTTCAGATTATAGAAAGGAACTCCATCTTTTAACTGGAAGTTCATTTCAAACTTACCGTCCGGCGATTTTAAAGACTGTGCATTCACACCTAACATCATTGAGAGCAAAAGGGCTCCAACTGTAATTTTCTTCATAATGACTATTTATTAACTTAAAAAAATAGATAAAGTGCTGCGGTAAAGCAGCACTTTGCTTTTATAATTAAACTTAATGTATTATAATGGTTTTATTGTGTAGACTCCTAGTTTTAAATCTACAGTAATTTTATAGGTACCTCCCGTACCATCAAATTTGATATTTCCATTGCTTCCTTTCGGTCCAATATACCCAGTGTTTCCATCTGTTGTTATATTCCCCCAATCTAATTCTCCCCAGCTCTGCTGACCCAAAAACTTGAATTCAGAAGCTGCAGGAAGAGCAACGGTGTACTCAAATTTTCCATTTCCTAAATTACTCATTGGAATGGCTGTACCTGAATCCCAACCATTAACTGTACCTACGATGTATAAATTAGCAGGATTCCAATTATTAAGTGGAGATGGAGAAACTGTAATTGACTTTTGCGTAGCATCAGCATCAATAACTATTTTATACATCCCTGTAGGCCCATTGAACTGAATATTTTCAGCCGGAGCAGCCACCAAATTAGGAGACCAGGTTTTAAAATACTTATTTTCAGTTTTTATTCCTGCTGCATCCAAGCTGTAATTTTTAGGATCCCAACCCTGCTGACCTAAGAATCTGAAAGTTTTACCGTTTTCCAGATAAGTATAAATAGTTGAGAAGTTATCTTTTTTATACAACAGCTGTGCATTCACCTCACTCCAGCCCACAGAAGAAGCATCTCCTACTAGATAGAATGACGGAAAAGCCGTCATATAAGGTGTAACTGTAATGGTGACTGCGTTTGAAGTAATGGCGGTATTTTCTCCTAGTTTTGAAGAAAGCCTAACTTCAACATCAGCTGCCACCTCTGGGACTAAACCTGCATCTTGTACATAGTCATTAATTTCAGCAACGGTAAATGTTACTTTGGAAGCTCCATCATTTAAAGCTATATTTTTAGGGCTGGCAAAGTTTGTTCCTTTAACAGCAATCTGAAGCTGATTCTTCTGAGCAACCGCAACACCATAATCTGGGGCTTTCCAATTGAAAGTAACCGCAGACTGTGCAGCATTATCTTTAATTAGGACCAAACTTGTTTTATCAGATGCAAGACTAGATACAGACGGATTTCCCAGTATTGCTCTGTCTTCATCTTTTTCACAAGAAACAAGCCATATTCCTACAAAAGCTATTGCTAATATTTTAAATATATTTTTCATTTTCAAGCAATATTTTAAATTAATAACCAGGATTTTGAATCAAATTAGGATTTGCAATAATATCTTTAGCCGGAATTGGGAAAAGATTTCTATAGCTTTCTACTGCTTTTCCTTCTTTCACGCCTCCTTTCCAAGGCCAAACATAGGACGCTGTTGTAAATTTATCGTAACGGATAAGGTCTGTTCTTCTTGTCATTTCCCAGCCAAGCTCTCTACCTCTTTCGTCTAATATATAATCTGTATTTATGGAAGCAACTGTGGAAGCTCCTGCACGGGCTCTCAAGGCGTTTACATATCCAAGCGCAGTAGCAGCATTTCCTCCTCCGCCGCCTCTCAAGGTAGCTTCTGCATACATTAGATAAATGTCCGCTAACCTGAATAAAGGAACATCTGTATCACAGAAGTTTCCTGAAGCATCAGATCCTGGATTGCCTGCACTTGTCATATTTTTATATTTAACAAATGCGTAACCATCTGTAAAGACACCAAGATCATTTATCTCAAGGTTTTGACCATCTGTATAGAAATTCCCTCTCTGGTCAGAAGGTGATCCTGCAAACAAATTCACATAAGCTTTAGTGGTTCTTAAACCTCCCCAGCCTCCACTGATTCCAAAGCTTGAGGCAGGCATACTTCCTCCTACACCAGCATGAATAAGATAAGTAGTACCTCCTGATGTTTGAATATGAACTCCATCAAAAGCAACCGGAAGTATCACTTCTGGATTATTTTTATCATTATCCGCAAGGAATAGATCTGCATATTTAGTTTTCAAAGAATATCCTGCCCCTATTACTTTATTGCAATAAGTAATACAGTCTGTATAATGATTGGAGCCATTATACACCTGTGAATTGAGATACAAACGAGCCAATAAGGACCATGCTGCTGCTTTATCTACTCTTCCGTAAACATTTGCTTTAGGATCTTTCAATTCTCCTGCTACTGCTAGAAGTTCATTTTCAATAAAATTAAAAAGCTCTGCACGTGTAATCCTTTTAGGTGGATTTATAGATCCTGGCAAATAACTTTCGTCTACAAATGGAACATTCCCAAACAAGTCCAATGCATAATAGTAAGATAACGCTCTTAGATACCTTACCTCAGCTCTCATATATTTAGCCTCATTTAAATTAGTACCTGTAATATTATTGGATGCTAATTTTTCATCTGTTACATTTCTCAGGAATTCATTACTTGTAGCAATTTGCGTAAAAATTCTATAGTATGCTCCTTCTACAAACTCACTGGAAGAATCCCAGGTCATTTTATGGATAGTCTGAAGGGTACCGTCATTCCATGCAATTACGGCTTCATCTGTGGGAAGTGTCTGTAAGGTATATAATACTCTTGTATATTGTGAAAAGTTTCCGTCAATACCATTAATATCCGAGTTACCTCCGTTAGCATTCTGTCCTCCGTTGGCAAAGCCACCATAAATTTTCGCTAAAGCCATTGGATAATTTGCAAAATCTGTAAATACACTTGCAGAAGTTACATCCGTAATTGGCTGTTGTTCTAGATCATTAACACAAGATGTTGCAGTAAGAATACTGAATAAGGCAGCAACAGCTATTATATTTGTTTTAAATTGTTTCATTTCTCTTAAAATTGAAAGTTAAATCCTAAAGAATATACTTTTGGCATTTGATAATAACCATTGTCTATATTTCCGAATACTTCAGGATCTATCCCTGAATATTTGGTAATTACAAATACGTTTTGCAGCATTGCATACACTCTTACATTACTCCCTTTATAGAAAAGGTCTTTAAAATTGTACCCTGCATTGATGTTGTCTAATCTTAAGAAAGAAGCATTCTCAACAAAAATATCAGAAAAATACTGAGGACTTGTGAACTTGTATTCTGCAGCAGTAGAATATACATTTTGCAGATAATTATTGGTTGTTAATGATTGAATTGAGCTGTTAGAGGCAGCATTATTATATACATAATTTCCTAATACCGCTCTTGCACTTAAACCAATATCCCAGTTATTGTGAGAAAATTTAGTATTAAATCCTATAATTGCATCAGGTTGTGTAGACTTATAATAATATCTGTCATTTACATCAATCTTACCATCGTTATTTCTATCTACATATATCCCATCCAATGGTTTCCCACTAGCATCATAAACCTGTTGGAATACATAGAAAGCATTAGGCTGACGGCCTACAGTATGAGCCTGGATAGTATTATTAACACCTCCATCAATTCCTCCTACTAAAATTCTGTAGGAAGAATCTGCACCATTAATAAGTTTGGTAATTTTAGATTTGTAATGGGTTGCATTAAATGATACTTCCCAAGTTGTATTTTCTTTTTTAATAGGAACAATGGTAACAGAGGCTTCTATACCTTTTGTTTGCATATTTCCTACATTCAGAAGGTTGTGATTACTTAAGTCACCTGCTGCAATTGGCGAATCTACAATAAGGTCCTTTGTATCTTTTTGATAAACATCGATGGAACCAGTAATTCTGTTGTTTGCAAAACCAAAATCAATACCTGCATTTTTTGTTGTTGTAATCTCCCAACTTAAATTTGGATTGTAAATCTCAGGTCTCATCATAAAATAAAACTGATCCCCGAATTGATACTCTGCTCCGCTGGAACTTAAATTATAAGCAGCATAAGACGGATAATTTCTTGGTTTATTGGTATCTAACGTAGGAAGCTCCTGCTGCCCTGTTTTTCCCCAACCTGCTCTTAGTTTTAAAACCTTGATTCCTGAATCTTTCAGGAAATTTTCTTCATTAATTTTCCATGCAACGGATACTCCCGGGAAGTTACCCCAAACATTACTTGTTGTGCCATTATAGAATCTGGAAGATCCGTCTCTTCTTATAGAGGCAGAAACAATATATTTATTAGCAATTGTAAAAATACCTCTTCCATAGAATGATAATAATACATTTTTGGTTTCAAAATCATTAGTAAATGTATTTTGTCCTCTTCCTTTAAATGTAGTTGATCCCGGAATAATGGTATTAAAATCTTGATAAGAATAACCCGCAGTAAGATCTACTGTTGTAGATATAGAATTTATGGTTTTTAAATAGCTCAAATAAGTCTCCAACAACTTATTTTTCTTCTCCATTGTATATTGATTGTAGGTCCCCAAATCACTGATTCCAGCTCTATAGATAGGACTTACGGTTTTCGCTCCGTTACTCTTAGAATAATCATAACCAGCATTTACATTCACATGCAAATCCGGTAAAAAATGTAGTTTATAATCTAACTGAATGTTTCCTAACCCCCTCCATACGGAAGCAACATCATGCACCCCATTTAAAAGTCCTAAAGGGTTTGAAGTACCATTTACATTAAGCCCAGTTATATTGTTATTAGGATCTGTCCATTCATAAAAACCACCATATGCCGGATTTCCAGAATAAATAGGTTGTGTAGGATCAAAATAAGTAGCAGACTTTATGACTTTATCATCATTAAATCTATTATCAGTAAAAGTTCCTTTAGCGTTAATGTTTACCGTCAAATGATTATCAAAAAACTTAGGATTCAAATTTAATCCCACAGAAGTTCTTTTAAATGAATTAGTTTTTACAATACCATTCTGATCATTATATCCAATGGATAAACGGTATGGTAACCACTTCACTCCACCAGAAAATGCTAAATTATTATCTGTTCCCCAAGCTTTCTGATAGATCTGATTCTGCCAATTGGTATTAGCCGTCCCCAATCTGGATTCATTGGTAGCAACTGATGGATTTGTTTTTGCAAGTTCATTTACAAAAGACCTATAGGAATTAGCATCAAGAACATTCACATTATCCATCTTTGTGGAAACCGAAGTTACAGTTGAAAAATTCACTTTGAACTTTCCTGCTGTTCCCTTTTTCGTTGTAATCAAAATTACCCCATTAGATGCCCTATTACCATAAATAGCTGTAGCCGAAGCGTCTTTAAGAATATCAAAGCTTTCAATGTCATTCGGATTGATAAGGGATAATGGATCTGATGCTCCATTTACCCCGGTAAAATCCTGTGGAACACCATCAATTACAATTAAAGGTGAGTTTTCACCATTTAAAGAAGATGTACCTCTAATCCTTATTTTAGTTCCGGAACCGGGAGCACCACTACTATTTGTAATTTGTACTCCGGGGGTTTTACCCTGAATAAGCTGACCTGCAGAAGTTGCACCACCATTAAAGTCCTTGGCCGTTACAGAAGTAATAGATCCCGTAAGGTCCGTTTTCTTCTGTTTACCATACCCTATCAGTACAACTTCCTCAATCTTTTTTTCCTGAGGAATAGAGTCCTTGGTCTGCGCGTGCATTACTGTACTTGCCAGTAAAAAAGCAGGCGCTATTTTTAATACCGTTGTAAAATTCTTCACAATCTTATTTTTATAGTTTCGTTTTCAGTCTTGTTTCTAGCCCTTGGCCAGCGTTGCAATTTAAAAAAAAAATAGAATTATCATAATTTTAATATAATTTAAGATAAAATTATGTATATTACGAAACGCATTTTAGTTAGTTTTTTATCCATCAATAGCTTACACGATGCTATGCGTTGCATAATATTTGTTTTGAGTTCACAATAAGTTAAACAACCGTTTAACTTAAATTCATAATCAAAGCTAAAAAACAGGAAGATTGGTCATAATAACACCTCAAAGAGCGGTATTCAAGAGATAATCCTTATCTTTGCAGTCAAAACTTTACTATAAATGTCAAACAGAAAGATGATTACGGCAGCTTTGCCTTATGCAAACGGACCGGTTCATATAGGGCATTTGGCAGGTGTCTATATTCCTGCGGATGTTTACGCAAGATTTCAAAGAAGATTAGGAAAAGATGTAGCGTTTATCTGTGGTTCGGATGAACATGGTATTCCTATTACTATAAGAGCCAAAAAAGAAGGAGTTACTCCTCAGGATATTGTTGACAAATATCACGGGATCATTAAAAAATCTTTTTCTGATCTTGGAATTTCATTCGATGAATATTCAAGAACAACTTCCAAGAATCATTATGAGACCAGCCAGGATTTCTTCAAGGTTTTATATGAAAAAGGGAAATTTACTGAAGAAATTTCTGAGCAGTATTTTGATGAACAGGCGGGAGAATTTCTTGCAGACCGATATATCGTAGGAACCTGCCCGAACTGTGGCAACGAGAATGCTTATGGTGATCAGTGCGAGAAATGTGGTTCTACCCTATCTCCGTCAGAGCTGATCAACCCGAAGTCCATGCTAAGCGGAAATGTTCCTATCCTTAAGGAAACCAAAAACTGGTACCTTCCTTTAAATGAATACGAAGACTTCTTAAATGAATGGATCATTGAGGGTCATAAGGACGACTGGAAACCGAATGTTTACGGACAGGTAAAATCTTGGCTGAACGATGGTTTGAAGCCTCGTGCCATGACAAGAGACCTGAACTGGGGAGTTCCGGTTCCTCTTCCAAATGCTGAAGGAAAAGTACTTTATGTTTGGTTTGATGCACCTATCGGATATATTTCCTTTACTAAAGAATGGGCTGAGAAAAACGGAAAAGACTGGAAAGATTACTGGCAAAGTGAAAGCAGTGACCTTGTACATTTCATCGGAAAAGACAATATTGTATTCCACTGTATCATCTTCCCAGCCATGATGAAAGCCCACGGAGACTACATCATGCCGAAAAATGTTCCTGCATTTGAATTCCTGAATCTTGAAAATGACAAAATCTCAACTTCAAGAAACTGGGCAGTTTGGGCGCACGAATATGTGGAAGACTTCCCTGGCCAACAGGATGTTTTAAGATATGCACTTCTTTCATCAGCTCCTGAAACAAAGGATAATAACTTTACATGGAAAGATTTCCAGACGAAGAATAATTCTGAATTGGTAGGAATCTTCGGAAACTTTATCAATAGAGTGGCTGTTCTTGTTCATAAATACTATGATGGAGTTATTCCTCAGGGAGATGTAAACAGTCCGGAATTAAAGGAAATTAATAAAGCTGCAAACGAAATTTCAGGATTCCTAGACAACTATGAGTTCAGAAACGCTTTATCTGCACTAATGAACCTTGCAAGATTTGGAAACCAATACCTTCAGACAGAAGAGCCTTGGAAGACCATTAAGGATAATCCTGAGAAAGCAGCACAATCTTTATTTGTAGGAGCACAAATTGCAGTTGCTTTGGCTCAGTTATGTGAACCGTTCATGCCTTTCAGCTCTGAAAAGTTATTGAATATGTTCAATGTTGAAAAGAAAAGCTGGAATGATGTTGAAACTCAATCTGTTTTAATTGAAACGGGTCACAAAATCAATGAATCATCTCTTCTTTTCTCAAAAATCGAAGATGATGTTATTGAAGCTCAGATTCAAAAGCTTGAAGACACAAAACAAAACAATAAAAAAACAAACCCTAACGCAAACCCAATGAAAGACGAGATCACTTTTGATGATTTTACTAAAATAGATCTTAGAACAGCTACTATTCTGGAAGCTGAAAAAGTAGAAAAAGCAGACAAATTACTAAAACTTACTGTAGATACAGGTGTAGACGTAAGAACTGTGGTTTCAGGAATTGCAGAAAGTTTTACTCCTGAAGAACTTATTGGCAAGCAGGTAATGATTTTATTGAACCTTGCCCCAAGAAAAATCAGAGGAATTGAATCTCAGGGAATGTTGTTATTAACAACTAAACCTGATGGAAAACTATCTTTCGTAACACCAGATGACAGCAATGTTGAAAACGGTATTGAGATCGGATAATCTTTTATGATTTAATATATAATGAGACTGCCTTTGGGTGGTCTCTTTTTTTATCAATTATTTAAAAGGAATATTGTTTTATACATAAAAAGCTGCCCTACAGAGCAGCTTCATCTATTTTTTCTACCCTCATCTGTGTTATCATAACCTTTTTGATTACCATAAACGATCAGGGATTATTTTTAAATTATCTCTTAGTCAGTTTTGCCAGATAGGCATCCTCATCCTTAAGTATTCTTTCTATTGTAAACCCGTTATTTTCAGCGGCGTTCTTCAAAGTATTGAAATCCAGGTAAAGCCATGTAATGGGAGCTTCAGACTCTCCTTTATAATGAACCACATATTCTAGTTCCCCGTAATAACCACCGGCAGGAATATACACTCCTCCATCTTTATCACGATCAAACATATAAAGAATATCTGTGCTATCAATCAAAATCTGGCCATTTTCATTCAATAATGTTCCTAATTTTTGAAGATAAGTATCAATTTTAGAAAGTCCCTCAAAAATTCCGGTACCATTCATCAATAATAAAATGGTATCAAAAGTTTCTCCTGAAAAGTTCAGGATATTTTCACATACAGCCTTTTTAATTCCTCTTAACGAACAAACTTCAATAGATTTCGGGGAGATATCCAATGCCAGAACGTCAAGATTGACCTCATTTTGAAGATATAATGCATGAGAACCTGCTCCGGTTCCAATATCCAACACTTTTCCTTTGGAAAGCTGGAGAGCTTTTTGCTCAATAGCATTCATTTCCTCAAAATCTCTGAATAAATAGTCAACAGGAAGTTCATCCAGTTCAGAAATTGATGTTTCAGTCTGCAGGTCTTCAGGATTTTCATTGTGATAGTAATCCCAGATTGCTCTGCCCATTAAATCTTTCATAGTGGCAAAGATACGGCTTCCACTGCTAAAGTTCAAAGTTTTGGATTTTGAGTTTATTAAATATAAAATCCGGTTCTGATATTAATCGGAACCGGATTTGTAGAAAGTATTGAATTCAGATTAAGGCTTCACCCTAACCTTATTTTTTTAAAATTCAAAGGTATAAGACAGGTTGAATGTTCTTCCTCTTCCTTTGTAGTTGAACAGTTCAGGAATTCCGTAGCTGGAATATAAAACCTGTGAACGCTTGCTCCAGATCGTTTGGTAATCTGTATTGAATACATTCTGAATACCCAGATTGAATTTTCCCCAATTGAATCGGTATCCCATCATAAGGTCTGAAGTATTGTATCCTTCAACGACGTTATTAAGTTCATCTTTTTGCTTGAAGTTTTGCAATGACTGGAATCTGAACGACCAGTTTTTCACATTATACCCGATATAAGTAACCAATTTTGATGGTGAAGCACTGGAAATATCCTGCTTCTGCCACTCACCTTTGTTATCTACCTCAGACTTTATTAAAAGTCCACTTGCTCCGAAATAAACACCATTATTTAAGGAATAAGAGATCTCTGCCTCAATTCCCATGTTTCTTAATTTTAAATCGTTGACAAGAATCTGGAATGTCTTTCTATCCACTGTAACAGTTTTATCCGATGTGCTTAAAAATCCAGCAACCTGCGCTCTTAATCCGCCCTTATTCACACGATATCCCATTTCAAACTGATTCGTCTTGATGGCTTGTAAAGGTTGTTCTTTTACGTTGATACTTGAGATAACATCCCAGTTTCCTCCATTCAATGCGTATTTTCCGATTCCATAGAATTTAGCGGGATCTGCTAAGCTAGCTCCTTGCGAGAATGTTCCCCAAACCTGGTGTTGCTCGTTGATTTTATATAGCAATCCGGCATTGGCCAATGTTACATTATAGGAACTTTCCCCTCCTGGAATGGCAGATGCAGATTTTCCATATCCCATTGCCACCTGTGTTTGCTGCTCAGATCCTACAAAATCATCCATTTTCACATTCATATGCTGATAACGAACTCCGGCATTAAGTTGTAATTTAGGAAGAATGTTATATTTTGCCTGAACATATCCTGCATAGCTTTGTGAATGGTTGGTAGGGTATCTGCCTAATCTGTATTGTGTTTCATTAATCAATCCGCCGCTAGACATTGTTTTAGCAATATTATAAACCGATTGATTTCCTTCAAATCTTTCAAAATCAATGTCGGTTCCATAGGTAACGTTTAATCCTCTCCATGATTTTGATAATAAAGCTTTTATTCCTGAATAGTAGGTATCTTGCTGTGAAGAAGACATATACGCAATTTTGTCCACAGCACTAACGGCTACATTACCCGGAAAAGGGTAAAATCCAAGTTTCTCACCTCGGGTGGCAAATTGAATGTATAAATCCTGCCCGCCAAGAATTCCGTTTCCGTTATAGGTAACTGTTCCCATATAACGTTCTGTTCCTACGTTTTTATCGGATGAAAAGCCATCTCTCATTTCCAGCAAACTTCCTTTTTTTGTAGTGAAAGCGCTCAGGTTTTCTCCCAAATACAAGCTTTTATCTCCATTAAACTTGGAATTGTAATACTGAAGTGAAGCTGTTATTTTGTGTTTATTGTTGAACTGATATCCTCCGGTTGCAAGGATATCGATGGATTGGTTATACTGAAGATCGGTTTGTGTAATATCTGTAAAAAGCTGTTTCTGATCAGCTCCATATACTCCACCATTTTGTTGGTAGGCCACTCCCAATCGCCCGAAGAATTTCTCTCCTTTTCCAGCAATAGATTGTGCAGCACGGAAATCATGGTCATCTTTTCCCATAAAACCTGTACGTACTCCAAGTTCGGTTTCTCCGCTGATTCCTTTTTTGGATGGTGCTTTTGTAATGATATTGATGATACCACCGGTTGCATTTCCTCCATAGATAGAGCTTGCCCCTGAAAGCACCTCGATTCTTTCAATATTAAATGGGTCTATGGCATCCAGCTGGCGGCTGATGGCACGGATACTGTTCAATGAAACCCCGTCTATCATTACCAAGGCTGAACGACCTCTCATATTTTGTCCGTAGTTGGTTCTTCCCTGAGGACCGATATCCATACTTGGAATAAGAATGGATAACATCTCCTTGATGGGAACTCCACTTTTAGCTTGTTCCTGAATTTTTTCTTTTTGTACTACCCAAACTGTCCCTGGAATTTCAGAGATTTTTGTAGGTTTTCTGGATGCCACGATGACAACATCATCAATACCTTTAGAGGCAATAGAGTCTTTCACTGTTTGGGAAAAGAATAATCCCGATGCTAACAGACCTATGAATGCGTACTGCTTTTTCATTCCTTCAAATCAAAGTTTTATAATCCGGCAAAGATAATTCTTATTTAGAAGCAATAAAAATAGCAAAAGATGAAATTTTTCAGTATTTCTATAAAAAATTATGTTAACTATAGCTTGATATCAACTACAAAACGTAAAATCCCGGTCTAATGAAGATCCAGGATTTTACTAGTGAAAAACAAGGTATTTTTACATCGCAGGCCCGGCCGCATCTTTTATTTCTTCTAATAATTTTTTACGTTCACGAAGTCTTCTTCTCGCAATAACAGATTTACCACTAAGCACTCTTACAAATCTGAAGTATTGGAAACGCTTTGCTCCAAAATGGTGGGTTATCACATACAGTAATACTCCGGCCCCTGCCAGAATAATATATCCAAATATTTTTTTACTGGCTATAATAATTGCATTCAGCTGAATGGCTTTCATATTGGCGGCAACATTTTGGGGAGAAACCGTCATACCATCCATATAAACAGCAAGGTCTCCTATGGCGATGACCTGAAAATGATATTGAAACCATGAATATATTGCCGAGAAAATTCCAACCGCCAAAAATGTTCTCCATACCAATACTAATCCTATGGCAGCAAGCATGTCATTCATCTCAAGTTTATCCAGTGTATAAAACCATACTGAAATAAACAGGGAACACATTCCATAACCTTTCAGGAACATGGGCAGGTACCAGTTTTCATAATTGAATTCCAGAACCATGGAAAAGTACATGATAATTGCATATCCCATCATGGCAGAAAATCCTGAAAAGATGTACATTTTCAATGGTTTCTCTTTTTTGAACCAGAAGATTGCAATAATTCCTGCAATAACAATCCCCGGAACCATCAGCATGCTTAACCAAGCATTCGTTAATAGATCATATCCCAAAACTCCTACTGCAAACGTATTCTGGAGTGTAGCGGTCCCTAAAAACATTCCCAACCAGAATAGCATAAACAGCCCATGCAGCACATTATTTCTTGTGAAAATCTTGAATGAAAGATAAGGTCTCTTTAATGTCAACTGACGGATGGTAAGCAGTGCAAAACTTACAAATGCTGCAATACTGGCACTGATAATATTCTTTGAGTTCAGCCAATCCTGTTGTCTTCCGAAAGAATATACATAGGCAGAAAACATAAATGCGGAAATGAAAAGTAGTATACTCAGCCAGTCAATATAATGCAAAGGTACTTTCAGTGCAAAATACTTATCATGCATAAAAATCCAATGTATAAGAGCCAGAATAAAGCATAAAACAGCTGTCAGAATATAAAATTGCTGCCAGTTATAAAGGAGTGCAAATTTAGCTGAATAATAAACAGCCACCTGATTCATTACGAGAACGAATGTATAGAATACTCCATAGAACATTCCTCGGTTTCCTATCATCACCATAAGTGGTAAAAACAGTTCTATGGTCACCATCATTTTCATAAATCCGATAAGCAGGGAACTGAAAACAAAAACCATAGGTTGTAAGGTGGTCGCATTGATGTAGCTTAGTAATCCTAAAAGCACTAATAAGGCAACCATTTTATCTCTCACCTTAAATCTCATTTTCATTCTGAGAACAATAGGCATACAGGCCCCCATGCCGATTGTAGTAGCATAGTTCGCCCACATAAAATATTCCGTCATTGCGCCGGTACCACTTACCAGATAACTGATATTTCCCGTATACACACCACCCAAAGGCATTACCACTGCAAGCAGTAATACAATCAGCAGAAGCTGTACGGGCTTTGGTACCCAATCGCTATATAATCCTTTGTTGTACATGTTTTTTTAGATAATAGATTAGAGATAACAGATCTCAGATAACAGACTTTACATCATCATTTTTATAATCAACCTCTTACATTAAGTCTGAAATCTGATGTCTGAGAAATAGATTAAAAATTACAGATCTCAGATAACAGACTCTACATCATCATTTTTATAATCAATCTCTTACATTAAGTCTGATGTCTGAGAAATAGATTAGAAATTACAGATCTCAGATAACAGACTCTACATCATCACTTTTATAATCAATCTCTTACATTAAGTCTGAAATCTGATGTCTGAAATCTAGTATCTTTTGACTTAGTTAATATTCACATTCATGTTCATCCCGGCACTCAGTTTCTCCAGATTTTCCTTTTTATTGGAAGCTGTAAACTCAATTCTTACAGGAATTCTTTGCTGTACCTTAATGAAGTTTCCTGTTGAATTATCCGTTGGTACGCTTGAATATCTTGATCCTGTTGCCGCAGAAACAGCAGTAACAACACCCTCAAATTTCTGTCCTCCTAAAGCATCCGCTGTCATTGTTATTTTTTCGCCCACTTTAATATGAGGCATCTGGCTTTCCAAGAAGTTAGCAGTTACCCATTTTTGACCATTTAGAACAATAGTAGCTACTTGTTGTCCAGGTTGAATCAATTGTCCCTCAGAAATGGTTCTCCTACCCATTATCCCATCGTAAGGAGCGGTAATAACAGTATAAGAAAGATTAATTTTTGCCATATCCAAGGCAGATTTTGTTCTGTTAATCTCAGCATCATTAATTCCTAATCTACTTTTTACTTCTGTAGTGGAAAGATTAGCTGACTGCTTTTGATTCACTAATGTTTCATAAGCAGCTTTCTGAGCATCATATTCTGTTTTTACCTGATCATATTGCTGTCTCGTCACCGCTTCTGCAGTTAAAAGATTCTTATAACGGTTTAAGTTTTGTTCAGCATTCCAAAGTCTTGCTTTTGCTCCTGCAATATTAGACTGCATCACATTGATATTATTGGAAACCGTATTCACAGAAGAACTTGTTGCAGACTTTTGAGCGATTGCGTTCTGATAAGCCGCTTCAGCCTGTCCCAATTGTGTTAAAATCTCACGATTATCAAGAATAACCAAGGTATCCCCTTTTTTCACTCTTTGGTGCTCTATGAATTTTATGTCTTTAATATAAGCAGAAACCCTTGTATTGATAGGATTGATAAACTCCTCTACCTGTGCTGCTTCTGTATATGTTTTATTTCCGATGTGGAAGTATTCGCGTATTAACCAAAACAATCCAAAGCCAATAACCAGAAAAACGATAATATTAGAAATGATTGCTCTGATTTTGTTGGTCTTGTTTTGCTTCTTCTTACCATCTCCGCTTGGTCTTGCCGGAGTTGGAGTTGTATCTTGAGTTGTTTGTTCCTTGTTTTCCATTGTGTTGATTTTCAGTTTTAAAAATTAAAGAGTTCCTGTAGATTTCAAAAGGTTATAGTATTGATACAAAACATTGATCTCTGCATTGGCGTAATCCAGCTCTGACTGCAGCTTCTGGTTTTGGGCATCAATCATTTCCGCCTGTACAGCCAGTTGATTCAGATATTTCGCTTCGGTAATCTTGTAGTTTTCCTCCGCCAGTCTTTTAGAATCATTCAGAATATCTGCCTGCTGAATAGCTTCCTGATATTTCGTATAGGCTGCATTCACTCCCATATCTACATTTTGCTGTACCAGAGTCATGGCATCACTTGCCTGATTCTTTTGCAGTTCTCCCAGTTTTACTTTTTCCTTTGTTTTATACAGATTATCTATATTATAACTAAGAGATACACCCGTCTGCCATCCTCCTGAATACATATCCAGAACAGGATTCCTTGTAGTAATCGGTCTTTGTAAGGTATATCCACCAAATCCCGCTATAGTAGGCATATTATCTGTTCTTATAATTTCAATGTTCTTATCGGCAACATCTATGTTCTTTTGGGCAGATTTAAGAATTGGATTGCTGTCATGGGCAAGGCTCACATAATAATCCATTCCTATTCCTGCTTCTTTATTTTCTAAATTTTCAGTTGGAACAATTTCCGTATCAGAAGATAAACCTAAGGCAATATTTAAATTATAATTAAGGATTTTTTTATTGTTTGAAAGGGTCAGAATACCCTGATCCAGATTTTTAAGTGCCAGTTCACCACGAATGACTTCATTTCTGGTCACCATTCCCTGTTGATAGAACTTCTGGATATTCTTAAGACGTTCCTGAGCCAACTTTTTGTTATTCTGAAAAACCTCTTCCTGATTGATGATCTTGTATATATCCAGATAATTGGAAATCACTAAAAATTTTACATCCTGTTTGTTCTTCTCCAGATCCAACTCAGAAAGCTGTTCACGAAGTCCGGCCATTTCAATAGATTTATTCACCAATCCTCCCTTAAAGATCAGTTGTGTTGCCTGTACGGCATAAGAACTTCCATAATGCGGCATCGGAACCCTTGTAGAATTTGAAAAATCTTTATCAATAGCTACTGCATCACCTAAATAGAATTGGCTTGTAGAAGCCGTGATAGTAGGCAGTTTCTGAAGTTTAGCAACATTCGTACTCTGTTTTGCAATGTCTATGTTCTGCGCAGAGACCTTGAGCTGCTGATGGTTTTGAACAGCAAGTTCCGCCACCTCACCTGCGGTCATCTGTTTCATCTGTTGTGAAAAAAACAGCGCAGGAAAAGCTGCTATCAGAACTGATAGTGCTGTTTTTATTTGCTTTGTCATTTTACCTTGTTTTACAGATGCAAAGTTAGGTGAACAACAAAATCAATCAAATGCTTGATTTTTGGAAAAAGATGTTCAAATGTAATATTTTAATTTTCGAACTGATTTCTGTACTGTCTGGGACTCACTTCCAGATGTTTCTTAAAGAAATGTGAAAAAGAGTACTGATCACTGAATCCTAAAGTAGAAGAAATCTCTGAAACCGACTTGTTGGAAGAGTTTAAAAGCACTTTTGCTTCATTTATGACAATTAAGGCAATAATATGGCTTGCCGACTTCCCCGTAATAGACTTTACGACTGATGAAAGATGTCTGGTTGTAATCGATTGCCGCTCCGCATAGAACTCCACCGTTCTTTCTGTAAGGTGATATTCGGAAAGATCAGTAAGAAATACAAAGACAATCTCTTCCTGTCTGGACATCTGATTCATCGAATTATTGTCCTCTTTAGAAATAATCCCCGCCATCTGATAGCAGAAAACAGAAAAAAGGTGTTCTACCATTTCTCTTTTGTACAGCATCTCAGTTTCAGAATCAAGAATATACTTCAGAAAATTGACACTCTTCCAGACCACTTCCATTTCCTCTTCAGGAAAGGGAACTCCTTTATTCATCTGCTGTCTGAAATAACGGTAAGTAATTAATCTATTAAATTTTAAGGATAAAGCTGAGATAAATTCCCTTTTATAGGAAACCATCCGCGACTGGAAATCGTCTGTTACAGATACCACTTCATAGATCGTCTGAGGATCGGTTACCATAAACATATTCGCAGAAACCTCAAGATCGCTAAAGTGCTGACGCAATTTTATGGTGCCGGATTTGATAAAAATAAATGCAGGATTTTCGGGACGGAAAGGCTTATCGACAGCAATTCTCTCGAAAATATTACGTTGCGTAAAAATCTCTACTCCGAATTTTTCTAAGGCAGACATATCACAAATGTAAGCAATCTTACCATCGATTACAAAATTTTATTATTTTAGCATTTATCCAATTCCTTCATTATGAGAAAGGTTGATTTATTATTTGTAGAATATAGTAAAAGCCATAGAAACCCCACCAATAAGTTCATTCACTGGATTTGTGTTCCTTTGATTTTCTGCACCATTCTTGGTTTTATTTCTCTTATCCCAGCACCTCATTTCTGTCTCTCCTACTTTGGATGCATCAGTATTGTGAGTTTAATTGCCATTATCCTGATCAGTCTTTTTTATATTAGACTTTCTCTGTTAATTGCTATCGTGATGGCTGTGATCATGCTTTTGATGGAGCATTTCATCTATCTTACCAATATTCATCTTGGTCAACAATCCTGGATCGCTTATCTCAGTGTTTTTATACTGACCTGGATTTTCCAGTTCATAGGACATAAAATTGAAGGAAAGAAGCCGTCATTTCTTAAAGATCTTCAATTCCTTTTAATTGGTCCCATATGGATTTTGGGTTATATTCTCAAAAAAATAGGAATCAGATATTAATCTTCCAGAGCATACACAGCAAAGCTTGCCAACCAGTGGTCTCCGCCGTAGTTCCCTTGAAACAATAGAGGAAGCCCGTTTGCTAAAAAAATATCTGCTGTTTTCTGAAAGTCTTTTTTCAATGGATGATTAGCAGGAAGTGCTTTTGCTATTCTTTTCATACACCATGCCTTTGAAAATGATAACCCTACTAGATGAACAGTCTGATAATCGCTTAAATCATTTACTACAGGTATCTGTTCTATATTTTCCAGGCTCCTTTTTTCATAGAAATTATTCAGCCATAATACAAATTCTTTTTGAGGAAGAACTCTTCGCATGAGATCTGCAATTTCAAGGCTTGGCGAAAAGAAATCTGACCCGTCGGGTTCCAGATATGCCGGTGTCTTCTGATCTTTCAGGAAAAAATACCTGGCTTTTTCCATTAGCTGGTTTTCAAACTCCTTATCTTTATTTGCTCTTGCCCAATCAATTGCAAATCCCATTGCAAAGGCTGTATTGGGATGAACACCGGTTCGGTTTGGATAGGTTTGTTTAGGAAGATAGGTTCTCCATGATTTCAGAATTTGATCTGTTAGTGGCTTCAAATTTTGATGCCATATTTTAGCTTTCGGGTGATCCCAATGGATAAGTTCTTCATCCAGTTTTAATATCCATGCCCACCCATAGGTTCTTTCAAATGTAGCCGTCAGTTGATATTTCGTGAAATAATCTGCTTCCGTTTGAAGCTTTTCTTTTTGAAAAGACTCATCCAAAATTTTTTCAATATCCTTCGCATTGGGTAAATTGGGTTTTGTCTTCAAAAGTCTCGCCAGCATCCAATGTCCATGAACAGAGCTATGCCAATCAAAACAACCATAAAAACTCGGATGAAGATCTTTAGGTGTTAAAGGAACTTCTCCTGCATTATTGATGATATGCGCTGTTTTATTGGGATATTCCTGATTGATACAATGAAGTGGTTTATCTGCCAATTTTAGGGCTATTTCGTCCGTAAGCTTCGGAATTTCCTGGGCATACATCAGAAATGGTGAAAACACAAATATTAAAAGACTTTTTCTCATGTATTAAAAATAGAAAATAATGTAGGCCCTTTCCAACTTTTATTGAAATTAAAGCATCTTTTATCATATAAACCGAAATGCTTTTAAAGTTTTAACACTTCCAAGCATGCTTTTTGATAACATTCATAAAAACTGTTCATGAAAAATCTATTTTTGTTATTATTCTGCCTTTTTTTGAGCAATTGCAGTAAATCCGGTTCAAATAAACATTCTGTAAATACAGAAATAGCTCAATCTAAAAATGAGGCCCCGATGGCTGCTTTGGAAGTTGCTTCTGCCCCAATACCACCACCAATGGAGACTCCCGCTATGGAGCCTACATCTCCAAAAAAAACAGACACTATCTCCAGAAAGATTATTAAAAATGGAGACATGCAAATTCAGGTTGGAGATATTAAAAAAGCCCAAATACAGGTTAATAACATCTTGAAAAACAATAAAGCCTATATCCAAAATGAAGAATTTAAAAATACAGATGCGGATGAAAATCTGGATCTTACTATTCGGGTTCCCCACAAAAACTTTGATGCGCTTGTTAACTCCTTTTCCGATGGTTTAGGTTCTATCTTATCAAAAAATATATCCTCCGATGACGTTACAGAAGAGTACACGGATGTTTCCATCAAATTGGCTAACAAGAAAATCTATCTTGAAAAGTATCGTGATATGCTTAGAAATGCCGCTACTACAAAAGATATGCTTGAGATTCAGGAAAACATCAGGGAGCTTGAGGATGAAATTGATATCTCTGAGGGCAGACTCCGATTTATTGATGACCGAGTGAATTACAGCACTTTAAATTTGAATCTGTATAAAGAAAAAGTGAGAAGTTCAGCTACTTCAAAGATTGGTTTCGGAAGCCGTTTTGTGGATTCTTTAACTGAGGGCTGGAACAGTTTTGTAGGCTTTTTGCTGGGAATGGTTTCATTATGGCCTTTCTTTTTCCTTATTCCAATCATGATCGTTCTTTGGAGAAAATGGAGATCAAAGAAAAAAGATAAAAATTGATCTATTAAAAATCAATAACAATGCAATAATCCTATTAACAGCTATTAGATATTTTTCAAAAAAAGAGAATTTAAAAATAGCTAAAACAATAAAAAGCCACCTTATCATAAAGGTGGCTTTTATTTTCTATATTCTTTTATTATTTTCTAATGGTTTTGGTGATACTGCTGCCATCTTTATAAAGGATTTTCACAAAATAGATTCCCGACTGAAGACGGTGGATATCCATATTGTTCTTTCCTGGATTCATAAAAGTCATTAACTGAAGTCCGTGAGGAGCAATAATATCTACTCTACTTATTTTACCATAGTAGTTTTCAGGTACAAAATTGATCATATGCCCGGATATGATCACTGAAAGATCATTCTCATTATTTGAAAGAGCTTGTGTTTTACAGCTCTGGCTCTCATTACAGTCGCTTACAATTTTCCAAACAGGATTACTTGCTGGTGCTTCTCCCGGATTAGCATACCATTTGTTTTCCCAGATTTTGCAAGCATGGAATACTTTTGTTCCTGCTGTTGGATAAGTTTTTGTCGGGTTATATTCTTGTGCTCCACAATAGATCACCGGACCGCTTGATTCACAACCAGGTCCTTCTGTACATGCACTTACTTCTTCCCATACCATATTGGTTCCCGGCATTTCTCCCGGATTCGCATACCATTTATTTTTCCAGATTTTACAAGAATAAAAGACTTTTACTCCAGCTGTAGGATATGCATTGACAGCATTATACTGCTCTGCTCCGCAATAGGATTGACCATTCCCTGATGTAACTTTCTTCGTTCTGGCTTTTAGTTCATTACTCATATCAGAGAGCTGATTGTTCATGGCAACAGATTTAACTGTATAAAGATATTCTGTGTCCTGCGCCAAACCTGCTCGTAAAAAGCTTGTTTGCATCGTTTCTCCTACCTTGATCCCATTTTCAAAAATCTGGTAATTTTTAATTCCCTGGGAGTGGGTAGAAGCCATCCACATGAGTGAAACTGAGTTTTCAGTAACTGCCATTGAATGGAGGTTGGATGGTGCTGTAGGTTTTTCAAGTGTCCCTTCAGTGTTTGTTTTCACATTGAGTGGTGTACTTTTTCCTGAAGTAAGTCCGGAAGAACCTTTCGCCTGTACTTCATAAGTATAAACCGTATTAGCAGATAAACCAGTATCTTCAAATGACGCCCCGCTTACCTGCTGAATATTTTGTCCATTGCGGAAAACATTGTAAGATACAGCATCTGACTGCGGATTCCAGCTTATTTTAGCAGAAGAACTGGTTACTCCAACCTGTGTTAATCCTGTAGGAGTAGCAGGTGCAGAAACCCCTGTTCCAGACGTTACATTAACATCAATTACATTATAAAATGCATTGGTAGTATCTGCTACATCCCAAACTGCTAAAATTATATGATACCCTGTACGGTTAGCAGGAACAGTAATCTGATGAGAAACATTATCTTGTGGTGGTGTCCCATTATGTGAAACTGTACCAATGAGTTCAAGGTCCTGACGAGAAAGAGGTTGATTAGGGTTCCAACCTTCCTTTGTCATATAATAATGCCATTTAGCAGTTGCGTGATAAGCCAGATATTTCCAGATAAAAGCATTCACACCGGTTGTGATATTGGTTTTCTTCCATCGATTAGCATTTTGGATATCCAGCGTAGTATCTCCACCTATACTTCCATTAGCAGAGGCAATCTTTCCATCTGCCGGACCCAAAGCAGGGAAGCCTTTTGGTGCTTCCAAAGATCCGGGTTCATTAATAATGGATCCATAGATGCTAAATGCTGTAGAATAACCGAGTGTAGCCTTATCCAGACTTCCCTGATATCCTCGTGAGGCAGGACTCATTACATATCCGTGTGCAGACAAATGAATTAAAGAAGGCACCAGTATAGCCAAGATCAGCAATACCGGAAAAAAAATTTTGCGTGTCATCATATTTAAATTTTTGGTGTTGATTTTATCAGATCAATTGTACATACAACTGAATTTTTAAACTATTGTATTTCAAATAATTAAATAAATACAAATTATAAAATATTTAATAAAAATTCAATTAAACAATATATATATATGTTAATATTTTAATTTAAAACACACAATAACAATTCATAACATATTATTGTTAACATATATATATCGTCATTTAAAACATAAATATATAAAAATTAAATAAATTAATCACCTAATATTGAAATAAAATTACTGCAAATCACTGCTAAACAGAATGAAGATAGAAAATGAAAGCATAAGCCCTATTAGTTCTATGATTTTTAAGGAATTAAAGATTTTTTTTAAAACAAAAAAAAGGCTGGGAGAATTAATCATTCTCTCAGCCTTTATATCTTAAAGACTTTTATCTCCAAAGTTTATAATCTAATGAAGTAAAACTTATTTCCCAAGTACAAATACAGCTGGAACTTTATGCAACTCTGGCTTTTGTTTTTGCCAGTCTTTTATGGTTTTGGTACTGATAAACTCATGTTCCGGATCATTGATATTGGCAGCGATACAAAGCTTTGTATTAGGGGATAAAAACTTTGTAAGGTCTTCAAAAAGCGCATTATTTCGATAAGGGGTTTCCATAAAAATCTGTGAATAACCGGTTTTCTGAACCATTCCTTCAAGGTGTTGAATTTGTTTCTTTTTTTCTCCTTTATCAATCGGAAGATAACCATGAAATGTAAATTCCTGACCATTGAAGCCACTGGAAATCAATGCTAAGATAATGGATGATGGTCCTGAAATAGGAATCACCCTAATATTCTTTTCATGACACCATTTTACAATCAAATTCCCCGGATCTGCAATACATGGCAATCCTGCCTCAGACAGCAACCCGAAGTCCTGTCCTTTCATCATCAGCTCCTGAGCTTCTTTAATATCGGCATTCTCAGTATACTTATCCAATAGAAATAGTTTCAGATCTGACTGTTTTTTTTCCGGAGCAAAAAATTTAACCACTTTTCTGGCCGTTTTTTCATTTTCTACAAAGAAGTAATCAGTTTGCATGATATAATCCTTTATAACAGGTGAAAAATGAGTGATTGAAGTATTTTCAGACAGGTAAGCTGGAAGTAAAAAAAGCATAGGAATTGGGTTAATAAATTATGAATTTAAATTAAGAGTTTGATTGGTCAGATGGTCTGCTATTTGATTACAACCGGCATCCAATAACTGAAAGACCTTTTCGAAGTCTTCCATTCCGCCCCAATATGGATCCGGAACTTCAGTATTTTTATATTCTCCGGCTGCTTCTAAAAACAACGATACTTTTTGTCGTTCTTCTTCATTTCTAGCCTTGGAAATAACATCTTTGTATACACTGGCATCCATGCAGTAGATTTGATCAAAAATTTCAAAATCCGCCTTTGTAATAGGCCTTGATTTCTGCCTGGATATATCAATATTATGGTTAGCAGCAGTTTTAACCGCTCTTTTATCAGGATGCTCTCCTTCGTGCATGGAAATAGTTCCGGCAGAATCTACCAAAAAATCCTGAGGAACTTTTACTCTCATAATTCCCTCTGCCAGAGGGCTTCTGCATATATTTCCCAGACAGACCATCAAAATTTTCATAATTCTATAATTGAAAGGGGTTAAATAATATTCTATTCTATGTGACAAAACTAAATAAAAAATGAAGAATACAACGATTCTTCATTTTAAATTATTTTGGGTTAAGAATGATTACTGCTTGATTCTTTCAGTAAGATCCTTCACGTATTTCTTAATTTCTTTATCAATTTTTGAAACATCCTTGATGGTATCACAAGCATACATTACCGTTGAGTGATCCTTTCCTCCCATTTCTTCACCGATCTTAGTAAATGTAGAATTGGTGAATGCTTTTGAGAAGTACATCGCCAGCTGTCTTGGTAAAGCAATCTCTCTCTTTCTTGTTTTGGAAAGAAGTTGCTCTTTTTTGATTCCAAAATAGTCACACACCACTTCCTGAATATAAGGAATATTGATTACTTTCTTTTGGTTGGCAGCAATTCTGTTGATTGTTTCTTTTAATAGTTCAAGACTTAAGTCTCTCTTATATACCGTAGAATAAGCAATTACTGAGTTGATTACCCCAATTAGCTCTCTTACGTTGGTTTTTGCTTCTGCAGCAAGGAAATCAAGCATATCTCCCGGAAGAACAATTCCGTCTCTGCTTAATTTGTCTTCAATAATTTGTCTTCTTGTGGATAAATCCGGAGATTTTATCTCTGCAGAAAGTCCCCATTTGAAACGGGAAACAATTCTATCCTGAATATCCATAATGTCTGCAGGAGCTTTATCTGAAGTAAGGATAATCTGTTTTCCGTTTTGATGCAGGTGATCGAAAATATGGAAGAAGCTATCCTGAGTTGCCGATTTTCCTGACAAGAACTGAATATCATCTATAATCAGTACATCTACCATCTGATAGAAGTTTGCAAATTCTGTCTGTTTGTGAGCTTTTGCAGCTGAAATAAACTGTTGAATGAACTTTTCTGAAGATAAATAAAGTACTACCTTATCCGGAAACTGGTTCTTTACTTCAAGACCAACTGCCTGACCCAGGTGAGTCTTTCCAACTCCGTAACCTCCATATAAAAATAGTGGGTTAAATGCTGTAGCTCCAGGTCTTTTGGCAATAGATCTTGCCACAGTAGCTGCAAATTTATTGCTTTCTCCTTCTACATAACTATCAAACGAATAATCCGGCTTCAGGTTAGAATCAATATTTACTTTTCTTATTCCAGGGACCACGAAAGGGTTTACAATATTAGCTGAAAATCCTTGTGGCATTGTTTCTTGCGTTTTTGGAGTAGGAACGCTTTGTCCCTTCATGTTCATGGTAACCGGTTTTTCCTCACCTTTTGGCCTGTTTTCCATTACGGAATACCATAGTTTAACTCCTTTTCCTACATTTTTCTTCAGGGCAGCAGAAAGTAAGGACAAGTAATTGTCCTCAATGTATTCCTTGTAAAAATCACTCGGTACGATAAGTGTAAGGTTATTAGCGACTAACGAAAGTGGCTGTACCTTATCAAATAACATATCGAAAGATTTTTCAAGTTTCTTCAGGTCAGAATTGTCTTCAGCTGCGTTCAAATTATCGCGCATAAACTGAAGGCACTTCTGCCATATCATCATTAAATTGTCATCCATTATTATGCCCTGATTATTCTTTGTTTGTACTGTTTTTTAGAAGGAAGACAAAGGTCCAATATTTTCTTTTCAAAAAAAAATATTGCAGGTATTGATTATTTAAAAATATATTTGTATGTATAATTTAACACCTAAAATGATACACACAACACACTCAATACGAGTACGTTACGCTGAAACAGATCCTATGAAATATGTATACTATGGGAACTATGCTGAATACTTCGAAGTTGGCAGGGTTGAGCTCTTCCGAAGCATAGGAATTTCATACGATGAAATTGAAAACCAAGGAATTTGGCTGCCTGTTTCGGAGTATAAAATTAAGTATATCCGACCAGCTTTGTATGATCAAAAATTAGAAATTCATACTTATGTAAAAAAAATTCCGGGTGTAAGAATTGATTTTGAATATGAAATTTACAATGAAGAGCATATCAAAATTACGGAAGCATCCACTACTCTCTTTTTTCTGGATGCGAAAACCAACAAGGTTATTAAATGTCCGGATTTTCTGATGGAACTTATAAAAGCTAATTGGAAATAGCAGATTGGCAAAGAAAGTTATAGTTTTTCAAACGACAAGCAACTTTAAACCTTAAAATTTGAACCTTAAACACTAACCCATTTGTGATTTAATTCGCACCTTTGTACCTTTATTTTTAATCATACCTTATATCAATATTTATGAAGATTGCATTTTTGGGGCCTCACGCCAGCTTTACCCAGCTTGCCACCGCACAGCTTTTTCCTAATGATGAGCTACTACCACAAGCCAGTATTCTGGATTGTTTCAGTGTCGTGGAAAATGGAGATGCAGTAAAGGCTGTTGTACCCTTGGAAAACTCCATAGAAGGAACTGTTTCCATGACGCTGGATTATTTGTATAAGACACCGTCTATTAAAATTGAGGCAGAAGCAGTAATGCCGATTGCCCATCACCTTATGATTCATCCGGACAACCCGGTTGAGGATATGGAGAGAATTTACTCACACCCTCAGGCATTGGCTCAGAGCTTTCATTTTCTTGATACTCATTACAAGGATATTCCAAAGCAGGATTTTTCTTCTACAGCAGCGGCGGCGAAGTACGTTTCTGAAAACAAGGACATGAAAATTGCAGCCGTTGCCAATCAGTACGCTGCCAATTTATATGGATTGAAGATCATTAATCGTAACATACAGGATTTTGAACAAAACCATACCCGATTTATCATTATATCAAAACTACAGAATAAATACGAAAATGAAACCCTGCAGACACTAGGAGAGAAATCCGGAATGCTTATTACGCTTCCCGAAGATCATCCCGGAGGACTGCATCAGGTCTTATCAGTTTTTGCATGGAGAAAGATGAACCTTAGCAAGATTGAATCAAGAACCCTAAAAACAGGGCTAGGAAACTATTTCTTCTTTATCAATGTGGAAGGTTCTTGGAATGACGTTCTTCACGGGAACGCCCTTAAAGAACTTGAATCCATTAATGCAGACGTTGATTTCCTTGGAAATTATAAAGAATTTCTGCTAGAAAGCTAAAAATAGACTCACAAATCCACTTTATAGAGCACTGTTATTTAAAATAACAGTGTTTTTTTATGGGAAATAATGATCAAAAACATAAAAAAGGAACAAAAAACACAATAATAAATACCTCATCAACAATAGCTTATACCCTATAAAATAACCCACACAAAAGGGAGATTTATCTTTTTTAAACCCCTCAGACCCATCCTTTTATTGTGAATAAATCATCAATAACTCGTAAATACATTATGCAATAATATTTATTAAAATATAAACATACGTTTAAAAATATCACATCATAATTGGATAAAAAATAAAAAATTCACAATGATGAGTATAATTTTTATTGTATATTTGTTAGCAACTAAATAAAAATCTTGATCATGAAAACTAAAATTTACAGCTTAGTATTAGCTTGTGCCACCTTGCCCTTATTTTCACAAGTTGGTATCAACACAGACACTCCCACACAAACCTTGGACGTAAACGGAACCTTAAGAGTTCGTGTTACGCCCGCAGCAGGTACAGTAACCGGATACAATATTTTAGCTCAGGACACAAGCTCCCAAGAAGTTTTCTCAATGGATCCGCAATTAATAATTGCTGCTTCCAGTGTAAATTCAGGAATGTTTGCAGCCAGAAAAACTACAGGAATAAGTCTTTTAAGTCTTGGTCTTTTCCCATCTGGATTCAGAGCTGTTAACTTTGTAGCGGCAGAAAGAACGATAGGATCTGCAGCAATGTTCTCAGATACCGACAATACTTTCATTGTTCCCTCTACAGGAGTTTATTACATAGGATTTTCGTTCCGTTACGGAACTGGTGTACAAGCCTCATTATTGGCAAACTCACCTGGTGTTGGAATCGTAAGAACCAGAAGTGGGGTTGCAACCACAATTGATAGCCGTGCATTCAGTGGTATTGATGTTACTTTATTAAAGTTAACGATATCAGATGCAAATATTAGCTCAATATATTCACTACAAGCAGGGGATAAAATTTCTTTTGGACTTGTAGGCTCTTCTCTTCTTGATGCAGGAATATTAGGTTCGAGTGTTGCCGCATTCACTATTTACAAAGTATCCAATTAATATAAACATATTGTTAGTTATCTATACCGTTAGCCCATTACAACAACTGTAATGGGTTAATTTTTTAGGGACCCAATTCAAATTTCTTTATATTTGATAAAAACTATATAATGAATGAATACTTTGCTGTTATACTAATTGTAGTTATTGCCATTGTCTTCAATACCCTGAACACCAAGATCCGAAAACTTGAAAAAGAAATATCAGATCTCAATTCCAAGGTCAATAAAAAGACATTGCAATCTGAAGTAACTCCAGAAGTAACTCCGGCAGAAGAACTCATCACCCCTCAACAAATACCCCTGCAGGAATCTCCTAGGGAAGAAATAAGACCTCATGAGACTGAAAATCTACCACCTCCTGAACAAAAGGATTGGCTAAGTCCTGTATTTGAATTCTTAAAGCAAAATATCCTTACTATTATTGGTATTTTTACTCTGGTTCTTGGTATAGGTTATTTTGTAAAATATGCCATTGATAAAAACTGGATAGGAGAAACCGCAAGAGCCGGAATAGGCCTTTGTACAGGTGCCGGAATAATACTCATCGGGCATTTTCTCCGAAAAAACTATAAAACATTTGCATCCATTATAACGGGAGGCGGAATTGCCATTTTATACTTTACTGCTACCATAGCTTTTCGGGAATACTACCTGTTCTCCCAAAACACAGCTTTTGTTATCACTTCCCTGATTACAGCTATTTCTATTATTTTATCCTATTATTATAAAAGTGAAGTACTGATTATCACTTCATTGATTGGAGGTTTTACAGCACCATTAATGATCAGTACAGGGCAAAGCAACTACCCTTTCCTATTCATTTATCTTACCCTTTTAAATATAGGAATGCTTGCTGTTACTTTTCTTCAACATTGGAAAAGCGTGGGTTGGGCAGCCTATGTTTTCACCACCATCTATCTGTTTTATTGGACCGAAGAAAAGCCACAGCTGTTGAGTGTTACTTTTTATATGATCAGCTATGGGATCTTCTACCTGTTTGCTTTACTTGACTATTTTAGAAAAAAAGAACTTACCACTCTGGATATTCTAATGCTTGTATTGATAAATTGTTCAAGCGTCATGGGGCTTTATTATATCTTTGAACAATTACAATACGAACCTGTCATTATTTTCCCGATTATTTTCGCAATGGTAAATGCAGTTCTTTTCTTTAAAGAGCATGCAAGAAAAAGTACAGGAACATCTTTTTCTGTGTTTGCGGGGATAACGGTTAGTTTAGTCACCATAGCCATTGCCCTTCAATTTAAGGCCCACCTTATCACAAGCATCTGGGCTATAGAAAGCACCCTGCTTCTTTTTATTTGGAAAAAAACAGGTCACAAAATCTTCAAAATTTGTTTTCATCTCCTTTTTCCTTTGGTCATCTTTGCCCAAATTGTTACCTGGAGCGAATATTTCAATGCAGAAAACCTCAGCATCGTATTTAATCCTGTATTTTTAACCAGCTTGGTGACAATCATTGCAACAGTAATTAATTTATACTTATTAAGGAATACAAAAACAGAAAAGAGTGACTTTTTTGAAGATCTTACAGCTATAATTAGTTACGGGGTAATTTATATTGCCCTGCTTCTTGAGATCACCTACCATATGTACGATATGCCATGGGGGCCTATCAGTAATGTAGGACTGTTATTCACCATCTATTATATTTTTGCATTATTGGTCGTAAGAAAACAACTAAAAATCAGCAATGAAATTCAAACGGGTCTGATTATAATCCTTTGCTTTTTGATGATGATCAATATTTCTGCTTCCACATCAGAAGTAGTTAAAAATATCCTCTCAAAGAAACTTACACCAGGTTTTTATTTGTTACATCTGCTTCAGTGGATACCTCTTATCTATGTAATTTTTAAAATCATTCCCAACACAGAATTTCACAAATCCAAAATTTCTTACTGGATCATTTCATTGGCACTCATTACTTCGGTAAGCTGTGAGCTTCATCATACGTATGTTTTAACCGTTTCTCAGGATGTTATGAGTTCTTATACAGCAAAGAAACATTTTAACATTCTTTACTTACCAATCATTTGGACCATTCTCGCCAGTATGTTTATTTATATCGGACTTAAAAAAGACATTCAGGAATACAGCAAGATAGGGTTTGTGCTTGTAGGAATTATGGTTCTAAAACTTTATGGTTATGATGTATGGCAAATGGATAACATTTCAAGAATCAGCGCATTTATTGCATTGGGACTGATATTATTGTTGAGTTCATTTATGTTTCAACGCCTTAAGAATATCATCAAAAACATGGTTGATAAAAAAGATAAAAACGAAGAAAATATAGATTTATAATTAACATAAAAGCTCTTATTTATAAATAAAACTTAAAACATCTCAAGATCTGATTCACATTTTATAAAAAATAACTATATTTATCACGTTTTTAACAGTTATATATTCCGATTATGAAAAAATTACTCTATTCTTTTTTAATACTGTCATCTGCCACTTTATTTGCACAGAAAAAACTTGCAGTTGCTGACAATACTATTGGAACAGTAGATCTGTTCAATGCAAAAAAATCTCTTATGCAGGTTTCAAAGGTGTACAACAGTGCAGCAAGCCTTCCCGCAGCCTTGAAAAAATACAGCTCAGTTTTCACTAATGGAGTTACTGAATATAAATTCAAAAACGGCCACAACGTATTAGATGTAATGACCTTGGCTGAAATCAACAAGCAACATAATCTTCCTGAGAACAACCTTGTTTTCATTGATGGATATGAGTTTAGAGATTCGGCAACTAAGATATTCCCTGAGATTGTAGCCAAATCAGAGAAAAAAGATTATAACGGCAATACAACGTACTACATTTACACAACGAAGTAATTTCTAAACAATACAAAAAAAAGGATACTATAAAACAGTATCCTTTTTATTTTAATATTTATTATTCCACTTTTTCTTCAGTTCTTCATAGATCTTCTTTTCAGTAGCATTATTTCCGGGTTCGTATAACTTCACATCCCTGATCTCATGAGGGAGAAAATCCTGGTCCACAAAATTTCCATCATAGGAATGAGCATATTTATACTCCTTACCATAATCAAGATCTTTCATCAATTTTGTAGGAGCATTTCTCAAATGAAGTGGTACAGGCAGGTTTCCGGTTTGCTTTACCAAAGCCAAAGCTTCATTTATAGCCATATATGCAGAGTTACTTTTTGGGGACACAGCCAGATAGACCGCTGTTTCACTTAGTATGATCCTTGCCTCAGGATTCCCTATTACATTTACAGCCTGAAAGCAGTTATTAGCAATCACCAGTGCATTAGGATTTGCCAGCCCTATATCTTCTGCCGCCAGAATAAGCATTCTTCTTGCGATAAACTTAATATCCTCTCCTCCTGCAATCATTCTTGCCAGCCAATAAACTGCACCATTGGGATCACTTCCTCGCATCGATTTGATAAAGGCCGAAATAATATCATAATGCTGTTCTCCATTTTTGTCATAGAGAGCCATTGTTTCCTGAAGGACTTCCAGAACATCCGAATTGATAATTTCCTTAGTATCTGAATTTCTGTATTGATTTAAGACCAGTTCCACAGCATTAATCAGTTTTCTGGCATCACCACCGGAATATTGAATAAAGGCTTCTTTTTCAAGAATTTTAAAATCCGTTCTTTCTTCTTTATTATATCTTTCAGAGGCAATATCTACAAGTTCTTCAAGTTTTTCATAGCTCAGCGCCTTCAGAACATATACCTGGCTTCTAGAAAGCAGGGCTGAAACTACTTCAAAGCTTGGATTTTCTGTGGTTGCTCCTATTAAAACAATCCATCCTTTTTCCACAGCATGCAGTAAAGAATCCTGTTGGGACTTATTGAATCTGTGAATTTCATCAATAAATAAAATTGGAGATTTTCCGGAAAACAAGTTCTGTTTCTTTGCATCTTCAATCACATCACGCACATCTTTCACTCCTGAAGAAACAGCAGACAGTTTGTAAAATTTCCTGCCCGACTGCTCAGAAATGATTTCTGCCAGAGTGGTTTTCCCTGTTCCCGGAGGCCCCCATAAAATCAGGGAATTAAGGGAATTGTTTTCGATCATTTTTCTGATCGTCCCTTTTTCTCCGGTAAGATGCTCCTGCCCCAATACATCCTCCAGGGTTTTGGGTCTTAATATTTCGGCTAATGGAATATTTTGATTCAAGGTATTCTTATTTTTTTAAGATCAATATTTCAGATTTCTATGCTCTGAAACTTCTAACAAAATTAAACTAATTTTCATTTTTTTACCCTATTTTTGCATTGTTTTGAAACTTACATTCAATAAAATCATTACATTTCCATTGGTAATTTTGATAAAATTTTACCAGTGGTTCATCTCGCCCCTACTTCCTAAAAACTGCCGTTACGAACCTACCTGCTCTCATTATATGATAGAGTCACTACAGGTTCATGGTGTATTTAAAGGATTCTGGCTGGGATTTAGAAGAATTTTAAGGTGCCACCCTTGGGGAGGAAGCGGCTATGATCCAGTTCCACCCAAGCATAAAAATCAATAAACAAACTATTAAATCAATAGAAAAATGAGTAATATTTTTTTCAGAATTTACCTAGTAATATTTGCATTGATTACTCAATGTCTTTTTGCACAGGAATACCCTGGAGGTTTATCTGACGGAGCTTTAGACGTTAACGGAAGCAATGTTCGCGTAAAAATCTATTCTACCACAGAGCTAGGAGATCTTAATGCTTTTCCTGACAGAGCCATCAACAATAATGTTCTGGTTATCCTGAATGATTCTAATTTTGAGCCTGCTTACTTTAACTACAGTGCTTCTACTTTAGCAAGATTCAAGGATTCAAAGTACCAGTTTTTCGATAAGAACTTTAAATTAATTGATTCTCCGGTTACTAAGGACAATATTACCACTTTCAAATATGCTGTAAAATCTGAAAAACCTATCACAGCCTCAGATAAGGTAGAGCTTGAAACAACCTTTAAAATCTGGGATCCTTCCAAAGGAATCCAGCTTGGTTCATTTACATTGCATTTCTACAGTTTAATGTTTGTTTTTGCATTTGGGTTTGGTTATATCTTAATGACCAGAATCTTTAAATTTGATAATGTTAACCAAAAATATCTGGAACCTCTTTTCACATGGACATTGATAGGAACAATCCTTGGCGCAAGACTTGGTCACGTTATTTTCTATCAGCCTGAGCTGTTTAAAGAAGACTTCTGGAGTGTATTTCTACCCATCAGCACAAAAAATGGACTGAAATTCACTGGTTTCTCAGGGCTGGCAAGCCACGGAGCAACCATTGCAATTATTTTCACCACTCTTTATTATTCATTTAAGGTGATCAAGAAAAATCCTTTCTGGGTATATGACAGATTGGGTATTGTAGTTGCCCTGGGAGGTGCATTTGTAAGAATGGGGAATTT
The DNA here is from genome assembly GCF_003020585.1 of Chryseobacterium aurantiacum. Classification (GTDB taxonomy): domain Bacteria; phylum Bacteroidota; class Bacteroidia; order Flavobacteriales; family Weeksellaceae; genus Chryseobacterium; species Chryseobacterium aurantiacum. Next base: position 798,649 of record NZ_PXUE01000002.1, read on the forward strand.
CTTCAATTCTGAGATTGTAGGGAAACCCGCTGATCCCAACTCTCCGTTTGCATTACTTTTCCCTCAACAGAGCAGTGAATATGGCCTTACCGTTCCTCGTTACCCAAGCCAGTTATTTGAAGCAGTGGGTTATATTGCTCTTTTCATTTTACTTTGGATATTGTATAGAAAAACAAATAAAAAATATCAGCAGGGATGGTTATTTGGATTGTTTTTTATCATCCTTTGGGCCATTAGATTCTTTGTTGAATTCCTTAAAGAACCACAAGGTGATGAATTTATCCAAATTGGAGGTCTAAACACTGGGCAGGTTCTTTCCATTCCATTTATGGTTGCCGGAGTGATCATTATGATTATTTCTAAGAAATTTAAAATCACCCAAGCAGAAAACGAAAAACCGGAATAGGTTAAAAAGATAAAATAGGCAAAAAGGCAAATTTACAGATTGTGAATTTGCCTTTTTCATTTTAAGTTTTCCAAATAGAGTTGACTTCAGCAAGTCTCTTTTTACAATTTCTTATTTTTCCCTGCATTCAATTCTGCAAAGACATTTCCCAATTCATCAATAACATCTGTAGGAAGCATGGATTCTTTTGAATGTTTCTCCGCAGCAAGATCTGCTGCTTTCCCATGCAGCCAAACTCCCAAAATACAGGTATCTTCTTCCGAATATCGCTGTGCTAAAAGAGAGGTAAGAATTCCGGTAAGAACATCGCCACTTCCACCTTTCGCAAGGCCTGCATTTCCGTTAATGTTATAGAAGACTTTTCCGCCAGGAGTAATAATCTGTGTATGGTGATCTTTTAATATAATATAAATAGAAAGTTCTGCTGCTTTCTTCACGGCCAGTTTTAATCTTTTAAAAGAGTCTTCTGTTTTTCCAAATAACCTTTCAAATTCTTTGGGGTGAGGAGTAATGATTGATTTTTCCGGAATTAAGCTGAGATTTTTTTCATTTTCGGAAATAATATTCAACGCATCTGCATCCAACACCAATGATGGGGAATAATTTTCCAGAAAGCCCAAAAGGCCTTTCCTTGTCTCTTCATGAGTTCCGAGCCCCGGACCAATTCCGACTGTCATGTTCTTTTCAACATCAAAATGATCAATCCATAATTCACCTCCTTTCACAAACATAGCTTCCGGACATGAAGTTTGCATTATCTCATATCCGCATTGGGGAGCCAGAGTAAAAGTGAGCCCGACACCCGTTTTCAAGGCTGATTTTGTGGCCAATACTGCAGCTCCTATTTTCCCATAACTCCCACTCACCACAAGAGCCTTTCCATAATTTCCCTTGTGGGCAAAATCATTTCTGGGCTTAAAAACAGATTCAGCAAGACCGTCATCTATTACAAAATAGTTAGTTTTTTCAGCCTCTGCATATTCTCTGTGTAGGCCAATATTCAAAATTTTTATTTTTCCTGTATATTTTCCTGTTTCCGGATGAAGAAAGCCTCGTTTCCAACATTCAAAACTCAGCGTATAGTCTGCTTTCAAAACAATGGAATCTTCATGAAGCAATCTGTCAGCAGATAATCCGGAGGGAATATCTATTGATACTTTAATTTGATCCTTTGTATTCAATAATGTTACAAGTTCTTTATATTCTCCATCCAAAGGCCTGGACAATCCTGTTCCAAAAAGTGCATCAATGATGATTGTTTTATCATCAAAGCTATACTCCCCGATCTGACTGAACTTTCGGACAGAAACCCCTGAAATACCATTTAATCGTTTGAGATTTACGAGTGCATCTTCTGAAAATTTTGCCTTGGGATCATTTACAAATACGTCTACATCAAAGCCTTTAAGATAGAGCATCCTTGCCACAGCCAAGCCATCTCCGCCATTATTGCCGTTACCACAAAACACAACCATTTTTTTATGGTTTTTACAATGTTCGGAAATCCAATTGGCAACAGCCATCGAGGCCCTTTCCATCAATTGAATAGAAGAAATGGGTTCGTATGAAATGGTAAACTGGTCCCAGCTGCGAATTTGTTCTGTGGTAAAGATTTTCATGGGTAAATCTAACTTTTAAGCAAATTACAAAAGATTTTTCATTATGATACCACCTCAGCAATAAAAATAGAGAGGCTTCATTAATGAAATAAATTATGAATACAAATTCATTATTTTCATTAAAATAAATGATGTAAAAATCAACTTTTACAGAACAAAAACTTATAAAAAGTAATGTTTTTTACATTTTTTAATTATATTTTTGTGTGTATACTAATTAAAAAAATATAAATTATGGGATTTGTTAAAGAATTTAAAGACTTTGCCTTTAAAGGAAATGTTCTCGATCTAGCTGTCGGTGTAATCATTGGTGCAGCATTTGGTAAAATTGTTTCATCTTTAGTGGAAGATGTAATCACGCCTTTGATATTGAACCCTGCATTAAAAGCAGCGGGAGCAGAAAATATCGCTAAACTGAACTGGAATGGTGTTGCCTATGGAAACTTCCTTTCTGCAGTAATCAGCTTCCTGTGTATTGCTATGGTTCTTTTCTGGATCATTAAAGGGGCTAATAAGATCAACAAAAAAGATGCTCCGGCTCCTGCAGGACCTACTGATGATCAAAAATTACTGACAGAAATCAGAGATTTATTGAAAAGTAAAAACAATATATAATCTGCTATTCATCCATTTAAATAAAAAAGCACCTTTTATGAAGGTGCTTTTGTTTTTTTCTATCTTAAGTTTCCTATTACTGGATCTGTAAAATACTTGAAATCTGCTCTGCCAGAGAAAGTCCTATTCTATCCTGAGCTTCCAAAGTAGAAGCACCGGTATGCGGCGTTAAGGAGATTTTTGAATGGGTAAGAATTTCCTTGGAAGGCGTAGGTTCATTAATGAAAACGTCCAATCCTGCGAACTTTACTTTACCGGAATCTAAAGCTTCTATTAAAGCTCCCTCATCAATCACACCTCCTCTGGAACAGTTAACAATGGCTACTCCATCTTTCATGATCTCAAACTCATTCTTACCAATCATATACCCGTCTTTCTGAGCCGGAACATGAAGGGTGATAAAATCTGAATGTTTTAAGACATCTTGTAGAGATTCTGTTTCAATATCAACATTGATAAACTGATTGTTGTAGAATTTCACCTTAATACTTGCTCTTCCTACATTATTGTCTGCTGCAACTACTCTCATCCCAAGTCCAAGAGCAATTCTTGCCACCTCTTGTCCTATTCTACCCATACCGATAATCCCGATTGTCTTACCTCTCAGTTCAATACCGGCAGTATATGCTTTTTTAAGTCCTGCAAATTCTGTATCTCCTACCAAAGGCATCTTCCTGTTGGAATCCTGAAGAAACCTTGCCCCTGAAAATAAGTGAGCAAAAACAAGTTCAGCTACAGATTCTGAAGAAGCCGCAGGGGTATTGATAACATGAATCCCCTTTTCTCTTGCATAATCCACATCAATATTATCCATTCCTACACCACCTCTTCCGATGATATCTAAGGATGGGCAACCGTCAATAATATCTTTTCTTACCTGTGTAGCACTTCTTACCAATAAAGTACGAACCTTGTGCTCATTAATATAATCCACCAAAAATTCCTGTGGAACCTTTGCTGTAATAACCTCAAACCCTTTCTCTGTTAATGCATCAATTCCAGATTGGTCCAGGCCGTCATTTGCTAAAACTTTCATAAATACAACTATATTTAAAATTGAAAAGATTTAAAAATTAAAGGAAAAACTCCATTCAATTTTTAAATCTTTAATTATATTTTTTATTCTCCGTCTTCTTTGAACACTTCAATAGTCACTTGTTTTTCTACCAAGTCTGTAAATCTACCTTTATATCTTGTAGCTCTTACCAAGTGGTTATCTATCCAGTGATAATTTCCACCTCTTGGTTTTCCGCAGAGTACACTGTGGTATTTAAAACCGTGTTTATCCAACCAATCTATGGTGATTTGCTTTAAGTTTTCGGTTCTTGAGGTAAAGAAACAGATCTGGTGACCTTCGTCATACCATTTATTAACAGTTTCCAGTGCATCCGGATAGGGCTCACAGGTAACCATTCTTTCTGGTTCTTCATTGGGAACATCATCTGTAATGGTTCCGTCTATATCGATTAGGTAGTTTTTAACTCCATCCTTTAGAATAGGACTTATATGCTCTATGTATTCTAATTCCATCGTTACAATTTGAGTAACAAAGTTACAGCTTTTACAACTATCAGATGTATTAATCTTAGTTTATGTTAAAAATTTACTATAAAAATCGTTATTTAATAAATAATATAAACATTTTATCCATCATTTAGTACATTATGATTAAAAATTTTCATTTGAGGATTTCCTTTTATAGTAAAAATGAGGATTTTTTTAATGTTCAGATAAAGAATCATTCATTATCATATATAAAAAGAGATAACTACCTTACTCTTTTAATTTTCTTCCTTTCTTACCCATATTTGCTTTTCATTCTACAAATGCATGATGTTTATCGAAAAATTTCCAAAATACATTTATTACTCTTACATTTGTAGAAATGGAAGAATTTGTAGTTTTAGTAAATCCTGAGGATGAAGTTTTGGGTTTGATGGAAAAACAGCAGGCTCACATCAATGGCCTGTTACACCGCGCTTTTTCTGTATTTCTATTTAACAGTAAAGGTGAAATGCTTCTTCAAAAAAGAGCCTCGGTAAAATATCATTCTCCCAACCAATGGACCAATGCAGTATGCTCTCATCCCAGAGATGGAGAGACTTATCTGGCGGGTGCTAAACGTAGGCTGAAAGAGGAACTGGGAATTGAAGCAGAACTTTCAGAAAAATTCAGCTTTATCTATAGGGCAGATGTAGGCGGAGGTCTTTGGGAACATGAACTTGACCATGTTTTTATAGGAAATCATGAATCTGATTTTAATTTGAATAAAGAAGAAGTGGAAGAAGTAAGATTTATTTCTCCCGAAGATCTGGATAAGGAGATTTCTGAAAATCCTGAAAACTTTACTGAGTGGTTCAAGATCATCCTTGAAGAATATAAACACCATTTTTAATGATGAAAAAAGTATTGCTTGTTTCTGCTTTTGTAACAGGAAGTTTGTTTTTTGCCCAAAAGACAAGTACTTATGAAAGCCCCAACTATACCATCAATGTTCCGGATGGCTGGAAATCTACTAACGACAGTGATATTGTCAATATTTTCCCTACCAATGAAATTGGAGCCATTACCATTTCCGAATATCATGACCTTAATCTTCCCAAGACCGAAACAAAGAAATTTATTCTGGCTCTTTATAAATCAGAAGATGCAGAAAATAAGGTAAAAGAGAGTAAAAGCAAAAAAGGATATACGGAATATTACTACGAATATTTTGATCAAAAAGATAATCTTTTCTGGATAACCAGAGCCTTTCAAAAAGACAAGGATTTGTTTCTGGTGACCATCAACTGTGGCCAGAAATTCTGGAACGGAAACTATATGACCCTATTCAATGAGACTTTCAATAGTTTTAAAATAAAGAAATAAAAATTAAATATGAAGAAAACAGCCTTGTACGACAAACATGTTTCCTTGGGAGCTAAGATCGTACCTTTTGCAGGTTTTGAAATGCCTGTACAGTATTCAGGAGTAACGGAAGAGCACTTTGCAGTAAGAGAGAAAGCAGGATTATTTGATGTTTCCCACATGGGACAGTTTTTCATCGAAGGCCCTGGTTCTAAAGATCTTTTACAGTTTGTAACAACCAATAATGTAGATACTCTTGAAAACGGAAAAGCTCAATATTCATGTCTTCCTAACGAAAACGGAGGAATTGTGGATGATCTTATCGTTTACAAAATGGAGGATGACAAATACTTTGTGGTAGTAAATGCTTCGAATATTGATAAGGACTGGAACCATATTTCAAAATTCAACACATTTGGAGCAAAAATGACCAATGCTTCTGATGATATGTCATTATTGGCAGTTCAGGGACCTAAGGCTACTGAAATTCTTCAGAAACTTACGGATGTAAACCTTTCTGAAATTCCTTACTATAACTTTACAGTTGGAAGTGTAGCTGGTGTAAACGACGTAATTATTTCGAATACAGGATACACAGGGAGCGGTGGTTTTGAAATCTATTTCAACAACGAAAGTGCTGAGAAACTTTGGGATGAAATAATGAAAGCTGGTGAAGCTGATGGCATTATTCCTTGCGGATTGGCTTCCAGAGATACTTTAAGACTTGAAAAAGGATTCTGTCTTTACGGAAATGACATCGATGATACTACTTCTCCAATTGAAGCTGGGTTAGGATGGATCACAAAATTTGATAAGGATTTTGTTTCCAAAGATACTTTCGCAAAGCAGAAAGAAGAAGGAGTAAGCAGAAAACTAGTTGCTTTCGAACTTACAGACAAAGGAGTTCCAAGACATGACTACCCTGTTGTAGACGCTGAAGGAAATGTAATCGGAAAAGTAACTTCCGGAACACAGTCTCCAATGAAAAAGATCGGTTTAGGTCTTGCGTATGTAGACAAGCCTCACTTCAAGCTAGGTTCTGAAATCTTTATTCAGGTAAGAAACAAGAACATTCCTGCAAAAGTAGTTAAAGCTCCTTTTGTATAATCGTTTGATAATATCTAAAAAGAGGCTGGAAAAAATTCCAGCCTCTTTTTTGTTTTTAATAGCAGATACAGCAGACCTTTCTGTCCGGAGAGCAGGCATCTCCCACTCCAGGGGTATTGGAAGGTACCCCACCACCAGGTCCACATAAGGTATAGCAATTAACAATGATAGGTCTGAGCCCTCCGTTAATCTCTTTCAATGCTGATCTGTTAAGATTCTTTGTTTTTAAAAAGTTTTTTGTCATGATTTTATTTTTTGGTCATTATAAAGATAAGTATTTAATAATTAAACCATTAAAATAAATCACAAGATATAGATAAAACAATAAATCAAATGGAAATGAGGAATTTTATTCATTAATCCCAAAGAACGCTCTCAAAGCTTCAATATTCTTTTTATCATTTCCAACAAAAATTTCCTTATCTGTAAGGAAAACCGGACGCTTTAGGAATGTATAATGATCTAACAACAAATCCTTAAAGTCCTTTTCCGTTAAAGACTTTACATCTAGACCTCTTAGTTTGATCTGGGTAGATTTTCTACTGAACAAAGCATCATATGATTGGGTCATTTTATGCATTTCTGCCAATTCCTCTTGGGTGATAGGTTGTTTCTTGATCTCACGAAGTTCCCAGTCTGTAAGGTCAAACTGTGCTAAAATCTTTCTGCAGGTATCACATGTGTTAAGGTAAAATACTTTCTTCATTATTATCTTTAAGTCTGTTATTTGTTAAAATTGGGGTTTATACCCATTTCGTCTTTCAAAAGTAGGATTTAATCTAAAACTTTGGAAATTATTAAATAACTTTATTCAAATTTTATAAAGATGCAGAACAAACCTATTACTTTTCAGTTTATTTCAGAGCCGTCAGATGTTAACTATGGCGGAAATGTACACGGCGGAAGCGTTATGAAATGGATTGATCAGGCAGGCTATGCGTGTGCCACAACATGGAGCGGAAATTATTCTGTAACTGTATATGTGGGAGGAATTCGCTTTTATGAGCCTATCAAGATTGGTGAAGTGGTAAAAGTAGATGCTCAGGTCATCTATACAGGATCTTCCAGTATGCATATTTCCATCAATGTCTTTTCCAGAAATTTAAAGCAGCCTACTTTTGATAAAAAGACGCATTGCATCATTGTATTTGTAGCAGTAGACGAAAATGGAAAAAAACTTCCTGTTCCTAAATGGACTCCTGAAACGGAAGAAGAAAAACAAAAAGAACAATATGCTAAGCGCCTGATGGATTTGAGAACGCAGATTGAGGACGAGATGAAACCTTTTTTATAAAATTTTGGAACTTAGAACTGAAAATTAAATGATATATTTTTATTTATTTTCACATAGCTCTTAGAATTTTTTGAAAATCAGATTCTTCTTTTTATATTTGCATTATCAAAAGGAAATGGTGTTCTTCCTTACCCAACCGCTTTATAAAAGCTGATGACGCCTGATTAATAGATTATTAACAATAACTAATCAGGATTATTATGTCAAAACATCAGTGGACTCTTCGTAAAAAAGTAATTTTTCATATTCATTTTTTTTTCAGAAAATTTCCGGCACTACCCTATATTTTAAAATGGCTGTTTATCAGTAGTATTATCGGCATATTGGTGGGGACAGCCTCTGCAGGCTTTTTACAATCATTGGAATGGGCTACCAATTTCCGGGAAAATCATTTATGGTTAATTGCATTACTTCCTGTTGCTGGCTTTCTGATTGGACTTTTATATTATTACTTTGGAAAAGATGTTGAGGCAGGAAATAATTTACTGATTGACAATATTCACGATCCGAAAGAAATTATTCCCTTCAAAATGGCTCCTTTTGTTTATCTGGGAACTATTGCTACACATCTTTTTGGAGGTTCTGCAGGACGTGAAGGAACTGCTCTTCAGATGGCTGGTGCTATTGCAGACCAGCTTACTAAGCCTTTCAAGCTTGATAAAAGTGAGAGAAAAATAGTAATTATCTCCGCAATTGCTGCCGGATTCGGATCTATTTTTGGAACCCCTCTGGCAGGAGCTGTTTTCGGACTTGAGGTTTTCCTTATTGGAAGAATACGTTACACTGCCCTATTTCCCGCTTTTGCATCGGCTATATTAGCAGATTACGCCACTAATCTATGGAATGTAAAACATACGCATTATCATATTGACATTATTCCAAAACTAGAGTTTTTACCAATCCTGTACAGTATTTTAGCAGGTATTGCTTTTGGAATCTGTGCCGCTGCATTCAGTAGAATCATTCATTGGGCTGGTTCTCTTTTCAAATCAAAAATTAAATATCCGCCTTTTCGTCCGGTAATTGGAGGAACTATCGTTGCTTTGGCGGTTTTGGCAATGGGTACAACCCGTTATATTGGATTGGGAGTTCCCGTCATCGTAGAATCCTTTGAAAAGCAGCTTCCATTATATGATTTTGCCTTGAAAATGATTTTTACTATCGTTACACTTTCCGCAGGATTTAAAGGAGGTGAAGTCACTCCTTTGTTCTTTATAGGAGCAACCCTTGGGAGTGCATTATCTCTGTTTATCCCTTTGCCATTTGGTTTACTGGCCGGAATGGGCTTTGTGGCTGTATTTGCAGGGGCAACAAATACTCCGTTGGCATGTATGCTGATGGGAATTGAATTATTTGGAGCAGAATGTGGTCCTTATATCGCCATTGCGTGCGTTGTTTCCTACCTTCTATCGGGACACAACAGTATTTACACCAAGCAGAAAATTGGAGTTGCCAAAAACCGAAGATACGAAAGCAGGCAAAATAGATCTATTTCAGATTTTTTATAATTTCACCAGTAATTAGGATGATTTAGGGTCTTGGATTTCAAATTATCTCTCACTTTCTGTTTTCTGAACAATACCCTCCCAACTTTAAGACGCTAAAACACTCCGACTCTCAAACGCTAAAACCTCCAATTTTACAACTATAATCCGTATTTTTGTCCCATGTTTGATTACAGGTTAAAAGTTTTCCATACCGTAGCTTCCAGGCTAAGTTTTACTAAGGCTTCCGAGGAGCTTCATATTTCGCAGCCGGCTGTTACAAAGCACATTAAAGAAATTGAGGTTCAGCTGGAAACTAAATTATTTGACAGAAAGGGAACTTCTATCCAATTGACACAAAGTGGGAAGATTCTCTATGAATATGCTGAAAAGATCCGAAATATTTACCGTGATCTCGAATTTGAAATCAACCAGATCAATCAACAGCATAAAGGAAAGCTTATTATTGGGGCCAGCACAACTGTTGCACAATATATTTTACCCGAAATCCTAGCAAAGTTCAATGCCTACTATAAAGACATTAAGATAGAACTTCTGACCGGAAACACAGAAGCTATCTCTTCTCTTTTAAAAGAAGAAAAAATTGATCTGGGCATTATTGAAGGAGAATCACAGTCTTCTTATTTTGACTATAAAACCTTTAAACCCGATGAAATTGTACTGGCTGCAAAGTCAGACCATCTTTTGGCGCACAAAACATTAAATTTAAAAGACCTGTACCAACTGGATCTTATTTTCCGGGAACAAGGCTCCGGGACGTTGGAATTCATTCAAAACCGTCTAAAGGAAAAGGAAATCAACATCAATGAATTGAATACTGTCATTCATCTGGGAAGCAGTGAAAGTATTAAAAACTATCTTCTTCATTCAGATTGCATGGCTTTTCTTTCCATAAGTACTATTTTAACTGAACTGAAAAATAATATTCTTACTGTTATTGACATTAAAAATTTTAGTATTGAAAGAGATTTTCATTTTATTCTTCCCAAAGGGGAACAGTCTGAACTGATTAAGCTTTTTCTGAAGTTTGCTGAGTAATTAATGGGTATAAAGTAGTAATGATTCTTCTACTGCTATAGTTGATTATCTGAAAAACATTTTACACAAGTTATAACTTATAGTTATCCAACATAACAAAATACAATTTACTTTATAATAATATATTGCGGAATTTTGTTCCAGATTTTAAACGTTCGCAATATGAAAGATTTCATTCAAAATGAAGGAACCCGAAAAGTAATTTTTATTGGATTAGCAATATTATCCCTGACTCCTTTAGTATCATCTCCCATTGCTTTGGTATTAGGTTTTGCCCTGGCTGTTTTTTTTGGAAATCCCTTTGAAAAACACCTTCATCAATATATTCATCTATTACTGCAGATTTCCATTGTTGGGCTCGGGTTCGGGCTAAAGTTGGATGAAGCTCTTCACGCCGGAAAAACAGGATTGATGTTAACTGTAGTAAGCATTGCTACAGTAATGCTTTTAGGATACATTTTAGGAAAAGTATTTAAACTTGAAAGACCTCTCTCTTACCTTCTTTCCGCAGGTACTGCCATATGTGGCGGAAGTGCTATTGCTGCTGTTTCTCCTATTATTAAACCAAGCACAAAACAAATTTCTCTGGCACTGGCCATTATTTTTACATTAAATTCCATTGCCTTGTTTGTTTATCCGGCTATTGGACATTTGCTGAATCTTTCCCAAGAACAATTTGGACTTTGGTGTGCGGTTGGAATTCATGATACGAGCTCTGTAGTGGGTGCAGCCAGTAAATATGGAGATGAAGCTTTAAAAATTGCTACCACAGTGAAATTAGCCCGAGCTTTATGGATTATCCCCATTTCCCTGATTACCATGTTTGTTTTTAAGAGCAAGGATTCGAAAATAAAAATCCCCTGGTTCATCGGATACTTCATATTGGCGATTCTTTTGAATACTTATTTCCCTTTTATGGATAGCTTCAGTACAACAATCACCTCCGTGGCAAAATCAGGATTGAATCTTACCTTATTTTTCATTGGATCTACTCTTTCTCTACAGATTTTAAAAACAATTGGCTTTAAGCCTTTATTAACAGCTGTATTACTTTGGGTAGTCATCAGTATTGGAAGTTTACTTTATATTATTCATTAAAAGCAGCAGCACCCTCCTGAAATCAAGAGGGTGCTGCCTATTAAATGTGGAAATGTTTATTTCATATTGAAATAATCTCAAAATAGCCAACTGATTAGCAAGTCATAACCTGTGGGCATGAGATAAGCTGAACACAGTATTTAGGTCCTGTTACGGCACCTGTACAACTGCATCCGCAAAGTGATGCATCCGGAGTCCCAATGTTTCCGGAACCTCCGATACCTCCTGAAATACTCTTCAGGTCTTCTTTTCTTAATTTTTTAGCATTTTTAATAATGTTCATGTGATTGGTTTTTTGGGTTCAACAATATAGTTTGGTTACCTTTCAAAGTTAAACAAATATTAATAACCCGCAACATAATTTAATACAAAATTAAACAATACACTGATTATAATACAATTAAGATGTTAAAAAACAGAAAAATAATACTTAAAATTATTAAACAAATTTAAATCATTCTGTAAATTCAAGGTCCTTGTCATGGGTTTCCGAGATCGTAAGGGACGAATAAAACGCAAGTCCAAATACCACTACTCCAACAAGAGCAGCACTTATGATTACAGAAAAATTAACTTTAAGAAGATCAAAGGCAAGAATCATCACCGGTACTAATCCTCTTACCATATTGGGAACAGTTGTGGTTGCTGTATTTCTGATATTGGTACCGAACTGCTCTGCTGCAAGAGTAACGAACATTGCCCAATACCCCGTTCCCAGTCCTAGCCACACACAAAACAGATAGTATTTTGTTTCTGTATCTGTATTCCCGAACAACATCAACGCAACACCAATAATGGTGAAAATCAACATGTAAAATATGGCCATTTTTCGTGATTTTAAGGCATGGGAAATAAAACCACTCATCAAATCACCAACAGAAATGCCTATATATGCCCACATAATGGCCTTTCCGGGGCTGAGATCTTTTATCCCGAATTCAGGAGCAAATTGATTAGCCAAAACAGCCAAAATCCCAATACAATACCATGTAGGTAACCCTACTGCAATACATTTTAAATATCTTACCAGTCTGTCCTTATTCGTAAAAAAGGATAGAAAATTTCCTTTGGAGACATTTTTATGTTCGATATTTTTATATATCCCTGATTCTGATACGCTTATTCTCAAAATCAGCAAAAGAATTCCCATAACTCCTCCAATTATGTAGGAGATATTCCATCCTCCGGCTAATTCTACCGTAAGTTGGGCAACTACGGCCCCCATTAATCCAAAGCCTGCTACAACGGAGGTTCCAATGGCTCTTAAATTCTTCGGCAGACTCTCAGAAACAAGCGTAATTCCCGCTCCAAGCTCTCCAGCCAGACCTATCCCTGCTATAAACCTTAGGCCTGCATATTGATATACTAAATGCTCTTTGGGGAAATATGGTAAAAAACCACAGGCAATATTGGCAAGGGAATACACTAAAATGGAGCCAAAAAGCACGGAAAGCCGCCCCTTTTTATCTCCAAAAACACCCCAGAATACCCCTCCAATAAGAAGACCTACCATCTGGCAATTCAGAATAAAGGTTCCGTCGGCATCCGGATTAAGCCCCAAGGCTTTTAAACTAGGGATCCTTACAATCCCAAATAAGAGGAGATCATAGATATCTACAAAATAGCCAAGGGCAGAAATAATCACGGGAATTGAAAAAATGTACTTCAGTTTTGAAGACAGGGACAGTTCTTGCATTGTTAAATTTTGATAAAAATAAAAAACCTTTCAATTTCTTGAAAGGTTTTTATAAAATATCTTGATCTGATTATTATCTTGCAATATTCACAGCTCTCGTTTCTCTGATTACTGTTACTTTTACCTGTCCCGGGTAAGTTAATTCATTCTGGATCTTTTCAGAGATATCGTAAGATAGTTGAGAAGCCACTTCATCGTTTACTTTTCCGCTTTCTACCATTACTCTTAATTCTCTACCTGCCTGAATTGCATAAGCACTGGATACCCCATCGAAGCTTAACGCTGCAGACTCAAGGTCCTTTAATCTCTGGATGTAAGATTCCAACACTTGTCTTCTTGCTCCTGGTCTTGCTCCTGAAATAGCATCAGCTACCTGAATGATTGGAGATAATAACGACTTCATTTCAATTTCGTCGTGGTGAGCTCCAATTGCGTTTACTACCTCTGGGTTTTCACCGTATTTCTCAGCCCACTGCATCCCTAATAAAGCGTGTGGTAATTCCGATTCCTGCTCAGGAACTTTACCGATATCGTGTAATAGACCTGCTCTTTTAGCTAGCTTTACGTTTAAGCCTAATTCTGCAGCCATTGTTGCAGCGATATTTGCTACTTCTCTTGAGTGCTGTAGTAAGTTTTGTCCGTATGAAGAACGATACTTCATTCTACCTACGATCTTAATTAACTCAGGGTGCAATCCGTGGATTCCTAGGTCAATAATTGTTCTTTTTCCTACTTCAATAATCTCCTCTTCAATTTGCTTTCTAGTCTTTTCTACTACTTCCTCGATTCTTGCCGGGTGGATTCTACCATCCGTAACCAATCTGTGAAGGGATAGTCTTGCAATCTCTCTTCTTACCGGATCAAAACATGAAAGAAGAATAGCTTCCGGAGTATCATCAACGATGATCTCAACTCCTGTCACCGCTTCTAGTGCACGGATATTTCTACCTTCTCTACCAATAATTCTACCTTTTACTTCATCAGATTCAATATTAAATACTGATACTGAGTTTTCGATAGCCTGCTCTGTTCCAATTCTTTGGATGGTTTGGATCACAATTTTTCTGGCTTCGTTTTTAGCATTCATCTGAGCTTCCTCCATGATACCCTGAACGTGTGCCTGTGCTCTTGTCTTCGCTTCAGCTTTCATGGTTTCTACCAATTCTGCTTTAGCTTCTTCAGCTGTATAATTAGAAATCTTTTCAAGTATTTCAACTTTCTTAGCGGTAGCTATATCTAATTCTTGCTGTTTTCTGTCTAAAATTTCGTTCTTCTTAGCGTAATCTGCAATCTGTCTGTCTAAATCCTTTTCAAGTTTTCCTGTCTTGCTAAGTTCATCGTTCAGCTTGTGTTCCTTGTCTTTTGTTCTTTTTTCAGCTTCCTGCATCTTTTTCTCACGAGACTGGATGTCTGAATCATGCTGAGATTTTAGTTCAAGGAATTTCTCCTTAGCCTGAAGATTCTTTTCTTTCTTTATGGATTCAGCCTGTACGTTAGCTTTTTCTATAAGGTTTTCGGCATTTTTAGTTGCATCATCTATGATAAATTTTGCCTTAGTATTGAGTGAGCTTCTGGAAAAAAACATTCCCACGACTGCACCAATTACTAAACAAACAACACCGACTATAACTTCTATCATAATTTATATTGAGTTTTAATTGTATTCATATCCTTTAAATAAAAAAAGCCCACAATAATCCAGGGATTGAGAGTAAACTCCTAATCAACACGATTTGAACTGATTTCCACTGTCTGTAATCCGGAAGACCGGCACGCCATTCGATGGACATTTGTTCGGTAATTGTTTAGCGTTGAGTTTACCTTTAATGTGTTAGAATCATTGTAGGCAGCTTGTTCAGGAAAAAAAATCTATTTCCCGATTTCATTCAACGATTGATTAATTTGTTTCAATCTTTCGTTGCTCGAATTAATATTTTTCTCGTAGTTAAGAGACACCACTTCGGCGTTAGTTCCCAATTTAAGGGCACACATGGCCAATGCGTCTTGTTTATCTCTTACATCGAAGTTCTGTTCAAAATCTTTAATCATATTCTCAATCTGCTTCCCTACTTTACGCAAAGTTTCTTCCTCTGCTGCCGGTACGTTCAGCGGATACACTCTTCCTGCAATATTGACGGTTATTCTCCTTACCTCCATTATAATCCACTGTTTTGAAGCTGTGCAATACAGAAATCTATTTCTTTTACCAATCTGTTGATGTGATTTTTCATTAACCTATTGTGTTCAGGATTTCCTGATATTGCTGAATAAAGTTTTATATTTTTTTGTTCTTCTGCTAATACCTGATTTCTTCTTCTCTCCTCATCATACTTCTTCTTCAGGTCTTCATGCTCAATACTTAATTCTGATAAATTTTCAGTAAGACTTTTGTAATTCTTTTGAAGAGTCAAAATCTTTCTCTCTAATTCTGAAAAATTGTTTTCTAAATCTTGAAGCATTTCAGGTTTGTATATTCTAACTAGAAGCAAAAATAAAAAAATAATAACACTAACAAAAATAAAACGTCCTATATTTTGTAATCTCAACAAAAAAGGAGGTGCATATGCACCTCCTATGTATTTTCAATGTGATATTTTCTTATTCAAATTTCAATACAAACATGATTGCTCTTGTCTGTAATGTAGAAACTGCAGATGCCCAATAAGGAGGTGTACCCGCATTATCAGCCACTTTTTCATTGTTCATGAAGAAAGTTCCTCTTACACCGGGAGTCAGTTTAAACTTATTGAAGTAAAACTGGATTCCCATTTCTGCTGACCATGCAAAATTATGGGTTGTAGATCTGAAGATCTGCTGCATATTATCATCAGTAGATCCTGAGTTAGATTGTAGGTTCACAATATAATTCACCCCGGCAGCAACGTATGGTCTTGAATTATACCATCTTCTCCCGTGAAGTTCCAAAAGTACCGGAATATCAACCAATGTAGACTTAATTTCTCTTACTTTATCTTTATCTGTTAGAGGAATAGGCATAAACGGAGGATTGGTTAATGATCCACCCGCATAGATATCATTGGATTGAGTATTAAAAGTCAACTGTCTTTGCGCAAACTGCAGACCTGGTTCTATCCTTACATCCAGATAGTCATTCAGTCTCCATTTTGCAATAAGCCCAGCACCGAAACTGTAACTTTCCTTAGAGGAAACAAGGTTTTCGTTTTCATTCATCCCGTATCTTGGATGCAATACAATTCGGTAGTCTAGTCTATTCCCGTTCAAATAAAACCCCCAACTGAACTTCTGCTCGTCGAAATCTTCCAACTTGTCCATTCTGTTTCGGGTTCTAAATTGCGCGTTTGCAAAAACGGCAACATTTACTGAGGTCAAAACCAGTGCTTTTAATAGAAATTTATTCATAGGTTACTTTGTTGCTTTATAAATTGTGGCTATACCTAAACTTAATTTTTTATATTCAACTTTCTTAAATCCCGTATCTAAAAGAATTTGCTTCATCTTCTCCCCGAAAGGAAAAGCATTTACAGAATCCGGAAGGTATGTATACGCCCTATTATCTTTAGAAACCAAACTGCCTATAGCAGGTAATATATTTTTGAAATAAAACATATAAAATGGTCCTAAAAAACCCTCAACCTTTGAAAACTCCAGTATATAAACACTCTTGTTATCTTTAACTACTCTTCTTAACTCTGCCAAACCTTTGGTAAGGTTTTCAAAATTCCTCACTCCAAATGCAACGGAAACAGCATCAAATCTATTGTCCTCGAAAGGTAAATTTTCTGCATCCCCTTTTTGCATGGAAATTTTGCCGTCTAATTTAAGTTTTTTTATTTTAATAACGCCAACATTCAGCATTTGTTGTGATAAATCTAAACCAACTACTTTTGAACCTGTTCCTTTTTCAATAGTAATTGCTAGATCTCCCGTTCCTGTAGCCACATCCAGCACTTCCTGCGGATTATCATTTTTCATCCATCTTACCAGTTTATTTCTCCACAAAACGTCAATTTTCATGGATAAAACATGGTTCAGAAGGTCATACTTCGGCGCAATATTGTCGAACATATCCTCTACCTGGCTCTTCTTTGTAGCCTCCGAATTGTAGGGAGTAACTTTGGTGATATCTTTTGTCAAAACTTAAAACTTGTAATATTCTTTGTAATAATTTAGGTAATCTTGTTTTCTGAAGATCTTTGATCTCGATTCCACTTTCTGGATATTCTTGATCAGTTTATCATAATCTTCGTCTACATTGTAATAAAATTCTTCTGTGTAAAGCTTATTGAAACGCTTTGCTCCTCCGAGGTAATCTTTTCCGTCTATGACAGTCTTATCAAGCGCCATCAATAACGAATCTTTTTTAAGGTTATACCCGTAGTACTGGTCATTCACATAGTAATCCTGATGTGCAATATTAAGCAGACCACGAAGCTTGTTTACTTCAAATGCCGAATCATAAAGCATTTTTTTATTTTGGTCGAAAACCTGAATAGAGTTTTTTCCCTTATTCAAATCCACATGCACATACTGCCCCGCCGAAATGATCCCTTCAGAACCGTTATTGATCTTAAAGTAATACGTATTGGGGGTAGGATTATCTACAACATAATAATTCTTCTTGGCTAAAAAAAGGAAGTAGATCCCAAAGGCACCGATAAACGCCACAGCTGCAATGAGTAAGCCTTTTAAGGATGAGTTGTTTTTCATAGATTGTAAAGTACAATTTTTGCAAATTTAATAATATTTTTAATTCTCGGTTATTAATATTAATTATTAACTTTGCATCTTTAAAAAAATCATATAAACGAATGCCGAATACGATCATTATTGGCTCTGGATGTTATATCCCGAACAGAGTTATTGGTAGAGATTACTTCATGAATTCCGAGTTCTATACTGAAGACGGGGTGAAAATTGAAAAGCCTGTGGAAGAAACCATTGCGAAGTTTGTAGAAATTACAGAAATCGAAAACAGGAGATTCATTGAGGATGATCTTTCCAATTCACAGATCGGTTATGAAGCCGCAAAAATTGCCCTTGAGGATGCAAAGGTAGACGGCGAAGAACTGGATTATATTATTTACGCGAGTAATTTCGGGGAAGTTACTGAGAACGGATATGCTGACTTCATGCCAACAATGGCAGCGAGGGTAAAGAATAAGCTAGGCATCAAAAACAGAAAATGCGTAACCTACGATATGCTTTTCGGATGTCCTGGATGGGTAGAAGCTATGATTTTAGCTGACAATCTAATTAAAGCCAAGGTTGCCAAAACAGTTTTAGTAATCGGGGGTGAAACTTTAAGCCGTGTAACGGATCCACACGACAGAAACAGAATGATTTTTGCTGATGGTGCAGGTGCTGTAGTAGTAAAAGCAACGGATGAGGAAAATGTAGGAATTATTGCACACAATACGATTTGTGACAATGGCCCGGAATTAAACTATCTTGAAAACCAACCTTCTATCAACAAAGAAGTAGATCAAAAACGTCTTTATGTAAGAATGCTGGGTAGAAAAATCTACGAATACGCTCTTAAAAATGTACCTGTTGCAATTAAGGAAACTATTACAGACGCAGGACTTTCTATTGAAGACATTGATAAAATCTTAATTCACCAGGCCAATGCCAAGATGGATTATGCCATGATTGAAAGACTTCACAGACTTTACGACATCAAGGAATACGATCACGCGATCTCTCCTATGACAATCCAAGACCTTGGAAATACGTCTGTTGCAACTATTCCTACCATGTATGATTTAATAATTAAAGGAAAAATGGAAGGTCAATCGTTTAAAGAGAAAGGTAACATTGTAATGACTTCGGTAGGTGCCGGAATGAACATCAATGCTATCGTTTATAGATTTCCTTAAAATATTTTAAACAATAAAAAAATATAAAAGCACAGGGAAGTTATTCTTTGTGCTTTTTTTGAATCAGAACATGCAAAAAAATCTTTTAATTATTGCGGGGATCTTCCTGTTTTTGGAAGTTTACATTTATCAAGCCATAAGAACCCTTACAGACAATCTTTGGGTAAGAATTGGCTACTGGGCAGTGTCTTTAATTGTTTATGGAATTTTCGCCTACGAGGTCACTCACTATCAGAGATCAGACCGAAGCATGATGAAAGCCCAAATCATGATTTCCTTATTTCTGATATTTATTCTTCCTAAAATCTTTGTGGTTTTATTTTTGTTAATTGATGACATCATCAGAATTGGCGGCTATCTGATTGGCTTTGCAAAACCCTCTGAAAACTTCTTCCCCGAGCGAAGAAAATTCCTGAGCCTGGTCGGACTTGGAATGAGTGGAGTTCTTTCTGCCCTATTCATTGATGGAATTACTTTTGGGAAATACAGACATAAAGTAAGAAAGGTAAAGGTAAAATTTCCAAATCTCCCGAAAGTCTTTAAAGGATATAAAATCATTCAGATTTCAGATGTTCACAGTGGAAGCTTTGCCGACCCAAGCAAGCTGCAGCACGCTGTAGACCTCATCAACGAGCAGAAGCCGGACCTTGTTCTATTTACCGGAGACATGGTAAATAATGTCGCCGATGAATTTAAGCCTTTCATTCCTCTTTTTTCACAAATCAAGGCTAAAGACGGCAAGTTTGCAGTGCTTGGAAATCACGACTATGGTGATTATGTAAACTGGGAATCTCCGGAGGTCAAAAAGAAAAATCTGGATACACTGATCGACTATGAAAAGCAGGCAGGGTTTGACATGCTTAGAAATGAAAACAGGGCTATTGAAAGAAACGGAGAGAAACTATACATTCTAGGCGTTGAAAACTGGGGGTTAAAACCTTTTCCGCAGTTTGGAAAAATTGATAAAGCTTTAAAAAACGTACCGGAATCCGCCACAAAGATCCTGATGAGCCATGACCCTACTCACTTTGATTATGTAGTGAAAAAACATCCAGGAAACATTCACCTGACCCTTTCTGGCCACACTCATGGAATGCAGTTTGGTTTAGATCTTAAAAACATAAAATGGTCACCGGTTCAGTATCGTTACCCAAAATGGGCAGATTTATACGAGAGTGAAGGTAAATTACTGTATGTAAACAGAGGTTTTGGGGTGTTAGGATATCCGGGGAGAGTTGGGGTATTACCTGAAATTACACTTTTTGAACTGAGCTAGTTTTAAAATCCAAGGTTTAAAGTTTAAGGTTTAGAGATTGAAGATCTACTACCACAAGAAATTGTTTTCTTCTGCAACCTGACAGCCACTACTGCAACCTAAAAAATATAATCTTTCATACGGGAGGTAGCCATATCTTTCTCGTTGATAAACCTAAGGAGGGCATCTAATTTGTCCTCCATTTTTCTGCCCGAAAACAGGCTTCTATAAAACGGAATATCAAAAGGGTGCTTCTTAAAATCCGTAAACTGCCACGCATTAAGGTAGATCAAAACAAACTCTTCATTCTGCAATGTTTCCAATACCATATTCTGGTAATACTTCATGGGCAAAATCTGAAACACAAAATCATTGTATGGCAACTGACTGTAAGGGGAGATGCTTTCCGGAACAATACTAAGTCCGTTCTCTTCTGTAATTTCGGTATCTCTTTTAAGGCGTTTGAATGGAAAAAGGATGTTGGCATTATCAATATTGGAGACATAATTAAATTCCATCAGTTTCAGATCCTCCTGTGGAATCTTGATGTCCTTTTGACGAATTCCCCTGATTTGCTTTTCCAAAAATTCCTGAATATTCTTCTTGGCATTTTCAATTTCTGCAAGATTTGAATCCCTATTATAGAAGGCAATTTCATGCCCTTTGGATGAAATTGCCTTTATAAGATTTTTAAGTTTTTCAGTAAGAGAAACCTCCACAAAAAAACTTGCTTTCGTATCATGAACATCTAAAATTCTAAGAATAGCTTTGGTATTCTCTTCTATAATTTTCAATCTTTCGTCACTAGTAATTTGTGAGCCAACTTTTGCTTCAGCTTCAATATTTGTAATGTTGAAAGTCAATAATATCATTTAAATTAAATTTTAGATAAAAATTATAATAAGCTAAAAATCAGATGTTAAATAAATACTTAATTAAAGTATAACTTTACATTATTAATGCTTAGCTAATTTTACTTTTAGATTTTTGATCATATCCTTACTCATTTCAGAAATCCCGAAGTCGTAAGTCAACCCCCAGTCTTTTTTAGCTACAGAATCATCAATAGAAGCAGGCCATGAATCAGCAATTGCTTGTCTGAAATCCGGGTTATAATCGATAGCAAAATCAGGAATTTCTTTCTTAATTTCTTCTGCCAATTCTTTTGGAGTAAATGACATTCCCCCTAAGTTATAAGAAGAACGAACAGTTAAACTTTCTTTCGGAGCATCCATTAATTTTAAGGTTGCATTAATGGCATCATCCATATACAACATCGGCATTCCTGTATCTTCAGAAATGAAACTTGTATATTTTCCTTCTTCAATTGCCTTGTAGAAAATTTCAACAGCGTAGTCGGTAGTACCACCACCTGCCGGAGTTTTCCATGAGATCAACCCAGGATATCTGATACTTCTTACATCTACTCCATATTTATCAAAGTAGTATTCACACCACTTCTCCCCTGCCATTTTAGAGATCCCATAAACAGTTGTTGGGTTCAATACTACATCTTGTCCAACATCATGCTTAGGAATTCCTTTCCCAAAGACTGCGATTGAACTTGGCCAGAAGATCTTTTTAAGAAGCCCTTCTTTAGCCATTTCACAAAAGTGAAGAAGAGGCTCAAGATTCAATTTCCAAGCGAAAATAGGCTGCTTTTCCGAAGTTCCGGATAAAAGTGATGCCAAGTGATACACTGTAGTAATTTCATAATCATGAATCACCTGTCTTACCAATTGGGTATTGGTAACATCCATTCTCTCATAGTGTCCGGCAGAAGTAATTCCTTCCTGCCATCTGTCCAGCCCTGAAGCCACTACATTTTCCGCTCCGTGGATCTCCACAAGTCTATTCGTAAGTTCCGTGCCGATTTGTCCCAAGGCACCTGTAATAAGTATTCTTTCCGTATAGGATTCCATTTTTCAGATTTTTTTAGAATTGTACAAAAGTAAAAAAATCAAGCCAATCCAAGCAAAAAAGGTACACTTTCGCATACCTTTTATAATCCTAAGAAAAATATTGTTTAAAAATTAAGATTCACTCTGGCAAAAAGAAATCTTCCATTCATTCCAAATTGAGAAACATTCCTGGAGTATACAAACTGGTTTTGATTAGAGAGATCAATAGTAGAAGTATTCACATACACCAGATTACCAGATGAATCCAAAGAAGGAGTTTTCACTACTGTTGGGCCATAGTTTTTATCCGGATAAATATCAAATAAATTATTAGCTCCTATTGTTAGCTTAAGGTTTTTACTAAACTTATAACCTACAGATAAGTCTGTAATCACTTTCCCTCCCCAAACCGGATGTTCAGTAGCAACAGCCTGACCGTTAATGATTTCTCCGCTTACAATACCATCTCCATTGGCATCCATCGTATTAGGATCTGTAACTTCACCAAAATAAACATTTCTCAACAATAGGCTAAATTTATCAATCTCTAAAGCATTATTCAGAGAAGCCTTGAATCTTGGAACTGCTTCTTCAAGATACACACGACTGGATTCTGAATAATACCTGTTTACCTGTCCGGCTTTGATTAAAACATCAGAACCATGAATATCTCCTACTCTGTTAGTTTTCGAAACAGTAACTGCAAAGTCTGAATTCAAAGAAAACCTTTCAGAAAAATTAGCTTTATGTGAAACTACCCCTTCAATACCTTTAGTCTGGGTATCTATTGCATTAGCAAAAAAGGTAGCAGCATTAGCATTCGCTTTATCGAAGGCTGCCTGCAAATTCCAAAAATCACTTCCCACCGGATAGGTACCTGACGGCCTAGAAAACTGATCTGTTAAAACCACCCTGTTTTTAATTTTAATATAATAACCATCCACTGTAAACGTCAGGTTTGCTTGTGGAATCTTAGCTGTAAAACCTGCAGAATAACTCGTTGACTCCTCTTGCTTCAATTGTGGAATTCCTAGATATCTGGCCGCATCAGAATCATTTGAAAAAGTTCCTACTTCATATGGTACTCCACCTACAAACTGCGTAGCAGTGGCATTAAAATACATTTGCTGTAAGGAAGGCGCTCTGAATCCTGTAGAATGTGCTGCCCTTAGATTGATATGATCAGTAAGCTTATATCTTGTTGCTAGTTTATAATTAAATGTAGACCCGAAATCCGAGTAGTTTTCAAACCTAAGCGCAGCACTTATTAGCCATCTGTCAGTTACATCCAACTCCGTATCCACATACACCGCAACAGAATGTCTTCCTTTATTTAGTGCATTCTCAGGGCGAAAACCAGGAAACACCTGCGCTCCCCCTGGTCTGGCAGCCCCTAAAAAATCAGTAGGCTTTAGAATTGCCACAGTTGTAGGAGTCTGAATATTTCCGTTAATATCATAAAGAGCCCATGAAGCCTCTTCTCCATTTTCTATTTTGTATTTTTCAAACCTCATTTCCCCTCCAAAGGCAACATTAAAACCTTTCAGCCAGTCTATTTTCGTATCAAAATCTGCATTGATGGTATTTTGAGAGAATCCTAAACCGCCTGCATCAAATTCTCTTTTATTTGGATATCGCATGGAGGCATTGGCAGTATTTTTTATAGTATAATCAAAAGTGTTTTGTCCAAAAGTATTGCTGATATCATAATTAATATTTCCCAACTTCCCTTTAAACCCAGCAGCAAACGAAAGATCTATAACATCCGAGGCTATTTCTGGCAGGAAACCATTAGGATATATAGAAGTTGAGGTTCTGTTTTGATTAGGTCTTCTGTAAAAACCGGCAGCATTACCACTTCTGTAAGAAATACCTCCAAAAGCATACCCTCGAACGGCTGAGGAAATATCAAATTCAGAGTTCACAAAAAACTGACCAGATCCAAGCTTAGACTGTCCGACTCTCATATTAAAATCATCTCTTGCTAAACCTCTGTAAGCAAGTTCATTTTCTGTAACATCTCCCTTTAGAAGATTTTGTAATTCAGAAATTGTACTGGCAGATTGAATCCCAGCCTGCTGTGCTGCTGTAAAATAGCTTACACTGGGAGCGTACTTATGTATATAATCTATTATTTGTGTCGTATTGGGTGTATTATTGATATTTTCAAAAAGAGACGAAATATTTACTCCGTTTTCTAGAGCTCTTTGCTCAATGGCATTATAAGCATTAAAAATCTCACCAGTAGCTGCTTTTGCCCTTCTTGTATCATCTCTACTCAGTAAATTTGCAGTAAAATTAATAAACCCACTCTTGCCAATTTTGGTCCCATAATTCAAATCCAGCTGATACTTTCCGCCATCCCATCCTCCGTAATGATCATTAGCTCCTTTCGAATTAAATCCTCCTCCAGTAATTGCTGCCGTAAAAGCGTTGGTATTCTTCTTCATAACCACATTAATCACCCCCGCAATAGCATCAGAACCGTATTGCGCCGAAGCCCCATCCCTTAGCACTTCCAATCTTTCAATGGCAAATGCCGGAATAGCATTTAAGTCGGTTCCTACAGATCCTCTTCCGGGAGAACCATTAATATTAACCAGTGAGGAAGTATGTCTTCTTTTTCCATTAAGTAAAACCAACACCTGATCCGGCCCTAAACCTCTTAATTGAGCAGGATCCACATGATCTGTTCCATCTGCAACAGTTGTAGAGTTTGAAGTAAAAGAAGGGGCGGCGTAATTCAAAATTTGGTTAAGGTCAGTCTGCGGACTTAGTACTGATTGCGACCCGATATTAATTACATCTACAGGTAGCGGGGTATCAGTTGCTACCCTGGCCTTATTTCTGGAACCAACTGTAATTTTTACTTCATCTACGCTTTTAACACTTAGGGAATCATTGGTTTGAGCGATAACATTTGCCGAAACAAAAAACAATGCCCCCACCAAAACAATTTTCTGGTAATTTTTTTTCATATGCTTTTTTTTCAAATGTATATAAATTAACATTCAAAATAAACATAATAATCAAAAAATAATTAATTTTTGAAAATATTCAAACATATTTTTGCTATTTTATTACAAAATAAATAACAAATAAATAAATCACCTAATAATTTAATAAAACAATAATGTTTTCTTCATTTTATTTATTGACTCTATATATGACTCTATTTTAAAATTGATACTTTTGCTTTAAAAGTATCATTTTATGAAGAAAATATTTTTAGTCGCTACACTTCTCGCCTATAATTTTTCCTGGTCACAGTTTACAGACATCAACATTATCAAGGAAGTACAGGTAAAAAACAAAGGCGTAGTGGTATCTGCCCACCCGTTAGCCAGTGAAGCAGGTGTTAAAATCCTTAAAATGGGAGGAAATGCCTATGATGCTGTGACTGCTACACAATATGCATTGGCTGTTGTGTATCCACAAGCCGGAAATATCGGTGGTGGAGGTTTTTTAGTGGGTGTTAAAAATAATGGTGAAAAATTCACACTGGATTACAGGGAAACAGCTCCTAAAAAAGCATCCAGAGACATGTATATCGATAAAAAAGGAAAAGCAGATACAGATCTTTCCCAAAACGGAAGATTGGCAGTAGGCATTCCGGGAAGTGTGGCTGGTTTTTTTGCTACACTGAAGTACTGCAAACTGCCTATGGAGAAGATTATCCAGCCCGCAATTGATCTTGCAGAAAAAGGATTTGCCATCACGGATAAAGAAGCGGAAATGCTGAACAACCAAAGAGAAAAATTTCAGAAGCACAATAAATCTGCTATCATTTTTGTAAAAGACTCCCCTTGGAAAGCCGGTGATCTATTGATTCAAAAAGACTTAGCTGAGACTTTAAAGCTTATCCAAAAACTGGGTGCAAAAGGTTTTTACGAAGGAAAAACAGCTGAACTTCTGGTTGCTGAAATGAAAAGAGGCAACGGAATCATCACACTGGAG
Organism: Chryseobacterium aurantiacum; assembly: GCF_003020585.1. GTDB lineage: Bacteria > Bacteroidota > Bacteroidia > Flavobacteriales > Weeksellaceae > Chryseobacterium > Chryseobacterium aurantiacum. The sequence continues at coordinate 824,845 of NZ_PXUE01000002.1, forward strand.
GATCTTAAAAATTATAAAGTTGCGGAGAGAAAAGCCCTTGAATTTGATTACAAAGGAAACAATGTTGTAACGATGCCTTTACCATCAAGTGGCGGTGTTCTTCTAGCCCAGATGCTCAGAATGGCTAGTTTTGAAAATCTTGAAAAGTATCAGCAAAACTCTACAAAAGCTGTTCAGATTATGACCGAGGCAGAAAGAAGAGCATTTGCAGACAGAGCGGAATATATGGGTGATCCGGATTTTATCCAGGACAAAACATCTTACCTGATCTCTGATGAATACCTGAAAGGCAGATGGAAAAGCTTTAGTTTTGATAAAGCTACTCCAAGTGCAGAAGTTGGCAAAATTATAGAACAGCCTAAAGAATCTATGCAGACTACCCATATTTCTGTATTGGATAAGGATGGAAATGCTGCTTCTGTAACGACAACTCTTAATGGATATTATGGAAGCAAGGTCCTGGTTTCAGGAGCCGGATTCTTTTTGAATAATGAAATGGATGATTTCTCTATCAAACCAGGTGTACCCAACATGTTCGGAGCAGTGGGTGGAGAAGCCAATTCTATTCAGCCTAACAAGAGAATGCTTTCTTCTATGACTCCCACTATTCTTCTTAAAAATGGAAAACCTTATATGGTAGTAGGAACTCCGGGAGGAACTACAATCCCAACTTCAGTGTATCAATCCATTGTGAATGTAGTAGATTTTAAACTGAATGCGAATACCTCTGTCAATGCACCAAAATTCCACCATCAGTGGCTTCCGGAAACCATTACTGTGGAAAACAATTTCCCTGAAAGTACTATTTCCGAACTAAAAAGCAAGAACTATATCATTGAAAAGACAAAATATATTGGCAAAACAGAAATGATTGTTCTTGATGAAAAAGGAAGCATCCATGCCGTAGCAGATGGCCGCGGGGATGATTCTGTTGCTGTAGAGTAACTCAGACATCAAATTTTCTATTACATATACTTCGACTCCGCTCAGCATGACCTCTTTTGAAATAGACAAGTCATATTGAGCGGAGTCGAAGTTTTATTTATTAATAAAGCTAAAATAAATTTTATCTAAAAATTTCCATCTATTATATGACATTAGCCATAAAAAACAATCATGTATTTTACACATATGTAAAATAATTTATCAATTTAATAAAATAAAATATATTTAATTACTAATAATTAATTAAAATAATGTAATTTTTGCCATATATGTTAATCTTAGAGATAAAAGTGTTAATTTTCACATTCTAAAAAGACAAACATCTTATGAAAGCAAAAAAAATTTATTATCAACTTTATTTTCAAGTTATCGTTGCAATAGTAGCGGGTATTCTTTTGGGAACCTTTTATCCTGAGTTGGGTGAAAAAATGAAACCATTGGGAGATGGATTCATCAAACTCGTGAAAATGATTATCGCTCCGGTAATTTTTATTACTTTAACACTAGGAATCGCCCATATGACCGATCTTAAAAAAGTTGGCCGTATTGCAGCTAAAGCGATGATTTATTTCTTTATCTTTTCTACACTGGCCTTAATTATCGGCTTAGTAGTTGGAAACCTTTTACAACCAGGAGCAGGATTAAACATTGATCCAGCTACCCTTTCCGGAGATATTGCCGAATACCAACAAAGGGCGCATGACACTACAATTGTAGGGTTTATTACGAATATTATTCCACAAACGTTATTCAGTCCCTTGGTAGGAGAGAATATTTTACAAGTGCTTCTTGTGGCTATTCTAATGGGGATTGCACTGGTATTAACGAAAGAAAAAAGTCAAAAAGTCACAGATTTTTTACAATATCTTTCGGCTCCGATCTTTAAAATTGTTCATATATTAATGAAACTAGCTCCTATTGGTGCTTTTGGAGCCATGGCTTTTACAATTGGAAAATATGGACTTCATTCTATCATCAATTTAATATTTCTTGTCGGCACCTTTTATATTACCTCTATTCTGTTTATTATTATAATCTTAGGGGCTGTAGCATGGTATAACGGCTTCAATATTTTTAAGATGATGTATTATCTTAAAGAAGAGCTGCTATTAGTTTTAGGAACAAGTTCTTCAGAATCCGCCCTACCAGGAATCATGGAAAAGTTAGAAAAAGCAGGGTGTTCAAGAGCTATTGTAGGCTTGGTTGTACCAACCGGCTATTCTTTTAATCTGGATGGAACCAATATTTACATGACATTGGCTTCTTTATTTATTGCTCAGGCTCTGAATATTCATCTTCCCATTGAAAAGCAGATCATTCTTCTTCTAGTTGCTATGCTAAGTTCTAAGGGCGCTGCAGGTGTTACAGGAGCGGGATTTGTTACTTTAGCTGCTACACTAGCCGTTGTTCCGGAAATTCCGATTACAGGGATGACTTTAATTCTGGGAATTGATAAATTCATGAGTGAATGCAGAGCTCTCACAAATGCGATAGGCAATTCTGTAGCCACGATTGTAGTTGCTAACTGGGAAAAACAATTAGACAAAACACAATTGCAATACTGCCTGAATCATCCGAATGAAATTGAAAGCAAACTGGAAGTTTAATATTGTTGCAAGAAAATAGAGCAAAGGAAAATAAAAAACTAAATATTTTCCAGTTAAATTTTTGTTTAAATGTAAAAAATAATCCCCAAAATTTGGCTTTTGTGCTAAAAATCGGGGATTTTAAGTTTATTTTTTATAAAACCACAACCGTCATTGATCCGTTGAGGATATAGTTTTTTTGTAGAATTTTCACCTTTACATATTGAATTTATACTAAGATATTCAGGCTGGCAGGCTGTACCTTTACATGAATGGGAGATTCTATCTTATTAAATTCTCCGTCAAGATGCCAGTTTTTTGTATTTACCTTGAATGATATTTCGGAAACCGGAAGATAGGTAACATATTCGTCGTCTTTTAATCTTTTGGTAAACATTCTGAAGGCAAACAAAGCGGAATAAGTCAGAGGAAATTTTTTCACCAAAACCATATCAACCAAGCCGTCACTTTTACTAGCTTTGGGAGCGATATAGGCATTATTTCCGAACTGGCGGGTATTGGCAATGTTCAGCATAAGATATCTGCCATTGTACTGCTTGTGTTCCTGATCAAGGAAAGTTACTTTGATCGGTCTATAATTAAAGAAAGTCTTTAGAGAAACCTTGATATAGTTTTTGAAACCACGGCTCGTCTTTTCAAATTCTTTCACCACCTTACCATCGAACCCTGTTCCTGAAACATTGATGGAAAGTCGGTCATTCACCGTGAAAGTGTCTATTTTTCTGGATTGCTTTGCCTTTATTTTCTCCAAAAGCTCGTCCAGATTTTTGCTGAATCGGGTTTCATTGGAAAATCCATTACCGGAACCTGCCGGAAAAATAGCCAGAATCTTATCTGTAGAAATCAAATTTTTAGCAACGGTAGAAATAGTACCGTCACCTCCTATGGCTACAAAGATGTCCACCTCATCAAAATGGGTTTTGATGAATTCATCTGTTCCCGGAATAGATTCGGAGACATAATACAAAGGATTACCAACCTTATTTTTAAGTTCATTCAAAAACGGCTGATAATTCTTTTTGGCCGAAAAAGGATTGATGATAAAAGCTACTTTTTCCATTACCGCAAAAATAGAAAATGCTTCCTGAACCCGGAAGCATTAATCTACTTAATTTTCATTCTTTCTTTAAATTCTGCATTTAGGGTACCTTTTAACTCTTCCCAGGAAATAGGAATTATAATATCTCCCGCTGCAAAAGCTGCAATTTCATACGGACTATAATGGAAATACAGGTTTTTTTCATCAAAATAAAAGTTATCAGATGCCGGAATCTTTTCTACCAACAACATTTCTGAATTTTTCACGTCTCCGTTCTCATCCGTAGCTCCACTGTTGATCTTATCAAGATTCTTCATTAGCATTGCTTCAAGCTTGTTTTTAGGCATTGAAGTAATATCCTTTAATTCTAGCTTTCTATTTTTCTTAAGATCAAAAACTCTTTCTGAAAATCCATATTCATCGTGAGTCCCGCCTATGTATGCACTTCCTGTATATTGGATATGCATATAACCATTGGTATTGGATTTAAGATTCATATAAGAACTTGAGTACCATTCCTGAGCGTAGGTCATATCTGAATACCAATCTTTGTTATCATTTTTCATGGTATTGAAATAGCTGTTCTTTTCACTTTCCAGATAAGTCTGTAATCCGGTCTTTGAAAAATCCTTTATCTTCTCATTCTGGAAATAAATACTGTCCAAAAGTACTTTATCTTTTAAACCAGGAAAAACCAATAGCTTTGAAGTAAAGGTTAGTTTTAATGAATCACTGACTTTTGTAGAATCTTTTACAATAACGGAGTCTACAACAAACTCATTATTTTTTATATTTTCTACATTCTCCGTGGGTGACACAGGCACGTCTTTTTTCTTACAGGCGGAAAAAACAAAGAATGAAGAAAGTGCCAGAACGGCAATGATGTTTTTCATAATTTTAATTTTTGCTATTGAATACAAAAACCATTCAAAAGATGAATGGTTTTTTAGAAATTTATTGTTTTTACAATATAAGGTTAAAAATCTGTCAGTTATGATTTTTTCACTAAACTGATAACCTGATTTTCCTGTTTTGAAGCAACACCCCAGATTTGCTTAAATGCAGGGTAATATTCTTTAGGATAATCTGCGCTGGAAATTTTTGTGGTACTGGTTACCTCCAGCTTATTTCCTTTTTGTTCAATTGCGTAGCTGTATTCTATTTCTTTATCTTCGGTAACAATCTTTTTAGTCTTAGGCATTTCTTCAATCACATATCCCTCCGGAATTTCAAGGATTACTTTTTTCACCTTTATTGTAGGAGCACCAAAATCAATAGGATATTTTCTGGTTTCTGTCTGATCAAATTCATTTGATGTTTTGCTTAAAAACAACATCGGGTTGATGATCATCTTCTTTCCTATTCTATCAATTAAATTTGAAGAAGAAAATTTCATTGTACTTTCAAACTCACCATTTTCCAAAACTTTTGAATCAATTCCGGTAAAATCTATTGAAAAGTTTTCTTTGTACTGTTTTTTATATTTTTCAGCGTTCTCGTCATAACTATCCTTTACATACATGGCATAGGCTCCAGTATCTTTATCAGAATAAGACCCGGAAATACTCCCATCATCATTGATCTTTGCATCAACTGTAAGGTAGGTATTACTTGACTTCATATTGGTCATCTGAATCTGTGAAACGTTATTTTTAGATAATAAAATACCATATTGATTCCAATCTTTCAAAGGAAGTTCATCCATGGAAGATTGCTTGGAAGTACCGTCATAGATATGGAACTGGTTATTTATCTCTACAGACGCCAATACCAAATTTGTTTTTGTAAGGTTTGGAGATACCATATTGATTAAACCATTATCTACGGTAGAAATGATTAACGGATCAGATTTAATCCCTGCTTCACGGAAAAGCATCACAAGGAAAAGGTTAATTTCGGCGGCGTTACCTAATTTGGTTTCCAGAAGTTTTTTAATTCCATTATCAGTATAAATGCCTCTGTCTTTGTTCCAGGTAAATGTTTTTTGAACATATGAAAGAATAGCATTGGCTTTTTCAAAATCAGTTTTCATTTCTAAAACCCCTGCCGGCATATTGTCTTTTGCCAATCTTGACTTTTTCAGCTCACCACCAAAGTCATCATTCTCATTCAGTCTTTTGTTGATTTGATCCCATGAAGATGAGTATAGCCTAAGTTCTCTAAAATGAGTAGAATGTAGCTCAGCGCTAATTTTTGTTCGGAAGTTTCTGTCGTTTCTTACATGTTTTTCAGTTTTAAAACCTTTTACATTTTCAAAACCAAATCTATATGTTTTGTACTGGGTACCATATAGAGTTCTGTCTGAAACTTCTCTATGTTTAGGAAGCAGTTCTCCACTATAGTTGATATTGTAGGCAATATTGGCCGGAGAATCCAGAACATATTCTGTATAAAGAGAGGGAGTATCTAATTCTATCAATACCTCAGGAACTAAATACAGGAATGCAAATGGAGATAGTACTTCATATTGATATTCTAATATTGAACCATCTTTTACATTAGGAAATGCAAATTTGTTTACGGTAACATACTTGCTTTCTTTACTTTTATATTTTGAGCTTTTCTCTACTTTTACAGGAACTGCTTTTCCATCTTCAAGATTGTATGTGAATGCCTTAAACTTATTCAAAGTTTCCAGATCACTTCCACTCTGGCGAAGAGGAACTTCAACGTTCAACCAATCTTCAGCTTTATCTTTATTGTAGATCTTAATCCTATACACATATTCTTTGTGCAGGTCTCCAGTGGATGCATCAATTCTGTAGTGAACAGATTTATACAGAATTTCAGCGGGAGCATTCTCATCTAATAATGATTTTGCTTTGGATAAATCTGCATCTGAGAATTTGGGTGGATTTAAGAACTCATGTTTTTGTGCTTTCACAAAAGCCAAATTTGCAGAGCAAATAAGTACTAATATTACTTTTTTCATCTTTATATCTTAGTAATTAAAATTTTTGAATTGTCCATGTTTATAGTTTTTTTTCTGAAGCTTACATATTCATTATATTTCTCCTTTGGATAGGTTCCTTTGTTGACTTGTATTTTTCTCAATACTTTTAGTTCTTCTCCATTTTTAACAAAACTTAATTTATAATACCCAAATTCCGAATTGATTGTAATATCATTAGGAGTTTCATCTATTTTATAACCTTTAGGAATGGTAAAACCGATCTCATATTCATCTTCAAAAGACTGCCCGATCTCAAAAGGAAGCGTACGGTTTTCTTCTGTTTTATAAATATTGGCTGAGTAAATAGGAACTGCTCTGAATATAAGGCTGCTCCCTGCACTTTTACAAAAATTATTGGTTTTAAAATCTACATCATAAGTAATAACTGCCTTATCCTTATCATTGACAAAGTTTTTCATTTCAACTTTTTCAAAGTTTAAAACATCAAATCTTCTCTTCAATGCCTCATTTTTTTCTTTCGGATTAAGACTTACAAATCCTAGATTATAATCATATTGGTTTCCGGTGTAGGAAAAATTTCCTTCTCCTGTCATCCCGTTATCTTCTCCTATTTTTATCTTTAGTTTTTGTTTTTCCTTGTTTTGTTCAGCAGTATAGGAAGGGGTATTAATAAGCTCTATTCCTGTTTTCTGTACGGAAAGTACATTTCTGTCTGTTGTAGAATATCCTAAATGATTAAATGCAGTCTGCTGTGAGGTATTTTCAAGCCAGATATTTCCTTTCTCTGTTGGAACCATTAAAATAGCATGATTGCCGCCCATTGTTGGAAATTCCGGATCAAAGGACACCGGAGAAGATCCAGAGTTAATTACACAATAATAAGATGGTATTCCCGCTTCATTCAAAAGGGCTTTCATATAATTGGTAAGACCTTTACAGTCTCCATACCCTTTTTGATGCACTTCATCCGGCATCATGGGCAGCCAACCTCCGATTCCTAATCCAACATATATATATCTGGTTTTATTTTGCATATACTGATAGATCTTCTTCACTTTATCTTCCACAGAGCCTTGAAGCTGCAGGGTTGCAACTTCTGCTTTAATGGCAGGGGTAGATATAGAAACAGGCTCTACAAGGTTATTATAATACCATGTTCCAAAATCTTTCCAATTGTTTAAAGTTCCCTGTCTTCCTGCCAGATTGAATTTCGTTAGGGCAAAATTTACACTTGGTAATATCTTAACAGGCTGCGGAATCAACGGAGCATCATCAATTGCAGGTACATTTTTATAGGAATAAGTTTTATCATTTCCGCTGCCACTTTCTATTATTGAAGCATAGTTGTACTTTGATGGATAAATTTTGGTTCGCAGATCAATCCCTGATGTATTAATAATCTTCATCTGTGCTTCTTCCAAAGAGGTATTGGTAGAGTAAAATGGCACAAAATCAGGAATAAAAATCGTATTCTTATTGTCCGACTGGTATGAAAAATCAATTGTATAAGGATACTGAACCGGTGTATAGGAAAATACTAAAATTCGGTTATCGGAATAAAATACGCCTTGTCTGTTATTCGCAAAGTCACCAAAGTCAGATTTGGAATAGCTTTTTACTTTCTTTCCGAATTCATCATATATGGTCACTTTAATATCTGAAATACTCCTTGACTTGTCATAGTGAATATAAGCTAAAGCTTTATCATCACCGTCTTTATTAAGAACTGTAGTTACCGTATTATATTGATATTTTATTTCATCAACTTTATTGATTTGGACTGTTGTAAAGTCTTTTCGGATAACAATATTTGCATTTTTCTTTAGATCTTCGGGAATTGAGGATACGGGATAGGTTTGAGCAAAATAAATTGAGGCTGTAGATAAAGCCCCCAGGAATAATATTTTCATCATAGTTATTAAAATTAGGCAAAAATAATGAAATCTTAATAACTGTTAATCATATCTTAAAAAAAATTAAAAATACATTAAAAATATATTAAAAATCAAACAATTAAGCACAATGAAAATGAAATTTCACAACTTTAAACCTCATTTTATAGATTATTATTAAATATATTAAGAGCTAAATAATCTTTTGAAGTAATCAAAAAGGATGAATGTCTTAACTGATATTATTATTTTATGATGTAAAGTAAATACATCGAGAACATGAAACACTACTTTATTAAAATAAAAAAGACTCCGTGTTTGGAGCCTTCTATTTTTTAATCTTTTTAGTTCTTTTTAATCATTTGGAATATTTTTACTGTTGAAAGTATCACTTCCAAGTCCTAATACCGGAATAAAAATAAATCCAAGGAAAAACAACAGAATTGTATAAAGAGGGGTTTCTTTTGAAAAACCTTTAGCTAGTCTGTCATTCACTACCCATGATGCATATAAATTTACAAAAGGAATACAGAATAAGATGATCCACCAGATTGGTTTTTTCACAATATCAAGCAACACAATGATATTATAAATAGGAATAAAGGCTGCCCAAGCATCTTCTCTACCTGCTTTTTTGAAGATTTTGAACATACAATAGCCATAAAACAGGTAGAATATAAGACTCATGAACATAGTCCCGATCCCTAATCCTGCAGCGGCTGCGCCAGAAACTGCATCTGCCCCACTATAGGGGTCTGTCTGTAAAAGAGTTAACATATTATTATTTTTTATTGGTTAGCCCCAAATATAAAAAAAGCTCCTAAATATTAGGAGCTTTTTTTATATATTTTTAAAAATGATTAAGCATCAATTTTTGCATACTTCGCATTTTTCTCAATAAATTCTCTTCTTGGCGGAACTTCATCTCCCATCAACATTGAGAAAACACTGTCTGCTTCCACAGCATTATCAATAGTTACCTGCTTCAAGATTCTGTGTTCAGGATTAAGTGTTGTTTCCCAAAGCTGCTCAGGATTCATTTCCCCAAGACCTTTGTAACGTTGTACCTCAACACCTTTTCCGTCCGGAGACATTTCTAATGTAAATTCTTCACGTTCTTTTTCGTTATAAGCATACACTTTTTTGTTTCCTCTCTTTAATAGATATAAAGGCGGTTGAGCAATATAGATGTATCCGTTCTCGATAAGTTCTTTCATATATCTGAAGAAGAATGTAAGAATCAGGGTAGAAATGTGAGATCCATCAATATCGGCATCGGTCATGATTACAATCTTATGATATCTAAGCTTAACCATATTCAACGCTTTGCTATCTTCTTCTGTTCCTACAGAAACACCAAGAGCTGTATATATATTTCTGATTTCCTCATTATCATATACTTTATGAAGCATAGATTTCTCTACGTTCAAAATCTTACCTCTTAATGGAAGAATAGCCTGGAAGTGTCTGTCACGTCCTTGCTTAGCCGTTCCACCTGCGGAATCTCCCTCTACAAGGAATAATTCAGATTCTGCCGGATCTTTAGAAGAACAGTCAGATAGCTTTCCTGGAAGCCCAGAACCTCCCATTGGAGATTTTCTCTGAACCATCTCACGAGCTTTCTTTGCAGCCTGTCTTGCTTTTGCAGCCAGTACAACTTTCTGAACAATAATCTTAGCTTCATTAGGGTTCTCTTCCAAGAAGTTAGTAAGCATCTCCCCTACAATCTTATCTACAGCACCGGAAACTTCAGAGTTACCTAATTTTGTTTTGGTCTGTCCTTCAAACTGAGGTTCCATTACTTTTACAGAAATTACAGCGGTTAATCCCTCACGGAAGTCATCTCCAGTAATTTCTACTTTTTCTTTTGCCGGAAGTCCTAATTCGTCTGCATATTTCTTCAAAGTTCTTGTTAAAGCTCTTCTGAAACCTGCAAGGTGGGTACCTCCCTCATGAGTATTGATATTATTTACGTAGGAGTGAAGATTTTCGTTGAAAGAAGTGTTGTAACGCATTGCTACTTCTACAGGAATATCATCTCTTTCTCCTTCCATGAAGATAACGTGTTCCATAATAGATTCACGGTTTCCATCAATGTAGGCAACAAATTCCTTTAATCCTCCCTCAGAATGAAAAACTTCTGATCTGAAAGAACCGTCTTCCAGTTTTTCTCTTTCGTCCGTAAGAGTTACCGTAATCCCTTTATTAAGGTAAGAAAGTTCTCTTAAACGGCTTGCTAACGTATCGTAGTTATAAACTAATTCTGTAAAAATGGTATCATCCGGCTGGAAGAACTGTTTTGTTCCTCTTTTGTCACTATTCCCAATTTCTTCAACTCCTGTCTGAGCTTTACCTTTTGAATATATCTGCTGGTAAACGTTTCCGTCTCTGTAAACAGTAGTGATCATTTCGTTGGAAAGTGCATTTACACACGAAACCCCTACCCCGTGAAGACCTCCAGAAACCTTATAAGAATCTTTATCAAACTTACCTCCGGCTCCAATCTTTGTCATTACAACCTCAAGAGCCGATTTTTGCTCTTTCTCATGGAAATCAACAGGAATACCTCTACCATTGTCGCTTACCTCAATTCCGTTTCCTTCTTTAATGGCAACAAAGATGGTATCGCAGTATCCTGCCAACGCTTCGTCAATAGAGTTATCTACTACTTCATAAACCAAATGGTGAAGACCTCTTGTCCCTACATCACCAATGTACATTGAAGGACGCATACGAACGTGCTCCATTCCTTCCAATGCCTGAATACTACTAGCTGTATATTGTTTTTGACTCATATTAAATATTAAAATCTTGCTATATGCAAAGACTTACAAATATCGTGATTTTTTTCGAGGTATGAAAGTTAAAAAATGTCAAAAAAATGTAGAGTTAAAAACAAAAAAAGCAGACCGAAGTCTGCTTATATTTGAGTACCTATGATCTTATTCAGAATCAGTTTTTTATTGCTTTTTTAGAAATAATTTTGTTTGAGGCCGTCGTCAACTTAATGATATACACCCCTTTATTCAAATTAGAAGTATTTAACTGATTTTTATCTTTTGCTGTTAAAACCAAATGACCAACCTCATCAAAGATTTCAATCTGTTTTATTTTCTCCTTTGAATGAAAACTCAGTTCGTTCGAGAAAGGATTGTTGAAGTTGATTGGAGTTTCTTTTGTTACCTCCTTTGTATTTAAAGTATCCTCACTAATGATATATCTGGTTATGGTAGACTCGGTAATCAAATACAAATAATTTCCTTTCACTTCAATACTTATATTAGTATTATCTCTTGAAATATTGGTATTAAAAACATTGGATGAATTAATTAGAATATTATTTCCATTAGAAGAATAACCTATAAGGCCAACTCTTGTATCCGTTTCACTTCCTGGGTTTCTGATTGTTACAGGAACAATAACATTATCATTATAATTATCAATTCCCAATGTGAATGGATAATATAGCTCTTTCCCATAATAAGTTTGAGGAAGGCTCAACATCCCAGAGTTTCCAAAGTTAAGATCAATATTCCCATCAACCTTTGTTCTAGAAATAACATAATTGATATTATTACCAAAAGGCTTTATCAGCATTGTATAGACTTCAAAATTATTAGTTACCGCTTCTGGATCATAAGGGAAAAAAAAATGTCCAGGTTGATTTGAGTATACGGAATATCCATTATTTCCATAAGACGAATCTAAACTTCCAGTATGAATGTTTATTTTTCTTCTCCCGTTTGAGTTTTCAAAGAAATAATTATCGTCAATTCTTTCATTAAGAAAAGGTCCAAATGAAGCTCCATTGACATTTACAATCCCATTATTCCCATATGATGTATCAACAGATCCATTGGCATTATATCGTACAAGGGTATCCTGATTCCTAACCAATATTTTACCATCAGGAAGATAAGATGCCGTTGAATAAATGGCCCCAGAATAGCTACTACCCATTAGTAATTCACCATTATTTCCAAATGAAGTATCTAGAACACCTGTTAAAGAATATTTATATAGTTTACCATCAATTATAGGGTAAACATTATTATTATCAGCATATAGAATAGAAACATTACCACCTTGTGTTGGTAGATGTATAGTACTTAATAAATTACCATTGGCATCATAAGTCATGTAATTTACATAAAAAAGACCAGTGTTATACAGTGGACAAATGACAACATGGTTATCAGGAGTAATATACCTTGTGCCCCATGAAAGATAGTTCATATTAATTCCTGTAAAATTTATTGTTCCAAAACTTCCATAGGATGCATCTTTCGTTAAAGTAATTTGAGAATTTCCAAAAGTATAGACACAGAAAGCCATTACAATGGCCAAAGTCTTTTTCATGATATTAATTTTTCATGCAAAAATAAACATATTTCTTAGAAATTGTAAAAACATAAGATAATTAGTATATTTTATTGAACTGGATTAAAGCAAAAAAGCAGATCAAAATCTAGTTATATTTGAGGACAAACAGTCTAGATGTCTCATTAAAGTAATTTGAGGACTTCTAAAAGTATGGATACAAGAAACTAATGTAAGTATTAAATTTCTGATAAAATATAGTTTTTTACTCTTAAAAAAGATCAAAGTTAAAACCAATTCCTAAAACCCACACTGTTTAAAATCATACTAACATCCATAATTTATACGTAAATTTATTTACTCAAAAGTTGATATTATGGATGATTTTATTGCTGCCCGCGCGCAGATGGCCCTCTCTTTGGGGTTTCATATCATTTTCTCCTGCGTGGGTATGGTGATGCCTTTCTTAATGGCATTTGCCCACTGGAAGTACTTAAAGACCAATAATGAAGTATATAAAGGACTCACAAAGGCTTGGAGCAAAGGGGTTGCTATCTTATTTGCTACAGGAGCTGTTTCCGGAACAATGCTTTCTTTCGAATTAGGGCTTTTATGGCCTGGATTTATGAAACATGCAGGCCCCATATTCGGGATGCCTTTTTCTCTGGAAGGAACAGCATTTTTTATTGAAGCTATTGCCATTGGATTCTTTTTATATGGATGGGATAAATTCAATAAGTGGTTTCATTGGTTCTGTGGTTTTCTTGTAGGAGTAAGCGGCCTTGCCTCTGGAATTTTAGTAGTTGCTGCCAATGCATGGATGAATTCTCCTACCGGTTTCGATTACATTAACGGCCAATACCTTAATATAGATCCCATTAAAGCCATGTTCAATGATGCGTGGTTTCCTCAGGCTCTCCACATGACAGTAGCTGCATTTTGTGCTACAGGATTTGCCGTAGCCGGAGTTCATGCTTTCTTAATTATGAGAAAAAAGAATGTTGAATTTCATACCAAAGCCTTTAGAATTGCGGTAGGATTTGCCCTTATTGGAGCCTTTGGTGCGCCTTTAAGTGGTGATATTGCAGCAAAATCTGTTGCAGAAAGACAACCGATTAAGTTAGCAGCCATGGAAGCTCACTTTGAAACAGAAAAAGGGGCAGCCTTTGTTATTGGTGGAATTCCTGATGATGAAAAAGAAGAAATAAAATATGCCGTTAAGATTCCTAAAGTATTAAGCTTCCTTGTCAGCAATGATTTCAATGCTGAAGTAAAAGGTCTTAAAGACTTTCCAAAGGATGAATGGCCTCCAATTGCCGTTACTCATTATGCGTTTCAGATTATGATCTTCTTTGGTGTAGTAATGATTTGCATCGGGGCAATATATCTATATGCTTTCTTCTTCAAAAAAGAATGGCTGACCAAAAACTGGCTTTTAAAAACATTTTTAATTGCAACTCCTTTTGGATATATTGCACTGGAAGCAGGATGGACAGTTACCGAAGTAGGAAGACAACCCTGGATTATTTATGGAGTAATGAGAACAATAGATGCTGTAACCCCAATGCCCGGAATACAGTATTCATTCTATTTCTTCACCGCAATCTTCGTATCCTTATCATTAATTCTTATTTTCCTTTTAAGAAGACAGATACAGATGGTTCCGAAACTTTATGACCCTACAGACCTACAGTTTAACGATAAAAACAAAAAATCATGATCTACATTGTTATAGGTTTTCTCTGGCTTTCTATCTGTCTTTATGTTATTTTGGGCGGGGCTGACTTTGGGGCTGGTATTGTAGAACTTTTTACTCATAAAAAAGCCCGTCACAAAACGGAGGAAATCATGTATGAATCCATTGCTCCTGTATGGGAGGCCAATCATATGTGGTTAATTATCGCAATTGTTATTCTTTTTGTGGGCTTCCCTGAAATTTACACTACCATGTCTACTTATCTGCACATTCCTCTGGTACTGATGCTGCTTGGTATCATTGCAAGAGGTACTGCCTTTACTTTTAGGCATTATGATGCGGTAAAGGATAACTGGCAGGTGCTATATACCCAGATATTTTACTACGCCAGCCTTTTGACTCCTTTTTTCCTAGGATTAATAGCTGCCGCAACCGTTTCGCAATCTATTAATCCCGATGCTACTACTTTTCTGGATCTTTATATTTATAGTTGGTTAAACTGGTTCGGAGTTTCTGTAGGTCTATTTACCGTAGCGCTTTGTGCTTATCTTGCCTCTATTTTTTCATTAAGAGAAACCCGAGATAAGGCTGATTTACTTTTAATGATCAGAAAATCTAAGCAGACTATGATCTTCGTAGTCATTACCGGACTTCTTGTATTTTTAACAGCATATATTTCAGATATTCCACTTTTAAAGTGGGTATTCTCAAAACCTCTGGGTATTATGTCTATTGCTTTTGCCACCATTGCCTTATTGCTCATATTCAGGGCTATGAACCGACAGAAACTACTTCCTGTACGTGCGCTTGCAGGTTTTCAAATTGTAATGATCCTTGTGGCAGCAACCTATCAGCATAATCCGGATATTATTTTATTAGGAAACGGGCAACACCTTTCACTTTTAGAACATATGGCTCCCCCAAAAACAATTTCTGCTTTGGGTTGGGCATTGATGCTAGGTTCATTGTTTATTCTTCCTTTCTTGTTTTATTTAATGGCTTCATTCAGTAAATTGAGAAAATAGAACAACATGCGAAGCTATAAGGATAAAAATGAGCTTATTGAAGAGCTAAAGAAAAGATACTTTCTGTATGATCAGGAATTTGATGATATCAAAGAAAATGAAAAGGATATAGTAAAATCTGGAGTGGATAAAACACCTTCGCAAAACATATCCTATCAGATTGGCTGGACCCATTTGCTCCTTCAATGGGAATCTGATGAAAATAAAGGGCTTGAGGTAAGAACACCCACCCCTGAATACAAATGGAATAATTTAAAAGGTTTGTACGAGTCTTTTTATGTGCAATATGGCTCTTATAGTTTGCATGAACAAAGAGAAATGCTCCAGAATCAAGTCAATGAAATCATAGAATGGATTGAAAAACTTGATGATAAAACCTTATTTGTTGCTGAGCAAAGAAAATGGGCTACAACACCTGCAAAATGGCCGGTTTGGAAATGGATACACATTAATACCGTTGCTCCGTTTACAAATTTCAGAACTCAGCTACGGAAATGGAAAAAAGAGTTTCAAGATCAATAAAAAAACAAGTCATTTCAAATAAAAAGTCCTCCAAATTTGGAGGACTTTTCGTTTTATATAAAATTAATTATGCCAGTTTCATCAAAAGATTTTCATCAATTTTTTCCACTTTCACAATATTATTCTTTGTTAAAGTCTTGGAAGCTTTATCCCATTTTTTACCGGATAACTGGCTTCTTTCTTTCACTTCAGCTAAAGACATTGCTTCTTCCTGAGAATTAAGGATTTCAAGGATTACTTTTTCATCTTCTCCTAATTCAATTTGAGGAACCGCTTTTTCAGGTCTCATCTGAGGGAAGAATAATACTTCCTGGATGGATGCATTGTTCGTTAAGAACATAATCAATCTATCCATACCAATTCCTAGTCCTGATGTTGGAGGCATCCCATATTCCAATGCTCTTAAGAAGTCCTGATCGATGAACATTGCTTCATCATCCCCTCTTTCAGATAAAGCCATCTGTGCTTCAAAACGCTCTCTCTGATCAATTGGGTCGTTAAGCTCTGAATAAGCGTTTGCGATTTCTTTTCCGCATACCATTAATTCAAAACGCTCTGTTAAGCCTTCTTTGCTTCTGTGTTTCTTTGTCAATGGAGACATTTCAATAGGATAATCCGTAATGAAGGTTGGCTGAATGAAGTTTCCTTCACATTTCTCACCAAAGATTTCATCAATTAATTTTCCTTTACCCATTGTTTCATTCACTTCAATTCCGATAGACTTCGCGAAATCATACAATTCTTTCTCAGTTTTTCCGGTAATATCAAAACCTGTGAACTTTAGGATTGCTTCTGTCATGGAAACTCTTGGATACGGAGCTTTGAAATCTACATTATGCTCTCCAAATGTAGCTATTGTAGTTCCGTTTACCTGAATAGCACAGAATTCCAATAATTTCTCAGTGAAATCCATCATCCAGTTGTAATCTTTGTAAGCTACATAGATTTCCATTGCTGTAAATTCCGGATTGTGAGTTCTGTCCATCCCCTCATTTCTGAAGTTTTTAGAGAACTCATACACTCCGTCAAAACCACCTACGATTAGTCTTTTCAGATATAATTCGTTCGCAATTCTTAAATATAATGGAATATCCAATGCATTGTGGTGCGTGATAAACGGTTTTGCGGCGGCTCCTCCTGGAATTGACTGTAGAATAGGTGTTTCCACTTCAAAGTATCCTGCATCATTAAAGAAAGTCCTCATAGCATTGAACAATTTTGTTCTCTTCACAAAGATTTCTTTCACTTGTGGATTTACTGTTAAATCTACATAACGCTGTCTGTATCTTAATTCAGGATCTGTAAATCCGTCATGTACAACACCATTCTCATCCGTTTTAGCCTGAGGAAGCGGACGTAAAGCCTTAGTAAGAAGCGTAAAGTTCTTTACTAAAACCGTCATCTCTCCTACCTGAGTTGTAAATAATTCCCCTTCAATACCGATAATATCACCGATATCCAAAAGGTGCTTATATACTTCATTATATAGTTCTTTATCTTCACCAGGACAGATCTCGTCTCTGTTGAAGTAAACCTGAATTTTTCCTGTAGAGTCCTGCAATTCTGCAAAAGAAGCTTTCCCCTGAATTCTGCGGGACATCAATCTACCAGCGATCTTCACCTGTTTACTTTCAGAAAAGTCCTGTTTTATAGATTCTGTAGTATCTGTAATGGTATACTCATCCGCAGGGAACGCATTAATCCCCATTTCAGTAAGCTTATTCAGCTTTTCTCTTCTAATGATTTCTTGTTCTGATAATTGCATTTCTTATTTTTCTAAAAGCGTACAAATTTAGGCATTTTTGAGGTGACCATCAATGAGTTTTTTCAGAAATTTTTAAATGTGAATCGTGAATCATGAATTTGCTTCACAATGTACTATCTTTAATTGGCTCTTGATTTCTGTAAATAAATTGGTTATTTACAGAAAAATGAGTGATCTATTTCTTTTGTAGCGAACTGGTAACGATAATGTTATCAACGACTATTTCATTCAAAACCATTCCCTCCTATTCTGTTGAGGAATAAATGTCCAGGCAAGCATTCTGCTTATTTTTTGTCCCTGAGCCATATCAATCGTCTTAAAATCTACCGCTTTTATCTTTTTTAAAAGAGAATTCAGCTTAGGTAAATTATCTTTTTTGGAAACCAAGCACGTAAACCAAAGAACCTTGGTTGGGTACAACGCACTTTCATTAATCATCCTGGTGATAAAGGCCAGCTCACCGCCCTCGCACCATAACTCTGACTGTTTTCCTCCAAAATTAAGCAATGGCTGGTTAGATTTTTTATTTTTAAGATTTTTTGTCTTCCTGATATTTCCTTTCATTGCAGCCTCCTCCGAATCATGAAAAGGAGGATTACACATAGAAAATGTAAACCGGTCTTCTCCCTCAATAATATTTTTAAATATACAATCGGATTTAGGTTGATACTTTAATTGAATAGCCGGTAAAAGATCCAAATTTTGATCCAAGATATGCTGAGCATTCTTCAGCGAATCCGGATTGATATCTGTCCCCAACATTTTCCAACCATAGGATTTATGGGCAATTAAAGGATAAACAAGATTGGCCCCTACTCCTACATCCAGCCCTTTCACGGAAGTTCCTGTTGGAATTCCTTTTTGTTGATCACCCAACAGATCTGCAATATAATGTACATAATCTGCCCGTCCCGGAATGGGAGGACACAGATTGGTATCAGGAATATCCCAATCCTTAACATTATAAAAGTGCAGAAGTAAAGCTTTGTTGAGAAGTTTAACCGCCTTTGGAATGCTGAAATTAATAGTTGTTGTCTGATAAGCATTCTCAAAGACATAATGTTTCAGTTCTGGCACACAAGAAATGAGCTGATCAAAATCATAGGGATTACGATGCAGATTTCTTGTGTGCAGACTGGATTTTTCGGTGGACATATTTTATTTCTTCTGACTTAAAATATATTCAACCATTTTTTTAGCATCCTCTTTAGATACCTGTGGATGGGCCGCCATAGGGACTCCTCCCCAAACTCCACTCCCGCCATCTATAATCTTGGAAGCAAGCAATTCTATATCCTTCTCAGAATATTTAGCCGCTATTTCCTTATAAGATGGTCCTATCATTCTTTCATTAACAGAGTGACATCCTGAACAATCCAATGTTTCCATGATCTGATCACCGGAAAGGTTAGATTTTGCAGGTGCTGACACCGGTGCAGCATCAGATGATGCAACTTCTGTTGTATTTTCTTTTTTAGAACAGGAAATGATCATAAGACCTAAAGTTCCTGCCAAAAGCATTTTTTTCATTATTTCTTCGCTGTAGAATCTGTTTTAGCAGCTTCAGGTGCAGGTGCAGCCGGAGTTGCAGCAGCTGGAGCAGCAGTTTTTGCAGTAGAATCTACAACTGTAGTTGTTTCTGGTTCTTCAAGCATTGTGTTGCTATCCTGTAAAGAGTGATCTACTTTTTTTGAGCAGCTTGCTAATAATAAACCTCCGATAAATGCGATTGCTAATACTTTTTTCATTTTTTTCTAATTTGGAAGCAAAAATATAAAAAATAAAGTTTTAAACTTATGACAAATGTTTTCTTTGAAAAATAATTTTGGAACTCGAAGATTTATATCAAAAAATAAATATAATTCAAACATTAGGGAATTTTAAATATGATTATTATTTTTGTTTAGACAATCCCCCAAATCAAAAACATTATTAATCTGAATTCACTATGAATAAAAAAAATTTATCCTGTACAGCTTTATGGCTTATCCTCTCTACTCTCACTTTATCTTGTGATAATTCTTCGTCAAATGATCATCACTCAGAATATTCCGATAAAATTGAGTCAGTAACGTTATTAAAAACCACAAAATCATGGGACGGAACTTTGTACTCCGCCTATCCGAGCGGGCAGCCTGAAATTTCGGTGCTTAAGATCTCCGTTCCGCCCAATAAAGCATTGGATTGGCACAAACACCAGGTCATTAATGCTGCTTATATAGAAAAAGGTGAAATTCAGATTGAAAGAAAGGAAGATGGCAAAACACAATGGGTAAAGCAGGGACAGGTACTTCCAGAAATGGTTAATATTGCCCACAGAGGTAAAACCGGGGATAAGGGAGCTACCCTGATTGTTTTCTACAGCGGAAATCCGGACATACCCCTTTCTGAACCCATACACTAATGTATTTTAAAGAAGCAATCACTCACTGCAATACCAAGGTTGATGATATTTTTATTTTGAAACATAAGGCCTTTTCGATTAGTAAAAATAGTAGTACATTTAGTCTATGATTTTAATCTCTAAAATTCTGTTTTTCACCAGCCATTATGGTTTTTATACTGTGATACTGCTCTTCGTATTCTTTGGATTATTATCATATCTCACTAAAAGAGCGTTGTTCTTAATCCCGATTATTCCTTTGGCTATTGCAAACGGGTTTTGTGGACAGTTTTTAAATGCCTGGTTCTTGAATAAATATGGGGTGGAAAGCACAGCAATCATTACCTCAGATGTGGAAACCAATTCAACGCTTAATGACATGTACATTCATGACTATGAGGCGATTGTAAAAAAACAAGACGGAAAATATATTTCTACTTTTTTTTCTACTACTTCAGCAGCAATTTATCCTATAGAAAATGCCATAAGAATTCCGCAGACAGAACAAAATTTTCCTGTTAAATACATTCCGGGATATGAAAAAAATATAGTCATCCTTTACAATCAGTCTGAGGAGGGAAAAACATCCTTGAAATACGCAAAACTTGCTCCTGTTAATTCTGCAAGAATTAAGTATGAAGCAGACAGAACCAACAAGGAATTTATCATGGAATACATCTCAGCCTTAGAAGATTATACGAATTCTTATGATGATGAAAGTTATAAGCTAAAGATTGAAGAACTCAAAAAAGAGCTCAAGCAGTTGAAATAATATATTTCAAAATAAGTTTTGAACTTTTTTGAATTTTTTGTTTTTTGTATTAAAAAAATTTCTAAATTTGTCCCATGTTTAATAATAGCAACAATATTTGGTGGTGGCTTTCAAACTCTTCGTCGGGTCTGAAGTTATTGTCATGTTGTTAACCCAACAGCAGATACAAACAAACAATATACAAGGCTTTGACGGATTCCGTTAAAGCCTTTTTTTTATTCCTAAATCTTACAAAAAAATACAACAGCAGATGTTTACTCAAAAAATCAAAATAAAAACCGTTTCGAAAAAAACTCTTGGGGATCTTCATACTCCCATGAATATTTACCTTAAAATCAGGGATAAATTCAGGGATACTATTCTTCTGGAAAGTTCAGATTCTAAAAGCATTGACAACAATTTTTCCTTTATTGCCATCAACGCAGTTGCAGGAATTGAAGTGAAAAGCTTACATGAATTTGAAATCAAGTTGCCAGACTCTGCCCCGGTAAAGCAGCTTATCAATGAGCGTAGTATCATTGATATATTTGAAAATTTCCGCACTATTTTTGATTGTGAAAAGACCGACGATCCCATTGAGCAAACAGCTCAAAGTCTTTTTGGATATACAAGCTTTGAAGCGGTACAGTTTTTTGACAGCATCGATCTAAAGCCACAAAGCCCTGAAGTGGAAATCCCTATTCTCAGATACAGATTATACCAATATGTGATTGCCATTAATCACTTCAATGATGAAATGTATATTATTGAAAACCAAATGAACGGTGTAAAGTCTGAATTACATCTTTTGGAAAACCTCATCAAAAATCAGAATACTCCGGTTTATCCTTTTGAAAAGAATGGACAGGAAACTTCCAATATTACTAATGAAGATTATCTTGAACTGGTAAAAACGGCTCAGAAACACTGTATGAGAGGAGATGTTTTTCAACTTGTACTAAGCAGAAGATTTGAACAGAAATTCAAAGGAGATGAATTTAATGTTTACAGAGCCTTAAGAAATATCAATCCCTCCCCTTACCTATTCTATTTTGATTACGGAAACTATAAATTATTCGGATCAAGTCCTGAAAGCCAATTGATCATTAAAGACAATAAGGCCATTATTCATCCTATTGCAGGAACTTCTAAAAGAACAGGAAATCTGGATATTGATCTTCAGGCTATTGAAGAATTAAAAAAGGATCCAAAGGAAAATGCAGAACACACTATGCTGGTAGACTTAGCCCGTAATGATCTGGGAAAACTGGGAAAAAATGTAACTGTTACCAAACTTAAAGAAATTCAGCTTTTCTCTCACGTTATTCATATGGTAAGCGAAGTAACGGCAGAGTTGCCTGAACAGATTAATCCTCTGGAAATGATTTCCGCAACATTCCCTCAGGGAACACTAAGTGGGGCACCTAAACATAAAGCACTTCAACTGATCAACCAATATGAGAAAGATTCCCGGGGCTATTATGGAGGATGTATCGGGATTGTTGGTTTAAATGGAACATGTAATCAAGCCATTATGATCAGAACCTTTTTAAGTAAAAACAATACACTTTATTATCAGGCGGGCGCCGGTCTTGTTGCAAAATCGGTCCCTGAAAATGAACTTCAAGAAGTCAACAATAAACTGAATGCCCTGAAAAAAGCAGTAGAAAAAGCAGAAAAGATCGTTCAGGATTAATAAAACAATGTCTATCCCAGCAACTAGCAAAAAATAAAAAAATGAACAACAATATAACACCAGCAACCGAAAACCAGCCATCAAAAGTTCTCGTTTTTGATAATTACGACAGCTTCACCTATAATTTGGTCCAGATCATTGAAAGAATTTTGAATCAGAAAGTAGATGTAGTAAGAAATGATCAAATTACGTTGGAAGAAATCGGGAAATATGACAAGATTATTCTTTCTCCCGGCCCGGGAATTCCGGAAGAAGCTGGAATTTTATTGGATCTGATTAAAGAATATGCTCCTACCAAGAGTATTTTGGGGGTATGCTTAGGTCAGCAGGCCATTGCAGAAGCATTTGGAGGAAGTCTTATCAACCTTTCAGAAATTTTTCATGGGGTAGCAACCACCACGGAACTGGTAAAAGAAGACACTAAGCTTTTCAAGAATCTGGCATCAGGATTAGAGGTTGGGAGATATCACAGCTGGGCAGTAAACCCAGACAACTTCCCTGCAGAACTGGAAATTACCGCAGTTGATAAAGATGGAATGATCATGGCTCTACAACATAAAACTTATGATGTACACGGAGTACAGTTTCATCCTGAAAGTATTTTGACTCCCGAGGGAGAAGTAATTATCCGGAACTTTTTAAATCATTAAAATAAACCAGAAGCTTTTATCTCAACTTGCTAAAAGGTTTAACAAAGCATACTCAATATGAAAGCAACCCTACAAAATCCCTCAACCATAAAAACTCCTCAAATGAAAGAAATACTTCAATACCTGTTTAATCATAATACTTTGTCAAAATCTGAGGCAAAGGCCATGATGATTGAAATTGCTCAGAATAAATTCAATGCCGCAGAGGTAACTTCATTCATCAGTGTTTTTCTGATGCGAAATATTACATTGAAAGAATTGGAAGGTTTCAGAGAAGCCTTATTACAAATGGCTGTTCCTGTAGATATTGATGCTAGTGATGCCATTGATATCGTAGGAACGGGAGGTGACGGAAAGAACACAATCAATATATCAACATTGGCCAGCTTTGTGGTGGCCGGAGCCGGGCAGAAGGTAACAAAACATGGAAATTATGGTGCTTCAACTACCACAGGCTCTTCCAATGTACTGGAAGAACTCGGTTATCAGTTCAAAAATACATCGGAACAATTAAATGAAGACCTTGAGAGAGCAAATATCTGCTTCCTGCATGCTCCCTACTTTCACCCCGCCCTTCAGTCGGTTGGATTATTGAGAAAATCATTGGGATTAAGAACATTCTTTAATCTTTTGGGACCATTGGTGAATCCTGCAAAGCCTCAATATTCAATGATTGGTGTATACAATCTGGAAATTGCAAGAATCTATCAATATCTTCTGCAAAAAGAAGAACAGGAATTTATTCTTGTGCATGGACTGGATGGTTATGATGAGATTAGCTTAACCCATGACAGCAAAATTATTACTAAGAATGGAGAAGAAATTTATTCTGCAGAAGACCTTGGGTTTAATCCTGTCACCCTTGAAGATATTCAAGCGGGAGATACCATTCAGGAGACCGCCAAAATCTTTATGAATATTCTGGAAGGAAAAGGAACTGAGCAACAAAACGCTGTAGTTTTGGCCAATGCAGCTGTAGCCCTTTATCATACCCGTAAATTCGGATCCTATGATGATTGCCTTCTTTTAGCTAAAGAAAGTCTGGAAAACGGAAAAGCATTAAGAACTTTTGAGCTTCTTATTAATTAAAAAATCAAAAGTTGTCCCACATTATTTTAAATTCTTATCACTACTTCCAACATGACTATATTAGATAAAATTATTGAAAGAAAAAAAGAAGAAATAAAGGTTTCAAAATCCAAAATTTCCATTGATGAATTGAAAAACTCCAGGTTTTTTGATAGAAAAACATATTCTCTGAAAGAATCCATCAAAAACAGAAACGGCATCATTGCTGAATTTAAAAGACAATCCCCATCAAAGGGAATCATCAATAATAATGTTTCTCCTTTGGATGTTACTTCTGCCTATGAACAATTTGGGGCAAGCGGAATTTCTATCTTAACGGATAAGGATTTTTTCGGAGGAAGCTTTGATGATATTTTAGAAGTAAGAAACCAAATACAAATTCCGGTTTTGCGAAAGGATTTTATGGTTGATGAATATCAGTTTTATGAAGCAAAAAATATGGGTGCAGATGTTATTTTATTGATAGCCTCCTGCCTTTCGCCCAATCAGGTTCAGGAGTTTACAGAACTTGCTCATGAATTGGATCTGGAAGTTCTACTTGAAATTCATACCGAGGAAGAACTGAAACATTTTAACTCAAAAATTGATTTAGTAGGAATTAATAACAGGAACTTAAAAGACTTCAAAGTTGATTTGCAACATTCTGTTCAGCTCAAAGACCAGCTTCCAAAGAATACCCTATCCATTGCAGAAAGCGGAATTTATACCATTGAAGATTTTAAATACTTAAAAGAAAAAGGATTTGACGGATTCCTGATGGGAGAATATTTTATGAGAAATACAGATCCTGCAAAGGCCTTTGAAGAGTTTTCCCTGACAATTTAGAATTGATATTTCCCTTGCCTTAACATTATCCTATCAACGATTAACATACAATACAAACAATGAATCAGCAGCCACCCACCAACAATATCTCTCCCTTTCTCAAAGTCTGTGGTCTGACAAAGTCTGAACAGATTCAGGAATTGATCAATATAAAAGTAGATTTTCTGGGCTTTATCTTTTATGAAAAATCACCAAGATATGTTCTGAATCATTTGAGTTTAGATGATATTGCCAAATTTAATCATTCGGGGAAAGTTGCGGTTTTTGTAAATGAAAGTATGGAGAGAATTATTGAAATAGTTGAAAAAGGAAAGCTCAATCATATCCAATTGCACGGTGATGAAAATGAAGATTTTATTATTGATATAAGAAAGAAACTAAATCCTGAAGTTAAAATCATCAAGGTTATAAGAATTGGAAATAATACAATTGAAAACAAAAATAAAATAGAACAAACTTTCAATAATCGCCCAAAAGACTCCCAGCAGCCTATCAGCTATTACCTGTTTGATACAGACAGCAAGGCTTTCGGAGGAACAGGGCAACAGTTTGACTGGAAATTATTGAATGAATTTAAAATCCCTCTACCCTATTTTCTGAGTGGCGGCATTTCAGAAGAAAATATTGAAAACATTGAATTTTTACATCAAAAACCTTTTGCCATTGATATCAATTCAAAATTTGAACTAAAGCCCGGTGATAAGGATATTGAAAGGATAAAACAATTTAAAACCAGTATTTGATCATCTTCATTAAATTTAATTACGATTGAAAATTATGAAATACCAAATAAAACAAGCCAACGAATTAACAGAAAAGGAGATAGAGCATATTCTTCAACTTTGGGAGGTAACGGAATGGAATATGATGAAACCAGATTATTTCCGTGTTTTCTTTAAAGATTCAGAGTTTCATTTGCTATTGGATAACACGCCAGAAATATTGGCCATTATTCGGGTTAATTTCGATTTTACCCTGAAAATCCTTGAAAAAGAATACTCCTTTGCAGAGGTTGTAGGATTTGTTGCTACCCCTAGAAAAAAAGGATATGGATCCACGTTAATTCAATATTTTACTGAAAATGTAAAAGAAAGAAATAGGGAAACTATTGGTTTTTGTCATTCCGAACTTCGCCCGTTTTATGAAAAACATGAGATCGAAATTCTTTACGACAAGGCCAAAATGATAAAGGAAAACATAGATTCTGAATGGATCAATTCTGATGATGATGATATTTTAATTTTCAAAGTATCAGATGAAAGAAAAAAATTGCTCGGTCAGCTGAGTACAAAAAATAATGCTTATTTAATTACTAAAGAATAAAGAAATGAATTATAAAAACCCCGATGAAAACGGATATTATGGAGAGTTTGGCGGCGCTTTTATCCCTGAAATGCTCTATCCTAACGTAGAAGAATTACAAAAAAACTATCTTGAGATCATAGAATCTGAAGACTTCCAGAGCGAATATCAGGATTTACTTAAAGACTATGTAGGAAGAGCTACTCCACTTTATTTTGCAAAAAATCTGAGTGAAAAATATAAAACCAAAATCTACTTAAAAAGAGAAGACCTTAACCATACAGGGGCTCACAAAATCAATAATGCCCTAGGACAGGTTCTATTGGCAAAACGCCTTGGAAAAACAAGGATCATTGCTGAAACCGGTGCCGGACAACATGGTGTAGCCACTGCAACAGCCTGTGCACTTCTTGGCCTTGAATGTATAGTGTACATGGGAGAAATCGATATCCAGAGACAGGCCCCGAATGTGGCAAGAATGAAAATGCTGGGTGCAGAAGTTATAGCCGCTACTTCAGGTTCCAAAACATTGAAAGACGCTGTAAACGAAGCATTAAGAGACTGGATCAACAATCCTGTAACCACTCATTATGTAATTGGAAGTGTGGTGGGCCCTCATCCTTTCCCTGATCTGGTGGCAAGGTTTCAAAGTATCATTTCAAAGGAGATCAAGGAACAGCTTAAAGAAAAAATAGGAAGAGAAAATCCGGATTATGTTATTGCCTGCGTAGGTGGAGGAAGCAATGCTGCAGGAACATTCTATCATTTTGTAAATGAAAAAGAAGTAAAAATCATCGCGGCAGAGGCGGGCGGTCTGGGAGTGGATTCTGGTAAATCAGCCGCTACTACATTTCTGGGAACATTGGGAGTACTTCACGGAAGTAAAAGCCTTGTGATGCAGACTGCAGACGGGCAGGTTATTGAGCCTCATTCTATTTCTGCAGGGCTTGACTATCCGGGTATCGGACCATTTCATGCTAATTTATTCAAAGAAAACAGAGCCGAATTTTTCAGTATTAATGATGATGAAGCTTTAAAATGTGCCTTCGAACTAACAAAACTGGAAGGAATTATACCGGCTTTGGAAAGTTCCCATGCTCTTGCTGTTTTAGATAAAAAGAAATTTAATGAAGAAGATATTGTAGTCATTTGCCTGAGTGGCCGTGGAGATAAGGATATGGAAACGTATTTGAAAAATCTGTAAAATATATTGCTATAAATGATTTCTGCACACAAAGCTGCATCATGAATACATTTTACAGGAACATAGTAATACAATAAAGAAAAACATGAAAAAACTAAATATATATTTCACTGCAGGAGTTCCGCAACTGGAAGATACTACAGACATTATAAAACTGATTCAGGATTCGGGAGCAGACATGATTGAGATCGGAATGCCCTACTCTGATCCCGTGGCAGACGGTCCTGTTATTCAAAAAGCTCATGAACAGGCCTTACAGAATGGGATGACCATTGAAAAGCTTCTTTCTCAGTTAAAAACAATAAAGAATGAGATTAGAATTCCAATTATTTTGATGGGATACATCAATCCTGTTTTAAGTTTTGGATTTGAAAAATTTTGCAAGGAATGTTCAGAGAGCGGAGTTTCCGGGCTGATACTTCCCGATCTTCCTCCTATTGAATTTGAGAAAAACTATCAGCATATTCTAAAGCAATATAACCTTAATTTTACCTTTTTAGTTACTCCGGAAACTTCAAATGAAAGAATACAGTATCTTGATTCTTTAAGCTCCGGGTTTTTGTATGCTGTAAGTTCCTCCTCTACCACAGGAAATGAAAATGCCGTGTTGAAGAATGAAAATTATTTAAGCAGATTAGCAGATCTTCCATTAAAAAATCCTGTCATGATTGGTTTCGGAATAAAATCAAAGGAAGATTTTGAAAATGTAACCGAAAAAGCGGATGGAGGGATCATAGGAACAGCTTTTGTAAACATTTTACTTCAGGATAAAGATTTGAAGAAAAGTGCCATAGATTTTATCCATTCCATAAAAGCTTAAAATTCACTAAATTTGTATGTCAAAAATTGAAATGAATACAAATCAGAATAAAGCAGTAGAATTTGAAGATTTAGGAATCAAAGAATATCAACCCGCCTGGGATTATCAGGAACAACTGATGAAAGCTATTATTGATACCAAAATAAAAAACAGAGATCTTCCATCAGAACAGCATATTACTACATCTAACCATCTCCTTCTGGTAGAGCATCCACATGTTTACACATTGGGAAAAAGCGGACATGAGGAAAATATGCTTGCCGGCATTGATAAGTTGAAAGAGATTGAAGCCACCTATGTGAAAACCAATCGTGGCGGAGATATTACCTATCATGGCTATGGTCAGATTGTTGGATACCCTGTTTTAGATCTTGAAAACTTCTTTACCGATATTCATCTTTATATGAGAAATCTGGAAGAAGTAATCATCAGAACCATTGGTGAATTCGGTCTTAAAGGAGAACGTTCCCAAGGAGAAACCGGTGTTTGGCTGGATGTGGGGAAACCTTATGCCAGAAAGATCTGTGCTATGGGAGTAAAAGCTTCAAGATGGGTAACGCTTCATGGTTTTGCATTGAATGTGAATACGGATATGCGTTATTTTGAATACATTATTCCGTGTGGGATAAAAGATAAACAGGTTACTTCATTACAGAGAGAACTTGAAAGAGAATTGACCTCCGAAGAAGTGGAAAGTGTAAAGTCCAATATCAGAAAACACTTTGCTGACGTTTTTCAGGCTGAACTGATCTACAAATAATTTTTAAATCAATGAAGAGCCTTTGCTAGCTTATGTGGTAAGTCTCTTCATTATTAATAAAACAAACCCAGTTTCAATAATTGAAACTGGGTTTTTAGTTTTTAAGATTCACAGACCATTACTTTCAATAGTATTAATCACCTATCTTATTATTTTCATTAATAATTCAATATAAAATTTAGTAGTTTTTTATTTTTTAAAAAAAAATATTGCCAGTATTATAATTTTTTATAATTTTATTATCACTAAATAGTGAACTATTTAGAAAAATCATTACCCACCAAAATATAAGAACTATGAAAAAATTTTTGCTATCCATGATGGTATTTGTGGCAGCGCTGTCATTCAATGCCTGTTCAGATTCTAATGCGAATCAGGAAACCGTAAACCCACAATCTAAAGAAGTTGCATTGAAAGAGTTCGGAAGAACTGTTCCAACAGGGCTCGATAAGGAAGACGGAAAATATAAAGTTTCCTTTATTCTTTCAGCTCAGCCTTATGAAATTAAAGACACTAAGGAAAACGAAGCTTACATTTCCATGATCAGCCAGGCTGTAAAAAATGAATCTCCGGTTCATATTTTCCTTAAGGCTAATTCCAATGAAATTGCGAAAGTTGAAAAGGCTACCGCAGAGGATGTAAAATTCTTCAAGTCTACCCTAACTAAGGAAGAGAGAGGAACAACCGATAGATTAACGAGTGTTATTCCTAATCTTGCTACTTTAAACAGTCTATTTACTCAAATTAAAAACCAGTCTTGCGGAACTTCTACAGCCTCATCTCCTTGTATTACATTTAGATATCCTGTAGATGGATGCTATGCAAGAGCGCACAAGATGAGACAGATCTTAAACAATGCAGGATATGAGTGTGAAAAACAATTTGTATATGGTAATTTAAGAGCCTCTACCGGTACCTGCTGTGTATCATGGGTATATCACGTAGCCATCCTTGTAAGCTTTAAAAATGCATCCGGTGTGGTTGAAAAAAGAATTATTGACCCGTCTCTAAACTCAACAGGTCCTATTACA
Organism: Chryseobacterium aurantiacum; assembly: GCF_003020585.1. Lineage (GTDB taxonomy): Bacteria > Bacteroidota > Bacteroidia > Flavobacteriales > Weeksellaceae > Chryseobacterium > Chryseobacterium aurantiacum. Next base: position 855,081 of record NZ_PXUE01000002.1, read on the forward strand.
GATACCGCATGGAGAGCTGCATGCACCAACTCAACTTGTGGATCTACTTCTGTTTCATCTTTTGCTAATACAGCAGGAAATGTTTACTACAGAAGCCCATCAGGATCTTTATTGTATGATAACAATCTGGTGAATACCAATTGTACACTAACGGCATTCTCAGCTCTTTCAGGCTGTTCTGCTCCGGTACCTAGTACAGCACATTGCGGATTCTAACTAAATTTTATAAAGCTCCTGCATTTATTTATATATTGCAGGAGCTTCTTACTCAATACTTATTATTATGAAAACCTGGACCTATTTATTATTACTGTTTACCATGATTGCATCCTGTTCTTCTAATTCTGAATCCCAGAAACTAACCTGGTATAATAAAGCAACCATCACCAATATTCTTGAAGATCCGGATAAACCGGAAGAAGTTGTACGGGTAGCCATTGGTATAAGTGCCCAGGTCTTTTACCTTTCAAAAAAATCTTCCGACTATAAAGTGTTGATGGAAAAGGTAAATCTAAGTTTTAAAAAGGGTAACATTTATAATATAGGTGTTGAAAATAATACCAATATCATCAAACAGATTAATGAGGTAAAATAATCCTTGAATTTTATGTTCAAGAGGCACAGCCTTATCTGATTACAGAAATACCTGCATCCACTTTTATCTCGGTACCATGAATATAGGACGCTTCTTCTGATGCAAGAAACAGAACTACATTGGCAATCTCCGATGGTTCTCCCTGTCTTTTGAAAGGTATTGTTGGAATAATATCCAAAACCGCTCCTTCTATTTGCTCCGCAGTCAGCCCTGTATTATTAAAAATATTGGTCTTGATATGTCCCGGACTTACTCCATTCACGCGAATTCCTCGTTCTGTAAGTTCAACAGCAAATGTTTTGATGAAAGACTGTACCGCAGACTTTGCCGCAGAATACACCGAAAAGTTATGCATCGCAATATCTGTTGCCACAGAAGTATTAAAAATAACGGAACTTCCCTTTTCCATTAAAGGTAATATCTGCTGAACGGTAAAAAAGGGGCCTTTTGCCAATACATTAAAGAGTTCATCAAAATGTTCTTCTTCAACATTTTCTATGGGTGCAAACTTCCCGTAACCAGCATTCACAAAGAGAACATCAACTTTCTCTGTATGCTTTCTGACTTCTTCCTGCAGTTTCATGAGATCCCCCATATTTCCGGCATTTGAGACAATTCCAGAAGCATTTTTTCCTAGTTTTTCCAGAGCCTTATTTATGGTTTCCTTGCTTCTTCCTGTAATAATGGCACTTCCCCCCTGTTTGATAAACTCTTCTGCGGTAGCCAAACCCATTCCGTTTGTTCCTCCCGTAATTAAAGCTGTTTTGTTTTTAAATTTCTGCATTGTTTTTAGTTTAAAATTCTAATGCAAAGATTGGAATACCCAGAATGGAAAAAAATCCGAATCGTGCGGAAATACTAAAGAATAGAATGATAAACCAGTGAAAATTTAAGTATACCCTCTTCGTTGTTTAAATATACATGCAGTAGTATTTTATAAAATAAATAATCATTATTAATAAAATCTTTTAAAATTAAATTGCACACAATTTAATTGGCTTTATATTTGTATACTTAATTATCACAAAGTAAAACTTGGAAATAGATCATCACCAGGTAATTTTAATTTAAAATAAAAAAGAAAATGTCATTATTAGAAGACCTTAATTGGAGACACGCAGTAAAAGCATATAATCCTGCAAAAAAAGTATCACAAGAAGATTTACATACAATTCTGGAAGCAACAAGGCTTGCCCCTACATCATCAGGGTTGCAACCTTTCCGTGTTATTGTAGTGGAAAATCAGGAATTGAAAGATAAAATGGTTGCCGGAGCTTTAAATCCTGAGGTGATGAGAGATTCATCCCACGTTTTGGTTTTTGCTGCATGGGACAGCTACTCCAATGAAAAAATTGACAAAGTATATGATCATCATACAGATGTAAGAGATCTTCCAAGAGGACGTTTTGGAAGCTATACCGATAAAATCAAGGAAATGTACGGAGCACAAACTCCGGAGGAACATTTTGCTCACACAGCCCGCCAGACTTATATTGCATTGGGTATTGCTTTAGCACAAGCTGCAGAGCTTAAAATAGACAGTACTCCTGCCGAAGGATTTAGCAATGCTATAGTGGATGAAGTACTTGGATTGAAAGAATTAGGACTGAAAAGTGTAAGCCTTTTATACCTTGGATACCGTGACGAAGCTAATGACTGGCTGGCTTCTATGAAAAAAGTCCGTGTCCCAATGGATGAGTTTATCATTAAAAAGTAATACCTTCATCGAATCTTTCGTACCAACTTATGGAAAATTCTAAAACACCTAAACTAGCCAATCAGATATGTTTCCCGTTATATGCCATTGCAAAGGAGATCACAGGGCTTTATCGTCCTTTTCTTGATGAGCTTGACATTACCTATCCTCAGTATCTCGTTATGATGATATTGTGGGAAAATGACGGACTTCCGGTAAGCCATATCGGAGAAAAACTATTCTTGGACAGTGGAACTCTGACTCCTCTTCTCAAAAGACTGGAGAATAAAGGATTTATCCTAAGAAAACGAAAAAAAGAGGACGAAAGAGTGGTTGAAGTATTTTTGGCAGAGGCTGGAAAAGAATTACAGAAAAAGGCCTGTGCAATTCCGGGGAAAATTCAGGAAAGATTGGGTATACAACCGGAAGAACTGTTAGAGCTCAAGGAAATAGTTCTAAGAATATTAAACAAAATAGAAAAATAAATGAAAACGTTATATACAACAAAAGTAACCGCTACAGGAGGAAGAAATGGTCATGTTAAAAGTGAAAACGGAGTGTTGGACCTTGAAGTAAAAATGCCTAAGGCACTTGGAGGAGCTAATGATGACTTCACGAATCCTGAAATGCTTTTTGCTGCCGGATATTCTGCTTGTTTTGACAGTGCCTTGAACAGAGTAATCAGTTTAGGTAAAGTACAAACCGGTGAAACAACCGTTACCGCACAGGTTAGCATTGGTCAGATTGAAAATGGAGGTTTCGGGTTGGCAGTGGAACTGGATGTAAATATTCCAGGGGTTTCTATTGAGGAAGCACAATCTTTAACGGATAAAGCTCATCAGATTTGCCCTTATTCTAATGCAACAAGAAATAATATTGAGGTAAAACTTTCTGTAACGAATAATGATTAATCCAATTTTTTTACAATCATAGTAATGAAATGAGCTGTTTTGAAATCAAAACAGCTCATTTTTATTTTAAGATATTGGTTATTTATCTTTTATTCAGATCACTTTTTTGATAAGCATCTACCTTTTTATAAGCATTATTCTTCTCTTTCTCTTTTTTATCAGAAATTAAGATTCCGAAAAGATGGTCAATTTCATGCTGAAAAATAACTGCGGTAAATCCTTCCACTATTTCCGAATATCTCTGGCCTTTCAGATCTACATATTCTAATTGAATGACTTTGCTTCTATAAAACTGATCCCTAAAATCAGGAATGGAAAGATCTCCCTCCGGACCAAGGTTCTGTAAATCGGATCTCCAGACAATTACAGGATTGATAAAATATTCCAGTGGATTTCCTTCTTTATCAAAACGCTGTACCCAGATTATTTTTCTGTTGATTCCTACCTGTGGGGCAGCAATCCCTACTCCGCCGTCCGTTGAAAGAAGGGACTCTTTCATTCTTTTTACCAAAGTTGTGGTATTGGGATCAATCGGATCAATTTCGGTGGAAAGGCTCAGTAGCGTTTTGTGTTGATGGTTATCTGTTGTCTGATAGATTGGCAATGCTGTATTTATATCTCCCTGGTTGATAATTGAAAGTTCACCAGATGTAAGTTTTTGTGCATTGAATAATCCTATAAAAAAGATAAACAGAACGGATAATTTTTTCATATCAATTGAATGTAGTACAAAGGTAAAAATTGTAAGGTAAACATCAGCATTTGTTCCTATTAATTAGGCTTTGGTTAAAACCATTGGTTTTTGGGCATAAAAAAACGGGCTAAAGCCCGCTTCTATTGAATTTGATATTTTTCTGCTGAATAATTATACAGATAAATCAGCCTTTAAAAAGTCTTTGTCATATCACTTGGGATAACCAGATTAAACTCTGTGGGAATATAATCTTTCGCAGGGACTTTTAATTCAGGATCTTCAGATTCAAAAACAGAGATCACGGCCATTTTCAGATTGGGGTTTTTCTGCTTGATGTACCAGTAAGTTCCTCCAAATTCTTTGCTGTGATAGTTACCGTTATAATGAATAAAGGTTTTTCCTGACTGAATATTTTTCAGGATAGACTCTGCCATTGTTGCATCTTTTGTTGCCTGCGCTGAAATAAAGTTCATCACCTTTGTGCCCTCTGCATGATCTCCCATCATGGCTTTCATTTCCTGGTAACCGGGAGTATCCAATGTCACTTTAATCGGTAATTGGGCAATGTATGTCTTTTCCTTTTCCGTTAATTTATTTAAGGATTCAAGACCTTCTTTAGCGGTTTGGGAAGCATATCTTCTTGGAATGTTCGTTGCTATGAAATTTAGTTTTTTGTTTTTGGCAAAATCTACCAAAGGCTTATAGTCTGTGGCATAGTTATTCCATAAACGAGCTGAATCTTTGAGTGTCTTGGCATCAAATTTCCCGTTTAAATATTGGTTTAGCTGAGACTGATTATCTCTTTCAAACATCTCTGCTCCTAAGATAAGCTTTCCATTTTTCTTTTCATACAAAGCTTCGGTAATTTTAAGCTGAAGCCAGTGATTGATGGAACTGTTATGATTTTCTCCAAAAAAAACAACATCATAATCAGCCAGTTCTTTAACTAATTTATCGGTCTTTACTTCTTTTCCTTTCTGATCATAAAATTGATATGCTTTAAGATTCTGCGCATGTAATGAACAGAAACCTACAAGCAACATTGCTATGAGAATATTTTTCATACTATATATTTAATCACAAATTAATTAATTTTAAGTAGAAAGTGAGTTTTGCTTTTCACTTTTCTACCATAAAAAAGACCGCTTTGAGCTTTACAGACAAAACGGTCTCATTAAAATCATCTAATTATTAATTATCTAGTGCTGCCACTAAATCTTTCCATTCTTGAAGTTCCGGGATTCCTGGTTTTCTTTTTCCAAAGAACTGAACGATGAAATCACCTTCCTTATTGAATACTTCGATAGCCGTAACTTCTCCATCTTCAGTTGGTTTTTTAACGATCCATGCTTCTGCAATCTTCGTTACATCCAAATGCAGGTTGAAATCCGGATCCATTACATTGAACCACTGCTGGTGCCAAAGTGTTTTCTTTACATTTCCTGTGTGGATCTGAATAATTCCTCTGTTTCCAACGAAAACCATGATAGGAGTATTTTTTTCAGAAGCATCTTCAAGGATATTAACGACTTTAGCGTTATCAATTTTTTTAGCAAATCCTTCCGGAGCCAATCTTAATGCCTGAGTTCTGCTTACCCCATATTTTCTGGTCATCATAAAGAAATCGTGAGTATCCTTTAATTCTGTCCATGCTTTTTTGAATCCATCAACATCTATTTCAGTATCTGCTTTTTCTGCCTGTTTTGGAGCTACTGCTTCAAAAGCAAATGCCTGGTTCTGGTCTTCTGCCTTGAATTTTTCTACAATAGCATCAAAAGCTGCTTCATTACTATTTTTTGTCAGGTAGATTTTGTGCAAAGCCAAACCGTCTTTTCCGAAGAACTGAAGACTTTTCTTATCTCCTTCTACCACTGCAAAAGCAAATTTCCAATGGTTAAGGAAAATCCTAAGGTCAATATCTTCCCCTACGAAAAGTTGTGCATGGGGGCTGCTGAAATCTCCATTCTGATAAGTCCCTTTTCTTTCATGAACACATTCGTCATTACGGGTAAGAGCCATTACTTTTCCCAGTTGTTCTGCTTCAGTCAGAATTCCGGGAAAGTCCGGATTTAAAACTGTTACTTCATCTCCTATGCTGGTCACCAATAGTTCAGCTTCGCTTACTCCTAATTGAGCAGCAGCATTTCTTATTCTTACATGAGGATTTTCTGCTTTCAGAGCGTCCCATTTTTCCTTTAAATCATTAACTAATGTGCTCATTATTTTATTTTTTTATTGTTAAAATTGTATAGATTCTTTGTATTGTTTCGTTTCCTGTTTTACTTTTTATCTCTTCTTCTTTTTCGGAAGTTTTCATTCTTTTAAAATGGCTTTTGGAAACAAGTTCTTCCATTTCATTATTGTTGTACAGCATAAAATCATAGGCTGTAAAAGGTAATTTCTCCATGAAGTCTCTTTGTCCGAATGTAAGAACGAATGTTCCATTGTCTTTCAAAACCCTATAGATCTCATTTAAAAACTCGACAGGATTTTCCCAAAAGTACACGGTATTGACTGTAAATATTTTATCAAAGGTCTGATCCTGAAAAGGAAGCTTTTTCCCTTCATACAAAACAAAATCTGCCTTATTTTGAAATTCTTTGTTCAACTTTTTAGCTTCGTTGTGCATGGTTTCCGAGATATCTACTCCTGTATATTTCAGATCCTGAGCCAGATTTAAAAGACTTTTCAGATGACCTGCATTTCCATGTCCTATTTCAAGAATATGCTGATCGTCTTCTATGAGAAGTGTTCTGATACTTTCCAGCGTCATACCGATGTTTGTGGCATTCATCATTTCACCTATTTCTATGCCTTTTTCTCCTTGGGGATTGGCAAGATTCTGTGCGAGGATTTTGAGTTCTTCTTTTTCCATGGTTATCCAAAAATGATCATTGGGTTATTGGTAATAGGGTGTTCACAGATGGTACAGGGAAAGTTATAGGCCTTGCTTATAATGTCTGCAGTAAAAACTTCCTCCGGGGTTCCATAGGCGGCCACCTTTCCTGATTTCATTAATAAGATCTTGTCTGCAAATTGTGCTGCAAGATTAAGATCATGTAAAACAACAATAGCACTATTGGCTTTTTGGGTGAAATTTTTAATAATTTCCAGTGCTTTGTACTGATGTTTTATATCCAGATTATTCAAAGGTTCATCCAGAAAAACCAGCTTATGGGTTATTTTATTCTGTAGCTGAGCCATTACTCTTGAAAGATGAACACGTTGTTTTTCTCCTCCCGACAGTGTATTATAATCTCTGTCTTTTAGGTGAAAGATGTCTGTTTCATACATCATATTGTTCATGGCTTCCAGATCTTCTTTACCGGGCTGTGCATCAAAGTAGGGATACCTTCCCATCATGACAACATCTTTTACCTGTAAAGGAATTTCATTGGAATTGTGCTGGGAAAACTTGGATTTATGTTGAGATAATTCCTTTACTTCCCAAGCTGACATGGGTTTTTCTTTAAATAAAATATTGGATTTCCCCTCCTTTACTTCATTGGCCAAAATACTTAAAAGACTTGACTTTCCTGCTCCATTGGGTCCTACAATTGCTAAAAACTCTCCGTATTCTAAAGAGACATCTACACTATCAAGAATTTTAAAATCCCTGTGAAGATAATTGATCTGATGTGCTTTTATCATTAGAGTGACTTTTTAAATTTAATTAAAATAGCAATAAAAATAGGTCCTCCGATTAAAGAGGTTAAAATACCAATCGGCAGTTCCGACGGAGCCACAATGCTTCTACTGATGGTATCTGCAATTAAAAGTAAAATACTTCCCAAAACTGCTGATAACGGCAAAATAAAAACATAGTTTGATTTAAATAAAAGTCTTAAAATATAAGGTACAATAAGACCTATAAAACCAATGGTTCCTGAAAATGCTACACAGGTTCCTATCATTAAGGAGGTGATGATTACAATCTGCTTTTTCAGTCCTTCAACGTTTATTCCTAAATGCTGTGCATCTCTTTCACCTAGCATCATGGCATTCAATGCCTTTCCTTTCGGGAGTAAGATGATATAGGAAATAATAATCACCACTGTTAAGACAATATTTTTTGTCCATGTTGCGGCTGCCAGGCTTCCCATATTCCAGAATGAAAGGTCTCTTAACTGTTCATCCTTTGAGATATAAATCAGAAATCCTGTAATTGAAAATCCGATCGACGTAATGGCTACACCACTTAACAGCATCATGACAACATTTGTTTTTCCTGCGCTTGTGGAAATTCTGTACACAAGCATCATCGCCATTAAAGCTCCCAGAAAAGCAGAAATACCTACTAATGAAAACTGGATGATCTCTGGCAGATATTGCTTGAAATAACCTCCCAAGACAATTGCAAATGCGGCTAATAGTGTTGCTCCAGATGTTAAACCTATTGCTTCCCCTGTAGCCAATGGGTTTTTAAATAACCCTTGCAATGTAGTTCCAGAAACGGCAAGCATACTTCCAATCAAAATTGCCATAATAATTCTGGATGTTCTTACCTCCCAGATCACATATTTGTCACTTAACGATAAATTGGGATCTCCTTTTATAAACTGGCCTAACACCTTGAAGGGTGATACTCCATTGAAATCATAAACGCCAATATTGAGTGCCACAATTGCCAGAATAACCAACAATATGGCACTTATGCTAAGATAAAAGTATAGTTTACTTTGTGTTTTCAATTAAAAGTTTGTTTAATCCTACTGCTGCTTCTCCTAGTCTCGGTCCAAAACCTGAAACTAACCCTCCATCCATTGCGATGATCTTTTTATTTTTTCCGGCATTGGTTTGTGAAACTCCCGGCATTTTAAGCGCCCCTTCGTTTCCTCCTGCTCCCTTTAATCCTGTCTCAAAGAAGAATAATACATCTGGGTTAGCCTTTACAACGGCTTCCGGAGTCAATGGTTTGAAATCCTCAAAGTCAGTTACAGCATTTTCTGCTCCTGCAAGGTTAATTAAAGATGCCATTGGTGTATTTTTACCTGCAACCATGAGCATATTTCCTCTTGCATAGATGAATAATACCTTTGGCTTTTTAGTTAGTGGCTGTACTTGCTTTAGATCTGCATCTATTTTATCATTTAATTTTTGATAATCTGTATTTCCAATAGCCTTTGCTACGCTTTCAATAAGCTTTTTAGTCCCTTCAACGGTATATTCCTGTTTGAAAACCTCAGTTTTGATACCTGATGTTTTGATCTTTCCTAATAGTTCAGGGTTGATATCCTTGTCGGAAGCAAGAATCAAGGTAGGGCTTACCGCCATAATGGGCTCAATGGTCATTGATCTTACGTGTCCTAAATCTTTGGCTGTAGCTTTTAAGCTTTCAGGATAAGTACTGGTAACATCAGTTCCAACAATTTCTTTTTCGTGACCCAAAGCGCTTACAATTTCAGTAATACCACCGTTTAGGGTTACAATTTTATTATTGGTTTTTGGAGCTTCAGAAGAAGCTTCTGTTGTATTTTCTTTTTTAGCACCTTCTTCTTTTTTGCATGAATATACTGCTACAAGAACAGAAGCTGCGAGGATAAATTTCTTCATGATATACTATTTGATTTATTATAATGGGTCGAATGCAAAGCCTGTAAAACCACGTTCTCCTTTTAAATTCTTCATAGAACTGAATTTCAGCTTAAAATAAAAGCCATTCGTATCCTTCAGAATAAAGAAACGGTTTGAATATACAAATGGAACAGGATTATCCGGCGTACCAGTAGTGGTTCTCCATTTATCTCCAATGGCTCTATGATCGTTGAACACAAATTTGCTTGCGTCCACATCCTTTAATTTAAATGCGGCATATGCCTGCTCAAGATTACCCGTAACATTTACCTGATAAGCTCCTACCCCATCCAGAGTATTGGTTGTAATAAAGTCTGCATAAAAATAACTCCCGGCACTGCTTCCAGGTCCCATGAATACTTCATTGGTAAATGTTGTAAAGGCGATATCCCAGCTTTTTTTCTTAGGTTGAATCTTTGCAGGAGTACCTGTTTTAAGATTGAAAAAAGCAAAGTTATATTCAGGATCTTTTGTTATAATATGTTCTTTAATGCCATCACTTCCGGCATTCAGATCTGCATAACGAATTTTGTACCCGTTAGTGGCTCTCAGAATCTGAACTTTCTTCCATCCTCTGGGATCACCAGATAATGAAACAGAACCCGGACCGATGTTATTAGCCGAAGGAATCTCCCTTCCTAGATTAACCAGATAGATAGGATTTTCTGCATCATTTGCCTTTATGGCTTCAATTCCGGAAGTTTGATTTAAGAAGTCACCATTCGGGTTGTCTATGTACTTCATGTTTTCGGCGTCAAATGTCCCTACCTGAGCAATTTCCTTTAAGCTTTCTATGTCTGCTTCTTTTACTTTACTGATATCTGTAGCATTGGGTATTTTGATTACCGTCATTGCCAGAGATCCGTTTATAATAACCCTGAAATCATCGCCGGTATAAAATCCAAGATCCCAGTCTGTTCGTTTATTAATGGTTTTTCTTGGTTCTTTTTCTTCTTTAACCATGTCACTCAGGTCAATCCATACCTGATTAGGTTCGGTAGCTCCTCCTATTGGCACGTTTACTGAAGAACCGGTAATAGGTGGTGCAGGAACCCTGTCCTCATCAGCAGACACACAAGACTGTGCGGCTAACATTACGGAAAGAGCGGAAAATATTTTTAAATATTTCATAGTAACTTATTATTTAAAATTGAAATGTTAATCTGGCAAAATAACTTCTGCCATAATATAAATTCACAATACCTGTCGGAGCTGTGGTAGCATGGGCGTCTGCCTTCATAGCCGTAGAGTTGATACTGGTAACATCAAAGATGTTTTTCACTCCCGCAGAAAGTTCCAAATGGTCCTTCCAGAAAGGCTGGCTTACAATAAAGTCCATCATATGGAAACCGTCAGTTTTTCCAAGCTTAAAACCATTTGTCTCATTTTCAAATACATATAATCTTCCTGGGCCTGTATATTTATAATAAAGAGCGAATGAAGTTCCCGGGTTTTGCAGTTTATAGTTAACCGTTGCTCCTGCCTGAGCCTGGAACTGATAATCTGTAGGTGAAGTATGATACATTGATTTCATAGCAACCGAGGTTCCTCCCAATGCCCCTCTTAAGCCAATGGCCAGCTGGTCTTTTTTGAAATCCACATTTGCTGAGAACAACATATTTCTATATTTGTCCATATTTCTAAACTGATAGGTAGAAGGATCTTTGATAAGAAGCATTTCTATTTTGTCCCTTACATCAAGATATAATCCACTAACACTGTAGGCAATCTTCCAATCATTTCCTGTGGTAAAGTTCTGATCCCAGAATGCACCTGTAGAGAAACCTTTTTCAGGATTCAGATCAGGATTTCCCTGAATATCATGGTTAAGATTGACGAAAAATGTATAAAGCTCCTCATAGGTAGGAAAACGATTTGCTGTACCTGCAACCAATCTTAAGTTGGAGTTCTCAGAAGTTTTGTATCTCGCAGAAAGGGAATAATTAAACTGATTACTGAACTTTTCACTTACCGAAAGCCTGGCTCCTGGTCTTACAGAGAATTTATCAGAAATATTCCATTCTGCAGAAATGAAGTTTGAGTACGTGAAAAGTGTTCTTTTGATAGCCTTTGTAAAAAATTTACCGGCAATTAATGAAGCATAACCATCTGTATAATCTAACTCATATCCCAATTGAAAGTCAAAAGTTTTATTATCAAGGAAATTGCTGAACATTCCTCTTGAATACATGACATTGGTTTTATAATAAGACAGCTCTTCATCTTTGTTTATGATGGACCTGTTAGGAATATCATAATTATAATCCTGGAACTTTCTATCCTGACTTTGGTAAGAAAAATCTCCCATATACTGAATATGTCCCAGATTGGTCTGAATATTAAACTGATGTATCCATCGGTTCGTATTATATTTTCTATCTACACTTCGGTATAAAGCTCCGCCATTTCCATCATTAAGAGGATCTACGTGTACTTCCGGATTAAAGAAATTAAATTTCTCATTCAAATAAGAAAGCTTATAATAGAAAGAGGTTTTATTTTTTGAATATCGGATCAGAGCCGAGGCATCATACTGGTCTTTAGGATTCCATTCGTATCCTCTTTTCATATCACGTTCTAGGTATTTATAACCCATTTTATTTCCTTCATAGCCCATAAACTGGTTATGGTTGAAGTTAATATTGGCAAACCAGTTATCGTCGATATTATAGTCTACGTTTACATTCTGAATGTGTCTTCCGTTTCCTTTTTTCTTAATATCATAGTTGTTCCTTACAGTTTCTTCCTGAAGCGAAGCTCTTACACTGATCTTTTTTGAACTTCCTTTCTTCGTAATGATATTGATTACTCCTGCAAGTGCTCCATTTCCATATTCTACCCCCATACTTCCCTTTACTATCTCAATTCTTTCGATATTATTCAATGACAGTTTGGTAAGGTCAATATTACTCCCCAGCCCGGTATCTCCTACTACGGGAATATTATCAATCAGGATTTTAACATAGCTGCCATCCAGCCCCATCATATTGGCGGTTGAGTTTCCGGAACGGGTATCTGGTGTGATTTGTATATTAAGACTTTGATTTAAAACATCCGCAACATTGGTTGCAGCCATGTTTTTGATCTGCTGTGCATCTATTACTTCAACCTTATAGATAGATTTGCTGATAGATCGTTGCATGTATTGTCCTGTAATGACAACTTCTTCAATTTTCTTTTGATTAAGAGAATCCTTTGTTTGTGCATTCATCCAAAAGGCAATGGATAATGATAGAATGGAAAGCACTTTCTTCTGCATAAGGCTTTAAAATTTTCGACAAATATAAAACTTTATTTAGAATCATTAAAAATAAATATATACTTTTGTGTAATAATTCTAAATAAATATAACAGCATGAAACTAAAATTACTTTTAGGAGCATTGATTTTTACCGCGTTTACCGCTAAGGCACAAGTTCCAACCATCAATGAAAACTTCAATAACTTCACTGCCGGGAATACAACTTTCCCTCAGTTTGGATGGTCTGCAGTAGTAGCCCCTATGGTTGCCAATACGGCTCCATTTCCTGTTCCGCCAAGAATGTTGGTTACCAATACGGCTAATAAAGCTGTTCAATCCTATTCCGGAACTAATCCTTCAGATTCATCTTACTTGATATCTCCACAGATCCAGGCTCCTGCGGGAGACAAAACATTAAAGTTTACAACAACATTAATAACCCCGTCCCCTGGCCCTGCAACCATTCAAATAGGACTGGCATCTAATCCAACAGATATGTCAACATTTGTTCCTGTAGGAGACCCAATTACAGTAAGTACCATTGGAGCTATCCTGAACATAAGTGTTCCAATTCCTGCATCTACATCGTCTTATATCGTCTTCAAATTTACGCCTACAGCAATGCACGTAGCTGCACAAATTGATGATGTCATTTATGATACAACAGCTTCATTGGGGGTTGCCGACAAGGCAATTTCAAAAAATGAAGTTAAATTCGCTGTCAATGCAGATAATACATCCCTTGACTTTGTAGTGAAAAAAGATCCTAAAAACATTCAAATTTATTCTTCTGCAGGTCAAAAAGTAGCAGAAGGAAATTTGAAAGGCCAAAAATTCAATATCAGCGGGCTTCAGACTGGTGTTTACTTCATCTCTATTGAAACGGCTGAAGGAAAAACCGTTCAATCGAAATTCGTTAAAAAATAAGGTTTATTAGACTATTACATGCCTTTAATAAAGCCGAGAGGAGTATTCCTTTCGGCTTATTTATGCTCCCAATCCAAGGATAATTCAAATAAAACACGATAAAAATCATGTTTTTATTTAGAATGATTAAAAATAATTATATATTTTTGTGGAATCATTCTAAATAAGGATTTGAAAAAAATAAGTTATGAGAACAAAATTACTTTTATCTTCTTTGCTTGCTCTTACTGTTCAACAAACAGTATTGGCGCAAACAGATGCTAACGGATATACAACAGCTAATCTTACAATGGGAGGCAGCTACCAGAACCGTGTATTTTTTGACTTTGCTTCAAACAATATCGTAGCAAAGCCGGCTAGCACATGGGATGTGGCTTTTTACAGAAACTCAATGTATTCTGTTGGTACAAGGATTAATGATGCTCTTGGTATTGAGGTATACACTGCATCAGTCAATATGGCCGACTGGGATAACATCAGCCTTAGTAATGAAGCATCTTGGGGAGAACCTCTGTATAACCCGGATCAAACGACTGATATAAGCCAGGGAGCTTTTGAGCAGGGTCCTGTTACAGGTCCTAATCCTAATACGCCTTCCACCGGTTGGGGAGTATACAATTCAGTTACCCATCATGTGATAGGAAAAGCAATCTTTGTTTTAAAATACCCTTCAGGTGACTATGTTAAGTTTGCCATTGAAGATGCCTATGGAGGATATACTTTTAAGTATTCTAAGTGGAACGGTTCTTCTTGGGCACCAACGGAGACGAGAACTGTGTCTAACGGAACTGATGATGCTTACTTCAACTATTTCTCTTTAACCTCTGGAACTACAGTACCTAATCAGGAACCGTCCAGAAGCTCGTGGAACCTGATGTTTACAAGATATTACACAGATTATCCTTATATCGATACACAGGGGAATCCACAAACAATGAAATATAAAATGGCAGGAGTTATTCAAAATTCCAATATTTCCGTTGCAAAAGTAAGACCTGAAGTACAGGAAACTGCAGCAGTTAATATTCCTGCAAACTCTGCATTCTCTACTAATATCACGACTATTGGCCACTCTTGGAAGCCTACAATGGGAGTTCATTCTGACGCTGTTTATTACATAAAACAGGGATCAGACTATTACAGAATGTATTTTATTTCTAATGGAGGTGCACAAACTGGTAATATGTATTTTAAATACAAAAAAATTACAGGGACCTTGGGAATTACTGAGGTAGGTAAAAAAGCTTCTTTTGGGGTTTATCCAAATCCAACTACAGCGGATAAAAGAGTTACAATTCTTTTTGATGTAAAGGAAAAAACAAATAATAAAGGCAGTGTAGAAGTTTACGACCTTACAGGAAAAAAGGTACACTCAGCAGAGCTAAGCAATCAAGCCGGATTCTACAGACAAGATATGAATTTATCTCATCTTCCATCAGGAAATTATCTGGTAAAAATTACCTACGGTGGCAATTCGGAGACGAAGAAGCTTATTGTAAAATAAAATATTTTATTTCTAATACTTTCTATTTTTTCTAATAAAAAGGCGATTTCAAAATTTTGAAATCGCCTTTTGTATTGATATAGATCGAGAGAAATTATTAATCAGGTAAATACCCTAATAATCCTTTTTCTTCTAATAGATCTTGAAACCTTTGTACACCTGAGCAGAGCTTTCCATGATCTTGGAAGCATCTTTACGGAAATCAAGTAAATGATCCTGCCCGTTATGCCTGTTGTGATGTTCCACACTCTCCCAAAGCTCAATAAGAAAGAAAGTTCCTTTGTTGTCTTTATCTTCCACAAGATCGTACTGCAGACATCCCTCTTCTTTTCTGGTTTCTTTTACAAGATTCTGAAACAGCTCTACTGCTTCCATCAAATAATTTTCATTAAACTTAAAAAGTGCAATGATATGTAAATTCATGTTTTAATATTTAGTGATGTAAAAGTAAAATATTTTCGAAGCCAAATATATTTTTATCACCTTTATTTTTCAGTATTAATCAATATTTTTTAGCTGAATACTGATTTATAAATAGTTATAGAACTCATTACAATCACCAGAACTCCGATCACAAGAAACATTTTCTTCACAGGAAGCTTTGCCGTAAGCATGGCAGAAAAAGGTGCAGTAATAATACCTCCAATTAAAAGCCCAAGAATGATGTTCCAATGCTGAATACCAAGGGTAAGAAAAAAAGTAATGGCTGCGGTAAGGGTAAGGATAAATTTGGCTACAGTAGAACTCCCGACAGCAAATCTTGGTGTAAAGGCATTTTTGATTAATGTTCCTGTTACAAGCGGGCCCCATCCTCCTCCTGCAAAGGAATCTATAAAACCTCCAATCACTCCCAATCTGGTAAGATTTGTTTTTCTTTTAAGAGCCTTGCTTTGTTTTTCCTTAAAAGCGTTGGATAGAATTTGAATTCCAAGATATAAGGTATAAAACGCAATAATGGTCTTGGTAATCTTAGCATAATATTCTCCCAGATAGGTTAAGCTGACAGCGCCAATCACTGCGCCAATAACCGCGGGAATCGCAAGCTTTTTTACCAGACTTTTACTTACATTTTTAAGTTTGATGTGGCTTATACTTCCTGCTGCTGTTGTAAAACTTTCTGCAGAATGAATACTTGCACTTACAATATGTGGGGGAATATTCAGTAACAAAAGTGTAGTAGTACAAATCACCCCGTACCCCATTCCCATTGATCCGGCTACAATTTCTGCAAAAACTCCTACCAGAAGCATCCAGTAAAAAATGTAATGATCTTTAGCCAGAACATTGAAAAGTTCATCCAAGTATCCCAATTCGTACATTGAAAAGAATGTAATCAGCAAAACAGCAACTGTTACAAAAAGTATATTCAGCCTTATTTGAATCTTCCGTGAAATAACCATACTATAAAGTTATTGGTTTAACGGCTTCTAGGTGATCACGAGTATCCTCTGCAGGGAAAGAAGCACTCTCCCATTCCTTTTCTATAGCCAGTTTCACAATATTGGTCTCTTCGTTTGGAATCATAGTTTATTCATTTGAAGTTCTACAAATATCCAATAAAATTATTATCCTACCAAAAAAGTAGACTAATAATTCAAAAAAAAGGATCAGGTCAGTCGACCAGATCCATCAAAGTTTTTTTCTCAAGAATATTTAATGAGGCATCCCTAACTTCAATGAGCACATCATGCAGCCCGCAGTGATCTTCATTACAGTCGTCACACTTTTCATAAAAGTTAAGACTTACACACGGAAGCATTGCAATAGGACCGTTTACAAGTCGAATAATCTTGGCTAGTTTTACATTTTCAGGGTTTTCCTTTAAAAAATATCCTCCTCCTTTTCCTTTTTTACTGTCAAGGATTTCTGCTTTTTTAAGTTCAAGCAAAATATTTTCTAAAAACTTTAAAGGGATCTTTTTATGTTCCGCAATTTCGGAAATAAGAATTGGCCCTTCATTTCTTTTTTCTACAAGATATGAAAGTGCCTTAAACGCATATTGAGATTTTTTTGAAAGCATCACAGCAAAAATAAGAAAATTGTTTAACATGTTTAAATGAAAAGGTAAAATTGAAAAAACGAGCCGGCAAATTCACCTTTCTACCCTTTTGTACATGCTTAGTTTTTGCCTTTTTGCTATTAAATCATTAAGTTTGCTCCTATGTTCAGTAAACAAGAAGCACAGCAATTAAAAAAGGAGTTTTGGACAGCTTTTGGAAAATCATTCCCCCGAAAATGGCTCCTGTACGACACTAAGGTCAAGGATATGGCCTTTAAATTTTCCGCAGACAATAAAAAAGCAGAGGTTTCCCTTGATATCGAAATGAAAGATGAAATTTTCCGAAATGCCTATTATGAGAAAATCTGGTCTTTGGAAGATATTCTAAAAGATTTTATAGGAGATTTCCAGAAAGATGAATATTATACTCTTGAAAATGGAAAAGTAATCAGCAGAATCTGGGTAGAGATGCATGGAGTTTCTGTTTTCAACAAAAATACATGGCAAGAAATTTTTGAATTCTTTGTCGACAAAATGGATGGATTTGAAAGGTTCTATTACGAATATGAGGATTTTATAAAGGACATCTAATATACTTATGAAATAAATACCGTTTTACACTTTAGGTTAAGATAAAAAAGAAAACCTATCTTTGTCTCCTACCACTTAAACTAATAGATGAAACTAAATAACATGATCAAAAATGAGAAAAGTGTACAAAAACATTTTTGGAGAAGTCATCTCCAAAAGCAATGCCGTAAAGCTTAATGAATATCATCTGTATTATTATGATGGTGACTCGGATGTACTGAAAGAGATTGAATTTATCAACGACGACAGTATATACAATATCAATTACTTCCTAAGTGAGGGTGAAAATGAAGACGAAGTTCTTAGCTATCTGAAAGAAAAATCTGACTTCTTTGACATTGAAAAGAAAGAATCTACTGATGGGTTCATTATTTCCACCAATAAACTTTATTCTTTGTCTGTAGATGAACAGCCCCTGATTTCCAAGACTGTTTTTAAAACAGATGATCCTGAAAACTTTATCTGCTCGCAGGTTATTGATAATGAAACTCAGGAACCGCAGCTTGAAAAAACAATAAAGTGTTGGTATACTACAGACGAAAACGGCGAAAAATATGCAGCCATAGAATGCAGCTATCAAGAAGACGGAAATCTGGAACTTGCCATTGATAAGACATCTGATCCTGATAATGAGCAAAACTGGGCACATTATGAATATGAGACGTTCCAGAAACTGCAGGAACAACGCTCAACAGATCTCAGCTATTATAAAACTGCTGCATTACTTCCAAAAGAAGCTTATCAAAACTAGAACCTAGGAGTACTATTGCAACTATTTACATCAAACACACCACAAACTAGTATATGGAAGAGAATCCAATTTTTTTTGCAGATGGAAATGATCCGGAAATGACCAAAGCTTTTAAAAAAGCACAGGAAACCTTTAAATATTTCTGGCGTGAACAATCCTGGGAATACAGAAGAATTATACCCGGATTGAATGTTTCATGTGTAAAGGCAGCATTTTCAGAGAAAAACGAAGCAGGAGAAACAATTGTTGAGCATATGTGGATCAACGACATTAATTTTGATGGAGACACTGTAAAAGGCTACCTGATTAATGAGCCTAATGATCTTAAAAGTATAAAAGTTGGAGACTTCTTTGAAATTCCTCTTACGAATATCAGCGACTGGCTTTTTGCCATTACCCCAAGTGTACAGAAGCCTTCGGGACTTTCTAAGCTATTTTCTTCTTCCAAAGAACCTCTTCCGAAAACCTATGGAGGATTTAGCATTCAAAAGATGCGCTCAGATATGTCTGATACGGAGAGAAAAGAACATGACAATGCATGGCAGATGGACTTCGGAGACTTTAATGATATTCTGGTCGTCAATAAACAAAAAGAAGAACCAGAAAATCTTATCGAACATCCGATGAGTAAAAACATGAAAGAGAAGTTTATCGAGTTTTTACAACAGAATCCTGGTGACATTCAGCATATAGATGAAGATGGGCTCAGTCTTCTTCATAAGGAAACAATTGCTGGTAATTTAACTACTGTAAAGGTTATTTTAGAGTCCGGAGCAGATAAAAACGTTCAATCAAAGGCAGGTAAAACAGCCTTGGATTATGCCAGACAACTAAACTGGGAACATATTATTCCGGTGCTTGAAAATTAATATCAGACTTAAAGTCAAATAAAAATAGGCCGCTTCATTTTAAGAAGCGGCCTATTTTTTTAATTATCATTTTCTGAAATAAAAAAGAGAAGCAAAATGCTTTTCTTTTTTATTATCCAAATTTCTTCTTTCTTAACCAGAAGAACAAACCTCCAATAAGGCCAATAACAGCCAGAGGAAGCAATAAGTTTATCCACTGCCAGTTTGTTTTCTCCTCTTCTATTCTATGCCTGTCAAGAAGTCTTTCTTCGATATTTCTGTTTCTCAATTCCATCAGGTTGCTATCGTCTAAGAGATAATCCAAAGCGTTTCTAAGGAACTGTTCGTTTCCGAATTGTTCATTAGTCAGCATATCCGCACCCAAAGGAAGCGGTTTTCCTTTAATCACCTTATTTCTTCCAACATCACCATCTGCAATCACGATCATTTTATTTTCAGGACTTTCAGCCTTAAATCCTGGATAAGATTTCCTTTCAATCCTTGAAGCATAGGCAGAATTAAATTTACCTTCCAGTGCTACAGCGAAAATCTTTGGAGTACTAGGTTTTTCCATTTGTCCAAGACTGTCTACACTGGCAATTTCTTTTAGATCCACATAATTTGGAACCTGCTTCAGCAATGTTCTTTCACTGGATTCGAAAAGAACTTTTGTTTTGATATTTTTTCTTCCTCCCAATGTATCTATGGAAGTTGGAAATTCAAATTTCACAGGGTTAATATTTTTCGTAATCGGATTATTATTTTCAGAAATTCCAAGTGGAAAGTAAGGCCATGGAAGGCTTGTAAACTGAGGATTTCCACTCACCTCTCCTGTTACCAGCTTCAGCAAGGCAAACTTCTTTACATCTTTTACCAATGCAGTATTGATTCTTATTCCATAATTGAAGAAGAAATCTGTCATATTAACATCTATTGGAAAAGGCATTACTTTTTTAGACCTTGTTAAGGTATCCATTTCAGCATTCACTGCATCAATCATCCAAAGTGTTTTCCCGCCATTCATAATATATTGGTCAAGAATCACTTTTTCATTGTCTGTAAAAGCTTTTCTCGGTTTTGCAATGACCAAGGCACTCATCTGCTTCAATAAAGGAAGATCTTCAAGACTAATCTCTGTCTGATTTTTAGGAATAATAGGTCCTGCATCATAATTTTCCATCGCCAATTGTACAAATCCCTGGAATTCATCTGGGCTTAATTCATCCTGATTAACCAAAATACCTACTTTTTTCCTTTTATCAGCAGCAATATTTTTAATGTTTGAAACAAGACTGTATTCTAACCCCTCAATGGATCTTGTAAGCTGCTGATCAGCATCTATCCCTGTTTGCTGAACAATTAAAGGAATGGAAACTCCCGTTTTGTTATATTTAATAACAGCGTATGGAAAAATAGTAATCTGTGAGAATTTTCCGTCCTTGGAGTCTGGAAGGTATGATGGCTGCATTCCCATGGCTTCTAAACTATCAGCCGGTATTTTAGACTTCAATGGATCGATGAATTTAAAATCAATTTTTGAATTAATTTTTCTGAATTCTTCGAGCATAAACTTTGTTTCTCCCTGAAGCTGCTTAAAGCTTGCCGGAAAGTCTCCCTCAAGATAAACCTCTACAGTCAGGGGTTTCTTAACGGATTCCAATACCTTAATGGTACTATCAGAAAGAGTGTATCTTTTTTCCTTTGTCAAATCCAGTCTGATCCCTGAATAGGTCAGAATAATAACCAAAGGAACAATAGCAAATAAGAAAATTCCAAATGGAGATTTAGCATTGATCTTCTTCATAATTCTACTTCTTTTTGTTAATAAAATGATTAGACAATACTAATGATGCACCGATTACCAGAATAAAGTAGGCTACATCTTTCAAATCTACCAGCCCTCTGGTAAAGCCAAGAAAATGCTGATAGAAACCCATATTCTGAAGAATAAAATCTGCTCCTCCTAACAATTTATAGCTTGCCAGCTGCTCGATTCCAAAATACATAATGAAGCACATGAAAACGCCCAAAAGGTAGGCCATAATCTGATTTTGTGATATTGAAGAAGCTAGAATTCCTACTCCTGAAAAGGCAGCAATTAAGATAATAAGCCCTATATAGCTTCCGAAAGTCATTCCAAGGTCAATATTTCCTTCCGGAACTCCTAAAACATATACGGTATACAGATAAATCAATGATGGAATAAGGCATAAAATCCCAACAATCCATACGGAAAGGAACTTTCCTGTTACAAGATCTGAAATCTTTAATGGTTGTGAAAAGAGCCAGTTCAATGTTCCGGTTTGCTCTTCTTCGGCAAAAGTCTTCATTGAAAGCGCCGGAATGATAAACATCAACAGCCACGGAACCAAAACAAAATAACTTTGCAGCGATGCTGCCCCGATCTCAAAAATATTAGAATCGTTGTCGAAAAAGAACAGGAAAAGAGTTGCGATTAAACTGAATGCAGCAATGATTACCCATGCGCTCCAGTTTCCAAAGTAACTCCAAAGTTCTTTCTTTAAAATTGCAATCATAGTTTTTTAGTAGAATGTAATGAGCAGGAATGCATTAGGACGCGTCCCCTACTTTCACAATTATTTCTTTTTTTTATTCTTATTAACAAGTTTTACGGTCATCATGATCAGAAATACAAGAACGAAAAATCCTGTAATTAATTGCCACCAATATGTAATTGCCATAGATTTTAAAATCACGGTAAATACAACAAGAAACAAAATGAATGTGGCAATCTCATTGGCTTGTCTCAATTTGATATTGGCAGTTTCTAGAGTACTTCCGTTAAGCGCCTTTAAATGAAGCACTTTCTTCCAGCACCAGTAGTGATAAACGGCAAGTCCGATCAGGAATGTCAGTTTTAAATGAAACCAACCCATCTTCATTAATCCCGGATTTAAAAAGATCATCACCAATCCGCATATAGTCATAATGACCCCTGCCGGAACAGTAATGATATTCCACAGTCTGCGGGCCATAAAGGTATACTGCTCCCTCAAAATTTTCTTTTTTTCTTCCGGAAACTCATCGGTATCCTTATAGTAAACGAAAATTCTTACGAGATAGAAAATTCCAGCAAAATAGCTTACCATAAAAATAATGTGCAGCGCTTTGATTATTGTATAAAGCATTCAGAAAAAATTAACAGCAAAGATAAGCTTATTATGTAATTGTTAAAAATATTTTTCTTTTGGTCAGGAAAATATAATTAAACCGTATTTATATAAAAAACACTTCGGCTCGGGGCAGCTTTGCTGCCCCGAGCCGAAGATTATATTGTATGGATAATGTTCACTTCAAAAATTAAGAAATCACACCCAATTCTTTTCCTACCTTTTCAAAAGCGGCAATGGCCTTATCAAGATGCTCCTTAGTATGAGCTGCAGATAATTGAACTCTGATTCTTGCTTTTCCTTTTGGTACTACAGGATAGAAGAATCCAATTACATAAATACCCTCATCCATTAATTTTTTCGCCATTTTTTGAGAAAGTGGCGCGTCATAAAGCATTACAGGAACAATAGCAGCATCTCCTTCAGGGATATCAAAACCTTTGGCTTTCATTTCTGTTCTGAAATATTCTGCATTTTCCATTACTTTATCACGTAATGAAGTATCATCTGAAATCATATCCAATACCTTCAAAGCAGCACCTACAATCCCGGGAGCCAATGAATTGGAGAATAAATAAGGACGAGAACGTTGTCTCAACATATCGATGATTTCTTTTTTACCAGAGGTAAATCCTCCTAAAGCACCACCAAGAGCCTTTCCTAATGTAGAGGTAATAATATCCACTCTACCCATTACTTCGTTAGCTTCATGAGTTCCACGACCTGTTTTTCCTATAAAACCGGTTGCGTGAGAATCATCCACCATTACCAGAGCATCATACTTGTCTGCAAGGTCACAAACACCTTTTAGATCAGCTACGATACCATCCATTGAGAAAACTCCGTCAGTAACAATAATTTTGAAACGGTGATTCTTTTCTGAAGCAGCAATCAATTGAGCCTCAAGATCAGCCATGTTATTATTCTTATAACGGTATCTTGCAGCCTTACAAAGACGAACTCCGTCAATGATGGAAGCATGGTTCAGCTCATCTGAAATAATAGCATCCTCTTCAGTAAACAACGGTTCAAAAACACCTCCGTTTGCATCAAATGCAGCAGCATAAAGAATAGTATCTTCAAGACCAAGGAAATTGGCAATCTTTGTCTCTAATTCTTTGTGAATATCCTGTGTTCCACAGATAAAACGTACAGATGACATTCCATATCCGTGAGATTCAATCATATCCTGAGAAGCTTTCATCACTTCAGGATTATTGGATAATCCTAAATAATTATTGGCACAGAAGTTCAAAAGCTTTTTTCCGTTAGCTTCAATTTCCGCACTTTGTTGAGAAGTGATGATTCTTTCTTTTTTGAAAAGTCCATCATTTTCAATATTTTGAAGTTCGTTCTGTAAATGTTGTAGGTATTTTTCAGAAATCATTTTTAGTAATTTTTTAGATGTGCTAATTTACTAAAAAGGCAGTAAAATAAAACCTTTTATAGGCTTAATTCTAAAATTTGATGCTAGATTAAGTTTTTAACATTATTAGTCTATAAAATTAGTAGGATAATAATTATATTTGTTTTAAAATTCAGAATATGCGATTGATTCCGGTACAGAAAATAAAGAAAATAGTTTCAAGAACCTTTATAGACGAATATATGAAGCCCAAGATGCCTGTTATTCTTGAAGATTTTGTAGACCCCGAAAGTCCGGCTTTTAAAAAGTGGAATTATAAATATTTTAAAGAAGTAGCAGGAAATCATCAGGTAGATATATATGGCAGTGAACTTGATTCTATGGACAGAGTGGCAAGTGAACCCATTACGCAGACTTCTTTTTCAGAATATCTGGACCTGATAGATTCTACTCCCACCGAGCATCGTCTTTTTCTATTTAATTTACTAAGCATAAAACCCGAACTTAAAAATGATATTTTTTACAATGATGTTACCAACGGTAAAATATTAAAATGGCTGCCTTTTATGTTTTTTGGCGGGCAGGGTTCTGCTACAAGAAATCATATTGATATCGATATGTCTCATGTTTTTATCACCCAATTTCAGGGAATCAAGAGAGTATGGCTGTTTCCCCGTGAACAGTCTAATTTTATGTATAAGCTGCCCTACAATTTCCATAGCTTGACTAACATTAAGAATCCTGATTACAGGGAGTATCCGGCACTCCTTTATTTAAATGGTTATGAAGCTATTCTTCAACCTGGTGAAACCCTTTACATTCCTGCCGGATGGTGGCATTATATACAGTATGAAACCGGAGGATACTCCATATCGGTCCGGGCGCTTCCTTCTAGTTTCATTGAGAAATGGAATGGTTTTAAAAATCTGGTAATTATCCGAAATTTTGACAACGCCATGCGCTATGTATTTAAGGAAAAATGGTTCAGATACAAGGTGAAAATTGCTAAACAAAGAGGAGCAATGGCTGCCAGAAAACAAAGGAGCTTTCAAATTTGAAAGCTCCTTTTATATGATCTGATTAAATCTATTTTAATGCTTAATAAATTTAATATGTTTTTCATTTATGGTGAAAATATAAGTACCTGGAACCAATTCTGCGATGCCTATAGCCTTACCTGGCTGGTAAATTTCTTTTCTTACCAATTTTCCATCTATAGCATGAATACTATAATCCGCTGCTTTATCTACTCCATTAAGATAGAGTTCACTTTTTGCAGGGTTAGGATATAAACCAAATTTTTCTTTCTCTACAGAGGAAACACTCAGATTAGCATCCTGAACTACTGTTGAATTCTTTTGTAGAATCTGATACTCATAATTAAACTGAATACTTGCAATCGGGAAAGTAATGGCTTCCGTAAAGTTTTGATTATTTGAGGTGTTATTCAGCACCAAATAAGCGGTTTGCCCTCCGGTTCCAGTCACTTTAATGGGTAAAGGCAACTCAAAAAAACTTACAGACGGCATACTCTGCGTTTGGGAAACATTAAACAGTACTTGATTTCCAAGCTGTCTCCATTTTATATTGTAAGTAGGATACCCTTCTCCATATACCCAGTCGTTAAAAAATCCTGTAAAATCTTTTCCTGTAGACTGAAGTAACGATGCATTAAAATCTGAAGTTCTCACATAATTATAAGCCAAGGCCGGTCTTCCGTGATAGTCCCTAATAGCCTGATAAAAAGCTGTATCTCCTAAAATCCATTTCAACATTCTTAAAACATAACCTCCTTTGGCATAAGAAAGTCTGCTGTCAAAAATCCTGTTAACATTGGTAAGGCTGGCATCAGGAACATAAACGGTTCCTCCTGCTGCACCGGTAATATAGCTGGTCTGATTCGCCAAATAGTTCATAAATTCAGTATTGGTCATCAGCAGTTTCTCGTTGGTTACATGTTCTCCAAAAGTTGCAAATCCTTCATTCAGCCAGATGTCATTCCAGGCTCCGCAAGTCACTTTATCTCCGAACCATTGGTGGGCAAGCTCATGAGCAATAAGGCTTTTTCCCCAGCCACTCATAGAAGACATTGTCTGATGCTCCATTCCACCACCATTAAGGTATTCCATATGTCCGTATTTTTCATCACGGAAAGGATAAGGTCCAAAATAAGTCTCATAGGTGTTCATAACCTGCTTCGTCCATTCAATATTGGATACCAGTGTAGAGTTCGCCGCTGTTCCGGGATAAACATAGTTCACAAACGGGAATGGCGGGTTTCCGATGGTGCTGTTTAGCTTTGTATAGTTGGTGATCCCAAGCGCAATAAGATAAGCAGGAGTAGGATACATTGTTCTCCAGAAAGTAAGCTTCTGTGAAGTTGCAGGAAGATTGGTTTCAGACATCAATTTACCGTTTGCCGCCACATTATATTGTGATGGGGTTGTAATTTTAAAATCAACTCTCTCAATCTTATCATTTAGACTTTGCTTGGTAGGAAACCAATCCTGTGCTCCATAAGGCTCATTTAAAGTAGACAAAACAGGGGTTCCTCCCTGAGTGCCCGTCATAACAGTACTGTAATATGGATCTGGAGTACCGGAATAATGAATCGTTAGGGAGTCTAATGTATTGGCTGCGATTGAAGCCGGAAAATCTATTTTAATTTCCTTGCTAGGCAGCTGCTGAAAAGGAATACTATTTCCATGATATTGTACCTGAGAAACTGATAACAGATTGGTAAAGTCAAAATAAATACTTCCCATGCTCTGGTTAGGCTTAAAATGGGATGTTACCGAACCTGAAATATTTTTAACGGACGGGTTTAAACTTACATCCATTCTTTGATACTGAAGATCATAGTTGAGTGTATTCGGATTGACATTACCTACAACCATTCTGTTGGCAAAGGATTTTTTTTCCTTTTTTATCAATCCTTTCATTTCAATATTCTGGTCCTGTGTTTGTGCATACAACTGTTGAGATACCAGAAAACCCAACATCAGGAGGTAAACTTTTTTCATAGATGAAAATATTATAGAATTCAAATATAAAAAAAACCTTTTAATCATTGATTAAAAGGCCTTTATAATATATAAAATAAATACTTTTTAAAGTTCCAGAGCCGGTTCCAGAATCTTTTCCATTCTTTTTTTCACCATGTCTACTGATCCTGCATAGTTATTTACCATTAAAGAAAACACTAATGTTTTACCAGAATTGGTTTTCAGATATCCTGCTAATGTTTTCACTTTATTTAAAGTTCCGGTTTTAGCAAAAACCTGTCCATTTCCTTCTCCATTAAACATTCTTTTCAAGGTTCCGGATTGTCCGCCAATGGGCAGAGATGTTAAATATGATCTGTAATATTTCTCGTCCATCAAAGAAGTCAAAAATTTAACCTGAGAAATTGGAGTTACATTATTACTTCTTGAAAGCCCGCTTCCATCCATATAATTGAGTCCTATCATATCAAAACCTGCATCTTTTAAGTGATCTGTCACTACAATTCTACCTGATTCTGAAGTCTGATCTCCCATTTTCTGGAATCCTACAGTTCTTAGCAAGGCTTCTGCCAATGAATTATCACTATGCTGGTTGGTATAGTATACAATATCACTTAAAGTTGGAGACTTGTAAGCTGAGATCATTTTTCTGCTCTCAGGTGCAGCATCTGTCATTTTAGGAGTTACTTTTCCGGTTACAGCAATTCCGCTTTTCACCAGTGTTGTTCTGAATGAATTCGCCAGATATGCCGGTGCATCTGGAATTTTTGTTGTTAAAATACCATCTCCATCATATTTTTCAGCATATACCATTTGATGAGCATAAGGTGAAACATAGAAGAATTTCTTTTCTGTAGAAAAGCCTCCTTTCTTTACGATCAGTTTTTCATTAGCCGGGTTAATTCCTCGGGTTGTACCTGCAGGCAGATAGTAATTATTGTTTTCTAGCCATACAACATTTTCCGGAAGCATTGAAATATTGCCTTTGAAAAGCGCTGTCTGAATAATAATATCACCATTTACCTTTTTGATCCCCTCACGTGAAACTCCACCTATGAAATCTGAGATAATGTCTCTGTAAGATCCTGCTCCTGCTTTATTTGTTCCCAGAGACGGATCACCGCTTCCAATAACATACAGGTTTCCATTTAAAACTCCGTTTTCATCAACAGTTCCTGAATACTCAAGCTGAGTCATCCAGCGATAGTTTTCACCTAAAAGGTTTAAAGCTGTTTCTGTAGTTAAAAGCTTTGTAGTGGAAGCCGGAACCAACGGAGTACTCTCATTGTACGAAGAGATTACTTTCTTCGTTTTCGGGTCATACACTACGAATCCCCACGTTGCATTTTTCAGCACGGGATCCGCCATCATTGTGTTTACATTAATATCTACAAGTTCTTTAGCTGACAACACAGTCTTCTCCACCATCGTACTAACAGGTGACGGCAGATTTAAGCTGTTTTTCTGATTGTCATAATTCTGGGAGTAAAGAACAGTAGAAACGGTAGATTGAGCTATGAAAAAACCAGAAGCCAATACCGCTGCGCTTGAAATATATTTTCTGAAATTTACCATCTATCTTCTTTTTGTTCTATAGTTTGGACGCTATAAAAAATGATAAGTTAAATCATTCAATTAAAGAGCCAAACACTTAATCAACGTCCAAAAGTAGAAATTATTGTTATATAAAGGACCATTGCCCTCTTATAAAAGAGTGTAAAGTTTGTTAAAAATTGTTAAAAATCAACAAAAACATCTTTTTTAATGCTTTGATAAGCAGTGATTTCATCAAATTCCTTCAGACTTATCAAAACCAGACCTTTAAATCTGTCATAGTTTTTACCGCGGGGTAACTTTAGCAGAATTTGGAATTGATATAAATTATTTAGTCTGGCAATTTGTGCCCTTTCCGGACCTAAAATACAATCCTCAGGAAGATATTTTCGAAGAATTGAACCTAAAAACTGAGAAGCACGGTCTACTTTATCATCCTTTCTGTGCTTTAGCTCTATCATAATAAGCTTGGTAAACGGTGGATAATTAAACTTCTGGCGTTCTGTCAGGATATACTTATAGATCTTTGCCGGGTTATTCATCTTGATCAGCTGGAATACAGAATGATCAGGATTGTAGGTCTGAATCAGGATTCTTCCTTTTCCTGAAACCCTTCCGGCTCTTCCGGAAACTTGTGTTATTAATTGATAGGCTCTTTCCTCCGCTCTGAAATCCTGTACATATAATAAGGAATCAGCCTTAGGAATGGCTACCAATTCTATATGGTCAAAATCCAGCCCTTTGGAAATCATCTGCGTTCCCACCACAATATCTGTTTCTCCCTCTTCAATTTTTTCATAGAGCTTTTCGTAAGCAAATTTCTTACGCATGGAATCTACATCCATTCTATCCACTTCATTTTCGGGAAATATTTTGGAAACCTCTTCATGAATCTGCTCAACGCCTACCCCTCTTTCGTTTAGTTTTTCAGAATTACATTTCGGACAGGTTTTTGGTTTCGAAGCTCTTTGTCCGCAGTAATGGCATTTCATTTCATTGGCTGCCTTGTGGTAGGTCATTACCACATCACAATTGGAGCAATAGTTTACATAACCACACGTTTCACATTCTATAACGTTAGCATAGCCTCGTCGGTTATGGAGAACAATGGCCTGATTTTTTTCATCAACCGTTTTCTTAATCTCATCAATCAGTCTTAGGGAAAAATTTCCGGAAACCTTTTTAGATTCCTGAGCTTCCTTAAAATTGATCAATTCATATTCCGGAAGATTAACATTTCCAAACCTTGCATCCAGAAAGATGTATTTCATTTTATCTTTTCTGGCTCTGTAATAGCTTTCAACAGATGGAGTTGCAGATCCGAGAATTACCCCCGCTTCGTATAGGCCTCCCAGTACCAAAGCAGCATCTTTAGCATTAAAGTAAGGAGAAACCTCTCTTGGTTTATAAGCAGAATCATGCTCTTCATCCACCACAATCAATCCCAGGTTTTGATAAGGCAAAAACAGGGCATTTCTGGTTCCTACAAGGATACGGATATCATTCTGTTTAACTCTTCTCCATACCTCTACTCTTTCAAAATCAGTAAGTTTCTGGTGGTAGAAACCTAATTGTCTGCCATATTTTTTTTCTAATCTTTGGGTAATTTGCTTGGTTAATGAAATTTCAGGAAGCAGAAACAGAACATTTTGTCCATTTCTAACACACTCTTCTATTTTCTCTAAATAAATATGAGTTTTTCCGGAAGAGGTTACTCCATGAAGTAAAACATTCTTTTTTTCTTCAAAGGCTTCATCAATTTCTGATTTTGCTATTTTTTGTTGCTCAGAAAGTTCCTCCAGCTCTTCAATTTCTCCCTCGTAGCTTTCAATCCTGTCTTTCTGCATATAATATTCCTCAACAAGGCCTTTGTCTGCCAATGCTTTGAAATGAGAACTTCCAAAATAACCATCTTCAAAAAGCTCAGCCTTTTTAATATGATGATCCGGCTTTTCAGTTTGCTTTTCCAAAATAAGAAGAAACAAATCTTTCTGCTTGGGAGCCTTATTTAGTTTTAAAAGAATTTCCGTGAGATTCTGATTATTCAGAACGTCTCCGTTAACTTTTACGTAGGCAACCTCTTTTGCCTTATATTTTTCAGCAATTTTCTCATCAATCTCAATATATTGCAGATCAATGAGTGAATTGATGGTTTTAATGATTTCTTTTTTAGGAATAAATGCCTCAATATCTGTGAGATTCACCAGCTGTCTTACTTCTAGCGCCTGAACCAGATACATTTCATTGACATCAAGATTTTCAAAATCAATAACAACTCCGGGCTTCAATTTTAAATAGGTTTCACTTTCCAGTTTTAGAGAAGATGGAAAAGCAAGCCTGTAAATTTCCCCTAGATTGCATAAATAATACTCGGAAAGCCAGTTCCAGAAGCTAATCTGCTCTTCGGGAAGTATGGGTTTTTCATCCAAAATACTGATTACGTCTTTGGCCACAAAATTCTCAGGAGGAAGATCATGAAGTTCGAAAACAATTCCTGTATAGATCTTTTTTCCTCCAAATGGTACCAAAACCCGCATTCCCAGCTGAATTTCAGACATTAGTTCTTCCGGAACCCTATAGGTAAAGGATCCTTTTAAGTTCAGTGGTAAAACAATCTGAGTATATTGCAAGGGAAATATTTAAGGTGTAAAATTAAATTTTTCTTGAGAGAACTGCAACTTTGTAGAAGTTCTTTCGTTTCATTAAAAATATCGGTTGAAACTACCGTGACAACCATGAGAAGTTAAAAGAGCAATTCTGTAATTTCGTACCACATGGCAGAGGTAAAAAATCCAACAATAATACTCACTCCGATGATAAGATTGGTCAGTTTCGTATTTAGCCTGAACTGTTCTGCAATGATGCTTGAAGTCACTAATGTAGGCATTGCCGCTTCAAACACGGTAATTTTTGCAACATCTCCTTTTATTCCGAATAATAAAGCCATTCCTAAAACAATTGCCGGTGCCAAAATCAACTTATAAAGCATGGAAGCAGACATCTGCGGAATCAGTTTTTTCCAGCCGTTAAACTTCAACTGTAATCCCACTGAAAATAACGCCAACGGGCTCACTGTTGCAGCCAACTTATCAAAAAATGGTTCTGCAAAAGTAAAATCTATAAATTGAGATAATACCAAAGCTGAAATACAGCCTATTAATGGTGGAAATGTAATCAAACGCTTCAAAATAAATATGGCACTTACTTTTCCGGACTTACTCCCTCCTTTTACAGCGGCAATAATCCCCAATGTTGAAAGGGCAAAGAACATGGTTTGATCACAGATAATGGCAATGCTTAAAAGGCCTTCTCCATAAAAAGCACTAATGAGTGGAAAACCGATGAATGACGTATTACTGTAACCACTCGCCAGCTCCAATGTACTTCTGGAACGTCTTGAATAGCCCCGACTTTTACTATAAAACATCATATAGATGAAGCAAAATACAGAGATTAAAAAAGTAGCTGCAATCGGAAAAAGCATCTCCGTTGTCCAGTGTACTTTTGGCAGATATTTGAAAGAAACTGCCGGTAGAGCAAGATAAAGAATCCAGGTATTGATACCCTTATGGGCATCGGGGTGGATAGATTTTGTTGCTTTGAATACCATTCCTGCAATAATGCACACTGCAATCAGAACAAAATTTACCATAACTATAAAGAAATATGGTGCAAATTTACGGCTGATTTTTGAGTTAGGAATGGAAAATTTCTATTTTTTTGGATGGGATAGTTTCTGAAAATAATAAGATTTATTGTTGAGTGGCCTCTCGCAGATATTGCGGATTTTACAGATTAATTATTCATTCAAAGTATCTGCCAAGCTCATTGCTTCTACTTTGTCAAAGGATTTAGAAAGGGTAATTCTCCTTGAGGTAGTGGATAAAAGATCAAAAAAATTGTCATTAAAATAGAAGATTTATTGTTGAATGGCCTCTCGCAGATCTTGCGGATTTTGCAGATTAATTATTCATTCAAATTATCTGCTAAGCTCATTGCTTCTACTTTGTCAAAGGATTTGGATAGTGTGATTCTCCTTGAGGTGTTGGGTAAAAGATCAAAAAAATTGTCATTAAAATAGAAGATTTATTGTTGAGCGGCCTCTCGCAGATCTTACGGATTTTGCAGATTAATTATTCATTCAAAGTATCTGCTAAGCTCATTGCTTCTACTTTGTCAAAGAATTTGGATAGTGTGCTTCTCTTTGAGGTGTTGGGTAAAAGATCAAAAAAATTGTCATTAAAATAGAAGATTTATTGTTGAGTGGCATCTCGCAGATCTTGCGGATTTTGCAGATTAATTATTCATTCAAAGTATCTGCTAAGCTCATTGCTTCTACTTTGTCAAAGGATTTGGATAGTGTGATTCTCCTTGAGGTCTTGGGTAAAAGATCAAAAAAATTGTCATTGAAATGAGTGTCTCCTATCAGATAAACATCCTTTGCCAGAACATCTGTAGAGACTTCAATCTCTGTCGGGGATATTTTTTTGATTGTAATATTAGGTTTGGGGAGTTTTAAATCCTTGGGTTTTACAAGATAAAAAAGTTTTTCCAGTTTTATTCCATCATCATCCGAGGCTATTTTTAAAAAAGCTTTCGATAAGTCAAATTTGGAAAGTTCAGATTTGTTAATATTTAAAATATTCTCACTTGCATTCCCAGCAATTTTTTTGATCTTATTAGATTTCCAAAGTTGTTTTCCATCAAAATCTATTAATTCAAGTTTTGCATTTACTGTTATTTCTTTTAATAAATCATTGATTATATAAATATCATAAGTCTTATTTTTTTCTGCCATTGAAAGCAATACAGGTTCAAAACTTCTTTTTACCTGATAGTGAAATGCTTTCCAGTTCCCTAAAAAATCTATGGAAGACCATGAAACCACTGGCCAGCAATCATTCAACTGCCAGTATAAGGTTCCCATATTGTACGGTTTTGCACGGCGGTGGGCTTCAATTGCCATTTGCATTCCTCTTGCCTGTAAGAGTTGTGAAACATAGTTATACTTTACAAAGTCTGTCGGAATTTTATAATCCCGTTTCATGTATTCATGGATAATTTCCCAGCCTCTTGCATGTTTTTCGTGAGCCTTAATGGTGGGATTCTGC
The DNA here is from genome assembly GCF_003020585.1 of Chryseobacterium aurantiacum. Taxonomy (GTDB): domain Bacteria; phylum Bacteroidota; class Bacteroidia; order Flavobacteriales; family Weeksellaceae; genus Chryseobacterium; species Chryseobacterium aurantiacum. The sequence continues at coordinate 888,579 of NZ_PXUE01000002.1, forward strand.
AGGTTCAGATCCGGAACACCTGAAAACATTGTCTTCGTAGTTCCCAAGGTAGGCATCCCCTGAAACCCGTATTCAGACATAAAACGGCCTACTTTTTCGTGGTACATTTCAAAGGGCTGTTCTCCCCACCAAACTCCCCAATAATAAGAATCTCCCTCAGTAAGGCTTTCTTTGTGTCCCCATCCTATGGAGGGTGAACTTGGCCAATAGATATTTTTATCTGGTGTAAGATTTTCCTTTAATGTATTGGGAATTACTTCATGAAAAAGTTTTTTATAATCTTTCCAAACCTGTAATGAGTCATTTTTTGAATATTTAAACTGCTTCTGATAGCCCCAGTTGACAATGGCTTCGTCAATTTCATTATTTCCGCACCATAAAGCTATGGACGGATGATTCTGAAGCCTGTTAACCTGATCTTTTACTTCTTCTTTTACGTTATTCAGGAAGTCTTCGTCTGCGGGATAGAAACTTCCTGCAAACATAAAGTCCTGCCACACCAAGATTCCGTTTTCATCACAAGCCTTATAAAACTCTTCGTCTTCGTAAATCCCGCCACCCCAAATGCGGATCATATTCATATTGGCTTCTTTGGCTGCCTTAATGAGTCTTTGGTATTTTTCTTTTGTGATTCTTGGTGAGAAACTATCAGCAGGAATCCAGTTAGTTCCTTTAATGTATAGAGGATTTCCGTTTACCTTAAAGTAAAATGATTTTCCTTTTTCATCTTTTTCCTGAATAAGTTCAACATTCTTCAAGCCATAGGCAACACCGATATCACGAATAAACCGTCCTCCCTTTTTATATAATGTGATCTTCGTAGTATATCGGTCGGGGTTCCCTATTCCATTGGGCTGCCAAATTTTGGGGTTCTTAATTTTATAGGGAAGAACAATGGTATTGGGTCCTTTTTTAAGATGAAAACGATGCATTCCTCTGTTCAGATTAAACCAGGTATAGTATTCTCCATCTTCTTCAGCAAAGATTTTCATATTAAAGGAAACCTCAGCTAATGTATCCGTTAATTTTTTCTGCTGAACCTGAACATTATTAACCTTTGCGTTATTCCAAAATTCCAGCTTCACCTCTTTCCATATTCCTGCAGTAACGAGTCTTGGACCCCAATCCCACCCAAACTGATATTGTGCTTTTCTTACAAAACTCCTTGGGGTTTCCGGCATGGTAAACGGAACTTTTTTGGCAAGGTCTTTTCCGGTATTGATGGCCGATTTGAATTTGACCTGCACTATATTATCACCAATTTTAAGATTCGGTTTCACAGGAATTTCCCACTTTCTGAACATATTATCAGTTTTCCGCAGTAATTTTCCGTTCAGATAAATCTCAGAAAATGTATCTAACCCGTTAAAAATAAGATCAATATTATTGTATTCAAATTCTTTTGATGAGATTTTAAAACTAGTCTGGTAATCCCAGTCTTCATTCTCTACCCATTGTACTTTCTTTTCATTTTCGTCCTTGAAAGGATCCTGAATGAGTTTATTCATCATCAGATCCAGATGAACTGTTCCCGGTACTTTTGCGGGCAGCCAGTTTTGATCTTTGGTGTTTTTGAACTGCCATTTCTCGGAGGATAAATTTCTTTCAGAAAACTGTGCAAACAGAACGTTCTGAATGAAAATGAAAGCAATAAGGAGAGATTTATTCATTAATGGGATTTCTGTGTGTTTTGGAGTTCTGTTTGTTTAAGTGAATAAAGAATTATTGTTATTCCTTACTCACTTAACGATCAAACAATCTCACTTAAAACTTTGCTTTAAAAATAATTCTAACAAAAGTTACAGCTTTATTTATTTTTCAGGGTTACTACCTCATCAGCATTGGCAAATGCACCCCCATCTGTAATGGCCGAAGAATGAAAATACTCTGCTTTTGTAAAGGCTCGTATGTCTTCAATATTTGAGGAACGAAGGCCTCCGCCTACAAGAATTTCCAGTCTTCCATCTGCAAGTTCCACTAGCTTTTTCAGGTTTTCTTTTCCTTCAGAAACATTAGGTTTCTGACCTGAAGTAAGAATGGTTGTAAAGCCACATTCAATTACTTTTTCCAGAGAATTATCCAAATCGTTGGCTCTGTCGAAAGCGCGATGAAATGTACAAGGAAGTGGTGATGCCAGTTCTACCAGGATCTTATTCTGTTCTCGGTTTACCTCATCGTTTTCATCCAGAATACCGAATACAAAGCCGTCTACATTTAATGACTTAAGAGCAGTTAAATCAGTCTTCATCTGTTCAAATTCGGTATTGGAGTAGGTAAAATCGCCTCCTCTTGGGCGGATCATCACGAAGATGGGGATATTTATTTTCTCCCGAAGTTTTTTTGTTGTTTCAAAATCAGGAGTTGTACCTCCTTCGCTTAATCCGTCACATAATTCTATTCTGTCTGCTCCATTTTCAAAGGCAATGATGGCGGATTCCGGATTGAAGCATGCTATTTCTATTTTTGACATTTTCTTTTTTTTAATTAACATTCGGTTCTTACTGCAATACATCTGCGATCAGAAAGGAACCGTTTTCCTTGACTACTTTTATAACAGATGGATATTTCGCTTTTAGATTATCATCTGCCAATACTACATTGAAAATATATGCATCTTTTGAAGATGATTTGAGCTCACAGCTTTTAACGGTGATATTATCCCAGTCCTGTCCGGAAATAAGAAACCCAATACCAGTTCCTGCCTTTTGGGTATCAAACCTGGATTTCCATTTTTCGGTGAACTCCTTCTCTGTAAGGCTTCCGTCTACATCCATATCTACACTCATTGCATCAGTTTTGTACTCATAGTAATCCTTGGTTGTTATTTTCTGCATTTCCTTATCCAGATTACCAAGATCGGTCTTAAAATAGCTTACCATATTTTTCTCCAGCCACGTCCCCGCTTCTTTAGATTCATTTACGGAAAGGTCTTCTTCAGTCTTACTTTCAACAACATTTTCCTTTACCTGATTTACCTGTGGTTCTGTGGGTACGCTTGTCTCTTTCTTTTCTTCCCTACATCCTATTATTAAAAAAAGGGATGCTATCATTATTCTTTTCATATTCTTTCTGTCTATTTACATTTTGGCTGAGCCGTTTCAGTGTTAAAATTGTGGGATTATATGACGATCAAATCGATACCATAAGTATCATATTATTTCAAAATACTCATACCATATTGTATCAAAAATAAAATCATTGGTCTTTCCTTGAGCCATCTATTAATTCAATTATTTTAAGGCGAATTCAGGTTTTTCAAGGCGATTTCCTTTTTGATCATATACTGCAAAGCTGAATCCATCCTGAATACAATAAGATCCATATTCTCCATTCTTGTTGATGGCAATAAAACCGACCTGAATATCTTTTAAATTTTTATTTCTTCTCTGATTGATTTTTACAATTCTTTCCACTGCTTCTTTGCAGGCTTCCTGTGGGCTTCTTCCTTGTCTCATCAATTCAACCACCAGATGGGTTCCTACTGTTCTGATAACTTCTTCCCCATTACCGGTTGCTGTTGCTGCCCCTACTTCATTATCTACAAACAAGCCGGCCCCAATAATTGGGGAATCTCCTACCCTGCCATGCATCTTAAATGCCATTCCACTGGTGGTACAGGCACCGGAAAGGTTACCTTGCGCGTCCAGTGCAATCATTCCTATGGTATCGTGATTTTCAATATTAGCAATGGGTTTATATTTGCTTGTCTTCAGCCATTCTTTCCATTCTTTTTCTGATTCGGGCGTAAGAAGATTTTCTTTTTTAAAGCCTTGTGCAAGGGCAAAATTTAAAGCTCCATCACCTACCAGCATTACGTGAGGTGTTTTTTCCATTACTGCTCTGGCAACAGAAATTGGATTTTTAATATTTTCCAGACATGCTACGGAACCGATATTATAGTTTTCATCCATGATACAGGCATCCAGCGTTACTCTTCCATCTCTGTCCGGACGTCCTCCATACCCAACACTTCTTTCTTTGGGATCCAGCTCTACCAAACGAACACCTTTTTCTACGGCATCCAGGGCTTTCCCTCCTTTTCCAAGAATTGTCCAGGCTTCTTCATTTGCTTTTAGCCCAAAATCCCAGGTAGAAAGAACAATGGGTTTGTTTACAGATTTATTATGTTCAGGTAACTGCGCTGCCATTAAGTCTAACGGATTTACAGCCAGTGCTGCTGTTGCGATCCCCAGCTTTTTGATAAAACTTCTTCGGTTATTGTTCATTGTATTTCAAGTTAATAATACATAGCAAATATCCTAAAAAAAGTTTAATGAAATTCCCAAGACTACTTAACCGGCACATATATCTTATTTTTATTTATCTTTACCGTTGTAATGGATCCCTTTAAAACTTTCAGGAATATTGTTTTCTTTCAGGAATTAACTGATGAGGAAATTAATATTTTGGTGAATATCAGTACGCCAAAACTTCTTCGTAAAAAGGAAAAGCTGGTGGCTCCGGGACAATCTTTTAACCATTTATTTATTCTTTCCAATGGTTTACTGAGATGTTTCTTTGACGATGAGGATGGTATTGAAACTAATCTTTTTTTACCGTCAGAAAGGGAAGCTGTTATTATGGAAAGCCCTGAGTCCTATTCGGGTGAAATTGAGCGAAAATATACTATAGAAGCTGTTATTGAAAGTCAGATTTTTTTATTTAACAAGAATGAATTTGAAGAAATGGCTTTTCAGCATAGAGGCCTTTATAATGTATATCTAAAATCTTTAAAACAAATCATCAGTACATTAAAGGTACGTACAGAACAGTTCTGTTCTACATCTCCGCATTCCAGATATGAAGAGTTTCTGGAAAGCCGTCCTTTCACTTCTCAAAATGCCAACAGAAAGTATATTGCTAATTTTCTGGGCATTACTCCTAACTCTCTTTCCCGTATGACTGCCCGTATTCATAAAAAAAGGAACGAAAGAAAAAAATAACTTAGGAATACTTTTTCTCATTTTATTCGATCTATTTTTGCTTACTCAAAATACTGTTACACAATTTATTAAAAGCAAAATGAGAAGAATATCATTCACTAAACATTATCTATTATAGAATTATCTTTAATCTAAGGGAACTGCCTCTGGTTATAGTGCGGTTACTCCTTTGTTTTACATTTCATTATTACCTTATACAATTATATTATGCAAAGAATATCCTTACTTCTCTGCCTGTTATTATCATGCAATTTTGTACAAGCATCAACAGGTAATGTAGAAGACAATATAGCAAATGCCGCTTCATGGTTCATTTTACTTGTTTTACCAATCGCCGGCATCTATCTTTTCTGGAAAGTTCACATTTATCCTGAAAAGGTTGCTGAGAAAAAGAACCATCCTCAGCTGAAAGCCATAAAAAGCATGTGCCTCCTTTCCCTAATTTTTGGAGGCCTTTTATGGCCGGTTGCTCTCATCTGGGCCAACTATGATTATGGTGATCAAAAGGGTCAGAAAAAAGAAATAGACCAACCTGAAGAAAAAGAAGAACTACTTAACACAATTGAAAATCAATCCCAATGCTAGAATTACTTGTTGCCATATATGCCGGAATCTGCTGGCTGCTTATCAAAAAATTTAAACTTATTCCCTGGACGTTTACCACGCAGGTTGTCGTATATTCTCTTCCTATTTTCGGGAGTATTGCTTTGATCCTTAGCCTTAACTATTACTGTCCCATTACGTCTGACGTAAAGGTGGGAAACAGAAGTGTTGACATTACTACCCAGGTTTTGGGAAAGGTAAAAAAGGTATATGTAAGTACCAATCAGGAGGTAAAAAAAGGAGATACATTATTTGTTCTGGACAGAGAACCTTATGTGCAGGAAATTAAATCACTGGAAGCGAAACTCAGCAATATGAAAGCTACTGTAAATTCCTATGATACAGATATTTCAGCTTCCAGAAAAAATATAGCAGGATTACAGTCTCAATTGGATCTTGCGAATAAAAGAGTGGCTCAGTATCAGGAATTGGTAGAGGCAGGAGCTGCAAACAAGTTTGATCTGGAACAGGCAATAACCAATGTACGTGATCTTCAGTCCCGAATCAGTGCAGCACAATCTCAACAACAGTCTTTGGAGACAAAATCCAATGCTTCTTATGGTGGAGAAAATTCATCTGTTTCTGAGATTCAGGCGAAATTGGATCAGGCGAAATGGAATCTTTCCCAGACGGTTGTTCTGGCGCCTACAGATGGTATTATTCCGAATGTTCAGTTGAATGAGGGGGCTATTATGGCTCCATTCAAATCTGCCTTTGTTTTAATTCAAAAACAGCAATCTGTTATTGGGTTCTTTGCTCAAAATGAGCTTGAATCCGTAAAAAATGGAAATGAGGTTGAAATTGCGCTTAAAACAGAGCCCGGGAAGGTTGTAAAAGCCAAGCTTGAATATGTTATTGATGCCACCAGCCAGGGGATTATGAATAATGCAGGAGGAATGCTGGGAGGAAATGGATCTACCGCAGGACTTCCGGATACAGCCAGACAACTGCCTGAGACAGATGGAAAACTTATTGCCAAGTTTGTATTGGTAGATGAACAAAAGCAACTGACTGTGGGAGCAAGAGGAACAGCTGTAATCTATTCTGATCACATTAAGCCGCTTCACCTTATCCGAAAAGTAATGGTACGCATTAGCAGTAAAATAAACTTCCTGATCCCTAAACTTCATTAAGATGTATAAAAAATTAATTGTACTGGGAGTTCTTTCTCTAAGCCTAAGTTCTTGTATAGGATACAAGAAACCTACGAAAGAAAACATGGATCAGCTTAAGGAAAAAAGTGAAATTGTTTCTCACCTTCAAATTCCTGATGACTGGATCTTTGACAGAAAAACCGGCTCTGCCTCATTTTCTTATGAATGGATCACGGATCTTAAGGACCAGCAGCTGGAAGCTCTGATTAATGAGGGAATGCAATACAATGCTGATATTATTATCGCCAGAGAAAAGCTCAACCAGGTGGAACTGGCCATGGAAATTGCAGGAAGTGATCTGTATCCAAGTGTAAGTGCTGTTGCCAATACCTCCAATAATCTGGTAAGTGAAACTCAGCTTCGTCGTCTTGCGCTGAAAGCTAACTGGGAAATAGATCTTTGGGGGAAGAATAAGTCTTCGCAAATGGCGAGCACAAGCAATTATTTTTCGGCAAAGCATCAAAATACCCTGCTGCATCAGTCTATTGCCGGTATGATTGCCAAAGCCTATTTTTTAAATATTGCAGGAAATATTCAGGAGGATAAGATTGAAAACTATATTCAGAAATCTAAGGATCTGGAAAAGCTGTACATTCTCCAAAAAAAGGTGGGAACGGCTAATTCTTTGGATATTTCGAATATAACTGCGGAAATTATTTCTTTGGAAGGATATCTTGAAAAGGTTAAAAATGCAAATATTCAGTCCAGAAGATCTCTTGAATTGCTTACAGGAAAATATCCTGAGGGAAAGCTGATGACACAGAGTTTTTTTAATCCTGTAAAAAATGAAATCCCTGAGTCTTTCCCATTACAGCTTTTAGAAAACAGATCGGATATACAGGCGAATCATTTTCAAATAGAAAAAGCTTTTTATGAAGTACAGCAGGCCAAAGCGGCAAGGCTGCCTTCCATTAGCATAAGTTCTTCCCTGGGAACTGCCGGAAGTAATGTAGAATCTCTCAATTCTTTATTTTCCAATCCGTTATTAAAGGTTGGCAGCGGATTAGTTTCGCCCTTATTCAATAATGGAAAACTGAAAAAGAATGTAGAAATAAAGGATTCTCAGCAAAAACAAATTGTAGAAGAGTATTCAAAAACAGTATTGAATGCACTGAACGAAGTTGAATCATCTTTCGCCAATTTACATTCCATTGAGAAGCAGATCACCTATAGTACTAAGGCGGTCAATGAATTGAAAAACAATATTAGTCTCACTCAAAAACAAATAAAGGTAGGAGCAAATAACAGTTTTGTCCTGATCCGAAAACAAAGGGATCTTCTTAAAAATGAGATGAACCTGATTAATCTGGATCTTCAGTACAGAATAGAGCGTATTAATCTTTATATGGCCTTGGGAGCAGAGCACTTCATATCTTCATAATTTTATACAAAAAAAGACTACGGATTATTATTCGTAGTCTTTTTTATTTGGGTTAAAACCTTCCCATCAAATTTTCAATTTATCAACCTTAATTTCTACAATATAAAATGGTTATATGAAAATGGTTCTTTAATTATTTCTTGTATAAAGTATCAATGAGGCAATTGATCTCTAAAGTATCCGTATACCCAGGTTCCGGCAATGGCACTCAACAGGGTAACAGACACTGCCAGAGCTCCTGTTCCAATCTGAGCAAAAAGAGGTCCTGGGCAAGCTCCTGTAATGGCCCAGCCAAAACCAAAGATGAGTCCTCCGTAAATCTGACCTTTATTGAATTTTTTCGGGGTTAAGGTAATGGGTTCTCCATAGATTGTTTTGATATTGAATTTTTTAATCAAAAACACAGAAATCATTCCTACCAATACAGCACTTCCGATAATTCCATACATATGAAAAGACTGCATACGGAACATTTCCTGAATTCTGAACCAGCTAATCACCTCAGCTTTTACGAAAATAATTCCAAATATGATTCCTGCGGCAAGATATTTCAGATGATGATACCATTTATGCTGAAGACGAACGTCTTGTTTTTTTTCTTTTATCATTTCTTTCATTCGGTTTAAGATTAGACTTATAGGGAAAGGATTATGGGCAGAATAAGGTTGGCCATTAAAAATCCTCCTATCATAAAACATACGGTTGCAACCAGTGATGGCCACTGCAGATTAGAAAGCCCCATGATGGCATGGCCACTAGTACAGCCTCCGGCATATCGTGTTCCGAAACCTACTAAAAAACCGCCGACAACCATTATGATAAAACCTCTAAGCGTAAAAAGACTTTGAAAATTCATCAACTGTACAGGAACAAGGTTACTGTAATCTGTAATTCCATAGCCTGCCAATTCAGTTTTCAAATTAGGATTGACCGTAATTTCAGTGGGATTGAGCATAAAATTGGCAGCAATCATTCCTCCGAAAAAAATCCCCAATACAAAAAACAGGTTCCATGCTTCTCTTTTCCAGTCATATTTAAAAAAATTGACATTGGCTGGTATACAGGCAGCACAAATATGTCTTAGTGAGGAACTTATTCCAAAGGATTTATTCCCCATAATAAGCAGTGCGGGGACGGTTAGCCCAATTAAAGGGCCTGCAATATACCACGGCCACGGTTCTTTTATAATCTCCAACATATATTCTTTTTTAATCTAAATTATTTTAAAATTTTAGTCTGACACACAAAGTCACTTTTCTTAATCCCGGTAGAAGCTATGGCTTTAAAACCACCCTCAATTTCTGTAAAATTCCGGTATCCTCTTGCCTGAAGAATACTTGCAGCCATTGTACTTCTGTAACCGCTTCCACAATGCAAATAAAAATGCTCATCCGGATCTAAAGCATGAATCCATTCATTGATAAATGCTAACGGCTTACTGTAGGCTTCATGGATGTGTTCTGCATTGTATTCATTTTCTCTTCTGATGTCTATAATTTTCGATTTCCTTTCTTTGATTTCCCTTTCAAATTGTTTGGCAGAAATGCGATGAACATGATCTGTTTCTTTTCCACTTTTCTTCCATGCATCAAAGCCTCCATCCAAATATCCTAAAACCTGATCAAAACCTACTCTGCTCAATCTGGTAACCGCTTCTTCTTCATCTCCTTTTTCTGTTACCAGTAGAATAGGCTGATTCACATCTCCGATTAAAGCACCTACCCAAGGAGCAAAATCACCATCCAATCCTATATTTACAGACTGCGGAATAAAATCATGAACAAATGTACTACTGTTTCTCACATCCAGAACTAAAGCTCCGGAAACTTCTGCTATTTCCTCAAGCTGTTCAGGAGCAAGAGGCTGTAATCCTTGTGATAAAACCTCATCAAAGCTGTGACAGCCTTTTTTGTTCATCATTACATTCATTCCGAAATAAGCAGGCGGCGGTAAAAGTCCATCTGTTACTTCTTTGATGAAGTTCTGCTTACTTTTTTGATTCAGGGCATAATTGGTTTTCTTTTGGTTCCCAAGGGTATCCATGGTTTCTTTCTGCATATTTTTTCCACAGGCAGAACCTGCGCCATGAGCGGGATATACCATAATATCATCTGCCAAGGGTAAAATTTTGCTGTATAGACTTTCATATAAGAGTCCTGCGAGCTCATCTTGCGTCATCTCAGTGGCTTTCTGAGCGAGATCCGGACGTCCTACATCTCCCAAAAACAAGGTATCTCCACTAAACAGGGCTTTTTCTGTTCCATATTCATCTATCAGCAAATAACAGGAACTCTCCAATGTATGTCCCGGTGTATGAAGAACTTTAATTTTAATCTTTCCTACTTCAAATATCTGGTGATCTTGAGCAATAACAGCATCAAACTCGGGTTTCGCAGTAGGACCATATACAATTGGAGCGCCTGTTTGCTTGCTTAAATCCATGTGCCCACTTACAAAATCAGCATGAAAATGGGTTTCAAAAATGTATTTTAAATGCACTCCGTCTTTTTTCAATTTTTCTATGTAGGGTTTTGTCTCCCGTAAGGGATCAATAATCGCAGCTTCTCCTTCTGAAATAATGTAATAAGCACCCTGCGCCAAACATCCTGTATAAATCTGTTCTATTTTCATTTTTAAGTATTTTGATTCTGTTATCTGATACAAATCTCCTGCTTTCCATTTTCTGCCACAGTTACTTTTGTTACATAAGGGTTTTTAAATGATCAATACACGATAGATTTCCTTTGTCATAATATAAACTCCCATTACCAAGATGAACCACCCGAATGCCGGCTTGAGCTTTTTACCATCTATTCTTTCTGATAACTGAGTACCGATGACAATTCCTATTACAGCAATAAAAGTAATGGACATTAATAATTTCCAATCTATTACAGCATGATTTATAGATGAAGCAAAGCCAATCAGGGAGTTTAGGGAAATAATTACCAGTGAGGTTCCTATAGCTTTTTTCATCGGAATTTTTAATAGATTAACAAGAGCCGGAATAATCATAAAGCCTCCTCCGGCTCCTACCAGTCCTGTTAGCATACCCACCACAGTTCCCTCTCCTACTGCCAGCAGAGTATTTTTGCCTGAACGACTTTTCAATACGTTGACAGGAGTATTATTTCTGATCATTTTATAAGAAGCAAGAATCATTAAACCTGCAAAAACCAGAAGCAAAAAAATGTTTTTAGTAATGATAAAACCCTTTATCTGAATAAGTTCATCAGGAATAAATGGAAGTAAATAGGTTCTGGTAAGAAAAATTGAAATAATGGATGGTATTCCAAATATCAATGATATTTTAAGATCTATCAATCCTTTTTTGAAATATGAAAAAGATCCTGCCACACTGCTTACCCCAACTATAAACAGAGAATATTCTGTTGCCAATAAAGCATCTATACTAAAGAGATAAACCAATACAGGAACCGTAAGAATACTTCCACCGCCACCTATTAATCCTAAAGAAATTCCTATTAAAACTGATGCTGCATATCCTATAATTTCCATTGTAATCTTTTTCTTTCTGAATACAAAAATGGAATTGTTTGAAGAGTTGTACCGCTACTTTTGTTACATAAGGGATTTTTTTTAATACAAATAGCACAAATTGTTTCACGAATGACACAAACCAGTATTATTTGATTATAAAAGATAAGATAGTTCAAAATGAAAATCAAAGATTCTCAAAAATTTAAGTGTATTTTTACATGTATAGACTGCCACTTAATATAACTTAAGTGCTTAAAAATCTTGTGATTATACCTAAATATAGAAAGGATCTATTAGCTGAGAACTTCCAGAAGAATAATTTTGTTTCTTCCGAGCTTTACTCTTCCATCTTCTTCAAGCTGTTTCAGAAGTCTGGAAACCACCACCCTGGCTGTTCCCAGCTCATTGGCAAGCTGTTCATGGGTGGTATTAATAGTATTTATGCCGGTAATCTCTACCTTTTTATGAAGAAGATTCAGTAATCTTTCATCTACTTTTTTAAAGGCAATGGCATTGATGATATCCAGCAATTCTTCAAAACGCTTGTGATAAAGCCTGAAAATATAATCCAGCCATTCAGGATGTTCCTTGATGAATAAAGAAACCTTATCTACGGGAAGAAAGAGAATCTCTGCATCTTCTTCTATTTCTGCTTTTACAATGCTTTTTTCATTGTGCATTCCGCCCAGAAAAGACATAATGCAGCTTTCTCCTGCCTTGATGTAGTATAGCAGGATTTCACGTCCATCTTCTTCAGTTCTGATTACTTTCAACATTCCTTTCATTACAATAGGAATAGAGCGTATGGAAGCATTTTCGTCTAAAATAATATCTCCCTGATTGTAATTTTTAGTAATCCCGTTCTGGTATAATTTCTCAACCAGTTCCGGTGATGATGAAAACTCTGAGGAAAGTATCGTGTCTTGCATCTTGTAAAGTTCAATATTTGCTAATTTACGCCAATTTCATCAACAAACAGCCAAGCTTTTGAATCAGCACCCGGATTTCCGGCCGGAATAATTCCTGCATTTTCTATTCTCAGTTTCAGATATCTTGAGTTTTGAGAGCCTAGATTCAATTGTATTTTTCCATGGGCATTTTGAATTTCCTCCTTTCCTATTTCCTTGATTAATTTAAAGTTTTTATTGTCATCAGACACTAAAATTTGGGCAGATTTTGCAAAGTGGATCCAACTTCCTTTATTTTCCAATGTATTAAAATAAACGTCTGAAAAAACTGTTTTCTGTCCGAGATCTATTGTCGCGACCACATCATTCCCCATAAAACCCAACCATGTTTTACCTAGCTGCTTTGGGTTACCTATAATTCCGTCTACAAGGGTAAAGGCTCCACCAAAAGAATAATTTTCGCTGGGCTGTTGTTCAAGAGTAATGTCTTTTCCTGTCGCTTTTGAAATGATAAATTGCTGTGAAGAAACGGCACTTTTAAGCTGTCTATCTTCAAAATAAGCCGATTTTAGAGTTAAAGATTGAGGTATTGAAACGGGACCCTGATACGTTTTAGAATGTATTGTAGGAACGGTTCCATCCAGAGTATACTTTATTCCATTTGAATTTTGTGAGGTTGAAAGTTCGTAGGCAATACCTTTACGGGCCGGAATTACCTTTCCAGAAATATTGTAAATACTTTTGGAATAATTTACATCCATCTTATCCAAAATCTTAAACTGGTTTATCACCCTGTTTTCAAATTCTTTATAATTCTTAGAATCTGAAGTTCCCCATCCTACTTCCGAAAGTGCCATCAATCTTGGAAAAATCATATACTGAACCTGCTTAAAATCAAGAATGTATTCTGTCCATAAATTGGCCTGAACTCCAAGAATGTATTTTGCCTGTTCAGTACTTAGCTCATCAGGAATCGGGTTATAGGAATAAACTTTTTCTAATGGGGTAAAACCTCCAAAAGCATTGGGTTCTGTCTGCGGATCTCCCTGATAATGGTCAAAATAACAATATGCTCCTGGTGTCATTACTGCGAAATGTTTTGACTTTGCTGCTTCAATGCCTCCGTTTACTCCTGTCCAGCTCATGACAGCTGCATTAGGCGCCAATCCGCCTTCTAAAATTTCATCCCAGCCAATGATCTTTCTCCCTTTACTATTGACATATTTTTCGATTCTTTGGATGAAATAACTTTGCAGCCCATGTTCATCTTTCAAATTATTTTTTCTGATTAATTCCTGGCAATGGGCACATTCTTTCCATCTTGTCTTGGGGCACTCATCTCCACCAATGTGTATATATTGTGATGGAAATAGCTGAATAACCTCATCCAAAACATTTTCCAGAAATTGAAAGGTTTCATCTTTAGGGCAAAATACATCATCAAAAACGCCCCATTTTGTAGCTGCCTCAAAAGGTCCTTTGGTACATGCCAGCTCCGGATAAGCTGATAATGCAGCCAAGGCATGGCCCGGCATTTCAATCTCAGGGACAATTGTTATGTGTCTTTCCTGAGCATATTTCACTACATCTCTTATCTGTTCCTGAGTATAAAAGTAAGGTCCATAGGGTTTTCCGTCAAAAGTATTATCAACGTATGCCCCTATCATGGATTCTTTACGTTTTGAACCTACCTGTGTCAGCTTGGGGTATTTTTTTATTTCGATTCTCCATCCTTGGTCATCTGTTAAATGCCAGTGAAAGGTGTTCAGTTTATACATCGCCAGATAATCAATATATTTTTTCACCTCATCCACGGTGAAAAAGTGACGGCACACATCCAGATGCATTCCCCGCCATGCAAACTTGGGTTGGTCTACAATCTTCATGGCTGGAATTTTCTTTTTAGTATTCTCATTTTCAAATAATTGAATCAGGGTTTGAAGCGCCAGAAAATATCCTTGAGGGGTATAAGATTGAATATGAATTTGTTGGGATGAAATTTCTATACTATAAAATTCTTCCTTTCCTTCAGGAGTATTTCCCAATGGAAAGTAAACCAATTGAGCTTCTGATTTTTTAGTTTCTTTCAACTTTATCATAGAACCCATGCGCTTCCTGAAATAATCTGTTTCTTTTTTGGGCAAATCATTGCTGATATTCAACACGTCAGGAATGATAAAATTTCCCTCTTTTATCTCAATACTTTGAGGATAAGGAATAAGGTTCAATTTATTTTGTGAAAAAACAAGACTTGAAATCATCATAAAAAATGCTAAAAAACTACGAGTCATTGGATGGAATTATGAGTAGAGCTAAGATACTTATTTTCTAAAACTTTTAAATGATCAAATGATCCGGAAGTTTCTTCTAGAATTTATACTTCTATGAATGTTTCCATTTACATTGTGGTAAATACAGATATTTTAAGCAACTACAAATCAAAAACTTGAATTTAAAAAGAGGTGATTATTTAAATTTATGAAATTTTATGGTTTATTTTTTGATAAGCTTACGTCACTTAAAAGATTAAACATCTAAATTTGTAAAAAAATACAATGAGAAAAAGCATTTTTATAGCAGCAGGATTATTATTTTCAATATCTACACAAGCTCAGCTTCTTGATATAATCAAGTCTACTGTTAAGGATAAAACGGGTATTGACCTTAATACACCTCCAGCTACTAAAGGTTCCACAACAACAAGCACGAATACAACAACTACGACATCTACTAAAAGTTCTCCTGCCAACCTTGGAAATCTTACCTCAACCCAGATTTCTTCAGGATTAAAGGAAGCCTTAAGTATCGGTGTAACGGATGGAGTGAAAAAACTGGCTTTAACAGACGGTTTTCTAAAAAATGAAGCGGTAAAAATCCTAATGCCTGAAAAACTAAGAAAGATTGATACCACGCTACGTTCCATTGGTATGGGAAGCCTTGCAGACGAGGGAGTAAAGTTGCTTAACAGAGCTGCTGAGGATGCGGTAACAGAAGCTGCTCCTATTTTTACCAATGCAATCACCTCTATGACGATTACGGATGCTAAGAATATCTTATTGGGAACAGATAATGCGGCTACCAGTTATTTACAAGGCAAAACTCAAAGTCAGTTATTTACAGCCTTCCAACCCAAAGTAAAAGCTTCACTAGGAAAAGTAGGTGCAGATGCTGTCTGGAAAAACCTTATTTCAAAATACAATACTTTTACAGGTCAATCTGTAACAACCGATCTTAATGAGTATGTTACCACTGAGACCATCAACGGGGTTTTCAAAATGGTAGCTGATAAGGAAAGCGGAATCAGAAATACCCCGGCTATGAGAACAACAAGCATATTGCAGAAAGTTTTCGGGGCACAGGACAATAAATAAGAAGAGAAGTTTGATTGTATAACGAGCTTCTGAATCTTACCGGATAAAAAAAGACTGTTTCATGAATGAGACAGTCTTTTTTTATGTTTTGGCTTCTTGTGTTATTCAGCACATTAACGCATCTTATTCCATAAAAAAACCTTGCTGTGGGCAAGGCTTTGTATTTTATCTAGAACTGCATTTCAGGAATTTCACCCTCAATAATCAGATCTGCTTCTGTAGCTTTGATAATATCTTCTACTGAAACACCCGGTGCTCTTTCTATCAGTTTGAATCCATTCGGGGTAACGTCCAATACGGCTAATTCCGTAACCACTCTTTTTACACAGTTTACTCCTGTTAAAGGAAGTGTACATTTTTTAAGGATCTTACTTTCTCCAGCTTTATTTACGTGCATCATTGCTACGATTATATTTTCTGCAGAAGCCACCAAATCCATTGCTCCTCCCATTCCTTTCACCATTTTTCCGGGAATCTTCCAGTTGGCAATGTCTCCGTTCTCAGAAACTTCCATTGCTCCGAGGATGGTAAGGTCAACCTTTTGTCCGCGGATCATTCCGAAACTAAATGCTGAATCGAAGAATGAACCTCCCGGCAAGATAGTGATGGTTTGCTTTCCGGCATTGATGATGTCTGCATCTTCTTCTCCTTCAAAAGGGAAAGGGCCCATTCCCAGAACTCCGTTTTCACTTTGAAATTCTACGGAAATATTTTCTGAAACGTAGTTGGCAACCAGAGTTGGAATTCCTATTCCCAGGTTTACGTAATAACCATCCTTAACTTCTTTGGAAATACGTCTTGCGATATCTTCTTTTGATAACATTCTTCTTATTTTTTTCTGGTTGTACGTTGTTCAATTCTTTTTTCAAATTTCTCACCCTGGAAAATTCTTTGGATCATGATTCCCGGAATATGGATCTGGTTGGGATCTAATTGTCCCGGTTCTACCAATTCTTCCACTTCGGCAATTGTAATTTTGGCTGCTCCAGCCATTGGGTGGTTAAAGTTTCTTGCAGATCCTTTGAAAATAAGGTTTCCTGCGTGATCTCCTTTCCATGCTTTTACAATAGAATAATCTGCTTCATAGGCATGTTCCAGAATATGTGGTTTTCCGTGGAATTCTTTCACTTCTTTTCCTTCTGCTATCTCGGTTCCGTAGCCTGCAGGGGTATAAAAAGCAGGAATTCCGGCCTGAGCTGCTCTGCATTTTTCTGCCAGAGTTCCTTGTGGAGTCAGTTCAACTTCCAGTTCCCCTGAAAGCATTTGCCTTTCAAATTCAGCATTTTCTCCTACATAAGATGAGATCATTTTTTTAATCTGTCTTTTGTGAAGAAGTAATCCTAATCCGAAATCATCTACTCCGGCATTGTTTGAAATGCATGTTAAATCTTTCACGTCACTTTCCACCAAGGCATTAATTGAATTTTCAGGGATTCCGCAAAGTCCAAATCCGCCAAGCATCAGTGTCATTCCATCTTTAATTCCGTCGATGGCCTCCTTTGCATTTTTTACTCTTTTATCTATCATGAAATATTAGATTTTTCTGTTGGCTAAATTTAATAAATTTTATCGTATATCCGATGATCAGAAATAATCCAGAGTTTCATGATTTACGGGATGGTATTTTTATATATTTAAAATGATTATAATCAGATTTTTACAATCAAAAGCGAACAAATCGGTCCATTTTATTTATAAATCTCGTCAAATTGATTTATATTTGGGGTCTCAAATTAAAAAACACCACATATTTTATAGTCTTCGGGCTTATTATATTTAAACACAATTTCCATGAAAATTATTTCAGACAGATTCAAATCTGCCTCTTCAACAGCTTTTAACTTCTTACTTTCATTAGTACCCAAAAGCTAACTAACCTTAAACAAAAAATCAAACCTTAATAAAGACATGAAAAAACTATTTACGTCAGCGTTACTTGCATTGGTACTCAGCATTAACGTATACGCTCAGGAAAAAACTTATTTCGATGAAAATTGGGAAAAAACGACAAAGGAGAACATGGAATATTACCGTGAGACTTCTGCAAAGGGCAAGCTTACTTTAATCAAGGATTTTTACAAAAACGGAACTCTTCAAATGGAGGGACTGGCCTCTGACACCACTCCAAGCAGTGAAGTTTTCGATGGAAAAGTAACATGGTACACCCCTGAAGGAAAGGTAATGAGCATCGTAACATATTCTAACGGAAAGCAGGTAGGGCCATCCCAGTCTTATGATGACAAGGGCAGGTTACTGGAAGATATGGTGTATAAAGCTGATGGTACTTTCTCCGGAAAAATGTTCGGCTATAAGGATCCAGAAAGTGAATATTATTATAACAGCCTTACTGTATATGAGAATTCTATACCTTCCCAAACGATTATCTATGATGAAGACATCAAAGGAATCAGAACGGAAACTCTTATGGGTAAAGACGGTACCTATGAGAATAAATATTATGGAGAAAAAGGGAAATATCTTGGAAATTCAACTTCTGAATCCAATGAAAATTCTTATGCAGATTATTACTATAATCCGATGAGGCTTTCCAAATTTGAAAAATATAAAAGTGACGGCAGTGTAAAGGAAGGGGTTGTATATTCTAAGAACGGAAAGGTTCTACAGGAACAAAAAAGAAATAAAAAAGACGGCTATAAAACGACTTATGACGAATCCGGAAAGAAAATAGGGCATCTTATTTATCAATATGATAAAGAAAATGACACCTACAAACCTATGGATGGTGAAGATTATCAGTTGAATTCCGATTACACCTACCCTTCAATCATTGATGTTTACAAAAACGGCTCTATTATTTTGAATAAAAATTTTGACGAAAACGGAAAACTTTTAACAGAAAAAAGGCTGACAGATGATGTTACCCAAGAGATCAAATATTATGCTCCGGACGGAAAACTGAAGTCAACATTAACCTATAAGGATGATGTGCCCTATAATGGTACAGCCTATGAAGGATTGAATGAAATTCAATATAAGGATGGTCTCCCGGTAAGTACAAAAACATATTCTGAAGAAAATAAGCTGAGATCTGAAAAGAAATTAAACTCTAAGCAAACAGCTTATGATGCGACAATCTATGACAATAAAGGAACCATTTTATACACCTACAATCAACCTTTGAATGCTGAGGAAAGCTATGGTTATGGTTATAGTTATAACTTCACCGCACAAATTGTACAATATATTAAGGGTAAACCTGTCAACAAGGCTTCTGTAAAGGAGGGTATTCTTCAAAGTGGAAAAATCAAGATAAGGATGATCAGTGGTGTAAAGGAACTTGAACGCAGTGGAAAATGGATCTTATTGAAAGCTTACAATCCGGAAGGAAAACTTGTTCAGGAGACCAAGATTCTTGCGGATACCGGAGATGATTATTTATCCGGAGAGAATCAGACTTTTATTCAGGAGGATTATTTATACACGGATTTTGAATAACATTTAAATCATTTTACGATAACAAGGGCAGTCTCAGTTTTTTGAGGCTGCTTTTTTTTAAGTTTTATTTCCTTGCATTGCTGTTTTAATCCGGCATGATTTCACAGGGAAAACAGATACATGTATTACATCTGTGGAAACTCCAAAATCCGTGAGAAAACTTAAAGCTACAGCAAATAAAAAAGAGGTCATCATTGCTGACAACCTCCCTATTTTTATAATTGAATTTACTTGATTACTGAATGATCAGCTTTAATGTAAATAATTTTCTTGCGTGAACTTTTACAAAGTATACTCCTTTTGGAAGATTTTCATTCACTAATGAGAAACGTTGGTTGTGAATATTCTTCGATTCATACAATAGCTCTCCTGAAGCAGAAACCAATTCTATTTTTTCAATAGGGTAATCACTCTTAATAAAAGTTGGCTCCCCTGGTTTTGTAGGGTTTGGATATAGGATTACATTTTTCTCTGTACTTTTTGCCTCATCTACCCCTAAAGTTCCTGAGCTTACCTGAAACTGCACTCTGTTTGAAACTTCTGTATAAGAATCATTTGTAAACATTACCATATAGTAATTACCTGGTGTAGTAGGAATTGCTGTCCCTTGAATAGTTTTCGTACCCTGTGTCACTCCATCGAAGTAAGTATAAGATACAAAGTTATCATCCGGTGTCTGAATATTTTGCGGATAGATTCCTAGCCAGTCTTTAATAATTCCCGGAGAATCCGTCCATGAAGCAGTAATATTTTCTCCTAATGAATAAACAGGTTTGTTGATCCATAACTCGGTTACAATATCTCCAACTTTAAAGAATACTTTGTCTCCGATACCGTTATACCCATCTTCCAGTAAATATTGTGCATAGTAATACCCTTTAGGAAGCCCTGTAAAGTTAAGAGTTCCGGCTGCTGTTGTTACGTAGTTCCATTTTATGGCAGTAGTGGTTCCCGGAGTCTGCCCCATTTTATAAATTCCGATCCAGTCTTTTTGCAAATTTGGACCATTGGAATAATTAATAACAACGGTTCCTCCTACAGGATAAGTATCAGCCGTAGCCTGCAGTTGAACTTTCGGTCCTACATAGAAGTTTTTTCTTGGTGTAATTTCTGTGTATCCTCCGTTAGCAAAAAATCCTGCAAAGTATTGACCTTTGTTAGGCAGTCCATTATTAAATGTAACGGTTCCTGCTGTTTGCCCATTCGTATAAATATACCCTTGAGAAGTGGTGGTAGTTGGCGTTTGTCCTTTTTTATAAAGACCTACCCAGTCCTGCTGATTTCCAGGTCCTCCGGTAAAAGTTCCCACTATCGGTTCATTTTGAGTATATTCGGTTTTATCTAAAGTAAATGTTGGGTTTGAAACAACACTTCCTGTAATCTCAAACTGCTTCACATCGCTCCATTCGCTCCATTCAAGGTTTCTGTCTCTGTAACGGGTTTTTGCGTAATAAATACCATTTGGAATGGAATTAGCGGCCAACATTACCTTCGTAATGTCTACTCCCTCATTTAGGTTCTTGGCTTTATCAGGATTTCCGTTTCCGTCCTTGCCGAACCAGTTTTCAAAATCACGGTAAACTTCTTTTTCCACTACAGAAAAATCAGGAGCCTTGCTTATTAAAAATTGAGTGGTATTTAAAAGTTCTCCGTTTGAAGATGAAAATGAACTTCCATTCAGGGTCAAAGGCAATGTAGTTGGCCCTGAGAAAGCATTGGTAATGGATGGTTTTGCCGGTTTAGGTTGATTTTTATATCGATGGAAAGAGTCAACCAGTTCATTATTTTTCTTGGTATAAATTCCGCCAATAGAATAACATTCTATGTCTACTTTTCCGGTTGGGATATCTACTTCAACAATTTGGTACGTCCAGTCTGTTAATGTTTTCTGAACATCATCAAAATCCTGTTCATTAGACATTCCCCAGTACTGATCCCAAGCCGTTCCTCCGGAAATGATCTGGTAATTTGGGGTATTTTTCAACTGCCCTCTGTGATACAGGTGGTGGTGAGCGCCCACATGCATCAGGTATTTATCGGACGTTACCAAAAGTGGTACCGCATTGTTTCTTACCCAGGTGGAAATATCTCCCACATACTGCTCTGCCTGATAAGGTCTGTGGCTTAAAGAAATAATCCAGTCTACAGTAGAATCACTGTTAGCCGCAGTTAGAACCTGTTGTAGCCATGTCTGCTGTGCTGATCCCGTATGCTCTGAGCTTAAACTGATAAATAATACGTTCCCTGCCTGCTGCGCATAATAATTTTCATTTCCAGAACTGATGTTTTTATACTTTATCTCATCTATATAGAAGTGAGCATAATAGGAATTCATCCCCAAAGTTCCATAGGTTTCATGGTTTCCTACCGTTGTCTGAATAGGCAGATAAGGGGATAGTTTCACATTCTTTTTGAAGTGAACGTTCTCATAGTGATCCAGTGTTCCAACATCCACCTGATCTCCTACCATAAATGTAAGGGCAATATTATCGGATGGATCTGAGTCTGCTCCAAATTTTTGCTTCAACTTTTTGAAAGCGTTTAAAGTAAGACTGTCATACCTTGGCTCTGCCTTAATCTGGTTATCTCCCATGATCAGGAATCTGATTTTCCCATCATTTGTTACAGCCTGTCCCGGCAATGGTAGTGTTCTGAAATTGTAGACTGCGGACTCATTGGCTCCGGTCTTTATTTTATAATAATACTTGGTATTGGGCTGCAGGTTTGTAATTTTTGCAGTGTGATAATAGTAATTATTATTATATCCTGTATCCGAAAAGATATTGGTAGTTCCCGTTACAGTAACGTTCAGATTGGAAGGTGAGTTTCCGTAGATCACAGTGGTTTCGTTATCAGAAGCAGTTTTCCAATTGACGATCATAGAATTCGGAGTGGGGTTTTGTAGATAGGGGAACAAAACCTGTCCGAATGCCATTTGTGCTACGAAACAAAAAAAGAAGAAATAATGTTTCATAATAGTTTAGTTTTAGAATGACATATTGATTTTTAGTTTGTAAATCAGGAATTTAAAATCTGTATCTCAGATTTTTATTTCGGGCAAAAGTAGATTTCCCATATAAACTGTGCCTGATGGTATTTTAAAGAAACCGTTAATTTTTTAGCAAAATCGAAATGAAAAAATTATTGTTTTTACCATATTAATTATTTGGTGTATTCAAAAACTATTTTGTACATTTGCAACCTGTTATTCAACCTCTGACGATAAACGTGTAAGTTGCTTAGCTTTAACATTTTATTTTATAATAATGGATTTATTAAAGTACGTACAAGACAAGTACATTGCGAAAAAAGAATTCCCTGAATTCAAAGCAGGTGATACAATTACTGTGTATTACGAAATTAAAGAAGGACAAAAGACAAGAACTCAGTTCTTCAAAGGTACAGTTATCCAATTAAGAGGTACTGGATCTACAAAAACTTTCACAATCAGAAAAATGAGTGGTGATGTAGGTGTAGAGAGAGTATTCCCTATCAACTTGCCTGCACTTCAAAAAATCGAGGTTGACAGAAGAGGTAGAGTTAGAAGAGCAAGAATCTATTACTTCAGAGATCTTAGAGGTAAAAAAGCGAGAATTAAAGACGCTGCTTACAAGAAGAAATAATTCAGACAACAATACATACAAAAAGAGGCTGTTTATCTATAAACAGCCTCTTTTCTTTTTTAGAATAATCGTAACATTATTCTTTATACGGAACTCCTTTTCCCGTTTCCAGAAATAGTTTCAGGCTACTGATAAATTGCAGCCAACCATTAGAGCATATGTCATAGCATTCAATAAGCGGATGTAAACCAATATGGGTAAGGGTAAGCAGAACTCTATTATCCTTTTTCTCTATTTCCCAAACAATGGTTGTACCCATCCATTCTTTTTGATTTTTCAGTTCAGGAATGGCAATCAAAGAATCTTCAACATACCAGATAACCTTTGAATTGATGACTAAATCTTTCACCCGTATCGTTTTGTGAATATGATCTCCAAATCGTACCGTGAATACTTCATTGGCTTTTCCAGATGATCCTTTAAACATTTCAGTCCACCAAAGAGGAATTTTATGTGTCAGGGCATCATATACTTTGTCCGGCATGGTTATTATCTCGATTGTACTGCTATAATTGTCCATAAAATATATTTTTTTTTTGGTAATACAATTTTATATAAATTATTTTTCAGGGAACTTTCCATAAGGCAAGAAATTTTTCAAGGAAACATGACCCCTAAGATTGTCTACTCGTTCTTCATTAGATATTGTAATGGTGTAGCTCCTGTATGCTTTTTGAAAAACTCTATAAATGCGCTATCTGAAGAAAAGTCCAGAATATGAGACACCTCTCCTATTGAGTTACCTTCTACCAAAAGCTCTATGGATCTCTGAAGACGCCATTGCTGTCTCCAGTCCTGATAAGACAGTCCCGTTTCTTTTTTAAAAATACGGGTAATTGTTTTTTCAACCGCCCCAGTTTCTTCTGCCAGTTTTTTTAGCATGGGAGGCATAGATATCCGTTTTGTCCATTCTTCTATCGCATTCTTAAAACGTCTGTCATGTGGCATTTTCAGCTCTAATTTTTCTTCAGGAGCATCGTCCATTTCATTCCAGAATACTTTTAGAATATTCTCCTGATTCTTACTAAGAACATCCCAATCCCAGAAGCAGATTCTTTCAATAATCTCTTTCAAAAGTGGGCTTACATGCAAAACCTTAAGGCTGGAATGCATGTATTTTTCTGCATATTCCTCATTAAAATAGATGGATCTGTACGCTACCATATTGCGAAAATTTACCCGATGAACTTCATGAGCCGGAATCCAAAGCATTCTGAACGGAGGCAATACAAACTGTTGATCTGATGTGGTAACCGTCATACAGCCTGATGGGGCATACAGCAACTGTGCCTTGGAAGTGTGAAAATGAAATCCGGAATCATGCATGACCATATCAGAAGCAATTCCAATTACTTTTTCTTGAATAGAATCTGCATTAAATTCTTCATTTTGTCTGAGTATCGCCATGTCCTATTTTTGATATTTTTTGTTTTTATATCATTATAAATATACACTGAAATTTTCAAAACTTTGCAGAAAAAATGAAAAAGACAAATCCACTTTGGTTATTGACCCTGTTGGTGATGCTGCCTCAGTTTGTAGAAACCATCTACAGTCCTGTTTTGCCAATGGTTCAGGAAAAATTTGGAGTAAATGAAGAATCTACCATGTTAACCATCAGTTTATATTTTATTGCTTTCGCTTTAGGAGTTGCATTTTGGGGAGTACAGTGTGACAGGATCGGAAGAAAAAAATCTTTAGAATACGGATTGATCACTTATGGAATAGGAACTTTTGCAGCTATTTTTGCCCCTAGCTTCGTTATTCTGCTTGCTGCCAGAATAGTTTCAGCATTTGGAATTGCAGTAGGCTCAATCGTTACTCAGACTATTTTAAGGGACGTTTATGAGAGGGATCAGATCAGTAAGGTTTTTTCATGGATAGGGATCGGTTTATCCATCAGTCCTATTATCGGGATGATCACAGGTTCCGTACTTGCTTCGTCTACAGGACATCAGGGTGTTTTTATTACTTTGTATATGTTGGCTGTTCTATTTTATATTTTGGCAAGAAAAAAGGTCTCTGAAACCAGAGATTCAGGAAAAGAAATAAGTGTTAGTACCCTTTTTAGTTTATTAAAGAGAATGCTTGGCGATCGGGATATTATCAGGTGTTGCCTGCTCATTATGAGCTTTAATGTTTTGTTGTTTTCGTATTATTCACTGGCTCCATTTATATTTAAGGAGCAACAGTATTCGTCATATATTTTCGGATACAGCAGTATGATATTGGCCGCAGGAACTTTTACAGGAGCCAAACTGAATAGGTTTCTTTTATTAAGAAATATTTCACCTAAGATTTTAGTTCAGAGAAGTACAATGGGTGCACTTGCGGCTTCTATTTTGGTCTGGATATTAATGGATTATGGAATTTATTTTTTAATTCCTTACTTTTTCATTGTTATGGCATTCAGTATGGCCATTCCAAATATTTTAAGCACAGCCTTAATTAATTATAAAAATGAAACGGGAAGTGCAGGAGCTTTACTAGGCCTTATTTATTATATATTGATTGGTATTGGGTTGGTAAGTATCGGATGGATTCAAAATCTGGGACTCTCTTGTATTATCTTTTCCGGAATTGGTGTTTTGGCTATATTCATTCAACTGAAAAGGAAGGCTGTTTAACTATAAACGGTCTTTTCTTTTAAATAACAGATCTATATAATATTTAAGGACAAACAATCCTATTCCTAAGGGAATCATTGATAAGCAAAGAATCATAAACGGCCAAAACCACAAATGCCAAAAACCACCGCGGATGGCTTTTGACGGGTTATCCTTGTCAAAGTAAACAGTGACTTCATTGGACCACGATCTATTGCTTGAGCTGTAATCGGCATAAAGCTCATGAGACTTATTGGAAGTATCATAGTATCTGATTATAGGAGAATACATTTTGGTATATCCGCCATCATCGTCCTTTGACCAACTTTCTTCGTAGCCTGTAATATTTCCTCCTGTCTTGATGCCATTGGAAACCAGATCCAGATGTATGGAAAATTTACTGTAGCTGTAATAGACTCCTCCACCACCCATTCCCAGGAATAAAAGCATAAATATTACGGAGAAAAAAACCACCCAAAAACTATCACCTTTCTTTTCCTTATTGAATTTCATATCTGGATTTTAATAATGAATATCTACTTATTCACTCTGGGACATTAATTGTTTTTCTCTTATAATTGTAATTAAAAAAGATAGATTAACGGCCAGTAAAGCTGCCGGTACAAAGGATTCTTCAGTCTTTCCCGAAAAATAGACTCGTACTGCATACAAAATGATAAAGATAGGTATTGAAATTTTAAAACTATTCATAATAAGCCCTAGCCTAATAGCCGCATTGAGCGTACTGTTTTTTGCGTCATTCTTTAATTGAAAATAAAGGAATAAGGCCAATAGCAAGCAGGGTATTAAAATCTCAACATTCTTTATCATTATTTCATTCAACCCGATTACCAGCTTAAAAAAGCTTCCAAAAGGAGATTTTAAGATCAGTAGAATAAAAAGGAATGCAACAATAAACAATCCTGCTAACATGGATAAGGAGGCTTTAAGCTTATTCACTCCCTGGCTTTGCATATCTTCCAGATACTTCGAATACATCACTTTCAGCCCTGCAATTTTTTCATTTTTACTATTCTTAATCTTATTGTAAAATAGGTACAAGAATATCATTTCAGCCTGAAAGAAGTTCATTACAATAACTTTTTCAAACTCAAAAAAGGTTTCCCTATTCAAGGAAAACCATAGATTTATATAAGAGCTCATAAAAACATATACAATGGCATAAATCTGAAAAAACATCAAGAAGTTTCTTCCTAAAAAGTTTACAATGCCTTGTACTTTACTTATCAAAGTTTATGTATTTAAATGCTGTATTTTGTGTTGAAAAATAACTGTTTATAAAATAATTTCCAAAGGAGAGTTTTTATTTTTTCTATAAAATAATATATACTCCATAAATGCTTCTTTCTCGTCCTGATTATCAATAAACACTCCTGGGGCATCCTCTTTCTTTTGAAGACCCACTAGTTTTCCGTTTCCGTAAAATACAAGCTTGTAGTTTTCTAAAGGGAAAAGCTTCACTTTATTATTTTCAATACCTGAAACATAAGAATTTTCAGCCTGCGCTCTTTGTTCTTTGGTATAGTACATAGATGCAAATGTATTATCCTGTCTTAGTTTTGTAAGTTCCTTATATTTGGCCAGATCAGCATCTTTAAATGCATTTGTATATTCTATATATTTTTTTTCTAATTCCTTTAAGATCACTGCCTGGTCTTCCTTGGTAAGATCCATACCTTGTCTCCAGTCGGTTAATTCATAGGGAACATTTGCAACAAATGTTTTTTCCATTGCAAAATTCCCTTGGTTTTTAGGATCAACAGGAGGTGTTTTATAAGAAAATTTGGTTTGTCTTTCTCTAGCTTCTCCTTTTGGGTATTCATCCACTGTTAGGGATACTTCAGCCCCGGAAGGAAGCGGCTTTCCCTCTGCAACGGAAATCATCTTCATAGAGATTCTTTGCTCTCCACTTTTTGGGATAAAGCTATTGACAGGCAATCGAAATGCGGTTGCACCAACATTATAATGAAAATAGACGGGAACATCATTAATATAAATTTCAAAATAACAACCACGGGCATCTATTGCTAGCTCATACATGGGTTGATTGGTGTCTATTTTTTTTTCCATTTCTATTTCTTTAATATTAGTTTTTTTTGTACATCCGAAACTCACTATCATAATTAAAAAAATTAGGCAGTAAATTACTTTATTTGTCATCCTTTTCGTCATCAGTATATATTTTTTCTGGACCATACCATATATCTTTTTCTAATAGTTTATGTACATTATTATGTTTTATATCTCCTTTTTGGTTAGATACAACTTCGTCGTTGTTGTATACTGTTTTCTTTCTTCTTGTAATGGAAGAGTAAACTTCTAGTTTTGCTTCTGCCCCCAGGAATGTGACTGTTACATTTTTAAACATTCCTTTACTATCAGAATCCCATTCTTCTTTATATTCTACACCTGCACCAAGGGAGGCTTTTATTTTTAATTCTTCTTGGGTTTCATAGGTTATACCATCTCTTACAATGGTCGAAATTAATGCAGTCCCTTCATAATTTACTCCAGCTTCAAGGCTGGCATTCACTGTAATTGTAAATTCTCTTTTCAGCTTTTCGTCCCAGCCGTCCAAGTTGTGATAGCCTATGGAGATATTCCCGGCCACTTCTGCCGTAAATACGAAATTAAAGAAAATATCTAAACCTTTAACGGTATATTCTAATGCCTTAATGATTAATTCTACAGCCTTACCAATCCATCCAAATTTCCCCACAATGGGTACTAAATCTACTGTAATTCCAAAAGCAATAAAAGGTTTTAGCGCTACGCCTCCTTCAATTCTCCAACCAACCTGTCCCAGATATTCTGCTTTTTTGGCTACTTCATGTTTCCATTTTAAAGCAATGGCAACATTTGGTGGATCAATAGTAAAATCAAACTTCTTTAATACTCCTTTTTTATAGGCAGCGGATTGTGTTACATCTTCGTTGGTACCATCAAAAATTTCTGATTTCTCATAAACAGCATTGAAAGTACCTATTACTTTTTTTATAGACTTCTCTATTTTATAGCCGGCTTCGTAATCTTTACCGCTTGTGGAAGCCTTCAATGTAAAATCGGCTCCTACTTTTCCTTCTGTTTCTGCTTCAACGCTCAGCTCCTTTCTTACATACTTAAACCCAAACTGCCCGTGATACCCTCTCAGGTTCTCTCTTGTTGCTTGAAATTTGAATGTCGTTTTTTTCCATAAAGGAACGGCGATAAGAGCGGCCAGTTCCCATTCAATATCTGGAAATATTTTTATGCTGCCAATTTGATTTGGATATCGGCATGTACTGATTGGTAAAAAATAGGTTTGCGCGCTGCCTGAGGATAAAATAAAATACCTTAATGTCCATAAAGAATTCACCGCTTCATTAGCATACTTACTATTTGCATAGGCCTGTACTCCTTCAAAAGCCGTTTTATTATACACATATTTCAGCATTAAGGTAATCTTCTCATTGCTGTCTAGCTTATAATCAACTCCCTCTCGCCACTGCTGTGCCATTCCTGCATTATATGAGGTGTTTGTTTTTACAACATCGGTATCATTCTCATTTTCTTTAGTAGGCGTTACTCCTGCATTTCTCTGTTGTTCCTGATGGGTGGCATCTGTACGTCTTACATGGTCATTTCCATTCTTTAAAGCGGCATATACCTTATCAACCTGAAAAACGTTCTTTTTAGCAGAATGTTTCAGGCCCTGATCCAACAATAATCCCTGACAAAAGGAATCCTGAGTAGTAAGCTGGTCCAGGGTAATGGAAATATTCTTTCGGGTATCTCCGGTTATAACGGCAAAGCTTTGTTTGGTTTTATCTATTGCTCCTACAGTTGCTGTTTCATCGAATATGACCAATGCTGCTCTATCTTTATCATCCTCATCTTTTAGCGTAATCTTTGAATAGCCGCATGGATCAAATTCTCTTTTTTTATATTCAACATCCCCAATATATTGGATCATGTTATTTTTCTCCTGTTCAATACGCTCAAGATAATGATCCATCAGTTCCTCGGAAACGATAAATCTACTGGAAATAGATTTCTTATTATCTATATCTTTTAAACCCAGTATTTCAGGGTCATACTGTACGAGATCGGTTGTGGGATCATCCGCATAATTTTTATAATTAACCCTTTCTTCTTTCTGATTGGTTCCATAAATCCTTCCTGGCTCTTCCCAATATTTATAAACTTCTATTACAACAGTGAAATTTTTCTTTGTAAGCTGGTTTTTCTTCCATTCAATATCTATGGGGAAAGTAAGGTTAATATAAGAATTCCAATTATCTCCACTTACACCATTGGCTATATTATATATTCGAGGCTCTTCCCAAAGGTTATTATCTTCGAAATCATCCGTTTCCTTAAGGCCTTTTGCAATATCTTCTTCTAATAAATATAGTTTTGCTTTGTATTTATTCTTTTTATCCAGATTATAGGCATGAAGCATAATCTGCAATGAAACATTTTCTCCATAGCGTTTCACCTCCTCACTTTTTGTAAAGTAAGCAAAGGATATCTGGGGCTTATCCACCGGAATAATATAAAAATAGAAACCTGTTCCCGGACTTTCAGTAAAAAGCTCAACCCTCTGTTTATATCCATAATAATAGCTATAGCCGTCAGGATTAAAAATAAGTTTACTCCCTTGTTTATATTTGGTTCCCAAGCCATATTTAGCTACATTATCGGTACCTCCGCTAAGAGATCCCCATAAGTTTTCAGAAATGTCTTCCTGTTTGGCTTTCTCTAATTTCTGGAAGAAAAATTCATAAATAAAGGCCCATCTGGCCTTACTAACAGTTTCCTTAGGATTTTTGGTTTTTCCTCCAACACACCTTTCATCAACACTAAATTCGTTACTATTATTGGTATATAATATATAAGTTCCTCCTTTAGAAACAGAGAATAACTTATCATTTTCTTTCCAGTAGCACCCTTGTAACCCTACTTTATTTTCAATATTTTCTGCCATAATTATTGAGCATTTAGAAATTCGTAAGGGTCTTTTTTATCAAGATTTTTCATATCCATCATCGGATTCACATGCGACTGTAGTTCACTGTCAGCTTTCTGTATATTCTTTTTGGCAGGTTCCCCCATTTGGCCTGTCTTGATGATGGTAATGCAGTCGGTACCACCTATTGGGCAGGTTGCCTTGCTGTCTTCCAGTAAAATATAACCTCCAGGTGGGTCGTAGAGTTCTTTTTCATAATACCCGCTCCATTGTGTAACAACAGCAGAACAAGGGGTATTATTTTTTTTGGAGCATGAACCGAAAGTATTCTTTTCAAAAGTAGCTCCAATATCTTTATGAGTAGCTGCCAGTTTACTGCTGCTCTCATGGTCATTCACATAATATTTGGTTTGCGTAAGTACCTTTAGCTTATCGGGTGCAGTGCCGAAATTGCATTTGCAGAGTGCTCCCTGTACTACTTTTTCTTTTAGTGACATTTTGGTGTGTTTTTGTAAAAATAAACCTTTTTATTGAACTGGTGGCTTCTACCAGTCATTTTCTATTCTTTCGAAATTATCAAACCCCCATTTATTGGGTGGTACCTTTACCAGCCCCCCTGTAATAAAGGGACTGCTCTCATCCAGTACTTTATTTTTGTACTCATCTGCCCCCATCTGATATTGGGTATACTGTATTTTCTTAATACAACTTTTGATTCCTTCCCGATTCTTTGAAAACACTTCAAAATAGGCCCTTGTATGCATAGGAAAATGATGATACAAGTCATGATCAAAAATCACTTTTAAGGTCATGAATAAAGGGTTTTGTTTATTGTGATCTTTAGGATAAAAATAATCCGGAGCCCCTATTTCATTACTTTCAAATTCTATTACAAAAGAATGATAATCTGTAGGAAATTTGTTGATCGTCTGTGTTCCTGAAAACCTTAGCGGTTCCTGATAGGGAATAACAGCCAGATATAAATCTCTAGCTACGCTTCTGGTATCTCCATAATGGATAAACTTAGGGTGAAAAAAAAGATTCCAAAACCAATCATAACGTAGGCTTTTTTCAGTAAAGGCTTTGTTTTGAAGCTTCTTTTCAAAGTTGATAAAAAAATCATCCAAATCACTACTGCTGTATTTTTCTGACAACTTTGATTTTTGAATATTCCACCTTTCTACAATTGTGTTGTAATTGGTAATTTCACCCGTCCCAGTTCCCTTTTCATTGAGATCTGTTTCCACAGGATAAACCGTTGATGATAATGCAGATGAAATAATTTCACTAATCTGATCAGCTTCATGCTGATTATAAAATATTTCTTCTTTATTAAGACTTAAAGTACCCTTACCATATTCTATATTTATATGGGCAGTTACCGTGTAATCTATTCTTTTGGACGGAATGTCTTCATTGCCAGAAAAGTATTTCACAGACACGCCATATCTTCTCTGCTGAAGTCCAGAGGGTTTTATTTTGATGTTGTTTAACCTGCCTAGAATTTCTTTTTTGGATAATCTTATTTCTGACATTATTAACTCCTTGTGTTTTTATTACATCCTCAAAGTTAATAAATTTCTATTTTATCTCATTATTTAAAAAAATAAACATAAATAGCAAGCTAACATTGTCTATTTACTATCTAAATTAACTATTTAATAAAATTATATAAAGCTTCAAAAAACTTAGAATAGACTTCTACATGAGGAAGGTGTCCTACATTTTCGAGCTCTACCAATTGAGAGCCGGCAATCTCATGTTGGGTTTTCTTTCCTAGCTCCTGATATTGTCCCATTTTCGGTTGAAGTTCCTTGGGAGCTCTATCTTTTCCTATAGCTGTTCTGTCCCTTGTTCCAATGATGAGTAAGGTAGGTGTTTTTATATTTTTAAATTCATAGCATACAGGTTGATTATAGATCATATCAGTGGTAAGAGCCGCATCCCATGCCACCTGCGGATAATCCTTGTGAAGAGTCCATCCGGCAATCAGATCCAGCCATGGCTGGTACTCTTCTTTCCATTTATTATCATAGTAAAATTTTAACTGGTAGTTTTTATATGTTTCTGCTGTATTTTTAAGCTCAGACTGATAAGCCTGATCTATATTTTGATAGCCGGCAAAGGTTTTATAATCCTCCAGTCCAATAGGGTTTTCCAAGATAAGTTTCTGAACTTTCTCCGGATAAAGCAGTGCAAATCTTGTAGCAACCATCCCTCCCATTGAATGCCCTAAAACAATGGTTTTTTCAATCTTCAGCTCATCCAGAACCAATTTTGTATTTTCTGCCAACTGTGAAAAAGAAAACTGATAATTGTGAGGCTTTGAAGACTTTCCAAACCCTATCTGATCCGGAATAATCACCCTAAATCCTTTCGCTGACAAATCCTTGGCTGTTTTTTCCC
The DNA here is from genome assembly GCF_003020585.1 of Chryseobacterium aurantiacum. Classification (GTDB taxonomy): domain Bacteria; phylum Bacteroidota; class Bacteroidia; order Flavobacteriales; family Weeksellaceae; genus Chryseobacterium; species Chryseobacterium aurantiacum. The sequence goes on from NZ_PXUE01000002.1 coordinate 921,500, forward strand.
AATAGGCCCCATTAAAGTTTTTTCCATGAAGAAGCATAATGGTTTTCCCATTAGATTTTTGTGGTTTCACATCCATATAAGCCATCTTCAAATTATTATCCTGAGATTTCAAATCTAAAAAATGAACCTCGAAGGGATATTGATAGTCTGAAAGTGTTACATCCAATGGTCTTATCTGCGAAAACATAAAACCCTGTCCAGCTGCAAATAGTAGAGCTGCCACTACATTTCTGAAATACTTCATGGAATTTTTCTTTAAGCTCTTAAAATTAAAAAAACCGCTCCAAAAGGAACGGTTTTCAACTGTTATTTTTAGTTAAATATTTTTTCTAAGATAATTCTGCCATTGAAACTTCTTTCTCTTTTTTAGACGGAAGATTCATTAAAACAATAGCAAAAAGGATCAAAATAATCCCTACCCATTGTATTAAAAGTACTTTCTCACCTAATAAAACGAAAGCCATTGTTACAGAAACCGGAAGTTCAAGCGATGAAACAATACTTCCCAGACCTAACCCTGCATTCGGGAAACCAATATTGAATAAAATGGGCGGAATGATTGTTCCAAACAATGCTAAAATAAACCCATAGGTAAGGAAAATAGAATAATTAAAAGAGTGAATATGCTCTGTATTATCTGTAAAGTTTAGATAAAATGCCTTTAGACCATCAAAATACATAGGTCCTATCTGCGCAAAGAATAAAAACGCAAAAACAACAATGGAACCACCTGCCAGCATAATAAGACTCTTCCTGAACACAGGCAAATGTGTAGCCAAAGTATTTGAAGTAAACATCGTTAATGTATATGAACCTGCAGCCATTAATCCCCAGAAGACTCCATGCCAATCCAGTTCTATATCCATATTTATAAGATTAGTTGCCAGGATTGTTCCTACCAGTACAATAACTACGGAAACCACTTTTCTTGCATTAGGCAGCTTTCTGGTCAGAATACTTTCTACTACAACACTAAACCATACCGACTGCATCAGCAACACAATAGCAATGGAAACATTGATGTACTGCACTGCAATATAATAAAACAAACTTGTCCCTCCCAATGAAGTTCCTGCAAGCATAAGCATTCTTAGCTCCTTAGAATTGGGCAGTGATAGTTTCTGCTTTGAGGTTAAAGTCTGGATAAAGTTCAGGATCAAAAGCCCTGCAAGACCTAATACGAATTGGGATGTGGTAACTTCAGAAGTTGTAAAACCATCATGATAAGCCATTTTCACAAAAGTGGCCAACATACCGTATATACTAGCTCCAATCCCTACAAATAAAACACCTTTTAGTATATTTTTCTTCTTCATAATTTTTTTAACAGCCTGCAAAGTTACAATATATAAATTAAATTGCCTTAAGGAGTCAACATGATAGATAAATAAAATCGCCACAAGCAAAGCTTGTGGCGATTTCTAAAATTGATTATATAAGTTAGTTATTTTTTAACAATCACTTTTGAATTAGCCTCAAAACCAAGTCCTTTCACTTTTACCATATAGGTTCCGTTTACTAGACGGTTTGTAGAAATTGCTTTTTTAGCTTCAGGTGAAACCTTATCTTCAGAAGAAACAAGTTTACCAGACATATCATAAAGTTCTACGCTTACTTTACCAATTGTCTTGCTTGGGAATGTAATATAAAACTCATCCCTTGCAGGGTTTGGATAGATAGAAATCTTGTTGTCTTTGGCAGCTGAAACTTCATCGGTAGCTAGTAAACAGTCTGCAGGTACATTAAAGCTCTCTTCCTGGTCATTAATATTATTCTTTAAACCTCCAGAAGCTCCTGTACCCAATCCTCTTTTTGCAAACACACCCCAAATCATACATTTATCCTGTCCGTTATTTTTTGCCGCATCCGCAGCCAATATTGCATCTCTACCCTCAATAAAGTTAGGATTACAAGGCTGAAGTTTTAGTGCGTCTGTAACCAATTGCAATACTCTTGTACTTCCGTTTGTAGTATTAGCCAATACATCTGAAGAATATCCATATTTCTCAACATACTTCCAGTGAAGATCCCATAGCATTGTAGCCCAAACGAAACCAATAGAGTGCGAATCTGGAACTAATACATTGCTACTATTCAAGTACTCCATACCGTTAGTATTTCCATAGGTATAAGCATTAACAGCAAAACTCGGAGAGTATTTTTTAGGTCTTATACCATCTCCATCAATTCCTTCTCCTCCTGCGTAAGTACCCATACCTCTTGCTACAGTAGCATTATCTCCTGCTTTATTTGTTAACATTAGAGCAAAGAAATCAGACCATCCCTCACCCATTTGCTCTTTACTTGAGTTTGGACTTAGACATCCGTATCCTGTTCCTGTCATTCTGTTAGATATTCCATGCCCGTATTCGTGGATTACAATTCCGTTATCGAAACTTCCGTCCGGAGTTTTATTACCTTTTAATGTAACATTTACTGTTGTACTTCCAGCAAGCTGAGTTTTAATATATTCTCCCTCAGCATTCGTAATAAGCACTGAAGAAATCGTAATAGTTGGATCATCTCCGGACATATTACTCAAATTAGCACCATTGACTGCATTGTTATAAATAATAACTGCCTTAGCACCGGCATTCTGAAGATTTTTTGTTTTAATGGCAAAAGCACAATTCCCTCTTTCAACCAAACCGATTTTCTCAGTAAGAGACGCTGCCGGTAAAGCAGTACATCCATCCAAAACAGGAGACAGCATTACATCACCTGTAATTCCGGCCATAGGTAAAGGATTACCAAACTGTGCAGTTCCGGCTCCTGGAGCACGAGGAATAGCCGCAGCTGGTGCATTATAATAAAATGCTCTTCCTACAGGTGACCAAAGGTACATCTGCATTTTTGGATTAAATCCATCCGGAGGGGTAGCAAAATTGGCATTATTAAGTCCACCTCCATCTTGAGCTTCTGCATATACTGAATCATCATCTCCTGCTCCCACTGCAGTCTTTCCAAAATTATTCTGTTGGAAATTTCTTGAGACTTCATTAAATCCAAACTGATAAAAAACATCATGAATTCTGTTATTGAGATAGAATAAATTGGTAATCGCAGCATTTCTATTATTTGCCGGAGTTCCATTAATATCAAAAGGGAAATCAAAATTTCTGGTTACTCCTCCTTCTGCCGGAGTTCCCGGTATATAAGTAGGGTCAATCATAGCTGTTCCTGCGACGTCTTCGTAAGTAAACACATTATTTCCTCTGGTAACGGTATATGTATTTACTCCATCAGAATGCCATCCTTCAGGAGATGCATTAAGAATCCAAGGGTTAGTAATGATAGATCTCGATCCAAATGTAGGAGCTTCTATAGGCAAAGGAAACACATTATAGGTTGCATTATCAGGAGCAAACAACGCAAGATTGCTACTTGCAATATTATTTTCTGGTCCAATATTCACATTTGCAAAATGATTGGAATGATCGTGTCCTGGTTCTGAAGAATAGGCGTCAGGATGGAAATCACATGATACCGTTAAGTTATTTTTATCTAGAATTTTCCCATTATTGGCATCCACCAGAATCACCCAATGATTTGGAGATTTTGGCTCCATTACTATATATTCATATGCCAGACGCAGGTCTCCGTTAGCATCATTTGCATAAACCAATCTTTGGTTTGCTGATCCTGGTCTATTATCAGACTTTTCAGAACGTTCTAAAATGGTGAAATTAGCGATTTCGGGTTTCTTTAGATCTTCAGCTATCTTTTGAAGAGCAGTCACCTTATTGATGGCTGCAGTAGCTGGTGTTGATTTTGAATAATCCTTTACAAAATTATCTACATAGTATATAACCTTATTATCTCGAATAAGTGCAGTTGCCGAAGTACTGTATACTGGTAAACCATTATAAAGCTGTACAAACTTCACTACATTTCCATTCAAAGATTTTGAATAATCAACATTATCTAAAATAATATTGTTAAGATCAGACTTCTTATATTCTCTTATTTTATTTTGAGAAATATAATCCTTAACGAGCCTTTCATTATCTTGTCCAAACAATAAAGTCGGAAAAGCAGAAAATACAGCAAACAAAAGAGGTAGAGTTTTATTTTTCATATCCATTATTAAAGCCGCTAATCTACAAATAATTAACAAACAAAAACAGGTTTCATTAACTTAAATTTAAAAATAAATTAATAAATAAAACGCATACACTATTAAACACAATTTAATAATTCACAATTAAAAGAAGAAAAGATCAATAGTATGCCTACAATAGGATGTTTAACAACATTTTTGACTTTACTTACTTTTTTTATTTCATCATACTTTTATAGCATGAAAAAATAAAATTTTTGTAATATCTCTCTTCAATTTCAAGTCTTATTTCAGCTCATTTACTTTATTTCAGGTTTAAAATTTTGAATTTTGACCTACAGTTCTGCCTGCAAACAGCAGCCATTTTCAAATCCACTAGTTTTTTCTCACAAAACAAAAAAAAGAGCCGCTCATTTGAGCGGCTCCCTATTTATAAATGGTTTAAGGATTATTTACCTTCTTCCATTTTTCTTTTCAACTCTGCTAATGCATCGATGTCTCCAAGAGTAGATCTTTCTTCGTTGTTAGAAGAAGAAGATACGTTTCTAGAAGAAGATTCTTTAACGTTTTTCTTTTCTTCGTCTCTGAAGATACCTGTGTGAGAAACTACAACTCTCTTGAATTCTTTGTTGAATTCAATTACTTTGAATTGAGCATCTTCACCTTTCTTGATTTTAGATCCATCTTCTTTCTCTAATAATCTTGAAGGACAGAAAGCTTCAACCTCAGCATCTTCGAATTGTACAGAAGCTCCTTTATCGTGAACTTCTACAGCTTTACCAGCGTGGATAGTTCCTTCAGCATATTTAGTTTCGAATTTATCCCATGGGTTCTCAGTCAATTGCTTGTGACCTAGAGATAATCTTCTAGCTTGGATATCTAGTTCAAGAACTACAACATCTAATTTATCACCTACTGCACAGAACTCAGATGGGTGCTTGATTTTCTTAGTCCAAGAAAGATCAGAGATGTAGATTAATCCGTCAATTCCTTCTTCTAACTCTACGAATACACCAAAGTTAGTGAAGTTTCTTACAGTTCCTACATGCTGAGATCCTACTGGATACTTAGCTTCGATGTTTTCCCATGGATCTTTAGACAATTGCTTGATACCAAGAGAAATTTTTCTTTCTTCTCTATCTAAAGTTAATACTTCAGCTTCTACTTCATCACCTACTTTTACGAAATCTCCAGCAGATCTTAAGTGAGTAGACCAAGACATTTCAGAAACGTGGATTAATCCTTCTACACCTGGAGCAATTTCTACAAATGCACCATAGTCAGCAAGAACTACTACTTTTCCTTTTACTTTATCTCCAACTTTCATGTCAGCAGAAAGAGCATCCCAAGGATGAGCTTCTAATTGCTTCATACCTAATTGGATTCTTGTTTTCTCATCATCGAAATCAAGGATTACAACTTTTACAGTTTGTCCGTCCTCTAGGATTTCAGATGGGTGGTTCACTCTAGACCAAGAAAGGTCTGTAATGTGGATCAATCCATCTACACCTCCTAAGTCAATGAATACACCGTAAGAAGTGATGTTCTTAACAGTACCTTCAAGAACCTGACCTTTTTCAAGTTGAGCGATGATTTCTTTTTTCTGACCTTCGATATCTGCTTCGATCAATGCTTTGTGAGATACAACTACGTTTTTGAACTCAGGGTTGATTTTCACAACTTTGAACTCCATAGTTTTTCCTACGAACTGATCGTAATCTTTAATTGGCTTAACGTCAATTTGAGAACCAGGTAAGAATGCTTCGATTCCGTGAACGTCAACGATCATACCACCTTTAGTTCTAGATTTAACAAAACCGTTAACGATTTCTCCAGTTTCGTGAAGTTCGTTTACTTTATCCCAAGCTTTAAGCGTTCTAGCTTTTCTGTGAGATAATTGTAATTGACCAGTTTTGTCTTCTCTCTTGTCAACCATTACTTCTACCTCGTCACCTACTTTTAGGCCTTGGTTGTAACGGAATTCGTTTAGAGAGATAACTCCTTCAGATTTGAAGTTGATGTCTACGATAGCTTCTTTGTCAGTTAATCTTACAACTCTACCAACTAAAACGTCATTATCGTTTAGGCTGTTAAGAGATCCGTTATAGATTTCTTCTAAATCACTTTTTTCTTTTCTCGCATCTGCATCAAGACCTGATTCAAATGAATCCCAATCAAATTGTTCTGGAGTTACGTTTTGGTTTAATAAAACCTCTGCTGAATTTGTCTCTTTTGACATTTTCTAATAAAATTTGTATTCCTTCTTTTTTAACGGTTTGAATAAATGCGGATTAAAAAATACGGAAGTAATTAATTATAAGTATTTTACTCATCAAACCTTTTCGCCACAAAAGTGGATGCAAAGGTATCATTTTTATTTGAGATAACCAAAGATTTTCTATTTGCAAAATAGTCACCTAAATAACTGACTACCAATACCTATTATTGAAAGAATAAAGAAACAAGAAGTAGATTACCCACCATTATAGATCAGATTTTCGGCTCTTTGAATTCTATTTTAATACCTACTATATATAGAAGATGAAACATCGTTGTATTATTTATATACCTTATTACCTCTCATCATCACCTGCAACCTACCACCTAAAATCATTATCTTTGCACCATGGAACTACAATCAATCTATCAAAAACTGCAGATTCAGGATATGAATCAGATGCAGAAATCTACCTATAAAGCTACAGAAAACCAACAAGACGTTGTCCTGCTCTCTCCTACAGGATCAGGAAAAACACTTGCATTTTTATTTCCTGTTCTTAGGAATCTGAAAAAAGATGCCTCAGGAATCCAGGCTTTAATTTTAGTTCCAGCAAGAGAACTAGCCTTACAGATTGAACAGGTTTTCAAAGCCATGGGATCAGATTTTAAGGTTTCTGTTTGCTATGGCGGACATGATAAAAAGATTGAGGTTAATAATCTAATTGAAGCTCCTGCAGTTTTAATAGGAACTCCGGGAAGAGTAGTTTATCATTTAAGGAATAATAATTTTGATCCGAAAACGATTCAGACTTTAGTTTTAGACGAATTCGATAAGGCTTTAGAATTGGGCTTTCATGAAGATATGGAATACATTTCTAATGCTCTGAAAGGATTATCACAACGCATCCTTACTTCTGCAACAACGATGGATGAGATTCCAAAATTTACAGGCTTAAAAAATGAAAAACTTGTTGATTTTCTAAAATTAAGTGAAGTAAAACCAGATATTCAATTGCGAAAAGTAATGACTATTTCTGAAGAAAAACTGGACACCCTTTTTAATTTGATCTGTAAAATCGGAAACAAGAGAACACTGATTTTCTGTAATCACCGTGAAGCCGTTGACAGGATCTCTGAACTTCTGCGTGAAAAAGGAATTGATAGAGAAACATTTCATGGCGGAATGGAGCAAGACGAAAGAGAGCGTGCCTTACTGAAATTCAGAAATGATTCTGCAAGAATTTTAATTACAACAGATCTGGCATCAAGAGGGCTAGACGTTCCTGAAGTTGAATCTATTGTTCATTATCAGCTTCCCCCTAAAGAAGATGCTTTCATCCATAGAAATGGTCGTACAGCCAGAATGAACGCAAAAGGCTTTGCCTATCTGATTATGACTGCGGAAGAAAACTTCCCATTCATTAAAAGCAATACTCCTGAAGAAAGTGTTGCCGGATTCAATAAAGCTCCTGAAAAAACACCTTTTCAAACCATTTATATCAGTGCCGGAAAAAAAGATAAGGTAAACAAGGTTGACATTGTAGGATATTTACTTAAAAAGGGAGAGCTACAGAAAGAAGATGTTGGCATTATCGAAGTGAAAGATACCACCTCATACGTAGCGGTTTCCAGAAATAAAGTGAATGCTCTTCTGAAAAAACTACAGAATGAAAAACTAAAAGGTAAAAAAGTAAAAATGGAGGTTGCTTATTAGGACCGCAATGCTACTTTATAAATAACAAAAGCCACCTAAGTATTTAAAAACTTATGTGGCTTTTTTGTGATTATTTTTTTAACACATTTACTTCACTCCTCTTACTTTAGTCGGAAAAGTATAAACAGACTTTGAGGCAGTAATGAATAAAATATCATTATTTTCTCCACCGAAAGTCACATTAGAGGTCCATTTTTCAGGGATAGAAATATGATAGATCTTCTTTCCGGAACGGTCAAATACATGTACTCCATCTCCGGTTAAATAAAGATTTCCGTGTTTATCCAGAGTCATTCCATCCGAGCCCATTTCACAGAATAGTTTTTTATCAGACAACTTCCCTTCTCCTAAAATATCATAAACATATGTTTTTCCGGCATCAATATCAGAAACGTATAATTTTTTCAGGGTTTCACTTCCTACAATTCCATTGGGCTGTGTGAATGTTTCAAGCTTTGTGATCTTACCTGCTTTATTTCTGTAATAGAGACTTTTGTTAGGAATCTCCTGTTTAAAATCTACCCAATAATCCCTCTCATATAAAGGATCTGTAAAATACATTCCTCCAAAGCCATCATTCCAAACATCGTTGGGGCCATTTAACCTTTTCCCTTCGAAGCCTTTGAACAAAACTTCAACTTTTTTGTCCTTTGATATTTTCCAGATTTCTCCATGATCATCCGAACAGGTGATCAGAAAATCATCCTTATCAAAATGAGTTCCGTTGGCGCGTCCTGTTTTGTCTAAAAATTCTATCACCTTATTGGTTTTCCAATCCCAATAATAGATTTTATCATTGGGCTGATCCGTAAAATAGACATTTCCCTCTTTATCCGTGGATGGACCTTCTGTAAAGCTAAACTTATCCGAAACCATTTCCGGTTTTACTCCTCCATAAAACATTTTACTACTTTTTAGTGATTGGCAGTTTACTAATGCGAAAACCAAACCAATCAGTCCTATTTTACAGATATTCTTCATACTTCATTTTTAAACCTGCAATTTACAACATGCCTGGTGGGTTTCAAAAACATTTTCTCATTTTGAAACATTAGTCTTTAAAATAACCAATGTCCCAATTGTCCTATTTTTGAAGTAGATCATATTAGTAGTTTATCAATATAATTCTGAGCTTTGCAGTAACAGAATCAGTAAGTTTTTTTCATATAGAAACTGTTGTAAAAATAATGCTGATCTGGATGAAAAATATTACCAAAATACTTTTATAGCATACGATAATGAGCGCAGAGTCCAACAATACCAAATCCTTGGAAATTGAAAATGAAGATTTCAGAAATTCAGTGGGAACAATGGATGAGACCGGAAAAAGAAAATGGATATTCCCAAGAAAACCCAAAGGTAAATACACCAATTACAGAAATTACACCAGCTATGTTTTACTTGCTTTATTCTTTGTGTTGCCTTTTGTAAAGATTAATAATAATCCTTTTCTGCTCATTAATGTTATTGACGGGAGATTCTTTATCCTTGGGCAGCCCTTTTATCTGCAAGACTTTTTTATCCTTGCGCTTGGAGCTGTAACTTCAGTAATCTTTGTAATGCTGTTCACAGTTGTTTTCGGAAGAATATTCTGTGGCTGGCTTTGTCCGCAGACCTTATTTATGGAAATGGTATTCCGTAAAATAGAATACTGGATCGAAGGAGACAGAAACAAGCAAATGAAGCTAGACAGGCAGGAATGGGATGCTGAAAAAATAAGAAAAAGAGTAACAAAATGGTCTGTTTTTCTTTTGATTTCTCTTATCATTTCTCACTTCATGTTTATGTACATTGTGGGATATGAAGACGTTTTCCGGATTATGACACAAGGTCCGGCCGAGCATTCCCTTAAGTTTACAGCCATGATATTTTTTACCATGACATTCTATTTTGTATTTGCATGGCTTCGTGAGCAGGTTTGTACTTTGGTTTGCCCGTATGGAAGACTTCAGGGTGTACTTATTGACAAGCAGACGATTAACGTATATTATGACTTTAAAAGAGGAGAAAACCGTTCAAAATGGAGAAATAATGAAGACAGAAAAGCAACGGGAAAAGGTGACTGTATTGATTGTAACCAATGTGTGGTAGTCTGTCCTACAGGAATTGATATCAGACATGGACAACAGTTGGAATGTGTTAACTGTACAGCGTGTATTGATGCCTGTGATGAAGTAATGGAGAAAGTAGGGCTGCCTAAGGGTCTTATCCGATATGCAACGGAAGCCGAAATTGAAAATCGTGAGAAATTCAGTTTTACTCCAAGAATGAAAGCCACCACAGTCATTCTGGCTCTACTGGTAGGATTCCTTGGATTTTTAATGTACGACCGAGGTTCTATGGAGGCCAAGTTCATTAAGCCTGCAGGCTCTACATTCTTTATTAAAGATGGTAAAATCACCAATACTTTCATCTACACTCTTCTGAATAAATCCAATGAGAAAAAGGTATTGAACATTAAGGTCGTGAGTCCTGAAAATGCAGAAATCACTTATTTTGGTTCCGAAAAAATCATTTTGAAAGGAGACCAGATCCTGAAAGGAAATATCAATATATCTTTCCCTGAAGAAAAGATCAAATTCTCTAAGCAAAATATGGTAATTGGTGTTTTCGATGAAAAAGGAGAACTGGTAGATTCGTTTGAAACTACTTTTGAAGGGCCATTTAAGCTAGCTCTTTAGGTAGCAGGTAGCAGATAATAGGTTGTAGGGATTAGAAAAAGCAGTTGATATTTCCACCATTTCCTTCCTCTGAAGGGATGTCAAAAATTCTTTGAATTTTTGACGGTGTGGTTTCAACAATCTCAATTCATTTTTCTATCATCATTTTAAGACTTTAAACTATTAACCTTGAGCTTTAAACTCATTAAGCCTTATATTTCCTCATAAACTGAGTAGGGGTCATTCCGGAGCTTTTCCGGAAGACTCTTACAAAGTAGGAATACTCTTCATATCCTAATCTAAAGGCAATTTCAACAAGGCTTTCATCAAGATACATCAACATTCTTTTAGCTTCCAGCACTACCCTTTCTGTGATGACTTCTGTAGCTGTTTTCTGAACTACTGTCTGCGCAATTCTGTTCAAATGTTTCGATGAAATTCCTAGCAAGGCTGCATAATAGGCTATCGATTTATGTTCTGTAAAATATTGTTCAACAAGGTTTTCAAAATCCTGATAATGTTTAAAGTAAGAAAGCCCTGCTGTGGATTCCAATGTATCAAAATCCTTTGAAAACAATCGTGTTGCATTAATAAAGACTTGTGACATTAAGGAAAGGATAAGGCCATTCTTCATGATGCTTTTAGAAAGATGCTCCTTGCCCAATTCCTGAAACAGATGAATGTTTTCTTTTAATTCTAAAGCACTCAGTTGAAGTTTCCTGGGAAAAGATACGGATCCGAAGAAAGGAAAATTCCTCAACTTCTGATTTACATAATGCATTTCATAAAACTCTTGGGAACAAAAGAAAATATATCCTTCAATATCTGCGGAGAGTTCCCAACTATGAATTTGCCCCGGTGACAGAAAGAAAAGACTCCCCTCTGAAACATCATATTTTTGAAAATCAATTTCATGAACACCACTCCCTTCTGTAAAAAGAACTGCTGCATAAAAATCATGCCTATGAGGCTTCTCTATATGTCGGTGCCCCACAACCAAGTGGTTTTTCATGGTGTTAAAATAAAAATCTGAAGGATTTTTACCACTTTGAAAAAGATTAATATGAAGAACGGAAATAGAGTTCATCCTATGTTTTAATAAGGAAAGTAATTGATTAAATGATGCATAAAAGTACTATAAATAAAGTCAAATGACAAGTTTCAACATAAAAAAAGGACCGACAGCTGCCGATCCTTTTTTATAATGTTTAATAATTATTATTTTATAATCAATTTACTGTTATATATTCCTTTTGAAGAGTTGATGCTAATTACATAGACTCCTTTAGGTACATTTACATTAAATTCTTTGGTATTGTTGCCCTCACTTTGATAAGCCGAAGAGTAGATTAATCTTCCACTTGAGTCAAACATTACTACTTTCAATTCTCCTTTTATGTTTTGAGATTTGATGAAGAACTTACCATCAGTTGGGTTAGGATAGATCTTAATATCATCCGCTAGTGGAGAAGAAACTTCTTTCGCTCCCAGGTTTTGTGTTTCCTGTGTACATACTTCAAGGGACCAGCCGGTAATTGTTCCTACACTACCAGGATTATTATCTGAGGCAAATAATTTCCATTGACCTTGGGCTTTATGGCCTTTAAAGATGCTTAAGGATTCATGAGATTTAGTTTCCCCTTGAATAGGAGAAGAAACGCAAGATACATTACTTCCTGTATCACTGAATGAAGCGGTAATTCCTGACTTTCCGGTACATTGTCTGTTCCAGATAAGTGCAGAAGTTCCTACAGGGCTTTCTATTCCGATTGCCAAGTGAGCTACATTAGGGTGAGTAACTGCAGGAGTAACTTTTATTTTTGTAATAGTTCCATTATTATTGACCATTAAAGGTACATTCACCTTAGGCGCAGTAATGTTTCCTCCTCCAGGGCCATCAGTAATCGCTACAGACGCTCCATTATAGGTATAGGTTGCACAGCTTTCACCGGTTACGTTATAATCAATAACAAAACTTGGGCTTACCGCATAATAAACATTTCCTACTGCTTCTATCATAATAAAAGCGTTTGCAGAAGTTGATCCTGCAGGGATGGTAACCTGCTCATTACCATCATTAGGTGTATTGGCAGCAATTACATTGAATGTTTGCCCTCCATCTGTAGACAATTTAATATTTACATTGGCTGTATTGACAGGAGCCTGGTTTGTATTGGCAACATCCCATGTAACATTAACAGCACCCGCTGAGCTTAATGATTGTCCAAATGTCGGAGCTGTTACCTTAAAAGGACCAGCTGAAGCATTCACGGTTACCAGCATATCATCTTTGCTGGTTTGAGGAGCAAGAGGATTATTATTTCTTGCAGTTATTGTAAAATTAAGAGGCCTGGCTACACTGGAAACTGACTCCCAACGGGTTGTTAATACCCCAGCCAAAACTTTATTAAAATCCGGGAAATATCTTACCGGCGCACTGGCAGGAGGTAAAGATCTAAAATTGGGTCCGGTAGGTTTTGTAAGATAGGCAATAGAATTAGCATCCTGTTCTGAAGCTGCTGCCGGATCCATTTGCTCCCATGTATAAGTATAAGAAGCCGTGTTGGCATCTGTAGAAGTTCCTTTTAATACAAATGGGGTAGACTTAGGAATTATATAATCTGCTCCGGCATTAATATTAGGAGCAGGATTCGCAAAAGGTGTATTGGCACCACAGCTCACACTGTTGATCTTACTTTTGATCTCGGCAAGATTAAATGCCTGATAATAGTCGTTGGAATTAAACTGAACATCATAAATTCCTCCCATAATTCCGGTGTAAGCCATAATAGTAGATCCACTTCCCGGTTCTACCAGTGACAGGCTTGTACCGCTTCCGTCATAAAGAGTAAATGTATGGTTTGCTCCCAACTGATGCCCCATCTCGTGAGCTACATAATCTATATCGAATGTATCTCCTTCCGGGATGTTACTGGCAGTCCAACCCATCGCTTTAGAGGAGTCATCACATATATCTCCGGGTGCATATCCGTTTCCATTTTCTTTATCAAAAACATGCCCCATGTCATAGTTTTCAGCGCCAATGATATTGGTGATTGTTGTCTGAGCTTTCGCAGTCTGCTGACCGGATGCGGTATAAGGGTCTGAAGCTGGATCAAAATAAATGATAGCATCATTATTCGCAACCAAATTAAAGTGAAGAGAAAGTTCTTTTTCAAAAACTCCATTTAAGCGGGTTAAACTTGCATTCATAGCTCCCAGAATAACTGCTTTTTTTTCTGCATCCGTTGCATTGGCAGGAGTATTAGTAGCAGTTAAATGATATTGACCATATTCTCCTGTACAGGTTATAGCCATTCTGAACACATTAAAACCAGCTGTTCTTCTATTATTTACAGCATTGCTTTTTTTTTCCGCAGCAGCTTTTTCTGCAGCTTCAATAGTAGAACATTCAAAAGGCTCTTTATCCTGCCCTCTTCTTGCATTAGAATCAAAAACAGCATAAACAGTTCTGTCCTCACTATAAGGTTCAATAAATTCTGAAATACCGGAACGAGTTATCATGGAAGAAAACCCAGTCGGAGACAAACTGAATCTTAAATATACAGTAGGATCTTCTAATGCTGTTCCTACGTAAGATTTAATATCAGGAAACTTGGCCTGTAGTTCAGGAGCCATATTTGAAAACTCCCAAACCTGGAATTTTTCCAGTCTTCCATTAGCCACAGGAAGAGTAACGACTACTCCTTTGTCATTTGAAAAGCGTGTCGGCGCATTTTTTAAGGCTTGCTTAAGCTGATCTGTATTCAGCGTGTAAAGCCCTGCAAATTCTAATTTTTCTTGTGATTTTTTTACTTTTTGAGACCTGAGCTCGGTTCTAGTCCACTGTGAAAACCCTAAAAATGGAATCATCAGCGTTAGAATAAAGAAATAATGTTTCATATCATAATAAGTTTTGTGTTTCACGAAATTACATAAAAAAAATAAATTTTCAGTTTTTTTCACATAATTATGAATAAAAAATTCAACATTTCAAACCAAACCCTTTCTAACACTTTGAAAGATATATTTGGAGGATGATTTAAAAAATTTTTATCTTTGAACTTTAGGAGTCATTAAAATGAAAATAAATTTACCTGATAAACTGTATTACTCTATAGGAGAAGTAGCCAAGGCATTCGATGTAAATACTTCATTAATACGTTATTGGGAACAGGAATTTCCTATCATAAAGCCTAAAAAGAACCGAAAAGGTAATCGATACTTCACCCCCGAAGACATCAAAAACCTACAAATGATCTATCATTTGGTGAAAGAAAAGGGATATACTCTGGACGGAGCGCGGGTTGCTTTAACGACCAACAGTAAAATTTCTGAAACAATTACCATTATTGATCGTCTTGAATTTGTAAAAGCTGAACTTTTAAAATTAAAAGAATCTTTAGGAGAAAGAGATTCCGAATAATTTGTTAGATTCAAATAATTCAACAAGGATATTCTTGAAATATTTTTACTTCAAACCATCTTTAAATAATCCTAAAATAAGAATATAAAAGTTTAATTTTAAATGAATTACACTTATTTCATATTCTAAACTTAACCAATTGGCCCATCCCTATTGTTGTGTTTTGTTTTTATCAATATGTTTACCACATGATGAGAAAAAACGATTACCAAAAGTTGGCTTCCATGGTCATTGTACTGACTATTCTGTTGGTTTTCCAAAAATACACCAGCCGAAGCAGAGATCCTTTTCCTGACATAAAATTTATTGCAGGATCTTCAATTCCTAAGAACATTTCAGATTTTGATCCTAATGTTTTAGACAAGGAACAATGGGTGAAGCTTGGATTTTCTGAAAAGCAGACCAGTACCATTCTTAAATATAAGGAGATAGTAGGTGGAACATTTACTTCAAAAGAGCAATTAAGAAAATGCTATGCAATTACGGAGGAAAAATTTAAGGAACTGGAATCCCTTCTTCTTCTTCCTGAAACCAGTAAAGTAAATAATTTCAAAAACTCTAACCGTTTTGAAAAGAAAGAGATTTCCGTTTCTGCAAAATTCAATCCTGATTTATTCACCTCTCATGATTGGATCAAAATGGGATTCAGTGAAAGACAGTCGGAAGCCATTTTGAAATATAAAAGCTATTTGGGAGGAAGCTTTGTCAGCAAAGAGAAGTTTAAGGAGTGTTTTATTATTTCTCCGGAAAACTATAGCAAGCTGGAACCTTATTTATTATTACCATTAAAAACGCCGGAAAAGTTTAAAAATTCGGGTAAATACCGTGCTGAGAAAACAACGGTCCAGTATCACACTTTTGATCCGAATAGTATGAATGTCGATGGTTGGAAAGCATTAGGTTTTTCCGAAAAGCAGGCCAATACGATTGTGAATTACCGAGACAGAAATTTACGCGGAAGCTTTAAAAACCTAGAGGATATACAAAAATGTTTTGTTATTTCTGCGGAGAAATTCCAGGAATTAAGACCTTATATTAAGCTCAACTCTATGGAAGTAAAGCAGGAAAAAACAGATTTTTCAAAAATTGATCTTAATGCGATTACCTTTAAACAGCTTATTGAATTTGGATTGGATGAAAAAAGTGCAGGTTCAATGATTGGTTTTAGAAAAAAACTGAGAGGTTTCGTGAATAAGCAACAGATTTTAGAAACTTATAATATTGATAAAGATCTGGTTCAAAAATTAACCTCCATTGCACCTTTAGACGCTTCAACAGTTCCAAAGTATTCTTTAGCTGAAGCTCCCGAGGAATGGCTAAAAGATCATCCCTATTTTAAATATTCTGCCGATAAAATCATATTCTACCGAACCACTTATCCCGACGACAAAAAGATCTGGAAGTTTTTAAAGCTAAAACCAGAGTATGAGGCAAGAATGAGATTATACGTGAAATAATGTAGGTGCAAATAGAAAAAGAGAACTTGAAACATCAATTTATATCCGGTAACAACTATTCCAAAAAATAGATGTTTTTTGGAATAGTTTATCACCTTAAATATTTTTAGTGATGCATATAATTACTTGGGCCATTGGTACCCTCAATGGACTCTGGAAGTATTCCGTAACGGGTGCGTAAATTAACTGTACCCAGATTTTGTCCTGTATTGATATCAATTACATTAATGGTTCCGGAATTTAAGTTAGGTATATTGAGTAAGTTATTTTGTACAGCCACCACCTCTTTTCCAGATCTTGTTTTGAAGAAAGCCATATGGTGGGCTCCTTTATCTGCATTAAAAGTCTTCAACAAGGTTAATTGAGGAAGATTACTTAAATCAAAGACAAGCACTTTTCCGGGATCTGCAAAACTCACATAAAGTTTATTTGTATCGTCAATATACATTTCGAGCGTCCAGCCCAATCCGTGTGTACTTCCCTCAAAAACTTTAGTAAAAGCATCATATTTTTGGGTTGCAGCATTGTAGGGAGCTATCCAGATATCACCGCCAAGCATTGTTGTAGCAAGAGCATATTGTGGAAATTTCCCACGTAATAATAAAGTCTCCACAGGAGCCGACATATCGGTTTGTGAATCTGCTACCTGATAAGTTTCCTTTATTTCATAGGTGTTCAGATCTAATAAAGTACAGGTATTTCCTACTCCGGTAGTAAGATCCGGGTGAATGGTTGAAGTTACCATCATTAATCCTTTATCTTCATTAATTGAAATACCATGCGGATACATGATAAACTTATTGGGATTGTCCTGAATTGGTGCTTTAATCGTTTTGATAAGCTGATTACTATTAGCATTAAAGACTCCTATGCTTCCATCTTTCGGACCTCCAGCACCTCCCATAAAGGTCATAAAAAACCTTCCGTCATTCGTGAAAAACAAATTCTCACCTACTGTATTTTCACCTGTATCAATAGGTTTTGCGTTAATTAATTTAGGCAGACCATTTTGATCTTCTCCCGTTTTTACTTCATAGAGATAACTTCCTCCCAAAGCCGTGGTGTATAATTTTTTTGCATTATTATTATAGTAAAGGTGATGGGGTAATACACCAATACCTAATTCTAGCTTACTGCTAATATTTCCAAAATTGGGGGCCTCGGGATCTAACTCTATGACAGCAATTCCGTCTGACAAGCCGTTTAAACTTCTGTAGTCTATATAAAACGAAGAATTGTGTGACTGATCTACATTGTGATTATCATTTTGACAATTAGTAAATAGTATCAAAATAATAAATAATGGAACTTTATTAAATTTTAATTTCATGATTTTCAGGTTATGGTTGTGTCTTTTGTAAATGTAATATATTTTCTTTGAAAAATAAAATATATTACACTTAACCGTGAAAAATCATCAAATAACAAAAATACTATTCCATCCCAGTAGTTTGTACTGGGAAGCATGAAAGTGAAAACGGTAAGGTTTATTATTAATCCTAGTCGATGGTTTTGCTAGAATCTTCCAGCAAATCATTTAGAGTATTAAGTTCTTCATCCGTAAGATCTCTCCATTTTCCTACTGGTAGATCCAACTTCATATTCATAATACGAATTCTCTTCAGTTTTTTTACTTCGTAACCAAGGTACTCGCACATTCTACGAATTTGTCTGTTAAGCCCTTGCGTAAGAATGATTCTGAAATTCATTTCATCTATCTTTTCTACTTCACATTTTTTGGTTACAGTATCAAGAATAGGAACTCCGTTTCTCATTTTATCCAAAAACTTTGGAGTAATTGGCTTGTCTACACGCACCAGATATTCTTTTTCGTGATTGTTTCTGGCACGTAGAATTTTATTTACAATATCACCATCATTGGTTAAAAGAATAAGCCCTTCACTTGGCTTATCCAGCCTTCCGATCGGGAAAATTCTTTTTGGATAGTTAATGTAATCTACAATATTATTCTTTTCGCGTTTAGTATCTGTAGTACAAACAATGCCCACAGGTTTATTGAATGCAATATAAACCGGTTTATCCTGAGGCTCTCTTACAGGCTTCCCGTCTACTTCCACCAAATCATCATCAGAAACTTTGGTTCCCAGCTCAGGAATTTTACCATTAATCTTTATTCGGCCCTCTTCCAAGAGTTTATCTGCTGCTCTTCTTGAACAGTAACCTACTTCTGATAAATATTTATTGATACGTGTCTTTTCCATTAGTCTTGTCCGTAACCGGTATAATTTTTATTACTGAAAATAGTAACTCCATAGCTTAATCCGATGAAAAAGCCATCAGCTCCATTTTTCAATTTGTGTGATTCAAAAACAATTCCTCCCTCCTGACTCAGCCTTTTTGAATAGGAAACCTGCATTCCTAATCTTCCACCCCAAAAAATCAGCATCAGAACTGGCAGAATGATTAGGTTGTCTCCCGTAATTAATGTCTATATAAAAAGGGCGGTCACCTGGAGAAAAAATAATCTTTGGCTATATAACCCAATAAATGAGGTGATAGTTATCTTATATAAAGCTATATTTCAATCCGGTTCCTATGGCAAAGTTAGGAAGAAAATTGTATCTTCCTATAGCTGTGATACCGTAAGTGAATTTTCCTAGTACTGATTTGGGTTCAATATACTGTGAATTTCCAATCTCTCTCTCTCTTATTTATTAATATTAAAACCTTCATTCAGGGATGGATTGAAATAAAAATCCATTTTAGACTTACCAGTTTCTGTATCTTGAGAAAATAGTTTGAAAAAAGTAAATATTAATAAGAGAAAAGATCGTTTTATTTTCATGATTCCTGAAACCTGAAATCATTGTTTAAAAACTGATCTGTAGCATCTTCAATCTTGTAATCACCAATTTTTGTTCGTCTTAGTTGTGTCAGATAAGCTCCTACTCCCAATTCCTGCCCTATATCATGAGCCAGACTTCTGATGTAAGTTCCCTTTGAACAGCCCACTGTAAAACTTATCAAAGGAAAATCTATTGTAATATCTTTAAGATAGTGAATTGTTGTCTTTCTGGACTTCATCTCTACTTCCTCCCCGGCCCTTGCCAGATTATAAGCTCTCTCACCATCGATCTTTATTGCAGAGTAAACCGGTGGTTTCTGTTCAATTTCACCAACGAACTTTTCCAGAATTTCCTTTACCTGATCTTCGGTGATATGTGAAATATCCTGATGAAGAATTTCCGGCTTTTCAGTATCGTAGGATTCTGTCTGTACTCCTATTTTGATCTCAGTCCAATACTCCTTAGGAGCATCCTGAATCTCAGGGATTCTTTTAGTAAATTTTCCACAGCATACAATCAGAAGACCTGTTGCTCTGGGATCCAGAGTTCCGGCATGTCCGATCTTGAATTTTTTGGGAAGATCAAATTCCCTTTTAAGTTTATATTTCATTTTATTGACAGCCTGGAAAGAAGTCCAGTCCAAAGGCTTATCCAATAAAAATATATGTCCTGATTTCAGTTCTTCAGCAGTCATGAATGGATATAATGAATGTTTTATTTAAAGAAATAGAAATAGATTAGTAAAGCTATTCCTACAAAAATACGGTACCAGCCCCAAGGTTTGAAACCATATTTATTAAGTACACCAATGAAAGCCTTGATCGCAATAAGAGCAACAATAAATGCCACGACATTTCCTACTACAAAGATCATAATGTGATCCTGTGAAGCCATAATCATTTCATAACCTTTCTGTGGGTTGGCAGTTTCCTTCCCCCATGTTTTCACAAAAACAGAATATACAGTTACGGCCAGCATGGTAGGAACAGCAAGGAAAAAGGAAAATTCTGCAGCTGCTTTTCTGGTAAGTCCCTGTGTCATCCCTCCAATAATGGATGCTGCACTACGGCTTGTTCCCGGCATCATTGCAAGACATTGCCAAAATCCTATGGTTATAGCTTTTCTTATTGTAATTCCTTTTTCGTCATCTATTTTAGGGTTCTTAAACCATTTGTCTGCAAATAGTAACACGACACCACCCAGCACTAAAACTGAAGAAATAGCAATTTGATTTCCAAGAACAGCTTCAATTTTATCATCGAATAAATATCCCAACACCAATGCAGGAACTACCGCAAAGGCTAACTTAAAGTAAAACTGGATATTATTTAAATCGAAAAACTTTTTCCAGTAGGCAACAACAACGGATAAGATTGCTCCAAACTGAATGGAAACCTGAAACATCTTTAAAAATTCTGTTTCTTCTAGCCCCATAAGATTTGCAGTAAAACCCATGTGCGCTGTAGAAGAAATTGGAAGATACTCTGTTAAACCCTCTACAATGGCAATAATAATTGCTTTGATTAAATCCATAATCTTAAAAAAAATTAAAAGATTAAGAGATTCGGATTTTCAGAATATGTATTCTAAATTTCCTAATCTCTTAATCTCTAAATATAACTTGTATTTATTTTCTTTTTAAAATAGCATATACTTCTATTGCGAAACCTATCACAACAAACAGGGGTGCTATTCTGATTCTTCTGATGGAGAAAATATCGTCATTCCATGAATTCGGATCAAATTTGCCGTCTACGGTATTAGCATCCGGTCCCATCATCAGTAGAAATCCAACAACAATAAATGCTAATCCTATCAACATCCATTTGAAATTCTGCTGTCCGAAATAGAACACATTTTCCGGTGTTGTTTCTGCTTCGTTTCCGAAATCTGAAGCGGAAAATTTATTATTTTTTTTGCTCATTTTTAAGAGTAGTATAAATCGTCAACGTTTGATTTTAAGAATCTCCATGTAGCGAAAATAGTACTTAAGACAGAAATGAAAATTCCTACTCCTAATACTAAGATAACTAACCAGAAGTACTGATTGTTGTCCTGTACGAAAGCTGAGCCAATCTGGCTTGTGAAGTAATACCAGACACCACCTAATGCAAGAAGACCAATCACAGAACCAATGGCTCCTAAAATAATTGCTTCAATGATAAACGGCTTAAGGATAAATCTTCTTTTTGCCCCTACCAACTGCATGGTTTTAATAATAAATCTCTTGGAGAATATTTTCAGACGGATTGAGTTGTTAATCAAAACAACAGCCAATACTAAAAACAACACTGAAAATCCAAGAATCCATTTTAAGATCCTGCTCAGGTTATTGTAAACATCTACCATTAGGGTACTGTCATTTTTAACATCAGTAATCCCAGGAACAGATTTGATCACCTTAATGGCTTCATCAATCTTAGCCGGGTCTACATATTCAGGTTTCAAAGCAACTTCAATAGATGAAGGGAAGATATTTTCTTCAAATAGGGCATCACTATCAATTCCCATACTTTTTTTGGCTTCCTTGGCAGCCATACTTCTGGAAATATAGGTTGCTTTTTTTACAGGAGCTAAGGTCTGTACCTTTTTAAAAGTTTCTTCCTCAAGTTTTGCAATTTTCACAGAGTCTTTAGCGTCATAATTTTGATCAAAGTAGGCGTTTACCACCAATTGCTCCTTGATATAGTCGGAATACTTCTGGGCATTGATTAAAATAAGCCCCATTAATCCCAACAAAAATAACACTAAGGCAATACTTATCACTACTGTAATATTGCTGGACCGAAGCCTTTTCTTATTAAATTCATCTACAGATTTAGCCATTAATATTAAAATTTTTGGCTAAAATAGAAAAAATCTTCCGAAATTTGGGACGAAATAAAGAAAATCATTGTTAATAAAATCATAAAAAACTTTGAGTGTAAAAGCAAAAAAACATCTTGGGCAGCACTTCCTGACAGATGAAAATATCGCAAGAAAAATCGTAGAAGGTCTTAGTTTTGAGAACTATAATAATATTATGGAAGTAGGTCCCGGAATGGGAGTTCTTACCAAATATCTTCTTGAAAAGGATCAAACCATTTACCTTGCAGAAATTGATACAGAATCCATCGAATATCTGAAAAACAACTATTCTAAGGTAACGGAAGATACCTTTGTAGGAGATTTTTTGAAACAGGATTTTAATTTTATCAAGGATGAACAGATTGCCATTATTGGTAATTTCCCGTATAATATTTCATCGCAGATATTATTTCAGATTGTGGATCACTATGAAATGATTCCTGAAATGGTGGGAATGTTCCAGAAAGAGGTAGCACAAAGAACAGCTGCAGTACCCAGAACTAAAGATTACGGTATTCTTTCGGTTCTTATTCAGGCTTACTACGATGTATCTTATATGTTTACCGTTCATGAGAATGTATTCAATCCGCCGCCAAAGGTAAAGTCTGGTGTTATCAGACTGACAAGAAACCCGAAGGAGGGCTTGGCAGG
Source organism: Chryseobacterium aurantiacum (assembly GCF_003020585.1). GTDB lineage: Bacteria > Bacteroidota > Bacteroidia > Flavobacteriales > Weeksellaceae > Chryseobacterium > Chryseobacterium aurantiacum. The sequence continues at coordinate 944,342 of NZ_PXUE01000002.1, forward strand.
CAATGAAGTTCTCTTTAAGCAAATTGTAAAAACAGGTTTCAACCAGAGAAGAAAAAAACTTTCTAATGCATTGAAGTCTTTAATTATTCCTGAAGCTTTAAAAGGTCATGAATTTTTAGACAAAAGAGCAGAAGAACTGAGTGTATCTGATTTCATTCATTTTGCAAACCTTTGGAAAGAAAACCAATAGACTTGTAATAAAAAAAGCTCCCGGTAAAGGAGCTTTTTTTTGTGATAAATTTATAAAGAAAGCCTTTTGTATGAAAGGCTTTACTTTTTTTATTCTCTGTTTTTCAACATGATCCATCCAGACCAGTTCATCTGGGCTTTTGATTTTGGATATTCAAAATTGAACTTAAACCAATAGGTTGCAGAAGGTAATCTCTTGCCTGCTACCGTTCCGTTCCAAGTTGGATTTTCTTTTGAAAACTTGAACATTTCTACTCCATATCTGTCATAAATAGACCCTGTGAAGTTTTTAAACTGACCAAGAGCTTTCAGATCCAATACATCATTAATACCATCATCATTAGGGGTAATAATATTGTTAATTTGTAGGGTAAAGAATTCAAAGGTTCCTACACAATGAGTTCCCACTCTTCTTACCAGAATTGTATAGTTTGTATTATCTAAAAGACCTGTAAATGTGTTAGATTGCTGCCATGTAATACCATTATCAATAGAATATTCAAGACTGCTTGGCGTATTGTTCATTGGTGGGTTTTCCGCCATCACAGTCAGTGTCTTTTTAGTACTCTCGTAATCTAGTCCCACTACATAAGGCGTTGCAGCTCCCATTACTTGAACAGGGAAACTTTTTTTACAGAATCCGTTATCAATCTCAACTGTATAAATTCCCCACTGATCTACTTCAATCTTTTGTGTAGTTGCGCCAGTACTCCATAAATATTTATAGTTAGGACCTGCTCCGGCGTCAAGGGTAACACGATCTCCAACACACATTTCAACATCAGTTAAAGGCGTTGTAATTTCAGGTGTTACTTCTATTCTTATTGTTGCAGGGTTAAGAGATTTACATCCTTTTGCTCCAATGGCATACACTGTAAATGTGGTACTTTGATATAAAGTAACATCCTGCATATTGCCTGTTCCTGGGAAGTTACTCCATAAATAGGTATCTCCACCTTCAGCAGTAAGTGTTACTGTTTCACCCGGGCACACTTTTATACTTGAAGCTTTCACTTTAGTTGTTGGTGTTGCTTCTTTCAATAGTTTCAATTCAACCATCTTGCTACAGAAACCTCCATTGGAAACCACTACATACAAAATTTGACCATCATTACCGTTATAATTCAAGATATTTTGGATGTTATTATTATTTTGCGCAACAGCATCAGCCTGTTGTTCATAAAATTTGAAAACGGCACCAGGAGTTGGACTGATAGACGGTTTAATTGTGCTTAAATCAAAGGTCGTAATATCCGGAGTGGTACAAAGCAGCATGGTTGCATCATTTGCCTGCGGAGTTGTTCCACCATGAATTTCAATTGAAGCTTTACCGGGACATGGATTTCCTGGTACACTTACCTCAATGGTATAAGTTCCTGGCTGCAGTGCTGTAATTGTATTGGTAGTCGCATTAGGTACCAGAGTACCATTGTAATACCATTGGTAAATTAAATTAGGATCACTTACGGAAGCCGTAATCACCTGAGGTACATTATCACATACATTAATATCCGAAGGTAATTTTGCGCCTCCAGGACCTAATAGGTCTACACCAATATTAAAAGATCCTCCTTCCAAAAATACTGCAGTATCATAACTATGGTCACTGTAATCAGCAATTACCATTTTGAAATGATATTGCTGTCCCGCCACTACATCAGCAATAGCCGTAAGGGGAACAGTTCTTCCATTAAAATTTGTTTCAACGTTGGTTGTATTGTATCCACCAAAATACTGGGCATTAACAGCCCCGCAGCTTGATCCAATGGCAGGGTGAATATTGGTAATACTCACCGGTCCTGCTCCTCCGGGTAATACAGCCATGTTTACGTAAGGACCTCCTGAAGTAGGTCTAAGTAATATGGCAAATGCATCTGCGAAAGTACAAGGGAAAGAACCTGTATATTCTTCAGAAGCGATTAGGTAGTTAAATTTAATTTGGGAAGTTGTAGGGACAAAGTCAAACTCCAAAAGTACGGCATCATTTAGTTTACTTTCTACTACACCAATAATTTGTGCTAAATCTGCATCAGATCCTCCTCCATTGACATCATTAAGGGCTCCTTCAAAATTATTACCGGCTCTTCTTGCAAATCCGGTAGTAAGTATAATCCCATCTTTGAAAGGGAAGTTAGTAGCTGCCTTATGAAAGTATCCCCAAGCTCTATCAGCATCCCCTACTGCATGGTTAGGTGTAATCTTTACATTGGTTACATTGGGAGTAACACAAGTATTGGTTCCCGATGAGATAAGTACATCCTTTACAAGTTTTTCTATACTATAATTGGTCTCCAAATACCCTGCGGCATTCACATCAATAAAAGCACCTGCTCTTCTGGATTGAGCAGTACTTTGCTCTCTTACAGACTTTCTGGGATATTGGGTTTGTGAAAATAAAAAAGTCGAAATGACTAAAAAAAATAAACAAAGCGGTAGATGTCTTCTCATAATATTTCTGTTTCAACAAATTTAATTTTTTTTTAAATATACCATACACATATTTACATTTTTTATAATAAAAAGAACAAAAATATCACTTCTTGCAATCAATTTTTCATTAACAAAACCCTTTAAATAAATGATACTAAAGATTAAAACCTATTTTATCAAATTTATATCTTTCCTAAAATAAATCACAAAGATGATTAACCTTTATGATTAAAAAAAAACAAAACCTCTCATTTCTAAAAGGTTTTGTTAATTATTTTCTATTTATCAAAGGATTTAATTTCTATTTTTCAAAAGTATCCATCCTGAGCGTTGTTCTAATTTTTTGTTGGCCGGGTTTTCCCATTGCACCTGATACCAATAAGTACCGGTTGGCAGGTTTATTCCTCTTAAAGATCCTGTCCAGATTACATTTCCTTTTGAAGCCTTGAAAACTTCCGCTCCATATCTATCAAAAATTGAAGCTGAAAAATCTTTATACCCACTGATTCCCGTGAAATCAATTGTATCATTTACCCCGTCCATATTAGGAGTAATGGCATTGTTAAGTACAAATGTGAAGTAATCCAGCGAGGTACCACATTTAGCATTTTTCACTCTTACCATTAAATGATAGGTTGTATTATTCAGGACTCCGGTAAACACATTGGAGCTCTGCCATGTCAAGCCTCCGTCAATAGAGTATTCCAGAACTCCTCCTGTCGGATTACTTGCTGTAAGGGTAAGTGTTGTTTTATCATGAACCACATTTGTAAACTGAGGAAGATCAGGATTAACCAACTGCGCCGTAAACACTTTAGAACAGACTCCATTACTAATGGTTACAGAATAGCTACCGGCTACATTTGTTGTTATTGTTCGGGTAGTTGCTCCTGTGTTCCATAGATAGGTATAATTAGGTCCTGCTCCTGCATCCAGTGTTCCGTTATCTCCGGCACATACATACACATTTTCCAGTGTAGAAACTATGGCAGGAACCACATCAATAGTTACCTCAGCAGCTTTCACAGAGCTACAACCATTTCCACCCAATGCAAATACAGAATAGGTAGTAGTAACTGTAGGGGTCACCACCTGGGTATTACCATTTCCGGCAAGCCCTACCCAATTATAGGTAAATCCTCCTGTAGCGGTAAGCGTAACTGATTCTCCGGCACATATTTTTAATTTTGAAGCTGACAATCCTGTGATAGGAGGCCCTACCTGAACGGTAACCGTTGCAGGGGTAGCAGAAACACACCCATTAGCTCCTACTGCATATACTGTATAAACTGTAGTAAGCGTTGGTGATACTACCTGGGTATTTCCGGTACCGGTAAGACCATTCCCCCATTGATAGGTTGTCCCTCCTGAGGCCGTTAACGTTACAGACTCCCCAATACATATACGAGGCTGTGATGACACAAGCGCTGCAACAGGTGCTGCCGTATCTTGTGTTACAGTAACGGTTGCAGTATAAGAACAGCTTAAGTTTCCTGGTTGCGAAATAGTAGTAACCGTTAATGTATACGTCCCTCCCGCACTTACAACAGGGGTAAGTGTAGTGGCTCCGGACACTATATTTCCTCCCGCAGTAGTCCAGGCAATGGTAGAACCAGTCGGGATTACAGAAGCTGAAGCATTAAGAGTAACCTGAGGCGTTGTACAGGTAACTGTTTGTGGATTAGCAATTGTTAATGTTGTTTCAGCAGTTCTCAGCAATTGAAGAGAAACTACATAGCTGCATCCTCCATTGCTCACCAATACATAAATTGTCTGATTAGCTGAAAGAGGCGCATATGCTGTAGCCGTTGTGATAAAATTACCATTGGCTGCATTGGCATCGGTTTGATTTACATAATAGGTAAATGTAACTCCTGCAGCACTGGTTATCTGGTTCTGAGCCTCTGTAAGGTTAAAAGTTAACCCTGGTTGATAACACTTATGCAGGATTGCGTTTTGTGCTGTAAACGGCTCTGAAACTTCAATGGTTAAAGTAGCCGGATTTGGGGATGCACATCCATTGGAACCTACTGCTGTCACTGTATAAGTAGTAGTAACTGTAGGTGATACCACCTGCGTATTTCCGTTTCCTGGGAGACCACCACCCCAATTGTAGGTAGCTCCTCCTGAAGCGGTTAATGTGATTGACTCTCCTTTACATATTTTGACCTTAGTAGCTGTAAGTAATGGATTTGGCGGTGCACTGTTTCCGGTAACCACCACATTTCCAACTGCTGTACAGCTAATATTTCCAGGTTGATAAACTTGTGATATAGTTAATGTATATGTTCCGGGTGCATTGATAACAGGGTTCAGTGTATTTCCGCCTGAAACAATGTTTCCTCCTGTCGTCACCCAATTGAATGTAGCTCCCGAAGGATAAACTGAAGCCGCAGCATCCAGCGTAATCTGGGAATTGGTACAAGTTAAAGGGATTGGAGGTACAATAGATACAGTCATCTGCGGAGCTTTAATCAATTGCAGTTCCGCAACTTTAGCACAAAATCCATTTGCCACTCTTACATAGACCGTTTGTCCGCCAGGGCTAGCATAGGCTGTAGGAGTAGGAATTGTATTACCATTTCCGGCATTAGCATCTGCCTGTGTGGCATAATATGAAAAAACAGCTCCTGGTGTTGTGCTTATTGAGGGCTGTGCTAGTGGTAAATTAAACGTAGCATTTCCAGCGGTATAACAGGCTGTGAGTGTAGAATTTTGTACGGTAGGAGAAGTTCCGCCCACAACAGTAATTGTAGCCTCTCCCGGGCAAGAGCTTCCCAGAATATACACCTTAACGGTATACACACCAGGCTGGGTTGCTGTATAGCTTGGATTGGTTTCTCCCGAAATAGGGTTATTATTCAAGAACCACTGATAGGTTACGTTGGGTTCCTGAACAGAAGCCGTAAAGGTCTGTGGTGCATTATCACACATATTCACAGAAGCCGGAAGCTGTACTCCTCCTGGGCCTAGAATCTTTACTCCGATATCAAATGATCCAGCTTCTAAAAACACTGCCGAATCGAAATTAGGATCCTGAAAGTCTGCCAAGACCATTTTAAAATGATAGGTTTGCCCCGGAATTACAGCTGCCTTTGCAGTCAAAGGAATTGTACGACCGTTAAAGTTCGTTTCTATCTGAGCTGTATTTGTTCCTCCATAATAGGCTTCATTTTTAGGACCACAAGTAGGAAAAATCGCCGGGTGAATATTGGTTACACTTACAGGGCCTGCTCCTCCGGGAAGTACCGCCATATTGGTATAGGTAGGATCTCCCACTTTTTTCAGTAGTAAGGCAAAACCATCTGTAATGTTACATGGGAATGTCTGCTGATATTCCTTGGATGCAAATAAATATTTAAAGGTAACTTCTGAAGAAACAGCTACAAAGTCGAATTCTATATAGGTAGCATTTGTAAGGAAAGTATTATCAATATTCAAGGCAGTGGCCAAATCCATATCTCCTCCTGTTGCCAGATCATCACTCAGGTCACCAACAAAAGAATTCCCTGCTTTACTCGCATATCCTGTAGAAAGGATAATTCCTCTATTGAATGGAAAATTAGTTCCTGCTTTATTAAAAAATCCCCAGCTTCGGTTCTGATTACCAGGCTGCAAATTAGGAGATACAACAACGTTGCTCACATTAGCGCTGGCACATCCTCCTCCCGATATAAGAACATCTTTCACCAACTGCGTAATGCTATAGCCGGACTCAGGATAAGCGGGAGTATTTACGTCTATAAAAGCACCTGCTCTTAAAGTAGCTGCGCTGGGCTTTCTGAATTGCCCTACTTTCCCTCTGTTCTGAGCAAAAATAAAGCTTCCCATAAAAGCAAAAAATAACGCCAAAAATAAATTCCCTGTCCTCCTATTTAACATTTTATATTATTTTAAACAAAAATACTATTTTTTTTGATTGAAATTCAGTTTAACACAATTTACATTATTACTAATTCAAATTTATTTATGATAGAATATCAACTCTATTTATTTAAAAACAGTAAAAAAAAGACTGACAAAACAGCCAGTCTTTTAATTATCGTTTAAAATTATTCTATATTCTTGAGCAATATCCATCCGGTTTTTACGGTAAGAAGCTTACTTGCAGGATCTTCATAAGTAATTTGATACCAATAAGATGCTGTTGGCAGTCGTTTTCCTTGGAAATAGCCATCCCAATAAGGCCTTATTTTCTCGGCTTTGAATACCTCTTTTCCATATCGGTCGAAAACCTTACCACTGAAATCCTTATATCCGCTTACTCCTCTGAAATCTATAATATCATTAATATTATCACCGTTCGGAGTAATTACATTTTTCATAACAAAGGTAAAGAACTCCAAATAGCCTTCACAGCTAGTGTGCTTAACTCTTACCCGTATAGTGATTACCTTATTCTTAGGAACATTCGCAAATACATTGGAAGCCTGCCAAGTAATGCCGTTATCTATTGAATACTCCAGTACACCATTGCTTGGATTACTTGCTGTAAGGATAATGGTTCCCTTATCATTATAATCAACATTGATGATCTCAGGAATAACGGCTTTAATCACGTCTGTTTTGAATTCCTTGGAACACACTCCGTTGCTTATTGTCACTTTATATTCTCCAGGTTTATCTACGGTAATAGTCTGGCTGGTTTGCCCTGTACTCCATTCATAGGTATATCCCGGTCCTGAACCGGCATCTAATAAAATCCTATCTCCCTGACAGATATGTCCACCTTTTAATGTTGAAACAATAGCTGGCACCACTTCAATGGTAACCTGCGCGGGTTGCAATGATTTACAACCTTGCGCTCCAACAGCATACACCGTATAGGTAGTTGTTTTAATTGGGCTTACCGTTCTGGTACCTCCTGTAGTTGGATTATCACTCCAATCATAAGTTACTCCGCCAGATGCTGTTAACAGGACTGACTCTCCTACACAAATCTTTAATTTTGCGGCATTTAATTTTGCGACAGGAGTTTCTTCTTTTCTTAAGGTAAGGGTTGCAATTTTACTGCAAAATGCCCCATTGGAAACAAGAACATACAATATCTGACCATCTGTTCCATTATAGTTTGTAAGATTGGGGATATAACTGTTGTTTTGAGCCAACGCATCTGCCTGATTAAGATAAAAACGGAAGATAGAGCCCGGTGTTGTACTAATCATAGACTGGGCAGCCAATAAATCAAAAGTACTAAGCGTAGGAGTGGTACAAAGCTTAAGTACCGCATTTTGTACGGTAGGGCTTGTCCCTCCAATAATCTTAATAGTAGCTTCTCCCGGGCACTGATTTCCCGGAATCATTACTTTTATAGTATACACCCCAGGCTGGTTGGCAATATAAGCAGCATTGGTAGCACCGGGAATTAAGACTCCATCTTTATACCACTGAAAAGTCATTCCCGGAATTATAGCCAGTTGGGCTTTTAATGTCTTTGGTGTATTATCACACATATTAATGGTTCCCGGTAAATTTGTTCCGGTTTCATCTACTATTTTAATACCTATATCAAAGGATCCTCCTTCAAGAAAGACCGCAGAATCATGACCATTATCCTTTGCATCCGCCAGCACCATTTTAAAATGATAGGTTTGCCCGGGGATTACATCTGCAACCGCAGTTAACGGAACTGTTTTTCCATAATAATTAATACCGACATGTGGGGTATTCATCCCTCCGAAGTAAACCTCATTGATAGGACCACAGCTAAAGCCGTTACCTGCAGGCACAATATTAGTTGCACTTACCGGGCCTGCTCCACCTGGTAATACGGCAAGATTGGTATAAGTTGGGTCTCCCACCTTTTTTAGCAAAAGCGCAAAAGCATCTGAAAATCCCCCTGAACAAGGAAAATCTGAATCATATTCTTCTGAAGCAAAGATATAATTGAATTTTACCTGTGTAGAATTAGGGACAAAGTCGAACTCAAGCGCTACGGCATCTTTCAACTCAACAATAGGATTGGTTGCTGTTACAAGATCAGGATCACTTCCGGTACCTATAGTCTTGCTTAATAATCCTATAAAACCATTCCCTGCATCTCTTGCATGTCCTGTTGTTAGAACAATTCCATCTGTAAACGGAAAAGTTGCCGTTCCTTTATTGAAGTATCCCCAAAATCTAGTCTCATTATCAACGGCATGGTCGGGGCTCACTGTAACATTGGTTACATTAGCGGTCGTACAAGTGGATCCGCCATTAATCAAAATATCTTTTACCAACTGTTCAGGAGAATACACTGAGGCTGCATAATTAGGATCGTTTACATCTATAAAGTTTCCTACCCTCAAACTCTCGGAAGATGGCCTGTGTCTTATCTTCTTTCGTTCAGAGGTAGCTTGAGAAAAAACAGATACAGAAGCCAATAAAAACGTTAAAATAAAAAAGTAGTTTTTTAATCTATAAATCAACATTTTAATTTCATTTGTTCAAATGTAGCAAAAATAACAACAACAAATCACTACCTCAGCTTCCAATATCAACATTTAATATAAAAATCACAACAAATACTTATTATCATTACAGTTTATATAAATAAACATTGAATTTCAATCATAAAAAAACCAGATCAATAAAGCCTGATCCGGTTACTTATTTTCTTAGATATACTATTTCAACACCTATTCTTCATCCTTTTTTAATTGCTGAATTTCACTTTGGAGTTGAGTAATAATATCTTTCAAAGCTTTTATTTCGTTTTTATTGGAACTTACATTACTTTTCAGAATTACATTTTTTGCTCTTTCAATGTGATCCTCTTCTTCCTCTTCATCATTAATCTCTTCAATATCTTCACTGATCTCTTCAATGTCTTCCTGAATATCTTCTATATCTTCATTAATCTCTTCAATGTCTTCGCTAATCTCTTCGATGTCCTCCTGAATATCTTCAATATCTTCACTAATTTCCTCAATATCTTCCTGAATATCTTCAATTTTTTCATGGCTTTTATTGACGGACATCTGAATAAAGATCGCCAGATAAATAGCCTCCAGAGAGAGAACCGTAGTAAGAATCAGCAGCATCTGATCAAATTCTACCAGATTCATCATCGGAAGCAAAAACGAGGTAAGAAAAAGTAAAGTATGCACAATTAAAGATTGGATAGAACCAATCCATGACGTAACACGGTCTGCTATTTTCTCTAGAACTTCTGTTTTTTCGTTATATTTTTTCATCATTTCTTTTTTTACAAGAGTTCTTTGGTTACTCCCAATCCAAACAATGCATAATCATATTTTGCCGGATCTTTTTCATCAAATTTTCTAATTGCTACATCCAGTTCTTCCACCGTTTTCCAGTCATTCTGTGTTCTTGAAACCAAACCCAGTTTTCTTGAAATATTTCCGGTATGTACATCCAGAGGAATAGACAGGTGTTTCTGATCTATATCTTTCCAGATTCCAAAGTCTACGCCACGTTTATCTTTTCTTACCATCCATCTCAGAAACATAATAATTCTTTTAGCTGATGAATTTTTGTGCGGTGAACTGATATGCTTGTGGCTTCTGTGCTTTTCCGGTTCCAAAAAACTATTTCTGAATCTTTCTATAGCATACAGAAAATTTATTTCAGAATCTTTTACTTTGAATAAATCTTCAAGGCTTTCATTTTCCTTATAGATTCTATTAAATTGCTTAATAAAATAGGAAAAATCCTGTCCGTTAAATGTTCTGTGGATACTTTTATCCTGAATGCGTTCCAACTCTTTTTCGGAGTAGTTCAGTACAAAATCATAGGGAGAATTCCCCATAATATCCAACATTTTATTGGCAGAATTTATAATCGACTTTCTATTTCCCCAAGAAATTGTGGCGGCCAGAAAACCGGCAATCTCAATATCCTGTTTTAATGAAAAACGATGCGGAATCTGTATCGGATCATTTTCAATAAAATCGGGTGTGTTATACTGATCTGCTTTTTCATCCAGAAAACTTCTGAGTTCTTCAAAATTCAGCATATTCATTTAAATTTTTACACTTTCCAATGCCTTTGGTAAGTATGAATTGGGAAAGATATTTCTGGCTTCATCTGTGAACACCGTCAAATCGGCATACCTGTTGGAAAAATGCCCTAGAATCAGTTTTCCTACCTGGGCTTTTTGAGCAATAGTAGCCGCTTCCAACGCTGTAGTATGTCCTGTATAATCTGCCATTTCTTTCAAATCATGCAAAAAGGTAGATTCGTGGTATAAAACCGTTACATTTTTAATAATCGGAATTACAGATTCAAGATATCGGGTATCACTACAAAATGCATATGATACGGATGGAGCTGGCTCAAGGGTCAGAACTTCATTTTTAAGGACATAGCCATCACTTAATACAAAATCTTTTCCGGCCTTTATATTATGGTAATCACAGGTTTCAATTTCGCTGTATTTAGCAATTTCCTGCATGTTAAGATGCCTGTCTTTGGGTTTCTCTTTAAAAAGATAACCGTTACAGTAAATTCTGTGATCTAAAGGAATGGTATATACCTCTACTCTATTATCTTCATAAATTTTTTCAGAATAGTCCTTATCCAATTCATGATAAACCACCTCAAAACCACGGTGGGTTTCTGTAATCTGAAAAATAGTTTCCATCATCTTCTTAATCCCTTTGGGTCCATAGACATGCAATGGATTATCTCTTCCCAAAAGACGGAAAGAGGCAATAAGCCCGGGAAGGCCAAAGCAATGATCTCCATGAAGATGAGAAATAAAAATATGGTTGATTTTTGAAAATCTGGCTTTTGCTTTCCTCAGCTGCACCTGTGTTCCTTCACCACAATCGATCAGAAAGAGTCTTTCTTCCATTTCCAGCAACTGGGCCGTTGGTGAAGTATTGATAGTCGGAATCGCCGAGTTAAAACCTAATATTGTTAAATAAGTACTCAAATCAATAGTTTATTGAAACAAATGTACGACAGAAAATTGAAAACGTATATTTTACCGTCAAATTTAAAGGGAAAAGCATAGTGAACCATTCCACTGGAAAAGAGAAATGGCTCTTCTATTAGCTTGTTATATTTTAATCAGTCACTTTTAAAAAATCCATAAACAAGTCTAGTGCCTGTTTACGGTGGCTGATTTTATTTTTATCTTCAGGATCCATTTCTGCAAAGGTTCTTTCGTATCCCTCAGGAACAAAAATCGGGTCATAACCGAATCCTTTGAACCCTTTATTTTCAGTCAATAAATTCCCATGAACTCTTCCTTCAAAGTATTGAGCCCCATTTTCATCATAATAGCATAAAACAGTAACGAAGTAAGCCTTTCGGTTTTCTATTCCCTGTAGTTCTTCCAATACTTTTTCAATATTTTTTGCAAAATCATGATCTCCTGCATAACGGGCTGAGAATATTCCTGGTCTTCCATCCAGAGATTCTACTACCAAACCACTGTCATCACCTAAACTTGGAACTCCCGTCTTTTCAAAACAATACTTTGCTTTAATTAATGCATTGGCATGAAAAGAATCTCCATCTTCTATAATTTCTTCGTGAATATTATAATCTGTAAGGCTTTTAACCGTACATTCATTACCAAGAATCTGCTGAATTTCTTCTTTTTTATGTTCGTTGTGTGTAGCTACTAATAATTCCATTTCTATATTCATTTTCAATTTTACTTTTTTAACCCGGTTCATTACATTTCAGTATAATGTACTTTATACTTTTTCATAAAAAGATAATAAAATAAAGAAAAAAGCACAATTCCTACAGCCAGAATAAGCCATTCTGAAACATTAAAAACCTTTGCAAAACTTTCATCTTTACCGTAAAGCACCAATAGTGACAGGGTTAAATTATTAAACGCATGCAACAATATCGGCATCAGTAAAGACTTTGTTTTATGATATACCAATCCCAGCACACAGCCCAGCATCACTGCACTGATAAACTGCCACGGGTTTCCATGAACCACCCCAAAAATAATGGAAGCATACAAAATAGCCTTCCATGGTTCTACTCCTTTATTAATTAGTCCTTTTTGGATGATCCCCCTAAATATAATTTCCTCAAAAATAGGAGCCATAATCACGGTCATGATGATCATAATTACAGGACTCTCGGTCAATTGACTCATCAATTGGACAAAATATTCATAAAAATCGCCAAAGAAAGGTCCTGTTGTTGGGATCTGAGCTGCAATAAATTCCGAAATAAACATCATCCCAGTCATCATTGGAAAGATGAGAAGATAGGTAGAGAAATTAACAGAAGATAAATTAAAGTTAAGCTTCTTTTGGGTGGTACGCCTTACAATAAAAAAATCAAAAAAGGCAATAGCCGTAAGGAAACCTACAGAGTTAGCAACCATCAAAAACCAATCTTTAAGCTCAAGATTTTCTTTGAAAGCTACCTTCCAAAAAGTGCTGAATAAAGAAACAGCCATTGTTCCCACAAACAATCCAACGACTAAGGTAACACCGCCTAGCCATGTAAAAGTAAACTTCGGATACCTGCTATTTTCCATTCTATTTCTCTGTAAAAAATTATAAAAACAAAGATAATTTTTTTGAATACTACAGGCAACTAAAAAGGAAAATACTTATTTTCGTTGCTACCATAAATATTACAAAAAATAAGGTTCTCATTCCCCTGAAAGAACATTGTTCTAATTTATTTGAAAACCTCATAAAAAATCACGATTTTTGCAACTTCAAAATACGATATGTCAGACTTAATCAAAGAAATACAAAAAAGAAAGACCTTCGGGATCATTTCCCACCCGGATGCCGGAAAAACAACCCTTACAGAAAAGCTACTACTTTTTGGGGGTGCCATTCAGGAAGCAGGTGCGGTAAAGTCCAATAAAATAAAAAAAGGAGCTACCTCCGACTTTATGGAAATTGAAAGACAGAGAGGGATCTCTGTAGCCACTTCCGTATTGGCTTTTGAATATAAAGACCATAAAATTAATATCCTTGATACCCCCGGTCACAAGGATTTTGCTGAGGATACCTATAGAACCTTAACGGCCGTAGATTCTGTAATTGTTGTAATTGACGTAGCAAAAGGGGTTGAGGAACAAACTGAAAAATTGGTTAAGGTTTGTAGAATGAGAAACATACCGATGCTGGTATTCATCAATAAACTTGACCGTGAAGGTAAGGATGCTTTCGATTTGCTGGATGAAGTAGAGCAAAAATTAGGATTGAGAGTTGTACCTCTTTCCCTTCCAATTGGTATGGGAAGTGATTTTCAGGGAATTTATAATATCTGGGAGAACAATATCCAGTTGTTCCTTGAAGAGAGAAAACAAAAGGTAGGTGAATCCATCACTTTTGATGATATCAGCGATCCTTCCATTGATGAGGCGATAGGTCCAAAAGCTGCTCAAACATTGAGAGATGAGCTAGAGCTTATCCAATCTGTATATCCGGAATTCAGCCGTGAAGATTATATGAACGGTGATCTACAACCGGTTTTCTTTGGTTCTGCATTAAACAACTTTGGGGTACGTGAATTATTGAATGCATTCATTGAAATTGCTCCAATGCCACAACCTAAGGAAAGTGATCTTCGTATGGTAAAGCCGGAAGAAAGTACTTTCACAGGATTTGTTTTCAAAATCCATGCTAACATGGATCCTAAGCACAGAGACAGGCTTGCATTCGTAAAGATTGTTTCCGGAACATTCAAAAGAAATGAAAACTATCTATTGGTAAGAGAGGGTAAAAAGATGAAGTTCTCTTCGCCCAATGCATTTTTTGCCGATAAAAAAGAGGTGGTAGAGGAAAGTTTCCCTGGTGATATTGTGGGTCTTCATGATACAGGGAGCTTTAGAATTGGTGATACTTTGACAGGTGGTGAAAAACTGAGCTTCAAAGGGATTCCAAGCTTCTCTCCTGAACATTTCCGTTATATTAACAACAATGATCCGCTTAAGGCTAAGCAATTGGCAAAAGGTATTGATCAGTTAATGGATGAGGGAGTTGCACAGCTATTTACCCTTGAAATGAATAACAGGAAAATCATCGGAACTGTGGGAGCACTTCAGTACGAGGTTATCCAATACCGTCTGGAGCATGAGTATGGTGCAAAATGTACTTACGAACCTTTATCCATGCATAAAGCTTGCTGGGTAGAAGCAGATGAAAAATCTGAAGAGTTTAAAGAATTTGCAAGATTAAAACAAAGGTTCCTTGCCAGAGATAAATACAACCAGTTGGTATTTTTGGCAGACTCATCATTCACTATTCATATGACGCAGGAGAAATTCCCGAATGTGAAGCTGCATTTTATTAGTGAGTTTAAAGACAACCAATAATATAAGAAAGCGCAAAATTGCCAAAAAAAATACAGGTCCGCAGATAACTTCTGCGGATTTTTTTTATGAAGTCTGTTTAAACTTAACCGTAAAAGTCACAAAAGGTTTTATTTTTCTAACACTTTAGTACACTTTAAAAAGTGTAAGGAAATACTGCACAATTAAGTTCAGATAAGATGAAAATCTTTGATTTTCAACAAAACTTGAGTGTCCTTACTTGTACACAAAGTATATCACTTAAATAGCTTAAGTGTTTAAAAAGCTTTTGTATATCCTTTGTGGTTTAATAAAAAAGTTTAAACAGCTTTATGATATGATTTCTGAAAACCACCCCGTCAAAAATTCTTTGAATTTTCGCCAACCCTCCGAATGAGGGGAATTTTTAGATTTCCAATTTAATATTGAGGAAAAAGGCAAAGCTTTCCAATAATTTCATGCTTCAAACGTAGAAAAACGCTTTGTAAATCTTTTGTAAAACAAATACAACACATTGAAAATCTAATCATTATAATTTTACGAATATAATACATTTCATTTACAAGGACTTCAAAAGCTTCATGACTAATTTTACTTCATCAAAAAATTAATGTTATGAAAAAGTTCATTTTACTAGCAGTTGTATCGGGCACATTTATTATGTGTGGTAAAAAAGGTGAGGTTTCAGCATCTAAGATTGGTGAAGCTGTACAAAGTATAGACAGTGCTGCTACTGTTGCTACAGAAGCTCTTGATAATGCCAATACAACAGCCAGCCAAGCTTTGGATTCTGCAAGCATAAGAATAAAAGATATTGAAAACACAAAAAATGACATCCAGCAGAAAATAGAAAATACGTCCAAAATTGTAGATTCTTTATCTGATAAAATTGCTTCTACAAAACTGGAATCAAAAATTGAGAAAAAAGATTCTGCAACCAAGAAATCTGAAAAAATTGTAGTGAATGTTCCTGCTCCAAAGGTAATCAAGGAAACGAAAATCATTTATAAGGATAAACCTAAAAATGACAGCTATGAACTGAATATGCCAAAAGATAAGATGGTAAAAACCGGATATCTTGTAATAAAGGCTGACAATGCAGAAACTGTAAAGGAAATTATTCGTGAAGAATCTGTTAAAAATAACGGTTATATTAAAAGTGAAAGTCTTTCCTATGCAGAATCTACCAATCGTAGTGATGAAAATCAAAAAATATACAGCATAGCCATCAAGGTTCCTATTCAGCATTTTGACGGCTTAATGGAAGCTCTCAACACCAACATAGGAGATATCGAGACTAAAGATATTCAGGTTTCAGGGCGTAATTACGCTGACAATACCATTTGCAACATCAATATAAACATTATGGATAAAACTGAAGCTGAAAAAGAACCTAAAACTTTCGGTGGCAAATCACTGGCGGCGATAGAGTCAGGTTGGGATGTCATTACTTCCATTTTTTTGTTTCTGCTTCCATTGTGGCCTGTATTTCTAATTGGTGGTATTGGATACTATTTTTATAAAAAGAAAAACAAAAATATTCCTAATAAAGATTCTCAATAGATTTTAAAGTCCATCCTCAGGGGTGGATTTTTTGCTTCAATATGTTTGAGAGGACGGTTTATTTATTTTAAAGACGAAAGTCCACACCTATTGAACATTACTACAACGATTGATATATCATTAAAATATTACATAATAAATTAGCCCCGATAGCAACGGTTACCCCGCAGCAAGAACCGGACAAAGTATGGAGCGAGGAGTATGAGTGTATAGCGGGAAAAAGCTCCTGAAAAGAAAAAGGCCTCCAAACCGGAAGCCTTTCATATTATTTCATATTCACTACTTTGTCTACCACAAACTTTGTGTTTCCTCTCCACGGAAGAGCGCCATTATATTCTTTGTAATGGAGGTCAAAGGTTTTGCCGCTGTTGGTTTCCAATTGCTTGAAAACTTCAGGGTCATCTACAGAAAACTCAAACTCATAGCTTGTAAGGCCTCCTGTTTTACCTTTTCCGAAGCCTTCCTGAATCAGTTTACCTTCATAGGTTTTGAAGATATAGCCTTTTTTCATGGCATAGTTCAGATATCCGGATTTCACGCCTTCTCCGAAAACGAAGAAGTACTTATACCATACAAATACTCCTAACAATAGCAGTACAACGCCTAGGGTGATCCACAAAGATTTTTTCATAGAATGTGTGTGTTTTATTAAAATTATTTTGCAATACTTCTGGAGATCACGATTTTCTGGATTTCAGAAGTTCCTTCGTAGATCTGAGTGATTTTTGCATCTCTCATTAGTCTTTCTACGTGGTATTCTTTTACATATCCGTATCCACCGTGGATCTGTACAGCTTCAATAGTAGTGTCCATTGCTACCTGCGAAGAGTATAATTTTGCCATTGCACCGCTTTCAGAGATATCTTTTCCAGCATCTTTTTCGCAAGCTGCCTTAAAGCACAGCATTCTAGCCGCCGTAATCTGAGTTGCCATATCCGCTAATTTGAATGCAATTGCCTGGTGATTGATGATCTCAGTTTTGAAAGCTTTTCTTGTTTTGGCATATTTCAACGCCATTTCATAAGCTCCTGATGCAATACCTAAAGCTTGAGAAGCAATACCGATTCTTCCACCGTTCAATACAGCCATAGCAAAGTTGAATCCGAATCCATCTTCACCAATTCTGTTTTCTTTAGGAACTTTTACATTGTTGAAGATCAAAGAGTGAGTATCACTTCCTCTGATTCCCAGTTTATCTTCTTTTGGTCCTATTTCAAAACCTTCCCATCCTCTTTCTACGATGAAAGCATTGATTCCCTTATGTTTTTTCTCAGGATCTGTTTGTGCAATTACAATATAGTAAGAAGCAGTTCCTCCGTTTGTAATCCAGTTTTTGATCCCGTTTAATAAATAGTAATCTCCTTTGTCTTCAGCAGTTGTTTTCTGAGAAGTTGCATCAGAACCAGCTTCCGGCTCAGATAAAGCAAATGCTCCGATTACTTTTCCACTTGCCAATGGAGTAAGATATTTCACTTTTTGTTCTTCAGAAGCAAACTTTTCAAGACCGGCACAAACCAATGAATTGTTTACAGACATTACAACAGCTGCAGATGCATCTATTTTTGCAATCTCCTCCATTGCCAGCACGTAGGAAACGCTGTCCATACCTGCTCCTCCATATTTTGGGTCTACCATCATTCCTAAAAGCCCCATTTCACCCATTTTCTTCACCTGCTCTACAGGGAATTTCTGGTCACGGTCTCTTTCAATAACTTCAGGTAATAATTCGTTTTGTGCAAAATCTCTTGCTGCCTGCTGAATCATCAGCTGTTCTTCCGATAAATTAAAGTCCATAAAAAAAATAATTAGATAGCCGTAAATTTACACTTTTTAAGCAAATCTGAAAAAATAAATTGGAATGGTGAAAAAGCCTGAAATAAAGGAGACTGGAAGCGCTTTTGGATTCAGGTAGTGAAAAATGGAAAACCATGGAAATCCCAAAAGGAAGTAAAACAAAAACGATGGTATTTTTTAAAAGCATCATTTGTGGAGTAATATAACAGTAAAGTCGTCTCTATCAAGCTTACGGCCTCTTTTTTGATAAAAAATATTATGGTTAGCATTTAACTAAATTTCAATTATTAGGATCAGAGGTCTACAATTAAAAAAAATGCTTATATTTAAATTTCTTTATAAATTATTTAAAAAATCATGACGATCAAAAGATTATTCGATATTCCGCACTATGCTTTAGAAAAATATCCTAAAATGGATATGTTTGTTACAAAGTATCATGGTGAATGGAAAAAAACTTCTACGCAGGAGTTTATCAATGAGGGAAATAAGATATCCAGAGGATTATTGAAGCTAGGTATAAAACCTGGTGATAAGATCGCTTTGATAACCACCAATTCCCGCACGGAATGGGCTATTATGGACTTTGGACTTTCACAAATCGGCGTTGTTTCAGTACCGGTTTACCCAAGTATTTCCTCAGAGGATTACGAATTTATCTTCAACAATGCAGAAATACAGTATTGCTTTGTTTCTGATAAGGAACTTCTTAATAAGGTAATGAAGGTAAAGCATAATATCCCAAGTTTACAGGGAATTTTTACTTTTGATAATATAAGTGGAGCGGCCAACTGGAAAGAAATCATGGATTTGGGAGAGGATGAATCCACTCAAATAGAGGTTGAGGATCTTTCCAATGCCATCAATACTGAAGATCTGGCAACAATTATTTATACTTCCGGAACTACGGGAAGACCTAAAGGGGTAATGCTTACCCATAATAATATTGTATCTAATGTATTAGGTGCTATCCCAAGGATTCCTAAGAAAAAAAGCCTTGACTATAAGGAAACAAGAGCATTGAGCTTTCTTCCTATCTGTCATATTTTTGAAAGAATGCTTTTTTATCTGTATCAATACAATGGTTTTTCTCTTTATTTCGCCGAAAGCATTGAAAAAATGGGTGAAAATGTAAAAGAAGTGAAACCTCACTATATGACTGTGGTACCTAGATTGATAGAAAAGGTATATGATAAAATTTATAATACAGGATCTTCTGCAGGTGGATTAAAGTCAAAGATTTTTTTCTGGGCTTTAAATCTTATTTCCAAAAAGAAGGTCATTTCCAAACCATCAGGAATTCAGGAAATCATTGCTGATAAACTGGTTTTTTCCAAATGGAGAGAAGGTTTAGGGGGTGAAATTGTTACTCTGGTTTCCGGATCTGCAGCATTGTCTACAAGACTAAATCTTATGTTTCAGAATGCAGGGATTCCAATTTTGGAAGGATATGGCTTAACAGAGACGTCTCCTGTAATTTCTGTAAACAGTTTCAGCAAAATGAAAGTAGGAACGGTAGGTATACCATTGGACAATCTAAAGGTAAAGATTCAGGAAGATGGTGAGATTACCGTAAAGGGACCTTCTGTATTTAAGGGGTATTTCCAAAACGATGAGATGACCAAGGAAGCTTTTACTGAGGATGGATTTTTCAAGACAGGAGATATTGGACATATCGACAGTGAAGGATTTTTACAGATTACAGACCGTAAAAAGGAAATGTTTAAAACATCCGGTGGTAAATATATTGCTCCTCAAACCATTGAAAATCTTGCTAAAGCTTCAAAATTCATTGAGCAGATTATGGTTGTGGGTGATGGTGAAAAAATGCCATGCGCACTGGTACAGCCTGACTTTGAATTTGCAAAGAACTGGGCCATGAGAAATAACCTCAGCATAGGCTCTACACCGGCTGAAATTGCTAAAAGCACTGAGTTGAAGCAAAGAATTGAAAAGGAAATTGAAAAAATCAACGAGCACCTTGGAAACTGGGAGAAAATCAAAAAAATTGAACTTACCCCTGAGGTTTGGAGCATTGAAGCAGGACTTCTGACACCAACCCTAAAGCTGAAGAGAAAAGCAGTAAAAGAAAAGTTTATTGCTCTTTACAATAAAATGTATGATCATCAGGAATAAAATACAAAAACCGCTTCATCACGAAGCGGTTTTTTGTTTGTGTCTTGCCCTGAAAAAGGTTGACAAAAAAAGCTGCTTCATTTCTGAAACAGCTTTTGTATTGTTTAAAATCAAATAATTAGAATTTAATTACTGATTTCATTTTGTCGTTTTCTTCCATTACCAACTCGTCGTCAACAAGGATTTTCCCAGAATGCTCATCAATAATGATTTTCTTTCTCTGAGCAATTTCCATTTGCTTTTGTGGAGGAATAGTAAAGAATGATCCTTTTGGAGCCCCTCTTTCTAATCCTACTACAGCAAGACCGTTGATAGAGTTTGTTCTGATTCTGTTGTAAGAAGCCAATAATCTTTCATCAATTTTACCAGCGAATTCTTTAGATTGCTCTATTAAGTATTCTTCTTCTTTTTGAGTTTCAGAGATCAAACCATCCAATTCTTCTTTCTTGAATTTCAAGTGGTTCTTTAAATCGTCGATCTTTGAAGTTAGTTCACTTAAAGTTTCGTTTTTGTGAGCAATTTTAACTCCGAATTCCTTAATTCTTTTTTCAGCAAGTTGAATTTCCAGATCCTGGAATTCAATTTCTTTCCCTAATGCTTCAAACTCTTTATTGTTTCTTACATTATCCTGTTGAGATTTATACTTCTCAATTAAAGTTTTTGCATGGTTAATAACTTCATGCTTTGTTTTGATCTGATCGTCCTGATCTTTAATGTCTGCATGAAATTTTTCAGCTCTTTTTTCAAGACCTTCAATCTCGATTTCAAGATCTTCAACTTCAATTGGCAATTCTCCTCTAGTATTTCGGATTTCATCCAATCTTGAATCAATGATCTGTAAATCGTATAAAGCTCTTAATTTTTCTTCAACTGAAATATCGTTGGTTTTTGCCATATTTAAATGAAATAATTTACTGGGTTTGTTTTTTCAATAGATTTTGAAATTGCAAATGTACTAAATTTTTGTGAAAAAATTTCAAATAATTGTTGAGTTACAAATTGTTCTGATTCATAATGTCCTATATCACAAATCAACATTTTGGACTCTGCCAGGAAATAGTCATGGTATTTAATATCTCCGGTAAGGTAAACATCACATTTCTTGGAAACTGCAGAACGGATTCCGCTGGCTCCGGAACCTCCCAAAACCCCTACTCTTTTAATTTTTTTGTTGTTGAAAGAAGAATGTTTTATGACTTCAAGACTGAACTTTTCTTTTACCAATCTCAGGAAGTCCTTTTCATCCATCTCTTCTTCCAGATCACCATACATTCCCAGTCCGGTATGTTGGTTTTTGTTATCCAGACTATATATTTGATGAGCTACTTCCTCGTATGGATGAGCGTTTTTCATTGCTCCGATGATCTGCCCTTCCTTATGGTTTTCAAAAATTACGGAAATCATATCTTCATCAGCATTCTCGCGGATATTGTGTTCTCCGGAAAAAGGGTTTGAACCTTCTACCGGTCTAAAGGTTCCGTTTCCGTTGATGGTGAAGCTGCATTCGTCATAAAACCCTATATTTCCCGCCCCGGCAGCAAACATGGCCTCTCTTACTTTATCAGAATGTTCCTTGGGAACAAAAACGGTCAGTTGCTTTAGGTTTTTTTCCTTTGGCTGAAGAATTTTCATATTCTTTAATCCCAATTGACTGCATATTCCATGATTGACTCCAAAGAAATCATTATCAAATGCTGTATGAATGGCATAAATAGCAATTTTATTTTCAATAGCCTTTAAAACGGCTCTTTCTACATAATTTTTTCCTGTTAAGGACTTTAAACCTGAAAATATAATAGGATGAAAGCATACAATAAGGTTACAGTTTTTTTCAATTGCTTCTTCTACTACATTTTCCAAGGCATCATGGCAAACAAGAATTCCGGAAACATCACGATCGGGAACCCCGCACAGCAATCCTACGTTATCAAAATCCTCCGCCTGTCTGATGCTTATCTCTTCTTCTATTTTTGAAATTACAGTTCTTAGCTTCATTAGTCTATATTTTTACAGTTACAGCGAAGATATTAATTTCCCAAGGATTCCGAAAAAATTTTATCTGTCTATAAAAAAAGTCGGACTTTTCAGACCGACTTCAATTTGTGTTTTTAAAGTATTATCTTTAATCTTTGAAGAGGGACACCCTTGTAAAGGAATCCACCACTACACCACAGGATATGTCAGACTCCATGAAAAGTTGATATCCTCTACCCGGATCCAGACTGGCTGGATCTGCAATGGTATAGAAATAAAAGGTAAGCAGGTTACCTACTCCACTTGAGCCGCTTGGAACCAATTGAATAGAATTGATTTCAAAGCCAGAATCAGGGTTTTTGAAAGTTGCTTTTACAGATCCTGAAGAGTTGGATCCCGGAGTTATATTAGCTATAAGTCTCCAAACATGTACCTGACCATAGATTTCATTTTCTCTCCATTTACCTGTTGCTGCAGTATAAATATTAGCTGTACCTCCCGGAAAGGGAACTGTGGTTTCCGGCCAGCTTGTGGTGGGGCTTGCAGCAAAGACCAACGGTGTTGTGTAAGTCACCTGTTGCCTTGCTCCATATCCATTTCCTGCAGCGTTTAAAGTAAGGGAGGGTTTCACATTTGCGTTTCCAGAATTCACTTTAACGACACCGTCATTACCAGCCTGAGAAGATGTGGGAACAAAAAGCTGTCTCCAGAGGGTACCATCCCAATACTGGAAGTTATTCGTTGTCGTATTAAAAATAAGAGTTCCTGCAGTAAGGTTAGCATTTACAACACCTGCAGGAGGCACTGTTAAAGCATCATTATCAGCTAAATAAGTATTTCTGTCCGTATCCGTAAGTCGAGGAATAAGAATACCTTTCTGATTGGAGACAACATCAAGCACTGTTGCTTCATTGGGATTCGATGTATTAATACCCACCTGTGCAAACATAAGAGTACCTACACAAAGTGGAATAAACGAGGTTAAAAATTTTCTCATGATCTTATGTTTTGTTGAATAAAATTACAAACAATAGTTAAAAATATGTTAAAAAATAAATTTTTATATGTCATATTTTATTTGTAAATTGTAATATATAAACCACTGTAAACCATTACTTTAAAGTGTAATAATTCACTTTTAAATGAAAGAAAAACAGTTAACATTTCGAACATTCTTTTAACAATCATATATATAACCTATACTTCATGAAAATTATTAACTTCGCTGTGAAATAACTGAATGTACATGGAAAGAGAACATAACCTTGTTCCTGAAGACAAACTTTGGAAAAGATTCCTTTATCGAATAATTTACCGCTCCGATACGAGGCTCGGAAAACTGTTTGACATCATATTACTATCTTTAATCCTTGCAAGTACTGCCATTATTATGATGGAAAGTGTACCCCAGCTTGATAAAAGATTTCATTATACTTTTTTGATTCTTGAATGGATTATTTCTGTTTTTTTCACTGCTGAGTACACTATGCGAATTGCTGTGATAAAAAATAAGCGCAACTATATCTTCAGTTTCTTCGGAGTCATTGATTTTCTTGCCCTGGTTCCTTTCTTTCTTAGTTTTTTCTTCCCGATTACCAAGTATTTTCTAATCTTCAGAATGCTGAGAATGCTAAGGATATTCAGGATTTTTAATTTACTGGACTTCATGAATGATGGTTACCTGATTGTAAGAGCATTAAAGAACAGTTCAAGAAAAATCTATATATTTCTCCTGTTTCTAATCATCTTTTCGGTCATTGTAGGATCATTGATGTTCATGGTGGAAGGTGGCCGTCAGGGCTTTGAAACAATCCCTCAGTCAATTTACTGGGCTGTAGTAACGGTAACTACTGTAGGGTATGGTGATGTATCTCCGATCACTCCAATGGGGAAGTTTTTTGCGGTTATTCTGATGCTTGCCGGTTATTCCATTATTGCGGTTCCTACGGGAATTGTAACTGCAGAAATGCGAAACAAAAGACAGAACCTGGAAATGATCTGTGACCGTTGTGGCAATGAAGATATTGATGATGATGCAAGGTACTGTAAGCAGTGTGGCAAGAAATTAGCTTAATATTAGATATTAGTTTAATCTATTCACCAAATACCACAAAATCATGGAACCAAAAAAGAAAAATAAACCTAATAGTTTAGTGATTATTCTCTTCGCACTTATTGCGCTGATGATTATCATTTATTTTATCCTCGTCATGTTCTTCCCCACTGTTTTTGATCTTATGAACACGGGAGATATACAACCAGTACCTGACAAGTAATGAACCGTAAAAAATGAATGACAGGTCATAAACTGTTTATAAATAAAAAGAAGAATGGAGATTTGCATTCTTCTTTTTTTATAGTAGGATTTTTTCTGTTTCCGAAATCTTACTATTCTACATATTTTAAAGCTGTTTAAACTTTTTTATTAAACCACAAAGGATATACAAAAGCTTTTTAAACACTTAAGCTATTTAAGTGATATACTTTGTGTACAAGTAAGGACACTCAAGTTTTGTTGAAAATCAAAGATTTTCATCTTCTGTGAACTTAATTGTGCAGTATTTCCTTACACTTTCTAAAGTGTACTAAAGTGTTAAAAAAATAAAACCTTTTGTGACTTTTGCGGTTAAGTTTAAACAGACTTTTTACATAAAAAAGACGGATCAAATGATCCGTCTCTCTATTTCAATAATTTTTCAATTATTTCTTAATTGCTTTAACCGTCTGCTTAGTTCCGTCTTTCATATTAAGAACCACTAAATACATTCCTTGCTTTAAGTCTCCTAAATGAAGAACAGAAGAAGGATTTTCAATGGTTTTCACCAATCTTCCGGAAACTTCCAGAACAGAAATTGATTTTACCAGATCTGCTTTTGAAATATTCAATACATCAGCAAATGGATTTGGATATACCTTAATTTCATTCTTGGCTTTAGATGTTTCCGAAGTACCAAGATTTTCTTTATTAATGGTAATAGTAAATGTACCTTCCATCAGATCTTCATCATTAGAATAGTGTCCTACATTCACATAATATACCGTTCCTGCAACTGTTGGTACAGATACTGTTTCTGTACTGCCACCTCCATTATTATCAACGGTACTTACACATGTTAAATTATCGCAGCTTCCGCTAAAAACTCCAATTTGTGGATCAAAGCTACTTCCTACAGGCATTGATACTGCAATTTCGTGAGCTGTACCATCTCCGGTGAAAGTAAACCAAGTACCATCATTCATTGGATTACTTGCGCACGTAGCAAGGAATCCTCCATTATTAGTAGCTCCAGCTGCATCAGCCTGAGTATAGCTATAAGGGAACACAGTTGCCGTTAATGCACCAGCACAAGCATCATTGGCTGGAGGTGGAGGCAATGTTCCTACACATATCTTAAAGCCAATTGCTGTTTCTGTTCCTCCGTAAGAGAAAACTCTTACATAATAAGTACTTCCTACAGTAAGACCAGTAGCAAGACCGGATAGAGGATCTGAGCACAGAACACTCACTAAAGCATCACAACTTCCACTGAAAACCTGGAAATAGCTATCTGTAGTCTGGCTTGTACCAAGAGAAACAACATCGCTTAATGTAATAGTATGACTACCCGCAGTTGCTGTAAATTTAAACCATACATCATCATCTGGAGTACCAAAACAAGGATCTGGAGCTAATCCGGAATCGGTTGCACCAAGTGTATGACCAGAAGTAACGGTTCCACAGTTCATATTTGGATTTACGGTAAGAGTAACAGCACTTGCACAATCATCGTTTGTTGGCGGCGGTGGCAATGTTCCTACACAGATTTTGAAACTTTGAGCTCTACCTGCGCCTCCATAGCTATAAACTCTTACATAATAAGTTTCACCTGCATTAAGACCAGAAGCAATTGATGAATCAGGATCTGAACATAAAATACTTGTCAAACCTCCACAGCTTCCACTGAAAACCTGGAAATAAGTATCCGTACTTGTACTTCCTGTTCCTACACCAACAATATCTCTAAGTGAAATAACATGAGAGGATGCAGTTGCTGTAAACTTGTACCACACATCATCATCCGGATTACCAAAACAAGGATCTGGAGCTAACCCAGAATCTGTTGCTGAAAGTGTTGTACCAGCGGTAACAACACCACAGTTCATATCAGGGTTTACCGTTAGCGCAATTGCAGCAGAACATTCATCGTTTGCCGGAGGAGGAGGCAATGTTCCTACACAGATGTTGAAACTTTGAGCACTTCCTGCATCTCCATAACTATAAACTCTTACATAATAAGTACTTCCTACAGTAAGCCCGTTTGCCACCGCAGTTTCCGGATCTGAACATAAAACACTGTTTAAAGTAGCACAATCACCACTAAAAACCTGAAAATAAGTATCTGTACTTGGATCAGTTCCCGCAGCAACTATATTCTTAAGTGAAATAACATGAGCTGTTGCAGTTGCTGTAAACTTATACCACACATCATCATCCGGAGTACCAAAGCAAGGATCTGGAGTTAATCCGGAATCGGTTGCAGAAACTGTTGTTCCGGCAGTAACAGTTCCACAGTTTAGATCTGGGTTTACTGTTAAATTTACAGCCGCAGCACAGTCATCATTAGCCGGAGGAGGAGGTATTGTTTTAAACTTTACATCGGTACAACCTGAAGACTCACCCCCTGCTCCTACTGAAATCACCTTAAGGTAATAAGTAGTATTAATAGAAAGCGGAGCTGCCGGAGTGAAGCTGGTTGTAGTTACCACTTGTTGATTCGCAACATCTGTTCCTCCCGGAGTAGTTCCAATGGAAACCTTATAACTTGTAGCCCCTTGTGACGCAAACCAAGTAATGGTAGGAGACAATGGTACCAGGGTTGCATTGTTTGCCGGATATGACACGGCAGCACAAGCAGGTATTGTACTTGGGGTAAGTCCCATAAAACTTATAACGGATCTATATCCTAATGATGTACCTGCAGGAGGATCGAAAGGATCCGGATCTTCAAAGTCACTTGAATAAGCAATAGCTCTATCCTGCACTGCATTATATACAGAAAATATTTCCTCATCATCATAATCAGCCAAATTTTCATCTATTGCAAGCACAAGATTCTGAATATTGTCATACGCAAAAGGTGTAGCAAAAGTAATCTCTACCACTCCGTTTGAGTTTGAAACAGTTCCAGCAAAAACTTGTGTCATCTGTGCTACAGGAACCCAGTTGCTTCCAGATGTAAAATTAGTTTTTGTAGTATGCCCCAGATAAACCACCCAATCTGATGAATTGTCTATGGTGCCGGCAGGATCCAGATAAAATTTAAGTCCTGTAATGTTTCCTGCAGCATTGGCATTAATTTCCTGTTTTGTGAAAATTTGTTGGGTATAGGAATACCCATAATAGGTATTGACCGGAGCGTTTCCGGCAATTGTACTACCCTCACCCAAGGTGATTTGAGCACTCAAAATCATGCTTACAGTGAGCAAGCACAAGAGTAAGATTTTCTTCATATTTAATTTTTTTAAGGGGTTATTACATTTGCCAAATTAATAATAATTTAAACACAACCTTAAAAAAAGATTAAAAAAAAGCAGTAACCTTTCGGTTACTGCTTTAAATACTTATATTATTCGGGTTATTTCTTAATTACTTTAATTATTTGTCTTGACCCGTCTTTCATATTTAATGCTACTAAATACATACCTTGCTTCAAATCTCCCAATTGAAGAACCGAAGTAGGTTTTTCTATTGTCTTCACCACTCTTCCGGCAAGATCAATAATAGAAACAGACTGCACTTTAGTTGTGTCAGAAATATTCAGAATATCAGTAAAAGGATTAGGATAAACTTTAACCTCTTTTATTTTCTCAGTAACAACTTCAGATGTTGCTAAAATGCTACTGGTAATATTAATATCAAAGTTTCCTTCCAGATCGTCTGTTATTGGGGAATAATATCCTACATTCACATAGTATACAGTTCCAGCAACAGAATTGAAAGTAAGGGTTTCAATATTCCCAACTGTTGAAGCTTTCTCATCTGCAGTTCCTACACACGTAAAGGCTCCACAACTTCCAGTATATACAGATACTCTATGATCCCAGCCTGTAGTACTTTTTGCAGAAACAGTCATCTCTCCACCGTTTCCTGTAAATTTAAACCACATTCCGTCATTAGATCCTGAACAAGCCGTAATAAATCCTGTTCCGTTGGTAGCGCCTGCTCCATTAGTCTGTGAATAAGCATAAGGGAAAGATGCTGCCAGTAATGCTCCTGAACAGTTATCATTTGCCGGCGCAGGGCTTGTATTCACTGTGAATGATCTTTCAGCACATGCTGTTGAAGTATCGGTATTTACCTTATAGTAATATTTAGTTCCTAATGTTAATGGAGCTGTAACTGTATATGAAGAAACATTTCCAATATTTACATTATTCATAATATCAGATCCACCTGCCGTTGTACCAATAGTTAAGGTATAATAAGTTGCAGCTGGCATAGCATTCCATTTTATGATAGGATTTATCGGCTGAAGCGTTGCAGCGTCTGCAGGATAGGTCACAACCGGACATGCTCCCTGAGTTGTAAAGTTATTTGTTGAACAACCAGTTCCTGTAAGCGTTCCGGTATATCCTGTTACTGTATAATAATATTTAGTTGTAAATGCTAAAGACGCAGTAAGAGTATATGAATTAACATTTCCTACATCTACGTTATTTAGGATATCAGTTCCTCCAGAGGTAGTTCCCATGGAAATTCTATATCCTGTAACTCCCGTTATCGCCCCCCAGGTAATAGTTGGAAGCAGAGATACACCGGTTGCACCTGCGCTAGGCAGAGAAATAGAAGGACATAAAGTGGATGTTGTAAAGCTTCTTTCTGTACAAGCTGTGCCTACTATACCTCCTGAATACGCAATTACTTTATAATAATATTTCGTACCAAATGCCAAAGGAGTAGTAAGAGTATAAGTAGCAGAATTACCTACATCTACGTTATCCATGATATCATTTCCACCTGTGGTGGTTCCCATCGTGATTCTATATCCCGTAACTCCAGGTATTGCACTCCAGGTAATGGTAGGCAATATTGAAATTCCTGTTGCTGAGGAACTAGGTGCAGAAACAGTAGGACATAAAGTACTTGTTGTAAAGTTTTTCTCCGTACAAGCTGTTCCAACTGTACTTCCTGCATAAGCAATCACCTTATAGTAATATTTTGTACCGAATGCTAAAGGGGTAGCCAAAGTATAAGTTGCTACATTTCCTACATCTACATTATCCATGATATCATTTCCTCCGGCTGTAGTTCCCATCGTAATTCTATATCCTGTAACTCCGACAATTGCTCCCCAAGTAATAGTTGGAAGCACAGAAACTCCGGTTGCCGCAGAACCTGGTGCTGAAACAGTAGGACATAAAGTATTTGTTGTAAAGTTTCTTTCTGTACAAGCCGGCCCCATTGTGCTTCCTGAATAAGCAACCACTTTATAGTAATACTTAGTACCAAATGCCAAAGGTGTAGTAAGTGTGTAAGTAGCCACGTTACCTATATCTACATTATCCATGATATCATTTCCTCCAGGAGTAGTTGACATCGTGATTCTATATCCTGTAACTCCAGGTATTGCCCCCCATGTAATAGTTGGAAGTACAGATACTCCGGTTGCTGCTGAAGCTGGTACCGAAATAGAAGGACATAAAGTATTGGTTGTAAAGTTTCTTTCTGTACAAGCAGTTCCCTCTACGCTTCCTGAGTAGGCAATCACTTTATAGTAATACTTGGTATTGAAAGACAAAGGAGTAGCAAGCGTATAGGTTGCTACATTTCCTACATCTACATTATCCATGATATTATTTCCTCCGGCAGTAGTTCCCATTGTAATTCTATATCCTGTAACTCCAGGCATAGCAGTCCATGTAATGGTAGGAAGTACCGATACACCGCTTGATGCGGAACTTGGTGCTGTAACAGTAGGACACAAAATAGTTGTGGTAAAGGTTCTCTCTGTACAACTTGCACTTGTAGAAGTAGGACTATAGCTATTAACTGTATAATAATATTTTGTATTAAATAGCAATGGAGTTGTAAGTGTATAAGTAGTAACATTTCCTACATCTACATTATTCATAACATCTGTACCACCAGCTGTACTTCCTATTGAAATCTTATAGCCCGTAGCTCCTGATACTGACGACCAGCTAATAGCAGGAAGTGCTGATACACCTGTTGCTGCTGAAGAAGGCGAAGAAACGGTAGGACAACCAATATTCAAGGTCATGAAAGTACTTTCTGAACATCCTGAATTATTCCCAAAATCATTGGTAGGAACCACCTTTACATAGTACGGCGTTGAATAGCTTAGAGTATTTGCAGTGGGAATAGTATAGCTAAGAGTATTCCCCACATTTACATTATTCAGTACGTCAGTTCCACCAGGCGTAGTTCCTATGTTAAGTAAATATCCGGTAGCTCCGGCTGCACTGATCCATTTTAACGTAGGGTTTCTGGACACTCCTGTTTCTGCTGCCGCAGGTGCTATTAGTGCAGTACATCCAGGAGTCGTAGTGATAGGCTGACTCATTTTGATGTCATCAAATCCTATATAGAAATCTGATGGAGAAACATAGTTGGCTGTAATTCTGAATTTAAAATCCGCCCCCGCTGGAATTATCCCTGCTGGAATTGTTCCTGAAACAGTAGTACACGGAATTGGAGTTGCATTGGGGCTGTCAAGATTGACAGGAGCAACCAATGTAGTCCAGTTGACTCCGGCATCAAGAGAATACTCTGCTGTAAAGTTCCCCTTGATAGCCCCACTGGTAGAAAATCCTTTAGCAGCATACTTGAATGAATAATCAAGCGCCAGCCCATTTGAATTGAGAGAAGAATAAACAAGGTTATAGGATGTAATATTGTTATAAAGGTTCCTATACGCCATATTTACACCTGCGCAAGCAGAACCACCAGACCACATCCCTATCGATAAGGTTTGTGAAGCAGTAGCCGGCAATGCCGAAGAGGTCCACCCGGTGGGTATTGATGATCCCTCAAATCCCTCGTTAACGAGAATCTGTGCTGAGGCTCCTATACCAAGAGCCATCATACACATCAGTAGAATTTTTTTCATAAATAGTAATAATAATAGTTAAGGCGGTAAAAGTAAATAATATTTGAATAAATATCATAAAATATTAAAAAATACTGATTATTAAAAAACCAATTAGCTTTATCTTTGTCAAAAAACTAAACATGTATTTAAATATAATATGAATTTAAAAATCAAATAATAAAACACAATGAGTTATATATCAGTAACTTAAATCACAACACAATGAATTCCTACCTGTACAACAATTACTATTTAACATAAAAATATATTTTTAAAAAAACATCTCGTATTGATTCATAAAAACAAAAAAAGTGGCAAAAAGCCACTTTTCAATCAATTATACTATAGATTTAGTTCAAATAGAACTCATACTTATTGAGTAATTGTATTTCTTTGATCAAATCTCCATTTAAATCTACGGAATGTTTCATAGACTGAACTTCAATGTGAGAGTCGTCATCAATATTCTTAATGAAGAACTTCAATTTTTGACTTCCTTTATTTCGATCCAGCACTGTTCTGAAAAAGTCAAGATCTTCCGGCCTTACATCCATCACATCCATCACAAGAGAAATACTTTTAGCAAATCTTTCAAAAGCTTCCTGAAGCTCAATCACATCATTTACATTCACAAAAACGCGTCCGTCTTTTACCTGAGCAAATTTTATTTTGAATATAACAAATCTCTGAACTTCAAGTTTTTCTTTCAACCTCATATAATCCCTATCTCCCAATCTGAAAGAATAAGACCCTGAATAGTCCTCCAGAGTTACGAAAGCCACTTTCTCTCCACTTCTGAAACCATCCTGAACTCTATATTCCGTGATCAAACCTGCTACCGTATATTCCTTTCCGCCTCCGCCATTTTCTCTTTCTTTCTGAAGTGTTTTCCAGTCTTTCTTTTTTTCCTCGAATAGTTCTTCTGGCTTATTGGCAAAAGCCTGCTCCTTATAAGCATCTACCTCATCAAGATTCAGGAACCCAAAAGTTCCCTTTGGTTCTGCTTTTTTTACGACCTCTTCTATCACTTCTTCCTCTCCTACGGACAATTCATCAGAAACAATTTCTGTAAGATCTGTAGTTTCATCTTGTGAATCTTGCTCCAGTACAGGAGCTGGGTCTGTAGTTACTTTTTCCTCATCTTCTTTTTCCAGAACTGACTTCTTGGAAAGTCGACCCTGCATAAACTGGAACTGATACTTAAATTCATCCAGTGGGTGGGCAGAAAGATAGAAACCGATAGTTTCTTTTTCTTTATTTAATTTATGCATATTGGGCCACTCAGGACAAGGTGCCAATTTGGGCTGCTCAATCTGTACTTCATCTGCAAAGTCAGCAAAAAGTGAATGTTCCATCTCATTTTTACTTTCCTGGAAGCTTTGCCCATACCTGATTAATCTTTCCAAATTAGTTCTTCCCGCCATGTCAATATCAAAATACTGACCTCTATGGAAAGAACCCAATTCATCAAAAGCACCGGCCAGCACTAAACTTTCCGCTACTCTTTTATTCATATGAGAAGGCATTATTCTTTCAAAAAAATCATAGATATTTTTAAACCTTCCATTTCCTCGTTCTCTGGTAATTGCCTCACTCGGTCCTTCTCCAATTCCTTTGATTGCTCCTAAACCAAAACGGATCTGCCCTTTTTCGTTTACAGAGAATTTATATTGAGATTCATTCACATCCGGACCTAAAACATCCACTCCCATACTCTTACAATCTTCCATGAACATGGTAATCGAGTCCGTATTGTTAATGTTATTACTCATCACACTTGCCATGTATTCGGCAGGATAATTTGCTTTTAAGAATGCAGTTTGATAAGCAATAAAGGCATAACAGGTAGAGTGAGATTTGTTGAATGCATATTCTGCAAAGGCTTTCCAGTCATTCCAAATTTTCTCAAGCCTTTCTTCATTCAGATTATTTTTTCTACCTCCTTCAATAAATTTGGGATACATTTTATTAAGAACATCAATCTGCTTTTTACCCATTGCTTTTCTTAACGTATCCGCCTCACCTTTTGTAAAGTTGGCCAGTTTCTGGGACAAAAGCATTACCTGCTCCTGATAAACGGTAATTCCGTAGGTTTCTTTTAAATATTCTTCTGTCTCTGGCAAGTCATATACAATCTCTTCTACTCCATGCTTTCTGTTAATAAAGTTTGGAATATATTTGATTGGACCCGGACGATATAATGCGTTCATGGCAATAAGGTCAGCAAAAACCGTAGGCTTAAGCTCCCTCATGTACTTTTGCATCCCGGGACTTTCATACTGGAAAATACCAACTGTTCTTCCTTCCTTAAATAACTGATAGGTCTTGGTATCATCCAAAGGAATTTCATCAGGATCAATATCCAAACCATACCTGGCTTTTACGAGCTTTAGAGCATCCTTAATGATTGTTAATGTTCTAAGCCCAAGGAAGTCCATTTTCAGAAGCCCTGCGCTTTCTGCTACTGAGTTATCAAACTGAGATACCAAAATATCGGCATCCTTAGCTGCTATAGTCACTGGTACCAGATTACTCACATCCTCCGGCGTAATAATTACCCCACAGGCATGAATTCCTGTATTTCTGATACAGCCCTCCATTTTTTTAGCACTTGCCAAAACTCCATGACGTGCATCATCAGGGCTTTCAAGAACATACCTCATCTCATCGACAAGCATTTGTTCTTCAGGTTTTAATTTGTCATATTTTGCTAAAGCCTTTGCAATGTTCATCCCCGGACTCGGAGGAATCAGCTTAGCAATATTGTTTGTATCAGGAATAGGGACATCCAAAACTCTTCCGGCATCTTTAATGGCAGATTTCCCACCCAATACTGAATAAGTAATAATCTGTGCTACCTGAGTTTTTCCATATTTTTCAACTACCCATTTGATAATTCTATCTCGTCCTTCATCATCAAAGTCAATATCAATATCGGGCATAGAAACCCTTTCCGGATTAAGGAATCTCTCAAAAAGGAGATCATACTTAATAGGGTCAACATTTGTAATTCCAATACAGTAAGCTACAGCGGATCCGGCTGCAGATCCTCTTCCCGGACCTACCCAAACCCCCATATTACGGGCTTCATTACAGAAATCCTGTACAATAAGGAAGTATCCGGGATACCCCGTATTTGCAATTACCTCCAGTTCAAAGTCAAGACGTTCTTTAATTTCATCTGTAATCCCCTCAGCTGTATATCTTTTTTTCGCTCCCTCATAGGTTAAGTAAGTAAGATAAGCCATCTCACCACGCTTCCCGCCATCTACCTCATCTTCAGCATGAATAAACTCTTCTGGAATATCAAACTTTGGAAGAAGTACATCCCTTTTTAGTGTATAGGGTTTAAATTTTGCAAAAAATTCTTCATAAGCTTCAAACGCATCAGGATAGGCCAAAAATGCCTCTTTTATTTCATGAGAATTCTTCATGTAATATTCTGCGGTTGAAAGACCTCTCCTCTTCCCAAATCCTTTCCCAATAGGAGTTGAAAGCTTTTCGCCATCTTTAATGCAACTTACAATATCCTGAATATTGGCATCATCCTTATTGCTGTAAAAAGTTTGGTTTTGAGCTAAAATCTTTACATTATATTTATCTGCAAAATAGAGAAGAACTTCATTTAAATGCTCTTCCTCAGGTAGTTTATGGTTTTGAAGCTGAACATAAAAATCATCTTCAAAGGTATCTTTCCACCATTTGAAAAGCTCTTCACCTTTTTGTTCACCAGTATTTAAGATAGCATCAGGAATATCTCCAAGAATCCCAGATGTTAAAGCGATAAGTCCCTCTTTATATTCAGCTATTAATTCACGGCTGATTCTGGGAACTCCAAAATAAAACCCTTTCAGAAATCCAATACTTGAAAGTTTCGCCAGGTTTTTATATCCGTTAAAATCTTTTGCTAAAAGCACAACCTGAGTCCTTCTATCCGGATCATCCTTAGTAAACTGCTTTTGCTCGTAACGGTCTGAAATATAAAATTCACAGCCTACAACAGGAATCAGCGGTTCTGAAACAGGTTCTGTTTCATTAAATTCTGTTCCATTTTCTTCAGCTTCCTGTTTTTTTGCTAGAAATTCTTTATGCTTTTTTGCTCTGTCTCCATTAGCGCCCTCTACAGCAGAAACAAACTTGAAAGCTCCCATCATATTTCCCAAATCTACCATTCCGACTGCCGGAAAGTTCTCATCAGAAGCTTTTTTAATCAAGTCATTAATACTTGAAGTAGCCGTTAATGTTGAGAAGACACTGTGATTGTCAAAATTGAAATATTTTCCAAGATCTATCTCATCAATACTTCCAAAATCCTGCTGCTTTTTCTTATTATTAAAATCAGCGATCTGTCTACGGATAACAATTCCAAAAGGCTTGATGGGATCTGGATGTAAGCTTTTGAAATAGCTTAGCTGATCTTCTGAAATCTTAAGAATTTCTGTAGGAATTATTCCAATTCTCATCATTTCAAAGAAGACTCTTGCTGTAGCATTTACGTCTGCTGCAGCATTGTGGGCTTCATCAAATTTGGTTCCGTAAAGTTTTTCGTAAAGTTCTTCCAGTTTCGGAGACTTATATCTACCTCCTCTTCCACCACCTAGCTTACAGTAGTCGGTTCCCAGGATCATGGTATCAGCCCTTGGCTTTTCCTGAAGATTATCTTTTAAATTTTTTCTATAAAATTCTGCTCCTACAATATTATAATCAAACTCAACATTATGTCCGGAAACCACCCTTACTCTTTCAAGAACCTTAGAAAATTCTTCTAAAATTTCCTGAAGATCGCGTCCCTCTTCATTGGCAATCTTAGTGGTAATCCCGTGAATTCTTGCTGCATTAAAGGGAATATCATACCCTTCAGGTTTTATTATATAATCCTGATTTTCAATTAAATTACCATTATCATCATGCACCTGCCATGCAATCTGTACCATTCTCGGCCAGTTATCTGAATCTGAAAGTGGTGCGTTAAAATTTTTAGGTAAACCGGTTGTTTCTGTGTCAAAAATTAAATACATATAATTTTCTAACTTTTTTATAAAAAAGAGAATGTAAAGTTACTTCATTTTTTCCAAAAAATAACCTAAAACAACAACACAAACAGCAAACATCATTTCAGTAATTCGTAAACAAAAACAACTTTCAATATTACATACAAACACTCAATACAAACAAATAAGATTAAAATTTTAATCAAAAATAATGTTTAATCAATAATAACTATACTTATTTAATTATTTTATCATATATTTGATGAATTACAATTTTTTAATATTTTACTAACCATTATGAAGAAACATTTACTTTTGGTTGGCACTTTAGCTATTTCAATGCTAAGTGCACAAAACAATGAGGGATTAAAAAGAGAGTTTGAAAAACAAAACAAAGAGAACAGCGCAAAGTTTGACTCTTATGTTGCAAAAACCTTTGGAGCAAACAGAAATTCAGAGGCACTAAAAGAGCTTTTGGAACAAAGAAGCAATTTAGCTGGATTCACTCCAGATGGAAGACCATATTTTCACCAATCTGAAGATATGGATCAAATTAAAAATGCAAATGCAGATTTTCTTCAAAACGGAACCATTACTGGTATTACAGGATCGTTCAATGGAGAAAATATCAAGTACACTCTTTTTGACGGAGGAAGAGCATTCGCGGGACACCCTTTCTTTGATAACTTACCTGGAAGAGTTACCAATAAGGAAGCAAGCACAATGAACTATAGTGCTCACGCTACTGCTGTTTCTGGTTTTATGGGAGCAAGAGCACACACCCAAACACTTACTTTTACAGATGGAACTACTAAAACAGTAAACTTCCAGGGAATAGCAAAAAACTCAACAATAGATTCTTATGCTTTCCGTGATTCTGTTTTACCTGGAAATACAGCCGCTAGCAATGTATTCCAGAAAATAGTAATTGCCCAGCCAAAATTATCAAACCACTCTTATGGAATTAACCTTGGTTGGTCTGAAAAAGTAGTAAATGGAGCTAACGCACTAGTATGGAATGGAGATTTCACCAGCCCTAGTTCGTCTCGTGATTTACAAGGGACTTATCTTGATAATGATCAAAATTATGATGCTATTGTATATAGTAATCCATCATACATTATTGTAAAGTCTTCAGGTAATTATTTCGGAATGGGACAAGATTACTCTACCCCACCTGCTCCAGCTACACCAAGATACTATCTTCAAGGTAATACTCCTGTTGCATTTGCTGCTACCGATGTAATACCTCCTGTAAACTGCAGCCAAGGATTTGACTGTATTGGAACAGGTTCATTAGCTAAGAATATTATTGTGGTAGCTGCTACTGATATCATTACCGCTAATGGAGGAAGATATATAGCAGCTGCAGATGTTGTTCACTCTGATTATAGTAGTGCTGGTCCTAGAGATGATGGAGGTATTAAACCAGACATTTCAGCTGTAGGAACAGGTGTAGGAAGTGCTTCAACAGCAGAGAATACAACAGGTAGTGCATCTTTAACAGTGGGTAGCGGAACATCTTATTCAGCACCTGTAGTTACAGGGATTATCGGTCTTTGGACTCAAATCAACAAGCAGTTATTTGACAATAATGAATTAAAAGCTTCTTCCGCAAAAACATTAATGATCCACTCTGCCTCTGAAGCAGGAAATATAGGACCAGATCCACATTTTGGATGGGGGTTCATTAATGCAAAAAAAGGTGCTGAACTATTAGTTGGAAAATCTAACAATAGCGTTATTTTTAAAGATGAAACTCTAAATAATGGTACTACAAACACTAAAGTAGTTAAGGCGTCTGGAACTGAACCTCTTAAAGTAACTATTTCTTGGATTGATCCAGAATTCAAAATTTCTGAAGATCTTAGCTGGGATGAAGCTTACAACAACAGAAGTTCAAGACTAGTAAATGATCTGGATCTAAGAATTACTGATACTTCTAACAATACAGTATACATGCCTTGGAAATTAAATGCAACAAGTCCAATGACACCTGCAACCAAAGGAGACAACACTGTAGATAACGTAGAACAGGTGGTTATTGACGCTCCTGTAGCTGGAAGAACTTACAAAATTGAAGTTTTACACAAAGGAACATTAAAGAACAATGCTACCCCAAGTGTAACTTCTCCTCAAAATTACTCAATCATTGTAACAGGACACAATGAGGTATTGGGAACTAAGGAATCAGCTGCAAACGCTTTAAGTAACCTTGCTGTAGCACCATCCATTACTAAAGATGTGACAAACATTTTAAATGCTCCTAAAAAATCAACATTCAACGTGTATGACGTTTCTGGTAAAAAATTACAGAGCGGAAATATCAACAGCGATAAGGAAGCTATTAACTTGTCATCATATTCAAAAGGTATCTACATCATTGAAGTAAAAACTGAAAAAGATGTTGTTGCTAAAAAAGTGATCAAGGAATAATCCTATCAACACATAAAATTCCAAACAGGGCCATTGATTCTTTTCAATGGCCTGTTTTATTTAATATAATCAACATATCGGTCTTATTTTAATAATAAATCTATGGACATCTTTAGACTAATTATTAATTTATAACCTTTCAATTTATAATTTACTGCAAAATTTCAATATAAAGAATAAATCAAACAATAAGCTGATATACAACTAAATAAAAACAAATTAAATCTCTTTAAACAGTAAATAAATAAGATTTAATTTCAAAAAAAATAATTAACAAATAATCAGTAAATACATAAATTTCTTACAAAATACTAACAGTTGTTAGTATTTTGTTTTTTTATGTATATTTGCTTTCTATGGAAAATACACTTCACGAAAAAGTTTCTCAGGATATTTTACTTAAAGCGTACAATCACATGATGCTTGCTAAAGCTATGGCTGATATTTACGAAGAAAACAGAAATATCTGCAAATACGTTCATAGTACATCAAGAGGCCATGAAGCCATTCAGTTAGCAACTGCTTACCAATTAAAAAAAGAAGACTGGGTATCTCCTTACTACAGAGATGAAAGTATTCTTTTGGGAATGGGCTTTGAACCCTACCAGCTTATGCTTCAATTACTGGCTAAAGCTGAAGATCCTTTTTCAGGAGGCAGATCTTATTATTCCCATCCATCAAGCAGGGATGAAAATAAACCAAAAATCATCCATCAAAGCTCAGCAACAGGAATGCAAACCATCCCTACCACCGGAGTTGCGCAGGGAATAAAATACATTCAGGAATTTAAGCTTCAGAATTTTGAGAACAACCCTGTTGTCATCTGTAGCCTTGGTGATAATTCCGTAACTGAGGGAGAAGTAAGTGAGGCACTACAGTTTGCTGCATTGCATCAGCTTCCTATCATATTTCTTGTTCAGGACAATGAATGGGGAATTTCCGTAACTAAGGAAGAAGCCAGAACCTGTGATGCCTACGATTTTGTAGCAGGATTTACAGGATTAAGCAGAATGAGAGTTGACGGAACTGATTTTGTGGAAAGTTTTGAAGCCATGAAAAAAGCGGTAGACTTTGTAAGAACAGAGAGAAAACCTTTAGTTGTTTGTGCAAAAACAGTATTGATTGGCCACCACACTTCGGGAGTGAGAAGAGAATTCTATAGAGACGAAGAAGACCTTATTAAACATAGAGCAAAGGATCCGGGAGAAATCCTTAGAAAGCAATTGCTTGAGGAAGGAGTTGACGAAGATCTTTTGAAACAAATTACAAAGAAAGCTCGTCTTGAGGTTGAAGAAGCTTTTGAAAGAGCTAAAAATGCTGAAGACCCAACACCAGATACCGTAATGCAGCACATTTTCGCTCCTACTCCTATTACCGAGGAGGCTGGAACGCGTGAGCCTGCAAATGGAGAAAAAATCGTAATGGTAGACGCAGCCATTCATGCTATACAGGAATTGATGTGGAAGCATCCTGAAGCGATCCTTTATGGGCAGGATGTAGGAGAAAGAATCGGTGGAGTGTTCCGTGAAACGGTTACTCTAGGTAAAAAATTTGGAAGCAAAAGAGTTTTCAATACGGCAATTCAGGAAGCTTATATCATAGGTTCTACAGCAGGAATGAGTGCTGTAGGATTAAAGCCTATTGTGGAAGTTCAGTTTGCAGATTATATTTACCCAGGAATCAATCAATTAATTACAGAAATTTCAAAATCAAGCTATTTAAGCCAAGGTAAATTCCCTGTAAGCAATATTATCCGTGTTCCGATTGGAGCATATGGTGGCGGTGGTCCTTACCATAGCGGAAGCGTAGAAAGTATCCTAGCCAATATAAAAGGAATCAAAATAGCGTATCCGAGCAATGCTGCAGACTTTAAGGGATTATTAAAAGCAGCTTATTATGATCCGAATCCTGTGATTATGCTTGAGCATAAAGGATTATACTGGAGCAAAGTTCCGGGAACCGAGGATGCCAAAACAATTGAACCTGCTGAAGACTATGTTCTTCCGTTTGGAAAAGGCAAAGTAGTGGTTGAGGCAGACAAAAACGAAACCGAAAAAGGAAGAACTCTATTAGTAGTTACCTACGGAATGGGAGTTTATTGGGCAAAAGAAGCTGTTAAAAATTTCAATGGAAGAGTTGAAGTAATTGATTTAAGAACTTTAATTCCTCTGGATGAAGAACTTGTTTTCGAAAGGGTAAAAGCTCACGGTAAATGTATCGTTCTAACGGAAGAGCAGCTTAACAACTCCTTTGCGGAGGCTTTTGCACACAGAATCTCCAAGAACTGTTTCAAATATT
This sequence comes from Chryseobacterium aurantiacum, assembly GCF_003020585.1. Lineage (GTDB taxonomy): Bacteria > Bacteroidota > Bacteroidia > Flavobacteriales > Weeksellaceae > Chryseobacterium > Chryseobacterium aurantiacum. The sequence continues at coordinate 985,480 of NZ_PXUE01000002.1, forward strand.
TAGATGCTCCGGTAGAAACAATGGGATCTCTGGATGTACCAGCTGTTCCTATTAATCTAATACTGGAAAAAGAGATGCTTCCAAATGCCGAAAAGCTTTCCAAGAAGATAGAAGAAATGCTACAATATTAAATTGACATCAAAAAAACCTCTAAAATTTTTTAGAGGTTTTTTTATGCATTTTTTTCATTACTTTTATTTAAGATTATAAATCTCAATCTTAAGTCATTATAGCTAAATAAAACTTGAAAAATCAATAAACACAAAAATTAAATAACAACCTTTTATAAAGTTTGGTATTTATTTTGTCTGCACAGAAAAACACATCCCTCTTTATGATCACTACAAAATACGTTAATTATAAACAAGTTCTCAATCTATCCGGTGTACATCTTATCTTAATTTCTATATGGTGTACCCTAATTGCCGTACTCTTTTATTTCTTCAATTGGCACTGGATGACTATTCCTTGGGTTCCTGTAGCATTAATTGGTACAGCAGAAGCATTCCTGGTTGGTTTCAAGAACAATCAGGCATATGACAGACTTTGGGAAGCCCGAAAAATATGGGGCGGAATTGTAAATTCCAGTCGTTCCTTTGCATCAATGGTTCAGGCTTTTGATACAAAAAACGAAGAAATTGGTGTTTTTGATCTGGAAGACCGAAAAAGAAGAATTATCTATCGTCATATTGCATGGTTATATACTTTCCGTGAGCAGTTGTTAGTTCCTACAGAATGGGAGCATATCAGCACCGAAAACAAGTTTGGTAATATCAATTTGAGAAGAAACAGATTAATCAAAGCAGGATTTCCGGATTACGGAAGAGCACCGATTTTCCTGCACAAATATCTTTCAGAAGAAGAATATGATCTTAAAAACGATTATAAAAACTTTGCCACCTATCTGATTGCCCAACAGGCAAAAGATATCAATGAGCTTAAAAACATGAATGCCATCACAGAATTCAATCAAACTCAGCTGCAGAATGCACTTAATGAATTCTATAATTTCCAGGGACAAGCAGAAAGAATCAAGAAGTTTCCTTCGCCAAGACAGTTTGCCAGCACTGCATTTGTCTTCAATATCCTTTTCATCACTTTACTTCCACTAGGGTTGGTGAATGAATTTGCCAAGCTGGGAGACTGGGGAATCTGGACCTCCATTCCTTTCTGTATCATCATTGGATGGATATACATCATTATGGAACTTGTAGGTGACTACTCCGAAAATCCTTTTGCAGGACTAATGTTTGACGTCCCAATGCTTTCGATTTGTAGAACCATAGAAATTGATCTGCTTCAAATGACCGGGGAAACAGACCTTCCCGATCCAATAGCTTCCAAAAATGGAGTATTGGTTTAGAACCTAAACCATGATTGAAATTGATAATAACTCTTTTCTTTCTTGGTTTTTCTACCCTTACAATACAATTGCCGTAGTATTCTTTACTTCGGAAATCATAAACGAACTGTGTGTGCTTGCGATGTGTTGAAGCGTCGTAAGCTTTGTCAGCATAAAATTTCGGTAGTCTTCAATATTCCTCACTCCTATTTTAAGAATGTAGTCATAATCTCCACTTACATGAAAACATTCCGTGACTTCCTGAAGATTCATCACCTCCTTTTCAAACTGCAGTACAAATTCTTTCTTGTGCTGCGTTAATTTCACATGGCACAGAACTATAAAGTTTCGCTTAACCTTATTCTTATCCAACAAGGCAACATATTTTGAAATAACACCTGCGTTTTCCAATTTCTTTATTCGTTCATAAATAGCTGTAACCGATAATCCGAGCTTACCGGAAAGCTCTTTGGTAGTTTGCTTACAGTCTTCCTGCAAAAAAAGCAACAGTTTTTTATCCGTTTCGTCAAGTTCCATAGATAATTTTTTGGTGAAAGTTTAATATTTCCGAATATACCCATTATATTTTCTAAATAAGCAATATTTTTCAGTTTTATATTCTATAAATTCAATTTTATGTTGTAATAATTAGGAAAATAACTCAAATTAGGCTAATAAAATAAAAACAATGCTTATGGAAAACTTTAACGCAGCCAACGAGATTCAGGATCTTCAGTATTTTGGCGAATTTGGAGGGGTAAACCCATCTATTTCAGACAGCTCTACCTATACTTTCCTTTCCGCAAAGACGATGTTTGATACCTTTGAAGGAAATGCAGAAGGATGTTATTTATATTCAAGACATTCATCCCCAATGAATCTTTACCTGGCACAAGCTCTGGCAAAGATGGAAAACACAGAGTCAGCCAACGTTACAGCATCCGGAATGGGAGCCATTACTTCCGTTTTAATGCAGGTATGCAAAAGTGGAGACCATATCATTTCCAGCAGAACCATTTATGGAGGAACCTATGCTTTTCTTAAAAACTTTTTACCCCAGTTTAATGTAGCAACTACTTTTGTGGACATCAACAATTTTGATTCCATAGAAAACTCCATAACTCCCGATACAAAGGTAATCTATTGTGAAAGTGTAAGTAATCCGTTGCTTGAAGTTGCAGACCTTAGAAAGCTTTCTGAGATTTGTAAAAAACATAATTTAAAACTGATTGTAGACAATACATTCTCGCCTCTTTCTATCTCTCCACAACTGTTTGGGGCAGATATCGTTATTCATAGCCTTACAAAGTTCATTAATGGAAGCAGCGATACCGTTGGTGGTGTATATTGCGGAACACAGGCATTTATTGATGATACTAAAAATGTAAATTCCGGAGCTTGTATGCTTCTTGGCCCTACCATGGACAGCCTAAGAGCCTCAAGTATTCTGAAAAACCTGAGAACCCTTCATATCAGAATAAAACAGCACAGCCATAATGCTCTGTACCTTGCTGAAAAATTTGAAAAAGAAGGCTTAAAAGTTTCTTATCCAGGCTTACCATCCCATAAAAATCATGAGCTAATGAAAAGTATGATTGATGAGGAATACGGATTTGGAGGATTATTGACTCTGGATGCAGGAACTACAGAGAAAGCCAATGAACTGATGGAATTGATGCAGGAAGCCAACCTGGGCTATCTGGCCGTAAGTCTTGGTTTTTATAAAACTTTATTCTCGTGCTCAGGAAAATCTACCTCTTCTGAAATTCCGGAAGAAGAACGTGCTTCAATTGGTATTTCTGATGGATTAATCAGATTCTCCATTGGTTTGGATCACGATATTAAAAGAACCTATCATAAGATGAAAGAATGTATGCTGAAAGCAGGCGTTCTTAACCATGAAAACATTTCTATATCCTAAATTTATTGTAAAAAGAAGGCTGTCTCAATTGAGACAGCCTTCTTTTATTTTCTATGGGTAAATACAAATAGTTCCACGGCTAGTATAAGCCTAATAAATGTATTATTTTTTATGATAATGATGTGGAAAGGCCTCTTCAGGCTTCATTTTGAAAACATTTAAAAGTACCCATGACTTAAGAAAACCATAGCCATAGGAAAACATCTGAATATAGGTAGAAATTACTGCCATGCCGGCAATACTTATATTTTTAGTCAATAGCAAGGCGTGAAATAATACCAAAAAGGTATACAAACCATACAATGCAAGGATAATTCCTCTCCCTAAAAAGAAGTATTCAAAGAACCCCATAATGTATCCCAACATAAATAAGGTAGGAAATGCAAAAGAGATCTTCACATAATTAGGATGCCTCTGATTAAGAATCGGACGGGCACAGCCAAACTGAAAGACCTGCTTGGAAAATTTCCCAAAATCTACCCTACGCTTGTGGTATACGGCAATATCGTCAAAAAAAGCAGTGGTGAATCCGTTTTCCCAAAGGGTCATAGACAAATCAGGATCCTCTCCTATTCTCATTTCAGAAAAACCTCCTACTTTTTCAAAAACTGCCTTTTTCACTCCCATATTAAAGCTTCTTGGCTGAAACTTTGAAACCGCTTTTTTATTTCCTCTGATTCCCCCGGTTGTAAATACAGACGTCATAGAGTATGAAATGGCTTTTTGCATCAGATTAAAGCCTTTATGAGCCTTATCTGCTCCTCCAAATGCATCACATTGAATTGTCAGTATATCGTTTTTAATATGTTGTATATAGTCTTTCTCTACAATTACATCACTGTCTACAAATACCAACCATTCATTAGCCGCTCTTTTTGCACCATAATTTCTAGTAAGCCCCGGTCCTGAATTATCCTTTCTAAAATACTTGATATCCAGACTTTCTTCAAAATTCTTTATTGTAGGTTTCAAATCTATCAGAGAACCGTCATCCACGATAATGATTTCAAACTCTTTATCGGTCTGTTGAGTCAATGAGGTTAGCAACTCGAAAAGTTCATCCTTTCGGTTGTAAATGGCAACAATAATAGAAATGGTAGGTTTCAAATTGAAAATTTTTCAAAATTACTTATTCGCAGAAGAAACCGCAAACAGTTTAACAGGTTATTCGGAGAAATTAACTTTTAAAGTTTAGATAAAAACTCCTGATTGAAAATAAACACACATTACCAAAGCAATAAAAAATGCAATTACAGAAATGCTAAAAAGAAGCAATTTAAAATCATTTTTGAAGTAATAAAGTTCCATCAAACTCAGAACAAAAAATAACACACATGAAATTGCAAAACCAATTAATGAAGTTACAATTAAAGTTTGCACATAATTTTCTGCTGGTACTGGATCTTTAAAAGCAATTACAAAGAGAATGACAGACGCAAGAATAAATCCTGCGCTGACTTTCTCTGTAAAATATTTATCTTTTTGTTTATCTTTCTTACGGGTACGAGCTTCGGAATCTTTCACAGGATTAGTCGCTACTGCAGAAAATGCATCCGCCACCGTTTCCAATACTTCAAAAAAACTCCAGGACATAATTAAGACTTATCTTCTAATTTATGCACCTTTTTCGTTCCTTCATACATTTCATATTGTAAGAATCTTGTTTCCAATTTTCCGTTGAAAAGTTTGATTTTTCTTGAAGGACGCAATCCTATCTTCTTCACCGCTTCAAGGTCAGATGAAATTAACCAAGCAAGCGTATTTGGATAGTGAGTTTTAAAGGTATCTCCTATTTTTTTGTAGAAATCGTCATCATTAATGGAAATTCTCTCATCATACGGAGGGTTAAATACCATCAATAGAGGGAAAAGTTCTTTTTTAGATTCAAAGAAATCCTGCTTTGTGATCTCAATAACATCTTCCATTTCTGCGGCTTCTACATTCATTCTCGCAGCATTCAGCATTCTTGAATCAATATCATATCCAACAATCTTTCCATCAAATTGTCTAACTCTATTAATTCTGAATTCTTTAATTTTTGAGAACAAATCGGCATCATAGTTTTTCCAGTTCTGGAATCCAAATCTTTTTCTGAAGATCTGAGCCGGAAGATCCATTGCAATCATTGCAGCTTCAATCAACAATGTACCAGAACCACACATTGGGTCCAGGAAGTTCCCTTTACCATCCCATCCGGCAAGCTGAAGCATTCCACTTGCAAGCACTTCATTGATTGGTGCTTCACCCTGTTCTCTTCTGTATCCTCTTTTAAACAATGCATCCCCTGAAGAATCCATAGAAATCATGACCAACTCCCTGTCAATGTGAAGGTGGAATTTAATATCCGGGTTTTTGGTTTCTACATTGGGACGTCTTCTGTGTTTTTCCTGAAAATAATCTACGATAGCGTCTTTCATTTTCAAAGTTACGAACTGAGAATGCTTAAATGTTTCAGAGTTTACCGTTGCATCAATGGAGAAAGACTGATCTACGTCCATAAATTCATCCCATTCAAACTTGAACAATCTGTCATAGAACTGATGCTGATTAAAAGCCTTAAACTGATGAATCGGCACCAAAATTTTCAATGCTGTTCTCGCTGAATAATTGATCTTATAAAGAAAGCCTAAATCTCCTTCGCAGTTTACCGCTCTGTTTTTGATTTCAACATTTCTACCACCCAATTTTTTGATTTCTTCCGCCAGAATCTGCTCCAGTCCGAAGAATGTTTTTATCTGTATTTGTAGATTTTCTATATCCATAAGTAATTAATTAAAAGATTTAAAGGATTAATAATTAAAAGATTAGCTATCCAACTTATTGATCAATTGAATTTTTCAATCTATTAATGTTGTAAAATACTTTGCTTTTAACCGCACAAATTTAGTTATTTTTGCATTATGGAATGGTTTGAATCTTGGTTTGATACCCCTTATTATCATTTGCTATATAGCAACAGAGACTATACTGAAGCCGAAAACTTCATTACAAAACTTACTGCGGACCTACAACTGCCGCCTCAATCCAAGATTATAGATCTTGCCTGTGGTAAAGGAAGACACTCTGTTTTCCTCAATAAATTGGGCTATGATGTTTTGGGATTGGATCTTTCAAGACAAAGTATTGAATCCAATAAACAATTTGAAAATCAAACTTTACTTTTTGAAGTTCATGATATGCGAAATCCAATTGATGCAGATCCTATGGATGCGGTTTTCAATTTATTTACAAGTTTCGGATATTTTGATAATGAAAATGATGATAAAAAGGTTTTCCAGTCGGTTTACAATGCATTAAAACCCGGAGGATATTTTGTTTTAGATTATCTGAATGAAGAATATGTAAGAAATACCATGGTTCCTGAAACCTTAGTTACCCGCGGTGATATAGATTTTAAGATTCTCAAGAAAATTGAGGGCAGACATGTTATCAAGGACATTCGCTTTGAAACAGATGGTAAGTCTTTTCATTTTTTTGAAAAAGTAAAACTTCATACATTGGAGGCTATACAGGCCTATGCTTCAGAATGCGGGTTTGAAAGAATAAAAATCTGGGGAGATTATCAGCTTAATGAATTTAACAAAGAAACTTCCCCACGTTGCATCAATTTATTTAAGAAAAAATAATGATAACAGTACTTTTACTGATTTTAAGTGTAATTACAGGAGTATTTCTGGGAAAACATTTTGGTAAAAAAGAAAAACTGGCCAAAAATCTACTGATTTTAAGTGCAGGATTCCTGATTACCATTTGTTTGAATGAGGTTTTTCCGCAGGTATACACTTCCACAGAAAGCAGTAATCTTGGGATATTTGTCATTGCAGGAGTTCTTTTGCAAATGATTCTGGAAGCTTTAACCAAAGGTTTTGAGCATGGTCATTTTCATCATCATGGTGAACAGAACATCCTTCCTATGGCGTTGATGGTAGGACTTTTCATTCATGCATTTATTGAGGGTATTCCTCTTGCCAATGAAGAACATGAGTTGTCTCCTTACCTGCTGGGAATTGTATTTCACAATCTTCCTATTTCCTTTATTCTGGGAGCGTTTTTATTTAATAGAAAAGGTGAATCAAAAAGTTCATCATCTTATCCGTCTCTCTTAATTGTTGCTCTTTTTGCATTGGCTTCACCAATGGGAATGCTATTGGGGAATTATTTCAATCCTGATCTTCAGCCTTATTTTCTGGCTATCGTAGGTGGAATTTTCCTTCACATATCATCCGTGATTATTTTTGAGAGCAACAAAAATCATAATATTGACTGGCTTAAAATAGGTCTTGTGGTTTTAGGAGTTTCCCTTGCATTGCTTATGCATCTTTTCCATCATCATCCCAGTTCTGTTCATCATCATTAAACTTATTTTTACCCATAAAAAAAGCTCCGAATTTTTCAATTCGGAGCTTTTACTTTTAATATTTTCTTCAAGTGATGTGAAAATTAGAATTTCCAACCAAATGTAATGAAGAAATTACTTCTGTTATTCTTAACTTCTGATACTGCAGAAGACGTTGGTGAAACATCAAAGTTACCAGAGTAATATCCTGTTCCATAGTCAGCATTGCTCTGTAGAAAAGGATTCTTATAATTAGAACTGATATTTTGATAAGCAGCATCTAGATAAAACTGTCCAAAGTCATACCCGATACCAGCACCAATCGTATTTCTTGAACCAAGAATCAGATCGCTATAATTAGTATTTGTTGCAGCTCCTGCATTAGAATAAGCACTAATTGTGAATGCATCAAAAGGACTTGAAGCATAAGAATATCCACCTCTTAGTCTGAAGCTTTTAATTCTATATTCTGCTCCTACTCTTACCTCAGAAAGATTCTTATACTTGTCACTGAAGAAAGAATTCAGTTCACTTTCTGCCTCACCTTGTACTTTATATTTTGGTTTAGTTAAACCTAATGTATAATCTACGTTTAAAGAGAAGTTCTTACTAGGAACAAAAGCAGCACTCACTGTAGCCTTCATTGGAGACGTAAATGTTCTGTCTTCTCCAAAGTTTTTGTAATAGATAGATCCGTCTTCCCCTGTATAATACTCACTAAATGCTCTGTCAATAGTCCACCATGTTGGAGTTTCTATGGAAGCCCCTACTCGAAACTCGTTGCTTAGCTTACTTATAACCCCTATACTCGCAGAAAAACCGTTGGAACGTTCAGAATTAGGCGTATACTGTTTAGTAAAACTATCTACTGAATTATCTAGATCCAAACCAAATCTGGCAGTTTCTCTCTGATCAATGCTTGCATAGTGAAAATTTAATCCAGCTCCCAGATACAAACGGTTTTCATAGTTTGCACCCACACCAATATTCATTTTAGACTGGTTACCATATCGGTCATAGTTATGTCCCAGATATGATAAATTTCCGTTAACGTCATTTCCTGTATTCTGATCAACAAGCTTCTTAGGAATGATTATATTTCCGTTTCCTGGAGATTCTACATAGTTTTCAATAGACTGATTGGAGTAATTAACACCAATATTAATAAACTTCCATCCTGTCTTTGACATAAGCGGAATTGCTACCACCCCACCGGCATTTCCAAGATCAGTCTTGTTCACTGTATATTTTACAGAAGATCCTGCTAATGAACTTGTATTTTTATTACTGTTTATCGATAATGTTCCCGAAACATCTCCGGAAATGGCTACCCCTAAACCAGCGGGGTTAGTCAAAAGTGAACTTGCATCTCCTCCTAACGCTCCATTGGATCCTGCCATTGCATTAAACTTAGATGAACCGATATTAGGGGAATTTGAATAAATCTCAACAGAGTTTCTAATCACTGATATATCTTGAGCCTGCGCAAAAAATGCAGCAGAAATACTCATTAATACTAAAGATTTTTTTAACATTATTTATTTAATAGTTTATGAAGTTGAAAATTATCTGAAGCCACCGCTACCTCCGGATCTCATGCCGCCTCCGCCGCCTGAAGAACCACCTCTAAAGCCGCCTCCGCCGCCAGAGTTGAAACCACCACTGGATCTAAAGCCTCCTGAATCACCAGATCTGAAACCTCCACCATTATTATATCTTGGCTGAGATTGTGGTTGATAGTTATAGTTAGGTCTTGCCTGAGGTGTAGAATTACGGAATCCTCCTGAATCTGAATTTCTGAAACCGCCGGAATTTCCATTTCTAAAGCCTCCTGAATTGCCCTGTTGTCTGAAACCACCAGAGTTTCCATTTCTAAAGCCGTCGTTGGTATTCCTAAACCCACTGTTATTATTTCTGAACCCATTACTATTTCTAAAACCAGAAGCAGTATTGGTTCTGTATACAGCATTGTTTATACCAGAGTTCTGGAATCCGTATCCGCTGGCGCCACTTCTTTTGTAAGGTCTGTTGTAGTAGTTACCACCCCAATAACCTCCTCCGTAGCCCCATGAGTTACCATAATATCCGCCCCAGAATGGATCATAGTATCCACCCCAATAAGGAGAATATCCGTAGCCCCAGTATGGACTTCCCCATCCGATAGAGCCTCCCCAGCCCCAACCGAATGATCCGCCCCAACCCCAGGACATGCCTCCACCCCAGCCCCAGCCGCGGTTAAAGCCCCAATACGGACTATAGCCTCCGTACCAGCCCCAAGGAGATCCCCAACCCCATGAGTTATCATAGTAGTTAGTTTGGGAACCTGCATACATTCCCCAATCGGAGTCTGTAGCATTGGATGTCCAATTGGCATTGGTACCACTCCATTCGTTGTATTTATTCTGTTGTTCTCTGGAATTCGTCTGTGCATTTTGAATCACATTAGAATCCTGATAGTAGTCATAATATTCGCCTACTCTATTTCCGCTACCATTAACGATAACTCCTTCTGGCAGCGTATCCTTATTAGGGTCATAATATACCCCATCCGTCTCGCTATACCCTCCCATCTGAGCACCACAAGACATAAGCAATAATCCACCTGCTACTGCCAAGACCCCTTTGGATTTTAGCAGACCAAGCAAATTTTTATGTATATTTCTTTTCATGATAACGTAAAAATTTTTAATTTAAATTATATTTGCAATCTGTACCAAAAATGTACCAATACTGATTAAAAAATCTATCAAAAATAGATTTTTATTTTTAGATAACAATAATGTGCAAAAGTTAAAAAAATTTTAAAAGATAATGGCAAAATTAACCTCAAGAAGCGAAGATTACAGCAAATGGTATAATGAGCTGGTTGTAAAAGCTGATTTAGCTGAAAACTCCGGAGTACGTGGATGTATGGTAATCAAACCGTATGGCTATGCAATCTGGGAAAAAATGCGTGATGAAATGGATAAAAAATTCAAGGAGACAGGTCACGTGAACGCATATTTCCCGCTTTTTGTGCCCAAAAGCTTATTTGAGGCTGAAGAAAAGAATGCAGAAGGTTTTGCAAAGGAATGTGCCGTAGTTACTCACTACAGATTAAAAACAGATCCAGATAACCCTTCAAAACTTATTGTAGATCCAGATGCAAAACTGGAAGAAGAATTGATCGTTCGTCCTACTTCAGAAGCAATTATCTGGAATACCTACAAAAACTGGATCCAGTCTTACAGAGATTTACCAATACTTATTAACCAGTGGGCAAATGTTGTACGTTGGGAAATGAGAACCCGTTTGTTCCTTAGAACAGCAGAATTCTTATGGCAGGAAGGTCACACCGCTCATGCCACAAAAGATGAAGCAGTAGAAGAAGCTGAGAAAATGAACAAAGTATATGCAGATTTTGCAGAAAACTTTATGGCAATGCCTGTTATCCAGGGATTGAAAACACCGTCTGAAAGATTTGCGGGAGCAGACGAAACTTACTGTATTGAAGCATTGATGCAGGATGGGAAAGCGCTTCAGGCAGGAACTTCTCACTTCTTAGGTCAGAATTTTGCTAAAGCATTTGACGTAAAATTCACTAACAAAGAAGGAAAGATTGAGCATGCATGGGCTACATCATGGGGAACATCTACCCGTCTTATGGGTGCTTTAATTATGACACACTCTGATGACTTCGGATTGGTATTGCCTCCAACTTTGGCGCCTATTCAGGTAGTAATTGTTCCAATCTTTAAAGGAGAAGAGCAATTGGCACAGATCAGCGAAGTTGCTTTAGATATTCAGGCTAAATTAAAAGCTAAAGGTATTTCTGTGAAGTTCGATAACGATACCCAAAACAAACCAGGATGGAAGTTTGCTGAGTACGAATTGAAAGGTGTACCGGTAAGAATTGCAATGGGACCAAGAGATCTTGAAAACAAATCTGTTGAAATCGCAAGAAGAGACAACCTTACCAAGGAAGTTCGTTCTATCGACGGATTGGATACTTATATTGAAGAATTATTAAAGACTATTCAGGAAGACCTTTACAACAAAGCCCTGAACTTCAGAAAGGATAACCTTACAAAAGTGGATACTTATGAAGAGTTCAAGAAAGTTCTAGAAGAAAAAGGAGGTTTCATCTATGCTCATTGGGATGGTACTGCTGAAGAAGAAGAACAAATTAAGGACGAAACCAAGGCTACTATCAGATGTATTCCTTTAGATAATGATGTAGAAGAAGGTATTTCTTTAATTTCTGGGAAACCATCCAAGAGACGTGTGTTATTCGCAAAAGCGTATTAATAATTTTAACAATTTTTAAAAAAAACGTTAATTTTTAAAGAAATACTCAAAAAAAAATGACATTTGGACGGATTTTTGTTTAAATTTATCACAACATTAATCTAAAAAAATTTATTATGTCTTTAAATGTCATTGATTTAATTAAAGGGCAATTAGGTCCCGCTTTGGTTTCACAGGCTGCTTCACAGTTTGGAGAAAGCGAATCCGGTATTTCTAAAGCAATTGGTGGCTTATTACCTGCTGTAGTAGGTGGATTAGCCAATAACGCAGACAACCCAGGTGTGGTGGATGCTATTACAAAAGCCTCTTCTAGTGGGATTTTAGGAAATTTATTAGGTGGATCATCTAGTAATCCTATTATTACTACTTTATTATCTTCACTTTTTGGAGATAAGATTGGCGGGTTAGTAAATTCCATTGCCAGTTTTTCAGGAATCAGCAATACTTCTGCAGGTTCTTTACTAAACTTGGTTACCGGGGCTACAGTAGGCACTGTTGGAAAATATGCAACAGACAATAATTTGGGTGCTTCAGGTATTTCCAGCTTACTGAATGATCAGAAAGGCATTATTTCTTCTTTACTGCCGGCAGGTCTTTCTTTGGCTTCCTTTGGATTAGGAGCTGAAAATTGGTTTGGCCAGGCTAAAGAAACAGTTTCTTCAGTAACATCTACTGCTAAAGACAACCTTGCTGAGGGTGTTGCTACAGCTAGAGAAAATGTTAACGAGGGAGCTAGAGAAATAAGAGAGCAATTTAATAATAACAACAATGATAATCAAGGCGGAGGCTCAATCTGGAAATGGTTGCTTCCGCTTTTATTATTAATTGCAGCTGGGTATTTCCTATGGAAACAGTGTGAGAAGAAACAAACCACTACTACGATGGCTTCTTCCACAGATTCTACAGGAACACCTGCGGATACAGCTTCTGCAACTACCCCGGCTACCACTGCAACACCAGCAGCTAAAACTGATGAAAACATTGACCTTAACGGGGTAATGTTAAAAGGTTACAAAGGAGGAATGGAAGACCAAATGATTGGATTCCTGAAATCTGGCGGATACAAGAACGCTGCTGATGATTCAGCATTGAAAGACAAGTGGTATGACTTTGACCATGTTAACTTCAAAATAGGAAGTTCTACAGAATTAGAGACAGGATCACAAGGACAATTGGATAACTTAGTAGCTATCCTTAAAGCTTTCCCTGATTCAAAAATCAAAATTGGAGGCTATACTGATAAAACAGGAAATGAAGCTTCTAATGTAAAACTATCTCAGGCAAGAGCTGATTATATCAAAGCTGCTTTAGGAAAAGCAGGAGTTGGAGGTCAGGTACTTGGAGCTGAAGGATACGGAAGCAAATTTGCTACTGTAGATGCAAAAGCTTCTGATGCAGAAAGAGCTGCTGATAGAAAGATGTCTGTAAGATTTGCAAAATAATCTTTAGAATCAATAAAAATTAAGTCCCGGAAAGTCATTTCCGGGATTTTTTTTGGCCCTAATTTTTGTGTTTACATTTATTTAATTAAATTTGTTAGTCATTTCTAACATTTATGAATTTCAATTTAAAAAGCGCTTGGCGTAAAGATAAAACATCTCACTCTTTATCAGAAGTTTATTCTTCCATTAAAGTCCCTAAAAAGGCAGGCTTTTGGAGGAAATACCTTGCTTTTGCAGGCCCCGGACTTATGATTGCAGTGGGATATATGGACCCCGGAAACTGGGCAACGGATATTGCAGGAGGGGCACAGTTTGGCTACACATTGCTTTCGGTGATTCTTATTTCCAACATTTTTGCGATGGTTCTACAACATTTATCCGTTAAATTAGGTGTTGTTGCAGAAAGGGATCTTGCACAGGCTTGTAGAGACCACTTCAGCCCTACTACCAATTTTATTCTTTGGATATTCTGTGAAATAGCCATTGCCGCCTGTGATCTCGCCGAGGTCATAGGATCAGCCATTGCCCTAAATTTATTATTCCATATTCCGCTGACTTGGGGAATCGTGATAACCACGGTAGATGTTTTAATTATTCTTTTACTTCAGGCAAAAGGATTCCGATGGATAGAAAGTATTGTAGGCGGACTTATTTTTATTATTCTCGCCTGTTTTGTCTATGAGATTGTTATCTCTCAGCCAGCCTTTAATGAGATTCTCGGTGGATTGGTTCCCCAAAAAGAAATTATCCAGAACCCTGCAATGCTCTATATTGCCATAGGGATTTTAGGGGCTACCGTGATGCCTCACAATTTATATCTGCACAGCAGTATTGTACAGACAAGAGATTATACCAGAGACCGAGAAGGAAAAAAAGAAGCAATAAAGTTTGCAACATTAGACAGTACAGTTTCTTTGATGCTGGCTTTCTTTATCAATGCAGCCATTTTAATCCTAGCAGCAGCTACTTTTCATACTACAGGAAATGAACATGTTGCCGATATTCATGACGCTTATAAAATGTTGACTCCTATTTTAGGAGCTTCTATGGCAAGTATTGCGTTTGCTATTGCCTTATTGGCATCAGGACAAAATTCAACGCTTACAGGAACTCTTGCCGGACAGATCGTTATGGAAGGCTTTTTGAATATCAGATTAAAACCATGGTTGCGAAGATTGATCACAAGGCTTATAGCAGTCATTCCTGCGTTGATTGTTGCCATTCTTTACGGGGAACAGGGGACAACTGAGTTATTGGTTTTAAGCCAGGTTATTCTATCTATGCAGCTCAGCTTTGCTGTAGTTCCGTTGGTTATGTTTACCAATGACAAGGCTAAAATGGGAGAATTTGTTAACAAACCATTCCTTAAAGTTTGTGTATGGATCATTTCCATTATTATTATTATTTTAAATCTCTACTTATTATACCAGACATTCACAGGGGAATAACAGCCAAAAGTATAACCCTTTAACATTTAATTCCTCATTGACAATTCATCATCATTTACGGGTTGTATGAGTGGTATTTTTCTGCCTTAATGTCTTGTTTTCTCCTTTGGCAGAGTCTTTGTCAAACAATTGAGTAAATAAATATTGAATTATGGAAAATCAGGATATTAACGAAGAAAGCATCAATAATCAGGAAGATAACAACGTTCAGAATGACACAACGACTCAGGACAATGTGACAGCTACTCCTTCTGCAGAGGAACTTTTGGCAGAGGAAAAAGATCGTTACATCAGATTGTATGCTGAATTCGAAAACTATAAAAAAAGAACATCTAAGGAAAAAATGGAGTTCTTCCAATATGCTAATCAGGAGATGATGGTATCAATGCTAGGCGTTTTGGATGACTTCGAAAGAGCATTAAAGGAAATTGCTAAAAATGGAAATCCGGCTGACCTGCAGGGGGTAGAATTGATCTATCAAAAATTCAAAAATAAACTTACAGAAAAAGGGTTAAAGCCAATGGAAGTCAGAGCTGGAGATAGTTTCAATGTAGATTTCCATGAAGCTATTACCCAAATTCCTGCTCCATCTGAGGATCTGAAAGGAAAAATCGTAGATGTTATTGAAACAGGATATACTTTAAGTGATAAAGTAATCCGTTTTGCAAAAGTAGTAACAGGAAACTAATATTATTAATGATAAATGATGAGTGATAATGGATAGACCGCTATACTTTTATTACTAAATTTTAAATATCTTTTATCATTTATCGATCATCAATTATAGAATAGAAAGTCATGTCAAAAAGAGATTATTACGAGGTTCTTGAGATCAGCAAATCTGCATCGGCCGACGAAATAAAAAAAGCATACCGAAAAATGGCCATCAAATTTCACCCGGATAAAAATCCAGGAGATAAGGAGGCTGAAGAAAAATTCAAAGAAGCTGCTGAAGCTTACGAAGTACTAAGCGACGATCAGAAGCGTGCCAGATATGACCAGTTCGGACATGCTGGAATGGGAGGAAATGGAGGTTTCGGAGGCGGAGGCTTCGGAGGCGGAATGAACATGGAGGATATTTTCAGTCAATTTGGAGATATTTTCGGTGGTGGTTTCGGAGGATTCGGCGGCGGCGGCGGTGGTCGTCAGCAGGTAAGAGGTTCTAATTTAAGAATTAGAATCAAGCTGAACCTTGAGGAGATGGTAAATGGAACTCACAAAACCATTAAGGTTAAAAAAATGAAGATGGCAGAAGGTGCTACTTCAAAAACCTGTCCTACCTGTAACGGGTCTGGTGTTCAGCTTAAAGTAATGAATACCATGTTCGGTCAAATGCAAACCCAAACCACTTGTGGTACTTGCCAGGGAATTGGGAAAGTTGCAGATAAAATTCCTACAGGAGCTAATGCACAAGGTCTTGTGAAAGATGAAGAGGAAATTACAATTAATATTCCTGCCGGAGCAAGAGACGGAATTCAGCTTAATGTAAGAGGAAAAGGAAATGATGCTCCATTTGGCGGAACTCCGGGTGACTTATTGGTTATCATTGAAGAGGAAGTAGATCAAACGATCAAGAGAGAGGGAGATAATCTTCACCAGGAACTCTATATTTCATTTGCAGAAGCTGCTTTAGGAACTAAAAAAGAGATTCCTACCGTTGGCGGAAAAGTAAAAATTACTGTTGATCCGGGAACACAATCCGGAAAGATCTTAAGACTTGCCGGAAAAGGGCTTCCAAGCATCGACAGTTATGGAAAAGGAGACATGTTTATTCATATCAATGTATGGACTCCACAGAAGCTTAACAAGGAACAGAAAGACTTCTTTGAAAAGCAAATGTCCAGCGGAGAAATGGTTGCAGAACCATCCGGAAAGGAAAAAACTTTTTTTGATAAAGTAAAAGATTTATTCAATTAATATAAAGAGGCCTAAGGGTCTCTTTTTTATTTTTATTAATGGATATCCTTTATAATTTTCCAATAAAGGCATTAGGCAGCAAAATTTCAATACTGCCATCAGTGATTTTAAATAAAAAATCCTGTACTATTATTCTAGTACAGGATTTTTATTATTTAAAAGTTTATCTTATTTTTTTGTAGCCAATGAATATATTGCTTTACCAATTGTAAACAAAGCAACTGCACCAAGACCTCCTACAATACCGAATGTAAACTCTTTAAGCATAGCCGGCCATGTTGGTAGTAAATCGTGTAAATAATGAATGTTATGGGCAAAAATACCCCCTGAAACCAATATAAGAGCGATGGTTCCTACTACTCCTAAAATCTTAATAATGATCGGCAATGCTTTTACCAGCAAATGACCCAACTTGGAAAAGAATCCTTTGTCGTGGCTTTTTTTGATTAATTTAAAACCTGCATCATCCATTCTCACAATAAGAGCAACAATTCCATAAACTCCTACTGTAGCAATAAATGCAACAAATGTCACGGTAAGAATCTGTGTAAGAAGTGGGTGATTTTCCTGAATTACCGTTCCCAAAGCAATAATTACAATCTCAATAGAAAGAATAAAATCTGTTCTGATTGCCGAGTTTATTTTTGCTTTCTCAGAAACTTCTGAATCTTCATCTTCATTGCTTTCTTTCACTACTTCATGTCCTTTTTTGGAACGGTGAAACAGAAACTCAATGATTTTCTCTACTCCTTCAAAGGCTAGATATAGACCTCCCAAAATAAGAATCATCTCAATAGCAGGTTTGTAGAGCCAATTGAGCAGGAAAGCAATGGGAAGAATAATGAGCTTATTAATAAATGAGCCTTTTGTAATTGCCCACAAAACAGGAATTTCTCTGGAAGAAAGAAAGCCGGTGGCCTTTTCTGCATTTACAGCCAGGTCATCTCCCAAGATCCCCGCTGTTTTCTGTGTAGCTATTTTACTGGTAACTGCTACATCATCCATTAATGCTGCAATATCATCCAAAATTGCAAAAAAGCCTGATGCCATATTTTAATTTTTTTTTAATCTTTGTTAAGTTCAGCAAAAATAAATATTTAATTCCATTTTATGATTCATAACATGACAATAATTTTAAGAATTATAAAACAATACTTCGCTTTCAATATTTTATATCTTTGTTTAAAATTAGATAATGGATGAAAATTGGGAAATCCAATTACAGAGGATTTGGCAGAAGTTTGGAACGATAAGCAACGAAGAATTTACTCAACAAATCAAAGATCATATCATTTTACTTAAAGATGCACCAGCTATTGCAGATTTTGAAATGGCATGTACCTTTGACTCAACCGGACATGAAAAGGAAGCTGAGCCTTTATACAGGTCTGCATTAGCGAAAGGATTATCCGGACTACGAAGAAGGAGAGCAAGAATACAGCTGGCAAGTACATTAAGAAATAACGGAAAAATAGAAGAAAGCATCCATATTTTAAGAGAAGAAAAAGCAAATTATTCGGATGAGCTGAATGATGCTGTAGACTCTTTTTTGGCGCTTTCCCTTTCTTCAGCAGGAGAATACAAAGAAGCACTGTCATTAACCTTAAAAGCAATTTCTCTACATTTACCCAGATACAATCAATCTTTGTTTAATTATGCAGATGCATTATATAAAGAATCGTTTTAAAGTTACCATTTCTTGATTCTAACGTATGAAAAAGCTCATTCTCAGATACCATTTTTTCGCAATGGGATGCTTCAGTTTCCTATTGCAGTCTTGCAATACAAAGTTCAGGGTTTGGGTAGGAACAGATGGCCAGCAAAAAATCTATAACTTAAAATACGGGGAGCATAAAAGACAAAAAATGGATGTTTTTCTCCCAAAAGACTATACCGAAGACGCTCCTGTTGTTTTGATTGTACATGGGGGAGCCTGGACTCTTGGTAAAAAAGAGCATATGATCCAGATCCAGAAAATGCTTTTTGAGAATAAGATTCCAAGTATCAATATGAACTACCGACTGGTATCTAAGAAGAAAAACATCACCTATAAGCAGCAACTGGAAGATATTGGTCTGGTCATCGAAAAGTTTAATTCTCTGGCGGAAAAAGCAGAACTTCAATCCAACAATTATATTCTTTTGGGTGAAAGCGCCGGCGGACATCTTGCTTTATTATACGGATACCGGCATCCTGATCAGATCAAAAAGATCATTTCTCTAAGTGGGCCTACAGATTTTTACAGCCCGGAATATCTGAATTCTTTTTATTCTAAATATACTTCTCCTACTTTTCAAAAAGTGGTGGGAGCCAAGTTTAACCGTAACAATATTTCTGAAGCCTTTAAGGAAGCCAGCCCTATTGCCAACATCACCAATGTTCCTACTCTATTATTTCAGGGGAATAGTGATTTTTTAGTTAATTATCATCAGGGAAAGGCAATGGACTCTGCACTCACCCACATGAATGTTCCTCATAAGTTCATCTTTATGGAAAAAACAGGTCATGTTCCCAGGTTTTTCAGTAAAACAAAAAGAGATAGTATTATCTATCCTAATATTCTGGAATGGATAAAAAAATAACCTGCTAAAAAGCAGGTTATCTATTATAGTTTATTGATTTCTATTCAAAATCAGAATCTTTATTTTCATACTTTGAAAAGTCTTCTTTTTTGCCAAAAACAAATTTGAAGATTACCGGAAGTGTTGTTACCAAAACAATCACAATGATAATATATTCTAATTTTTCCTTCAAGTTGATTCCAAATTGTTCCATGAATAATTTATCAAGATAATGACCGGCAAAGATCAAAATAAATGACCACAAGATTGCTCCGATAACATTATCTCTTAGGAATTCTTTTTTATCCATTTTTACAATTCCTGCAACAATGGGTGTAAATGTTCTTACAACAGGTAAGAATCTCGCCATAATAATAGCTAATGCCCCATGTTTTTCAAAGAAATCGTGAGCCTGATATAAATATTTTTTCTTAAAAAGCATTGAGTCTGGTCTTTTATACAAAGCCGGACCTGCTTTACGTCCAAAATAGTAACCTACTTCATTTCCTATAATAGCAGCCAGTGCTACTCCGGAAGCTAAAAGTGTTGTATCTAAGAAATCACTCCCAGTGGAGCCAAAAGTCTCCTTGATGATTTCAACGGCATAAATTCCTGAAACGAACAATAATGAGTCTCCAGGTAGAAAAAAACCTACAAAAAGACCTGTTTCAGCAAAAACAATGAACAAAATAAGCCAAAACCCTCCCATTTTAATATAAAATTCCGGGTTTAATAAATCCTTCCAGCTATTGAAATCTTCCATATATATCGATGAACAACAAAAATAAGTCTAAAATGTCTGAAACAAAAATTAATTATAAGATTTTAACTAAAAATCATATGATATTTTATAGCTCCATATCATCATCGGAAACTGCGGTACCATCAGCCATTAGAAAAGCTTTCAGGAAAGGGGTGATATTTCCGTTCATCACCGCATCCACATCTGATGTTTCATGACCTGAGCGTACATCTTTTACCAATTTGTAAGGGTGCATCACATAATTCCTTATCTGGCTTCCCCACTCGATCTTCATTTTATTGGCTTCAATTTCATTTCTGGCTCTCATACGTTCTTCCAGTTCCATTTCATATAGTCTGGAACGAAGAAGCTGCATTGCCTTTTCTTTATTCTGAAGCTGTGAACGGGATTCTGAGTTTTCAATGATAATTCCGGTAGGTGCGTGACGAAGACGTACTGCGGTTTCCACCTTGTTGACGTTCTGTCCTCCTGCTCCGGAAGATCTCATTGTTTCAAATGATATATCGGCAGGATTGATATTAATTTCAATGGTATCATCCACCAACGGGTAAACATAGACGGAAACGAAGCTGGTATGACGTTTAGCATTACTGTCAAAAGGTGAAATCCTTACCAAACGGTGTACTCCGTTCTCTCCTTTCAGGTATCCAAAGGCATATTCACCTTCAATTTCAAGGGTAACGGTTTTTACTCCGGCTACCTCACCTTCCTGAAAATTCAGTTCACGGATCTTATAACCCTGCTTTTCTGCCCACATTGTATACATTCTCATCAGCATAGATGCCCAGTCACAACTTTCTGTACCTCCTGCTCCTGCTGTAATCTGAAGAACAGCAGAAAGCTCATCTCCCTCATTGGAAAGCATATTCTTGAATTCAAGATCTTCGATTTTCTCAACCAGCTGCGGAAACGTTTCATCCAATTCTTTTTCAGAATCGGGATCTTCTTTGGCAAATTCAACAAGAACCTGTAGGTCTTCAAACTGTGTCTGAATTTCATCATAGCCCTCTACCCATTTTTTTTTGGATCGAAGTTGTTTCAGAAATGCTTCTGCAGTCTTAGGATTATCCCAAAATTCAGGAGCTGCTGTTTTTTCGTCATCATTGGCTATTTCTATCTTCTTTTTTTCAATCTGAAGGTATCTATGTAGGTCTTCAATCCTGGATTGAACTTCTTTTATCTGGTCGTTGTTAATCACGAGTTGTTCTTTTTTACAAAAATAAGGAATTCTTTCCACACCCGAGAGATATTGCGGGATTCAAAGGAATGAGATTTTCAGGTCTGTACTTTGAGATATAAGAATTTGGTTCTTACCATTTAAAATTAAATAACGCCTCCTATTCTCTTTGTCTTTTAGTTTTAATTTAGATCATCTCAGCCACTAATTCTCCTATTTTGGGAGCTAAAGCAACTCCCATCCCTGAAAGTCTCACTGCACAAAACTGTTTCTCGGAAATCTGTTTTACGATGGGTGTTTTTTCTGTACCCATAGCCATTATTCCGGACCATCGGAGGGCAATCTTGAATTCATGATTGGGTAGAACAACTTCCTTCAAAAAGGTTTCTAAATGTTGTTGGAGAAATTCTGTAGTTTCAAAGGTGGTAGTTTCTTCAGTTTTAAAATCCTGGTTTCTTCCACCTCCTAATAATATTCGGTCTCCTAAGTTTCTGAAGTAATAGAACCCCTCATCGTAATGAAACGTTCCCTTTAATTTTAAATTGGGTATAGGTTCCGTCAATAAGATTTGTCCGCGGGCAGGAATTATATTTTCATTTTCAAGAAATTTTGAACTGAAAGCGTTGGTGCAATGTATTATTAGATCAGCTTTCACGGAAAGATCTTTAGATAGATTAACTTCAACCTCATCTGAAGTTTCATTAACCCTTTTAACCTCTGTCCCAAATAAAAACTCAATCTTTAGCTCATGACATTTCTCTGTCAGTTTCTGTAATAATTTCCCGGAGTGTAAGCTTCCCTCACAAGGATTTTCAATTAAAAACTGAGATTTTCCCAGCCCAAGTTCCTTTATTTTATTCTGTTTCAGAGAATAGGTGTGCTCAAGTCCTGTTACAGATTTAAGTTGAACATTCACCTCATCCAGATGTGATAAGGGGTCATCATTATTTAATATCTCATAACCACCGCTGAGTTCAAAGTCTATTTCACCACTTTTAAAATATTGTCTGATCTTTTGAAGTCCGTCAAATCTCATTTTCACAAGATCCAGTGTTTTTTCCCAACCCATTTTTTGAGAATCTGCAATAACTTCTGTAAGGCTTCCAAAGCATGCAAATCCGGCATTCCTGGTTGAAGCTCCCAACGGAGTTGCATTTCGTTCTATAATTAATATAGACTTTTCAGGAAATTTCTCTTTAAGAGATATGGCAGTCCAAAGTCCGGAAAATCCGGCCCCAATGATGATGACATCTCTTTTGCGATAAAAGGTTTCCAACTCCCAGATGCTGACCATGAGTATTTTTTTGTACAATGTATTATGTAGCAACAGAGGTAAAAATCCAACAATAGGACTCTTTTGTCTCAAGACTCTAAAAGCTACTCTTCTTTTTCTCCATTATGATGGAATCCAATGGCACGTCTTGGTTCTTCAACGATCTTATAGGTTTCAAGTTCATTTCTTAAAGCCTGAATTCTAAATTGGAATTCATCAAAGTTATTGATAATTACATCAGCCAGAAATCTTGCAACCTGATCGAGATATTCTTCAGTAAGTTTTGCTGCAGCATCACGTAAAGCTCCATTCAAGAGGGTTTGGTCAATTTTGAGCTTTTCATTTCGTGTTCTTTGGTAAAGATTTTTAATTCTTTTCTTTAAGCTTTGGGTGAAATCAATCAACATGGTGTTGCTGAAAGCTTTCATTCTTGAAGAAATATCATGCCAGAAAGGGAGCTTATCTGCTTTATTGTTTTTAAGAATTTTATAGAGTAAAGAATCTTCTTCAAGGCCTCTCGTCATTGAGTATAAGATAATCTCTGAGCGTTCCGAGGCATTAGGGGGAAATATAGGAATCATCACATCAAATCTTCCCGGCGCCAGAATTTCTTCATCAATTTCTGAAACTGAGTTGGCAGAACCTACCATTAATACGCCCTCTTTTTCAAACTTACCAATATAATGAAGGATCAGTTCCTGAGCTTCAAGATTACAAGAAGCAATATCTGTTTCTGCTTTTCTCTGCATCATAATTTCATCAAAATCATCAAGAAAAAGCAGCATTTTGTTTTCCTTCATCATGGTTAACAGGAAATCACTAAAATTAATTTCATTTCCGTCAATCAATGAAGTTCCCAGATAGTGTTTTTTTACTTCTTTAAACTGATATCCTATAATCTCGGCAATTTTATTGGCCCAAAAAATCTTCCCGCTTCCGGGAGGCCCATACAAAATAATTCCTGCGGGTTTATTAATCCCCCAATCTTTAATCTGCTGGGGATTTAAAAATGGCTCCAGTACTGCAGAGGTATAGAAAAACAGGTCTCTGTACCCTATGAAGTCTCTTTGTTGTAAACTGGTCTTATGCCCAAAATAGTCATATACGAATTTATAGTTACCTCCCAGTTTATTATCAATTCCATAACTTGAGATCGAGGATTTGAAAAAGCCATTATCAAATATATTGAGATTATTATCCTTGATTGCTTTTTCTACTTTTTCTTTAGGCTGATTGATGACTTCGGCAATCTGTTCCAAGGTTTTATTTTTATCCAAATCCTTTTCATATAATCTTAAAAAGTCTACATTTTCGCGGGCAAATTTTTCAAAATCTTCTTTTACTTCAAAGTTTGTACTCACGCAATCTACCAATTCCAGGTCAAAATCCTGTATAAACTGCTTTATGGCTTCTGCAGAAACATTGAGTTCTTCTGCGAGTTCTATTAACTTCATAATTCCCTATTAATTCTATCAAATTTAATGTATTTACATTTAAATTTCTATTGATTTATGATAATTTTGTAACAATATCTAGTTTAGATAGACTACTACTATGTAAAACAAATTACATGGAAAAGATTTTATCAGTAAAAAATTTGACGAAAAAATTCAAAAGAGTTGTAGTCAACAATATCTCTTTTGATGTTGAAAAAGGAAATGTCTATGGCCTTCTTGGTCCCAATGGAAGCGGAAAGTCTACTACTTTTGGAATGCTCCTTTCAACCATTAATCCAACCAGTGGAGATTGGTTCTGGTTCGGTAAAAAGGGAACGGATTCTGAAACTTTAAAAAAGATTGGAGCCATTATCGAACAGCCTAACTTCTACCCTTATTTAAGTGCAGAAACGAACCTTAAAATTGTAGCGGAAATTAAAAACACCCCTTATTCAAGGATTGATGAAGTTCTGAAGATTGTTAAGCTGTATGAAAGGAAAAAAGATACTTTCAAAACATTTTCTTTGGGTATGAAACAACGTCTGGCCATTGCCTCAGCTATGCTGAACAATCCAGAAGTAATGATATTAGACGAGCCAACAAACGGATTGGATCCTGAAGGAATTATTCAGATCCGAGAAATCATCAGCGATATTGCCAAACAAGGAATCACGATTATTATAG
This sequence comes from Chryseobacterium aurantiacum, assembly GCF_003020585.1. Lineage (GTDB taxonomy): Bacteria > Bacteroidota > Bacteroidia > Flavobacteriales > Weeksellaceae > Chryseobacterium > Chryseobacterium aurantiacum. The sequence goes on from NZ_PXUE01000002.1 coordinate 1,010,067, forward strand.
CCAGTCATCTTTTGGATGAAATTGAAAAAATATGCAGCCACGTAATCGTACTAAAAGAAGGGAATTCTATCTACTGCGGAAGAGTAGACGAAATGACTTCCAACAATGGGTATTTCGAGTTAAAAGCAGATAATAACACATTGCTTTTAAACGCTTTAAATGAGCTTCAATGGTTCTCATCCATCAATCAGGAGGGTGATCTTATCAAAGCACAGATTCGTGATGATGCTTCAATTTCAGCTTCGGCTATGAATCAAAAACTGGCTGAAAGAGGAATTTACCTTTCTCATTTGACCAAGAAAAAGTTATCGCTTGAATCTCAATTCCTTGAACTTGTAAAAAACACCCATTAGTCATGATAAAATTATTAAAACTAGAGTACTACAAAAACCTGAACTACAAACCGTTCAAAGTTTTTACAATATTATATTTTGCCATTCTTATTGCCTTACTTTTCATTGGATTGGTAGATTTTGACCTTTTCGGAGGAACAATTAACTTAAAGGAAGAAGGCATTTATAATTTCCCGGAAATCTGGAATTTCACCACATGGATTGTTGCTTTACTTAAAATTTTCCTGGGATTGATTATTGTTTTCTCTATTTCGCAGGAGTTTAGCAACCGGATGTTCAAGCAGAATACGATTGATGGATTGAGCAGACAGGAATTTATCATTTCAAAATTGCTGACAATAAGCATTTTCACTATTGTTTCTACTGTAATTGTATTGGGCATCACTCTACTTCTGGGATATCAATATTCGAACACAACAGAATCTACAAAGGTTTTTGCTGAGATTTTCTTTATTGGAAATTACCTGGTTAAACTCTTTACGTTCTTCTGTTTTCTAATGTTTCTTTCCATTTTGTTGAGAAAATCAATCTTTGTATTTCTCGCCCTTTTTGTTTTCTGGATTGGTGAGGGAATTTTAACAGCAGTTGAGGTTTTTTCAAAAGTAAAAGGGGTGCAGGGGCCGCAAAGAAATGATATCCTTCAGAATGATTTTTTTATAACACATCTTTTACCATTGGAAAGTATGTCCAGCCTTATTCCTAACCCAATGATGAGATTAAATATGGCTAAAATGATGGGTGTAAAGTATGAATTCCACTACCCTACAGAAAGCCTTATTGCATGTCTGGTATGGTCTGCTGTTTTCATATTCGGGTCATACTGGATTTTGAAGAAAAGGGATTGGTAGATATGTGATTTTTAGCTTTCTCCTATTTTTGAATATTTCAATGTTAAGTATCAAAGAACGATTTCAATTGCATTATTAACTCAAAAATAAAAGGCTGCCAAATGGCAGCCTTCCTTTCAAATTACTTTTTATCTAACAACGGAAGATATTTTCCGTATCCTTTTTTATCCATCTCAGCTTTTGGAATAAACTTCAGAGAAGCACTGTTGATACAGTAGCGTAGTCCTCCTTTATCTGTAGGTCCGTCAGTAAAGACATGTCCTAAGTGAGCATCTCCAATTTTACTTCTTACCTCTACTCTGGTCATTCCATGGGTACGATCCAGTTTTTCATCAATCATACTTTTTGTAATAGGTTTTGAAAAGCTTGGCCATCCACAACCCGATTCAAATTTGTCTGTTGATATAAATAAAGGTTCACCGGTGGTAATATCCACATAAATCCCCTCTCTCGTTTCGTTCCAGTATTCATTTTGGAAAGCTCTTTCTGTTCCGTTTTCCTGAGTTACGTTATATTGTTCTGCACTTAATTTTTCTTTTAAAACCTTTTTATCCTGTTTTTGATAAGTTGTAGCCTTTGGAAGCGGATTTGCTTTCTTTGCCATTTCAAAAAGGCCCGGTTCAATATGGCAGTAACCTCCAGGGTTTTTATCCAAATAATCCTGATGATAATCTTCTGCTTTGTAGAAATTTTTCAATGCAATGGTCTCTACCACTAGTGGCTTACTATAATTTTTAGCCAACATCTGAACTTCTCCTTTCACCACAGCCTCATCGTTTTTATCCGTGAAATAAATTCCCGTTCTATATTGGTTCCCACGGTCATTGCCTTGTTTATCAATACTTGTAGGGTCAATGGTCTTAAAATACAGATCAATCAATAGTTTCAGATCTACCTGCTCCGGATCATACTTCACTTTTACAGTCTCTGCAAAACCTGTTGTATGACTTACCACTTCCTCATAGGTAGGATTTTGAGTGTTCCCGTTTGCATAACCCACTTCTGTTCCTACAACTCCACGAATCTGTTGAAAGAAATGTTCTGTTCCCCAGAAGCATCCACCGGCAAAATAAATCTCTCTGATGTTTTTGTTATCCATAATTTCTTGTTTTTCTTTCTTTATCTCAACTTCATTGGGCTTGTTCTTTTTAAAAAGCCCGGACTCTGCAGCAAAAACTGCAATACCCAGAATAATTCCAAGTACTATTAATATATTTTTCATATTTAGCTTTTTATTCATTATTTATTATTTTGAACCATCATTAATCCAAATCCTAAAAGCATAAGGTCTTTCAAGATAAAAAAGTCTGTGACTGGTACTCCGTCCACTACTTTCCACATTCCCGGAGTGGTAAACAGATAACTTAAAGTAACAAGGAAAGTAACAATCATTCCTATTCCTGCGTACTTTCTTAACCATGCAAATTTCGCACTAAATAGGAGTAGTAAGGCAATGATAATTTCTATCGCTCCGATAAGATTTGACACAGCCTGAGCACTCATAATCTTATATACGAAAAAGGTTAAGAAATGGTTTTCAACCAAGGGTTTTATTGCGGCAGCTTCCGTGGGAGTAAATTTGAAAATACCGATCCAGAGCAAAATAAGAGCAGCTCCGAAGAGGGAAACGTAGTATCCCAGATTGTACGTTGATTGATTATTACCCGTTTTATTTGTTGTTCCTACCATTTTTAAAGATTTTGAATTAATACTTTTATTGTTTTCAAAAGTATAGTCGGAACTATTTCAAAATCCTGACAAAAATTTTTCTAGAAATTTAATTTATCAATCATTTTATTTTTAAAATCCTGAATTTCAGATTCATTTATTTCTCCTGATTTCTGAGAAATCGTCTTTTTAAAAACCTTATCCAATAGTGCTAGTTTCTCACTATACATCCTGCACCATTTACAAATCATTAAATGGGCACCCAGCTTTCTGTTTTCTTTGGCAGAAATAGATCCGGCATTTCGTTTTTCCATAAGCAGAGTTGCTTCACTGCATGGTAGAAATAAGGTATGTAATATTTTTTTTAGCATTTTAATTATATTCTTGAAAACCAGTTAAACTCCAGGCATTCCCTAAGCTGTACCCGGCTTCGTTGAAGAATCTTCCAAAGGTTAGTCGTAGAAACATTCAATTCCTGACTCACCTCAGGTGCTTTTTTTTCTTCAAGATAATACATTTTTAATAAAATCTTCCATCTAGCAGGCAATTCTTCGATACATTCTTCAAGTGTTTTATTGAATTCCTGATTATCCAAAAGTTCAGCTTCTGTTGAAACATTCCAGTCATTGATGACATCTTTATTCTTCCATGAACCTGTTTCATCAAAAAAATGATCTAGCTTAATAGTGGGTTCCGATTTATATTTATTCCGGTAGAAATCAGCAATTTTTCTGTTAAGGATAGCCATTAGCCAAGTTAAAGGCTGGCTTTTTCCTTCAAATGAGTCATAATTTGAAAAAGCAGCTATAAAGACATCCTGAACTACATCCTGAGCGTCTTCCTTATTCGAAAGCACATACAATGCCCGCTTCAAAAGGGGGCCGGAATATTGCTCTATCCAGTTTTTCAGTTCTTCATCTTTTGTCATTGGAAAGTTTTTTATCTTATTCAGATCATAGCGAAGATAGTAAGTTAAATGGAAAGAAAAAATAATTAATGCAGGATATGGCAAGCATACAAAGAGCTTTATTCTTAATAAAATTTTAGACTGTATATTCTAATGGTAATTATTGAGTATGATGTATATTAAATGATAAATTTCTTCAGCATCCTATCCCATTTTTAAAAGAACAAATCGAAGTTATTCCCAATATTATGTCTGACATTTGATAAAACATCCTTGAAAAAATCTAATATTAGATATTAAATCACCTAAAAATCTTAAATTTGCATCTTATCAAAATTTGATATTAAAAAAAGCAAAAGCAATACTATGACATCACAAGAGATACGTCAAAAATTTTTAGACTATTTTAAAAGTAAGGAGCACCTTATCGTTCCTTCGGCTCCTATTGTGCTGAAAGACGACCCTACCCTTATGTTTTCCAACTCCGGAATGACGCAGTTCAAGGATTTCTTCCTAGGCTACAAAACACCTACGGCCCCAAGAATTGCCGATACACAGAAGTGTCTGAGAGTTTCAGGAAAGCACAATGATTTGGATGATGTAGGTAGAGATACTTACCACCACACCATGTTTGAAATGTTAGGGAACTGGTCTTTCGGGGATTACTTCAAAAAAGAGGCTATTGCTTTTGCCTGGGAATTACTGACTGAAGTATACGGAATTCCAAAAGAAAATTTATATGTAACTATTTTCGAGGGAGACGCTTCTGAAAATCTGGACAGAGACCAGGATGCGTATGACTTCTGGAAATCTCATATTTCTGAGGACAGAATCATCAACGGAAATAAAAAGGATAATTTCTGGGAAATGGGTGAAAGCGGACCATGTGGACCGTGTTCAGAAATCCATGTTGACTTAAGAACCCCTGAAGAAAAAGCTCAGGTTTCTGGACTTGAATTGGTAAATAATGACCACCCCCAGGTTGTTGAGGTATGGAACCTGGTTTTCATGGAGTTCAACAGAAAGGCTGATAAGTCTTTGGAAAAACTTCCTGCTCAGCATGTAGACACAGGGATGGGCTTTGAGCGTCTTTGTATGGCACTTCAAGGGAAATCTTCCAACTATGATACAGATGTTTTCACTCCGCTTATTTCTAAAGTTGAAGAACTTTCAGGTAAAAAATATACAGGAATTTTAGAGGACGAAAAAGATATTGCCATCCGTGTTGTGGTAGACCACATCAGAGCGGTTTCTTTTGCTATTGCAGACGGGCAGCTTCCTTCTAACGGAGGAGCAGGTTATGTAATCAGAAGAATTTTAAGAAGAGGTATTTCATATTCTTACAGATTCCTTGGAATGAAAGAACCTTTCCTTTATAAATTGGTTGCGGTTCTACAGGAGCAAATGGGATCTTTCTTCCCTGAACTTGAAAAACAAGGAAAACTGGTTTCTGAAGTGATTAAAAGTGAAGAGGAATCTTTCCTAAAAACCATTGAAAACGGATTGATCAGAGTTGAAAAATTAATTCAACAGACCATTACGGATAACCTAAAGGTACTACCAAGTGAAGAAGTTTTTGAATTATATGATACTTATGGTTTCCCTGATGACTTAACAAGAATTATTGCTGAGGAAAAAGGATTAACCATTGATGAGGAGGGCTTCAAGGCTGAAATGGAAAAGCAAAAACAACGCTCTAAGTCAGATTCTGCTCAAAAGGTTTATGACTGGGTAGTTTTGGAAGAAAAACCGGAATCATTCGTAGGATATGATCAGATTGAATCTGAAACATATATTACAAGATACAGAAAGGTAGAAAACAAAGACGGGGAATTTTATCAGGTAGTACTGAGCAGCTCTCCTTTCTACCCTGAAGGAGGTGGACAGGTTGGAGATAAAGGTCTTCTGGAAAACGCTTCAGAAAGCTTTGAAGTGCTGGAAACTAAAAAGGAGAACGGATTAATCGTTTCATTGATTGATGGTCTTCCAAAGGATGCAGGAGCTGTTTTCTATGCTAAGGTAAATGCTACCGACAGAAAGAACTCTCAGGCTAACCACTCTGTAACCCACCTTTTACATGAGGCATTGAGAGATGTTTTAGGAACGCACGTTGAACAGAAAGGTTCTTACGTAGGTCCGGATTATCTTCGTTTTGACTTCTCTCACTTCAATAAAATGACTGAGGAAGAATTGGCTTTAATTGAAGAAAAAGTAAATCATAAGATCAAAGAAAGCATTGCTTTACAGGAGTTCAGAAATATCCCTATTCAGGAGGCTTTGAACAAAGGTGCAATGGCTTTATTTGGAGAAAAATACGGTGACAGTGTGAGAATGATTCAGTTCGGAAGTTCAAGAGAACTTTGCGGAGGAACTCACGTAAAAAACACCAGCGAAATTGGTCATTTCAAAATTACATCTGAAGGTTCTGCAGCAGCAGGAATCAGAAGAATTGAAGCTATTTCCGGTGATAAATCTGAAGAATACTTCAATAATCTTGAAAAGCAGATCATTGAGCTGTCACAATTACTAAAATCTAAGGATGTAGTAAGATCCATCGAAAAACTTATTGAGGAAAATACTTCGCTGAAGGCTGAGGTAGATGCCCTTAAAAAAGAAAAAGCAAAAGGAGAAATCGGTGATTGGAAAACCGCTTACGAACAGAAAGGCAATAAGCAATTGCTAGTAAAGAAGACTTCTTTGGATGCTGGTTCTGTTAAGGATATTGTATTCCAGTTGAAGAGAGAGATCCCTACTTCGGTGACGATCATTCTTTCTGATGCAGACGGGAAACCAATGATCACTGTAGGAGTTTCTGATGATCTGGCTGCAGATTATCAGGCCGGAGCTATTGTAAAGGATCTGGCAAAAGAAATCCAAGGCGGCGGGGGCGGAAACCCTGGCTTTGCTACTGCAGGAGGGAAAAACCTATCCGGATTGGAAAATGCTTACCAGAAAGCTTTAAATATTTAAAAGATATTTTAAAATATAATAAACTCCTGAATTTAATGTATTCAGGAGTTTTTTTATTGGAAATTGTAAAGAATTTCAGAATGACAATCTACCCTTAAGCTTAATCATCATTCTGTAGGAAATATCCATTTACTCATTAGATTAAATCAATGTTATACTCTGTTAAAAAACTTTTATACAAGAATAAATATCATTATTTTTGACGTAGTTTTTTTACATGAAAAGGGGTTTACAATTATTATTTTTCCTGATTTATTTTTTGGGTTATTCGCAACTGAAAATAAAAGTTGTAGATGACGCCAATCAAAAACCTATCTCTAATGCTAAGGTCTTCTGTGAGGGCCAAATCCTTGGCTACACGAATGTACAGGGGGTTTTAGAGTTTAAAACTACATGCAGAAACATAGAGGTAGAGGCCGAATCCTATAAAAAGGAAATAACATCTGTGGAAAGCAGCATGGAGGTTTCTCTTACCAAAAAATCATCAAAGACAACAGCCATTGAAGCAGTTGTAATTGAGGATAAAAGTGATCCAAGAGCATTGGAAATTCTTAAAAAGGTGAACAAAATGTTCAATGAGAACTCTCCTAAAAGCTTAGGTTCCTATGCTTACAAATCCTACGAAAAAATCTCACTGGATATTGACGAGGATAGTCTCTCTCAGTTTAATCAGTATTTTAATGACCTCAACATTTTCAAGAAAAAGAGAGAAAAAGATTCACTGAATAACATCAATGCAAGGAAGATCTTTGCAAAAAGTAAACTCTTCCTCTGGGAAAGAGCGCAGGAGTTTTTATATTCCAAAAAGTATGGAGAAAAGATCAATATCCTGGACAACCGAATTTCGGGTTTAAAGCAGCCGGTTTATGAGATGATTGCTCTTCAGCAAAGTAATAGAGATGTTGTTCCGGAACAGTTAAAACCGGAAAACAGGGGTCTTTACAGATTCTTTCTGTCAGATACCATCGAGCTTGACGGAAGAAAAAACTTTGTGATCCGTTTCCGTGAAGTTAACTACAAAAATCCGGACAGAAAAAGAAAATACAATGGCTCCATTTATATAGATACGGAGACCTACGGAATTAAAAAAATTGAAAATTTCAGCAAAAACAAGAACGACGGAATTATTACCAGCACCTGGGTGTTTTATAATAACAAATGGTTCCTTGCCCATGAAAAAACCAAGCTTAAAATGGGTAAAATGGCAATGGATGATAAGGAACATGTTAATAAAAAGGATAAGAAAAGCTTTGGTACCTACGCCTTCCTTACTTCCAAATATTTTGACTTTGAATCTCCTATTGAGGAAAAAGCCCAAGACTTCAAGGGCTATACATTCTCTGTAAAAAGTATTGACGGGCATTCTCTGGATCGATACAGAACTGATCCGCTTACTGAAAGAGAACAAAATACCTATAAAACAATTGACAGCCTTGGTAAAAAATATAAAATTGATAGTAAGGCACAGATCATTTCAGGTTTGCTTAACGGCCAAATAAGAGTAAATGCGGTAGATTTTGCGGTGGATGAAATTGTCAACTATAACTCGTATGAGGGGTTCAGGCTTGGATTAAAAGCTAAGATCAATGAAAATTTCAACCCTTATTTTTCTCCTGATTACTATTTTGCCTACGGTGTAAAAGACAGAAGATGGAAATACGGAATGGGTATAGATGTGAAGACTACATTAAGAAAAAACTCATTCTTCAGGTTTGAATTTTATGATGATGTGACCGCTTCAGGGGAGTTTTACAGACGACTCTGGAATTTCAAAATGAGGATGATGAACTTTGGAAATAATCTTAATAATGATAAGTATTTCCACTTCAAGGGTGCATCATTGTCTTATCTGAACGATGTTACCAACGGACTTACTCTTGCTCTTGCTGTAAGAAGAAATATTGAAGAGGCTGAGTTTGATTACCAGTTTAGAGATGGAGGATCTTCGTTTAAGAATTTCAATACCTTATTTACGTTAAAGTATTCTCCCAATTCTACCAATATTATGACTCCACAGGGGAAATCCCTGATAGACCAAAAGTATCCGGAGCTTTATTTTAACTATGAACAAAGCTATAAAGTAGCAGGTGGAAGTTTCAATTACTCCCGTTTTGATGCCCTTTTTGTACATAATTTCAAGACTCCGATCGGAACTACAGGTTTCAGATTGTATGGAGGTGTAGTTTTGGGTGAAGCTCCAATATGGAAGAACTTTACCATGAACGGACTAGCCTCTCCCGGTAAGGATTTTAATTTTAACCTTACTTCATTCCTTGGATTTGCAACACTGGAGGGTGGAAAATTTTATAATGATAAGTTCGTAGCCTATTATTTTACACACAAGCTTCCTTTTTACTTCAAAAGCTTTGGACACAACGTTTCCAGCTTTGATTTTGTACTGCGCGGAACTATTGGGGACATGAAGCATCCTGAATATCATCAGTTTAAATTTAAGAAGCTTGACCACCTCTATCAGGAGGTTGGTTTGGAATGGAATAACTTCCTTTCAAGCTATTTCAATCTGGGATTATTCTACAGAGTGGGTTATTATGCAACGCCACACTTCAAGGAAAATTTCGCCATCCAGTTCAAATTAAAGTTCCTGGAATTTTAAGCTCCAAATCTTTAATTACAATCATTATACAATACATTATACACCATATATAAGCTACCATGCAGAGAATAGAAATAAAAGCTGAAGCATTTTTTGAATTATTAAAATTAAAAGATACTTCCATGTGGGAAATATTTTCACAGATGATTAACGGGGAAGAAAAAGAAATTATATTTTTGGATAATGAAAATAAGATTCTTTTCAACTATGTCTTACCCTCTAACCCTGAGAAACTGGAAGAGGACAGAAAAGAGTTTTCAAAGCAATTTGCTGATAAACTAAATCATTTAAATTAAAATCAGATGAATAGAAATTATATTTTTTCCCTGTTGAGTATGCTTGTATTCAGTATGGGAAATGCTCAAAACTATAAGAAACCTCTGGTTTCCGCTATCAAGGAGTCTGATCTTAGAAAGGACATGTATGAATTGGCGGCAGATCAGTTCTGGGGGCGTGAAGCTGGAACCTTGGACGAATTAAAGGTTTCTATGTGGCTTGCCGACAAAGCCAAGGAAGCAGGAATGAAGCCAGCCGGCGATCACGGTACATTTTTTCAGTTCTTTGATATGTACAGGCATCAGGTAATTCCTCAAAGCAGCCTGAAAATTGGAGACAATAATTTAAAGCTATGGAAAGACTATCTTGTGGCAGAACCTGTAAATGCTTCTCTGGATGCTGAAGTGGTATACGCAGGAAATGCAGAGCCTGAGGATCTTTCTAAATTGAACATCAAAGGAAAAGTATTGGCAGTAAATGCTTCTGATAAAAATATAGAAAAGGAAATGACTCTTTTTGTAAGAAGATATCCCGGATTTGTAAGAACCAAATACTACAATAAAGCCTATGAACTTGGAGCTAAGGCAATTATTTTTATCACTGATGACCTGTCTGAACAAAGCTGGCCGGAAGTTCTTCCCCAAATGACAAGAGGAAGCTATGGCGTAGAGGGATTAAGAGAAAAAATAACGAACAACATTCCTGTTCTTTGGATCAAAAAAGAAAATGCAGGCTGGGTAAAGAACAACCCGAAAGCTTCTCTTAACCTGATAACAGAAACCTATAAATATCCATCCGTAAATATCATCGGAAAAATTGAAGGAACAGATCCTTCCCTTAAGGATGAATATGTTTTGCTTAGCGGACATCAGGACCACGACGGGATCAGACATCCTGTAAAGAATGACACCATCTACAACGGGGCTGATGATAATGCAAGTACCTGCGTAGCGATGTTAGCAATGGCAAGAGCCTATAAAAAACAACCCGGAAAAAGAAGCATGCTGTTTGTTTTCCATGGTGCTGAAGAAAGAGGTTTGCTTGGATCCAGATGGCATGCTGCACATCCTGTTGTTCCAAAAGAGAAAATTGTAGCAGTCCTAAATGGAGATATGATTGGAAGAAACAGCAATGATGAAGCCGCTTTATTAGGAGGGAATGCTCCTCACAAAAATTCTGAGGATTTGGTAAAAATGGCAGAGGAAGCCAATAATGAAAGTACTAAATTCAAATATTTGAAAGACTGGGACTCTCCTAGTCATGCAGAATTCTTTTACTTCAGAAGTGATCATCTTCCTTATGCTAAAATTGGTATTCCTGCCATATTTTTCACCAGTGTACTGCATGATCAGTACCATACCCCACAGGATGAATCTGAAAACATCAATTACAAAAAGTTATATAAAATGACGGAATGGATGTACAGAACTTCCTGGAAAGTAGCTAATGAAGCTGAACGTCCGAAAATTATTTCAAATTTTACCCTTGAAAGATAAATAACAAAAAGCTTCACAAATTGTGAAGCTTTTTTCATCATCATGTTTTTAGTAATGGCCTGATTATATAAGTAAATTCATTAAGGACGGATCATTGTTCAGATAATTGACGAAGAAATCGTGTTTTTTCATGTTATCAATTAATAGAGTAAAATCTTCTTTTTGCTTTAGAGCAATTCCCACAACTGCTATTCCTTTTTCTTTTGAATTTTTTTGAGTGTATTCAAAAAAAGTAATATCATCATTTTGTCCCAACACTTCCATTACAAAGGATTTCAAAGCTCCCGGACGTTGCGGAAACCTTACCAGAAAATAATGTTTTAAGTTGGCATGCAACAAGGCTTTTTCCTTGATTTCTTCCATTCGGGTGATATCATTATTACTTCCACTGATGATACATACAACATTTTTTTCCTGTATCTGATCTTTATATTTCTCCAATGCTGCTACGGAAAGGGCTCCCGCAGGTTCCACAACAATGGCATCTTTGTTATACAATGAAAGTATGGTTTCGCATACCAAGCCCTCTTCTACGGTTGCCATGTCATGTAGAACATTTTTACAAAGCTCAAAATTGAGATTTCCTACCTGCTGTACGGCTGCCCCATCTACAAATCGGCTGATTTTTTCAAGAAGTACGGGCTTTCCATTTTCCAGGGCCTTTTTCATACTCGCCGCCGCCGATGGTTCTACTCCAATAATTTTTGTCTGGGGAGACAGCTCTTGAAAAACAGAACATATGCCAGCAGCCAAGCCCCCACCTCCTATTGGTACAAAAAGATAATCAATAGGTTCTTCGGCCTGTTCGAGAATTTCCAATGCCGTGGTAGCTTGCCCTTCAATAATTGCGGGATCATCAAACGGATGAATAAACATTCCGTCTTTTTCTTTACAAAACCTCATCGCAGCATCTTTGGCTTCATCAAATGTATCTCCGAACAAAATGACTTCAATATCATTCCCACCAAACATTTTCACCTGCTCCAATTTCTGTCCCGGCGTTGGTAAAGGCATAAAAATAGTCCCTTTCACCTTCATAGAATTGCAGGCAAAGGCAACTCCCTGAGCATGATTTCCTGCACTGGCACAAACAACACCTCGGGAAAGTTCTTCCTGAGACATTGTTGCCATCTTGTTGTAAGCTCCTCTAATTTTATAGGATCTTACTCTTTGAAGATCTTCTCTTTTAAAGCTTATTTTCGCATTATAGACCGTTGACAGGTTATTATTAACAGCCAAAGGGGTTCTGACGCATACATTTTTGAGTCTTTCTGCAGCACTATAGACATTATCCAATATGGATAGATAGGTTTCTCCCGTCCTCATTTTCTTTTTTTGTTTTAATTATTCTCAGGTCTCAGACTGCGTACCGTTTTTCCGGCTCTCCACATCTCACTTTCTCTTAATTCGGTTAACTCTACCTCCAGTTTTTCTCTGTAATCCGGCTTACTGTTGCTGTCTATGGATCTTTGGGCTTCATTTCCCTGAGCAACGCTGTCATACAGTTCTTCAAATAATGGAGAAGTAGCATCTCTAAAGCGTTTCCACCAATCCAATGCTCCTCTTTGCGCTGTTGTACTGCAGTTGGCGTACATCCAATCCATTCCGTTTTCGGCTACCAAGGGCATTAATGATTGGGTAAGTTCTTCTACAGTTTCGTTGAATGCTTCAGAAGGGCTGTGTCCGTTTTTTCTTAATACATCATATTGGGCAGCAAATATTCCCTGTACAGCACCCATCAATGTTCCTCTTTCCCCGGCAAGGTCACTGTAAACTTCTTTTTTAAAATTGGTTTCAAATAAATAGCCGCTTCCTATGGCAATTCCAAGGGCAGTAACTCTTTCTCTGGCTTTTCCTGTGGCATCCTGATACACGGCAAAACTGCTGTTCAATCCTCTATCCTGAAGAAACATTCTTCTGAGTGAGGTTCCTGATCCCTTGGGAGCTACAAGGAAAACATCTACATCTGCAGGCGGAACAATTCCTGTACGCTCATTAAAGGTAATCCCGAATCCGTGAGAGAAGTATAACGCTTTTCCGGCAGTAAGGTGTTGTTTTACCTTTGGCCAGTATTCTATTTGTGCGGCATCGCTCAGAAGATAGCAGATTATGGTTCCCTTTTGTAAGGCTTCCTCTATTTCAAAAAGTGTTTCACCCGGAACAAACCCGTCTGCCACTGCTTTATCCCAAGATTTTGAGTTTTTTCTCTGGCCTACGATGACGTTAATTCCGTTGTCTTTTTGATTAAGTGCCTGCCCCGGCCCTTGCACTCCATACCCGATTACGGCTACCACTTCATCTTTTAATACTTCCTGAGCTTTTTCCAATGGAAATTCTTCTCTTGTTACTACGTTTTCTTCTACTCCTCCAAAATTCAATTTTGCCATTTCTTTTAATTTTATTTATTATATATTATTTAATTTTCTACTTAGCTTGCATGTTCTATTACGGTCAGATGTGGATTTTTATGATAATGAACTTCCAATACATCTACCTGTTTTTCCATTTGTCTGGTAATCTTCTGCACAGATTCTTCTGTTTCTTTGATGGTGATAACAAACTTTTTTATCTTTTCTATTTCTGAAGGACCCATATTGAAATTCATAATTGAAATCCTTCTTCTTGAAAAAATAGCATTGATCCTTGTGATCAATCCCAAACAATCTTCTGTATAAGCTGTTATGGTATATTCTTTATTTTCTGTGATCATTTTTTTCCTGTTTATGTTATTATTTTTGATTCAATACAATCTCTGAAACACTTTTCCCCTGTGGAATCATAGGAAATACATTGTGCTTCTTTCCTGTCATCACTTCAAGGAGAAATGCTCCTTTATGATCAAGCATTTCACGGAGCGCACTCTCCAGATCTTTCCTTTGGGCCACTTTATTTCCAGAAATGCCATAACCCTTCGCAACCTGTACAAAATCAGGGCTTTGAATGTCAACAAATGAATATCGTTCTTCATGAAAAAGCTCCTGCCATTGTCTTACCATTCCCAGATAGCTGTTATTAAGAATTAAAATTTTAATATCCGGATGATACTGCATCACTGTTCCCAACTCCTGAATATTCATCTGGGCACCTCCATCACCCATTACAGCAATTACAGGAAGATTATGTTCCCCATAAGCTGCTCCTATTGCTGCAGGAAGACAAAATCCCATGGTACCCAGTCCGCCGCTTGTAATATTCGTTCTCGGATTTTTAAAGTTTGAATATCTACAGGTTACCATCTGATGTTGCCCAACATCGGTTACAATAACCGCTTCTCCTTTTGTTATTTCGTTGAGGTATCTAATCACTTCTCCCATTGTGATTTCTCCTTCTGTAGGATATAATTCATCATTGATAAGGTTAATGCTTTCAACTTCCATACAATCCTTAAATTTTTGATGCCATTCCGAATGTTCTCTTTTATTGATGAAAGCAGTTATAAGAGGCAGGGTTTCCTTACAATTTCCAAGAACCGGCACATCTACTTTTACATTTTTGTTGATCTCTGCCTTATCAATATCCAGATGAATAATCTTTGCCTGTTTCGCATATTGATCCAGTCTTCCTGTAACACGGTCGTCAAAGCGCATTCCCACAGCAATAAGCACATCACATTGGTTGGTAAGAATATTGGGACCATAGTTTCCATGCATTCCTACCATTCCTACCGCCTGAGGATGATCTGTAGGAACAGCACTCATTCCCAAAACAGTCCATGCAATCGGAATTCCTGATTTTTCGGCAAACTGCAAAAACTCTTGCTCTGCTTTCCCCAACATAATCCCCTGACCTGCAATAATGAATGGGCGTTCTGCCTTATTAATCAAATCCGCAGCCTGTTCGGCATACTCTATTGATGGAACCGGATCCGGCTTATAGCTTCTCAATGAATGACAGGGTGAATATCCTTTATATGAAACTTTCTGTAGCTGGGCATTTTTTGTCACATCAATGAGTACGGGCCCTGGGCGACCTGATTTTGCAATATAGAATGCCTTGGCCAGTACTTCGGGAAGTTCATTGGCGTCGGTAACCTGATAATTCCATTTGGTAACGGGGCTTGTTACATTCATTACATCTATTTCCTGAAAAGCATCTGTCCCCAGAAGATGTTCAAAAACCTGTCCTGTAATGCATACAATAGGTGTATTATCCAGTAAGGCATCAGCCAGCCCAGTTACGAGATTAGTAGCTCCCGGACCACTGGTTGCCATTACCACTCCTACTTTTCCTGATACTCTCGCCAATCCTTGTGCTGCATGTACAGCTGCTTGTTCGTGGCGTACAAGGATATGCTCTAACTGTTCCTTATAATCATAAAGTGCATCATAGATCGGAATAATAGCCCCTCCGGGGTATCCAAAAACGGTATGTACATCTTCCTGAAGAAATGCTTCAAGTATAATCCGGCTTCCGCTCAGTTCTGTTTCTGTTGATAGATTTAGGTTCTTCATGATGTTTTATTTTAAATTTCATCCGTTACACAGCCCTCGGCGGCAGATGATACTGTTAATGCATATTTATAAAGCAACCCTTTCTTTACCTTGAGAGTAGGTTTTTGCCAGCCTTGTTTCCTTTTTTCAATTTCTTCATCCGAAACTTTAAGCTGTATTGTATTATTTACGGCATCTATTTCAATGAGGTCGTCATCTTTTACAAATGCAATCAGGCCACCTTCATGAGCTTCGGGAGTAATATGTCCTACTACAAAACCATGAGTTCCTCCACTGAATCTGCCATCTGTAATTAAGGCAACACTACTTCCCAGTCCCACACCAATCAAGGCACTGGTAGGTTTCAGCATTTCCGGCATACCAGGTGCTCCTCTGGGACCTTCATAGCGGATAACAATCACATCTCCATGTTGTACTGTTCCGTCTTCAATCCCTCTTATGAGATTCTTTTCTCCATCAAATACGCGGGCTTTTCCTACAAACCGTTCTCCTTCTTTTCCTGTTATCTTGGCAACACTTCCTTTTTCTGCAAGGTTTCCATACAATATTCTCAGATGTCCTGTCGGTTTTATCGGGTTTGATAATGGTTTTATAATTTTCTGTGTATTAAAATCCAGTGTCGGAATATTTTCCAGATTTTCAGCTAATGTTTTTCCTGTAACCGTTAAACAGTCACCATGCAGTAGTCCCTCTTCCAACAGATATTTCATTACAGCCGGTGTCCCTCCGTGATCATGTAAGTCCTGCATCAGATATTTACCACTTGGCTTAAGGTCTGCCAATACCGGAGTACAATCGCTCATTTTTTGAAAATCATCTTGTGTAATAGATACTCCTACGCTTTTTGCCATTGCTATAAAATGCAGAACCGCATTGGTACTTCCTCCCAAAATAACAATCAGACGAAGCGCATTTTCAAAGGCTTTTCTGGTCATAATATCTGAGGGCTTGATATCTTTTTCCAATAGTATTTTCAGATACTCTCCTGCTTGCAGACATTCATTTTGTTTTTCTTTGCTTAAAGCCGGATTGGAAGATGAGTACGGAAGGCTCATTCCTAACGCTTCTATTGCTGAAGCCATGGTATTGGCTGTATACATTCCACCACATGCTCCTGCTCCCGGACAGGAATTTTTAACAACTCCATCAAAATCCTCTTCAGAGATTTCACCTGCAATTTTTTTACCTAAGGCCTCAAAGGCTGAAACGATATTCAATGCTTCACCTTTGTAGCATCCCGGGGCAATAGTTCCGCCATATACCATAAGGGATGGTCTGTTCAATCTTCCCATCGCGATAATGGTTCCCGGCATATTTTTGTCGCAACCCGGCAAAGCAATCAGTCCGTCATAATACTGTGCACCGCAAATTGCCTCAATACTGTCTGCAATAACATCGCGGCTTACCAGAGAGTAGCGCATACCATCTGTACCATTACTCATCCCATCACTCACCCCAATTGTATTAAAGATCAAGCCTGCCAATCCTGTATCCCATGTTCCTTTTTTTACAATTCGGGCCAAGTCATTTAGGTGCATATTGCAGGTATTTCCATCATATCCCATACTGGCAATCCCGATCTGAGCCTTGTGCATATCTTCTTCTGTAAAGCCTATTCCGTAAAGCATTGCCTTTGCAGCAGGCTGTTCGCTGTTTTGTGTGAATGTTTTTGAATATTTATTTAACATATTATCCTACTTTTCCTATTCTATTCATCTCTTAACGTGATATCCAAAGGTTCATTTTTTGGAAGTCAGAAATGAGGTTTTTACTTAATTTTGGTCCAAAACTACAGCTTGTAATATTTTCCCATCTTCATTTTTTTTGAAAACTACAATACTCAATTGTTTAAAAACCAAATACAACATATTGATAATCAAATTATTAAAATCATCATATTTACAACGACAGAACTCTCACCAATTTTAAATAGGCTTGTTGTACTTTTTGACTTGCGGTATCTTCCCAGTTCTTTGCAAAGGGAATATCATCAAGAGAATCCAATGCAACAATTTCAGCAGCTGTGCCACAGAAAAAAGCAGCATCAGCACCTCTCATTTCCTCAGGTTTAAAAAAGGTCTCCTTAACGGGGATATTAAGTTCTTTGCATATTTCAAAAACAGTCTGTCGGGTTATCCCCGGAAGGATACTTCCTTTTGCGGGTGTAAATAGCATCCCCTCTTTTTCATAAAAAACATTGGCGCCAGAACTTTCTGCAACATTTCCGTTTTCATCCAATACCAAAGCTTCATCATATCCTTTGTCCTTGGCGTCCTGACAAGCAAGAATAGAGTTCACATAATGTCCCCCCACCTTGGCTTCTACTTTAAATGCCTTAGGATTCGGACGCTGAAAACCCGAAGTCATGATCTTCATTTTATCTGCCAGATAACCATTGTTCCATTCCCAAGCCAGCAGGGATAAATAAGATTCTTTCCCTTTTGAAAGTGACATATTGGGAGAACAGGTAACCAGCGGACGGATATAAGCGTCAGTAAAGCCATTCAGTTCTAAAAGTTCGTAGGTAAGTTCTGTAAGCTGCTCTGCCGAATAATTGAAAGGAATATGCATCAGTTCTGCTGATCTTTTTAATCTTTCATAATGTTCTTTTGCTTTAAAAATCCTTGTACCTTGGGCAGTACTGTAAGATTTGATTCCTTCAAAAACAGAATATCCGTAGTGAAGAGATTGTCCGTAAAGATCCATACCGGCCTCTTTTGCTTTCATAAAATTTCCATCAAAATAGATGACCGTGTCGTTGTTGTAATACATGTTATAGGGGTTAAAAATTAACAAAAGGGAATAAAAAAAGCCCTCTCACAGTGTGAGAGGGCTAAAATATATGTACAGTCATACATCTTCCATCTCACAGACGCAAGGGAATAATAATGACGATAATAATTACTGCGAATAACTGATACATATTCTTGACTATAAAAAAATTAAAATAAAAAAAGCCGCTTCAACAATGAAACGGCTTGTATGATTTAAAGAAAAATATATTCTAAAATGCCGTTTCCTGACTGTTGTAAATGACAACAGCTGCAATAGAAATGACAATAATATTTTTCTGATTCGTAAAATTCATACTGCAAATGTATAAACTTTTTAATTACTCGCAAGTTTTTTTGAAACTTTTTATTTTTTCTTTAAAAATTGATCGAGAGTTTTCTTTGCTTCAGCTACATCATGAACTCTCAGAATTTTTGCTCCCTGTTCTAAAACTTTCATGTGAAGCTTTTGTGTTTCCTCATTGATATCAAGAGGAGATTTCCCAAGAGGTTTATAGATAAATGATTTTCTTGAAATTCCTATCAACAAAGGAAATTTCCCAAAACCAAGAAAGTCTACTTCATGAATCATCTTCATCTGATCTTCTACTGTTTTTCCGAAGCCAAAACCGGGATCAAGAATAATGTCATTTACTCCTTTCTGTAAAAGTTCATTGGTTTTTTCGGAAAAATATAGGTTTACTTCCAGCGTTATATCTTCAAACTTAATTTTATCGTGCATCGTTTGGTAGGAAGGGTTAACGTGCATCAAAATGTAAGGAAGTTTCGTTTCTGCGACTGTATCAAACATGCTTGCATCATACTGACCGCCTGAAATATCATTGATGATATCAATCCCTTCATTAAATCCAAATTTTACGGTTTCAGCATAAAAGGTGTCCAGAGAAACCAGCGTTTCGGGGAATTCTTTTTTTATTTGGGAGATGATATTCCCCATTCTGTTAATTTCCTCTTCACTGCTCAGAAATTCGGCATTTGGACGGGTAGACTGAGGTCCGATATCAAGAATTTCAGCACCGTCTTTTACTAACTTTTCAGCATGCTTCAATGCCTGTTTCTCATCATTAAATTTTCCTCCATCAGAGAAAGAATCCGGAGTAAGATTAAGGATTCCCATCATCTTTGGAACATCAAGTTGTACCAACTTTCCATTGCAGTTAATGGAATGGATTTGGGCATCGGAATATTTACATTTTTGAACATTTGAAAACATGAGAATTGATGAATGATTTTTATATTCTGCAAAATTAGTGATTGTGGTTGTATCTGGGGGAAATTGGATGTCAGAAATGTAAAATATTTCATTATCAATCCTCTTTTCATGATGCCATTCCCTTTTTCCATTCTATAGTTCTAAAACTCACTGCTAAAACCCTTAAACTCTCTTTCTAAAAATTCTGCTACCTAAAACCTAATTCGTATATTTGGAAGATTAAGAAAATTTATGCTAAAAACATCAGTACAGTTCGAGAAAATTATCAGTCAGTGTCGTGATCTTTTCGGTAAAAAGTTACAGGATTACGGAGCAGCCTGGAGGGTTTTGAGACCGAGTTCCATTACGGATCAGATTTATATAAAAGTCAACAGAATCCGTACGCTGCAAATGACCGATGTAAAAATGGTGGATGAAAGTGAAGAAGATGAATTTATCGCGATTGTCAACTACTCTATCATTGGGCTTATACAGCTTGAAAAAGGGCTTTCCAATGATTTTAATGAAAATAAGGAAGAAATTTTAGGTCTTTATGACCAATATGCCGGTGAAGCGAAAGCTTTAATGGAAAGAAAAAATCATGACTACGGTGAGGCGTGGAGAGACATGAGAATCTCCTCGATCACAGATCTTATTTATCAGAAAGTACTAAGAACCAAACAGATTGAGGACAACCAGGGAAAAACCATCGTTTCTGAGGGGCTGGATGCCAATTACTTCGATATGCTGAACTATGCTGTTTTCTGTCTGATTAAGTTTTCTGAACAACACAACTCATTCGAACCCAAAACTATTTAATTATGATCAAAGGTTTATTACGCTTTATTATTGCTGTTATTTTTATCCTTTCAGGCTTTGTAAAAGCTGTGGATTTGGTAGGATTTTCCTTTAAAATGGAGGAATATTTCTCACCCGCGGTCTTCAATATGCCGTTTTTTGAAAAATTTGCTTTGCTATTTTCAATTATCGTGGTTGTACTGGAGCTTTCTCTGGGGTTTATGTTACTGATAAAATTAAAGCTTAAATTTACCTTATCAGCCTTAATAGCACTTTGTGTGTTCTTTGGTTTTCTTACTTTTTATTCTGCTTACTTCAATGTTGTAACAGATTGCGGATGTTTTGGAGATGCCATTAAGTTTACGCCTTGGCAAAGCTTTCTGAAAGATGTTGTGCTTCTGGTAGGGCTTATTCTTCTGTTTTTACTGTACAGAAAAGACTTCTGCAAAAAGGATGAATATGGCAGTACGAAAAAAGAATCTACAGGCAAATTCAAATACTATATTCTGGGAGCATTTTCCTTAGTAATGATCTACATTATGGCACAGGGAATCATGCATGAACCGATGATTGATTTCCGTGATTATAAAATAGGAACAGATATAAAAGGTGAGAAAGAGAAAATCAATAAAAATCCATCTGAATACAAGACTTATTATTCTCTTAAAAATCAAAAGACAGGAGAAGTTTTAAAGGTAAATCAGGATGATTATATCAAGGAAACAAAATACTGGGCAGAGGGTTCTCCGTGGAAAATTGAGGAGGGTAAGAATGAATCTGTTCTGGTAAAGGAAGGCTATAAATCTGAGATTGTGAAATTCAAGATTGAAGACCCTACCGGAATGGAACTTACTGAGGAGATCATTAAAGCTCCAAAGGCTATTCTAGTGTTTTCTTATCTTCCAAAAGAAGTTTCTGCTGATCTTCTTCAAAAAGTGGAAGCTAAGGTAAATGCTCAAAAAGGAGCACTTATCTATGGGGTTTCAACTTATCAGAATACCTTTAAAACTATTAAAAATACAATGATGGACGGAACTGCCATCAAAACAATCGCAAGAAGTAATCCTTTTGTATTGGTCCTTGAAAACGGAAAAATTGTAGACAAACAGCCTGCAAAGGACTATGTTCAATAACAAATGATTGCTATCTAATTTAAACACTCAACTTCAACATTAAATTTCAACAACACATGCAAAAATCAAATAAATCTATCGCAGGTTACCACTTATTAATGATCCTTTCATCTGTAGACGGAGAATTTGCTCCGGAGGAAGGAATGCTTGTACAGCAATATCTGGCTGATGAGTTTCCTTTCAGAATGAACCTTGACAATGAGCTTGACACTCTTGCTCTTTTACAACCTGAAGAATGGAAAGATCACTTTGAATTCCACGGAAGATGTTTTCTTGATGATTCTACCGAGGATGAGCGTGTAAAGTTTGCTCAGTTTGCAAAGTCATTAATAAAAGCAGACAATAAGGTTACCGAAGAAGAACATACATTCTACATTCTTCTGAAAAACCTTTGGGGACTATCATAAATAAAGATCCAAAATCAAAATAATCATGAAAAAAATTTATCTAGGATTATTAGTAATGAGTGCATCAACATTTCAATCTCAAAAATTTCCGGACATGAAAGCTCCTGTTGCAGAAAAGCAGGAACATATTAGAGAAATTCACGGTGATAAGGTAAATGATCCTTATTACTGGATGATCGATTATTTTAAAAAAGGAAAAGACTCTACCAAGGTCGTTGATTATTTAAAAGCTGAAAATACCTATTGGACAGGCATGATGAAAGATACAGAACCTTTCAGAGAAAAGCTTTTCCAGGAAATGAAGGGAAAAATCAAGGAGAAAGATGAGTCTGTACCTGTTTTCAGAAATGGTTATTATTATTATACCCGTACAGAAACAGGAAAACAATACTTCAAGTATTGCAGAAAGAAAGCATCCCTTAGTGCCCCTGAGGAAATTCTGCTAGATGTAGATCAGCTGGCGGAAGGACATCCTTATTATTCGGCTTCTGGTTTCAGTATCAGCCCGGATAATATGAAAATGATTTATGGAGTGGATGATGTTTCAAGAAGACAATATAAATTATTTTTAAAGGATCTATCCACCGGAAAAATCACTGATCTTGGTATTAAAAATACAACAGGATCAGCCATATGGGCCAATGATAATAAAACCATCTTTTATACCTCCAAAAATCCTGAAACTCTTTTAACAGAAAAAATTTACAGACATACATTGGGAACAGATGCTTCCAAGGATGTTATGGTATATGAAGAAAAGGATAAAACTAACTATATTGGGGCAGAAAAATCCAAGAATCAGAAGTTTATCATGATCTATTCTCAGGCAACAACGTCTTCTGAGATCCAATATATGGATGCCAATGATCCTAACGGAACTTTTAAGGTATTCCAACCAAGAATAAAGGATGTTTTGTATGACGTAACTGCGCTGGAAGATAAATTTTTAATTACTACCAATAAGGATGCTCTCAATTTTAAAGTGGTAGAAACACCTTTAAACAAGACAGCTGTTGAAAACTGGAAAGACTTTATTCCTCACAGAAAAGAGGTTCTGATGCAGGGAATTTCTGAGTTTAAGAATTATCTAGTTTTCAGTGAAAGACAAAACGGACTTTCGCAGTTGGTGATCTATGACAGAAAAACAGGCAAAAAAGAATTCTTGAAATTTGAGGAAGCAACTTACACTGTTTCTCCATCAGGAAACCCAGAATACAATACAGATAATTTCCGTTTTGGTTATACTTCTATGATTACTCCAAGTTCTCAGTTTGAACAGGACTTGAAGACCGGAAAGAGAACTTTATTGAAACAACAGGAAGTTCTGGGAGGTTACAATAAAGAGAATTATACTACCGAAAGGCTTTTTGCCACAGCAAAAGACGGAACCAGGATCCCTATCTCCATTGTGTATAAGAAAGGATTTAAAAGAGACGGAAACAGCCCACTTCTACTATACGCTTACGGTTCCTATGGAAATTCTATGGATGCAGGCTTCAGCAGTACAAGACTGAGCCTTTTGGACAGAGGTTTTGCTTTTGCAATTGCCCACATTCGCGGAGGTCAGGAAATGGGAAGACAATGGTATGAAGACGGAAAAATGATGAAAAAGAAAAACACATTTACCGACTTTATCGATTGTGGAGAATACTTAGTTAAGGAAAAATATACTTCTCCAAAGCATTTGTATGCTCAGGGAGGAAGTGCAGGAGGTCTATTAATGGGAGCTGTAGCCAATATGAGTCCTAATCTTTGGAATGGGGTGATTTCACAGGTACCATTCGTGGATGTAATTAATACAATGCTTGACACAAGTATTCCTTTAACAACGAATGAATATGACGAATGGGGTAATCCTAACAATAAGGAAGCCTATTTATATATGAAATCCTACTCTCCATATGAAAATATAGAGAAGAAAAACTATCCTAATTTATTGGTAACAACGGGGCTTCATGACTCACAGGTACAGTATTTTGAGCCTGCTAAATGGGTAGCAAAGCTTAGAGATATGAAAACTGATAAAAACGTATTATTATTAAAAACAGATATGGATTATGGCCATGGTGGGGCTTCCGGAAGATTTGATTACCTGAAAGATATTGCCTTGGTGTATGCTTTCATGTTTAAATTGGAAGGAATTAATAAATAATAAGTCTCGCAGATTGGTTTGATCTAGCAGATGATTAGAATAAAAATTAAAAAGTAAATAAATCAATATTAATTTTATGAGAAGAAAAATAGTTGCAGGAAACTGGAAAATGAACAAAAATGTAATTGATGCACAACAATTGATGATTCAGTTACTAAGCTATAAAAACAACAACGCAACCAACTGTGAGGTTTGGATCGCTCCCCCTTCTTTATATTTAATGATGGCAAAAGACATCTTTAAAAAGGATGAAGTAGGAGTATTCTCTCAAGATATGAGCGAGCATGAAAGCGGAGCTTACACAGGTGAGATTTCTGCAGATATGCTGGAATCTATTGAAGCAAACGGATCTTTGATCGGTCACTCTGAAAGAAGACAATACCACGGTGAGACAGATTCTCACTGCAACAGAAAAGTAAAATTAGCTTTAGATAAAGGTCTTACTCCAATCTATTGTAACGGTGAAACGCTTGAACAAAGAAAGGCAGGACAACACTTTGAAGTGGTTAAAAACCAAACTGAAGTCGCTCTTTTCACTCTTTCTGCTGATGAAATCAAAAAAGTAGTCATTGCTTACGAACCAGTTTGGGCTATCGGAACAGGAGAAACAGCAACACCTGAGCAGGCACAGGAAATTCATGCACATATCAGAAGCATCATTGCAGCTAAATATGGTCAGGAAGTAGCAGATGAGGTTTCTATCCTTTACGGAGGTTCTGTGAAGCCGGATAATGCTAAGGAAATCTTCTCTCAGCCGGATATTGACGGAGGTCTGATTGGAGGTGCAGCTTTGAAATTAGAAGATTTCTCTAAGATTATTGAGGGTTTTAATTAATAATAAAAGACTAATATTTGGGGGTTATAGCTCACTTTTATTGATCTAAAATAAAAAACGGCGGAATAAATTCCGCCGTTTTCCTTTAAAAAAATCTAATTATTGAATATCGACTACATACATAGTTCCTTTATCTACCTTTCCTGTTTTAGGAAGGATCTTTGCCTTGGGGTTTCCGCTTCCGTCATCCACCACTCCAAAATCATCATCATTGAAAACAGCCAGTTTATTGTTTCCCAAATAAACAATGCCCTCAAATTTATCATGTTCATATCCTAGTTTTGCCACCAGGTCTACGGCTAGTTTCTTAGTAACAGGTTTGATTCCTGCGGTAGTAAGTTCATCCCAGCTACATTGCTCCAAAGCCTTTCCATTTACTTTCATTCCGTCTACAGCAGCCAGGTCAGTCCCGCTTACATCGGTTGCGCTGCTTAAGTTGATTCTGTATACTTTTTTAATTCCGCCCTGTGTTCCGAAGTTTCCGTCTCTCTCGATGACAAGAAACTCATTATTGCCTAGTGCTGTGATATCGCACACTGAATCAGAAGCACCCCCATCCTGTCTGTACAGATATTGCTTGGTTTGCCCTGTAGTAATATCAAAAGTTACTATTCTGGTTAAAGTAGTATTGGTTGCCAGTACCTTTGTTGGTACCAGCATCATAGATTGTATCGTTCCTACCAATGTTCTTCCATCCGGAGTCATACAAAGACCTTCCATACCTCTATTGGCTCTTCTTTTAGCCAATACTGCCGGTAGTTTTCTTGTTCCTGTATTTACTCCAATAGGACTTATTCTTTCCATTTCTACTCCTTCTGCACTATAATGAACGATATGTGGACCATACTCATCAGATACCCAAAATGTACCATCCGGTGCAGCAACAATACTTTCACTATCCAGACCATAATTATCTGTACCCAGAACATTTCCTGCAGCATCATAAGCCACCTCCCCTGTACTTCCCATTCCTACCGGGTTTGGAAGTCCGGTAATAGGCTGTCCTGATGGATTTTTAAGCTTGATATACTTGATGACCTCTATATTTCCTTCAGCATTAATTTTAAAATGCATGATGGTTGGGGTAAAATTGGGTGTCAAAAACTTCTTACCATTCAGATAATCTGTATTGGGGCCGCGATCTGTAATCACGTAAAATTCCCCTTTTCTGCTGGGATGAGCCGCAGCACCAGAACCAAAGCCTCCATTTATTACATCTACCCCATTGATAGTCGCCATCTTAGAAAAAGGAAATTCCTGAGGAAGCTTAGAGAAATTAACGTCCTGATTATTCACATTGTCATCATCTTTATTACACGATAATAACGCAGTCATTACCATAGCTGATAATAGTAGTTTTTTCATATTAACTTTTATGGCGCGAAAGTATAAATTGATTGTAAACTGATCTTGAATGCAATAACAATTGTGTTTTAACAATGAAACCCCAGAATGAATTCAATATAAACAGTAAAAAGCTGCCGTTTGATCAAAAAATCAAAATATAAATTAAAATATAATATCAACTAATGAAACCTAAAGCAGCAAAACTTATATAACCATCAAAAAACAGACAATTTCGTACATAATTCACAAAATGCCTCTCAAAATTAATATGATATATTTGCAGTGTTTTTTAAGGCTGAACATTGTTCATTAATAGGGAATTAAGTGAGAATATTATTCAATTCTTGAGCTGTACCCGCAACTGTAAGCTGTTTCACCTATAGCATTATCATACCACTGGATCAAAAAATCCGGGAAGGTTAGCTATAAGGATGCGAGCCAGGAGACCTGCCTTGAATACATTTTTCATTTCAGAACTAAGAAACTGATTCTTTTTTCTGCAATAAGTTTCGGGAATAAAACTTTAATTTAATTATATTATGAGAAAAATCTATCTTTTTTTCTTGCTGCTTTGTATGCAGTTTTTCTTTGCCCAATTTACAGAAAACGACATTAAGTTTTGGGTAGGAACAGGTTCTAAAAAGGCTTATTTCATTGCCGATTTTAATGACAACAATACTCCAGCCTCTTATGCCTGGGGGTATCGTTTTGACGCTGATAACTTAATGGCAGAAGACATGATCAATGCCATTATATCGGCAGAACCTAAAATGCAGGCTGATATTCTTTCAGGATATCTATTCAGCTTCTCCTACAACCACCATGCTCCCGGAACCGATGATTCCTGGATTCCCTGGTTCGGACCAAGTGCAGAAAATATGTCTAATGAAAATAATGGTGTGGGTTATGTTCATTTAACAGATGGATTGTGGTTTGGAATCACCTATGGTACTGACAATGCTCAAATTGACACTCCACCATCCACTCCTGTCCCTGCCTACAGCTCCCAATGGTTTAGCTCTTCTCAAATCACCAACTGGATTGGAACAGGAAGCAACAAAAGCCTTGTGGTGATAGACTTTGGAACGGATAATCCCAATGGCAATGCCAATTCTTTTGTTTTTGGAATTAAATACAACGGAAGTATAACTGCTGAACAGGCGCTACAGCTTATTCAGTCTCAGGCTTCTTATTTCAATTTTGCTACCGGTAACAATCAAATTTCTAATCTATCATTAAATACTTTCACAGGAAACGCTTCAGCAACAGAAAACTGGAAATTATATGTGGGAAAAGATCTTTCAAGCTGGCAGAAAAAATCAAATCTTAGTCAGATACAATTGAGTAATAACAGCTGGTTAGGATTAGGTTTTGGGGAAAGAAGACCATTTATTCCTACAGAAGCCAATAATGCAACACTGGGAGTTTCTTCTGTACAGAAAAATAAATTCAGCGTTTACCCTAATCCGACAAGTGATTTTATTCATATTAAAACCTCAGAAAACATCAAAGAAGTGAATATTTATTCTGCTGTGGGACAAAAGGTTATGAGTTCCCAAGGAGTAAAAATTAATGTAAAATCCTTAAACGCAGGAGTTTATTGGGTAGAAATTAAGACATCCAGCAGTTCTACGATACACAAGATGATTAAGGAATAAGAAATATTGAGATCCTTAAATGAACTTTATATACACAAGGTTTATAATAACAAAAAAACGTACCTCTTCAGGTACGTTTTTTTATGATTTTTTTTAAATCAATTATTTTTTCTCTGTAGATCTTTGAAGAACCTCATCTACCATTCCGTAGCCTTTTGCTTCTTCGGAAGTCATCCAGTAATCTCTGTCAGAAGATTTTTCAACCCACTCATAAGTTTGTCCAGAATGGTGTCCGATAATCTCATAAAGCTCTTGCTTTAATTTCAACATCTCTCTTAAGTTGATCTCCATATCAGAAGCAACCCCTTGTGCACCTCCTGAAGGCTGGTGAATCATTACTCTTGAGTGCTTCAAAGCAGAACGTTTTCCTTTTTCACCTGCAACCAATAATACAGCTCCCATTGAAGCCGCCATACCTGTACAGATTGTGGCTACGTCTGGCTTAATGATCTGCATAGTGTCATAAATTCCTAAACCTGCATAAACGCTACCACCAGGAGAGTTGATGTAGATCTGAATATCTTTGGATGGATCAGCACTTTCTAAGAATAAAAGCTGTGCTGTAACGATGTTCGCTACCTGATCATCAATCCCTGTTCCCAGGAAGATAATTCTGTCCATCATCAAACGGGAGAAAACGTCCATCTGAGCCACGTTTAATCTTCTTTCCTCCATGATGTATGGTGTAAGATTCGTTGGGCCATACATACCCATATACTGATCGGTAACTAAACCGTTGTTTCCTAAATGCTTTACAGAGAAATCTCTGAAATCTTTTTTAATGTCCATATTTCTATTATGTATTATTTTAATATTCTCGAAGTTTAAATTACAATATTTATTCCTAAAATTTTATAGGACTTTTTGTCACAGAATTCTGAAAATTATTGTCTTTAAACTATCTTTTTCTATTCCCGTAAATACCTTTAATGGGTGAGTATTCGATAATATTACTTAATCGTATTGAAGCCTGTTTCAGCAAGGTAATCTTTTTAATCAGTTCATAATACTTCGCTTCATCCGTACTGCTGTGTTCATCCAGTTCCTTGGCTGTCTCGGTGATTAAATAATCAATATATCTGTATTTATGCAATAAAACATCTCCTTGGATCTGATCTGCCACTTTATCTCCGTAATTGGGTGGATAAATATTTCTGGAAGCCCAATTTTCTAGTTCATCCAAAGGCAGTAAGGCATCCACTACCTTTGTAGTAATTTCTTCATCCATAAAAGATACAAAAAAGTTCCCACTTCTGAGTTCCTCTTTCTGAATACCCTCTCTTACCTGATTAATAATGATTTCATTTTCTTTGACTAAAAATGTATACTGCTCCTCTTCAAAATGATGCAGAATTTCCTCAATAACGGTAATCTGATATTCTTCATTTTGTTCATTCTTCCTCTTCAATACAATATCCCCAAACATCAGCATATGATCTACCAGCTTATTCTCCATAAACAAGACATCAAACAGAAAAGGGTCTTCTTTTTCCTTATCCAACGGAACAATTTCCATTTTTGGAGTGGCAGCCTTTTCTTTTTGCTGCTGCTGAACATGATGCGTTTGGTTCTGGGTAATTTGCTTCTGAACATCCAGCTCATTGAAAAGACTCTGCTCAGAAAGACCAAACTTATTGGAAACCTCCTTAAGATACACTTCCCTTTTCAGGGCATTCTGTACAAAGGAAACAGATTTTACAATATCACGAATAGCCTCCGCTTTTTTAATAGGATCACTTCCTACGTCCCTTAGCAGAATTTCCGCCTTAAAGTCGATGAAATCCATCGCTTCATTTTCAATGTATTTTTCAACATATTCCTGCGGATGTTTTCTGGCAAAGGAATCCGGGTCATCACCATCGGGGAATAACAATACACGGATATTCATACCCTCAGTCAGCAACATATCAATGCTTCGGAAACTGGCTTTAATACCGGCATTATCTCCGTCAAAAAGGATCGTTACATTTTCTGTAAGCCTTTTGATCAACTTAATTTGCTCCGTAGTCAGAGAGGTTCCGGAACTTGCTACAACGTTCTCTATTCCGGACATATGAAGAGAAATCACATCCATATACCCTTCCACCAAAAGACAGCCATTCTTTCTCGAAATCGCCTGCTTACTTTGGTTTAATCCATAAAGAACATTGGACTTATGATAAATCTCTGTTTCCGGTGAGTTGAGATACTTTGCCGTTTTAACATTGTTCTTCAGAATCCTGGCTCCAAATCCTAAAACTCTTCCAGAAAAACTATGAATAGGGAAAATAACCCTTTCTCTGAAACGGTCTACTCCTGAAGGCGTATTCTCAGGAAAAATGGAAAGCCCCGATTTTTCAAGAATTTCTTTATTGTAGCCTTTTTCCAACGCATAAGTTGTAAAGGCATTCTTTTTTTCTGGGGAATATCCAAGCTGGAACTTCTTGATGATATCATCCTTAAGCTCTCTTTCCTTAAAGTAGGCAAGCCCTATGCTTCGTCCCTCTTCATCATCCCAAAGAATCTCCTGAAAATAGGTATTAGCAACCTCATGGATCTTATACAGCAAATCCTTTTCCGTCTGTGCATGCTTGGCTTCCTCAGAAATTTCACGAAGATCTTCTTCAATTTCGATTCCATATTTCTTGGCTGCATGGCGAAGTGCCTCAGGATAAGTAAAGTTTTCAATTTCCATCAGGAAAGAGATGGCTGTACCTCCTTTTCCGGTAGAGAAATCCTTCCAGATCTGCTTACTTGGTGAAACAACAAAACTTGGAGACTTTTCTTCATGAAAAGGGCTAAGTCCCTTAAAGTTAGACCCTGCTCTTTTCAACTGCACATATTCACCCACAATCTCTTCTACTCGGATTGTGGAGAATATCTTATCAATGGTCTGCTTAGAAATCATGGTACAAAAATACACATAAAAAAAAACCTTACAATTATATAAACGTACTTATATATTTCGAGGATTTTTATGATTATTTTTGCAAACAAATTAGCATATGCAGTTCACTATCCAAACAATTGAAGACTGGCAGGAAATTGTTGACACCATCATTCCTGAATTAAAACATAATATCCTTTTATTAAAGGGGAATCTGGGAGCAGGAAAGACCACTTTCACGCAGTTTTTACTTAAAAAACTGGGAAGTCAGGATGAAGTTAACTCTCCTACTTATTCTATTGTTAATGAATACAGCACCTCCAAAGGAAAAGTGTATCATTTTGATCTTTATCGTCTAAAAAACATTGAAGAAGTTTATGATATTGGGATTGAAGAATATCTTGACAACTCTTTTCTATGCATTATTGAATGGCCTGAAGTATACGAAGATGAGCTTTACGGGCTCAACTACCACACAATGAGTATTCTGAATACGGGTGAAAGCAGAGAAATTTCATTCGATTAAATATTATGTATCTTTGCTTATTAATTAAGTGTAAAAAAAACAATCTGTAAGACATAATTTAATTTAAGGATGAGCACAAACATTTTTACTCCTTTCACAGAAGAAGAATTGATGCCGAAAGAGGAAAAATTGGAGGTTATAAAGAAAGGAAAACAGTTCAGTATTGGAATTCCTAAGGAAACTTGTCTCAACGAAAGGAGAACCTGCATTACTCCAGACGCTGTACAGGTATTGGTAGAACACGGCCATGAGATCATCGTAGAATCGGGGGCCGGACAAGGTTCATTTTTTACAGATTTACAATATTCCGAATCGGGGGCAAAGATCACCAATGATCCTAAGGAAGCATTTGGACAGGATCTGATCTTAAAGATTAACCCTCCTACTGAGGATGAAATTGATTTTATGAAACCTAATACCTATTTGGTTTCAGCCCTTCAAATTAATCTTAGGGATAAAGAATATTTCCTTAAGCTTGCAGAGAAAAAAATAAATGCAATCGCCTTTGAATTTATCGTTGATGAATATAAGCAGCTTGCATTGGTAAGATTAATCGGTGAAATTGCAGGAACCGTTTCTGTTTTATACGCATCAGAATTACTAGCCCTTTCCAACGGTTTAATGCTTGGCGGAATTACAGGAGTAAGACCTGCTGAAGTAGTAATCTTGGGAGCAGGGATTGTAGGGGAATTTGCCACCAAGGCAGCCATTGGTTTAGGAGCCAGTATCAAGGTTTTCGACAACTCATTGTCAAAGCTAAGAAGACTTCACACAATGGTTGACAGCCGCGTTCCTACTTCCATTATTGATCCTAAAGAGCTTAGTAAAAGCCTAAGACGTGCAGATGTAGTGATTGGGGCTCTTCCAAGATTGAACATGACCCCTATCGTAACTGAAGATATGGTGATGAAGATGAAAAAAGGCAGCGTCATTATCGATATTACTATAGACAACGGTAAGGTGATTGAAACATCAGAATTAACCACCATGGAAGATCCTTATATTATTAAACACGGTGTTATCCACTGCGGGCTTCCAAACCTTACATCAAGAATGCCTAGAACCACAACAAAGGCTATTTCTAATTTCTTCCTTTCCTATATTTTAAATTATGATGAAGAAGGCGGCTTTGAAAATATGCTAATCCGCAAAAATGAAATGAAACAGAGCTTATATATGTACAAAGGAAGACATACTAAAAAGATCATCTGTGACCGTTTCGGACTTACGTACCACGATATCAATCTTTTAATTTTCTAAATGAAAAAACTTAAATTTTATGCAATAGGCTTCATTCCGGGGCTAGTTATCGTATTTTTTATTTTAAACAAGAAAGGAGCAAGCTGCAGCGGGTATCTACCCAACAGCCGTGTGATTGCAGAAACCCTTTCAAAGGAATTCAAATATTCTGAAGAGGCTAAAATGGCTATGACTACCTACAAGATTGATGAAAAATTTGTAAAGGATAGCATCATTACCAACGGGAAAGTAGATTTTGACAAAAGTAATGCGCAAAAAAAACCATGCCCTGGCTATCTTTTGACCTATCCTGAAAAAAATCCGACCTACGAGATTTCTTTTGACAAATGTGAGGAAACTGTAACCGTAAACAACCTTAAGAAGCTTAAATAAGTTCCAATAATCCCAACGATATGGAAGGCAATTACTACATGATTCATGATTATCTGATATTCATCGGAGTTTTTGCCATTTTCCTTTTTCTGACAACAAGCATTTATCTTTTCAGTCAAAATCAAAAACTGAAACAGAAGAATAGTAAACTGTCTGAGACCAATAAGATTATTGAACAACGCCTTAATGAAGTTCGCTTAGAGCATATCGGAACAAAGCTGAACCCACATTTGTTTAAAAACATTCTTAACTCTGTTCAGTCACATGCCTACCAGACCTATATGTCTCTGGATAAACTGGCCAATGTTCTGGATTACATTCTATATGAAAGCAACAACAAGTATGTAAGCCCGAAAGAGGAGCTAAACTTCGCTTTAAGCCTTATTGAAATTAATAAAATCAAGATCAATCCTCTTTTTGATTTTAGAATCAAATCAAGGGTCAATAAGTCTGATTCCATCTATGAAGAAAAAGTCTTTGCCCCATTAATTTCTGTTGACCTTATTGAAAATGCCTTCAAACACACAGATTTTCTCGCTCAGGATTCTTTTATTTCAATTTATCTGGAACTTGAAAACAGTATTTTCACTATGAAAGTGAGTAATAAAGCTTCATTAAAAAATATCCTGGAAAAAGAAAAAAGCGGCTTTGGAAGTCAGTCTTTAGACCAAAGACTCAAAATGATCTATAGCACCTACTATCAGCTGGAAAGAAGTTCAAAAAACGGTATCTTCACTGCAGAATTAAAAATCAATTTAGGAGAATTCTATGATAAAATGCGTTATTCTGGATGATGAATTATTAGCGATCAGCTATCTAAAGCTTCTGTGCGAACAAATTGATGATGTAGAAGTCATCAAAGCTTTCAATGATCCTAAAATATTTCTAAAAGAAATTAATTCTCTTGATTGTAATCTTTGTATATTGGATATCGAAATGCCCGGAATGACGGGACTTCAGGTTGCAGAACTCATCTCAGGTTCCAAAAAAATAATCTTTACCACCGCTTACAAAGAATATGCAGCTGAGGCATTTGACCTTAATGTAGTAGACTACGTAAGAAAGCCTATCAAAAAAGAACGCTTGGTACAGGCTTTTGAAAAAGCCAAGGAACAAATGAACACTGTTCAGAAGAAAACCTTTATTGAGTGGAATACCAATATTGGTAAAACAGTTATTTTAACAGAGCAGATTGCCTATATTAAGACATCAGAAATCGACAGCCGGGATAAGGATATTATCCTCAATGACGGAACCACTATTGTTTTAAAGAACCTTAATTTTAAAAACCTTCTGGAAATGCTTCCTGCCAAGGATTTTGCACAGGTTAATAAAAAAGAGATCGTTGCACTGGCTTCTATCAAAGTATTTTCAACCAACGAAATCATTACTACAATTCCTACGGAAGATCACAATTTTCTGAAGCTTCAGATTGGAGAAGCTTATAAAAATGCTCTCTTGGAATTGTATATAAAATAGCTTCCTTAACTCTTATCAATAAGTATACTTTTTACCTGCATACATCTTAAATTTCTCATTCACTTGTTTCAAAACAAAAGAATATTATTAGAAATATGTTTTATGAAGTGCAACAGATATTAAATATTACTTTTCAGTCCTTATATTTTTATTACATTTTTTGCAACATTCATTACATTTAAAAAATAAGGTATTTTAATCTCAAAATATTCTTATCAACTTTGCATCAAAATATAGGAATCATGAATTTGGGGAAATACAGAAATTTAATTTTCTACATCACGACCATAGCTGTCTTTTCATGTTTGATGTACTATTTCATCATTGAAGGACAGACTTTGGAAGTAAAGGAAAACATTGTTGCTAAGACCAGCAGTGGATCTACCTGGGACAATTTCCAGGAATCATTTAAAACAAATCTACACCACCCACTCGCATTATTATTGGCCCAAATTGTTACCATTATCCTTACAGCAAGGCTTTTTGGCTGGATCTGTATGAAAATAAGACAACCCAGCGTAATTGGAGAAATGATAGCCGGTATTATTCTGGGGCCTTCACTTCTAGGGATGTATTTCCCTGAGTTTTCTGCGTTTCTTTTCCCAAAAGAATCATTAGGAAATCTACAGTTTCTGAGCCAGATAGGTCTTATCCTCTTTATGTATATTGTAGGTATGGAGCTTGATCTGAGCGTTCTAAGAAAAAAAGCACATGATGCCGTTGTCATCAGCCATGCCAGCATCATTATCCCATTTGCACTGGGAATTGGGCTATCCTACTTTATTTATCAGGAATTTTCGCCGGATGGCATTCAGTTTACTTCTTTTGCCTTATTTATAGCGATTTCTATGAGTATTACGGCCTTTCCGGTATTGGCAAGGATTGTACAGGAAAGAAATCTTCAGAAAACAAAACTTGGAACTATCGTTATTACCTGTGCGGCGGCAGATGATATTACCGCATGGTGTATTCTGGCTGCAGTAATTGCTATTGTAAAGGCAGGTTCTTTTACAAGTTCAATCTATGTGATTATCATGGCCATTGCCTATGTTCTTTTAATGATTAAAATTGTAAGACCGTTCCTAAAAAGAATCGGGGATCTTCAGGCAGGGAAAAATACGATCAACAAACCCATGGTTGCCATTTTCTTTCTTACCCTGATCTTATCATCATATGTGACAGAGGTTATTGGTATTCATGCTTTATTCGGAGCGTTTATGGCAGGAGCTATTATGCCGGAAAATGCAAAATTCCGTACCCTGTTTATCGATAAGGTGGAGGATGTAGCCTTGGTACTTCTTCTTCCGTTGTTCTTTGTTTTCACAGGACTTCGTACCCAAATTGGTCTATTGAATGACAGTCATTTGTGGATGACAGCCGGGTTTATCATTTTAACCGCAGTTGTCGGAAAGTTTGCAGGAAGTGCACTCACCGCCAGGTTCGTAGGAATAAACTGGAAAGAAAGCTTAACAATTGGAGCTTTGATGAATACCAGAGGATTAATGGAACTTATCGTTCTAAATATAGGTTATGACCTCGGAGTATTAGGCCCAGAAATATTTGCAATGCTTGTTATTATGGCCTTGTTTACTACTTTTATGACAGGTCCGGCATTAGATTTTATTAATTTTATTTTTAAATCAAAAAAGGATGAAGATGAAACCATTCCGGAAAATGACTCCAAATACCGGGTATTACTATCCTTTGACAAGCCTGAATCCGGAAGTACTCTTCTAAGGCTTGCCCACGATTTTACAAATAAAATGAATGGCAATAAAAGCATTACGGCAATGAATATTGCTCCGGTGGATGAAATGCATGCCTATGACATTGATGAATATGAAGAATCTCAGTTCCAAAATGTTATTGAGACCTCTCACGAACTTAATCTGGAGGTCGCTACCCTTTTTAAGGCCTCAACTGATATAGAAAATGATCTCACCAGCATCACCAATAAAGGACATTATGACCTTCTTCTCATTATGCTTGGAAAATCAATGTATGAAGGAAGTTTACTGGGAAGACTTCTTGGTTTCACCACTAAGATCATTAACCCGGAAAAGCTTTTGAATACGGTAAAAGGGAAAGGAAATATCTTCAACAACTCTCCTTTTGACGATTTTACACTGCAAATTCTAGATAAGGCAAATATTCCTGTAGGCGTTTTGGTGGAAAAAGATTTCACAGCCGCAGATAAGGTATTTGTCCCAATCTTCAATCTAAGTGACTTTTACCTTCTTGAGTATGCCAAAAGACTGATTAACAATAATAATTCTCAAATCATTATTCTTGATGCCGCTGGCCAGATCCGTAATAATATTGAGGTAAAAGAACTCATCAGAAGTATTGAACAGGTTGCTCCTAATCATATCACCCTGTACAATGAGAAAAAAATTGAAAAGGAATTCCTAAGCTCACAGAACTTAATGTTAATCAGCAGCAAAAGCTGGAAAAATCTGATTGATACTAAAAGTCTTTGGTTGTCTGATATTCCGTCAACATTAATTATTTCAAATCCATAACACACGATATTTCTATTTCTACATGAGGCTGTAAATATTATTCGTTGTCTGTAAAGAAAAAACGGGTATATTTATAGCTTCATTTTTTTTTTGATATGCTGATTAACAGTAAAGATGGCACTCTACAACTGGAGGCCTTTGCTACACAGCTGTATAAAGGAATGCTGCTCGACCAGCTTCAGCAGACTGAGTTTTATAAGAAAAAATATCATCATATGTGGGATGTAAAAACCGGATATGTTTGGTATTATTTTGACAAAATGGAAGTAAGAGGATATCAATTCTGTCTTAATCTCTGTTTTTTGGAAGATCAGCTGCACAGCATCCATATGAATACCTGGAAAAGCACTGATGCCAAAGATTGGAATGATTGGAATGAATGGACAGAACAGAAAGAAATGCAGGTCTTCCGCCGAAACAATACCTTTCTGGAAATGATTCTGGAAGTATCTCCAACAAAGAAGAAAACACCTTATCCAAGTTGTACATTCCAATTTCCTTGGGGAGATATCTGGTCCGTATATGATCCGAGAAGTGCCAGCAGCCTGATGGGAATCAGCTATAATGAAGAGGAAAATAACTAGTAACCACAAAAACAAAATAGTATACTATGTGCCGATATGCCATGATGGTTTACAAAGCTCATTATGCCTGTTTCAACTGCCAGAAAACATTTAAACGACGTGTTTTATACGACGTGGACAAAAGTAAACAAACCTCTGTAGAGGCTAAATGCCCCGAATGTGGAAACCTAATGGCCAATATGGGACTGGATTTTGAATCTCCTGCAAAAAACGATCACAAGCAATGGGCACACATCCGAAATCTTTATACAGTAGGAATCACCTTTCATTCCTGCGGATGTTCCGGCCCTGGATATATTCCTCAGGACCGAAAAGCCATAATTGCTTACCTTGAAAAAATACGTTCAGAATATATGCATGCTCTGGTATTCTGGAGATACCGCATAGAGCCTGAGAATAAAAGGGAACGCGAAGTTGAATATCAAAAAAACGGATCTCAGCTATGGGTCGTTAGCCGTAATGCTTTTAAAGAAACGGTAACGAACCAGGAGGGAATTAATTACTGGATCAATAAGATCAAGGAGATTGAAGAGCGGCTTACCACGATCCGTGAAAATAAATAATCTCTTTTTTTCAATGTAGTAATGTAGTGGTTTACCAACAATTGTTACATTGTTACATTGTTACATTGTTACATTGTTACATTGTTACATTGTTACATTATATAAGGCTATTTCTCTTGTGATAATTTCAAAAGTCTCTTAAAATCTTCTTTTATACTTTTTTCTTCTTCAGTCACGTAATCTCTACTGAACGGAGCGCCACAATCCTGACTATTTACAATATGGATAAGGCTTCCTTTTTCAAAATAATTTCTGGTCTCCACAATCTCTGATTTTTCAAAATCGAAAGCTTCAGTATCATTGTTTTCTTTCATCTCCTTTACATTATAGAAAAGCGGTCGGTTGTACTTGTAGTCTTTTTCAAAAACAAAGGATAACTTTCCGTTAAGCAGATAATATTCTATCAAAACCTGTCCCATTTCCCCATAATGTCTGGCCATAATTTTTTCCAGACGTTGATTTTTGTAATAATAGGCTGCTTCTCCCCTTTCAGCCGATTCTCCCTCAATATTTTGTTTTTTAATGGAAGTCCAATTTGTTATAGAATTGATCCTTTTAAAATTGGATTGAATAGGCTTCAATCGGTCTTTCAGGTATTCATTGGTATCCGTATCCTTTTCATTGTAACTTTCTCTAATCCTTATTGTATCTCCCAACCTCTCAACAGAAAGATCTGAAAACTTAGGATCATTAATTCCCGCATATCCAAGACTAACAGCCATTAATAGAATAAAAAGTCCGTGAAAATATTTATTTTTCATATCATTTGGTTTGTGTGAAGTTAAAAACTATAACCGATTTTATGATTTTTATGGTTAGAATAATAAGAAACCCTCTTACTATGGTTTCATATTCTATTTCTGCAAAATTAATAAATCTTCCTATTTAAAAATCCGTGGAAATCACTTGTCGTAGTTTTACTACAATTTTTAAAATTTAACCTTAAAAATTAATTTCAAGTATAGTTTTTTAATAGCTTTATCCTATAATTCACTTTCGATGGAAATTGGTTTTTTAGAATATAAAGTTCGCAACGGGGATACACTGAAATCCATAGCTTCACGGTTGGGCATGACCGGAGAGGAACTAAAGCTGTTCCATAATACCCATTGTAAAAAACTGGATACCATTTGGTTTGAAAACCTAAACGAGGTTAGAAGTATTTTCGTTCCCTTAGATTTTAAAACAGAAAAACAAAAGGATGAGGAAAGGAAAACTAAGCTTCCATTATCTCAATTATCAGAATCTTTTTTCGCAAAAACTTATACTATTTCAGAATCCATTGAAGGTCCATTTGAGTCATCTGTAAACATCGATTATACCATAGAACTTAACGTTCATAAAGACAGGAATAAAAACCTTTACATTTTGGCCTATAGTCAAAAGAACTTCAAATCGAACGGAAATCCTCCGGATGATAAAATGGGAGGCCTTTCCATAGCTTGTATGAAAAGCATTATGCCTATTGAATTTATCTTGAATGACTTTGGTAAAATCATTGGCTTTGCAGATCATAAAAAGATCGTTAAAAACTTTACAGATCAGCGTAAAGAGATTGAAGATTTCTATATTGGGGAAGTTTCTCAAAAGTATATGGATTTATTTGAAAGGAACATTGCAGATGAAACCTTTTTTCTACAGCAATTCCAAAGTACCCTACTCTTTCAAACACTATTTCCCAAAATGGACTGGTTTCACAAGAAAGCAAGCCGGAAGGAATCATTTTACTTTTTGCAAAACTCCTTTCCGGTACAATGTAATATGATTATGGAACAGAAAGATGAAGATCATGATCTTGTCTCAACAGTTCTAAAAGGCCAGGTTATGGAGCCATGCAGTTCACAGGAGATCATGAGAGGAATTAGGCTTCAAGAGCTACCCTCAGAAACAGCCTCAGGAGATATTATATTAGAATACACCACTCATAATAAAAATAAAAATCTGCTTCAGGTCAAAAGCTCTGTATACTTACACCATGAAGAAGAATTGATTCATCAACACAAAATCACTATAACACAAGGATAATATGAAAAATTATGTCATACAACAGGGCGATACATTCAGTTCGCTGGCCCGGCAGTTTAAGCTGAAAAATGAAGCAACGCTAAAGACCTATCACAATCTT
The DNA here is from genome assembly GCF_003020585.1 of Chryseobacterium aurantiacum. Classification (GTDB taxonomy): domain Bacteria; phylum Bacteroidota; class Bacteroidia; order Flavobacteriales; family Weeksellaceae; genus Chryseobacterium; species Chryseobacterium aurantiacum. The sequence continues at coordinate 1,050,261 of NZ_PXUE01000002.1, forward strand.
CACTGCTCAGAGGAAGACCTTATGCAAGAGCCTATTCCTGGAAAAAAAATTATTATTCCGGAAGACCCTCAATTAATGAGTGAAGAAACAGAGTCTCAAAATACAGACGATCTTTCTAATCAGGAAGAGGAAAGTTCTTCAGACAGTACAATTCAGGATGAAGAATCTTCTGCACAAACTCAGAATGATGATCAAGCATCTGATAAAACTGAGGAGAAAGAAGAAAATAAAGATAAACAGGAAAGCAGCAGCAGCTCCAGTCCTCATGATGGAAAATATTTTATTGTACAAAAAGGAACTGTACAATGCAATCAGGGATTCAAATTCCCAAAATTCAAGGTAACCAGTCAGAAAAAGCATTATTGGAATAATGCTGAGGGCCAAGCTGATTATCTTGCTGTAACAGAAGAAGATCTGCAATTTGATCCACCTGCACAACCTTTTGGACAATGTAAACTTAAGCCAACCTCGGGAGGTTATTTGCCATGTGCTTATGCTGCCGCAGGAAAATGGCAGAAATCTTACGAAAAGGTAAAGATCACCGGTAAAAGCTGCCTTACAGAAATTTCTGAACTCATGTGCAGTACAGGAGGAACAATCACCATACTTAAACACGGACAGCAAAGCGAAGTGGGTAAAAATCAAGCAGCAAACGCTAATACCCAGGAACAGCAAGTCTATAATCCAGTTGTAGATTTTGGTGAATTTAAGGAAGATATAAAAGAATCGAATGAACTTTATTACAGCTAGATTATGGTAGGAATTATTATTGGCAATCAGAATCCTTTGCTGGGAACAACGTACAGCTACGAAATAAAGCCATTTGGTCTCTCGTTTGGCTCAAACAAATATGAATGGTATCTCTACAAGAAACAAAAGAATGGAATATGGAAAGATATTACAGGAAGCCCAAAAACCGGAGAAAAAGTAACCTATAGATTTGGAGAGCCCGGTTTAGGAATAGAGTTTGAAATGAAAGTCTACGAAACCAAACAAGGCATATTACCGGGAATGCCCTCCAGCAAACAATTGGCGGGCAGTATGAAATTGATCCCTACCAGTAATAAAATTCCGAAAATAGAGAAAGTAGTCCTTTTTAACAGAGGGGCAAAAGATGTAAACAAAGCAAGTTATCGTGACACTCTCATTGCACAGGCTCATTGTATCGGCATGTTCAATAAAGACATTGAATTTCATCTTTGGGAAGATGATGCTCCTGGAAAAGGACATAACTCTACGATCAATAAAAACAACCGCCATACCAGAACTTATACAGCAAGAGTTAATGAAAAAGGGATAGCGGAAGTAGGCATTCCGCTGATGTCTGATGAAAGAGTATTAAGGCAAATGGCCAATAAATTTCTCATGCAAGGTGATCAAAATGAAGGAGCTAATCATGAGTATTATATTACAGCCAGCTACTCTGGGAAAATTATGGGAGCCAGCCAAACCAACGTAGATGTAGCTAATCCTGATCATAAAACAGGACAGCAACCAACTCAACCCAAATCTCAACCTCAACAAAACACTCCAAAATTTCCTTCCGGCCAGGGAGGCCCAAGACAACCCGATCCAAAGGGCAATATCATAGAAGCAGTATTTGTCGATAGCTCAGGAAAAGAACTTTCTAAAGTAGCTGTTGGAAATAAAGTACATGTAAGGATTCATTCTAAAAACATGGTGGGTAAATATATTCAGTATGTAATCTGGGAATATGACATGGGATCCAATGATGAAGTATATAGGAGTGGTAATATTAAAATTCCTGCCGATCTCTGTGATACTATGGGCTTTGTCATTACAAAAGATATTTTCAAAAAAGGAGTTGACTCTTTTATTCCGAATGACCCGGATCAAAAAACACAAAACTATTTTATTGAGATTATTTCCAAGGATCTTGCAGCAGAATCTAAGAAATTTGGGGTAAGCTCTGAAGGGTTGCTGACTGTGGAAAATCCGCTGAGTCCGTCTGGGGTGCAGAATACACCAGCACCCAACAGCAAAAATTGTGCAGGTAAGTATTGCATTGATAAAAATGCGCCACCTAGCGAACTGATCAGAGAAATCAATATTCGTTTATCTGGATTTGGAGGAAATGTACCAACAGACAAATTTACCGACAGAACGGAGAAGATGGTTAAACAGTTTCAAAAAGACTATATGAAAGTTTCCGAAACAGGTAAAGTATGTGGAAATGTTTTAAGAGCTATTGATGAGTTTTCTAAAAACTTCGATATTAGGGCAGCTCTTTGGGCACAATTAAAATGTAGCTGTTCTACAAAAGGGAAAAAAGTAACTAGTAAACTTCGCGGTGTTCAGGAAGTTAATAATTGTACAAATTTCGGTGATGCTACAGGAAGGAATACATATAAGAAAAATGTTAAAGATGAGGCTTTTAATATGTATGAATATCCTGGGATTCATAGATCACTTTTGTTTGGGTTCAAAGCATTACAATTTTATTTTAGCAAGCAGACTACATATAAAATAGATTCTTTTTCTTCAGGATATAGATGTAGATTTAAAAATTTTGCCACAACAAACCATCAAGGCAAAGCAATTGATATGCAGTTTAGCAAAGGAACTTGGGAAATTAGAGGGCCACAAAAGAAAAATCTCGTAGAATTAAGAAATATGAGAGACAATATATTTATAAAATATTTAGGTGCTCAAAAAGAATGGCCAAATTCAAATTTATTCTCGATAGAACCTATTGATTTATTATATGATGCCAAGGGTAACCCAAGACAAGATCACACCTATAGTTGGATACATATGGATGTTAGAGAATTTGATTCAATTTATTTAGAGGATAAATATTTTTGTAAAAACTCTACAAACTTAAATGGCAAAAGTATTATTCAATTAGCTATTGAATTAGGTTTTACAAATACCTGTAGTTGTTTTGAAACGTATCAATCTCAACAAAACCAAACACCAAGTTCTACTGCTTCAAATTCATGTGAAGATAAATTTAAAAAAGTAGCTCCTATCATTTTAAAACATGAAGGAGGTTATAAAAATGAACCAGCTAAAGATAAAGGAGATCCAACTAATAGAGGGATATCATGGCCTGTTTGGCAAAAGTATGCTAAGGAGGATTTAGGGGTAGAACCAACAAAAGAAAATCAAAAAAAACTAACAGAAGAACAAGCAACTATTATCTATAGAAAAAGATATTGGGAACCAAAAGGTTATTGTGAAATTAATAATTTAAGAGTTGCTCTTATGGTTTATGATTGGAGTATTACTTCTGGAGGAGCTATTAAACAAGTACAAAAATTACTCGTTGATGAATTCAACCAAAGTATTGCAGTTGATGGAGGAATGGGAAAACAAACTGCAAATGCCTTAAATCAACCACAAGATCAAGAAAAATTGTTAACTAGAATAAGCGAAATAAGAAAAGCATATTATGATTATGGAGCTTCTCAAAATTGGTTTTCTCAAGATTATTTAAATGGGCTCAAAATAAGAGTTGATAAATGTTTAAATTACACATTATAGATTTTTAATTATGATTTATAGATTTTTAATATTAGTTTGCCTATTTGGCACAATGATTTCGTGTAAAGGACACGATTCTAAAGACAATAAGATTGTCAATAACCCAATGTTAGAGAGCGTAACTCCCATATCTGAAACATGGCATTGGAGATCAGAAGACAAAAATCAGGAATTCACCATTAAAATTCACAGAATCACTAAAGACTCTTTATTTGCACAATATTGCGCAGTATATAACAATGGACAAAAACTTGACTGTGATTTTGAACAAAATATCAATATAAAAGCAGTTTTTAATAAGAATAAAAATGCATATACTGGTGAATTTCATAGTTTTTTCAATTCTGGAAAAGGAACATGTCTTATAAAAATAGTAGATAAAAATCTAAGTTGGGAAATTATAAAAATACCTGATGGAGAATATTATGCTCCTACTAAATGTATTTTAAAGAAAGAAAAAAACATTGAATCCAAAGACAATACTGGAGCTGAAAAATCTAGGCAAGTAAATAAATCTACTATATTACCTCTAGATTCTAAAAATTTAGCGGAAAGAATTAAATTAGAAACACCCTCCGATAGCAATATTAAAACCTTATTTAAACAAAAGTATCAACTTAATATAGATGCAATTGCGCAAATACCGTCAAAAGGGAATTTTGATTTTTATATTATAAATAATATGAGTGGAGATAGTGATCTAATGTATCTTATCACATTGAAAGAGGGAAAGTTAATCGATGGACTTGAAGTTGGTAATAGTAATGGAGATAGTGATGAAACAACAGTTTTTTCCATTAATGAGAAATATGAAATTTCTATTTACTCTGAAAAAGAAAATAAACGAAAATTAATTACATCATATTTTTTAAATGATATAGGAAAGTTCACTAAACAGAAAGTTCACTAATCTTTTAATAAAACACAATGAAAAATATTTCTTTAAGTTTTATTTTCCTTTTATTTTCTTGCAATGGACAAGAAAATAAAGTTCAATTGAGGAATAACAAAGAAATGAACTCATTAAAAATAGCCCCTTACAATATTACAGATGAAGGAGATGGAACAAAATCAAACTATGATGATCTATCTCTTGAGTTTATCAATAAAGCAAAAAAAATACTCGAGCAAAGAAAGTTCCAATTTCTGGATGAAAACACTTTCAATGTAAAAGAATATAAAAATTCTATAATTGCATTACGTCCAGCAATGTTTCCAGAAGTAGCTATCAGAGATAATAAATTTATTTTCATCCAAGATGCTGGTGCTAACGAACCAGAGTTTATAAATCCGGACTTGTTATATCATTTTAATTCTTATGTATTTTATAATACACCCGTATCCTATGTATGGTTACAAACAAACAATTCAAATCTTTTATATGATTTAGTTGTTTATTATGGATACAATAAGGACAAAAAGCTTGTAGAGTCAATATTTAAAAAATTTGATTTTAATAGTCTTTCTGATATGGAAGAACTTATTTTTATGAATTCCGGCTCCCATAAGGTATTAAAAAGACAAATATTTGATGACATAGAAACAATCATTTATAAAGGTAAGGCTGAAGATTTTTCTTATGCAAAAGAAGGAAATGGCTATCTAAGAATTGGTGAAATTATAAATAAAGTATCATCATCTCCAAAAGAATATTCTGACCCTGAAAAAACAATATCCTATTTATTTGAACGCGAATTAAGAGTAGGAATACAAGGTGACGCTGAAAGTTATATAAATAAAAATCCTAAGTATAAATCAGATCTGGAAAAGAACAATTTTTATGAATTACCTACTTTAAAAGATTATGTAAAATATATCTATCAAAAAGAAAATAATTCCATTTTTATCATTCAAGATGCTGACGGCTATACTAATTTAAGAAAGGACAAGAATTCTTCTTCTCAAATACTACAAAAAATAAACACTGGTGAACAAATTGATGTTTTAAATCAAAGCGGAGATTGGTGGTTGGTAGTTTCTAAAGAAGGAAAAAAGGGATATATCCATAAGAGCAGGATAAAATCTGAATAAATACACCACCAAATGATGAAAACTATTTTAGCTTTATTAATTCTAACAATATCAATCCATTGTCATTCCCAGAAGAAAACCCCTCAGATTTCATCTAAAAGTACCTCAGTTAAAGTTCAAAAAAGTTCTTTTGAAACCTATCTCAATAACGAAGACTTTTTCATAAAAACTTTTGATGTCAATAAAGACGGAATAACAGATAAGGTAGTAAGCAACAAGCCTTATCAGGGGGAAAATTTATTTGTCTTTTTGGGGGATAAGCAGGGAAAATATACATTATCATTGGAAACAAGAAACTTTTCTGAAGATGGAGGCAATATTATTAATGATATCACTCCGCTACCAGACAAAAAGGGTTTTACTATAAAACACACTTCCCTGATCGTGGATACTATGAAAAGGAATATCATATTATCTTACAAAATAAAACATGGATTCTTCAAAACATCATCTATAAAACAATGTCAGATGTTTCACAGGATGCAGTAAAATACATTTGTGATGTTCCTCAAAATATTAATATACAGAAAACCGGATGGACTGATAAAATAGTGCCTATTCCTGAAGAAAATGTAAGAGATAAAAAATGTAGAATAGAAAAAAGTCAAAATACAAATTACTACATTCAAGATGCTGACGGCTATACTAATTTAAGACAAGATAAAAACTCTTCGTCCAAAATACTGCAAAAAATAAAAACCGGGGAACAAGTTGAAGTGTTGGACCAAAATGATGACTGGTGGTCAATCATTTCCAAAGAAGGAAATAAAGGATACATCCATAAAAGCAGAATAAAATCCAGATAAAAATAGCTTCCTTGCCCAGCTCAAGCTATTGAAGTTTCAATTTTTTTAATATCTTTCAGGAACAAAAAACATAAAAACGACCACCGATTCAGGAAACATGACGAAAAAACGATATTTATTTCTTTCAATAACGTCCTTATTCATGTATGCAGCATGCTTGTTTTCCTGCAATAAAGCTCAGGACAATAAAGTCATGAAACCCAAAGAAGTCATCTTCGCCCGTGACAGTACTGCTGTTGAAAGCTATCTTCAACAATCCTATAACCTACGCGTTAAAGATTCCATTAATGGCAGACACTGGGAATATTCAAACATGTACATTTCTCAACAGATTCAGTTCCTTATAAGTTTAGAAAAAAAGAAAGATAATGATAGCATCAAGGGATCATATTTATTCAAAGCTTACGGAAAAATAAAAGAAGAGGGGGTTATTACAGGCATCATAAAAGAAAAAAAAATGGTGATCGAATTTTATCCTACATCGTATCCGGCTGAAGATAAAGGAAAAGCTGAACTTTTGGATGGGAATGAAAAAAACTACCATTACATGAACTGGAATCTGATAAAATCTCCCAAAAAGTCTTCCGTTCCTGAAAAATGTAAGCTCACTAAATTCAGGCCTAGTACTGGTAAAAAAAGAGGTAGAATATATATCAGGTAAATTAACACTCATTATTTAAATATAGAAATAATTTTAACCCACTATTAATGAAAAAAATAAGCTTCATCGCTATTACTCTGTTAATGATGACAGGATGTAAAAACGATACAAAACAGGCAACCAATGAAATCGAAACTCCTAAAAAAGACAGTCCTGTTGTAAAAGCTCCCGCAGAAGAAAAGGCAGTAGAAGAAAGTAAGGAAATTCCTACACTGAAAGAATGCACAGAAAAAACAGTGGAATACGGAAGTGAACAGGAATGTATCTTTCCGAAAAGTACGATGGAAGAGGTTTATCAAAAAACCATCAAGGAGAAGGAAGTGGAAAAATCAGAATTACTTCTTGCAGCATTACCTAAGCAAAGCATTGAAAAAGAAATCAATCAGGATGGTTTGGATATGATCAGCTACAAGGTAACTTCCAATAAAATTGAAATCGAATTTTCATTTGCCGGCGGAGTTACTACACTAGAATTGGAACAGAAAGGTGAAAATGTAAAAAGAACCATTATCCACAGCGCTGATTAAGATATTTCAATAGCTTATGAAGAAAGTATTTCTCTATTTTTTTATTTTGAGATTTGATCTACAGTAAAGAAAGAATCATAAAATTTCTCAACTTTAAAAAATATTTTATACCTTCGCATTGTGAATTTCAACAACGGAACATATTATTATAGAATTTTTAACTCAGATTTGGGATAGGGATTCTTATGAATATAATTTAAAACCTCGTCCTAGGACGAGGTTTTTTTATTTAAAAAAATTGAAAAAGATGAAAATAAGTATTATTGGAGTAGGATTGATCGGAGGTTCAATGGCTTTGAAATTAAGAGAAAAAAACATAGCCAGCTTCATCTATGGTATTGATAACAGCAAGCAGCATATTAACGAAGCATTAGATTTGAAAATAATTGATGCTGAAGCAGATCTGGAACAGGGAGTTAAAGATTCAGACCTTATTATTCTTGCCATTCCGGTAGATTCTGCAAGAAAGTTATTGCCAAGTGTCCTGGATCTTATATCAGATCATCAGACCGTTATGGATGCCGGTTCTACCAAGGCAGGGATCGTGGGTGCTGTTAAAAACCACCCGAAACGCTCAAGATTTGTAGCTTTTCACCCGATGTGGGGTACTGAAAACAATGGTCCAAAGTCTGCCATTGCCGAAAGTTTCTCAGGAAAGGCAGGGGTGATCTGTAACAAAGAAGAATCTGCAGAAGATGCACTCAATGTAGTTGAAACAGTGGTAAACGCCCTTGATATGCACATGATTTACATGAATGCAGAAGACCATGATGTCCATACCGCTTATATCTCCCATATTTCTCACATTACATCCTATGCCCTGGCCAATACGGTATTGGAAAAGGAACGTGAAGAAGAAACCATCTTTCAGCTTGCCAGTTCAGGTTTCTCAAGTACGGTACGTCTTGCAAAATCTCATCCTGAAATGTGGGTTCCCATCTTCAAACAAAACAAAGAAAACGTATTGGATGTTTTGAATGAGCATATCACCCAGCTCAGAAAATTCAAGGCTGCTCTGGAAAAAGAAAACTACGAATACCTTGAAGAGCTTATTACCAATGCAAACAGAATTAGAGGAATATTAAGATAAAAAGATACATCTTCAAAAGCAAAAGCCACAGAAGTTCTTTAGTAGTAAACTTCTGTGGCTTTTATGCTTAGATAATAGTATTGAATATACTTAAAATTTTATCATCAATCCTACTCCATTTCTGTCATTAAGCACATAATAATCCGGATTAAATTTTCTTACTCCCGCGGTGCTGTAATGATCCATTGCGTCTTTCATCTGTGAATGCCCCACCAACTTAAGTACCACCCCGGCTCCAGCGCCTATAAGACCAATGATAAGAGGTACGGAAGAACCTTTTGCTTCGCCATTTTTCACTCCATTATTCTCAGCCTTAGAAAGATTCGAAACCCCTCCAATGACAAAAGAAGCTGCACCTCCAATAACAAGAACGGTCCCAATATTATTTATTGTTCGTCCTTTCATATATAGTGGATCTTTTTGTTGAAGCAAATAATCTTTGATGTCTTTTTTAGAAGTCAGCTTGGCTATTTCCATACCCTTAGCTGCTTCTCCCGAATTTTCTTCTGGTATAAGCCCCACTCCACTTTTTCCATCTTCCTGAATGCCCTTCACAGAATTATCATAAAGAAATTCTTCAGCTCCATTCTGAATATTAGTGTAAGTAACTTTTCCTTTACTATAAATTAAATTTTTGTAGGATATTTTCTGATTATCCTGAGTAATAATAATTCCTTTTTTCGAAGATTCAGGAATGCTGATCTGTGAGTACAACGCCAATGAAACAACAGCAAATAGAACTGTTAGAACTTTTCTCATGTTATTTAGTTTTTTTGGCAAAAATATTCGTTTTTATATAGAAAACAAATATTCTTTTATTTTTTCTAGGATTAGAGCTTAATAAAATTCTATTCAAGAAGATGATTTTAATAAAATTAAAAAATATTTTAACTTTATTAAAAAAAGTATTACTTTAGTAAAAAAATATAATCCATGAAGTTACCCATTGTCTGCCCAAGTTGTGACCATACCTTAAACGTAAGCCAGATGAAATGCCCGAGTTGCAAAACAGAAGTAAGTGGTGATTATGAATTACCGGTTCTCCTGAAGCTAAACCGTGAGGAACAGGACTTTGTTCTCAATTTTTTTCTATCCAGCGGAAGCATCAAGGAAATGGCCAAACAGGCAGGTCTATCCTACCCAACCATGAGAAATAAAATGGATGACCTGATCACAAAGGTTGAACAATTGAAAACTAACCTGTAAACTCATTCATATGAACTGGAAATCCATCTTTAACCCGTTTGAAAAATTTGATGAGAAATTACTCCTCTGTATCGGAATTCTTACAGTAATTATTTCTATTGGAATAGGATATTGGACAGAATCTAGCTTTAGCAGTATATATAGAATCAATAATTTAGAGAATCCCTCATTAAAAATGATAACAGCATCTACTTTAATAAGCTTCTCTGCAGCCATTGTCGTTCTTTTTATTTTAGGAAAATGTCTCAACAAAAAGACCAGAATTATTGATATTGTAAATACCGTTTTAATATCCCAGCTCTTTCTGATTATCTTACAGTTGTCCAAAAAGATCCCTTACATTAAGACCGCCGGAAAAAATATTGTACAATATCAGTCGAATACTTCAGGGACGTTCCCATTTCTGGATTTTGTGATCACAATATCCATGACTATTATTGCCATTACCATTCTCATATATAGTTTTACCCTTTATTACAACGGCTTCAAAACCGCAACCAATATTAAAAAATGGCAGCATATTGTACTATTTTGTGCAGTGTCCTTGATCAGTATCCTGATCTGCCAGATTACAATAACTAAAATTATTTAAATACTATGAAAATCAAATTATTACTAGTGCTGGTATTCCTGGCACATCTTTGTCACGCCCAAATTGAAGGAATATGGAACGGAGAAGTAGACACCCAATCCATGAAACTTCCAATTGTTCTTACAATATCAAAAGAATCAAAAGGCTATACTTCTTCGCTTATCAGTCCCAAACAAAGTTCTAAGGAAATTCCTGTAGATAAAATTGATTTCAATAACAATGAACTCACTTTTGAAATAGAAAAGATTAATGCTACCTACAAAGGAAGCTATAAAACAGACCATTTTGAAGGAAATCTTTTACAGCATGGAAAAACAATGGCTTTAAATCTTTACAGGGATAAAAAATCTGAAAGCTCTGACGTTCCTTACCTTAGTGGAAAGCCTATCAATACACAGAAGATTGATGATTTTTTAAATTATATGGTTCAAAACAACCAAGTGATTGGAAGTGTTTCCATCTTCAGAAACGGAGCACAAGTCTATCAAAAAGATTTTGGACAGCAGCTTTTACCTAATGTTACCTATGATAAAAACACGGCATATCAGATAGGTTCCATTAGTAAGCTAATCACCGCAGTAATGCTTCTTCAGCTTGTAGAAACAGAAAAGTTAAAACTAAGCGATCCACTTTCTAAATTTTATCCTGAAATTCCCAACGCCAAAAAAATCACCATCCAAACAATGCTTAACCACACCAGCGGATTGGGAGATTATGTAGGAAAATCTATCGAAAACAATTGGCTTTTTGGAAAACCGGTAGGTGACAAGGCTATTATACAAGCCATCAGGAAAGAAGGGATAAGCTTTAAGCCCGGAGAAAAAATGGTCTATTCCAATTCAGCTTACTTTCTTTTGAGCAGGATTTTGGAAAAAATACACAATAAACCTTATAATGAGATTTTAAAGGAAAACATTCTGGAAAAAGTTAAAATGCCTCATACTTTTTCAGTTCTTGACAACCCAAAGAATATTTTTAAATCCTACGAACTAGAAGATAAGAAATGGATTGAAGTTAAAGATTTTGATTTTCATAACTGTATTGGATTAGGTGATATTACTTCTACTCCTGAAGACCTGAATATCTTTATCAATGCATTATTCAATGGTCAGTTTATCCAGAAAGAAACCCTTGATATGATGATTTCCAACAAGAATGAAAAACACTTTGGCTTAGGAATTATGAAAATGCCATTTTACAATATTACCTTATACGGGCATGGAGGGGATACAGCAGGAAGCCATTCTACGGTGGGTTTCGAACCAAACGATCAATTATCCTATGCCGTTACCATCAATGGTCAGGAGTTTCCACATAATAGTTTCTATGTTGCTCTTTTGAATTTAATATATGGCAGAGAATATCAATATCCTGTATTTGAGAGTCCTAAACTTCCGGCAGCTGAACTGGAAAAATACATAGGAGATTATGCTTCAAAGGATATCAATTTAGGATTAAAGGTATTTGTCAAAAATGGGACACTCTTTGCCCAAGGGACTAACCAGCCTGAGTTTCTTTTAACTTCTGTAGCAAAGGATCAGTTTACCTTCGACAAAGCAGGGCTAAATCTCATTTTTATCCCTGAAAGTAATCAGCTTAAACTTACACAAGGAGGGAAAACTTACCTGTTCACCAAAAAATAAATAAAAGACTTTCTAATTATCCCCAAAAACTTCAATATTACAAGTTAAAATGTAAGAGTTCCTCTCTTCTGGAAGGATTTCAAGTCAAAAATTTGAAGGGTTGTTTCAAAGTACAATAAAAAATCCTTAGACGTATTATCTAAGGATTTTTTGTATTTTAAAATACTATTTTTATTAACATTCAGGGACGTTCACTGCAATAGCCAATCCGCCCTCGGAGGTTTCCTTGAAACGGTCACTCATTGACAAAGCTGTTTCCCACATGGTTTGGATAACTTCATCCAATGTTACTTTAGCCTTGGTAGGATCGCTTTCCAATGCAATATTAGCGGCGGTAATGGCTTTCATGGCTCCCATTGTATTTCTTTCAATACACGGAATCTGTACAAGGCCCTTGATTGGGTCGCAGGTTAATCCAAGGTGATGTTCCATTGCAATTTCGGCTGCCATCAATACTTGTCCCACGCTTCCCCCTAAAATTTCGGTAAGTCCGGCTGCTGCCATTGCTGATGAAACTCCAATTTCGGCCTGGCAGCCTCCCATTGCAGCAGAGATGGTCGCATTTTTTTTGAATAAAGTTCCGATTTCCCCTGCTACCAGTAGAAAACGTACAATATCTTCATCACTTATAGATTCTGTAAAGGCCTGTGAATACATTAAAACTGCAGGAATTACACCACTTGCACCATTGGTAGGCGCTGTAATAATTCTTCCGAAGCTTGCATTTTCTTCATTTACTGCCAGTGCAAAACAAGCAATCCATTTATTGATATTGGTGAAGTTTTCTTCGGCATCAACAACCTGCTGAAACCATTCATCTTTATTTTTATAGATTTTGTCGCCTAATAGTTTTCTGTTGATTCCCGCTGCTCTTCGGGAAACATTTAATCCGCCGGGAAGAATTCCTTCTTTATTGACCCCTTTATAGATACATTCTTTGATTTGCTGCCAAATATAAAGTGCTTCCTCTCTTGTTTCTTCCTGAGTTCTCCAGCTTTCTTCGTTGATTAAAATTAAATCTGAAATTTTATCAAATCCTAATCTCTGGCAATATTTTGCAATATCAGAAGCTTTATGACAAGGATATAATGTACGTACGCATTGTTTTTCTATGGAGTTTTTTTCCTGGCTTGCGATAAAACCTCCACCTACAGAATAAAAATCCTGAACAAGTTCAGTCCCATCTTCAAAAACAGCCCTAAATATCATTCCATTAGGATGAAAATCAAGGGATTTTTTCATATTTAAAATCAAGTGATGTCCATAGACAAATGGAATTTCTTTCTCACCACCCAGATTAATGGTCTGTGTATCTTTTATGTATGCTATTTTCTCATCAATTTTTGAAGTATTGATGGTCTTGAAGTCTTCGCCATTTAAACCGAGCATTCCCGCAATATCGGTTCCGTGCCCAATTCCCGTTTTGGCAAGTGAGCCAAAAAATTCAAGAAAAACTTCTTTAACTTCAGCTATTGATCTTTCTCTTTTTATAATTCTAATGAACGCAGATGCTGCATTCCATGGTCCCATCGTGTGCGAACTGGACGGGCCTATTCCTACTTTAATAATCTCAAAAACCGATATTGATTCCATAAATGATTCTTCATTTTCCTCAAAGCAAAGATACATGATAAATCTTAATAAAAATCAGGTTTCAGCAGGGATTAATGATAATTTAAGAATGAAAAAATCATTGGAGACTCTCTTCATGCTGAGAAAGATCAAGGCCTTTATTTTCAGAATCTTCGGAAACCCTTAGCGTAATAATAGAATCTGTAATTTTATATAAAAGCAGGGATCCAAAAAAGGTAAAGATCGAAACCAGAAGCAGGGCTGCCATATGATGAAGAAATACCTCAACACCTCCATGCAGCAGACTTGCATTTTCGCCATGCGCAAAAATAGCAGTCAGGATCATTCCCATAATTCCGCCCACACCGTGACAGGCAAAAACATCAAGGGTGTCATCAATCTTTTTTAAAACTCTCCAATTAACCATCACATTAGAAACAATGGCGGAAATAAAACCTATAAAAAGGCTTTCCTGAATGCTGACAAATCCACATCCGGGAGTAATGGCTACCAGCCCCACCACAGCACCTATGCAGGCTCCTAATGCAGAAACACTTCTTCCATTGATTCTATCGAAGAATATCCAGGTGATCATTGCTGAAGCAGAGGCTATCGTAGTTGTTCCAAAGGCTGTGGCTGCAGAGGCTGAAGCACTTAATGCTGATCCGGCATTAAATCCAAACCAACCAAACCACAGCATTCCTGTACCCAAAAGCACATAAGGAATATTAGACGGTTCATGATGGGGCATTTTCCTATTTCCTAGAACCAAGGCGCCTGCAAGTGCTGCAAAACCGGCACTCATATGCACCACGGTTCCCCCTGCAAAATCTTTTACTCCAAAATATTTATTCAGGAGACCATCAGGATGCCAAACCATATGGCAAAGTGGCGTATAAATGAAAAGGGAGAAAAGAACAATAAATAAAAGATAGGAAATGAAGCGAACTCTTTCTGCAAAAGAACCTGTAATAATTGCAGGAGTAATAACTGCAAACTTCATCTGAAACAGTGCAAAAAGAATAAAAGGAATGGTAGAAGCCATCATTTTATGAGGGAAGACTCCCACTCCATTAAAGAACGGATAGCTTAGCGGATTTCCTATAATCCCATAATGTTTCCCGTTTATATTAAATCCTAAGGACTCACCAAAAGATAAGGAGAAGCCAACAACGATCCATAAAATCGAGATAACCCCCAAAGCAATAAAGCTTTGCAGCATGGTGGAAATCACATTTTTCTTACCAACCATTCCTCCATAGAAAAAGGAAAGGCCGGGAGTCATCAGTAAAACAAGGCCTGCCGCTGCAAGAATCCATGCTACGTCCGCACCTACAATTTTGTCTTCGCCTAGGAATTCACCGGAATTGATAACCTCTGAAGTCGGGCTCCAGAATAAACCACCAATTGCCACAAGGGCAACAATAGAGAACGAAACGATCCATTTTAATCCTATTTTCATAAAATTTCATATTTAACCCTATCAAATTTAAACATAAAACCTTACAAAAATGCATTTTTAACAAATCAACCCTATAAAAAAACTATCCAACCAATAATATTATCTATTTTTCCTGAAACACTTCACTTAGTATTTTGGAAACTTCCTTGGATTTGGTAGCGGGAAATAAGTGAGTTCCACCTTTAATTACATAGTCTGGTTTTGAGTAGCGCACTGGAAAAACAATATCCTTATCTCCCAATATCTGGATCACCTTTGGATTTTCCTCAAATTTCCATTCGGAAACTTTCTCTACAGACCATTTTAAATAATAAGGATCTCTGACTTTGAAATATTGTAAAAGTTTTGGATTTTTGGGATCAAAAAGTTTTCGTACTAAGGCATATACACTGGCGGCCTTGGTATTAAACAACCCTACAGGAAGCATTCTGGGGATCTTTGTTACTTCACCGGTCTTGATAAATTTAGACTTTTCTTTATCTGATTTGATACTTCCCAGGATAACTACTTTTTCTGCAGGCTTCAGCTGATTGATCTCCTGCACCATAATTCCTCCAAAAGAATATCCCAGGAGACAAAATGGTTCTGAAGCATCAACCTTCTCTGCCATTCGTTCTACATAAGCATGAAAAGGTTCATCTTTTTCAGGAATGAGCCAATCTATAAAAACCAATTCATAATCCTTAGGAAACTCTATTCTTTCAAGCACCTTAAAGTCTGCTCCAAGACCGCTTACAATATAAATTTTCATAGTACTAAATTATAAAAAATACGGTAAAAGGAAATGGTTTACATCTAAAGAATATGATTAATCTGAAAGAATATTTCTAGTGTTTATTTTCTGACAAACCTAGATTTTATCTTAGGGTTTAACCCTTAGCTGACGAATTTCCACAAAAAAAAGAGCAGCTCATTAGAACCGCTCATTTTTTATCAATATAGTATTTAATCTTATTTTTTCTTTTTAACAGGAACTCTGTTATCGTTATCCAGAAGTTCTGTAGAAACTTTAAACTGAATATCCATTTCATTCTTGATGAAATAATCTTTTAATGAAGATTGATAGAACACCTTAAAGTCTCTTCTGTTCAGAGAGAATTTAGCAGACTCAATAGATGTTGTAAACTGAGTAACATAGACATTCGCAGGGAAAGAGATTGTTTTTCTCACTCCTTTAAGGGTAAGGTCTCCGTATACGGTAGAATTGTACTCACTGTTTGCTAAAGGAATAATTTTAGTCAAATGGAACTTGGCTACAGGGAATTTTTTTACTTCAAAGAAGTTGGTACTTTTCAGGTCATTAGTAAGCTTGATCTGATCTTCATCAGAAACATCTCCTGCCATCATACTTCTCATATCTATTATAAATTCTCCGTCTACCAAAACGGTGTGGTCAAAGTTGAACTTCCCGCTCTTCAGTTTTACAGTTCCAGAATGTGAGGAAGCTTGGGTTTTTACAACCTTATATCCCCACCATCTGATCTCTGATGAAGTCACCTTTGATACCTTATCAAATTTCTTTTGAGCAGAAACAAATGATATACTTGCGCACACCATAGCAAACAATAGTAATCTTTTCATTCTTTTTTATTTACAATTCAACAAAAATAAAAAAAAGTGTAGAACTTCTACACTTTTAATAATCTTTTTTTGATTAATTTATTGAGCAGTCACCTTAACTAGCATATCAATATCATCTTTCACAAAAACATCCTGCATTGTAGACTTGTAAGCTACATCAAATTTCTGTCTGTCGAAAGAGAATTTGTTAGATACTAAACTTACTACTCCTTTGCTGTAAGAAATCTTAGCCGGGAAAGTAACCGGGCTTGTTTTTCCTTTTAAAGTAAGGGTTCCTGTTACTAAAGAATTATAAACTTTATCGTTGTTTTTCTTTACTCCTGTAATTTTAAAAGTAGCAGTAGGGAATTTTTCAACTTCAAAGAAGTCACCATTCTTAAGGTGTCCGTTTAATTTTTGCTGATACTCTCCTGTAAGGTCAGTAGCATTAATAGAAGTCATATCCAATACGAAGCTTCCTCCTACAAGTTGGTTTCCTTTCATAACCATGTCTCCAGACTTCACTTTTACAGTTCCGTCGTGAGAACTTGCCTCAGATTTTGCCACTTTATATCCCCACCAGTGAACATCAGATGCAACTACTTTTTTGGACTGTCCGAAAGCTAAACCACCAGCTAAAACTGCTAATAAAAATATTTTTTTCATTGATAGAATTGTTTACTTATTTATTGATGCAAATGTAGCCATCTTATTTGATAGATTTCATTGATGTATATCAAGAAAATTAATTATTTTCATGAATAATATCATCCTATAAAAAAACTCCGAATTTCTTCGGAGCTCTCTTTATTCTTGATAGTAGGCTGTATAAAGTGCCATACCTTTTAATGCAGTGTGATTTTGCTTGACCAGATAGATCGGGATGTTTCTAAGCATTCCCTCCATTTTATCACTGATCTTGAATTTTTCATAAAATTTAGTCTTATCAACATATTCTATGACCATCTGAGGGATATCCCCTGCAATCAGTAATCCTCCGGTTGCTTTCAGTTTTAAGGTCAGGTTATTGGCTTCTCTTGCCAAAAACTCCAGGAAAGTATCTAAAGCGATTTTGCAGATTAAAACATTATCTTCTACTGCCGCTCTGTAAAGTTCCTGAGCGAAGTTTCCGTTAGTAAGACGTTCTCCCAGCCATTCCGGTTCAGGATGTCTTTTCACATCTCTTAAGAATCTATAGATATTAAATAGTCCTGTCTTGGAAAGTACATTTTCCCAACTTACAATTCCATAGATGTTATTTAAGAATTGATAGAACTCAACTTCTACATTGGTTCTTGGTGAAAACTCAGAATGTCCTCCCTCCGTTGCAAAAGGCCTTAGGTTTTTCCCGTCAAAGAAATATCCTGCCTCTCCAAGTCCGTTTCCGGGTGCAAGGATTGCAACATTTCCTTTTTCAAGATGGCCGCTGGTATAGATTGCTTCAAGATCACTGTCTTCAAGAAGAGCCATTCCGTAAGCAGATGCTTCCATATCATTCAGCATATCTACTTTCTCGAAGCCGAAGTCTCTTTTAAACTCTTCAACGTCTAAGTTCCAGCCCAATCTTGCAGGGCTACTTTTACCGTCAATAACCGGTCCCGGCACTGCCATTCCCAGACGTTGTACATTCTCAAGCTGATTGTCCTGGATAAACTTTCTTAGAATATCATTAAAGGAAGCATATTCCTTGGTAGAATATGTATTTTGAATTTTTATCTCAAGACCTCCGTTACCGGAAACGAAATAGCCTAAGATTGTTACATCTTCACGGAGGCTTGCCCCAATGATAGAAACATTATCATTATTACTGTTCTCTACTCCTGGTAAATAAAGTGGAAATTTTGGATTCAGAATCATAACCTCAAATTTTACCAAATATAATAATTGTTTTCGTAAATCCTGCACAGAACAAAAAAACCTTTCCACTTTCGTGAAAAGGTTTTGGTTAATAATTGTTTATATATTAAATCTAACTACTTTCCTAATGGAATATTATAACCGAATCCTACTCCGATATTCCCCACATTATAGTCCTGACCAACTAAATCTCCTTTTGTTCCTACAAAAACCTTTTGGTATTGTACGAAGAAGTTCCAGTCTCTGTTGTGGTATCCGATCTCCGGTTTAATGTAGAAACCACCATTGGCTCTTTCTACATTTGTGTTGGAAGCTACTGTTTTATCTCCAACCAAGAACCCGTATCCTAAGTCAGTTCCAAAATAGAAACCAGTTTGCTTTGGATAAATTCTTACTAAAGCTGCTACAGGAACTACTCCTACATCATTATTTTTATAACCGTTATTTTCTTTTCCAAAATAGTGAGTATATCCTGTTGCGATACCTAAACCAAACCCAGGAGTAATCAAGTTCTGATAAGCAACATCCACTCCTACTGCAGCGGAAAGATTATCTGAGGGAACTGCCAAACCAACATTCGCACCTACCTTGATCATATTAGTCATTTTTGAGTCCTGTGCGCTTGCTATACCTGCTGTTAAAATTCCAGCTAGCAATATTGCTTGTTTAAACATTTTCATAACTCTAATTTTTTAAATTTTACTAAACAAGAGGATGTAAAAATCGTGCCAAGCAAGGGTTTATTTGTTGTTTTAACACTCGATTAAATCATAAAACAATGAATATCAATAGGTTATTTTTAACTAAATTTAAATGTTTGTTTAACAAAAATTATCAAAAAAGGAGTTAAAAAAAGTAGAATTAAAGAAAAAAATGGTCAAAATTAGAAATGGAAAACTATATTGTAAGATAAACAGGATGCAGAATAGCATTTGGGGAAAACAAAGAGTATCTAGTTTTAGGCTCCAGCGTATCATACTAGTGTATAAAATAATATTAACAAACCTTAACCCGTTGTTATTTTAACCTTATCCTTTCTATTTCATCAAAAAAATAAATGATCTCACCATGGCTGATTCATTATTAAAGAACAAGCATCTTCTTTGGCGAGCCGGCTTCGGTATCGGCATCAATCAAATCGACGATTTGAAAAATAAAAACATTAAAACGTTGATGAATGAACTATTTAAAGAAGACCATTTTAGTGAGGTTACCTATGACACTCCCGACATAGATTCAACAGCGGATTATATGAACAGTACGGCTCCGGCTGAAAAGAAAAAGGAAATGCAGCGGATTAACAGGGAGCAAAACAATGAACTGAACCTCAATTTTCTTGATAAAATAGTAAACAGCAAGGAGCAAATGAGAGAAAAGATGGCTTTTTTCTGGCATGGGCATTTTGCATCTAGGGTTGTGAACCCAAAATTCAACCAAAAGCTTTTAAATACAATCCGAAAAAATGCTTTGGGAAATTTTAAAGAGCTGCTTTTTGAAGTAAGCCAATCGCCCGCAATGCTTAATTTTCTGAACAATCAACAGAACAAAAAAGATCACCCCAATGAAAACTTTGCCCGTGAAGTAATGGAACTTTTTACGATGGGGAGAGGAAATTATACTGAAAAAGATGTGAGAGAAGGGGCCAGAGCATTTACAGGCTGGAGCTATGATAAAGAGGGAAATTTCAAGGAAAGAAAAAATCAGCACGATGAGGGAACGAAGACTTTCTTAGGCAAGACAGGTAATTTTGACGGAAGTGATGCTTTAAACATTATTCTTGAGCAAAAGGCTACCGCCCAATTTATTACCACTAAAATCTATAGGTTTTTTGTGAATGAAAATGTTGATCAAGACATAATCAGTAGACTTAGTTCCAACTTCTACAGTTCTGGTTATGATATTAAGAAACTAATGACTGAAATATTTTCAAGCTCATGGTTTTATGACCAGAAAAACATAGGAAACAGAATAAAATCTCCTGTAGAACTAATGGCCGGAATGATGCGGATCCTTCCAATGCAGATTCAAAATCCTGAAAACCTCATCGTTTACCAAAAATTATTAGGGCAAATGTTACTTTACCCACCCAATGTTTCAGGCTGGCCCAACGGAAAATCCTGGATTGATAGTTCTACATTGATGCTAAGACTCCAGATTCCACAGATATGGTCTGGCTTGCGACCATTAGAATACAGCCCGAGACAGGATGATGACATTGATATGGGAATGAAATCTAAGGAAACAGCCTTAAATAAAACCTTTAAAAATCCCAATATTATCATAGACTGGGATCGTTTAGATAAAATATTCGCTCATAAAAACTGTGAAGATTATCTGATTCAAAATGCTCAAAGTCTGGATATTAAGACGGTAAATAATTTCTCTGACAAGAGTTTAAAGATGAATGTTATCAACCTTATGTCTACCCCGGAATATCAGTTAATGTAAACATGGAAATAGCAACTCTATCTATCACCTACGCTCTAAATAAAATGCTATGTTAATCAAAAGAAGAGAATTCCTTAAAATAAGTTCATTGGCAACAGCTTCTTTACTGATGCCTAATTTTCTAAAGGCTATGACACTGGATGAAGCGTTAGCTCCTACTCAGAATATCCTTGTAGTGCTCCAATTTACGGGAGGAAATGATGGATTGAACACCATTATCCCTGTAAAGAATGACATTTATTTCAGAGAAAGGAAAACACTTGCTGTTCAGGATGCTTTATCCCTTACAGATGAGGCCGGAATTAATCCCTCCCTCTCCTACTTTAAGGAACTTTTTGACAATGGTGAGCTTTCTGTAATGAACAATGTGGGCTACCCTAATCCGGATAAGTCTCATTTCCGGAGTATGGATATCTGGCAGTCTGCAAGCAAAAGTGATGAGTTTCTGGAAACAGGCTGGCTTGGCCGATTTCTGGATGAGGAGTGTTATCGTTGTGAACATCCTACCCAAGCACTGGAGGTAGATGATATGCTGAGCCTTGCCTTAAAGGGAGAAAACAATAAAGCATTTGCATTTAAAGATCCCAAAAGACTGTATCAGACCAGTCAGGAAAAGTATTTTAAATCACTTTACGACCATCATCATGATGATGAAACGGTTTCTTATCTTTATCAAACATTGGGATCTACAATCAACAATGCGGGGTATATTTTTGAAAAAAGTAAGGCAAAAAAAACGGAACAAACTTATCCTAATTCTCAACTGGGGAAAGATTTCAAAACAGTAGCCTCTCTCATCAAATCCGATATCAATACTCAGGTTTATTATCTTTCTATCGGAAGTTTTGATACTCACGTCAACCAGAATGAAAGGCAAAAAAAATTATTTGGCGACATCAATGAGGCTGTAAAATCCTTTGTTGCTGATATGAAAAGCAATGGGCTATTCAATAACATTCTATTGATGACGTTTTCTGAATTTGGCCGCCGTGTTGCCCAAAATGCAAGCAACGGAACAGATCACGGAACAGCCAACCAGATGTTTTTCATTGGCGGAAATCTCAAAAAGAAAGGTTTATTAAATTCACTTCCTGACCTGCAAAATTTAAATGAGGGAGACCTTATTTATAAAGAAGATTTTAGAAAAGTGTATGCCACTATTTTAAGAAACTGGCTTAAGGCTGATTCTTCGAAAGTTTTGGGTTGGAAAGACGGAATTTATGATTTTATATAAATTCAACTTAAACCACAAAGTCACAAAAGTTTTTTTAACACTTAAGTTTTTTAAGCGATAAGGGTTACGTGTAGAAAGTTCACTTGAGTCTGCTAAAAATCTTTGATTTTTCGGAAAAAAGGGAATCTATGATTTTATATAAATTGAACTTGAACCACAAAGTCACAAAAGTTTTTTTAACACTTAAGTTTTTTAAGCGATAAGGGTTACGTGTAGGAAGTTCACTTAAGTTTATTGAATGTCCACAAAAAAAGAGACTATCCGTTATGATACGACAGTCTCTTTTCAATAATTTTAAATTTTAACTACTTTTACGTTTAAGCAGTAATCTGCTTGGGTTCTTTCTCTTTCTGATCATCTTTTTTATCAAGTTTCTCAGATATTTTTTTAACGATATATTCTATCGCTATAGGGGCTATAATGGCAATTAATGCTTTAAATATTCTTGATTTCATAGTGCTATTTTGTACCTAACTACTACAATTTCCAAGCCAAGATAAAAAAAGCAGATAAATTTTATGACTGCACTTTGCGCAAATCATTCGGAATGATACAAATGAACAACGACTATCAATCTTGAATAGGCTCTCCATTAAGCAGGATCAGATCCTGATAGTTTTTATGTCCCGCCTTAAACTTTTCTTCCATTTTCAATTTCAGTTTCTGTGGCTTATGGACAATAAGAGTCTCACCAAAGCCTAGCAGTAATCTTTCCAGTTCAAAATTGATCTGTACGCAGATTTTAAACAGAGTTCCATTCTTTGTTTCACTAATGATCTCCTGGCTTTTATGCAGTGGTTTTGTTTTCACATAAGGAGCATTGGCTGAGTCTACAAAAAATATAACGTTTCTGGGCTGCATTGATTCTGCAACCGTAACGCCTACAATATCTTTGAAGTATTCGTCACCATCCAGATCCTTATCTATATAGGATAGGCTTTCATCTGCTTCAATATTCTCCATTCTATCCAGAGCCAGATTGTACATTTTCTGCTTGTAAAGACAGATGAGAAACCAACGGTTGTTAAATTCTTTCAATAACTGAGGGTGAACGGTATAAATACTCGACTCTTTTGCTGTAAAGCTCTTGTAAAGAATTTTTAATACCTTTTTATTGACAATGCTTTCATACAGAGTATCGATATGCTCCAGTCCTTTCAACTGTTCATTTTTATCTAAATGAATGATGGATTTCTGATTGGTTGCATGAATGGAGTCTTCCAACTTCTGAATTACCCCATTCATCTCCTTAAACATAGAAAAATCCTTGAATTGCTTCAGGATCTGAACGGCATTATTCATCGCTTTCAGGTCACTTTCATTCACAGAAATATTATGAATGCTGTAATCCTGATCACTGTAGCGGTAATACTTTCTTTCGTAGACCTCAATGGGAGCTTCGTACCCGAATTTTTCACTTCGCATATTCTGCAGATCGAGCTGAATGGTTCTTTTGCTTACGTAAGATTCTTTTCCTTCAAACTCAAACAAAGCTTCAGAACATTCGTCAATAAGATCTTCAAGGGTATATTTTCGATACTTATTTTTGAGACATTTATCCAAAGTCTTGTAGCGGATCAGTGCATTTTTATTGGATGACATGATTGTAATATTTAATTGCCAGCTTTAATGCAGAAGCATTCTATAAGCAAATTAGCGAATTCCCTTTTTCAAAAATTATTTCTCCTTTAAAGCTTCACCTTCAAAAGAAATACCCTCCCATCCGAAGTTCATGAAGTTTCTGATGTTCTGATGATCATTTCCATTGGGATTTTTTAGCACGTCTTCTCTGTAAAATTCTCCAAAAAGAGAAAGGGTCTGCCCTTTAGTCAATCCCTTAAGCTTCGCAAAGCTGAAAACCTTGCATGAACCATTATTTTGTCCCGATTCGTTTGCTGTACTTCCGTTTTTGAAAGCAGTAGGGGTAAAATCATAATGTTGATCAATGTAAGCAATAACTTCATTGAATTCAATCGTTTCCGGAAAATGCTGTAACTGTTCTAATAATACCATAAAAATTGGTTTTAAATTATATCATTTGATGGCTAATAGATGGATATCGAATTAGCCTTTTTTATTTTATTTAATTGTCTTTGTAAAAATAATCAAAATTTTCTTATCTACGCAAAACTATTGCGCAACAAGGATATTACTTTGCATTATCAAAATGAGAAAACTAATGGAATTTAATGGAAATCACTTACTTGAATTAGGATATAGACCAGCTAAATGGTTCAAAGATGCCATTACATATATCAATGAAAATAATCTGAATGAAGATCAGATCAAGGAATATCTGGAACTGTTCAAACAACCGGAACTTATTCCGCTCCATGAAACACCCAAGGATTTTATCATCAATATCAGGGCTGAACATGAAAGTGAAGATGATAATGTAGAAAAGGTAATCAAAACGATGAAAGTTCTGATGAAAACACCTACACTAACAGCAGGAGCAATTATGCCTGATGCCTGTCCTACAGGTCCGGAAGGTCAGATCCCGGTAGGTGGTGTGGTAGTTGCAAAAAATGCAATTCATCCGGGATTCCATAGCGCAGATATTTGTTGTTCTGTGATGCTTACAGACTTTGGGAAAGTAAACCCTAAGGATATTCTGGATGCAGCTCATTCAATAACTCACTTTGGATATGGAGGGAGACCAAGAGGTGAACAGATGCCTATGTCTCAGGAATTGATGGAAGCATTTAGAGAAAACTATTTTTTAAATGATGAGAAACTGATCAGCATTGCACGTTCTCATATGGGAACTCAGGGAGATGGAAACCATTTCTTGTTTGTAGGAATCTCCAAAAATACAGGAAATACAATGTTGGTAACCCATCACGGATCAAGAGCTCCAGGGGCGGCATTATATGATAAAGGAATGAAAGTAGCTAACCGTTTCAGACAGGATATTTCTCCTGAAACATTAAGGGAAAATGCATGGATTCCTTATGATACTGAAGAAGGTAAATCATATTGGGAAGCTCTCCAGTTAATAAGAACATGGACGAAGGAAAACCATACTTCCATTCATGATGCAGTTTTGAACAAACTGGAGATGGAGAAAGAAAACAGATATTGGAATGAACATAATTTTGTATTCAGGGATGGAGACTTGTTCTACCATGCTAAGGGCGCAACCCCACTGGATGATAAATTCATGCCTGATATTACTGGACCAAGACTAATTCCGTTGAATATGGCGGAACCTGTATTGATTGTTCAGGGAAAAACAAATGAAAGAAACCTTGGCTTTGCCCCTCATGGAGCGGGAAGAAACTTCAGCAGAAGCCAGCATAAAAGATCTTTGGCTCATAAAACGACTGAAGAAATCTTTAATGAAGAAACCAAAGGGCTGGATATCCGTTTCTACTCCAATGAAGTTGATATTTCTGAGTTACCCAGTGCTTATAAAAATGCAAAAAACGTGAGGGCACAGATTGAAGAGTATGGTCTTTGCGAGGTTCTGGATGAAGTAATGCCCTACGGATGTATCATGGCAGGTGATGTTCAGAAAAACGCACCATGGAAGAAAAAGAAGAAATACAGAAATCCATAATCTGTAATTTTTAATCATAAAAACTAATAATTATGGATGGGCAGTAGCTCAGCTGGTTAGAGCAACAACAACTTTCGGCTGTTGGCAAACAAAGTTCCTCAACTTGTGGGACGCAGGTTCGAATCCTGCCTGCTCAGCAAAATGATAGACAATATGTTTCTATCTACAAAAAAATAAAGGCAAAGGGAGTTCCTATAATTTACTGGTATTACTCCCCGCTTTTTTTCAAAAAATTATAGGTAAAAGGAGTTCCTATAGCATTTTTCTTTTAAAAAAACTACTCCTCACTTATTTAATTTTTATATCATGAAAACACTTCAACTTTTCAATGCTGTATTGGCTAAAAAAACGGATGAAAAACCTTTTATATCCAATGAGGGATTTATCATTGAACCTAATGCACTTTGGGCAAAGAAAGATATCATCAGCTACTATGCAAAAGAAAAATTAAACGGTAATGATCTTAATAAAACTTTCCATAAGTCTTGGGAAAAGATAAAGAACAGTACAAGATGGGAACTATTGATAGATCAAATTGAGCATTATATTTCTACCTATGGAAGTAATTTCCAGGATGAAATCTACATCCCCAATGAGGTTTTGAATATTCCTGAAATGAAAATTACTTTCAAGGTAATTAAAGCGTATTCTGTGGATGAGATGACTGATAAATGTCTTTCCTTATTGAAATCGGGAATTGCTTTAAAGGAAGAAACCATCAATGATCTTTTGTATATTCTGAACAAAGAGCTGAATTATGAATTCACAGGAAAGGAAAACATCAGGAACAAGGAGGCCGTTATCAAAATTGCAGACCTTTATAAAATCTATCCTGAAAATCCTGTAGAATTTTTCAGATACGTCATCTTTAAATCAACAGCTACAAGTCTATTGATCAAAAATAAGACGTTGATTGAAAGTATCAAGGAAAGTAAATTCAACCCGTCTGATTTGTTTGAGAGCTTCGGACTGAAAAAGCTTGCTGAGATTTTCAACAGATTTAAACCATTGTTTTTGGCTTATAAAAGCAAATCACCAAAGACTATTAATAAAATTTCCAAGTTATCAAAGGTCTATCATAAACCCTTGGTTTCTAACCCACTTAATGATGCCACCCATCTATTATTGGATGAGAATGATCTGCATTGGCTGGATAATGCGACACCATTCGCTTTATTTAAAGCCTTGTCAGCGTGTTATTTAAGAATGTATGGTCAGGATACTTTTGTATATAGAATCAGAAACGGGAAATCATGGGTGAAATCCGGGAAAAACAGTTCGGTAAATGAAATGAATTTTGAGTTTATCCTAACATATTTAAAATCCAGATTTGACCTTTCAGGAAAGTCATTTTACTTCCCTGAGGATGTTGAGTTCGGACTTCCGACTTCTGAAAAGATGTTTGTAGGAAATATTCCTGCGGGAACACGATTCTCAGGTGAAAAACTTGCGGTGGGAATCTATTGGGAAGATGCTTGGGGAGCCTATGATCTTGATCTCTCTGCATTAAATATTGGTGGAAAAACCGGTTGGAATGCAGCTTATAATCAGGAAAACGGAAATCTGATGTATTCCGGAGATATGACTTCTGCACCTAACGGAGCTGTGGAATATCTATATGCCAACAAAGGATTGAATGTTCCTACCCTGATCATGAACAATGTATATAGCGGAAACACAGAATGCGGATATAAAATTGTGATCGGAAAGGGAGATGTGATCTCAAGAGATTATATGATGAACCCCAACCATCTTTTTGCGGAAATCAGATGTAACTCTGTCCAAAGGCAGACAATTCTTGGAATGCTTCTTCCAAAGGGAGAAAAACAGACTTTTGTCTTATTGAATTTTGGAGCAGGTCATTCTCATGTTTCAGGAAATACAGAGATTGCAGTAATGGCAACCAATGCATTATATCAGCAATGGTATGAGCCAATTTCTTTCAACGATCTTGTTAAGGAATTGGGGGCAACAGTTACCATGGAAAAAGCTGAAGCAGATCTCAATTTCTCTCTGGAAAGCCTGGAAAAAGATAGTTTTATCAGAGTTTTTAAATAAATATGCGCCATTCGACTCCCTCGAATGGCGTTTTTCAAAAATACTTCTTCACCTTATTTTTTATCAATACCATCTTCTCAACAGTCTAATTTACAAACAGATTAATAATAACAAAAACAGTGATTTTTTTTTATATATTTGCCAGCCTTTAATAAAACTAAATAACTTAAAAAACTAATATTCATGAAAAAACTATTATTTCTAGTGCTCTCTATTTTTGTTCTGTCATCCTGTGGATCAGATAATGGCGGGGATGATAACAACGGAAATAACAATACCACTGTATATCCAAAGGTCACTACAGGGCAGCTTACTTTTAATTTGGCTCAGTTCACTTTCCATGGGACGGTAACTTCAGCAGGAGCCGGATTTTCATCTCGCGGATTCTGTTGGTCAAAAACTATCAATCCTACAATCGGCAGTTCTAAAACAATCTCTGAATTCAATAATTCTGTAGGAGACTACGCACTTACGCCAGATTATGGGGCAGATTTCGAAAAATCGACCCTTTATTACATAAGAGCTTTTGTTAAGGCTAATAATGGGGAAACCATTTACGGAGACAATGTGACATTTACCTCTCCCGGAAAAATGGATATTAACTTTAAAATGGTTAAGCAGATCTATACAACATCTGCTACTTTCGAAACAGATAAAATTACAGTAAATTATCTTGAGCCATTCTTTCCGGATGAAAAGGGATTCTGCTACAGAACTACTGCAGGAGTAGACATTTCAAACGGACAAACGGTTAAAGCAACAACCGCTAACAATTATTCTCCTTATGAACTGGAAGCTAACGGATTACTTCCTAACACTACTTACTATGTAAAATCTTATGTAAGAGAGGGTGCACAAGTGTATTATTCAGCTGAAAAGACATTTAAAACAGCCGGAGCAATAGGTGCTTCCGGTGGATATGTTTACTATGACAAAGGAGAAACTACGGATGGCTGGAGATATTTAGAAGCAGCTCCTGCTAACCTTATTTACAATGGATCTGATAAGGTTGAATGGGGATGTCCTTTTGATGTTATCAATCAGACGCAGTCAGTAATGGGATCAGGTCCTTCTAATACAGTTAGAATTGTTTCTCAATGTTCAGATGCTAATTCTGCGGCAAGATTATGTGATAATTATGCTATCAATGGTTTAACAGACTGGTTTCTTCCCTCAGAAGATGAGCTAATGGCATTTTATAAAAGTTCCAAGAATGTTTACAATATCGCTTCAAATAACGTATCACAAAAGTATTACTGGAGTTCTACAGAGATACCTGGAAGCAATCAGGTAAAGATTCTGGAAGGGTATAATGGATATATGTGGAGCTACACCAAAGACTATTATTCGGTGAGAGTAAGACCTGTCAGAAGATTCTAAAAATATTTCATAAAAACGAAAAACCGCTATTTTTAGCGGTTTTTTTATTTTAATAGATCCTTAAAATACGATCTATACATTTACACTTTTAATTGAAAACAACCCTTTTTCAATTTTCACAATGGTTCTTTTTCCATAACCCATCTGAATGCTGAACATATTCTCGAGAGGAAATTGTAAAACGGTTTGAAGTATCAGACGTATGACTCCTGCATGAGCAATAATCAAAACTTTATCCGCATTTTCTTCTGTCAATAATTCATTCCAGAAGCTAAGCACACGAGCCTGCATTTCAAGGAGGTTTTCTCCTCCCGGGGCCTTTACGCTAATGAAATCTTTATACCACTGATTAATTTCTTCCTCAGGAATATCAGTCCATTTCACGAGTTCCCAATTTCCGAAATTCATTTCCCGAAGCCTTTCATCAGTTTTATAATCAAACTTAAAATAATCAGCCAAAAGGCAACAGCGCTGGGCAGGGCTTGAAATCACCAGATCAAAATCCTTATCCAGATTCAATTGTTTAAAATCTTCAGAATAGTCTTTTTTTAAAGATATCTCTGCAAATCCGTAACACAAATTTTCCGGATTTTCTACAGCTGTATGCCGGATTAGATGAATTTCCATACGATCATTGTTCCAAGATAAAATAAAACCTCACAAACCTGTTGTACAGAGCCCAGACAGTCTCCGGTATAGCCACCGATATGTTTTTTAAAATACCATCCCATACAGATCTTGCCCAAATATGCAAGTGCAAAGGCCAAAATCAAACGCCAGTCCGGAATCAGGGCAAAAGAGACCAAAACACTAATGAACCCTACCAGCAAAGATATTCCATTCAAAGGTTTATTGGCCAGAGGTTTTGATTTGCTTACATCAATATCTGTAACATATTGGTGGGTATAAATCATGGTTCCCGCAATAAAACGACTTGAGGCGTGGGCCAAAATGATAATCGCTAAAGTTTTAAATAAATCAACTACTCCCAAAGCCTGAATACTAAAGAATTTCAGGGCAAATAGCAAAATAATGCCTACTGCTCCATACGCTCCTACTCTACTGTCTTTCATGATAGTAAGGATCTTTTCCTTTCCATATCCTCCTCCAAAGCTGTCGCACACATCGGTAAAACCATCCTCATGAAATGCTCCCGTGAGCAAAACACTACTGATCATCATCAGGATAATTCCTATTTCAAGGTTAAAAAGCTGAAAAGACAAATACAGAACAATAGCATTAATCAATCCTACCAATAGTCCGATCCAGGCAAAGTATTTTTGGGATTTGTTCATAATCTTCCCGGAATACGGAATGGTAAACGGGACCGGAATTCTTGTGAAGAACATCAATGCTGTTGCAAAGTAGATGAGTTCATTTTTTATAGTCTTCATTTATTCTTTATTTGAAACATGAGCATCCTCAAAACTAGACATTTCATTCAGGAAATTAACCGCACTCTGGATAATGGGATACGCCAAGGCACAGCCGGTTCCTTCTCCCAAACGCAGATTAAGGTTCAGCAAGGCTTTTTGTCCCATTAATTCAAGAAGCTGAAGATGTGCATTTTCATCACTTACATGGCAGAATATACAATTGTTCAGAATTTCAGGATTCTTTTTCCATGCTGTGGCAATGGCAACTGTAGCGATAAACCCATCCACCATAATCAACATATTTTGATGGAAAGCCTCTTCCATAGCCCCAATCATTTGGGCAATTTCCAATCCGCCAAAGGTTTGAGCAATCTCATCAGGCGTTATAATATTGGAATATTTTTCGATGGCCGTTGACAAAATATTGATTTTATTCTGTAACTGATCATCATTCAGTCCTGTTCCACGTCCGATACAGCTAACAAGGGATAAATTAAACAACTTACTCATCATCAATGATGAAGCTGAAGTATTTCCAATTCCCATTTCTCCAAAGCCAATGATATTACAACCTGTTTTTGCAATTTCTGTAACTACTGAAACTCCGTTTTTAAGTGCTTTTTGATACTCCTCTACGGTCATTGCAGGTTCTTCCAAAATGTTACGGCTGGATTTTCTGACTTTCTGATCTATTAAATTCAATCCCGTGGGAAAATCAAAATTGACTCCGGCGTCAACTATTTTAATTTCAATTCCATTTTGTCTGCAAAAAACATTAATGGCTGCACCACCACCCAGAAAGTTCATCACCATTTGATAGGTAACTTCTTGTGGATAAGCACTTACTCCTGTTGTTGCAATGCCATGATCAGCGGCAAAGACCACCATATGAGGTTGTAATAACTGAGGGGAGGTTGTCTTTTGAACCATCCCAATTTTGTAGGCAAGGTGTTCCAGATATCCTAATGCTCCTAAAGGTTTTGTTTTAAAATCAATTGTATGCTGTAGTTCAGTTGTCAACATGGTTGTAATAATAGTTATGTTAAATAGAGAAAGTGCAATATTAGTGAAATGAGGGCTAAGAGCCAAGAAGTGAGAGTCAAGAGTCAACGTGCCAGATATCAAATTTCAGATTATTAAGATGAACGAAATATTCAACCTTAAACTCTTCACAAAAAAATTATTGCGTAATAAGATTGCGCACATCACCATTTATTTTGCAATATAAAATTGAAAAAAATGACACCAAAAATAATAGAAAAGATAAAAGAAGTTGAGGCTAGTAAGGGCGTAAAAGTTCTTCTGGCCGTTGAATCAGGGAGCAGGGCGTGGGGCTTTGCCTCTCCAGACAGTGATTATGACATACGATTTATATATTGCCATGAAAAAGACTGGTACCTTTCGCCTTGGGATAAAGATGAAACCATAGAATTTATGACAGAGGATGATCTGGATGGTTCCGGATGGGATCTTCGGAAGACTTTTCATCTTCTCTTAAAATCAAATGCTGCTTTATTGAGCTGGTTTTACTCTCCTATCATTTATACGGAAGACAAAAGGTTTATGGAATTATTCAGGCCTTTGGCAGATGCCTGTTTTTCTCCGATCGCAGTTTCCTATCACTATTTAAGCATGAGCAAAAAATATCTGGAAGCCTGCAGAGCTGACGAAATAAAGCTAAAAAGCTATTTTTATTGTCTGAGAACTACATTAACAGGGAAATGGATCATAGAAAAAGGAAGTGTCCCACCGGTATTATTCAGTGATTTGCTTATATTGGTGGATGATGAAACCAGAGCAAAAATAGAAAACCTTATAGTATTAAAAGCTACAAAAGGAGAATCTTACTACCATCCGAATGATTGGGAACTGTTTGTTTTTCTTGAAAAAACAATCGCTGAAAATGAGGAAAAATCAAAGAGTTTATCAGGAGGAAAAGCGGATAAAGGTGAGATGGAGAGAGTTTTTAAGGAAATATTGGAGAAATGTTAAGGATTACGGGAAGCCGTAGTCTTTTTTTATGGATTGAGGATATATTTGTCTGTTGGGGGAGACCGCTTAATTAAATAGAAATTAATATATTAGAAAAAACTAAAAATTATGACAATTAACAGAGGTTCAGAATGGAGAAAATGGGATTTACATATTCATAGTCCAAAAACACATTCAACATCTAATAGGTATAAAGACTTATCAATTGAAGATTTTTGTAAAGAAATTATTAATAAAAATATAGATGTTATTGGTCTAACTAATTATTTTTATATTACAGAAGCTGAATATAATGAGGTTGTTAAAGGACTTGATGATAAATGTTATGTAATTCCAAATTTTGAGTTTAGGGCTAGTGACAAAAACACAAAAGGAGACCATATAAATTTTCACATCTTATTCAATCCTAAACTCGGAATACGAAATATATTGAATAGCATAGGTAATGTGAAACTACATAATCACACTAATAAATATTGCAGAGAAGCTGATATCTTACAATTAGGCATTGATTCTGTCTCAATTGATTTTGAAACAATTTTAAATCAATTAAAAACAGATTTTAAAATAATTGAGGATTTTATTGTATGTGTACCATACACTGGTTACGGAGGATTTAAAGTTGATAATAAACCCAGGAACATTTCTCAAGAAAAAAAGTTTGATGAGTTATCAAATTTTATATTAGGTAATAACAGTTCTAAAGAATATTTTAATAGTAATAGAGAATATACTCTAGGAAAAGATACTTTTATCATTGATAAAAATAAGGCTATTATAAATTGTAGTGATGCACATTCTAAAGAGGATATTTCAAATAAATTTACTTGGATAAAAGCACACCCAACTTTTGAGGGTCTCAAACAAATAATATATGAGCCAATTGAAAGAGTTAAAATTCAAAAGGAAAAACCTGAATTAGAAAAGCTGGATAGTTTAATGATTGACAAAATAATATTTGCTCCGTCTGATAATAAATTCACAACTACCCCTATCTATTTTAATAAAAATTTAAATGTAATCATAGGAGGAAAATCTTCTGGTAAGTCAATATTACTATACAATATTGCTAAAACACTTTACGAAAATCAAAATGATTCTGTTCTAAAATATAAAGACGCAAATGATAATAAGGAAAAAGATTTATATGATTTAAGTATTGATGATCCTGAATTTGATTTTACAGTCGAAAACTATTTAGGTATAAGCCAAAGCATAAAAAGGGAAAATGGAAAGAACAGCATTTTAGGAAGTATAAAATACATTCCTCAAAACCACTTATCAGATTTAGTTGATAAGAGTTTAAGGAATTCAAATGAATTAAAAAAATATATAAGAAATCTACTCAGAGAAGATCCAAAATATAATAAAATTTACGAAGATTTTGTAGAAAAATTAGGACAAAATGACGAAATAAGAAAAAATGATATTTCTCAATATTTTATTTATCAAGAAGAATTAAGAAAGAAAAAAGAGGAGTTACAACACAAAGGAGATAAAGAGTCTGTTATAAAAAGTATCGAAGCTTTAGAGTCAAAAGTTGCAGAAACTAAAAAAGATTTAACGCCCGAACAAACAATAGAATACAATAGCTTAACAAATGAATATTCAGAATTAGAGAAAATCAAAAATTCGTTATTGGGGGATTTAGAGAAAATAAATATTTTTTATGAATCAACTAATTATGCACTTAATGAATTAAAAGCAAAGAAAACATTATTAATAGAAAATCTTGAATTAGAAGATATAAAAAATGACTATGCTGAGAAACTCAATTTTATTGATGATGCAATTGCTGAAAATGAAAACATAAAAAAGCTAATTATAAAAGATGAAAATGAAAATTTTCAAATATTAGATAATAATATTTTCAATTCAAAATTGAGTATTATAAATAAAAGATTAAATGAGTTAAACACAAAATTAGCTCCATTAAATAGTTTATTTGAAAACCAAAACTTGATTATTAACTATCAAAAAACAATTTCTGAAGAAAAAATTAAAATAGCTGAAATTGAGCAAATTGAAAAGGAAACGGAAAACATAACAAAAACTGCAAATGATAGAAAAATGAAAATTTTTGAAGACATTAAAAGTAATAGAAAATTGTATGATAATTTGTTGGTAGATTTTGTTTCTCGCATAGATAAAATTAAAGAAGAGGATCCTGAATTAAAAATTGAAGGTAAAATATATTTCAACTTCCCAAAATATCGTGAAATAATTATAGATTTTAGTCACGGAAACACAAAATCTTATTCTGGATATGGAATTCTTAATGAAGAAAATAACGCTTTAATAGAATATGATTTTGATCAATATTTAAAAGATTTAAACACAGTTTTTGAAAATATTGAGAATGGAAACTATAGATTAAAGAATAATATTTCAAAACAAGATGCAATAATTAAGATTTTAGAACAAAAACATTTCTTTGACCACTGGGACATAACTTATAAAAATGATACAATCCATAAAATGTCTACAGGAAAAGCAAGCTTGGTTTTATTAAAAGTAATGATAAAGTTAAGTGAAATTAAAGGTCCAATATTAATTGACCAACCAGAAGATAATTTGGATAATCGCTCTGTTACTAATGAACTTATTGAATATTTAAAAGAAAAGAAAAAAGAACGACAAATAATTTTAGTAACTCATAATGCAAATATAGTAGTAAATGCAGATGCAGAAAATATAATTATTGCAAATCAAAGAGGACAAAGCGATGATGATGAATTAGGAAGTCCATATTTATTTGATTACATAAACGGTGCATTAGAAGATGTAAATCCTATTTCCGAGAATCAAGACGAAAAAGATTTATTAAAATCTATGGGAATTAGAGAGCATATTACTCAAATTGTCGAGGGAGGAAAAGAAGCATTCAAAAAACGTGAAGAAAAATATGGATTCTAAAATGACCATCCAAGACCTCAAAGACAAAAACCTCATCCTCTTCGAAACCATCTCCGGAAGCCGCGCTTTTGGGTTGGCAACAGAGAATTCTGATACAGATATCCGTGGGGTATATTACTTACCCAAGGAAAACTTCTTTGGACTGAATTACATTCCACAGGTTTCTAATGAGACGAATGATATCACGTATTATGAAATCGGGAGGTTTGTAGAACTTTTACAGAAAAATAATCCAAATATCCTGGAAGTATTGGCAAGTCCTGAGGATTGTATTCTTGATAAACATCCGTTAATGGACTTATTGAAAATGGAAGACTTTCTATCCAAATTATGCAAGGATACTTTTGCAGGATATGCTATTTCACAGATTAAAAAGGCTAAAGGGCTTAACAAAAAAATCTTAAACCCAATTGATAAGGAAAGAAAATCAATTCTTGATTTTTGTTTTATTCTGGACGGTCAGGGTTCTGTTCCCTTGAAAAAATGGCTTTCGGAAAATGGGAAAATTCAGGACAAATGCGGATTAATAGCTATTGATCATACAAAAGGTATGTTTGCCTTGTTTTATGACGATTCACAAACATTAGGATATAAAGGAATTCTACAACATGAGGAAGCGAATCAGGTTTCTGTATCCTCTGTTCCCAAGGATGAAAGCCCGGAAGCTTATCTATTCTGTAATCTAGATGCCTACTCTACGTACTGCAAAGATTACAAAGAATATTGGAAATGGGTAGAGGAACGTAATGAAGATCGCTACAACGTTAACAAATCTCACGGCCAGAACTATGACAGTAAAAATATGATGCACACCATCCGATTATTACAGTCATGTGATCATATATTTTCTACCCGTCTCCTACAAGTTCGTGTGGAAAACCGACATGAATTGTTGGATATCAAAGCAGGAAACTGGCCCTATGAAACAGTAATTCAGAAAGCAGAACATCTTATACAATCCATTGAATATCATTATCCAACATCCAGTCTTCCCGATTATCCTGATCTGGAAAAAACGACAAAAATTCTGATTGAAATAAGGAAAAATCTATATGAAGAAAATTAATAAATGATGAGTAATGAACAGTGGGCAACTACGACAGTGGATACCCACTCTCATACTCTAAAACCCTCAGCCCTATTTCTTCTTTGAAGCCTTAGCAATAGGATTATACTCAAGGCAAATTTTCATCCAATATTCAAAATCTGAGGGCTGCTGAAATCCGGAAGGTTCTACGTAGCAATAGTCTTTGAGTTGCTTTCCTCTCATTATCATAGGTAGAAAACCTTTTTTCTCAGAAACCTCATCCTCCAATTCCGGGTTATAACGGCACATCAAATTATCATGACTGATGTTGATGCACATTTTTCCATTCACCAGAAATACCAACCCGCTAAACATTTTCTTCTCTTCAACCTCAATATTATCTATAGCAGAAAGCCATTCTCTTACTCTGTCTGCAAGTTCAATATTATATCCCATGATGCTGTATTTTTATGATTTAAAATTAATTAAAAAACAATGATCAATACACTATTTTCAGATAATCATTTCATAGTATTCAATTTTAAAAATAAAATTTCATTTAAATTAATTATTGTTTTACGATAATTAATTATACATTTGCAATACTAATTAATGATCGTGACATGAACCAGACCAAAGTTATTTCCAAGATTTTATTTTATATCTGCTCACTGCTTTCAGCCGGATATTTAATAATG
Source organism: Chryseobacterium aurantiacum (assembly GCF_003020585.1). Taxonomy (GTDB): domain Bacteria; phylum Bacteroidota; class Bacteroidia; order Flavobacteriales; family Weeksellaceae; genus Chryseobacterium; species Chryseobacterium aurantiacum. The sequence continues at coordinate 1,087,466 of NZ_PXUE01000002.1, forward strand.
GTATTGTATTCGCTTGTGTGCCTTATCACAGGCTTTGCCATTACTCCTTACAAAGAAGGGCGGTTTCTTCACATCAATTTTCCTTTTACAGAACAGCCTTTTTTGAATATTGAGAACAATTATCCCTATATATTATTTTCATTTCTGCTGGTATTAATTTCTTATGGAATTTTTTTCTGGCTTTCAGCAAAAGTCTTTAGAGTATTTTTTCAATCCACACTTTTCAATAGAGAGAATATACTGCAGCTTAAGAAATTTTACCTTTATAATATTTTCATTCCTCTTCCCTTGGTTATTATCGCGAGTTTCTTTGTGGAAGTAGAAAGTATTGTCTGGGGCCTGGTGTTTATTCACTTTATGCTTGGAATTTTCTGTCTGTTTCTTGCCAATATCTTTAAGCAAGGACTACATTTGCAAAACGAACAAGACCTATTTATTTAAAATGCCAATTATAGTCAACTTAGATGTCATGCTAGCCAAACGAAAAATGCAGAGTAAAGAATTGGCAGAAAAACTGGGAATCACTCCCGTAAACCTCTCTATCCTAAAAACCGGAAAAGCCAAAGGGGTACGCTTTGATACCCTGGAAGCCATCTGTAAGATCCTGGAATGTCAGCCGGGAGATATCCTGGAGTATAAAGAATAACAAGTATTTGAGAATATTAGACTCATCTACTTCTATTCTAAAGCTTAGCCTCTTTCCAGTTTCAAATTCAAACATTTTCACTCAATCAATTGTAATCCAGAAAAGGATTGCCTCACCGCCTATTATCCAAACACAACCTTATGAATACCTTATCTATAAACAATATTAGCCTTACGTATAAAAATGGTTTTCAAGCTATTAATAATATTTCCATAGAAATAAAAAATGGAATGTTTGGGTTATTGGGACCCAATGGAGCCGGAAAATCATCCCTGATGAAAACCATCGTAGGGTTACAAAAACCCAGCTCCGGAAGTATTCTTTTCAATGAAGTTGACATTCTTAAAAACCCAGCATTCATAAAAAAACATCTAGGATTTTTGCCTCAGGATTTTGGGGTATATCCAAAGGTTTCTGCCTATGATCTTTTAGAACACATCGCAATTCTGAAAGGCCTTACAGACAAGTCCCAACGTAAAATTCAGATCCAAAATCTACTTGAAAAAGTTAATCTTTTAGATTTTCAAAACAAAGAAGTTCATACCTTTTCCGGAGGCATGAGGCAGCGTTTTGGAGTTGCTCAGGCTTTACTGGGAGATCCTAAAATTATTATCGTTGATGAACCTACTGCAGGCTTAGATCCTGAGGAGCGCAACCGCTTCAATACACTTTTGAACGATATCAGTCAGGAGGTTATAGTGATCCTTTCCACGCATTTGGTGGAAGATGTAAGAAATCTTTGTTCAGAAATCGCCATTATGAATCATGGGCAAATTCTGAGAAAAGGAGAGCCCAGAAAATTAATGACTGAACTAGAAAACAAAATCTGGTCAAGATCTATAGATAAAAATGATCTTGCTAGTTACCATTCTCCTCATAAAATAATCAGCAGGCAATTGATAGAAAGAGAACATCATATTACTGTTTTTTCTGAGGAACTGCTTAATGATTTCAAGCCTGTAAATCCTTTGCTGGAACACTTTTACTTTTACACACTAACTCAAAAACCTTAATCATGAACGCCATATTTACCTTTGAGGCCAGACGCAATACCAAGCACTGGCTTACTTACCTTATTGCCATCATTCTGATCCTTATGGGCATTTTCTGTGGCAGCCAGTTCAACCTTTCTGTTGGAGAGGGAATCTATTTAAATTCTCCTTACACCATTGGATTTATGACCGGAATGCTAAGTCTTTCCCTTATATTTTTTGCCACTATTTATGCATTACAAATTCTTTTCAAAGAGCAGGATTCCAAATTTGATACTATTCTGTTTTCTTTTCCGGTCTCGAAGCTAATATATTTGAAAGGAAAGTTCTGCATTTACTTTCTGCATACTTTTTTAAGTTTTTCCTTCCTAATGGCTGGCTTTCTTATAGGTCAAACCTTACGTACAGGAAGTGAGATACAAAATGGATTCAATATAATTCACTATCTCTACCCTTTGTTGGTTTTTGGATTCGTTAATTCTTTTGTGGTATGTAGCTCACTTTTTTTAATATCCTTTACCATAAGAAAAAAGTTATTGGTTGTGGTCGGAGGTCTATTATTATACGTTTTCTACATGATCATTTTACTATTCTCCAACTCACCATTTATGGCCGGAAGCATGCCTCAATCTTTAGAGACACAGCAGATTTCTGCATTATTAGATCCGTTTGGGCTATCCTCTTATTTTTGGGAAGCAAGGACGCTTACAGCACAACAGAAAAACCTACAAATTGTACCTTTTGTAGATTATTTACTCATTAACAGAATTTTTTGCTTAATCATATCAGGAGGTTTTTTATTTCTTACTTTAAGACTATTTTCCTTTTCCAATATTGCAAGGCAAAAGATAAAAAAAGCGGACTTAAAAACAGATTCTTTATCCAAGGTTTTAATATCAGAATATTCCATCCTCTCCACTGAATTTGGAAAGATGGCCTCACTGAAATCTATCCTGTCCTTTGCAAAAGTTGACCTGATCTACCTGTTCAAAAGTCCTACCGTTCCTGCAATTTCCATTCTCTTAGTATTTTCTGTTGGGATGGAAATGTATGCTGAAATTGAAAAAGGAATTCGTCTTCCTCAGAAATATGCTGGCTCAGGACTAATGGCAACTACTATTTCTGAAAATTTTCATCTGCTCGGATTAATTATTGCTGCCTATTTTCTTAATGATCTGTATTGGAGATCTCGTTCGTCAGGGTTTTTTATGATTGAAAACAGCACTTTCTTTTCAAAGAACAAACTAACGGGACATTTCTTTTCCATAAGTATTCTGCTTTTCTTTTTCACAGGAATCTTAATTGTAGAGGGAATTATCTTTCAGGCGACTTACCAGTATTTTTATATCGATTGGAGTGCCTATCTTGGCGTTTTTCTCTTTAACACTTTTCCATTAATCTTATTTTCCGGATTAATCCTATTCATTAATGACAGAATTCCTCACAAATTTATTGCTCTGGGAATCTCTATTCTTGCTGTTTTTGTATTAACCGGACCCGTTTCCGACAAGCTGATTTCTTACCCTCTGCTCAGGATATTTTCAGGTTTTAAAGGAAACTACAGTGATTTCAGCGGATATGGAATGTATGAAACAGCATTTGGACAAAGATTATGGTTTGGGGCAGGTCTTATTTTTGTGGTATGGGTGCTGAATAATGCTGCTAAACATAAAAAGCTATCCCTAATTCCATCTACGTTGGGCATTCTTTTTCTGGGCTCAGGAATTGTGGCAGGAAGCTATTTTATGAAAGGTTATATCCCTGAAAGCGAAGAGGAAGAAATCCTAAGCTCCGTTCAATACGAAAGAAATTTCCGAAAGTATGAAAAACTGCCACAGCCCGAAATCACAGATGTTATTACAGAAATTCAACTTTATCCCTCTAAAAATGCATATGAAATCATCGGAAAATATACTCTTAGAAATCAAACAAATCAGCCCATTGATAAAATTCTCATCAATTTTAATCAGGATTTAAAACTAGAATCTGCTATTTTAAAGTATGGAACTGAAATTACGAAGATCTCTGAAAACACCTCCGAAGTTTCATTAAAGAACACTTTACAACCTCACGATACAGCTTATTTGAATTTTAAAATGTCCTACAGGTGGTACGCGGTAAATGGTCACCGATCTTTCAATGCCATTATAGAAAATGGTTCCTTTATGAGAATCAGCAGATATTTCCCAACCATTGGCTATCAAAAGAATTTCGAAGTTCAGGACCCACATACGCGTAATGAATATAACCTTGGAAAACTGACAGAACTGGAAAATCCTGAAGCTCCTGAAGTGTTTAAAAATGACTTCGTTAATCTCAGGATGACTATTTCTACGGAAAAGGGCCAAACTGCAATAGGAACCGGAGATCTGGTGAAAAAATGGACAAAATCAGGTCGGGATTATTTCCGGTATGAGGCAAAAAATATTCCATTCCGTTTTGCAGTCTCTTCCGCAGAATACAAGATAAAAAGTATTCATTATAAAGGAGTTGCAATCAATGTTTTGTACCATAAAAAGCATTTTGAAAATGTAGATCATCTTCTTGAAAATGCAAAGCTCACGCTGGATTACTGTCAGCAGAATTTTGGAAAATACCCTTTCAAAACCATTAATTTTACAGAAATTTCTTCTTTTACCAGAGGTTTTGCTGCTACAGCCTATCCATCGGCTATTTTTATGCCGGAAGACATGATTTTCCACTCCAATATTCATGCAGATCAAAAGCAGGATGTCATCAATGAACTTGCGGGACATGAGCTATCTCATCTCTGGTGGGGAAATAGCCAGATTAATCCTGATGAGAGAAAAGGTTCCGTGATGCTTACAGAAACTCTGGCCATGTATACCGAAATGATGCTTTACAAAAAAATGCACGGAAGTCAAAAAATGCGGGAAAGAATAAAGATGCACCAACAAATCTATGATAATGAAAAAGGCTTGTCTGAGAATATTCCGATCTATAAATCTACCGGAGACTCCCCTCACATTTCTTATTCTAAAGGCGCTGTTGCGATGGTAAAATTAAGCGATTTAATGGGTGAAGACAGGGTGAATAAAGCATTAAAGAATTTCCTAAATAATAATCAATATCCCAAAAAACCAAGTTCTGTAGACTTGCTTCAAGAGTTTTATAAGGTATCACCCGACAACGGGACCAAAAAGCAGGTCGATCAATTATTTAAAAAACTTTAATAGTATTTGGCCATAGTATAAACTATTTCTAAGACTGTGAAAATTGAGTATCGAATACCGATTCTTTTAATTTTTAATAAAAATATTTTCAGCAGGTTGTAACAAAAGAAAAATGTCATCAACAAATTAATTGACATATCAATAATTGATAAGTCATTTTTTAATCTGAAAGTATGGAAAAATTAAATTCAATCATATTCTATAACATAGACAAAGCAATCAGAGCCTATAGAAACTATGCTCAACGCCAGCTGAAGGCACATGGTTTTACCATTACCATTGATCAGTGGCTTATCATCAAAGCGATTCTGGAAAACCCGGGAATTACCCAGAATGAAATTGGTGATCTTGTTTTTAAGGACAATGCATCTGTGACAAGGATTATTGATTTAATGGTAAAATCTGAGTATATCACAAGACATATTCACCCTGACGACCGCAGGAAAACGAATCTGGAAGTAACGGATTCCGGAAAAAAGGTCATCAAAGAGGTTCAGAATATTGTCGAAAAAAACCGTGAGACTGCCTTGAAAGGAATCTCAAAGGATGAACTTGAAGTGATGTATTCGGCTTTAATTAAAATTTCAGAAAACTGTCTTAACCCTAAAAAATAAAACGCTATGACCAGAATATTTTCACTCCTATTTGTCTGGATTCTGATGCTGTTCTCCAGCTTGCTTTCCGCCCAGACTACGCAAAGTTTTTCATTGTCCGGAAGTATAAAATCCGACAAGGCAGAACAAATGGAGATTATCCTTTTGGATGCTGATAATAAATTAATTAAAACAGAAATTGCTGATTCCCAAGGGAAATTTGGTTTCAATGATATCAAAGGGGGCGCTTATCGTTTAAAAATCAACAGAAATGGTTCTGAAATATATCATTCGGACAATATTACATTGATCGAAAATATAGCCCTACCCTCTATTGATCTGAATGTAAAATCAATTGAAGGGGTCACCATCACGAAGGCCAGACCGATGATTGAGAGACAGGATGGCAAAATGATTATGAATGTTGAAAACAGCATTGCCAGTACGGGAAATTCGGCCTTTGAAGTATTGGAAAAGGCACCGGGAATTACTATTGATAACAATGATAACATCAGCCTGCGCGGAAAGGGAAATCTCCTGATCCAGATTGATGGTAAAAATACTCCAATGACGGGAAGTGATCTTGCCAATTATCTCAAGGGAATGCCATCATCTACCATTGATAAAATAGAGTTTATCACTAATCCATCATCAAAGTATGATGCAGCGGGATCTTCCATCATTAATATCAAACTTAAGAAAGAACAGAGAAAAGGCACAAACGGAAGTATTTCCACCTCTTTAGGCACCGGGAAGTATGTGAAGAACAACAACAGCTTCAGCATTAATCACAGGAATAAGAAGATCAATATTTTCGCCAATTACAGCTTTGCTTACAGGGAAGCTTACAACGGATTGGTTCTGGATCGGAATTTCTATGTGAACAATAATTTTGAAAAGGCCTATATACAGGATAATTATCTGAAATTCAAGTTTAACAATCATATTGCAAAGGCTGGAATGGATTATTATCTGAATGATAAAAATGTATTGGGTTTTTCGGTAGGATTAGTCTCTAATAAATTCGGACTCAATGGAGATAATTCAAATACAACTCTTGGCAGTGCCTATACTCCTGAAAGTTACTTTAATACTCAAAACATCTCCAATGATCAATGGACCAATGTTTCTGTAAACCTGAATCATAAGTACACTCTTGATTCTTTAGGCTCAGAGATCTCTACTGACTTTGACTATATCAACTATTCGAATTCTTCTTTGCAAAATTTTGAAACGAGAACGCATATCATAACTCCTGCTCAGGATCAGCTTGACATTATGAAAGGAGACATGAATGGAAAACTCAATATTTATTCATTAAAATCTGACCTTACCAAGAACTTCAAGAACGACTGGAAACTGGAAAGCGGAATTAAAACCAGCTTTGTGAAAACAGATAATGACCTGAAATTTTTCAATGTCAACTCTGGAATTTTGGTTCCGGATCCTAACAAGACGAATCATTTTATCTATGAGGAAAACATCAATGCATTGTATGGAAATGTCTCCAAAAAATGGGATAAATTTAAGGCTACAGCAGGTTTAAGAGTGGAAAACACGAATGTAAAAGGCACTCAGATTACGACCAATCAGGTTAATAAAAGAAATTACACTCAGTTATTCCCTAGTGCAGTATTATCCTATGATGTAACAGAAAAAAGCAATCTGGAAATAAACTTAAGCAGAAGAATTACCAGACCTAGCTACAACCAGCTGAATCCTTTTAAGCTTTATCTTGATCCTACCACCATGAGAGCCGGAAATCCGGACCTGAATCCACAGACAACAATGAACTATGAGCTGACCTACAGTTTGAGTAATAAATATTTTGCAACTTTAAGCTATAGTAAAACATCAGACAATATCACAGACATCATTAAACCTATTGTAGATGCTGGCCAGAATGTAACAGTACAGACCTTTGAAAACCTGAACACAGCTTCATATCTTGGATTATACCTGATTGCTCCTGTAAAGGTAACCAAATGGTGGGATATGAATAACAGCGCTAATTTTTATTACGGATCATACACTGGAAATGTTTCCGGAACACAGATCAACAATAAAGGGAACTTTACTTTTAATATTAACAGCATCAATTCCTTTAAGCTTGGAAATGGCTACACCGCTGAGCTTACCGGAAATTACAAGGCAAGAGAGGTCTACGCTTATCTGGATATAAGTTCAAACTGGTACCTGAACATTGGAGCACAAAAGAAATTCAAAAATAACAGTGTCCTAAAGCTTTCTTTTACCGACATGTTCTTTACAAGCAATATCAATGGGCAAAGTCTTTACAATAATTATATTGAAAACTTCGCTGTAAAAAGAGATACTCGAGTAGTGACACTTTCCTATACCTACAACTTCGGTTCTTCTAAAAATGGACAGCCAAGAAAAACAGGAGGTGCTGAGGATCTTAAACAAAGAGTGGGAAGCTAATTTTCATTACAGGTTTGCATAAGAGTAATAAAAACAAAAATCCCTCAAAATTGAGGGATTTTTTATATCTAAGAATAAATCTTATGCTTCTGAAGAAGGTTCTTGGTTTTCTACAGGTCTTTCATCCTGTGGTTTCTGTCCTTCTGGTCTTCTTTGTCCCTCAGGTCTTCTTTGCCCCTCTGGTCTTCCTTGTCCCTCTGGTCTTCCTTGTCCTTCTGGTCTTTCAGGTCTTGGAGGTCTTGGTAAAAGAACTTTACGGGAAAGCTTCATTTTCTTACGATCATCATAACCCATAAATTTAACTTCTACTTCATCCCCTTCAGCATAAGGAACTTTGTCTAAACGAGCCCATTCAATTTCTGAAATGTGAAGAAGCCCTTCTGTTCCTTTAGCAATAGCAACGAAAGCACCAAAGTCCATTACTTTTACTACTTTACCATTGTATACTTCACCTACAACTGGTACGAAAGTAATTTCATTGATCTTAGCAACAGCAGCGTTGATTTTCTCTCTGTCTGTTCCTGCAATCTCAATACGTCCGATTTCACCAATTTCTTCAATGGCAATAACCGTATCCGTATCTTTCTGCATTTGCTGAATGATTTTTCCTCCAGGCCCAATTACAGCACCAATGAAGTCTTTAGAGATCTCCATTACTACCATTTTCGGAGCGTGAGGCTTCACATCAGCTCTTGGCTCAGAAATAGTTTCTGTGATTTTATTTAAGATGTGTAATCTTCCGTCTCTAGCCTGCATCAAAGCTTTTTCCATGATATCCATAGAAAGTCCCTGGATTTTGATATCCATCTGACAAGCTGTAATACCGTCTGCAGTACCTGTTACTTTAAAGTCCATATCTCCAAGGTGATCTTCATCTCCTAAGATATCAGAAAGTACTGTGAATTTACCAGACTTTGCATCTGTGATTAATCCCATTGCAATACCGGAAACAGGTTTTGTAATCTTTACTCCGGCATCCATTAGTGCAAGTGTTCCCGCACAAACTGTTGCCATTGAAGAGGAACCGTTTGATTCCAAGATATCAGAAACAATTCTGATTGTATATGGATTTTCTTCAGGAATAACTGCCTGTAATGCTCTCTGAGCAAGGTTACCGTGTCCTACTTCTCTTCTTGAAGTTCCTCTTAAAGGTCTTGCTTCACCAGTTGAGAATGGAGGGAAGTTATAATGTAAAAAGAATTTTTCGTCGTGTTGAGTAATTACACTGTCTACCATGTTAGCATCCTTAACAGAACCTAAAGTTACCGCTGTTAAAGACTGAGTTTCACCTCTTGTAAACACTGCAGAACCGTGAGCTCCCGGAAGGTAATCAATTTCTGACCAGATTGGACGGATCGTTTGAGGATCACGACCATCAAGACGGATATTGTCTTCCAAGATCATCTGACGCATAGCTTCTTTCTCTACATCATGATAATATACTTTTACGAAAGGAGTTACTCTTTCCAATTCTTCTGCATCTTCTGCATACTGAGCAAGGAATTCTTCACGAACCGCTTTGAATTTTTCTCCTCTCTCCTCTTTACCGGATGGAGTTCTTGCTACTTCATATACTTTATCATAAGTTTCTTTCCATACTTTTTCACGAATTTCTTCATCGTGATTTTCGTGAGAGTATTCTCTCTTAGGGAAAGCTTTTCCTACTTTTTCAGCTAATCTCTCCTGAGCTTCAATTTGCTTTTTAATTTCAGCATGACCAAAATTAATAGCCTCTAACATTTCCTGCTCAGAAATTTCCTTCATCTCCCCTTCTACCATTACGATTGAGTCTTTTGTAGCTCCAACCATAATATCTAGCTCAGAACTCTTCAATTCTTCGTAGCTTGGGTTAATAGAAAGTTTTCCGTCAAATCTTACTACTCTTACCTCAGACATTGGCCCATTGAAAGGAATGTCAGTAATAGCAATAGCTGCAGACGCTGCCAAACCTGCTAAATCATCAGGAATAGTCTTTCCGTCATAAGAAATTAACGAAATCATCACCTGTACTTCCGCATGGAAATCTTCAGGGAAAAGCGGACGTAGTACTCTGTCTACTAAACGCATTGTTAAAATCTCCTGATCAGAAGGTCTTGCTTCTCTACGGAAGAAGTTTCCAGGGATTCTTCCACCTGCGTAGAATTTTTCTCTATAATCTACTGTTAATGGTAAAAAATCTACACCTGGGTTGGCTTCTTTATTGGCTACAACAGTTGCTAAAAGCATTGTTCCGCCCATTTTTACTACCACAGATCCATCAGCCTGCTTAGCCAATTTCCCTGTTTCAATAGTGATTTCTCTGCCATCGGCAAGAGTAATCAGCTCTGTAAACGCTTGAGGTATACTCATAAATTTGTCTTCTTAATACTCCGTATTGAGTATGAATTAATATTTAAACTCTTTAAATTTCGTGTGCAAAGGTACTATATAATAATGAAATATTAAATTTTTCGATTGCATTAATAGGCTCTTAAAATACAAAAAATTGGCTATCAGTAGATGAAAGATTCAAAAATTTTCATTGGTATTCTGAAGTTATTCATTATTTGTGAAAATAAAAATGTGTTTTTTTGAAGATATTGCATTGAAAAATCCTGTTGTTTTTGTATTATTGTCTCAAAAAATGGAAATAATATTTTCATCAAACAAAAGATATACATATCATTATAAAAATTGCTAAAATAATTGCAAAAATAGGGGCTGATACCTATATTTGCCCTACTTCAAAAATAGAATGCTGTAGGCAAAAAAGATAAGGATATACTCTCCTTACCACAGATAAATAAATGTTTATGAATAATAAAGAAGTACAACTACAAAGCAGGAATTACACGGTTCCATTGATTACCATCACCCTGCTGTTTTTTATGTGGGGATTCATCACATGTATGAATGACATTTTGATTCCCTATCTGAAACAACTTTTCAAGCTTTCCTTTTTCGAATCTATGCTGGTACAGTTCTGTTTCTTCGGAGCGTATTTTATCGGTTCATTGATCTATTTTATGATTTCTATTTCCAAAGGAGACCCCATCAATAAACTAGGTTATAAAAAGGGAATCTTATTTGGAATTTTTCTGGCGGCATTCGGCTGCATCCTATTTTATCCGGCAGCCACATTCTCCTATTACCCACTATTTTTAGGAGCTTTGTTTATTCTTGGACTCGGTTTTACAGTGCTACAAATTACAGCCAACGCTTATGTTTCCTTATTGGGAAGTGAAGAATCTGCATCCAGCCGTTTAAACATGACCCAAGCATTCAATGCATTCGGAACAACGATTGCTCCGGTATTGGGAGGCCACTTAATTTTTGAGTTCTTTTCCGCTCCGGATGGATCATTCAGTGCAGTGGCAACAAGAATCCCTTATCTGATCTTTGCAGGAATCCTTTTATTGGTTGCCCTTTTAATTTCAAGAGTGAAACTTCCATCATTCCAAACGGGAGAAGAAGAAATTGTAAAAGGCTGGGGAGCCTTAGAATATAGTCATCTGAAATTTGGAGTTTTCGCAATGTTCTGCTACGTAGGTGGAGAAGTTGCCGTAGGAAGCTTTATTATCAGCTTTCTTGAACAGCCTCAAATTATGGGATTCGATGAAATTATCAGTAAAAATTATCTTTCTCTTTATTGGGGAGGTGCAATGATTGGGCGTTTTCTTGGGGCCATTTCTCTAAATCAATCATTAAGCCAGGGAAAAAAGGCCATTTATATGCTTGGAGCAGCCGGTGCTGTATTTCTTGTGATATTCAGCATTGTAAATCTTAACTTTGCTCAGATCAGCTTCTTCCTTGTATTTATTGTACTTAATTTTATTGCTTTCTTCATTGGTAAAGCAGCTCCCGCAAGAACATTATCTATTTTTGCAGCCATCAACGTTGTATTGTTAATTTCTGCAATGGTAAATCACGGTGAGATGGCCATGTACAGCATCTTGGGAATCGGAATATTCAACTCTATCATGTTCTCCAATATCTATACGCTGGCAATTTCAGGATTAGGAAAATATACAAGCCAAGGATCATCATTAGTAGTAATGGCCATTTTGGGAGGTGCTATTGTTCCTATTTTCCAGGGATATCTTGCCGATCAGTTTGGAGTACAGCATTCATTTATCATTCCTGTATTCTGTTACTTGGTCATTCTAATTTTCGGGGCCTATTGTACCAAATATCTTGGACATGTAGAAAGCACTGAATCTAAGTCAGGACATTAAAATAATTACATCAATTATACAGAAGCGGGATATCTCTAGGTATTCCGCTTTCTTTTTTATGAGACAGCAATGTAACTTCTCCTTGAAAAAAACTACTTATTTATAAAATCTCTTACCCCTAAATCAATGAAAATCCAACTAAAACTTGAATATGCAGCATTTCTATTATTAGGAATATTTGCTTTTGTCCAAACAGAATATTCATGGTGGTGGTTTGCAGGGCTTTTCTTTGCTCCCGATATTTCCATGCTGGGATACACCATTAACAATAAGGTAGGTGCATTTTGCTACAACCTTTTTCACCACTTTGGAGTAGCTATTGTTGCTTACCTCATCGGAACAGCTTTATCTCTACCCTATTTACAAGTGATTGGGGCTATTTTATTCTCCCATTCCGCTTTTGATAGAGTATTAGGCTATGGATTGAAATATCCTGATAGTTTTCAGAATACCCATTTGGGAAAGATTGGAAAAAAGACTGAATAAGTTCTATTAAAAGTCCTAAAAACAAACTCTAATTTAAATTTGTCACATACAAAAAAAGCAACCTCTTTCGAAGTTGCTTTTATTTTGAAAATCTTTATAGATTATTTTCTTAAACCTAGTGCAGCAATAATAGCTCTATATCTTGCGATATCTTTCTTTTTAAGGTAATCTAGTAAACTTTTTCTCTTACCTACCAATTTCACAAGAGATCTCTCTGTGTTGAAATCATGACGGTTAGCCTTTAAGTGCTGAGATAAGTGATTAATTCTGAAAGTGAAAAGAGCGATTTGTCCTTCTGCGCTTCCTGTGTCTTGTGCAGATTTCCCGTGTTGTGCGAAAATTTCCTGCTTTTTGTCTGTTGTTAAGTACATTCCAATATTGTTTAATGATTATTATGTAACGGGTGCAAAATTACAACTATTTTTTGATTCCACAAACATTATTGATTTCATAAATCAAAATTGATAGAAAAAAATGTTAAAAATTTCTTAATAAATTTTATGCAATCCAAGGAAAAGGCAGTAATTTTGCATTCGAATTACAAATGAAAAAAATTATATTCTTTACAGCAGTTACTACTTTTTTATTAGTTGGCTTTACATCTGTAAAAGCACAGAAAAATGCTGACGATAAAATAAAGAGAGTTCTATACTTCAATCCCGAGGTAGAGCCTGATCTTGATGAAATAAAGGAACCTACCAACAATGCATTCTTCGATGCCGTTTCCGACAATTTCAGTGGAAGAAGAAATAAAATGCTTCGTGCCGAAGTTCAGATTCCTTTTGACAGCATTGATAAAAAAACCATCATGGATTATTGCATAAATAATGACGCAGACTTTGCCATTGTTTCTAAGGTCAGATATTTCAAGGTAGGCTTTGGAAAGTATGTATTCTCTAATCAGGTGGTGGTAAGCATGAAGCTTTTTGGTGCAGACGGAAACCTTGTGACTGAAACCGATCATGATACCTACCGCAAAAACATGCGTTTATTGGGGTCTACAGTAAACTCTGTAAAAATAGGGACCGAAGGAGCCATAAAGGGGATTATAAAAAAGCTCCGAAAACTGAAGCCTACAGAAAACGAGCTGTAACTTCAGGATTTAATTTTTCATTTTCTTTTCTATTATAAGGCAATTTGTGAATGATCAATTTTATTTCACAAATCATTTCTCAATGATTCACTGAGGATTGCTTTTCTACTATTTTTTCCGTCGACAAGTCTGTCAGTTATTAGTTCTATCCACAATTACTCTTTCTACATATAATGGTTCGAAAAGAAAAACCATTACAAACTATTGATTTTCAATTAAATATTTTCACCAAATATTGAATAATTAAAAAATATTTACTATTTTAGTTCAACATTAAAATCTAAATCACATGAAAAATCCAAATCTTAAAAAAATCAGCAGACAAGAACAGAAAGAAATTAAAGGTAGTGGAGTTATCAAGCGATGCTTTGAACATTTCGAATGTCCGGGCGGATCATGTTGCCGTAACGTATGCGTCTTATATCCTTGTCCATTGGAATAAAACACAAAAAAATACATCTGACATCTGTTTTTTAGCAGGTGTCTTTTTTTATAAAGTAAATAAAAAACTGAATATCAATTAATTATTTTCACCAATTAATGAATAATATGAAAATATTTATTATTTTAGTAATGCATTAAAATCTAAATTGTATGAAAAATTTAAAGAAACTCAGTAGAGAAGAGACAAAACAGATTAAAGGTAGCGGCCCAAGAAGGTGTACCGAACATTATGAATGCATTTATGGAGCCTGCTGCAGAGGTATTTGCATGGAATATGCCTGCATGGAAGACTAAATAACAATTTTTATTTAACTATTAAACTTCACCACCATGAAAAATCCAAATTTCAAAAAGCTGAACCGAAAAGAACAGAAAGAGGTTAAGGGAAGTATTCAGATTAAAAAATGCAGAAACAGCACACAGTGTAATCCGGGAGAATGTTGTACGGGAGGCTTCTGTCTTCCCTCTCCTATTATAGAATGTGAACCACTTATTCTTGACTAAAGGATATTTTTAAATTTAATTTTTGAACATCTGCTTCGGCGGGTGTTTTTTTGCTTTAATTGATGACTTTAAACTTTAATTAATCCTTAAATTTCCCAGTTTATGGCTCAGTCTTAAAAATTTGAATTATTTTTGCATATCCTAAAAATTTGACGTTTTGAATTCTAGAGAAGAACTTATCTTTAATCCTGCCGACATCGCCGAAACTCTCAGCAACCTTCCAGCTGATGAGAGGCTGCTCGCGTTTTTGAAGGTTCCGAAAGAATACAAAGCGGAGGTTTTTTCCCATCTTGATCCGGACTTTCAGGAAGATACAATCAGAAGCATCGGAAGCGACGAGGTTTCTGAGATCCTGAATGCCATGACTCCTGATGACAGGACTTCTCTTTTTGAAGATTTTCCGGATGAACTGATCAAGTATTCTATCAATCATCTTAATCCACAGGAAAGAAGAATTGCCTTGAAACTACTAGGTTATGATTCGGATTCTATTGCCCGTCTGATGACTCCCTATTATATCCAGATTCGTAAGGAATGGACTGTAAAGAGATGTCTTCAGCAAATCAAAAAGGTAGGAAAAAGGGTGGAAACCATGAACTACCTGTATGTAGTGGATGAAAGAAACCGCCTGATTGATGACCTTGCCATTGGAACCCTACTGTTGGAAGAAGAGGATACTTTGGTCTCTGACATTACGGACAATCACTTTGTAGCAATTACGACGACGACTTCAAAAGAGGATGCAGTTACCTACTTTGAAAAATATGACCGTGGTGCTCTTCCCATTATTACGGAAGCTGGTGTTTTGGTAGGAATTGTAACAATAGATGACATTCTTGACCAGATTGAGCAACAGAATACAGAGGATATTCAGAAATTCGGGGGATTGGAAGCCCTGGATCTTCCTTATATCCAAACTTCCTGGACGGAGATGATCAAAAAAAGAGCAACATGGCTGATCATTTTATTTGTTTCCGAAATGCTTACTGCTTCAGCAATGGGATATTTCGATAAAGAAATTGAAAAAGCTGTAGTTCTTGCCTTATTTGTACCGCTAATTATTTCCAGTGGTGGAAACTCGGGATCTCAGGCTGCAACACTGATTATTCGTGCAATGGCTCTTCAGGAAATTGGGTTGAAAGACTGGTGGTATGTGATGCGAAAGGAAATTATCTCAGGGATATGCCTGGGTCTTATCTTGGGAACCATCGGATTTATCAGAATTATGCTTTGGCAGCAAATAGGACTCTTCGATTATGGCCAATATTGGGTTTATGTAGGATTAAGTGTTTCTGTTTCTCTTATTGCCATTGTATTGTGGGGAACTTTATCAGGTTCCATGATTCCGTTTGTTTTAAAGAAATTAAATCTGGATCCAGCTACTTCTTCTGCTCCTTTTGTGGCAACATTAGTAGATGTTACGGGACTTATCATTTATTTTACGGTAGCAGGACTTTTCTTAACCGGAAAACTTTTGTAATTTTAGGCATCTTCTAAAATGCCAATATGAAAATCGTTTCACTTGTACCCTCTATTACGGAGGCATTATTTGACTTAGGACTGACCGAAAATGAGATTGTAGGCAGAACAAAATTCTGTATTCATCCTCAGGATAAGGTAAAGAATGTAGCTGTAATTGGCGGAACAAAAAACATTAATATTGATAAGATAAAAGCCTTGCAACCTGATTTGATTCTGGCCAATAAGGAGGAAAATATTAAGGAGCAAGTGGAAGCTTTAATGGATGATTTCAAAGTTACGGTAACGAATGTTGAAACCATTGAGGACAATTATTATCTTCTCAAAAACCTTGGAAAGCTTTTAGGAAAGGAAGAGAGAGCACAGGTATTCAATCTTAAAATCTATGAAATTCTTCATCAGGCTAAACTTGAAACTCCTGTAAAAGCAGCCTATCTTATTTGGAAAAACCCTTACATGACCATTGGTGCAGATACGTTTATCAATAGAATTTTAACCGAAATCGGCTTTGAAAATATTTTTAAAGACAAGACCCGTTATCCTGAAATCAAAACTGAAGATCTGGCAGATGCTGATGTGATCATGCTTTCTTCTGAACCGTTTCCTTTTAAAGAAAAACATATTGAGGAGCTGCAAGCCTTTTACCCTGATAAAAAGATTATGATTGTAGATGGTGAGGCATTTTCCTGGTATGGAACACATATTGCAAAATGTGAAAATTATTTCAGGGAACTGCTTGCTGAAATTCATCTGATGCAGCAAAGTTGATTTTTTTAACCCCAACATTAAACCTTAAACATTTAACCCCTATGTCTGGTACCGTTATATTATCTGAAGGAATAGAATTTGATCATGTTATAGAAGAAGTTTCAAAATACATCAATCTCTATGTAATGGCTTTTGAAAAGGAAGAACGAACTTTCGCACGCATTGACAAACGTGAAAATATGTATGGCGGAAACGGAACGGTGCATATGATACAGATGTTCGATCAGAAAGAATTAGCCAATAATCGTCTTGCTGCTTATATGGTTTTACTGAACAAAGGCGACGAATCTGGGTTTCATACTCACAATGAAAGAAATGAGGAAGAATTGTATGTTGTGGTACATGGAACCGGAGAGTATCGTGAAAGAGCCGGAACACAGGGGCCTATTCGTAAAAAAACACTTCAAAAAGGAGATATTACAGCCATTAGCTCTACAGGCTATCATTCTATTGAAAATACAGGTGATGAACCTTTAATCATGTTTGTTATCACTACTAATAATCCATCATAAATACATTATTCAATAAAAAACTCCAACTAAAAAAGCTGGAGTCTGTTTATTTATTCTTATTGAGTTTCAATTATAAAACCTTGGAAACTTCGTTACAAAGCCATTCCAATAGTTCACGATCTTCATTGGTAAAAGGATCTACTGTATGAGAATCAATATCAATCTGACCGATGTTTTTTCCATCCTTAAAGATGGGAACTACAATTTCTGCTTTTGTATCAATTGAACAGCTTAGGTAATTGCTTTCTTCGTGTACATCTGGCACTACAAATGTTTCATTGGAAACAGCAACCTGCCCGCAGATCCCTTTTCCATAAGGAATAATGGTATGATCAGTTGGAGCTCCTACGTAAGGGCCAAGGATCAATTCATCCTTATCTCCATTTTTAAAATAGAAACCGGTCCAGTTGAAATAAGAAATCTCCTGATCCAATAAATGGCAAACTTTTTCAAGTTTCTCTTCTGTATTGTGTTTAGGACTTTCAAGAATAGAGGAAAGTCTTTTCTTTAATTCTGACATTGTTTTATTTTTTTTAAGAGAATTGTTTTAAAGGAAGTTCTTCTTTATATCCAAACATTCCACGCTCTTTAATCATTTCAGCCACTCCGTCCGGAACCTGAGTTTCCCAACCTTTAACGCAACATGCTATTTTTCTTAGTATTTCTCTTGAATAAATTTCCAAAAACTCTGGGTTATAGTTGGTAATATCAACAATACGATTATTACGCTTGAAATATTTGTACAACTCCTTTAGGTTTTCTTCTACTTTAAGATTAGAAGAGTCTAATAACTGGTGCGTTTCCGGATCTTTATAAGGATACAGATACACTCTCATTCCGTTTCTGAAAAACTTACCAAATGCTTCAAGGATTCCTCCTGAAAGGTTTTTATAATATTTCTCATCAAATACCATCAATAGGTTATTTACACCCATTGCAACTCCGATATCACCACTTGTATAAGAGGCAAAATAATCGATAAGTCTGTAATATTCTGAGAAGTTTGAAATAATAACAGTATATCCTAGTTTTCCTAAAATATCTACTCTGTCCAGGAAATCTCTTTCATCAATATCCCCATCTGCTCTAAGGTTGGAAATGGTAATTTCAATAAGAACCTCTGTTTCTTCGTGGGTACAGATGGCATCCTTAAAGAACATATCCATTCCATTTCGAAGCATGTCAATATTTACTTTGGTAACGGGCCTGAAGCTTCCTCTTACGGCAAAAATATTTTTTTTGTACAATACGTCCGCAGGAAGCATATTACTTCCTTGAGAGTTAAAGATCACCGCATCAGTCATTCCGTTTTTCACCAACTGAAGGGACATTAGCCTATTATCTACATACTCAAAAGCAGGACCACTGAAATCAATCATATCAATTTCAAGATTGTCTTTTGCTACATCATCGTATAAAGATTCTACTAATGTTCTTGGATTATCAAAGTAATTAAAAGCTCCGAAAATAAGGTTTACCCCCAAATTTCCTAAGGTTTCCTGCTGTAAGGTAGCATCATTCTCTTTGAATTTTACGTGAATTACAATCTCATTGTAATCCTCATTTTCTTTTGTTTGAAAACGAATACCCACCCAGCCATGGCCTTTCACTGTCTTATCAAAATTAATGGTAGTCACAGTGTTAGCATAGGAAAAGAATTTTCTATCAGGGTTGTTATCTCTTGAAATTCTTTCTTCAATTAATGCTACTTCATAGCGAAGCATTTTACGAAGTCTGTTTTGGGTAACATACCTGTTTTTTACTTCCTTTCCGTAGATGGCGTCACTAAAATCTTTGTCATAAGCAGACATTGCCTTAGCAATCGTACCGGAAGCCCCTCCTGCTCTAAAAAAGTGACGAACAGTCTCCTGCCCTGCTCCAATTTCTGCGAAAGTACCATAAATAGTAGGATCTAGATTAATTGTTAATGCTTTTTGTTTAGGAGTTAGTTTCTGATACATTAGGACATGAAATTTTTTGTAAATTTACCAAAATTAAACCAACCTCAAAACAAAATGAAGTTGAAATTTTTAGGAACTGGTACTTCGCAAGGTGTGCCCGTTATAGGCTGCACATGTGAAGTATGTACTTCGGAAAATCCCAAAGACAAACGTTTACGCTCTTCCGTGATGGTAACTACGGAGGAAAATAAAAAAATACTTATAGATTGCGGTCCGGATTTTAGGCAGCAAATGCTTACCAATCACGAACATAATGTAGATATTGCCCTCATTACCCATGAACATAATGATCATGTGATTGGGCTGGATGACATGCGTCCGCTTATTTTTAAAAGTGGTAAAGATGTTCCACTCTACTGTTATTCGAGGGTTGCCCACGAAATAAAAAATCGTTTTCCCTACGCTTTTGCAGATGTAAGATATCCCGGAGCACCAGCCTTTGAACTTCACGAAATTGAAAACAAGCCGTTTCATGTTTTGGATACAGAGATTACGCCTATTGAAGTAATTCATTATAAAATTTCTGTGTTCGGATATAAGTTTAAAAAACTTGCCTACATTACAGATGCCGGCTTTATTTCTGATACGGAAAAGGAAAAACTGAAGAATCTGGACGTCTTAATTCTAAACTGTATTAGAAAATTTGACCCGCATCCGGCTCATTTCATCCTCCCTGATGTGATCAAATTGTTTGAGGAGTTAAAACCCAAGAAATTATTTTTAACCCACATCAGTCATCACTTGGGAGTGCATGATATTGAAGATAAGCAGCTTCCATCCGGAATGCATCTTGCCTACGATGGTTTGGAAATAGTTTTTTAAAAAAAATCTTCGAAAAGCTTTTGAACATTGAAAAAAGTTCCTATATTTGCACACCAATTTGAAACAAACACTACGTTTGGAGTAAACATCAAGCCCAGGTGGCGGAATTGGTAGACGCGCTGGTCTCAAACACCAGTTCTTAGGAGTACCGGTTCGATCCCGGTCCTGGGTACAAAAAAACCTCTGAAATCATTTAATTTTCAGAGGTTTTTATTTTTTACTAGTCTTCTATTCTAAAATTTCAATTCTCTAGAGAATTAATTAAATCTGAATTGAAAAGGTTAATATTAATTTATAAAAATATCTTTTTCCATTTTCCAATGGTATTACGGCTCATGTTGAATTTTAATGCCACTTGTTTATTATTCAATTTATTTATCCTCTGGTAATCGAGAATTTCTAAAATGGCTCTTTTATCATATGACCGATGTTTCTGATTCAAAATACAATCTTCCTTTTCCCCAAATATTCTTTGGTTTAATTTAATAATATCTAGAGTAGACAATGTTTTCTTCTCCAGCATAGATTTAACTTCCATTTTTTTCTCCGGATACTTTCTATCAATCAAGTCATTATAGATTCGTTTGTAATCAGGTTTCAATATTTTTTTCTGTACTTGTCTATCCATTTATGTAAAGTGCTTTTGGGAATTTTATAATCTTCTATTATCTGTTTTATGGTTTTATCTCCGGACTCTACAAGTTCTACAAGAAAATCTATAACTTCTTTTGTATAAATATTTTTCTTGAATATGGGTAATGAATGCTTTTTACCAGATATCTCAGTTTGCTTAAAGGAAGCCGGTGGAGAATATAATATAAGATGTTGGGAATATAGTCTGAAAAAATCGTATTCGAGAAGCTTAGACCATCTGAGAAGAATTTCTGAATCTAAAGATGGTTGATTGTACATATTTTCAATTTCCACAGCATTTAAGCTGAAAAAATTACAAATTCTTAAAATATCTATATCCGCTTCATTGGCCCTTATTTTAATCAGATTCCCTATATGTATGTCTTTATATAAACTCATTGTTTTGATTTATAATCTTTGTTAATTCTCTTTCTAAACATAACTGCTGAGCATTATTTAATCCATAAAATTTGAATGATTGGTTATGGAAACTAGACTTGTACATCTCTCCTCGTCTAAATGATATTTCAAGATTTGTTTTAAATAGCGTCCTCTTTATCTTGTATTTAACAAGTCTTTGTTTTGGAAATTCCGTAAGCATCTTTGAGTTATGGATATGCTTTTTCATAAAAGGATGAGAAATAATAATACTAAGGACTTCACTCGTGCTGTCAATTTCAATTTTATTAGTAAAAATCAAATTATTAATTAACCAGATTATGATCAATGTAAGAGAAATGATCATGAATAGTATTTCAGAAATATTATAAAAAACAATTAAAAAAAATAGATATAGAAAAGTAACAATGAGCAGAAAACAATTTATTATTAAAAATGTTCGTGCATGGTTATAGTTATTAAATTTCATGAAAATTCTATTAGGTTTTGGGAGGATATTAAAAATGTTGCCTTCTTCATTTACTATATATATTGAAATTGTGTTTTTTAATTTTGAGGAAAATAAGAAGGCAATGATTTTTCATTTATCACTGTTGTTTAATAACAACAGTGATATTAGTCTTATAATAGCTTAATTTGATGCCCAGAAAGACCAAATAGAGCCATTAAAAAAAGCTAATCTTTTAGCACCAACTTTATTAATATACACCATCATTCCAGGAGAGGGGCTGGGGATATTATTAACATCGCTTACAATAGGTATAATCATCGCTTTTGTTACGGACTCCAATACTAATACTCCATCTGCAGAACTGGTATTAGATCCAATAATAACTTTCGCATTAGTATTTTCGATATTATTTGTTTGTTGAGTAAGAACCGCTCCTACGTTACCGTCTTTTCCACTTAGATCCTGCCAAGCCCCATTATAATATTTAATTCTTGCTTTTGAAGAGTTGGAAGCATCCAGCAATATCGTTCCAGGAGTGGCTGCGCCGGGCAGGCTTTTTACATAAGGTAGGATAATACCTTTATTATTTGTGTTTGCAAATTCTAGCAATACGGAAGTTTTATTAGATGCCGTTCCTATTGCATCACCAAAAATTACTTGAGCAAAAAATATTTTATATAGAAATATTGCACTTAGCGTTATAATTTTTTTCATGTCTAATGGTTTAAATTTAAAAGAGGAATAATAATTACGGACAAGATGGAGTAGAAAAACATTTCCAAGTTCCATCGCTATATATTTTCAAACATTTTGCTGCAGTATCATATACCATCATCCCTTCTTGTGGAGATATGATTGCAGATAATCCAGTGGTTGAAACCCGCGTCATCACAAAACCTTTGGTATTAGATTCTAAAACAGCATGTGCTGATTTTCGGACCATTGGCCAATTTCCATTATCGGTACCAGCCCTTTGTTGTAGAGTTATACCAAATTTTGTATCTATGCCCGCATTTGTATTTGTCACCGGATTATAGCAAGAGCAATTCCCTACATTTACGACTAATTTTGATTCGCTGACACAGCCACTTGCATTGGTATGATTATAAATAATTTCTGCAGTTCCAGAAGCTCCATAAACGGCTGAAGCAAGCCCTGTATTAGGGTTAATTGTAATTAAGCCGGGATTATCTGAACTCCAAACTCCTCCTGCCAGAGAATTTGTAAACTGATATTGTGTAGGATTACTACTCATATTGCTGCATATAGTTGTCACCCCGCCTGTCATTTCAACGTTGGGTATTTCCGGAGGAGCCGGTGCAAAAGTGATATCATCAATGGCAATATCATTTCCATCACCTCCAACTGAGTTATTCTTTAAAAATATTTCTCCGGTTGTAGAAGTTGCAGTAAATGTAAAGCTATACCTCTTCCAGATAGTAGATGAAATATCTCCTGTATTAATAGAAGCCAATAAAGTTCCATTGTTAGGATCTACTATTCCCATTGTAACATTTGGACGTATGGAGAATGACGGGCCTAGATCTGCCACCCAAAAGGCAAATTCATACTTTGTACCTACAGATAAACCTGTAACCGTTTGCCTAAAGAAGTCATCTGTTGCATATGAAGCATTGAAAAGTGCAAAGTAACCGTTAGGATCATTAGGAGTATGATTTAATAAAGGGGGCACCGGTCCACCCGCAAACCATCCTGCACTTGTTTTAGCTAAAGTATAATAGCCATCAGCCACTTGTCCGTTAGCAAAATAATGATATGAAGTAAATCCCTGTGCAGCATTTCCATAGGTAGAAGCACCTTGCCCAAAAGTTAAGATATAGTTTGTAGCACAAACAGCAGGTGTTACTATGGGGTTTTCTAAAACATTACTATAAACTATATTAACCACTTCATTGGCAGAAACATTTATTGTAGAGGTGGAACTCGCCAAATTTGCAGAACTGTTATTAGTAGGATCATATAATTTGATATCACTATTATTCCATCCCGACGGAACTATCTCAGAAAGGTTATAAACTCCTGCCGGAACTGGAATCATGATAGAATTACCATTTGTACTGGTTCTTACTCTTTCATCATCTAGCCAATCACCTGTGGATGTTCTAGTATAAATTGTATGTTGAATAAGGTTGGAGTTATTTTTATTAATTGACCAAACCTGATCACTAACCCCCGCCGTAAGACCAAATAAATTTCTTGACTTTGGGTTTGTAGTCCATGAACCATTGGTATACCGAGAGATAGTTACACCATAATTTGCATACACATTATCATTATTACTAACGGCAATATCACGTGCATTGTCTGGTGCATTACCTGAAGGTGCATTAGTAACGAGAACCGGTACTGCTGAAGAGGGATCCGAAGAAGATATTCGGTAAATATTCCCATCACCTTTATTCTTTATAAAAACAATATCTCCTGTACCTGGATGTATATCTAATCGAAATGGAAGACTAGTCCCATTATTCGTTACTTTAGAAAATACAATCCATGAGTCATTAGTTCCATCTCCTGTGTATTTGTAGATCATTCCATTATCCCCCACTACGGCTATAATTCCTGTAGGTCCACCAGAAGCAACATCTACAATTCCTACATTAGAATGGGAAGCGGGTGACCAAATAACAATAGAATTTCCATTATTGTACAATCCCACATTACCAGATGCATCGGAATATACAGCAGTATTCTGCCCTATTCCATCTACAGATTTTGCATTAGTAATTGAGGTTCCAAGCCAATTAGAGCTGCCCACCGGCCTCGTATAAATTGTTCCGGCAACAGTATGTACCTCTTGTGTAATACTATTATTATTGACAACAGTCCATAATTGCCCTTCTCCTGCATCATGACTATTTCCTATATCAAATGAATTAAATCCCTCTGGTTTATCATTAAGGGTAAAATTGGCAACAGAATTGCCTCCGGAATTAGTTAAATTAAAATTAAAATTGAGTGAGGCCACTTCACTTATAGCCTTTTTGTGAACATAAATATATCCGTTTTGAGCCTTTATATTTTTACTAAAAAGACAGAAAATAATTAGTCCGTAAATGTGTTTTTTCATTCCCTAGAGTTGTATTTTTTTGATTTCTATTGTATATTAATTAGTGTTTTTAAAATGATATTATTAAGGCATTCGAAAAGTATGTTTAATCCTTTTTCTCATTGCAAACGTCCTTGTTTTTCGAGTAGATATTCAATCCTATTCCTAGTTGGGATATAGCAATGTTATACAATATAAGATGTTCATTTCTTATAAAATTTCACGAGGCAAAACTAGTATTGTTATTAGAGAATGAAAACAAAAACACTATAAAGTAGCAGGAATTGAGATAGTTTAACCGCACATTAAAACACTGATAATCAATATCACTTAATTGTATAATGGTTTTTTTTAAAGTATCATTGAACATTTAGAATTTTAGAACAGCTAGAATCATGAGTATGCTCATAATTTAGTATCAACTTAAAATTTATAATTGGAAAGAGTTAAAAAATAACATGACAAAGCCATCACTTAAACAGCAAAAACTGAAAATGATGGTATAGATATTTTGATTAAAAAATATTTTCTGGTGAACTTAAGATTTATTTTTCTGTTCATAAGTTAAAAAACTAATATACTGGCTGGGAGAAATATTCTTAATTGATTTAAAAATACTCCCAAATTGGCTATGAGA
This sequence comes from Chryseobacterium aurantiacum, assembly GCF_003020585.1. Classification (GTDB taxonomy): domain Bacteria; phylum Bacteroidota; class Bacteroidia; order Flavobacteriales; family Weeksellaceae; genus Chryseobacterium; species Chryseobacterium aurantiacum. Next base: position 1,112,806 of record NZ_PXUE01000002.1, read on the forward strand.
ATTGTAGCCACACATATCAGCTAATACAGAAATCTTATATTGTAGTAAGTGAGGATTATCGTGAAGTTCTTTCGCAATATAATTGATTCGTTGGGTATTGATGTAATTGTAAAAATCCGAATTCCTATATTTTTTTATAATGTAATTAAGATACTTTGTATTTGTTTTGAGCATTACAGACATTTGTGCAGCAGAAATTCCTTTAGTTGTATAAAGTCTTTTCTTTTCAAAAGTGTCCAGTCTTTTTAGAATTTCTCTTTCTGTCTCCTCACTTATTAAGATTTTGTCCTTTGCGGAATCACCTGCATTTTTTTGGGATTCTGAAAAAATAGTAGACTCTGAAAGCGGATTTTCAAGCTCCTTAATGATTTTTTGATATCTTGATTTTATTTTTTTATTTTTTACCCTAAAAAAGAAAATAACACAGATGATTAATACAATGGTAATAAAAATAAAAATGATCAGATTTAGCTTTATACTTTCTTTTTTTTCTTTTATACTGTTTTTATCTTTAGTGGTTTCTTCTATTGTTAGATTCTTTGTAACTGTAATTTGAGAATTGGTAATATCAGAAATGATTTTCGAAAATTTTAATTGCTCTGTGGGTGTATCTATATTGGCTTGTAATCTATTCATTAGAATTTCTTTGATAACAATTCTGTCTATATTTGGCTGAGAATAAGCCAAATCAAAGTTTTTTCTCGCCTCGGGCAAATTATTATCTTTGACATTAATAAGTGCTTTATCCAATAAATAAAACTCATATAAATTTATAGGAGATTTATCTTTAATTCTTTTGAGAGTAATTTCAGTTTTTTCTAAAGTTTCTTTAGCTTCATCAATTCTACCACATCTAATTTGTTCATAACACAATTGCGCCAGCATTGCAAAATCGAACATATTCTTATACTCTAAAGTAGGCATAGTGCTTGGTATTTTTCTGATATGATGAATATATTTTTTTCTGCTATCTGCTGCTTTACAAAAATTGTCATCAATATCAAAAATTTTTGCCTGAGTATATAATAAATTTGCAGTCTTAATAAATGGGCTTGATTCCTTATCAAGCTCTTTTACCAATTCCCACGTTTCCTCTGATTCTACTATTAGTCCTGCTCTTCGGTATGAATTTATAAGTGAATATAATATCGTTATTCGATTTTGGATAGAGTCGCTCTTCTTAATAAGAGAATCTGCTTTTTGCAAAATTTTTACAGATTCCAAATAATTTCCTTGCCCATACAAGCAATCACCCAAATTAGAGTAAGCAAGGGCTTTTTCATAATCATTCTGTGCGTATTTAAGCATATTTTTTGCTCTCGCCAACAGTTTATCCGGATTATATGATTTATTATCGTATTGTTGATAGAATAATTTTCTCTTATTTACATCCATCTTAGTCTGAGAAGAGACTTGTATAAACAGGAAAAGAGAGCCAAAACTAAATAAAAATCTTATCATTTTATATTTAGCCTTACATTTTAGTTTCATACCCCACATCAATTATAAAAAAGAATGAATATATATTTTGAGACTAATTTAGTTAATATTTTTTTCATTAGTGAGTATTTCTTTTAGGACCAATCAACATTAGAAGTGATAGAATTACTATTTTAAGTCATTGTGGAATTATTTGAAATGAAATTCATTTAAAAAATAACCGTATCACCACTTATCCATCTATTATCCTTATTCCAACTGCCACTACAATCTCCCTGCATATACTTTACTACTTTTTTCTTGAAAACATCAACAATTACACACATATAATTTTCATATAGCTTTCTACTGATACCATCCTCAGCATAGCCTTTTGAAATGTGATCCAATACAATAAATCTTTTGTTGGGAGATATTTCCAGAATTTCCCCTTCCGAATAATTGGCACTGCCATATCCCTGTATCTTATACTTTTTACCATTGTTCATAATAAAGGGGTTTTGATACATTTTAAACTCTTTATCATACGTATTGAAACCCAATGAATATGATTGGGAAATTGGCAGAACAGGCAGTTTCTTTTTAGTTTGTGAGAAAATATTGCTTGCCGTTAACAGTAAAAAAGTCAATAAGACATTTTTTATCATTTTATTCTGGCTTCTGTTCAAACTCTTTAAGGGTTTTAAAGTAGTACATATTCTTGCTTTTTTTGAAGTAAAGTTGATCTCCTACAATATTATTTCCTAAAAAGGTTCGCTTAATAATGAGTACATTTTTCTTACAGCAATCAGCAGAAATATCTATTGAGGCATTATTCCAATAATTAACAGTTTTAATATTTACATTTTTACCCAACCATTTATTTTCTTTTTTATCGATGAATAAAGAGGCACTATCACCAGTCACTTTTTGATGTATTATGATATTGGTTTTTAATATATTATTCCAAATTTTCACTTCCTGAGCATTGAAAAAAACGCTTATCAAAATAATAGAGAACCGTATTATTCCTTTAAAATTCTTTACAAAGCCGCACGCAATCAATATCATGAAAAAGAGAGTTTGTAGTTAGAAGAAATTTTATTTTGATTCTATTCTTGCATGAACATACCCGGGAATCTTTGTAAGCTCCTTTTTTTGAGTTTTCATTAAAGAGACATATTCCTTATAGTTATTTATTGCTTCATCTTTTTCACCTATATTCCAATAACTGTCTGCAAGGTTAAGATATGCAACGGTTCTGCCTGGAAATTTGGCAATAATCTGTTTCAAAAGCTCAATAGCCACTTTCTGATTTCCATTTTTTGAAAGGGCAAATGCTATGTTATTATAGTCATCCAGATTGCTTTGAGATAAAGAAAATTTCTTTTTAAAATTCAGTAATACTGTTTCATTAAAACGATTGGCAAGCAAAGAATAACCAGATAAATCGGCATAAAGCTTCTTAAGGTCTTTATAAGGTTTGAGTATTCCCTGATTATCAAAAAATGTTAGTGATTTAAATCCTTTTGAATCAATTTCCAGCTTCTCAGAATCTATATCTTTAACTGGAAGGTTAATGCTTTTTGTCAGAATTTTAAAATTCTGATCTTCGCATTCCTGACATGGATTATAGAAGTTGATATTTTTTATACACCATTCTTTTTTATAGAAAACATTTACAGTTCCGTATAATCCGCGGTCTCCCGCATAATATATTGTAAGCTCTGAAGGATTTGTATACCCTATGCTTGTATTATTAAGGGCAGTAATTTCCGGTAATTCAAAGCTTCCTGACTTTTTGTTCCCAAAATGAACCGTTACCAAACCATTTTCCAGCATCACATGATCCTGGAGATTATCATTATCCAAATCATAATAATTGGATTGGGCCGATAGGAAGCTTAAAGAAAATAAGCAAAGAACGGATACTGTCTTTAATATATTATTTTTTAATTTTATCACGGTTGATGCATTTTGTGTTAAACTTAAATACGTTCGTTTTTAGTTCGTTATAATAAACGTTTCTTTCCGCCATTCCATTCCCGCCACCATTCACGAATTTTGATATTATAGAGAGATATTTATCACCATAATCGGAAACTTCATTTAAATTTTTATGTAAAATTTCCTTGTATTTGGTTTTATTGGCCTTTGCACTATATTCTACAGTTTTATAGATATCCCAAAACCATCCTGCTGAGTCAATCGCAAAATATAGATTGTTAGCTAGCAGCCCTGCTCCATCCACATCAATTAGATCAACTACTTTTTCTTTTATCTTTTTTTTCTTTTTATCTAACAGCGGCTGCCCTTTTTCATCAAGCTTATATCGGGTATAGATGTATTTTTCCTGATATTGTTTTTTTCTATCAAACAAATCATCTATTTTTTTTCCTTGTACCAATTGAGGTTTTTTTGAAATTACATAGCTGAAATATTCCTTTTGTTGATCTCTCCAGGTCAGCTGCATGGCTCCTCTTCCTTTATATCTAGGGCCATCTCCAACAATAGTATGCCCATGCTGTTTTGATTCAGGATGATTCCCAGGGTCATACCCTACGCCGCTTGCATACTCCAAAGTAGTTCCCAACCTGGCTGTTTCATGGTAACATTGAGCGAAGAAATGTATTTTCCTTATACAGGTATTGATATGGTAGGTATTAAACATTGCATTTATTTCCTGAAGCAGCCTTTCATAGGTAGAATCTGCTTCCGGTAAGGGACAGTTTTCATCAGCAAATATTGCGGTGGATTTTTTCTTTTCGGATGCTCTGAGTTGCTTTACTATTAATTTTAATTCATCTAACGTTATATCTCTGTCACAGAAACATTTTCCGTCGTCTTTTTGTTCCGGCACCGGAGCTCCTTTGGCTTCAATGCTTTCCGGCTGATGAATTTGTCCGCTGTCTGTAATTTTAATATCAACATTTCCATACATGCAGGGGATTGTGCTTTGCTGTAATAGGACAAGCTGTTCCTGAGACTGGTATGTTCCTACCCCTTTCCACTCTCCTACATTCATCACTGTTGCACAAGGGAGCTTGGCATAAGGACTTTTCAGACAATTCCCTGTAAAAACAAGACTCTTGGGGCCCTTTTCCTTTACGGTAGCGGTTTTCTTTTCCTGTATGGTGGGGGTATTATAATTCACAACCATGATTCCCTTGGGATTGGTACATTGTGTACACTCCAAGGTTGCTGTATCTATTACAACTTTCAAACCGGCTTCAGCTTTTTCTTTTCTTTCGTCTTCAGCACGTTTATCATCCATCTTCTGCCTGTTATCCGCCTTCATCTGGTCATTGTCCTGAGTTGTATCTGGATTCTGAGTGGCTGCTCCTCCTCCTTCGTTATCTAACCTACCCATAATAATGAATGTTTTAAATGGAAATTGTCTTTTTTTATTTCTATAAATCCTTCTTCAAACTGATCTCCACGGCATACAAATAATCCTCCGAAGTCATCAGCCTCTGTTTGGTCCAGGTTTTCTGCGGAGATTTTTAGAATCGTTTTATCACCGTCTTTTACAGGCGTCATAATTTCTGTAAATCCATCGGAAGATTCTCTTTTTCTTTTGGTATCAAATGACCCCAGCAAACCATTAAAAAGCAGTCCAAACATGTTATAGCTTCCCAAAAAATCGATCAGCTTCGTTTGATCTTCCAATATATCACTGATCTGACTGAAATAGCGGTCTACAGCTTCTCCTTTATGGGTTTCGGACAAATCTGCCTGAATCTTACCCCATCTTACTTTCAAAAAAAGCAAATTATCTATCGTAGTAATATTTCCTTCTGCATCTACTTTACATTCTATTTCATCAAATAAATAACTGATCTTTTTTAAAAACTTATCCATTGTGCCTTCTTCCTCAGAAAAAACAAAATTGGTGACTAAAACCTGAAAGTCATGTTCATCCTTTACTTTTCCATAATAATAAACCTCAACTTCTCTTGCATAGCTTTTCTTACTGGAATAAAACGGATTTTTTTGTTCTGTTACAATGGTCTCCAACCGAAATTTTTTCTGGTGAAGGTTCTGCAATATATTGGGCATCTTCTTAATATACCTTTCTTTTATAATCACTATTCGGATCCATTCCCATCCAGTCTCTATTGGCAGACCAGTGAAGATATCCGTTTCTTAAAGTTCTTAATAAATCCTGCCATCTGTCTACATGAATGTTCACTGCAGGGATATTCGTAATCTTTTCTCCGTTTTCAATGGTAGTTGTAGGATGCTGAACAGGCTCATTAGCCATTATTCTTTCTTTTTCTTTCTTCATATCTTCATCACTTACAAACGTCCATGGTTCTCCCCCTTCAAAAACGTATTGTTTCAATCTATTTTTTGCCGCAACCAAATTCTCATCGTGGTTTATAGAATAACTGCTTTCTGTTTTTGAAACCATTTGATGGTCATAAATTTCTTTTCCGTGCTTCTCCATGAAATGAAGCGGGATATAGCTATATTCTTTTCTCAGAAACCTTACCCCTTTTATTTTGCGGTATGCGCTCCCAAACGTTAAAATATTAAGGGCTGTATTATTGATTGTAATCTGTGGGCCTTTGAACCAATGTTCATCAATCAGTTGCTGTCTTCTATTTTGTAATGCCCAGAGTGGTTTATGATTGGATGTCTCTATCTCATCTACTGTTTCTGTTCCGTTTTCGTAGGCTCCTCCAATGTCACAATGAACACCCGGAAATTCCTTTTCAATAACATGAGGATTATCTTTGGGCTCTTTTACTCCTTTTGCTGTAAATGTTGTGAGGGAGAAATTTTCACGATGTTCATTCTCTGCCGTGAAGTGAACTGCTTTACGGAATGGCCCTGGATTTCTTAGCTGCAGCTGCTCTACATCATCTGCAAAATTAAATTGAGATCCTATGGAAGCGTGCAATATCCCTCTATAGCCTACTCTTTCCATTGTACCCATATCGCCAAATTCTTCATAAGAGGAAACGGTATCATATACTCCTATGAAACGAACTTCCAGATCCAGATCATCCAATTGCTTAGCGGAAACTATTTTTTTGCTTAAAAGATAATATCCTAAAAATCCAAATTTTGGAAGTTTCCCGTCCACGAGATACTTTGGATCTACTTCTGTTTTATCTTTATCCAGCCATGTATCTTCATATTCTGCAACCAATGCATCATTTCCGTAGGAGCCACTTTCTCTGTATCCAACTACTTTTCTTGATTTTTTAATTTCAATATCCTGTGTTCTTTTGTTTCCATTAATTTCATATGCGAAATTTCTTGCAGCAGCGGCACCGCGACTGAAACCAAATGTATCTATTACAATTTTTGTCAGCTTCTTCTTTGTATTTACTTCCAGCAAAAGATCTTTAATTCTATCTGCAACCAGTTCACAGCCTATTCTTACTTTGCCTCTTACTCCGGATTTACCGGAACCGTATTGAAATCCGTCATCCACATCTCTATTATTATTCAGGGTACCTATCCCTTCTACATAGACTCCATATTTTTTCTGCTCACAACTTTTGTACATGCGTGCAACATTGGTGTGATCATTACTAAAGCTGTTATCTACCCCCTGGCTATCCAGCCAACCTCTGTGGCTAGACCTTAGATACTGGGCATATTCGGAATTATCCTTATCATCCAAATTATCGAATTCTTCTTCCTGCTTTTCCCTGGTTGCTTTTATGGCTTTTTCTTTGGCCTTCATTACTTCTACAGAGTCTGTACTTTCTATTTTATTCTTTCCGTCTCTGTAGCTCTCCCGCAGCTCTGTATTCTTTAGATTATTTAAAGTACCATCGAAAAAGACTCCTATTTCCAAATGGAATTCATCTATAGGAGGTATTGCATTACCTGTGTTATATACAAAAGTCTTTCCCATACTATTTGATTTAAAAAACCTCTATTTTATCAGCTTTTATAAAAGCTTCTTTACCATTTTCACCTTTCAGTTTTATGGTAAAATAACTATTGGCCTCATTAACTTTAATGATTATATCTGCTTTGGTTGAATTGGGATTATCTCCGAATACTGTTTTAAATGCCTCAAAGCTTGACTTCTCGTTTAAGTCACAGTTGGCTCCGTATTCTTTACCATCAGCCCCTACAAAGTCAAATACCATTCTTCTAGGTATTGCTCTTGGTTCATTTTTGGACAATGGTGTTTGGGCGGTATCAAACTGTTCTTTTTCTCCATTAACCGTTGATAGTTTTACGTTGGCCAAAGGGTTCAACTTAGCTTTATCCGGAAATTCAAAAACCGGTTTCCAGCTGTATCGTATTCTATAGGTATCCCAAAGCCCAAGCGGAATTGGTTTTCCTTTATTATCTTCTCTTACTTTAGCAGGAATAATCTGATCACGGGTATGAACCATATCCAGATAATCCTTTCTCCAAAACCGATTCTGATGGCTGTCTAACTTTGCAATCTCAGACTCAGGGATTGTTACTTTTTTTCCTTGGTATCTGCCTATTTCTTTTTGAACCCCAATACCTTCAACCCATACCACCACTACTCCTCCGGGAGCCATTCCTACACAAATGGTTTTATAATTTAAATGCTCAATATCCCCGCTTCCATTCGTTACTTTTACATCATATCCTTGTCTGAAGTATTCTTTAATTTTATTGGTATCAATATCTGTATCAACAAGATAAAACTGATTTTCCATATAAGACATCCAGATAAAATCCAGACGGGTTGGAAGACTTTTAAAACCTTTTGACATTCCATTATTGACGCTTCCCCAGATATCATTTCCGGGAATCATTCCATCATCTAAACTTACCCATTCTCCTCCTTCACAATCTATTCCTCCTTTATATACCTCCATCGGATATCCCAAAGATGCAGATCTCCCTTCGGACCATTCGTATTTTGTCATTGGTTCAGTTGTTTTTTGGTCTTTTTTTTCCTGACACGAGATCTGAGTAAAGAACAAAAAGCCTAATAGATATTTTATTATTTTATTCATTATGAATGTATTGCAACTATTTATTTAAAATAATAGGCAATTAATTTTTATGTGTTTATTTTATCCCTTATTCACCTTGGCATCTATTTTACCGAGCATTTTAGCTACTCCGGAGCTTTGCAATAGGATATCCCCATTTTTAGCTTTGTGAGTGGTGGTAGAGGTTGTTTCTTTTAAGTCGCCCGTTATATTAACCGTTTTATTTTCGTTAACCGTCTGCTTATAATTTTTTGAGGTAAACTTATGATTATTGATAATATTAATGGCGTTGTCATTTCCTACACTGGTCTTCATATCATTCCCTACATTAATGGCAAGGTTTTCACCTACATTGAAAGTCATATTTTTAGGGGCTGTTACGGTAATATTTCCCTTTCCATCCATAAAATAATTATTGCCGCTTGGGTCAATAATGGTTACACTTCCTTCTGCATCATTCATTAAAACCCTTATTCCGCTTCTGGTTTGTATAGATTTTAGGTGATTATCCACTCCGCCTCCAAGAGCCGTTCCACCATGAAACATTCCCCCCATTACAAAAGGACGGTCCGGATGATTATGTACAAAACCTACCATCACCTGATCTCCTACTTCCGGTATGGCTACATATCCTCTGTTTTGGGTAATCTGATCTGTTCCTCCGGCATCAGGAGCCATCATGCGAATGAAGTTAGTCGTATCATGCAGCTGCCAGTCGAATCTTACAGTGATTCTACCTTGTGCCAACGGATCTGTATTGGATATTACCGTTGCAATCTGTGGTTCTGCAATGGGAACAATAAAGTCAGGCGTCGGAATATATCCTGTATCTGAGGCAATGGCTTCAAATCTTCCTTTATAGCGACCCAATGCATCTACTTCATGAATCACCTCTGTCATCATCAGCTTGGTAAAATAAGACGTTTTATTGCTATCCGTTTGTCGCATATTGATATCAGCCACGCATCCCGGGTATAAAAAAGGAATCGTTGTACCTCCAGACACGGTAAATACATCTACTGCTTTACTGCCTGCAGTACTGGTTTGGGAAATCACTACATCCATATCAGTTGCTGCTTTTATGGGAGCAACTTGGAGTGATGGGGTTTTAAATATTTTATCGTTATTCTTATAAGCTGTTTTTGCAAGATTTCCTACATGCTTAATTGGTGTTTCTCCAGAGGCAAGCTTGGCATTGGAACTACTGTTATATCCGTAAAAATTGGGTTTAATATGAACAGCTTTCAATTCAACATTCACATCGGAAACATTGCTTCCGTAGATCAGTTCCAGGGCTTTATCCTGAGGCGGCATATTTCCGAAATGCAGAACTTCACCATCATAATAAAACTGTTCACCATACGCTTCTGCCATTCTACAGAGATAATTGTAATGGGTTTCGTTATACTGAGAGCTATAAAGGATTTGAGAAGATGCCTTAGCATTAATTTTCACATCAAATTTACTTCCTTCAATTCCTTGCTTAATGACATTAGTGGCAATGATTCCCATATTAACAGGCTGATCTCCCCCAAAACTTTGAGTATGGGGAGCTGCATCCAATAGCATTGTAGGACTATACCCTTTTAAAACAATGTTTCCAAGACTATGATTTTCCTGACTGAAACCTACTTTTGTAATGACGCCCACAAAGGTTCTTTCCGGACTTCCTTCTACATCTTTATATTTGAAAACCACAGTTAAACGTTTTCCCAAAAACTGCTGAGCCTCTTCCAAATCATGGTTTTGTACTCCATCTAAGGTATCATGTGCTAATGTAAGTTCAAAATGATGGTGTTTCTTCACACTTTGCTCCAGGCGGAAATGCTTAAAATGCTTAATCATTTTGCCTTCAATCACAATATCCAGCTTCACCACACGGTTGATTCCAGGAATATGATTCTCCGAAATCTTTTCGGAATTCGAGGTATTATTATTCATATTATGTAAAGTGTTTTGGTGGGCTGTTATTTTTTTGAATAAAAACTCTAAAAACAAACAACCTTTATATAAAATTATAAATTTATCGCAACATAAAACCTGTTTCTATTAATTTAATCTTTAAAATCATGAGAATTTCACGAGAAAGTTCATCAGCATATTCAATATTCTGACAAAAAACGATTTGAGACGAAAAAACAGAATAATATTCTTCATCTCGGAATACCATTCTGTTTTATGTTGATTTAATTTTAAGAAATCGGATTCTTATGCTGAAGGCCATGCGCCATCATAAGCAGAGTTTCCTAGATCAATTTGCTCAGCACTGATAACAAAACTGATGTACATACTGTTGTCATCCACTGCATCGAAGTCTACTTCATGCTGGATTACATACCCGTTTTGCCATTTCAATGTTGTTAATGTTCCTTCCTCGTGAGATTTGTTGAATGTTACTTCACCCACTGTAGGCTTGTACTTTCCGTTCAGAAGGCTTTCCAGAATATCAGATTTTTCTGTAGCTTCTACGGTGATCTTGATAAGAGCGTTGGAAGGATCAGATGCTACACGTCCTGAAACGTCTGTAGCTCTTGATACGTTGTAATTAAGCTTTAATAATTTTTGCCCTTCTCCGTTGTTGAATTTTAAAATTCCTCTTGAATTTCTTTCTGCCATGATCGTAAATTTTAATCGTTAATATTTTGTGATTTGTTGATTGGTTCTTTTCTATATCACCAAAGATAGAAGTAAATGCTATAACAAAATAACATCTGATCGGAAATTTCAAAAAGTGTAGTATTTCTACGACTAACAATTGTTAGGATCCATAACAGCTACTAATCAAAAGATTACCTCATTAAATATTCAGAAAAAAGAGACAGAAGGGGATGTTTTCATGGATGATTTCTACCAGAAAATTATGAAATATTTACCCCAAAAAGACGACCAACCAAAGCTGTAATTCCCATGGCTATGGTACCCCAAAAACAGATCCGCAGAACAGCAACTTTAATTCCTGCACCTCCGGTCTTAGCTGAAATTGCCCCTAAAAGCATCAGAAACATAATGGAAAATCCATATTGAAAATAAACCATCTGCTTAATAGGAGCCAGAAGAGAAACAGTAAACGGTAATAATGCCCCTACAGCAAATGATCCAAAAGAAGCCATAGCAGCCTGTAAGGGTTTTGCCTGAGTAATTTCATTGATTCCCAATTCATCCCGGGCATGGGCTTCCAATGCATTATGCTCAGTAAGTTCAGTGGCCACCTGCATCGCTGTTTCCTTTGTACAACCTCTTTTCTCATAAATTCTGGCAAGTTCCCGTAGCTCTATTTCCGGCATTTCTTCCAGTTCTCTTTTTTCCCGCATTAAATCGGCCTTTTCCGTATCTTCCTGTGAACTGACGGAAACATATTCACCAGCAGCCATAGACATTGCTCCGGCAATCATTCCGGCTAAAGCGGCAAGAATAATGATATGACGTTCGGGTTGTGCTGCGGCTACTCCAATAACAATACTGGTTGTGGATAATAGTCCATCATTGGCTCCCAGTACTGCTGCCCGAAGCCATCCTACCCTATTTACATAATGTTTTTCAAGTTGATGATGCATATAAGAATATTTCTGTGATTGATTGTTGATGAATAGGAATAAGAAAATTAAGTTAAAAACGACTTATTTTTTCATCTTAAACTCAGGTTAAAGTTATAAAATGTTTCTTCAAGAATCATTTTAAATTATACCATATAACAACCTCATCACTTGAAAATATATTGGATAAAAAAATGGAAAAATACTATTTTAAGATGTTATAAAACAGGCCACAAGGCTTCCAAAACCTCTCTATCTTAATCAACCGTTCCTATTTTCTTATATTTGCACCCGTAAATCCAACAACACTATCAATGAATTTATTATACATCGATTGGAATGTGAATCCTGAAATCTTTAATATTTTAGGAATTCCTGTAAAATACTATGGCCTATTATTTCTTGCAGGGTTAGTTCTTTGCTTTAATATTTTAAAAAGCATTTATAAAAAAGAAAATTTGAGCATGCAGGCTCATGAATCCTTATTCTCTTATGCTCTTATCGGAATTTTGGTCGGAGCCAGATTGGGTCACTGTATTTTTTATGATTTTGATTATTATTCCCAGCATATCCTTGAAATTTTCCTACCCATTCAGAAAGGGCCAGATGGGGTATACCATTTTGTAGGATTTGCAGGATTAGCCAGCCACGGGGGTGGTATCGGGCTTGTCATAATGCTTTTATTATATTCCAGAAAATTCTCTATCCCTTTTATGAAAGTTCTGGATGCCATAGCTATTGTACTTCCATTGGGAGGTGTTTTTATCAGACTGGCAAACCTTATGAACTCTGAGATTATAGGTACACCTACGAATGTTCCATGGGCTTTCATCTTCAGACAGGTAGATGATCTTCCAAGGCATCCAGCGCAGCTTTATGAAGCCATCTCTTATTTTGTAATTTTCCTTTTAATTTATTTCATTTACAAGAAAGATATATTCAAGATCGGAAAAGGATTCTATTTTGGGATCAGTATTCTTTTAATCTTTATCATGAGAATTCTGATTGAATTCATCAAGGTAGACCAGGTTGAATTTGAACATGGAATGAGTATGAATATGGGACAGCTTCTAAGTATTCCATTTGTTCTTCTAGGTTTATTTTTTATTGGAAAAAGTATACTGGAAAAGTCCAAAATGAAAACTTCATAATCTTATTAACTACCAATAAAAATACCCCCCTGAAGGATGATCTTCAGTGGGGTATTTTTTTAAACTTAATTTAAATTATCTGGTTGTATAACCTCCGTTGGCAAAAATAGTCTGCCCAGTGATCCACCAGCCCTCAGTTACCAAGAACTCTACCAATGGAGCAATATCTTTAATATCTGTAAGTCCTCCTAATGCGGATGCTGATTTATGATAAGCTACTGCGTCATCAGTTTCCTGACCATAGAAAAAAGGAGTATCCATTGGACCGGGAGCCACTGCCGTTACAGAGATTCCTCTTGCTCCAAATTCTTTAGAAGCTGCTCTTGTAAAATGCTCCACAGGCGCCTTTGCACCTGCATATGTGGAGTACAATCCTGTGTATGCAGCCAGTAGTGAGGTAACGATGGTACAGATTTTCCCGTGGTCATTCAATTTTTTGCCTGCTTCCTGTAAAAAGAAATAAGCAGATTTTGAATTCACGTTGAACATGGTATCATATTCTTCTTCTGTGGTTTCTGAAAATGGTTTTTTCAATACCATTCCTACTGTATTAATGGCAATATCTACTCCTCCAAAACGAGAAATTGTTTCATCAAAAAATTGAGTGATATTGTCTATCTTCGTGAGATCTCCCTGAAACAGGAATGCTTCAGCCCCCAACGCCTGAACTTCTGCCAGTGTTTTCTCGCTTTCAGCTCTGGAGCTTTCACTATTGTAGTGTATAGCCAGTTTAGCTCCTTTTGCAGCAAAGTCCTTGCTCAATAATCCTCCTAAGTTTTTACCTCCGCCGGCTATTAAAACAACTTTTCCATTTACATCTTGTGTTGACATTATTTTTATATTTTAAATGTTATTGAGGCAAAGATGGATAATAAAAGTCATCTCAACATGGTGAATTTTTCGGGAATTATCTTAAAATTTGAACTCTTCAATAATTAGAGTTAAAAAAATAAGCAAAAAAATATTAAATTTTATATAAACAGTCATTTTACAATACAACACTATTTACCAGACAGATACGGTAAGATAGTCGGTTTTTCTATTAAACACTTGGCTTCTTTTTCTAACTTAAGTGAATTTTAGGCATAACATTTGATGCTCTCCCACCCGTATTAACACACACCACTTCAATTTTAATATATTTTTTTAATCCTCAGCTCACTGGGGATTTTTTATCCCCTCTTGGTTTGGCGATATTCACTGTTATATTCCTACAGCAGCCTATTTTAGCGAATTTCTGTTAAATCCATTTCTGATAATCAATCATTTAAAACTGTATTATTCGTTTTATTGTTGTATATTTGTACATTAATAACCAAGTCAATACTTTGTTTTCTGTAACGACCGGAATATATATTATTCAGTCTTTGCTTTTTGAGCAGTCCTATTTTTAACATTTTATTCTTCTACCAAGAACAATACTTGTCGGAATTTTAAAGCTCTGTATGATTGGAAATCCCAGGACAGAAAACAGTGGTGGACTTTAAGGTCTAAAGCAGACCAGTGTGAACAATACAATTTATAGAAACTAAATACTAAAAATAATTTATGGCAGATTCTTTTTCTAAAAAGGAAAATTTCAAGAAAAAAATTCAAAAGCAAAAAGAAAAGGCGCTAAGACGCGAAGATCGTAAAACGAACAACAACAAAGGAAAGGATATGGAGGATGTATTCATGTATGTGGATGAATTCGGAAGATTAACCTCTACTCCACCTGAACAAAGACAGGAAGTAAACCTTGATGAAATTCAATTGGGTGCAGCTCCGATTATTGAGGAAGATCCAAGAAAATTAGGAATCATTACTTTCCACAGTGAAAAAGGATACGGTTTCATTACTGAAGATAACACGAAAGAAAATATCTTCTTCCATAATAACAACTGTACAGAACTTGTAAAAAAAGGAAACAAAGTATCTTTTGAAAAAGAAAAGTCTCCTAAAGGGTTTTCAGCTGTTAACATTCAGATTGTTAAATAATATTTATTCATAAAACGATCTGTTTGATACAGATACGTTTGAACAATACAGAAAGAGACTGTCTTAAAAGGACAGTCTCTTTTTTATTTTACAAAAATCAATTTCAGTTCTGGGTGCTATTTCCTTAACCGTAAATATAGTTTTACAGGTTTTGATTAAAATCAAAAGAAGCTGCCTCGCTTTGAGACAACTTCTTTCTTCATCGTAAAAATAAAAATGGTCGGTTTATAAAACCGAAAAACATTATGGTTTCAAACCATTAGGAGAGTGAAATAATTAAGTATTCTTCCTGAATCCTTAAAAAGTTCACCCTACCTATGATCATATTTAATCCAGTTTTCCACCCAGCGCTTTAAATAACAGAACATTATTTCTGGTATTCTGATGCTGGAACTGCAACAGATCAAGCTCAGCAATAAGCTTACTTTTCTGAGAATTGATGAGTTCAAAATAATTGGCATACCCTGTCAGGTACAAATCATTTGATACCTCAACACCTCGGTCAAGAAAACCTACTTCTTCTGATTTCAATTTTAAAACACGTTCGTAGATCTTAGTCTGTTTCAAAATAGACTGAAGCTCATTGAATGCAGTGGTAATACTCTTTTGATAGTTTAAAAAAGCAATTTCCTGCTCTTTACTTGCTACTTTAAATTCATACTTCAACTGCCCTTTATTGAAAACAGGAACCATTAACCCTCCCAACAACTGTCCTGCCAGTGAACTTGGTTTAAAAAGGGTTTCCACAGAAAATGAATTCATTCCAATACCTACTCCAAGGTCAAGCTTTGGATAAAAAGCAGCTCTTGCAGCCTTTGCGTCTGCCTGAGAAGCCTCCAATACATAATAATTTGCAGCAACATCCGGCCTTGAATGAATAACGGCTTCTACATTAATGGTTTTATTTAAAATATCCATATTGGTAGGCATCAGTACTTTTCCGCGTTTCACGTCTCCGCCATAGCTTCCCGTTAAAGTAGTAATGGCCTGTTCAACAGTAACGATCTCTACTTTGATATGTTCAATTTCTGCAAGCCAGTTGTTATTCTGAGCTTTAAACTGCTGAACGGCAAGTTCTGTAGCTTTTCCTACTTCCCGTTGCGCCAAAACAATTTCAAAGGCTCTTTGCTGAAGATTATAGTTCTTCTGGTAAATGGCAAGACGATTATCGAGAGCTACCAATTGGTAGTACAGATTGGCGATATCAGTAAAAAGCTCTACCTGAAGCAATCGCAAGCCTTCCGTGGAAGCCAGATATTTCTTCTGAGCAGCAATTTTTTTATTCTTCAATTTTCCCCAGGCATCAATTTCCCAGCTGCTTCTTGCTCCCAGCCAATAATTGGGTGTGAAATCACGGTTAATCTTCTGGTCCTCGGTTATATTAGGAGAAAGATTGGTATCATAATTACCCACTCCCTCCATTGTATATTTTCCATATCGGTTTCCTGAAGCTTCTGCTCCCACTTCAAGGGATGGCAAAAGATCCATCTTTGATCTTTGTAAAAAGCTATTGGCAATCTCTACTCTTTGCTGTGCAATCTGAAAATCAGGATTGGCTAGCACTACTTTATCAAAAAGTTCCAAAAGATGAGAATCTGTAAAATAGCCTTTCAGATTAAGTTGCTTAAATTCTTCTGAATTTGCTATTTTAGCAGGCATCTCCGGTAATTCCTGGGCTTTTTTCAGGTCAGCCACCTTTGGAACAGCACATGAGACTAAGCTTAGTGCTGCAATGCCGTACAATATGCTTCTATGATTTAATCTTTTCATCTTTCTTCTTATTTTCAAGTTTCGCAAAGAATATATACAGTCCCGGAATTACTACCAACCCGAAGATTGTTCCAAGTAACATACCTCCCGCTGCTGCTGTACCAATGGAGCGGTTTCCGATGGCTCCGGCCCCTGATGCAATACAAAGCGGAATAAGTCCTGCTACAAAAGCAAAGGAGGTCATTAGGATAGGTCTCAGACGCTGTCTTGCTCCTTCAATGGCAGCCGGAATAATATCATATCCCTGTTTATTTCTGGCTACAGCAAATTCTACAATCAGGATGGCATTTTTTGCTAAAAGACCAATCAGCATGACCAAAGCTACCTGTGCATAAATATTATTATCCAATCCCGTTAGTACCAATGCGATATAGGATCCGAATATTCCCGTTGGAAGGCTTAACAGTACAGGCATTGGAAGAAGGAAGCTCTCGTATTGGGCTGCCAATAAAAGATACACAAACAAAAGACAGATCATGAATATGTAAATGGTTTGGTTTCCTGATAAAATTTCTTCCCTTGTCATTCCGGACCATTCGATATCAAAACCTCTCGGCAGGGTTTCCTTGGCAATACGATCTACAGCGGCAATGGCATCACCGGAGCTAAAACCATCTGCCGGCTCTCCGTTGATCATGGCAGACATATACATATTGTACCTCGTTAAGACTTCAGGTCCATATACTTTTTCGATGGTGATAAATGTTGAAAACGGAACCATTTCACCTTTATCATTTTTCAGATATAAATTCAGGATACTTTCAGGGGTATCTCTATGCTCCGGACTTGCCTGAACCATTACTTTATACATCTGACTGAAACGGATAAAGTTGGTTGCATAGTAAGATCCAAGCATAGTTTGCAGGGTTGACATGGCATTGTCTACTGAAATTCCCTTTTTCGCAGCCATATCATAGTCTACATTAATCATATATTGCGGGAATGTAGCATCAAAACTGGTAAAACTGTTCTGCAATTCAGGAGCTTCATTCAGTTTCTTTACAAAATCCTTGGTGATTTTATCTGTATTTTCGATAGTTCCTCCTGTTCTGTCTAGCAAACGCAATTCAAAACCACTGGTATTTCCGAATCCAGGAACAGTGGGCGGAGCAAAGATCTCAATCTGGGCATCTGCAATTCCTTTTGTTTTATCTGAAAGTTCTGTGATCAAATCATTTACTGAAATAGATCTCTCTTTCCAGTCTTTAAGGTTAATCATCGCCATTCCATAGGACGAACCAGCAATTTCTGTTACAATACTGTATCCGGCAAGTGTGGTTACATTTTCTACGCCTTTTATTTTCTTGGCAATGACTGTTACTTCATCCAAGACTTTTTCTGTTCTTTCTACCGTTGCTCCCTGTGGTGTTGTTACACTCACATACACCATTCCCTGGTCTTCCATGGGAATAAATCCGGTTGGCAGGAATTTACTGGTCACAAACGTCAATCCGACAAATAAAAATAATAATCCAAACGTAACTGTAGTTCTTGTGGCAAATTTGGACAAAACTCCTACATAACCGTTTGTTAATCTGTCAAAACCTGTATTAAAGCTTTGGAAGAATCGGTCTACAATGGTCTTCTTTTTATTATGATTGTGAGGCTTTAAAATAATAGCACAAAGCGCCGGGGTAAGTGTTAATGCATTCACCCCTGAGATGACAATACTGATGGCCAGCGTCAATGAAAACTGACGGTAAAATACTCCTACCGGACCATCAAGGAATGCTACAGGAATAAATACAGCAGACATAACAATGGTAATTGCTACTACTGCACCTGCAATTTCCTTTGTAGCAGTAATAGTAGCATCCATTGCGTTCATGCCTTCTTCCATTTTTACATGGACGGCCTCAACGACGACAATTGCGTTATCCACCACAATTCCGATGGCGAGAACCAGGGCAAACAAGGTCAATAAGTTTACCGAGAAATCCAGCATATTCATGAAAGCAAATGTTCCCACCAATGCAACCGGAACCGCCAATACAGGAATTAAAGTAGATCTCCAATCCTGAAGGAAGATAAATACCACAATTCCCACCAAGATAAAGGCTTCAATAAGAGTTGTCAATACGGCACTAATAGAAGCATCAAGGAATCTGGATACATCATACGCCATATTGTACTCCATCCCGGGAGGGAAAGAAGTACCTTTTAGTTCTTCCATCTTGGTCTTTACACTTTCAATAACTTCTGAAGCATTGGAACCCGGACGCTGTTTCATCATAATAGATGCTGAAGGTCTTCCGTCTGTTTTGGAAACCATTCCGTAGTTCATTGCTCCAAATTCGACCTTGGCAATATCCTTAAGCTTTAAAATAGTTCCGTCTACATCAGATCTGATGGGAACTTCTTCGTATTGCTTAGGTTCAAAGAATTTTCCTTTATATTTGATTACATACTGAAGCTGACTGGAAGTTTTGCCCGACGTTTCTCCCACTTTTCCTGGTGCTGCAGAAATATTCTGCTTCTGTAATGAAGTGATTACTTCATCAGCCGAAATATTATATGCTGCCATTTTCTGCGGATCAAGCCATATCCTCATGGAATATTCTTTCTGCCCCATGATCTCTGCACGGCCTACTCCATCAATACGCTTTAGCTCCTGCAGAACATTGATGTCTGTAAAATTATAAATGAACTGCTCATCCTGACTTGGATCTGTACTCGTGATGTTAAGATACATCAGCATACTGTTCACCTCTTTTTCTGTAGTTACTCCTGCACGAATTACTTCTTCAGGAAGTTCATCAAGGATGGTTGTTACCCTGTTCTGGACATTTACCGCTGCTACATCCGGATCTGTTCCTACTTCAAAGAAAACCTGAATTAAGGTAAGCCCGTCATTCGAAGTTACCGTTGACATATACGTCATTCCCGGAACCCCATTGATGGCACGTTCCAATGGAAGAGCCACAGCATTCGCTGATACTTCAGCATTTGCTCCTGTATACTTTGCCGTTACTGTTACCGAAGGAGGTACAATATCCGGAAATTGGGTAATCGGCATCTTTAAGAGTGCCATAATTCCCAGTAGTACAAATAATATGGAAATAACCAACGAAAGAACCTTTCGTCTTATAAACATTTCTACCATAGTAAGTTGATTTAAAGATTATGAAAGGTTAATACTTCTTTTTGATTTTGATAATATCTCCATCCTTTAAAGACTGAGTTCCTTCATAAATGATTAAATCACCTCTTTTAAGACCACTTTCCACCATATAGGAGTCTCTTAATGTAGCTCCAATCTTGATATTGGTCATTTTCACCTTATTCTGCTTATCCACTACAAAAACATAGGTTTTATCCTGAATGGAGAAAGTAGATTTTTGTGGAATAAGAATGGCATTATCCTGATTCTCGGAAATAATAAGTTTTCCTGAAGTACCATGTTTAATCAGGCGGTCAGGATTGGGGAAAAGCACTTTATACCGAATAGAACCTGTAGTTCTGTCGATTTCTCCCTCAGCGGTCTTTAGGGCTCCGTTAAATTGATAATTCACGCCATTTGGCAAGGTAAGCTCAATTTTTTGGTGATTTCCAATCTTATCATTGGCCAAAAGCTCAAAGTATAAGTTTTCCGGAATGGAAAAGTAAGCGTAGACCTCATTAAGCTGGGATAACGTTGTTAATAGCGTTCCATTTTCCACTAAACTTCCATCTTTAAGAGGAATAACGTCAATAACTCCGTCAAAAGGGGCTGTGATCTTGGTAAAGTTTATTTTTTGAAGCACAGTTCTTTTTTCAGCATCAGCAAAGGCATGCTTAGCTTTCGCTGATGAAAGTTTGGCTTTTACCATTTCCAGTTCGTTGTTGGCTACAAACTTTTTAGCATGTAAACTCTGAATCTGCTTTAGTTCTACTTCTACAATACGAACATCAGCTTCAGCCTGTTTTAAGCCAGCATTTGCTTTCAAAAGTTCCATTTGCAATTCAGCGTCATTAATCTTAAATAAAGGTTGTCCCTGATGTACAAATTGCCCCTCATTAACATAAATATGCTGTATAATTCCTCCAATTCTGGAACGCATTTCTACGTTTTTCTTGGCCTGGATATCCGTTACAAACTGGTTACTTACCAACGTGTCTTTTTCCTTGATTTCCAGAACGGGAACTTCTTTTTCTTTCTCGTTGTTTTTTTTCTTGTCTTTACTGCATGACACAGCGAATAATATTGCAAAACTGCAAATTATTACGTTTTTAAAATACATTCTTAAATGTTTAGGTTATAAAATCTTCGTTAAAATAAATTGAAATTCAATAACTTAAACTAGTACAACTGGAGGAGATGGAGAAAGGATTTGACTCCACAGATAATAGAAACTGCAATATTGGGCAGTATAATTTTTGGAGCCATTTTCAGAATGGCTGAAAAATCACCAACCGGCTGATCGTCCTTACGTGGAGAGTGTTTTACAATTTTGGAAGCAGCAGGCAACGCATGCGTGTTCATATCTGCTTCTTCGTAGATATCCAGCAGGTGAATATTACTTACATGAGGAAGATGAGGAATATTCTGCAATGAATTTTCTACCCAATTCGAATTGAAAAGGGTAAAAACCAACATAATATAGAAGTAGATAAATGACCTCAGACCTGCCATGTCAATCAGAACACAATTAGTTTTTTAGTAAAAACGATAGTTCTGCAAAAATAGGCATTTTTAATGGAGTTCCTGTGTTTAAAATGTTAAAAAAACTTAAACAATGTAGGTGGTATCGCAAAAGTCACACAGTATTGGATAGTTCCCCCGTAGTTTTAAAATAATCTGCTCAGTACCCGAAAACGATAATCAAAGATGTATTCCAGCTTCTTTTTTACGAATAAAGAATGTGCTATTTCTCCCAAAAATCCCATTGGCAATTCATAATCAATGGTATCTTTCATCAGAACACCATGTTCATTAGGAATAAACTCATGGTGATGGTTCCATAATTTATAGGGTCCTTTATTTTGAAAATCAATAAAGCTTTTTTGAAAATCTACATGGGTAATTTCTGTCTGCCATTTCATTTTGATGCCCAGCACGGGTGAAATATAGTAATCAATGAGCATTCCCTTATAGATTTCATCATCCTCCATTTCAGTAAGAACAATAAATCCCATATTCTTCGGGGTAATTTCTGAAAGGTTATTGGCTGATGAAAAAAATTTCCATGCCGTTTCTATATCACAGTTAAGTTGTTGTTCACGAAAAAGCCTATGCTTCATAAATAGTTTTCCTTAAATCTTTTTTATTTATAATGCTGAAAAATTCCAAAGTCAGAGGGTGTCCAAAGTGCAGCTTTCTGCCCCGCAGCTTTCAAGGCATTATTGCTCCATGTGTTACAGGTATAAAGAAAGCTATAGGTTCCTTTGGCATCGTAGAATGCATCATTATCACCATACACTGCATTCGTAGGAATCAGCATGAATTTTCCATTTTGATCTCTGTCGAATTTATCTTCTACAAATTTGACCAGATTTTTATACTGGCTTCTGCTGATCATAATCATTTTGCAGTCATCGCCTTCTTTCATTGTATAGTAATAAGTAGAATGCATCGCAGAATCACTTAACCAAAAAGCGGCCTTAACAGCAGTTGAAAATTTAAGATCTGCCCAGGTTGGAGTATCCAGATAGAATCCTTTGTCACCCCATCCTATTCCAATGTAATTATAATCTGTTTTTTTCGATCTGGTATCTGCAAACGGAATCATAAGGCTCCAATCTTTCAGGTCGTTTTTTACAGGCATTACAATATCAGTATGCACCCCATTGGTATAAATATAAATGGGAATATCTTTTTTTTCTCCGTCATCCTTTGCTGAAACCGGAATATAAGGGATCAATAACCCTAGAAGTGCATAAATAATGACAATTCCTAGAATAATTCCTACTGCTTTCAGGATAAACATCAATATGGTTTTCAAAGTCATGTTTTTTAATAAAATTTAATATGTGATTTTTCGTAAAAGTATTTGTTTTAATCGGAAAAATGACTATATTTAGTTACGAAATATTCACAAATATGCGTAAAAATACCAAATCCCAGAAAAGATTTAAAGTAAGAGTAAAAACGGCTCCAAAAAGAGTTCAAAAAAAACGTTGATTTTCGGTGAGATTTTAATCTCCTGAAAGTCGATTTTTCTTTTTAGGAAAGGCTTTTAAAGCAATTTATTCTATCAAATCTTAACCTCCTTACTGTCCAAAACATAAGGAATGGTCGATCGTCAGCTTTAATTTGGAAATCAGAAAAATTCCAGATAAGGGATTATCACCAAAAGTTTCACCTAAACTTGGTCTGAGGACTTCTGTAAAAACTCAATATTTCTCTTTAATCCTGCAAATTTGGTTCTTTTCACGGGTGATTTTTTGAAGATCTCGGAAAAAATTTCCTGGGTAAGTTCTTTCCATTCTCCTTTTTTGAAGTTCTTTAAGGCCTGATTGGGTTTGAATCTGCTCTGTTGATTAGGTGCCGAAAATCGATTCCAGGGACATACATCCTGACAGATATCGCATCCAAACATCCAGTCTTCCATTTTATTCTTAAAGTGATCCGGAATTTCATTCTTTAATTCTATCGTGGCATAAGAAATACAACGGCTACCGTCAATAATTTTTTCTGAAACAATGGCATCTGTAGGGCAGGCATCAATACATTTTCTGCAGGTTCCACAATGATCTGTAGTTTCATGGTCGGGAATCAGTTCCAGATCGCAGATAATCTCAGCCAGGAAATAGAAAGATCCATTTTGCTTTGTAATGAGGTTGGCATTTTTTCCCACCCAGCCAATGCCTGATTTTCTGGCCCAGCTTCTTTCCATAATAGGAGCCGAATCTACAAAAACTCTAAATCCGAATTCTCCTATCTCTTCTTGCAATTCAGCCACCATTTCTCGAAGTATTTCCTTGATTACTTCATGATAATCCTCTGCATAGGCGTATTTTGAGATTTTAAAATTCTCAAGAATAGAGATCTTTTCTTCGGGAAAGTAATTATAGGAAAGTGAAATAACAGATTTAGAACCCTCTACCAATAGTCTTGGATCAAGTCTTTTATCAAAATGGTTTTCCATGTACTTCATTTCTCCATTAAAGTTATTCTTTAACCATTTTTCAAGGTGTGGGGCATCTTCCTCTAAAAAATCTGCCTTGGAAATACCACAACTCTGGAATCCAAAACTTTGAGCCTTAGACTTGATCAGTTGAGAATATTTTTCGGCACCAGCATTCATAAATTTCACTCTGCAAAATTAAGATTATTTTATCAATTTTCTAATTGCATGCCAGATGCTTTATTTAACGTTGATATAACTTCCATTCTGAAAATTTATGTTTTAATTAAGATTTTTTTCAAAAAAAAATTACGTAATTTCGTTTATAATTTAATGCTTAAAAATAAACAACTATGTCTTTAATAGAAGTAATACAATCTGGAAACTATGAATTGATTGATGTTCGTGAGCCAATGGAGCTTGAAATGGACGGAAATATAGACGGTGCTAAAAATATTCCCCTAGGTGAGGTAGAAGACAGACAAGACGAAATTTTGTCTATTGAAAAACCGGTGATCCTATTCTGCAGAAGTGGAAACAGAAGTGGAAAAGCATTAGAATATCTTAATTCACAAGGATTAAAGGACGGTCATAACGGCGGAGGCTGGGCTGAGCTAAAGGCTGTTCTTGAAGCAAATAGAGGAACTTTTTAAAAGTTCCTTTTTTTATATCTAGTCATCATGAATCTAAAGGATCAATTTGAACAGCTTTGTTTGCCCTTTTCTGAAGACCATCATTTAATCCATACGCTATGGTCTGAGATTGAAAAAAAATATTCTGAAAAAGGCAGACACTACCACAATCTTCTTCATCTTGAAAACATGTTTAAGGAACTTGAAGCTGTGAAAAGCCGGATTTCAGATTTTACAACAGTTTCCTTTTCTGTATTCTATCATGATATCGTTTATAATGCTACTTCAAAATCCAATGAGGAAAAAAGTGCATTACTTGCAGAAACAAGGCTGGCTGAGCTTACCTTAAACAAGGATCATATTAAGGCTGTTTCTGCTCAAATTCTGGCTACAAAACTTCATCAAAAATCAGAAGATGATGACACGAACTATCTTTTGGATGCAGATCTTTCTATTTTAGGAAAAGACCTTAAGAGCTATTTAGCTTATACCCAAATGATCAGAAAAGAATACTCCATCTATCCTGATCTTCTGTATAAGCCCGGAAGAAAAAATGTTCTAAAGCATTTTCTGGAGCTTAATAGTATCTTCAAAACAGAATATTTTAAAGAGAAGTATGAAGTACCTTCCAGGGAAAATATTTCAATTGAAATTCAGCTTTTATAATATATTCGAAAATAAAAAGAGATGCAGATCCTGCACCTCTTAAAACACATTCATACCAAACATATACTCATATTGATTTTCATCGTTATAAGTTTAGACTCTTTTTAACAAACCAATTTTAATAAAATCATTATTTCAATACCACTAAAATAAACTTAAATAACACCAAACAAGGATGTTATAATTGTAATTTTTATGTAACTTTTTCTGTATAAAATGTATTTTACAAAGAAAAAAGGGGTTTATTCTCTTTCCAAACTACTAGTAAATTTATTAGGTATTTATTTTAAAATCAGAGAATATCTTCCAAATAAAAACACAATTAATGAACGTTTTAAGGGGAAGATATAGAGTTCATTAAAAACCTAAAACAGATGATAAGATTGTATGTAAGGGTTACAGTTTATTTTTGCATACAATTTTCATAATTGGTACCCTATATGTACAAATCGGGGCTCTGGGAGAAATAAAAAAACACCCTGTAGGCAAGGTGTTTTTATAATGTATTGATTTTTTATCAAAATTTTGTAGTGATAAATTCTGTTGCTTTTTCCAATACTAATTCAGGGGCTTCTTTGTGTGGCGTATGTCCTATCTGTGGAATTATGTATTTTTCGGCGCTTCCACTTACCTGGGAAACCGTTTTTTCAACCTGATCCAAGGAACCATATTCATCAGCTTCTCCCTGAATAAATAAAAGTGGACAGGTAATATCTTTTAAAAGGTATTCGATGTTCCAATTTCTGTAATCATCTCGTGTCCAAGTCTCCGTCCATGCCTTAAACAACATTTCTACTTTATCTCCATGATATTTCTGTAATCTTTCTGGTAAGTTGGTTGTTTTATAAGCTTTCCAGGCATCGTATACTCCTTTTAGAGTTACCTCTTCTACAAAGATATGTCCGGCTTCACAAATAACGCCTTCTACTCTATCAGAATATTTGGCGGCAGTGATCAAGGCAATTGTTCCTCCGTCACTATGACCAAATAAAATGGCATTATGAATGTCTAATTCAACCAAAAGATCATTAAGCACATCGGCTTCCAGTTCCATATAATTAACCGGTCTTTCATGGGTAGACATGGGATTAGATTTTCCATATCCTAAGCGGTCATAAGCAAGGACATTACATTTGGTGTTCTCGGATAGTTTAGCAGGGAAATCTCTCCAAAGCTGTACTGATCCTAAAGAATCGTGTAAAAAAACGATTGTAGCCCTGTTTTCAAAAGAATGATTGTATTCTATATATAATTTTTTATCCTTTACATCAACTATTCTCCTTTCCATTGAATTAAATTATATTAAAAATTGGGCATTTTTGCTTCTTCAAATTCCTTTAATAAGTGATTAAAGACTGTTTCTACCGGAAGAATATCATCAATAAGGGCAGAAACCTGTCCTATTTCCAGCTCACCGTCTTCCATATCCCCTTCAAACATTCCTTTTTTTGCTCTTGCTCTTCCTAATGAAGAAATTAGGGCTTCTTTATTTCTTCCTCCCTGATAAATCTCTTCCAGTTCGTTGAAAAATTTATTTTTAACCATTCTTACCGGAGCGAGTTCCTTTAAGGTAAGATGGGTGTCTCCTTCCTGAAGTTCTATGATTTTCTTCTTCCAGTTTTCATGAGCACTGGCTTCAGTGGTGGCTGCAAATCGGGAACCTATCTGTACTCCGTCTGCACCTAAAATCATAGCTGCTTTCATTTGAGAGCCTAATGCAATTCCTCCGGCTGCAATTAGAGGTTTAGAAATATGTTTTTTCACATTAGGAATCAGACAGAATGTTGTAGTCTCATCTCTTCCATTGTGTCCTCCGGCTTCAAATCCTTCTGCTACCACAGCATCTACTCCTGCTTCTTCACATTTTATTGCAAACTTGGTAGATGAAACTACGTGGGCAACCTTTATTCCTTCTTTTTGTAAGGTTTCTGTATAGGTCTTCGGATTTCCTGCTGATGTAAATACTATTTTCACTCCTTCCTCAAGAATAATCTGAATGATTTCCTCAAGATTAGGATACAGCATAGGAACATTCACTCCAAAAGGCTTATCTGTGGCCTGTTTACATTTTTGAATATTTTCTCTTAGGATATCAGGATACATACTTCCTGCACCTATTAATCCTAGTCCACCGCAATTGGAAACAGCTGATGCCAATCTCCAACCTGAGTGCCAGATCATCCCAGCCTGAATAATGGGATATTTTATATTGAAAAGCTCTGAAATTCTATTTTGGTTTCCCTGCATGTCATGTAGTTTTTTTGCCGAATTAAAATCTATAAAATTGCTCATGTGTAAAAATACTAAAAACAATGGTTGCCAAGCCTTTCTGCTCATGAAAAAATGGACAAAAAATCCACTAAATTTTATCTTTTTTATAGAGTGCCAAGACTCTATCTATAATAAAACTTATTTTTAAGAAATTTCGAACCAGCTCACCTATATTTTCCTGTAAATTATCCGCTTTAAGCTCAACCCATCCCTGCATGAGGGTTAACGGACCATAATCTACCCTTACATTAGGCCAGTCTTTCTGATATTTCAAAAATTCATTTCTAAAGTCCTGTGCAAATTTTCTACTGGATATAGTATAATTTTTCAATGTTCTCACCTTCAGCGCATGGATGTTATAATACATCTTTCCCTCATGAATAGATGAGTCATTTATCCAGATTGAAAAGAAAATTCTTCCAGTGGCATCTGGTGGTGACAGCGGATCTCCAGACCATTCCGCTTTATACAATTTAAGAGCAGCAGATTCCAAAACAATGTCTATAGCTACTTCCAAATTACAACGCTCAAATTCTTCCTTGGGAATTTTTTCTATAGCAGAGTTGAATTCTTTAAGATAAAAAGCATCCTCCATCTTGTGATTTTTTGTAAAGATATCAAATAGTATTGTTTCAGTTTATAGAAATAAAAACACTATGCCTTTCTGAATACCCATAAAAAAACCTTCAGAAATTCTGAAGGTTTTGATTTTATTTTTTGATTGACTCTTTCTTCCAGTTGGACTTAAAGTTACAACTATCGTAACGTCCGTCTATGGAAATGAAAGTAGTTGGCAACTTTGAGTTAACAAACTTCTCAACCAATTCGTTTTTCTTTTTATTAAGAGCCATCTGCTTGATTCTGCTAAAGTCTGTTTCCAGGGTGATCTGGTGTGCAGGAATAACATCATCCATTTTAATGATCTTTACAGCCTTTCTTCTGTTCTCTTCATCATCAAATGCAGTTGTAATATCTCCCTTATTCAAACCTGCTAATTCGTAGCTGATGGTTCCAGGGATACTTTCTCTTTCAATTTTATCAGATCCGTCCGCTCCAGGAATTATCCCTGCATTGAACTTTGTTTTTTTATCATCTGAAAACTTGAAAGCGGCATCTTTAAATGTAATTTTACCATCTATAATAAGACCTCTGATACTGTCTAGCTTTGCTTTTGCTGATTTAAGTTCTTCATCAGTTGGCGTTGCCTTTAACAGGATGTGTCTGGCATCATATACTTTACCTGATCTCTTCAATAATTGAATGATGTGGTACCCGAATTCAGATTCAATAGGATCAGAAATTTCATTTTCCTGCAGGTTTAACGCTGCAGCTTCAAATGGCTTTACCATCTGTCCTTTATTGATGTTTTTGTATAATCCTCCGTTAGTAGCAGAACCTTCATCTTCAGAATAAATTCTTGCCTGGCTTTCAAAAGTTTCTCCACCAATAATATCCTGCTTGATTTTTTTCAATCTGTTGATAAGATCTTGCTTGTGAGCTTCTGTTAAGGTTGGATAGATCATAATCTGAGCTAAAGTAACCTCATCTTTCACCTGTGGCAACTGCATTTTATACATATTATAAAAGTCCGTTACCTCATTAGGTGTTACGTCTGCCTTTTCAGTAACTCTCTGGTATTTTGCCTGCCCATAATATTGATCCGTATCGATTTTTTCGATAGCGTTTTTCATTTCATATGAGTTTCTGAACTTATAGGCAACAAGTAATGTTTTTTCGTCCGGAAATTGAGAAAGCAACTGACGGTATTTTGCATTAGCCTGTTCTTTGATTGCCGCAGAACGGTTTTCAATTAATGTATCCTTTTTAGCTTCGTATACAAGAAGTTTATTGCTGATAAGGTTTTCAAGGAACTCACATTTATCTGTGTTTGAAGCTCCCTGCTGCTTTCCATAATTCATCTGCTCGGTTACATCAGATTCCAAGACAATCTCATCTCCGATAACAGCAGCAATACCATCCACTAAATCTCCTGGTTTTAGCTGGGCATTCATCATATTGGAAGAAAAAATCATGATGAAAATCCCAAGAAGATAAGTGATTTTTAGTTTATTTGTCATTTTACTATTTTAACAAGTTGCAAATTTAGAATTCTTAACGAATTTCACTCAATTTTTTATTATAAATATTTCTTAAAAAGACTTATTTACTGCAGTTCAATATCAAATGTAGTCAATTCTTTGAATTGTCTCAATCTGTGGAACATATCAGACTCCTCTACTTCCTGAATTCTTTCTGTTCCGAATTTTTCTACTGTGAATGAAGCCATTGCCGAACCTACGATTAGAGCTGATTTCATTGTTTCGAAATCAATTTTCTCCTTTTTAGCAAGATACGCTGCAAAACCTCCCGCGAAAGTATCTCCTGCCCCTGTTGGATCGAAAACTTCTTCTAAAGGCAATGCTGGGATTGCAAATACTTTATTATCGTGGAACAATAAAGCTCCGTGTTCTCCTTTTTTGATGATTACATACTCAGGCCCCATTGTGTGGATTTTCTTAGCAGCTTTTACTAAAGAATATTCTCCTGAAAGTTGTCTTGCCTCTTCATCATTAATGGTAATTACATCTGTTTTTGCAATCATATCCATCAGGATGTCCCAAGCACAATCCATCCAGAAATTCATGGTATCAAGGATAACAAGCTTTGGACGGTTGTTCATTTTTTCTAATACAGATAACTGAACACCAGGGTGTAGGTTTCCAAGTAATAAAATCTCGGCATCCTGCATTGAATCTGGGATTTTCGGATCAAAATTTTCCAATACGTTCACTTCAGTAGCTAGAGTATCTCTGGTATTCAAATCATTATGGTATTTACCAGACCAGAAGAAAGTTTTTCCTTCTTTAATGATTTCAATTCCCTCGATATTTACGTCTCTATTTGTAAACATATCAAGGTGTTCCTGTGGGAAATCTCCTCCTACTACAGAAACAATTCCGGATTTAACCCCTAAAATAGATGAAGTGATCCCAATATAAGTGGCTGCACCGCCTAAAATCTTGTCTGTTTTACCAAATGGTGTTTCAATTGCATCAAATGCAACACTTCCTACAACTAAAAGTTTCATATATTTTTCAATGTATATTAAAAATAATTATTTTTTCCATTCAAAAGAGTCCAGCAGATGCTTCATATCATTTTTGATATAGTTTACTGCAGGAGCCAGAGAGTCCGGTTTCGGTCTCGTATTAAAGTATAGATAAGCAGTAACGAAGTGCTTCGTACTGTCTGTAATGTAAAATTGAAGATTGGAAGCACTTTGCCCTTTCAGTTCATAAAAATTTCCGTACACTTTCTTTTCCGGATATTCAAAGGATTTTGTATCTATGGAACTTGCTTTAATGGTATGTTCATAAACCATTTTTTCGGCTTCTTTAATGTGCTCTGCAAAGTCATTCTGTATCGGATAATAGGTCACGAAAATCTTTGCCTTCATCTTAGGATAATTCAAATAATACCAGCAGGGCTTTTTAGCAGCTGTAATATTGGCAAAATCCGAATATTCAAATGTATAGGCACAGTTGTTTTCAAACTTCTGATATTTCGGTGCCGGATATTCCAGACGCAGTTCTCCGTAAGGTTTTGGAACCGGATCTTTTCCACATGAAATTAAAAGCAGTGATACAAAAATAAAAATGACCTTTTTTATCATTTTGCAAAAGTACAAATTAGATTTTAGATTTCGGAAGACAAATTTCAGTCTTTCAATGAGTTTTGGATGTAATTTTCCAAGGGCTTCGGAAAGGATTTTTCGTGGGAACCCTGAATATCTGTAATTTCATATTGATTTTCAGCAATAAAGTCCTCCCAAAGAACCTTTGAAGTCACATTAACATTAAATATTTCAATGCTTAAGTTTTTGTGAGTCAGTTTATGAGAAATCGTTTTTGAGTGGGTAATAAAAGCTTCCATCTCTGCTGAAATGGATGAAGGAAACTCGAATAATTTTTTCCAGATAAAATCATCACCTCGCTGACGGATCAGAAACTGCCCGTTCCTATGAACAAAATAATAGGTTAAAGCCAGATCTACGGCCTTTACTTTTTTTGTTTTTACCGGATAATCTGATATTTTTTGCAAAGAAAATGCAATACAGTCTTCATTAATTGGGCATTCTCCACAAAGTGGGTTCTTTGGTTTACAGATCTCGGAGCCGATATCCATCATTGCCTGATTGAAATCGCCTACATTTTCCGGCATTACCAAAGCTGCCAATTCTGAGAAATAGGTAAAAGCCTTTGAGTTTGAAATATCAAAATCGTCTGCAAAGAAACGACTCAGTACACGGTAAAAATTCCCATCAACAGCCGGCATTCTTCCACCGAAACAGATGCTTGAAACCGCCGCCGCTGTGTACTTCCCTACTCCTTTTAGTTTTAAGATCTCTTCATACTGATCAGGAAATACACCCTGATAGTCATTCATGATCTGCTGGGCAGCCTTATGAATATTGATGGCTCTGGAGTAATAGCCTAGTCCTTTCCAATAAAG
The DNA here is from genome assembly GCF_003020585.1 of Chryseobacterium aurantiacum. Classification (GTDB taxonomy): domain Bacteria; phylum Bacteroidota; class Bacteroidia; order Flavobacteriales; family Weeksellaceae; genus Chryseobacterium; species Chryseobacterium aurantiacum. Next base: position 1,144,730 of record NZ_PXUE01000002.1, read on the forward strand.
CAAAACTTCATTTTCCTCTGCCTCTGCCAGGGTTTTTACATCCGGAAATCTTTTGATGAAATTATTATAATGGCCAAGCCCCTGATTGATCCTTGTCTGCTGAAATACAATTTCACAAATCCATATTTTATAAGGATCTTTCGTCTGTCTGAAAGGCAGATCTCTTGCATTATTCCGATACCATTCCAAAAGCCTGTTTCCTACATGAAGAAAATCTGAGGCTGTATTATTCTTTTCCAAAAACCAATCTATTTAAGCCATAAAGAGATTATTTTCTCTTCATTTCTGAACATCATTTCAATGTTGCAAAGATAGGGTTATTTTACTTTTTCTTCACAGAATATACGGGTGCTGCTTTTAGCCATTGATATTTAAGGTTTCTGTCTTTTGCAATGAGGCGGTACCCATCAAGATTTTTCAGATAAACGTACATGGAATCATTTTTCAGCTTTAACCGATAAGGAGAAAGAAACTGCATTGGAAATTCTAAGGTAGAATCCCTTACGGTCTTCAATACTTTTCCGGATCTTACCTTGTAAATAAAAAATGCCTTTCCGCGGCCTTTTGAACTATCTGCCAGCTTTACTTCTGAACTTGCGATAACCAGTTCACTGCCATCGAAGCATTCTTCTTCGTCCATGATATAGGCCTTTCCTTCTTGGCGTTCATCTGCAAAAAGATCTTCTTCGTATTGAGCCGGGCTTTGGTATTTTTTTTCACAACTTACCAAAAACATCATCAATAAAGCAGGTAATCCGATAATAAGCTTTTTATTCATATTCAATTTCATAGATATTGGTAGAAAAAAACCGATGTAAAATTGCATCGGTTTTTATTATTTAAAATAGGCTTTTTTATTCTTGAGAATATTCTGCATCCCATTCGTTACCATCATCTCCTTTATGTCCGTCTAATTTAATAACGAAACTTTTTGTTGGGAAATAAGGTGTCATACGGATATCAAGCCATACTCTGTCTTTATTTACTCTGTCTTGCTCGAAACGTACAATTTTGAATTTTTCGATCAATTTGTCCGGTCCTTTGATGTTATCAAGGAATGTTACAATTTGTCTTCTTAAATCGTCTTCGTTTTTAGCATTCCAGTTTTCGAAAGCTCTTCTGTTCAGGAAGTCTAGCAATACTTTAGTTACATAGTCGAATACACGAACTACGGAATAGGTTTGAAGACCGATATTGTCTCCTGTAAACAATGTCTTTGCAGAGAAAGCCATAATTTTCCCATATTCGTTAACCATTGGAACAAGACCCATTTTTTCTAACTGAGAAATTTCACTTTTCTTCAACTCGAATTTTACGGCGTCTACTTCGTTGATGTTACCATGTTTTTTACCTGCTGCTACCTGAGACATCAGTGTTTTATGGATTTTCCCTGCCAATGAAGTGGAAGGTGGAAGTTCTACGTTTTCTTCTTCACCTACTTCTTCAGCTTTTCCACGTCCTACCAGCCAGTTACACGTCATAATAACGTTACTTCTGTGAAGTTCTCCTCCAGTAAGGTTTGCAGAATGGAATAGGTCTACTACGTCATCCGGTTTATCAAGGTTAGCGAAGTCTGTAACCATCATTACTTTATTCTCGTTACAGATTTTTGCCCATTTCTCGATCACCTTATTGGATCCTAAGTATCCTGGAATGGCAAGGATAGAATAGTTATCTCTAAGGTCTAAACGGTCGTAGTAGTTTTTAAATTCTTCAGAAATAGCATCAATAAATAAAGGATTATCTAGATCTGAAACCTGATCGATGCTTGCGTTAACGATACTTACGTTATCTACTTTGTCCAATTCTGTATTTTTGTAGAATTGAGCAACAGTTCTGTAGTTAGTTTCTAACAAACGAACTTCGTCCAGTGTATTTTTTAGGTTTTTCTTTAGGTTTTGATCAGCTTGCTGTGCTTTTGTTTTGCACGTTTCAGCCATTTTATCTGCAGATTCGCTTCCTTCCAAAAGGCTTACCCAAAGGGCAATCTTTTGAAGAAGTTCTTTTCTTTCTTCTGCTTTATTTCCATCGTTAAGAAAGATTTCTTTCCTAGCTTTTCTTGTTGGGTTCATATTGGCGATACCGTCTACAACGGATTCAACAAAGCCAAAGCCTCCCATTTTGTTGAGTTCCGCAAGCGGATTACCCTTTGGTTGTCCTGAGTGTTGTTGTTGACCCTGCTGCTGGCTTTCCTGCGCCTGTAATTTGCTATCCATGATTTAATGTAAAGTCTTTAATTATTTTTCAAGTTCTTGTGCCACATCTTTCAATACTTCTATGAACGCAGCTCTTGTCTGATCGTTCTCCAGCATATTGCGTAGAATTTTGTTTGTTTTCAGTTGGCGTACAATTTTGTTGTACTGCTCCTGCTCCATGCTCAGTTGCTGTAGATAGTCTGATTTCTGAGTAAGGCTTTTGGGAGTAAAGTCTCCAAGATTTTGAAAACGGAATTCTTCTTCAACCATTCCTCCATCTTCTGTTTCATGCTGTACAGATACAGAAGGCTGAAAGTGTTTGAAAACATCTTCCACTGTTTTTAATCCTGTTACAATTTCAGGGGTGTAAGATTCTTCTGTTGTAAGCTGGCTTACTATCAGTGATTTATTTTCCTGTATTTCCTGAATAGCTTCATTAGCGTCTACTTTTACTTCGTTTCCGCCAACACCATAATTAAACATTGCCATATTATTATTATTTTGAGATTTACTATTTTGGTTTGGATCTGTTTTTGAATAATTTACAGACGTATCAAATAAATTACCAATCCAATGTTTAAATTTAAAAAAAAACTGTAACATACAAAATTTTGTCAAGATTTTTCTTGAATTATTTAAATTTAACTACACTTATTTAACATAAAATCAAATTCTTATGATGTCACTAAGCTATGAAAAAATAAATAAAAATAAACCATAGATGGATAAAATAAAATAGTAGCGCATTTTACATTTAGGAAAAACATGAAACAGGTGTTAAAATAGGAATTGTTCCAGTGTAAGAAAAAAAATATTCTTTATATTTAAATAAAGTAAAAAGCGTAATGAAAGATGTAAAGATTGCTTTTAGAAAACCAATATATCCTGTTTCGGAAGCATTGGAACAGTATTTGGAAAAACATAACAGAACTACAAAAATTCATTTTTTATATGAAGACCTGCTAAGATTCAGTGATAGTGTGAATATTCTGGATAAGGAGGGTAAGGATACTTTGTGGCTTGGTGTATTATATTCGGAGTATGAGTTTAAAGAAATTGAGGCTAATTTGAATAAGATTTACACTCTGCTTCATTCTGACGGAGATGAGGCGACTTTACCTTATCTGAAAGTGGATACCATCGATTTTTGTACTTTTGGAAATTCTAAACCTTTCCGAATTAGGGTAAGAAATATTCTGAATGATAATTATACTAATTTTTACATTAAACAGGCTGATGCTTCCCGCATCTATGGACTGGAACTTGAAGACCTGCTTTCTCCCAATAGAATTAATTTTCTAATTTACAAAAACACCTTAATAGAAGAGCATATTTTGGGGATTCCCGGGGATGTATTTATTCAGAAACACTTATCGAATTGTACAGAGCTGGAGAAGGCACAGATTTCAAAGGAATTTGTAAAGTTCAATGAACGTTGTCTTATTGGATTGTTGGGCGATATGCGTTCTTACAATTATGTTATTATTCCTATACACGATTTTGATCAGGTTATTTACAGAATTCGTCCCATTGATTTTGATCAGCAAAGCTATGAGGGAAACCTAAAAGTCTATCTTCCTCAGTATTTCAAAGAAAACAGCTTTATGGTTAATATGGTCCTGGAAAAACTGAAACCCAATTCTATAGAGCAGTACCGGAAAGAAGTACGATCACAAATTGTAAAAAGGGTGACGAGCAGCAAAAACAGATTCGATGAACTTATTTCTATTATGAAAAAAGAAAATATTGCTCCGGAGGCCAATGTTATAGAGCTAAGAACAGCTTTGCAAAAACTCACCTATGATGTCAATTTCAAGTATTGCAAAACCATGGGAGATATTATAGAAACCGGAATAAAGTTTGTTATCCGAAATTATAAGAAAGCCTATTAAAAAGAGAATCCGCCTCACATGTAATGGAGACGGATTCTTTCTTTTCTAACAATTTTGTTGGTAATAATTCTACCAGATTTTTATTCTGTCTTCAGGAGCTTTGTACATTTTATCTCCTGGCTTGATGTCAAATGCTTTGATGAATGAGTCCTGATTTACTAACGGACCAAAAGCTCTGAACATCCCCGGAGAGTGCGGGTCTGTCTTCACCTGATTGATCATGTACTGATCTGTTGCTTTTGTTCTCCAAACAGTTGCCCAGCTAAGGAAGAATCTTTGATCCTGAGTGAATCCACTAATTTTTCCTGGATTTCCTTTATCTTTTAAGTACATCTGAAGGGCATCGTAAGCTACTGCCACTCCGCCTAAGTCACCGATATTTTCTCCACTTGTAAATTTACCATTCACAAAGCTTCCTTTTACAGGTTCATAACCACTATACTGAGCAGCCAACTGACCTACCTTTGCATCAAAGTTCTTACGATCAGTATCTGTCCACCAATTGTTTAGGTTTCCATCGCCATCGAAACGAGAACCACTGTCATCAAATCCGTGAGAGATCTCATGTCCGATAACAGCCCCTATTCCACCAAAATTTACAGCGGCATCAGCTTTAGGGTTATAGAAAGGAGGTTGAAGAATTGCTGCAGGGAATACAATTTCGTTGTTTGATCCGCTGTAGTATGCATTCACTGTTTGTGGAGACATTCCCCATTCTGTTTTATCAACCGGTTTTCCTACTTTATCCAAACTTCTTTGGTACTGCCAAGCTGATACATTTTGCAGGTTAGAGTATAATGAAGCTCCTTGTTTTGGAGATTCAACCTTTAATTGGGTATAATCTTTCCATTTATCCGGATAAGCGATCTTCACTGTAAATTTGGATAGTTTTTCCTGAGCCTTTACTTTTGTTTCAGGAGACATCCAGTCTATGTTGGCAATATGAGATTTGAATGATTTTAGAAGATAATCAATATAGGTTTCCATCTGCTGTTTTGCTTCCGGAGTAAAGTATTTGTCTACGTATAATTTACCAAAAGCCTCACCAAGAACGGTATTTACAAGGGTAAGACCTCTTTTGTTCATAGGACGTTGTTCTTTTTGGCCTTGTAGATCTTTTGCATAGAAATCAAATCTGATCTGCTCCAGGCTTTCATCAAGGTTACTTGCATTACCATTAATCAGGTGATACTTCAGATAGTCTTTCAATAATGGAAGATTCTTCTGGGTTATGAACTGATCCATATTCTGATAATACTTCAGCTCACCAATGATAACCCTGTCTGTATTTACGCCGGCCTCTTTAAGATATTTGGCAAGGTCAACATTCTTAACCAAACCTGAAAGTTCTGATACATTTTTAGGGTTATATCTTAAATTGGCATCTCTGTTCTGCTCAAGAGTCAACAAATAATTTGCTAATTGTTTCTCAAAATCCACAACATTCTGTGCTGCCTGAGCTGAGTTTTTATATCCTAAAACGCCAAATAGTTTTCCAATATAGGTCTGATATTGTCCTAATGTCTTGGTATTGGCATCATTTACTTTCTGATAATAATCTCTTCCCAAACCTAGATCCGGACCTCCAAGATACACTGCATTCATATTAGAATTCTTCATATCTGCTCCGGCTCTCCATCCGTAAAATGAGTTATCTCCTAATCTTGTTGCTTCCAAAAGGTATTTCTGCAAGTCATTAAGGTTTTTGATGCCATCAATTTTGGCAAGATCTCCCTTGATAGGAGCCAATCCATCTGCATTTCTTTTTGTTGTATCCATAAAAGAGGCATAAAGATTCTGGATCTTCTGCCCTTCAGATCCTGCAGGATAGTTTTCAGTAAGGATTTTATTTAATATATCCAATGAAGCGTCATCTACATTTTCTCTCAAAGCATTGAAAGATCCCCAGTTGGCCTTATCTGAAGGAATCTGAGTAGTTTTCACCCAATTTCCGTTCACATAGCTAAAAAAGTCATCCTGCGGACGAACAGCTGTATCCATATGGGATAAATTGATTCCCTCTTCTTTCACTTGTTCTTTTACGGGCGTTGCAGCAATTGCCGTAGCCTCAGTTTTTTTCTCTGTCCCTGCAGTCTTTGCTGCACCACACGAATGTAGAAATACAATACCCGAAAAGGCAAGTATACCAATATTTAGCTTTTTCATTGAAGATAATTTTTGATTTTACACAAACTTATCAAATATACGAACTTTAACAATATATGATGAGGATAATTAAAATGTGGAATAAGAAATGATTATTACGCTATTTTGTTAATTGTAACCACCCCGTCAAATCTTCGATTTGCTACCCCTCCAAAAACGGGAATGATGGAAGCCGTTCCTTATAGATTATAGTTAATACAACCCCACATTCTTACTTCTAATTTCTTTTTCCCTAATACCTACCAACTGTTACCTACTCCCTAAAAAAACAAAACCGCTCATTGCTGAACGGTTTATATTTTTTACCAGATTTTAATTCTATCCTCTGGAGCTTTGTATAATTTGTCTCCTTTTTTCACATCGAATGCTTTGTAGAAGGCGTCAACGTTAATTAGTGGACCAAAACTTCTGAAGTAACCCGGAGAGTGTGGATCTGTCTTCACCTGGTTGATCATATACTTTTCACTTGATAATGTTCTCCAAACGGTTGCCCAGCTTAGGAAGAATCTCTGATCCTGAGAGAATCCGCTAATCTTACCTGGGTTTCCTTTATCTTTTAAATACATTTGAAGGGCATCATAAGCAATGTTTACACCCCCTAAATCGGCAATATTCTCACCGTTTGTGAATGTTCCGTTTACAAATGTTCCTTTTACAGGCTCATACTTGTCATATTGAGAAGCAAGAGCTTTTGTAGCTTTTTCGAAGTTTGCTTTATCTTCCGGCGTCCACCAGTCTACCAAGTTACCTTCTGCATCAAACTGTGCACCGGAATCATCAAATCCGTGGCTCATCTCGTGACCGATAACCGCACCAATACCACCGAAGTTTACAGCTGCATCAGCTTTAGGGTTGAAGAATGGCGGCTGAAGGATCGCTGCTGGGAATACAATCTCGTTAAATACCGGGTTGTAGTAAGCGTTTACAGTTTGTGGAGTCATTCCCCATTCTGTTTTATCAACCGGCTTACCAATTTTAGCTAAATCCTTGTTGTATTGCCACTCACCAATGTTCTGAAGGTTTTGGTATAATGTTCCACCTTTAGACTCAGGAGTAATTTCTAGTTTAGAATAATCTTTCCATTTGTCTGGATAAGCAACTTTTACAGTAAATTTATTCAATTTCTGCATTGCTTTTTCCTTGGTTGTAGAAGACATCCATGCTAGGTTGTTGATGTGAACAGCAAAGCTTTTCTTTAGATAATCAATCAATTCTACCATCTGAGCTTTAGCTTCAGCAGGGAAATATTTTTCAACATATAGTTTACCGAATGCTTCTCCTAAGTTTCTGTTGATTAATTCGAAACCTCTCTTGTTCAATGCTCTTTGTTCTTGCTGACCTCTTAGGTATTTTCCGAAGAAATTAAACTTCATATCTCCCAGCTTTTCGCTTAGGTAAGAAGCGCTTCCATTGATCATGTGGAACTTCAGATAATCCTTAATTACAGGAAGATTCTGAGCGTTTACCAATTTGTCGAAGTTTTTATAGTATCCTAGTTCTCCGATGATAATTTTATCAGTATTTACACCTACTTTTTTAAGGTAAGCAGGGATATCTGCTCCTTTTACCAAGGCAGAAAGCTCAGCCATTGTCTGAGGATTGTACTGAAGAGTGTTATCACGGCTTTGTTCGTTTGTTAAATATGTTTTTGCAATGCTTTTTTCATATTCAACAATACCTTTTGCAGCTGCATCAGCATTTTTGTATCCTAATTCTGTTAACATTGAAGCTACATATTTCTGATATTCAGCAATAGCTTCTGTATTTTTTTCGTTTACTTTTTGGTAATAATCTCTTCCTAAACCAAGAGATGCTTCACCTAAATAAACAGCATTCATATTAGAATTCTTTAGGTCTGCATATACTCCCCATCCGTAGAAAACATTTTCACCTTCCTTAGTTACAGAGATCAGATAATTCTGAAGATCAGCCATATTTTTGATGGCATCAATTTTACTCAGGTTTTCCTGAATAGGCTTGATTCCGTCTGCATTTCTTTTTTGCATGTTCATGTAAGAAGCATACAAATCCTGGATTTTTTTACCCTCGCTTCCATCAGCAAATTTATCTTTCAAAAGAGAGTTCAGGATCGTCATGGAATTGTTATCCGTGTCTTCTCCAAGTTTGTTGAAACTTCCCCAAGTCGGTTTATCAGATGGAATTTTAGCTGTTTTCATCCAAGTTCCACTCACATAGTTATAAAAATCATCTTGTGGACGTACCGACGTGTCCATTAAGCTAAGGTCTAGACCTTTATCTGCGTTCGCAACTGCTGTTTTCACAGCTTTAGCTTGTGCACTCACTGTGTTTTGAGTACAAATCCCTGCTATTAGAAACAAAGAAAGTGTTAGTTTTTTCATTATGATAACAATTTATACAATATGTATGATTTATTTACTATTTGTTACTTTACCGGAAAACAAATTTAAACAAATCTTAAGAAGTTGCTATCTCTTTTACATTTCCTGTTCGTTTTAAGAATCCCCAGGATTGTATTTCACCTTTCAAAGCCTTTCTGAGACTCTTAAACAATACAATATACATCAGCCATCTATATCCGAATCTTTGTGGAATAATATACAAGAGACTGGTTAATTTTTCCCTTTGCAAAATAAATGCCGTCAAAGCCAGCGAAGCATCCACTAAAAGGAAAATCAGGTAATAAGTAAATATCTTGTCTCCATTTCCGGATAAAATTCCAAAAAACATAATCAAATCTGCTAATGGCGAAAAAAACGGAATGATGTATTGGAATAGTAAAATATTAGGCATTGCCCAAAGTCCTAATCCTTTATACTTGGGATTAAGGAAAGTCTGTTTCTGTTTCCAGAACATCTGCATAATTCCATAAGTCCATCGGAAACGTTGTTTCAAAAACTGTTTCACGGTTTCCGGAGCTTCAGTTACTGCTATCGCTCTGTTTTCATTGGCAACAGTGTATCCTGCTTTTAAAATTTTCACGGTAATATCACAGTCTTCAGCCAACGTATCTGAAGAATAACCTCCCGCTTCAAGAATAACCGATCTTTTAAACGCTCCAATAGCCCCAGGAATAACTGTAATTGCGTTGATATGTGCGTAAGCTAATCTATCAAAGTTTTGGCTTGTTGTGTATTCTATTGCCTGCCATCTGGTAAGCCAGTTTACGGTATTTCCCACTTTCACATTTCCAGCTACAGCAGCAATTTTCTCTTCAGAATTTGAATTTAAGAACCTTGCAATCAAGTATTTTACGGCATCCTGTTGTAGTTTGGTATCTGCATCAATACACACCACGTATTCAGCATCAGTTTGTGAAATACCAAAGTTGAGAGCTGTTGCTTTTCCTCCATTTGTTTTGGAAAAAATTTTCAGATTCGGGTGATTCGGAAATTCATTTTTTGCTTTTTCATAGGTTGAGTCCTTGCTTCCATCATCCACCATAATAATGTTGAAATTTGGATAATTCTGTTTCAACAGATTCTGCAGGGAAGAAACAATATTCACTTCTTCATTATAAGCAGGAACAATGATTGAAACCTTTGGATAAAATTCCAGGATAGGAAATTCACTCAGTTGTTTTTCTTTTTTTCTTTCTTTAAAGGCCCAATAGGCCATTAACAGCAATCTGATCAGCCCCAGTACAATGAAAATAGTAAACAGGGCTACCAAAAAATGGCTTATTCCATAAATTACCGTTGCCAATACAAGATTAAGCTGCATGATGTAATAGGACTTCGTTTTAGGAACTTCGGGCATCAGTTCACTTTTACTTTTATGCAAAAGACTGGTAAGGTTGGTAAAATGATATCCTTGTTTCTGGAGTGTCGGAATTAAAATTTTCAATGCTTTCACCGTTTCTTCTCTGGTATCACCGCCAGCGTCGTGAAGCAAGATAATATTTCCTCTCTCCTGCTTAATTCCCGCCATTACACGTTTTATAATTTCATCAGCCTTTATTCCCGGCTGCCAGTCTTCCGGATCTATATTTTCTCCTATATCCAGATAATTTTGCTGTCTTGCCAATGCTACGGGAATAATCTCTTCTGAGGTTGTAGGCTCAGAGTCTGCATTATAGGGTGCCCGAAACAGAATGGTACTATGTCCGGTTACACATTCTATCAGCAATCTCGTCAGTTTCAGTTCAAGCAGTGCTCTTTCGGGACTTACCTTGGCTACATTTTCATGGGTAAAGGTGTGATTTCCTATTTCATGGCCTTCCCGATAGATTCTTTTAACAAGCGGAAGATTTTTCTCTGCATTTAGGCCTACTAAAAAGAAAGCAGCAGGAACATGATATTTAGATAATATATCCAATACCTGCGGGGTATAGGTTTCATCGGGACCATCATCAAATGTCAACACTAATTCCTTTTGAGGAGCGCTTCCGTATTTTTTTACTTCATAGGAGCTTGGGTAGGTAATGTAATTTTCATCTGTAATAATTTTCTCTTTAGGATCTATTTCCAAGGCTATTTTTCCGTCATGAGGAGTGTTCAAAACATCTAGGACTTCACCATCTCCAATATAATCGACCATGGTTTGTCCTTTTACATTCTCCAGTGTTTTCAAATTCAGTTTGGAAAGTCCGGCAAACGTAAGGTCCTTATCATAAAAATTCCAAACCCTGCTATCTTCACTTCCTAATCTCCAAAGTGCAGTACCTGCCAATGGATATTCGGATGAAAATCGCATTGTATTAAAAATAGACGCTGCATCATTAAAAAATACGGTGTGGGTATTATTTTTAGAATCTGTATAAGAGTAATTTAAGTTAAAAGTATTGTCATTAAAATCAATAACGGCTTTACTCGCACTAGCCTTTGTAATAGCCTGCATGTAGGTTACAGAATTATTATCATCCGGATTTGAACTCCAGTCGTAGCCATAGGCTCCCAATCCTAAAATAATCTTCTGGGGAGAAGTTTTTTTCACAAGCTTTCCTGCTTGTTCCTCTATCCATTTTTGTGAAGAAACGGGGCCGGCATCACCACTGGCAGAATATTCATCATAAGCCATGAGTACAAAATAATCTACATAGGGATCTAGTTTTGGGATGTTATAGTCGTCATTATCCGTCATGATATCCATGGTAACCAATAATTGATTCTGCTTGAATGTTTCTGAAAGTTCTTTCATAAAAGCAATCAGATTTTCGTCAGAATTAAGGTTCATATCCTCAAAGTCAATATTAATACCCTTAAAATGATATTTTTTACACTGCTGGGTAATTTTTCGGATAAGATTTGTTCTTTTTTGCGGATCATTCAATACTTTTCCCAATCCTTCGGAGCGAAATTCTCTATCAGAGTTATTACTCAGGATAGGCATTGCTGCAATTCCTGTTCTTTTGATGATTTTATATCCCTCAGGGTCGATATTGGTTTTCAGGTCTCCCGTTTTAGGATCAAGGAAGAACCATTCCGGAAAAACAAGATTGATATGTCTGATATTTCGTTTTAGAGACATGAGAGATTGTGGATCCCACGCTACATAAAATGCGGATCGAATACCTCCGGGGAACTGAGCCCAGTTTCTGTTTTGATTTTTGTATCTCTCTGCCCTTGCCTTTTCAATTTTGGCAAGATTGGTATGGATTGTTTTTTCAGAAATAAAGCTTCTGAATCCTTTATATTCTTTAGAAATTTTATTCTCCTGAAGATAGGGTTTGTTAGCAGTCATCACTGCCTTATAATCTTCTTTAAAAGGAATTTTAGGACTTCTGTCCAGGGTCATCATCAGTCCTAAAGCCAAAAGAAGAAGCACAGCCATAAAAATAAAAATACGGCTTCCCCATTGTACACTTTTCCAGCGTTTCTTGCTGTTGGTCTGAAAAATCTGTTTTGAATTTTCCACGCTTTTGAAATTTATTGAGTGAATTTCAAAAAGTGTGAAAAAGCAGATGAAAATTAATTAAAAAAAAATTAAAAATATAAAACTTTAATTTACTGGTTTACAAGAAGTCCTACCAGATCCTGAATAACCTTTTGAGAAACAAAATTCATAAAGTCCACCCTTTCCAGATGAGGCATGTATAATTTTGAGGTGACTTCCTGATCTTTGATTCGTATGGTGTAATAAACTGTTCCTATTTCATTTCCATCTTCTCCTTTTCCCGGACCTGCAACCCCTGTTGTAGAAAGGGAAATATCTGTATCAAATAAATCCTGACATCCTTTCGCCATTTCCTGAGCTACCTGCTCACTGACTACCGTAAACTGGTCTACCGTATCTCTGGAAACATTTAGAATTTTAATCTTTTTCTCTGTAGCATAAGGAACCATTCCTCCAAGAAAGTATTTTGAACTTCCTGAAACTGAGGTAATCATCTTTGCCAGCTCGCCCCCTGTGCAGCTTTCTGCGGTAGAAATAGTCAGTTTTCTTTCCGTAAGAATTTCTGCCAGAATATTTTCAATTTTATCTTCAGAAACCGCAATCACATTATCTTTTATGAGGGGAAGAAGCTTTTGAATTTCATCTTCTGTCTGCTGCTTTAAAACATCTTCATTGTCTCCGGAAGCCGTTAACCTCAGCTTTACACGGGTTCCCACCGGAAGATAAGACAGGGAAATATTTTCAGGAAGAGCAAGTTCCCAATCTTCAATGGTATCTGCAAGAATACTTTCAGGAATCCCAACTACGGAAATAATTCTACCGTGGATAAAATTAAGATTAAATTTTTCTTGTAAATAAGGTATAATCTGGCCTTTGATTAATGGTTTTACTTCATAAGGAACACCCGGCAGACTGTAGGACAGCTTTCCGTTCAGCTCCATCATCATGCATGGTGCAGTTCCGAAATGGTTTTGAAAAACTATGGATTTTGTAGGAACAAAAGCCTGTTCTTTGTTTCTTTCAAGAATATCAAGACGTCCGCGTTTTTCCATATATCCTTTAAGGTGGTTAAAGGTAACCTCATCCAGTGCAATTTCATCATTAAAGAACTCTGCAAGAGCTTTTTTGGTTTTATCATCTCTGGTAGGGCCTAATCCTCCTGTTGTGATCACCAAATCACCCAACTTAAAGGCTATATCCAATGTATTTTTGATGGTTTCAATTTCGTCTGAAATTGTAAAGATCTGGACCACCTTGATCCCGATATTCTTCAGTTCGGTGGCAATAAAATTGGAATTGGTATCTATCGTATTTCCGGAAAGGATTTCATCACCAATAGTAATCAGAACAGCTTTTTCCATATATCAATTTCTTGAAAAAAATTCTCCTGCAAATGACGGGAAAATCTGCGGCTGTGGCAATATAAATTGATTTTTTCTATTTTTGACAAAAATTAGTTAAAATTATGTCTAAATATGATGATGCTTCATGGCATTATGGTGGTGATTTTCCCAAAGAACTTCCTGAAAAAAATGGGGCAACCCATACAGGAATGTTCCTGAACTGGTGCATTAATAATGATCTTATTTCTAATGAACTAAAGGAAGACGGAGAAGAGGAAATTGAAAGATTAAAAAGACGAGAAATTACCGGTGCAGAATTCGTTATGGATACCTGTGACGGAAAATTCTCTGAGCATGACCTGAGTGATCTTGGGAACAGCTTTGCAAAGGATTACTACGCAGATGATACTGATTTTGGAAATAGATACAGCTCATTTGCTGATGACTACGTTAATCTTTTTGATACCAAAGCAGAAGAGAATGATTATGAATACGAAACGTTCTACCATATTGAAGATACCTACGAGAATTATGACCTGATAAAACAGGTTATTGATCATCGTTTTGAAGAATGGAAAGAATACATTCAGAGTTAAATAACAAAAAATAAAAGGCAAAATCGTTATCATGTATTTTACGATTTTGCCTTTTCATCTAGGTATGTTTCACCCAGATTAATTCCTCTGTATTATAACCTATTTTTCTTGCTTTTTCAATAAATCGTTGCCTGATACTTTCAGGGATTGTAGTAGTTCTGGAAAGAATCCACAGATATTTTAGGCTGCTGCCTGCCACCAGAGCATACTGATAGTCTTCGTCTATATCTATGACATTGTATCCGGCCCAAATAGGTTTAAAAAAAGATACTTTAAGGCGGGCTTCAGTTTTATCCTTTACAAATTTGGCTTCTCCTATGGATTCATTCCACAGTTTTTTCACATAGTTATAGCCTTTATTTTTTACCTGAACTGTTCCATCAGGGTTTTCTGAATATTCTGCCGTAACATTGTCCATGTTTTTCTCGAACTTGTAATCAAACCGTGCAATTTCATACCATCTTCCGAGATATTTTTTAACGTCAAAATTCTTTACAGCAACGGCTCCTTTTGGGATTCCCACAGAATATGAATGAAAGGCAATGTATGCCAATGCTCCTAACGAAACGGGAAGTATAATTTTATGAAAGGTCTTCATGACAGAAATATTTTGTGTGATTCTGATAAAAACTTCAAAAATAATGCCTTTGGGATGTTAAGGAACAATAAATTCTATGAAAACACTTTCAGAAAGCTATCCTTAAAGCTTCCCGAAACCTCAATTTCTGTATCATCAGAAAGCATTACAGTTCCACTTTTATGATAGGATTTCACAAAGGCTGTATTAATGATATGGGAACGATGAACTCTTACGAAAGGACTTTCCAGCAAATCATCAAAATGCTTTAAAAAGCGGCATACCATTTTCCGGGAGCCATCGGTAAGATAAACCTGCGTAAAGTTTCCATCTGCCTGAAGCCTTACAATATCTTCTGTTTTCACGACATCAAAACCCTGTAGTGTTGGGAGAATAAGCTGCTGTTTTTCCGGCTTCAGCTTTAGGTTCTCCAATAGAATTTTGTTACGGTTCAGCTCATCTTTTTTCTCAAGACTTTCAGCAACTTTATTTACTGCAAGAATCAATTCCTGAATGTCAATTGGTTTTAGAATATAATAACTTGCCGACTTATTCAAAGCCTGTAAAGAATATTGCGAAAATGCAGTAATGAAGATTGTTTCATAAGAAAATTCCTTCGTAGCTTCCAATACATCAAAGGCATTTCCAAAGGGCATTTCCACATCCAGAAAAACTAGTTGTGGTTGTTTTTCAGCGATCAGAGGAACCGCTTCTTTTATATTTTCCGCTTCACCGAGAATTTCTACCTGGGGACAATATTTGGTAAGGTAGCTTCTCAGTACTTCTCTTGCTATTATTTCATCGTCTACGATTACGGCTTTGATTTTCATTGGAAATAAATATTAGATGATAGATATTGGACTGCGAAAATTTACTTATTGATATTTTCCGTTTTTGAACTTTAGGGTTTTATAGGAAGTCTTTGATGTTTCCTTATTGTTACACTCCCCATTCACTTCTTTATTTATTGTGGTAACAGAAATGGTTTTTATCTTAAGGTCTGTGAAATTATTGGTTTTGGATTGATCCATAATGATATACGCATGATTATCCTCAAACTCCCCATTGCATCGGGTGTCCCATTCTCCACGATATAAATCCATAGTAAACTGATCCAGAACCTTCTTAAAAGTTGCACCATCCGGATAATACATGGACATTGTACTTAGCTCATAAGGATTAGGCTTGCTGCTTCCTACAAAATCAGCTTTCACCCCAAACGCACGGATGTTTGTTCCGATAGTATATAATCCTGTATCAATTGTAAAGCCTCTCAGACTTATGGCATCAGAGTTGATGTCTGTTGGATCCAGATATTTATTCTTTATTATTCCGTTAACGTCTGTAATTAAAATATAATTTCGGATAGTAAAGACGTAATCATTATCTTCCTGCTCTACTACAACAGGAATCACTGCAATATACGAGCCTTCTCCATTGGGCATTTTCTTCTCAATGCAGAGTTCTTCCCTTATTTTTGTTTTATCCAGCTTTAAGTTTTTTAGGATATTATTCAACCGGATACTGTCGAAATCCTGTCCGGATAAAACACTGGAGAATAAACCAAGCATAAGTGTTATCAGAAATATATTCTTTTTCATCTTTGGTTTATATCAGATTAATTTGAATGGTAACCAATACTCCGTTATTATTTTCTTTATCTTTTACAGAGCAGGTAATATTCTTTTTGTACAGATCATTCAAGAGTTGGATTCTTTCCAATGTGTTTTTCATACCTCTGCCCTCTCTTGTTTTTTGATGCTGGGTTTTCTGCTTTTTGCTTTCTTCAATTCCAATTCCGTTGTCTTCAATAATAATCTTCAGGTACTGATCACTTTTTTCAAAGCTGAGTTTTAAAAATCCTTTTTCCGTTCTGTATCGAAGTCCATGCCAGATTGCATTTTCAAGAAACGGCTGTACGAGCATTCCGGGAACCTGCAGGCTATGCATATTTAGACTTTCGTCTACGTCTATCTCATAATCAAACTTATCTGCAAAACGTGTTTTTTCCAGGGCCAGGTAATTTTGCAGAAGATCCAGTTCCTGTTGAAAGGGAATAAAATCATCTGTAGAGTTTTCCATCACACCACGCATCAGCTTGGAGAATTTTGTCAGATATTGGTTGGCTTCCAATTCATTATTGGTTGCTATGAAATGATTGACACTATTCAAACTATTGAAGATAAAATGCGGATTCATTTCTCTTCGAAGCGACTGAAGGGCAATTTTTTTATTCTTAGTCTGAACTTTTTTAAGGGTTCTAAAAATAAAAATAACCAAACCTGTCAATAGGATTAAAGCTCCAATTAAACCATAATTGAAGACATTTTTCTTGCGAATCAGTTCGTCTTTCAGTTCTTTTTCCTTTTCCAACTGTGAAATTCTCTGTTCTGTATCTTCCAGAATCTTATTATCTACAAGGCTTCTGTCTTTTGAAACCAGATTTGGAAGTTTTCCCAAAAAGTCTCTGTATAATTGAACAGAAGCATCTGTATTTCCTGAAATGGCATATAGACTATCCAGTCTTTTTACGCTCTTTTGGGCCTCCAGTGTATGGCCTTTATCCAACGCAATTCCGTAGGCATTTTTCAATAAATCTACTGCTTCTTTTGGGTCATTCTTCTTAATATAAATATCTGCCAGCTCCTGAATTTGATTGACTTTTTCCTGTGAGTTTTCCTTTACAAAATCTTCTTTCAGAACTTTCTTTTTGGCTTCAATGGCCTTGTCAAAATTTTTATTTTCAACATAAAGGTCGGTTAATTTTTGATTGATGGCCAGGGCCTGCTGTGGAGCTCCTTTTTTGGAGATTTTATACGCGTTATTCAGGTTTTCTTCTGCCTTATTGATATCTTTCTGTTGTAGATTGATCTCTGCCAACTGACTGTAGCCCTCTGCTACGCTAGCCTGCTCATTCTCTTTTTTACTGATATTAATATTATCCTGAATGGCTTCTGCTCTAAGTTCGGGTGTAGGAGAAGAAAGCCTTGCAACATCATTGGAGTTTACCGCTTTGCTTTTCTCGCTATAGCTCATCTGGGCTGCCATGCTGTAATTACTGAGGGCGGGTGTTATTTTATTCTGTTTTTCCTGTGATTGAGCTAGTTTTCTGGTAACGGATTCCAGGTTTTTCTTATCATTAAGCTTTTGAAAAAGAGTTTTAGCCTTGGTTAAATATTCTTCACTTTTAGCATAATTTCCCTGATTGTAATAATCAGCGGCCATTCCCACATAGGTATCAGCAATAGCCTTATCATCATTTTTATCCACCGCTTTTTTTAGCTTTGCAGCAGACTTCAATACTTGCGATACCTTTGTAGAATCCTGTGCAGAAATAACATTTCCCACAGCAAGCATTGAAATAAACAATATTTTAAAAACTAATTTCACAGACTTTGAATCTTTATTGCAAAGTAACTAAAACTTTATCTATCCTATTCCATTCCTTACCAAGTCAAAACCTCACTTCACCAAGTCACGCATTTAAAACACTACCAATCATTAACTTATCATCAACATCCTTATTATTCATATTTAAAGATAAGCCTCCTTACAATTACCATTAACATCCTTTCTTTTTATATTTTTTAACAGAATACCCTTTTTATCACAACTCACCAAGTGAAAGCTTCATTTCACCAAGTCTCCCGATTTTCAGTTTTAGGGATGGCTAATTTTACATCAGAATTTAAACTTAAAAACAGGAAATTATGAAATTGAAACATTTTTTATTAATCGGAATTTTAACGCTGGGAAGTTTTGTAAACGCTCAGGAAGTAAAGAAAAACGCAATCGAAGTAACAGGCGTTGCCGAAATAGAAGTAGAACCGGATGAAATTATCTTCAGCATCGGAATAAAGGCAGATAACAAAAATGATCTGGCAGACAATGAAAAGAAGCTGTTTGATATTTTAAAAAATGCCGGTGTAAAGAACGAGGATATCAAATTCAAGTCAATGTATCAGAATATCTATTCAAAAACGGCAAAGTTTTCCAAGAACTATCAGTTTAAGGCAAATGCAAAATCAAACATCAGCAAAATTTTTGAAGACCTGAACCAAAAATGGGTAAGCAGCCTGAATATTTCAGAGGTAAAGAATACTAAAATTGCCGACTTCAGAAAAGCAGTAAAGATCAATGCCTTAAAAGCAGCTAAGGAAAAAGCAGATTATCTGTTAGAAAGCATGGGCAAAAAGACAGGAAATGCCATTGAAATTGTAGAAATAGAAGAATACACCAGTGACACTGTAATGCCTGTTGCCTATAAAGGCAGAATGAGCAATGTACAAATGGAAATGGCCGATGCCTCTGCCGATATTTCTTTTGACAATATAGAAAATATAAAGCTGAAATACAGTATCAAAACAAGATACGAAATCCTTTAAATTAAAATAACAGATTTAAGAAGACAGTTCCTTTTGGAGCTGTTTTTTTTATGCTCATCATATTCACCAAGTGAAAGCTTCACTTCACCAAGTTTTCCCATTTTCAGGGCGTAATACAGGTAATTTTACTTCATAATTTAAAATAATAAACGATGAAACACTATTTTTTAATACTCATGACATTTTCAGTTGCTTTCCTAAAAGCACAGGAAATAAAAAAGGAAATTGATGTAAAGCAAGCTACCGTCTTTCTGCAGGGAGCTAAAGTCTTTGGAAGCACCAATGTAAATCTTCAGAAAGGACGTAATATGGTAAGAATTGTAAATCTGCCCAATGATCTGGATGAAAACACTTACAAAATCAATCTTGAAAAAAATACAACCCTTCTTTCAATTACCCCGCAAAGTAATTTTTTGAAAAATGACGAATTATCTGATGGTGAAAAGAAACTTGATGATGAAAGAAAAAAGCTTCAAAGACAGGTAAACCTATTGAATATTCAGGTGAAAAACCTTACCGGAGAACAGAATATCATCAATGATAATTTAAAGGTATCTACCAATGATAAATCTACACCTCAGGAACAACTCATTAAGCTTACAGACTTCTACAGAAAGAGAATGCTGGAAATAGATAATCAGGTCTTTTTACTAAATGAACAGAAGTTGGTATTGGATGAAAGTATTGCAAAACTGAACAAGCAAGCGACAGAGGAACAAACCCATAAAAATACCAACCGAAAAGAACTTTTGCTTGAAATTCTCGCAGATAATGATACCAATCTGAATCTTGGGGTAAGCTATATTGTTTCTGATGCAGGCTGGGTACCATCCTATGATCTACGCGCTGAGTCTGTAAAGAAACCTCTTGAAATGGTTTACAAAGGGAAAATCTATCAGAAAACCGGACAAGACTGGAAGAATATAAAATTGTTTGTATCTACTTACAGGCCTTCATATAATCAGGACAGGCCTATCCTTTCTCCGCTTTATGTTGCAGAATACACAGTACACAATCCAATGCAGGAGATTGCTGATTATAAGTTTAAAAAAACAACTGCTGCAGTAAATGCCTATCAAATGAGAGAGGATGCCGTAGCAAGGCCAAGTCAGGTTCCTATAGCTTCTGTTTCTGATAGCCAGATGAATATAATCTATGAACTGAACTATAATCAAACAATTCTAAGTCAGGAGAAAGAACAATATGTTATTCTGGATAAAAAACAAATTGATGCTACCTACAAATACCACACAGTTCCAAAGGTTAACAACCAGGTCTTCCTGATGGCATTTGTGAAAAACTGGCAGAACCTCAACCTTATCAACGGCGAGGCCAATATCTACTTTGAAGATAACTATATCGGAAAAACCAATATTACAAGCAATTATGTGAAAGATGAATTCCCTATCTCACTTGGGGTAGATGAAAGAATAACAGTAAAAAGAACCAAGCTGGAAGACAAAACTTCTCAAAAACTGATGAATTCTAATAAATGGGAAACAGAATCTTACCAGATAAGCATCAGAAATAATACCAAGGAAAGCATTGAGCTGGAAATTCTTGATCAGCTGCCTATCAGTGAAAATTCCAAGATTATGGTAAAAACAATAGATCTAGGTAGTGGAAGTCTTGATGAAAAAACAGGAAGTATCCTTTGGAACAAAAAGATCAATTCCGGAGGCTCTGAAAAGATCAGCTTCTCTTATGAAGTAAAGTATCCGAAAGAAATGCAGATACAATATTACAGCAGATAATCTTTAAAGCGGCGGCTAAATTTTAGTCGCCGCTTTTATTTTGAAAACTGCACTTTTTAATATAATTATAAACCACAAAAGGGTAAACACTTAAGTTATTTTAAGGGATAAACTTTGTTTGGATAAAGGACACTTAATTATTTTGAAAATCAAGATTTTTTTATGACTATGAGTTTTTTATGCTGCTACTCTTTTTTAATAAAATGACAAACCATAAAAATTACAAAAGGGTAAACACTTTAGTTATTTTTAAGCGCCAAGCTTTGCACATATAAATACTATCTCCCGAATTTAAAATATCTGGACAGCGGATGTTTTTTATTCTTTAAAAATGAAGAAACCATTTCCATTCCTGTTACTGAAAAAGTAATTCCGTTTCCTCCAAAACCTAGTACAAAATAGGAATTTTTGAATTTTTCATGTTCGCCAATATAAGGCAGTCCATCTTTAGTCTCACCAAAAGTTCCTGCCCATACAAAGTCGGGATAAAAGTGATAATCCGGTTTTATCTTTCTAAGGTTTTTTAAAATCTCTTTCTTCTTTTTTTCCAATAGAGCATCGCGCTTTTCAGCATCATAAAAATCTTCATCTCCGCCGCCAATTAATAGCCGTCCGTCATCCGTTGTACGCATGTAGATATATGGGTCATCCGTATTCCAGACCAATGTATTATTGATATTTTTGAACTTATCTTTATCTATTTCAGAGACAACAGCATAGGTGCTTTTTAGATCCACAAAATTTTCTTTCAAGAGGTTTTTGCTTTCATAACCAATACAATAGATTATCTTTTTTGCCTTAATCCGAAATCCACTGTCTACTGTGACAAGGTTGAACCCTTTGTGATATTCTACCTTTATCATTTCAGTTTTATCGAATATTTTCAGTCCTTTCCTCGTATTATGCTTAAATAATTCATGAGCAAACTGGAAAGCATCAATACTGGCCCCCTGTCCGGATACGATACCGCCATAGGTGTTTTCAAATCCAAAATTCTTCAGAACCTGTTCTGCATTTAACCATTTTACTTCAAAACCTGCACTTTTTCTAGCCTCAAATTCTTTTTCCAACCATTGCACATCTTTCTTTTTTGAGGCAAAATACAATGACTTTTTACGTTTGAATCCGGCATTGGATCTTATCTGTCCTGAAATTTTCTCAAGATTATCAATGGCATCTGAACAGGCTTTATAACTTTCAACAGCACCTTTTTTTCCTATTTTTCTAATCAGTTCATAAAGAGGAATATCTATTTCGTACTGAAGCATTGAAGTTGTGGCCGAGGTGCTTCCGTTACAAAGCTCTCTTTTATCAATAAGAATTGTTTCATGACCGTCCTTGATCATCTGGTGTGCTACAAGGCTACCGGTAATTCCACCACCAATAATTAAGACATCACATTTTTCATCTGATTTTAAAGACGGATAGGAAGCCATTAATCCATTTTTTAAAAGCCAAAAAGGTTCGTTCGATTTGAGATCCATATTAATATTTTACATTAAAAATAACAATATTTATACCTATTTTAACAATTTATGAGTAAATTATGGTGTAGTTATTGTTACTTTACTAAGTTCCAACCACCATAAAATATTCACTATGATAACAATTATTCCAGAAGCTCCGGAGAATGTTGCGGCATTCAATGCAACCGGAGAAATAACGAAAGAGGATTTTGAAAAACTGGTAATTCCGCGTGTGAAAGAGAAAGTAGATCAATTTGGTGAGCTGAATTACTTACTGTATTTGGATACTGATCTGGATAAATTTACCATGGGGGCATGGCTTGAGGATTTACTTTTAGGATTCAAAAACCTGGCAAAGTGGAATCGTGCAGCCATTGTTACAGACAAGGAAAGCGTTCAGAACTTTACGGATATTTTCAGTGTTCTGATGCCGGGAGAGTTTAAATCTTTCCCAAAAGAAAATTTATACAATGCGCTCTACTGGTGCAAAAACGGCAATGAAGTAGAGGTATAAACCTATTAATACAAAAAAGAGCCTGTTTCTAACATAGAAGCAGGCTCTTTTTTTATTGTAAGACTAAATTGATGTCTTTATTTATCACAAGAAATACACTCCTGAACCGGCTCCTCTTCATTGGACGTTTTAGAGCCGTACAGATACATATATCTTACACTGATCACAAATCCTATAAAGGTCATCCCCACTCCTACCAGTGAAGGATAATTGAACGGCAAGTCATACTCCAAAGGGATACCACCAAGAAAAGCTCCCATGGCATTGGCAATATTAAAGCCTGCCTGCATAAAAGCAGCTGCCATCATTTCGCTTCTTGGAGCAGCTTTCATCATCATGATATTAATAGGTGCTGCAATGGACATTGATAAGGCCCCGCACATAAAGGTCAATATAAAGGCAATATTCTGATACTCGGAAAGGAAAAATACACCTATAAGCGAAATCATCATCAAAAAGATAAGAACAGCACATGTTTTCTCCGGTCCCAGCTTATCGGAAACAATCCCCCCTACAAGGTTACCTACCACCATTCCGGCTCCGGCAAGAACCATTACATAGGCCATCTGACTGCTTTGAACTCCAGAAATCACTGTCATTAAAGGCGTAATATAGCTAAGCCATGTAAAAAGTCCCCCAAACCCAATCGCAGTGATGGCCAATACCAACCAGGATTGCTTATTTTTCAGGAATTTCAGTTCTTCCAGAAAATGGGTATCCTGATTTGCTTCCATGGCAGGAAGCCATAATTTTAAAAACAATAAGGCAAAAAGGCCGATTATTGCTACAATAATAAAGTACAGTCTCCAATGGAAAGTATGTCCGATATACGTCACCAGAGGAACCATGGCGAGGTTGGCAACCGTGAGCCCTGTAAACATCATTGAAATATAAAATGCCTCCTTACCTTTTCCGGCCATTTTTGAAGCGACAACTGTTCCTACTCCAAAGAATGCTCCATGAGGAAGACCGGACAGAAATCTGATAATCAGCATGGTTGTATAATTCGGCGCCAGAGCGGAAAGCCCGTTAAACAGTGTGAAAAGGATCATAAAGGCAATCAATACCTTTTTAGGAGGAAACTTTACGGAATACCCGATAAGAAGAGGGGCTCCAATCACCACTCCCATAGCATAGGCAGAAATTAAATGTCCCGCCTGAGGAATACTAATTTGTAAAGTATTTGCAATGTCCGGTAATAGTCCCATAACGGTAAATTCCGTGGTTCCTATTCCCAACCCGCCTATTGCCAGCGGTATTATTCTTTTATCAATCTTCATTGGTCTATTCTTTTGTCTGAATTAATCGGTAGAAATTTAAAATGGTTTCCCATGTACTATTTTGACAGTGCAAAAATCGAAAGAAAGATTGAATTTCACTTCTCTTTGAATGATAAAAATTTGCTCCGTATTAACCTTTTTGTTTAATTTTAAATTCACAAACAATCAAAACAGAACAAAATGAAAATTCAGAAAGAAATTATTGAGTTTGAAAAAGGGAAATCTTTTAAGTTATTTTCCCCTTCTCTGAAAAACTGTTTTTTCTGGCATTATCACCCTGAAATTGAACTGGTATATGTAGAAGCTTCCAATGGAATCCGACATGTTGGAAAAAACATTTCAGGATTTACAGACAATGATTTGTTATTGATTGGTTCCAATGTTCCTCATCTTAACTTTGACTATGGCATTCAGACAGAGTGCAAACAACTGGTCCTACAGATGCGTGAAAACTTTCTTCATGACCTTATCCTGCCCATTCCTGAGTTTGAAAACATCAGAAAGCTGTTGGACAGATCTTATCTTGGATTATCATTCTTCGGAGAGACAAAAAACATTGTTGTTGAAAAACTTCAGATCATTAAAGATAAAAACTCTTTTGAGTCATTGATAGGAATGATTGAGATCTTACAGATTCTGGCAGACTCAACGGAAGTAAAGGAACTCAACAAAGAGGATACAAGAATCAAATGGTTCTTGAATGACAAGATCAGAATGGGAACCATCTACGACTATATTCATGAGAATCACGATAAGAAACCTAATGTGAATGAAATTGCAAAAATTGTGAGCCTCAGTACTCCTGCCTTTTGCAGGTACTTTAAAAAGCAAACCAATATGACATTCACAGATTTTGTCAATAATTACAGGATCAATCAGGCAAAAATATTTCTGCTAAAAGATTATTCTGTAACAGAAGTCTGTTTTCAGGTAGGTTTTGAAAGTCTGTCGTATTTTAATAAACTTTTTAAACAGCATACCGGTGAGACTCCTTCAGAGTTTAAGAAAAAACACTTTAAGCCCATTGAAATAAATGGACGGATAGGAACCATTACGAGGGATTCTTCCTGTAATAAATAAATTTTAAGGATAATCTACAACCTATCTTTAAAAAAACAAAACCGTTCATTACTGAACGGTTTATATTTTAATGTATATGTTTTTCTGCGTGGTAAGAACTTCTTACAAGAGGAGAGCTTTCAACATGTCTGAAGCCTAAACTTCTTGCAAAATCTCCGAATTCATCAAATTCTTCCGGCGTAATGAATTTTTTTACAGGAAGATGCTTTTTAGTAGGCTGCAGATATTGCCCAAGGGTAATAACATCCACATTGGCATTTCTGATGTCTTCTATTGTTTGGAAAACCTCATCTCTGGTTTCTCCCAAACCTAGCATTACACCTGTTTTTGTTCTTCTTTGCCCAGCTTCTTTTAAATATCTTAAAACCTCAAGGCTTCTTTCATATTTCGCCTGGATTCTCACTTCTCTGGTCAAACGTTTTACGGTTTCCATATTATGAGAAATTACTTCCGGAGCTACTTCTACTAATCTATCAAGATGTTTTGTAATTCCCTGGAAGTCCGGAATTAACGTTTCCATGGTTGTTCCCGGAGAAATTCTTCTTACAGCGTTTACTGTTTCACCCCAAAGAATAGACCCCATGTCTTTTAAGTCATCACGATCTACAGAAGTAAGAACAGCATGTTTAATCTTCATTAATTTGATTGAACGCGCCACTTTTTCAGGCTCATCCCAGTTTACATCAAGCGGTTTTCCTGTTTTTACTCCACAGAATCCACAGCTTCTTGTACAGATGTTTCCTAAAATCATGAACGTTGCTGTACCTTCTCCCCAGCATTCACCCATATTCGGGCAGCTTCCGCTTTGGCAAATGGTATTTAATTTATATTTATCAACCAAGGTTCTTAGTTCTCTGTAATTCTTTCCGGTAGGAAGTTTTACACGAATCCACTTTGGTTTTTGAACGGTAGTGTCTTGAACTGAATTTTCCATTTCTAAAATTGAAGTTCAAAGTTAAGGATTTTTTAATGGAAACCATCAACTGGAAAAATTGATGAAACTAATAATATGAATCTAAATTTGTTGGAAAATGTAGGGAGGCTCAGATTTTAAGTATAAAGAAAGATTATGATTAGTTATCTTCAAACTCATTATTCTTCAATAATTCGGCAAGAACTTTCTTAGCCCGCATCACCCTTACCTTAGTATTGGCTACAGAAATTCCTAATTCTTCAGCAATTTCCTTAATGCTTTTTTCTTCAAAAAATCTTAATTTAATAATGTCCTGATAATTGGCATCAAGAGATTCTATGGCTTTGATGATCTTTTTTTGTTCTTCTTCAGAAATGAGAAGTTCTTCGGGAGATTTTGCGTACTGATTTTTAACCTCATCAAGATTCTCAACAGCATCTTCATTTTCGCGGTTCTTTTTTCGCCAAAAATCAATAACTGTATTTTGGGCAATGGTTAAAATCCAGGTTTTAAACTGAAAATGAGGATCGAACATATCTAATTTGGAAAGTACCTTAGAAAAAACATTTACAGTAATTTCATCGGCATCATTTTCATCTCTTACTTTCTTCATCACAAAGGAGAAAACATCCACCCAAAAAACATTGATGAGTTTCGTCTGGGCCTTTTGGTCTTTGTCCTTGGCCTTTTGGATGAGCAGAAATAGCTGTTCGTCATTCATTAATAACAAATATAGAGTATTTGAGGCGAAAAGGCAAATCTGCGAAAAGGTAAAAAAGCAAAGAAGAGATAGGTCAAAACAACCCAATCATGGACGTCATTATACATTTCTATCAAGAATCGGAATTTGAAATATTGCCTTTTCACCCTTTTGCCTTTCATACTTCTGAATTTACTATCTTTGCACCGTAAAATTTTAAAGTAAAAATCAATGAATTCCTTTATAGAAGAACTGAAATGGCGTGGTCTATTTGCTGATATGATGCCTGGAACCGATGAACAACTGAATAAAGAGGTAACAACTGCATATATTGGTTTTGATCCAACTG
This sequence comes from Chryseobacterium aurantiacum, assembly GCF_003020585.1. GTDB lineage: Bacteria > Bacteroidota > Bacteroidia > Flavobacteriales > Weeksellaceae > Chryseobacterium > Chryseobacterium aurantiacum. Next base: position 1,171,754 of record NZ_PXUE01000002.1, read on the forward strand.
CCGATTCTTTACATATCGGAAGTCTTATTCAGATAAAAATCCTTGCTCATTTTCAACAGCATGGTCACAAGCCTATTGCATTGGTAGGAGGAGCTACAGGTATGATTGGTGATCCATCCGGAAAATCTGCAGAAAGAAACCTTTTGGATGAAGAAACTCTTTTACATTATGTAGATTGTTTGAAAAACCAACTATCAAGATTTCTAGATTTTGCAGGTAATGAGCCTAATAAAGCGGAGTTGGTGAACAACTACGACTGGATGAAGAATATTTCTTTCCTTGATTTTGCTAAAAACATCGGAAAGAACATCACTGTTAATTATATGATGGCCAAGGATTCTGTGAAGAAGAGATTCTCAGGAGACGGAAGTGCTGACGGGATGAGTTTCACAGAGTTTACTTACCAGTTGATTCAAGGTTATGATTTCCTTCACTTATACCAAAATAATAATGTAAAGCTACAGATGGGTGGTTCTGACCAGTGGGGAAATATCACTACAGGAACAGAGTTAATTCGTAGAAAAGCTCAAGGAGAAGCATTTGCTCTAACGGTTCCTTTGATTACAAAGGCTGATGGTTCCAAATTCGGAAAGTCTGAAAGTGGAGAAAACTATTGGCTGGATAAAAAGAAAACTTCTCCCTACAAATTCTACCAGTTCTGGCTGAATGCTACGGATGAAGATGCTGAAAGATTCATCAAGTTTTATACGTTCCTTGGAAAGGAGGAAATTGAGGCTTTGGTTGAGGAACACAAAACAGCTCCACACGAAAGAAAGCTACAGAGAAAACTGGCTGAGGAAGTAACCGTATGGGTACACGGAAGAGAAGAGTACGAAAAAGCTCTTAAAGCTTCTGAAATCCTTTTCGGACGTTCTACAGCTGAAGATTTAGTAAGCCTTGATGAAGAAATATTTTTGGAGGTTTTTGATGGAGTTCCACAAAAAGAGGTTGCAAAAGCAGATGTATTAGGAATCAACATTATTGATCTTCTTTCTGAAAAATCAGGATTCCTGAAATCTAAAAGTGAAGCTCAGAGAGAAATGAAAGGAAATTCAATCTCTGTAAATAAGCAAAAGGTAAATGATACTTTTACAGCTAACGAAACAGACCTTATTGACGGTAAATTCTTATTGCTTCAAAAAGGTAAAAAAAGTTACTTCATAGTAAAGGTAATCTAGTTTAACTACGATATAAAAAATGGGCGCCGAGATTAATCTCGGCGCCCATTTTATTTAGAAAGTTATTAATTTTTAAAATACATAGCTTGCAGAAGCTGATAGATACTGACCACTTGAGGTTCCTTCTTTTTTCAGTTCACCATCTACCCAGATCTGAACTTTTAAAGTAGAAGAAGCATTTGTTCCCACTGCACTTACTGCTACATTTGCATTATAAGCTCCTGGTTCTGAAGTTACTTCCGGGCTTGACCATGTTTCTCCACTAAGGCTGGAGGCTGTAGTAGGATTACCATCAATTCCATATACTGCTACATCAATATTAGCTCCTGAAGACGCAATAGCTTTAAAAACTACTTTATGACTTTTACCTGCTCCATTCACATTGTCATCATCTTTACTACAAGAGGTTACAAACCCGAATAACATGGCTGCCAGCAATACAAAAAATGTTCCTCTCAACAGTTGACTCATTCCCGCTTTTTTCATAATCTTTTTGTTTAAAATTTAGTTACTTTATTTAATATTCTATGATTAGTGATTCTGTACCTGCAAAGCTATTGGAGTCCTTAAACTTTATCAATCCTGAAAATTGTGTAATTTTTTCTACCTAAATTCAGGTATTTTTCATGAAAAAATTTTTAGTTAAATTGAACAGTTAAAAATATATTCTACAGAACAGATTATCTAATGAAGAGATTACTTATCCTGCTAAGCATATTGCTTTCCTTTAGCTTACGATCACAGCAAATAATTCCGCTCAATGAGAAACCTTATCTGGACAGTTTACAAAATATCGTAAAAACCGCTTCCTCAAGTTCTTTAAAGTCCAATGCCTACTTTTTGTTATCCAATTATTACAGAAATATTGATTCTCTTTTAAGCAAAAAGTATCTGGAAAACGGAAAAGTATTCATTAAAGACAGCCCTCTTCTCTCCGCAAAATATGATTATTACAAGGCGCAGTATAACCTGGATCGAAATAAAGAGAAAGCCGGCGTATCTTACCAACAGGCTATTAAAGGATTATCCAAAATTAAAAGTGAGGAATCGGATCTTCTTCAAGCTTCAGCGTGGTATAGCTATGGAGTAACACAGAAAGATAAAGAGGGTTATCCTTTTTTGGTGAAGACCATTCTTGAGAAAAGTATTCCGTTGGCTAAGAAATATGAAAACAGCAGAAACCTGGGATTTTTATACACTCAATTTGCTGTAATTCTTACTTATAATAGTGAGCTTAAAAAATCCGAAGATTACAACAACAAAGCGTTGGAAATTCTTGAAAAACATTTCCCAAATTCTTCCGAGTTATTCTTCACCTACCTGAATTTTTCCAACAATTACTGTTATCAGGCCAAAGGAGATGAAGCTAAAAAGTTTTTGGATAAAGCTGAAAAGCTGGTCCATCCTTACCCGGAATCTTCAGTCAACGCTTTTTATTATTATAGTAAAACACTTTATTATATTACCCGACAGAAAAACCTGGAGGCACTTCCTGTTATTGAAAAGGGAATCTTTTATACAAAAAAGTTCAACCAAAGTCTGTTGGCACAGATGTTTTATTTCAATAAATATGATATTCTGAGAAAGCTAAAAAGATATGACGAGGCCAAAAGTGTTCTGGAGGACGTTTTAACGGAAAAATCCCTTTCCCTAGATCTTAGAAACAGGAAAACCATTTATAAGCAGCTTTCTGCATTGAATGAGGAAATGGGAAACCCTAAAGAGGCCCTGGCCTGGGAACAAAAATATTCTAAGCTTAATGATAGTCTGAATACAGAGAATGTAAATCTTGAAATCAATAAAATTGAATCTAAGTTTAATGCTGCTGAAAAAGAAAGAAAAATAGCCACCCTAAATGCTGAAAAAAACCAGAAAGACCTTGAAGTTAATAAGAAAAACTCTTATTTATGGGTGTTAAGCCTTGTCTTACTCCTCCTTATAAGTCTTCTGATCTTCCTTTTTATCATCTTTAGAAAGAATAAAAAGATATCAATACAGAGGATAAATGAGATTAAACAAAAAGAAGAGCTCTCACTAACGAAGGCAATTCTGGATGGAGAAGAAAGAGAAAGAGAACGTATTGCAAGAGATCTTCATGATGGTCTGGGTGGAATGCTTGCAGGGGTAAAGATTAATTTTTCAACATGGTCTGCCAATCATCTGGATTCTGAAAAAGATAATGAATTTTATAAAATTCTGGGGCAACTGGACAATTCTGTAAGTGAACTTCGGCATGTGGCAAGAAACCTGATGCCTGAATCTTTGCTTAATTTTGGTTTGGAAACAGCAATCAGTGACCTCTGTGAATTCTATAACAGAAAAGATCTTGAAATAGACTTTCAGGCTATCAATATTGAAAAAAATCTTCCTTTAAACATTCAACTCAATATCTACAGAATTGTACAGGAATTATTAGCCAATGCTGTAAAACATGCTGAGGCTGACCATATTTTACTACAATGTTCCCAATCTGAAAAAAACTTCTTCATTACCATTGAGGACAACGGGAAAGGCTTTGAAAATAATGCCGCGCAAAAGACTAAAAGCATGGGACTTCGGAATCTCAAAAACAGAGTTGATTATCTGAAAGGTAACATGGAGATCAATTCGGATAACCAAGGGACAACAATTAATATAGAACTCAATACAGATGGAGAATGAAAGAATAAATATTGTTATTGTAGATGATCATCCCATTGTCATCGAAGGAGTAAAAATGATGCTGAACAGCCAGCCTTTCATCAATATAGCCGGAACTTTTACCTCCGGTTCTGAAATCATCAGCTTTATAAAAGCCAACAAGGTAGATATTATTCTTCTGGATATTACCTTACCTGATGCCAATGGTACAGAACTGTGCAGAGAAATTAAAAAAATAGCCCCGGATATTTCTGTTATCATGTTCAGTAATCGTTCTGAAAGAAGTATCATCATGCAATCTATACAAAATGGAGCCAGTGGCTATCTTTTGAAAAATACCTCAATACATGAACTGGTCATATGCATCAAAGGTGCATTATCGGGTGATATTGTTTTTTGTAATGAAACCAAGCAGATCATCAGCCGGCCTTCTCAAAATGAACTGCAAATTCCAAGACTGACTAAAAGGGAAAAACAGATTCTGCAACTGGTAGCGCAGGGCAAAACAAGTAATATGATTGCGGAAGAATTATTTTTGAGCCCGCTTACTGTAGATACTCATCGTAAAAATCTGCTACAGAAATTTCAGGCAAAAAATTCTACGGAACTCGTTAACTATGCCATACAGTTTCAGATGATTGAAGAATAAAAAAACCGCTCTGTGAGCGGTTTTTCATTTATATAAAGATATTTTAATTTAAGGTTCCAAGAAACTGAAATCAATGGATGCAACTGCTACCCCTTTTCCTTTTTTCTTGTCAGTTCTTACGATTTCTCCATCTATCCAAAGATTAATAATCAGTTCTGCATTATCATCCGGTAGTGTTGCGTTAGCATCAAGGTTTAATTGTGCCTGGCTTGAGTTTACCCAAACATCTCCGCTTGTCCAAGGGGATGTAATAGGGGTAGTTGGAGTATCATAAATGGTACTTTGAGTTGTACCTACCTGTCTTACAACAGATATAATTTTTCCTCCTCCGGTTGTTTTCACTTCAAATTGAACCATATGATCCTGAAATTCTTCATCGTCATCCTTTTTACAGGAATTCAAAACAGTGATTGCAGAAAATAATAAAACGAATAAAAAAGAAAGTCTAAGTAAACTTTTTGAATTGTAAAATTGCTTCATTTCTCCAAATAGATTTTTTAATGTTTCAAATATAAGTTTTTTATTAATATAAAAATAACTTTTATAAAAAATTTCCAATAAAGATTTACAAACAATATCAAATTGATAAAAAACAAAAACATTTTATAAAACCCAATAATACAATCCAAATAACCAATTCTTAAACATAAAATAACCAGATATGGTTAAAATAGTGAAAGACGAAATGCGTGTTTGGATTTCAATGGATCTTCCCCCCGCTTTCCTCTCTTTTCATGATTAAAATTGACTATAATATGAATAGCAAAAGTTAAGATTTACAATGTAATTTATTAATTATATTTGCTGTATGAATTTAGATTACATCGTAAGAGAGCCGGAAAATATAACCTCTACTACTCCTATACTTTTTATGCTTCATGGCTACGGCAGCAATGAGCAAGACCTTTTCAGCTTTAGAGAAACACTTCCGAATGATTGGATTATTGTCAGCTTCAGAGCTCCAAGAGATACCCAATTTGAAGGATATTCTTGGTTTGATATTAATTTCAACGAACCTGAAAACTTTATGGATGTTCCTCAAGCCAAGGAATCTTTAAATTCGGTATTGGAAAGTATACTAAAAGTAATCAATCACTACGGGCTTACAGAAAGCAATGTACATTTATGCGGATTCAGTCAGGGAGGAATATTATGTTATGCACTGGCGCTTAAATATCCTGAGCTGTTTAATAAAATAGCCTGTATGAGTTCTTTTCCTGAGGAAAAAATTATGGATGGTATTGTAAAGGATAAAAAGAAACTGGAAAGACTTCGATTCTTTATCTCTCATGGTACAGATGATGCTGTTATTCCGCTTGAATGGGGAAGAAAAGCGGCTGATTTACTGTATGACCTAAGCTGCTACTTCACTTTCAGAGAGTATATGAGCGGGCATGGTGTCAATCAGAAGAACTATATGGATTTAATGGAATTCTTCTCTAAGTAAGTTAATTTCAAATTCAAATAAAATCAACAAACACTACTACATCATTGTAGTTTATACAAACATTCCTGCATTTGGAATGTTTTTTCTGTTATAATAAAGATAAATTCAGTAAATTCAGTAAATGAAACCAAGGCTCTTTTTACTGGGATTACTTTTATGCATTTTTGCCCATGCCCAGAACTCTTTTGAGTTAATCAATACAAAAAAAGCAGTTATTCCTTTTCAGTTTATCAACAACCTGATCTTTATTCCTATCAATGTTAACGGTGCCGAGCTTACCTTTCTATTGGATACCGGAGTAGCAGAAACCATTCTTTTTAGCCTGGAGAATAAGGAACTTAAGCTTGGAAATGTTGAAAAGATAAAATTTTCAGGTCTTGGTGGAAGTTTAAGTATTGATGGCTTAAAATCTGATCGTAATATTGGACGAATTGGAGATGCTCTCGTAAACACCTCCATGTCTCTGTATGTGATTATTGATGAAGAATTTAATATTTCATCTCACGTAGGAATTCCCGTAAACGGAGTTATAGGCTACCATTTCTTCAAGGATCATCCTATTTTTATAGATTATATTTCAAAAAAAATTACGGTGTATGAGAACATTGATCTTTTAAAAAAGAAAATCAGAAAGTTTGAAGAACTTCCCATCACCATTGAAAGAGACAAGCCCTATCTTTATGCCGGTGTGGAAATGACCAGTGAAAAAAAGGATTCAAAACTTTTAATTGATCTTGGAAACAGTGATGCCATATGGCTCTTCCCTACTCTTATCAAAAACTTTGTATACAACAGACCCAATATTGATGATTTTCTTGGACGGGGATTCAATGGAGATATTTATGGTAAACGAAGCAGAATTCATAACTTCTATCTGGGAGATTTCAAATTTGAAAAACCACTTACCGCAATGCCCGATGAGTTTTCTATTCAGCACGTAAATCTTGTAGAAAATAGAAAAGGTTCCATTGGCGGAGAAATTACACGCAGGTTTACCGTTATTTTTGATTATCCTAACAAAAAACTATATTTGAGGAAAAACAGAAACTTTAGTGATCCTTTTCATTTTAATATGAGTGGATTAGATTTCAAACAGGATGGCCTGGAATGGAAACAAGACAGGGTTGCCATTGAAACTCAAAACTTAGCAAGTATGGGAGCTGAAGGGTATAAAAATTCCTTTCAGTATAAATTTAGCCTCAAACCTATGTTTTCCATTGCTGGTGTAAGGAAAGATTCCCCTGCCTATGAAGCAGGCTTACAAAAGGATGACAGAATTATCAGTATCAATGGGAATAAATCTTCAGATATGACCCTGGAAAAAATCATAGAACTCATGAAATCTGATGAAGGACGAAGTATTATTATGGTTATTGAAAGAAAAAATGAACAGCTCACTTTACGTTTCACTTTAGAAGACCCAATTCCCTATCAAGAATAGAATATGAAAACCGAAGAAACCACCTTAGACAGAATAAGAACCCGACCGAGATTTAAGATGTTTACCCATCTTACGAAAGAAGAGTATGCAGAAAATCTCAAAAAATACCTCATAGAACATAAAGATGAATTTTCCGGTAATATCAACAAGGAAGTTGCTACCATTTGGGTAGAAACAGAATATGATAATTACTGGAAGCCCCGTCTTGCCCTGAGAGTTGAAATGGAGGATGATGATACTGTAATACGCGGAGTATTCGGTCCCAGTTCTGCGGTCTGGACTTTTTTCATGTTCCTTTATTTTTCCTTTTCTATTCTTTGGATGACGTTTTTCACCATGTATTATGTAGAAAAACAAATAAAAAGCGCTGAATACCCGTGGGCACTGAGCGCTTCTTTTGTCATGTTATTTTTTATTCTTCTTACTTATCTTGCCGCAAGGTTCGGGCAGCATAAAGGGAAAGATGAAATGCTTAATTTGAGACGGTTTGCTGAAGAATCTACTTTACAATTTGAAAAGAAAATTATTTAGACAGCGTATCTGCAGGTCTCTCATTTGAAGCCGGAGCAGCCATTGCTCTGGCCGTTTTAATGGAATCGGCTACCTTTTCTCTGTTAGTCTGTTCTTTCAGCATTTTTGAAACATCCGGTTCCAATAGCTTCGTAAGCTCCTCCACTGAAATATTATTGGCATTAGGATCATCCAGAAGCTTTTTCCAAGGTCTTCTTCCACCCCAGTTATAATCACCAAAGACCATTACTGCGGTACCTTTTGCCTTTGTGGTAGCCCCACCGGGATTCAGGATCCAGGTATCAGCATAAGAATACAACCACTGCGCATCTTTTCTTAGTAATCGCAGGCAAGAGTGGGAAGCCGGATATCCGGGAAGGGTATATTCATGCCATCCAATACCCCCGATGTTGTGAATATTAAAGTTATAAGGAAGCTTCCATTCTGTGCTTACGGTGGAAATAGACAATTTCTTTTTCCAGTTAGCAAATGTAAGCCCTCTGGTGGTTTGTGCCGTTTTCTTTCCCATACTCGTTGGTCCCCATTTAACAAGGCTTCCGTTAGAATATACACCATATGCCTGAATAGGATATGAGAATATTACAAACTTTTTCACCCCGCTTAGTACATCCAACTGCATTGGAAATGGCGAATAAGCCATCAACGTAGTATCTATCTTAGCAGGAACTACCAATGTATCAGCATTCCATTTGCTTTTAGAATCCAATCTGTTTAAGGCTAAAATAGCTGTACGTTCTTTCTCGTTATATTTTTTACTGAACTCTGCGTACACAGAATCCCTCATTTTTTTATCTTTTGGAAGTACAAATGCATTATAAAAACCATTCTCCTGCATAACAGGTGGAACGGATTCTTTTTTAACCACAGGCACTGAATCTTTCTTTATAGAATCTTTTTCTGCTTCAGGAGTCTCCGAGGCGGAAACAGTATCTTTAAAAGTATCGCTTATTTTTTCTATTTCTTTCTTACAGGAAACCAGAAATAGTGCACATAAGCAAGCATATGGAAATGATTTTTTCACAAATATGTTCATTATAAATAAATTGGTATTTCAGTTTTTCTACTCAATACAAATATCAGACCTAAAGATGAAATAACAACCACCATCCATAAAAATACCGTGAAAATACGGGAACCCAAAATTTATGGAGAGACTGCCATTTTTTGAGAGAGTATTGCCTCTCTTCTTAAATCCTCATCATTATTATCTATTTTCACTCTTTTTAAGGTTTTTCCTTGAAACATTTCATATGTTATAAGGCCTTTATCAAGATAGCTAATTTTCTCGACAGAGATAATATCTTTTGGAATATTTGCTCCAAACCATAATTCATCGGGTTGTTGGGCCCAGGTAACCTCATATAAAACTGCATTTTGGGGATAATTAGAATTAAAGTTTTTCTTTGCATAGTCAAATGCAATATCATTTCCATACAAGGTCGACATTGTTTTTATCTTCGGCTGAATGGAAGATGTAATAGGATTCATTAAAAGTGGATTTTCTTTCAGTTCATCACTTTGCTGAACAGATGCTTCCAAATTGAGAACATTTTGAGGATTTTTTTCACAGGAAACGAACAACATAAAAGCTAAAATTAAATATAAACTACACTTTTTCATTTTGTCTGAATTTTTTTAAGTTGAGAAATTAAATATAACGGTGGGGTAAAAACATAATCCCTGTTTGCCACAGGCTTATGACATTCAATACATTCCTGTTCAAAATTTGGAGTATCTTCTCCGTAGGGTTTCAAATCGTTTCCTTTCCATCTTGCCCAGTTCCAGCCTTTTGTTTTTGAATACTTTTCAGAATCTTTAACCATAAACTCTACGGCCAAAAACTCACCTGAAGAAATACTTCCGTCTTTTTGCACCTGCTGTTTCCAAACAGTTTTTGCAAGGACAGATCCATCAGGCCAAGGGTTTACCTTATGATCCTGAATTGCTTTCACGGCAATATCATTTCCAAAAATAATTCGCATTGTTCCGTTATCAAACCGATCTGTTGTACTGATCGCTTTCCAGTTTCTATAATCCGGAAAATAATGCTGCCCGTTGGGAGCGTCTTTTACATGAGTTTTCTTCAATTCTCCATTTACCCAGGAATTGTATTGCTTTTCGGCATCTTTTATTTGCGAATCATCTGAAACTTGACGGGGAGTGAGGGATAACGCATAATTTTTCAACGTTTGAATCTGCTTTTGATTCAGTTTTGCAGATGAATGAACAGCCGTATAGCTTGGAAGTGGCATTTCACCTGACAAAACTTTGTTGATTGAATAGTAAATTGTTGAATTCTGTTGTGCTTTGGGCCAGGAATCCCATTTTGAAAAATCCAGCACTTCCCGAGCTTCTTTAATATGTGACGTAACCAAAAAATTAGCGGGAGTAATTTTATCATACCATCTTAAATTAGCTTCCGAGGAATGACAATCAAAACACGAACTTCTCAAGATGGCGTTTACTTCTTTTGGAACATGGGATAGGTTCTGAGTTTTTGTTCCGTGATCAATTTTTTCAGGTCGAAAAAACTGTAAGCCTACAAATCCGGCAAGCAAAACCAAGATCAGTTTATTCTTATTTTTCATGAGAGAATCATTTTTAGTTTATTCAAATTCTGAGACCAAAGCTATACTAAATCAACACCTTACCTTATTAAATAATCGACGAAAGGGAAAATATAACCTTTAAAAGCGAATATTTTCTTGCGAATTAATCCGTAATTTTGAAGCGAATTACAAATTCCCGCCTCATTCATGAAAAAGATCAATCTTTATATTCTCACTTTTTTTGCAATAAGCATTGTGATCTTACTTGTCAGTTTTTTTTCTTTTCGTTATCTATATTCTTCTTCTAAAAAAGATGTTTTCAACAGTACTTTTGAGGCCGGGAAAAGGGAAGCTCGGGAAATTGGAAAGTTGCTGGAGTTACAACTTAAGCAAGGTCTATCAAAAGAAACCGTTATTCAGAATCTTCAAAGCAGCATTGTAAATACAGATACACAAAGTGGTTTTATTTGCATGTATAATCAGGCCGGCATTGAACTTTGCCATCCCAATCCTGCTTTAATTGGACGTAAAGTTGAAATAAACAGTTCAGAATTCATTTCAGATAGTAATAAACAATTTGATTTTCTGGAAATAATAAATTCCGGAAAAGCGAGTACGGGAATACATAATTTTAATAAAGCCTCAAAGCGTGCTTCCGAAATCGTAAGTTTTTATCCTGTAGAAGGCAGTAACTGGATGGTGGCTTCCCACGCCAATATTGATGTAATAGAACAGCAGATTTCTGATTTATATTTAACTTTTTTAATTGTTTTTTTAATTGCCACTTTATTAATTCTTGGAATAAGCTTCTTTCTCATTAGAATGATCTATAAAAAATATGAAGATCAAAAAAATGGTGAGATTAAAAGTCTTAATGATGAAGTGAATACTTTAACGGCTATCAATACGCAGCTTCATTTAATTCATGAAAAACACAGGGAAAACGATAATGATTCTGTAAGTGAAGAATCAACTGATGCTTTAAAGAAAAGAATTATTACCTATCATAAGGACGAGCTGATATCTTTAGAGACCTCCGAAATTGCCTATTTCTTTCTTGAAAATAACATTGTTTATATAAAAACATGCTCGGGAAATCAGTATTCGATTAACTCCAGTCTAGATGAATTGATCAAAACTTTAGATTCACAAATATTTTACAGAGCCAATCGCCAGTTTATTATTAATGTAAAAGCTATTAATAATATTCTTGTGTATGGCAAAAATCAATTAAAATTAGTAGTAAAGCCTGAAAGTGATGAAGTAATACTGATCAGTAAAAACAGAGTTTCGGAATTTAAAAAATGGCTGGAACAGTAAATATTTTCCTATCTCTTTCCTAAAAATTTAAAGCAGTTTATTCGTTTTAGCGTAAGATAATGCTTCGGCAATATTGTTGACTCCAATTTTTTCAAAAAGCTTTTTTCGGTGAAATTTCACGGTATCGGCTGTAATAAAAAGCTTAGCCCCTATTTCATTAATTGTCAACCCACTGGCATACAGGCTTAAGATTTCATATTCTCTGGAAGATAATTTTATTTTCTCGCTTTTTTCCCATTTTTCTACCGTTAGATCATACTTCCAAATCTCATTGGAACCATCCTTACTAAGCATAACATTCCCTGAAGAGCTATTATTAGAAAGTGATACGGCGCATAGGGCCTTCCAGACCTGCCCCTCTTCTGTAAGAAACATGGGAGTAAGCTTATGATTAACAAGCACTAGGTTTTTCTTACTGTTGATAAGATAAAAATCGTAGGAAATAGAATACAGCTTTCTTTCCTCTATCGGAATTTTATCAAAAAACTCAAATCCTGCTTCATTAATTTTAATCAACATTTCGACGTCCTCAGGTTTTACATTTTGAAAATAGAAAGCATAGCCCAGCTCCTTTACTTCCTCTGAAGTTTTCCCACAAAGGAAAAGAGGGTTATCTGAAACATACTCAAATCCTTTAGTTTGATAGTTGATCACATACAGACTCTGATAAGTAGTTCTGGCAAGAGCCTTTATTGCTTCCAGATAATCTCCGGACTGGCTAAAGTCAATATCAGCATCTTTACTGACCTCATTTTTATCATTGAAAAACCTTTTAATTCGTTCCATCTTTTAAAAAAATATCTACTTACTACACTAAAGGATAGTTTTCGATTTGATCTCACAAATCTACACAAAAGTGTAGCGACTTTCAAAATACGGTGACATAGTTTTGCAAACGATTTGCATGATTGTACCTTTTGTTAGAAAATCATCTCAAGATGAGCCTAAAAATCGGCACATACAGGCTATCCATACTATTGTCATCAATAACCATGATATAAAGAAGCTGCCCAAACAATTCGGTCTAAAAAGTTGATTCGTCAAATGAAGTTTTTATCGTAAATAACTCAGACAAAGACACCTAATTCAGACTGAAATATTAAATGACATTGACCGAATGTAAAGCAGTTCAGAAAGATCAGCCTTTTAATCAGCATAAATCTCTGCTTAGAAACACACACTGATCTACACCCTATCACAGATCATTATTATTACTGTCTTATTTGACAGTAATTTTTTTTGCCTATTTAGTAACCTTGTATGAGATTGGCAAAAACCCTTACTAAGCATAAAAATGCAGTGAATAGTAATATAAAAAACTGAATTTTATTGACGGCCTTACTACCAAATTTCCAGACAAGGATCCTATCACTAATAATCACTATTACTACAGGAATCATCCATAGCATAATAAACATCCCATAAAGCCCATCTGGCGCCGAAACTCCCGCCATCAATACAATGGCTGCTATAATCCCCACTATTAGGATTAATAAGCCCAAAATAAAGAATAGAGTCCAGTTTTTAAATTGTCTTTTCATGCTACTCATCAATTTTATTTGAACCGGGAATTAAATCTGCTGTAATAAAATGCCCAAAGAACAAACCAGGGCAAATAAGTAATCAGAAATAAAGCAATGTCATCCTTATTAATTGTTCCGTCTGCAACTGTACGATAATAGAAAACGAAAGAAATGACCGGAAGCAGAAACCAACATAAGGCTTCTTTCACTTTTCCATGAAATGACTTTAAAAGGGAAAACAGGCTGCTCAACGATAAAATACTAAGAAATAATATCCAAAAAATAACAAAGGCATAGGCAAGTCCGCTCATATCACAATTTCTTGGATGTTCCGTCAATTCCACTTCCCGGGTAACATTTAAATATATAATGATAAGAACAACTGAAACAACCGTTGAAATAAGCCACGTTTTAAGTATAGAGAATAAAATAAACTTCTTTTTAGACATCCAATTCATCTTTAAATACTAAAGTACCCATAAACTATCGAATGGACAAAAGTCAAGATCTTTTTTTCAGTATTTAACAAAGATATAAAGGATACAAATCGTCCTGACAACACCTATTTTACTTACTTTTGAAAGCTTTAAATAAATCAAATGAATTTTTTTATCATAGGAGATGTTCATGGATGTCTTTATACTTTGGAAGAAATGCTCAAATATTGGAATGCTGAAAGTGAATATCTGGTTTTTGTAGGAGATTTAATAGATCGAGGGAATTATAGTTTCAGGGTTGTCAAAAAATGTATGCAATTGCAGGAACTTTATCCTCATTGTATTATAATAAAAGGAAATCATGAATCCGAATTTATCGAACATTGTGACAAAGGTCCCAATCTGAATTGGATCCGACAATGTGGAGACAAGACACTGGAAGATTTCAATAAGCATCATGCAGACCATGAACAAATCCGAAATTGGTTTGCTGCACTACCCCTAAAGTTTGAAACTGAAAATATAATGATTACCCATGCCGGAATAACGGAAACAGAAGATCCTTATAAAGAAGACAGTGAAGATAGCGTTTTATGGAACAGAAAAGAGCTAAAGAACATTCATCAACTGCAAATTCATGGGCATACTCCACTGAAACAGAAGAAGCCCTTGTTTGATGAAAAATCTAACTCAGTGAACATCGATACAGGAGCGGTTTACGGATATGGATTAACAGGACTAAAAATCTCTAAAGAAGCAAGAGTAATTGACATTATTACAATACCAACAGATGCAAGAGATACAGTGATATGAATGGATGAAACCAGCACTATCCTTTTCATCATGTTCTCAAAAAGTACAAAGAATACTTTAGGTTCTAAACAAAAAAAAGTCTTCTAAAAATAGAAGACTTTTTGCGATCCGGACGGGACTCGAACCCGCGACCTCCGCCGTGACAGGGCGGCATTCTAACCAGCTGAACTACCGGATCAATTTTTTTAAAGTAAATTGACAAAACTTATGCGATCCGGACGGGACTCGAACCCGCGACCTCCGCCGTGACAGGGCGGCATTCTAACCAGCTGAACTACCGGATCAATTTTTTAAAGAAATTGATAAAACTTCTGCGATCCGGACGGGACTTGTACTTTTTCAAGAAAAGCCCTATCCATAAGCTTTATACTGTTCTCTTATTTTATAGGTCACCGAATAGGTCACTTTTTATAAATAAGTTTGAGAGCGTCTGTTTTTAACTGGTGCAAAGATATAGATATTTTTATTCTTAACAAATAAATTAAGTATTTTTCTGTTCAAACAACTGTAAAGACCAGACTATCAAATATATTTTTTTGGTAAAATACTCAATTTACCAGAAAACAAATCTTCTATTAACTTTTAAACAGTATAAATATGCCCTTTTCGAGGCTCACCCCTTTCTTTATTAACAATTGTAGGCATTATCCAAATCAATTTTGAGTCATTTAAATTTTCACCAAATTTTTGGTTCCTCCAATGTCCTCTTCGCCAATGAGGATTAAGTTCTCTTCCTGAATTATCTAAAGGCTTTGCTGCGGTCAACCTATACCCAACATATTTAACTTTAGTAAATCCATTCTGTAATATTTCTGAATGAACAACTTCTTTTTTTCGTTTAGTAGTTGCTTTATCTAATTTATTTTTTAAATGAACAGGTAGATCGACTGGATATTTCTCATCAATGTCAACTTCTTTAGTTGTCAAATACAGGAGGCAATTGATAATGAAATTAATTGTTCTATCTACAAATTGTTTATGAATGCTATATAAGCCCTTTTTTGTATCCTCATCTCTATCATCAAACATTGGGGTACTTACAAATCCATCTTTATCAAAATTTATAGCATCTTCAATTGTCTTCAGATTATCTTTCCTATCAAGGAAAAGTAATATTGAATGAAATCCCCGCTCAGTATCCCAACATAAATCTTTGTTAATATTCCAATATTTTCCAATATATTCTTTGCTGACAAAATCTATATTTATTGCTCTTTCATAGTCCTTCCCATCATGATACTCATCTCTGATAAAGGCACCTTCAATGATTTCAGAACTATCTTCTTCAAAGGGAATTTTTGCTGATGATAAATCAATATAAAAGTCTGAATATGGCAATTTAATTAGAGAAATATCAATATCAAGAACGTCAGTTTGTTTTAGTAGATCAGTTATATTTTCTGAGAAATGAAAAATGTTTCGCCCTTTTTCCTTCCACTCTTTCCATATGTAAAACTCTTGCAATAGATAAGCTCGTTTTACGCCTTCCCTCTCAGAAACATCTTCAAGATCAAGCTTTGTTCCCCAATTGCCTTCATCTTGATAATACGGAACATCCTTCCCTCTACAAAATTCTGCAAATCGCTTAGTGTTTTTCAGATGCTTTTCAAATTTATTTTCTAATGCAATTTGGTTTGGATAATATTCTAAATATTTTTTAGACATTTTTTTCACATCAAAATTAGTATAATCATTAATTCATAGTCCCTTTTAATCGATAAAATTCATCCACAATAGGTTATTTTTACCTAACTACTAAAACAATCTCTTACTTTATTGGTTTTATTAAAGTTTCGTTAATACGGTTTAGGGAAAATTCAATTTTTTCCGTCGATTCGTTAAATGTCTCATCAGAATTTTCAAATGAAGCAAAGACAATCATTTGTTGTTCCTTAAATTCAGATAACTCTTTTAGAAAAGATTTAAAGCTTTCAAGAGAAGCATCCTGTTGTTTAGGTTCATCAAACATTAAAAACTGAGGGTGATTTCCATTATAATTTACTGATGTTTTCATTAATGAAATAGTAAATGCCCATATACTTCTTATGAAATCACTAGCAGAAGAATCAAATTTAATACTATAAAGCTCATCAACAATTGGGAAGTAATTATCTCTTGAAATCTTTATACTGTTGAACGATTTGCTTGTATATCCAAATTTTTGTAAGTACGAAACAAAATTATTTTCCAGATCAATGATTTTATTAGCATCCTGTTCAGATAAGTTCAGTTTTGGTAATTTTGATACTGCCGATTGGATTTCAATATGTTCTTCAATCAAAGGAATTAAGTCATTTTTTAAAGATTCAAATTTTTCAATCGTCTTACTATAAAAGTTTATCCTTTGATTTAAACTGAATTTTTCTTCAATTTCAACTACCGAAGGAACTCTGGAATCCTCGACTAATTCCGTTTTTAGATTCCTTATTTCTTTTCTTAATTTCGTTGAAGCTTGCTGATATAATTCAGATTTAGCTCTTTTGTCTGTAATTAATTTTTTCTGTCCCGATATATAGACCTCAATCATTGCCATCTGGGACTCAAGATATTTAATATTATCATCTAATCTCATAGGTGTATGATTAATATCACTCGGTAAAAGATCTTTAACCTCTTGGGTACAAGTTGGACAAATGTTTTGTATGGATTTTATGTCTTGTTCTGCACCAAGTTTATTTAATTTTTGTACGCCTTTATTTTTCCTTAAGTCTTCAGAAATATTTTTGCTCTGATTTTGATATTGTTTTAATTTTTCAATTTCACTAGTTATCTCAGGTAGTAACAGTTCATAATTAACTACAATTTTATTTAGCAAATTCTGCTTTTCTTCTAATTCTTTCTCATATTTGCTTGAATTTTGACCTACTGTATTGATTGTGTTGTCAAAGGTTACAAGTTCATCTCTGAGTTCTTGTAAATATTCTTCAATTCTGATATTGGAATTTTCTTTTTTATAAAGAAGCTTAATTGAATTTAGATCATTTATTATTTCAGGTTCTGAGCTTATTCCAGTAAGTTCTGAGCTGGATCTGTCAGCTAAATAATCCATTTCATTAAATACCTTTTCCCACTTAGTTTGTAGTAAGTTTCTACGGATATTTATTTCCTCTCTTTTTTCATTATTTTCAAACACATCCAAATTCAACAGATATTCAACTATTCGCTGATTGAGGTCTCGTATTGAATATATTGGTGCAGTAATAAAGTAATCACTCCATCCTTTTTTTTGTTCAATAATAAAGGAAGAAGCTAATTGCTGTAGATAAATTTGGGTATAATCTCCTTTGTATGTTATAACTTTTGGTAAATCTATTTCCAGAAACTCACATAGAAATTTATGAAAGCCAAAATCATTGTCTGAAGCACCTCCCTTATCATGAACCCACATCTGCCTTTCGTCTGTAATATCCTTCAAATTGGTTATGTAGTCTCCAAAAAAAACATCTACTAATTGGGATTTTCTATTTGGTGTTTTCACTCCACGTCTTATAGTTATTATTTGTCCATGTTGATTTTCAATGACCAAGTATATATAAGATTGAATGATATTGAAGTACTGCTCATTTCGAGGGTATTCTACTTTGTCTTTTAAAACAGATTGAAGAGTCTTTTCAAATTTTCCTCCTAATAATTCTTCAAATCCTAAAGCATAAATTATCGATTGAAACAAGGATGATTTTCCTGTGGTATTGTCTCCTCTGACAATATTCAGTCCCTTTGAGAATTTATGTTGAGCCCCAAATATTCCGGCATCAGTGTTTATTTCAATTTTTAATCGGTTGATTTTTAGTTTAGTCATATTCAATTTTCCATTGTTTAATCATCGAATTAAGTCTGCTGTCTGTAATTTTATTTTTACCAACAAACTTTAAAAAAGTAATTTCCTTTTCAAAAGCTTCGGAATCTAAAATTGAATCACAAAACTGATTCCCTTTTTCCGTAAGTTTGTACTTACTTGTAGATGTCAATTCACAAAGATTGTCTGCAATAGCATATTGCAATGCTCTATTTAATGCGGGCTCAATACTCCACACCTGAAATTCATCTTTATAATTACTTAATATGAATTTTTGAAATAAGACCATATTCTTGTCAAATTTCAAAACCCATGAAAATAAATGAAGCTTCAGTAATGATGATGTTTCACCAATACAACAAAATTTTAACACCAAAAGAATAATACTTATTTTATAAGTTGGTCTGTAATCAACGGGAATTGGAATTGGTTTCTGTTTAAAGGTAATTCGTTCAAAGTTTATTTCTGAATTTTCCATGATTATTTTTTATTCAAAATCAATTGGACATCTAAGTATCCAGTCTGCTAATATTTGTTCTGTCAATTTTTCAATAGTTATTTCATTTAAATAAGGAAGTGTAATCCTAACTCTATCTTTAAGATCTTTTTCTATTGTCGAATATAATTCAGTACTGCTAGAAGCATTAGTTAAACAAATTTCTTCAACTTTTTTCTCAAATTGAGATACAACTCTAATTAACTTTTCATAGTCATCTGGAAATTTCTGCTGTAGCCTATTAATAGTAATATTACCATTTAGGAAATTTGAAATAGTGATTTTTGTTAATTTCTCAATTTTCCTATCACGATTATTTGCTGTTGCAATAATTCTATGCCCATTTTTCCGATTCGCATTTTCAACAAGATCAATTTCGGAATTTATCCATTGAGCGGCATTCTGATCTGTTTCATCTTGATGATTAATTTCTATTTTCCTGCCTTTCCCATCAATAATAAGAGGTATCTGCTCCGAAAAAAAATCTAGATCATGAATAAGAATGTCAAAATTTGGATCCAGAATGTCCAATTTTTTTTCTTTGAATTCTTCAGCTTTTTCAGCACAATGACGTACTAACTCTTTATTTTGATATCTAGGAGTGACAAATATCCATTGTAATATTTTTTGATTACCTAAATATCTTTTGAGTTCTTTTTCATTAGAAATTAATTTTCCTAAATCTTTTGTAATTTTATCTCTTTGCTTTCCATAAAGTACATCAGCATTATAATTTTCATCAGGACAATAGCATTGAAAAACTTTTCCTGCTCTTGTATATCCTTCAATACCTAAGTCTCCCTGCCATGCAGGAAGCTCTTGATAACCTTCTTTTTCGTATTTATGTTTAAAACATAATTGACAAAATTCTTCCCATGAATTTCCATCAAAATCACCATGTTCAGTTTTATACATATAGTTAAAAGTCAATAAATTTGAATTATAAAAATAGTTAAATTTTCTAATATATTATTAAATCAAACCAGTTATTCACTAAAATTTGACATATTGTATTCTATTTTTACACAAAAAAATTATCTCAAAATGTAATTGAGATAATTTTTCTAATTTAGGTCAGTTATATTAATATTCTTATTTTGTCAAAGTGAAGGAAACATTGAAGTATCTCTGAATATTTTCCATTTATCTTTTCCTAATTACAACTGGATTATTCTCTATGTTTATATCTTCTTTTTGGCTTAACACTATATCCGAAGAATCTTCAACATTCATACTAAGTACAGGGTTAACTTCCAATATAGCATTAAACAAAGTTCTATTCTCAGCAGCTCTTTCTCCTACATAATCTTTATTCTTATTAACTTTCAACTGCTCATCTTTTTCCTTTTGATATTGTTCTATTAATTTCTCTTTTATTTCAGGAAGCTCTTCTAACTTTTCATCCAACTCTGTAATTTTATCTTCAGTAGCTTTTGTCTGGTCCTCAATTTCTGTAACATTCACTCCTTTTTCAGCCAGATACCCGATTGTTTTTTGAACTTCTAATTTTGTAAGATCAATTGTTTTCTGATAGGAAGAAAGCTGATTTTTCCAATATTCAGCATTTTCTCCTTCTTCCTTAGAATATCCTAAAATCCTATTATAATTATGCTGCGCCTTGGTTACATCCTCCTGGACTTTAATAAAATCTTCATACTTCCTTAATACAAAGGCTCTATCTGCAAGAAACCTGCTTTTCTCATTTTCAATTCGCTTTTTTATGAGCTCAATTTCAATACTAGCTCTTGTTTCCGGATTGGTAATAATAGCAGTTTTTAATTCCTGGGTACTGATGTCTGATATATCCAAAACATCTGCCCCTTTCTTCATAGCTTCTAAATATCTAGATTGTTTCGATTGTAACTTTTGGAGCATGAAAACATCAATACTATCATTGGTTAGCATAAAATTTATTCTTACATTTTCATTTTTGTTCCCCTGTCGCCATGCACGTCCTTCCACCTGCCGCAGAGCAGTAAAATTATAGGGAAGAGAAAGTATATATACATCTGTTGTGTTTTCCTGAAGGTTCATCCCTTCCTGAATCGCTTCACTACCGATAATTACTTTTATTTTCCCAGAATTAAAATCATCCTGAATCTTTAGCCTGTTAGGTTTACTTGTCGCTCCGGTAATAATTCCAATTTCTTCAGGCTTATAGCCTACTTCCTGTACCAGATATTCTTTCAGCTTTGGAAATTCTGCAACAGCTAATTCTGAATAAATAATTTGCCCTAAGTCCGGTATGTCTTTCTTATTCTGGCGGATCAGATCCATAGTCTGTTTCAGCTTCGGAGAATTTTCTATAAACTCCTTTATCGTAGGAATTTCTCCATCATAATAAATCGACAGATATGGAGAAATTGCAATCAATCGGGCATTGAGAATATGAGTCAAGATTGCTCCTTTCTCCGTTTCGCTAAAACTCTCGTTGAGCAAATCATACTGCTCTTTCGTCAGATCATTTTGCTCGGTTTTATATTCTTTATTGATTTTGTTAGGCCGCTTCAGCTCCGGATTATCTTCTTCTCCTTTGATGTCAATAAATTCAGACAGTAGCTGCTGGAAAAGAGAATTGTTTTTAAACCGTCGAACATTAGCTTTGAATTTAACATCTCCTCGGGCATCGATCTCCATATCATTATCCGCTTCCATAAAGGTTTCAAAGAAATTATTGACATTGAAATAACCAGACTCTTCGAGACGTTTATTAGCGATCAGGGATAAAATCGAATAATATTCCAGAGGTTTATTGGTGAAAGGTGTAGCCGAAAGCAGCGTTATGTTTCTACCATTATTTTTATCCTGAATGTACTGCGCAGCCATCCACGTATTAATTCCCAGTTTTGATGTCTGCTGGTTCTGACTCCTGAAATCCGAAGCAAATCTACGGTCTTCCACTCTAACCTTTCCTACAATATGATTGGCATTGTGTACTTCATCATAAGTAAGGTGATCAAATCCAAAATCTTCCCAGTCATAGATTTTGCCACGCTTCATCTTTCCTTCCACCTCCTTTTCTTTTTCCAAATCTTTCTGAAAATCCCTTTCGCTAATGGCATTTACACTTTTCAGCTCACTTTCAGAAATGTAAGAAAATTTGGAAGCCAATTCCTTAGTAATGCTCTCAGAAAAGCCGATATTATTAAAACCTTCGTAGGTAACTATAGTAATTTCTCCGTCCTTATTATCAAACTTTGAGAGGTCGTAATCTTTACCAAGATTCCCCAGCACATTCATTTTAGCATTAGGAATTGTTTCAAAGATCGTTTCTACCCATTGTTTAAGAATACTCTCATTAGGAACAACAATAAGTGGTCTTTTTGCATTTCCACGTTCCACCGCCTCTTGCATGGACAGTATTCCTGACAAGGTTTTTCCAAAACCAACCTCGTGGGCTAATAATCCGACACCTTTTGTGGTTTGTCTTCCGATTCCTGCTTTCTGAACTTCGGTTAACTTTAACTCCCGTCCTTTAAAATTCTTATGGATTTTAGAAAATAGCGGAAATTTCGAATAGTCCGGAACATGGATATTATTATAGCTCCTGTTAAAGTCTTTTACAAAACGTTGCCTTAGTTCATCTGATAATTCTTCCCGCAAAAATTTATAAAACAAATCATTGGCAGCAGCTTTTCTCCTTTCACGAACTAAAGCATTTCTTTCTTTATCACTTCCTGTAACCGTTTCATTATCTACAAAACTTCGGACTTCCCATGCTGAAGAACCAGCAAAAGCCTCACTGGATAATGTTCCGACAAAATCTTTAAACTTATCAGCAAGATTGTATGACACCATTGCCGGCTCTGTTTGTCTTGTCTTAGAATTCCACTGATCTTTTTCTACATAACCCAAATCAAATTGATGTATAAACTCATGATTCGGACTGATAAAGATCTCATCCAGTGATTTTGTCTTAGGCAAAACACTTTCTAATAGTGCCTTTTGTTTCTCATACTGGTTTTCCGTTCCTCCAACAGCATATTTATCTATGAAGTCTTTTTCCAGTTGTCCCAATTTTGCATAAATATTCCCTTCAGCATAGTAAAAATCATGTACCCATTTTCCTCCAATATAGTTGGCAAATTGAGAGTGCTTTCCGTGATTATGTAAAGTCCCATCATAAGAAGTATCCTGAAATGCCTCAATCTGCTGCTTAGAAAGCTCAGAGCTGTTTTGGAGCGAAGTATTTACAATATCATCAGATTTAAGGAATTGGTATTTTAGAACTCCTTTTTTAAGCTCTACCTGGGTCTGAATTCTATACTCCGTATTTTTTCCACTATAAGACTGAATAATCTTATCCGCTCTCTGAAGAATATCATCAATTCGATTTTGATCGAACTTCTGAGATTCATTGGTAATTTGGGATTGAAGTTCCTTATATTTATCAATCTCCTTTGTAATAGCAGGAGATTTAAATTTTACTGCATTAAGAGCCAAAAGTACCTGTTCAACTTTTTCATGGGTTTCAGTAAGGTCTACTTCATCTGGTTTAGTGTCTGTAATACTTTCCGATTTGTCCTCCGAATCCTTATTTTTTAAGATGATCTTAGATTCTTCAGCTTCCAGAAATAAATCTTCAAAAAGATTCCCGATTCTTTCAACTTCCTTTTTGCCTCGCAGCCGCTCTATTTTTAATAAGGCATCTTCTAAATTTCCGTGAACATAATTTTCTTTTCGTCCAAAACGATTAGTCTTTTCTCGGGTTTCACCCAGAATTTTTTCAGGATTAATTTCAAAATAATCGGAAATATCTCTGGAAATTTTCTGCGAATCCTTTTTTAGAATAATAATATCCGTACCAATACCAGTTCCGGCAAAAACTCCACTGGGTAAACGGAATCCCTCTATTAACTGCGCATTTTTTAATTGGCTTTGTCTGTTTAGCCAACCAGAAGGGAGCACCATTGCCAAAATACCATCTGGTTTTAAAGAATCTAAAGAACGTTTAACGAAATAATCTTCATATTTTGAGATTTTCGGTTCTTCTCCCAAACCTTTGTAAAGCCCTCGGTGTTCCCCGTAAGGTGGATTACCAATAACCAAATCATATTTTTCAGAGAATTCCCTTTTATTACCCCTTTCATCAATAAATTCAGTTTCAAAGGAACGGAGATGAATATCAGCTTCAGGATGAAAGACTTTTGCAATTTTCGCTGTGGTCTCGTTAATTTCAAAGGCTGTAACATTTGTCTTTACTCCCAACTCTTTTGCAGCATAAAGAAAATTTCCTGTTCCTACACTGGGCTCTAATACCGAAATTTCCTGCCGGTTTTTAAACTGATCTTTGATCAAATTACGGATAGTATGTACAATCTTTGAATCAGTGTAGTATTCATCTAATATTCCTCTACCCTCTTTCGCTGTACCACCACTTTTGAACTGTCCACAGACATCTTTCAGATCATCCGTGAGATTAAAATTTTCATTTAGAATAATTTTGCGGTCCCCTGAAACAAAGCAGGTTGCAGAAACAATTTCTGCAACCTGCTCATTATTAACTTTCTGCCCTTTATATTTTGAAATAAGAATGGCTACATCCTCATTATTTTTATGGGATGTATTTAATTCTGATCCTGTTCTGTCGGATAAAGTTCTCCCGGATATGATTCCGCCCACGGAATGTTTTCTTCCTTCATCTTCTTCATCATTTTGCGGTTGTGCTCCAGAAGTGGATCTTTCTCTTGCGGGGTTTCCCAAATCGCTCCCCCCTGTGCCTGCAAGTCCATTTCCAACATGGTTGCTGCCCATAGCTTGTCCTCCCTGGTTATTTCCGTTTTGCTCGGATTGGCTGTTTGGGATAGGTTTTCCAGAACTTCGTTCAGAAGATTCGGTTCCCAAGTGCTGAGTGTCGGAAATTTCGTTTGATCTAGTATTAATGTATCCATCTTGTGATTTTCTTTGTTCGACTAAAATAGTATTTTTATTTTGAAGACCTAGTTTATTTTCTAAATATTCACTTAAATTTTGATTACCGTTTTCTGAGATTCCATATAATGGACGAATATCCTTTATATTCTTCCCATTCATGTCTGTAAGAATTTTAAGGGTCATCATATTTCCCGCTCTGTCTCCATCCAGACAAAGAAATATTTTACCAGTATAATTCTGATACCTGCCAATAAACTTTTTGGTATTTTCTCCGGAATGAAGCGCAACAAGAGTTCTATTATTATTCTGATTATTTAATTTCAGAAGTTCCAAAAAAGAATGTTTATCCTTAATGTTTTTAAAAACAATAAGCTCGTCCTTATTTCCTTCTATTACAGAAAGATCATTATCTTTATATACTAAGCTATTTTCACTCACTTTCTCGGCTTTTTACAAAATGATTAAATTCAAACAGTTCTTTGGCACCAGCATCCCAGTTCTTTCTGGGTAATAATTGAAGGGTCACAAATATGTCGTCCTTCTTATTATAGGAATCGATACGCTCTAATCTCCCGTTATAATCCCTTTCTGCATGTTTATACAGTGAATACGGTAAAATCGTATCTGTTGGATAGATATAAAATCTTGTATAACTCCAGGGAGAATTAATCTCAAAGCGCCTGTACTTCTTATGAAATAAGATCGTATCAGATAGATTTCTTCTGTTTCTATAATTAGGAATCCACTCTTTTGAAAACACAGCCCCTTCTTTCTTGTTCCAAACCAGAAAAGGCTGCCTATTCTTAGAAAGGTCAGAAAAAATGAGATTTCGCTCCACGAGGTCAAAAGGATAACAAAGAGAATCCCTGATATAATACATTTGCTTACTCATTTCAGGAAATGAAAGATCAGGAACCTCTTCTATAAGCTCATTTTTAGAGTAATTTAGTTTTGATACATGAAAACTCTGCATTTTACCCAGTCCTTTGGACGCATCAAAATAGACGTTCGATATAATATCAATTCCTCCTTTATCAGATTTGATTTCTTTATGGCAGGAACTGATGGTGAAAAGAAAAAGCAGGTATGGAAGTATTAAATTTATTTTCATATTAAAGGATTTTAAAAAAGCGGCAAATCATTCTTAGACTTGCCGCTTTAAAATAATGGACAGGTATGATTTTATCGTTTAATGCTTTGTTCCTTTACATTAGCTTTATCATGTCCTTTTTCATCTTCCATCCCCTGTAAAGGCTTGTTGGTATTGATCCTGGTCATATCCTGATCATAGAGGTTCAGGTTTTTGTATTGTGGGTTTAAAACCGCTTTTGCTTCAACCACCTGATCATTCTCTTTTATCTTTACTTTAACTATATTCCCTTTTTCCAGAGATTTGATGGTGCTTTCTTTATACTCCGGTTTATCAAATACCAGGTTGGATTTTTCTACAATCTCAGCAGTATCAATACCATAGTTTTTATAAAAATTCTGGAATTTGTAATTTCCTTTTTCAGTTTTGGGTTCACTAAAATCAAATCTCACAAAGGCTGGCTCCTTTTGATCAGTCTTGGGATTCAGAAACTCTATTTTCACACTGCGCCCTTCCAGAAGATTTACGGCTTCCTTGGCTGTAAAAGTATTTTCACGGTTTACCGGAAAATTATGGGATATCTCTTCATTTTTATCATTTGTTAATTTTGAATGATAAGAATTAAGGAAAACTCCACCACTTTCAGTTTTATTGAACTTCAATATAAAATCTACTTTATTTCCGGGCAGAGCCTTATCGGATGAGGATTTAATTTCAAATTCATTTTTCTTTGATTTAACTCCTTTTTCCAAATCTTTGTGAAGCTTTTCACCTTCTCCAAAACCAAGATATTTCATCTGGTCTTTTAGGTATTGTACCTGATTAAATTCTTTTGTTGTTTCCATAATGTTAGAATTTTGGTTGTTAAACTTTATATCATTTATTGTTAATATTTTAAAGGAAGGCAAGTTATCTTCGTTTAGATAGTTTTTTAAAATTTCGCCATTTCCTAATAATTCATAAGATTCGCCGTACTCCTGCTTTTCCAATAAGCCAAAAACTAATGCGTATTTATCATTCTTCGATAGTTGGTGCCCATCAAGAAAATCAGGTATTTGATCCAATTGTTGCTTTGTCAAAGAATAATCATCGTTTGTTGTTCCAAATTCAGTTTTTTGCGTGTAAGATGCTCTTTGATTCTCAGTAATCTGTAATTTTTCAAGTATGAATTCATTTTCTTTCATAAAGGTTCTGTAGTTGAGCAGATCTTTTTTTTCCTCCTGTGAAAGTTTCGGGGAAAAATCATTTTTTGCCACCTTTTCTTTTAAGTTCTGTTCCGCAAAGATTCTAAAGTCGAATAATGTTTGTGGATGGTCATAATGATCTCTCATAGTTCTCCATCCACTGCCATCGGGTAATCTGTATTCCTGAGTTTGAAGATCATAGCTGTAGTAGCTATTTTCACTCGGGCTTATCAACGAACCGCTACCATCATCATATTCCCGCCAGTTCCATCCTTGCGGAAGACCGGATGCGGGAACCAGATTCTCTTCAAAATCTTCTTCAAAAAACAGATCTTCAAATCCAAGATTGTTTTCTTCCCAATCAAGATCACGGGTACTTTTCCAGCTTTCAGGTGAATCTTTGATGAGTTGATTGACTTCAATATTAAAGTTATTCTCTATTCTTTCGTATTTGTGGTAATGGTAAACCATTCGTTCCTCAATCTGTCTATTGTCTAATCCTGAGCTTAAATCAGTCCTATTCTGAAATTCTTTTGCCCATAAATCAAAAAGTAAATTGTGCCTATCTGACGGATTATCTATTCTGACTATTGTATTTCTTTTGTTATCTACAAACTGTAGGATTTTATCATCATCATAATTATTTAGAACTTCTACCGCATATTTTGCCGTCATATTTCTGAATTTTTCCTGAAAACTATTACCAATCAATTCATTTATAGAATAAGGATGAGTATTTACAGAATGAGCCATTTTAGCTTTATTCTTAA
Organism: Chryseobacterium aurantiacum; assembly: GCF_003020585.1. Classification (GTDB taxonomy): domain Bacteria; phylum Bacteroidota; class Bacteroidia; order Flavobacteriales; family Weeksellaceae; genus Chryseobacterium; species Chryseobacterium aurantiacum. The sequence continues at coordinate 1,199,492 of NZ_PXUE01000002.1, forward strand.
ATTGATAAATGGCAATGAACTTTTTTTCCTGACCGGAAAACTTCCGTTCACCATCCTTAAACCATTGTTCCGGAGACGTATTTTTCATTTCTTTTACAAAATTTTTATAAGCCCGGGTTATCGGAGTAATATTCTTATCATACCAGCCTAAATCATTGACCAATTCCATATTTTTTTGATTATTAATAGTCTGATTTTCTAATTTTTGCTCTTTCGGATCAATGGCACGTAAATCAAAAGGATCTGCATCCAGCCCGTAATCAAACGTATAACCGATAGCTTCGCATTCTTCCTGAAAAATGGCACAATCATTATAGTCAAGTCCCTCGTACATTGCCTTTTGTTGCCATTTATCACATACAGCCTTCAGTTCTTCAGGAATATGCTCATAATCTTCAAATAAATCCATTCTTAAATTTTATTTACTTTGAGATTCTACTATATACTAGGCTTATCAACAGAGTTTTATCTTCTAAAGCCCCTTTTTTCGTCCCGCTCCTGCTCCTCTTCTTCTCTCATTCGGTTACCATCCTCATAGAGATCAGGATCGTTTACATTCAACTGAACATCCGATTTTTCCTGTTTTTGGAGAATTCCATCAACAATATCTATCTCTCTTGATACTATATTCAGATCACGGGAAATCTCTTTTGCTATTTCAGGTGGAAATCCTAGCTCTAACTTATCCTGAATAAATGCCTTGAGCTTTAATAACTCATTTTTATAGTGACCAAGTTCCTGAGCATCCTTTTTATCTGCAATGATGGCGGTAAGTTCAGTAGCATGTCTAATCAAATCAAACTCAAATACTTTTCCCGTTTCTTCATCAAAGACAAAAGCTTTCTTTTCAAGTCCCGGAAACCCCAAAGGCAATTTATTTGAGACTTCTTTTATATCAGTGTATTCAATTCTCTTTTCACTGTTTTCAAGGAGTTCCGAGAGATTTTTATCACGTTCTAAAAAAATGACATTAAGCCGGCTATTGTTCTCAACGAGCTGAAAAGTGGCTCTTCTTTTATCATTGTCCGCAACGATTGTATATCCCTGTAAAAACCTCTGAATATCTTCAGGACTTAATTTTTTGGAAAATGTATTGTCCTGGTCGATAATTCCATATTTCTTCAGCTGATCTGTGGGTAAATTGTTATTTTTCATTTTTTTAATCTATTTAGTAGGGTTTGTATAATGCTGTACTGGTATTAGGATGGTTTACCATAAGGTTACTGGCTCTTATTAAATCATTTAGAAAATCAGCAGGGTTAATGCTTTGTCCGAATTCTTTTACCGAAAAATGTAAATGAGGCCCTGTAGAATTTCCGGTATTTCCACTCTTTCCAATGATAAATCCGGCTTTCACCAGCTCTCCGACTTTGTAATAGCTCTCCGATAAGTGCAGATAAGCCGTTTCAAAGCGGTTAAAGTGCCGTACTTTAATATAGTTACCACCGCCACCAGGGTCCCAACCACTGGCTGTTACAACACCATCCATTACTGCATATATATTTTCATAATGAGCTTTTAAATCAATACCTCCATGCATTCTCTTCGTACCGAAAATAGGATGTACCCTCGTTCCATAAGGAGATGTGATACTCATCGTATTACGCAGAGGCATTACAATTTTTGATAATACTTCTTTAGGCTCTTCTACAAAATCATATAAAGCACCGGAGGTTTGATTTTTTAAATCCTCTCTTTTTTTCTCAGACCTAAGCTGAGTCACCAGAAGTAAAGAATCTTTTATTCTTTGAATATCTCTTCTGGAATTATTTACATGGCTATATTCTTTCAGCAGTATCTTTAAAGAATCGATGTCATTCTTCAAATCCGCTTTTGTGGTTGTATTAAAGATGTTTTTCCAAAAGTTTTTCCCATTTTTTTTGTTTAACTGCTCATCCTCTTTTGCCGTTTCAGTTATCTTCGAGCTTTCGGTTTTCTTAGGCTGCAAGGGTGAAAGTGTATTGAATTGGGCAGACGTAAAACTGCTTATTAATAGGAAAATGGGTAAAACCATCTTGTAAAGCCTGGCAATTATTATTTTATTCTGTATCATAATTATGCTTTTACTAATTCTCTGACGATTAATTCCACTTCTTTATTAATTTTTCTAAAATTGGTCATCAGGACCTCTTCTTTACGATTAGCTCCTGCTTTATCTATAAAAGAGTAGTAAGTCGGCATTGTAACATAATGCCTTTCTTCTTCTTTAATGGCTTTCATATCTAAATTGATCTTACCATTTATCGCAGAAGTTTTATATTCTTCGGTATTATTTTCTTCCCCCTGAGCAATAATCCCTGCCATTTCCCCGGTTTTAAGTGCTGCTATTTTTCCTGCGGGAATCATAAAATCCATTTTCTCATTGATACTGGTGGTTGTTCCTTGCTGAGATATTGATTGGGAGTATGATTTCTGTTTTATTTTACCAAAAAGCTTTTCAAGCCAGTCAAGTGTATTTTTATCTCTTACAGAGCCTGAAAGAATATTTCCGACAATAGCAGAAATAGTATCCGCCACTTCCTTCTTGTAAAACTGGCGAAGCTGTGGGAGTTCCTGAAGACCTAACATTACGGCAACCCTGTTACTTCTTGCTGTGGCAACGACATTATCAATTTTATGAATGTAAATCGTTGGAAACTCATCAGCAATAATACCTCCCGGTAGATTGTTTTTGGAGTTTATTAAACGCAGTGTCCTGTTGAGTACCGAAGAATACAAGGCGGAATTAATATCCTGAGTCCCCGGATCTGAAGCTAGAATAATAATGGAAGGGTTATTCCGGTCTGTTATTTTCAGTTCCACTTCATCACCTGAAAACACCCAAAAGCTTTCCTTGGTAGCCAGTCTGGACAAAAATATCTTGAGTGTTCCAACCTGCCCTTCCAATTGGTCAAAAGCCTTGTTTTCATAAGCTGATTTAAAGGGTGATAATAAAGAATACAGCTCCTCATGATTAAAAAGTGTATCGAAAATTTCCTTATAGCTTCTGTTCATAAAAGAAAGGATATGAGGTAAATCCGAATATTTTCCATTCTCGTGGGTAGCAAAAAAATAAATACAGGAGGAAAGAAAATTAATTGCCGATTGGGTGAAGAACTGATCAGATCCTCCTCCGGAACTGGTACTCCCCTTTTGCAGAGAAGATACCATAGCTTCTGCCATCTCCTGCGCCTCTGCCAGAGTTTTCACATATTCTTTTTTGAAAGGATTTACTCTTCTTGATTTTTCAACCTCATTAAGATTGATAACATGGAAGGCGGAAGTTCCGCTTACATTTTTCCCAGACTTTGCAAGTTTATTTTGACGTAATAAATAATGGTAATAGGCAATCTGACCCAGATCAGGAAACTTAAAATCATAAATCATAAGACAAAATCCTTTGGCTATCATCTGCCTGATAGCGGGATTGATTACGCCAAAAGATTTACCGGAGCCAGGAACGCCAATGACCATTGTCCCACGAAATGGATCTATATTTATCCACCCCTCGTGCTTTTTGCCTCCATACCAAAATATATAGGGAATATTGACACTGGTATCGGATTGTACAAGCTCCTGATTTTGATCAAAAGACTCTTCTTCCACATTCCATCTATCTTTTCCCATTTTCTGCTGCATCAGTTTGGAAATACTATCGGCTCCCATCTGAAGGATCACTGCTCCCAGAAAAGAAAGAAAAGCATAAACAACCTGATAAAGATGCATTCCCGGAAAGATTTTAGGTAATGAAGAATCTCCGGCTTCTTTTTGCCAAACCAAAGAAGAGAACATCATCACAAGCCCCAGTACCATAGGAACAACTATTTCTACAGCGATATTTAAATCTTTCTTTTTCTTGGCTTTTGTACCGATGGCTACTAATCCTATCAGAATAAGTGTCGCAAATTTGGCATTGACAGGAGGGTAAATAAAGCTCATCTTAGAAAAGTTCCTAAGTAAATTCGTGAGTACCGGAATATCTGCGTGCAGATAAAATAGTGATGCACAATCCAACGCAACTACGGCATATACCACTTTTTGCAGGAATCCGTAAATCCTGATCTGATGCTGCTGTTCTTGCATTAGGAATAATTTTCAAAGTATTCACTCAGTAGTTTATGTTCCTCCAATAGCTTGTTGTGCAGCTTCTGTTGCTGTTGCTGTAATTTTTCATGATCTTCATGTATTTTAACAAAATTGGTATTTAACAGATTCAATTGGTCAATTAATTGACGTCCTCTTTTTTCAACCCTTTCTAAAATATATGATCGATTTGCCTCTTCAGGTATTTTCTCATACCAGTCTTTAAGGATTAATAATTGTTCATAATCTTTTATAAGTTCTTTCCGCTTTTTTTCAAAAATGCTTATACAAACCGAATAATAGATAATTGCAATTAGCATGAGCCCAAAAACTATAATGGCGATAATTTTAAAATTGTCCATGATATTGATAATTAAAAAGTATCGGCCTTTAAAATATCCGAGTAGTTGATCTTCATTTCCAGAGTTCTTCCGGAAAGCTGCTCTTCTATCATACGAATTATCATCACTTTAGAATTCGGGTAAGTAAATTTTTTGAACACATAAATATTCCTGAAATTTTTCCTAAAATATTTTTGAGCATTCAACTGAAAAATCGGGGTCATTTCAATGCTCTGATTATTGGTAGCCTTATGAATCTGCTTATCCTCTACAGAAAATTTCAAAGCTTCAATGTCATAGCTTAAGTTGGAATTGTTTTTAAATGTCATATCCAAGAAAATGTAATCACTCATGACATAGACATTATTGAGCTGAACACTGAGTCTAAGGTTTTTCTCTTGCCGAATCGGATCTTTTTCTGATTTTGTCTGAATAATATTCAGTGCAAATTTTCTAAGCTCGAAATTGGAAAACACCATTTTATTAAACTCTATAGGCTGCATTGCCTCTGGTTGAATATGGACATTGGTAACAGTACTCCTGGTTTCAGAATTCTTGTAAACTGCTTTATATTGGGCAATAAATGACTGTGCTACTACCGTGATAATGCCAATTTGATCTCCGTTGCTGTGTTCAGATAGGTTTTTATTTCCCTCTTTATCGCTCACATTAGACTTATCTGTAATTTTGACCCTGGCAATATGGCTCAATGGTAAATCACCCGTCAGCTGCTGAGTTGAGAGATCAACATATTGGATGGGTTCCGGAGAAATTAGATGAAGGCTGATTCCTTCAGTAATGTCTATTTCCGGTAAATCCGAAATAGCCTGCTGCTTTGTAGCGGTCTGTGCAGTAAAAAATTGAGCTATGAAAATAAGTAACGTATATAATAGAGCTTTCATCTGTTTATTTTTTTTGTTGGTTTTGTGAGTCTTTCATTTGTTTTTCATCTATCAGAAATACCTGTGAGCCATATTTTAACTTGGCTTTATTGGTTTTAATCAGATTGGCAATGGACTTTGAAGTGGAGGTGAATAACTTGGAGCCTATACTGGTGAAAAATCCCTGTCCTCCCATATCCATCTGCGTTCCCTGTACGGAGTTACTTCCCATTTCCCGGATCATATCCCGAAAAACGCTCTCCGGAACATATAGTCCTTTCATTCCATCGACATCGTATATAGACAAGTTGACAGGATAGATTTCTCCTTTAATGAATGCAGAAACTATAGTAAGATTCACCCTTTGCATCGAGAATCCAGAGATTTGTCCATACAGTATAGAGCCTTTCTCTAATCTTTTAGTTCCCACGAAAATGTCCTCTAATAGCCTCAGCCGGATTCTGCTTCCTAAATAACCTTTGTTATTTTCGTCAATGACCGCTTTGATAAAACTATTTTCCCTCTCTCTATAAAAAGCATTAAACTCACTGTTGATCCCTGATTTGCTGACATTGAATGTTGAATTAAGGAATTCTTCAAGCTTTTCCTTACTGGCTTTCAGCTTTTCTTCAGCCATGAGTTTATTTTGGTATTCAGGATCTCTTGATTTTTCTAAAGAATCCATCACCAGCATCTGTTGTTTCAGATATTTAGCCGGATCAGGAGCCTTCTCATTATTTCGAGGTTTTGTTCCTGGACTTTCCATAGGACTACTGCTTTCCCCTCTCCCATATAATTTATTGTTCAGCATTCGGATAATCTCCGAAGACCTTTTATAGTCTCTGTCGTTATTTTGCTCTTGTTTGGGATTATAGTAAGAGGATGAATTTCCCTTGGACCCGTATTCGTTTTGTCTTTTGGATAGGGTTTTAAGTGAATCTATTTTTCTTTTTTGAGCTAATGATAATTGGTCTTCATAGTGTAATAAACTATCCTTCTCTTTGTCAAGCCCTTCCAGCATTGTTCTGTTATCCTCTTTTTTGAAAAATGCATCATAAGCATCATTTTTACTCATAATAGAATCCTTAGACTCACCAAGGGAAAGAGAAAGCTCTTTGGGTTTATCCGTAGGCGGCTCCTTTTGGGTAAACCCTGCTCCCACATAAGCAAAAAGAAGCAGGAATGGCAAAGCCAAAAGAGGCAGCACATATTTTTTTTCCTTAAAATTCAGTTTTTTCATTGAGTTTCGATTTTTAGATAAATTGCCCCCCGGTGCTACCGGTCATTTTTTAATTGCTGATATTGGTTAAACAAATATTCAATCCTCAAGCTGTCCTGTTTTTGCAGTTGTCTCTCGTCCCTTTTCACTTTTAAAATTTTAAGCTCTTCCACAATCTTTTTCATCTCTTTTTCATTGTTTACATTAGGATTCTGGGGCATCTGACTTTTGGAATAAAGAGTGGGAGATTTAATTTTAAATACCGTCCCCAAGGGAAAGAAAATGCCTTGAATCAGAGAACCTACAAAGGACACTGAGAGAAAAATCATCGAATAGGTAAAAAACTTTTTAGGATGATGGACTATCCAGTCCAAGCATTTCCGCCTTGTTTGTTTAAATAAAGAGTTCATGGCTAATACGAATTTTTAGATTGATTAGAAATGTCTTCATTATCGATGATACGCCAGTTTCTGAGGATCACACCATGCGGGTTGTTAGGACTGCGAATGAGATCTTCAAAGAAACCCTCTGTGATTAATTTTCGGGTAATAATGGATGACTTCCTGGTAATCATCTGTTTTCCGAAAAAAACGAATTTCTTTTGCTCCGGATTTAGGGTTATCGAATCCGTATGGATACTAACCATTGAACTCGAAGCTATAATCTGGTTATAGAAACCTTTTTCTCTTAAGTTGGTGTATTCTTTCTTTCCACTGTCATCAATCAGATAAAGGGATTTCTGAATATTGTCCTTGATATAGGTATCGTCAGGAGCCAACGTGAAAAATAATCTGTGAAAAAGTTCAATCTGAGCTTTATATTCAACAGGTCTGTTGAGCAAAACATCGGTTTGCTTGGCCAAAACCGGAACGCCATTATCCAATATGTAAATGGATTTTCTGGAATCTTCAATGATTCTGTAAGCAAAGAAAAAACCACCGATAACAATAAAAACAGCAAAAGCAATACTCGCCAGAGAAACAATCTTGTTAATCTTTATTCTTTGTTCAATATTTTTGATAAGCATTTTTATTTTAGGAATTAGAAATTAGACACTAAGTATTTTATTTATTTTCCATTTTTCATGGCTCTGTTTACTCTGCCGGATGCAGAGCCTGCCGCAGCAGATTTTGCAGCCGCTACACCTCCTGTTTTGGCTGCTAGTATTGCCGTTTTTACAGTACTTGCCATTTTACCAGCGGCATTCTTCATTTTGGTCATTACTCCTGCTCCTCCAGCCGTTACAATCGTATCAGCAATTGTAGGAGTCATTAAAACACCTATGCCTGTAACGATATAAGCAACACATGTAAAAAGCTGATTATAGATCATTCCTGAATTATTAATGTAGACCATTAGAGCATCTAAATTGGTAACAGTACCATCTGTTAAAAGTGTATTGTAGCGGTCTATTTCCATAGTATAACCGGAAGCAATGAGTTGCTGACCTATATTGATAATGGTATAAGCAACGAAAGTGTACAGATTGATGTTGATGAATTTAGAAACCCAGCTGTACAGAGAGTTTTCAAATCCCGGAACAAGAGCCATTCCCACAGCAATAGGCCCCAAAATAATGAGTATATAAGCCCAAATCTTCTGAATAAAGAAAATAAGATAGACACAAATCCGAAGAATGGAGAGGCAAATAAATTCAATGACTTCAGCTACTAATTTTTGCATCTGGAATTGCATTCTGATTTGCCATTCTTTAATAGGCTGGATAAGTTTATCTAATCCGTCACTAATATCAAACCAGGAGTCATCTGCATCTTTACCCGTATTCTCAATAACCTCCTGCTTGGCATCTTCACTGGCTTTGAGCTTTATGACGGCATCCAATAACTGTTGTTGCTTCTTGAACCTTTCTACTCTTAAATCATTGACCTCTGATTCTATATCACTAAAAATGGCGACTCCCGGTTCTGCAATCGCTTCAAAGGGAGCTTGAATCAAATTCACGAATCCTGTCCAGTAGATCAGGGTAAATCCAATCAAAACAGGTTTTAGCATAGGCATAATTTCCCATTCTCTGTCTCCCGCAGCCATTTGCCATCCCATATACCCCAGATACATCAAAGCACCTAATCCGCCTATGGCCTTTCCAACCAGTGCAGCATCATTTGCACTATCCTGAACACTGGTATCGAGCTTTGTAAATACCTCCATAAACCATTTCTCAAAAGCACCATCACCTTTTAAAAACTGAAGTAAATTACCATAATCACTGTCTGTTTGGGCAAAGCCCATTACTGGTAGTACTATTGCCAGTAAACAACAAAATAAGGTTAGCTTTTTATTCATATTTAATATCGATGTTTGTATTGTTGCATTATACGCTCGGCACGCTGCTTATCTGATGCCGAAGTCCAACCCGAAGGCAATGCAGAAGGAGAATGATCTTTCAAAATATTTTTATAATCCAGAAGAAGGGTCGTCTTGTTATTTTGCTTTCTTAATTCCTGTACAAATTTCCTCCACCGTAAGAGTGTTTCGTGGTACATTATAAAGCGTTTTCCCCTTGGCATATCCATAGATCGGGACATAGCGTATTTCTCTTTAATGAGATCAAGCTCCTCCTGAAGTCTTTTGAGTGTTCCTGTAGTATGAAGTGTTTCATAAGCCTCCTGATTTTTCAGCCGCCACTGCATAAAATTTTGTGGCGTATCAGGAAATTCTGTGATTGGCTTTAACATCCGCTTGTAATACAAGAGCCATAACGGATCAGCATCTACAGTAACACTCGTCCAATGGGCAAAATCCTGAACGCTCCTTTTGTAAATGGTATCGGAAGCTGCCTTTATTTTTTTAGCCTCTTCTTCCTCATATTTCAATTGAGCAAATCGCTGATTCTGCACTCCTGTAGGCTTTAATGGTCTTATGTCCTCTCCATCCTTATAATCTCTATTGATATTTGGAGCCCACATCCCCCATACCGTGGCGTAAGCAAAATTGGTTTGAATCCCTAAAAAATATTTGGGATAGGGTCGCCAGTCTCCCCAGCTTTCAAAAACCATTCTTTTATGTTGGGCAACAATGGCAGGATCATTCAGGCGCTTTACACTCACTTGTGCAAAAACACCCATAGTTATAAACAAGAATGAAAAGCCTATTAATTTTCTGAATTGATATTTCATCGTTTAATTAAATATGTATTTATATTTTTGAATAATATCTCCTACAATCGCTCTGTCGACATTGATATAGTTCCTGAGGACAGGGACCTGATAGAGATAAGGGATCTTCTTGGCATTCTCTAAGCGTAAAATGATATAGAGAATATTACCATTGATGTTTCTAGCCCTTGTAAATACCTTTTCCAAAAGCATTTCCCGATCCATAGCATCCATCAAAAAGTCTTTGTTTTCATTTAATATATCCGCCGATACTTCCTGCTGAAGCTTTAGTACCTGTTCTCCTATTGCGCTATAATATTTTGAAACTAAAACCGCATATTCAGGATGTTGTATCGATAAATCCAGCATTCTGTTAGAATTGCTTACGATTTTTCCCACATACTGATAGAGATAGATGAGCTTTTTACTCTGGGTAAGGGCTGAATTAACATTTTTCAGCTGCTGATAGATATACTCCTGAATGGCAATTACTTGTGCAGTCTTATTTTTAATCTCATTATAGAGCTCATTTTGCTTTTCATAAGAATCTAAAAACACCTGCTCACTTCCTAAACGAACGCCGTGATTGACGGTAATCTGGGATAACAGCTTGTCATTAATCACTATCTGCTGGCTTTTTACGTAAACCGCAGAAAACACTATAATTCCGAAGGTTACTATTTTTTTCATTTCTTATTAAAAGGATTTGATATTCTTCATGATATTTTCCACAACCTGCCTATCCCTGTTGACATAATATTGGAAGGCTCTCTTATTCCTTAGAACTTTGGCTTTAATGTCACGTATTTTTAAAAGCATGTGGGTAGAATTCCTGCTAAGGGTTTTCACCTCTCCTAAAGCATAGTCCAATAAAATTTTACGCTCCGATTTTTCCATTTGGTTGATCGCTCCGTAAGAGAGGATAATTCCTGTAATCAGGCGGGTCACCATTTGCAGATCATCCACATACTGCACTGTGGAAGGTAAAACCGTTATAATGGAATAAGGTGCTGTACTCAATTCATCAATAATGGAAGCCTGATTTTGAGTAATTTTCTTAACCTCCCTGCTCATCGCTACTCCGGTTGGAATGGCCTGCAGAGCAAATGAAACAATCCTGAGCCTATCCTGTACCTTAGTAACCTTATCCTTAAAGCTATTCCACTCGCTTCTGTTGGTGGTCTCAATACCAGCATTCAGAGCCTGATTCTTTCGCATTTCCTTTTGCCTGTCATGCTCTTTCATCGTGGCATTGATCTCTATATTCATCATCGGAAAGGAAACATTTTCTTTCTGCCAGGCAGGGGTGGAACCCCCTCCTGAAGAAGTTAATACCACATAAACTACCGGAATAAAGAGGCGTAGAAAAATCTTTTTTTTGAGCCCATAAAGTCGGTGAAACTTATTTCTCGAGTTCATACAAAAAATTTAAAAATTGCGTTTGTATCGGTTCATAATGTCTTCAACAATAGCCTTATCCGTATTGATGTATCCCGCAAAAGGATTAATGGAATTCCAAAACCCCAGTCTATTAGCCTTTTCAAGTCTCAGTTTTATGGCCAGAAGCCACAGCTTTAGACTTTTTACATTTCCCGAAATATTATGCAGAATTTTATAGCGATCACCTGCCGTAGCAAGGTTGAGCTCTCCCGAAGAAAGAATATCCGATACATCTGTTACGATTTTCAAACTTTGCTCATACGTTTTTTGGGACGCTTTAGTTCCAAAAATGGCGTACTGTGGATGTGCAGAAGCTAGTTGAACCACATCAGAAGAATATTTATAACACTTATTTAGTTCTGAATAAATTTCTTTTACCTGAAGTCCATTTTGTAAGGTTCCGGAAACTTCTTTTAAACCTTTGAGTATTCTGTTCTGAATATCATTAGCTGCCACCATCTGGGTTCCTACCCACATTTGTGCATCCTTCAGCTTGGAAGTTTCCTCTATGACTTCATTCTGTTTGGCTTTCAGGTTTTCTGAATACAGGATCATCGCTGCTGTTACCGTAGGATCTATATAGGTATTTTGGGCATATAGTAAGCTTCCGAATCCTAAAAAAAATAAACTAAACTTTTTCATATTCATAGACTTCTCTGTTGACTAATTCCGAAAAACTGATGTTATAATCTTCTAATTCCTGAGAAATGATTTTGAAGATATTTTTACCGGCATTCTCCTTCCTGTTCTTAAGCTCATGATAGAACCTAAGAACCTTCTGATCTAAAGGTCTTTTATACAGATTTACTAAAGAGACCATACTTCCCATTTCATCACCGAAGTTCTTCACCTGGTCTACAAAAATTTCCAGAGCTTTATCATAGTTCCCATACTTTTGTACATAATATTCAACAGCCGATTTTTCAGGTTTTTCCGTAGTATAGGTTAAATACTGCTCGAGAGATACCTCGTTACCATATACTTCTCCTTTAGAACCTCGTTTCAGATAAAATTCCTTGAAACGGCTTCGTCCATGCTTATTATTTAAGTTGTTGATCGTGAAAATCTTATTCTGCTCTACTTTATTTAAGGATAATAAAGCCGCTATACGATCAAAATTGTCCTTGAATTTGGTCTGATCCAGAAGGATAAACGTATCGGAATTATTGATAATACTGTCTTTTACAACAGCATTTCCGATAATATCATCCAGTTCCTGGGTTACCACCACCGCTTCACCCCAGAATTTCCTTACTGTCTTATAGAGATATAAAATATATCCACCCATTAATTTTGATGCAATCGCCTTCCATGCTTCTTCGATTATAAGGGCTTTACGACGATCTTTTCTGAGTCTCATTTTCTGGATGAAAGTATCCATGATGATAAGTGTTACAATGGGGAAAAGCTTGGGATTATCTTTCACATTATCAATTTCGAAAACAATAAAAGGCTCATCAAATAGTGTATTGTCAGCACTTTCATTGAGTGTAGTTTCATATCTTCCGCCTTTGTAAAAATCCCTTAGAACAAACAGGAAGGTCCTTAAATTAAATTCTCTTTCCGTTATTCTGTGCTTTTTATTCCCAAGGTAAAGAGGCAGAAATTTGTCGCAGTACTCATAAAATCCATTGAAGGAAAGTTCTCCTGTATTAAGCTTCTCTTCCAGTTCCTTAATCTTTTTAATGAGAGTCTTTTTAAAAGATTCATTCCACTCCTTCGGATCGTTGGGCTTTTTTATAATTTCATTAGCCTGAATGATCATCAGTAGGGTTTCATTATAAGCCCTGCGCTTTTCTTCACTACTCAAAATTTCATAAGCCTCATAGACTTTATAGAATTTTTCACTGTCATAATCAGGATTATTCACGTTTTTATCCGGATGATATTCAATCGCCAATTTTCTAAAGGCTTCTTTAACTTCATCAGAATCAGCATCGAAAGCTATTCCCAGTACATCATAATAACTATGTCTATCCGACATTTCTTCCTCATAGTCTGCAAGAATATCTTCTTCATGAATATTATATTTACTTAAGTAGAGCATTAATTCTTCAGAGCTTTTATGCTTATACCATTCTGTTCCGGAATTGAAATAAGTATGATAATAGGACATCAGTACATTGTCCAATATGGATTTCTGTGCAGAGGTCATCATAGCATCCGGTCCTTGCCAGATGAGAAAGATCAGATTAGTCAAAAACTCTATTTTTTCAATATTGAATTCTTTCTTATCCATCAGAAAAGGATTCATCGTAATTGGCTTTTCTTCTGTATACTGAATATATCGCCCACCTTTGTACATACATGTTCCCGAGTAGGAATCTCCTGTATCCACGATCACAACATCATAATTATAAGTAAGATACTGCTCTACGATATTATTCATTAAAAAGCTCTTGCCTGATCCGCTGGGTCCCAGCACAAACTTATTCCGGTTATTGATTCTTCCGATTTTCATCGGTAAATCCGCAGGATCAACTTTTATAGGGACTCCCTGTCTGTCGGTAAATCTTAGGTAGAAGCTGCTTTCTTCATTCAAAGGGTAGCTTTCTTTAAAAAAAAAACAAAGCGCAGCTTCGCTTGTCGTCATAAACAGATCATATTCCCTAAGCTCTGTAGCATTGCCCGGAAGGGCGGCCCTGAAAAGCTCAAGCTGATTGTAGGCATTCTTCGAAACAATAATTCCTTTGGTGAATAGCTTGTTCTCAATCATAGACTGGATATTTTCCATTTTTTCCAGCGTAGGCGCTGAAAACAAAATGGAAAAATGGGCATTGACTACTAACTGACCGTCTATAGCGATATTATGAAGCAGCGTCTGAATCTCCTCAGCAATAATGGCATTGGAAGGAGAATTGTTAGCAGCACCTTCGTGCTTTTTCTTCTTTTTATCAAGTTCCCTTTGCTGCTGTGCCTGATGTGGAATGGTAATGACCTGGTTGTAGATAATCGTTTCGTAATCTTCCAGCTCACCTATAAAAGTGAAATTATCTACTGCCGTTTCTCCGGCTGCCCCATTACCTCCCAATAGAGAATATGGTTCTATTTCAGAGGGTAAATCAATCTTTTCAACATCGACATAAGAAATATTCTTAACAAACCTGCTTCCTATTTGCAAATACTCCTCAGTACTTTTAATATTATCATAAGTCGGAGTATCTCTAAGCTGCATGGATAAAACTCCGGACAGGTAATACTCAAAGTCTTTTTCAAATAAGAACTCCGGCTCACAGTTATTTTGTTTTAAAAGCATAAACACCTTCTGGCATTTGTCCCGGAGTTCTTTATAGCTCTTTTCTGTTATATTGCCACCGGTCGCTGACCGGCCGTTTTTCTTTATTTTATCATTAATAATATCTGTAAACAGTAAAACTGTATCAATGGTTTTGAAAAGTCTCCCCTCAAAATGCTCGGAGTATTTCTGTTGCAAAAACTGATTGGATTTCTCAGCTGTGTATCTTTTTTTGGCGAAAATATCAAGCTTTTGAACAATTCTTCCTTCTCCGATAATGGATACTACCTGATTCAAAACCGTATGGAAATGGAGATAATGATCCGGATCTGCTGAGTACTGCTCCACCATATTTCTAAGCCTGATCCCTATAATTGGATTTCCATACTGCCCGAACAGAACATCAAAACTCCAATCATAATTTTCCCCATAGTCACAGCCGATGAAAGGAATAGTAAATGCTTGTTTTTTTGTTTTCATATAACATTATTTATTCTTTATTGGACATACCTTAACCTTTCTGTAAAAGCTTTTTATTGTTTATCCTTTTTGGAAAAATGAAAATTTGATTACTATTTTTAGTCTTATCGTACAGTCCGTATTTGTCCTGTCTTCTGAAGATCAGATAAACACCGCCTCCGGTCGCTAAAAGCCCCAGTAAAGAGCCTAATAGTCCGAACTTGGACAATATGAGAGCTGCAATGACCCCGCCTCCGATAACACCCACGGCATAAAAAATATATTTGCCTTTGAGCCCGAAGAATACAAGAGGCTTTTTCAGCCCCTTGTATAGGTAGAATCCCATGACTTATGCAAAGAATGAGGTTACGAATTCCGGTACTACAATTAGAAAGATCATCGCTCCGCCATAACCAAGGATTTCTTTGTTCACATCCTGGTCTCCATTGGTCCATTTGTTATATACTCTAAGACCTCCAATAAAGCCTACTAATCCGCCCACGGCTTTTAAAATCAGTTTAATGGGGTCCCAATAGTCCTTAATATCACTGGCTGCATTTGATATAGCCGTTGCTCCTCCCTGAGCAAATGCAGGAGTGATAGCGAGAAGAATTACACAGGCTGTCAATAACTTTTTTACCACTTGATGGCATTTAAATTTGTGATTCATAATGATTAAATTTTATTATCAGAATTAGATTTTATGCTTAGAATTGGGCATAAGGGGTATGCTATCCTCATGGGTTAAGGATCATACAGGGTAATTTTTGAAGTGTTTTTTGCTTAAATTATAGAGTGGTAGACTTTCTGTCCATCGTAGTTAGCGACCATTTGAACAGTTGTCTCCGATAAATTCAGGAGCTCTTTCCAGTGGGATTTAGTTTTCTCCTTTTTTTCGCTCTTAGAATCCTGATCTGACATATTAGATACAGGCTGAGATGGGTTGGCGTGATCTGGCTGATTTCTTTCTTCTACTGCCGGAGCGCTGTTGTTTTTTGCTGGTAAAGGCATATCATCAATATCCTGTTCAGCTTCAAATCTTTTCCTTAAGTCTTCCAAATCCGGTTGCTCTTCACTGGAGGATTGTGTTGGAAGGTTAAGTTCCCTTTTCAAAAAAGATTGGGGAGTTCGGATGTTTTCAACATCTTCAATTCCGATGGAAGTCGGAATCTGGTCCCGAGTCTTGGAAAAATCACCAAGTGAAAATTCCTCAGTTAAATCTACATGTATGATTTTCTCTTTCCTTAAAAACAGATCATACAGGATATTTCCGGCATAGTACAGGAAATAAAGTCCCAATAGAATTAGTGAATACTTTATCATTTCTTATTTTTGATTTTGTTTTTACTAAATGACTAGCATTAAAGAGTAATTTGTAGTGCTTCATTAATCTGGTCTATGATTTCATTGAATGGCTTTTTTATAGCATATTTTTGTTCATAAGTCAGCTTTCGGGTATCAATGGTCTGTAGACAGTTTCTCTTATACACAGGGCTTTCAATCAGGGTTCCGTATTTTGAAATTTCTATATCCATTTCCTTTTGGTTGAGATATTTATAGCCTTTGTCATATTTGGAACGGATAAAGATCCGCTCTGCCTCACTTTCAAGAAGTCCCAGTAGGTTTTTAAATACCAGGGTAGATTTTACAGATACATCAGAATATTCAAAAGGAATAATGATGAAATCGCTGTAAATGAGTAGATCACTGTATTTTTGATCGAGTGTACCCGCCAGATCAAACAGGTAGATTTCTTTACTCTCCTTTAAATCAATAATTTTTTCTAAATCTGCAAAAGGCTGCTCTTCATCATCATCTCCTATAACTTCCACATCATACAGCTTGGGCAGCTCTAAAGATTCATCTTCTTTCCATTTATTAAAGAAGGACTTCTGATAATCAAAATCAAACACATTGATCTTTCTTTCAGATACAATGGTTAGATAATTGGCAAATGCTAAGGCAAGCGTGGTTTTCCCCGCTCCCCCCTTTTGGGTTGCGAACGTGATAATCATAGTATGGTTGTCTGTTGCTGGTTTATTTTTTATTGGAAGCCGAACCTCGGCCGGCCGGCTTATTGATTTTTCTTTTTACGTCTTTTCTTAAGTTCCTCCTCCGCAGGATCTTTTCCAGATCCTCCTGAAGATTTACTGAATTGAAAAATCAAATCATTAATACTTTTACTCAGCTCCTTTGTAAGCTTTTCATTTTGACTTACCGAAACCTGCTGCTGGTGTAGATCTGGATTTAAAAACCTTTGATAACCCCTCTCTCCTATTAACTGTTCCAGCTCTCCTACATAATGTAATTTTGAGTGAATAGCATAATATTTATCGTCCTTGGATTTTATAATATGAACATCTTTTGGACTCTGTGTTTTAACATACTGCTTTACATCCCTCCTAATAGAGCCAAACACTTCTCTATTCTTACTTTTCTTAGTTTCAAAAAGCATAAAATCTTCTGGTACACCATTAGGATTCTGGCGCTTTAAATATGCTATCAGGACCTCTTTAGAAGCTTCATCAGCTATATTATAATCCTTTAGCCCTTCAAAAAGTTTTTTATCTATGGTTTCAGCAGTAAATTCAAACAGCTCATTCATTTTCAAAATATCGCTTCCTTTATACACCGATCCTGTCTTATGGTCAATCAAGCTATATCCGAAAGGTTTAAGATCGACAGCTGATTTTTCTTTATTAGAAATATGAAATACAATATCAACCCCAAAGACATCTCTCAATTTTTTCTGAAGCTCACTCTCAAATTCAATTTTAGGGAGCGTTTTTGTTTTTAGCTTTTCCTCCGGTAACATAGCCTCTTGTGCTCTATGGTCTTCAATCTTAAACACTTTGCACGAGTACAGTTCTTTGTATTTTGAGAAAATCGCCTTAAGCTGCTTCGCTCTGGAATCATTTTTATGATTACTTAAGTTTAGTTCGGCAGTATTAATTGTTTTTTCCCGAACTCCGTTTTTCAAAATATCCAGAGCATTCTCATCATTCTTGTTTTGGATAAGCTTAAATCCGTTTCTTTCCAAAAGCAGTTCCAATTGCTTAAGAGAACCATATCGGTAACCTAGTAATTTTCCTATTTGCTCCTGCGAGTTTACCCCATACAGCTTTTCCATAACCTGGCTTAATGCTTTCTGGGCTTTAAGCTTTTCATAACTGTCATTAATTTTCTTATCCGTTTGCTTGTCTAAACGGGTTGAAATAATGTGTATGTGGTTATTTTCAGTATCATTATGGAATACCGCTATATAAGGCTGCTGCCCGTATCCCAGCTCATCCATGAAATTTTCTGCAATACTCGTGAGCTCGTCTTTCGTATGCTCTTGAAACTTCGTGGAAATAGCAGCATGAAACTGAGGCTTCTTTACCCTTTCATTATTTGAAACAGATTTCAAATAGTCCCGAACATCCTGCTGGCTACTGTTTTCGTTAATGGAAGAAGGAAAATTTTTCATCAGCATCAGTTCTCCCGACCCTTTCTCTACTTTTTTGTCATTATACTGCACTCCGGGAAAACCTGATCCCGCAGGTTCCATGATCTTCACAATCATCTTGCAAGCATTGAATAGATTTTGGAAAAGATCATATTCTGCTCTCTCTTCAATTTTTCAATTTCAGAAAGCTTATCCAGGAAATCTTTCAATGCCTCTTCAGAAATAAACTTTTGTCCATTTACGATTCTTGCAATCTGGTTAATATTGGTTTCTATCTTGATAAAAATATTATCCTGTTTTTCAATGAAAGCCATTACCTTTCGCCTTTCATCATTCAGAATTCTGTTCTCTACCGAATGGGTAATCAGGCTAGTCAGGGAAATTTGCTTTTTTGAGCAGATCCTTTTCCAGTTTTCTTTTCTGGATTTTTGGATTCTTATGATAATTAGGTCTTCTTTTCCATCTTTTTCCATTTCTAGTTTTTCCTATGGTAAATAAATAGTCGAGATTTTATCAAAAAAATAGCTCTTCGCTTCTTGGTAAGTAAGGGGTAATATTGTCCCTTAAAAAAATGACAGAAAAATAAATCAGTGTTTTCATTTTGTTTTGATTAAAATTTCTTTTGCAAAATTGGGGCATAAAAACACTGAAAGCAATAGTATTCATGGGGCGTGGGCTAAAAAAGAACACGCTGGACTTATCTGGAAGATCTGGAGATTAAAAAAGAATGTACTGGGCTATTCTGGATGATTGTACCTGATTTTCCCAAAATAAAAAAAACGAGTTCCGAAGTTTTTTCCCCTTTTTGCAAAAAAGGCAAGATCGTCTTTGGATCATACAACTTGAAAAGTTTGTATATACAAAGACACATCTTGCTATATAAAGTCGCTCACTTTTTCCAGAGTTCTGAAAAGCGTCCTCACGAAACCATAAAATACTAATAACCAGGATATTGATTTCATTTATATGGTTTTTGCTGTTGAAAGAAAAAACATTGCAAATATCGAAGTGCGGAGAATAAACGAACCTGTATCCATTTTACTCAGGGTAAGTAGAAAGCCTGATACATTTTTACACAGGTGCTGTAATAGGGTGGGTAAAATTTACTCAGGTTAGGAAAAAACATGGGTAATTATTACGCAGGTTGCAGCTTTGACAATTAATATTCAAGATCAGAATCTACCTGATACTTTTTTATGCAGGTCTTATAATAAGGTGGGTAAAAATTACTCCGGTGAAAAGAAAATATGGGTATTTTTTACGCAGGTTCCAATTTTTGCCTGTAATTATTTAAGATCAGACATGTACCTGATACCATTTTCCGCACGTCCTGCAATAAGGTGAGTAAAAAATACTCAGTACATAAGAAAACATGGGTAATTTTTATCACACAGGTTCAACTTTAACCTGATCATTTAAGATCAAAATGTACTTGATATTATTTTGTGCAGGTATTTCAATATGGTGGGTAAATAGTATACAGGTTAAAAGAAAACATAAGTAATTTTTGCCCAGATTCGATATTACATATTGTCTAGTCCTAAAAAAGTTCACAGTTCTTGTCCTTAATCCTACAATTCATTTACAGATTCTTTTCTGGTAATAATTCTTTCATTTCTTTTCACTTTGTACAATCAAACCATTTTTATTAATTACAAGACACAAATTGGGTAACATTTTTACTTAGTTTATTACTGTAAATCAATTATGGGGTAATATTAAAATATGAAAAAAAACATTAAATTTGACAAAACGTGACAAGTCATTAAAATGGGACAAAGAGATTTTGGCACTAAGATTCGACAATTAAGAGAGCATAAAGGATTGTTGCTTAGACAGATTGCAGCAACTTTAGAGGTGGATACAGCCCTTGTGAGTAAGATAGAACGAGGAGAAAGGAAAGCCAGCAAAGAACAGGTATATAAGTTTGCTGAATTATTAGAAATAGAACCAAATGAACTCTTGGTAATGTGGCTTTCAGACAAAATTGTGGATATGCTGCAAGAAGAACCATTGGCATATGAGGCACTTAAAAATTCGGAGAAAAGATTAAAAAACAAATAACAATATGGACGGTAAGTCATTGAATATAACAGAAGACCTACTCAGTAAGTTGAAGGAAATAGTACCTGCAGCATTTACAGAGGACAAACTCAATATAGATCAATTAAAACAGTTATTAGGCGAAGGCTGTAATACTGATATTGAACGTTACCAGTTAAATTGGGCTGGGAAGGGAGATGCTTTTAAAACTTTACAAACTCCTACAACTTCTACTCTTGAGCCTGAATTGGAAAATTCTTTAAACTGGGATAGCTCATCAAATGTTTTTATAGAAGGTGAAAACTTAGAGGTTTTAAAGGTATTGCAAAAATCTTATTTTGGTAAGGTAGACGTTATTTACATTGATCCGCCTTATAATACAGGTTCTGACAGTTTTATATACCCGGATAAATTTTCTATAACAAAAGAAGAATATCAAAAATTAGCAGGAGAAAAAGACTTTGAAGGACAGCTGTTAAGAGAGGGGGTTTTTAGAGCAAATCGAAAAGAAAACGGTCAATACCATTCCAATTGGCTGTCAATGATGTTACCAAGATTATATCTTTCAAGAAATCTTTTGAAAGACGATGGTTTTATATTTATATCTATAGACGATAACGAGTTATCTTCATTAAAACTGCTAATGGATGAAATTTATGGTGAAGAAAATTTTCGCAACATTTTACTAATTCGCAGGTATGATAAAAATATTAACACGCAATTTTTAGGTGAAGGGTTAAAAACTTTTAATACAGGAGTAGAATATGTACTTATATACTCAAAAAACTCGGAATCCAAAATGAATGCAGTATTTCGAGAATCGTCGGAAGAAAGGAAAAGTCAAGGGTATTGGAAAGGATTTTGGAATGATGCTGAGAGAAAAACCATGCAGTATGAGTTATTGGGAGTAGAAATATCAGAAGGTCAATGGAAGTGGAAAGAAGAAGTCGCCAAGGAAGCTGTAGAGAATTATGAAATTTATCTTAAAGATTTTAAAGATAAGATGACACTTGAAGAATATTGGGAAAAAACAGGCTCCAATAAAAAATTTATTAAAAGAAATCCACAGGGAAAAGGTAAGAATAAAGGTGTAGAACATTGGATTGCGCCTAGTGATAAAATTTTAAGAAATACTTTGTGGCAGGATATTTTCGCTTCAAAACAATCTTCATATTTAGAAGTTCCTTTTAACAACCCAAAAAATGTTGACTTGTTAAAATTATTATTTTCAATTGGTTTAGGTGAAAAAAAGGATGGTGTCGTATTGGATTTTTTTGCGGGTAGTGGTTCTACGGCTAATGCAATCATTGAATATAATGAAGAAAATGATTCATCTATAAATTTCATAACCGTTCAGCTACCTGAAGAAATTGACGAAAAACATATAGCATATCCTAAAGGCTATAGATACATCTCTGAAGTTACAAGAAGCAGAATCAAAGAAGCTATATCGTATTGGAAAACAAAATCTGAAGTTCAGCTAAGCTATTCTGATGTTAAAAAGGATTTTGGTTATAGAAGCTTTAAACTAACCCCTTCAAATTTCAAAATATGGAGATCTGACAAAATTTCAAATGAAGAAGAGTTGATTGCGCAGGCTGAACTATTCTCTGAAAATGTTGAAAATGATACTAAATCTATAAATATCATTTGGGAATTAGTTATAAAGAACGGTTACAGTCTTTCAGCAACTATTTCTGAAATAGACAAAGGTGATTCTAAATATTATGTAGTGGGAGATAATGATTTAGCGGTTATTACTTCAAAATTTACGGATAGTATTCAAAAAGATATTATTAGCTCCAAACCCAAACGAGTGATAGCATTAGATTCTGTTTTCAATAATGATGATTGTATGAAAACTAACGCAATTCTCAAGTTTGAACAAGACGGAATTTACTTTAATTCAATTTAAAAGCTACTATCTTTATGTTAATTAATGTTAATAATATTCAATGCAGGAACATTGATCAATACAAGGCTTCTAATAGAGCAACCCCATTTTGGATAGCCAAGTATATTTTTAATTATGAGTCTGAATCATTTGATAAAAAAGTGTTAGACTTTATAGAAGCTGAAGGATTAAGATTGGCGCAAGCTGTAAATGATAACGCTGCCAATGCATCAACAAGAAGACGATCAAATGAACGAAAACAAAGTAATGCTATAGCTGGTGTTTTAGCAGAATACTGTTGGAAGCACTTTATAAACGCAAATAGTTTGGAGTTACTTGTCAAGGAAACATCATTTGAACAAGCAGCTTCACAGATTGATTTAGAAACTTTAAAAAATAACAAAACTATAGAAGTTCGTTCTTCTTTTCCACGTAACGGAATTGAGTTTGCTATTTGTAGTCCAAATTATCAATTTGATATATTAGGTCCGTATAAAAACAATTATAAACCAAATGAAATTCAAAAAGATTTTTATTTACGTGTACTTTTTCATGTACCGACTCCGATAAGTTTTTTGACAATGTTTAAAAGAGATGGATTTCCTGTGTACTTAACAGGTGGAGCTTCTTGGGATATGATGGCCGATGATAATGTTGCAATAGAAAAAAACTTAGTTCCTGAGGACGATATAAATGATACTGAAATTCAATCAGTTTACAGAGTAATTCCATTCAGCAGAGCTTTAGATTGCAAGGATATTTTAACCCTAATTAAAGAATCAGAAAACTCTTAACACTTAGTTTAAAAATTTATGAAATTAAAATTTGATTCCAAACAAGCTTACCAGTTGGAAGCAATTCAATCCGTGATTGATTTGTTCGAAGGGCAAAATTTGAACAGTTCGGACTTTGAATTCTCTTTTACTTCTGAAAATAGTGGTAGTATTAAATTTACTGAAACTGGTGTTGGTAATAATTTAACGCTTACCGAAGAGCAAATTTTTGTTAATCTCAATAAGGTGCAAATCGCTAACAGCCTTGGAACAGATGAAATATCTGCTACATTAGAAAAACTATGGTACAATGAGATAGCTGATAATAAAGGTAATATCACAAATACAGCCATAGCAGCTCCATTTCCGAATTTTTCCGTAGAAATGGAAACTGGTACCGGTAAAACGTATGTATATTTGCGCTCTGTCTATGAATTGAACAAAGTGTATGGTTTTAAAAAATTTGTAATTGTAGTACCTTCTGTAGCTATTCGTGAAGGGGTGCTTAAGAGCCTTTCTATAACATTTGACCATTTCCAAGGATTGTACGAAAATCAGCCTGCTGAATTTAAGGTATATGATTCAAGCCGTTTGGCAGATTTAGGAAACTTTGCTAAAAGTAATGCTATTCAGATATTGGTTATTAATATTGATAGCTTTACCAAAGATGCTAACGTCATTAATCAAATAAGAGAAACCGGTATTAAGCCAATCGAATATCTGCAAAAATCTAGTCCAATAGTGATTATTGATGAGCCACAGAATATGGAAACAGATATTCGTAAAAGGGCTATTGCTAATCTTAGCCCATTATTTACTCTTAGATATTCTGCTACGCACAAAAACCCATACAATCTAATCTATAAGTTAGACCCCGTAAAGGCTTATGATCTAGGATTAGTAAAACAAATAGAAGTAGATTCTGTAGTAACGAAAAATGATAGCTCCGGAGTATTCATAAGTATAGATAATTTTATCTCGAAAAAGCAATCTATCACGGCTAAAATTTCAATATATGTAAACGATAAAAGTGGTGTTAACAAAAAACAAGTTACAGCCAAAATTGGAGATGATCTATATAAATTGTCAAAAGGCTGGGATATTTATAAAGACGGTTATGTAATCAATGAACTGGATGCAGAGAATGGTTATATTGAGTTTTCAAGCGGGCAAATAGTATATCAAGGTGAAGCTGTAGGCGGATTAACAGATCAGATACAAAAGGAGATGATAGATGCTACTGTTGAAAATCATTTTAAGAAAGAAAAGGAGTTGAAGGCAAAAGGCATAAAAGTATTATCCATTTTCTTTATTGATCGGGTAGCAAATTACAGAACCTATGATGAACAAAACTATGCTGTAAAAGGGAAATTTGCTTTGTGGTTTGAGGAAAGTTTTAATAAGTGGAAGAATATGCCTGCATATAAAGGAATGTATGATTTTGAAATTTCGGATGTACATGACGGTTATTTTAGTCAGGACAAAGGAAAATTTAAGGATTCTAAAGAGGGTAAATCCACCAAAGCGGATGACGAAACCTTTAAACTCATCATGCAGGACAAAGAAAGACTATTGAATATAGATACTCCTTTGCGCTTCATCTTTAGTCATTCCGCATTAAGAGAGGGCTGGGATAATCCAAATGTATTTCAAATTTGCACATTAAATGAAACCAAATCAGAAATGAAAAAACGTCAGGAAATTGGACGTGGCTTGCGATTATGCGTTGACCAAAGTGGTGAACGTAATTTGGAACGTTCTGTTAATCGTCTCACTGTAATTGCCAATGAGTCATACGAAGCATTCTCAAAAGCATTGCAATCTGAAATTGAAGAAGATACAGGAGTTAAATTTGAAGGTCGTATTAAGAATGCAAGAGAGCGTAAAAAAGTACAGTTAAAAGACAAATGGCTTGAAGATTCACTATTTTTGGAACTGTGGGAAAAAATAAAATATTGTACAGAGTACAAAGTAGATTACAGTACAGCTGAACTTATTAAAAATTGTGTAGCAGCACTCAAAAAAATGCCTTCAATAGAAAAACCTGTTATCTATCGTGAAAAAAATATTGCCAGATTCATTAGAGATAAAGAAGGCAATTTGCTGGAATTAGGCGGGGAACAAAAAGGATCTAAAGAAAAGATAATCAAAGATACACAGTATAATATTCCTGATTTTGTAGCATATATTCAATCCAAAACGGAACTTACACGAGATACCATTACCAAGATTATCCTACAATCCAATCGTTTAGGTGAAATCTTCAATAATCCACAATTGTTTATGGATACTGTAGTGAAGATTATCATAGATGAATTTGACAGAATTAAAATAAATGGTATAGAATATGAAAAAATAGCCGGACAAACCTACGAAATGAAATTGTTTGAAACGGCTGAAATAGAACAATACCTAGATAATTTAGTAGAAGTTAAGAAACAGATAAAAACGCTTTACAACTATATTTTAATTGATTCTTTGAGCAGTCCTGAAAAGCGTTTTGCGGAAGATTGTGAAACCAGAGATGATATTTTGTTCTATGTCAAACTTCCTTCCAAGTTCCAAATCAAAACACCTATTGGATCATACAATCCAGACTGGGCGTTGATTAAGAAAGAGGACGGCGAAGAAACTAAAATTTATTTTGTAACGGAAACTAAAGATGCCAAAGCAGCCAAAGACAGGTCCTTATTAAGAGATAGAGAGCGGATGAAGATAGAATGTGCAGAAAAGCACTTTGCTGTAATAGATCAGGTTAATTATCGTGTAGTAGGCTCGGTAAGCGATCTAAAAGTATAATTTAATATAGCCCCAAACTAAAAATTATGAATCAACAATACTTCGCAGCCTTAAAGGAAATAAAAGAAACCGATGTAAAGGTTTTACTTAAAAAATCTTATCGTGGAATTTGGGAAACGGCAATCAAAAAATATTCAGATTCTGCCCACTTTATTTATGAACTACTGCAAAACGCAGATGATACCCAGGCCACCTGGGTTCAATTTTACCTAAAAAATGAAGGTTTATGGTTTAAACATAACGGTTCTGTACGGTTTACTATTTCTGATCCTGAAAACGAAGAGTTTGATTCTGAAAATGGGACATTAGGGCACATTAATTCAATTACCTCCATTGGAAATTCTACAAAATCAGACGGAAACATTGATGAGCAGAAAATAGGTAAATTCGGAATTGGCTTTAAAGCTGTATTTGCATATAGTAATACTCCGCATGTATATGATGATAGCTTTACATTCAAATTAGAAAATTACATTGTTCCGGTTGAAATAACTCCCAATGGAGAAGAGAGGAATAGTGGAGAAACTTTATTTTTCTTTCCTTTTAATCATAAATCAAAAGCTCCCGAAGATGCTTATAAAGAAATAGAAACCAAACTGGATAATTTATTTCAACCTATTTTATTTTTAAGTAATCTTGAAAAAATAGAATGGAAGTCAGAGAACAATCAAGGAATTTATAACAAAAAAGAAAAAGACACTCAAGAGTTTGGAAATATTACCGCCCAACTCTTCGAGGTTATAAGTAATGAAAATGGTAAAGTGATCAGCGAAGAAATTTGGCTTTTCACAAAACAAATCATTCAAACTTCCTCAAAGGCTACATTTAAAATCAGTACAGGCTTTTTTGTTTTAGAAAACAACACAAAATTAGAAACCGGTTATAATTATGAAGCATTTTGTTTTTTCCCGACCAAAGAAGACACCAAATTAGGCTTTATTGTACAGGCACCATTTTTATTGACAGATAGCCGTGAAGGTATTAAAACAAATGATGATTGGAATACTTTCCTCATTCAATTATTAGCAGAATTGTCAGGAGAAGCGATCAAGTTACTTAAAGATATTGGCGTAAAAAATAGCAGTAATTTAATTGATGATACACTTCTTGATATAATACCTTATAATGCACAAGTTTATAGCCAAACAGGTGTTAATTCCAGAATTTCATTTTATCCTTTTTTCACCGAGATAAAAAAGGCTTTGCAAAATCATCCCATTTTACCAGGTAGAAACGGGAAATATTTTCCTAAAGCAAAAGCCTATTGGGCTGCTGATCCAGAATTATCTGAATTGTTCACCAATGAACAGTTGAGTGACTTATTTGACAATCCCAACTCAGGATGGGTCTTTGTTTCAAAAGGTCAAAAACAAGTGAATCAGGCAAACAAAGCCTTAGAAAGTTACATTAATAGTATTATTTCAGAATCTGTAGATGCTAAAAAATTAATCAGGAGGTTTACACCTGCTTTCATAGAGAAACAATCCGACGATTGGTTGATAAAGCTTTATGCTTATTTGGCAGACCATAAGTACTTATGGAATGATAATGATAAACTTGCAATAAAGCAACCACTTCTTTTAAACCAAAGTAGAAAAGCAGTTATTCCTTTTAATAAAGATTTAACTGCTCCGCAAATATTCTTACCATTAGAAAGAGTCTCGAGTTATGATACCGTCTATCAGCCCTTAGTTGATAATCCTGATGCTTTGGCTTTTATCACCGCTATAGGTATTGGAAAACCAGATATAAAAGCAGAGATTTTCAATGATATTATACCACAATACCATGAAACGTTTAATTATGATGATTCTGTCAAAATATTACAGCATTTTGAAACATTTCTGAATTATTATGAATCCTGCTCAGCAATACATCAAATAGAACTGGTTACCAAGCTTAAAGAGGTTTCTTTAATCGCTTGTTATAATCCACAAAAGCCCGACACAAGATTTTTTGCTAAGCCGGAAGAAATTTATTTTAACGATGAAAAGTTAGTGAAATACCACTCTAATACATTAGAAGTTTATTTTGTTGATGATGATTTTTACATAGAATATTTAAGTGGAGCCAAAGCTGAAATTACTAAAAAGTTATTTTCCGAATTAGGAGTTTCCTTATATCCACGAATTAAAAACAAAGAATTGGAACCCGATGTGGAAACCAAGGAAATGTTTGGTTTGGATAACATCCTGACTTCATATAAATATCATGAGCATCAAAAAATAACAGATAAAGAGTTAGAAGGACTTGATCAAGCAGTAAGCAATATAACTCCTGAACTATCAGTTGTTATTTGGGATTATTTATTACATTTCGCTAAAGGGCAAACTGTTGCATTGCTCAAAGGAAGGTTTTCAGGAAGGTTTACTTACTATCCCAGAAGCGGTTCGTACGAAAACAGTATGAGTTTTATCTCCACCACTTCATCAATACTTCAAAATGATAAATGGCTCCTTAATAAAGATGAAGAATTTGTTGCAGCAAGTGAACTATCCATTGAAGATTTGAATGAGTGCTACAACCACGATGATCCCTATATACATGTTCTTTTAGAATTTTTAGGTATCATTAATCCTGATGCGGATCTTGATTTAACAGATGAACAAAAGAAAGCCTATGAATTAGGCAAAAAATTGTTAGCCGAGAATATAACTCCTGAAGAACTCAGTGCTTTTATTGAAGAAATGGCACGGAAGAAGAGTGCCGCTGAGCCTGCAGGAACACTCTTTCCAACAAATGAAATTCCGGTAACAGAACATGATTTCCAAAAAACATTATCGAATATCAATAAAGGGATTAAGAAAAACCGGAAGCAAAGGCTAGAATTAAACATAAATGAAACTGACCAATTTAAAAATCAAATTCCGTCTCAGTCCAATATAGATTTTGTGGAACAAGAAGAGTTTCTGATAGATCAGGACGATTATACAAAACCCTCCGTAAATCTACAGAAGAAAATAGAAAAACTGAAATTGCAAGCAGAAGCTCAGGTAGAAGAATTAACGAGAATAGAAAAGCTTACAGAATTGGCAGACAGTTCTGAAAAGTATTCATTTGGCTGGTTCAAAGCATTGTTAGAATTAGAATATCTAAATAGTTCAGAGTCTAATTCATCAGGTAAACAAATATCCATTCAATTTTCAAAAGTTGAACAGGAAAAAGGAACCGAGAGGACTTTAGTTTTAAAACATCCAAATAGATATATCCCGCAGTCGATAGAAGATATTGGAGATATGCAAATACGTCTATACCAAGGAGATGAAACAAAGTCCGTAACTGTTGAAGTAGTAAGTGTTAAAGAATATACACTTAGGGCGAAACTTAAAAAATCTGCTGATATTTCTGATATAGATTTAGCAAAAGTTAGCCGTGCTGTCATCGATATTAAAAATCCTGTTTTCATTTTAGAAGAACTTAGAAAAGCTTTTTACCGATTGGGGTTTGAAGATGATTATAATTTACAGCAAAATATTACAGAACAAATAAGATTTATTTTTGGTCCTCCCGGTACAGGAAAAACGACTTATTTGGCAACTGATGAAATTATACCACTAATGCAAGAAAATGAGAATTTGAAAGTATTAGTGCTTACTCCTACTAATAAAGCAGCAGATGTACTTACGAATCGTATTGTGGAAAAAATGAAAGGAGACAAATCTTATCACAATTGGTTATTAAGATTTGGTACAGCATGCGATACGGAATTAGAAAATAGTGGTCTTGTTGTTGATAAAAGTTTTGACATTAGAACAAAGCCTAAAAATACAACCATAACAACTATTGCAAGATTTGCATACGATTACTTTCAGCCTGATGTATTTGATGAAAGGTTGCATTTGAAATTCTTAGAATGGGACTACATTGTCATTGATGAAGCGTCAATGATAACTATTGCTAGTATTGCATATGTACTTTATCAAAAGTCTAATTCAAAATTTATTATTGCGGGAGACCCTTTTCAAATTCAGCCAATAACCCAGATAGATCAGTGGAAAGATTTGAATATTTATGAAATGGTGCAACTCACTAAATTCGTTAATCCTGTAACTGTACCACATCAATTTGAAATAATAAATCTTAGTACACAATATCGTAGTTTGCCTACGATAGGTGAAGTATTTAGTCAATTTACTTACAGCGGTTGTTTAAATCATTACAGAGATCGATCAAGTCAAAAGGCATTAAATATTTCTGGTCTTGATTTTAGGGATATAAATATTATAAAGTTTCCAGTGCAGAAATATGAAAGTATATACAAGCCAAATACATTGAACAAATCAAACTATCAGGTTTATTCAGCACTGTTTACTGTGGAGTTTGCTACGCAACTTGTTGATCAAATTCGCTTGAACCATAAAGATAAGTTCAAAATTGGTATTATTTGTCCGTATAGAGCCCAAGCTACAATGATTGAAAAACTACTGGCAAGGTTACATGACGATGATGAAAAAGCGGAGTTATTGACAGGCACAATTCACGGATTTCAAGGTGATGAATGCGATATTATAATTTCAGTATTTAATCCACCTTACAGTATTGGTAAGTCACAAAATATGTTTTTAAATAAACAAAATATTCTCAATGTAGCTATTAGTAGAGCAAAAGATTATTTGTTTATTTTAATGCCAGATGACATGACCCAAGACATTGAAAATCTTTATCGAATCAAAAGAATTGAGCGACTGGCAAACCAGTATTCAGCAGGGAGAATCTCTGTTTATGAAACAGAGATTGTTGAAGAAAAATTGTTAGGTTCAAGTACATATATTTATGATAATTCTTTTGCAACTACACATCAATCAGTAAATGTGTATTCCAAGCCTGAAAAAAAATATGAAATACGGTGTGAGGAAATTGCTATTGATGTACAAATGAAACATTAACGAGTTTCAGAAATGTTAAGAATCCGTCTCACAACTAAAATTGAGGCGGATTTTTTAATTCAGTACCAATCTTCATTGTTTTGGAAAAGGAAAAA
Organism: Chryseobacterium aurantiacum; assembly: GCF_003020585.1. GTDB lineage: Bacteria > Bacteroidota > Bacteroidia > Flavobacteriales > Weeksellaceae > Chryseobacterium > Chryseobacterium aurantiacum. The sequence continues at coordinate 1,230,183 of NZ_PXUE01000002.1, forward strand.
GTTGTCCTCTTTAGGCAACTTTCTTTCTTAAATTGTGTGCTAATGCGTGCAATCCGAACTCCAATTCTACTTTTTTCAGACCTTTCAGGGTAAAGCGTTTAAAATTGTTGCAATGTTTCAGGTGTGCAAATACGGGTTCTACCTCAACCGAGCGTTGTTTGCGTTTTCTGATGCCTCTTTCGCTGTTTAAGAGTTCCCTGATTTTCTCTTTAAACTGCTCCAGATGATGGTTTCGCTCTACACTGCGGTTTTCTTTGGAACCGTGACAAACGCCTCGCAATGGACATCCTTCACAGTTTTCTGCCTGATAATGCGAGAGTTTTTGTAGGTAACCCGTTTTGGTTTTTCGAGTGCTTTCGTGCGTTTTCTCCATCTTTTGACCCATTGGACATACGTAATAATCTTCTTCTTGGCTGTAGTGCAGGCTTTCTTTGCTGAAGGCCTTGTGTTTCGCCTGATAATGGGCATCCTGCTCTTTGTCGAAGGTGTTGTATTTTACAAAGGGGGTAATCTGCTTGCGTTCCAGTAACTCATAGTTCTGCTCGCTCCCATAACCTGCATCAGCAGTGAGTTCTTCTAATTCAGCCAGCCTTTTTTCGCCATACAGTTTCTCAAAATTTTCAAGATGGTGCTCCAGCGTGTTGAAGTCGTTGGTTTGCTGATGAATCGTGTAGTTTACAATAATTTGATTCTCGGTGGAAATCTGCGCATTGTAGGCGGGCTTAAGTTGTCCGTTCATAATGTGGTCGTCCTTCATCAGCATGAAAGTGGCGTCTTGATCGGTCTTGCTATAAGAGTTTCTTTCTTTTAAAATCGCTTCCTGAGCTTCGTATTTGTCGAGGTTTTTCTCAAAATTATTTTTAATGTAATTCAGCTTGGCTTTGGCTTTCCTGTCCTGACCGGTTTTGCCGTTGCTGCCTTTCAGTTTGGCATTGATATTTTCTACGGTTTGCTGAATTTTTTCTTTGCTGATTTCTTTAAATTCCGGCGGTTCCGGGTCTTTGTCTTCTTCTCTGGCAACGCTTTGGGCGTATTTCCAGAGGTTTTCCAATTGTCGGAGCATTTTTTCTTTGTTGGTTTTAATGGCGTTTGCCCAAACAAAAGTGTAGCGGTTTGCCTGTGCTTCGATTTTGGTACCGTCCACAAAAACCTGTCTCAAATTCACCAAGCCTTCCTCTGCCAAAAGCAAAACTACTTGCGAGAAAATATCCTTGAAGGCTGCTTCCAGCTTATTGCCTCGAAAACGGTTCACCGTATTATGATCCACGATGCTCATGTTGGAGAGCCACATAAAATTGATGTTTTCCCGAAGGGCTTTCTCTATTTTTCGAGATGAATATATATTGTTCATATACGCAAAAACCATCACCTTGAGCATCATCACGGGATGATAACTGGGATTTCCTTCTTTGCTGTAGGCTTTGAGAAGTGGGTCAATATTCAATTTCTCCAAAATATCATTCACGATCCGGACAGGGTGGTTTTCGGGAATCAACTCCTCAAAACTATAAGGAAACAGCAAGAGCTGATTTTGATTATAATGCTTGAAATTCATAAACAACTATCTGATTATCAAGAATAAATATACAAAAACCCTCAATAATTACCAAAAAAAATCCGCCTCAGTTGTGAGACGGATTCTTTTAGTTTGCTAATGTAAATGACAGAAAGTTGGCTAACTTTTACATTTTCTCAATTTTCATAAAATCAAGCGTTTTTCATTATTTTTCACTAAATTGAGATAATTTTATTCTAAGAAAATCTTTGACTATGAAAGACTTACTTACTGATATCAAGACATCCTGCGAACCTATAAATTATGAAGCAAAAGTCCACTGGATTTCCTATGTTATTCCTGTTTTCTTTACAGTAATTGGCTCTGTGGGAGTTCTCTATTTTCTATTGCTCGGATACAAATTTATGTTAGGATTTATGGGCATTATTTCCCTATTTCTTATTTTTCTTTTCATTAAAGGTATCATCAAAATAATCCGGAATAAAAATACGAAAATCTATGTTACAGACAATTATCTTACGTTCTCTACAGGTATATTAGGAAAAACGTTTTCCGATATTTCATTGAATAAACTCGAAGGAATGCAGTTTAATCAAAGCTTTTTAGGAAAGATGTTGAATTACGGGACTTTGGTTGTAACTACTGGAGAAGTAACCCATTCATATTTTATTGAAAATCCGATGGAACTAAGAAATGTTTTACTTCATTCTCAAAAATGGTCCGATTAAAGAATAGTTTATTTAATCTGGAATAATTGCTATAAATCAATCCCGCAACCTTTTTTCAAAAACATACCCTGCTAAAATGCGGCAATGTTTTAGAAATGGGGTTGCACCGCTTTCCGCAAAAATGCGTTTCCGACCAAAGGGAGGAAATGCATTTTTGCCGCCCGATTTTTCTCAGACGGCAGAAATCATGCAATTTTTATGGGTTGGGAATGAAAGTTTTTAAGGTTAAGGAAAAATCCTCTATTCTCGGTTAATCCGTTTCTGAACAAGCCCCACAGCAAGGAGCTTCCCATTTGTGCCAATGTTGAGTTGATAAACAAATCCTGCTTTTCCAGTGCTTCTGCCAGTGAACAACTTGGTGTATCATCGGACTCTTCGGATTGTTTTAACAAATCCCCAAATTCATCAGTGACAAAAGGTAAATGATCTATCGTTTCATATTTCTCGGAATTGGGCTGTTTGATAGTTCCTACAGTAGCTAATATCGCCTGTGCAGTATTTTGATTATTCCCATAATCCAACCAATACAGGGGACGGTCAGCATAATAACGACCATTATTTAACCTTTTCAGTATATCAGCAATTTCAAATCTTGCACTTACACTGTCAACACAGGATATATAAATATTTGCAGGAATATTTTCGGAAAACTTTTCCGATTCATTCTTCTTAAATTTTTGTGTTTCTGCTTTCCAATTCGTTCCCATCCAACGGTTAGCACGGTTGATTAAGGCAACGGACTTGTATAATCCTACTTCCGATTCTGCAAAACGTTGCCTCCCTAAATTTGCTTCGGTAATGAGATCATCATCCCACAACCGCACTTGTAGCCCTGCATGTCCCAATTGAATCAGGCTGTGATTCATTTCCATTAATGCTGTCAATACTTTTGAGCCTGTTCCCCCTGCACCGATCAGGTTAATGGTTACAGGGTTGGTCGGATTAATCAGGTAATTGTCTGTAAAATGAACTTTTGTTTTTTCGCTTGTCATGGCAGTATATTTTTAAGGGTTTTATTGGTCTTTTTTAATATTTCTTTTGGAAAGGTTTTGTCTGTATTAACGAGCTCTTTCCAAATGCTTACACAGTTGCTATTGGTAGGATTATGGTTTAAATGGCTGAACCTGCTGTTAAAAAAATAGTTTTCCCAAGCGCGAATAAATTCCTCAACCGATGCTGAATTTTTAATATCCACACCAACTGTTCCCATACAGACACTTCCGTTTTCATAAACATTAAAAAAAGGAGCATGATACAAAACTGTTTTTTCTGTAGGTCTTTTGTCTGAAGTGAGAGCAAATACGGTAAGATGTTGCTTAGTCGCCATCCACAGCATAGGTGGAGTATGTGCTACACCATTAGGGATTTCAAGGGATTCGGTAAAGAATAGTTTTACTTTTCTGGCTTTGGTATACCATATCACCGAACCCTTTTCGGTCGGATTGATATATAGAACATTCGTGGGCAGAATACTTTCAGGTTTTAAAAATGCTTTGCTTTTTTCTTTTTCCGTATTAAGGGACTTTGCAAATATTTTAGCTTCCCTTTCGCTTAAAGGATGGGCATTAATGGGATTTCCGTCTTTATCCATATCAAAATGTTCTACATAAGTATCTTTATCATCGTCTTTGGTCTGATAAATGACCAGAGCTGAAACGGGATGATACAGTGTTCCGAAATGATGGGTTATATCTTTCATGATGTTATATTTAAATGGTATTATAGTTTAAATGCTGTTCAGAATATCAATTAATCTTTCTATCAGGGGAAAAATGCAGTTTTCAAAATCAAGGTTATCATCGCTGACATTTGTTCCGTCAAATCTTTTTTGTGTGGATGGTTCTTCTATTTCCGTACATTCCTGAAATTCAGCATTAACAGAATCAAATAAAGTCTGAAATAATATTCCTTTATCATCTGCACAGAACGAAACATATTTTTCCATTGTGATGGTTCTTTCATGATAATCCTCATCATAATCGTCATGAGCTGTATTTCTTTCGCTCCGCTGAATATTTCTGTAAATAGTAGCATCGGGAAACGTTTCATAGAGGGCAAGGGTATCACAGGCTAATAAAAGACAATCGGTTTCAAAGGAATCTCTGTTTTCAAAACGATTGATTCTCTCTTTAAATCGGGCTAAATTCTGATGATTGAATATTTTTTGCTCCACATAATCACCAATCCACTCGCTTTGCTTTATTTCACGTAAATATTCAGGGGTATCTTCGGTTTCATCATTAATGAGCCACTCCGAAATCATTTCGTACATCCAGCACAGGTAGCTGTCCTGCTGTCTGTAATAAGGGACATCTGCAACGTGATACAAATATGAGCATACAGATTGTAAAAGCTGTGTAGCCTTTTGACAATCGGGGTTTTTAGATAATCGGTACAGTGGAACTATTGGAATATAATATAAAGTTGCTCCTGTATTATATCCTTCTTCACTTAACAAGTACGTTTTCTTTTTATCCTGCACCAAACGGATTTTCTCCCAATTCTTTATTTTAATTTTTAACTGTTTTTTGATATCTTCCAAACCAAAAGCAATATTGTAAGGAAAACCTAAATGTTTTGACGGTGCAGGTGTGATTCCATAATGTTCGGTCAATTGGGAAAGGGACTGATAAAAATCCCTTTCCATTTTGTCTGTTTTCTTTTCATCCTGTGGGGATGGTGTGTCTTTCAGCTTAGGCAGAAACGAACAATTTAAAAAAGCATGGGTAGCATGGCTATCGGTACTGCTTTCATTTTGTCTTTCTGTATTTCTCCTGCATCCTTTGGTCTTTGCATCCAATGGGTGAACTCTCCCAACTGTTTGTGCAGTTGCTTTTGTTTTTTCTCTTCGGGAAGCTGTATTCTTCCCGATATGATTTTTCGTTGCATTCATCATAATTTAGTGATTGATATTGGGTAAATAGTGGTTGGATGTAAAGAAGATTACTGTAAACCCAACCACAAAATTTTATCAGCCTTTCGTTCCCATTACACTTTCAAAACGGTATTCTACCGTGTCATTCCTGATTTGTGGTGCGGATACTTTTGCAGTTGTTAGGATGGGATATGTATTGGCATAAAAATTCATGACCGCTTCTACGCTCCATTTGGGCTCGGGGTCTGTCAATCGGATTTCCTGTCCGTTATCTTTCAGGATAAAAACTCTTTCTAATTGGGTTGCAAGTAACATAATTGTTAATTTTCTGATTTGACCTATTTTTTTACTATTTTCCTACCCTTCATCTTTAGTCCGATAATGGCTCTCATTGGGCAATTTTCTATTGCCATTATCTGTTGTATGGCTCCCTGTTTTCCGCTCATAGAATTTATTTGAAGTCTTATTCTACCTTTGTCATGTTGTAAGGTTGCTATATAGGTTTCTATAATCATAGCTGTGGATTAATGGTTGTGGTAGGCGTTTTTTCCTCACTGAAAAGGTTATGTGCAAAGTGCCTTTCATATTCATCCTGCTTTTTGCGGATAGTTTCTGCATAGTCGGGATATTCAGAAGCCTTTGGAAGTGCTGACCATGCCCCTTTGTAGTTTCCTTCTTTTTTAAGTTCTTCGGCTTTTTGAAAAGCATCTTTGTACTTTTTCTCTTTGGCTTCTCTTTCCTTCTTCTCTTTGTCGGATTTTTCCTTTTCCATTGCCGACTGCTTTTTGGCTTCCTCTAATTGCTTCATAAAGCTTTCCATACCGACCATCAGTCCCGAAGCGGTTTGTAATGGGGCTTTAATGTGTTCAAAAAATCCGGCATCAAGCTCGTCTGCCGTTCCTTTAAGGTTAAGAGGAGGAATGATATTTTTTGCTTTATCTCCACATCCATCATTTTGTACTAATATGGAAGCCACTATTTGGCTTTCGTTGGCTTTGGTAATGGTTAGAATCAGCTTACTGTTAATATCCATTTTGGCTATCAGATTGAAAAAATTGGTTTGCATAATTTGTTGGGTTATGGATTAATTACTAAATGAGTATTGAAGTCTATTAGTTCCCATAATGAAAACTCCACTGTCCTAAATTCTTCTTCCGTAGGCTTTCCATAGGCTTTATAAATGGCATTCCCATCCTTAGATATCTGCATCTGGTAATGACACAGACTATTTTTAGGTTGTTTCAGTTCTTTTAAATCCTCTTTCTCTAATTCAATGAAAACTCTGTTTCTCTCAGAGAGCCATTCTTCAACCACAGGATAATATACTTTCGAAAATCTAAAGAACTCCACATGGGTGTCGAAATAGTTTAGAGACTTTATATCTTCATCAGTTTCAATGATTTTTATAACTTCAAGGCGTTTCTTTTGGGTTTGTTTCCACTCCCCTGTAATGTTGATAATAGCAAAGTCGCAAGCATCCCATTCACTGTTGGTTTTTGCTTTTACAAGTAAATATTCCGTTGGCATATCAGATCGTTTCATTTTTTTGTTTTTTTATGTTATGAATTATTCTTTACAGAGGTAAAAACCCCATTAATGTAGTAGCCGATAAGTGTTTCCCAAAGACGTATCAGGCTGTTTGTATCTACATAATACTTTTCTGATCGGTTACAGTAAATATATACAGGCACATCTGCGTACTCTTTATTATAGCTATACGCTTTTGCCAGTTTTTTGGCTTCGGTTCTTGATTTTGTTTTCATTTTCAGGGATTTTCATAAATATATGTTCCACTTGTTTTGAGAGGGTCTGCACCCTGTGTCAATCGGATTTCCTTGTTAAATTTTAGTGACAAGTTTCTTGCATAGTGTATCGCTGTTGTCCTGTCACAATGGATTTTGAAGTATATTGATACCTGCTCCCATTCTGTTCGGTCATTTCGGGACTTCATCTGAAAATTATATTGTGATTCCATAAATGCTTTTTTAAGATATTCTTGGGTTAATTATTAAAATGGTAAATCATCATCTGTGTCCCCTGCAAAAGGGTTACTTGATTCCTGCATTGCATTTTGCTTCGGTTCGTTTTCAACATTTCTTCCACCTCCATAAACCTGAATGTATGAAGTATGAAAATTCAATCCTGAACGGATTTCTCCATCTTTGCCTATCCATGCGCTTGAGCTTGCCCTGCCTGTTAATTCTACCACCGTCCCTTTGGTAAGGATTTTGGCAACATTCGGGCTTATCCAGTACGAACAATTGTAATAGATGGTCAGCTCCCTGCGCTCTCCCTGCTTGGTTTTGTAGCTGTCATTGATGGCTACTGAAAAGTTCACGACCTGTTTGTCGTTTTTCAATGTATTGATTTCTGCGTTTCTGGTAATTCTACCGATAATTGTGTTCATAATATTTTGTTTTAATTGTTAATCATTACTTTTTTCAGTTGTAAAATTTCGAGTGATTTGATTCGGTATCGAGGACACTCGGCTTCTTTCTTTTCACCTTTTCCAATGGGAAAAGCATTATTTATTTTTTTGTTTGATTATTCTTATGTTAAAGAGCGACTGTTTGATTCGTATAACTGAGGTTCCGACTTTTTCTTTGCTAAATGACCATAGTACAGGATCAGGCACTTAAAACCTGAATGGAAAAAAAATGAAATGAAGGCTCCGAAATCTTTTTGTCCGAAGGATTCAGGAGTGTCTGGAAAAATTGTTGGAGCGAAGCGGAGAGAATTTTTGTAGAAACCCAAAAAGATTTTTTTGAGTGAATGACCTGTACTACATTTGCTACAGTAAAAAGTGAAAAACCACAGTTATATATATGAATTGAATAGGTGATATTTAACCCTAGAATGATCTAAAAACAATAATGAATAATTGGATTTTTTCTTGTGTTGATGTGATTTTGAAGTCTATTTTCTTATGACCGTCATCAACATTCAAGACCGAAATTCTAAAAATTAACAGTTTTATTGAAGGTTTTATATTTTTGTTAGCTGAAGAACCTGAAAAAATTAGGTATATAAATTTGAAAAAAATTTTCAACTCATGAAATTACCTCCTGAATTAGAAGACCGGTATATAAAAAATGACAAGTAAATTATTTGCAATATGGAAACAAACAAGATTATTCTATAATTGCAACCTTAAAATCCATTTTTTATGAAAGAACTATTAGAAAAAATTAACGCAGAATTTGAAACTTTTAAAACAGACTCCAACCTTCAACTTGAAAAAGGAAACAAAGCAGCCGGAACAAGAGCAAGAAAAGCAGCTTTGGAATTAGCCAAGATTCTAAAAGATTTCAGAAAAATTTCCGTCGAGGAAAGCAAGAAATAGTCAAAAGCTTCCTCTAGATGGAGGGAGCTTTATTTTTGTAACGCTCTATAATGAGCATTTAGAGAATCAGTTAGTCATTATATCTTTTGGCAAAACCACTCATTAAGATCCTTAAAATCTCGATAAATTAGAGAACAATCCTCTACATGTTTATATTTCATTAATATTTTGTTTTTAGTGATATTTCCATTAGAATCATTATCAAGAAACAGGTAAATTTTATCGTATTCACCAAGTGTTTTTATTGCTTTGAAAAGCATTACTGTTGAATTAAGGATCAGATAATCAGAATTTTTAGTTTTTTCTATATTTTTGAAAGTCAGGTAATCTAAAACCCCCTCAAATACCGTGATTTCCTTATTATTTTGTTCGTCCTGAATCAAAGTCACATCTTTCTTACCTAAACAGATTTTAGAATAAGGATTGCGGATTTCAAAACCACCTGAATTATTTTTAAAACCAATTCCGAAATAATTTTTCCCGTATAATTCGTAATGCAGTTCTCTAACCAAGTCTCTCTGCTGATAAACTTTCCTCCTTTTAAGATATTGAATTAAAACCGGATGCCCGATTCTTTTTAATTCCAATATCCTGTAATGAGGCCGTGTTGTAACCTCTTCCTTTTGTTTTTGATCCTGTATTGAAAAGTCAAATTTCCCAAGGTATTTCAAAGCTTCCGAAACAGAACATTGAGTCACCTGCTGAACAATGGAAATGGCATCATAACTCTTTCCTGTTCCAAAATCAAATGCAACATTTTTAATAAAATCAACAGAAAGACTGGGAATCTTTTCCTCCCTGTCGAGCGCAAAATAAAAGGCTGTTTTCCCGTTTTCTTTCGCGGGAAAAAGATTGAAGGATTCTAAAACCGTCCTGATTCCGACTTTCTGTTTGATTTTTTCGCAATTCATTTTTTTTCTTTTTAAAGCAATTTTTTACCCTGGATTTCCCTTTTAATAAAAAAAAGACTTTTATTATCTTTTAAATTAACTTTTAGTAGTTCGTGGTATCTGCCTGTCACAAAGCGTTTGCAATGATTTTCAAATGAGCGCAATTCCGAATTCCGAAGGAGTGCAAATCCGATATACAGATGAGCGCAATTCCGAAAAGATGCCCTTTACCGCATGAGCGCAAATCCGAATTGAACTATGTTTTCATCATTTCTTTTTAGCGTATCTGTCATTTTCACTGGCTTTACAATATCGGAATGAGTGCAATTCCGAAATCAGCTTCATAAAATTCTAAATTTCAACAATTCCTTAACTTCAGCGAGCGCAATTCCGAATTCCGAATGAGTACAAATCCGAAATACAGATAAGCGCAATTCCGAAATCAGAGAATCACGGGATAACCGTTGGGAAGTATTTCCCCCATTTTTGTTTCCCTGTATAGCTGTATAATAAGCTCCTGTATTTTGTTTAAAAAAGCCGTTCCCTGATAATTCGTGGATTCTACCCCTTTCAACCTGCTAATCCTTATGAACTCACTGAAAGCCATTTCTATAAGCCCACGGGTTTGCGGTATAGTTTTGTATTGGTACGAAAACTGAAGCATTTCCCGTTGTCCCAAGCCATACCTTTTCTGAAAATAATAGAGCCTCTTTGCAATTTTTGATTTCTCTGCTGTGTGCTCCGACATATCGGTACCGCTTACCATTTTATTGTAAAAAGGATGAATGAAAATAGAATCACCTTTATAATGATAATTGAATGAAAGGGTATTGTATCTGTTGAAATTTATTTTTGCAGTTTTGAGAAACTTGAAGCAAAAATCATTCGCGGTTTTATAATTCAGTCCAAACTTTTTGTTCAGTGATGAAAGTTTCATCATGGTTCCATCTTCGGGAAGTTTTGAAAGCCAGATGGCAAAAATAATGTGCTTGTTGTTTCTGATATTATATACCAGATTATACAGGATGTAGTTATATTCGGGAATAATCATCAGCTTTTTCAGCCAGTAACTGCTGATAAGAAAAGAAGTATACCCTCTTTGGTCATATGTTGGAGTCGAAATCAGCCCTCCGAATGTTCTAATCTCTTTTCCTTTTGAGTTAACCGATTTATACCAGCCCATTTTGAACCGGGCAAGAAACTCATACGCTTCCACAACCTGTTTGGTTGAGCCACTCGGTGAGATCTTGCTGTTCCGGATTTTAATGGAGGCAAAAATGTTATTTTCGGTTTCAAATTCTTCATCAAATAAAGAGAGCTGCTTCGGACGGTCTTCCGGACGGAACTGCTCACTACTGATAATCGAAATGATGTTAAAAATAACACGTAGTGCATTGATCGGAATATCAGCCGCCTCTTGGTCTTCAAAAATAAAATCGTCCACAAAATGATTACCCAGGCGTATTCTTTCTGAAATTCTCTCATCTCTATCTTCAAAAATCTTTCTGACAAGCCTTACATCTTTTTCCGGAATAGCCATAATTTATATTTTTAGTGTGCTTTAATTTTGTTCTGCTTAGGGTAACTTCATTCTGATCGAAAGATCTTTACAGCAATTTAATTTTCTCACTTTTTAATGTTTTTGATCCATCAGCAAGATTATAATACAGATAATCTCCGGTTTCATCGGTTCTGAAAACTCTTTTCTCTACTTTCCCGAAATTGGGTATTCTAACTTTTTGAATTCCCTGATACTCGGGAAGAATTCCATTGAGACTTACTTTCTGTCCAGGCTTTAATTCTGATAGTTTCATTTTTTACCGTTTTAAAATTTTAAATAGATAACCATCAACACTTATATTTTTTAAGGATCACTTTGGAGGTTTAATAACAGGTATTGACTCTAAAGACAGTTGTTCATTATCAGTCATGTTTTTTATAAAGGGCAAAAGATTTTTCAATGAGGATTTCCAGTTAGTTATCGGTTTTCTTAAATTATTGCACCAATCTTGATCTGCCCACAAAGCATATTTTTCCTTAATATCAGATTCCATAGATTCTTCATAACCACTCAGTGTATAGGCGTATGCCATAAATTCCTCTAAAGAAGGATTACCGACTACTGTTTTAAAAGGATGAGGAGCATCATTATCAAAAGATGCTTTCTCTTTTTGCCCGGTAGTTTCAGGAATACTTATAGATAAACCAACCGATGGTAAATTTTCAATTCTTTCTATTACCGGAATCCGAGGGTTATTTTTTCTTTTTGCCTTTTGGTCTTCTTTATCCTTTTGGATTGATAAAGGATAATCTGGAACTATTCTGTAAGAACAGGAGTACCCATTTTTACTTTCGTACCGGACCAGCCCTGAGTTCCGCAGCGCTTCTCTTGCAGATTTTACCGTTTTTCTTGTTAGTCCTAGTGTATTACCAATCGCTACGTCGGAAACAGTAACATCGTATCCGTTATTATCATTTGCCAATTTCAGTAAATACAGGTATATTGCAACAGCAGTGGTACCCAATTGCGCTTTTGCGCCAGATTCCCAAAATTTTTGTATAAGCTCCTGATAATACATCGTTATTTCCGGCCAAAAATTTCCAGTACTTTTTGCTTATCAATGATGATAATTTTCCCCTTTTGGATAATGGCTTCATCCAGCATTCCGGAGGATTTTATTTCCGAAGCTTTTGAAACGGAACATCCCAGGACTTTTGCTAATCCTTTGAGCCCGTATTCATGCCTGTTTTCCGAATTGAGGTTTTTGATAATTTCCAAAAATTCCTCGACCGTCAGCTTCCAAAGGGGTGTTTGCGGATCTATCTTTTTCATTTACTTTCTTTTATTGATTTTAGCTACCTATTTTTTTCCTTAGAAATCCAATTCCTTGCAGCAGCCTGCCAGCTGTTCATTAATTTCTCGTCACTTAATTTCCAACCCTGAGAATCATAAAACGAATAAAACCCATATGCCTGAGCAGAAGGTAGATCACGTTCATTAAAATATAATTCTACTTCATGAAATTCAGGTGCAGAAAAGTTGTTTTCTTTTGGTAGTAATAATTCTTGCTCCGGGAATGCTTTATGTACAGAAATTCCAGACTCCTCAAAGTCAACAATATCAACCAGGCTTCCAATATAAGGGTCGTAACTGGGGGAATACATAATGAATCCTGCCAGATGTAATTCTTTAATACACTTATGATAGGTTCCAAGGGATTTTACCTTACCCAATCTCATGACCTCACCACGATAAATACGAAAGGGGCTTTGAAACCGGTTCATGCTCCAGCACTGAAAAAGTGCAACATAAATACTGATATGGGATGGATGTAGCCGGTTATCTTTAATCACATGCGCAAAAAAATTGATGATATCTTTAGTCTGACTCATGATTTCCTGTTTTCTGTGATTATTTAGAATCCGTAAGCAGCTTCTCAATGTCTTTGTAGTTATAATACAAGATCCCCCCTATCTTCGTATAAGACAGGGTTCCGTTGATTCTAAGATTCTGTAAGGTCCCGGAAGAGATATTCAGAAGCTTTTTGACCTCCGAAGTACGGAGCCATAATTTTTGTTCTGTCGTTCTTACCTGAAGTAATTCTTTAATCCCTTCCAGCAGATCTATTTTGAATTGCTGAAGGTCTTCTTTGGTGATAATGGATATTGCCATAATTTCAAAAATTGTTTGTTTGACAAATTTTCGAAATCAGACCGGATTTCTTTCGGTAGGTCTTCGGTACTACCGAAAGATTTTTGTATACTCTCCATCAATAAAGGAATTATTGAAAAAACACTAATAATTTGATTTATAGTGTAAAAACAAGAAAAAATGCCTATTGATCACCATCCTGGAATGATTGATTCAAATGGTCACTGAGCAACTGAAGGAATTTAGTCGGGTTGGTTTTCCTGCTTTTTATCTCATGAAGTGTCTTATAAAAGTTTCCCAGGTTAATATTGAGTGATTTTTCAGTAAATTTAATAATCTCGCTAAACTCAATATTGCCGCCATTAAATGAACGGGTATTGTGGAGCGCATATAGGAGTTCCACCAAAGCAGATTTTGAGGCCGACCATTGGAGCGGGGATTTATCGGTTATCTTTTCGTATACATACACATTAATTTCTGCAATGGATCTCAAAAGATATTTTTCCAACCGGTCATTAGCCATAATTTGGGAAATAAGGTGGTCATGTGAAGTGGCAAATTTTTCGTCATAATCATAAAGGCCGGCTTCTATTTTGGTTTTCAGGTCAAACTGATTCCGGACGAAATATTTTTGATCAAGATAGGTAGCCTTACGCCTATAATACTCGTAAAAATCGGTGTGGTTTTCATAATAGTTTTTCAACAATTCCAATTCGCATTCATAATATTCTTTGAGGCTTAACTCTCCCGCATTAGGCTTAGCCGCTTCAATTGATAAAAGCTTCGAAAAATAAATAAACTGCGAAATGAAAACGGGCTTGATCTCCTTAAAGAAATAAACTTCGTCGGCAACCGTTGAAAACTGGTATGAGCTTACATCCAGCTTAATGGCTCTTATTGCAACATCTATCTCCATCAAGGAACGCTCGTATAAATCAATGGGATCATTTTTTTGTTCAAAGCCGATCTGTTCAAGTCTTTTCTCTAAACTCAGTTGTAATCGCTTACACTTTTTAAAAAACAAGTTAGCATCCATATTTTAAATAAAAAGTAGAAATTTTTAAGTATTAAAAATGATAAAGCTGTTATTAAATATAAATAAGTCTACGGATCACCTGTCTCATCATTGATTTTTTGAATAAATTCTGAAGGAGTTAAAGCAGTTAATTCTATAAAAAATTTAGAAAATTTGGGTCTGTTGGCAAATCCGCATTCATCAGCTATCGTATCAACAGAATACTTCCTCCATTGTGCATTGGTTCTTAGCATTTCCTTAACATACTCAATCCGCAAGTTATTGAGATATGTATTATAATTTGTTCCTTTATATTCATTAATAACCGCCGATAAATAAGCAGTATTCGTTTTTAGCCTTTTTGCAAGCTCATTTTGGGTAAGCCCTTTTTCTAAATAAAATTTGTTTTGTTCCATTATTTTGAGCTTTTCCAATATTTCGTTTGTCAGATTCTCAGGCAACTTGGATAGTTTGGTCGAAACCGTATCTTTATGGTTCTCTTCTCCTAAAGTCTGATCACCTGCAATCTGGTACTTTTTAACCCTTTTTTTCACCTTGAAATATCTTACAGAAATTAAAAGCAAAGCTCCGAAAGAAATCCCGGCCACAATATATCCGTAAAATGCTGAGGATTCCAATCTTTTTTTGGATGTAAGCAAGTCATTGGTATCATATTCTTTAATGATTTTTCCTGAGAGGTATTTAAAATCATTATGCATCATCCGGTCAAACCGCAGTAATTGTTTGGTATAATACAATTCTTTCTTGTTATCATTTTTATCTTTGTAATGTATGATAAGTAGCTCAAACGCTTCCCTTACTGAAGGATGTGCAAAATTTCGTCCCAGAAATATACTATCTACTTTTTCTAAATAATTAATACCTTCATTTTCATTGTGATTTCTTAATAGAATTTTACCTTTTAAAAAATAGATCAGCGATGCATTGGTAAAATCACTTTTCTTTTCAATGCCTGCCAAAGCAATATTAAAATTCGACAATGCCTCTCGGTCATTTTCTCTTAGATAGTCTAGAATCCCACTCAGCTTATAAAAATAGCTTCTTTCTATATAAAAATTTTTATCCTCGGCCGAAGCCTCCAATCCTTCATTAATAAGATCGGAAACCTCATTTATTTTTGATTGATAAAACAGACAGATACCCATCTGATGAAGGCTGTTCAAATATCCCTTCTTCATATTGTATCGAAGATTGGGAAAATCTGTGGAAACACTTGTATCTCTATAATAAGATCGGCACTTTGAAAAAAGTGTAAAGGCTTCTTCATAATATCCTAGATAACTTTTGACAACTCCTATATGGTACATATTTTTATGATACAGATAGGGATCCTTACTTTTGCTTAAGTATTGCCAAGCCCTCAGATACTCATCAAGAGCCTTCTGATATTTTCTGTAGGTAAAGTAGTAAACACTTCCTTTTGTTAGGTAGGAATTTCCAATAAGATCGGGGTCACCTGCTTGGGAGGCGGCCCATACAGCACTATCTGCATATTCTATTTTTTTATTCCTCGAAAAGCTGACAGCGTCCCGATACGCCTGGGTTAGCTCCTTATAATTTTTAAATGCTTTCGCTTCTTTAATATATGCATTGACAAACTCCAGGGCACGTTCATCGTTTTCTTCAAAATTATCATAACGAACTCTGTAATCAGAATATTCCTGACCATTAACTAAAAAGCAAAAGAACGTGAAAAAACAGAATATTATTTTCAAAATAAAAACAATTTAACCATATAATGTCAATGATATTATAAATATAATTCAAAATTAAGCAAAATGAACCAAGCAAAAAATTATTTCTGCACTTTAGGAATTACACTTAACAAATCCAATAAAAACACCTGATTTACAATCAATTATATCATTACTACATATTGAGCCTATTTATAAATAGGCTCCTAAAAATTTATAAATGGGCTCCATCAACCTTTTTTTTCGAAAAATTCATGCTCTAAATTCGCTTTCAGAATTCTAAAAAACTACCGGCCGGGATTGTTAATTATTTAATCCCAAAATCATGAAAACCAAAATATTAATACTGCATATTGTTGCAGGAATTTTACTTTCATTTGTTATTTTATCCTGTCGTGAAGAAAGCCTTCCGGAGATTCCTTATCCGGAGATGCCTGTCATTACGACTGAAAGAATGGTCTCAAAAGCAGACACTACCCAACTTGAAAAAGAATTGGAACCCAGTGAAAAAGATCCGCCAAAGGACCGGGACAACTGGAAAACCAGTAAGTAACCAAATTTTGAACCAACATGGAGACTCAGGTGCCACTCATCATTGAATCGGGAACGGCCTGTCCCGTTAGTGGAATATGGAAAACCATAGGACCTCTTACTACTACCATCACGGTAAATGAAAAATCTGCTATGCCTACCTATTGTGGCGTAAAAGTACGCTGGATATTGTTATACCATTGTTAAAATCTTATTATGAAAAAGAAACTGACACAACTTGCCATATGGATTGCTTATTTTTTTATCCTGTTGTTTTGCTACGCATCCATCAGTAAAATATTTGATTTTGAAAACTTTCAGGTTCAAATTGCCCAGTCTCCATTGTTAAGCGCTTATGCTATAATAATTACCTATGGAATACTTTTCCTTGAACTTTTGGTCTGCTTCTTTTTGATATTTGATAAAATGAGATTCATTGGATTGTACGGTTCCTACATACTGATGGTTCTCTTTAGTATCTATATTTATCTTATCCTCAATTATAGTGAGTTTATTCCCTGTTCCTGCGGGGGGATTCTTGAAAAAATGGATTGGCAAACACATCTCATTTTTAATCTGATATGTGTCCTAGTTGCTGTAGTTGCCCTTAGTATTGACACGTATGCAAACCACAAAAAACAAGGGAAGCTCTTCTTCAGCCTTCTAATCACAGCAGGGCTCTGTATCACCGGAATGCTCATCATGTATCAAAAGTCAGAATATATTCTTAAGAAAGATAATGGTTTTCAAAGAAGATTTTTACAGCATCCTATCCTTAAAAATGGTACGTATGATTTAAAACTGAACTCCTATTATTTTGCCGGCTTTTCAGGCGATACCCTATATCTTGGGAATTACACAGCACCGTTCTCACTCACAAAGATTACCCATTTTACGGGAATGGAACGAAAAAATCTGCAACTCAGCCGTACAGACATTAGTTTCAGGTCTCCCCTGCTTGAAGTTACAGACGGTCTTATCACGTTGTATGACGGAACAATCCCGATCATTTTTGAAGGAACAACCGGGAGCAATAAGCTCCCTGAGCAAAATATTGGAAAGACCTATTTCAGGAAAATCAAACGAATTGATCATAATAACTTTCTCATAGGTGCTTTCCACCGCAAAAAGCAGATTCAGAGTCTGGGGATTATCAGTAAAGGAAGCAAGGATTCTGTAAGGTTTAATCCAGAGCTTTTGGAAAAGAATAAAGAAGGTTTTTTTGAACCCGATGGGCAATTAAATTATGATTCTTTCACTGGTAAGGTTGTTTATGTTTACCATTATAAGAACATGTTTGTAGTTACTGATCGAAATCTGAAATCAAAACATGTATTCAGGACTATTGATACCGTCAGCATCCCGCGGCTAGGTCTTTCCCACTTAGCCGATGGCAGCAGAAAGCTTAACAATCCGCTGGTGGTCAACAAAAGGTCAATTGCCTATAAAGGGGTTCTGTTTGTGGAGTCGGACCGCAAAGGAAAGCTGGAAAAAGACAGGGGTAATAAAGCCATTATACTTGATCTTTATTCTATTCAAGAGCAGAAATACCTTGGCAGTATCAGTATTCCCAACAGGAATAAGGAGCAACGTGTACAATTTATCATACAGGGAAACAAATTGTATGTAATGATAGAAAATGAACTGATCAGATATCGTTTTGCGCAAAACATCACTCAACATTTCATTTCAGGGGAAGCCGAAAACCTGTACAAAGAGTAGGCACCAATAATAAATTTATAACAATGAAAAAAATGAGAAAAATCGCATTGCCATTGGCTATCCTGTTAATCGGAGCAGGCAGCGCGTATGCTACCAATGTAGCATCAGAGACTAAAAAAGCTGATATTCCTGGATGGAAAATTGATCTTGAAAATCCGGAACAGCCTTGTGTCATGACAAGTCAGCTTTGTACGACAGATAATACTGGTATTGTCTGTACAGTAAGTGACGCTTCTGGTGTCCATGACCTGTATGAATCCAGTTGCGAAACAGAATTATTCAGAATTCCTTAACTGTTAGCTATTACTAACTACTAAAAGAAGGGTGCACTTTATTGAGCACCCTTTATGTATTTCTGTATCCAGGGGATATTTCTTTCATCCTTTAAATGATAATTAAACCAATCCAGAATTTTCAGGGTAAGGTCTTTCTGAGCTTCAGCCCTACTTAAACTGTGGCCTTCCTTATCATAAAACAGGGCAATAACAGGCTTTCGGTATTTTCTTAATGCAATAAACATCGATTTGGTTCCTTCCGGGCTTACATTGCCATCATCAGTCCCCGTCCACAACAGCATGGGTGCACTGACATTCTGAACAAACATTATCGGATTATTTTTGATATATTTTTCAGGATTTTCTGCCATCGTAGCCTTAAACCAGTACTGGCGCCCTTCATACCTGTAATAGTCGGGAGCATTAAAATGATAATTGTACGCATAATAAGTCCGTACCACATCAGAAACTGCTGATCCTGAGACATAGGCTGCAAAACGGTTTGAATGACCCGCAATAAAATTGGTTTCATAACCGCCAAAAGACTGTCCCATGAGTCCAATCTTTGTCATATCTACATTCCTAATCTTCTGTAATTCGTCTAAGGCATTATTAATGCTTTCCAGTGCTGAAATTCCTGCTCCTTTGTCAGATTGCGAGATATCAGCAAGCAGTACGGCGAAGCCCTCCTCCATCAACAGCGGGATATTCAGCCCTGTGGGATTCGAGAAGGAAGGTCGCAGGAATCTTTTGGTCATATAATCCTGCTTCTCATACACATGGATAACAACGGGATATTTTTTTGAGCGGTCATAATTCAGCGGCATATACAAAGCTCCGCTTATGGTTTCACCGTCCGAACCTTTGTAGCAAATTTTAATAAGCTCTGCCTGTTCAAATTTCTGATTCTTCTGATCTGAAACATAAAGAACTTTTGGATTTTCCTTCTCTTTCTTTACTACAAGCCTTGGCCGTTTATTATAGTTTTCCTCAATCCAGTAATAATTTTCACCCTGATTCAGCCTTTTAAATGCCGTGATCTCATCAGGGGTCGGTTGTTGAATGATATTTAGCTTCCTGTTTCTTAAACCGGCATAAATGATATGACTGGTCTTCGGATCAGTGATTTTTAACAGCAAGCTCTTTTTGATATCTACGGTCCTGAAGTCTCTACCGTATCCTAATTCCGTACTGGTTCTTGTAAAATCCACCAGCTCGATTTCTGAATCATCATTTGCAGTAAACATTTCTTTCATTTTCTCAGTGGCCAGATTATATTCAGAGATCCTGTTTCCTCCTACCCATAGAACTTCTTTCTCAGAAGTAAAATAAGGAACCATAGCCGCAGAAACCTTTACATCTTCCATCACCAGAGTTAACGTATTGTACAGCTGCCAGTTGTTTTCCCTCTGAATTAGCAGGTACTGACCTGACGGTGAGATTACCATCTGTTTCCGCACATCCGTAATCAGGGTATAGGTATCGGTTACCGCATTCCACAAATACAGCCTGTCAAAGCTATTTCCTCCCGCTTTATCCATTTTATCCACCTGCTGCTTGTCAGTTTCATACATCAGGTAGCGTGAATTGCCGATAGCAGTCTCCCCAAAATATCCGGGACGGGTTATCAGAACCTGTTTACCGCTTACCGGCTCCCATTCCACCTGGATAAATTCGGATACCGGCTTCACGTATTTTTTAAGATCGAAGTCAGTCCCGTACCAGATATCAACCATTCCTTTTGCAGGCGGGATTCTCTTTCCCAATTTTAGGACAATACTATTATCAGAATGCGAAGGATTCAGCATCATCTGATCATAGCCATCATACCCGCTTCCATCAAAAATATATTGTTTTTTATCCTGAGAAACATAATAGAGGTTGGTCTTGCCTTTCTTTCGGGTCTGAATCACAAAGCCTTTCTTGTTCATTCCTGAAGGCAAAATATTGCTCAGCTCATCATGGGTCGAAAAGATTGTTTCAAAAACTCCATTCTTTAAAATTAATGCTTCAATCAGATCACCTGTCTTTCTCCTGGCGATGGTCTCATCCCCTTCAGAATAGATATGCTGAATACCGGAAATACTTTGTCGAAGGCTAAGATCAGTATCATAAACTTCCAGCCTGCTTTCATCTTTTTCAGTATACAGCACCATAAAGGCATGCTGCTGTTTATTGTAGATAAACTTTTTTACGTGTTGAAAAAAACGGGAATTTCCGGTTTCGGGATAAAGATACTCCAATGTATCTTTTGTCTGTATCGCGAGATCGTTTCCCACCCAAATGATAAAATCAATATTTTTTCTTTCCGTTCTGTGGTCTTTATTTCCTGTTCTTTGCAGCATCATATTCTTTGTCCCGTCAACAGAGAATATATACCATGCCAGCCATTTACCGTTATCAGAAGCCTCGGGAAATTTCATTTCTTCCATATCCTTAATCAGCTTTTCCAGATGCTCATACCGCTGGGCAGAAAGGTTTTGTGGTATAATAATGAGAAGAAATATCCATAATATCCATACTACTACAGAGAAATTTCGCCTTAGGAAAGATTTGAAAGTGATACAATCAATATGTGACGCCTTAATATCCATCATTTTGTGGTGTTAAGTGACTATTCAAAAGCATTTCTTTCTGCGGCAACGGCAGATATTGATTGGTCGCTTTCCAGTTAGGCTTTACCGGTTGTAAGAGATCCAGCTGTCCCCACCGTTTCAGGTCTATAAACCGACTTCCATGTTCTGCAAAAAATTCTTTTCTTCTTTCATTTTTAATTTCTTCCATCGCCTGAGCCTGCGAAATGGAAGTACTGAGTGGTGTTAACCCCGCCCTTTGTCTTGTCTGATTGATGAAAGGAACTGCTTGGGTTGTTTTGTTCTGCATGGTTAAAGCTTCTGCCAGCATCAGGCATACATCCTCTAACCTGTAGATGATAGAATATTCTGTCGTATTGGTAGCGGTAGTTATTTTATATTTGGTCTGCTTATAATTGGTCTGTGAACCAAATACCACCGGAGTAAAATAGTTTTGCCGTCGAAGATCGGTGGCTGAAAAAGAACTTATAAGATCCGGATTCAAAATAAATGAAGTAGGCGCGCCCACAAAGTTATAGAGCACGGCTTCACTTGTCGGGTCAGTATTGTTCTTAGGTTTCAGCTGCCAGATAATATGCTTTCCTGTTTTCTGAAATACTTTAGAAGGGTCATTTTGAAAAACATAGTCAGCATTCTGAATAATCGTCTGGCATAAAACTTCGGTTTCCTGCCATTTTCCCAGCATCATTTTCATTTTAGCCTGTAAAACCAGGCCTGCTGCCTTATTAATATAAATCCTTTCTGCATTCCGGTATGCTGAGGGCAGAAGGTTCACCGCTTCCGATATATCGGCTTCTAGTCTTGGCAGGAATTCATTCTTAGGTATTCTGCTTAAAGTCGAGTTATAGACATAATCTGTTGTAGTAGTGTAGGGAATCTCCCCATACATCTGGTAGAGGTAATAGTAAATAAGGCTGCGGACCAGCATTGCCTCTCCCTTTATCCTGCTTTTTGCTGATACCGAAAGGCTTTTGGATTTTTCCACACCTTCTATAATGCTGTTGGCCATATACACCTGCTGATAAGCCGTAGTCCATACCTGGCTCACAGTAGCATTGGTTGCCAGCAGCTGGTTATGGTAGATATCCAGGATCCCGTTTCCGGCGCTGGTGAAAACGCAAGTAATATCATCGGTATAATTTCCGAGTAAAGCACCGGAACCGTCTGTCGTGCCACTGATCACGGAACCGGTCCATAGTCCCGAGTACAGTCCAGCGAGCGCCGCATCTGCGGTTTTCTCATCTTCAAATACCTGTTCTGTGGCCAGCTGGTTGTTCGGAAAATCTGTTTCTATAAATTTCTCACACGATACTGCGCTTAAAGCAGCATAAAGCATCAAAAGAAGCGCTATTATAGCGTTTATAATATTTTTCATTGTTAGTTGCTAAAAGTTATTACATATAAAATCATCAATTATCTCAATCGTTAATGATCCCAAATCTTTATCTTTAATTTTTAATCACTAATCACTAATCATCAATCTTAATCGTTAAAAAGTCACCTGGAATCCCAGGGAATAGGTTTTTAGGGGTGGAAGGTAGCCTACGAGATAAAACTCCGGGTCCATTCCAAAGTAATTGGTGATGGTCAGAAGGTTTTGTCCCTGCACATAGATCATAGCTTCTTTGATGCCCAGCTTTTGCATGGGAATGCGGTAGTTAAGCTGTACATTCTTCAGCCTGATATAGGAAGCATCACTTATTGCCGCTGTTGAGTTCTGAAAGAACCCGTGCAGGGAAAGCTTCTGGGGGTTGTACCCTGCTGAATATTCCATATAGCTGCCTCCTGGGTTAGATGGAGACCATGCGTCCAATACTTCTACAGGCTGATTGCTGAGTGCTCCGGGCAGAAGCATCTGGCGGTTGTAATTCCAGTTTCTCTGTTTTACAAACTGCCACAGGAAAGATGCTGACCAGTTTCCCCACCTGAATTGAGTTGACCATCCGCCAAAAAATCGGACGCCCAGTTTTTCTACTGCCTTATTATCGTCAGGGGAGGTAATTTTACCGTCACCATTGAAATCTGTAAACTTATACAATCCGGTGGCAGGGTCTATGCCTTCATACTGGTACACCTTAGCAATAGTCGTAGGGTATCCGATCATATACTGATTGGAATAGGTAGAACCTTCGAGGTTCGGAAATTCTACAAGCGTATTCTTGGGAATGCTCAGGTTAAAAGAGGTTTCGTACCTGAATTTTCCTTTTCTTAAAACCTGAACCGAGGTATCAAATTCCCAGCCTATATTCCTGATCTTTGCCGGAAGATTGGATTGTACGGAAGGAAAGCCCGTGGTGGATGGAAGGGGAATTCCTACCAGCTGATTGGAAGAGGTGTTTTCATAGTAGGCACCTGAAAAATTAAAGTGTCCGTTCCAGAGTCCTACTTCCAGGGCCAATTCTTTTTTCAGAGTCTTCTCCCAGCTGAAATTAGGGTTATACAGCCGCGCCGGATTTAAACCGGTCTGCCCGTTATATATACCCGATGAAATAATATAGGTATTGAGATATTGGTAATCTCCTATCTTATCGTTTCCTGTAGTTCCCATGCTTCCTCTGAGTTTACCCATGCTCAGCCATTTTACCTCTTTCAGAAAGGGCTCTTCCGAGAAAAGCCATGCCGCGCCTATTGCTCCAAAGTTCCCGAAACGGTTATTGGCACCAAATCGGCTAGAACCGTCACGCCTTCCGGTAAGGTTCACAATATATCTTTTCTTCAGTTGATAATTAAAACGGGCAAAAACTGCCGTATAGTTATACTGGCTCCGAACCTGATCAGAAATGGTCTTTACGCTAGCGGCTCCAATATTATCAATCAAAGCATTGCTCTCAAAGCCTTTTCCCTGAATAGCTCCCTGCTCCGATTGTGTTTTCTGCAGGGTTGCTCCGAGTAAAAATTCAAACTGGTGATTTCCGGTTTTGTAAGCGCCCACCAGTTGGGGTTCGAGGATATAGGAAAAGTTCACCTGGTTATTCCGGGAAGAGGTGGAATTCATACTGGTCTGTCCAAAAGAAGGATTATTTATTGTATGGGGCTTTATCGAGCGTTCTTCGAAATTCTGATAGCTGATTCCGGCATTCATTTTTAATGAAAGGAAAGGAAACAGCTTATAGGACACATTAAGGCCGTTATTAAAAAAGGCGGTCTTATTGGAGTACTGGCTCAGAAGCGAAGCCACCGGATTGTTAAATGTTCCGTTCTCCCAGTTGATGCTCCCGTCTGCAGTATAAAGTGCCGGCGCATTGGGGCTCAGCATAATACTCTTTAGCGTAAGGTCATCATTCTGCACATTGTTCTGCTGAAAAGAGAAGGTATTTACCAGGTTAAATTCCAGTTTTCTGTCAGGGGTGAAATAGCTGAAATTGGCATTGATGTTATTGGTTTTATATTTGAAGTCAGCCGGCAAAACAGTGGTCTGCTCATTATGGCCGTAGCTGATCTGGTAAGAAAAGTTTTCAGAGCCGCCACTCATCGACAGTTGAACGCCGTAGGCATCTGCCATGTTTCCGATCAGTTCTTTCTGCCAGTCGGTGTATCGGGATTGGTCCCAGGTTCCGTTGATGTCATACATGGTAGCGGGATAGGCTACATTATCATTCTGGAATGCATGGCGACGCATACTGATGTACTGCTCCGTGTTCATCATTTCCATAGGCCTAGTAATCCTGCTTAAGGAATACGAGGTATTAAGTTTGAGCTCAGATCGTCCTTTCTTTCCTCTTTTAGTGGTTACAATGATCACTCCGTTGGCTCCTCTTGATCCGTAAATAGCTGTGGCATCTGCATCTTTTAATATCTCAAAGCTTTCAATAACGTTTGGGTTGATAGCGTTCAGGGGATTTATCGAGGACCACGGAAGGATTTTATTAGAATATAGCGAAGGGGTCTCGGAAGCCTGTGGAACCCCGTCTATAATATATAAGGGTTCATTACCCTCACGTCGGATACTGTTCTTTCCCCTGATCTGGATCTCAAATCCACCTCCCGGAGTTCCGGTATTCTGGGTAATGCTTACCCCCGACATCCTTCCCTGGGCAGCAGACAGTACATTAGATACAGGCTGGTTTTCGATATCTTTTGCCGATACTTTTGCTATGCTTCCAGTGCGCTCCTTATCTTTGACTTTATAATACCCTGCATTCAGTACCACTTCTTCAATATGGCTTACTTTTTCTAAAGCCAGCTTGTTTGAAGGTGATAAGGTATCGGATTTTGTCCTGAGTATGGAAGCTTCAGAGGTATTCTTTCGGGAGATCATATCCGAATTGTTCTGTACCTGCGCCGGAAAAGAGCTTCCTGCTACCGTCAGCATAAGGACACAAGGGATGCCCCCAATGCTGGTATAGGATTTTTTCATACTTTTGTAAAAGTTAATGGTTAATAACTATTAATGCTCTTTCCTGCCTCAGCTGTCAACTTTTGCGGAAAGGGCTTTTTTATTTCTTATTGTTCTGTAACAAAAAGATAACTAAGTATCATTATAATAGGTGTTGCTTATTTTCATTTGATGGTCTTTTATGGTTACATTGTGTTTTTAAATATTGTCTAGGAGGAAGTTTTGGGAGATTACAAAACCTCCAACCTAAACACATCATAAAGAATTAATATGAATGAAATTAACCTCGAGTGTGAACTGTAAAGCTCCAATGGATGCGCTGCCATTGTATCCTATCTAATCTTTATAGTAAAAGCAGCTTAGAGAAATGTAGAGAAGGCGGACATCATTGAAAAAACAGCGTGGAACTCTACCTACCGTATCAGAGGTACTGGCATACCCTTTACCACGAATAAGAGAGCCCACGCTTAGAACGTGAGCAATCTGCTTATTGTCTTGTGGTAAAATGAAAAGTGCCAGTTTTCTGATACAAGATTCTAAGCGAATAGCTTCTAATATTTTTTGAAGTTTCGCAAAATTACAATTAAGTAACTTCTTTTACAAAGATAAGAAAAAATATTTCGGTATACAAAACTATACCAAAATATTTTTCATTATGTGCTTAATTGCATGTATGATTAAAGAAAGTGAAAAAATTATAATTATAAAAACTGCGATTACTTTGCGTAAAATGCTAAGTAACAATAAGAGTTACTCAGCAAAATCGGATGGTAGTATGGACATAGTCAATAGTTATGATAAAATAGCTGCAAACTCTAATTCAGAACTGACCAAAGCTACAGTAAACGGTGCTTTTAGCGGAAAGAAAAGGTCAACTATGGCAACTATTGTTCTTATTGTTGAGTCAATGGGTTATACAATGATTGATTTTGCTGAAATTTATGATAAGCTTTCGGAAAGAGATGTTAGTAAATTCAGAGAAGAAATGCTTAAAAAAAGTTAGTAAATTCCATAATTATATTTCAACCATTCTGTTATTTGTTAATAGATAAATAGACTGCGAGTAATTTATGGGAATAATGATAAAAGAATTAGAGAGCAAATTGCTCTCTAGTTCTTCTAAAATATAAATTGTACAATCTGTTAAAATTGACCCGTGTTCAGTTGGTTTTTGATGAATATAAATCGTCTCTTTCAATGCCCTTTCTTAAAGGTCGGCTAAATCTTGCTGATAATACTGCATGTATCGCCATCATAAAAAATCCACTCCTGACCGTTATCATCGGTAAAATAAATTTCTTTATTATCAGGATAATAAAGCCCTACGAATCTTTCTCCTATTCGTATTTTAGAGCCTTGTTCTAATTCCTGTTCAATTTTTAGAACTTCAAAAACAACATAATATTCAGTCATTATATATTTAATTTTCATCAGGCCAAATACCATAACCCTTATTATCTATCAAAAAATGATTTCCTGTGGGAAACTCTAAATATGGTATTACGAAAGAAGCATTAAAATCTTCTCCCGATCGCATATACCTACCATTTAAAGTTTCTGTTCGAGGATGTCTTAACCCGTTTATTTGAACATTAAAATTAAAGCTTTTACTTAAAGCTATTAATGTGTTCAATTCAAATAATTCAGATATGAGGGAATTTAACAAATATTCAGTTATTATTCCAAGTAATCTCTATTGTTCATTACATATGCTAAAAAAAATTTTCATAGTTAAATTTTTCTCCAAAAGTGACTACTCTATTTTCTAAAAACATAATGGTACGAATTTACATCTATTTTCTGAGATAATCAAAATTCTACATTTTCAAAGTGAGTAATTTAGTGGGTAGCCTAAACTTCAACTTTATAGAAAAAGAGATTTAAAAAGACGGTTCAAATCTCTCCAAAATTAAAAAAATACGTAAATTGCAAGAGAATAATTTTATTTCCATCCATAACTTTATCTAAATTTAAGCTTAAAATGCTATGAGGCTGTCAAAAACCTCAAAATAAATTCCCTGAATAATAAATTTTGGGGGATTTTTTGTTAATTTTCTCTTAATGTTATCCGATAAAAGTCTAAGTTTCTATTTTAAAATACAAAAGTTTTACTATTTAAGAAAATTAATCGTAAACTTGAGTAATAATAATTAACAAGAATTATTACGTGATTTGGTGTGAAACCTCATACTTTTGGGGCTTTTTATTTTTATTAACAACCAAAATTTAGTTAATCAATTTTGATTTTTATAGTTTTCGAAACCATCTTTTAACTTTATAAAATTTTGAAAGGTTGACCTTAGTGACTTAGTTTAAACACTTTTTAGAATGGAATATACTCACTGGTATTATTGTTAACTTTTAATATTATATGTATATACATTGTAAGGTATAATTCTCTTAGCTAAGTTTTTCGAAATCAAACATCCTAATAATATTGGAAAGAACAACACGTATCCATTAGGCACTAGATTACACACCAGAAAAAGTGCAGTTAAAGGAGCATAAATAGATGCCGATAAAGTAGCAGCAGCTCCAACTAACACAAAATTTACATAAATTAAAGAGGTTCCAAAAAAAGTATTGCAAAAAAGCGCAAAGGTAAATCCTAAAAATGCGCCTGCCACAATACTAGGTGCAAAGACACCACCATCTCCTCCAGCTCCAAGAGTTAGAGAAGAAGCCAATGGTTTTAGTAAGATTAGAAAAAGAAGAAAAAGAAAAGAATAACTTTTGGGATGGTTTAGAATTTCCGATAAAGAATGATAACTATCTCCATACAAAAACGGAAAACAAAATATTAGTCCCCCTACAATTAAAGCTCCCAAATTTACCCTCAAAAAATTATTGGAAATTCCTGAAAAAAAATCCTTAATCTTAATAACTAAAGTTGTAAAATAAACGGATAAAACACCTCCAAATAAACTTAAGATTACAAAAAAAGGAAGTGCAGACCATTTCCATCCAATAATTTCAAAAGAGAGTAATGGTTCACTCTTTATAAAATAAAGAAAAATAGCGGAAATAATAGCTGACGCAGTACAGCTTATAAAAAGGGTTTTATTAAACTTTCTTGCAATTACTTCCATAGCAAAAAGCCACCCTGCAATTGGACTTCCAAATAATATACTTACTCCGGCAACAACTCCTGCGCTAATAAGTTCCAATTTGTAAATATTGGCAGTAAAATGTTTTTCATATACTGAGTTTCCTAAAGTTGCTGTTGCAACGACAGTCGATACTTCAATTCCTGTGGAGCCTCCGAAGATTACAGTAAGAAATCCATTAAAATAATGTGATGGAATTTTGAAAAAAGGTAAATGATCTTTTCTTTGATCAATAGTTTTATAAATTTCGGTGATTCCTTTATTTTTTCTATTCAAGAAAAGGTATTTTCTTAAAAAATAGATTGCTGTAATTCCAATCGTCGGCAAAAATACAAAACTTAAGGTATTTTCTCTTTCCGCAAAATGAAATATGAGTTTTTGAAAATATTCAGTAATTAACTTTAATGAATACCCTAAAAAAGAGGCGCAGATACTTATTAACATAGAAATTAACACTAATCTGAAATAATGATGTCTTTGTATACTTTTTCTTTTCATTACCAATATAAATTCAAATTTTCACAAAATTAAGTATTGGATAAATAGATTCAAAAAAAAGCTTTATGATATTTTATCATCTAAAATCAAATTTTCTAAATATTTTTTTAGTATCAATGGATGACAATGTTGTTCATCTTTTGCACCATAGACCAATGTGATGAGATCTTGTTTTTTATTTCGATCTAGAAATTCTTTTCCAGGATCTTTTTCTTTGAGCTCGATTTCGTATTTTTCTGAAAAGCTCTTCCAAAGTTTTGGATCGTGATGAAACCACTTTCGAAGTTCAGAAGAAGGAGCAAGCTCTTTATTCCATTCTTCTATATGGGCATTTTCTCTAGAAATTCCTCGAGGCCATAACCTATCAACTAATACGCGGTATCCATCTGTGGGAGAATAAGCTTCATAGATTCTTTTAAGTTTTATTTTCATTCATTGTATTATTAATGTTAGATAGATTCTAAAAATATCATCAAATTTCTTTCTTGAGAAGGCTAATAAAATTGAACATATATAATCTAAAGACTAAAATTCGTAACAATATAAAAAGCTGCCCAAGCTATAAATACTAAAGCAATAACCCAAACCCAAACTGGAATCGTTCGTGGATTTTCACTTCCTTTTATAATGAAACTTTGATTCCTACCTGTATCATATGCATTGAGCATTAATGGCAATGTCCCGTTGACAGTTTCATTGTCAGATAACCCCTCCATATGAATAATCGGTCCATTGCGCACATTAAAACGTATGATTTTCAGACCTTCTTTATTATCAAATTTGCTGACAATTTTTAAAGTATGTTCTCCGTCCGCCAACTTTGTAGTGTCGAGATTGAAAACAATAGGAGTCTGAAGTTCTGCAATAGGATTCGATTCCCCATCAATATATAAAAAGACTATGGCATTATGTTTTGACATTTTCTAAGATTTAAAAATCCAATATATTATTTTTGATATGCTTTTTGTTATTCTCGTTTGGTTTGATTAAAAATTTGAAAGAATAAAACAATGTTCCAAGGGTAATTATTGCAATAATTGCCACAATAGCCCAATCCCAGTTTGATTCCGGGCCAGTACCATGCGTAAAATCCTGTGTTATTTTGGGTTGCTGAAGCTTACACGCATCGCAAGCCTGAACATATCCAGTCCAAAAGACAAAAACAGGAATTATAAACTTTAATTTTTTCATTTCATTTTATTTTATTTTATTTTATTTTATCCATGATTATTTTTACTTCCTCAACTGTTACTTTCTTGCCATTATTTCCCCAGCTTGTTCTTTCATGATTAATGAGGGCAGCCACATCTTCAGGTTTGAAATTAGCATTGGTTCCTACCGCTGGCATTTCTCCAAATTGAGGAGCCAGACCATTATATCCTTTCATAATAATAGTAACATACAGTTCCAGATTATCTCCTAATACCACTTTGTCGCCTTTCAATGGTGGGAATGCTCCTGGAACTCCTTCTCCAGTTGCTTGATGACAGGTAGCGCAATTGGCTATGAATAAAGCCTCTCCATCAGGAAGGTTATCTCCTCCAGCATTTCCTTCTGCTTTTTTCTCTTCTTTTTTATACAGAAATTCTCTTGCCGGAATACTCTTCGGAAGTTCAGTCTGTTTAAGGCTGAGTAGATATGCAACGAGATCACTGGCATCTTTTGACGGCACAATTTTTCCTTTAATTCCTTTTCTGAATGCGTCAGGAAGACTGATTTCCTTATCTCCGGGATCAAGCTGGTCTTTAACTAAAAATAGCCATTTATAAGAAGGCATAATAGATTGGGGAACTACAGATCTAGGATTGAATAGGTGAGAATATTGCCAGTCTTTACTAGATTGTCGAGCTCCAATATTGGTAAGATCAGGACCTGTTCTTTCCGTTCCCATGAGAGTAGCAGTATTCTGGAAAAGATTGAGCCTCTTGTTTCTGGCATAATCTACAGCCAAGCTTGGACGATTACCAAACACCTGATCCATATCTACATTACGAACCTGCTGGGTATGACATGCTACACAGCCTTCACGAATATAAATTGATTTTCCCCGACTTTCTTCTTCTGTAAGTGGTTTACTTCCCTGTAAAGGTTGATATACTTTTTGGTTGTTCAATGCAGGAAATATGCATATAAACAGGGTCAGAAAAAGGAAAAATGCCAATGCTGAAGAAAAAAGTTTCTTATGGTCACTAAAAAAATCCATTATGCTTTTACTTGTTTATTGTGAATGATTTCTAAAATCTCGTCTGGTGTCTGAGGAAGTTTTATTTCTTTTTTGGGCTTTATCATTCTGTAAAAATTATAGGCGAAGATGATATGTGACAACCACATCATTGTTCCTCCGATTGCTCTCCACAGCCAGAAAGGCATCATATGTACAACTCCTTCAATAAATGGTTTTTTCTCCATCCACATCATTCCTTTTTCTGTAGAACCTACCATTAATGAAACGGTATATACTAAAACCCCAACTAAAGCTAACCAAAAATGTAATCCTACGGTAATACTTGGTGGTTCATAAGAAGTAAGTCTCGGCACTAAGGTATAAGTGAAAGACCATAGCATGAATGTAATAATCCCATACATTGTTAAATGCGAATGAGCTACTGTAAAATCCGTAAAATGCCATAACAAGTTGGTAGCTCTAAACGCCTCTGCTGTACCTTGTAGTGAACCTGTAAAATAAAAAATAATAGAAACTACATAAAAAGGTAACACATAACTCAATTTCAAACGATGCCAAGATCCTCTAATAGTCATCATAAAATTAATGCTTCCTGCAGCTACGGGAATCACCATTCCCACACTCGCAACAATAGCAATAGTCTGCATCCACCAAGGGATAGCGCTAAAAATAAAGTGATGAGTTCCAATAAGAGTATAAAATAAAATTTGTGTCCAAAACGCAAGTATGCTTAAACTATAAGAATACACTGGACTATTTAGTTCTTGTGGAAGAAAATAATACATCAACCCCAAATTAAAAAACATAAACCACATCCCTACACCTTGATGCATAAAATATCCCTGTGTAATAGTTTCGCCTAAACCATCTTGCCAAAATGGAAAATAAGCAACCAATAATATAACTACCACGAACATCATCGCCGAAACTATGTACCAATTGGAAACATAAATTTCTTCTGTTTTTCGGAACGCAATAGTATTGATATGATTATAAATACTAATAATAATTCCTGTGGCAAAAAGGAGCATAATGGGCCAAATATATTCTCTATATTCTCCACCACTATTATTAATCCCCGCCATTAAAAAAATACTACCAAGAAATACAGCAGAATTCATTAATACTAAAGTAGCATATCCAATCTTAAGATTAAAAATCTTTGTATTACCCACTCTTGGAATGACATAATATGAGAAACCTATCATTGCCATAGATGCCCACCCCCAAAAAACCATATTGGTATGTACAGGTCTAAGTCTTCCAAAACTGAGCCAGCTAACGTGGTCTGCATCTGGAGCAACAAACTTAACTCCAAGATATTCTCCCACAGTGGTCCCCATAAAAAGCCAAAATACACTACAGCCAAGAAACCAAAGGATTAATTTTTTTTCATCATCAAGAATTTTAATATTTCGTCCCTCTTCTCTTTTAGTTTGTAGAAAACGAATATCATGTATTTCATTTGCTTGATTTACTAAGCCTCGTGGGTCTTTTACTATTTTATTAGATGATAGTTCATTCCCTGAAAGTTGAAATTCGAGTTCTTTTTTACGTTCTTCCAATGTAGAAATCTCTCCAGGTTGAAGATGATTGACGTATTCATAAATTCTTTTAAGTTCTTTTTTTTTCAACGTATCAGAAATCATCCGATTTACTCTTATTAAAATAAGAATAAGTGCAAAAATGATAGGAAGTAAAAAAAGAACAATTGTAATTTGTAAACCAGGCTCATTAAGAAGTTCGTCCATAGTATAAGTTTTAAAAATAACTTTTATCTACTTAAAATTATCCCGAATATTTATATTTTAATTATGATTTCAATCACAACTGTTTAATTTATTTAATAGTAAATTAATCCTTTTTTTATCCTAAGTAAATTGTTTTTTTCCATTAATTTAATTACTCGTATAACAGTTTCTACCCGCAATCCGGTTAGATTAGCCATTTGTTGGCGTGTTAATGGAATAATATATTCCGAATCTAGATCATTCTCTATGCAATAGATATTCTTAAAATAATTCATTAACGTTTTAAGTCTCATACTAGGATCATTAGAAAATATATGTTGCGACATAATCATTTTATAATATAGTCTGCGTGAAAGACTTTTGTTAATTTCTATCGCATATTCAGGATGTTCGGCCAACAGCTTAAAAAATTCTTTAGAAGAAATCTGTATAATCTTACAGTCTGTTAAGGCTACAGCATTAGTTGGATACTTTTCATTAATAAATAATAAGACTTCGCCAAATCCTTGTGGTGCATTAATAATATTCTGAATGAATTCTTTTCCATCTTCACTGTAATTATTAAGTTTAACTATTCCTGATATAATTTGAAAATAACTGTTACAAGTCGAGTTTTCCTCATAGATAAAATCCCCACTATTATACTGTGCGATATTATAACTATATTTTTTTATATGTTTTTCAGAAATCATTTTTATTAATGGTAAATTATTAAATTTATAATATTATTGAATCACTTTTAAAACTTATTATAATACTGCTTTCGAAAAGCATCGGGAGTAAATAATGTATATTTCTTAAAAAATTTAACAAAGTAGGACGGGTCTGAATAATTTAATGTTTCAGCAATACTTGTAATTGATAAATCAAAATTTACCAAAAGTCTTTTCGCTTCCAGAATAATTCTATTTCTAATAATTTCACCCGCCGATAAATTAATTTGCTGCTTACAAATGAAATTCAATTGGTTAGGGGTTATATTTAAAAAAGTAGCATAATCTTTGGGTAATTTATATTGATGAAAATTACTTTCTACAATCTCGATAAATTGCTTTAATATTAAAGAATTATAATTCGTGTTAATAAAGATAGTTTTGGAGGTAATATCCTTCCCTGCAAGTGCACAAATTTGGAGTATTAAGGATGCAATCATAATTTGCGACCAAGGTTGAGTATCGGTCATTTCTTCAATAATATCTTCAAAACAAAGTTTCAACTTAAGCTGATTTTGTATGGAAATACTTACCATTTGATCACTTTCAAATAGATTAAAAAATGGAAACTGATCAATTAACGAAGAATTAATCTTAAGTTGATCAAAAAAGGTGGTTGAAAAGTTAATTACATAACCTTCTGTATTTTCATCCAATCTCCAACTATGAACCTGATCTGGCCGCATAAAAAAAATCTTTTCAGGAGTTACTTCATATGTTTTGAAATCGATTAGATTTTCACCATATCCTTTTACAAAATAGGTAACATGATAAAAAGAATGTCGGTGAACTTTTGTTGTTCCAGGATTTCGGTCTAAAAACTCTGAAAATCTATCAATGGTAAATACTTCATTAATCGAATTACACGTCGACAGGCCTTCAATTTCAAATGTAGGATAAACCTCCTTCATACCTTATTAATTATAATATTTTAATCATCATAAAAATAACTATTTTTTCGATGATTAACACCATAAATAAATAATAGTGGTATATTAACTTTGACGTAATGGAAACACAGAAATTTTACTATGATAATACCATAGTGCGCGCATTTCTATATGCAACAATAGTTTTTGCCTTAATAGGATTCGTTTTTGGACTGACTGCAGCTCTGCTTTTGTTTTACCCTGAACTACCCGAATTTATTTTTGGAACAGATGATGAATCTATTAATATCCTAAGAAATGGAGGTATTCAAGCATTAATAGATACTAATGGCGCCTTCGGATTTGGCCGAATAAGAATGTTACATACAAATACTGTAATTTTTGCATTTGTTTGTAACAGCTTTTTTATTGGTGTATATTACTCTATACCCCGACTTTTAAAAACCGAAATGTTTAACAAAACATTAAGTTGGATTCATTTTTGGACATGGCAGTTAATGGTAGTAGTGACCTTTATTACTTTTTTCATGGGAATCAATACATCAAAGGAATATGCTGAACATGAATGGCCCATCGATATACTTCTTACTTTTTCATGGGTCATTTTTGGAATTAATATGTTTGGAACCATTTCAAGAAGAAGGGTTAGGCATCTATATGTTGCAATTTGGTTTTATTTGGGAACTTGGATTGCAGTAGCAATGCTTTATATATTCAATAACCTTGAAGTCCCTTTATCATTTACAGGATGGAAATCATATTCTGCTTATGCTGGAGTAAAAGATGCCATTGTGCAATGGTGGTATGGTCATAATGCAGTTGCATTTATTTTAACCACTCCAATTTTGGGGTTAATGTATTATTTTTTACCAAAAGCAGCCGAAAGACCTGTTTTTTCATATAAACTCTCAATTATTCATTTCTGGTCATTAATTTTTGTATATATCTGGGCGGGACCACACCATCTTCAATATACAGCAATACCAGCATGGGCACAAGCTGTAGGTACTGGTTTCTCAATTATGCTAATTGCTCCCTCATGGGGAGGAATGCTTAATGGATTATTGACACTGAGGGGATCTTGGGATAAAGTACGAGAAAATCCTATTTTAAAATTTTTTGTCGTTGCAGTTACTTGTTATGGTATGGCAACTTTTGAAGGGCCATTATTGGCAACTAAAAACATCAACAAAATCGGTCACTTTACCGACTGGGTGATAGGTCATGTTCACCTCGGAGCATTAGGCTGGAATGGTTTTATGGCTTTTGGTATGATCTACTATCTTATTCCAATTCTATGGAGAACAAAAATATGGTCTGTTAAGTTGGCGAACTGGCATTTCTGGTTAGGAACTTTAGGAATTATTTTCTACGCAGTACCAATGTATATTTCAGGATTTACACAAGGCTTAATGTGGAAACAATTTAACCCGGACGGGACATTATTGTGGAAAAATTGGTTAGATACAGTAACGGCAATTATCCCCTATTTTAAAATGAGATTTTTAGGTGGGTTATTTTACTTTTCAGGTGCTATTTTAATGGTTATCAATCTCGTGGCTACTGTTAGAAAAGGATCATTCCAAAAAGAAGTTCTGGCAGTAGCACCAACTTTGGCAAATATCAGTAAGAAAAGAAAAGAAGGAGAGGGTATACACCTTTGGCTGGAAAGATTACCTATCTTATTCACAGTATTATCATTTATAGCAGTATCGATTGGAGGAGCTGTGGAAATAATACCAACCTTGATGCTTAAACAAAATGTACCGACAATTTCAGCCGTCAAACCATATTCTCCTTTAGAATTAGAAGGCAGAGATTTATACATCCGCGAAGGTTGTAATGCCTGTCATTCCCAAATTGTAAGACCATTTCGAGATGAGATTGTAAGATTTAACGGCAAAAATGGCCAGTACTCTAAGGCAGGGGAATTTGTTTATGACAGACCATTTCTTTGGGGTTCAAAAAGGACAGGACCAGATTTACATAGAGAAGGTGGTAAAAACCCAAGTTCTTGGCATTATAAACATATGTATAATCCTAGGTCCACATCGGCAGGCTCTATTATGCCTCGTTATCCATGGTTAATAGCAAATAATTTAGATCGTTCTAAAATGATCGATAAACTAAAATTCATGAAAAATACATTTGATGTACCTTACAGAAAAGCCGAAATTGATTCAGCTGACAAATGGGCAGATAATCAAGCATCTAAAATAGTAAAAGACATTTTTTCAGAGGCTACAGACTTAAAAGAAGCCTATACTAAAAGACCACAAGGTGAATTAGAAAAGAAAGAAATTATTGCACTTATAGCCTATCTTCAAAGATTAGGTACGGACATAAAAACAACTGATATAAAAACAGCTGATAACAATTAAATATACATGAAATGATTCCTCAAAACTTTAAAGACATATTATCAAATACTGATTATGCAGGATTTTATCAAGCGTTATCTACGATTATTTTTTTATTATTTTTCGTTACTATCATACTTTATATTTTTACTAGACCAAAAAAATTCTATCATGAAGCAGAGCATGCTCCTCTCCGTGATGATCAATAAAATTACAATTTATATATACTAAACTGAAATGTTAGAAATAAATCAAGAAGTCGCTCGCGGCGGACAGGGACAAGTTTTAAACCCTGAGACTTATAGAGATTCTATAGGGACAATGGAACAATCAGGAAAGAGAAAATGGGTTTTCCCAAAAAAACCAAAGGGTAAATACACCAATTACAGAGAGCTAGTAAGCTATATTCTCTTGATTATATACTTTGCTATTCCATTTATTAAAATTAATGGAAACCCTTTCTTTTTGTTAAATGTCATTAATGGAGAATATTTTATTGCGGGACAGCCTTTCTATCCACAGGATTTTTTTATTCTTACTCTAGGTGCTATTGCTTCTCTTATTTTCATTATTGTTTTCACTATTGCCTTTGGAAGAATTTTTTGTGGTTGGATATGCCCCCAGACAATTTTTATGGAATCGGTCTTTCGAAAAATAGAGTTTTGGATTGAGGGTGATCGCAATAAACAAATGAGACTTGATCGACAAGAATGGAATACTGAAAAAATTTGGAAAAGGGCTCTAAAATGGTCTATTTATATTGTCATTTCTCTCATCATCACCCACATTATGTTTATGTATATTGTTGGTTATGAAAAGGTGTTTAAAATCATCTCAGAAGGGCCGTTTGCGCATATCACCAACTTTATTGTTATGATTCTTTTTACAGCCACTTTTTATTTTGTGTTTGCATGGTTTCGAGAACAAGTTTGTACATTGGTTTGTCCATATGGAAGATTACAAGGTGTATTAATTGATAAGGAAACTATTAATGTTTTTTACGATTTCAAAAGAGGTGAAAACCGTTCCAAATGGAGGAATGGGGAAGACAGAAGAGCTACAGGAAAAGGTGACTGTATCGATTGTTATCAATGTGTAGCAGTTTGCCCTACAGGAATCGATATTAGAGACGGTCAGCAATTGGAATGCGTAAATTGCACAGCGTGTATAGATGCATGTGATGAAATAATGGAAAAAGTAGGTCTACCAAAAGGGTTGATCAGATACGCATCAGAAAAAGAGATTGAGACAGGAGCTCCTTATAAGTTTACTGGTCGAATGAAAGGTTTTGCAGCAATTTTGATATTATTGATCGGTTTTTTAGGTTTTCTTCTATCAAGCCGAGGAGAAATGGAAGCGAAGTTTATCAAGCCAGCGGGTAGTACATTCTTTGTAAAAGAAGGAAAAATTATCAACACATATAATTACACGTTTCTCAATAAAACAAATAATAAAAAAATTGTTACCATAAAGGTTATCGAACCGGCGCACGCTGAAATTAATTATAGTGCTTCTAGTAAAATAATTGTGGATCGTGATAAAATATCGAAAGGAACCATCAACATTAGCTTTCCAGAATCACAAATGAATCTATCTAAACAGAATATTACCATAGGTGTATATGATTTGAATGGGAAATTAATTGATTCTTATCAGACTTACTTTGAAGGGCCATTTAAATTACAAATACCTTAAAATATTAAAGTGTTTTAAACTATAGCTTTAGTGTTTAATTTATCACCTATCCAAACATGAATTTTAAAAGATGAAAATGGATAGGTGATTATTTTTTTTATAAATTACTTTCATTTAATTTAATATTTTCCACATGATGATGCAATTATAAGGTCGAAACAAAGAGAGTAGTGAAAAAATAAAATCTTGTTAAAAATCAAAAGTTTAAATATTATAAATTTGAGAAAAAGAAATAAAGTTCCAGCTTGAAAAATCACATATTTATACAAACAAAACATATACACAATAAAATAATTCATAAAAACAACTACTTGTCTTCTTATGGGTCTGTTTATTATCTTAAATCTTTTCTGTAATCTTATAAAACCTTGAAAAATTACCAAAGTAGTCAGTTAAAAAAGAATAAATATAAAATATTAAAAGTCAGTTAAAAAAAATCTTAAGTTTTTAAAGACTCAAAATATCAAGCATAAATTGTTATTTACACAGTATGTAGAATACAATATTATTTTAAATTCTAAATAAAGTAATTAAAAATCGATCGTAAATAAAATTAAATTGTAAATTGACGCGTAGTACTATCCCACCATATGTGCTATAACAATAGATTCGCTACAAATTAAGAGAGGGTTTTCTTAGCCATAAAGATACCGGAAATAAAAAGAGGAGACCTTTTGGGTCTCCCTTTCCGTATATCTAAAAGCCTATTGCTGGTAGGTTGCTCCCCAGCAGAGCCTACTTCCTCTTGGGCTTTGAAACTAAATTAATATTTTTTTGTTTTATATAACTTAAATAAGTATAATTTCTAGGCAATATTACTTCATTTGAGTCCCAAAATTTTGTAGTAACATCAGGCTGAATAGGGATGAGATGTTCCAACGATTGTAATTTTTCCCAAGGCGTTTTTCCATTTAAAGAAGAGTGTGGTCTTTTCTTATTGTAGAACTCCTGCCATTCGATAGCTAAAGCATTTAAATCAAGATCTGAATCAGATAAATCCACTAGTGACCAGAATTCGGATTTGTCAGTCTGTTGGGTTCTTTCTACTTTACCATTTAAATGAGGGGATCTGGGCTTGATGGGTCTGTATTTGATAAAATGCTCATGCAATTCGTATTGAAAGGAATAATTAAAAAATTCCGTCCCCCAGTCAGTTTGAATATGCTGTATAGGAAAATAGAATGTATCCAAAATTTCACCTAAAAAATTTATGGTACTTTCTGCTTTTTTATTAGGGTAGATCCTAATAACTTTCATTCTTGTACAGTCATCAATAGCTGTAAATTGATAGGCTTTATTCCTAATTTTCGTAACATCCAGTTGGACTCTATCACCTGGAATTTCTTTGCTGTATCTTTTGTAATCAGATTTTTTACGCCTTTTTACTACAGGATTAACTTTGTGTTTATAGAGTACCCGCCAAACAGTCATTGCAGAAAGTATGATTCCTTTTCGAAGCAGATGGATTGAGATTCTTGCAGCTCCCCATCTTTTCTTCTCTCTTAAATCAAGGATAATAGATTCAATTTCTTTTGTAACCTTAGTATTGGTAAGAGTTTTAGGACGTCTTGACTTATCTGACAGTCCTTGTTCTCCTTCTTCTTTATACCTTTTTATCCAACGATGAAGTGTTGATCTTGCAATTCCACAGCGTAAAGCTGTTTTTGTTACAGATCCCGATTCTAAGTAGGTTTTAAGCCAATCTTTACGAGCCTTGACTTGATGTTGCTGTTTATTCATAGATAAAGGTTTTAAACTTTATACCATAAATTTAAGTCATTTTTGTAGCGGATCTATTGATACTTTACACACCATATATCTTTTTTTCTTCTTTAGCTCTTTCTAAAGCAGTAAGTTGACTTTCTATAAGAACAATACCTTCTTTTGCGGATTGGGCATCCAAAGTTTTTAAATGAAACTTAAATGTATAGAGATCATGTCTGAGTCAGATACTTCTAACTCCACAAAATAGGACAATCAAACTGTTCTTTCTGAACTCATTACTTGCTCTAAACTTATAATCGGATTCTCAACTGCTATATCAATAACAGCTTACTCAATTGCCTCATCACACGATTCTTTTATACAGGTTTTCTTCTGGAAATTTTATTGCAAGACAAGTTCCCTACCTTACCTATACAGTTCTTTGAATCTATAGAAACTATCTCGGGAATATCCCAATACTTTACACACTTTAGATATGTTTCCTCAAATGTTGTGTTAATTCAAGTACGCCTAACTTGTTTTTGATGATTTTTTGCTGAGTAATCATAATATTAATCTGTTTTAAAGTTATTTAATTTGATTATAACGGTCAGATTAAGTGTTGACTAATTCAATTAACGAGTAAAATATTTTTCTTATTTTTTATTCCAAAAACACAAATTACAAATTTCTTTTATTCCATTTCTAATTTTCTTGAACAATTCTGAGAATTCAATAGTATTCTGAGCTATGTCAATTGAGGTAGCTATTCCTTTTACATTGTTATTTGCATTTGATATTGCAAAAACATAAATTACTTCAGAGTTGTCGTCATAACATTTATATATTTTATCAACTTTAAACCCCAAAGCAGGAATTTCAGAGTCTTTTGCTTTAATATTATTTATTAAAGCAAAAGACTCTGTTAATTCATTTTGCAAAAGATATCCATTATCTAAAAGCTCTGATATTGTTTCGCTCAAAATTCTTATTTCCTCCATATTTGATATATTCTTACTCCCAACTGCCCTGCATCGAAATACTTAAACTATCGGTTTCAATCTCCATATCAATAGGGAAAACAATTTTATAGTCATCCATATCAATATCACATCTTCCAATATATCCTGAAGTCTCACCCCAAAGTTCTAAGTGATAATTTTTACCATATAGATTCATACTTGGCGAAGGATACATCTTTAAAGTTGCTGGCAATGGTAATACACTTGGATATTCTTCAGTTTGTGCAATCGACACAGGTAAATCTTCAGAAAAAGCCTTTATATATAGTTTTTGTTCTGGTAAGCTTTGTTTCTTTGAATATTCAAGAAGTTTTACTGTTTTTAGATGAAAAGTATTATCATCATTATTACAGGAAACAAGACCAATTAATATTGAAAGACTGATTAATGTCTGTTTTAATTTCATAATATAAGTACTAATTAAAAAGTTTAAGCCGGTGAAAGTCTTCGGGATCTAAGATATACCCGAGTTCTATTGATATACGGAAATATTGCAATAAGTACCATGATGATTAATAAAAAAATTGCCATCATCTCGTAATAATCCATAGCAAAGCGAATTTGAGTTTGTGTATTAAGGTGTTTAATAAGTAATTTCTCAGATCCTTTGGAAGAGATTCCCTCTACCATACCTTTAGCATTAAGCTTTGTATTTTGTTTATTTAAAAAGTTTTTTACCATAGGATCTATTCTTGTTAAATGATCCTGAAAGGCATTATAATGCGTACTTTTCCTAAAAAGCTCGAAATAATTTATTATAGCAATACTTGTAGCATAACCAAAATACCTTATAGCTAATGCGGCGGCGGCGGCGGATGGACCTAATGAAACTGGCACAGAGGAAATAATATAGACAATAGTGGGAACCATGATAAAGCCCACACCCATTCCCTGAAGAAATAATGGTAGAAAATAATTAAATTCATCAGCTTCTATGTCAAAGAGATAATACATATTTATATGGAAAACAAACAGCAAACAAAATCCTGATAACCAAATATTTCTGATTTTCTTTTTTT
The DNA here is from genome assembly GCF_003020585.1 of Chryseobacterium aurantiacum. Taxonomy (GTDB): domain Bacteria; phylum Bacteroidota; class Bacteroidia; order Flavobacteriales; family Weeksellaceae; genus Chryseobacterium; species Chryseobacterium aurantiacum. The sequence continues at coordinate 1,272,319 of NZ_PXUE01000002.1, forward strand.
GCAGGATCATTGCAGCAGAAATAATAACTCCAGTTATTATTCCCAAAATATTAAAAACATTAATATAAGAGAGATAAAAAGGATCAAACTTCAATACTCCAGTAAAGTAGTTATTGGTAATACCTGATGCAAAACGACAAATATACATAGCAAAAAGAACGATTAAACCTACTTTACAATTTCGATAAGAAAAAATACGTAAATTGATATAAGGTCTCTTCAATGATTTCTGACGAAATATAGAAATAATTAACAAAATTATTATAGTAAATAAACTACCGGAAATTCTAATATCATCAAACCAATAATACTCTTGTCCAAATACATTAATATATCCTATAAGTGATAGAATAATACTATACAATACAAAGCTTTGCCAATCCAATTTGTATAAAGGAAATTTAACTTGTAATCTAAAAGAATTCATTCCTGTTATTATAAACAACAAACATGGAAAGAAAGAGAATATTGCAAACTTATAGACGATGTTAAAGTTGTAGGAATCTATTAGTTCTGATGTAATCAGATTATTGAAAGGTAAAGCACAGAGTAATGTACCAAAAAATACTGAAAAACCAATCTCTCTCGCACGTTCACTTTTCAACCTTGTGAACATTAATGATAAAGAGATATTTACATTGCATGCAAATAACATTCCTTGTATAAATCTTAAAGGAAATAATATATAAACATCTTTTGTAATATAACACACCAAACAGGCAAGCATTTGCAGAGTAGTAAAAATTATAAAATATTCTTTTGCAGCTAGGTAAGTAAAAAATCTTCTTTCCAGAGAATAAAATCCAACATATCCAGCGTAAAAAAGCGCCACTGCAAACTGCATGTCTGCAGGTTCACTTCCATAATACCCTGCTGCTGCATTAATGTTAGCTAGGGGAAGAAAAAAAATTACAATTCCAGGTAGAGTCATAATGAAAAGTACTATTTTCACCATCCAGTCAGGAATCCAAGGTTTAAATATTGGGATTGCTGTATTCATTTAACTATGTTTTTTAGCCGCAAATACGTTAACATTCATACCTACCTTTAAAACATTTATCTCTTTCCGGGAACCATCTACTCGTATTCTTATTGGAATACGTTGAACAATTTTAACATAATTACCTGTAGAGTTATCAGGTGGGAGTAACGAGAAGCTCGAACCCGTAGCTGGAGAAAGAGAAATAATAGTCCCTTTAAATTCTTTGTTGGGATATGCATCTGCGATAATCTTTACTTCATCACCTATTTTCATATCCTTAATTTGAGTTTCTTTATAGTTTGCAACAACCCATTTATCTGTATCGTCATTCACAATAAAGGCAAGAGTTTCGCCTGCATCAATCATTTGACCTACTTCAACTGTACGCCTTCCCATTCTTCCATTATAAGAAGCCGTAATATAAGTATAAGTAACATCTAATTTATGTCTGTTTAGTAATGATTTTAGCCGTTGAATCTCCGCTTTTACAACTTTTTTTTCTGCGCGGATATCTCCGATTTTTGAGAGTGACGCAGCGTAGTTTTCTTGAGATGATTTATATTCACTTTTATCTACATCAAGTTGTGCCTGAACCTTTTCTAATTGTTGTTTAGTAGCCGATTCTTCGTTATATAATTTCATATATCTATCATAGTCCAATCCTTGTTTCCATACTTTTGCTTTGGTTGCCGCAATTTGTGCCCTAGAAGAAGAAGCTTCATTCTCCAATGTATTAATGGTACTCTCTAGAACAACAATTTGAGCCTCAGCTTTTGCAAGAGATGCTTGTGTTTGTTCTTGTTGAAGAACATATTCTCTATTATCAATTACCAAAATTGTATCTCCTTTTTTTACATTTTGGTTTTCTTCAAACTTAACATCAACAATAAAACCTCCAGCTCTGGAAATAACAGGATTAACATATTCTTGTATTTGCGCATCATTTGTCTGCTCATATCGATAATAATTAATTAAAGTTTTCGCACCCCAGACTATAAGCCCTAAGAGAATTAAACTTGCAATCCAACCTGTAATTTTAGTAACAAACCTGTCAGTTACCGTATACTTTTTTTTCATGATTTATAAAATACCTATAATGTTTTGTAGTAAGTAATATTTGTTTTGCGCCATTATTTTTGCAGCTTCAAGCTCAAATTTTGTCTGCAGAAGTTGTACATCTGCATCTAACAAATCTGTAATTAAAGAAGTCTGATTAAAGTAAGTGTTTTTAATAATTCTTGCATTTTCTCTTGCATGAGCTTGATTAGCCTCGGCTACTTTTATCTGTTCCAAGGCTTCTTGATATCTAAGGAAGGCTTCCTTTACTTGCTGTCTTACTTGATCTTCGGTATTTTTATGGCTTTCTTCTTCTTTTTCAAACTCTATCTTTGCAGCTCTTACTTTATGGGTATTATGATAAAAAGAAGATAAATTGAAAGACGCTTTTAAACCTACCACTCCTAAAGAATACCAATATGGATTATAAGGAAATAAGAAAATTTGTGGATTTGCATAATAAAATTCTCCGTACATTCCGATCTTGGGTCTCATATTAGCTTTAATTTGATCTATTTTTATCTTACTGAGTTCAGTTTTATGCTCTGAAATATGATAATCAAACGAATGTTCTAAAGCAATTCTTAAATATTCTTCATAAGGGATAGCATTGTTCCAAACCTCAATTGGCTCTTCTGGAACCACAATTTGATCATCAGGAATTCCCATAATAATATTCAGTTTTTGAGTTGCAATAAGAATATCATTTTCTATAGTAATTAATGCCATTTCACGTCTGGAAAGCTCAAGTTCTATTCTCAAAACGTCACTCTTTAACACAACACCATTTTTTAATAAGCTGCGTATTTCTTCCAGCTGTTTTTTTTGGTCTTCAATATCTTCTTTTATAAGTTTTCTGAAAATTAATATTTTTTGTAAATCTAAATACAAATTAGCCGTCTTATAGTGAATATCAGAAACTGCCTGCTCTTTCTCAATTTCAGAAATCTTGTGAAGTGTTTTTTCTTCCTTAATTTGTAAATTAAGTTTATTTCCATTATATAGATTAAGGTAAAAATCAGCACCTGCTCTGTAGAGTGTATGTATTACTTCATGTTGGCTAGGTTTAGAAAATAAACCATTTTCATAAATCGGTATATTACTTGCTTTTTCTGCGCTTCCTTTTATCTGCACTTCGGGAAGTCGCTCAGCTTTAAGATCTTTTACTTCCTCGGCGGAAATACCTACCTCCAAATGTTTTATTTTGATATGGCGACTGTGTTCTTCTGCTCTGTTCCAAGCATCTTTCAGTGAGAGTTTTAATGTGTCTGTATTCCAAACAGGGTTCTGGGCCCATGTCGAAAAAGTTATTCCAAACATTAGCAATCCGGTGAGATAATTTTTCATTAAAAAATTTAGAATTATTGTATTGCAAATCTACATCCTTTACATAAAAAAAAATTATCTATAATAGTCATTCTTTTCATGATTCCAGCCAAATCATTATCTTTGTATACAATAAATACATCATTGATAGATTATGGGATTAATTAATTCATTACCAGATATAGATAAGAATGATAAAAGTGTATTTGTAATGCATGAAAAATCTGAAAAATTGATTCCAGTTCATAAACACACTAAAGGACAGCTGAGTTATGTAGAAGGAGGTATAGCCTATATTACTATAAGCAATCGAACATATGTTGTTCCCGCAAGACATTTCTTTTGGATTCCACAAGGTTTAGAACATATTTTACAAATTGGTCATTCTGCCACTGTATTACGATCATTGTATTTTTTTGCTCACGACGATTTATCAAATCCTTTCTTCAGCCGCCTTGGTATCTATCCTGCCACAGAACTTTTAATACAAATGATCAAATATACTGAAATATGGGATGAAAAACATGTAATATCTACTGATGAAAATTTTGAATTTTTAGTAGCATTAAAAAAAATTCTACCTAAGACCCATCAACACCCATTGCCTATCATTCTTCCAACCACCCAGAACAAGAAAACTATGAATATTGTTTCATATCTTGAATGTACAATAGAAGAAAAGCATAGTCTTGCCAATGTAAGTAAAAAATTCGGATTGAGCGAACGCTCTCTATCGCGTCTTTTTAAAACAGATCTGGATATTTCTTTCCTCCAATACCTGAAAACATTAAGAATTATCAAAGCTATTGAACTTCTTCTTAATACAAATAGATCCATTAATGAAATTGCATATAACGTGGGCTATAGCTCTATTAGTTCATTCAGCGATACTTTCCATGAGTTTACCCGATCTAGACCTTCGGATTTAAGGAAATTAAATAATTAAATATTGTTCCTTATGGTAACCAAAAATATAAACATCATAAAGGTTAATTCTTTGAAAATAATTATTCTCAAAAATTTCGCAAAATGAAACTAATTAAATGATATAAATTGTTATCATAATAAATCAAACATCTTTTCGCTAGGCACTGGTCATCTGTTAAATACTGTCTTTCATATTTTATACAAATAAAGATGAATCACTTTATGATAATTTCATAGAGCAACTTTTATCTTTGCAAAATTGTATTGATTATTTCAATTTAAGTTAGTGTTTCAAACGGTTTCATATTTTATTAAAATAAAATTTTGTTAACACGTATCACTATAATGTAAGGCATATGATAAGCTTCCTTGTTCTAAATCTAAGAAATCCTTTATTCAATTCTTTCAACTTAAATTTCAGCTCAAAGTTGAAATATAAAACTCAATTCCTTTGCTTTATTTTTTTAATATGTTGAACAGTTTAAATTATTAATATTAATTCTATTTAAAATTTCATCTTCTTTTTGAAAATAAAGTATACTAACGAAAAAAAAGCAATAAAAGACAAAATTATCTTTTATTGCTTTTTTTTCATACCTTTGAATTTGTAAAATTCAAACTTAAATATTTTATTTTTTTCATTATGAAAAATGATATCTACGATCTCCATGATATAAAAATTCTGATAGATTCATTCTACGGAGAAGTACAAAAAGATACATTAATTGGTGGTATTTTTCATGGAGCTATCCAGAACTGGCCAGTACATTTGGAAAAAATGTACACCTTTTGGCAAACTGTTTTATTGGGAAAGCATACTTACAGTGGAAGTCCATTTTCACCTCATGCTCAAATGCAGCTTGATACCATTCACTTTGAACGTTGGTTATATTTATGGTCGAAAACCATAGATACGTATTTTGAAGGAGAGACTGCAGAAGAAGCTAAGTGGAGAGCTGAAAAAATGGCATCACTCTTCCTTATAAAGATTGAGCATCTCAGAAATCAAGGTTCTAAATCGTTAACATAAAAAATGGAGCATAGTGGGAAATTCTTACTAACATTGGAGCATTCAATAAGGAGTTGCTAAATGGAACATTAACATTAAACAAATATTTTTTTAATCAAATAAAAGACACTAAAGTCTTTTAATAATCAATTTCATATATGACAAACGAGCAAAAAAAACTGGTAAAAGGCACTGTACCTGTATTAAAAGAACATGGTATTTTATTGACAACACATTTCTACAACCGTATGTTTCAGCATAATCCCGAATTGAAAAACATATTCAATATCGGGAGATGAGTTAATTCTGAGAGATGTATTCGGAACAGTATCATATAAGGGAGAAGTGATACCTTTCATGAGTTTACACAATCCAGGCCATCAGATCTCAAGAAAAGCAGTAAAGCGTTCCGTACTCCTTTTGCAACCTTCCCATAAAGATGCGTGTCAAATCTTTTCATGATCTTTATCAAGCTTCATTAAAATAAAAGAGTTTTTTATCTTTTATTAAAAATAAGTTTATATATTTGCCCTATAAAATCAGTTACAATGTTTTCCAAAACCTGCGAATATGCTTTAAGAGCTTTAATTTATATTGCCCAGCAGTCTAAAAATGACAGCAGAGTCGGAATCAAGGACATTTCAAAGAGCATTAATTCTCCTGAGCATTTTATCGCGAAAATCCTTCAGGACCTGAGCAGAAAAGGATTTGTACAATCCGCAAAGGGACCGAATGGAGGGTTCTATATGGATCAGAAAAACCTGGACACCAGTATTGCTGATATTGTAAGGGTAATTGACGGTGATAAACTGTTTTTCGGATGCGGACTCGGGCTCGATCAATGCTCTGAAATTCATCCCTGCCCTCTCCATGACCAGTTTAAAAGTATCAGACAGGATCTTCGCATTATGCTTGAAACATCCAAAGTACAAATGTTTGTAGATAACCTGGATTTAAAATTGACCTACCTTAAAGCATAAAAAATTTAAACTAATAAAAAATAAAAAGGTCTTAATGTATTAAATAATCAAAAAAATGAAACTCTGTCTTAAAAGTCCTGTTGTACTCATGCTATTCTGTCTTATGGCAGGAATGTTTATAACAGTAAGCTTTGTAGAAGCTCCCCTGAAGTTTCAGGTAGAGGGAATAACCCTTTCAACAGCTTTGGGGCTGGGAAAACTGATGTTCGGAATCTCTACAAAAATACAGGGCCTATTTCTGATCCTGATTCTGATATTCATGACAATCAGCCAGAGCCACTATACAAAATTGGATTTTACAATCATCATTGTTTTACTTTCTATCCTGGTCTTAGAACAGTTTTGGATGCTTCCGGTTTTAGATGAACGGGCAGATCTCATTTCGTCCGGTAAGCCACTGGCTCCTACTCCGCTGCATGATTATTTTATTTATGCCGAAACAGCAAAAGCCATCATTCTGATCCTGGCTGTTGTATTACAATTTAAAACCCAACCCAATGAAAACAGATCCTATTGAAAAAATGTCCGCCCACTGGCTGCTGGCCAAGATCGGTAAAAAAGTCCTTCGTCCGGGAGGTTTAGCGCTTACCCGAGAGATGCTGGCTATGCTGAATATTACCCCCGATGATCGTGTAGTCGAATTTGCTCCGGGTCTTGGTTTTACCGCAAAACTCACTCTGGAAAAAAATCCGGCATCTTATATAGGCATTGATGCCGAACAGGAGGCTGTAAACCTGTTGAAAAAGAATTTCAAATATACTTCTGCACAATTTCAACTGGGAAATGCGGCGCAGAGTTCACTAGCTGATCAATCCACCGATAAAGTATATGGTGAAGCTATGCTGAGCATGCATGCCGATCACAGAAAATCTGAGATTATTCAGGAAGCTTCAAGAATCCTGAGACCTCAGGGCTTTTATGCCATCCATGAGCTGGCCCTCGCTCCTGACAGTCTGGATGAAAATGTAAAATTCCAGATTCAGAAAGAGCTCGCTTTAACCCTGAAGGTAAATACCCGCCCACTCACCATTCCGGAATGGACTCATTTACTGGAAAAAGAGGGATTTAAAGTTTTAAAAACAGAAACAGCACCGATGCACCTGTTGGAAATTAAAAGAATAATCAGCGATGAAGGCTTTTCCGGATTCCTGAAAATCGCAGGAAATGTGGTCACGCAACCTAAAATCCGTTGCAGGATAATGCAAATGAGAAAAACATTCAAAAAATTTGAGAACAACCTTTGTGCGGTGTCCATTCTTGCACAAAAAGTATAAATCATTATCAATTATTATGAAAGCACAACTTATAAATACAGCAATGATTTTGAGTGTATTAGCAATAAACTTATCATGTTCTGACAAAAGCGGAACAACTCCTATACCAGTACCTGAACCTTCCACAGAACAGGCGCCGTCTCAACCTGTCAGTGCCCCCGAACCGGCTGTTGCCCCAAACACTTCCGGTAATCCCAGCCTTACATTGATTGAAAGAGCGGATTGCCTTGCCTGTCATAAAATAGATGCCAAATTAATCGGACCTTCTTACCAGGATGTAGCTGCAAAATACACCGAAAAAGATATTGATCAGCTGGCTCAGAAAATCATTGACGGAGGAAAAGGCAACTGGGGCGATATTCCGATGACGCCTCATGAAAGATTAAGCAAAGACGACGCTCAACAGATGGTAAAGTACATTCTTTCGCTCAAAAAGTAATCAAAAAAATTTAAAATAATAAAAGACAAAAAAGTATTATATTATGGATACAAGAACAGATTTAATAGGAAATATGGTAGCAGAAGACTTCAGAACCGCTGCTATCTTTAAAAGACACGGAATCGATTTCTGCTGCAAAGGCGGAAGAACGATAGAAGAGGCCTGCAGCAACAAGAAACTCGATCCTGAAAAAATTTATGCAGAACTGGAAGCAATCCCAAAAAACGAAGGCTCTTCCATCGATTTCAACAGCTGGCCACTGGACCTTCTGGCAGATTATATTGAGAAAACGCACCATCGTTATGTAGAAGAGAAAACTCCTGTTTTGCAGGCTTTCCTGGATAAACTATGTAAAGTTCACGGAGGCAGGCATCCTGAATTATTCGAGATCAACACCTTATTTAATGAATCAGCCCACGACCTGGCCGCTCATATGAAAAAAGAAGAGCTTATTCTGTTTCCTTTTGTAAGAAATATGATTAAAGCTAAAATATCAGGCAGCCATCTGCCACAACCAGCGTTCGGCACCGTAGAAAACCCGGTGAATATGATGCAGCATGAGCATACTGTGGAAGGAGAACGCTTCAGAAAAATAGCGGAGATCACAGATGAATATCTTCCCCCTGCCGATGCCTGCAACACATACAAAGTAGCCTTTGCCATGCTCCAGGATTTTGAAAATGATCTGCACAAGCATATTCATCTGGAAAACAATATTCTTTTCCCAAAGGCCATTCAGCTGGAAAAAGAATTCACTGTTGAATCTTAAAAACTGCTCCGAATGACACCTAAAAAACTTTGGATAGGACTTGCTATTGTGATGATTGCCTCATTTGCAGTTCTTATATTTTACGGAACCGAAATCTATAGAAAAGTTCCTCCGATTCCGGATCAAATAGTAAGTACAGACGGGACAGTGATTGCCACGGGACAGGACATTAAAGATGGTCAGAATGTATGGCAGTCTATTGGAGGACAGACCGTGGGAAGCATCTGGGGACATGGCGCTTATATTGCCCCTGACTGGACTGCCGATTATCTTCATCGGGAAGCGGTTCTTCTGCTTGACGAACTGGCCAAAAAGGAAGGTAAGACATACAAAGAACTTCCTGATGATGAACAGGCAAAGTATCAGGTACTGCTGAAAAAGGAGCTCCGTACCAATACTTTCAATGAAAATAAAAATGAGATCGTCTTTTCTCCTGAAAGAGCAAAAGTACAAAAGCAGCTTTCTCAATACTACTCCAGATTATTCATGAATGATCCTTCCATGTCGGAACTGCGTGATCAGTATGCCATTCCCAAAAATACCATCAAAGATAGCGGAAGGATGGCCAGAATGAATACCTTTTTTGCATGGAGTACCTGGGTTTGCATTACAGAAAGACCCGGAGATGATGTCACCTATACCAATAACTGGCCTCATGATGAGGCTGTAGGGAATATTCCGCCTCCATCGCTCCACCTGTGGTCAGGATTCAGTGTACTGTTACTGTTGGCTTGTGTCGGGCTTCTGGTATTTTATCACGCAAGGAATAAAGAGGAAGAAATCAACGAAGCGCTTCCTCTTGAAGATCCTCTGCGGAATATGAAGCCTACACCATCTATGAAAGCTACTTTAAAATATATCTGGGTGGTTGCCTTACTGATCCTGGTTCAGATGCTTGCCGGAGTCATTACAGCCCATTACGGAGTCGAAGGAAGTGGTTTCTACGGCATTCCTTTAGATCAGTTTCTTCCTCAATCTGTTTCCAGAAGCTGGCACGTCCAACTGGCGATATTCTGGATTGCTACCTCATGGCTGGCTACAGGATTGTATATAGCACCAGCGGTTTCGGGATATGAGCCCAAATATCAGAAATTAGGTGTCAATGTATTGTTCGGAGCGTTACTGATCGTTGTGCTGGGATCTTTAACCGGGCAATGGCTGGGAGTGATGCAAAAATTAGGGTTGGTAGATAACTTTTTATGGGGACATCAGGGATATGAGTATGTAGAACTGGGGAGAATCTGGCAGATTTTATTGCTGATCGGGCTGATTCTCTGGCTGATTTTGATGGTAAGAGCATTACTTCCTGCTTTAAGACGTAAAGACGGAGACCGCCACTTACTCCTTTTGTTTACTCTTTCTTCTGTAGCAATTGCCATGTTCTATGGCGCCGGTCTGATGTATGGAAGGCAAACTCATATGGCTATTGCCGAATATTGGAGATGGTGGGTTGTACACCTTTGGGTAGAAGGTTTCTTTGAAGTTTTTGCTACCGTAGTGGCGGCATTCTTATTTACAAGATTGGGATTATTACACCTGAAATCCGCTACCAATGCCGTATTATTTTCTACTATTATTTTCCTTGGCGGAGGTATTTTAGGTACTTTCCATCACCTGTATTTCAGCGCTACGCCTACTGCTGTGCTTGCTTTGGGAGCTACCTTCAGTGCATTGGAAATTGTACCTCTTGTCCTGATTGGTTATGAAGCCTATCAGAATTATCAGCTCAGCAAATCTACAAAATGGATTCAGGCCTACAAATGGCCAATATATTGTTTTATCGCCATGTGTTTCTGGAATTTCCTAGGAGCAGGAATCTTCGGATTTGCCATCAATCCTCCGATTGCCCTGTACTATATCCAGGGATTAAACACAACGGCTGTTCATGGTCATGCTGCTCTGTTCGGAGTATATGGAATTTTAGGAATCGGATTGATGATGTTTGTTCTCAGAGGTCTGTACCCGGACCGCCAATGGAATGACAAATTAATAGGTTGGGCTTTCTGGCTGACCAATATCGGATTATTGGTTATGGTGACGATAAGCCTTCTTCCTATAGGTATTATGCAATCGGTAGCCTCTATTAAAGAAGGATACTGGTATGCCCGTTCCGCAGAATTTATGCAGACGGATATCATGCATTTCTTAAGATGGATGCGGGTTCCCGGCGATATTTTACTAGCTGCCGGAGAATTTCTGCTGGTTGTTTTTATCATCGGGTTAAAATTCGGCTGGTCATTGAAAGAAAAACGATAATATAATCTTTACTTTAAACCTCATAGGTTTCAGAAACTTATGAGGTTTAGTTTTCTTTTTTTATTTTAATTAAAAAATCATGAAGCGTAACCAAAATATAATTCTTCTTTCACGGGATCATCATTTCGGATTACTTTGCAGCTGGAAAATCAGACAAGGACTGAAGAAGAAAGTTGAAAAGGACAGAATTATAAAGTATATTCTTCACTTCTGGCAGAATCATCTGGAAGAACATTTCAGAGATGAAGAACAGGTCCTTTGTGCTCATCTTGAGGATGAATATACTGAACGCATCAGGTCAGAACATGCTCAGATAAAGGTACTGACTTCTCAAATCGAACACTCGGAAGATACCCGTCTACTTTCTGATTTTGCGGAACTTCTTGAACAGCATATCCGTTTTGAAGAACGGAACTGGTTTCCCCATTTGGAGGAAAAACTTAACCATGCTGTTCTGGACAGGATCGGAAAAGAACTGGATCATATTCACCATGAGAAAAAAGATGTTTATGCTGATGAGTTCTGGAAATAACTTCTATTAATATTGTATCTTTAAACTATAATTCCGGAAAAGTTTTAAAGCAGTATGGATGCATTATCAAAGAATATGAATGCGGAGATTTTATCTATGAGGAAGGGATGAAAAGCAGTTCTTATTTTCAAATCTTATCGGGAAAGGTAAAGCTGAACAATTTCAGCGAAGATGACCGTAATTTATCCAGAATATCTTTGAAGCTCCGCAATCCTTCGGAGAAGTATTACTCTTCATTAAGGAAACCTATCCCACCAATGTCATAGCATTAACGAATTGCAGCATTTTTGAGCTTCCCTCCAAAAAATTTCTTTACCCTGTTGAAAGATCATCCACAATATTCGGCAAAGATCAACGAAAATCTTTCCCGGCGATTTCATTATAAAATGGTAATGTCACGACATATTTTCTCTAAAGATCCCAACATCCGACTTAAAGTTTTAATGGACTACTTCAAAGATACCCGTTATGTAAAAGATAAACAAACAGAATATCTGGTTCGTCTAATCCGCAAACAAATGGCTGATCTCACGGTATTACGTTTAGAAATGGTGATCCGTGCCATTAAAGCGATAGAAAAAAGAATCTTCTTACGATCAGGAACAAACAAATTTACTATTAAGTTGAAAACTCATTTATGATTGAGATCACAATCGTAAAAGGTGACAATATATTATAATGTAACGAATTATATCTTTACGTAGCAAAAAAAATTAAATTTAACTTACACACATCCTAAACTAATTGTACAACTTGATTTTTGGATTATGGACCATAATTTCTTGATCTAAGGGATAGTAGGTAATTATTTTAAGATTGATAATTTTCGCATGTAATATGTCCCTTCTGCATTCTGTCATTAGTACAATTTATTTTCTGAAAATAAATCCATCATCCAATCTTCTTCATTATCCCCTTTTTCTCCAAAACACTCTTCAAAATCAACATATCTTCACTTACTTTCTTATCCAAAATCTTTGCATAATGCTGTGTGGTTTTCATGTTTTTGTGCCCTAACATCTTACTTACACTTTCCATTGGAACTCCGTTAGCCAAAGTTATTGTTGTCGCAAAGGTGTGACGTGCTATATGATAGGTTAATTCTTTATTGATACCACACAAATCAGCAATTTCTTTCAGATAAGCATTCATTTTTTGATTGCTGAGAATAGGAAGTAATCTTCCACTATTTACACAGGTCGGATGATTTTTATATTTTTCAACGATATATTCTGCTTGGGCAAGCAATGGAATATTAGAGGTTGTTTTCGTTTTTTGTCGCTTGATAAAAATCCATCGGGTTCCATCTAATCCAATATTGATGTTGTTGGTAGTTAACTTTCGAGTATCAATATATGCTAGCCCCGTATAGCAGCTAAATAAAAAGATATCTCTGACCAATGATAGTCTCATATTTTTGAAATCTTTGGTAAAAAGTTTTTCTAACTCCTGCTCATTAAGAAATACTCTTGTTACTTCATCAAATTTTGAATCATAATTCATAAATGGATCTTTTTCCAACCAATCATGATTCAAGCAAATTCTGATGATCTTCCCAAAGTTCATAACATACTTTACGGCTGTATTATTACCACAAAGTTTTTCAGTTCGTAAAAAAAATTCAAAATCATTGAGAAAGGCATAATTAATTTTTCTAATATCAATATCAGAAATATCATATTTCCACCGCAAAAATTCTTTGGTATGGCTTAAGCAGGTTTTATAGCGGGTTAAGGTTCCCTTAGCATACTCCTTCCCTACTAACTTCTCCATCCTCTCATTATGATCCTGAAATATTGGGATCAACATTCGATTTTTTTGATCTCTGCCCAATAGTCTATTCTTAATAATTTCACAGCTTACCGGTTCACTTTCTCTTATTAGTTCATGATAGGTATCATAAATTTTCTGCTCAAATGTTTTAAGATAAAAATTTAGTGATTTGCATTCTTCTGAAGACCCTTTTACACTTTGAGCCGGGGAGTTCCATTTAGAAGGTAATACAGTCCGTTTTGTACTGATTTCAGAAATTTTTCCGTCAATAGTAATTCTCATGTAGATGGGTGCTTCTCCCTGAGTGTTGATTTTAGCTTTTTTGAGATAAAAAAGTAGGTTGAATGTCTTATTCATATGTGCCGTTTTTAAAAATTTCAAATTAAAATCATTAAAAACATCCCACAAGATGTTCAATTTCTGAACAAGCCCATGAACAGGCTTTTTTCTTACTTTGCAGTGACCTTTTTTCAACCTTTTAAACAGGTCACTGAATAGGTCACTTTCAGATTGTGGTTTTTTAGCTCCATTTGGAACAGGCACAAAACAAAAAATGCTGTAAAACATCTATTTTACAGCATTTTGTACTATTTTGATTAAATAGTTGCGATCCGGACGGGACTCGAACCCGCGACCTCCGCCGTGACAGGGCGGCATTCTAACCAGCTGAACTACCGGATCAATTTTTTTAAAGTAAATTGACAAAACTTATGCGATCCGGAC